>JADJZE010000001.1 GCA_016719405.1 Candidatus Aalborgicola lynettensis
GGGTGATGTACCCGGGCGAATCGGTAGTGCACATTTCGCGTGGTTATGCCGACATTGGCAAATTGGGCGACTTGCGTGAGGTACCCATTGGGGAACACCTGGAGCGTGTGCCAGAGGAAGACCGTGCCCTGGTCAAACGCGCCCTCAAACGCATGGATGGTGAAATTGTGGAGCACCGCTGGCGCCAGCCCGGCGGCGCACTGATCTGGTTGCGTATGCGCATGCACCGCCAGATTGAGCAAGGGCAGGTCAAGGCCGACTTTGCCATCGTGCAGGACATTACCGCCGAGCGCGAGGCCCAGCAGGCAGTGGCTGCGCAACTATCGACCATTCAGGAGAGCGAGGCGCGTTTTCGCAGTTTGACCGCGCTGTCGTCCGACTGGTACTGGGAGCAGGATGCCAACTTCCGTTTTGTGCGGGTGGATGGCAACCTGGAAAAGTCCACCAAACTGGCGCCCGAGCACTTCATCGGTCTGACGCGATGGGAGTCCGATGTGCGCGGCGTTTCCCCCGAGCGGTGGGCCGCCCACCGCGCTGCGCTGGAGGCCCACGCGGTTTTTCACGATTTCGAGATGCAACGTGTCCGCCAAGACGGCAGCACCATGTGGGTATCCATCAGCGGCACCCCCATGTTTGACCCGCAAGGTCAATTTTGCGGTTACCGCGGCACCGGGCGCGACATCAACGCCCGCAAGCAGGCCGAGGCCGACATCGAACGCCTGGCCTTTTACGATGCCCTGACCGGGCTGCCCAACCGCCGCCTGTTGCTCGACCGTCTGAGCCAGTCGGTGGCCTATGCCGCGCGGCACGGTAGCCACGGCGCCCTGATGTTCATTGACCTGGACAACTTCAAGGTGCTCAACGACACCCTGGGTCACCGCATGGGGGATGAGTTGCTCAAGCAGGTGGCGCGGCGCCTGAGCGACAGCGTGCGGGCCATTGACACCGTGGCGCGCCTGGGCGGTGACGAATTTGTGGTCATGCTCGAAGAGCTGGGTGCGGATGCCAGTGCCGCTGCGGCCCAGGCCGAAGCCGTCGGCAAGAAAATCCTCTCGACCCTCAACCAGCATTACCAGCTGGAAGACAAGATGCACCACAGCACCCCCAGTATGGGTGTTACCTTGTTTCACACCCCGCAGAACAGTGTGGATGAATTGTTGCAACGCGCCGATCTGGCCATGTACCAAGCCAAGGCAGCCGGGCGCAATACCCTGCGTTTTTTCGACCCGGTGATGCAGGCTGCCGTCAGCGCACGGGCCCGGATGGAGGTTGATTTGCGGGCAGCCCTGGAGCGCAGCGAATTTTTGCTGCACTACCAGCCGGTGGTGGATACGGACCGTGTGGTCACCGGCGTGGAGGCCCTGCTGCGCTGGCTCCATCCGCAGCGCGGCATGGTGTCGCCGGCCGAATTTATTCCGGTAGCGGAACAGGCCGGCCTGATCTTGCCGCTGGGGCAATGGGTGTTGGAGGCCGCCTGTGCCCAGTTGGTGCGCTGGAACGACAGCCCTGCCACCCGCAAACTCACCATTGCGGTCAACGTCAGTGCGCGCCAGTTCCGCCACCCCGACTTCACACGACAAATGCTCACCTTGCTGCGCGTCACCGGCGCCAACCCCTACCGTCTCAAGCTGGAACTGACCGAAAGCATGTTGCTGACCGATATTGAGGACGTCATCGCAAAAATGAGCGAATTGCGCTCCATTGGCGTCAATTTTGCGCTCGATGATTTTGGCACCGGCTACTCGTCGCTGTCCTACCTGAAGCGCTTGCCGCTGGATCAGCTCAAAATCGACCAGTCGTTTGTACGCGATGTACTGAAAGACCCGAACGACGCCGTGATTGCGCGCACCATTTTGTCGCTGGCGCAGAGCCTGGATTTGACGGTAGTGGCCGAAGGGGTCGAGACCGAAGGGCAGCGCACCTTCCTGCTCAACAGCGGGTGCAAGGCGTTTCAGGGCTACCTGTTCGGGCGCCCGGTGCCCGTGGAACAGCTCGCATTGCCCCAAGTATAGGCAACGCGCGGGCAAGCTAATACATTACTGCGCTGCGTCGTTCGCGCCGTCAGCATCCTCCGCTGCGTCGGATGCCGCATCGGCAAGGTCCGCCGGGGCACTGGTGGTGCCACGCTGGCGCAAGGCGGCTTTTTCTCCGGCGCTGGCAAATTTGCTGTACTTGCCCAGAATACTGGCCAGTTGACCGTACACACGGGGGTTGCCAGCCATGCACTCTTGTTGTTCCAAAAATTCGGCCTCACCGGTGAAGTTGCCCACCAGGCCACCCGCTTCGGTGACCAGCAGCGAACCGGCAGCCACATCCCAGGGCTGCAACCCGGTTTCAAAAAAACCTTCGGTGTAACCGGCGGCCACGTAGGCCAAGTCCAGCGCGGCGGCGCCGGGGCGGCGCAGGCCCGCGGTGCGCTGCATCACATCGCCCATCATGGTCAGGTAGTTGGCAAAGTTGTCGCCGGGGCGAAACGGAAAGCCGGTGGAAATCAGCGAATCTTTGAGCTGAATGCGTTTGGAGACCCGGATGCGCCGGTCGTTCAGGAATGCGCCGCGGCCCTTGGTGGCGGTAAACAGGTCGTTGCGGGTGGGGTCCAGCACCACGGCCTGCTCCACCTTGCCGCGCACCGCCAGCGCAATGCTCACGCAGTACACCGGCAGGCCGTGGATGAAGTTGGTGGTGCCGTCCAGCGGGTCGATGATCCAGACAAATTCGGAGTGCTGGGCACCGTGTTCGCGTCCGGACTCTTCGGCCCAGATGCCGTGGCCGGGGTAGGCCGTGAGCAGGGTTTCAATGATCGCTTGTTCTGCTGCGTGGTCCACTTCGGTGACGAAGTCGTTGGCCTTTTTTTGCGAGACGCGCACCGATTCGATGTCCAGCGCGGCGCGGTTGATGATGGAGCCAGCAGCGCGGGCGGCCTTGACGGCCACGTTGACCATGGGGTGCAGATTGAGCGACATAGGAATTGTGGGTAGGTGGGAATCCATAAAACGACGCAATCCCCCACGGATTGAAAGAACCTGCGCGGTACCCGGCGATGCGGGCGGCGACAATAACGGCATTTTAGCGGGCGCCAGTAGGGAGTGCACCTCTTGCGCACCATCCGGCTGCCGCGCCCGCCTGTACCTGTTGTCACCATGCAAACACGCTTCATCCTTCTCCATACCAGCCACGCCGGCAATGTGGGCGCTTGCGCCCGCGCCATGAAAACCATGGGTTTTGACGACCTGGTGCTGGTGGCGCCGCGCTGGGCCAATGTGCTGCGCCGCGAAGAAACCATCCAGCGCGCCAGCGGGGCGCTGGATGTGCTGGAGAAATGCCGCATCGTGGCCACGCTGGACGAGGCGCTGGACGGCCTGACCCACCTGTGCGCCACCGCCATGACCCCGCGCGACTTTGGCCCACCCACCACCACGCCGCGCGAACACTTCGAAATGCTATCAAAACAGGAGCTGCTTGCGCACGTCCAGCAAGCGCAAACGGCATATTTGGCACCCAAATTAGCCCCCGTGGGGCTTCTGGCTGCGGCTCCTGGCCTGCCTGCGCAGGGCGGGACAGCCAGAAGAGGCGTTGACTCTGGCAACGCCGCGGCCTGCAAGGCCAGCGACCCGCGCAGCGGCGGAGCCTGGGGGCCACAAACCGGCGTGGGATTTTTGTTTGGTTCGGAGCGCTTTGGCATGCGCAACGAAGACGTGTACCGTTGCCATGTGTGCCTCTCCATTCCCAGCAACCCGCAGTTTGGTTCACTCAACATTGGCGCGGCGATCCAGGTGATTGCCTACGAGTGGCGCCTGGCGCTGGGCGGCTTTGGCGCGGCACCGTTGGCGCCCGTGGCAGGGCAGGCCGCTGCGGCACCGGTCAACGTGCCGGTGTTGGCCGATGCGCGCCAGGTGGCTGGCATGCTCACCCACTTGGAGCAGTCGCTGGTGGCGCTGGGTTTTCTGGACCCGGCTGCGCCCAAAAAGCTCATGCCGCGCCTCAACGCGCTGTTTAACCGGGCAGCCGTAACCCAGGAAGAAATTCATATTCTGCGTGGCATTGCCAAGGCGGTGTTGCTGCAGGCGGCGCAGAAGTCCCCACCCGCAGTGGACGAAAGCGCAAGCGTATAGACTTGGCAGCATGTTTTCCCGTTTACGCTCCGACGTCCAGTGCATTCTGGAACGCGACCCCGCCGCCCGCAGCACCTGGGAGGTGCTGACCTGCTACCCCGGCCTGCACGCCGTCATCCTGCACCGTCTGGCCCATGGGTGCTGGACACATGGCTTCAAATGGCTGGGGCGCTTTATTTCGCACATTGCCCGCTGGGCCACCGGCATCGAAATCCATCCCGGTGCCATCATTGGCGAACGCGTCTTTTTCGACCACGCCATGGGCGTGGTGGTGGGCGAGACCGCCGAGATTGGCGACGGCTGCACCATCTACCAGGGTGTCACCCTGGGCGGTACCTCGCTGTACAAGGGCGTCAAGCGCCACCCCACGCTGGGTAAGGACGTGGTGGTGAGCGCTGGGGCCAAGGTGTTAGGCGGCTTTGTGGTGGGCGATGGCGCCAAGATCGGCTCCAACGCCGTGGTCATCAAACCCGTGCCCCCAGGCGCCACGGCGGTGGGCATACCGGCGCGCATCATCCCCAGCAAGTCCGGCGAGAGTGCGGACGTAACCCACACCGAGCCCAAGTTCAGTGCCTACGGTATCACGCAAGAAGACGACCCCGTCAGCCAGGCGCTGCGTGGCCTGGTGGACAGCGCCACCGGCCAGGACCACCAGATTGCGCTGCTGTGGAAGGCCGTGGAGCAACTCTCCACCAAACTGGCGGAAAGCGACTGTGTGCCCAAGGACGCGGCACGCAAGGAGTGTTTTGAGGGTGAAAAGCTGAACCAGCTGATCGGGAAGTAGCCGCCCGCAGGTAACGCGGCGGTGTCAATCGGCCGGCATGTGCCGGATAACTTGCATCGATCGCCCATAGTGGTAACGGATTTGTGCATCGCTGTAGCGATGTTCTGCACCGACCGGGCACGTGTTGCGCGCCACACAACGATCCTGGCAGGCTGAATCGGGCGATCTGCGGTAGGCCAGGCAGGCGCTCAGGTCCAGTCCGTCGCGCAACGCGCCCGCGGGGCATGCGCTGATACATACACGGCTGGCGCAGGCGTCGCACGGCGGTGTCCCCGTGCGCCGGGGTGTGGGCGCCAGGGTGGTGTCGGCCAGCACCACTGCGCGGTAGGCAAACCAGCTACCCCACTGCGAATCAATGCCCACCATGAAGGGCGATGGGTGGTGCCAACCGGCCAGTGCGCCCAGGCGCTGCAAGCCCAGTGCGGTGGGGCCTGGATACACCCATTGATAACGCTTGCCGGGGTGCTGGCGTGCCAGCCACGCCGTAACCTGCGTGTGGGTAAAACGGTCGATCGGATCGGGATCGGCCATGCCCGCCAGTTGGATTTGGTGCCACATTAGCCCCCCGCGGTTGCCAATCAATAACAGTTGTTGGTAGTGCCGTGTTGCGTCGGGCGGCAGGGCGCACACGATGTCGGCTGGAAGATCCAAAAGGCTGAAAACGGCGTGCAGGTTGAGTCCTTGCGCGTCGAGGTCGGCGAAGGTGTCGGTGGTGTGGTGCGGGGCTGTACGGTGCGGCATGGGACCATGATAGGCGGGTTGCGCGCATGGGACGCAGGCGGGCGGCACCGGCAGGTGGCAACAGGGTGCGTTTATCGCGCTGTACGGCGGCGGACCTGCGTCCTACACTGGGCGCCATGTCGATTCTGCGCCTGCACCCATGAACACCGCACCCATTTGTATTGTTCGCCATGGCGAGACGGACTGGAACAAGCGCGGCGTCTTGCAGGGCTGGCTGGATGTGCCCATCAACGACCTGGGGCGCCGCCAGGCCCACGCATTGGCGCAATCATTGGCCGACGCCGGTTTATCTGCCGTGTGGACCAGCCCCCTGGTGCGTGCCAATGAAACAGCCAACATTGTGGCCGCGCATTTGCATTTGCCACCGCCTTCTATCCATGCCGGACTGAAGGAGAAAAATTTTGGCGCCGTGCAAGGCATTCCCAAGGACGAGCTGGCCGAGCTGAACCCGGCCTTGCTGGCGCAAATTGTGCGGCGCAACCCGGCGGCGGTGTTTGTGGGGGGTGAAAGCATGGACGAGTTTGCCGACCGCGTGCTGGCAGCGTTTGACGAGATCGCCGGGCTGTGTGGTGGCAGTCGGGTGCTGGTCATTACGCATGGCTGGGTGATGGACGTGGTCACGCGCCACCTGCACGGCTTGCCGCGCAGTGCCGTGCTGCACATGAAACGCAAGAACGGCGAATGCCTGTGGCTGGACCGCGAACACGCGCACCATTGAATCGCCGCAGCCCGTAGCGCCGTGGTCGCCACATCCGTTTGCCACCTCAGTTTTTGGCAAAGTGGCGCCGACGCCGTTGGCGGAATTGCCAGCCCTCCAGGCTGTACACCATGAGTGCGACCCAGATCAGCACAAAGCCCAGCAGACGCGTGGCCTGCATCGGTTCCCCCAACACCAGGGTGCTCAGCAAGAACAACAGCGTGGGCGACAGGTACTGCAGAATGCCCAGCGTCGCCATGGGAATGCGCCGTGCCCCGGCAGCAAACAGCAACAGGGGAATGGCGGTCAATGGGCCGGCTGCCAGCAGCCAGGTCAGGGTGCTGGTCGTACCCTGCACAAACATCCCGCGCCCGGCCCAGGCCTCCCAGCCCAAATACACCATGGCCAGTGGCGCCAGCAACGCCGTTTCCAGCGCCAGACCTTCCAGCGCACCCAGCACCGCAATTTTGCGCAGCAGGCCATAGATGCCGAAGGTGACCGCCAGCACCAGCGCCAGCCACGGCACATGGCCTGCCTGCACCGCCAGCCACAACACGCCCGCGCTGGCAATGCCCACCGCTAGCCACTGGCCGCTGCGGGGGCGCTCGCCCAGAAAGACGAAGCCCAGCCCCACGTTGACCAGCGGCAGGATGAAATAGCCCAGGCTGGCATCCAGCACATGCGCGTTGTGCACCGCCCACACGTAGGTCAGCCAGTTGCCCGACAGCAGCACCGCAGACACGGCAAAAGCCCCCAGCACCAGCGGCTGGTGCACCACCACGCGCACCCAGGCCCAGCGCCGCAGCAGCAGCAGCAACAACGCTACAAACAACAGCGACCACACCATGCGGTGCATGACGACCTCCAGCGCGGGTACCTCCGCCACTTGCCGGAAATACAGCGGAAAAAGCCCCCAAATGCCATAGGCCAATGTGGCGTAAACGATTCCTGGATTCATGCGTGCTTTGTGATGGGGACGGAGCAATGTGCCGTGCTGCAGTATGCCCGTGAAGTCACCCCTGTGCGGCTTGGCCGTTGCCCCGCCATGCCGTAACGCATTGGTAACTCTGGCGTGGCACAAGAAACGGTTTCCAAGTTACCATGCGCCATGTAATTTTGTTACATCACACCATGCCCAATACACCTTCCCATCCCAACGCAGCTTCCACCCCCGCTTCCACCCCCCATTGCATGCCGTGGTGCAGGCGGTCACCCGCCGCATCACCGCGCGCAGCGCGCCCACGCGCAGTGCCTACCTGGCCCGGCTGGACGCCGCCGCCCTCCGCCCATCGGGGGCCGAGCGCCTGGGTTGCGCCAACGTGGCCCATGCCTTTGCCGCCATGCCCGATGCCGACAAGGTGCGGGTTACCGGGCTGGACAAGCTGCGGGTGGTGGCAGAGAAAGGCCCCAACATTGGCATCGTTACCGCCTACAACGACCTGCTGTCGGCCCACGCGCCCCTGCAGCACTACCCCGATCTGGTGAAAGAAGAAGCCCGCAAACACGGTGCCACGGCGCAGGTGGCCGGGGGCGTGCCTGCCATGTGTGATGGCGTGACCCAAGGCACGCCGGGCATGGAGCTGAGTTTGTTCAGCCGCGACACCATTGCCATGGCCACGGCCGTGTCGCTGAGCCACGATGTGTTTGATGGTGCACTCATGCTGGGCGTGTGCGACAAGATCGTTCCGGGCCTCTTGATTGGTGCGCTGCATTTTGGGCATTTGCCCACGGTGTTTGTGCCCGCAGGCCCCATGACATCGGGCTTGTCCAACAACGCCAAGGCCAAGGTGCGCGAGCAGGCGGCGCAGGGGCTGGTGGGGCGCACAGAGTTGTTGCAAGCCGAGTCGGCCGCCTACCACAGCCCCGGCACCTGCACCTTTTACGGTACGGCCAACAGCAACCAGATGCTGCTCGAAGCCATGGGCCTGCACGTGCCGGGCACCGCCTTCATCAACCCCGGCGCAGTGGCGCGTGACGAACTCACGCGCGAAGCCGTGCGCACCGTACTGGGCAAGGCGAACGTGCGCGTCGACGGGCAGACAAAATGCCCGCCCATTGGCAAAGTGGTCGACGAGCGTTGCATCGTCAACGCCATGGTCACACTGTTGGCTACCGGGGGCTCCACCAACCACCTGATCCACTGGGTGGCGGTGGCCCGTGCGGCCGGTATCGTCATTGACTGGGACGATTTTTCGGCGCTTTCGGATGTAGTGCCGTTGCTGGCCCGCGTGTACCCCAATGGCAGCGCCGACGTGAACCAGTTCCAGGCCGCTGGCGGGCCCGGCTACGTGATTCGTGAGCTGCTGGATGCGGGCTACCTGCATGCCGATGTGCTGACCGTGCGTGCCGGTGGGCTGCGTGCATGCACGGGCGTTCCCGGCGCGGGCGCAGACGGTGGCTTGCAGTGGAGCGACCCCGGCTCCAGCAAGGATGACACCGTGCTGCGTCCCACCAGCAACCCGTTTAGTGCCAGCGGTGGCCTCAAGCTGCTGCAGGGCAACCTGGGCCGCAGCGTCATCAAGGTGTCGGCCGTGCCCGAAGACCGCCATGTGATTGAAGCCCCGTGCCGTGTGTTCGATTCGCAAGACGCTTTGCATGCGGCTTTTAAGGCCGGTGAACTTGACCGCGACCTGGTGTGTGTGGTGCGTTGGCAAGGGCCCCAAGCCAACGGCATGCCAGAGCTGCACAAGCTCACTCCTCCCCTGGCCGTGCTGCAGGGCAAGGGCTACCGTGTGGCGCTGGTGACCGACGGGCGCATGAGTGGGGCGTCCGGCAAAGTGCCCGCCGCCATTCACGTCTCGCCCGAGGCCGCCGCCGGTGGCGCACTGGCCAAGCTGCAAGATGGTGATGTGATCCGCCTGGACGCGGTAGCAGGCACCTTGACGACGTTGGTGGATGCCGCCGAGTGGGCGGCGCGCGCCACGCCTGCCATGCCCGATGCCCTGCGCGCCGCCAATGGCGTGGGCATGGGGCGCGAACTGTTTGCGGCCATGCGCCGCAACGCACTGGCCGCCGAAGAGGGCGCCTGCAGCTGGCTGTAGACCCCCCCTCTATTCACCCGCCCACCCACCACTATTGATCTGGAATCTGTATGTCCACCGCCCCGTCCCTGACCGCCCTGCAAGTGATGCAGGACGCCCCCGTCATCCCCGTGATCGTGTTGAACGATGTGGCCCACGCCGTGCCCATGGCGCGCGCCCTGGTGGCCGGTGGCATTCGTATGCTGGAGGTAACCCTGCGCACGCCGCAGGCGCTGGAGTGTATGCGGGCCATCACGCAGGAAGTGCCCGAGGCCGTGGTCGGTGCCGGCACGGTGCGCAGCGCTGCCGATGCCCAGGCTGCCGCCTTGGCCGGTGCGCGCTTTGCGGTGAGCCCCGGCTACACCCGCACCGTGGGGCAGGCCTGCCGCGATGTGGGCCTGGCACTGTTGCCCGGTGTGGCCACGGGCAGCGAAATCATGCAGGCGCAGGAAGATGGTTTTACCGAACTCAAGTTCTTCCCGGCCATGCAAGCGGGTGGGGTGGCCATGCTCAAAGCCTGGAGCGGCCCGTTTTTTGATGTGCGTTTTTGCCCCACGGGTGGGGTGACGCCAGAGAACGCTTCCACGCTGCTGGCCCTGCCCAATGTGGTGTGTGTGGGCGGCTCGTGGCTAGTGCCACCGGATGCGCTGGCGCTGGGCGACTGGGGGCGTGTGACGGCCTTGGCACAGGCTGCGGTGGGGCTGCGAAATACGGCTTGATTGCTATTGAATTTGTAGCTGGTTGCGCACGTCTGGCGTGCGGAAATGGGGTTTTTGAGTAGTGTTTTTCAAGTTGCGAAGTACACAGATTTCTGTCGGTTGACTGGTCGGTTGACTGTGCTGGAGGCGCATCCGGCTTGGCTATACGGCGGCTTTTTCTGCCACCTTTAAAGCCCGCTGGAGGTCGTCCACCAGATCCGCCGGGTCTTCCAGACCGATGTGCAGGCGAATGGAGTGCTGGGTGACACCCGCTGCGGACCGTGTAGCACCGTCATCGCCCGGGTGGGTGGTGCTGGCCAACTGGCTAAACACCTTGAGTGCCGCCACAAACGCCTGCGCTTGCCGGGGGCCGCCTTGCAGCTCCAAACTGAATACCGCCCCCGCCCCTTTGGGCAACAGTTTTTGGGCCAGCGCATGGTTGGGGTGGCTGGGCAGCATGGGGTGGTTCACGCAACTTACCAGCGGGTGATTGGCCAGAAACTGCACCACCTGCCCGGTATTGCGCAGGTGGCGTTCCATGCGCAGGCCCAGGGTTTCGATGCCATGCAAAATGCGCCCGGCGGTGTGGGTGCACATGCAGGCACCAAAGTCGCGCAGGCCCTCCATGCGGGCGCGCAGCAAAAAGGCGCCCACGGTGCTTTCCTCATGGAAGTTCAAGCCATCCAAACCGTCGCAGGGCGTGGCCAGTTCGGCAAAGCGGCCCGATGCTTGGTGCGCGTGTGCCCAGTCAAAGCAGCCCCCATCCACCACCACGCCGCCTGTTACGGTGCCATGTCCGCACAAATAGGGGGCTGTTGCGTGTATGACCAGGTCAGCCCCCAGCGCCAGCGGCTGCACCAGCCAGGGCGAGGTGAGGGTGGCGTCCACCAGCAGCGGCACACCGGCTTCGTGCGCCACGGCGGCGATGGTGGGAATGTCCAGCACCTCCCGCGCGGCGCCACCCACGGTCTCGCCCAACAGCAACTTGGTGGTGGGGCGCATGGCGGAGCGCCAGGCGTCTGCATCGCCGGGGGCCACAAAAGTGGTGTCGATGCCAAAGCGGCGCAGGGTATGGTGCAGCAGCTGGTGCGTGCCACCGCACAGCGCCGTGCTGGCCACAATGTGGCTGCCCGCCCCCATCAGCGTGGCAATGCACAGGTGCAGCGCGGCCGGGCCGCTGGCGGTCGCAATGGCGCCAATGCCGCCTTCGAGTGCTGCCATGCGCTGCTCCAGCACGCCGGTGGCGCAGACGGGCTGGCTGCCTGCGTGCAGGGCCAAGGTGTCGAATCCGGGGTCAGCGTAGCCAGGCATAGGGTTCTTTCGCAAGCGGTGAAATGGGGGGAACGGGTGTGAAGGGAGTTGTGAAGGGGGGTGAAAGGGCGGTGTCGGGATTGTGGGCTATATTGGCGCGCTCAATCGCAAATCCCGTCAATAGGAAGCCACATGAAAGTCAGCGACATTCTGCGCATCAAAGGCAACGCGCTTTACACCATCACCCCCGAACATTCCCTGGTCGATGCGGCGGGAGTCATGGCCGAAAAAGACATCGGCTCGCTGGTGGTCATTTCGTATGGCCGTGTGGTGGGTATGCTGACGTTTCGCGAGGTGATTGCGGCGGCGGTCAAAAACGGCGGCAGTTTTGGCACTACCTCGGTGTACCGCGCCATGGACCCCGGCCCGCTGATCTGCACCCCGGAGACCGAAATGGACGACGTGCGCCGCATGATGCTGGAGCGCCACGCCCGCTACATGCCGGTGATGGACAAGGGCATGCTGATGGGTGTGGTCAGTTTTTACGACGTGGCCAAGACGGTGGTGGACACGCAAAATTTCGAGAACAAACTGCTCAAGGCCTACATTCGCGACTGGCCCGCGCAAGAGGACGGCGCTGTGCCGGACAAGGCGTAGCGTGTCACTCAAGCCTTGACGGTGTTCAAGCGCAGCATCAGCGTCATCGGATGCTGCGGCGATCCCTGGAAACCATAGTGTTCGTAGAACTGCTTGGCGCGGTCATGAAGGGCGTGGACGAGCAGCGCTCGGACTCCGGCGTTCTGTGCAACGCTGACCGCTCGACCGACTGCATCCTGCAGGAGGGATGCCCCAAGCTTGATGCCTTGGGCCCGATGATCAATGGCCAGCCGGGCCAGGACCATCACCGGCACCGGATCGGGCATGTTGCGTCGCACGCTGCTGGTTGCCGCTTGGTGCGAAACCGCACCTGCGGCCATCGCGTAGTAGCCGTAGACACGCCCTTCCTGATCCGTGACGACGAAGGTGCGGCTCGCACCGCTCAACTGGTTGGTTAGTGCCCGGCGCTTGAGCCATTCATCGAGGCTGGCTTCCCCGCAAGCAAATTCGTCCAGGACGTGGGTGGCAGCGAGCGGGACCGGTGCGCTTAAGTGCACGGTCATGCCGCGCCGGTGCCCCAAGGTGCCTTGACGGCCATGAGGCGTTCAAGCCCGGGATTCGGGCCGGGGGGTGCATCCAGCATGGCCGTGAACTGCTTGAACTTGTCGGCGTCCAGGCTGAAAAAGACCTGATCCAGCACGACGGACTGAGCACGGTCGCAGGCTGCTTCGAGCATGAAGTCCGAGCGGTTCTTGCCAAGAAGACTGGCCGCGTGATCGATCAGATCACGCTGTTCGGGCAAGGCCCGCAGATTGATGGCGGCGTCACGCATTGGATTTTCCTATTTGTGTATACACAATTGATACACAAATTATGGTCCAGTGTGTAGCTCTTGTCAACACGCCGACGCGGCGTAAGCTGCAGGCGCAGGCGCAGGCGCAGGCGCAGGCGCCGGCAAGCCACGCTGACCGCTCCAGCCCATTCAAATGCAAGAGTGCGGAGCTTGGTCGGCTTATTGCTTGATGGCTTCCATCGCAATGGTGATGGTTACGTCATCGCCCACATTGGGTGCATATTTGCCGGCATTGAACTCCGATCGCTTGATGACGGTGCTGGCGTTGGCGCCAATGGCGTCGCGCTTGAGCATGGGGTGGGCCATGTTCATGAAGTGGTTGACCTTGAGGGTGACTGGTTTGGTGACACCCTTGATGGTCAGGTTGCCTTCAATGGTGGCGGGCTTGTCGCCATCGAACACCACTTTGGTGGACTTGAAGCTGGCGGTGGGGAACTTGGTGGTGTCCAGAAAGTCTTCGCCCTGGATGTGGCCGTTGAACAGGGTGGAGCCGGTTTCCACCGATTTCATGTCGATCACCACATCAACTGCGCCGGTCTTGGCCGCTTTGTCCAGTGTCACGGTGCCGGTGGTTTTGTTGAAGCGGCTGAGCTGGGTGGACAGACCGAAGTGGCTGTACGAAAAGCTGGGGTAGGTGTGGTTGGCGTCCAGGTTGTAGGTTTCTGGCGCGGCCATGGCGGTGGATGCGGCGGTGGCGGCAAAGGCCAGAACGGTGAGGCTGAGAAGGGATTTAGGCATGGTGATGTCTCCAAAGTGAAAGTGAAAGGGAAAGAGGGAAGGGTGAAGCGTTGGGGCGGGGATGACTGAAAAATCAGAGTTTGCCCACGCCGCTGAGCGTGAGCTTGAATTTGACCTGCACGTCGTCGGCCACCATGGAGGTGTCGGCCCACTCGTTTTCGCCAATCTTGAACGCCAGGCGTTGGATGGCAAAGGTGCCGCTGGCCGTGGTGCTGGCACCGCTTTGCACCAGCGTGACCGGTACCACCACCTCACGCACACTGCCTTTGACGGTGAGCTTGCCGCGCACATCGAACTTGCCCGCGCCGCTGGCTTTGACGGCGGTGGACTGGAACGTGGCCTGCGGAAATTTGGTGGTGTTGAACCAGGTGGCCTTGGGTAACTCGGAGTCCACCTCGGGGTTGCCCAGCGTGGCGCTGGCAATGTCCACAGTGAACGCGATGGTGCTCGCTTCGGGTTTCTTGGGGTCGAACGCAATTTGTGCGTCAAAGCGTTTGAATTTTCCGTCCAGTGGCACGCCCATTTGTTTGCTGACAAAGCTCACTTCGCTTTGGGCGGGCACCAGTTTTTGCTGCGCCTGGGCTACGGGGGTGCACAGCAGGCTGGCCAACACCAGGGTGGGGGGAAGGGCGATCCAGGGCTTCATGGCGGGTTCCTTGGGTGTGGGTAGCGGGTGGGGCGAAGGGGGTTTGAGCGCAGGGCGTGTTGCGGTGGGCGGCAGGTGAACAGCGCTTCAGCGGCGGGTAGGCAGCATGCGGGCAAGCAGGCCGTCCTTGTCGATGAAGTGGTGCTTGATGGCCGCCGCCACATGCAAGCCCACCAGCCCGGCCAGCGCCCAGGCCAGCAGGCCGTGCAGCGGCTTGAGCGCCTCGGCCAGTTCTTTGCTGGCCGGCACAAAGTCGGGCAGTGGCAACACCCCAAACACCACGATGGGAAAGCCCGCCGCCGAGCTGTAGGCCCAGCCCATCAGCGGCACGGCAAAAAACAGGGCGTACATCACCGTGTGGGTGGCATGGTAGGCCCGCAGTTGCCAGCTGGGCATGGCGCGTTCGACGGCGGAGGGCAAAGCCGGTGGCTTGTGCGTGGCGCGCCATAGCAGGCGCAGCACCGACAGGGTCAAAATCGTGATGCCGGCCCACTTGTGCCAGTTGTAGAGCTTGAGCCGCTGGGGCGAAAACGGCAGATCGGCCATGTAATTGCCCATCACAAAAATACCCACCAGGGCCAGTGCCAGCACCCAGTGCAGGGCAATGGCCGTGCGGGTATAGCGGGAGGTGGTAAGAGCGGTGTGAGTGCTGTGCATAGGCCAAAGTGTAGAAGTTGCTCATTCAAAACTATTTCAAATTGATTGCCGCCATCATTCAAATGAAATGAACGTCGATAATCGCGTCCGCGCCGCTGCGCAGGGAGAAAAGCAGGGCGCTGCATGGGAAGAACGCGGCGCATCACCGCATGGATGCGGCACCACTGAAAAAAAGACAATTTACGGCAGCAGCCGGTTGCACAAGGTGATGGCGGCGTCGAAATCGAGCTGGTTGATCGCGCTGTCAATGGCATCGAGCTGCGCGCGCGTGGCCGCGTCCAGCGGCGCGCCAAAACCGGTGCGCAAGGCCGCACTCACGGCGACCGATTGCATATTCTTGTGCTGCAGCAGCGCCACCAGTTGGCGCAGTTCGGCCTGCAATGCCGCCGGGTCGGGGGGCGACGGCGACGCAGGTTCTGACGCGGCCGGTGGCGCATCTGGCCCGGCAAGCGTGGGGGCGGCCGATGGTGCCAGTACATGGGTTGCCAGGGCGTCTGTGACCTGTTGCAGCAATTGCGCCAGGGAATCGATCTGGGCCAGCAGGTCGGCTTGTGCGACAGGGGTGTCGGTGGGAGTGTCCACGTTGGCCTGGCTGAGCGTGCGGCAGCGGGCTTCGCTGGCGCCGGCGTGTTGCGCCAGGGTGTTGGCACCAATGGTGACGGCCAAGCCTCGGATGGTGTGCAGGTTGATCAGCGCTGCGGGCCAGTCGGCGTGTTGCACGGCGTGGCGTGCGTGCGCCATTTGCCCACTGGCCTGATCGCCAAAGGCGCGGGCGATTTTGTTGTAGAAGGCTTGTGAGCCACCCAGGCGGGCTACGGCGGTGGCCACGTCCACCAGACCACCTACCCAGGTATCTGCCGACGTGGCGGAAGTGCTGGAAGTCGCCGGTGTTGCGTTGGTATCGGATTGCGCCGGTAGCGCGGGTGCCTTGGTCACACCAGCCGAAGCCGCGCGGGCCAGTGCCGCACCGGTGTGGCGCTGGATGGTTTGCACCAGTTGTTGCAAATCAATGGGTTTGCCAATGTGGTCGACCATGCCGGCATCACGGCACCGTTGCTGGTCGTCGGCCATCACGTTGGCCGTCATGGCGATGATGGGCACATCGGCCATGCGGGGCTCGGTGCGCAGGCGCCGGGTGGCCTCCAGGCCGTCGATGTCGGGCATTTGCATGTCCATCAAAATGGCATCAAACGGTGGCTCGCTGGCCAGCGCCATGGCCACCCCTTCCAGGCCACCGCTGGCAACTTGCACCTGCGCGCCCGACAGGGTCAGCAGTTCAGTGGCAATTTGCTGGTTGAGCTGGTTGTCTTCCACCAGCAGCAGGCGCAAGCCCGGCAGGCTTTGCGGCGCCAGGCGGCTGGCGTCGGCCACCGGATGGCCTTCGCGCTGGACGCGTGCGCCTTGCACCACGTCGTGCAACATGGACGCGGTGACGGGTTTGCCCAAAAAGCCGTCAAACAGTTCTTTCTCGCGGGCGGTGCGTTGTTCAAAATGGCTTTCGCTGCGGGCACTGACCAGAATCAGAATGGGTGCGTGGGCTGGGGTGCCTGCGGGTGTGGCCGCGAGCCGTTGGCGAATTTGGCGGGCGGTCTCCCAGCCGTCCAGACCGGGCATGTGCCAGTCGATCAGCACGATCTGGAACGGTGGCGTGGCCGCTACGCCGGGGGTGGCCGGGTTGGGGGCCAGTTGCGCCAGTGCGTTGGCGCCGCTGTCCACGCACACACTGTCCCAGCCCAGCGCCTGCGCCACGTCCGACAGGACCACGCGGGCCTGGGCGTTGTCGTCCACGATCAGTACCCGCGCACGCTGGTTGTCAAACAACAACGGCGCCGGGCGCTGCACGGTTTGGCGCGACACCGCCAGGCGCAGCGTAAAGTAGAAACGGCTGCCTTTGCCCACGGTGCTTTGCACCTGCAGCGTGCCGCCCATCAGCTCGGTCAGGCGTTTGCTGATGGTCAGGCCCAGCCCGGTGCCGCCAAAACGGCGGGTGGTGGATCCCTCGGCCTGGCTGAAACCTTCAAAAATGTGCTCCAGTTTGTCGGCAGGAATGCCAATGCCGCTGTCCTGTAACGAAAATTCCAGCGCCACCTGCGGCGTGCCGTGGGCATCCACGGTGGTGCCACGGGGGGCAATGCGCAGCACCACCTCGCCGCGCTCGGTAAATTTGATGGCGTTGCCCAGCAGGTTGAGCAAAATCTGGCGCAGGCGCAGGGCGTCGCCCACCAGCACCGGGGGCACCTGGGGGTCGATGGCGAATAGCACTTCGAGCTGGGGGTTTTGCGCGCTGGCCGATACCAAAACCGAGAGTTCATGCAGCAAATCGGTGAGCACAAAATCGCTGTAGTCGAGTTCAATCTTGCCCGCCTCTATTTTGGAAAAATCCAGGATGTCGTTAATGATGCCCAACAGGGCTTTGGTGGCGGTTTCGGCCTTGTCGATGTAGTCCAGTTGGCGCCGCGAGACTGGGGTGTGCTCCAGCAACTGGAGCATGCCCAAAATACCGTTCATGGGCGTGCGTATTTCGTGGCTCATATTGGCCAAAAACGCGCTTTTGGCCTGGTTGGCCGCCTCGGCCGCCTCTTTGGCCACTTGCAAGGCCACCGTGCGGGCCTCGATTTTTTGCTCCAGTGACTGGTTTAACTCGCGCAGGGCCTGCTGGGAGCCGTCCAGGCGCGCCAGCATGCGGTCCACGGCGGCATTCAGAATTTCGACTTCGCTGCGGAGGGCGGGCGCAGTGGGTACGAGGGTGGTGGAGGGCCCGGTTTCGGTGTGCTGGGGCTGGTCGTCGGCAATGGTCTGAAAGCGCCGGGTGAGTGCCTGGATGGGTTGGGTGATGGCACGTGCAATCAGCCAGGCCCCCAGCCAGCCCAGCACCAGGTAACACAGGGTCAGGGCCACGGCGGTTGTGAGTACGCTGTTGCGTTCGTGCACCAGCGGTCGGTCGGAGTAGGCAATCCACACGCCACCCAAAAAAGCCCCGCGGTCAAAAAAGGGGGCAAACACCATCAGGTTCCCGTTTTCGGCGTGGGCGTCGGGTTCGCGCTGGCGCGTCATTTGCAGCAAAGCGGGGCTGACCCGGGTTCCCGTCTGGCTGGCATCGGTATGGCCGGTAACGAGGCCGTTGGCGTCTACAAACGCCAGTGACTGGATGGCAGGGTAGGCACGCATCAGGTCGGGAAACTCCCGGTAGCCCAGCAAGCCGACATAACTGGCCAGAATGCGGGGCCGGTCGTTGGCATCCAGAATCGACTCCAGATTGGCCCGCAGCGATGCATACAGCGGTGCGGTGAGGTTTTGCGCCTCGGTCTGGATACGGCCAAACAGCGCTGTGCGCACCTGGACAAACGAAACAAACGCCGAGGTGAGCTGCAGCAGCACCACCAGCAGCACCACTGCGGCGAACAACCGGCCCCGTATGGTTTTAGGCATGGTGCGGCTCGGGTTGCCAGGGCCGTCAGGTCATCGGGCGTCCGATTGGGCCCTGAAGCTGCGTATGTCCTGCGGCTTGTCGCGCGCCAGCAAGATGCCCGGAATCACCACCGTCTTGTCGACCGGTTGCCCCTTCACCGCCCGCACGGCGGCGGCGATGGCGCGGGCGCCCATGTCGTAGGGGTGCTGGCCGGTGACAGCCTGCAGAATGCCGTCGTCGGCCAGCAGCATGTCGATTTCCTGCTTGGCTGCATCGGTGCCAAATACCTTGATTTGCTTGCCTTTACCGGCATTTTTGATGGCCAGTTGGGCGCCAATAGTGCCGCCCTCGTTGGCGGCAAAAATGATGTCGATGTCGGGGTGGGCTTTGAGCAGGTCATCGGCCTTCTTGATGGCCGGGCCGGCTTCCCAGGCATCTTGGCGGGCAACCAGCTTGACGTCGGGCAAGCCTTTGGTGGCGGCGTCCAGAAAGCCCCGCACGCGGGCATCGCTTTGTGCGGGCAGCAGCGAATCAAAACACAGCACGGCAATGCGCGCCTTGCCGCCGAGCTGGGTGCTGATGTAGCGCCGTGCCGCCTCGCCGGTGGAGGTGCCGAGCTGGTTTTGGCTGCTGCTGACGGTGGTGCTGACAAAGTCGGCGTTGAGCGCATCGTTGTAGGCCACGATTTTGATGCCTTGGTGGTGCGCCTTTTGCAAGGCCAGTGCCGACTTGTTGGCATCGGCGGGTGACAGCACAATGGCGCCCAAGCCGAGTTTGGTGTAGCTCTCAATCAAGCGGGTTTCGGTGGCCAGGTCGTGGTTGGAGTTGGCCAGCACCAGGTTGACGCCTTCTTTTTTGGCCTGGAATTTCATGCCCGCCACCACGTCGTTGAAAAACAGGTCTTCAAACAGGGTGATGCCCAAAATGGTGATGGGTTTGGCGGGGTCCGCCGCCGCCGCAGTGCCGGGCAACAGCAGGGCGGCTGCGATGACCACCAGATGGAGTAAACGCGCAAAAAAAGTGGGTGCGGTTGTCACAATGTGCTCTCCTTGAAGTGCCGGGCGATGCAAGGGGTCAAACCGTGGGGATGCTAGCACCATTGGCCGGGTAGTGGCGGCGAAATGGGGTGCGAAATTCGGTGTGCAGTGCGGGGCGCAAAAGCCCTGCCGTGCCAGGGGCATGCCTTGGCATGCCGGTCAGGGATAATCGGCGCCTATGAGCGGAAACACATTTGGACATCTCTTTACCGTCACCAACTTTGGTGAATCCCACGGCCCGGCCATTGGCTGCATTATTGACGGCTGCCCGCCCGGCATGGCCTTGACCGAGGCCGACATCCAGGGCGACCTGGACCGCCGCCGCCCCGGTACCTCCAAGTTTGTCACCCAGCGCAACGAACCCGACGCCGTCAAAATTTTGAGTGGTGTCTACCAGGGCCAGACCACCGGCACCCCGATTGCGCTGCTGATCGAAAACACCGACCAGCGCAGCAAAGACTACGGCAACATTCTGGAAACCTTCCGCCCCGGCCATGCCGATTACGCCTATTTTCAGAAGTACGGCCTGCGCGACCCGCGTGGTGGGGGCCGCTCCAGCGCACGCCTGACGGCGCCCATGGTGGCGGCCGGTGCCGTGGCCAAGAAGTGGCTGAAAGAACAATACGGCACCACCTTTCGCGGCTGCATGACGCAGATTGGCGAGATGCCGATCGCTTTCGAGTCCTGGGAGCACGTGCCGCACAACCCGTTTTTCGCCCCGGTGGCCGATGTGGCGGCGCTGGAAGACTACATGGAAGCCCTGCGCAAGGCCCACGACTCCTGCGGTGCACGCATCCGCGTCAGCGCCTCCAACGTGCCGGTGGGTCTGGGCGAGCCCCTGTTTGACAAGATGGACGCCGACATTGCCTACGCCATGATGGGCATCAACGCCGTGAAGGGTGTGGAAATTGGTGCCGGTTTTGCCAGCGTGGCGCAACGCGGAAGTATCCACGGCGACAGCCTCACCCCCAACGGCTTTGCCAGCAACAACGCCGGTGGCACGCTGGGGGGCATCAGCACCGGGCAGGACCTGGAGGTGAGCATTGCCATCAAGCCCACCAGCTCCATCCTCACCCCACGTGACTCCATCGACATCGAAGGCAAGCCGACCCAGGTGGTGACCAAGGGCCGCCACGACCCCTGTGTGGGCATTCGCGCCACGCCCATTGCCGAGGCCATGCTGGCCCTGGTGGTGATGGACCACGCCCTGCGCCACCGCGCCCAGTGTGGCGATGTGCACACAACCTTGCCACCGATTGCCGGAAAAATTTAAGCCAAAAGTGCCGTTTGCGCACGCCGGACGTGCGGAGACAGCTATAAAAATAGTAGCAAGTAGCAAACACCCACCCGCCTGCCACCTACCTATCACCACCACCACGAAAGTCACGCCGCGCATGAAAACCGCCTACATCCTCAACGGACCCAACCTCAATCTGCTGGGCACACGCGAGCCGCAGGTCTATGGCGCCCAAACGCTGGACGATGTGCGCTCCCTGTGCGAGCGGGCCTGTGCCGCCAATGGTTTTGCCATGGAGTTTCGCCAAAGCAACCACGAAGGTCAGTTGGTGGATTGGTTGCACGAGGCGGGGGCTTTGCACGCCAAGGGCCAGTTGGCGGGCGTGATTCTGAATGCCGGGGCTTACACCCACACCAGTGTGGCGCTGCATGATGCCATCAAGGGCACCGGCATTACCCTGATTGAGCTGCACATCAGCAATGTGCACGCACGCGAGGCGTTTCGCCACCACTCGTATATTTCGCCGGCGGCCAAGGCGGTGATGGCCGGTTTTGGCGTCAACGGTTATGCGCTGGCCATTGCCGGGTTGGCCGGCATGGTGTCGGTGGCGGCCACAAAATAGCGGTCCCCACCCACCTGCTTGGCGTGGTACATGGCGCGGGTGGCGGCGCTTTGCAGGGCATCGGCTTCGGTGTGACCCGCACCCAGTGCAATGCCAACGGACGCTTTTAACTGGCAGGGCTCGGCGTTCAATAGCAGCGTGGGAGCTACCGCGTCCAGGCACTTGGCGGCTACGGCGCAGGCCGCAATTTTGGCCGGCTCGAAGGCGTTGTCGAGTTCACCCAGCAAGACGGCAAACGCGTCGCCATCGAGTCGCGCCAGGGTGTCAGTTTCCCGCACGATGGCGGCCAGCCGACGGGCGATTTCGGTCAAGGCGGTGTCGCCGGCATCAACTCCCATGCGTTCGTTGAGCGCACCGAACTGGTCCAGATTGATATGCAGCAAGCCCACGCGTGCGCCACTGCGTTGCGCCCGCGCCAGTGCCTGAGCCAGCCGGTCGGCCAGCAGGCCGGTGTTGGGCAGGCCGGTGAGCGGGTCGTGGTAGGCCGCGTTGGGAAGGGTCGACGGGCTGCGGCGCTTGCGCCAGCTGCGCATTGTGAAAACCAGGGTGCGGCGCTGAAAAAACACGTACCCAACGCCTGCCAGTAACAGCGCCACCACCACGCCAGCGGTGATGCCGGTTGCCCATGAAGTTGGTGGCCGCGACACCGTAGCGGTGTGGCGTGCCAGCACAAACCAGCCTGCAGCGGGCACGGGGGCGATGGCCGTTATTTCTACGGTAGCGTCTGGCTTGGTGTGCACCTCGGTGCCCCGAAAGCCATCCAGCGCGCGGTCAAGCACGGCGTCCGAGCCCGCAGAGGGGGTTGGTTGCAGCACCTGCTGGGCCGTGGTGGACGCCAGTAGCAAGCGGTCGCGTGGCGAAACGAGCCAAAAGTCGGTGGATTCGTCGTTCGCGCTTTGCGGGGTGAGAGACAAAAAACCGGGTGCGTGCAAAGCGGTAGTGCCCACCAGCACCGCGCGCACGTGTCCGTGGGCATCTTTGACGGGGACCGCAATGGGCAGCACCGGTTCGCCGGCCGGTAGGCTGCGTGTTGGGCGCCCTATGGACACGGGACCCGACAGCGCGCTGCGCAGGAAGTCGTTGTCGGCTTGGTGCCCTGGAGCGTGCCCGGACCGTTGCAGGTATGGGGCCACCGTGCGGCCGCTGCTGTCCGTCACAGCAATGCCGCGTGTAAAAAGCGAGTGCGGCTGTTCCAGCAGCCAGCGGCGCAACTGCGCGGGGTGGTCCAGCAGCGCCAGGGGCATGCGGCTTGCCATTTGGGTTAGCAAACCACTGCGCTCGGCTAATTTGTAGTCGATGTCGCGGGCGACGTAATTCGCCAGCGCCGTTTGCTGGGCTGCCAGCACGGTATGGGTGTTGGAGGGTGCCGGTGTTTGAAACAAAAAGATCCACAACACGGTACAGACCAGCAGCACAAGGGCACCCAATCCGATGCCCCGGGCGATTCGGAGGGAAGGAAAAACACGGTGAATGGCGAGTCCCGCTATGGTCATGTCCGCTATCATAACAGTAGCAAGTTTGCTTTGGGAAGAGTGGATTGCAAGCCGGTACAGGGCGCCATGCGTGATCCGGCAGGCCGCGCCGCTTGCGTCCGGCCCATTGGGGCTGCATCCAATAATCCGGATGCGGGCGTGCAGGGTGGTTGCCGAATGCCGCTGCGCCCATGCCGATGCTGTCATGCTTTTGTCACAAAACTTTCTTAAAGTCAGCCCATTCCTTCATCCCAACCATAAAGGTTCGTTATGTCTTTACTCGTGAAATTGCCCTTCCTGTCTGTGGCTGTGGCATCAGCCATGGCGTTTTCCGGTGCCGTCGGCGCCCAGGAAATTACCGGTGCGGGCGCTACGTTTCCAGCACCCATTTATGCCAAGTGGGCCTCTGAATACAACAAGGCCACGGGTGTCAAGGTGAACTACCAGTCCATCGGCTCCGGTGGTGGTATCAAGCAGATTGACTCCAAAACGGTGGATTTTGGTGCCTCCGACATGCCCCAAACTGATGAAGTGTTGAAGTCCAAAGGTCAGATGCAGTTTCCCACCGTGATGGGGGGCGTGGTGCCGGTGATCAACATCAAGGGTATCGAGTCGGGCCAGCTCAAGCTCACCGGAGCCTTGTTGGGTGATATTTATCTGGGCAAAGTGGCGCGCTGGAATGACCCCGCCATCAAGGAGCTGAACCCCACATTGCCCTTGCCCGATGCGGCGATTGCGCAGGTGCGCCGTGCCGATGGTTCTGGCACCACCTTCATCTTTACCAACTACCTGAGCAAGGTGAGCCCCGAGTGGAAGTCCAAAGTGGGCGAGGGTACTGCCGTGAACTGGCCCGTGGGCGCCGGTGGCAAGGGTAACGAGGGTGTGGCGGCATTTGTGGGGCGTTTGCCCAACTCGCTGGGCTATGTAGAGTATTCCTACGTCAAGCAAAACAAGATGACCTACGCTGTGGTGCAAAACTCGGCCGGCAACTTTGTGAAGCCGGAAGACGACACCTTCAAGGCCGCCGCCGCCGGTGCCGACTGGGCCAAGTCGTTCTACCAGATTCTGACCAACCAGCCTGGCAAGGACGCCTGGCCCATTTCCGGTGCCACGTTCATCCTGATGCACAACAAGCAGGACAAGCCCGCCAATGCCACCGAAGTGCTGAAG
The DNA here is from genome assembly GCA_016719405.1 of Candidatus Aalborgicola lynettensis. Classification (GTDB taxonomy): domain Bacteria; phylum Pseudomonadota; class Gammaproteobacteria; order Burkholderiales; family Burkholderiaceae_C; genus Allorhodoferax; species Allorhodoferax lynettensis. The sequence continues at coordinate 23,742 of JADJZE010000001.1, forward strand.
TTCTTCAGCTGGGCCTACAAGAATGGCGACAAGACCGCTGCCGACCTGGACTACGTGCCCATGCCCAAGCCGGTGATTGCGGCCATCGAAAAGGCCTGGGGTGAGATCAAGGATACCGCTGGCAAGCCAGTGGCATTCAAGTAATCACGTCGCTACATATCAGCATGGGTTTGCAAGGGAACGCAATCATGTCTACTACACTTGCGCACGAGGGCTATCTGCCCGACTCCTCTGCAACCCAGCCGGTGAGCGCAATGAACCAACCTCCACCTGTCAAAAAGACGCGGTCCGGTCCCCTGGCGGACCTTATTTTTGGCTGGGTGGCCAAGGGCTCTGCCCTGGTGACCCTGGCGATGTTGCTGGCCATTCTGGCTTCACTGACCATAGGTGCCTGGCCTGCCATCAGCAAGTATGGCTTTGGCTTTTTGACCAGCACCACGTGGGACCCGGTCAAGGAGGAGTTTGGCGGCCTGGTCATGATTTACGGCACGCTGGCGACATCGTTCATCGCTTTGCTGATTGCGGTGCCTGTGAGTTTTGGCATCGCTTTGTTTTTGACGGAGCTGTCCCCGGCCTGGCTCAAGCGCCCGTTGGGTACTGCCATCGAACTGCTGGCTGCGGTGCCATCCATTGTGTATGGCATGTGGGGTTTGCTGGTTTTTGGCCCTGTTCTGTCCACTTATGTTCAGCAGCCTTTGCAGGCCGCCTTTGAAGGAGTGCCGTATCTGGGGGCCTTTGTATCGGGTCCGCCGGTGGGTATTGGTATTTTCTCGGCCGGTGTGATTCTGGCCATCATGATTATTCCGTTTATCGCCGCGGTGATGCGCGATGTGTTTGAAGTCACCCCCGCACTGTTAAAAGAGTCTGCCTACGGACTGGGGGCCACCACCTGGGAGGTGGTTTACAAGGTTGTGCTGCCCTACACCAAGACCGGCGTCATTGGCGGCATCATGCTGGGGCTGGGGCGCGCCATTGGTGAGACCATGGCGGTGACGTTTGTGATTGGCAACTTTAACCAGCTCGACTCGTTAAGCCTGTTTCAGGCCGCCAACAGCATTACTTCGGCGCTGGCCAATGAGTTTGCCGAAGCCGGTGAAGGCTTGCACCAGGCATCGCTGATGTACCTGGGTCTGGTGTTGTTCTTCATTACTTTTGTGATTCTGACCCTGTCCAAAATACTGCTGCTGCAACTGCGCAAGAATGAAGGAGCCAAAACATGAGCGCAGCCTACCAACTCCGCCTGGCGAAGTTTGCGCACCGCAAACGCGTCAACCAGGTGGCCACCGGGATGGCACTGTCGGCCATGGCATTTGGCCTGTTCTGGCTGTTCTGGATACTGTGGGAAACCATTCTTTTGGGAATAGGTGGCTTGAACGTGGCCACCTTTACGCAAATGACACCTCCGCCCAATGACGAGGGTGGTTTGCTCAACGCAATCTACGGCTCGTTTGTGATGGTGTCGCTGGCGACGTGTGTCGGTACACCGGTGGGTGTGATGGCTGGTATCTACTTGGCAGAGTTTGATTCGCGCAGCTGGCTGGCCAATACCACACGTTTTGTGAACGACATTTTGCTGTCGGCACCGTCGATCGTGATTGGCCTGTTTGTCTACGCCGTGGTGGTTTCGCGCTTCAAGTCCTTCTCGGGGTATGCGGGGGTAGTGGCCCTGTCGCTGCTGGTGATTCCGGTGGTGATTCGTACCACCGAGAACATGTTGCAACTGGTTCCGGCGGGCCTGCGCGAGGCAGCCTATGCCCTCGGTGCGCCAAAGTGGAAGGTGATTTTGAGCATCACGCTCAAGGCGGCCCGCGCGGGGGTGATTACCGGTGTGTTGCTGGCGGTGGCCCGTATTGCCGGTGAGACGGCACCGCTGTTGTTTACCGCGCTGAGCAACCAGTTCTGGACCAGCAGCCTGAGTGAACCCATGGCCAGTTTGCCGGTCACCATTTTCAAGTTTGCGATGAGCCCCTATGAAAACTGGCAAAAGCTGGCTTGGGCAGGTGTTTTCATCATCACGTTGGCGGTTCTGGGGTTGAACATTCTTGCGCGGGTGTTGACGCGCAGCAAGTTGTGAGTCGCTCTGCACCCATTGTTTTAAGTAAAAACCCATGTTGAATACTTCTACTGCACCCACGGCGACCAAAATATCGGTCCAGGATCTGAATTTCTACTACGGCAAATTCCATGCCCTAAAAGGAATTAACCTGGAGATTCCGGCCAACAAGGTCACCGCTTTTATCGGCCCTTCGGGTTGCGGCAAATCGACCCTGCTGCGTGTGTTTAACCGCATGTTCGAGTTGTACCCGGAGCAGCGCGCCGTGGGGAACATCATGCTCGATGGCGAGAACTTGCTTACCAGCAAAGAGGATGTGGCCCTGCTGCGTGCCAAGGTGGGTATGGTGTTTCAGAAACCCACACCGTTTCCCATGTCGATCTACGACAACATTGCCTTTGGCGTCAAACTGTTCGAGTCGCTCAGTGCCACCGATATGGACGAGCGGGTGGAGTGGGCTCTGCGCAAGTCGGCACTGTGGGGCGAGGTCAAGGACAAGCTGGACCAAAGCGGCTCCAGCCTGTCGGGTGGCCAGCAGCAGCGCCTGTGTATTGCGCGTGGCATTGCCATCAAGCCCGAGGTGTTGTTGCTCGACGAGCCATGCTCCGCGCTGGACCCCATTTCAACCGCCAAGGTGGAAGAGCTGATTGTCGAATTGAAAGAAGACTACACCGTGGTCATTGTGACCCACAACATGCAGCAGGCCGCGCGCTGCAGTGATTACACCGCGTATATGTATCTGGGTGATCTGGTCGAATTTGGTTCCACCGAGCAGATGTTCTTCAAACCCACACGCAAGGAAACCGAAGACTACATCACGGGACGTTTTGGCTAAAAAATGGGTTGAATCCCGGTAATGCTTTTCGCAAGGGCGGCTGACCCCACAACAAGGAAGAAAAATGGTAGATAAACATTTATCCACACAATTCGACAGCGAGTTGACTTCGGTGTCTTCGCAGGTCATGGAGATGGGTGGCCTGGTGGAATCCCAGATCCGGCACGCAATCTATGCACTTTCGCAATTCAACAGCGAAGTGGCCAATGAAGTGTCGGCCAACGAGGCGCGGGTGAATGCGATGGAAATTGAGATCGACCGCGATCTCTCCAACATCATTGCGCGGCGCCAACCTACCGCACGTGATTTGCGTTTGTTGATTGCCATTTCCAAAACCACTGCCAATCTGGAGCGGGTGGGTGACGAGGCCGAAAAAATTGCCCGCATGGTGCGCTCCATCATCCATAGTGGCAAACCCCGTTCCTTGCCCTCCCTGGAGCTGCGGGTGGCTGCCGATCTGGCGTCGGGCTTGCTCAACAAGGCGCTGGATGCGTTTGCACGCCTGGACATCAATGCTGCAGTGGCCATCCTGAAAGAAGATGATCTTATCGACGCCGAGTTTGATGGTTTTGTACGCAAACTCATCACCTACATGATGGAAGACCCGCGCATGATTTCGCCCAGCCTGGATTTGCTGTTTTTGGCCAAGGCGATTGAGCGCATCGGTGACCATGCGAAAAATATTGCAGAGTTCATCATTTACGTGGTCAAGGGCGAGGATGTCCGGCACTCGACGATGGAAAAAATTGAGTCGGTGGTTAGATGAAACTTTACGCCCTGCGATTTGACGCGTCCTTGCCCGCCGTCTGGGCCTTGGTCTCCATTTTGCGGGCCCGGAGGTAGGTTATATGAGAACAATGCCTTCGGTGCTATTGGTCGAAGACGAGTCATCCATTGCTGAACTGATTGCCGTGAACTTGCGGCACAACGGGTTTCGTCCCATATGGGCGATGGACAGTGCCAGCGCCGAGCGCGAGTTGCTGGCATCGACTCCGGACCTGATCCTGCTGGACTGGATGCTGCCGGGTGAAAGCGGTTTGACCCTGGCTAAACGCTGGCGCAGCGATCCCCGTACCGAGGCGGTGCCTATCATCATGCTCACGGCGCGGGGCGATGAGGCCGACCGTGTGGCGGGTCTGGATGCGGGTGCTGATGATTACATTGCGAAACCGTTTTCCACCAAGGAACTTCTTGCGCGTGTGAGGGCGGTGCTGCGCCGGCGCACTCCGAACAGGCGGGTGGACCTTTGTCGGTGGGCGTTTTGTCGCTCGATCCGTCCACGCACCGGGTAACGTACGCCGGGCGACCATTGAAGCTTGGCCCCACGGAGTTCAAGTTGCTGCGGTATTTGATGGGGCACGCCGAGCGGGTGCACAGTCGCGCCCAGTTGCTCGACAAGGTGTGGGGTGACCATGTGTACATTGAAGAACGTACGGTTGATGTTCATGTGAAGCGTTTGCGCGAAGCACTGGAGCAAGCCGGAGCGATGGTCGAAACGGTGCGCGGAGCGGGCTATCGACTCACGGCTGCAGCGGTGTTGCCTGCTGCAGCCGTTGCGCAGGTCGAGAAAAGGAGCGCGCAGCGCGTCCGTCCGGCTTTTATGGCGTGGCGTGTGATCCCTGCTGGTGTGCCAGGGGCTTGCAGCAATGGCCGGTTGGTGGTCCATTCTGCGCAGGATGCAATGGTTGTCGCTTTGGCCATGGCTTTGCTCGGCAGTTACATCTGGTTCGTGCTCGATGCCGTGCGTGGCGCACGTTTGTTGCGTTGGTTGCGCAGTGGTGTACAGACCGATATTTTTCTGGGGCAGGGCTTGTGGAGCGAAGTGTCAGACCGCATTCGCAAAATGGTTCGCACCTACCAGCGTGCGGCCGTAGAGGGGGAGAGTCGGCTACAGGATTTCCTTTCGGCCTTGCAGGCGTCTCCCAACGGCGTGGTGTTACTGGATGCGAACATGCGCATCGAGTGGTTTAACCAGACTGCTGCCGAACATTTTGGTTTTGACGCCCGTCGCGACATGCCGCAGCACTTTGGCAATCTGGTGCGGGACCCCGGACTCACGCTGTATTTGTCCGCACGGGACTATATGCATGACGTCACCATGGCCGGGCGCAAACACACCAATTCGGTGCCAGTGAAACTGTCAGTGCAGATTCACCCCTACGCAGAAGGACGCAGTCTTTTGCTGTCGCGTGACATTACTGCGGTAGAACAGGCTGAGGCCATGCGACGTGATTTTGTGGCCAATGTTTCCCACGAAATTCGTACCCCTCTGACGGTGCTGACCGGGTTTGTGGAGACCCTCCAAACATTGCCCCTGGAGGATGCGGATCGCCAACGCTATCTTGGCTTGATGTCGCAACAGGCGCAGCGTATGCAAACGCTGGTCAGCGATCTTCTTACTTTGTCGCGTCTGGAGGGTAGCCCATTGCCGCCATCACATGAATGGGTGTCGCTGGATACTTTGTTGGCCCAGTGTGCGCAGGATGCCTGGGACCTGTCCCATTTGTTATTTGCAGAGCGGCACGATCTGCATTTTCATTGAACAGGGTGTGAAATAGCGGGGTCCGCTGCGGAACTGCACAGCGCGATGTTCAATCTGATTGGCAATGCCATTCGGTATACGCCGGCCCAGCAACGTATTGATGTATGCACCGCATACCAGCCAGACGGTGGGGTCTTGTTCTCGGTCAAGGACACGGGTCCGGGCATTGCACCGGAGCATATCCCCCGGTTGACCGAGCGGTTTTACCGGGTTGATCGCAGCCGCTCGCGCGACACCGGCGGGACCGGTCTGGGATTGGCAATCGTTAAACATGTGACGCAACGCCACAGCGCGGAACTGCACATTGACAGCGTTCCTGGCAAGGGATCCACCTTCTCAATCGTGTTCCCGGCGTCGCGCGTGCGCCGTGCTTTGGCGTTGGGCAATCCAGTGCCTATCGATTTTTGAATACCAGCACGTTCTCTGCATGATCAACAGGGTGGCGGATGTTCGCAAGCAAAGTCCATTGGTTGAGGTCTACCGTTTTTGGGGGCGATCCATCAGGACGGGGCTCTGCCAATAACCAGGGGCATTGCGGTGCGCTTTGCATCGGCACCAGGCGCAGTTGCCCGTAAAACGCAAACGCTGCGACTTGTCCCTGCCCCAGCCCGACAGATTCTGCACACGCGTTCGTACCGATGCGTGCTACGGTGCGCTGAACCAGTGCGTTGTAGCTCTGGGCGTAATTGAGCAGTGGCATCCACAGTGTCATCAGCAGCAGCCAACTCAGTGCCGCACCCCCTGCGGGTAGTACCAGGCTTTTCCAGATGGCAGCCTGGTGCCGACCTACACGCCATTTCACCAGCCACCCCCAGACGAAAGTGGCCACTATGGCGATGGCCAGTGTTGGGAGCGAAAACTGGGCCTCGAAGCCTGGTGCGAGGCGCGCAACATTGGCTGCCGGTTGTGCCGGAAATCCCGTTTGTATGGCAATCCAGATCACCCAGACGATGAACGCACAGCCCGAGAAAAACAGCAGAGTAAACCAGTCAATGATGGCTGCCACCTGCCGTTTTAGCGTCGGTAGCGCAAAGGCGGCCAGGGTAGCCAATGGCGGCAAAGCCAATAACAGCGTGCGGTCTGATGACCCGGTTGTGAGTGTTGCGCACACACACACCAATGCCAGCCAGAAAGGCAGCGCAACGTGTCGGCTGATCCGGCGATTGAACAAACGATGGCGCCAGCGCCAGACGGTCCATAGCGCCAAAGGCCAGGCGGGCCAGGTAAACCAGATCAGCAATTGCGCATACCCATTCCAGTCCGCCCAGGTTGGGCGAGGCAGCTCGATTTTCCAGCGCAACAAACCCAGCAATATGGCGAGCCCCAGGGCGACGGCATTGGTGAGACCGATGAGCAGGGCTTCTTGCCGAATCCGCTGCACGCCCGCCGCGTCAATATCGCCGGGTCGGTCAAAAAAATGCAGTGCCGTGGCTCCCAAACCGAACAGCAGCGCCAAACTGGGTGCGCCCGATAACGACAGACCGATCAGGCCCAGCGAGACGGCGTACAGCGGAAGGGGGCGCCGGTACGGCAGGGCCGCCATACCGTAATAAAACAATGCCGCACAACCCAGTTGGGCCAATGCGGGGCTGGTTTCATGGGACAACTGCGCAAGCCCCAGGCAGGCTATCAGTGCCAGCAAGCCTCCATCGGCCATGGCGCGGGCGTAATCATTGGGGAGGGCTTCGCCGCCAAACGCAAAAGCAACCGGTTGCGCCAATGGGCTGCGTGCGAGGTAATACGTGCCGTACCATGTGCCCAACATGGCCAGAATCAATAATCCGGCAAAAGGAATGCGGGCGGCAAAATCGGCGGCTATCCAGTTCGGGGTCCATTGCATCGCCCAGGCACCGAGCCAATAAGGCAGAACGGCAGGGTTGTCGACTGGTATGCCCATCAACGTGGGTGTGAGCCAGTTTGACGTTCCTTGTACCAACTCTGCCATGTAACCCAGGGCAGTCATGTCGGCACTTTTTCAGGCGTCCTTCCTATAAAACCGGCCAACAGATAGGCCAGGCAAATCATCAGCAATGCCCAACGCGGAAAACGTCTGGCGCCGGCCTGGGTAACGATGGCGGGGGTTGGCAGGTTCACTGAGAGATTGGGTGAAAAATACGTCAGTAATGTACAGACAAAAATATAGGCAGCCCAGGAAACCCTGTCTGCCTATATTCTGGGTGGTTCAGGCCAAGACCTGACTGCGAATTATTTGGCTGTGGTCTTGCCGAAGCGGTTGCGGAAGCGCTCCACGCGGCCACCCATGTTGTCCACGGATTTTTGTGTGCCAGTGTAGAAAGGGTGTGACTCGCTGGTGGTATCCAGCTTGATCCATGGCAGCTCACGGCCGTCTTCCATCTTGATCATTTCCTTGGCGTTGGCGCAAGAACGGGTCACAAACTTGAAACCGTTGGACATGTCCTGAAAACACACGTCGCGGTAGTTAGGGTGAATGCCTTCTTTCATATCTCTCTCCATCAGTTGCGATAGCCGCGCCAGCCTATCCAGCGTACTTTTCGCGAAACCGCCGATTATATAACTGTTTGCGGCTGCGACAAGATTCCGTCATTTGGCGCCTTCATCGGGCCCGCTATCGGCCACAGCCGACGTGGGGCCTCGAATCTGAATCAGGCGGCCATGGCCCGCGCCTTGTGCAGTTTTTGGTAGCTGTCAATAAGACGCTGGTGCCGATCGAGCCCTTCCAGTTGCATGCTGGTGGGCGTCAAACCGAAGAAGCGCACGCTGCCGTCCACCGACCCCAGTACCGCATCCATCCGCGGGTTGCCAAACATTCGGCGGAAATTTTCCTCGTAATCGGCCAGTTCCAGGTCATCGTCGAGCTGCACCTCCAGCACCACATTCAAGGCTTGGTAGAACAATCCGCGCTCGACCGTGTTTTCGTTGTACTGCAGGAAGGCGCCAACCAGATCGTGCGCGGCTTCAAATTGCTTCAAGGCCAGCTGGACCAGCAGCTTCAACTCCAGAACCGTGAGTTGACCCCAGACCGTGTTCTCGTCAAATTCGATGCCGATCAAGGTGATGATGTCGGTGTAATCGTCGAGCTCGCTCTCTTCCAGCCGTTGGAGCAGTGCCTTCAGGCTGCGATCATCCAGGCGGTGCAAATTCAAGATATCGGCACGGAACGCCAGCGCTTTGTTGGTGTTATCCCAAATCAAATCTTCGACCGGATAAATTTCGGAATACCCCGGCACCAGGATGCGACAGGCGGTTGCGCCGAGTTGGTCATACACCGCCATGTACGCTTCTTTGCCCAGACTTTCGAGAATGCCGAACAAGGTTGCGGCCTCCATGGCATTGGAGTTGGTGCCCTGGCCGGAAAAATCCCACTCCACAAAATCAAAATTCGCTTTGGCACTGAAAAAGCGCCACGACACCACACCGCTGGAATCAATAAAGTGCTCAACAAAGTTATTGGGCTCCGTCACGGCGTTGCTCTCAAAGGTCGGCCGAGGCAAATCGTTCAGGCCTTCAAAACTGCGCCCTTGCAGCAATTCGGTCAAACTGCGCTCCAGAGCCACCTCCAGGCTGGGATGCGCACCGAAAGATGCAAACACGCCGCCGGTTCGCGGGTTCATCAAGGTGACGCACATCACGGGGAATTTTCCGCCCAGCGATGCGTCTTTTACCAACACCGGAAAACCCTGATTTTCCAGTTCCGCAATGCCAGCCAGAATGCCGGGAAATTTCGCCAGCACCTTGTCCGGCACATCCGGTAGTGCGATTTCGCCTTCCAGAATTTCGCGTTTGACCGCCCGTTCAAAAATTTCCGACAGGCATTGCACCTGTGCTTCGGCCAACGTATTGCCGGCACTCATGCCGTTGCTGAGGAACAGGTTGTCGATCAGGTTCGTCGGAAAGTACACCACCTCGCCATCCGACTGCCGCACATACGGCAAGCAACAGATGCCGCGTTTGACATTGCCGGAGTTGGTGTCCACCAGATGCGACCCACGCAACTCACCATCGGGGTTGTAAATTTGCAGGCAGTAGTCGTCGAGTATTCCGACGGGCAGCGCGTCTTTGCGCCCGGGCTTGAACCAGCGCTCATTGGGGTAATGCACAAACGCGGCGTTGGCAATGTCCTCACCCCAGAACTGGTGGGTGTAGAAGTGATTGCAGCTCAGTCGCTCAATGTATTCGCCCAAGGCCGACGCCAGCGCGCTTTCCTTGGTGGCGCCCTTGCCATTGGTAAAACACATCGGCGAGTGCGCGTCGCGGATATGCAGCGACCACACGTTGGGAACCAAGTTGCGCCACGAGGCAATTTCAATCTTGATGCCCAAGGCCGCCACAACACCTGACATATTGGCGATGGTTTGCTCCAGCGGCAGATCCTTGCCCGCGCTATAGGTGCATGCCTCTGGGTTGGGCTTCAGCGCCAGCAGAGACTGGGCATCGGCATCGATGCTCTCGACTTCTTCTATGACAAACTCAGGCCCGGTTTGCACCACCTTCTTCACCGTGCAGCGCTCAATGGAGCGCAAAATTCCCTCGCGGTCTTTGGTGGAGATATCTGCTGGCAACTCCACTTGAATCTTGAAAATCTGCTGGTAGCGGTTTTCGGGATCGACAATGTTGTTCTGCGACAGGCGGATCTGATCGGTAGGGATGTTGCGCGTGTTGCAGTACAACTTCACAAAGTAGGCCGCACACAAGGCCGACGAGGCCAAAAAGTAATCGAAAGGTCCCGGCGCAGAGCCATCACCTTTGTAGCGGATAGGCTGATCGGCCACCACCGTGAAATCATCGAACTTAGCCTCCAGACGAAGCTTGTCGAGAAAATTGACTTTGATTTCCATGGGGTATCCAAAAAAGAGGTGTTCAAACCTGGTTGGCAGGCATTATCGGATCTCCGCTTTTGGAAAACCCGCGCCGCATTGGCAATGTGCAGTACACGGGGCCGACACAACGGAAAACATTGCCACCTCAATGACTACGAAATTGATAGCTGCTCACGCAAATTTATCGGGCGCTAGCGGCCAATTTGGCATAAAAAAGGCCGCCTATTCAGGCGGCCTTTGCTGTGTGCGCCCAGCATGGGCGCACACCTGCGGGTGAAAGTCCCGCTGCGAGCTGGTCACAGTGAGCAAAGTGAAGCACAACTGCGTAAGGGCGACCGAGCGTGGGAAGGAAGTGTGGAGCGTAAATCGTGAGCCGATGGACAAGAACCGCATAGAAGGCGTTGCCAAGCAGGGGGAGTGGGCATGAAACCACAAAGCTCTTGTGACCAAGGCTTGGGCGGCGTAAATGCGGCGGTTGTGCGATGAAGGTGTGCGTTCTTACCTGGGGAGATCTCGCCTCACGCCTGAAAGGGCGACGGCATTGCTGGAGCGAGAAGTCAGCAGAGGTCGTAGTAGCTGGAGCCGGGGCCGCTGAGGCCACAAGGCAAGAGAGAAGGACCGAACGAGAGTGAGTGACTGAAGACATGCAAAGCTGCAAGGTCATGCGTCAGAAGCCAGGGCAACCTGGGCGGGCAGGAAGGCGGCACGGTGAAGCCGGGCCAGACACTGCCAGCGACGAAACCGGAGGTACGTTGCATGAGCACCCGGCCACAGGGTCGGCAAAGTCAAAAGGCAGGCACTGGTGGCCTGCTGGAGAAAGCGCTGACGAGACAGAACCTGCAAACAGCGTGGAAGCGGGTCAAAGCCAACAAAGGCGCAGCCGGGGTGGACGGACTCGACATCGAGCAAACCGCCCAGGTCATACGCCAGAGCTGGCCCGAAATCCGTCAAGTGCTGCTGACAGGATGCTACCGGCCCAGTCCGGTACGCAAAGTGATGATCCCCAAACCCGACGGGAGCCAGCGCGAGCTGGGCATCCCCACGGTACTGGATCGGCTGATCCAGCAAGCACTGCTGCAAGTGCTACAACCCCTGATCGACCCCACCTTCAGCACCCACAGCCACGGGTTTCGTCCCGGCAGACGAGCACACGACGCGGTCAATGCTGCGCGCAAGTTCGTCCAATCGGGCAAACGCGTGGTGGTGGACGTAGACCTGGCCAAATTCTTTGACCGGGTCAACCACGACATCCTGATAGACAGGCTCAAGAGACGCATCGACGACGCTGGAGTGATCCGGCTGGTGCGTGCGTACCTCAACGCCGGGATCATGGATGGTGGGGTGGTGGTCGATCGCCATCTGGGTACGCCTCAGGGCGGGCCACTGTCCCCACTGCTGGCCAATGTGCTGCTGGACGAAGTGGACAAGGCATTGGAGGTGCGGGGCTACAGCTTCGCGCGCTACGCCGACGACTGCAACGTCTATGTGGGCAGCCAACGCGCAGGTGAACGGGTGATGGCCTACCTCAGGAAGCTCTACACGGGCTTGAAGCTTCCAGATCAACGAAGCCAAAAGCGCGGTAGACAGCGCCTTCGGACGCAAATTCCTGGGCTACGCGCTGTGGGAGGCCAAGGGCAGCGAAGTCAAATGTGCGGTGGCCTACAAGGCGCTGGACAACTTCAAGGCCCGCATCCGGCAACTCACGCGCCGCTCGGGCGCACGCAGTATGGCGCAAGTGGTGCAGAAACTGCGGCCCTACCTGCTGGGCTGGAAAGCGTACTTCGGGATGGCGCAAACGCCAAAGGTCTGGCGAGCTGGACGAGTGGCTGCGCCACCGATTGCGTGCGATCCAGCTCAAGCACTGGAAAAGGCCCAGGGTGATCTATCGGGAGCTCATGGTGCTGGGGGCATCGCAAGATGTCGCCAAGCAGGTGGCAGGAAACTGCCACCGCTGGTGGCGCAATAGTGCCATGCTGCTCAATTGCGTGCTGACCATTGCCTACTTTGATGCACTGGGACTACCGCGACTGTCATGACCTCAAACTCTCGAACCGCCCGGTGCGGACCCGCATGCCGGGTGGTGTGGCAGGGGCGCCTCCTACAATGGAGGCCCCCTATGCCGATGCGACTTGAAGGCTTATCCGCCCCGGCGCATCATGTCAAAGAACTCGCTATTGTTCTTGGTGGCGCGCATTTGCTTCAACACCATCTCCATGGACTCGATCTCGTCCATGTTGTAGAGGAACTGGCGCAGGATGCGGGTTTTTTGCAAAATTTCGGGCTGCAGCAGTAATTCCTCGCGGCGGGTACCGCTGCGGTTGAGCTGGATGGAGGGGAATACGCGCTTTTCATAAAGGCGGCGGTCCAGGTGGATTTCGCTGTTGCCGGTACCCTTGAATTCTTCAAAGATCACCTCGTCCATGCGGCTGCCGGTATCGACCAGTGCCGTGGCGATGATGGTCAGGCTGCCGCCTTCCTCCACATTGCGGGCCGCACCCAAAAAGCGCTTGGGGCGCGGCAGGGCGTTGGCGTCCACACCACCGGTCAGCACCTTGCCGGCGGATGGCACCACGTTGTTGTAAGCACGGGCCAAGCGGGTAATGGAGTCCAGCAGAATCACCACGTCTTTTTTCAACTCGACCAGGCGTTTGGCACGCTCAATCACCATCTCAGCCACGTGCACGTGGCGGGCGGCGGGTTCATCAAAAGTGGAGGCAATCACCTCGCCCTTGACGGTGCGCTGCATCTCGGTCACTTCTTCAGGGCGCTCGTCAATCAGCAGCACCATCAGGTAGCTCTCGGGGTAGTTGGCCGAAATGGCATGTGCAATGTGCTGCATCATCACCGTCTTGCCGCTCTTGGGCTGCGCCACGATCAGGGCGCGCTGGCCTTTGCCGATGGGGGCAATGATGTCGATCACGCGGCCAGTAATGTTGTCTTCACCCTTGATGTCGCGCTCCAGCTTCATTTGCTCCTTGGGGAACAGGGGCGTCAGGTTTTCGAACATGACCTTGTGTTTGTTGCCTTCGGGCGGGCCACCGTTGACCTTGTCGAGCTTGTTCAGGGCAAAGTAGCGCTCACCGTCTTTGGGGGTGCGCACTTCGCCTTCGATCATGTCGCCGGTGTGCAGGTTGAAGCGGCGCACCTGGCTGGGGCTGATGTAGATGTCGTCTGTAGACGCGGTGTAGCTGGTGTCGGGGCTGCGCAAAAAGCCAAAACCGTCGGGCAGAATTTCCAGCACGCCGTCCGCAATGATTTGTTCACCCGTGCGGGCGCGCTTCTTGATGATGGCAAACATTAGCTCCTGCTTGCGCATGCGCCCGGTGTTTTCAATTTCAAGCTCTTCGGCCTGCTTCAAGACTTCGGAAACGTGCAGGGCTTTGAGTTCGTTTAAGTGCATGGAAATGATCCCGTGGGGGGAATAGACCGAAGAATTCGGGTGTGAAGCAATTCAGGGAGAGGGGGAGGCATGTCGGGTCGACTGCCGCGGTGTTCTTAACCGTGAAAACGGAACCGACTTTCTGGATATAGCCGGTGAACGGGGGTGATTATGACAGGAAAAAGTGACCGTAATGCGTTTCGCCCATTAGGGGAACCACTACGGTCACGGGCACTTCATCAAGCCAATTGCTGGTCAATGAAGGCGATCAATTGGGCCTTGCTCAGGGCGCCGACCTTAGTGGCGGAGAGTTGGCCGTCTTTAAACAGCATGAGGGTGGGAATGCCGCGAATACCAAATTTGGCAGGGATTTCGCGGTTTTCGTCCACGTTCATTTTGGCGATGCTGAGCTTGCCTTCGTAATCGGTGGAAACTTCGTCCAGAATGGGGGCAATCATCTTGCAGGGGCCGCACCATTCGGCCCAGTAGTCCACCAAAATGGGTTGTGTGGATTGCAGCACGTCGGCTTCAAAGGTGGCGTCGGTTACGTGTTTGATCAGGGCGCTGGCCATGGAATATCCTCGAAAAGTTGGCTAGAAGCTAAAGTTGCGGCCATTGTGACAGAAACCAAGGCCGCTGCAGCGCGGCAAACGCTATGAGCCGCATAGGCAAAAACGATCCTCCAAACGATCCCCCCATTGGCCACACCGGGCCATTGCCCCTGGACCATCCTGCGGTGGCGCTGTGGGCGCATCCCGTGCACGGACTGCTGCCACGCGTCCACGCGGCCATGCTTGCACGCGGCGCCCATCCGGCCCGCACGCTGGTGTTGCTACCGTATGCGCAACTTCTGCCGCTGGCGGTGCGCTTGTGGGTGCAGTGTTACCCCGACGGCTTTGCCCCCCAGTTTGAGACCACGCAAAACTGGAGTACAGGCAGAGGTGGTTTTGCCCCGGGCGCGACCGACATTGCCTTGGACATGGCGCTCGATACCCTCACGGCCAAGGCCCTGTTGCGCAGCGCCGGGCTGGGCGCGCAACAGGATGCCCTGGCCGGTTTGCTGGTGCAAGCCGCACACCAGTTGGCGCCCCTGGCCGCCGCCTGTGCGCCGTCCGATCGGGCGCAATGGGCGCACGGTGCACGCAGCGCAGCGGTACTGGGCATGGAAAGTTCGGCACTGGCGCTGGAGGCCGCCGTCGCCCGTATTGCGGTGGAGTGGGCGACCCAGTCCGATTACGCCAGTGATGTGTTGTTCGATGCCAGCGTGCAGGCGGACATTGACTGCCTGCTGGTGGTGCAGGGCTTTGCGGCCAACCCCCTGCTACCGGCCATGCAAGCGGCGTGGGGTGCGCGCATGCACAGCCTGACGTTAGCAGCACCCGTCGCCGGGGGTGATGGAGAGGCGGACATTGCGGCGCACAGCCGGTTGGCGCGCGCGGACGCAGAGATCCAGGACAACAACGCAGCGCCTGGGGATGTGTTTCCAGGCGCCATTGCCTGGCACGCCTGCCTGGACGCCGAAGACGAAGCCCAGCGCAGCGCAGCCTGCGCGATCCAGCACATTGCCGCCGGGCGGTATCCGCTGGCGCTGGTGTCCAGCGACCGGGCCCTGACGCGGCGGGTGCGCGCAATGCTGGAGAGTGCGGGCGTGCAGATTCGCGACGAGACTGGCTGGAAGCTCTCCACCAGTCACGCCGGGGCGCAGGTGATGGGTACGCTGAAAGCTGCGGTGTGGAATGCCTCCGGCGACGCTGTGCTGGGTTGGCTCAAAGGCACCCCTGTGCTGGCTGCTGTATTGCCCGCATTGGAGACTGCTTTACGCCGCGACAAGGCGCGCGACTGGCGCAGCGCGGGCATGGGCGCAGCGCTGAAAAAATCCGCCATGGCCACACAGGCCTATGGGCAGGCCAACGCCCTGCGCGAGCCGCTGCAAGGCAGCCACACGCTGGTGGAGTGGCTAGAGCGCTTACGTGCCACCCTGCAGTCCAGCGGTGTGTGGGAGGGCTTGCAGACCGATGGCGCCGGTCAGGCCGTTGTGGCGGCCTTGCGCTTGACCGAGCCGCCACTGCCAGCATGGAGCAATTTGCTCACACAGGCGTTGTGGAGCGCACGGCGCATGGACCTGGCCGAGTTCACTGCCTGGGCCAACCAGGCCCTGGAGGGCGCCAGTTTTTCGCCGCCGTATCCCGCCCATGAACAGGTGGTTTTTCTTCCCATGAGCCAGATGCTGGCGCGCCCGTTTGCCGCACTGGTGTTAGCCGGTTGTGACGAGGTGCGCCTGCCCCCCGCGCCCGCGCCACCCGGTGGCTGGACGGCCGCGCAGCGTGCCGCGCTGGGACTGCCCAGCCGCGACGAACTGCAGGCCGTGACCCTGACGGTGTGGCAGCACGCACTGCAAACCCCGTATTGCGATGTGCTATGGCGCAAGAGTGATGACACCGGCGAAACCGTGTTGCCCAGCGCACTGGTGCAAATGGCCCAGCAGGCGCAGTTTGCTCATGCAGCTCATGCAGCACAGGCAGCACAGGCAGCACAGGCAGGGTGTGCAGCGCAGCCCGCGTTGGCCCCAGCGGGTGTGCCGGGTGTGCCCACTGCCAAGCTGCAGGCTCGTGACCCCCGTGTGTCGCGCCCGCTGGTCTATGCACCCGTGCCGCGCCCCGAACCGCAGGGCCACTTGCTGCCCGTCACGCAGTTGTCGGCCAGTGCGTATGACGATTTGCGCACCTGCCCTTATCGATTTTTTGCCCTGCGCCAGTTGGGCCTGCAGCCGGTGGACGAGTTGGATGCCAGCGTCGACAAGCGCGACTTTGGCCTGTGGCTGCACGATGTGCTCCGGCGCTTTCACGAGACTTGGGCCGCGTTGGAGCGCCCCGATGCCGCCGACCCGCACGCCTTGCTGCAGGCCGCTGCGGACGCCACCACGGCGGCCATGGGCCTGGCCGAGGGCGAGTTTTTGCCCTTCGCCGCCGCCTGGCCCGCCGTGCGCGATGGTTACCTGCGCTGGTTGCCCAAGCACTCTGCGAGCGGCGCCAAGTTTGCCAGCGCCGAGACCGCCCACACCCAGCCGTTGGGCTCGGTGCAACTGGTGGGTCGCATTGACCGCATCGACCGTCTGGCAGACGGCAGCACGCTGGTGTTGGACTACAAAACCGAGAATGCCAGCCGCACCGCCCAGCGCATCAAAGAGCCGCTGGAAGACACCCAAATGGCTTTCTACGCCGCCCTGTTGCCCGACGACACCGTGCAAGGTGCCTACGTGAACGTGGGCGAGCGAGACGGCACCAAAGACTATTACCAGACCGAGTTGGTACAGGCGCGCGATGCCCTCATCGACGGCATTCTGGACGACTTGGGGCGCATCGGGCAGGGCGAACCCATGCCCGCGTTGGGCGAGGGCTCGGCATGCGACTTTTGCCAGGCGCGTGGCCTGTGCCGCAAAGACTTTTGGAGGGCCGCATGAGTACGCACACAACATTGGCCGCGTTCGAGCACAACGGCGCCACCGTGGCGCGCGAACGCTTTTACGCCATTGCCTGCGACCCCCGGCGCAGCGTGGCGGTGGAGGCCTGTGCGGGTGCCGGAAAAACCTGGATGCTGGTGTCGCGCATGGTGCGTGCCTTGTTGGAAGGCGTGGCGCCGCACGAGATTTTGGCCATCACCTTCACCAAAAAAGCCGCCGGTGAAATGCGCCAGCGCCTGCAGGAATGGCTGCACCAGTTTGCCCACCAGAGTGACGCTGAACTGCGCCAGGAGTTGCTGCACCGCGGCGTAACCATGGAGCCGACTGCTGCGCAGTTGCATACGCTGCGCCAGTTGCACAGCACGCTGCTGCACAGCGGCCGCGCCGTGCAGATACGCACCTTCCACAGCTGGTTTGCGGCCTTGGTGCGCAGTGCACCGCTGCAGGCCCTGGCGGATTTAGGCTTGCCCACGCATTACGAGCTGCTGGAAAACGATGCCAAAGCGGTGGAGCAAACCTGGCCGCGTTTTCAAAGCCGCGTGGCGCTGGATGCCAGCGCCCGCGACGACTACCTGACCGCTGTCGCCACCTTTGGGCGCTTTCAAGCCCACAAGGCGCTGCAGTCCGCTCTGGATAAACGCGTGGAGTTTGCGCTGGCCGATGCCCAAGGCATTGTTGATGCCTCGGTGCAGACCTTTGCCAGCCAGTACCCGGAGTTTGCGGCGGTGGACACCCCATTTGCGCTGCTGGAAACACTATCGGTGCGCACGCTGTTGC
Organism: Candidatus Aalborgicola lynettensis; assembly: GCA_016719405.1. Lineage (GTDB taxonomy): Bacteria > Pseudomonadota > Gammaproteobacteria > Burkholderiales > Burkholderiaceae_C > Allorhodoferax > Allorhodoferax lynettensis. The sequence goes on from JADJZE010000001.1 coordinate 41,587, forward strand.
TGGACGCCGCGCGCGCGCTGGGCGCGTCCACACTGGCCACCTGCATCAAGGGTGGTACGGATTTGGAGCAGGCCGTCTCCAAGGATGACGCCCAAGGCACCATCGACGCCTTGCTGACGCAAAAAGGCACACCACGCAAGTTCAGCGACAAGTTGGCCGGTATTGACACCGTGCGCCAGGCGCAGGACTGTGTGATGCGTGTATTGGATGCACAAGCCCAGCACCAGGCCTGGCTGCACCAGCAGCGCATGGCGCGTCTGACCCGCATATTGGTAGAGGAATACGCCCAGCTCAAACGCGAGCGCGGCTGGATCGACATGGGCGACCTGGAGCGCGCCGCGCTGGCGCTGATGACCGACGAGGTGCTGAGTGGCTGGGTGCAAGAGCGCCTGGACGCCCGCGTGCGCCACCTGCTGATTGACGAATTTCAGGACACCAACCCGCTGCAATGGCAGGCCCTGAGCGCCTGGCTCGATAGTTATGGTGGTGCGGGCAGCGCCCCCAGCGTGTTTGTGGTGGGCGACCCCAAGCAAAGCATTTACCGCTTTCGCCGTGCCGAGCCGCAGGTGTTCAAAGCGGCGCAGCGTTTTGTGGTGCAAACCCTGGGTGGCGATGTGCTGGCCTGCGACCACACGCGGCGCAATGCACCGGCCATCATTGGCCTGGTCAATCAGGTGATGGTCGATGCGCAGTCGGAAGGTCAATTTGAGGGCTACCGCGCCCACAGCACCGAATCGACGACGGCGGGGCACATTTACCAATTGCCCCGGATCGAGCGCGACGCCACCGCAACGACGGGTGACGCCCCACTGGATGCCGATAGCGCGGAACGCCTTGCTGACAATTCCGCTGCACTTGCCAGTACCTATACCGATGTGCCGCCCGAACCGGTGTGGCGCGATTCACTCACCCAGCCGCGCCAGATTGCCGAAGAGACCCGCAAAACACTGGAATGCCGCCAGGCCGCGCGCTGGCTCGCGCAATACCTGCAAACCACCGGCCTGCAGCCGCAGGACGTGATGGTGCTGGCCCGCAAACGCGAGCGGCTGGGCCTCATGCAGGCCGAGCTGGCCACGCTGCGCATCCCGGCCCAGCAGCCGGAGAAGAACGAGCTGGCCGACATGCCCGAAGTGCAGGACCTGATTGGCTTGCTGGATGTGCTGGTGTCGCCCGCGCACAACCTGTCCTTGGCCCGCGCCTTGAAGTCGCCGCTGTTTGGTGTCAGCGACGCCGACCTGGTGCAACTGGTGTTGTGCCAGCGCGCGCTGCAAGCTGCGGCAAACCCGGTAGGCTCTACCGATAGTTCCGATGTGGCTGGCAAGTCCCAGCAGGCAGGCACCGCCGCTGCGCTTGCGCCGGGGTCCGCCAGCACCGCAACGGGCGCGGCCAACGGGCCCATACCCTGGCTGCAGGTGCTGCAAACTGCGACCGATTTGCCACCGGCTTTGGCCCAGGCCGGTGCCACCCTGGCCCTCTGGAAGGGCTGGGTAGGCAGCCTGCCACCGCACGACGCGCTCAGCGCCATCTACCACCACGGCGACGTGCTGGCCCGGTACGCCGCAGCCACCTTGCCCCACCAGCGCGACAGCGTGTTGGCCAACTTGCGTGCGCTGCTGGCGGCGGCTTTGCAGGTGGACGGAGGGCGCTACACCACCGCCTATGGGCTGGTGCGCGCCCTGCGTGCTGGCGGCATTCGGGCCCCGGTGCGTGCCGAGGCCCTGGCGGTGCGCCTGCTCACCATCCATGGCGCCAAGGGCTTGGAGGCGCCGCTGGTGCTGATGCTCGATACCGACGGCGAAGCCACCAAGGCGCAAACCATGGGCACGCTGGTGGACTGGCCGGGCGAGGCCGCCTACCCGCAGCGCCTGGTGTTTTTGGCCAGCGAATCCAAACCACCCGCTTGTGTCAAAGATGCTCTGGCGCAGGAGCAGATGGCGCGCAGCCGCGAAGAACTCAACGCCCTCTACGTGGCGCTCACCCGCACCCAGCACACCCTGGTGCTGTCCAGCATGGCGCCGCACATTGGCAGCCCCGGTAGCTGGTGGCAGCGCCTGCAGCCCCACGCAGAGCCCGCGCCGTGTGTGGCCCCGGTGGACGGCGCCGCACCTGATTCCGGTGCCGTGGTGGACGTTGACGAGTGCACAATACTTTCATTGCCAAATATGCCTTTTGCGCCCGCAGAACGTGCGCAAGCAGCTATAAAAACAATAGCGAACAACATGGCTGGGCGCGCCGACGCCAGCGCAGAGGTGGGTGCGCAGTTGGTCGAAGCAGCGTCCGCTGCGCAAACCCAAGCAGCCACCGAGGCCGACAGCTTGGAATCCCGCATCGGCCAAGCCATGCACCGCTTGTTGGAGCGTTATGTGCCGCCGCAAGCCACAGCCGAGACGGCTGGCCGCTGGCCGCCCGCCCAGTGCGAGCGCGTGGCGCAGGAGTTTGCGCTGGACAGCGCTGCCATGGCCCAGGCCCAGGCCATGGCCGACAGCATTGTGCAAGGCGAGGGCGCCTGGGCCTGGGACGCCAGTCAGTTGGCTTGGCAGGGCAACGAAGTGGCCGTAGTCCACCAGGGCCGCGTGCTGCGCATCGATCGGCTGGTGCAGCGCCGCATGGCTGCGTCCGCACAGGCACAGCCCGGGGGGGCGGCGATGCAGGGTAGCCATGACCCGCACAACGCCCTGGCCACCGCTGGTATGTCGGCTACGTCGGCCGGTTCGGTTGATCAGGGACAATGGTGGGTGCTGGACTACAAATCCGCCCCCCAACCCCAGCTGCAAACCGCCTTGCGCGTGCAGCTGCAAACCTACCGCGCAGCCGTCGAGCGGGCCCAACCCGGCCACGTCGTGCGCGCCGCTTTTTGACCGCCGCTGGCACTTTGATTGAATTACCCCCCGCATGACTTCTGAAAACCCCTCCACCTTGCCCGTTGTTGTTATCGGTGGCGGCCCGGGCGGCCTGATGGCCGCACAAGTGCTCAGCGACGCCGGTGTGGGCGTGCACCTGTATGACGCCATGCCCTCCATTGGCCGCAAGTTTTTGCTGGCCGGCAAGGGCGGGCTCAACCTCACCCATTCCGAAAGCGCCGACACCTTTGCCGGGCGCTACGGCGCGCGCCGCGAAGCCATCGAAGGCCTGTTGCACGACTTTGACGCCGGTGCCGTGCGCGCCTGGGCGCTGGGGCTGGGTGTGGAGACTTTTGTCGGCACCTCCGGGCGCGTGTTTCCCAAGGACATGAAAGCCGCGCCGCTGTTGCGCGCCTGGCTGCACCGCCTGCGCCATCCCGCTGGTGCCGCATCAGGAAGTGGCGTGCAATTCCACATGCGCCACCGCTGGACCGGCTGGGCAGCGCCGTTGGCGGATGCGGCTACGGCGGGCATCAGCGCACCCGGTGACGTATCCGGCAGTGCAACGGCCATCCCCGCTGAGGCAACCTCTGCAGCGACGTCTGTGCAGACCCTGTGTTTCGATACCCCCCAAGGCCCGGTCCAGGTGCGCGCCCGCGCCGTCGTGCTGGCCTTGGGCGGCGGTAGCTGGGCCCGCCTGGGCTCCAACGGCGCCTGGGTGCCGCTGCTGGTCCAGCGCGGTGTGGCCGTCGCCCCCTTGCTGCCCGCCAACTGCGGCTTTGACGTGGCAGGCGGTTGGAGCGCGCACTTTGCCAGCCGCTTTGCCGGTCAGCCGTTCAAATCGGTTGCCATCAGCCTGCGCAGCGCGCAGGGCGTGCAGTTTGCGCGCAAGGGCGAGTTTGTGGCCACCGCCACGGGGGTGGAAGGCAGCTTGGTGTACGCGGCTTCGAGCCTGCTGCGCGACGCCATCATCCGCAGCGGCAGCGCCACCTTCCACCTGGACTTGCTGCCCGACATACCGCTGGAAAAGGTGCTCGCCGAGGTCAGCCACCCGCGCGGTAGTCGCTCGTTGTCCAGCCACCTCAAAAGCCGCCTGCACATCGACGGCATCAAGGCCGGCATTCTGTACGAGCAGTTGTCCAAAGAGGCTATGGCTGACCCGGCGCAACTGGCCGCCGCCATCAAGGCACTGCCCATCACCGTGGCCGCCACGCGCCCCATCGACGAGGCCATCAGCACCGCCGGTGGTGTGCTGTTCGAGGTGCTCACGCCAGGCCTGATGCTGGAGCAACTGCCCGGCGTGTTTTGCGCCGATGAAATGCTGGACTGGGAAGCCCCCACGGGTGGCTACCTGCTGCAAGCCTGCTTTGCCAGCGGGCGCCGGGCGGGGCAGGGGGTGCTGGGGTTTTTACAAGGCAAAAAGGGGCGTTTGCGCTTGTCGGAGTAAGGGAGGTTGCTATAAAAATGAGAGTGATACTCGACAAATACTGATTCGAAGCTTGCACAGTCAACGGGCTGCTATTTCGTCGTCGCAATCAGCACGGCCTGCTTTGATACCACTAGCAGACCGTCAGCGGTCCAGGCGACTCGGTAGGGAGTGTCCAGGCCCGCTGGTGCTGCGCCGAGAACGATCCCTGCCTGACCGGCACGGCCCAGCACGGTACTGACGGTGCCATCCTGGCCGATGCGGCGCACGGTGTGGTTGGCGCTGTCGGCGACGTAAAGATTGCCAGCGGTGTCGAAAGTCAGACCAGTGGGACTGGAAAAACGCGCTGCGGCGCCTATACCATCGTCCGCACCGGCCGCCTTCAGATCACCCGCGAAGACGCTGGGCGGGCCGTCTGTCGGCAGTTTCAACACCGCATTGCCGAGGGTGAAATAGACCGCATCGTGGGCATCCACGGCCAATCCGGCGGGCAGGAGGCTAGCCTCGCAGGCTGCAGCGATGACGGGCTGCCTTGGATCGTTGGTGGGAAACAGCGTTTGCCACTGTCCGTCGGGGTTCATACGGCGGATGGTGAAGAAGCTGAAGCCGCTGTCAAAGCCGTAAGCAGAGCCGCCGGTGGCGGCGTAGAGCGAGCCCCTTGCACCGGTCTGGAGCGCCAATACACCCTCAGGGCCAGGCACAAGGGCCACGGTGCTGACTTGCCCCTGCGGCGTGATCCGGCGCAAGCGTTGGTAGTCGCCAACGTAGACCGTGCCGTCGGCGCTGGCGGTGATGGCGGAGGGATATTCCAGCCGGGCGACCCCCGGCCCGCCATCCGCTGTGCCCCGTTCGCCGACGACCCCGGCCCAGGTGCTCACAACGCCGCCAGCAATGCGCCGCAGCACGGCGTTGCCAGAGTCGGCCACCAGCACGGAGCCGGCAGCCTCGGTCACCGCAAGTCCGTATTGACCGAAACGTGCGCTGGCAGCCGGCCCATCGGCAAAACCGGCCTGCGGCGCTCTGCCGGCCCAGGTCGAGACCTGGCCGTCCCGCGACAGTCGACGTATGGTGTGTGCGCCGGCATCGGTCACGTAGGTATTGCCCAGCGTGTCGCGCGCCATACCTACCGGGCTGTCGAAGCGGGCCTCTGCGAATGGGCCATCGATGCTGTCGCTTTTCTGGGCGCTGCCGGCCAGAACGGTTTGCGTGCCGTCAGGCAGCAGGGCCAGCAAACGGTGGCCGTTGGGGTCTGTCACAAGCAAACGGCCTTCGGCCTCGAAAGTAGCGCCGCCCAGGTAGTTGGGCGCGACCCTGCCCAGGGCGCGCGCCGGCTCCGTGCCATCTGCGCTGCGGCGCCGTACTTCGCCGTTGGTCAGGCCATACGCCAGGTTGTCCTGGTCATCGAGCGCCAGCCAAGTCACACCATAGTTGAAATCGTCGAAGCCGCGGCATGGGGACCCGTCGGGCCGCGTGAAGCTCTCGACCGCGGTGCTGATGTGGCCGTTGCCGTCGATCCGGCGAATGGCGCAACGCGTCCGGTCGGCCAGCCACAATTCGCCGCGCCGGTCAATCACCAGCCCGCCCGCCACTTTCCCGGGATCCAGCGGCGGGCCGGACTGCTTCAGCGGATTGGCAAAAACAGTCGTGGTACCGTCGGCACCCACGCGCAGCACCACCCAGCTCTCCGGCGTCTGCACACCCTGGTCTGCACCGGACCCGACGGAATCTGTCCAGGCCATCTGCTGCGCAGCGACATAGACGCTGCCATCGTGCCCGGCGGCCACCTGGGCCGGGTCGGCGTATCGAGTCTGGCGCCCGCTGGCGTCGATGGAAGTGGGCAAGCGCGCCATATCCAACAGCACGCTCACCTCGCCAGATGCACTGATGCGCTTGATCTTCTGGTTGTTCGTTTCGACGACGAGCAGACCGCCCTGGCCATCCGCAGCCAAGCCTTGAGGCGCCGAGAACCGCGCCGCTGTTCGTTCGCCCAAACGGTCGCCACGACCGCCTTCGTCGGTCGTACCCGCCAGCAGGGCAACACTTTTAAGCGAAGGCGTTGTCGGCTCGCCGCTGCCGCCGCACGCCACCAATGCAAGCACCATGGTCAACAGCGCGGGGCCCATAGTCTTTCTCAATCCTTGCATAGCCTGCCGTTTTCGGCACACATTGTTTTGCTGTGAGAAGCTGGGTGTGCTGTCGGTAGTCAAAGTCATCATCGGTTTGATAACACGACGCAACTCCTTGGCTTTTTGAACCGTTGTTTTGATCGCTTTATGCGCGATAGGTGAAATTGTCATGTTGCTCAACATTGCCTAACAAGGTGAACTGGTGTGATTGGGGTTACGCAAGCGCGGTGGTATCCAGACAAATGCGGCAGACTGTTGTACGAACGATGCGTGAAGCATTCAGACGGGATTAGCGGCTAGATCCGTGTCAACGATTGCATTTCAGCATATTGGGTGGGTGCAGCAATAGTCCGTTCGGGCTATTGACGCGCTGCGGCGGGCACCCAAACCTCTCGCAGATCGGTGACTTCGGGGTGACAGTGTCCGCCTGCACATCGACGGCATCAAGGCCGGCATTCTGTACGAGCAGTTGTCCAAAGAGGCTATGGCCGACCCGGCGCAACTGGCTAGCGCCATCAAGGCGCTGCCCATCACCGTGTCCGCCACGCGCCCCATCGACGAGGCTATCAGCACCGCCGGTGGCGTGTTATTTGAGGTGCTCAACCAGGGCCTGATGCTGGAGCAACTACCCGGCGTGTTTTGCGCCGGTGAAATGCTGGACTGGGAAGCCCCCACGGGTGGCTACCTGCTGCAAGCCTGCTTTGCCAGCGGGCGCCGGGCGGGGCAGGGGGTGCTGGGGTTTTTGCAAGGCAAATAGGGCGTTTGCGCACGGTGGATGTGCGCGAAAAGCTATGAATTGTGTAGCAATTCCAGTCGCATGAAGATACCGTGTGGCGCAGTTTCTGTCGAGCGGGCTCAATGTCAATCAGTGCGTGGGTGCTTGTTGGTCTACCCCGTCCAGCCGGTCCAGAATGGCCAGCGCTTTGTGCATATCACCCGTGGCCGCCATGGCACGGAAATGGTTTTCGGTGTCCCAAGCCGCCAGTGCATGGGCGCTTAACTGCTCGACCAGCTTGTTCATGCTCAGGCCCCGGCTCTGCGCCAGCGATTTCAGCCGCTGCGCGGTGTCGTCGGGCAGCCGTATGGTCAAGGTGCTCATTTCCATTCCTCCAGGCATTGCGCGGGCGTGAGTACCCGCAAGTTTCCTAAACGCAATTCGCCACCGCGCAAGTCGCGCACATTGTGGGTCGCAATAATCGTCGCTCCACCGGCAAGCGCCAGTTCAATCAAATGGTTGTCACCCTCATCCGGTAAATTGGGTCGCCAGCCGTAATACACCGTAACCCAGCGACCCTGCTGGGCCATTGCAGCCAGTACCTGTCGCCGTTCTTCTGCGGTGGTGACATTGCCCCAAACCGGGCGATCCAGTAAATCCTGGTACTCCATCCACAAGGCATTTCCAAACAAGGGTTGCAAGTGTCCGCGCAATGTCTGGCGCAGCACAGCCCGGGATGCTCCGCCCTCCGATCGCAAACCCGCGACGAATACATTGGTGTCGATAACAACTGAAATCATAGTGACAGCATATATGCTGTCACTATGATTTGCAAGTTTGAGCGTTGCGCAATTAAGTGCGTGCACCTGAAGGCATTTGCAGGCACAGCACCAACTGCGTTCCCTGTGAAACGATCCAGAATGGGGCTCCCACAAATACCTCGCGCTACCAGTGCCACCCTGGGCGAACACCGTGCCGTCACAGCCATTCGCGCCACACCGCCAAGGCCACGGCCAGAATCACCGGGCCCAAAAACAGGCCCACCATGCCGAAAGCCGCCAGCCCGCCCAGTACGCCGAACAGCGCCAGAATGAAAGGCACATTGCTGGCCCTGGACAGCAGTATGGGCCGCACAATATTGTCCACCCACGACACCGCCAGCAGGCCCCACAGCAGCAAGCCGATGCCCGCGCTGGTCTGGCCGGTGAATAGCAGCCACACCCCGGCCGAGCCCCATACCAGCGGTGTGCCAAATGGAATCAACGCAATCAGCACCGTGACGGCGGCCAGCGTGGCCGGTGCCGGCAAGCCTGCCACCCAGTACCCCAGGCCGGCCACCAAGCCTTGCACAATGGCGGTGAGCACAATGCCGTACACCACGGCCCGCGTGGTATCGCCCACGGCCTGCACATAGCCCTCGGCCCGCTCACCCAGCACGCTGCGCAACGCGGTGCGTGCCTGCTGCAACAGACTCAGCCCATGCAGGTACACAAAAAACAGCGTCAGCAGCGCAAACCCCAGTTTGATCAGGTTTTTGCCAAGCCCGCCCAACAAGGACCACACATGGGCATCCACACTGCCGATCAAAGCCTTGAGTTCCGTTTTCCAGCGCTGCGGCTCGGCCAGCATGGCCTGCAGCCACGTGGATAGATCATCGCCAACAATGGGCAAGGAGGCCACAAAGGCCGGTACCCGCAGGCGCCCGGCCGCCATTTCGGTGGCCAGATGATCGGCCAGCACGGCCGCATCGGCCTGCAACAGCAGCAGCAACCACAGCAAGGGCACCACCACCAGCGCCGCCATCAACAGCGTCATGGCCAATGCGGTGAGCCAGGCCCGCCCCCTGGCCAGATGCAGCAAGCGGATATACAAAGGCCAGGAGGCAAAGGCCAAAATGCCCGCCCACAGCATGGATACGACAAACGGCTCCAGCACCACCACCACGGCGCCACCCAGCAAAGCCACAAACAAACCCAGCACAATGAGCCGGATGGTTTCCAAGTGCATAGGTTGGCCCTTCATATCAAACAATTCCAGGCCCAGCGCAGAAGCAATGCGCAGAGCACCGTCAACACCGCCATCAACACGACCCAAGCCAGTGCCAGCACGGCAAACAGGCGCCGGCTGGTGGTGGCCGTGGCGGCGGGCTGGTCGAGGTAGCCTTCCAGCAGGCTGATATTGCGCTGATTGGCTTTCCAGGCGGCATCAAACACATCACCTGCCAGCGGCACCAGGCCAATCAAACCCTCTATCGCGATGTTCAGCAGCATGCGCGCCAGCACGCTGAGCGGCGCCCGCAAGCGGGCTGCTTGCAGCACGATATAACCGGAAAGCAGCAGGCCCAGCACATCGCCCAGAAACGGGACCAGGCCCACAATGGCATCTGCGCCAATGCGAAAGCCGCCGGGCAGGCGAATGGAGCTGTCCAGCCACCAGGCCAGCGCCTTGAGCTTCTGTCTGGTGGTGTCCGGGTTCACCGGTTTTTGGATCAAATCGGCCATTTGCGCATGCTGGATGTGCGCAAGCAGCTATCAAAACGATAGTGCCTGCGCTGCCCTGCAGCTTAAGCCGTTGCCAGGCTGACGGCTTCAGCCGGTGCTTTTTTGACCGCCGCTGGTTTGGCGGACACGGCTTTCACGGGCTTGGCCTTTGCCGCCGCCGAAGGGGCGGCAGGCTTGGCACTGGCTTTGGCCGTGCGGGCTTTTACCGGCGCGGCTTGGGGCTTGCTGGCCTTGACCGCCTTGTTTGCGCTGGCTGTTTTTGCCGCTTTGGCGTCCTTCTTGGTGGCCTTGGCGGCACCCGGCAAAAACGCGGCTTCCAGTTCGGCCAGCGCATCGGCGGTGTACACCGCCAGGCGCTGCATGCTGGGCATGGACGAGTGGCAGCCGGTAAAGCCGAAGTTCATGAACCCGGCGTAGCTTTGGCAGGTAATGTTGAGTGCCTGGCCGTGGGTGATGATGGAGGCCGGGTAGGTGGCCACCATTTCGGCACCGCGGAAGAACAGCGGTTTGTCGGGGCCGGGCACGTTGGAGATGGTGATGTTGAACATGGGCCGTGTGCGCCCGCCAATGCCGGTGAGCAGGGTCAGGATGGTGGGGGCCATCAGCAGCATGGTGTACTGCGTCATGGCCTGGCGTGGCAGGCTTTGCACGTGTTCTTTGGCGCGGTGTACGGATTCACGTATCGCTTCCAGGCGGGTGCGCACATCGGCCTGATCGGTGCCCAGGGTAGAGACGATGAAGGTGATGGCGTTGCCGTTACCCTCGTCGTCCTTGGGGCGCACCGAGACCGGAATGCCTGCGGTCAGCGACTTGTCGGGCAGGCTGTTGCGTTCGGCCAGAAAGCGGCGCAAGGCAGCGCCACACATGGCCAGCACGATGTCGTTGAGGGTGCAGTCGGCCGCGTGGGCCAGTTCTTTCATGCGTTGCAGCGAAAACTGCTGGGTGGCAAAGCGGCGTTTTTCGCGCACGCGGCCATTGAGTACCGACAGAGGCGCCTCAAAGGGCAGTGCCATGCTGTGCTGCGGTTTGACGGCGTTTTTGACCAGCTTGCCAAAGGCCATGACCAATTGGGGGATCGAGTTGGCCTGCATGCGCAGGTCCTCGATTGCGCCTGCAATGGCGTGCGTGACGGTGGGCATAAGCGCCTCATGCGTCTTGGGGGGGCGGGCTTTGGGTTCTTTGCCGGTGGCCCAGAACGGGGGCAGGCTCAGGCTGTGTTCGCGGTCGGTGGACATACCCTGCTGCAGCAGTTTGACGCCACTGATGCCGTCAATCAGCGAGTGGTGCATCTTGATGAACAGCGCAAAGCGATTGCCCTCCAGGCCTTCGATGATGGTGCACTCCCATGGCGGGCGCGTCAGGTCGATGGGGGTGCTTTGCAGGCGCCCCACCAGTTCGCCCAGTTCACGCTCACCACCCGGCCAGGGCAGCGCAGCATGGCGTACGTGGTATTCCAGATCGATGTTGTCGTCCTGCACCCAGTTGCGCAGCGGGTTTTTGCTGAACGAGGGTTGCAGGCGCAGGTTCCAGGGCGGTGTGAACTGGCGGTGGCCGCGAAACTCCGCCATCATTTCGCGCATGAAATTCTGGCCCGCGTTGGCAGGCAGTTTGAATTGCAGCAGGCCGCCGACGTGGTTGGGGGTGGCGCGCGATTCGGTCACGGTCCAGGCGGCGTCCAGGGGATTGAGGCGAATGGTTTTCATGGTTTGGGAGTGGGTTGAAAAAGTCGTGTGGTGTTGTATCACGCGTTGGCGGCGGCCATGTCGGCCAGGGTGGCGGCTACGGCGGCGTGCGCCGCAGCATCCAGCGGCTCCAGTTCGTTCGCCAGTGCGCGCAGGGCGGTGTCGCCTTGTTGCTGCAGCTGGGCAATGCGCTGCCCGGCGACTTGGGGTGACGCATAGGCCCTGCTTTGCAGCAGCACATCGCCCTGGGCGCCGACCAGTTTGAAATAAAACTGGCCGTCTTTCTCGCGGTATTGCTTGAATGCCGCCACCGCAGCCTTGCTGGTTTTGGTGCGGGTTACATCCGCAGTCGCACCAACAAGGCTGCGCAAGCCCACGGCTTGGCGCAGGCGGCCCATGAAAGGCATGGAAATCTGGCGGGCTTTGGCGGCACCTTTTTGCAGGATGGCTTCAATGCGTTCCGGGTTGTGGATGAGCGCTTCGTAGGCGTCCCGCATGGGCGCAATTTCGCGGTCAATGCGCTCGAAAAGCAGATCTTTTGCCTCGCCCCAGGCAATACCGTTGGCATAGGCCTGGCGCAGGGCCTGGGTTTCGGCCTCGCTGGCAAAGGCCTGGTAAATCTGGAACAGGGCCGAGCCTTCGGTGTCTTTGGCTTCACCCGGTGCGCGCGAGTCGGTCTTGATGCCGGCAATCAGCTTTTTGAGTTGTTCGCGTGGTGCGAACAGGGGAATGGTGTTGTCGTAGCTCTTGCTCATCTTGCGGCCATCCAGACCCGGCAGGGTGGCAACCGATTCTTCAATCACGGCCTGGGGCGGCACAAAGTGTTCGCCATAGCGGTGGTTGAAACTGTTGGCCATGTCGCGCGCCATCTCAATGTGCTGTACCTGGTCGCGCCCCACCGGCACCTTGTGGGCGTTGAACATCAAAATGTCGGCGCCCATGAGCACCGGGTACATGAACAGCCCCACGTTCACATCGGCATCGGGGTCGGCATTGGCGGCAGTGTTTTTGTCCACGGCGGCTTTGTAGGCGTGGGCGCGGTTGAGCACGCCCTTGCCGGTCACGCAGGTCAAAAACCAGGTCAGCTCCGGAATTTCGGGTACGTCGGACTGGCGGTAAAACACCACGCGCTGCGGATCCAGTCCGCAGGCCAGCCAGCTGGCGGCAATTTCCAGTGTGGAGCGCTGGATGCGGGCTGGTTCGTCAATCTTGATCAGGGCGTGGTAGTCGGCCAAAAAGTAGTAGCTTTCCACGTCCGGCGCCTGGCTGGCGCGCACCGAGGGGCGAATGGAGCCGACGTAGTTGCCCAGATGGGGCGTGCCGGAGGTGGTGATGCCGGTGAGGAAGCGGGTGGGGTGCATGGGGGTGGGGATGCTGAAGGCAAATAAGGGTAGTGGGGGCAGCTTAGCGGGCCAGGGCCGCAAACGGGTACAAAAGCAGATCGAGCAGCCCAAAAGTGAGTGCCATGACGGGTTGCATCCACAGCGTGTTGACCAGGCCCATGATGACCAGCGCCATGACGATGAAGAACCCCCAGGGCTCGACCTTGGATACCGCAACGGCTTGTTGGTAAGGCAGCAAGCCCACCAGAATGCGCCCGCCATCGAGTGGCGGCAGCGGGAACAGGTTGAACGCAAACATCACCACGTTGACCAAAATACCGGCCTCGCACATTTTGAGGAAAAAAGGTTCGCTCACGCCCATGCCGTGTAGCAGGTACATGCTGGCCCCCCATAACACCGCTTGGAAAAGGTTGGCGCCGGGGCCTGCCAGGGCCACCCACACCATGTCGCGTTTGGGGTTGCGCAGGCTGCCAAAACGCACTGGCACGGGTTTGGCGTAGCCAAACAGGAAGGCCCCCGAGGTGGCAAAGTACAGCAGCAGGGGCATGAGGATGGTGCCCACGGGGTCGATGTGGGGCACCGGGTTGAGGGTGACGCGGCCCAGTTGCCAGGCGGTTTTGTCGCCCAGGTGGTAGGCCGCAAAGCCGTGCGCAGCCTCGTGTGCGGTGATGGCAAACAGCACCGGTAGGGCGTAAATGGCCACGGTTTGAATCAGGTGATTGATGTCCACGGTGGGGAGTTCCAGGGTTCGGGTAGGGCAGTGAATGGGCCTATAGGCCCAGGCGGGTCACATCGCCGCGGCCCAGGCGCAGGACTTCGGGCACACCGTCGGTGAGGTCGATTACGGTCGTTGGTTGCAGCGGGCAGGCACCGGCGTCCAGCACGGCGGCAATGCTGTGCTCGTAACGCGCGCGAATCTCGTCCGGGTCGTTCAAGGGATCAGTTTCGTTGACAGGGATCAGGGTGGTGGCCAGCAGCGGGGCGCCGTGCAGTTCCAGCAGGGCTTGCAGCACTTTGTGCTCGGGCAGGCGCAGGCCAATGGTTTTGCGTGACGGGTGGCTCAGGCGCCGGGGCACTTCTTTGCTGGCTTCCAGGATAAAGGTGTAGGGCCCGGGCGTGGCGGATTTGAGCAGCCGGTACTGGGCGTTGTCCACCCGCGCGTAGTTGGCCAGTTCACTCAGATCGCGGCACAGCAGGGTCAGGTGGTGCCTGTCGTCCACGCCCCGAATACGGCGCAGGCTGTCGGCTGCGGCCTTGTCATCCACATGGCAAACCAGGGCGTAGCTGGAGTCGGTGGGTACGGCCAGGATATGGCCTTTTTCCAGCATCGCTACGGCCTGTTTGAGCAGGCGGGGCTGGGGGTTGTCGGGGTGGAGTTCGAAATATTGCGCCATGGATTTATTGAATGCGCGAAGCCAATAGTTCCCACACGGGGGTCAGGTTGCCGGGCAACAGGGGCAGGGTGCCGAGTTCAGTGTGGCTCTCGTCGGGGCTGTGAAAGTCGCTGCCGCGCGACGCGGCCAAACCGAATTCACGCGCCATGTCGGCGTAGGTGACGTACTCTGCGGCGGAGTGGCTGCCAGTGACCACCTCCACGCCGCCGCCGCCCAGGGCCTTGAATTCGGTGAACAGCGCAAATTCTTCGTTGGGGGTGAACTTGTAGCGCGCCGGGTGGGCAATGATGGCCATGCCGCCGGCACCGGTGATCCAGCCCACGGCGTCTTTCAGGCTGGCCCAGCGGTGCGGCACAAAGCCGGGTTTGCCTTCCGTCAGGTATTTGCGGAACACTTCATTGGTCTCTTTGCATACGCCGGTTTCCACCAGAAAGCGGGCAAAGTGGGTGCGTGAAATCAGTTCGGGGTTGCCCACGTACTTGAGCGCGCCCTCGTAGGCGCCTTTAATGCCGACTTGGGCCAGTCCATCGGACATTTCCTGTGCCCGCTCTTCGCGCCCACCACGGGTTTGGCGCAAGCCTTGCACCAGCGCCGCATCGTCGGGGTCAAAACCCAGGCCAACGATGTGCACGGTTTGCCCAATAAAGGTGACGGAAATTTCGGTGCCGCAGAGGTAGCGCATGCCGTGTGCCTTGGCGGCGGCGGCGGCGCGGTGTTGGCCCCCCACCTCGTCGTGGTCGGTCAGGGCCCAGAGCTCGACGCCGTTGGCAGCGGCCCGCTCTGCCAGGGCTTCGGGGGTGAGGGTGCCGTCGGAGACAACGGAATGGCAATGGAGGTCGGCGTTCAGGAGGTGGTTCACCCGGCTATTTTAGGTGCTTGGGCTCAAAAATCGGGCTTTGCCGTGAATTGCCAAGGGACGCCCGTGGCAGGGCGCAAAAAAAAGCAGTACCGATTGCTCCTGCTTTTGTGCGCCCAATCACCCGACGACTAAAGGGTCTCGTCGTCCTTGGGGAGTTGTGCCGTTTGCGCTGCGTCCGGCAGGTCATCTGAATGTTCGCCAATACTTCCATCGCCGTTCAGATCCATACCGGTAACCTTCTCGACGGCGTGGACCGTGCTGGTGACGGCTGTCTGCGTAGCGCTCGCAACGACTTGACCTATTTCAGCGGCCTTGTCGGTAGCGGTGGATGCCAGTTCTTTTACGGAGTCCAAAATGTTCATGGTAGTGCTTCAGGTTGCGTGCGAATGTGCCACGCCAGCTTACGCAAATGAGATGACAGAAATGTGATGGGTATAGCGATAGGGTTCCGCAGGCCGCAGTCACCGGCATGGTGCGGTGCCAAGACCAGCGTGTTGGCTCGGTTGGGGGCGGGCACCATGGCCCATTTTTACCTGCAGTCATAGCGCCGAAATGCCGTCTGCGGAGGTTGGTTTGCTCCTGAATTGATAGCTGCCTGCGCACGCCAGACGTGCGCAAAAGCATTATTTGACTTGCAACCCCAGCGCCGTGTACGGCTATTCATACCAGCGTCATATTTCTTTGTCAGATTGGCAGGCGATTCTTCATCTTCCACCATTCAATGAAAACTACCCGCACACTTTTTGCCATTGCCGTCGCTTTGTCCATCGCGCCGGCCGCCCAGGCCCAGACCAAGCCCGCTTCCGGCATGTTTTTTCAGCGCCTCGCCTACCTGGAAGCGGTACGCAACGCCCCTGCCGACCGAAAAAAAGACGCCAAGTCGGTAGCCGAAATCATTGCCGCCAGTGAAGACGGCATGCTGCTGGCGTATACCGATGGTGAGCAAAACGGCATTGGCTTGATTGATCTGCGCGACCCCGCCAAGCCGCTGCCCGCCGGTTTTATTCCGGTAGGTGGCGAAGCCACGTCTTTGGTCATCAGCCACGGGAAAATTATTGCGGCGGTCGACACCACCACCGACTTTGCCCAACCCCAAGGGCACCTTGCCGTCATCGACATCCCGACGCGCACGGTCATCGATCGTTGCAAACTGCACGGCCAGCCCGACTCGGTGGCGCTGGACAAAAAGGCCCGGCAACTGGTCGTGGTCATGGAAAACCAGCGCGATGAAAAGCGGAACAAGGGCGCAATGCCCCAGTACCCGGGCGGCACTATCAACATCCTGCCGGTGCGCGCGGGCGTGCCCGATTGCACGGGCATGCATCCCGTGTCCCTCACGGGGCTGGCGGACATAGCGACCGACGACCCCGAGCCCGAATTTGTCAAGGTCAATAGCAAAGGCATCGCCGTGGTGTCCTTGCAGGAAAACAACCACATTGCACTGATCGACGTGGCCAAGCGCAAGGTCATCCACCATTTTTCAGCGGGCAAAGTAGATTTGAAAGAAGTCGACACCCGCCGTGACGGTGTGATTGCCCCCAAAGATGCGTTGCAGGGTGTGCTGCGCGAGCCGGATGCCGTGGCCTGGCTGGACGACACGCGCTTTGTTACCGCCAATGAGGGCGACTACCAGGGCGGCTCACGCGGCTTTTCCATCTGGAACGTGAATGGCAAGGTGAATACGACAGCGGCGCTTTCCTTGACCACGAAGCGATTCGCCTAGGCCATTACCCCGAAAAGCGCTCGGGCGCCAAGGGCAACGAGCCCGAGGGGGCTGAGGTCGGCGTATTTGGCAAAGACCGCCTGATTTTTATTGGCTCGGAGCGCTCATCGCTGGTGAGCGTCTGGCAAGACCAGGGTCCTGGCAAAGCGCCGCTCTACCTGCAGTCGCTCAGTGCGGGCCCAGGCCCCGAAGGCTTGCTGGCCCTGCCGCAGCGCAATTTGCTGGTGGTGGCCAGCGAGAACGACGGTGCGGCACGCGCCGGTGTGTCGGTTTATGCCCGCACGGCGGCGCAGCCCGCCTACCCCACCCTGATGTCGTCTGACAGCGCCAGTGGTACCCCGATTGCCTGGGGAGCCATTTCGGGCCTGACGGCTGACCGGCAGCGCACCAATACCCTGTGGGCGGTGACCGACAGCGCCTACGCCCATGCGCGCATCCTGAAAATTGACACCAGCCTGACCCCCGCCATGATTACCGACGAACTAGTGGTGCGCGCGAATGGCAAGCCAGTACCCGGCATTGACGCAGAGGGCGTGGCCCAACGGGAGGACGGCAGCTTCTGGATTGCCAGCGAGGGCAACCCCGATGCAAAGGGGGGCGCTGTGCCTGACCTGTTGTTGCGCGTGTCTGCCAAAGGCGAAATGCAGGAGCGTATTGAGTTGCCTGCCGCGCTGCAGTCCCAAGCCAAACGCTTTGGCCTGGAGGGTGTGGCCGTCACAGGCAGTGGTGCCGACGAAACCGTGTGGCTGGCAGTGCAACGCGAATGGAAGGACGACCCCGAAGGCATGGTGAAAATTCTGCGCTACCAGGTGGGCAGCAAGGCGTGGGGTGTTTTGCACTACCCGCTGGACACGGTAGCCGGTGCGGGAAAATGGGCGGGCCTGTCCGAAATAACCGCCGTGGGGCCGGACACTTTTGTGGTTATTGAGCGCGACAACCAGTTTGGCGACCAGTCCCTCAAAACCCTGAAGGCTTTCTCGGTGCGCGGCATCACCCCTGCTGCAGTGGGTGCACAAGACGTGCCCGTGTTAAGCAAGCGGCTGGTGCACAACCTGGTGCCCGATCTGCAGGCCCCCAAAGGGTTTGTGCAAGACAAGGTGGAAAGTTTTGCGGTGGATGCCGCTGGCAATGCTTTTGCCATGACCGACAACGATGGCGTGGACGGCACCAACGGCGAAACCCACTTCATCCGTTTGGGCAAGTTTGCTGAACTGAAATAGGCCGGTGCTCAAAAATCGGGCGCTGCGGTGAATTGCAGCGATTCCCCCGTGACCGGGTGCTTGAATGCCAGCGCGCTGGCGTGCAACAGGAGTCGCGGTGCGCGCATCCGCACCGTCTCAGGTGCGTACAGGGCGTCGCCCACAATGGGGTGGCCAATGGCCTGCAGGTGCACGCGCAATTGGTGGGTGCGCCCGGTAACCGGTTCCAGCGCGACGCGGGTGGTCTGCCGGTCGGGGGCGATTTGCAATACCTGGTAACGGGTTTCACTGGCTTGCCCCGCAGCATCCACCACCCGCAAGGGGCGCCGCGGCCAATCGACGGCAATCGGCAGTGTGATGGTGTGCCAGTTGCCGGGTAGGGTGGCCATGGCGCCGCTGGCAATGGCCTCGTAGCGCTTGTGTATCCTGCGTTCGGAAAACGCGGTGCCCAGTGCGCGTTGCATGGCCGCACCGCGGGCCATGACGATCAGGCCGGAGGTGGCCATGTCGAGCCGGTGCACGACCAGGGCGTCGGGGTAGTGTTGCTGCACCCGTGTGCTCAGGCAGTCCTGTTTGTCGGCACCACGTCCCGGTACCGACAGCAGCCCGGCAGGCTTGTTCAGCACGATCAGAAAGTTGTCGGCGTAGAGGGCTGCAATGGGGCCAATTGCCATCCCTGCGTCGGTGGCAAGGGGCAGTTCAGGCGCCATCGTGGTCCACGATCAGGCGCTGCACGGTATCGCAAAACTCATGCACATCGTTGGGCTTGTAGATCAGTGCGCTGGCGCCTTCGGCCATGGCGTTGTGCTCCAGCTCCGGGGTGACGTAGCCAGAGGCGAGGGCGACCGGTAATTCCGGGCGAATTGCTTTGGCTTGGCGCAGCAGGTCGATGCCGCTAAATCCCGGCATGTTGTAGTCGGTTACCAGCAGGTCAAACCCGTTGGGGTCGGCGCGCAGGGCCGCATGGGCCGCGTGGGGGTCGGTAAAGGTGGTGACCACGAACCCCTTGCGCTTGAGCACGCGGGCGATCAAAAACACCAAGGCTTGGTCATCATCCACGTACATGACGCGACGGCCGTTGCCTTGCACTGCGTTGACCGGGGCAGTCTCGGTGGGTGGTGCGATGGCCACCTCTTGGGTGCTGGGGAAGTAGAGGGTGAATATGCTGCCTTCACCGAGTGCGCTGTGTACATCGATGGCACCCTGGTGGGTTTGCATGATGCCGTGCACCACCGAAAGGCCCAGGCCAGTGCCTTGCCCCACCACGCGGGTGGTAAAAAAAAGGCTCAAAAATACGGTCCAGAGTTTGGGTCGACATGCCACTGCCGTTGTCCGTAACCCGTACGCACACGTATTTTCCGACCGGCAGCCAGAGTCGTCCCTGCAAGGGTTGGGTCAGATCACAATTGAATAGTTCCATGTTGACCAGCCCTTTGCGATTGCCGACCGCCAAAATGGCATTGGTACACAAATTGAGCAGGGCTTGTTCGACCTGTGTCGCATCCGCCAGCACCGATGCCACAGGGTCGGCGACCGTGACACGCATGGTGACCGATGGCGGTAGCGTTACTTTGACCAAGCGGGCCGTTTCGTGCACCACTTCGGCCAGTTGGATGGGGATGCGTTTGGGTGCTTCGTTGCGGCTGAAGGTCAGAATTTGGCGCACCAGGTCCCGGGCCCGGCGCCCGGCTTTTTCGATTTCCTGCAAGCTGGTTAACGCAGCGGAGTCGGGCGCAATGTCCTGCTGCGCCAGGTCGACGTTGCCCAGAATGGCACTCAAGATATTATTGAAGTCGTGCGCAATGCCACCCGCCATGGTGCCCATGGCCTGCATTTTTTGCGATTCGCGCAATTGTGTTTCCAGGGCTTCGCGTTTTGCTTCAGCCTGTTTCTTGGCCGTTAAATCGCGCGCAAAAATGGTGGTGACGGAGCTTTGAATGTTTTGGCGGTGGTTGTCAGGGGGGGGCGTTGTTTCAGCGATCAGGTGGGTAAAAGGTGTACGGGCGCGCAAGCGTCGCTCCAGCGAGACGCTGATTTCGACAAATATTTCATTTCCCCTGTGGGTGGTTGCCTGGAATTCTCCCAGCGTGGTTTGCGATGAAACGATGCCGACTTGCAGAGCTTTTGCAACGGCGGGCAAAAAGCGGCCCAGCTTGGAGCCAAATGCCTGTTCGGCTGGGCATTCAAACAAAGTGGTGGCGGCGGGATTGAAGACGGTGATGCACTGGCTTTCGTCTACGCACAAAATCGCGTCCAGCGAGGAGTTGATGATGGCCGCCATGCGGTTTTCACTGAGCAGCAAGTCTTCGTTGCGCTGACGTAAGACGAAGGCGCTTTCTTCCAGTGCGTGGCGTTGGGCCAGTAAGGGCCCCTGGTCGATGATGGCGCAAATAAAGTGCGCCAGTTCGTCGGTCGGATTTTCGATGCGGGCGATGTGCAGGTCACCGGTAAATGTGCCGTGTGAGCCAGCAAGAAATACGACTTCCGTGACCTCGCTGGTGCGCTGCGTTTTTGCGCTCAAAAATGCGACTGCTACTTCGTCGGTGTGTCCGGTTTCAACGAAGGGCAGCAGGAAATGCAGTGGGGGATCTGTTTCCAGAGGCTGAAACAGTCGCAGGGCCATGGCATTGCTGGCCAGCACCAGGCCTTCTTCGTCCACCACCATCAATGCCAACGGGACGTTGGAAAAGAGGGTCGCAAAACGCTCCGATGCGCCTTCTGCCTCCTGCTGGCTGTAGCGCAAGGCCTGGTTTTGAATTTCCAGTTCGGCCTGGTACTTGCGCAGATCTTCGATCATCTGCGCCGGCTCGTAGCCGTCGACAATCAGATCCTGTACGGTGCGAACAACCTTGCCCTGCGAAAGGCCAGACCGGGAGATGGTTCGCAATTTCTTGCGCCGTGATGAGCCACTCATGGATCCATTGTGCAGCACGGCATAGCTGTCAAGCGGACGCTCAGGTTTTTACCCAAACAACCGGCTTGCGTTGGGCCAACAAAGCGTCGTACTGGTTGGCATACGCGTCTTCAATGCAGGGGCGTTTGACTTTGAGCGTGGGGGTGACCAGTCCGTTCTCGGGGGTCCAGGCGGTGGTGACGACGGCCAGGAAGTCCAGTTTTTCATGGGGCTCAAGCCGGTCGTTGACGGTCTTCAGGTGCACGGTGAGCGATGCCACCAGTGCCCGTTTGTCGTCATCCGACATGTTACGCGCCACCGAATCGGGTGAAAGCATAACCAAAGCAAAGGGCTGGGCAAAGTTGGCGCCGGTGACGGCGCAGGCCTCGATGTCGGGGTGCGTTACCAGGAGGTCTTCAATTGGTGCAGGGGCGACGTATTTACCTTTGCTGGTCTTGAAAATGTCTTTTACACGGCCGGTAATGCTGAGGAAGCCTTGGCCGTCGATCTTGCCTTTGTCTCCTGTGCGCAACCAGCCGTCAGCGGTCATGGCGTCGGAGGTCTGTCCGGGTTCTTTGTAGTAACCCTGCATGACGGCTTTGGAGCGCATCTGGATTTCGCCGCTTTGAGGGTCAATGCGGCTTTCGACTTCAACATACGGCAGGCCTACCGATCCCACCTGGCGGGAGCCGGGCAGGGTGGAGTGGGAGACGCCGCAGTTCTCGGTCATGCCGTAAACCTCAATCAGGTCCAGGCCGAGGTTGCGGTACCACTGCAGCACGTCGGCGGGCATGGGTGCGGCACCGCCTGCAGCCACCCGGCACTGGTCCAGCCCGAGTCCTTTGAGAATCTTGTGGCGTACCAGGCGCCCAATCAGCGGAATTTTCAACAGCTTTTGCAGCTTCTCAGCCGGCATCTTGGAGTGCACGCCTTGCTGGAATTTGACCCACAAACGGGGCACCGAGAAAAAGATGGTGGGTCGCGCACGCTGCAGGTCTTGCACGAAGGTGTCGAGCGCTTCGGCAAAAAATACATGGCTGCCGTAGCGCAGCGAGGCTTGTTCCACCAGCATGCGTTCGGCCACATGGGCCAGTGGCAAGTAGGAGATGAAGCGGTCTTCGGGTGTCATGCTGACACGTTCGGTGGCGCTGCTCAGGCCCCAGGCCATGCCACCAAAGGTGTGCACCACGCCTTTGGGCTTGCCGGTGGTGCCGGAGGTGTAAATGATGGTGTTCACGGACTCGGGATCGCGCACCGGGGTGCCCTGCAGGGGCTGGTTTTGTGCAACCAGGTCTTTCCAGAGCAAGGCTTTTGGTATGGCTGGCGCCAGAGGCAATGCGATCAGTGGGAAGCCTGCTGGGGTGCCGTTTTTGATATTCGAGATATCGTCCATCTTGCCTACGAAGCAGGCACGACTTTCGCTGTGCTCCAGGATGTAGGACAGCGCCTCGGCATTAAATGTGGGGTAGATCGGTACCGATACATGGCCGGCCATGAAAATGGCCAGATCTGCCAGAATCCAATGCGCACTGTTCTTGCCCAAAATGGCTACGCGACTGCCTGCGGGCCAACCTTGGTCTTGCATCCAATGGGCCATGCGGCGCACCTGGTCGGCGGCTTCGGCCCAGGTGATGTCCAAAATAGCACCACCACCGGTGGGTTGGGTCAGATAGACCTGGTTGGCGCGTTCACGTTCCCAACGGTAGAGGCATTGCAGGGGGAGTTGCGAAGGATTGACAGTAATTGAAGTAGGCATGAAGCGTTCCGTGAAAGTAGGCCGCCATTCTTGATGCAAGCCGTGATTGTGGGCAATGGTGTTGACCCTAGGTGACGTGGTAAATTGAAGACCAGCTCCTCCATCAAAAGCAGTGCGATAGAATCACAGGCTGCCCAAAAAAATGGCGCCCCAATGGTTAATAAGCTTAAAAACTAGGAGTGAGTGATGGCGGTTACTGTAGAGACACTGGAAAAACTGGAACGAAAAATTACGCTGACGCTGCCCGTGGGCGTGATTCAGAACGAGGTCGAGACCCGTTTGCGCAAGCTGGCGCGCACTGTCAAGATGGATGGCTTTCGTCCTGGCAAGGTTCCAATGAATGTGGTTGGGCAACGTTATGGCTATTCCGTGCAGCACGAAGTCATGAACGACAAGGTGGGCGAGGCTTTCGCAGCAGCTGCGAAAGAGGCTCAGTTGCTGGTTGCGGGGCAGCCACGAATTTCCGAAAATGCCACTGCCCCAGAAGGGCAAGTTGCGTTTGATGCAGTTTTTGAAGTCTTCCCTGTGGTTAAGTTCACTGACTTTGCGACCGCTGAAGTTGAGAAAGTGACAACCGAAGTCACGGAGGCGGCCGTTGATAAAACCGTCGATATTTTACGTAAGCAGCGTCGCACTTTCGCACAGCGCGCACCCGATGCAGTTGCTGTTGAAACTGATCGCGTGACGGTGAATTTTGAAGGGAAGATTGACGGAGAATCCTTTGAAGGTGGGAAGGCAGAGGGCTTTCAGTTTGTCGTTGGTGACGGGCAGATGCTGCAAGAATTTGAAGCTGCGGTGCGTGGTATGAAGGCCGGTGAGAGTAAGACGTTTCAGCTGGCTTTTCCAGCCGATTACCACGGCAAGGATGTTGCCGGTAAGACGGCTGACTTCATGGTTACAGTGCTGAAGATTGAGGCTGCACATATTCCAGAAATGGACGGCGAATTTGCAAAATCTTTGGGTATTGCAGATGCAAGCGTTGATGGTTTGCGTGCGGATATTCGCAAAAATTTGCAGCGTGAAGTGAAGTCCCGCTTATTGGCACGCAATAAGCAGGTGGTCATGGATGCCTTGTTGTCCAGATCAGAACTGGATGTGCCAAAAGTCAGCGTTCAGGCTGAACTGGAGCGCATGATTCAAAGAACGCGCGAGGACTTGAAGCAGCGCGGCATGAAAGATGCCGAGAAGGCACCCATTCCGGAGAATATCTTTCTTGCACAGGCTGAAAAGCGTGTGCGTTTGGGGTTGGTGGTTGCAGCTTTGGTCAACATGAGCAATCTGCAAGCCAAGCCTGAGCAGATCAAGGCGTATGTGGAAGAACTGGCATCCAGCTACGAAACGCCCGCTGAAGTTGTACGCTGGTATTACAGCGACAACCGGCGCATGGCAGATGTAGAGGGAATGGTCATTGAGAGTAATGTCATTGACTTTGTTTTGTCCAAAGCAAAAGTCACTGAAAAATCGATTTCTTTCGATGAATTGATGGGCCAAAACTAACTGGTTTCGGTCGGATTTTCTTTTGGCTGGCTGATCTTGCATTTGGGGCTTTTCGCGGGGTTTTGGATCCTGCGGCTAAGCCCCATTTGCATTTTGAGCAGGGATTTTGGGTACATTTGCCCATCTATTTGGAGGTGCTATGACTACGATTTTGAACGCTACGCAAACAGCGGCGGATGCGATGGACATTCAGGGTTTGGGCATGATTCCCATGGTGATCGAGCAGTCGGGCAGGGGGGAGCGTTCCTACGATATTTATTCACGTTTACTCAAAGAGCGTGTCATCTTTCTGGTGGGACCGGTAAATGACCAAACGGCCAATTTGGTCGTTGCCCAGTTGCTTTTTCTGGAAAGTGAAAATCCGGACAAGGATATTTCTTTCTACATCAATTCCCCTGGTGGCTCAGTGAGCGCAGGCATGGCGATTTTTGACACCATGAATTTCATCAAGCCAGACGTTTCTACGCTTTGCATTGGTATGGCAGCCAGCATGGGGGCTTTTTTGCTGGCGGCTGGCGCCAAGGGTAAACGGTTCTCGCTTCCCAATTCCAAAATCATGATTCATCAGCCATCTGGTGGTAGTCAGGGGCAAGCGACTGAAATCGAAATTGCAGCGCGAGAGATTCTGAAAACCCGCGAGCAATTGAATAAAATTCTGGCAGACCGGACGGGCCAACCGTTGGAGCGAATCGCCAAGGATACCGAGCGTGACTATTACATGACGGCCGAAGAGTGCAAAGAGTATGGCCTGATTGACGCGGTTATTTCGAAGCGTCCTTAAGGGCGCTGCCCATCCTGTCTGCGGGGTCTGCGGTTGCGCGGGCGCCGTGTTTATTTGAGTATCATTCGGGCATCTTCCGAAAAGGCGTGCACCACATGGCTGAGAAAAAAGGCTCCTCCAGCGAAAAAACCCTGTATTGCTCTTTTTGTGGCAAAAGCCAGCATGAGGTCAAAAAACTGATCGCCGGGCCTTCAGTGTTTGTGTGTGATGAGTGTATTGAGTTGTGCAATGAAATTATTCGTGATGAATTGCCTGTCAGTTCCGACGCCAAAGACGGCAAGACCGATTTGCCGACGCCAGCTGAGATCAAATCCAATCTAGACAATTACGTCATTGGGCAGGAGCCCGCCAAGCGCATCTTGGCGGTGGCGGTTTACAACCATTACAAGCGCCTGCGCCACAAGGAAAAGGCCAAGAAGGACGACATTGAGTTGTCTAAAAGCAATATCTTGCTGATTGGCCCTACTGGATCCGGTAAGACGCTGCTGGCGCAGACTTTGGCTCGGATGCTGGATGTTCCATTTGTGATGGCTGATGCGACCACTTTGACTGAGGCTGGATATGTTGGGGAAGATGTTGAGAATATCGTCCTGAAGTTGTTGCAGAGCTGCAATTACGAGGTGGAGCGGGCACAACGCGGTATTGTCTACATTGATGAAATCGACAAAATTTCCCGCAAGTCGGACAACCCGTCCATCACACGTGACGTCTCGGGTGAAGGCGTGCAGCAAGCACTTTTGAAGTTGATTGAAGGCACAATGGCCAGTGTGCCTCCGCAGGGAGGGAGAAAACATCCTAACCAGGACTTCGTCCAGATTGATACGACCAACATTTTGTTTATTTGTGGCGGTGCTTTTGCAGGCCTAGAGAAAGTCATTGAGAACCGCACGCAGTCGTCTGGTATTGGTTTTGGTGCCAATGTTAAGAGTAAACAGCAACGTAGTCTGACCGACGTATTCAAGGAAGTGGAGCCAGAAGATTTGATCAAGTTTGGCTTGATTCCTGAATTGGTAGGACGTATGCCTGTGGTTGCCGCCCTTGCTGAGTTGACTGAAGATGCGCTCGTTCAAATTCTTACAGAGCCTAAAAACGCGCTGGTCAAACAATACACCAAGATTTTATCGATGGAGGGCGCAGAGTTGGAAGTGCGTCCTTCGGCTCTGAAAGCGATTGCGAAGAAAGCACTGGAGCGTAAGACGGGCGCGCGTGGTCTGCGCTCAATTTTGGAGCACGCTTTGATCGATACGATGTACGATCTGCCGAATGTGGCAAACGTGGCCAAAGTGGTTGTGGAAGAGTCCACGATTAATGAAAACAAGCCCCCTTTGTTGGTGTATCACGAAGCGGCGAAAAAAGCGTAACAGCGGTTTACTTGAATGCCCGATGTAGCGGGTTTTTCCACCGCTTACATTGTGCCCCGTGACTTCTGTTGATTTGATAATTGTGGTCGTCTTGCAAATTGGTGGCAAACAACCATATTCCACAGGTAAATAAAAGGTTCCCTATGTCTGGACACATTCCATTGCCTGCTACTCCCATAGAACTGCCACTCTTGCCGCTGCGTGACGTGGTTGTGTTCCCCCATATGGTAATTCCTCTGTTTGTTGGGCGACCAAAAAGCATCAAGGCGCTAGAGGCCGCCATGGAGGCGGAGCGACGCATCATGCTTGTAGCTCAAAAGGCTGCGGCCAAAGATGATCCGTTGGTGTCCGACATGTTCGATGTTGGTTGTGTGTCTACGATTTTGCAAATGCTGAAGCTGCCGGACGGCACAGTTAAGGTTCTCGTTGAAGGGCATCAGCGCGCCACTGTGAGCCAAATTGTCGAGGGTGAGGAGCATTTTTCTGCCAACGTAACTCCGATAGAGGTAACGGTTGAGGGGGGGGGCGAAAAAGGGCGTGGAAAGTCGAGTGAAGTAGAGGCGTTACGTCGTGCAGTGATGCAGCAGTTTGACCAGTACGTCAAGCTTAACAAAAAGATTCCTCCCGAAATTTTGACATCGATCTCCAGCATTGATGATGCGGGGCGACTGGCAGACACCATAGCAGCCCACCTGCCTTTGAAATTGGAAAGTAAGCAAGCGGTTTTGAGTCTGTCTGGTGTCAAGGATCGCCTAGAAAATCTGTTTGAGCAGATTGAGCGTGAAGTCGATATCCTGAATGTCGATAAAAAGATACGTGGGCGAGTCAAACGTCAGATGGAGAAAAACCAGCGAGATTTTTATCTCAATGAGCAGGTTAAGGCTATTCAAAAAGAGCTGGGCGAGGGTGAGGACGGTGCTGATATTGAAGAGATTGAGAAAAAGATCAAG
Source organism: Candidatus Aalborgicola lynettensis (assembly GCA_016719405.1). GTDB lineage: Bacteria > Pseudomonadota > Gammaproteobacteria > Burkholderiales > Burkholderiaceae_C > Allorhodoferax > Allorhodoferax lynettensis. The sequence goes on from JADJZE010000001.1 coordinate 68,633, forward strand.
GCCGCCAAGATGCCTAAAGACGCACTCAAGAAGGCGGAGGCGGAGTTCAAGAAGCTCAAGCTGATGTCGCCGATGTCGGCTGAGGCGACGGTGGTGCGAAACTACATTGACGTGTTGACCGGGTTGCCTTGGACCGCCAAAACCAAGATCAAGCATAACCTTGCGCATGCTGAAGAGGTCCTCAATCAAGACCACTATGGCTTGGACAAGGTAAAAGATCGTATTTTGGAATATCTTGCGGTGCAGCAACGGGTTGACAAGGTCAAGGCCCCCATTCTTTGTTTGGTTGGACCTCCCGGGGTGGGTAAGACGTCATTGGGACAGTCCATTGCAAAAGCCACAGGACGCAAGTATGTCCGCATGGCCTTGGGGGGAATGCGTGATGAAGCTGAAATACGAGGTCATCGCCGCACATATATTGGTGCCATGCCTGGAAAAGTGTTGCAGAGTCTGTCTAAGGTAGGTACCCGAAACCCGTTATTTCTGCTGGACGAAATTGATAAGTTGGGAACTGATTTTCGAGGTGATCCAAGCAGTGCACTACTGGAGGTGTTGGATCCCGAGCAAAATCACAAGTTTGGTGACCACTATGTTGAAGTCGACTATGACTTGAGCGACGTGATGTTTGTAGCGACCTCCAACTCGATGAATATTCCATCGGCCTTGCTGGATCGCATGGAGGTTATTCGCTTGTCTGGCTATACCGAAGACGAAAAAACCAATATTGCGATCACGTATCTGTTGCCAAAGCAAATGAAGAACAATGGTGTGAAGGACGCCGAGTTGTTGATTGGTGAAGATGCCGTTCGCGACATTGTGCGGTACTACACCCGGGAGGCAGGTGTTCGCTCATTGGAACGTGAACTTTCTAAAATATGCCGCAAGGTTGTAAAGGGTTTGCTTCTCAAGAAGATGACACATCAAGTCAAAGTGACTGCCGAAAACTTGAATGACTTCCTTGGTGTGCGGAAATACACATATGGTCGTGCTGAGCAGCAAAATCAGGTTGGACAGGTGGTTGGCCTAGCGTGGACCGAAGTGGGAGGGGATCTATTGACTATTGAGGCAGCTCTCACTCCCGGTAAAGGTGTTATCACACGAACTGGTTCGTTAGGTGACGTGATGAAGGAGTCGGTTGAGGCTGCGCGTACGGTGGTGCGCAGTCGTGCGCGCCGCTTGGGAATCAGGGATGAAGTTTTTGAGAAAAAAGATATTCATATCCATGTGCCAGATGGAGCCACACCTAAAGATGGTCCAAGTGCAGGGGCTGCGATGACGACAGCATTTGTTTCTGCGTTAACTGGCATACCTGTGCGCGGTGATGTTGCCATGACAGGGGAAATCACTTTACGTGGAGAGGTGACTGAAATCGGTGGGTTGAAGGAGAAACTATTGGCTGCTCTACGCGGTGGCATCAAGACCGTATTGATTCCAGAAGCAAATGCTAAAGACCTGCAGGAAATTCCTGCAAACGTAAAAAATGGACTAGAAATTGTGCCGGTGCGTTGGATTGACAAAGTGTTGGAGTTGGCTCTGGAAACTATGCCTATCTCTTTGCCAGAAGATGAATCCATTGCGAATCCAACTGTGAATCCTTCAGTACCGGCGGTTCAGCTCCTAGATTCGATTAAGCATTGATTCCGTTGCGCCTGTGCGCAATTTTTCTTGTGTTTGTGAAAACATGCAAATTCGCGCTATACTACGAAGATTGCATCGCGGGAATAGCTCAGTTGGTAGAGCGCAACCTTGCCAAGGTTGAGGTCGAGAGTTCGAGACTCTTTTCCCGCTCCAATTTCCAATTAAGGGAGGCTAGAGTAGCTTCCCTTTTTCTTTAGTTGAGAGTTTGGCGCGGTAGCAAAGCGGTTATGCCCCGGATTGCAAATCCGGTTAGTCCGGTTCGACTCCGGACCGCGCCTCCAATTAGTCTATAGCGACTAGCAACCCTGCTACCAAATTGTGGTAGTGGGGTTTTTGCTTTACGCTGGGCGCTGAGGTGTTTGTTTCGAGTGAGCGACTGTGGCGGAATAGGTAGACGCCCAAGACTTAAAATCTTGTGTCCGCAAGGGCGTACCGGTTCGATTCCGGTCAGTCGCACCAGTCTCCTCAAATTTTGCTGCTCTCGCACTTTCCTGATTGACTTTGTTTCTGTATAGCGCAATTAGGCGCAATTACCCATAGTGGACCCCTCCGCTATAATCAGAGGCTATCCAGCAAACAGCCCTCCCAAGCGCCGTTCTCGCACTTTCCCAACTTCAACACTGCAGCCAAGAATTGTTCTTGAGCGCGCTTGGGCGTACCCGTAACTCACTCGGAGATCCCAGTGCTTTTGTCTCTCAAGGGAACTACCCCGCCCGCCATCCTGGCGCTCGCAGACGGCACAGTCTATATTGGCAATTCCATTGGAGCCGCCGGCTCCACTGTCGGTGAGGTGGTGTTTAACACCTCCATGTCCGGCTACCAGGAAATTCTGACCGACCCCAGCTACTGCCAGCAAATCGTCACGCTGACCTACCCCCATATTGGCAACTACGGTACCAATCCAGAAGACGTCGAGTCCGACAAAGTGTATGCCGCCGGTTTGATCATTCGTGATTTGCCCCTGGTTGCATCCAACTTTCGCAGTACTGCCACCTTAAGCGAATATCTGGTGCAGGCCGGTACCGTGGCGATTGCCAACATCGACACCCGCCAACTCACGCGCCAGTTGCGCACCCAGGGCGCGCAGAATGGTTGCATCCTGGCGTTAGGCATGGGCGAGTCGGTTACCACGGCGGCAGTCGACAAAGCGATTGCATTGGCCAAAGGCGCGCCGTCCATGTCCGGGCTGGACTTGGCCAAGGTGGTATCCAACACAGAAACGACGCAGTGGACCGAGTCCGAGTGGACTTTGGGTGCCGGATACGGCCACCAGACTGCGCCCCGTTTTCATGTGGTGGCCTACGATTTTGGGGTCAAGAAAAACATTTTGCGCATGTTGGCGCAGCGTGGTTGCAAGGTGACGGTAGTGCCTGCACAAACGTCGGCCGCAGAGGTGCTCAAGCACCAGCCGGATGGCATTTTCCTGAGCAATGGCCCCGGAGACCCGCAGCCCTGCGACTACGCCATTGCCGCGGCCAAAACGCTGATTGATACGGGTATTCCGACTTTTGGCATTTGCTTGGGGCACCAGATCATGGCCCTGGCCAGTGGTGCCAAGACCTTCAAGATGAAGTTTGGCCACCATGGCGCCAACCATCCGGTCAAAGATTTGGACAATGGTCGGGTCTCCATCACCAGCCAGAACCACGGCTTCGCAGTGGATGAAAAAACACTGCCCGCCAATCTGCGTGCCACCCATGTCAGCCTGTTTGACCATACGCTGCAGGGTCTGGAGCGCACGGATAAACCTGCGTTCTGCTTCCAGGGGCACCCCGAGGCGTCGCCCGGACCACACGACATTGGGTACCTGTTCGACCGCTTCATCGGCATGATGGAAAAAGCCGGAGTGAAAAAATAATGCCAAAACGTACCGACATTCAAAGCATCCTCATCATTGGCGCCGGCCCCATCATCATCGGCCAAGCCTGCGAGTTCGACTACTCCGGTGTACAGGCCTGCAAGGCGTTGCGCGAAGAGGGTTACAAGGTCATTCTGATCAACAGTAACCCGGCTACGATCATGACCGACCCCGCCACGGCGGACGTCACTTATATTGAGCCTATTACCTGGCAAACGGTTGAGAAGATCATTGCCAAGGAGCGCCCCGATGCGATTTTGCCCACCATGGGTGGTCAGACCGCGTTGAACTGCGCTCTGGATCTGTGGCACAACGGTGTGCTCGAAAAATACAAGGTCGAACTGATCGGTGCCAGGCCCGAAGCCATCGACAAGGCAGAAGACCGCCTGAAGTTCAAGGACGCCATGACCAAGATCGGTCTGGGCTCCGCACGCTCGGGCATTGCCCACAGCATGGAAGAGGCGTGGGGCGTGCAAAAGACGCTTGGTTTTCCCACCGTCATTCGCCCCAGCTTCACGCTCGGTGGAACGGGTGGTGGCATTGCCTACAACCCCGAAGAGTTTGAGACCATTTGCAAGCGTGGACTGGAAGCGTCGCCCACCAACGAGCTGCTGATTGAAGAGTCGCTGTTGGGTTGGAAAGAGTACGAGATGGAGGTGGTGCGTGACACCGCCGACAACTGCATCATCGTGTGTTCCATCGAAAACCTCGATCCTATGGGGGTGCATACCGGCGACTCCATCACCGTGGCACCGGCGCAAACGTTGACCGACAAGGAATACCAGATTCTGCGCAACGCCTCTTTGGCTGTGCTGCGCGAAATTGGTGTGGACACCGGTGGCTCGAATGTGCAGTTCTCCATCAACCCCAAAGACGGTCGCATGGTCGTCATTGAGATGAATCCGCGTGTCAGCCGTTCGTCTGCCTTGGCCTCCAAGGCGACCGGTTTTCCCATTGCCAAAATTGCTGCCAAGCTGGCGGTGGGCTTTACCCTGGACGAGCTCAAGAACGACATTACGGGTGGTGCGACCCCCGCATCGTTTGAGCCCAGCATTGACTACGTGGTGACCAAGATCCCGCGTTTTGCATTCGAGAAATTCCCCACGGCCGATAGCCGCCTGACCACCCAGATGAAGAGTGTGGGCGAGGTGATGGCCATGGGACGCACTTTCCAGGAATCGTTCCAGAAGGCGCTGCGTGGACTCGAAGTGGGCGTGGATGGCCTGAATGAAAAAACGCAAGACCGCGAAGTGCTGGAAAAGGAGCTGGGCGAGCCCGGCCCTGAGCGCATCTGGTACGTGGGCGACGCCTTCGCACAGGGCATGAGCGTGGACGAAGTCTTTGCGCTGACTAAGATTGATCGCTGGTTTTTGGTGCAGATCGAGCAGATCGTCAAGATTGAGCTGGAAATCGAGCGCCTGCCCCAACCCGCCAGCGGAACGGCGTTTGACAAGATTGACGCGGCCATGCTGCGTGCCTTGAAGCAAAAGGGCTTCTCGGATCGCCGCCTGGCGCGCCAGTTCAAGACCACCGACAAGGCGATTCGCGAGAAGCGCCGCGCCCTGGGCGTGCGCCCGGTTTACAAGCGTGTCGACACCTGCGCGGCTGAATTTGGCACCAACACCGCCTATATGTATTCGACCTACGAGTCCGAAGGCGCCGAGTGCGAGGCCGCACCCACCACCAACAAGAAGATCATGGTGTTGGGCGGTGGCCCCAACCGCATTGGCCAAGGTATTGAGTTTGATTACTGCTGCGTGCACGCCGCACTGGCCATGCGCGAAGACGGGTACGAGACCATCATGGTCAACTGCAACCCTGAAACGGTATCCACCGACTACGACACCAGTGACCGCTTGTACTTTGAGCCACTGACGCTGGAAGATGTACTGGAAATTGTGGACAAGGAAAAACCGGTGGGTGTGATTGTTCAGTACGGTGGCCAAACCCCGCTGAAACTGGCACTGGATCTGGAAGCCAACGGCGTGCCCATCATCGGAACCAGCCCCGACATGATCGACGCGGCTGAAGACCGCGAGCGGTTCCAGAAGTTGTTACATGCGCTTGAATTGCGCCAGCCACCCAACGCCACGGCCCGTACCGAGCCCGAGGCTCTGGAAAAAGCTGCTGCACTGGGTTACCCCTTGGTGGTGCGCCCCAGTTATGTGTTGGGTGGCCGTGCCATGGAAATCGTGCACGAACAGCGTGATCTGGAGCGCTACATGCGTGAAGCCGTCAAGGTCAGCCACGATTCCCCTGTGCTATTGGACCGATTCCTGAACGACGCCATTGAATGCGATGTGGATTGCATCCGTGATACCACGGGCGTGACCTTTATCGGGGGCGTCATGGAGCATATTGAGCAAGCGGGTGTGCACAGCGGCGACTCCGCTTGTTCGCTGCCACCCTACAGCCTGCGCGAAGCGACTGTGACAGAGATTAAGCGGCAAACTGCCGCCATGGCCGAGTCGCTGAACGTCGTGGGCCTGATGAATGTGCAGTTTGCCATTCAAAGCATTGACGGCAAGGACGTGATCTATGTGCTGGAGGTGAACCCCCGCGCATCCCGTACCGTGCCCTTTGTGTCCAAGGCCACCGGTATTCAACTTGCCAAGGTGGCGGCCCGCTGTATGGTTGGCCAGACACTGGCGTCACAAGGCATTTCTAAAGAGGTGACCCCGCCGTACTTCAGCGTCAAGGAAGCCGTGTTCCCGTTCGTCAAGTTCCCCGGTGTGGACACCATTCTCGGACCCGAGATGAAGTCCACTGGCGAGGTGATGGGCGTGGGCAAAACCTTTGGTGAAGCATTCGTGAAGTCGCAGTTGGGCGCTGGTGCCAAGTTGCCGCGTGCGGGTAAGGCCTTTATCTCGGTCAAACAAAGCGACAAACCGCGCGTGGTTGAGGTGGCACGTAAGCTGGTTGAGCAGGGCTTTACGCTGGTGGCGACCAAGGGCACGGCAGCGTCAATCGCCGCGGCGGGTGTGCTCTGCGAGGTGGTGAACAAGGTCACTGAGGGTCGCCCGCATATCGTCGACATGATTAAGAACGAGCCTTTGGCCATGGTCATCAATACCGTGGAAGAACGTCGCAATGCGATTGCTGACTCGCGCCAAATCCGTACCTCTGCTTTGCTGGCGCGCATTACCACCTACACCACAATAGCAGGTGCCGAAGCGGCAGTGGAAGGCATGAAATACCTTGACCATTTGGATGTGATTTCGGTACAGGAGATGCACGCGCAATTGGCGGCATAATCTGGGCCAACTGCAAGGACAGTGCCGCGCGTGAGCGCCGCACTGTCCTTGTACTTTGGGCAACGTAATATTTAGAGAGACACCATGGCAACCTATCCCATAACCAAACGCGGCTCCGAATTGCTCAAAGCTGAACTGCACAAACTGAAAACGGTTGAGCGTCCTTCCGTTATCCAGGCGATTGCCGAAGCGCGGGCCCAGGGGGACCTGAGTGAAAACGCTGACTACGATGCCGCCAAGGAGCGCCAGGGATTCATCGAAGGCCGTATTCAGGAAGTAGAAGGCAAATTATCAGCGGCCCAGGTGATCGACCCCGGCGCGATTCAGGCCGACGGCCGCGTGGTGTTTGGCGCCACGGTGGAACTGGAGGACGAAGACTCCGGTGACCGCGTCAAGTACCAAATTGTTGGTGAAGATGAAGCGGATCTCAAAAAGGGGTTGATCAACATCAGCTCTCCGATCGCTCGCGCACTGATTGGCAAGGAAGTAGGTGATACCGCTGTGGTGCAGGCGCCCGGCGGCGAGCGTGCGTATGAAGTGATGGCGGTGCATTACATGTAAGGGTGCTCACATGTGCCCATAAAGAAAACCTCCGGATTGCGGAGGCTCGGTAGTCAGGTTTGGCTGCGTTTCTTGACGCTGACTTGGGGCTTGGGTTTAGCGCGTTTGACGTTGCCACCGGCCGTGAGCCGTTGGTTGCCCAGCACGCGCAGGGTTTTTACCTCGGGGCGCTGGCCAGCGCGTTTTGCGTATTTGAGCACCTTGACATCACGTGGACCGGGTTTGCGATCCTCGTCCACGGTTTTTTCTTTGTCCACTTTGGGGCGCCACAACACCAATAGTTTCCCAATGTGCTGGATGGGTGCAGCGTTGAGGTCTTCGGCCAGGGTCTGGAGCATGGCTTCGCGTGCCACCCGGTCGTCCGAGAAAACGCGCACCTTGATCAGGCCATGCGCATTCAAAGCGTTCTGGATTTCTTTTTTTACGGCGGGCGTCAGGCCGTCGCCACCGACCATGACGACGGGGTCCAAGTGGTGGGCCATTGCGCGGTGTTCTTTACGCTGGGCGGGGGTCAGTTGAATTTGGGGCATGTCGGTATTATCGGTTGAATGCATTGTGGGCGGTAACGACGTCTGCGCGAAAGATACAAATGAAAACTCATGCCAAAAGCAAAAAGGTCAATAAAGCCTGGCTGCACGACCATATCAATGACCCTTATGTCAAATTGGCACACCGTGAAGGCTACCGCGCCCGTGCTGCGTACAAATTGAAGGAGATTGACGAAGCCTTTGGTCTCATCAAGCCAGGGCAGTTGGTGGTGGATCTGGGCTGTACGCCCGGCGCCTGGAGCCAGTATGTGCGCAGGCGTTTGTCACCGTCCGGTGCGGCCGTGGGGGAGCTGGATGGCGCCATCATCGGTCTGGATTTGCTGGATATGGAGCCGATCGAGGGGGTTACTTTCATTCAAGGAGATTTCCGCGAGGCAGCGGTGTTGGCACAACTGGAACATGCTTTGCAGGAGCGCCAGGCAGATATTGTGGTGTCGGACATGGCTCCCAATCTCTCGGGCATAGCGTCTGCCGATGCTGCCCGGGTAGAGTATCTGGTTGAGCTCGCCATTGAATTTGCGCAGAGTCACATGAAACGCAGCGGCGCGTTGGTGGCAAAGGTATTTCATGGCGGCAGTTACAACGATGTGGTGCAGCGCTTTAAAGATGCGTTCCAGATCGTCAAACCCTACAAACCCAAAGCGTCGCGTGACCGATCCTCAGAGACCTTCCTAGTCGGTGTGGGGCTAAAGTAGCCAGCCTGGCGGGCATAAGTTGGCAATTCCATTCCCGATGTGGGGCGAAAACGCGAAAATCCCGTGCCAATTAGCTTGAAAAGCCTAAAATGGAGCCCAGTTACGCCAAGTGTTTCTACTTGTGCCCCTATTGGAGCGTCGCTTGAATAATCCGTGGTTTTCGAAAATTGCAGTGTGGTTGGTGGTCGGCTTGGTGCTGTTCACCGTGTTCAAGCAGTTTGATTCGCAAAGTAGTGGCGCATCCAATGTGCTGGGCTACTCCGACTTTCTTGAGGAGGTTCGAAACAAGCACATCAAAAGTGCGGTAATCCAAGAGGGCCCGGGTGGCACCGAAATTCTGGCCGAGACCACCGAGGGTCGCAAAATTCGCACCACTGCGACCTACCTGGACCGAGGTTTGGTGGGGGATCTGATCAACAATAACGTCAAGTTCGACGTCAAACCCCGCGAAGAAGGCTCGCTGCTCATGACCTTGCTGGTCAGCTGGGGCCCCATGCTGCTATTGGTGGGAGTGTGGATTTATTTCATGCGCCAGATGCAAGGTGGCGGCAAGGGTGGCGCCTTCAGCTTTGGCAAAAGCAAGGCGCGCCTGTTGGACGAAAACACCAACCAGGTCACCTTTGCTGACGTAGCGGGGTGTGATGAAGCCAAGGAAGAAGTCAAAGAGGTCGTCGACTTCCTCAAAGATCCCAGCAAGTTCCAGAAGCTCGGTGGCCGAATTCCGCGTGGTCTTCTGTTGGTTGGCCCACCCGGAACCGGCAAGACGCTGCTGGCCAAGTCTATTGCCGGCGAGGCCAAAGTACCTTTTTTCAGCATTTCAGGTTCTGATTTCGTGGAAATGTTTGTCGGCGTGGGTGCTTCGCGCGTGCGCGACATGTTTGAGAACGCCAAGAAAAACGCCCCCTGCATCATCTTCATTGATGAAATCGACGCGGTTGGCCGTCAGCGCGGTGCGGGTTTGGGCGGCGGTAACGACGAACGCGAACAGACCCTCAACCAGATGCTGGTCGAGATGGACGGTTTCGAAACCAATGTCGGTGTGATCGTGGTGGCCGCTACCAACCGCCCCGACATTCTGGATGCTGCGCTGTTGCGCCCCGGTCGCTTTGATCGCCAGGTGTATGTCACGCTGCCCGATATCCGTGGCCGTGAGCAAATTTTGAATGTACACATGCGCAAGGTGCCTTTGGGCCAGGACGTGAGCCCCGGCGTGATTGCCCGTGGTACGCCCGGCATGAGCGGTGCTGACCTGGCCAACCTGTGCAATGAAGCCGCCTTGATGGCTGCCCGGCGCAACGCCCGCGTGGTCGAAATGCAGGATTTCGAAAAGGCCAAAGACAAAATCCTCATGGGCCCCGAACGCAAGAGTATGGTCATGCCCGAAGAAGAGCGCCGCAACACGGCTTACCACGAAGCGGGCCACGCGCTGATCGGCAAGATGCTGCCCAAGTGCGACCCCGTGCACAAGGTCACCATCATTCCCCGTGGCCGCGCTTTGGGCGTCACCATGAGCCTGCCCGCGCAAGACCGTTACAGCTACGACAGCGAATACATGCTCAACCAGATCAGCATGTTGTTTGGTGGCCGTATTGCCGAAGAGGTGTTCATGAAGCAAATGACCACCGGTGCCAGTAACGACTTTGAACGTGCCACCCATATTGCCCGCGACATGGTCACGCGCTATGGCATGACCGATGCGCTGGGCCCCATGGTGTATGCCGAAAACGAAGGCGAAGTGTTTCTGGGCCGTTCGGTCACCAAAACCACTACCATGAGCGAGCAAACCATGCAAAAGGTGGATGGCGAGGTGCGCCGCATCATCGACCAACAATATGCCCAGGCGCGCAAGTTGATCGAAGACAACCAGGACAAGATGCACGCCATGGCCAAGGCCCTGTTGGAGTGGGAAACCATCGACAGCGACCAGCTCGATGACATCATGGGCGGCAAAGAGCCCCGTCCGCCCAAAGATTGGACCCCGCGCAGCCCCAGCAGTGGGGGCGGTAGCGGCGGTGTACCCACCGTGGCGGCTGATGCCGCTCCTTCGGCTGCCTGATACGGTTGCGGCTGATGCAATACGGGGCCTTCGGGCCCCGTATGCATTGTGAGGTGCACATCGAGCAGTGCGTTGTTCCTGGCGCAATGCGCTCACATGCCATTGCCTCTTCTTGTGAGCACCGATAATCCACCCCATGCATTGGCAAACCTCCCGCTACTCCATTGACCTGTCCACCCCTAAGGTGATGGGCATTGTCAACGTCACGCCCGATTCTTTTTCAGACGGCGGACAGCATGCTTCGCACCGTGCTGCGGTGGCCCATTGTGAGCGGTTGCTGAAAGACGGCGCCGACATTCTGGACATCGGCGGCGAATCCACCCGGCCCGGCGCTCCTGCATTGCCGCTGGATGAGGAACTCGCGCGGGTGCTGCCGGTGGTACGCCACGCCGTCACCTTGGGTGTTCCGGTGTCGGTGGATACCTACAAACCGCAGGTGATGCAGGCCGCGCTGGATCTGGGCGCAGACATCATTAACGATGTGTGGGCGCTGCGCTGGCGCAGCCCCGACAATGCCCTGGCGGGCCGCGATGTGGTGGCCGCCCACCCCCGCTGCGGTGTGTGCCTGATGCACATGCACCGCGAACCGCAGACCATGCAGCAGGCCCCCATGCAGGGCGATGTGCTGCCACAAGTGCTATCATTTTTAGAGCTGTGTGCGCAGGATCTGCATGCGCAAGGGGTCGAAAAGACCCGTATTTGCATAGATCCCGGTATTGGCTTTGGCAAGACGGTGCCGCAAAACTTTACACTGCTGGCGCGCCAGTTGGAGCTGGGCGCGCTGGGTTACGCCGTGCTAGTTGGCTGGTCGCGCAAGTCGTCTTTGGCGGCGGTAACGCAGCGCTCGCTGGCCAGCGTGGCCACCCTGGACAACCGCGACCGCCTGGTGCCCAGCACCACGGCCGCTGTGCTGGCGGTACAGTGTGGTGCGCACATCGTGCGCGTGCATGATGTGCGCGAAACCGTGCAGGCGCTCAAGGTGCTTGCTGCCATGCGACAGGTCCTCGGGGCCGCACCAGGCATTGGGGATCCCGTGGGTGCATAGGCGCTACCATCTCAACCCACACTGTAGCAACCTTTCTATTCATACATCCCTCGGAGAGAACATGACCCGAACATACTTTGGCACCGACGGCATTCGCGGCACCGTGGGCCAGGCCCCTATTACCCCCGACTTTGTACTGCGCCTGGCGCACGCCGTGGGCCGTGTGCTCAAGCAAACCGAATCGCGCCCCACGGTGCTGATCGGCAAAGACACCCGCATTTCGGGCTACATGCTGGAAAGTGCGCTGGAGAGTGGTTTTAACTCCGCCGGCGTCGATGTGGTGCTGCTGGGGCCATTGCCCACCCCCGGTGTGGCCTACCTGACCCGCGCCCAGCGGGCATCATTGGGGGTGGTCATCAGCGCCAGCCACAACCCCTATGCCGACAACGGCATCAAGTTCTTCAGTGCCAAGGGCACCAAGTTGTCCGACGACTGGGAGCGCGCCGTAGAAGCCGCGCTGGATCAGCCACCGGTGTGGGCCGACTCCGCCTCGTTGGGTAAAACCAGGCGTTTGGATGATGCCGCCGGACGCTACATCGAATTTTGCAAAAGCACCTTTGCCAATGATCTGACCTTGAAGGGTATGCGAATTGTGGTCGATGCTGCCCACGGCGCGGCTTACCACATCGCCCCCAAGGTGTTTCACGAGCTGGGTGCAGAGGTGGTGGCGATTGGCTGCGCCCCGGATGGCCTCAACATCAACCACGAAGTGGGTGCCACCCACCCACAGGCTTTGGTGGTGGCGGTGAAAGCGCATCGCGCTGATTTTGGCGTGGCGCTGGACGGCGATGCCGACCGCTTGCAACTGGTGGACGCTGAGGGTCGTCTCTACAACGGTGATGAATTGCTGTACCTGATGGCTGATGACCGGTTGGGCCGCGATGAGCACGTGCCTGGCGTGGTCGGCACCTTGATGACCAACCTGGCCGTGGAGGTGGCGCTCAAGGCCCGTGGCGTGCAGTTTGTGCGTGCCAAGGTGGGGGACCGGTATGTACTGGAAGAGCTGGAAAAACACCGCTGGGTGCTGGGTGGCGAAGGCTCGGGCCACCTGCTGGCATTGGACAAACACACCACGGGCGATGGCCTCATCTCCGCGCTGCAGGTGCTCCAGGCCTTGCAGCGCAGCGGCAAAACCATGGCGCAATTGCTGGCTGACGTGACACTGTTTCCGCAAACCCTGATTAATGTGCGCTTGGCGCCGGGGCAGGACTGGAAGGCCAATACGGGCCTGGAGCACGCTACCCGTGCGGTAGAGGCTGAGTTGGGCGATACGGGCCGGGTGCTGATTCGCGCCAGCGGTACCGAACCCCTGGTGCGGGTGATGGTGGAGGCGCGCGACGCTGCCCAAGCCAAAGCGTGTGCCCAGCGCATTGCCGATACGCTGGCGGGTTGATCGACGCGGCGCGCGGCGGGGCAATCGACGAGAACGCCAAAAATCGCAGCACCCCAATTTGCCTAAAAAACAGGCGCTGCGCGCAAACCCAATGCCGGCGCGGGTCTGAAGGCTTGTGAACATGCTTATCCACAACCCAGCCCACAGACTGCGGGGGCAACTTTATTTTTACAGCAGGTACAAAGCCGCCAGGCCCAGCACCGCAGGCACGGTTTGGATGTACAAAATACGCACCATCACCGTCACAGCACCCCAAACCCCCGCTACCGCCACACACGCCAGGCCGAAAGTGGCAAAGGCTCTGGCGACGGTGGGGTCGGGGTACACCAGGCCCAGCAGCAAGGCAACGGCCAGAAAACCGTTGTAGCAGCCCTGGTTGGACATGGCCACTGCGCGGGACTCCACCTCCGCCTTGGGGATGCCGAACACTTTCGCGCCGCGTTTTTTGAACAACACGGTTTCCAGCAAGAAGATGTACACATGAATGAGGCAAACCAGTGCGACGAGGATTTGGGCGGCTATGGGCATAAGAGAATTCCGGTTTGGAGCAATTGCGCTGCGATTTGTCCAAGCACTGCTGTGGTGTGTGGGGTGGGGTTTTTCAGCCCAGAGAGGGCGATAAATGCAGCAGGCAACCGTTGCCTGCCAGGGTTAAGCGGTAGGTCGTAACGTTCTTCCCATCCGCAAGCACCTTTACGCGCTCCAAAACCCCTTTAGCGACCATGAAATCCAGCATCTCTGCGGTGATTTCATGGAACTTGGCACGGGCCGCAATTTCGGCCAGCGTGGCCTTGCCTTTGAAGGAATACAGCGCACGCATGGCCATGGCCTCGGCCTCTGAAATTTTGGGCATAGGGCCCGCGTACGCAGGGTACTGTTGCAGTGGAAATTTGCCGTACACGCTTTTGTACGATTCCTGAATGGTGGCGATGTCGGCATCCTTGTCGCCCGTCAGCTGGTAGGCGTGGAACACACCGCTCTCCTTGGTGCGGTAGTCCACCTTGGCCAGAAAAATCGGCAAACCGCAGTCTTGTGCCACATGGTAAAAACCGGTCTTCCACGAGGCCACTTTTCCGCGTGTGCCTTCGGGTGTGAACAGGAAGAAGATGCGGCTTTGCTTATGGCGCTGCACAAATTGCTTGATCTGTTCGACCTGGCCTTGGCCCTTGGACGAGCGGTCAATGGGAATACCGCCAAACCACAAGATGACAGGGCCAATGACGGGCACCCGACACCAACTGTCTTTGATGGAAAAGTAGATTTTGATGTCAAAAATAATGGCCGCCCCCAGCGCATAAATAATGTCCCAGTTGGACGTGTGGGGCGCGGCGATGGTGATGCCGGCGCCCTCGGGGGCGGACGGGGTGGTCTTCCAACCGGTCAATTTGAACCAGGTCGAAAACACAAATTTAAGTACGACTTTGATGAAGGCGACATCGAAGATTGTGCGGTCGCGAATTTCAGGTTTGTTTTTTCTGCTCATAGAAACACCACAGGAGCGGTGGGGAAGTCCAGCCGCTTGGGGCGCAGTATCGCACTTGTATATGAAAGGGCACACATACCGCAGAAGGTTTTTCTGCCATGCGCAGGGCGCGCCACAGGCACCTAGTTGAGCACCGCCGCCACCAGGGCAATACCAATCGACCACAGGTCAATGTTGCTGGACGCGTCGCTGGTCAGCAGCGCGCTGCGCTGGGCGCCGGGCTCGCGCAGCGCGCGCTGGCGGTCGCGCTCCAGCATGATGAGTGCGTCGGCCACACCTACCGCAGCAGGGGCGCTGGGTGCGGTGGCTTTGACGGCATGCGCATACCCTTGCAGGGCTTTCTCCACCGCCGTGGGGTCCAGCAGCGAAAGCGGGCTGCGGCAGTGCACGCAGGCGTGGCCTTTTTTTAAATCGACGGGGGCGCCGCAACTGTTGCAGTGGATCACGGTCACGCGCTGGGCAATGTCGTTGATCTCCGCCGGGGTCAAAAGGCGCACAAACCCTTTCTCGATCATGAACGACGAAAACGCGCTAAAGCGCCCGTGCCCCTTGGCGCAGCGGTAGGTGATGTAACGCCCGCTGCGCACCACGTCAAAACCCTGCGTGAGTGGCCCGGTGCAGCGCGGGCAGTGCACCTTGGCCGCCAGCGGCAGGTGGCCGGCAGCGCGTTGCTCATGCAAGAGCTTGAACAGATCGGCCACTGCGGCCGGGGACAGCTTCAAATTCTCTTGCGGGTCAATCCACATGCCCTGGCAGGCAAAACACAAATCCAGTTCGACCGGTTTGCCGTGGTTACCGGGTAAGGCGTGCACCTGCATGGCACTGCGGCAGGATGGGCACGAGGGGGCGGGGGAGGAAGGCATGGAAACGACAGCGGTTGCAGACAGGCACTATCGTAAAGCCCTTTTCTGCAGCGGGCTGGCGCGGTCGGTTAGGCAGCCGATAGTTTGATGCCAAATCGGCCTCCAGCGCAGGTGGAACGTGCGCAAACAGCTCCTAAATATGTAGCAAATGCATGATTCCCGATGGTGTCAGCACGCCTAATGTTCAACCAGAGCGTAGTCGGGCCGGTGGGCAGCTGCGGCCTTGTCCAGGCGGATGCGTTCTTTCAGCTCATCGGTCATCAGGTTCATGGCGGCGCGGATGCGCTCTACCTCCACACTGAGCATCAGCCGGACTTGGCGCTTGGACTTGCCTTCGAGGTCTTTGGCGCGCAGGCGGGGTTTGAAGCGTTCGCAGCGGGCCATGTAGCGGTCGATTTTCTTGAAGGGGATCAGTGGGATGTTGATGCCCCGCAGTCCGTTGGTCAGCGGCACCTTCCAGCCAAAAGGCAGGCGCAGGCGCAGGTTCCAGTCCTCAGCCCCTTGGTGTGCCACCAGGCAAATGCTGGCGTTGGCCCGAATGGCGGCCGCGATCATGCCCACCGATTGAAATGGCGCCACATACTCGTCATAGGCCAACAGGCAGTTGGCGCCTTCGGGTGCGGTGCCGGTTACGCCCACTTCGTGGTTTTTAAGCAGGTCAACAATGGCTTCCACGGTGTTGATGTCGGTAGGGGCGCCCCCAGGCAATATTGGGCCCGTGTGATGCGATCACCACCACCGGCTCGCCGTCGGTGGGCAGCAGGGCTTGGCCGTTGATCAGCTCCGCTTTATTGACCATTTTGTTCAGCACAAAGTCGGAGAACGGGCGGTAGTTTTTGATCGGCACACCGCGCCCGCCCTGGCACGCCAATTGGCGGCCGCGGTCCATGAACTCATCCAAGCTGGCAGTTGGGGTGGGGAGGGGGTTAGTCATGGCTTACTCCGTTACCTATCCATTGCTGCAGTTGTGCGTACACGTCCTGGCTGTCCAACAGGCCCAGGTGGGAGAGTCCGTAAAAGACCTTGCTGTGCCCCTCAGAAAAGGTCAGGGCACGGTTTTCGTCTTTGTGGTGGCCCAGCGCGCTGCGCAGGGGCACCAAGCCATCGCCAAACAGCTTGCCGCGAATCTCCGCAGTGTTCTTTGGCAATCATGGCGGCAATGGCGTAGCACTGCACATCCGGCGGCAGTTGGGACAGGTGGCGGTGGTCTTGGGGGTGGGCAAAACGGTTGCGCCCTGCCCAGTCCTCGTCAATCAGATTGCCGTGGCGCAAATCGGTGGTGCCGGCGCTGCGGATATGGCCCAGGCGCGACAGTGCCACCGAGTAGGGGCTACCTCCAGCGCCAGTCGATCATGTTGCCCGCCTGCTCCACCATGGAGCCGTGGTGGGGCGTGCCGATAAAAATCAGCTGTGGGCATGGCCCGGCCAGCTGCTTTGCTGCGCGCCGTAGTGGAAGGCACTGCGCGCCACCAGGCCACCCATGCTGTAACCCACGATGCAAATTTCTTCCACCGGCACCGGCCAGGCTTGCACCAGTTCTTCGAGTTGGCTGGGCAAAAGCGCGACCGTTTTTGGAAATGTGCAGACCCGTGTTGTAGCGCAGGTACATGGGCGTGTAGCCATTGGCAGCCGCCAGAACTTCACCGTGGTCGTGGCCATTGCGGCGCCACTGCAACTCGTTCATGCAGTGCCCGTGGACCATGACCAGAATCTTGCCCGACGCGTCTGGAATCGCCTTGGCCAAGGCTGCGGACGTGATTTGCAATGTTTGCCCTTCGCGCCGAAATCCCATCTGAATCGTCAAGGGGTTGCCGCTGGCGCCATGTGGTCGCCCAGCACACCGTTCACAGCCGACAGAAAGGCGGCACGCTCGTTAGACGAGTTGGTGTGCGACAACTCGGGGTACATGTGCCCAAAGGTGGCGTCCAGCCCCTTGCCCACCAGTTTGGTCACCCCGCGCACCGCGTCGTACGCCACACCACTGGACTTTTGCAGAACCTTGTAAACGGCGCCATGCACGCCGGTCGGTGTGCGCGGTGCGGGCGTCGATTTGCCAAAGGGCAGCGGCAGCTTGAGGATGTTGTGGTGCATGGCCTCCACCATATCGGTGACACCCAAGGTGGCCTCAATGGCGAGCCGGCTGTAGCCATGCATGTCAGACAGGTGGAGGTGCTTTTTTTTCATGCGGTTTATCCAAAAATGGGGAACTTGCGGCGTTGGGCCAACATGTCCATGCCGGCTTGTATGCGTGCCTCAACTTCCTGGTATTTTGGTGCACATAGTCGGGGTCATCGGGCAAGGCGGGGTTGCCGTCAAAGTAGACCGGCTCCAAAATTCGGTGCGAATCTTGGCGGGCAGCGGAATGTGCTGCAGCGGTGTGACGTGCAGCGCAATGCCAAACGGGAAACTCAGCGTAAGCGGCGCCACGTCGGAGCGCAGGTATTTTTGAGCCTGAGCAGCTTGGCCAGCCAGCGCCCTCGGACAACACAAACAAGGTGTCGTGCCCGCCAATGGTGGCCACCGGCACGATGGGCGTGTTGGTGCGAATGGCCAGGCGAATAAAGCCGGTGCGCTCACCCAATACCACCTGGTCGCGCTTGCTCCAGCTGCGAAACGCGTCCACCTCGCCACCCGGCCACAAAATGACATCGTGGCCACGGGCAAAGGCCGCTTCAATGTTTTCGCGGGTTGGGTTGATCACACCACCACGGCGGAAATAGCGGCCCAGCCCCGGTGTTTTCATCAGCACCTCGTGCGCGGTGCCGTGCAGCGGGCGGCTGTCGCCAAAGTGGCGCCACCAGGCGTAAATAGTGGTCCAGGCGTCCATGGTCAGCGGGCCGCCGGAGTGGACGCCAATCAGCAGGCAGGCTTGTTGGGAAGCTTTGTCCCAGCCACCAATTTCCATGCGGAAGTAGCTGTCCATCAGGCGGTTCACAAAACCGGCCTGTTTGTTCATCAGCACCGGATCGGGGCCGTTCAGGCCTTCACGCACCTTGGAGTCTTCAAACTGCCATTCCTCGGCACCTGTGGCGGATTTGGCGGCGGCTTTACGCCGCGCGGTGTGACCGGAAGTTCCCGCTACAAGTGTACACGGAGAGTTTTTGGGGGAATAGGCTTTTGCCGCGCACGGCATTCTTGCGCTGCACAGCCGGAACCACTGAATTTCGAAAAATCTGCTGATTTTGCTTGCGTATTTAAAGTCATGGCAGAGGCTCCTGCAAGTCGGTGTGGACATCGGACAATCCAATCCACTGCGAAGTATTGTGTACGATCGTACACATTTAGTCAACCGACATTTGTCGGTTAGATGCAGCCAAAGGTGGTGGGCGGCGGGTCGGGCGTCGCCCAGTGGCGGGCCGGGCGGGGCGGGGACGCGCCACCTCCCTGCGGTTGAAGCGGCGGATGTGAAAAAGCGAGCGCATGCCCAATCAACGCGGGCGGGCGGGGGGGGGGGGGAGCTGGCCTGGCCGGCGACGCTCCCCAGGTCGTGCGGCGGCGCAAGCGGGTGTCAATGCGCACATCGGGTCGGCGGGGGCGGGCGCCCGTGCCCGGGCGGCAGGGGAGCCGCAAAGGTCGGTATCAACTGGGGGGTGCGGGGCCCCCGCCGGCGGTTATAGGTCAAAGGCTTTCGCAGCGGTCGTGCGTAAGCAGCTATAAATTCGTAGCAATTCAAGACGGGTTTGCAGCATCTGTGCGGGGTGTGGGGGTCATCGGGGTCGGTGACCAGGGTGAACACCCAGGTGTCGCCGGGCGTGCTGGACTCTTTGTCTGCACGCTGCGCGGCAATGCCTTCCACCTTGGGGGAGCCTGCCAATGGGTAGATGTGGCGCAACGTCCCGTCGGGCGCCACGATGCCGATGGCAGAACCCACACACGCACCGTCGTGGTAGCTGTTGTCGGTGCTTTCGGCCACGGCGCAAAAGGCCCAGGCGCCGCCCTGCAAGGCGGTGCCATCGGTCAAGCCCAGGGGAACGCCGTCCACTTCGCCCAGTTCCATCCATTGCACGCTTTTGGCGCTGGGCGGTTTGGGTTCTCTGCCCGCCAGCCACGGTGCGATCAGGTTCCAGTCAAAACGGATGCAGGCGCTCAAGGCATCACCCTTGTTGCCCCGGTGCAGCAAGAGCAAATCGCCGCTGAGCACAAACGCGCCCTCAATGTTCAGGTCGGTAAAACGCTTGTGCAGCGGTGCGTACAGGGGGCCCAAGTCCACTGTGGCCATGCGCCCATTGGGCACGCCATGCACGTCCAGCGCCACCAGCACGCCGGTTTCGCGCTGCGGCTTGGAGCCCGAGCCCAAGGCCAGCAAGGCCCCCGCCGGGCAGCCAGGCAGGGGCGGCAATTGGGCCAGGGTCTCCAGGTCGGGCTTGGCCTTTTTGCGTTTGCTTTTGTCGTGCGGCAATTCGCCTTCCAGCAGGCGCACCAGCGTGCCGGGTGTGGTGTCAGCGGCGTTGTCGGGGGCGGGGGTCTTTAAACACACCCAGGTGCAATTCGTCATCGGCCACCACAAACAGGCGCTGGCGCACGCGCACCAGGCCACTGGCCGCGCTCAGGTGGGCCTGGCCGCGTGGGTGCTGGGCCGGGTCCAGCGTCAGGTGGCGGATGAAATGGACGGGGAGTGTGGCGGGTGGATGGGCCATGGTGCGGTGCCGGTTGCGGGTGGGCTCTGAATATAGTGCCAAATTGGCCGCTGGCGCTTGTGGAATGTGCGCAAGCAGCTACTAAAAATATAGCAAAATGCCCCAGCCAGGCGCTACCCTTCACTCCGCTTCGCTGCCCTTGTGGCGGATGGCACGGTCCACGGCGTACCACGCCAGACCTCCGGCCGCCGCGGTGGCCAGGCACACCACGTGCAGGGCGTCGATGGAAATGAGGGCGTGCAAGGGGCTGGCCAGGTTGAAGGGGTAAAACGGCAGCACGTCCACATGCATGATGCTGTCGACCAGCACATGGCTGTAGGTGCCGATAAAGGCGCTGCCAAAAGCCACCCGCCAGCGCACCGGCATATGGCGCGGCTCACGCAGCAAGCGCAAGCCCCAATCGGCAAGGTGTTTGCCGCTCAGGCCGCACAGCAGGCCAATCAGGGTGGCGCCCAGCAGCGTGTGCGAGAAGCCATGCAACTCCACCCGCCCGGTGGTCATGGCGATGAGCGGCTGCAGATCGATAACGACCTGCGACCAGCCAAAAACCAGCAGCGAAAACCGGCGTTGCATGACCGCTTTGATGGCGAGGCCGGGGCCCATGTGGAGAGGCGTAAATGGCATGGGGTGGATTGTGACCGCAGCTTGTCCGATATGCTGTGTTGCCACAGCACCCGGGCGCACACCCAGCGCCGATACAAGGAGAACGCCCATGGAATGGCAGCAAATACTTGACACCTTCGCGCGCATGCCCAGCGCAGATCAGCAAGCCTGGCTGCGCGGTGCTGCCACTTTGCTGGCATTGGTGTTGGGGCTTTTCTGGCTGAAAGCCGTTACTTCAAACCCAGCGCGCGTGGGCAGTTGGCTGGCGGTGCGGCTGGCCTCCATCGTGGCGGCGCTGTTGGCACTGGCGGCAGTGGTGTTGCCCGCGCGGGCCGTCGGTGGCCCGGCGGCGCTGGGCGTGTTCATCGTGGCGCTGTACACGGTGGCACCGCTGCTGTGGTTTGGCAGCCATGTGCTGGTGGGGCGGCGGGTTCGCCCTGCACTCACGCGGGGCGAGTGCCTGGTGCTGGCGGTGACCGGCCTGGCGATTCTGGCCATCCCCGGCACCGCTTTTTTTGCGGCCCAGGGGCCTTTGCATGCCGCCGCGCGCGACATGGCCGAGCGCCGCGAGTTGCCCGCCGACAACCCGCCCCTGGAGCACACCGTGCAGCCCGTGCAGCGCTACAACCTGGCGGGTGTGGGGCCCATCTTCACCCAGACACTGCTGGGTGCGCCCGATACGCGGCTGGTCCGCGTGGAGCAGCGCCAAGGCGCGCAGTGGCCCACGGAGCGCAACGTCGCACACCCCGCGTACTGCACCAACGGCAATGACGTGCACCTGATGTGGTCCGCCCAGGAGGCGCCGCCTTACCTGCGCCTGACCTGGGCGCAATCCAATGGCGCCGTGGTGCACGCCGAATTCACGCCCCACATGGCTTTGGATGCCGCGCCACCGCCAGCGGAGTTCACCATTGGCTTTCGCCCTGACGGGGTGGACCCCATCGCCCCCATCCCGCGCGCGCGGGCCTACCTGGTGCTGACGCAGCCAGGGCGGGAGCCCCACACCCAGATGCTGGGCAGCCCAACAGAAGCGGGCGAGGTGCGCAGCACCGACTGTGTGATGACCGGCTTTACGCGCTGGAAACCCGGCCCCGATTGGCAGGTGCAGGCCATTGGTTTGACGTTTCAGTTGCCCGCCGGCGGCGCCGCGCTGCGCAGCCTGATCGAGAGGCCTGTGCCGTAAATTTTGTGTGCCAAATAGGCCTTTTGCGCCCGTAGAATGTGCGCTAGCAGCTACTAAAAATGTAGCAAATACACCCCTTTAACCCCACCAACTGCGGCCTCACTTCCCATGCGCGCCCCTGACCGACCGACCCCTGCCCAGCTGGTATTGCTGGCCTCTTTGTACTGCGCGCAGGGCCTTCCTTCTGGCCTGGTGGCCCATGCCATGCCGGTGCTGCTGCGCCAGCATGGGGTGGACCTGGCGTGGATCGGGCTGCTCAAACTCCTGGCCTTGCCCTGGTTGCTCAAGGTGCTGTGGGCGCCGTGGATAGACCGCATTTCCTCCAGCCGCTTGGGGCACCACCGGGGCTGGGTACTGCCGCTGCAAAGCGGGGTGGTGGGGTGCCTGGCCGTGCTGGCGCTGATGGACCCGCAGGCCCTTTTTGGCTCTGCCCTATGGATGTTGCTGGGCACCTTGTTGCTGATTAACTTGGCTGCGGCCACGCAGGATGTGGCCACCGACGGTTTGGCCGTGCGCCTGCTGCCCGAGCGTTGGCGCGGGCTGGGCAACAGCCTGCAGGTGGGTGGCTACAAGCTGGGCATGCTGGCCAGTGGCAGCGGCCTGTTATTGGTGGTGGGTTCATTGGGCTGGAATGTGTCTTTGGGCTTGCTGGCCGCAGGCTTGCTGGTGCTCACCCTGCCGATTGCGTGGTTTCCCGAGAAGCGCGTGCTGCCCCACAACGCGGCGCAGGCGGAGCCCGCAGGCGCAGGCCTGCTGCTGCGCCATTACAAGGGCTTGCTCATGCAGCCCGGCATGACCGCCTGGCTGGTGGTGGTGTTGACCTTCAAGCTGGGCGATGCCTTGGGTTCGCCCATGATCAAGCCGATGTTGGTGGACCAGGGCTGGGACACTGCGGCGCTGGGGCAACTGACCCTGGTTAGCAGCCTGGCGGGCATTGGTGGTGCGCTGTTGGGCGGCATGTTGTACGCCCGCTGGGGTGCCATGCGCTCGCTGCTGGTGTTTGGTGTGGCGCAGGCGGCGGGCCTGGCGGCCATGGCGGTGCTGGTAGGGCGGGGCAGTGAAGTCGGCCTGGTCTATGCCGTGGCTTTGTTTGAGCAGGTGGCCGACGGCATGTCGACCGTCGCCCTGTTCGCGGTGATGATGGGCCGCTGCCGCCCCGAGCACGAGGGTGCCGACTTTACCCTGCAGGCCAGCGCCCAACTGCTGCTGTCAGGCCTGGTGGGCGCCAGCAGTGGGCTGCTGGCCAAAACCGTGGGGTATGGTGGTTTGTTTATGGGTGCTGCGCTGCTGGGCCTGGCGATGCTGGTGTGGGTGCCGCGCTACTTTGCGCGCTACCGTTAGAAGTTGGAGCGGCTTGTTAGGCTTAACTTTGTGTACCGCCGACGCCAAGCACGTGAAGCGTGCGCGAAAAGCCTAAAAGCGTAGCAAACCTAGACCAACGCTGCGACCTGCACCTTGAGTGCTGGCAAATCGTTTCGGATGGTTTGCCAGACTATTGCCAAGTCCACGTTGAAGTAGCCGTGTGCCAGTGCGTTGCGCATTTCGTAGGCGAAACCCCAAGGCACTGTTGCATGTTGTGCGGTAAAGCTGGGGTGATTTTTGGCAACGTTGTTGCACGCCTCGCCGATCACTTCTAGGTTGCGAATGACTGCATCTTGAGTTTTGCGATCTGCAATGAACCCGGCTAGGTCAGAACCTGCCGTGTAAGCCTGAATGTTGTCGATGGCCTCCAGTAGTATGTGCCGCAAGTAGTCGGCAATGCGCAGCGGGTCTGCACGGCTCATACGGCCACGGCCTCGCGCAACACCTGTTCGCGGAAACTGGGCGGCAGACCATTGGGGGTGAGTACATCCACATTCATGCCCAAAAGCTGCTTTAGTTCAAAACGGATGGCACCAATGTCCATCAGCGTGGTTTGCGCAGTGGGTTCTACCAGTAGGTCCAGATCACTGTCAGCAGTGTCGTCGCCATGCAGCGCTGAGACAAACACCCGTACACCGCTCACACGATGGCGCAACGCAATCTCACGGATTTGCGTGCGGTGCAGCGAAAGGGCTTCTGAGGGGCGCATGGGGCCGAGTTTACCGGAGCAATGGATTTGTGTGTCAAATCGGCCTCTAGCCCTCGTATAGCGTGCGCGAGTAGCTACTAAAAGCGTAGCAAAACTAGCTAGCCACACCCACCACCTGCCGCTTCACCTCATCCAGCGTCTTGCCGTTGTCTGCCTTCCATTCGATCCAGCCGTTGGCTGAGCGGCCCATCACCGCCATGGCGGCCATGCTGGGGCTGGTGAACAGGTGGTCGCGGGTGAAAACCAGCAGGCCACCTTGCGCGGCAAGGATGCCGTCTAGCACCAACTGGTTGCGCAGCCGCTCGTTGGATGTGCCCTGGATGGACGCGACGATCTCGGCGCGGCCCTTGGTGCCCTTGTGCACCACAAAACCCTCAGAGGTGTATTCGCCCACGCCATCCGCGCCAGAACCCTTGCAATAGAACAATTCCTTCTCGCCCTTTGCGGTGGGCGCATTGGTCAACGGCTCGAAGATGGGCTGGCCCAACGTTGCCAGCAGGGTGGCGGAAGTTTCGTGTATTTCGTGGCAGTCCGCCTCCAGCGGCGCAGGGGTGTGGGGCCGTGCGCCGGTGTTGCCGTTTTCCAGGCTGTAGCGCCCGGCCTTGGTGGCTTCTGCAATGGCAAACCACTCCAGAAAAAGCGCGTGCGTCTGCGTCATGCTGTTGGTGAGCGAGATGACCACCATCGCCCGGTTCCAAAAGTCTTTGCCTTGGTTGTGCTGCACCAGCCGGGTGCCGACGTTGCCAGACTGGCCAATGTAGGCGCGTGGCAAGCCAGCCTCCGATAATTCGCCCATCAAAAAGTACACGCCCACCTGCTGCGCCTCGGGCATCTTGAGGAAGTCTGCCAACTGGCTGCGCGGCACTTCGATCACCCGAACAATGCGCGTGGTGATTTCGGCAACGCGCATGCCGCGCGGGTCACCGGCGGGGAGGTAGATTTGGATGGTTTGGGGGCGCATAGTCTGCTTATTACGGTTCTATTTTTCTACAGTGAGCAAAACGGGCATATGGTCGCTTACGCCGAGCCATTGTTTGCAGTCACCTACTTCAAGGTTAGAGCGTTGAAGTAAGTCGTCAGAGGTGAAAACGTAGTCATGTGGTACGCCTTTCCGTTGCGCTGCAAAAGAAAGTCGGGTGCTCTCTGTCCGCGGCTCGCTGGTTGTCGGTGGTACACGCTGCAGCCATCGCGCCTATCTTCGACAACATCGAATGGTTCCACCAGCGATCCGGCTTGTCCAGATGCGATTGCTATTGAGTCTCCAAGCAAATGGTCTTGTCCCTGGCGTGCGATGAATTGCAGGTATTTCAGTTGGCCGGGTACGGAAGCCTGGGCGATCTGCCTTGTCCAAGCTGCTAATTCGTCGTTCAGGATAAGAGTTTGGTCAGCAGTTGTCCGTGCTGGGCTGCGTTGGTGTGCCTGATGGGGAGGTTCTAAACTGCTCGCACAGTGTTGCCGTTCTTTGATGCCGCCTTGTGTTTCGAGTTCCGGTCCAAGTCGCCCAGTCTTTAAAGGCGGTGTAGATGGGGGGATCTCGCTCCGCACAACGTAAACATCGCGTTTAGGCGTCCAGTTCTTCGGTCTTCTTGCGAAGCGCCCCATTGCAATTCCAAGTGACGATTTTCATGAGGGCTTCACAAAGATGTTGAGGTCTACTTCCCCCAACTATCCTTCAACCCCACCGCCAAGTTAAACACCGGCTTGGACCCCGTCACGTGATCCACCCGATCCGCCACAAAGTACCCAATCCGCTCAAACTGAAACTTCTGGTCCGGCGCCGCATTGGCCAATGACGGCTCCACAATCGCGGTCACTACCTTCAAGCTGTTCGGGTTCAGGCTCTCGATAAAGTCTTTGCCACCCGCATCCGGTTGCGCATCCAAAAACAGGCGGTCGTACATGCGCACTTCGGCTTGCACGCCGTCGGCCACGCCCACCCAGGTGATGACGCCACTGGTCTTGATGCTGCTTGAGCCGGGGGTGCCGCTTTTGGTGTCGGGGAACACGGTGGCGTGCACTTCGGTTACACCGCCTTGGGCGTCTTTCGCGCAGCCGGTGCATTCGATGATGTAGCCACCCTTCAGGCGCACTTTGGCACCGGGGGTTAAGCGTTTGTAGCCTTTGGGTGGCACTTCTTCAAAGTCTTCGCGCTCAATCCACACTTCTTTGCCAATGCTGAACTTCGCGCACGGCGGGTTCAGGCTGGCCCTCTTGCGCGTGGGGCAGGGCGGGTTGGGTGCAGGGCTCCAAATGGCCCGCGCCAAAGGCTTCGTCCCAATTGGTCAGAATGAGTTTGACCGGGTTCAGCACGGCCATGCCGCGGTGGGCTTTGGTCTCCAGGTCTTCGCGCAGGCAGCCTTCCAGGGTGCTGTAGTCGATCCAGCTGTCGCTCTTGGTCACGCCTATGCGCTCGGCAAACATTTGCAGGCTGGCAGGGGTGTAGCCACGGCGGCGCAGGCCGACGATGGTTGGCATGCGCGGGTCGTCCCAGCCGCTCACTTTGTGGTCGTACACCAGTTGCGCGAGCTTGCGTTTGCTGGTGATCACATAGGTGAGGTTCAGGCGCGCAAACTCGTACTGTTTAGGCGCGGGGGCGGCCAGCAGGCCACCTTCAATCAAACGGTCCATCAGCCAGTCGTAAAACGGGCGTTGGTCTTCAAACTCCAGCGTGCAAATGCTGTGGGTAATTTGCTCCAGCGCGTCTTCAATGGGGTGGGCAAAGGTGTACATGGGGTAGATGCACCATTTGTCGCCCGTGTTGTGGTGGGTGGCGCGGCGGATGCGGTAGATGGCCGGGTCGCGCATGTTGATGTTGGGGCTGGCCATGTCGATTTTGGCGCGCAGCACCATGGCGCCGTCTTCGTGTTTGCCGTCGCGCATTTCGCGGAAGATGCGCAGGTTCTCCTCGGGCGTGCGGCTGCGGTAGGGGCTATCGATACCGGGCTTGCCAAAGTCGCCCCGGTTGGCGCGCATTTGTTCGGGCGTTTGTTCGTCCACATAGGCGTGGCCCGCTTCGATCAAATGTTCCGCTGCGCGGTACATAAAGTCGAAGTAGTCGCTGGCCTGGTAGGCGGGGGCGCTGTAGTCGCCCTGGCTGCCGTTCCAGTCAAAGCCCAGCCATTTCACCGCGTCGATGATGCTGTTGACGTATTCGGTGTCTTCCTTCTCGGGGTTGGTGTCGTCAAAGCGCAGGTGGCACACGCCGCCGTAGTCGCGCGCCAGGCCAAAGTTGATGCAGATGCTTTTGGCGTGGCCCACGTGCAGGTAGCCGTTGGGCTCGGGCGGAAAGCGGGTGCGGATTTTGGCGGGGTCGCTCTGGCCTGCGGCATGGTGGGCGGCATCGCCGGGGGTGCCAGCCCAGCGGCGGGTGGCGTAGGTGCCCTGTTCGAGGTCTTTTTCAATAATCTGGCGCAAAAAGTTGCTGGCTTTTGCGCTTTCTGCGGCCGCTGCCGTGCGGGTGGGGGGGGTGTTTGGGGGGCTGGGAGGGCGTGGTGGAGGGGGTGCTCATGCGCCCGATTCTAGCCACCGCCTACCCGACTTCAGCGCCGGGAGGGCGGTTGGCGCGAACAGATCAGATGGCGCTGATTTGCAAGTCGGCCCAGATGGGCTGCAGCTGCGCCATCTCCAGCTCGTTAAGGTGTTCGGCCATCAACATGCATTCGCGCTGCAAATCGCGCAGGCGCAGGCGCAGTTCGCGCCCGGCGAGTGACATTTCAAAGTGGTCCTGCGCCGTCAGCTCGGTGGGGCTCATGCCCCATACACCCAGTGCATTCCAGGCCAGGCGCAAGCGGGCCAGGCGCTCCAGCGCCAGGCTGACGATGAGCCGGGCATCGGTGCTGAGGCTGGGGGTTTGCTGGGCCTGGGCGGTTTGCTGTGCGTTGTTCAGCGCGGTGTTGATGTGCTCCAGGGCCACTTCGGGTAGTTCAAAGTGGTGGGGCACTTCTTCTTTGGCGTCGCGTGCCATGTTGAAGATGACGCTGCTGTAGCGGCTGGGGAATTCACCCGGCACCACGCGCAGGGCAAAACTGGCGCGGGTCAGGGGGGCAGTGCGGTTGCGCGAAATGCCCATGGTGACTTCTACTGCCGCCAGCAGCATGCCCAGTGGCGATATGGCCTCGCCCGACAGCCGCGCCGGGTAGCCCGAGCCGCTGAGCCGCTCGTGGTGCTCGCCCACGGCGCGGCACAGGGTAACGGGGTAGTCGGTGGTGGAGCTCAGCAGCACCTGGGCCATGCGGGGGTGCACCATCATGTGTTTGTGGCCCAGCAGGTCCAGGGGTTTCTCGGGGTCCAGGTACTGGGGCTGGATGTAGGCTTCGCCAATGTCGTGCAGCAAGCCGCCCAGCATGGCCAGGCGGGTGTCGACCGGCGAGCTTTGGGCCTGCGCCATGGCGCCAGCCAGTGCCATGGCACGCACGGCGTGGGGCAGGCTGTCGGGGCGGGTGGCCAGGGCGGTGGTGAGCAGCAGTTGGGCTACCGGGTGCAGTGGAATCTGCTTGAGCTGCTTTTCCAGCACCGCCGCATGGGGGCGCAGGGCGTGGGACAACGCACCTTCTTCGGCCCACAGGGCGGTGAGCTCGTTGAGCAAGGTAAACGGGGTCACACCGTCTTCGGCCATCAGGCAGGACTCAAGCGGGTTCTTGAGCTTGCGTTCCAGCAGGCGCTGCTGCAATGCGGCCGATACCGGCTGGCCCTTGGCCCATAGTTTGAGACCGCGGATGTCCACAATGTCCTGCGAGGCGACGATGGAGTAGGTTTCGCTCGCCTTGATGATGGATTGCAGCAAATCCGGATTGGTGTGTGCGCCACTCGGGGCGAAGTTGATTGATGTCATGTGTCCAACGTTCCGTCGTTAAGTTTGTGCAGTGCGGATAACCAGTTAGAACACATTTTGATGGCAGCCACATGACTGCGCCATCCGGGGGAAACCCTACACGCGCCTACTCCAGCAGGGTGGCGGCAAAGGTGTTGATGGCCTCCACGTCCGGTGGCACGGCGGTGTACTTGAGGTTTTCGCGCGTCAAAATGCCGCGTATGCCGCGGTCAATCGCTTTGGCCTGTTCTTCATCCTGAAAACGGCCGGTGTGCACGTATTTGCGGTCGCCGCGCTCCACAAACACGTTCACGTTGTTGTGCTGTTTGTACCACTCCAGAATTTGCTTGCGCGTTTTGGCAATGTCGCAAATGTTGTCTTCGTAATGTTCGTTGTAGTACAGCACCTGGGGTAGCGAACACTCGGTCAGCAGAAACTGAATTTGCCCGTCCAGCAGCTCCAGCATTTCAAACTGGCGCTGGGCAATGAAATACTGGTTTTTGAGCACCTCAAAGTTTTGTTGCCACACCAGGGATTTTGCGTAGTCCGGAATCACCTCCACCGTTTTGTTGTGCAGCTTGAGAAACAGGATGATGGCCGACGTCACCAGCGATTTGTCACAACCCGGCCCGCCAATGACGTTGATCACCCGGGTGGGGTACAGCCGCATTTTGTTTTCTGGCAGGTGGTTGGCCACGGAGGTGTACTGAATCGACATGCGGTGCGCCCTATGAAATGCGAGGTACTTGCATCGTAGTGGGGCGCGGGGGGCATTGCAAGTTGATTCAAAAATCGGCGCTGCACGCCGCCCTGGCAGGCTTCTTTCGTCTATTTGGCTGGCGTTCATCAGGGCTTTACATGCCCGTAACCTGTGCGCTACCGGGGCTTCCTAGAATCAGGCTATGCGAAAAAATTATGTGATAGCAGGGATATTGGCCATGGGTTTGCTGGCAGCAGGTGCCTGGTGGTGGGGCCGTACCGGCGCATCCGACGCCTTGCAGTACCGCACCGCCCCTTTGAGCCGTGGCACCCTGCAGGCTGCGGTGGCGGCCAGCGGGGCCGTGAACCCGGTGTCGCAGGTGTCGGTGGGCACGCAGGTCAGCGGGCAAATTCGGGACTTGCTGGTGGACTTCAATTCGGAAGTCAAAGCCGGGCAACTGCTGGCACAGATTGATCCCGAAACGTTTGAATACCGCGTGCGCTCGGCCCAGGCCGATGTAGACGCCGCCCGTGCTGCGGTGCTGACGGCACAGGCCAACCAGATTGCAGCGCAGACGCAGGTGTCGCGCGCGCAGGTGGACCTGGACGAAGCCCGGCGCGACTTTGACCGCAAACAAAGCCTGGTGGAAAAGCAGTTTATTGCCCAAAGTGAAGCCGACAAGGCGCGTGCACTGGTCAATACCAGCACCGAGGCACTCAAGGCGGTGCAGGCCCAGGTGGGTGTGGCGCAGGCCCAGGTGAAAACGGCGCAGGCCAATGTGGCGCAGCGCGAAGCGGCCCTGGCCCAGGCGCGGGTGGATTTGGCCCGCACGCGCATTACCTCGCCGGTGGATGGCATTGTCATCAAACGCGCCATTGAGCGCGGCCAAACGGTGGCCAGCAGCCTGCAGGCGCCCGAGTTGTTTGTGATTGCCAAAAACCTCTCGGACATGCAGGTGGACGCCGCCATTGACGAGAGTGATGTGGGGCGCCTCAAAGCCGGGCAAAAGGCCAGCTTTACGGTGGATGCCTTCCCCGGCCAGACCTTTGAGGGCGAGGTGCGCCAGGTGCGCAAGGCGGCGCAAAACGTGGCCAATGTGGTGACCTACGTGGCTGTGGTGCGTTTTTCCAATGTGGGCGATCGCCTGCTGCCGGGCATGACGGCCAATGTGCGCATCGTGACCGACCAGCGCGACAACGTGCTCAAAGTGCCCAGTGCAGCGCTGCGTATGCGCATTGCGACGCCGCTGCCACCCGCCGATGCGCCCACCACGCCCAACCAGCGCCAAGCCCCTGCCGCCAGGGCAGACAGCGCCCGCGTGGCCAGCAACGGCAGGCTGTATGTGCTGGGTGCCGACGGCAAACCCCAGTCGCTGGGGGTGCGTGTGGGTATTAGCGATGGCAGCCATACCGAGCTGTTACTGGCGCCGGAAAACCCCTTGGCCGCCACCTTGAAAGAGGGCACCGAAGTCATTGTGGGCAGCAAGGCCAGCGGCACTGTGCCCACCGGTGGTGGCGCCCGTTCCAGTGCCGCGCACGTGCGGCCCCCGTTCTAAATGGACGCAGCCCCCTTGCACGCCCCCGCAGTGCCAACGCCCACCGCCCCTGACACCCTGATCCGGGCGCGCAAGCTGAGCAAAACCTACCGGATGGGCACCCCCGCGCAGCTCAAGGCGGGCGGCGGCCAGACGGTGCACGCCTTGAGGGATGTGTCGCTGGACATTGCGCGCGGCGACTTTGTGGCCATCATGGGCGCATCGGGTTCGGGCAAGTCCACCCTGATGAACATTCTGGGTTGCCTGGATCTGCCCACACAAGGGCGCTACTGGCTGGCGGGCGAGGAGGTGGAGAACCTGTCGCCCGATGCACTGGCCTCCATTCGCAACCGGCGTATTGGATTTGTGTTCCAGCAGTTCAACCTGCTGCCACGCACCAGCGCGCTGGAGAATGTGGAGCTGCCCCTGGTCTATGCGGGTGTTGCCACCCCCGAGCGCCGTGCGCGTGCCCGTTCCGCGCTGCAGCGGGTGGGCCTGGGGGAGCGCGGCGACCACACCCCCGCAGAACTGTCGGGCGGCCAGCAGCAGCGTGTGGCCATTGCGCGGGCCTTGGTCAACCAGCCGCAGCTCATTCTGGCCGACGAGCCCACCGGTGCCTTGGATACCGCCACCAGCGAAGACATCATGCAGCTGCTGAGTGACCTCAACGCCCAGGGCATGACGGTGGTGATCGTCACACACGAGAACGACATTGCCGACTGGGCCCGGCGCAAGCTGGTGTTTCGCGACGGGCAAATCGTGCAAGACCAGCGCCAACCGGGGCGCAGCACGCAGGCGGTGGGGGCGCAAGGCGCGCGGGCCGTCCCGGGCATGGCCCTGGGGGCAGCGTACACACCGTGACAAGCGTGGGGGGTATTTCGGCATGAGCTTTTGGGCCCCATTCCGGCTGGCCTTGCGTGCGCTGGCAGTCAACACACTGCGCAGCATCCTCACCATGCTGGGCATCGTGATTGGCGTGGCGGCGGTGATCACCATGATTGCGGTGGGCGGCGGTGCCACCGAGCGTGTGCAGGAGCAGATGAAGGGCCTGGGCTCCAACATCATGCTGGTGATGCCGGGCGGTGTGTCGCAGGCCGGGGTGCGCCTGGGTGCGCAAACGCGCCAGCGCCTGACCGAAGAAGACGCGCTGGCCATTGCGCTGGAAATTGCCGAGGTGCAGGTGGCCGCACCCACCGCGCGCACCAGCGGGCAACTGGTGGTTGGCAATGCCAACTGGGGCACCAGCATCATGGGTGTGACCAACGACTACCTGGAAGCCCGCGATTGGCCCCTGGCCAGTGGCCGCCTGTTTGATGCCGCCGAGCTGGCGGGTTCCGCCAAGGTGGCCTGGATTGGCGCCACCGTGGCGCGCGAACTGTTTGGCGAGCAGGACCCGGTGGACCAGATGATCCGTGTGCGCAACATCCCCATGACGGTGGTGGGTGTGCTGGCTCCCAAAGGGCAAAACTCCATGGGCCAGGACCAGGACGACGCCATCATGATTCCCATCTCCACCCTGCGCAACCGCATCTGGGGTGGCGATGGCACCAGCCGCCTGAAACGCGTGGGCGCCATCTCCGTCAAGGTGCGCGAAGGCAAGGACATGAAGGCGGTGGAGGAGAGCATCAAAGACCTGCTGCGCCAGCGCTTCAAAGTGCAGCCCGGCGGGGACGAGCCGTTCCAGATCCGCAACCTGACCGAAATTTTGCAGGCGCAAGAGGAGTCCAGCCGCATCATGACGCTGCTGCTGGCGGCGGTGGCGGGTATCAGCTTGGTCATTGGCGGCATTGGCATCATGAACATCATGCTGGTGAGCGTGACCGAGCGCACGCGCGAGATCGGCCTGCGCATGGCGGTGGGGGCGCGCGGGCGCGACATTCTGGCGCAGTTTCTGATTGAGGCCGTGACCCTGAGTCTGCTGGGCGGCGCCCTGGGGGTGCTGCTCGGGGCCGTGGCCACCGGGCTGGTGGGGCACTTTGCGGGCTGGCAGGTGCGTTTGAGCATCCAGTCGATCGGGCTGGCCGTGGGTTTTGCGGCCATGGTGGGGGTGTTCTTCGGCTACTATCCGGCGCGGCGCGCGTCGCGGCTGCTGCCGATTCAGGCCCTGCGTTATGAGTAGATGCTATTAAAATAGTAGCTGCTTGCGCACGACTGGCGGGCGCAAATGCACTATTTGACTATAAATTATTGATCCCTGGGAGGGTGTTGTGGATATCGTTTTGTTGTTAAAGGCCGCCGTCATGGGCGTGGTCGAGGGGCTGACGGAGTTTTTGCCTATATCGAGCACCGGCCACCTGATCCTGGCGGGGGACCTGATGAATTTTCTGGACAAAGACAAACGCTCGGTGTTTGAAATTTCCATCCAGACCGGCGCCATCTTTGCCGTCATCCTGGTGTACTGGCAAAAAATCCGCAGCACGTTGGTGGACCTGCCCACCCAGAGGTCGGCACAGCTATTTGCCCTGAATGTGCTGATTGGCTTTTTGCCCGCCGTGGTGCTGGGCCTGCTGTTTGGCAAAGTCATCAAGGCGCATTTGTTCACGCCGGTGGTGGTGGCCAGCACCTTTATCGTCGGCGGCTTCATCATTTTGTGGGCCGAAAAACGCCAGGCCGCTGGGGGCACCGCCGTGCGCGTGACCGATGCAGACGATATGACCTGGCGCGATGCGCTCAAGGTGGGGTTGGTGCAGTGTTTTGCCATGATTCCGGGCACCAGCCGCAGCGGCGCCACCATCATTGGCGGCATGTTGCTGGGCCTGTCGCGCAAGGCGGCCACCGACTTTTCTTTTTACCTGGCCATCCCCACGCTTATGGGTGCGGGCGCCTACAGCCTGTACAAGGAGCGCGCCTTGCTCAGCATGGCCGATGTGCCGCTGTTTGGCGTCGGGCTGGTGGTGTCGTTTCTGTCGGCCTGGGTGTGTGTGCGCTGGCTGTTGCGTTTTATTGCCAGCCACAGCTTTGTCGGTTTTGCCTACTACCGCATTGTGTTTGGCATCGTGGTGCTGGCCACCTGGTGGACCGGGGTGGTGAGCTGGGCGGCGTGACGCACCCACAGCGCCCCCCACACCGCCCGTTTGCGATGTATCAGCGCTCCATATTGCGCAGCGCCGCTTCGATGGCAGCGGCGGTGGCAAGGGGCTTTTCCATGGGGAACAGGTGGCTGCCGTCGAGCATCATGATGCGGCCCTTGGTGATGCGGTTCGTGGCGGCCATGCCCACTTGTTTGATTTCTTCTGACGCGCGCGCACCAATAAACGCCACCGGGCATTTGACCGGCTGGCGCGCCAGCAGGCGCTCCAGGTTGTCGGGAACCGTGTTGTAGAACTGGGTTTCCACCGCCCGGTCGAAGGCCAACACGCGCCGGGTGCCGTCGTCGCTGTCTATGCTGTCGGAAACGGTGGTGCCGTGGTTCACGTAGTCCCACAACACCGCTTCGTCCCATTTCGCAAAGGCTTTTTTGTGGCGGAAATGCTCGAAAACCGCTTCGACAGAGCGCCAGCTCTCCCGGCGTTTTTTGCTTTGCGCGCCGGGGGACAATTTGCCGAACATGTGGGTACTTTTCATGACCTTGAGCGCCTTGGACCGCCAGCCGCCCACAATGGGTGAGTCCATTAACACCACACCGCGCACCAGGCGTGGTTTGGCTGCGGCGGCCATCAGGCTCACATAGCCCCCCAGCGAGTGCCCCACCAGCCACACCGGCTCATTGGTCTGTGCATAGGCCAACTGGGCCAGGTCGGTGAGCTGCGGCACCACGTGCGGCCAGTTGTCGGTAACGGGGTAGCGCGGGTCGTGGCCATATTTTTCCACTGCTTTGACGCCGTAGCCACGCGCTTG
Source organism: Candidatus Aalborgicola lynettensis (assembly GCA_016719405.1). GTDB lineage: Bacteria > Pseudomonadota > Gammaproteobacteria > Burkholderiales > Burkholderiaceae_C > Allorhodoferax > Allorhodoferax lynettensis. The sequence goes on from JADJZE010000001.1 coordinate 103,402, forward strand.
CAGGCTCTCAAACATCAAGCGGTAGGTGCTGGCGGGAAAACTGTTGGCGTGGGAGAAAAGGATCAGGGACATGGCTGGGGGGAGCGGGGGGTCAACAGAACAGAACGTGGCAGTGTAAAGGGCCTCCTTAATGTGCCGCCTGCGCTACCGCTTCCGCCAACCAGGCGTTCAAACTCTTGCCGTGGGACGCGGCAGCCAAGGCGGCGCGCGCGTGCAGCTCTGCGGGCAAACGCACCATGAGTTTTCCGGAGTAGCTTTTGCGCGGCTCCACGCCGTCTTCGTGGCACATGTCCAAAAATACCTTCAACGAAATTTTGCCTTCACGCTGAAGCGCTTTGACGTCTGCGGCATAAAAGTCCGCGCCACCGTTCAGGTCGATGAACTCGCCCCGAAACAAATTGCTCTCCGGGTCAAACGTAATGAGTGCTTTGTACCCATTAATTTCCATCACATTTTTCATGGCTTTACTCCATGGGTTTCCAACCACTTGCGAATACTTTCCACTGCTGCTTTGTCCGTGTCGGGCAACGGGTGCGGGCGGTGGAAAACCCTTCGGTCTGCGAACAACTTCACGCCAACGCGAGAACCTTCCCGTTCAGAAATATCTGCGCCAAGCGCGATGAGAAGTGCTTCGATGTCACGCCACTTGATGCTCCCCGACACTGGACGGGAAAAGATCAAGCCTAACGTGCGTTGGTGCTTGCGCTGCATGGTTTCATGATACTACTTATTAGTGTCTCATTCAATGCGATTTGAGCGCTCCAGATTCAGCGCCAGCAAGCGCTTGAGGATTTCATCGTCGGGCATATCGGCCGTGTAGTCGCTCCAGCCGTAGGCGTGGGCGACGGCCATGTCCAGCGCCTTGTGGGCGGCATCGAGCCAGGTGGGGCGTTGGTTGTAGAGCTTGGTCAGGGTGCGCTCGGCCAGGTCTTTCTCGTGGCCCAGTTTGGGCAGGATGCGGTCGGGGTAGGGGCTTTTGCCCATGCCCAAGGGGGTGACTTCGGGCATGCTGTCGGTCCACTCTTTGGGGTTGAGCCAGTTGTTGCGCAGGTCGCTTAGGCGTTTGGCGGCTTGGGCTATGGCGATGGCGTTGTTGCGACGGTCTGGGGGCTGGGTGCGAGGGACGCTGGGCGCGGCCCTATCACCTGCAGCCGTGGCAACCCCAGCGTTCGGCGTAGTCGATGCTGCGTTTTTAGTAGCTGCTTGCGCACGTCCGGTGTGCGGAAACGGCATATTTGGTTCTGAAATTTCAGCGGGAATGACGGCGCCGCCGTCCAGTGTTTCGGTGCGCTGGTGGGCGGTGTCGGCAGGGGTCAGGCCAGCGGGGAAGGGGAAGGTTTCGAAACAGGTGGTGGGGGTGTAGCGCGGGTCGTTACCAACGCCGAGCCACGTGCACATGCGCAACGACCAGAGTTCGTGGAAGCGGCTGTGCAGGATGCCGGAGGTGGTGTCGTCGGCGCGGGTGATGGCGGGAGTAGTCCTCGCCCAATTCCCGGATCATTTTGCGGTCACCCAAACACGGCGGATTCCCAATCACCACGCTGGCTTTGGGCCACGCGGCTTCTGTAACGACCGTCCCAGCGCCAGCGTCCCCCCGCCCGCGCCCCAGAGCCTGTACCCACCCCCGCCACAAAAGACAACAACGCATCCCGGCACTCAATATAGTCCAGCGGCTCCAGCACCGGGTTGGTCTTGAACTCATAGCCATGTTCAATGCGCCACTGCAGCTCGCCAATCCACACCGTCATGGGTCAATTTGGTTGTTCGGCCGTTGGCCTGCACGCCAGTGGCGTACGCGTTGGGAGTACGGTTCGCCTTGCTCAGCCCAAGCGTTGTATCGGTCGACGTCTGTGGTGGGGGCCATCCTTATCGGTGGCGGGGTGGTGCTCCTGCAGGCATGGACTTTCTCGGGCGCGGTTATCGTTTGGGGTGTCGTTTCTCTTTGGCGCATGGGGCACCTGGGGTGGTCAGTAGCCGTGCAGGGCAAAGTCGAGGGCGTCCCAGATGGCCTGTGCATCCTGGCCGAGATTGGTCAGTGGGCTGCGGAGTTCGCCGGGCTCAAAGGAGCCGATGGCCAATGTTTCCAGCACGAAGGCTTGCCCTGCCACCTCCAGCATGGGGTTCAGCACGGTGGCGTGTTTTTGGGCCTCCAGGGGGGCGAGTGGAACGGCCATGACGGCCACAGGGCGCTTGAGGAAATGGCTTTGCACTTGCACCACGTAGGGGTGGGTGGCGCGCAGCTCTTCCAACGGGTGCGGGTAGACGTCAAATTGCGCCATCGGTCGCTACTGCTTGGTGCGTTTTGGCCTTGCGCCACTCGTGAATGCGGCGCGCCATAGAGCCGATTTTGGCCATGCGCTGGTTCATGGCCTCAATGGCCTCTTTGTTCTCTTCTTCCCACTGTGTGTGGGCCGCTTCTGCCTCTGCCGGGCTGCGCGCAGCGGCGGCGGCGCGGCGGGCCAGGCGCTCGGGGGTTAGCCAACCGTCGCCTGTGGGGTTGACCGGATTGACGGTGTAAGCGGCCGGTTGTTCCCGCACGCTGGTCGTGACGGGTACCACTTTGACCGGTTGCATGACGATGCTGCCGTCATCCCGCACCGTTAGGTCGAACAACTGGCCCGCGTACTTTTTACCCAGCGATATCTGGCCGCTGGCACCGACTTCTTTGAGCATATTTTTCTCCTGCAAATCTCATGCAATCATGCTGCATGAAATTTAAGGTGTCAAATTTCAACGCTTACGTGGTGCAGCGGGACCGACCGGTCACTTCAAGTCTTGCCTGCCAGCGCCTTCAACTGGTACAGCGCCTCCAGCGCCTCACGCGGGCTCAAACTATCGGGGTTTATGCCTGCTAGCGCCGTATCCACTGCGGAAGCAGCTATTGTTTCTGTAGCAATTGGTGCCGCGAATAAGTCTACCTGGGCTTGTGACTCTGAGGCGTGGGCCTCCAGCGCATCCAGCGTGTGGCGGGCCTGGTTGAGCACCGCGGCGGGCATGCCGGCCAGGCGGGCCACTTGCACGCCGTAGCTCTTGCTGGCCGGGCCGCTTTGAATCTCGTGCAAAAACACAATGTCGCGGCCCGACTCGGTGGCACTCACATGCACGTTTTGCGCTGCGTGGTGCGTGGCGGGAAACTCGGTCAACTCAAAGTAATGCGTGGCAAACAGGGTAAAGGCCTGGGTTTTGTCGTGCAGTTGGGTGGCAATGGCACTGGCCAGTGCCAGGCCGTCGAAGGTGCTGGTGCCGCGGCCAATCTCGTCCATCAGCACCAGGCTGTGCGGCGTGGCGCTGTGCAAAATTTGCGCCGCCTCGGTCATCTCCAGCATAAAGGTGGACTGGGCGTTGGCCAGGTCGTCGGCCGCGCCGATGCGGGTGTGGATGGCGTCAATCGGCCCCAAGCGGCATGCCGCTGCGGGCACATGGCTACCCATGGAGGCCAGCAGCACAATCAGTGCCACCTGGCGCATGTAGGTGGATTTACCGCCCATGTTGGGGCCGGTAATGATCTGCATGCGCGCCTTGACGCCCATGCGCGTGTCGTTGGCAATAAAGCTGCGGCTGCCGCTGGGGCCGGTCATGCCACTCAGTTCAGCTAGCCGGGCCTGCACCACCGGGTGGCGGCCCTGTGTGATGTCGATACACGGCTCCAGCACAAACTGCGGCGCGCACCAGCCCAGGGTGAGGCTGCGCTCGGTTAGCGCACACAGGGCATCCAGTGCCGCAAGTGCGCGGGCGGTGCGGGTCAGTTGCGGGATGAAGGGTTGCAGGCGGTCCAGCACCTGGTCAAACAGCCATTTTTCGCGGGCCAGGGCGCGGTCTTGGGCGCTGAGGGCTTTGTCTTCAAAGGCTTTGAGTTCGGGGGTGATGAAACGTTCGGCGTTTTTGAGTGTTTGGCGGCGGCGGTAGTCGTCGGGCACTTTGTCCAACTGGCCCTGGCTGACTTCGATGTAGAAGCCGTGTACGCGGTTGTATTGCACGCGCAGGTTGGCAATGCCGGTGCGGGCTTTTTCGCGGGCTTCCAGTTCGACTAGAAAGCTGTCGCAGTTGGTTTGGATGGCGCGCAGTTCGTCTAGTTCGGCGTCAAAACCAGTGGCAATGACGCCGCCGTCGCGTACCAGGGCGGCGGGTTCGGGGGCTATGGCTTGCAGCAGCAGGGTGGCGCAGTTGGGGGGCGGGAGCAAGTCAATACCAAGTTCGCGCAGCAAACCCGCTGGCAGGCTGGGGGCCGGCGAATTTTGCTCCGTGTCCTCCGCCCGCTGCGCGGGCTCCCCCTTTACCTGCGCAAAATCCACCGGCCCCCAGCCTTCCAGCTCCCGCAGGGTGTGCGCGAGCAGCTCTGTTTTTTGTAGCGTTTGGGCCAGGCCGACCAGTTCGCGGGGGCGGACCTGGCGCAGTGCGGTGCGGGCGGTGATGCGTTCTACGTCGGCGCTGCCTTTGAGTTGTTTGCGCAGTATGTCCCAGAGCGCTCCAGGCAGCGTGTGTGTTGCATTGCTTCCGAGGGTGGCAATGGCCTCCAGGCGCTGGCGTGCTTGGGTGCGGTCGCGACGGGGGGCTGAGCAGCCAGCTTTTGAGCATGCGGCTGCCCATGCCGGTCATGCAGGTGTCCAATAGCGAAAACAGGGTGGGCGAGTCCTCACCGCGCAGGGTTTGCACCAGCTCCAGGTTGCGCCGGGTGGTGGGGGGTAGGTCGATCAGTTCGTCGTCGCGCTGTACCTGCACGCTGCTGATGTGGGTCAGGCTGCGGCCCTGGGTGTGTTCGGCGTAGCCCAGCAAGGCGGCGCTGGCGGCATGGGCCAGGGGTAGGTCTTGCGCGTTCCAGCTGGAGAGGCTGGCCGCTTGCAGGGCGTCTAGCAATTTGCGTTGGCCCAAGGCGCTGTCAAACTGCCACTCGGGGCGGGCGGTGGTGTACAGGGCGTTGCCCGCGTTGCTGGCCATGCGCAGGCGTTTCAGGCGTTCTTCAAATGCGGTGGTGCAACCGGCGCTGTAGGCCAGTTCTGCGGGCGCTACGCGGGCCACCCAGTCGGCAACTTCGTCGGGGGCGCATTCGGCCAGATGCACTACGCCCTGTGTCACGCTAAGCCAGGCCAGGCCGCAGCGGTTGCGCGGGCCCTGGTGGACGGCCATGAGGGTGGATTCGGACTTGTCGCTGAGTAACTCGCTGTCGGTCAGCGTGCCGGGGGTCACCACACGTACCACCTTGCGCTCCACCGGGCCTTTGCCGGTGACTTCGCCCACCTGCTCGCAAATGGCCACCGATTCGCCGTGGCGGATCAGCTTGGCCAGGTAGCCCTCCATGGAGTGGAATGGCACACCGGCCATGCTGATGGGCTGCCCGGCCGACTGGCCGCGTGTGGTCAGGGTGATGTCCAGAATCGCAGCCGCTTTTTCGGCATCGGCGTAAAACATCTCGTAGAAATCGCCCATGCGGTAGAACAGCAGGGTGCCGGGGTACTGGGCTTTGAGGCCCAGGTACTGGGCCATCATGGGGGTATGCGCTGAAAAATCAGACTTTTTCGTCTCGGTGGGGACTGCTTTTTTGTTATTTTCCAATGGACTCTCCAAACTACTTAATGCCCTTTAGTGCCCTCTGACCTTGCCCCTGTTGTCGAATGCAAACGTCGGTGATTGTAGAAGGCCATCCAGTTCATCACTGCACCGTCCATGGCCTCCCATCGGGTAGCGAACTTATTGCCGCACACGCTTGCTGTTTTCAGTCGCCACGTGGCTCATAAAGCCATTCGCGGTACAAGGCTGTAGGGGGCTGCGGTAATATCGACCCCCTGCCGCAAGCCCCGCACCGGGCCGTGCCGGCGCTACCGCAAATCCCCGATGAACGCTCCCACCTCGCTCAACCACCTCTTGCCGGCCCCCGGTTTTGCTCCGCAGGGGCATGAACGCATTCGCGAAATTCCCTACAACTACACCTCGTTTTCCGACCGCGAGATTGTGATCCGCCTGCTGGGCGAGCCTGCCTGGGGCGTGCTCAACCAGTTGCGCCAGGAGCGCCGCACCGGCCGCTCTGCCCGTATGTTGTACGAGGTGCTGGGCGACATTTGGGTGGTGCAACGCAACCCTTACTTGCAAGACGACCTGCTGGACAACCCCAAACGCCGGCGCATGTTGGTCGATGCCCTGAACCACCGGCTGGGTGAGGTCGAAAAACGCCGCACCCCGCAAGACGACCCCGATCGGGATGCCATGGTGGGCTCCTTGCTGGTGTCGGCACGGCACGCAGTGCGCAGTTTTGATGCCGGATTTGTGGAAGTGGCTGCCCTGCGCCAGAAGTGCCAGCGTGCGCTGGTGCGCCTGACCGCCAAGGACAACATCAAGTTTGACGGCCTCTCGCGCGTGAGCCATGTGACCGACGCCACCGACTGGCGCGTTGAATACCCGTTTGTGGTGCTGACACCCGACTCCGAAGAAGAAATGGCCGGCCTGGTGAAGGGCTGTATCGACCTGGGCCTGACCATCATTCCGCGCGGGGGCGGCACCGGCTACACCGGCGGCGCCATCCCTTTGACCTGGAAATCGGCCGTCATCAACACCGAAAAGTTGGAAGCCATGACCGAGGTGCAGATGAAGCGCCTGCCGGGGCTGGAGCGCGAGGTGGCCACGGTCTGGTCTGAGGCCGGTGTGGTCACGCAGCGTGTGGCCGATGCGGCCGAGCGCGGTGGCTACGTGTTTGCGGTGGACCCGACCAGTGCCGAGGCTTCCTGCATTGGCGGCAACATTGCCATGAACGCCGGTGGCAAAAAGGCCGTGTTGTGGGGCACGGCGCTGGACAATTTGGCCAGCTGGCGCATGGTGACACCGCAGGCCGAGTGGCTGGAGGTAACCCGCGTCAACCACAACCTGGGCAAGATTCACGACGCCGATGTGGCCAGTTTTGAGCTGCAGTACTTCAAGGCCGACGGCAAGACGCCGATCCGCACCGAGCGGTTGGATATTCCCGGCAAGTCCTTCCGCAAAGAGGGCCTGGGCAAAGACGTTACCGACAAGTTTTTGAGTGGCCTGCCGGGCATCCAGAAAGGAGGGCTGCGACGGCCTGATTACCAGCGCGCGCTGGGTGGTGCACAAAATGCCCCAGCACACCCGTACCGTGTGCCTGGAGTTCTTTGGCAATGCCAAAGACGCGGTGCCCAGCATCGTCGAGATCATCGACTTCATGTTTGCCGAGCAAAAGCGCACAGGTGTGGTGTTGGCCGGCCTGGAGCATCTGGACGACCGTTATCTCAAAGCCGTGGGCTATGCCACCAAGAGCAAGCGCGGTGGCCTGCCCAAGATGGCGCTGTTTGGCGACATTGCCGGCGACGATGCCGATGCCGTGGCCCGGGCTACCAGTGAGGTGGTGCGGATTGCCAATTCGCGCAGCGGCGAAGGTTTTATTGCCATCAGCCCCGAGGCGCGCAAAAAGTTCTGGCTGGACCGCAAAAAGACGGCGGCCATTTCGCGCCATACCAACGCCTTCAAGATCAATGAAGATGTGGTCATTCCGCTGCGCCGTATGGCCGAGTACACCGATGGCATTGAGCGCATCAACATTGAGCTGAGTTTGCGCAACAAGCTGGCCCTGTGTGACGCCTTGACCGAGTTTTTTGCGCAGGGCAATTTGCCGCTGGGCAAGCCTGCCGACGCAAGCGACATTCCTGCCACCGAACTGCTGCACGACCGGGTGACCCAGGCGCAGGCACTGGTTATGGAAGTGCGCGCACAGTGGCAGGGCTGGCTGGACGACGTTGAGGCACTGTTCCCGCAGCTGCAGGATCATTCGCTGCGCGCCAGCTGGAAGAAACAGCTGCGTGCTCCCCTGCAAGACATTTTTACCGGCGCTGAGTTCGAACCCACCATGCTGCAGCTGGGCGCCATTCAGCAGCGCGTGCTCAAGGGCCGCGTGTGGGTGGCGCTGCATATGCACGCGGGTGATGGCAATGTGCATACCAATATTCCCGTTAACAGCGACGACTACGAAATGCTGCAGGCCGCCCACGGTGCGGTCAAACGCATCATGGCGCTGGCGCGTTCGCTCGACGGCGTGATCTCGGGCGAACACGGCATTGGCATCACCAAGCTGGAATTTTTGAGCGAGGCCGAGCTGGCACCGTTTACCGCCTACAAGGCCAAGGTGGACCCCGAAGGGCGCTTCAACAAAGGCAAATTGCTACGAAATCAGGAGCTGCCTGCGCTTGCTGGACGTGCGGAGAAGGGTGATTTGATTAACATCTTTGCGGATTTGACCAACGCCTACACACCGTCGTTTGGCCTGATGGGCCACGAGTCGCTCATCATGCAGCAGAGCGATATTGGCGCCATTGCCGATTCGGTCAAGGACTGCCTGCGCTGCGGCAAGTGCAAACCCGTGTGTTCTACCCATGTGCCGCGCGCCAACCTGCTGTACAGCCCGCGCAACAAAATTTTGGCCACTTCGCTGCTGGTGGAAGCGTTTTTGTACGAAGAGCAGACGCGACGTGGCATTAGCATCAAACACTGGGAAGAGTTTGAAGACGTGGCCGACCACTGCACGGTGTGCCACAAGTGCCTGTCGCCGTGCCCGGTGAAGATCGACTTTGGCGACGTCACCATGAACATGCGCAACCTGCTGCGCAAAATGGGCAAAAAGAGCTGGCGCCCGCTGGCAGCGTTTCAGGCCTGGTTTATTGGCACGCAAAGTGTGGGCGGTATCCACTTCGCCCATGCCATGACCAACCTGAGCTTCAAAGGCCAGCGCCTGGGCAACCGCTTGCTGTCTTTGGTGGCGCGCAGGCAGACCGGCGCACCACCGGCCACCGTGGGTACCGCGCCCATCAAGGAGCAGGTCATCCACTTCATCAACAAAAAGATGCCCGGCGGTCTGCCCAAGAAGACCTCGCGGGCGCTGATGGACATTGAAGACCCGGATTACGTGCCCATCATCCGCAACCCCAAAACCACCACAGCCGACACCGAGGCGGTGTTTTACTTTCCCGGTTGTGGCTCCGAGCGCCTGTTCAGCCAGGTGGGCCTGGCCACCCAGGCCATGCTGTGGCATGCGGGTGTACAAACCGTGCTGCCGCCGGGCTACCTGTGCTGTGGTTACCCGCAGCGTGGCAACGGCCAGTTCGACAAGGCGGAGAAGATGATTACCGACAACCGGGTGCTGTTCCACCGTGTGGCCAACACGCTGAACTACCTGGAAATCAAAACCGTGGTGGTGAGTTGCGGCACCTGCTACGACCAGTTGCAGGGTTACAAGTTTGAGGAAATATTCCCCGGCAGCCGCATCATCGACATCCATGAATACCTGCTGGAAAAAGGCATTACCCTGCCCGGCGTGAACGACCCCGCCGGCAATGGCCAGCCGGGCTACCTGTACCACGAGCCCTGCCACAACCCCATGCAGCAGGGCGACTCCATGAAGACCGTCAAGGCCCTGGTGGGTGACAAAGGTGCTCAAAAGCGACCGTTGCTGTGGCGAGAGCGGCAGCCTGGCGGTGTCGCGCCCCGATGTGTCGACCCAGGTGCGCTTTCGCAAGGAAGAAGAAATCCGCAAGGGTGAGGCCCGGTTGCGCGCCACCGGTGCTGTGGGCGAAGGCCAAAACGTGAAGATACTCACCTCGTGCCCCAGTTGCCTGATGGGGCTGAACCGGTACCAGGACGACCTCAAAACCGGACTGTTGGAGGCTGACTACATTGTGGTTGAAATGGCCAACCAGATTTTGGGCCAGGACTGGATGCCGCAGTATGTACAAACCGCCAACAACGGGGGCATTGAGCGGGTGCTGGTGTAGTTTTTGCTTGTGTTGTTTTGGCGAAATAGGGGGCTTTTGCCGGGGTAACACCGGTTCCTATTTCGCGGGGCTTGTGCCAATATGCTGTCTGCTGCTGTTGCGGGGGATATGTCATGTTCGGCCACTCTTCACTGAATCACGTCTACAGAACCGTCTGGAACGAGGCCTTGGGGGCCATGGTTGCGGTGGCGGAATATGCCACCAGCCATGGTGGGCGCCCACGGGCTGTGGTGCGCGGGCGTGCCACTGCCGCCGTTGCAGTGCCTGCCGGGGCGTTGACACCCCTGGCGCTGGTGGTGGCGCTGGTGTGTTGTGGTGCCGCGTTGCCGGTGCGGGCCAATCCGCAGGGCGGGGTGGCCATTCATGGCCAGGCCACGTTTGATGCCACCCAGCCCAACCAATTGCGGGTGACCACCCAAAACGGTGCAGGCACCAACCACAGTGCCATCAACTGGCAAAGTTTTTCCATTCCCGCAGGCCATTCCACGCAGATTGTGCAGCCCAACGCGGCCAGTACGTCGATTAACCGGGTGGTCACCAACACCCCGTCGGTATTGTTTGGCACCTTGCAGAGTAACGGGCAGGTGGTGCTGGTGAACCAGGCTGGCATCGCCGTGGGCGCGGGTGCGGTGGTGGATACAGCCGGGTTCACAGCCTCTGCCGTGGGCATGACGGCTGCCGATGCGATTGGCGGGCGTTTGCGCTTTGCCGGGGACGGTTTTACCGGCGCCAACGGTGCATTGAGCGTGCAAGGCAACATCATTGCCCGTGGCGGCGATGTGGTGCTGATTGCCCCTAGCGTGGAGGTGGCGCAGTCGGCAGTGGTGCAGGCGCAGGGCGGTAGCGTGGTGCTGGCAGCGGGGCAAAGCGTGGAAGTGACCGGGCGCGGGCTCGAAGGCATTACCCTGCAGGTGCAGGCGCCCAGCGACCAAGCGCTGAACCTGGGTTCCCTCAAAGGCGACGCGGTGGGTATTTTTGCCGGCACGCTCAAACACAGTGGCCAGATTCAGGCCACTGCTGCCAGCCTGCAGGGTGGCCGGGTAGTGCTCAAGGCAGCGGGCGATGCGTATGTGCAGGGCGAAGGCCGCATTGACGCCAGTAGTGCCACCGGCAAGGGCGGGCGCATCGAGGTGCTGGGTAACCGGGTGGCGGTGATGGACAACGCCGTGCTGGACGCATCGGGCGCCACCGGGGGCGGCACCGTGCTGGTGGGGGGCGATTACCAGGGCAAGAATGCGGAGATACCCAATGCCCAGGTGAGCTACTTTGGCGCCAACGCCACGGTGAAGGCGGATGCAACGGACAAGGGTGAGGGCGGCAAAGTGATCGTGTGGGCCGATGACACCACGCGGGCGTATGGGCGCATCAGTGCGCGGGGTGGGGCGAATGGGGGTGACGGCGGGTTTATTGAGAACTCTGGCAAGCGCTACCTTGATTTCCGTGGGCTGACGGATACGCGGGCGCCGCAGGGTAAGGCGGGGCAATTGCTGCTGGATCCGAATGATATTGATATCAACAGCACCGTTGACATGTACGGAACTGGTGGGTGGGTGGGTAGCGTATTTTCAGGCGGATTAACAAATCACTTCATTAGCTGGGCAGTGATCAATGCCCAATCAGGTGCCGTGACCATCCAGACCAACAGCGCTGCGACCAGTGGTTCAGGCAATATAGACATCACCACCAGCGGAAGTCTCACGGGGCCCACTTCGTTGACCTTGCTGGCCAATCGCTCCATTAACTTTGGCGCTGGCGTTGCAGTCAATGTCGGTTCGGCAGACGTCAACCTGGTGGCGGGGTGGAACGATTCTGGTCATGAAGTGGTGTCGAATTCGGGCAACAACAACATCACGTTTGGCAACACTGCCAGCCTGACGACCAGCGGCAATGTCTGGATGAATGCGGGTGATGGTATTTCTGCGCCCAACACCGCCAGTATCACGGCCAATAACCTGACCATTGGAAAAACGGGTGCGGGTTCGGGCTTGAAGGACGGGGTGAATTTACCGGGTACCAATATGGTTAATACACTGGCCATTCGTGCGCAGAGCAGCCCTACTGCCGGGTTGACTTTCAAAAACGGCAAATCATTGACGATTGGCGCCGGTGTGGGGCTTGGGGCGGGTGTCAATGGCATCAAGGCCAGCGACAACGACGAACCGATCTACATTGAAACCACGGCAGGCAATCTAACGGTATCCAACCCGGTTGAGTCTGACGTGCTGGGAGGGAGCGCCATTACCCTGGCGACGGTCGGAGCCTTGACTGTCAATTCGGCCGTCACTTCCACCAACAATGCAACGCCCGTCGGCCCCATTCTGTTGAAGGCAGGCGCGGCGGGAATTGGCAGCACTGCGGCCGGTATTGTTACCACCAACACACTGGAAGTGGTTTCCGGTGGAACGGTCAGTTTGAACGCACCCAACGTGGTGACGACCCTGGCGGCCGATGTGACCGGCACCGGTCTGAGTTTTACCAACAGCAATGATTTTGCCGTGGGAATCGCAGGCGGGACGACCGGTGTGACCGTCGCGTCGGGTGATGTATCACTCACCGCTGCGGGTTTGAATAAATTGCTGACCGTTTCCAGCAACGTGGAGGCCACCACGGGTAACGTGACCTACGTTGTTGACAATCTGGTTCACCCCGCTTTTACCACCACATCGGGGGCTGCAGGCAAGTATGTCGAGGTCAAACCCTATACGCCCTCCACGGCGATTGAATTTGATTCGGCTGCCGATGGGCCGGGGGTGATGCGGCTGGGTACGTCTGAGCTGAATTTTTCCACACCGATGCTCAAGGTGGGGAACAGCACTGCAACAGGTGGAATTACGATTAAGCAACCCGTGTCGCCTGGCGCTTTCAGTACCCTGTCCCTCATCAATGGCGGCACCATTACCCAGACGGCTGGTAGTACTTTGACGATTGCCAACCTGAATGCCGACGGTGCTACCGGGGTGACTTTGGTCGAATCCAACGCCATCACCGGCAAACTGGCGGGCCGTACCAATGCGGGTAACTTTGCATTTACCAACAGCGGTGGCATTACCGTGGACCAGGTGGATGTGGTGAACAATGGCATCACCAGCGATTCGGGCGGCACCATCTCACTCAACGCGGGTGGCGCGGTCAGTCAGACGGGGACGTCGGCGCTCAAAACATCGTCAACGCTATCGGTGAGTGCCGTGGGCGGGATTGCTCTGACCAATTCCAATCTGGTGGATGGCAATCTCACGTTGACCAATACATCGAGCGGCAATATTGCCTATACGGGTACCACCACTACCGGTCAAACCCTGGACGCCAGCACGCCCGGCGCCGGGCTCATCACGGTTAACGCCACAGGGCCGTATTTGTGGGCTACCAATGTGACATCGGCTTCCGGCAACGTGGCCTTGACGGGTTCTGCAGACGTGAAAGCCGGTACGGTGAGCACGACCGGCAATGTAACCATGGTGGCAACGGGGGGCTCTGTGCTGGACTTCAGTTCCAGTGTGTCCGGGGCGGTGGTCACACTGAACGGCCAGGCCGGGGTTGGTGCCAGCGGCAGTGCCATCAACGTCAGCGCCAGCACGGGGGTGAACGCACAGTCCACCAGTGGCAGCGTGTACCTGCAAAGTGCGTCTAGTCTTTTGCTTCAGTCCATCAACGCGGCAGGCACGGCGTCGCTGCAGGCAAACACCGGCAGCATCGTTGATGCCAATGGTGGCAGCGTCAACATCACGGCAGCTACCGCTGTTCTTTCAGCGTATTCGGGCATTGGTGTGGGCAATGCACTGGAAACCAGTTTGGGTACCTTATCGGCCAGCACCACCATGTCTGGGGATATCGTGATCGAAAACTCAGGAACCCTTACCCTGGGTACCTTGAGTCCCTTTTCGGGCAGCCGCTGGCTGATTTATGCGGCCAGCCCGGCGAACGTGGTCAAAGGCAGCGTCACCACGAACTTCCGCCACTACAGTGGAACGTATGCGACCTACCCCAGTCCATCGGAGTCGGGTAACGGCTTGATCTACGCCTCGGCCCCCGGCACGATTCTGGTGGATACCACGCTGGCATCAGGCAGTGCGTCCAACGTCTTTGGTGTCGCGCCGACTGCGGTATACACCGCTGCCTACGCGAATGCGTCGATTGCCGACAATGAAGATTTTGCGCTGACCACCGGCACGGTGACCTACACACCGGTTATCAGCGCAACCACCAATGCAGGTAGCTATACCGTGCAGTATGGGGGCGGGCTGAGCAACCCTGCCGGTTATGCGTTTGCACCGGGTACGGGGGTTGCCTACACCGTATCGCCTGCGGCACTCACGGTTGTTACAGCAGGCCTTACCGGCGCAACCAGCAAGATGTACGACGGCACTACTGCGGCGGTGCTGACTCCCTCCAACTATGCGTTGTCCGGATTTGTGGGCTCAGATTCGGCAACCGTCACCCAAACCGTGGGCACTTACGCCAGTAAAAACGTGGGCAGTGCCATTGAGGTCAGTGCCGCATTGGCTGCTACGGATTTTGCTGCCGTGGGCAGTACCGTGCTGTCCAACTACAGCCTGCCCACGGTTGCCACCGGCAACATTGGCACCATCATCCGCAAACCCCTGACGTTGGCGCCGACGGTTACCGACAAGGTGTACGACGGCACCACGATTGCAACAGTCAAGGACTTTGGTCTAAGTGGTTTTGTGACCGGGGAAGTGGTTGGTGCCACCGCGGCATCGGCCCTTTTTGAGAACAAGGATGTGGGAGTCGGGAAAAAAGTTGCCCTTAGCGGTATTGCACTGGCTGATGGAACCGGACTGGCCAGTAATTACAGCGCGCCATTGACCAGCAATACGACCGGCACCATTGAGGTGCGCCCATTGTCCACCTGGGTCGGACCTGCCGCTGGGCTGTGGAGCAACGCCGGCAATTGGGATGCCTTGCCGGATGGCGCCAACGTGCAGGCGGTCTCCATTCCGGCAGGTGCAAATGTGGTCTACGACGCCGCTGTTGGCAATACCACATTGCAGTCCCTGGCCAGTGCGGGTACCTTCGGTTTGTCGGGCGGCAGCCTGACAGTGACCCAAGCGGTGGATACCGCCCAGTTCAGCCAAACGGGTGGGGCACTGGATGGTGCGGGCAGCCTTACCGTCACAGAGGGTTTCTCCCAAAGCGGTGGTACTGTGTCCATGGGTGGCAAGGTTATGGTGAGCCAGACCGCTGGCAACTTGCGCATGAGCGCAGTGAGTGCACCGGCCGTGCAACTTGCGGCGATCAATGGTGACATTGATTTCACCAACGTGGGTGCGGTGGACATTCAGGGGATCAGAGCGGTCAACGGCAACATCATCGTCAATAACACCGGCGGCATCCGTACGTCAGGTCCTGTGCTGGCTCCCAATGGCACGGTGTCAATGACCGCCAACAGCCCATTGACCATTGGTGCGGACGGCGTTTTGGCCGGTGGTGACATCACCCTGACGGCGTCCAACCTGACCAGCGCAGGCGATGTGACGCTCAATGGGCCAATTGTTTCAAGCCGTGGTTCGGTCGCGGTGACGGCAGCCAACAATCTGGTGCAAAACAGTGCCGTGGGTGCTGCCAAACAGGTTGTTGTCCGCGCCCAGGGTTCCATGACCTTGGGTGCCAACGCCACGACCGATGGGGCAAGTGTGGTGTACGAGCAGGGCGGAGTGCCGGTACAGGCACCTCCCGACCCCACACCAACACCAACACCAACGCCAACGCCAACGCCAACGCCAACGCCAACGCCAACGCCAACGCCGGTGGTCAATCCGTTGAATGTATCGGGCACGGACGACGGGCTTGCCCGCGACGTGGTGCATGTGTTCCTGGAAAAATTCCAGGCGACGGTTCAGCCGCGACCATTGGACGAGCCCGCGATGGGTGTGTTACCCCGGCCGCGAAAAGACGACAAGGTTGCTGACCGGACCGTGTCCGATAGCAACGACAAGGAGCGGAAAAAAGTTCGCGCCAGGGATCACATCGTGATGGAGGGTGAAACATGCAAGCCGTGATACCAGGCCTTGGGATGGGTTGTGCGCGGGCCTTGTGTGGGGTGCTGCTGTGGGGTGCCGTTTCACACGCGGCGGTGGCCCAGGTGGCGGGTGAGGTCGAATTCACCCGTGGCGTGGGGTTTGCGCAGACGGCCGGTCAAAACGCGCGTGTCATGGGCAAGGGCTTGCCGTTGAAGGAGGGCGACCGGTTGACCACCACCGAGGGTGGCACGGCCATCATCCGGTTGCAGGATGGCACCCGCATGACCGTGCGGCCCAATTCCGAGATGCTGATTGAACAATACCGGTTTAAAGACGCTGCGGCGCCGGACAACAGCATGGTGATGCAGTTGCTCAAAGGCGGCTTTCGGGCCATTACCGGCTTGATTTCCAAAGGTTCCGCCGACGCGGCGCGTGTGGTGACCAAAACTGCCACCATTGGCATACGCGGTACCGATTTTGATGCGCGGGTGTGTACCACCGAGTGCAAGAGCGAATCGGGCAAGGTGCAGGAACCCGCCCGCGCCAATGCGGTACAGGCCAGTGCCAAACTGGTCAGCGCGCAAGGTGAGATTGCCGCGCTGGACGCCAATGGTGCGCGCCGAAAGGTGGTGACTGGTGGCAGTTTGTACCCCGGGGACACGCTGGAAACCGGCGTTGGTGCGTGGGCGGTGCTGGCGTTTCGCGACGATAGCCGCACCACCTTGGGTGGCAATACCCGCTTTCGGGTGGATAGCTTTGTGTTTGACGAGCAAAGCCCCAAAGAGGGGCGTTTCTTGGTGTCCTTGCTGCGCGGCTCGATGCGTGCACTGACGGGGCTGATTGGCAAGGCCAACAACCGCAATGTCAGCTTTACCACCGCAACGGCCACCATTGGCATCCGGGGAACGGGGTTGGACATGGACTGCAGTGCCGAGGGTAGTTGCAGCTTCTATACCTGGCTGGGTTCAATTGAAGTGACACCGGTTGGCCAAACGGCCCTGCAGGTGCTGCAGGCCGGGCAGGGTTTGTTTGTGGGACGCGATGGCATTCGTCCGCTGGATGCGCCTTCGCTGGAGCGGTTGCCACGCCCCGACAGTGTGCCGGTGGATACCAAACAGCTGTTTTCTGCGGCGCCGGTGGAAGAAGGCAAAGAGGGCCTGTTTGTGTTTGTCCGCGATGGGCACATTGAAGTTACTACCAGCCGCGAAACCTTGCATTTGGGACGCGGTGAGACCGGTTTTGCGGGCAACGACGGCAGCGCGGCGCGGCCAGTGACCATGCCGCTGTTTCTGCAGTTTGACCGCATTCCCATGCCCGATAGCAAGAGCCCGATGCTGAGTACGGTGCTCGATGAGGGCGGTATCCGGCCCGTCAATCAATGCCGCTAGTCACCATGGAAACCGTCATGCCATTCCAGGATCGTTATTTGCGCCTGCGCCGTTCTAACCGGTGGGCGCATCTGTTGTCGTATGCCGCCTTGGCACTCTCGCCGGTGTGGGGTGGTGCGCAGCCCGCACCCAGCCCCGCGCCGGTGGTGCAGGACGGGCCCAGTTTTGCTATTCGGGGCTTCGAAATTGTGGGCGAAAGCCCTTTGAGCGGGGCGGACGTGTCGCGGGTGGTGGCGCCATTTTTGCGCGCCGACGCCACGATCGAAACCCTGCAAAAAGCGACCGCTGCGCTGGAGGCGGCCCTGAAAGACAAGGGTTTTGCGCTGCACCGCGTGTCCCTGCCGCCGCAGGAGGTGGGTGGTGTTGTCCAACTCAACATTGTCAAGTTCCTGATTGGAACGGTCAGCGTCGAAGGCCGTGCCGTGTTCAGCGAAGCCAATATCCGCGCCAGTGTGCCGGAGCTGGCTGAGGGCTCGGCGCCCAATTTCCGCACCCTGGCGGTGCAGACCGCAATTGCCAACGAGAGCCAGGCCAAGCGGATACAGGTGGCGCTCAAGGAGTCGCAAGAGGCCGACAAGATTGATGCACGTATTGTGGTGACCGAGGCGCGGCCGTGGAGTGTGTCTGCCACCGCCAGCAATACCGGTTCCGCAGCAACTGGCAACGACCGTCTGACCCTGGCGGCCAGCCACGCCAATCTGTTTGACCGCGACCACCAGTTGACGCTGGCTTACACCACCTCGCTGGAACGGCCGGCGGCGGTCAATCAGGCGGGATTGAATTACCGTGTGCCCCTGTACCGCCTGGGTGGCGTGGTGGGGGCCAGTGCGACCCAGTCCAGCGTATTGGGGGAGTTTGGGGCTTTCAAGAGCACCGGTACCGGTCGCACCATGGGGATCAATTACAACCACTATTTGCCACCCGTCGGCGGGTTTCGCAGTTACCTGGGTGTTGCCGTGGATGACAAACAGTTTGATGTGACGCAGATCAATGGCGTACCTTTGGCGGGCCAGTCGGTGCGCCGCAGTGTGCCGCTGACACTGGGCTACAACGCGCGCATGGAGTCCGACACTGCGGTGTGGGGTTTTAACGTGGACCTTGCCAATAACTTGACCACCGGCGGCAGTGGCAATGACGTGGCCTCCTACCAAACAGAGGACACCCGCATCACGACCGTGCAATGGAATGCATTGCGTGGTGCGGCGCAGTACACCGCAGGCTGGGCCAGTGGATGGATGTGGGGCGTGCGCGGGCAGTTCCAGTACAGCGCCAACGCACTGATTGCGGGGGAGCAGTTTGGCCTGGGTGGTGCCACGTCTGTGCGGGGCACGGCAGAGCGTCCGTTGTCGGGTGACAGTGGTGCCCTGCTGTCGGCAGAAATAACTTCGCGCGAATTCAGCCCCGGATTGCGCGTATTGGGTTTTGTGGATGCGGGTTGGTTGAGTAACAACAACGCCACGACCAGCAAGCCGCAGAGTGACGCCATCTCCAGTGCCGGGGTGGGTTTGCGGTATGTGCAGCCGGTTTTCTCGATCACGGCGGACTATGGTCGCGTCATCAATGGCAGTGTGTTGCCCGCAACGGTAAATTCCGGCGTTCCCAAGGTGGGCGATGACAAATTGCATGTCAATCTGTCGGCTCGGTTCTAATAGAGGCTTCTGGGCAACAGTGAAGTGAAATGCAATGGCAGGGTTAATAGCGGGTGCGCCGACGCCGCAGGACATGACGGTTCACAGCCTGTCGCGTGTGCTGGAGGTCGGTTTTTCAGACGGGGCGCGTTTTCGTATTCCGTTTGAGTTGATGCGGGTGTATTCGCCCTCTGCAGAGGTGCAAGGGCACGGCGCCGGGCAGGAAACCCTGCAAACCGGCAAACGCCATGTCGAACTCGAAGCCCTTGAACCGGTGGGAAACTATGCCGTGCAGCCGCGTTTTTCAGACGGGCACGACACGGGCATCTTTTCGTGGGATTACCTGTACTTTCTGGGCTCGCAACAGGAACGGTTGTGGCAGGAATACACGCAGCGGCTCCAGGCAGCGGGCGTGGACCGCGATGCACCCATGGCCCCCAAAGGGGGGCAGGGGTGCGCAAAGCATTAAAATTGCTACATTTTTTATAGCTGCTTGCGCACGTCCCGCGTGCGGAAAACCACTTTTTTATTGGTATTTTTATGACATCCACCCATTTTGGCTTTCAGTCCGTTGACGAGTCGGAGAAGGCCAGCCGCGTGCGCGGCGTGTTTGATTCCGTTGCCCCCAAGTACGATTTGATGAATGACCTCATGTCCATGGGGCTGCACCGCGCCTGGAAAGCCTATACCGTGATGGTGGCCAACTTGCGCGAGGGCGACAAGGCGCTCGATATTGCGGGTGGCACGGGTGACCTGGCGTTGGCGTTTTCGAAAAAGGTGGGCAAAACCGGCCAGGTGGTGCACACCGATATCAACGAGGCCATGTTGCGCACGGGGCGCGATCGCCTGCTGGATGCGGGGGTGGTTTTGCCCACTTTCGTGTGCGATGCCGAAAAACTACCGTTTGCGGACAATTATTTCAACGTCGTCAGCGTCGCGTTTGGCCTGCGCAATATGACCCACAAAGACGTCGCCCTGGCCGAGATGAACCGGGTGCTTAAACCCGGCGGAAAGCTTCTGGTGCTGGAGTTTTCCAAGGTTGCGCCGCCCCTGGAGAAGGCTTATGACTGGTATTCCTTCAAGGTGTTGCCGCGTTTGGGCAAATTGGTGGCGGGGGATGACGCCAGCTACCGTTACCTGGCCGAGTCGATTCGCATGCACCCGGGCCAGGAGGAGTTAAAAGCCCTGATGCACAAAGGTGGTTTCGGCCATGTGGACTATCACAACATGACGGGCGGCCTGGTGGCATTGCATGTTGGAATCAAGTGTTGAAACTTGCAAAAACAGGCATTCGCCGCATATTTAGAGATTATTTGGAGGCAGCATGAAGTTCTGGACGTTTTTATTCGCACTCTTTCTGGCTGTTGCAAGCCTGAACGCAGAGGCCGCGCGGCGCATGGGTGGCGGTGGTTCGTTTGGCAAACAATCGTCCAACGTGACGCAACGCCAGGCGCCCGCAACACCGGCAGGTCCAGCGCAAGGGGCCAACAATGCAGCGTCCCCTGCTACACCTGCGGCCCCGGCTGCGGCGGCACCCAAGCGCCCCTGGGGAGCCATGTTGGGTGGTTTGGCTGCCGGTCTGGGGTTGGCTTGGTTGATGAATTCGCTCGGCATGGGAGAGGGCATGGGCCAGATATTGATGTTCGCCCTGCTGGCCATGGCGGTCATGATGGCGGTGGGCTGGTTCATGCGGCGCCGTGCAAAACCGGCTGCGCAGGTTGGCGGTAGCCCGTTTGCCTTTCAGGGTGCTGGTCATGGCCCGGTTGCCGATGCCAAACCCTACCGCCCGGAAAACGTCGGCAACGATGCATCTGCCCGGCCCTGGGAGCGCAACAGCATGGCGTTTCAAGCGCCAGCCGCCGCGGCATCGGGCTCCATGATCGGCTCGGCACTGACGGGTTCGCAATCCTGGGGCATTCCGGCTGGCTTTGATACCGAGGGCTTCATCAAGGCCGCCAAGGCCAATTTCATTACCCTGCAGGCAGCGTGGGACCGGTCTGACATCTCCGCCCTGCGCGCCATGATGACCGATGCCATGCTGGTGGAAATTCGCTCCCAACTGGCCGAACGTGAATCCCACACCGGTGCAGCCCCCAATCTGACCGAGGTGGTGATGATTGAGGCCCATCTGCTGGGCATTGAAGACCAGGCCGATGAGTACATGGCCAGCGTGGAGTTTTCCGGCATGATCCGTGAAGAACCGTCGGCCGGCCCCAGCCCTTTCCGGGAAGTCTGGAATATGACCAAGGCCAAATCCGGCTCCACGGGTTGGCTGGTTGCGGGCGTGCAAGCCTTGCAATAAGCAACGCTTGCAGGTTTCCAGGCCGCAACCATTGCGGACTGGCCCCGTATTCGGGGAATAATGGGGGCTATGGCAACACAGTCCCCTTTTTCTTTGCTGGAGGGTCTCCTCCAAAGTTTCAACCTCTCCCATGCCGCGCCCACCTGGGCTGTGGATGAAGTGCATCGCCGCACAGTGCTGCTGCTCAACCATGTGTTGATGCAGGAGCCACAAGCCATGGAGCGATTGGCGCGCCAGAAAGGTCGCATCGTGCTCACCCAGTGGCGCAGCTTTGTGTTCAAGGTTCTCATCACCCCTGCAGGGCTGCTGGATCTGGCGCCAGCGGCTACTAGCGCCGATTTAACGCTCATCATCACCGAAGACAACCCCTTGGCCATTGCACAGGCGCTGCTGCAAGGTGACAAGCCCGCCGTGCGTATCGAGGGGGACGTGCAGTTGGCGGCAGAGGTCAACTGGTTGACCGACCACGTGCGCTGGGATCTGGAGGAAGACCTGGCCCGCGTCATGGGTGATGCCCCCGCACATGGCTTGGCGCAGGCCGCTAAAACCATGGCCCAGGCCTTGCGGCAATTTGTGGGCGCGGGTGTCGGTACCGGCAAGCCGACAGCATGAACCGCTTCGCGCGCGGCATTTTCATCGCCTGGGTGATTTTTCGCTACGGGCTCGATGAGCTGGTTCTGAGTCACTTCCAGACGCCGGGCCTGCGTTTGCTGGCGCGCGTTACCTTGCTCGGGCGCAAACTGGATGCCCCGCGTGGGCAGCGATTGCGCGAGGCGCTGGAGCGCCTGGGGCCCATATTTGTCAAGTTTGGACAGGTGCTGTCTACCCGGCGCGATTTGCTGCCGCTGGACATTGCCGATGAACTGGCACGTCTGCAAGACCGGGTGCCGCCTTTTCCATCGGAGGTGGCGGTGGCCACCATTGAGCGCGCTTTGCGCAAGCCACTCAACGAGATTTTTGTATCGTTTGAACACCAGCCGGTGGCCAGTGCGTCCATTGCCCAGGTCCATTTTGCGGTGCTGCGCGATCGCCAGGGGCGTGAACGCCAAGTGGCCGTCAAGGTGCTGCGCCCCAATATGCTGGGCGCCATTGAGCAGGATTTGCGCTTGATGCGCATGATGGCAGGCTGGGTCGAGCGCCTGTCAGACGACGGCCGGCGCCTGCGTCCCCGCGAGGTGGTGGCCGAGTTTGACAAGTACCTGCACGACGAGTTGGACCTGGTGCGCGAGGCATCGAGCGCCGCCCAGTTGCGCCGCAATATGGAGGGCTTGCAACTGGTGATGGTGCCCGAAATGTTGTGGGATTACTGCACCGTAGACGTGCTGGTCATGGAGCGCATGTACGGGGTGCCCATTAGCCAGGTGGATCGTCTTCGGGCGGCGGGGGTGGATATCCCCAAGCTGGCGCGCGATGGGGTAACCATCTTCTTTACCCAGGTTTTTCGCGACGGTTTTTTTCATGCCGACATGCACCCCGGCAACATCCAGGTGAGCTTGGCGCCAGAGACGTTTGGCCGCTATATTTCGCTGGACTTCGGCATTGTGGGTAGCCTCACCGAGACCGATAAGGAGTATCTGGCGCAAAATTTTGCGGCGTTCTTCCGGCGTGATTACAAACGCGTTTCCGAGTTGCATATTGAATCGGGCTGGGTGCCCGCCAACACCCGCGTGGACGAACTCGAAGCCGCCATTCGGGCTGTTTGCGAGCCGTATTTCGATCGCCCCTTGAAAGAAATTTCGCTGGGTATGGTGCTCATGCGGCTGTTCCAGGCCTCGCGGCGTTTTCAGGTCGAAATCCAGCCGCAACTGGTCTTGCTGCAAAAAACCCTGCTCAACATCGAAGGACTGGGCCGTGACTTGGACCCCGAGCTGGATTTGTGGGCCACTGCCAAGCCGTTTCTGGAGCAGTGGATGCTGGGCCAGGTGGGGCCGCAAAAATTGCTGGAGCAACTCAAAGCGCAGGCACCGTTGTATGCGAAATTGCTGCCGGAGTTGCCGATGCTGCTGCGCACCTATTTGCGCCGTAGCGCTGTCGATTCGGACCAGGCGGTGGCAGAGTTGCTGGTGGAACAAAAACGCACCAACCGGCTGCTGCAGGCTCTGGTCTGCGCAGTGATCGGGTTTGCACTGGGCATGGTGGTGATGCAGCTGGTGGTGCGGGTACGGCTTTTTTAATGGGCGCCCTATAATCAAAGGCTTTGTAACCCGAAGCCAGAGCGATCGATACATGCCCATTTATGCCTACAAATGCGAGTCCTGCGGATTTGCCAAGGACGTATTGCAGAAGATGTCCGATGCACCACTGGAGGTTTGCCCCGCTTGTGCCCAGAGCACCTTCAAAAAGCAGTTGACGGCCGCTGGATTCCAATTGAAGGGCTCCGGCTGGTACGCCACCGATTTCAAAGGCGGTGGCACGTCGGCACCCGCTGTTGTGCCGGCGGATGGCGCGGGGTCTGGCGAGGCAACTGGCCCCAAGGCCGACCCAGCACCCGCTGCAACGCCGGCGCCAGCGTCATCTGCGTCGAGTGACGTTTAAGCCCCCTTGCTCCTTACTGGATTCACCGTGCCTTATAAAAAGTACATGCTCACTGGCCTGATGGTCTGGCTTCCGCTGGCCATTACGATTGCCGTGCTGTCGTATTTTGTGCGTTCCATGGATGGCATTCTGGGGGGGCTGCTGACCGGCTGGGAAGCAGTGGCTTCTCCGGATATGGGACCGGTGATTCAGCGTCTGCGCAGCATTCCGGGCTTGGGCGTGTTGCTGGTGGCTGCCGTGATGTTGGTGACCGGTGCGTTTGTTTCGAATGTGGCAGGTCGCTGGTGGTTTAAACAATGGGACCGTTTGATAGCCCAGATTCCAATTGTCAAATCGATTTACAACAGTGTCAAGAAGGTGTCGGACACGCTGTTTTCCAGCAACGGCAACGCCTTTCGTACCGCCTTGCTGATCCAGTATCCACGCCCTGGTAGCTGGACCATTGCGTTTCAAACCGGTGCCCCCAGTGGCGAAGTGGCTTCGCACCTGGGAGCAGACTATGTCAGTGTGTATGTGCCGACCACCCCCAACCCGACCAGCGGATTCTTTTTGCTGATGCCGCGCGCCGACGTTATTGAATTGAAGATGAGTGTGGACCAGGCACTGACCTATGTGATCTCCATGGGTTCCGTTGCACCCGCCGCGCTGGTTCCTGATTCGACTTTGTTGAAATAAATTTTTGTTAAACCCGCTGCACCTTCGGTGTCGCGTTTTGAAAGCACGTTATGGCCATGCGCTCCCACTATTGCGGTCTGGTGACCGAAGCCCAAATGGGTGAAACCGTTTCCCTGTGCGGATGGGTTAACCGCCGTCGCGACCATGGTGGTGTGATCTTTGTGGACTTGCGCGACCGCGAAGGCTATGTTCAGGTGGTCTGCGACCCCGACCGCGCTGCCATGTTTGCAGTGGCTGAAAACGTGCGCAATGAATTTTGCGTGCAGGTCAAAGGTTTGGTGCGCGAGCGCCCCGCAGGTACGGTGAATGACAACCTCAAGAGCGGAAAAATCGAGGTGCTGTGCCATGATCTGGTGGTGCTCAACCCCTCGGTGACACCCCCGTTCCAGTTGGATGACGACAACCTGTCTGAGACCACCCGCCTGACGCACCGCGTGCTGGACCTGCGCCGCCCGTACATGCAAAACAACCTCATGCTGCGCTACCGCGTGTCCATGGAAGTGCGCAAGTTCCTTGATGCCAATGGCTTTGTGGACATTGAAACCCCCATGCTGACCAAGTCCACCCCGGAAGGTGCGCGCGACTATCTGGTGCCCAGCCGCGTGCACGATGGCCATTTCTTTGCGTTGCCCCAGTCGCCCCAACTGTTCAAGCAACTGCTGATGGTGGCCGGTTACGACCGTTATTACCAGATCACCAAATGCTTCCGCGACGAAGACCTGCGTGCCGACCGCCAGCCCGAATTCACCCAGATCGATATTGAAACCTCGTTCCTGGGCGAGGAAGAAATCCGCGACATGTTCCAGGGCATGATTACCACGGTGTTCAAAAATACCATTGGCGTGGATCTGGGCGAGTTTCCGGTGATGACCTACCAGGAAGCCATGCACCTGTATGGTTCCGACAAGCCCGATCTGCGTGTGAACCTGAAGTTTGCCGAAGTCACCGATGTGATGGCCGATGTGGACTTTAAAGTCTTCTCCGGTGCCGCCACCATGAAGGGTGGTCGCGTGGTGGCGCTGCGCGTGCCCGGCGGGTCGGTCGAGGGTGGTGGCATCAGCCGCGGCGAGATTGACGCCTACACCGAGTTCGTCAAGATTTATGGCGCCAAGGGCTTGGCTTACATCCGCGTGAACGATGCCGCCAAGGGCCCGTGCCCGGACGACAAAGGCAAGTCCACCTGGCCGGGCCTGCAGTCGCCCATTGTTAAAAACATCCATGACAAGGCTTTGCAGACCGTGCTGGAGCGCTCGGGTGCACAAAACGGCGATCTGATTTTCTTTGGTGCCGACAAAGCCAAGATAGTTAACGATGCCATTGGCGCCCTGCGCATCAAAATTGGCCACAGCGAGTTTGGCAAAAAGAACGGCCTGTTCACAGGCGGCTGGCGCCCCATGTGGGTGGTGGATTTCCCCATGTTCGAGTACGACGACGAGGCCGAGCGTTATACCGCCACCCACCACCCCTTTACGGCGCCCAAAGATGGCCACGAAGACTGGATGGTTTCGGCCCCCGAGAAGTGCATCTCCAAAGGGTACGACATGGTGCTCAATGGCTGGGAAATGGGCGGTGGCTCGGTGCGTATCCACCGCGCCGATGTGCAGCAAAAGGTGTTTGATGCGCTCAAAATCACGCCCGAAGAGGCCCAACTCAAATTCGGCTTCCTGCTCGACGCGCTGCAATACGGCGCGCCCCCGCACGGAGGCTTGGCTTTTGGACTGGACCGCATCGTGACCTTGATGACTGGCGCCGAGTCCATTCGTGACGTGATCGCTTTCCCCAAGACCCAGCGTGCCCAATGCCTGTTGACCCAGGCACCGTCTGCGGTGGACGAAAAGCAGTTGCGCGAACTGCACATCCGTCTGCGCACGCCCGACTTGACCAAGGCGGTTTGACGCTGCGCTTGGGGCACAATAAAAGGCGCTGCTTGTAGCGCCTTTTTTGTTTCTGCAGACCCATCGCGCCGCAGCGGCAGTTGGCCAACCGGGGATACGGAATGACATTATTGCGTGTGGTGACCTACAACATCCACAAGGGCGTGCAAGGCATTGGGCCCCGGCGGCGGCTGGAGATTCACAACCTGGCGCACGCCGTGGCGCAACTGGATGCCGATATTGTGTGCCTGCAAGAGGTGCGCAAAATGCACCACGGCGAAGCGCAATATTTCCCCCACTGGCCCGAGTTGCCGCAGGCCGACTTTCTGGCACCCGATGGCTATGAGGCGGTATACCGCACCAACGCCTACACCAAGCATGGCGAACATGGCAATGCCATGCTGTCGCGCTGGCCGGTGTTGAATCACCAGCACGAGGACATGTCCGATCACCGTTTCGAGCAGCGTGGTCTGCTGCACGTCGAAGTGCAAACCAACGGCCACACTGTGCACGTGGTGGTGGTGCACCTGGGCCTCATTAAGGCCAGCCGCGTGCGCCAGTTGGTGCAGCTCAAGCGTTATATCGCGCGCGAAATTCCGTCCGGTGCGCCGTTGGTGATTGCCGGGGATTTCAACGACTGGGGCCAACTGGTGCACGAGTCGCTGGGCGCCATTGGTTTGCAGTCCTGCACGCAGGAGGCTGTGGCAACTTTCCCATCCCGTTTGCCATTGGGCCAGTTGGACCATATTTTTGTACGCCACCTGGTTCCCCGCAGCGTGCACGTACCGCGAGGGGGCAACTGGGGTCGCATGTCGGACCATTTGCCGCTGATTGCGGAATTCGATCTTTCGTAAGGCCACCATTGATCCCGCCGCAGATTGCTCCTGGTCACGAACTTACGCTCCTGCGCAAGGGCGCCGATTTTTTCCCCACGCTGGTGGCGGCCATCGACGGCAGTTACCGCGAGGTTCGGCTGGAAACCTATATTTTTCACTTTGACCCGTCTGGCGAACGGGTAGCAACTGCCTTGGTGCGTGCCGCCCGGCGCGGTGTGGCGGTGTACTTGGTGATGGACGGCATTGGAACGCCCGAGGTGCCGGATCACTGGGTGCAGCAGTTTGATGGGGCGGGTGTGCACTGGCACCGATTTTCGCCCTTGGGTCCGCTGGGTTTGTTGATACCGGGCCAGTGGCGACGTTTGCACCGCAAACTTTGTGTGGTGGACATGCATATTGGCTTTTGTGGTGGCATCAATATCGTCGATGATTATTGCGATCCCGCCCACGGCGCCCTGGACTCCCCGCGATTTGACTTTGCGGTGCGGGTCAGTGGGCCTCTGGTTGATGATATGCACCGCGCCATGGCCCATTTCTGGGAGCGTCTGGTGGTAAGCCACCAGTTGGAGCACCTGCAGTTCGAACGTGCGCGCCAAATGCTGAAAGATACCTGGGATGCGTTGCCAACCCCGTTAATCGGCAGGCTGCACCGTGGGCAGGATCACACTGGGGCATCGGATGTTCTACCCGCGCTGCCTGTGGGCGCGCAAGCCGTTCTGGTGTTGCGTGACAACCTGCAAAACCGCAACCGGATTGAACGCGCATACCGCAAGGCCATTGCCGATGCCCGAGGGGAAATACTCATCGCCAACGCCTATTTTTTGCCCGGTGGCAAATTGCGCCGCGCGCTGATCCACGCCGCACGCCGGGGGGTGCGGGTGGGACTGTTGGTGCAGGGGCGGTACGAAAACTTCATGCAATTCCACGCATCCCGACCGGTGCTGGGTGCCCTGCTCGCGGCGGGGATCGAGATTCACGAATATTCCGTCAGTTTTTTGCATGCCAAGGTGGCGGTGGTGGATGGATACTGGGCTACGGTGGGGTCCTCGAACCTGGACCCACTGAGTTTGTTGCTGGCGCGCGAAGCCAATGTGGTGGTCGAAGACCGTGCTTTTGCAACCGAGTTGCGCACCTGCTTGACCAACGCCATGCAAACGCAGGGAACACTGCTGAATGCGCAGGCCCTTGCCAATCGACCCTTGCGCCAGCGTGTGTTGGACCACATTGCGTATGCGGGCATGCGCCTGCTGCTTTTTCTGAGTGGTAGGCGCTATTAAATTTATAGCTGCTTACGCAAACAGGACGGGCGAAAACGACCAAAAACCTTACTAGCCAAAGGCTGTTAGTATTCCTGCATGTTAATGAAAACCCTGAGCACCATGACCTCCACTGATGCCGAAGAAGGAATCCCGGTTTCCGTCAAAATTCGGGAGCGCCTGCTGGCGGCTCGCAAAAAGTTCCACGCGAACGACAACATTGCCGAGTTCATTGTTCCGGGAGAGCTGGAAAAGCTGCTTGACGAAGTCGAAATCAAGATGCAAGGGGTTTTGGACAGCCTGGTTATTGACACCGTCAATGACCACAATACCGACAACACGGCCCGCCGGGTGGCCAAAATGTACGTCAATGAGGTGTTCAAAGGCCGCTACGTACCGGTGCCGTCGATTACCGAGTTTCCCAATGTGGGCCACTTGAACGAGTTGATGATTGTTGGGCCTATCACGGTGCGCAGTGCCTGCAGCCACCATTTTTGTCCGGTCATCGGCAAAATCTGGATTGGCGTCATGCCCAACGAACACACCAACGTCATTGGTTTGAGCAAATACGCCCGCCTGGCCGAATGGATCATGGGGCGTCCGCAAATTCAGGAAGAAGCGGTGGTGCAACTGGCCGATCTGATTCAGGAAAAAACCCAGCCCGACGGCTTGGCGATCGTCATGGAGGCCAGCCACTACTGCATGGCGTGGCGCGGTGTGAAGGACATGGACAGCCGAATGATCAATTCGGTCATGCGCGGGGTGTTCCTTAAGGACCCCAATTTGCGCCGCGAGTTCTTGTCCCTTATTCCCCGTAAAGGATAGTATGCGACCCCCACGTTCTTCACTTCGTGTAATCACTGCCCCCCGAGGGGGCACGGCCACCCTTGGGGCGGCCCTGCGGGAGGCCTGACTTTGAAACCCCCACGTTCTTCACTTCGTGTAATCACCTGCCCCCACCCCACCCCACCAGGGCGGCCTGCGGGAGGCCTGACATGTTGGTACGTTTGCTCTACGCCAGTCGCGCGGTGGATCCCAGCGCGGATGCTATCGAAACCATATTGACGCAGTCGCGCCAGTACAACCCGACCTGTGGGATTACCGGCATCCTTTGTTACGGCGGTGGTATTTTTCTGCAGGCCATCGAGGGCGGGCGCATGGCGGTCAGCGAGCTCTATGGACACATCCAGAAAGACGTGCGGCACAAAGACGTGGTGCTGCTGCACTTTGAGGAAATATCGGAGCGCCGCTTTGGCGGCTGGACCATGGGACAGGTCAATATGTCCAAGATCAACACCAGTATCCTGCTGAAGTATTCTGAAAGAGCGGAACTGGACCCGTATGCCGTCTCCGGCAGGGTATCGTTGTCACTGCTGGAAGAACTGATGGCCACCGCCTGCATCATAGGACGGTCTTGAGGCGCTGAGGGCGCATCCGGCCATCAGCGATCAATCACGGTTTCCTGAATTTTCAGCGCAAGTTGGGAAATGGCCATTGCCGCCGGGCAGCCGGGGGTTGTTTGCAGCAGCAATTGGCGGCGCATGATGGCCTGGCGCACCGAAATATCGGCCGGAATATCACCCATGTGGATCAGTTTGATGGGGCGCCCCGGCTCACCGCTGACGAAACGGTCCAGCACCTGCTGCAACTGAATCGTAATGGCCCGGCCATCGCCAATGCGGGCGGTCTGGTTGATGACCATACGAATGTTTTGACGCTTTTGTTGGCCCACCAGCACTTTGATGGTGGCATAGGCATCGGTGAGGGAGGTGGGCTCGGGTGTGGCCACCACAATCACTTCAGACGCTAAAGACACGGCAAATAGCACCACGTCCGAGATGCCGGCACCCGTGTCCAGCAGCACCACGTCGTAGTGCGGCACCAATCCGCTCATGATGCGCAAAAAGTCGTCCCGCACTTCGGAGGACAGCCGGGAATACTCCACCATGCCGGAGCCTGCCAACAGCACCGAAAACCCGCCCGGTGCGTGCACGATGGCTTCTTCGAGCTTGGCTTTGCCGGTAAACACATCGTGCAAAGTGATTTTGGGGTACAGGTTGAGCACCACGTCCAGATTGGCCAAGCCCAAATCGGCATCGAGTACCAGTACCTTGTGCCCCAGTTTGGCCAATGCGGCGGCCAGGTTGGCAGACACAAAGGTTTTGCCCACGCCGCCTTTTCCGCTGGTAACGGCCACCACCTTGCCCAGTGGCTTGAGCGGAACGCCCACACCGGGTTGTTTGGGAACAGGAGAGGAGACCCGGTCAGACATCAGTTTGCCCTTTGCACGCTGGCACCCGAGGTGCCGCCTGCCAAATCGTTGGAAATGTGTTCGATCCACGCTGGTTCACCCAGGGAAAGGTGTCCGAACAGCAGGTTTTTCTCTTCCGCACTGACGTGAATTTCTTGTTGTTCGTCCAGCGATACACGGTTGCGGCCTTCTGTTTTGGAGCGGTACAACTGTACATCGGCACGCTCGGTCCACAAGGCCGTGGTGGAACGCACCCACTCCGGCGCATAGGCACCGCCAATGCTGACCGTTACCTGGAGCGACACCACCGGCGAAATTTGAACAACCAGTGCTGCCACGGTCTGGCGAATGCGCTCCGCCACTGCTGCGCCGAAGGCAGTTTGGCAGTTGGGCAGAATGACCGCAAACTCCTCGCCCCCGTAGCGCGCCACGGTGTCCATGGGGCGCACGCAGTGGGCCAAGCACTTGGCGACGGTTTGCAATACCAGGTCGCCCGCCGGGTGTCCATGGGTGTCGTTGACCTTCTTGAAATGGTCAATATCGAGCATCAGCAACAGCGCGGGTTCACCTGAGCGGGCCACCACATCGAGTGCGCGCTCTTGCACGGCGCTGAAATTGCGGCGGTTGGCCAAGCCGGTGAGGGGATCTTTCAGGGACAGTTCGCACAGGCCGTTGATGATGCCCTGCAGGTATTCGCTGGGGGTCTGCTCCTGCAGACTGGGTGTCAGGCCCAGGTCGCGCTCCAGCAGCGCACGCGCATCAGCGAGCTGCAATTGCTGCAACGCGATTTGGGGGCTGGATGTTTCGGATGCCACAGTGTGAATCAGCTTCAATGCGAGCAAAGTCTAACAGTATCGGACCGGATATTGACACCAAAACAGGCTGATGGACTGCCAATTAACGGGGTTTTTTACGGGCAATTGCCCATGCTCGCCGTGGTTCAGACGGGCGGCGCAGGTATTGGGGTGCCACACACCGGGCAGTGTGGGTTGCGGGGTAGGCGGATGTCAGTCCAGCGCATGTCGCGCCCGTCCAGCATCAGCAGCCGCCCAACCGCCGGATGCCCCGCTCCGCTGAGCAACTTCAGTGCCTCGGCCGCCTGCATGCTGCCAATAATTCCGACCAGCGGGGCGAACACACCCAGGGTGGCGCAGCGGGTTTCTTCAAATTGAGTGTCGGGTGGAAATACGCAGGCATAACACGGCGACTCCGCGTGGCGCGGGTCGTACACCGCCAACTGGCCGTCGAAACGGATGGCTGCACCGGAAACCAGCGGCACGCGTTGGCGCACACAGGCACTATTGAGTGCCTGGCGGGTTTCGAAGTTGTCGCTGCAGTCCAGCACCACATCGGCTTGCGCGACCAGCGTCGCCAGTCGCTGCGCGTTGGCGCGTTCTTGCAGGGCCGCAATGCAAACATCCGGATTGATGGCCAGCACGGCCTGGCGGGCCGATTCGACCTTGGCCTGACCGACGCGGGCCTGCGTATGGGCAATCTGGCGCTGCAGGTTGGTCAGATCCACGGTGTCGTGATCGACCAGTGTGAGCTGGCCGACACCGGCTGTCGCAAGGTACAGCGCAACCGGTGAGCCCAGCCCGCCCAACCCCACTACAAGCACACGCGATTGCAGGATACGCCGCTGGCCCTCCACACCCAGCTCGTCGAGCAAAATGTGGCGCGAGTAGCGCAGCAGTTGCGTGTCATCCATGGTGCGGCTTAGTTTTCCTTCTTGTCGGCCTTGCGCTCTACCAGGGTTTTGCTGACCAGTACCGGTTTACCTTTGAGCTGGTTGAGCGCCTGGATCAGCTGAAAATCTTTGGCCGAGCCAAACTCGGGCGGGCGGGTCTCGGACACCGGTTTGCGGGACGCTTCTTCCAGGCGTTTGAGTGCTTCCTCGCGCGCTTTTTCGCGCGCCACGTCTTTGACTTCTTCGCCTTGGCCGCTGCCCAGGTGTTTGCCCAGATCGGCCTCACGGGTGCGCAAGGCGGCGTAAGGGCTGCCTTCTTCGGTTTCGTCCACCATCACATCGGGCACGATACCCGTGGCCTGAATGGACTTGCCGCTGGGTGTGTAGTAACGCGAGGTGGTGATCTTGAGGCCGGTGTCGGGCCCCAGTGCGCGGAAGGTCTGTACCGAACCCTTGCCAAAGGTCTGGCTGCCCATGATGGTGGCACGTTTGTGGTCTTGCAGAGCGCCGGAGACAATTTCACTGGCCGAAGCCGAACCCTCGTTCACCAACACAACCAGTGGCACCTTCTTCAAACTTGCGGGCAAGGACTTCAGCGGATCGCTGCCACTGCGCCCCAGGTAATCACGCGCAGTGGCCTTGAGAATTTGCTTGCTGTCTTGCGTCTGGCCGTTGGTGGACACCACGGTCACGTTTTCTGGCAGGAAAGCCGCCGCCACCGCCACGCCGGCAGTGAGCAGGCCACCGGGGTCATTGCGCAAATCCAGCACCATGCCCTTGATTTGCGGATCTTCCTTGTACAACTCGTTGATTTTGCGGGCGAAATCTTCCACCGTGTTTTCCTGAAACTGGCTGACGCGAATCCAGCCGTAGCCGGGCTCTACCAGCTTGCTGCGCACCGATTGCTGCTTGATTTCTTCGCGCACGATGGTGACCGTAAAGGTGCGGTTCTCGTCCTTGCGGAACAGCGTCAGAACCACCTTGGTGTTGGGCTCGCCGCGCATGCGTTTGACAGAGTCGTTCAGCGTCATGCCCTTGACTGGCGTATCGTCAATGCGGGTAATCATGTCGTTGGTCTTGAGACCGGCCCGGAAGGCGGGTGAGCCTTCAATCGGCGAGACAATTTTGACCAAACCGTCTTCCTGCGTAATTTCGATGCCCACACCGACAAAGCGTCCGGACGTGCCCTCCTTGAATTCCTTGAAGGATTTTTTGTCGAAATACTGCGAGTGCGGGTCCAGGCTGGACACCATGCCGGCAATGGCCTCGGTGATGAGTTTCTTCTCGTCCACCGGTTCTACATAGTCGGTTTTGACCATGCCGAATACGGCTGCCAGCTGCTGCAGTTCTTCCAGCGGCAGCGGCGTCACGGTGCCACGGGCGACGGTTTGCAACGATACGGTCGTCAGCGCACCCGCCATCACACCAATGCCAACCCAACCCGCGATCTTCAGTTTATGACCCATATTCGTCCCTAATTTGTTGCGATGTCCACCTTGGAGGTGCCAGCCTGTGGAGAGTTCCGTCAATGCGCGCCGTTAAGCCGCTTTTCCTTGTGATGCCACCGCATTGGCGGCCGCGGCCGCAGCTGCGGCGTCACCCAGATAGTAGTGGCACAAGGGCTTGAGCTGGGCGTCGAGTTCATACACCAAAGGTATTCCATTGGGAATGTTCAATTCCACAATGGCCTCATCGGAGATGTTGTCCAGGTATTTGACCAGGGCACGGATCGAATTGCCGTGGGCCGCAATCAAAACCCGCTTGCCGCTGCGAATGGTTGGGGCGATGGCGTCGTTCCAGTAGGGAATGACACGCGCTACGGTGTCTTTCAGGCACTCGGTCAAGGGCACTTGCCCGGGTTGCAGTCCCGCGTAGCGCAAATCGGCACGCTCACAACGGGGGTCGGTTGGTTCCAGCGCGGGCGGTGGTGTGTCGTAGCTGCGGCGCCATTGCAGCACCTGGGCATCGCCGTACTGCTTGGCCATGTCGGCTTTGTTGAGGCCCTGCAGCGCACCGTAGTGGCGCTCGTTCAGTCGCCAGGAGTGTTCGACCGGCAGCCAGGTGCGGTCCATTTCATCCAGACAATGCCACAGCGTGCGCGTGGCGCGTTTCAGGACGCTGGTGTAGGCCAGGTCAAACTCGTAGCCCTCGGCCTTGAGCAGGCGGCCGGCTGTTTTGGCTTGCTCCAGCCCGGTGGGCGTCAGGTCTACATCGGTCCAGCCGGTAAAACGATTTTCAAGATTCCAGGTGGATTCGCCGTGGCGAACAAGAACGAGTTTGTACATGGTCAAGGGGTCAAAACAGAAAGCTGGCCGGGGCTGCCCGGGATTACGCCAATCACCATTCTAAAAGGGCAAGGTCCCCAGTTGGCGCGCAGCAAGGAATAAAGTCGCGCATGGTAGGGTGTTAACCTGACACGCTACTAGGTGTAATCCGCACGCCATCCGTGCCGACTCCGTACTATATTGTGGTGCGTCCCAACAGGCATTTTCGCCACAACGACCCCCACAGCGACTTTATGAAAGTAGACCTCGGCTCTTTGCTTCGGCGGGTTGGTGCGCTGCATGGTCGCTTGGGCCGCCTGTTCCTTGGCAGCCCGCTGCCGGGGGGGGCGGGGGGGTTTGTGGGTGGTTTGACCCAAAGGACCGGGGTCCCGCGCCCCCGCGCGCGGGGGGGGGGGGGGGGGCGCCGGGCCGTTTAGCCTGGCGCCAGGCCATTCTTTCCAGGGGCCGGTTCAGTGGGGATTACCGCATCGTGTGGCCCAACGCAGAGGTGCACCACATCCGCGCCGCCGCCCGCACCATCGTCGGGGCAGACAACCGGGTGGTTCGCCTCACCGGGGTCAACTTTGACATTACGGCACTCAAAGTGGCGCAGGAGTCACTGGCCGCCAGCGAAGCATTCCTGGGCCGGGCCGGTCGCATTGCAGGCGTGGGGGGGTGGCGTGTCGATCTGGTCCGGCAAAAAATTCACTGGTCCAAAGTCACCCGCAGTATTCACGAGGTGAGCGACGACTACGAGCCGCAGCTCGACGAGGCCATCCATTTTTATGCCCCCGAGGCCCGCCCGGTTATTCAAGCCGCGGTTCAGGCTGGTATGGCCAACGGAACGCCGTGGGACCTGGAGTTGCCGATGGTGACCGCCACAGGGCGGCGCATCTGGGTCCGTGCGGTGGGCGAGGCCGAATTTACCGATGGAAAACCGGTGGCACTGGTGGGTGCGTTTCAGGACGTTACCGAGCGCAGGGCCCGGGGTGACGAACTGCGATTGTTTGAGGCCAGCATTGCACGCATCAACGACGCGATTGTGATTACCAAAGCCGATGTACTCGATGGAAGCGGCCCACAAATTGTGTTTGTCAACCCGGCTTTTGAAAAAATGACCGGCTTTTGCGAAGAGGATGCACTGGGACAGACACCGCGCATGCTGCAAGGCCAGGGTACCGACCGCAAGGAGCTGGCACGCATTAAAAATGCCCTGCGGCAGGGTGAAACCGTGCGCGCGGAGTTGCTCAACTACACCAAAGACCGGGTACCTTACTGGATTGAAATCGACATTTCACCCATCAAGTCGGCGCAAGACGAAATAACCCACTTTGTAGCGGTTGAGCGCGACATCACCGAACGCCGCGCACGCGAGGAAGCGCTGCGCGATGCCGTGCAGCGCGCCGAACAGGCCAGTGCGTCCAAAGGGCAGTTTTTGGCCAACATGAGCCACGAAATCCGCACCCCCATGAACGCCATCATCGGCATGCTCAGCCTGTTGCACCAAACCGAACTGACCCCGCAGCAACTCGACTATGCGGACAAATCGCAAAACGCGGCCCATTCGCTGCTGGCCCTCATCAACGACATACTGGACTTCTCCAAAGTCGAAGCCGGCAAAATGACGCTGGACCCGCAGCCTTTCCGGCTCGACCAATTGCTGCGGGAGTTGGCCGTCATTTTGTCGGCCAACGTCGGCGCCAAAGACATTGAAGTGCTCTACGACGTGGCGCCGGACGTACCGTTGGTGTTGCTGGGCGACTCCATGCGCTTGCAGCAAATTTTGATCAATCTGGCGGGCAACGCGGTGAAGTTCACCGCGCACGGGCAAGTGGTTATCGCCATTGGTGTGGCGCACCGCTCGGAACAGGCCGCAGCGCTGCAGTTCGCGGTCAAAGATTCCGGCATTGGTATTGCACCTGAAAACCAGTCGCGCATATTTGCGGGTTTTTCGCAGGCAGAAGCATCCATCACCCGCAAATTCGGCGGCACCGGTTTGGGCTTGGGCATCAGCAAGCGCCTGATCGAAATCATGGGGGGCGAACTGCACTTGCAAAGTGCGCTGGGTGAAGGCAGCACCTTTGGTTTTACGCTGGAGTTTCCGCTACCGGAGGTGGTGCCCACAGAGCGCCACACCGCGCCCCCTCCGAATGAACACGCCCGCAGGGTGCTGGTGGTGGATGACAACCCCGTCGCACGTGCGCTGACGGCACGCATGGCCGGTTCGTGGCAGTGGTCGGTCGACACGGTGGACAGTGGAGAGGCCGCCCTGCAGCGGGTTGCCTCACTTTGCACCGGCGCGAGCTTCCCCTACGACGTGATCTACATCGACTGGCACATGCCTGGCATCGATGGCTGGGAAACCGCCCGGCGCATGCGCCAACTGGCCCCGCCGGATGCGCGCAACGCCCTGACCATCATCATGGTCACGGCCAACAGCCGCGGGACACTGGCCCAGCGCACCGCGCAGGAGCAGGCCCTGATCGATGGTTTTCTGGTCAAACCCATCACCGCCTCCATGTTGCAAGAAGCCACCCTGAGCCCCCGCTGCGCACGTGCGGGTTTGCGCCAAGGCCGGCGCGCAGTGGCCGGCCAGCGCCGCCTCAATGGCTTGCGGATTCTGGTGGTGGAGGACAACCTCATCAACCAGCAAGTGGCCGAAGAACTGCTCGCGTCGGAGGGCGCGCTGGTGTCCCTGGCCGCCAACGGACAACTCGGTGTGGAGGCGGTGCGGGCGGCCCAGCCGCAGTTTGACGCCGTCCTCATGGACCTGCAGATGCCCGTGCTGGACGGCTTTGCCGCCACCCGTGTGATCCGGCAAGAGCCCACCTTGGCAGCATTGCCCATCATTGCCATGACCGCCAACGCCATGGCAAGCGACCGCGACGCCTGCATGGCGGCGGGCATGAGCGAACACGTGGGCAAGCCATTCAAGCTGACCGAACTGGTCAACATGCTGCTGCGTTTCACACGCCCGCCCGTGGCACCCGACCCTGCTGCTGCTCCGGCGTTGGCGCACGCCACCAGCGGTGCCCAACCCCTCGCAGCCGAACCCGCCACGTCGCAATCGGCCATGCCAGCGCCTGCGCCGGACAGCAGCGTACCCGGCCCCGTGATTGCGCTGCACGAGGCGTTGGAGCGCATGTCCGGCATGCACGCCCTGTACCTGCGGGCGGCGCGCGAGTTTGTCGCCACGTTGCCTGCTGTGGTGGCCGATTTTCGCGCCGCCACCCCGCACGCCATGGCCAGTGCGGTCATACCCATGCACACCCTCAAGGGCACTGCGGCCATGCTCGGGGCTAACGCGTTGTCCGCGCTGGCAGCCCGCCTGGAGCAACTCTGCAAGGACGGCGCAGGTGCGCACGCTCTCGCGCAAGAATCGGCCCCGCTGGAGGCACTTGCCCGCTCCACCGCACAGGCCTTGCAGCAGGCCATGGCCCAGCTGGAGGCAAGCCCCGACCTTGATGACGCGCCTGTTGCTGCCATCCCGGTGCACCAGCTGCGCGCCGATCTGCAGGCCTTGCAGGCACTGCTGGCGCAATCCGATCTGGCGGCCTTGCAGCAGTTTGCGGAAATCCGTGGCCAACTGGGCGGGCTGCCGCAGCACGAGCTCGGTGCGCTGGAAAATGCCCTGCAAAGCCTGGAACTGGAGGATGCGCACCGCTACTGCTCGGCAATTTTGCGCCGATTGGAGCCGGTTTGACAGGTGTTTTCGCTACAAATAACATAGCTATAAACGCCCAACAGACAAGCGGAAATGGCTGTTTTTGCTTAAGAAATATGACACAGTGGGTTGAGGCCCGTTTGCGATGCCTGAAAATTCTCGAATGCACCCCGTAATGGCCCCCGAGCTGGCCTACAAACTCGCCGCTGCGGTCGACGGCATGCCCGCTTTTCCGCACAGCGTGCAAAAGATTCTGAAGCTCACCCGGGACATGAATTGCGCCGCCAAAGATCTGGTGCAAGTCATCGAGAAAGACCCGCTGATGTTTTTCTAGAGCCGTTACCCCCCTCGGTAGCCCAGCGTCTGGGCGGTGACCTGGAGGCCACCATTGCAACGCTGGGTGACGTGCAGGCGCTGTTAGAGGGCAGCAAAATCTTTGTCTACATCTAAAGCGCTGTTCAGGGCCTTCATATTGTCTTGGCAAAAAACCCGTTCTCCGCACGTCTGGTATGCGTTGTTAGCTATGAAAAGTGTAGCAAAACATTGCGTGCCCCGTCCCCCAGCCAACTGACTCACTCAGGCGATGTCGAGCAGCAGATTGCTGAAAGGATGCTGGCTTTTCCACCGGTACGCATGAAAATCCCGCTCATCCGTGCTCACGATTCGGCCTTCGCCAAACTCCTCGGCCAACAAAACCAGGGATGCGTCTGCCAAATCCATGGGCAAATCAGCATACTGGCGCATCAATTCAGTGAGGCGCGGCAAATGGTCAGCGCCCATAGCGAAAACACCAACGCCCTGCGCCGCAAGCGTTTCCACCCAGGCCAGTGTTTTGGTGACCCCGATGCGGCGGAACATCAAATGCACACACTCCACCAGCACAGGGTAGGTCGTCATCAGTGGTTCGCGGTTGCTGCGGAAAAATGCAACACACCGGGCGTGGTACGCATCACCTTTGTCGGCCAGCGCCAGCCATGCGCCCGTATCCACCAAAATCATGCCTGAGTGCCTACCTTGGCCGAAAAATCAATGTGCCGTTTGTAGCGGGTGGACAGCTGTTCGTCCGTCTCAATGCAGCCGACAAACCCCACATCCGACAGCGCTTGAAAGAAGGGGGAGTCACCACCGCGTTGCGCGTTGTTTGCAGCGTCAGGTGCCTGGGCGATACCATGGCGTTGTTTCACAAACTGCACGAAATCGAGTACCTCGGCCTGCAGGTGCGGCGGTAAGGCTAAGATTTCAGATTCAATTTTGTTCGCTGTGGTCATCAATGGATTCCTTATTTGTGCAAACCCACTTCCTGCACAGTCCGTGTACGCCATGTTCAGGATAGTGCGATAGAGTGTATTGCACCACCCCGAACTCTGCACAAGCTCTTTTACGCCACGCCACGGTGTCTGGTTTTTGTTTGACAAGTCCGCATCACCCCGTCTTCAATCCAGAAAACGCGACAAACCCACACAGCATGGCCCTCACTTTATTTGGCCCCCGTTCCCCTGACGCAGGGTTGCCGCAGCAGTTTTTGCAGGGGTTGCGCACCACCGGGCTGACGCACTGGCTGTGGGTATTGCTGGGGCTCATGGGCGCCAGCGCCTTGGTGGTGGCGCTGGCACTGGGGGTTTTGCGCGTGCAAACCATCGCCACCGCAGCGCGCCTGACCGAAACCTTTGCCTTGGTGGTAGCCGAGCAAACCACGCGCACCGTGCAAACCATTGAGCAGCGGCTGGAGCTGACAGCGCACCTGCTGGGGCATCTGGATGCGGCCAACACGGCCAAAGGTGTCGGTGGTTAACGGCATGTTTCAGGCGCAAATTCAGGCAATGCCCTTTGTGCGTGCCTTGTGGTTTGTGGATGCGAAGGGCGCCGTGCAATACGAGTCGGACCCCTTGAATTCCGTCAGCGATGAAGGCCTGCCCGGCATGGATGTGGACTACGTGGCCTTGTTCTCTGCGCAACCGCAGCGCGACTTTTACATGGGCGTTCCGGCGCGGGGCGGTCAACACGGTGCGTGGCTGATTCATGCGGCACGCCCAGTGCGCTCTGCCAGTGGCGCGGTCACCGGCGTTTTGGTGGCTGCCATCGACACGCGCTACTTTGAAGCCCTGTGGCGGCACATTGATCTGGGCATTGACGGGTCGATGGGGCTGTTGCGCCGCGACGGCGTGTTGTTGATTCGCAGCCCCTTTGTGGCATCGGCCATGGGCAAGAGCTTCAAACAACGCCCGGTTTTCACAACCCTGCTGCCCGCCCAGCCCCACGGCAACTACACCGATGCCAGTGGTGTGGATGGTGTGCAACGCATGTTCAGCTACCGCACCCTGTCGGCACACCCCGACATGGTGGTCATTGTGGGACAGTCTTACGCGCAGGTGCTGGCGCCCTGGTGGCGCTGGGTGCGCCTGGTGCTGCTGGTGTGGGTGGGTTCGTGGGGTGGCATGTTTGGCATTGCGTATTTTTTGGCCCGGGTATGGCGGCAAAAGCAGGATTCCGAGCACACGCTGCGCGCCAGCGAGGCGCGTTACCGCTCTTTGTACCAGCATGCCATGGATGCCATTTTGGTCACCCGTACGGATGGGCGGGTGTTGCACGCCAACCCGGCCGCGTGTGCCCTTTTTGACCGAACCGAGGCCGACATTCAGGCTCTGGGGCGCACTGGCTTGCTGGATGTAAGCGACCCCCGACTGGCTGTGGCACTGGCCACCCGGGCGGCCACGGGGCACTTTCGCGGCGAGTTGACTTTTATTCGCGCCAATGGTGACCGGTTTCCCGGTGAATTCACCACCTCGGTGTTCACAGCAGGAAATGGTGAAATCCACACCACCATCATCATTCGGGATGTTTCCGAGCGCAAAAAAACCGATGCCGCCCTGCAGCAATACGCCGACAAATTGCAGGTGCTCTCCCGGCGCATTATTGATACCCAGGAGGCCGAGCGCAGGCGCCTGGCCAGCGAGCTGCACGATGAACTGGGCCAGTCCTTAACGGCCCTCAAAATCAACCTGCAGTCCGGTGTGCTGTTCAAAAATCGCAGCCTGGAGGCGTTGAATCGAAAACCGGGTGGGGAGGGCAAAGTTGAGTTGGCAGCCGTTGCGTTTGGCTGGAACCGCAGTCCCAGGGTTGGAAGGGGCGTGGTGATTCAAGAGGGGGGGGGCGGCTGGGCGCACGGTGGGGGTGAACTGCAGGACAGGGCAGGGTTCCGCAGTGTGGGTTGGCCCCATTGGAGGACCGACCCGGTTGTTCTTGCCACCACGGTGGCGAGCCGCAAAGGGGGGGGGGGGCGGACGCTGGCGCTGGTGGAACAATTGCGACCCGATGTGGTGCTGATGGACATCACCATGCCCGCGCCCAACGGGCTGGATGCCACCCTGCTGGTGACCCGGCAGTGGCCCCAAACCCGCACACCTCCAGTACGAAAACAGGACGTGGCCTTGGCGGGGCTGCTGGTTATTTGCTCAAAGATGCAGCGCCTGCCGAATTACACACCGCCATACACACCGTGTTGGCGGGCCGTGTCTACCTGAGCCCCGCCGTGTCGCAAGACGTGATTGGTGCCTATGTGCACACCCTGCGCGGCGAACGCGCCGCCGAGCCGGGTTTGAGCCCACGCCAGCGCGAGGTATTGCAACTGGTGGCACAGGGCCACAGCACCAAAGAAATTGCGCGTTTGCTCGGTCTGTCTGCCAAAACGGTAGAAACCCACCGCAGCCGGCTGATGCAGCAACTGGGCATTCACGAGGTAACCGCCCTGGTGCGCTATGCCCTGCGCACGGGACTGGTGCGCGCAGACCATTAGCGCTGTCGGGTGATGACCCTACACGGGTAGGGGTGTTGACCCGATTTCCTTCACACCGGTGCACCCCTACAGTGGGCACTATGGCACTGCGTACTTTCCTGGTAGACGATAACCTGACGTTTCTCACCGCAGTGTGCGGGTTTTTGGCGCAACTGCCAGAAGTGGATGTCATAGGCCAATCCACGCGGGGGGTCGATGCACTGGAACAGATTGAACAATGCAAGCCGGATGTGGTGCTGTTGGACCTGGCGCTGCCCGACGTCAACGGCATTGACGTGGGCCTGACCCTGAGCTTTTGGAAGCAGCCACCACACATCATTATTTTGTCAATGCACGACAGTGCGGGCTATGTGGCAATGGCCGAAAAGCTGGGTGCACTGGCCTTTGTGAACAAGGCGGACTTTGTCAGCGAGTTGCCCGTCTTGCTGGGTTTGCTCGCCACGCGGCCACCGCGAGAGACCTGCAAATGAGAGGCATGCCGAAGCATGCAACCCGGCGCTTGTTTGTTTGGGGTGGGGTACTGTGTCACGCAATTTTTGAACGATCCGGCGGTATGCAATTGACGGCCTATATCCGCCAGGGTTTCAAGGAAGGGGGGCATTGAAATGTCTGAAAACCCAACTGCCGT
Source organism: Candidatus Aalborgicola lynettensis (assembly GCA_016719405.1). Classification (GTDB taxonomy): domain Bacteria; phylum Pseudomonadota; class Gammaproteobacteria; order Burkholderiales; family Burkholderiaceae_C; genus Allorhodoferax; species Allorhodoferax lynettensis. Next base: position 145,925 of record JADJZE010000001.1, read on the forward strand.
GAGCGGGCTGCTGGTGCCAGACATGGGGCAACCCATCCGGCCCAAACTGCTGCTGGTTGATGACCAGGCCGTCAATATCCAGGTTCTGTACCAGGCATTTTCTGCTGACCATCAGTTGATTGTGGCCCGCAGCGGTGCCCGTGCCCTGGAGATATGTGCTGCACAGCAGCCCGATTTGGTGCTGCTGGATGTGGTGATGCCGGACATAGATGGCTACGAGGTGTGCAAGCGGCTGAAGGCGGACCCTGCAACATGCGACATCCCGGTTATTTTTGTCACTTCGCATACGGACGAAGCACAGGAGGCCCATGGCCTGGATGTGGGTGCGGTGGACTTCATATCCAAACCCTTCAGCACCAAAATTGTGCGGGCCAGGGTCAATACCCACATTACGCTCAAAAGGCAGTCTGACCAGCTGCGCAGTTGGGTGTATGTGGATAGGCTGACGGGGGTGTACAACCGGCGCTTTTTTGACGACCGTCTGAAGTCGGAATGGGGCCGCGCTGCACGCAACCGCACGCCCTTGAGTTTGCTGATGCTCGATGTCGATTATTTCAAGCGCTATAACGATCACTACGGCCACCAAGCGGGCGACATGTGTCTGCGGTGCGTGGCAACGGCGATTCAGGAAAAGCTGCAACGCCCGGGCGATCATGTTGCGCGCTACGGTGGCGAGGAATTTGCCTGCATATTGCCCGATACCGATCTGGCGGCGGCGACCCATGTGGCCCAGGCCATTCGGGCGAATGTTTTCGCTGCGCGGATGCCGCACCTTGCCTCGGACCTGGCCCCTGTTGTAACGGTGAGTGTGGGCGTGTGCACCAAGTTGGCAGTGCAGGCGGGCACTGCGCATGATTTGCTGTGCCAAGCGGATGTGCAGCTGTTTGCTGCAAAGCGGGGCGGGCGCAACGCAGTCTGTGCCGCAGTGTTGACGCCGTCCGCTGGGCTATAGTTCCCCGGGGCCCAAAGGCAAGCAGAACCCACACCACGGCGCGTGCGGTGGCGAGCTTTTATGATGGGGCCCGGGCCGCGCTGGCCTGTATTTTTTGAACCTACCGTATGAAATTTATTATTGATAACTGGATGTTGATCTCTGTGGCCCTGTTTTCGGGGGCCTTGCTGCTGTGGCCGGTGATTCAGGGGGCCGCCGTTTCCGGGGTCGATCCGGCAACGGCGGTGCAATTGATGAACCGTGAAAAAGCCGTGGTGGTGGACGTGTGCGACGCCGGCGAGTTTGCCGCCGGCCATGTCGGGGGCGCCAAAAATGTCCCCCTGGCGGAGCTGGAGAAAAAATTGCCCGGTGTGGTCAAAAACAAGGCATTGCCTTTGATTTTGGTGTGCCAGTCGGGTGCGCGCTCTGCGCGGGCCGTTGCCGCGGCCAAGCAACTGGGGTATGAGAAGACCCAATCACTGGCGGGCGGCCTGGCGGCCTGGCGTGCGGCCAATTTGCCGGTTGAGAAAGGTTGAACACCATGCAAGCTGTCACCATGTACACCACTGCGGTATGCCCGTTTTGCATACAGGCCAAGCGGCTTCTGCAGTCCAGGGGGGTTACGCACATCGAAGAAATTCGTGTGGACACGCAGCCCGAAGAGCGCGCCAAAATGATGGCCCGCACAGGGCGACGCACAGTGCCGCAAATCTACATTGGCAGCACCCATGTGGGGGGATGCGACGACCTTATGGCCCTGGATGCCCAGGGTGGCCTGATGGCCCTGCTTAACCCCACATAAGGTTTGCTGGGACCTGGCCCGGTGCGGCCTGAGATAATCCGCCGCTAAATTGTTTTTTTGTCAGCCTGTTCAGCGCCGTTGGGTGGGCTTTTTTAACGTGAAAGAGTGATTCCATGTCCGACCTAGAGCCCGTATTTTTGATCCAGCGTGTCTACCTCAAGGAGGCGTCCCTGGAGCAACCCAATTCACCGCAAATCATGTTGTCGTCGGAACAGCCGGCAGTTGATGTGGGGATCGCCGTGGATACCCTGCAGGTTGCGGATGGCATTTTTGAGGGCAGTGTGACCGCTACGGTGCATGCCACGATCAAGGAAAAAACCGTGTTTCTGGTCGAAGTCAAACAGGCTGGTATTTTTGAAATCCGCAACCTGAACGTCGACAGCGTCCAGCAAATCCTGGGGATCAGCTGCCCGCAAATCATCTACCCGTATTTGCGTGGCAATGTTGCCGATCTCATCCAGCGTGCGGGCTTCCCGCCGGTGAATTTGTCGGAATTGAATTTCCAGATGATGTACGACAAGCGCAAAGAAAACGCCGCTGCGGACGGCGACAAGCTGCCCCAGTAAGTTTGCGGTCTTTTCCACGTAAACCCGCATGCATAGTGCGCAAGCAGCTATGAAAATAATAGTGATCGGCGGTGGTGCGTGGGGTACTGCATTGGCGTTGAGCGCCGCACGCAACGGTGGTAACGGTGCCGCTGTGACCCTGTGGGTGCGTGACGCCGAGCAGGCCCGCACCTTGGCGCAGCAGCGTGAAAACAGGCGCTACCTGCCGGGCTATGCGCTTGCGCCGGGCCTGCAGGTCAGTGCCCAGCCATTGCCGGGTTTGCTGGCAGGGCCAACCCCGTTTGATTTGGCCATCATTGCCTCGCCCATGGCCGGGTTGCGCGGTTTGCTGGTGCAGTTGCAGGGTTGCGGCGTGCCGGTCGCGTGGTTGTGCAAGGGTTTTGAAGCCAGCCAGGACGGTGGCCCGGGCCTGTTGGGGCATGAGGTGCAGGCCCAAGTGGCGCCCGCTCTGTGTGCCGGTGTGCTCAGCGGCCCGAGCTTTGCCCAGGAGGTCGCCCAGGGTCTGCCCACTGCGCTGGTAGCCGCCAGTACCGATGCCACCCTGCGCGATATGCTGGTGGCGGCCTTTCACAGTCCGGCGCTGCGTGTGTACGCCAACGACGACGTGGTGGGTGTGGAAGTGGGGGGGGCGGTTAAAAATGTGATGGCCATTGCCACCGGCCTGTGCGACGGCTTGCAACTGGGCCTGAACGCCCGAGCGGCGTTAATTACCCGCGGTTTGGCCGAAATGACCCGCCTGGGCTTGGCACTGGGTGCCCGGGCTGACACCTTTATGGGCTTGAGTGGCCTGGGCGATTTGGTGCTGACCGCCACAGGCGATTTGTCGCGCAACCGCCGTGTCGGTTTGGCGCTGGCACAGGGGCACACGCTGGCGCAGGCGGTGCAGGCGCTGGGGCATGTGGCCGAAGGGGTGTATTGCGCCCGCACGGTGGTGCAGCGGGCACAGAGCCTGGGCATTGATATGCCGATCGCCCAGAGTGTGGTGGATTTGCTGGATGGCACGGTGCGCCCCGATCAGGCCGTGGCCGCGCTGATGGGGCGCGAGCCCGCCAGCGAGAGCGTGTAAGGCCTTCGTTTGGGGGCAGGCGCCGCGCTAGCCTTTTTCAACGCGCGCACCAATGTGCGCTAGCGCTTCGGCCACCTGGTCCACCAGGATCAGGCACAGTTCTCCCGCTTGCAGCCGGTCCAAGGCGGTGTCGATGGCCAAAAATTCACCCTTGATTTCGGTAATCGCCTGCGTCATGCGTGCCTGGGCCAGACCTTGGCGTAACAGGGCAACCACTTCGCCGTCCTGGCGGCCGCGCTGGCACTGGTCTTCGTAGAGGATGACCTCCTCAAACGCGTCGCCCAAAATTTCGGTCTGCTGGCGAATGTCCTGGTCACGCCGGTCGCCCGCGCCACTGATGACCACCATGCGGCGCGTGGCGGGCATGGCCTGCACCGCCTGCACCAGGGCCACCATGGCGTCGGGGTTGTGGCCATAGTCGGCAATCACGGTGGCACCGCGGTAGCGAAACAGGTTGAAACGCCCTTGGGCATTGTCGGCATCGTTGGAGAAACCGGCCAGGCCGTGGCGAATAATGTCCCAATCAACGCCCAAGGCCCAGACTGCGGCAATGGACGCCATGGCGTTTTCAACCTGAAAACCAATGGCGCCGCCCAGCGTGAGGGGAATGTCGGCCAGGGCAATTTTTTGCACCATGCTGCCCTTGGCCGCCACGATGTGGCCGTTTTCCACATACACCACGGCCTGCCCCTGGGCCCGGTGTGTGGCCATGACCGGGTGGTGTTTGTCGAGTGCAAAGAAGGTGACCGATCCGCGGCATTTGCTTGCCATGATGGCAACGTTGGGGTCGGCGGCGTTGAGCACGGCTACACCGGTGGCCGCAACGTTTTGGACGATGACGCGTTTGAGCACCGCCAGCTCTTGCACGGTGGTGATGTAGTTCAGTCCCAGGTGGTCGCCAGCGCCCACGTTGGTCACCACGGCCACGTCGCAGCGGTCAAACGCCAGTCCTTCGCGCAGCACGCCACCGCGTGCAGTTTCCAGCACCGCAGCGTCCACATCCGGGTGCAGCAGCACATTGCGTGCACTCTTGGGGCCGCTGCAGTCGCCGGTGTCGATGCACTGGCCCCCGACGTAGACGCCGTCGGTGTTGGTCATTCCCACGCACAAGCCGTTGCGGGTGAGCAGGTGGGAAATCAGGCGCACCGTGGTGGTTTTACCGTTGGTGCCTGTGACCGCCACAATCGGAATGCGCCCGTTCTGACCCGGCTTGAACATGGTGGAAATGATGGCTTCGCCCACCGCCCGTCCTTTGCCAAAAGACGGCTTCAGGTGCATGCGCAGGCCCGGTGCGGCGTTGACTTCGACAATGCCACCGCCCTGTTCTTCAATCGGGCGCAGAATGCTGTCGCACACCAGATCCACACCACAAATGTCGAGTCCCACCATATGGGCGGCGGCCACGGCACGCGCGGCCACATCGGGGTGTACGTCGTCGGTGACGTCGGTCGCCGAGCCGCCGGTGGACAGGTTGGCGTTGTTGCGCAGGTTGACGCGTTGGCCCTTGGCCGGGATGTCGTCGGCCTTGAAACCTTGTGCGGCAAGGCACTGGTGGGCAATGTCGTCGAAACGGATTTTGGTGAGCGACGTGGCGTGGCCACTGCCACGGCGCGGGTCGCGGTTGATGTGGTTCACCAGGTCGGTGATGGTGTGTACGCCATCACCGACCACCGCAGGGGGGTCGCGCCGGGCGGCGGCCACCAGTTTGTCGCCGATCACCAACAAGCGGAAATCGTTGCCTGGCATATAACGCTCGACCAGAATGTCATCGCGGAATTCACACGCCGTGGCGTAGGCGCGCAACAGGTGCTCTTTGGTGTGGATGTTGACGGTGACGCCCTTACCCTGATTGCCGTCGTTGGGCTTGATGACCACCGGCAAGCCAATCTCCAGTGCGGCAGCCCATGCGTCTTCGGCGTCAAGCGTGGCCCGCCCGCCGGGCACTGGCACACCGGCGGCGGCCAGCAGCTTTTTGGTCAGGTCTTTGTCTTGTGCAATGGCTTCTGAGATGGCGCTGGTGACGTCCATTTCGGCGGCCTGAATGCGGCGCTGTTGGCTGCCCCAGCCAAAGCGCACCATGCTGCCCTCGGTCATGCGGCTAAACGGTATGTTGCGCGCTACGGCAGCGTCCACAATGCAGCCGGTGCTGGGCCCCAGGCGCACATCTTCGTCGAGCTCACGCAATTGGGCCAAGGCCTGTGTCACGTCAAATGGAGTGTCTTCCAGGGCGGCCTTGCACAGGGCTTGCGCCAGGTCCATGGCCAGGCGCCCGACCACTTCTTCGCTGTATTCCACCACCACCTGGTAGACACAGGCGTCGACCGTGGGGGTGGTGCAACTGAAGGTGACCGGGCAGCCGGCCTGGGCCTGCAGGCCCAGAGCGGCAATCTCCAGCACATGGGCCATGGGAATGGTGTCGTTGTGCCCGGTGGGCTGGAACGGGCTGATGTCCGGAAACCGCGCACGCAGGCGGGTCTCAAAACCGGCGATGTTTTCGACGGCACATTCCTGCGCATGACACGCAACAACGGCCTGGATGGCAGTGTGGTGGCTCCAGAGGTTGGGGCCGCGCAAAGCTCTGATACGGGTAACGTCCATGGTGTGCGATCAATAAGGAGTTTTGCGGGGGTTGGATTCAAACGTACGCAAACCGGCGCCGATCAGTTCGGGCGCAATGTTCAGTGCCCAGGCAGCGGCCACCGCCGCCATGACCATCTCGGGTTGTGAGGACTTGGCCGGTTTGAGCGACGCCAATGCGAACGACGCCACCGTGGTGTCGCCCTGCACCAGCACAATCTGTGCGTCGCGCACAAATACCACTTTTTCGCCAGCTGCGCGGTGCGCCGCCATGACCGGTAAACCGGCATCCAGCGCATAAAAAATAACCTTGCCATCGCACAGTTCGGCCATTTCCACCACTTGGGGGTCGGCGGCGTTGAGCACGGCGGTGCCGGTGGGTAGCACCACATCGACCTGGGTGCGCACCACTTTGAAGACTTGCTCGGCGTCCAGAATGTCAAAGGTGTTCAAGGCCTCAAAGTGGCTAACGTCAGTTACCACACCCACGCTGCATTTGTCGTAGGCCAACCCTTCGGCCAAGATGGATTGACTGCCGTTTTCAAACACGGCCGCTTGTACCGAGCGGTTGATGAGCAGCCGCTGCCCGGCCTCCCAGTGCGCGCAATCCTGTGCCACCACCTGGCGGCCATCCAGGTACAGCCCCTCGCTGCACGCCAAACCCACGTGTTTGCCGCTGATGTGGGTCAACCACGCGATCAGGCGCGCAATGCGCCCGGTGTGCTGGGTGCCCGTGATGCCCACAATGGGGATGCGACCATCTTTCACGGCATTGAACAAGTGTTCAATCACCGCCTTGCCAACCGGGCGACCCGCACCTTCTGCGGGTTTGATATGGGCCAGCAAGCCGGGGCTGGCGTTGACCTCGATCACCGCACCGCGCTGTTGGTTCATGGCCTTGCCAATGTCTTCCAGCACCATGTCAATCCCGGCAATGTCCAGCCCGACAATGCGCGCGGCCAACGCGGCGGTGGCCGCCACGCTGGGGTGCATTTGGTCGGTTACATCCATTGCCACGTTGCCATTGCGCTGGATCAGTATTTTTTGACCGGGCGCAGGGATGGACTGCGGCGTCAGGCCTACGCGCTCCAGTTCCAGAATCACTTCTGCGTTTTCACTGGGAATCACCACGTTGAGTGGAAAGTCCTCGCCCACGCCCCGGCGCGGGTCGGTGTTGATTTGCTGTTGGGCCAACTGGTCGATGGGGGATACCCCGTCACCCACCACCCACAGTACCTCGCCCCGCGCGGCGGCCACCACTTTTTTGCCCACCACCAGCAAGCGGTGTTCGTTGCCGGGAATAAATTTCTCGACGATGACGCTGCCTCCACCCTTGCGGTGGGCCAGTGCGTAGGCCGCTTCAACATCCGCCTGTGTCATCAGGTTGAGCGAAACACCGCGCCCATGGTTGCCGTCATAGGGTTTGACCACCACGGGTACGCCAATCTCTTGCGCCGCTTCCCACGCCTGCTCGGCGCTGCGTACCAATTCACCTTCGGGCACCGGGACGCCGCAGGATTTCAGCAGCGATTTGGTCAGGTCTTTGTCGCTGGCAATCTCTTCGGCAATGGCCGAAGTTTGGTCGGTTTCCGCCGTCCAGATGCGCCGCTGGGCAATGCCGTAGCCCAGTTGCACCAGGTTGCCTTCGGTCAGGCGGATGGAGGGAATGCCGCGCTGGGTGGCGGCGTCCACAATGTGCGCGGTGCTGGGGCCCAGGCAGCGGTCGTCGACCATTTCGCGCAGCTTATCTACAGTGGCGTTGACATCAAACGCCGTGTTGTTAATGGCCGCCAGCACCAGCTCGCGCGCGGCTGCCAGTGCTGCACGACCCACCTGCTCCTCGCGGGTGCGAAACGCAATTTTGTAGACCCCGCGTTGCGAGGTTTGCCGGGCCTTGCCAAAGCCGGTGCGCATGCCCGCCAGGTTTTGCAACTCCAGTGCGGTGTGCTCCAGAATATGCGCCGCATAAGTGCCTTCGCGCAGGCGCTGCAAAAAACCGCCGCGCACACCGGGGCTGCAATGGTGCTCGACCAGGCTGGGCAGCATACTGGTCAGGCGCTCGTAAAAGCCGGGCAGGGTGTTGGAGGGGTGGTCTTCCAGATCGCCAATGTCCACCCAGGCTTCGATAACGGGGCGGTAGGTCCAGATGTTGGGTCCGCGCAAGTGCGTCACCCGGAGGATGTTGATATTCTTTTTTGCGTCCATCATGGCGTATTCTGGGTTGGGGCGGTCCACCAACAAGGTGCTGGCCGCGTTACGTATTCTCGCTCACCGTAGCCTGCATCGGCCATGTGTGCCGTTGGCTGCGTGGGGCGCTCCAAACCAAGTATCGTAAAGTGTGGCGCTTCTCGTCCTCCCCTACCAGAACCTGTCGTTCCCCATGAATCCTGACGCCATCGCCCTGTCCCAGTCCAGTGAACTCGCTGTCCGATGGCGTGAGGATGTGACTGCGCAACTGCATGCTGGTGAGAACGTGCTGGCCGCGTTGGAGGTTGACTTGGACACGCGCTTGTATTTTGTCCAGGGACTGGTGGTGCTCACCAACCAGCGGCTGCTCAGTCGCAGTGGTACCGATACCGCGTGGCAGCAATGGCCTTTCGAGGCGGGCCTTTCTCTGCAGCACCACGACCACGCGGGTATCGGGCATTTGAACCTGGTGAATACCCAGGGCTTGCTCGCCACCTGGCGCTTTACCCTGGGCCAGAATCTGCACGCCATTCGCTTGGTGGAGCAGTTTGGGGCGCAGCTGGACAGCGCAGTATCCGGCCAACCTGTGGTGCAGGCATTGCAAAACTGTTGCCCCAGCTGCAAGGCACCGCTGGAGCCGGACCAGGACGAATGTCCGGTGTGTGCCAAGGTGGTACACACACCACCCAGCACCTGGACGCTGCTGCGCCTGTGGCGTTTTGCCAAGCCCTACCGCGGCCAGTTGCTGCTGGGTTTTATTTTGATGCTGCTGGGCACTGCGGCCAGCCAGGTGCCACCGTACCTGACTATCCCGTTGGTGGATGAGGTGCTAATTCCGTTTCAAAACGGCAAACACATCGAGCCCGCCACCATTGCCTGGTACCTGTCCGGTTTGTTGGGTGCGGGCATTCTGGCCTGGGTCTTGAGCTGGGGCAAAACCTATGTGCTGGCGCTGGTGTCCGAGCGTATTGCCGCCGACCTGCGCACCACCACCTACGGGCATTTGATGCGCCTGTCCTTGGAATATTTTGGCGGCAAACGCACGGGTGATTTGCTCAGCCGTGTGGGGAGTGAAAGCGACCGCATCGCCGTGTACTTGTCCTTGCACCTGACCGACTTTGCCAGCGATGTGGTGATGATCGCCATGACCGCCGCCGTGCTGTTTTCCATGGACCCGTACCTGGCGTTGGTCACCTTGGTGCCACTGCCATTTATTGGCTGGATGATTCATTTTGTGCGCTACCGCCTGCGCACCGGTTTTGAGAAGATTGACCGCGTGTGGGGCGAGGTGACCAACGTGTTGTCCGACACCATTCCGGGCATCCGCGTCGTCAAAGCGTTTGCACAGGAAAAGCGCGAGGCGGAGCGTTTTCGCGTGGCCAACCAACACAATTTGCAGGTGAACGACCGCATCAACAAAATCTGGTCGCTTTTCTCGCCCAGCGTGTCGCTGCTGACCGAGATTGGTTTGCTGGTGGTGTGGGGTTTTGGCATTTACCAGGTGTCCAAAGGCCAGATCACGGTGGGTATGTTGCTGGCGGCTATTGCTTACATCAGCCGTTTTTACGGGCGGCTCGATTCCATGAGCCGCATCGTGTCGGTGACGCAAAAATCGGCCTCGGCGGCCAAGCGCATCTTTGACATTCTGGACCACGTCTCCAGCGTGCCCGAGCCGAAAAACCCGGTGCATGTGGACAAGGTGCAGGGGCGCATCGAAGTGCGTTCGGTGGGCTTTCGCTACGGCAACCGTGAGGTCAACAAGGGCATCAACCTGTCCATTGCCCCTGGCGAGATGATCGGCCTGGTCGGGCACAGCGGCTCGGGCAAGAGCACGCTGGTGAATCTGATTTGCCGGTTTTACGACGTGAGCGAAGGCGCCATTCTGGTAGACGGCGTGGACATCCGCTCCTACGCCATTGCCGATTACCGCAAAAACATCGGCTTGGTGCTGCAAGAGCCGTTTCTGTTTTTCGGCACCATTGCCGAAAACTTGGCCTACGGCAAACCCGACGCCACGCGCGATGAAATTATTGCCGCCGCCCGTGCCGCGCACGCGCACGAGTTCATCCTGCGCCTGCCGCAGGGCTACGACTCCATGGTGGGTGAGCGTGGCCAGGGGCTCTCGGGGGGTGAGCGCCAACGCATCTCGATTGCCCGTGCGCTGCTGATTGACCCGCGTATTCTGATACTGGACGAAGCCACTTCGTCGGTCGATTCCGAGACTGAAAAAGAAATCCAGAAGGCACTGGAGAACCTGGTAAAGGGCCGCACCACCATTGCCATTGCGCACCGTCTGTCGACCCTGCACCGTGCTGATCGGCTGGTGGTGCTGGACCGCGGCCGGGTGGTGGAGGAGGGCACGCACGATGCCCTGATGGCTACCGAAGGGGCTTACTTCAACCTGTACCAGGCCCAAGCCCGCAATATGGATGTTGATATGGATGACGCGCGATGAGTACGCTAGACCCTTTACAAGCCGCTGGCATGACCTTGCTGCGCAATCCGTTTGGCAAGCTGGTGCTGACCACAGCGCAGGGCGAGCGTTTTGAAGGTGTGGTGCCGATTCGCGCCTTTCCGGTGCAGTCACCCGACGACGGCATTGCGTTGGTCAGTATGGATGGGAAGGAATTGGTCTGGATTGATCACTTGGCTGACTTGGCCGCGCCCGAGCGCGCCCTGATTGCCGACGAGTTGGCCACGCGCGAATGCATGCCGGTATTGCTGCGGATCATGTCGGTAAGCAGTTTTTCCACACCCTGCACCTGGAAGGTCGAGACCGACCGGGGCGTTACAGAATTTGTGTTGCGGGGTGACGAGGACATTCGCCGGGTGGGCGCGGCGGGGAACCTGCTGGTAGCGGATTCGCACGGAATTCAGTACTTGGTGCGGAACCAGATGGCGCTGGATGCGCATAGCAGGAAGATACTCGACAGGTTTCTTTAAATGCTATTAAATTTATAGCTGCTTGCGCACGACTGGCGGGCGTGAATGGCTTTTTCTTTGTTTCTTCCTCACCTCACCCCCTATCCCCCCGCCCTTTCCACCCTCACCAGGGCGGAAAGGGAGCCAACAGCCCTATTTGGCCGCGTTTCTTTCGGGGCGAATTGCACAGGACAAAGCCGTGAAGTGTTTGTCAGGGCTTTACGACACCTCAGCGTCGCGGGCAACTTGAGTTAATGGCATTCCATGCGGTACAGCTGGTCCGCCATAACGCAGGCCGAATCCCAACGCGGGTGCCGAAAGTGTGTGCGATATAGTGCTTGCGACGGCCAAGGGGTGTCAAACAATGGGGCCGAACCAAAAACACGGGGGTCGGGTTTTATGACGTTTTGTTGCAGCCACCATTTTCGCACTTGGACAGAGATGCCAGATGGCATGCCGAGGGCCGGGAATTATTCCTTGAAGAATGTTTGCCATGGCTGTGAATATTTGACTCAGCTATATTGAGATAAACCGTATGGAAGAGATCATCGGTGCAGCGCTGGGCGTTATCGGCATTCAAACGGGGAGATTGGTCATTTGGCTCGTCTCATTTGGCAAATGGCGCGGTGAGCCATTGTTCGGTGACGAGGGGCAAATATATGGTGCTGCTGGCGCGTTGTCTTTCGTCCGAGATGGCAAGCGCAGGCTTCTACATTAGCCTTGCTTTAGTACCAGTTTGGTGTCGACGTACGGAATCGCGTACCAAAGTCGACGCGAGGAATTTAACGTGCAGGCCTGCCCTAGCCAAGCGCGCGCCAATCTTTATGGCATTGATGAGGCGCGGACTCACAGCCAATACCGCAAGGGAACAAGCGCCCTGGGCGACATTCGCTGCAACTGGCGCGCCGTTTCAAGCTTGTCGTGCCTGACGACGCGTCGTATCTGGAGGGCCGCCAGTGCGGGAGGGGGGGGGGGGGGGCCCAAAGGGGGCTGGCCAAGAACTGCTGAAGGTTCTGCCACCATCCATCAAATCCACCACCCTACGAGAAGTGGGGACGACTTGCCACTCGCGACGCATCCACTCAGCACCCCCAAAACGGTCCGTCTTGCGCATGTGGACGCATTACGAGTGAATGGGATAACCGGTTGGCGGCGTGTTCGCAACGATTTGCCGTTTGCACCCGTCCAATGTGCGTGAGAAGCAAGGAACCATTGGCGCCTGGAACCCATAAGCCCCAAAACCGCGCCACCAGTCCCAACCCACGCCCCACCAACAAACCGGGGGTGTTTATGCTTAAACTGGCGCCAGGAGCCTGCCCGCGGGGCGAGGGGTGGGGAGAGGGAAACGAACCTGTCAGACTTCCAAATTGTCAATCAACCGCGTAGCCCCCAAGCGCGCCGCTGCCAGCACCACCATGGGGTCGCCCGCACGCGGCGCCTGCAAATCAGCCTGGCGGCGCACGGCCACGTAATCCGGCTTCCAGCCCGCGCTGCTGAGGGTTTGCATGGCTTGTGCTTCGAGGCGGGCAATGTCGGCGCTGCCGCCCTCGCGCAGCGCCTGTGCCACGGTTTTCAGGGTGGCCGACAACAAAACCGCCTGCTGACGCTCCGTCGCATTCAGGTAGCCGTTGCGGCTGGACAGGGCCAGGCCGTCTTCGGCGCGCTGGGTCTCGCCGCCCACAATGTCCACCGGCATGGCAAATTGCTTGACCATGTTGCGGATCACCATGAGCTGCTGGTAGTCCTTCTTGCCAAACAGGGCGGTGCGGGCCTGGGTGCACGACAGCAACTTCATGACCACGGTGCACACGCCAATGAAAAATCCGGGGCGGAAATGGCCTTCCAGAATGTCGGCCAACTCGGATGGTGGCTGCACCTTGAAGGTTTGGGGCTGTGGGTACATCTCGGCCTCTTTGGGCGCAAAGACCAGGTCGCAACCGGCGGCTTCCAGCTGGGCGCAGTCGGCGTCCAGCGTGCGGGGGTAGGTGTCAAAGTCTTCGTGCGGCGCAAATTGCAGGCGGTTGACGAAGATGGTGGACACCGTAATGTCGCCCAGCGGTTTGGCCTGGCGCACCAGGGCCAGGTGGCCGGCATGCAGATTGCCCATGGTGGGCACCACGGCGGGGTGGCGGTAAGCGCTAAGGTGCTCACGCAGTTCGGAAAGAGTGTGGATGATTTTCATAAGCGTATGGGTAATGCTGGAACTGCCAGGGATACCGCGGAACCGGCTTTGCCGGGCCGCTGGTATCGCCCCCTTGAGGGGGAGGCGCCGCAGGCGCTTCGGGGGGGAGCCATTTCACCAGGCGTGCAGGCTGTCGACCGGAAAGCTACCGTCCTTGACCGCAGCCACATAGGCTTCCATGGCACCCCGGATGCTGGTGGCGTCCTGCATGAAATTGCGCACAAATTTGGGGTTTTTTCCCAGGTTAACGCCCAGCATGTCGTGCAGCACCAGCACTTGGCCGGCGGTGCCTTTGCCAGCGCCAATGCCAATGGTGGCGCAGTGCGTCAGTTCGGTGGTCAACTCGGCCGACAGCGGTGCGGGCACCATCTCCAGCACCAGCATGGTGGCGCCGGCGTCTTGCAGTTCGTGGGCGTGGCGTTTGAGGGTTTGGGCACTGTCGGCCGATTTGCCCTGCACCCGGTAGCCGCCGAGGGCGTGCACGGTTTGGGGGGTTAGCCCCAGGTGGGCGCAGACCGGAATGCCGCGTTCGACTAAAAAGTGCACCACCTCGGTGGTCCAGCCGCCGCCCTCCAGCTTGACCATGTGGGCACCCGCCTGCATCAGCACCGCAGCGCTGCGCAAGGCCTGTTCTTTGGACTCCTGGTAGCTGCCAAAGGGCAGGTCGCCAATCAGCCAGGCGGTGGCTTGCGAGCGGTGCAGGCCGCGCGCCACGCACTCGGTGTGGTAACGCATGTCGTCCAGCGTTACGCCCACGGTGCTGTGCAGGCCCTGGCACACCATGCCCAGGGAGTCACCCACCAGAATGCATTCGATGCCGGCCGCGTCGGCCACCGCCGCAAAGGTGGCGTCGTAGGCCGTGATCATGGTGATTTTTTCGTTGCGGGCGCGCATTTCCAGTAGCCGCGGCAGGCTGATGGGCTTGCGGCTGGCCATGGGCGATGCCGGGGGCAGCGTGCCGTAAGGCGAGGCGGCAGAGGGGGATGCAGCGTTGGGGGCCATGGTGAGGGACTCCATAAACGGGGTTGTGGCGGGGCCGGGCGAATACTAACCGTATTGCGCTGCGGCGCTGCGTGCGCGGGAGGTTTTTGCGCCGGGCGCAATGCGACCCCCGTGGGGGCGACCGCGCAGGGGGTGGGGCCATAGTTAGCTTGGGGCGTACGCCAAGCGCACGTATATCGGCGCAAAGGCCTCGGCTTGTGTGATTTCGATCAGGGTTTCTTTGCCCAATTCGAGCAGGGCGATGAAGGTGACCACCAGCACCGGCACGCCGTCGGCAGGGTCAAACAATTCCTCAAAACCGACAAAACGCCGGCCCTGGAGCCGCTTGAGCACCATGCCCATGTGCTCGCGCACCGACAGTTCTTCGCGGGTGATGGTGTGGTGCTGCACCAGCCGCGCGCGCTTGAGAATGTCACGCCAGGCGTCTTGCAAATCTCCCAGGCTCACATCCGGAAAGCGCGGTTGCAGGGATTGCTCGATAAAAACTTCGGCCTTGAGGAAATCGCGCCCAAACTGGGGCAGGGCGTTCAGGCGCGCGCCGGCCAGTTTCATTTGCTCGTATTCGATCAGGCGGCGCACCAGTTCAGCGCGCGGGTCTTCGGCTTCCTGGCCCTCAGCCGTCTTTTTGGGTGGCAGCAGCATGCGCGATTTGATCTCGATCAGCATCGCCGCCATCAGCAAATACTCGGCCGCCAGTTCCAGGTTGCGGCTGCGAATTTCGTCCACGTAGGCCAGGTACTGGCGCGTGACGCTGAGCATGGGAATGTCGAGGATGTTGAAGTTCTGCTTGCGGATCAGGTACAGCAGCAGGTCCAGCGGGCCTTCAAAGGCCTCCAGAAACACCTCCAGCGCGTCCGGCGGGATGTACAAATCCTGCGGCATGGCAAACAGCGGCTCGCCGTACAGGCGTGCCAGCGCCACCTGGTCTACCACCTCGGGTGTGGTGGACAGTACCGGCGCGGGCGGTTCACCAGCGCCTGGTACTGCAGGGTTGGGCGTCATGAATTTGCTATATAAAAGATAGCTGCTTGCGCGCGCCGGACGTGCGCAAAAGCCATATTTGGCACTTATTCGTGGCCGCTGGTCTGGTACACATAAGGTTGCTGGGCAACCGTGCCCAGGCGCATCTCCCGCAGGGCGGCGCGGTCGAGCTTTTTGTCCCACAGCAGGGCGCGCCCTTTGCGCTGCTCGGCTTCCAGGGTGGGTTTGGCGGCCTTGAGCTGGTCGATGAACTCGGTGGCCTCGGAGCGGTAGTCGGGGCGGCGGAAGATATGCATGGTGTACCTTGGTAGATCAGTTGGGGTGGATTTTAGCGGTGCGCGCAGCAGGGTCTTGCCGGTGCAGCTTGGGGCAGGTCGCGTCCGGTCTGGTCGTACGCCCTACGGGTAACGAACGAACCGCGAACGCGAAGTCAGGGCGACGCGGGCCAGGCTGGGCAACAGGCTTTTCCATGCGCCGGGGTCAAAACCGGTGGGGCAGCGCACTTCGTAAAAGGTCTGCAAGGGCGCAGCGTGCCCTTTGATGGCAAACGCCAGATGGTTGCTGCCCTGGCCGCATGGCACCACCAGTGGGGCTTCGCCGAACACGTTTTGAATGCGCTCCAGCGTGTGTAGGTAGTCGCTGTTGCAGGCATGTACGTTGCTCACCAGAACCCCGCCGGGGCGCAGTGCCCGAAGGCAGTCGCCATAAAACTGCTCCGTGTCCAATGCGGGAGGAACGCCTGTGGCATCAAAACCGTCCAGCAGCACCACGTCAAAGGGGGTGTCGTTGTAGCGAAAAAATTTGGCTCCGTCGACCTGCAGCACCGAAAAGCGCTCGCTGTCGGGTGGAATGGCAAACGCGTCCCGCAGCGCGATGACCTCCAAACTGATTTCGACCACGGTGATGCGGCTGTGCGGCAGATAGCGGTGGCAAAACTTGGCCAGTGATCCGCCGCCCAGCCCCACCATGGCGATGGATTGCGGTGCGCTCTGGTGCAATAAAAAGCCCATCATGATGCGGGTGTACTCCAGCAGCAGGGCGTCGGGTGCACGCACGTCCATGCGGCTTTGCACATGGTCCGACACGAAGGTGAGTACGCGCGAGTCCTCCAGATCCCAGACCAGCGGGGTGAGCGGTTCGGCGGTGTCGGGCGCGAACGGGTTCATTGGTTCACCGGTCGATACCCAGCAGGTCGAGAATGCCGGTGATAAACGTCAGCGGGTGGGCCGGGCAGCCGGGTACGTACAGGCTGGGCGGAAATTCATCCAAAAACGAACGCTCCAGCGCGCTGCTGCCTTGAAACACCCCGCCGGAGATGGCACAGGCCCCCACGGCAATGACAAATTTTGGCGCAGGCATGGCCTCCCAGCAGGTACGCACGGCCTGCGCCATGTTGTGGGTCAGCGGCCCGGAGAGCACCAGCGCGTCGGCGTGGCGGGGGCTGGCGACGATGTCGATGCCGTAACGCCCCAGGTCGAAATTGACGTTGGACAGCGCGTTAATCTCCATTTCGCAGCCGTTGCAGCCCCCGCTGGAGACCGAACGCAGCTTGAGCGAACGGCCAAAGTGGCGGTGGAGTTCGGCCGACACGGCCACCGGGTCCAGGTGCGCGCGGGCCTGGGTGACCACCAGGCCCTGGCGGGTGGTGGCGCTAAGGTGTACGTCGCTGGAGAATCCAATTTTTTGCGAAGGGCATACCGCGCTGCACTCGCCGCACATCACGCAGGCCCCCAGGTCGATGCCCACTTCGGCACCGTCGGGGCCGGTCAGCACAACTGCCTGGGTGGGGCACTGTGTGGCGCAGGCGTTGCAGCCGCTGGCGCAGGGCTTGTCGGCAATGACAGGGCGGGCGCGAAAACCGGTCGCTGCGGCAGCGCGCAGGTCGGCAATGTACTGGCGGCCCTGCGCTTTGCGTACGGATAGTGCGGTCAACAGACTGGGCATGGTGGGTTCTGAAAGGTGTGGGCTTAAAGGTCGTTGCCGCAGTAGGAAAGGTCGAAACTCTTGTTGCAGATGGGAAAGTCCGAAATTTGCTGGCCACGCAGCGCCTGTGCCAAGCCAAACCAGTTGGCCAGGCTGGGGTCTTGCACCTTGGCGTGTACCAGCTGGCCCGCGTGGTCGGTTTGCAGTGCCACCAGCACCGGGCCGCGAACCCCTTCAATGACACTCAGGCCCAGCGTGTGGGGCGCCAGCGGCCGTGCCAGTCCACTGGAGCCGATGGCTGAGCCCGCATCTGCACCCGTACCCAACGGTGCCGGGCCGTCCAGGTCCAGCTCAGGGTTGGCCAATTGCTGCAGCAGCCACTCGGCACTGGCCTGCGCCTCGCGCATGCGCACAACCATGCGCGCCCAGCAGTCGCCGGTGGTCTCGGTGACAGGCGGGTAGGGCGGCGTGGCGCCGTTGGCCAGGGCGTCGCGCAGGTCCAGCACCACACCGCTGGCACGCGCCACCACGCCGGTCAGCCCCAAATCGGTGGCCACCTGGGTGGGCACGCAGCCCATGCCCTTTAAGCGCGCACGCACACTGCGACTGCCGCACACCAAGGTGTTGACCTGAACAAAGTCGCGCAGAAACGCCTGCAGCATGTGGGACAGGTCGGCGCGCAGGGTAGCGTTGATGGGGGCGGCGCTGCCTGTGCGTATCCAGCCCCGGCCAAACCGGTTGCCACACACCCGCTGGGTGGCGTTGATAACGGCGGTGCGCAGGCGCTGGTAGGTGGCTGCACTTTGTTGGTGGGCGATGTCGGTGGTCATTCCAGCCAGGGTGGCCAGATGCATGGCAATGCGCTCCAGCTCCAGCGCGATGGCGCGGGACGCGTGTACTGCGGTGGGCATGGACTGCAGCGACAACTGCTCCAGCGCGGCATGAAAGGCGCTGGCATAGGCAATGACCGAATCGCCTACGATGGACTCCACCAGCGCGCCCAAGCGCCGGGGTGGCTGGCGCAGCAGCAGCGCCTCTACCCCCCGGTGCTGGTAGCCGAGCTGAATTTCCAGGTGGTGCACGGTCTCGCCGTGGCACATGAATCGAAAGTGGCCGGGCTCAATCACCCCCGCGTGGATGGGGCCTACACCCACTTCATGCACTTCGGCGCCGCGCACGCTGAAAAACGGGTAGCTGCCGCAATCGCCCTGGCGCGCGCCCTCAAAACGCACCGGTTTGAGCCAGGGGTGGCCCTCGGGCACCAGACCGGTTTGCTCCCACAGTTCGCGCTCAAAAATCTGCGCGCACGGGTGCTGCACGGTGAGTGCCGGGTAGTGGGCTGCGGCGCGGGCGCAACCGTGCAGCAGGCGCAAACCCTGCGGCTCCAGAAGCACGGCGGTGAGTAATACATCGCTGTCGGCGTGGGGGTCTACCCGCCAGCCAAACAGGGACAGTAAACGCTGCCCCTCGTCCAGCGCCTGGGCGGTGTGGCTGCGCCAGTCGCCCAGCGACAGTGGCGCGGCGTGGGCGGCACACCGCAATGCCAGGCCGGTGCGGGGTTGCCGCCGTGTCGCAGAAGCACAGGTGGCGCTCATGGCAGCCCCCCAATGGACACCGCCACCGCACGCAGCAGGTCGGTAATGGCCTGCGGGGTGTAGGTGCCCAGCATCACCAGCACCGCCACAAAGCCCAGTTTGGGGAGCAGGGTAAAAAGCGATTGTTTGGGGGTATCTACATGCACTTTGGGCTCACCCCATAACATGGGGAACACCGTGCGCCCGGTGGCAACAAAAATGACTGTGAGCATCACACACATGAGGGTGAAGGCGAACAGGTTACCCGCCTGCACGATGCCCGAAAGAATCAACATTTCGGCCAAAAAACTGGCAAAGGGCGGAAACCCCAGCAGCGCAAAAATGCCACCGGTAAACAGCAAACCGGCCAGGGGCAGGGACCGGATCACGCCGCTGAGTGCGCCCACCTCGTTGGTGTGGTAGACCGAGCGCATGCGCCCGGCGGTCAAAAACAGCAGCGATTTGACGAAGGCATTGCTCACAATGTAGAGCACCACCCCGTAGGCCGCCGCCTGCCCCACCGACAGCCCCAGCGCAATAACCCCGGAAGAGCTGACGCAGGCATACGCAATCAGGCGTTTGTAGTTGCTGCTGGCCATGATCTGGATGGCCGCCACCACCAGCGACAGGTAACCCATGACCAGCAGCTCTTGCGACACAAACCCCACTTCGGTGCCGTGAAAAATTTGCAGGATGCGAAACACCGCCACCATGCTGACATTGAACTGCACCGATGCCAGCAGGGCGCTGGTGGAGGTGGGGGCGGCCTCGTAGGTTTCGGGCAGCCAGCCGTACATGGGCGCGAGCCCCAGCTTGCCGCCCAGACCAAACAGCACAAACGACAGGCCCAGGCGCTGCCAGGCGTCG
This sequence comes from Candidatus Aalborgicola lynettensis, assembly GCA_016719405.1. Lineage (GTDB taxonomy): Bacteria > Pseudomonadota > Gammaproteobacteria > Burkholderiales > Burkholderiaceae_C > Allorhodoferax > Allorhodoferax lynettensis. The sequence continues at coordinate 165,505 of JADJZE010000001.1, forward strand.
GGGTCGCGGGTCAGGCTCGCCCCCAGTGTGTCCACCATAAAGTTGGCCTCCACACCGCGCAGGTGCGCCGACTGTGCCAGCGCCATAAAACCAATCAAGGTCAGCGCCAGGGTGATGGCCGAATACAGCAGGTAGCGCCACGCCGTGGCACGCGGGTTGGGCAACTCGCCACGCGCCACCAGCGGGGCGGCAAACAGGGTGCTGATTTCAATCAGGCCCCATTGCAGTACCAGGTGGTTGGCCATTAGCCCGATGTTGACGATGGCCATAAAACCCAGCATCAGGGCGGCGCGGGAGCGAATGTCGGGTTGCAGGGCGGGCGTGTCGCGTTCGCGCGAATACAGGTACACACAAATGCCCAGAAACACCGTGTTGACCACCAGCATGAACAGCAGGGAGGTGGCGTCCAGCACCAGGTAGCGAGCCAGGTAGTACCGCGGCAAGGTGTGCAGGGGCAGCTGCCAGACGGTCCCCAGCGTGGCCAGCCACAGCGCCAGTGCCGTGCCCACCAGTGCCGGTGCCACCCAGGGGTGGCGCACGGTGGCTATGGCGGTGTCGGCGGGTGCATGCGTGGGTGTGGGCACCAGAAGGGAGTCGATGGCTGAAACAGCACGGTCGGTCATGTGCAGGAATTCTACGCGGGTTTGTGAGTCAAATAGTGCTTTTGCGCACGTCTGGCGTGCGCAAGCAGCTATCAAATCAGGAGTGAATATGGGGCCGGCAAGTGCGCTGCTGCCACGGACAAGATCAGTGCGGCGCCCACACGGTTGAATAAATTTCGGCTGGTTTTGGTCTCTATGGCCATAATCATTTCGCCAACCCCGTTGTCCACCCCTGCTGCAAGGAGTTTTTTTATGGCGTTTTCTCTCGGACATTTTTTCAAATTTTTGCCAGCCTTGCTGGCATGTTCGGCCTTAACTGCGTGGTCAGACCCAGGGCCCAGTGGTGATGGTTTGCTGGTCAAGGCCTACGAAGGCTCCGAATTCGAACGCATGAAAGAGTTGGGCTTTGTCCAGCTGGAATTGCCAACCGGCACCCCGGATGCGGCCCCCGGTGGCTTGGGCAAGACGCAGGTTCTGGAAGGTTACGTCACAAAGGTTGACTACAGCACCTCCAGCCTGAAGCGCTCCACCCTGGAAATAGCCCGCAACTACGAGCAGGCCCTGGTGGATGCGGGTTTTAAGCTATTGTTCAAATGCGCGGGCAAGGCCAGAAACTGCGCCAAGCCCAAGTTTGACCCTGTGTTTGGTGAATTTCCGTACGCGGATGAACATTATCTGATCGCCCGCGCCACCGACAAAGCGACGTCCGAGGTGCTCACCATCGCTATTCGTGTCCCCGAGTCGCACCACCACCATATCTTTGTGGTGCGTGCCAAGGCCATGGATACCGGTATGGCCAAAGTCGATGCCGCCGCCATGCACAAAGGCCTGGAGCAAACCGGGCACATGGCCCTGTATGGTATTCAGTTTGAATTTGGCAAATCCACCCTCAAACCGGAATCTGCGCCGGTACTCGCCGAAGTGGCCACCTTGCTCAGGCAAGCCGCCAAGCTCAAACTGCATGTGGTGGGCCACACCGACAACGTGGGCACCTTTGACGCCAACATGGCACTGTCCAAAGCCAGGGCCGCGTCGGTGGTGGATGCGCTGGTCAAACAGCACGGCATTGCAGCCAACCGCTTGATGCCGCATGGCGCCTCGTCCATCGCCCCGGTTGCCACCAACCGCAGCGATGCCGGGCGGGCAGAAAACCGGCGGGTTGAACTGGTTGAAATGTAGAAGAGGGCCGCATTGCGCAAAAAATGGGGCAGCGGGACTCGTCCGTTACCGACGCCCAGTGCCATGCGTTCATGGGACTTGTGGGTCAAATAGTGCTTTTGCGCACGTCTGGCGTGCGAAGGCAGCTATCAATTCAGGAGTCGTGCGACGGTGCTGCGCTGCCCTGCATGCCGCGAATCAGCCAGGCGCCCACGGCGGCACTGCCGACGTACGCCCCGCTCAAGACCAGATGTACCGGTAGTGGCCAGGGATGTGGCAGCACATGTTCAAACAGCACGATGGCGTTTTCCAGGTACAGCAGCGCGCCCAGTTGGGCCAGGGGTTCCCGGTTGGTGGCCAGGACCAGAAACACCAGCGTAACAGTGGCCGCAATCACCCCCAGGGTCAGCGCGCGCAGGTCGGCCCGCGCGCCATTGCCAAACTGAAAGGCCACAATGAGCAGCGCCACCGCCACACCCCAGGTGATGAGGTTGGAGGGCATCACATCGAGCTGCGCACTGTGGGGCTGCTGCGCCAGGGCGCCGCGCAGAATGTGTGGCACCAGCCAGGCGCGCAGCAGCAAAATCTCCAACCCCGCAGCCAGTGCGTGCAAGCCATCTGCGGACGGGCTCAGGCTCAGCCAGCCCAGCGCCAGCGCCAGCGCCTGCAGGCTCAGCCACGTGGGCAGCACGCGCAGCTTGCCAAAAAATACCGGAATGACGGTGGTCATACCACACGCAATCAGCGCCAGGGTGGCGTGGTGGGGGGTGTTCATGCCTTGGCTCCCAGGACTCCCACCACCAGAGCCGCTGCGCCCGCCAGCCAGCCCGCCAGCCAGACGTAGCGCGGCACCAGGGGCAGCGGCAGGCGGGCCATCAGGGATTCGAAGCAACCCACGACCACCGCTACACCCACCATGGTCAATGCGCCAACACCCACCGCCAGCACGGGTTCCTGCAGCGGATGAAACGGGTTGAGCAGGGTGGCAATCAGGCCGGCATACAGGGTCAGTTTCAGCGCCGCGGCGTACTGCAGGGCGGCCAGCTCGGTGCCGCTGTGGTCGAGCACCATTACTTCGTGGATCATGGTCAGTTCCAGGTGGGTGGCAGGGTCGTCCACCGGCATGCGTGCCGCCTCGGTTTGCAGCAGCACCAAGAGCGCCAGCACCAGGGGAGGGCGATCAGGCCATAGGCGGGTGTGGTGTGCAACTGGCCCAGCATGGCGGCAAAACTGCCCATGCCGGTGGCCGCTGCTGCCGTGCCCAGCACCAGAAACAGCGCGGGCTCAGTAAAGGCGCCCAGCATGGCTTCGCGCGACGCGCCCATGCCCTCGAAGGGACTGCCCACGTCCATGGCCGACAGCAGCAGTGCCATGCGCCCCAGGCCCAGCACGTAGGCCATGGCGACAAAATCCAGCGGAAAGCCAACAGGGGTAAATTGCCCGAACAGCGGCACCAAGGCCATGGCCAGCAGCGTGCAGGCCAGCACCATGTAGGCACCCATGCGGAACACGGGGGTGCTGGTGCTGCTGACCACTGGGCGCTTGGCCAGCAAACGCCGCAGGTCGTAAAACGACTGCCACAGGCCGGGGCCTTTGCGGCCACACCACCAGGCTTTGGTGCGGTTGATACAACCCACCAGAAAGAAGGGCATGCCCAGGGCCAGCAGCCCATGCGCCAGCAACAAAAACGGGTAGGGCGTGCTCATAACAAGGGCCCCTCTGCCAGCACCACCAGGGCCGCAATGACGACGATGGCCGCCAACCCCAGGGCAAACGCCAGGCGCGGGTCGTCTTCGTGCATGAGCTGGGAGAGCAGCGAGGCCGAGCTATTGCCCTGGCCAATCACGTGGTACAGGCGGCGCTCCACCGCGTCGGCACAGTCGGCTACCACGTAGGCATCGTCCGGAAAATACCCCGTGGGCAGTTTTTGACGCTGCACAGTGCCCAGCACGCTGCGGTAGTGGTGCAAAAAGTCGTGTGAAAAACTGCTGCCGGTGGTTTGCAGGCGGGGGCCGGGTGTGCCGTAACCGCAGCCCCAGGTGGGGCCCGTGGGCCGGGAATGGCCGCGTTGCAGCCACCACCGCAGTGCCCAGGCCAGCGCGACGGCACCCACCACACAGGCGCTCAGGGTGCCTGCACGGCCCAACACGGCGTGCAGTTGTTGCAGGGCGTGTTGGGCCGCCGTGGGTTCGGCAGCGGCCAGAAAAAGCTGCACCGGGGCTTGCACCAGCGCCAGTCCGGCCAACGGCACCAGTCCGAGCACCGCAGCGCCTGCGGCGTGCAGGCCAATGGGCAGGTTCATCCACAAGTTGGGTTCTTGCGCGGGGGGCAAACTGTCGTCCCGCGCCTGGCCCATAAAAATTACCGCAAACGCGCGGGTGATGCTCAGGGTGGAGACCGCGCCCACAAAGGCCAGCAGCATGGCCGCCAGCGTGAGGGCCAGCCGGGCCCACAGACCGGCGCCACCGTCGGCAAACAGGGCGTTGTAAATGGCGAATTCGCTGACAAAACCATTCAAGGGCGGCAGCCCGGCAATGGCGACGCCACCGACCAGAAAAAACGACGCCGTCCAGGGCATCCAGTGGGCCAAGCCGCCCAGGCGCTCCATGTCCACACTGTGTTTGCACTGGTACACGCTGCCTGCGGCATAAAACAGCAGGCACTTGAAGAACGCGTGGTTCAGCACATGCAGCAAGCCGCCGCCAAACCCCAGGGCGGTGAGGGTGGGCTGCTCCCAGGCCATGCCCAGCATGCCGATGCCAAAACCCATGCCGGCAATGCCCACGTTCTCGGTAGACGAGTAGCCCAGCAGGCGTTTGAGGTCGCGTTGCCCTGTGGAATACAGCGCACCCATGACCGCAGAGGTAGCAGAGAACGCCAGCACCAGCCAGCCCATCCACGCATGGGGTTTGCCCAGCAGCAGCACAAAATGCAGCAAACCAAACAGACCGGCCTTGTGGATGACACCCGACATCAGCGCGCTCACGTTGGCCGGGGCGGCTGCGTGCGCCCGGGGCAGCCAGGAATGGAAAGGGAAAAACGCCGATTTGAGCGCAAAGCTGGTCAGCAGCAGCAGAAACACCGCGTTGCGAATGGGGCCCGGGTGCTGGCGCATCCATGCTCCAAAATCGTCCAGGTACCAGCTGTGGCTTTGGGTGTAGAGCACCATGAAGGCGGCCACCAGAAACATCAGCCCGATGTGGGTGGACACCAGGTAGTTGAAGCCGGCAAACCGCACCTTCTGGTTGGTGTAGTCCCAAATCACCAGCAACCAGGCCGACAGGGCTGCCACTTCCCAGCCCATCAAAAAGGTGACGGCGTGCCCGCCGGTGTAGACCATCAGAAACGACAGCGAAGTCAGGTTCAGCAAAGCAAAGTGCACACCAACATGGCGGCGGCTGTCAAAAAACGGACGCAGGTAACCCACGGCGTACACCGCGCCCAGCAGCGTCATGGGCAGTGACCAGCATAAGAAGAATGCACCCAGCGGATCGAGTTGAAAACGCAATTGGCCGATGGGGTAGGCCCAGTCAAATACCAGTGCGGGGGTGCTGGCACCGGCCAGCACCGGCAGCACCGCCACCCAGGTCAGCACCGTTGCCGTCGCTTGGGCCAGCAGGCCCACGCTGGCGCGCAGGGTGTTGCGCATGGGCAGCAGGCACACAGCACTGCCCAGCAAAAGCACCACGGCGGCAATCAGAAGGTCGTCCATGGCCCCGGCCTAAGGCTCCAGCGTCAAGACTTCAAAGCCCACAATGTTGCGGCTGATTTTGCTAAACTCCACCCCAACCAGGTGAATGGGCTCGCCGCGCGCCTTGTATTTGTCGGCATAACCCTGGGTCTGGATTTGTTGCAGTGCGCGGCCCTCGGGGGTGAGCTCCACCACCTTGAACTCAAACAGGTACACATGGCCGTTGAACAGCACCGCCATGTCGATACGGCCTTTATTGGTGGTGTCTTCCAGTCGAATGTCCAGGCCCAGCGCGGCAAAGTAGCTGTAGAAAATGCTGGCGTAGTAGCCCTCAAAGCCCGAGAGTTCGTTCTTGCGGTACCAGTCGTGCGGGATGCTGGCGTAAAAGGCGTGGAACAGGGCTTGCAGTGCGCTCAGGTTGTTGGCCAGCAGCAGCCGGTAGAGCTGGCTGACCTGCGGGCCCGGTACTGCCGGGTTGCCGCTGAAGGATTGCAGCAAACTGTCGTTCAGGCTGGCTTGTACTTCCAGGTTGGGGTATTTGAGGGTGAGCTCCAGGCGCCCTGGAATGCGCCAGGCACTGGCAATGGTGAGGTAGCCGGCCTGAAACATGAGTGCTTCCACCGGGATGTTGTCTACATCAAAGGTGGACAGCAACGTATCGGTCGCTACCACGCGGGTGAGATCGGGGGTGAAAAACTGGCACGCACCCAGCAGCTTGACCAAAAAGGTGGGCGTGCCGGTCTCAAACCAGTAGGGGTGAAAGTTTCGGCTGTCAAACAGCAAGAGCAAGTCAAACGGGTTGTACACACTGGTGCCCAGCCAGTTGTAGCCGTTGTACCAGCGGCGCACTTCTTCGCGGTCCAGCCCCGGCAGCTCGGGGGCAAACACGGTGTCCACATCGGCATCGGTGTAACCGCACAAAGCGCTGTAGCGGGCATCCAGCGTGATGTCTTTGAGGTTGTTCAGGCCCGAGAACAGGCTCACTTTGCTGAACTTGGAAACGCCGGTCAAAAAGACGAACTTCAAATGCTCGTCTGCGCCTTTGAGCACCGAATAAAGGTTTTTGAGCCCTTCCCGCATCTCCAGCGCCACCGGGCTGTTGGTGATGTTGTCCAGTATCGGCTTGTCGTATTCATCGATGAGCACTACGGCGCGTTGGCCGAATTTCTGGTGGGCTTGGGCGATGAGTTCAATCAACTGGCCGCCTGCGCTTTTGTGTGTGCAGGTAATGCCCAACTGCCTTTGGTTATCGATCAGTATTTCTGCAATACGCTGGTCGAGTTCTGCCCGGTTTTGCAGCACCCCGTCAGACAAGCTGACCCGTATCACCGGGTACTTTTTGCGCCAGTCCCAGCGGGTTTCTGCAGCCAAGCCGGTGAACAACTCTTGGCTGCCCTCAAACAGTTCCCGAAAGGTGTCGATCAGCAGGCTTTTGCCGAAGCGCCGGGGGCGGCTTAAAAAGTAGCAGGAACCCTGCTCAATCAAATCAATGGCCAGTCCGGTTTTATCGACGTAGTAGTAGTCATCCGCTTCCCGGATTTTGCGAAACGTCTGGATGCCGATGGGCAGTTTGCGCCGTGCGAGGGGTGCACCGGAGATGGAGAGGTTTGCAGTCATGCGTGCATTCTAGAACCGCCCCTGTGCTGAATGCATCGTCAATGAATCCGCATGCCCGGTGTGGCCCCCGGCCAGGGGGTCAGAATATGGATGCCGGGCTGGGCGCCCTCATCGGCGTGGCTGGCGGCCAGCACCATGCCCTCGCTCATACCAAACTTCATCTTGCGCGGTGCCAAGTTGGCCACCAGCACGGTGAGCTGGCCCACGAGTTGTTCGGGCTGGTACATGCTGGCGATGCCGCTGAACACATTGCGCGTGGTGGGCTGGCCTTGCGCATTTTTCTCGCCCACGTCCAGGGTCAGGCGCAAGAGTTTGGTGGAGCCTTCCACGGCGGCGCAGGCCACGATTTTGGCAATGCGCAGGTCGATCTTGGCAAAGTCGTCGATGGTGATGGTGGGTGCCAAGGCCTCGCCACCGGGTGCATTCGGGTCAGCGGGTACCGTGGCAGGTGCTGATTTTGCTATCTTTTTAGGAGCTGCATGCGCAGGACTGGCGGGCGCAGAAGGCTCTTTTGGCTCAAACAGTGCGTCCAGCTGCTCGGGTGTGACACGCTGCATCAGGTGTTGGTAGGGCTGGATGGCTTGCACGTCGGCGTCGACTTCCCAGTCGTCCATGCGCTGGCCGACAAAACCTTGCACGGCTTGCGCCAGTGAGGGCAATACGGGTGCCAGGTAGCGCGTGAGCACGGCAAAGGTGTTGACCAGCACCGAGCACACCTGGTGCAGGGCCTCGTTGTTGGCGGCATCTTTGGCCAGGTCCCATGGTTTGTTCTGGTCCACATAGGCGTTCACGCGGTCGGCCAGCAGCATGACTTCGCGCGTCACCTTGCCAAACTCGCGTGCCTCGTACAGATCGGCAATGGCATCGGCCTCGGAGCGGATGTCGGCCAGCAACTCTGCGCCCAAGGCACCAAACTCGGACGTCAGTTTGCCGTCAAAGCGTTTTGTCAAAAAGCCCGCTGCACGGCTGGCAATGTTGACAAACTTGCCAATCAGATCGCTGTTAACCCGTGCCATGAAGTCGTCGGCATTGAAGTCGATGTCTTCATTGCGGTTGGAGAGTTTGGCGGCCAGGTAGTAGCGCAGCCACTCGGCGTTCATGCCCAGTTGCAGGTACTTGAGCGGGTCCAGCCCGGTGCCGCGGCTTTTGCTCATCTTCTCGCCGTTGTTCACGGTCAGAAAGCCGTGCACAAATACGTTAGTGGGCGTTTTGCGGCCGCTGAACTTGAGCGTGGCGGGCCAGAACAGGGTGTGGAAGGTGACGATGTCTTTGCCAATAAAGTGGTACTGCTCCAGCGCCGGGTTGGCCATGTAGGCCTCAAAACTCTGGCCGCGCTTGTTGAGCAGGTCTTTCAGGCTGGCCAGGTAACCAATGGGGGCGTCGAGCCACACATAAAAGTACTTGCCCGGCGCATCGGGAATTTCGATACCGAAGTAGGGCGCGTCGCGGCTGATGTCCCAGTCGCCCAGGCCTTCGCTGGTGCTGCCGTCGGGGTTGGTGCGCACGGAAAACCATTCTTTGACCTTGTTGGCCACCTCGGGCTGCAATTTGCCGTCTTGCGTCCACTGCTGCAAAAACGCCACGCAGCGGGGGTCAGACAGCTTGAAAAAGAAGTGCTCTGAGTTCTTCAACACCGGCGTGGCGCCCGACAGGGCCGAGAAGGGCTTGATCAGGTCGGTGGGTGCATACACCGCACCGCACACCTCGCAGTTGTCGCCGTACTGGTCTTGTGCGTGGCACTTGGGGCACTCGCCTTTGATGTAGCGGTCCGGCAGGAACATGTTTTTCTCAGGGTCGAAAAACTGTTCGATGGTGCGGGTCTCGATCAGCGAGCCATCTGGGTTGTCGCGCAGGGCGCGGTAGATGCTTTGCGCCAGTTCGTGGTTCTCGGGCGAATCGGTGCTGCTCCAGTTGTCAAAGGTGATGTGGAAGCCGTCCAGGTACTGTTTGCGTCCGGCTGCAATGTCGGCCACAAACTGCTGCGGCGTTTTGCCAGCCTTCTCCGCCGCAATCATGATGGGTGCGCCGTGGGTGTCGTCGGCGCCGCAAAAGTTGACCGCGTGGCCCTGCATGCGCTGGAACCGCACCCAGATGTCGGCCTGGATGTACTCCATGATGTGGCCGATGTGGAAGTTGCCATTGGCGTAGGGCAGGGCGGTGGTAACGAAGAGTTGGCGTGGCATACAGGCAGGGCTTTCTAGAGACAGCCTGCGATTTTAAGCGGCGCCCGTCGCATGCCTGCGGTGCGCGTCGGTCTTTCAGAAACAGTCCGTTTGGAATGAACGGCAGGTAGGGGGCTCAATGTAGACCGGCAGTGCAGCGGGAGCGGGTACTGGCGAACGGCTGTTTGCTGGAAGTTCAGCGAGAGTTCGAGTCTTTTTTCCTATTCCACATGGCCCACTATGGCTCTTCCAGGCCAGCGGCGGCAAGCCGTTCGGCCAGCGTGGCGGCTGACAACGCGCCGATACGTGTGCTGACCAGTCCGCTTGGGCTTAAATTTTTACCGCCCGCACCGCACTTTTGGGCCGAAACGCCTTGCACATCGTATCCACCGTTTCCAGATACGGCCCGCCAATCAAATCAATGCAATAGGGCACGGCGGCAAAGATGCCATTGACCAGTTGCTGGCCGTCGGCGTCTTTTAGCCCTTCCAGCGTTTCGGCAATGGCTTTGGGTTGCCCTGGCAGGTTGATGATGAGGCTGTTGCCACGGATCACGGCGACTTGGCGCGAGAGGATGGCGGTGGGCACAAAGCGCAAAGAGATTTGGCGCATTTGCTCACCAAAGCCCGGCATTTCTTTGTGCGCCACAGCCAGCGTGGCTTCGGGTGTTACGTCGCGCAGGGCCGGACCGGTGCCGCCGGTGGTGAGCACCAAACTGCAGCCGGCGTCCACTAGCGCGATCAGAGTGGCGCTGATGGTGGCCTGCTCGTCGGGGATCAGGCGCGCATCGAAGGTGATGGGGTTGTGCAGCGCGCGGGTCAGCCAGTCTTGCAGTGCGGGCAGGCCCTTGTCTTCGTAGACGCCACTGGAGGCGCGGTCACTGATGGAAACAATACCGATTGTGACCGGCTCCAGCGCTGCGGCCTCGCCGGTGTGTGTGTGTGTGTTGGCCATGGCGGGGGTGAGAGGCGCGGCTTGTGCGACGGCTTGGGAGCGGGGTTGCGTCATGCGTCGGCCCCGGGGTTGTGGGGCAGCTCGCTGGAGTCGGCTTGGGCATCGGGGATGTCGCTGCCGTTTTGTAACTGTTCACGCACCAGCTGAAAAATATCGCGGTAGGCGCGGCCGTGGCGCAGGGCTTCGCCGGGTTTTTCAGGTTTGGCATCTTTGCGTGCCTGGCGGATCAGGGCACGCAGTTGCTGGCTGTCGGTGCCGGGGCTGATGTTCATCCACTGGCCCATGGCATCTTCATCGGCAATCAGGCGGTCGCGCCACTGCTCGGCCGCGTGCAGGGCCATGGTGGCCTCTGCGGAAGGGGTGTGCTGTTCTTCCAGTGCCGTGCGAATGGCGTCCAGCGTTTCGGGCGCCAGCTGGCGCATGCGTTTGCCAATGAACTGCAGCAGGCGCCGGCGCCCCTCGAAGTTGGTGATGCGCTTGTACTCGGCCAGCGCTTCCAGCAGTTTCTCTGGCAACTCCAGGCGTGCCAGCAGGTTGACGTGCAAGGTCAGCAGGTCGGCACCGAGTTTTTGCAGTTCGGTGCTCTCCCGTTTGAGGTCGGTACGGCTTTTTTCATCCGTTCCTTTGAGCTCGCGTTTGAATTCAAGATCGAGTTCGCTGCCTTCAGCGACGAACTTGCCCTTGACGAAATAGCCTTTTTTTAGTTTGCTCATAGAGGCAAGTATCATAGCCTCCGCACTATCGAACCCACCCCCATCCTCCATGTCCACACCTACAACCACCCTCCAGCCGCAGAGCAGCATCGCACCCAGCCCGGTTGCTACCCCCTTGGGGGGTAGGGCGCCATACCCCGTCGGCGACCGTGGGGGTAACCCCTCCCACAGTGGCTTCGCTTTCAGCCCGGCGTATTTCGAATCCCTGGTGGATACCGCCCTGGACCACGCCAAAAAGCTGGGTGCCACCGATGCCGGAGCCGAGGTGTCCGAAGGTTGCGGCCTGAGTGTTTCCGTGCGCAACGGCGCGCTGGAGAACGTGGAGCGCAACCGCGACAAGTCGCTCGGTGTGACGGTGTACGTGGGCCAACGCCGGGGCAACGCCAGCACCTCCGACTTTTCCAAGGCCGCCATTCAGGAAACCGTGCGTGCGGCCTATGACATTGCCCGTTTCACCGCCGAAGACCCGTTTGCCAGCTTGCCGGATGCGAATGACATTGCCCCTGAAGCCGACCGCATGCGTGACCTGGACCTGTTTCACCCCTGGGCCCTGACCAGCGAAGACGCGGCCGTTTTGGCCATGCGCTGCGAAGCCGCCGCCATGGCAACCGACAAGCGCGTCACCAATAGTGAAGGCGCGGGTGTGTCGGCGCAGCAGTCGCATTTTTTCAGCGCCCACACGCACGGCTTTCGCGGTGGTTATGCCAGCTCGCGCCACTCCATGTCGGTGTCACCGATTGCGGGCAAGGGCCGCGACATGCAGCGTGACGCCTGGTACAGCTCCATGCGCCACCCCGACGCGTTGGCCACGCCCGAGGCCATTGGCCGCTACGCCGCCGAGCGTGCCCTGAGCCGCCTGAAGGCGCGCAAAATTGCGACCGTGGAGTGCCCGGTGCTGTTCGAGTCGCCCATGGCGGCGGGCTTGCCGGGGGCTTTTGTGCAGGCGGTGAGTGGCGGTGCGCTGTACCGCAAGAGTTCGTTTTTGCTGGATTCGCTGGGTAAACCGGTGTTTCCCAAACACGTCAATATCCATGAAGACCCGTTTGTGCTGCGCGGCAAAGGCAGCTCGCCGTTTGACGACGAAGGTGTGCGGGTCAAACCCCGCCAGGTGGTGGAAGATGGCCGCGTGCTGGGCTACTTTCTGAGCAGCTACTCGGCGCGCAAGCTGGGTATGCAAACCACGGGCAATTCGGGTGGTTCCCACAACCTGACGTTTACCTCGCGCCTGACCCGTTCCACCGACGATCTGGACGCCATGCTGCGCAAGCTGGGCACCGGTTTGTTTGTGACCGATCTGATGGGGCAGGGCGTGAACTACGTCACCGGTGACTATTCACGCGGTGCCAGCGGCTTCTGGGTCGAGGGCGGGCAGATTGCCTATCCGGTGCACGAGATCACCATCGCCGGCAACATGAAAGACATGCTCAAAGGTATCGAGGCCATAGGCGCCGACACCTACAACTACGGTGCCAAAACCGTGGGTTCTATCCTGGTCAACCGCATGAAGGTAGCCGGGAGCTGAGTCGTCATAAAAGAAGGGGGCAGGCCCGGGGGTCGCGGGGGCCCGGCCGGGGCGGGCCCCCGGGGGGGGGGGCCCGCCCCGGGGGGGGGCCGGGGGGGGGGGAGCATGCAAGGGCGCCGAGCGGGAAGGAGCTGGTCGTGCTGGCGTGCCGCAGGGAGGGGAGCTCCTTGCAAGTGGGCGAGCGGTGCCCTACATGAGGCCATGCTGGGATCTGCACCTTAAGGAGGCTGCGGCGCGAGAAGTGCAAGGTCGCATAAGAGCCGGGGCTCACGGAAACTGCCACTTTCCCTTCCGGTGTCGTTGACCGCAACCTGCGCCAGGCGCCGGTTTCGTGTTTGGCGAGGGTGAACGACGACCAGACTGCTGGAAACGGCGGTGCGCGAGACGATAGACAACGGCAGGCGCAGCCGGAGTTTGTGGCGCGGTGGCTTGCGCGCCCGGGACGGGTGCCAAGTCCGGAGTCGGGTCGACCATGAGGCCAGTGCGGTCCACGCCGAGTTGCCAGCAACGCCTGCAACTGCCCGGCGCAACCAGGTGCTGGGTTGATCCGGGTGGGGCGTTTCAACGTCCTGCTGGCATGCCGGGGGCGCCGCCATCTTGCGGCTGTCCGATTTTTGCGGCGCGCCGCGACAAACTGCGCAAGCCTGGGCAGCCACGCGCAGGCGGATGCCCCAGCTTGATGCATTGGTCGGTTCCTAGAGCGGCCTCGACGCTGCCTCGACGCCCTTTATTTACCGCAAGTCCGGTGCCAGCCCTTTTCCGCATGCGAACTCCTCATTCCGTGGGCGCAAGGCCACTCTGGCTATGTGGCGCTGTCGAATTGAGTGATGCCGACACCGTTACGGTTTTGGCGGTGCGGCACCAATTGGGAGACGATTGCCACTGAAGCGATCAGCCCGCCAGCGCCGCCTTCACAGCAGCCGACACGGTGCCCATCTCGGCCTTGCCAGCCAGGCGGGTCTTGACCACGCCCATCACCTTGCCCATGTCGCCGGGGCCGGAGGCGCCCATCTCACCACGATGGCTTTGACGGCTGCCAACACTTCGTCTGCGGACATGCGCTGGGGCAGATAGGTTTGCAGCACCTTCATCTCTGCTTCTTCTTTGTCGGCCAAATCGGCGCGCTCGGCTTTCTTGAAGGCCTCAATGCTGTCTTTGCGTTGCTTGATGAGTTTGTCCACAATGGCGACCACAATGGCGTCGTCCAGCTCCACACGCTCGTCCACTTCTTTTTGTTTCATAGCCGCCAGCAGCAGGCGGATGGTGCCCAGGCGCTCGCTGTCTTTGGCGCGCATGGCGGTTTTCATGTCGTCGGTGATTTGGTCTTTGAGTGTCATGGAGCGCTTTCTAAATTAATAACCTTGCGGGACAGATCTTCAAAAAAAAAGCCCGCCTGGCGTCCCTGGCGAGCTTTTTTTGGCCGGTAAAGGCACTGATGCCGCAAGGCGATCAGTACATCTTCTTGGGCAATTGCATCGAGCGGATACGCTTGTAGTTGCGCTTGACGGCGGCTGCCTTCTTGCGCTTGCGCTCTGCGGTGGGCTTCTCGTAGAACTCGCGGGCGCGCAAGTCGGTCAGCAAACCCAGTTTTTCGATGGTGCGCTTGAAGCGACGCAGGGCGACGTCAAATGGCTCGTTTTCTTTTACACGGATGGTTGTCATTACGTAATGTTGTCCAAAATATGCCGCCAGAGGGTGTCAGGGAAGATCGGTGCCCCAACGCCATACGCAGCTGAAATCCCCGTCTGTAACTAGTATTTGGCCGACGGGGTATGCCAAGAAAAGTCTGCGATTATAGCCTGAACGTGAAAATTCGAAACCACGCGTTCTGGAGGACTCAACTCGCCCCAAGGCGAGTTAGCCCCTTCGGGGGGCAGCGACACGCGTAGCGGCGGAGCGTGGGGGCTTTACTTGAGCCGCTCGGCTAGTGCGTTTGCGCATGCAAACGCACTAGCCCAGGCCCACTGGAAGTTGTAGCCGCCCAGCCAGCCGGTCACGTCCACCACCTCGCCGATGAAATACAGGCCCGGCTGGCGCGACTCCATGGTCTGGCCCGACAGGGCCCGCGTGTCCACGCCACCGGCGGTGACTTCGGCTTTGGCATAACCCTCGGTGCCGGTGGGCGTGAGCTCCCAGCGGCCCACGCGCTCGGCCAGGGCTACCAGCGACTTGTCGGTGGCTTCATTGATGGGGCGCGCCCAGTCGTGCCCCCATTGTGGGCCCTGTGCCACCCAGGTGTCGGCCAGGCGCGCGGGCACCAGCGCTGCGAGCTCGTTAGCAATGCGTTTGCGTGAGCTGGCCTTGGCGTGTTGCAGCCAGGGCTGCAGGTCGGTGCCGGGCGCCAGATTCAGGCGGATGGGGGTGCCGGGTTGCCAGTAGCTTGATATTTGCAGCACACCGGGGCCGCTGATGCCCCGGTGGGTGAGCAGCAGGTCTTCCAAAAACGCCACCGATTCCTTTTTGGCGCCCGTGGCAATTTCCACCGGCAACGACAAACCCGACAACTGGGCAAATGGCGCCCAGGCCTGTGCGTCAAAAGTCAGCGGCACCAGGGCCGCACGCGGTGGGATGACTGGCAAGTCAAACTGTTTGGCCATTCGATAACCCCAATCGGTGGCGCCGATCTTCGGGATGGACAGGCCACCGGTGGCCACCACCACTGTCGCGCAGTGGATGGTGCCGTTGCTGCTATCAATTTCATAGCTGCTTGCGCACGTTCCATGCGCGGTAGCGGCCAAAAACCTTATGGTTTTCACGCTGCAGGGCTGCCAGCGGGTGACGCCCCCGGCGGCGCATTCGGCCAGCAGCACGTCGATGATGTCTTGCGCCGAGCGGTCGCAAAACAGCTGGCCCTTGTGTTTTTCGTGGAAGGCTATTCTGTGCTTTTGCAGCAACGCCACAAAGTCGCGCGGGCTGTAGCGCGCCAGGGCCGAGCGGCAAAAGCGCGGGTTGTCGCTTAAAAAGTTGGCCGGGCTGGTGCCGGTGTT
The DNA here is from genome assembly GCA_016719405.1 of Candidatus Aalborgicola lynettensis. GTDB lineage: Bacteria > Pseudomonadota > Gammaproteobacteria > Burkholderiales > Burkholderiaceae_C > Allorhodoferax > Allorhodoferax lynettensis. Next base: position 180,911 of record JADJZE010000001.1, read on the forward strand.
GGTGAAGTTGCAGCGCCCACCGCCCGAGATGCGGATTTTTTCGGCCACTTTGTCGCTGTGGTCCAGCACCACAACCTTCAAGCCCAACTGGCCCGCCACGCCCGCACAAAACAGGCCGGCCGCCCCGGCCCCCACAATCACCACGTCAAAACTATGCATGGGCCGCAGTGTAGACGCAGCCCGTTCACCCGCCCACTACGCCGACGCCCGCATGGTCTGGTGGACAATGGGGGGCAAATAACTTTCAACTGCCCATTACGAACTGAACCGGGATGACCCGTTGTGTTTGGGAGCCCCCAGCCGCACTGCCAGTGCGTCCAACAGACGATCCTGGTTTCACTACAAGGAGCTTTTTGTGGAACTGAATATCAACGGCAAGGGCGTCACGGTAGACGCCGACCCCGCCATGCCCCTGCTGTGGGTGCTGCGCGATGCACTCAACATGACCGGCACCAAATTTGGCTGCGGCATTGCCGCCTGTGGCGCCTGCACCGTGCACATTGATGGCCAAGCCGTGCGCTCCTGTGTGATGCCGGTGTCCGCCGTGGTGGGCAAGAAAATTCGCACCATTGAAGCGCTGGGCACTGCCGACAAGGCCCACCGCCTGCAGGAGGCCTGGATTGCCGAGCAAGTGCCCCAGTGTGGTTACTGCCAAAGCGGCATGCTAATGGCTGCCGCCGCGCTGTTGGCGCGCAAGCCGCACCCTACCGATGCCGACATTGACGCGGCCATGACCAACATCTGCCGCTGCGGCACCTACCAGCGCGTGCGTGCCGCCATTCACCGTGCGGCGGGCGTAGCGCCTGCGGCGCCGGTGGCACTGGCGACCACCAGGAGTGTCGGTATGAAGCGCCGTACCTGGATTTTGAGCGCCCTGGGCGCCACCGGCGCCATGGTGGTGGGCTGGGGCGTGTTGCCCGCACGCAGCCGCATGGGGAGTGGCGCGTTGATGCTGCCCACCGATGGTGATGTGGCGCTCAATGGCTGGATCAAGATTGCAGCGGATGGCGGCATCATCCTGGCCATGCCGCGCAGCGAGATGGGGCAGGGCGTACACACCGGACTGGCCATGCTGGTGGCCGAGGAGCTGGATGTGCCACTGGAGCGCGTGGCGTTGGAACAAGCCGGGCATGACGCCATCTACGGCAATGTGTCGATGATTCTGGGCAGCCTGCCATTCCATCCGCTGGAGTCCGAAGGTGGCAACAAGCCCGCCTCGGTGCGGGTGGGTGAATGGGTGGTGGGCAAGATTGCGCGCGAGCTGGGCATCAACGCCACGGGCGGTTCATCCAGCATTGCCGATGCCTGGGAGCCCCTGCGCAGCGCAGCCGCCACGGCGCGTGCCAGCCTGCTGGGTGCGGCAGCCGCGCAGTGGAAAGTGCCGGTGGCCGAATTGGCGGTGCAAGACGGCGTGGTACGCCACGCATCCGGTCAATCAGGCCACTATGGTCTGTTTGCAAAGGATGCTGCGGGCGCCGCCCCCACCATCATGGCGCCCAAGGATCGCACGGCGTGGAAGCTGATTGGCAAACCCGCCAAACGCAGCGACATTCCCGCCAAAACCAATGGCAGCGCCCGTTTTGGTATTGATGTGCGCCTGCCCGGCATGTTGTTTGCCGCCGTGCGCCAGTGCCCCATGATTGGCGGCACACCCGGTACGGTGGACGCCAAGGCTGCCCTAGCCAAACCCGGGGTGCACAAGTTGGTGATGCTGGATTCCATGGGCGGCTCCACCGCCGGTTTTGCGGTGGTCGCGCAAAGTAGCTGGCATGCGCGCCAGGCGTTGGACGCCGTGCAAGTGCAATGGCAGCAGCGTGCCGACGGAGCCCTGGACACCACCCGCATTCAAGCGGCAATGCAAGAGCAGCTTAAGTCGGAGAGCGGCTTTACCTTTTACAGCAAAGGCGATGCCGCGAAGGCCGAAGCCGCAGCCACCCGCACGGTGGAGGCCGACTACAGTGCGCCTTACCTGGCCCACGCCACCATGGAGCCCATGAACTGCACCGCTCAAGTGCAGGCTGGCAAGGTGGAAGTGTGGGTTCCCACGCAGGTGCCCGGCATGGCGCGGGCCATTGCCGCCAAGGTGGCGGGCGTGGACGTGGATAAGGTCACCCTGCATGTGACCCTGCTGGGAGGTGGTTTTGGCCGACGTCTGGATGTGGATTTTGTCGCCCAGGCTGTGCGGGTGGCCATGGAATGTGATGGCAAGCCGGTGCAGCTGCTGTGGTCGCGCGAAGAAGACACCATGCACGACTTCTACCGCCCCATGCATGTGGCCCGGCTGACGGCTGCCATTGATGCACAGGGTGCTGTGAGCAGCTTGCGCATCCAATCCGCCGGTGATGCTATCAGCCCGCGCTGGTTGGAGCGCACCATGCCTGCATTGGCTGGCCCCGTGGACGCGCCCGACAAAACTGCCTCGGAAGGTCTGTTTGACTTGCCCTACGGTTTTGCCAATCAGCATATGGCCCATGTGGCCACCCGCTCGGGCGTGCCGGTGGGGTTTTGGCGCTCGGTGGGGCATTCGCACAACGCCTTCTTCTCTGAAGGGTTTGTGGATGAGTTGGCGGCGCAGACCCAACAAGACCCGTATGCCTTCCGTTCTGCCTTGCTGCAAGCGGCACCCCGCTACCTGGCGGTTTTGCAACTGGCGGCCGACAAGGCCGGGTGGGGCAGTGCGCTGCCGAAAGGCCGTGCGCGTGGCATTGCCTTGCACGAGTCGTTTGGCTCCATCGTGGCCGAAGTGGCCGAGGTGTCGCTGCAGGACGGCAAACCGCGCGTGCACCGCGTGGTGTGCGCCATCGACTGCGGCACCGTCATCAACCCCAACACGGTGGCGCAGCAGATGGAAAGCGCGGTCATCTTCGGCCTGACCGCAGCCCTGCATGGGCGCATCGACATCGTCGAGGGGGTGGTGCAGCAAAGCAACTTTGGCAACTACCCCATGGTGCAAATGGACCAGGCGCCGGTGGTGGAGACCTGGGTGGTGCCCAGCACCCGCGCGCCCGGCGGGGTGGGTGAGCCCGGTGTGCCGCCTATTGCCCCGGCGGTGGCCAATGCCCTGTTTGCGCTGACGGGTAAGCGCCAGCGCGCACTGCCTTTGGTGTAACGCGACGGGCGCTATTTGCTATTGTTTTTATAGCTGCTTGCGCACGTCAGACGTGCGCAAAGTGCCTATTTGGCATGTTAAATCCGGGTATCCCAATCTACCGCTGCCGCCAAGCACCTTGCACAGCGTGACCCGGTACATGGGGCGCTTATTCATGGTTGTCCACTCCCATCTGGTGGGCGTGTTCCACATCAAACTGGTGCTGGCGCGCGCTGCCCTTGAAGAGGGAGCGCACCACCACAAAAAAGATCGGCACGAACAGCACGGCGAGCACCGTGCCCAGCAGGCTGCCGCCCATCACCCCCGTGCCGATGGCCCGCTGGCTGGCCGAGCCAGCACCGCTGGCAATGGCCAGGGGCAACACGCCCAGCACAAACGCCATGGAGGTCATGATGATGGGGCGAAAGCGCAGGTGTGCGGCCGCCAGCGCCGCCTCCACCGCACTCTTGCCTTGCGCTTGCAGGTCTTTGGCAAATTCAATGATCAAAATCGCGTTTTTGGCGGACAGGCCAATGATGGTAATGAGGCCCACCTGGAAGTACACGTCATTGGCATACCCACGCAACAGGGTGGCCAGCACCACGCCCAGTACACCCAAGGGCACCACCAGAATCACCGCCATGGGAATGGTCCAGCTCTCGTACAGCGCAGCCAGGCACAGGAACACGGCCAGAATCGCAAAGCCATACAGCACCATGGCCTGCGATCCGGCCAGTTTTTCCTGGCGCGACTGCCCGGTCCACTCAAAGCCAAAGCCTTCGGGCAGTTGCGCGGCCAGCTTTTCCATCTCGGCCATGGCGTCGCCGGTGCTGTAACCCGCAGCGGCGGCACCGCCAATGCGCATGGCGGGGTAGCCGTTGTAGCGCACGGTTTGCATGGCACCTTTGATCCAGCGTGTGGATGCAACGGCAGACAGGGGTACCGCCTTGCCCTGGGCGTTGGTGGCGTTGAGCCGCAAAACATCTTCGGGTTGCATACGCGCCGTGGCGTCGGCCTGCACCACCACGCGCTGCAGGCGGCCCGCGTTGGGAAAATCGTTGATGTAGCTCGACCCCAGCGCAGTGGAGAGGGTGCTGTTGATGGCGTCAAAACCCACACCCAGGGCGCTGGCCTTGTCGCGGTCAATGTCGATTTGCAACTGCGGTGCGTCTTCCAGGCCGTCGGGGCGCACCTGCGTCAGCACCTTGCTCTTGGAGGCCATGCCCAGCAACTGGTTGCGTGCGGCCACCAGTGCATCGTGCCCCTTGCCACCCCGGTCCTGCAGGCGAAAGGTAAAGCCCGTGGCATTGCCCAGCTCGGGAATGGGCGGGGGTGCCAGCGGAAAGATGAAGGCATCGCGGATGCCCATAAACGCACCAAATGCCCGCCCGGCCAGGGCCTGGGCCGAATGTTCGGGCCCCGCGCGTTCGGACCAGTCTTTCAGCGTCACAAAAGCCAGTGCGGCGTTTTGGCCCTGGCCCGAGAAGCTGAAGCCCAGCACACTGACCATGCTTTTCACCTCGGACTGCTGCAGCAAAAAGCCCTCCACCTGCTGCATCACGTTCAGGGTGCGTTCCCGCGTGGCACCGGGGGGTAGTTGCACGTTCACGATGATGTTGCCCTGGTCTTCACCGGGCAAAAACGAGGTCGGCAGGCGCTGGTACACCACGGCCACCGCGCCAATGATGGCGGCATACACCACCAGGTAACGCCCGGCTTTTTTGAGCAGGCGCGCCACAAAGCCTTCGTAGCCCTTGGCGGTGCGGGCAAAGCCGCGGTTGAACCCGCCAAAGAAACCGGTCTTGGCATGTGCATGGCCGGCCTGCACGGGCTTGAGCAGCGTGGCGCACAGCGCGGGCGTGAGCGACAGTGCCAAAAAGGCCGAGAAGGCGATGGAGCTGACCATCACCGCCGAGAACTGGCGGTAAATATTGCCCACCGAGCCGCTGAAGAACGCCAGCGGCACAAACACCGCAATCAGCACCACGGTCACACCGACGATGGCACCCGAGATCTGGCCCATGGCTTTTTGCGTGGCCTGCAGCGGTGCAAGCCCTTCCTCGCCCATGATGCGCTCCACGTTCTCCACCACCACAATGGCGTCGTCCACCACAATACCAATCACCAGCACCATGCCAAACATGGTCAGCACGTTGATGGACATGCCCAGCGCCAGCAGCGCGGCAAAGGTGCCCAGCAGCGCCACAGGTACCACGATGGTGGGGATGATGGTGTAGCGCCAGTTTTGCAAAAACAGAAACATCACCAGAAACACCAGCACCACGGCTTCCACCAGTGTCTGGGCCACTTGGGTGATGGAGATCTTCACAAACCGCGAGCTGTCGTAGGGAATGGTCCAACTCACGCCTTTGGGAAAGTAGGTCTGCAACACGGCCATGCGTTCGCGCACGGCCTGGGCGGCGGCCATGGCATTGCCGCTGGGCGACAGCTGCACGCCAATGCCCACGGCCGGCTTGCCGTTCAGGCGGGCCGAGGTGGCATAACTCTGGGCGCCCAGCTCGATGCGGGCCACGTCTTTCAGGCGCACGGTGGAGCCGTCCTGGTTGGCGCGCAGGGCGATGTTGCCAAACTGCGCGATGCTGCCCAGTTGCCCGTTCACCACCACGGTGGCGGCCATACTTTGGCCGGTGATGTTGGGCAGCTCGCCAATGGCGCCAGATGAAACCTGGGCGTTTTGTGAGCGGATGGCAGCGTTGACTTCGGCAGCGGACAGGTTGAAGGCAGCCAGCTTGGCCGGGTCCAGCCACACGCGCATGGCACGTTCGGTGCCGAACAACTGGGCCTGGCCAATGCCCGGCAGGCGCTGCAGCTCGGGCACGATGTTGCGCGAGGCGTAGTCACCCAGCGCAATCGTGTCGAGCTCCGGGTTGTCGCTGGAGAGCATGGTAAACAGCAGGAAGTTGGAGCGCGACTTGTCCACCCGCACGCCCTGTTGCGTCACCGCCGAGGGCAGGCGCGGGGTGGCGCGTGACAGGCGGTTTTGCACGTCCACCTGGGCCAGGTCGGGGTTGGTGCCGGTCTCAAAACTCAGCGTGATGCTGCCCGAGCCGTCGGCCTGCGCTACCGACTCCATGTAGATCAGGCCGGGGGAGCCATTCATCTCGCGCTCGATCACGGAGAGCACGCTGTCTTCCAGCGTCTGGGCCGACGCGCCGGGGTAGGCGGTGTTGATGACGATGGACGGCGGCGCCACCGGCGGGTACTGTGAGATGGGCAGCTGCGTGATGGCTACGCCGCCCATGACCAAAATGAAGAGCGCGATCACCCATGCAAAGATGGGACGCTTGATAAAAAACTGGGCCATGGCGTGCGCCCTTTACTGCTTGGCCGACGCTGCAGCGGCCGGCGCAGATGCGGCAGCGGCGGGTGGTGCACCGGGTGTCCAGGGCACGGCTTTGACCGGGGCACCGGGCACCATCATTTTCTGGAAACCGTCGACGATGACCTGGTCCCCTTCTTTAAGACCGTCCAGAATCACCCACTGGTTGTTCTGTGCGTTGCCCACTTTCACGGTGCGCGGGCCGGGTTTGCCATCGGCACCCACCACCAGCACGGTATCGCCCTGGTTGCTGCGGGTTACCGCCTGCTGGGGCAGCAAAATGCCTGCGGGCAGCTCGGCCTGCGACAGGCGCACCCGCACGTATTGGCCGGGCAGCAGCAGGCCGTCGGCGTTGGGCACTTCGGCACGCAGGGTGATCTGGCCGCTGCTCGCGTCCACCGTCAGGTCAGAGAACAGCAGTTTGCCGGCGTGGGCCAGTTCGGTGCCGTCTTCCAGCACTACCCGCACCGGCACCGAGCCATCACCGGCGGCGCGCAGCTGCTTGGCGGCAATGGCCTTGCGCAAGCGCAGCACTTCGGCGCTGCTTTGGGTGAAGTTCACATACACGGTGTTGGTTTGCTGGATCACGGCCATCTGGGTGGCCTCGGTCGCACTCACCAGCGCCCCTTCGGTCACCAGGGCCTGGCCGATGCGCCCGGAAATGGGGGCTGTGACGCTGGCGTAGTCCAGGTTGATGCGCGCCGTTTGTACCGCCGCCTTGGCGGTGGCCAGGTCCGCTTCGGCCTGCTTTTGTGTGGTCAGCAGTGTGGTGAATTCCTGTTTGCTGATGGCGTTGGCCTCTACCAGGGGCTTAAAGCGTTCGATCTGGGCGTTGGCCTGGGCCAGATTGGCCTGGGCCTTGGCCACGCTGGCCTGCGCGCTGTCCAGGCTGGCACGGTAGGGGGCCGCGTCAATCTGGTACAGCAGTTGACCGGCCTTGACGGTACTGCCTTCGCGGAACAGGCGCTGCAACACCACCCCGGTGACCCGTGCACGCACCTGCGCCACCCGCACGGCGCTCACGCGCCCGGGCAGCTCGGACTGCAAGGCCACCGCCTGCGGCGCCACCGTAACCACGCCAACCGTGGCCGGGGGCATGCCGCCGCCCGCGCCACCGGCGCCTGGTGCCGCATCTTTGGCACCGCAGGCGGCCAAGGCCACCGCCACAGAAATGGACAACAAGGCCCCGCGGCCCAGAAAGTGCGGGGCGCGGGCGTGGCTCACAGGCAGGTGAAACGGCAACATGGGGATCCCTCGGTTACAAAAAGTGGAGCCGGGTGGCAGCAGCGCAGCGGGCTTTGGCCTGGAGGCGGTGGGTTTGGAGGCTCTGAACCCCTGTATGGCTGGTGTTCAAACGCCGCCGGTGCACTGATGGTTATGAGTATAGTAGCCGATCGGGTCTGCACACGATGGGGTCACAACGGTGTTTACAGTGGCAAAGGTGCCCGGTGCTTTGTCGGCAGCTGTTGTCGGTACTGGGGCAGTGGTGGCCCTGTGGTGGATGCGGTAATATCGAACGCGGGTGTCCCGCTGTAGTGCGATAGCGCAAGCAGGGCAGGTTCATGCGAAGGTCGGGCCGCCTCGCGGTTTAACCGCGACCCCTCATGAACCAACCGACCCTGATCCAGGTGATTGGCGCCACGCTTTTTGCCCTGGCTGTCCTGCACACCTTTTCCACCAAATATTTCGAGCGGCTCTCGCACACGCACCCGCGCCACGCAGGCATCTGGCACCTGCTGGGCGAGGTTGAAGTCGTCTTCGGCTTCTGGGCCCTGGTGCTGATGTTGTTTATGTTCGGCGTCAGCGGCAAAGCGCAGGCCACCGCCTACCTGGACAGCCGCAACTTCACCGAGCCGCTGTTCGTTTTTGCCATCATGGTGATCGCAGCCACGCGACCCATCCTGCAGTTCGCCGGGGCCCTGGTGCGCTTGGTGGCGCGCTACGTGCCTTTGCCACAGGGTATGGCGCTGTATTTTCTGGTGTTGTCACTGGTGCCGGTGCTGGGCTCTTTTATTACCGAGCCTGCGGCCATGACGCTGGCGGCCTTGATGCTGCGCGACACGCTGTTCTCCAAAGACGTGTCCGACAAGCTCAAGTACGCCACATTGGGCGTGCTGTTCGTGAACATCTCGATTGGCGGCACCTTGACCCCGTTTGCGGCCCCGCCGGTGCTGATGGTGGCCGTTAAATGGAACTGGGACACCTGGTTCATGGTCTCCAACTTTGGCTGGAAGGCGAGCGTGGCGGTGTTGATCAATGCGGGCTGCGCGATGCTGTTGTTCCGCAAGCAACTAGGGCACATGGCTGCCCGTCCGAAGTCCGACGCTGCGGCTGTGCCCCTGTCCGTGGTGGTGGTGCACCTGGTCTTTTTGGCGCTGGTGGTGGTGTTCGCGCACCACCCGGCGGTATTCATGGGGCTGTTTCTGTTTTTCCTGGGCTTCGCCACGGCCTACCAGCGCCACCAGAACCCCTTGATTCTGCGCGAGGCCTTGCTGGTGGCCTTCTTCCTGGCCGGGTTGGTGGTGCTGGGCGGGCAACAGCAATGGTGGCTGGAGCCGGTCCTCATGGGTATGGATGCCAATGCCGTTTTCTTTGGCGCAGCGACCTTGACGGCCATCACCGACAACGCCGCGTTGACTTACCTGGGGTCTCTGGTGGAGGGGCTGACCGATGAGTTCAAGGTGGCCCTGGTGGCCGGGGCGGTGACAGGGGGCGGACTGACCCTGATCGCCAATGCACCCAATCCGGCGGGCGCCGCTATCCTGAAGGAGAAGTTCTCGGACAACGCCATCCAGCCCTTGGGGCTGTTGATTGCCGCCTTGCCGCCTACATTGGTGGCGGTATTGGCGTTTCGTGTACTGTGATCCACCCCCACGATATGTCCCGTTCGAGCCTCCCGTCCGGTCAACCTGATAAGCCCACAGTGACGCTGTGGCACGCGCTTTCGCGGCAAGACACTCTCCAGGCGCTGGCCGTGTTGGATCACGCAGGGCTGGATCACGCACAAGTGCGCAAACGCATCGCACAACATGGGCCCAACAGCCTGCCAGCCGCCAAACGCCAAGGCGCCTGGCTGCGCCTGGCGCTCCAGTTTCACAATCCGCTGATCTATGTGCTGTTGGTGGCCGGTGTGGTCACCGCCGCCTTGGGCGACCATGTGGACGCGAGTGTGATTCTGGGCGTGGTGTTGGTCAACGCCCTGGTGGGTTTTTTCCAGGAGGGCAAGGCCGAGCGGGCGCTGGACGCCGTCAGGGCGATGCTGCCACGGCGCGCAACCGTGGTGCGCCAAGGAGAACGGCAAGAGGTGGATGCTGTGCAGCTGGTGCCTGGCGACATCGTGCTGCTGGAGGCGGGTGCCCACGTGCCGGCCGATGTGCGGCTGCTGCGTGCCAAAGGCCTGCGGGTCGATGAATCGGCGCTGACGGGCGAGTCACTGCCAGTCGACAAGGACCATGCGCCGGTTGCACAAGGTGCCGCACTGGGCGACCGTGCTTCCATGGCCCACGCTGGCGCCACCGTGGTGTCGGGGCAGGGCGCAGGGGTGGTGGTGGCCACCGGCGTAGCCACCGAAATTGGCCGTATCGGGGCCTTGGTGGGTGAGGTGCAGACCCTGGCCACCCCTTTGACGCGGCGGCTGGATCAGTTCGCCCGCCAGATCACGCTGTTCATCGTGGTGATCGGGCTGTTCACGTTCCTGTTTGGCCACTATGTGCACGCGATGCCGCCGTTGGCGCTGTTTCTGGCGGTGGTGGGCTTGGCGGTGGCAGCCATTCCGGAAGGCCTGCCCGCGATCGTGACCATTGTTCTGGCCATCGGGACGCGCAACATGGCCCGCAACCGGGCGGTGGTGCGGCGCCTGCCAGCGGTCGAGACACTGGGTTCCGTGACAGTCATCTGCACCGACAAGACGGGTACCTTAACCTGCAATGCAATGACCGCCGTGACGCTGATGCTGCCCGCGCGCACCATCGACGTCAGCGGCTCGGGCTATGTTCCCGAGGGCCGGTTTCACCATGGTGGTGTCGAGGTTGACCGGCAGGATGACGCCATTCAGGAACTGGCGCTGTGCGCCATGTTGTGCAACGACGCCCGCTTGGTGCGCGACCCGGCCCAGGGTTGGCAGATGCAGGGTGACCCAACCGAGGGCGCGTTGCTCACGCTGGCCTGCAAGGCGGGGTTAGACCCTGAGCAGGTGGCCCGGTCCAGGCCGCGCATCGATGAGATTCCCTTCGATTCGGTCCACCGCTTTATGGCGACCTTGCATTTGGGGCTGGCACAGAACGATCAAGTGATGCTCAAGGGCGCCCCCGAACGGGTGCTGGATCTGTGTGTGCGCGAAGCCAATGGTCAGCCGCTCGACCGTGGGGCCTGGGAGCGCCGCATGCACTCTGCCGCCCAGGCCGGGCAGCGTGTTCTGGCGCTGGCGCGCTGCGACGAGCCGGACCAGATGGGCAGCCTGTCCATCGGAGACATCCAGCCGCGTTTCACCTTGCTGGGCATGGTGGGCATGATCGATCCACCCCGCGAAGAAGCCCGACAGGCGGTGGCCGAATGCCAGCGTGCCGGTTTGCGGGTGAAGATGATTACAGGTGACCACGTGGTCACCGCCTCCGCTATCGGGCGCCAACTGGGGCTCAATGCCGATCAGGCATTGACCGGGGAGGTCGTGGAAGGCCTGAGCGACGCACAACTCGGGGCGCGCATCCAACGCACGGACGTGATTGCGCGCGCCAGCCCGGAGCACAAGCTTCGGCTGGTGGCGGCCCTGCAGGCCCAGGGGGAACTCGTGGCCATGACTGGCGACGGCGTCAACGATGCGCCAGCTCTGAAGGCCGCAGACATTGGTGTGGCGATGGGCCTCAAAGGCACGGACGCGGCCCGGGCCGCGTCGGACCTGGTGCTCACGGATGACAACTTCGCCACGGTAGCCCGTGCAGTCACACAGGGGCGGGTGGTGTTCGACAACATCAAGAAGTCGCTGTTGTTTATGCTGCCAACCAGCGGTGGCGAGGCGGGTGTGATTTTGTTGGCGGTGCTGGCGGGCCTGACCTTGCCGGTAACCGCAGGGCAAATTCTCTGGGTCAACATGGTCACGGCCGTCACATTGGCCCTGGCGCTGGCCTTTGAGCCCGCAGAGCCGGGTGTGATGCATCGGCCGCCACGGCGCCCCGGTGAGCCCCTTGTCACGCGGGTGCTGGCGCAGCGCATCGCCTATGTCAGCGCGTTGATGGTGGCATCCACCTTCGCCGTGTTCGAGTGGGAGCTGGCGCGGGGCAGTTCCATTGAGGTGGCACGCACTGCAGCAGTCAACATGCTGGTGGTGGGTGAGTTGGTGTACCTGTTCAATGTGCGCCGGTTTACCGCACACGCGTTCACCCGCGACACACTTCGTGGCAACCCGGTGGCGCTGTGGATGTGCGCCCTGCTGGTGGCGCTTCAGTTGGCTTTTACCTACGCCGCACCCATGCAGCGGGTGTTTGCCACAACGTCGCTGGATGCATGGTCCTGGCTGGTTATAGCCTTGATCGGTCTGTTCAAGTTCCTGGCGGTGGAGGCGGAGAAGGCGTGGCTGAGGCTCCGTCACATCAAGAGCATGTGAGATGGATGCGCCGTTGACCTAGATTGCCCGGTGTCAGTCGTGGTGTCTTTGTAGGTTTGTAGCACAGTCCCATGGCAGGTAAGTCGGAGCTCCCGGACCATCGTCTCAAGAGGTCTAATGCGGGGAACAGGCTGCCGACTGCCTGTTACCTACCGGGTCACGATGGCAAAGGTGCCCGGTGCTTTGTCAATGAGGCCAAAAAAGCGCACCAGGTCAATTTTGCTGCCGTCTACTTTGAGGTCGTCGCTCATCAGCGTGTCTTTGACGCCCGCAGTGCCCGCAATCATCTTCACGAAGATGGTCTTGGTTAAGGTCAAAGTGGCGTTGGCGTTGGCGTTGGCTGCCGGCTCCGCGCGTTTGAAGTGCAAAACCGAGTTTTCGATCCACAAAACATAAGACTCTTTTAGGTCGGTCAGCACCAGGTTGACTTTGAGGTCTTTGCCCTCGGCTTCCGGTCCGTTCAGACCGGCGGCCATGGCTTCCAGAAAACGCTCCATGGGGGTTTGCAGCAGCATTTGCATCAGGGTCGCCTTGGAAACCCCTTTGGTAGGCGGGCCGTTGCGCAACTCGTGCGCGGCGGTCAGGTAGCTGTTGCGCCAGGTAGCCGCCTCGGCCATGTAGCCCATTTGGTCGTAGGTTTTGGCCAATAGTTCTTTAGCGGCAGTGTTCTTGGGATCGCCAAAGACCGCCTGGTTCAGCAATTCAGCGGCCCAGCGGTATTCACCCTTGTCGAACGCAGTTTGCGCGGCGCTGACAGCTTTGTCAGATCCGCCCATGAGTTCCAGGTAACGCTTGGCGGATTCTTGTGGGGGCAGGGGATTGAGGTTGGCGGGGTTGCCATCGTAGGCCCCCAGGTAGAACTGGTACACCGCCTTGACGTTGTGGCGCAGGTCACCGTAATAGCCGCGTGCACCAAAGTAGCCCGAGAGCGATTTGGGCAACTGCACCATATCTGCAATTTCGCGTGGGGTGTGGCCGGCATTGATCAGGCGCACCGTCTGGTCGTGGGTGTATTTGTAGACATCACGGTGCATGGTGATGAGTTTTTGGATATTGGCATTGCCCCAGACGGGCCAGTTGTGGGATGCCATGTAGATTTCGGCATCCTTGGTTTGTTCCAGTGCCTGTTCCATGTAATTCGACCAGCGCAGCGCGTCACGCACCTTGGCTCCGCGTACCGGCAGCAGGTTGTGCATTTGCTGGCTCATGTTTTCAGCGCCGTCGTAGAGTTTTTTGTCGGGGATGCTGAAGGTCATCTCGGCAGGGCATTCCGCGCCGGGTACGTTGTAAAACACAAAGTGGACACCATCCACGCTGGCGGGGTGCACTGCCTTGTCGATCAGCAGGTTGGGCGTTGTGATGCCAATCGTTCCATACGCCACATCTTTGCCCAAGCCGGTGTCCACATTGCCTTTGGCATTGCGCGGCAGGTCGCGACCAAACTGGTAAAGCGAACGCCGAGCCATGGCGGTTCCCACCATGATGTTTTCACTGGTGGCCTCTTCCATAAAGCCTTCCGGTGCGATGATCGGTATCTTGCGTTGTGCCACCTCGGTGGGCGTGAGCACACCCAAAACGCCACCAAAATGGTCCGCATGGGCGTGGGTCAGCACCACTGCGGATACGGGTTTATCACCCAAATGCTGGCGGGCAAAGGCCAGCGCCGCGCTGGAGGTTTCTGGCGCGGTAAGAGGGTCCACCACAATCCAGCCGGTCTTGCCCTCAATGAGGGTCATGTTGGCAATATCAAAACCCCGCAACTGGTAGACGCCGTCGGTCACTTTGAATAAACCAATATTTGCGTTCAGCTGGGCGTGGCGCCACAGGCTGGGGTTGACCGTGTCTGCCGCCTTTCCATCGAGAAAGTTGTAGGCATCAAAGTCTTTGAGGACCGTGCCGTCGGCCATGGTGATTTTGCCGGTGGGCTTGGCAATGAAGCCGCGCTGGGCGTTTTCAAAGTCCTGCTGGTCGCCCAGGTTCAGGTTCTTGGCGAACTCGGCATTGACCTTCAGGGTTTCTGGTGTGGCGTCGCCCGACGTGCCACCGACGCCACTGGTTTTGCTGCAAGCGGTGATCAGTGTCAGCAGAAACGTCAGCAGGAGCAGGCGGGTTGAGAAATAAGTTTTTTGCATGTCGGTGTCTCTTCTTGGGGTAGGGTGATTGTTGTGGGTGCTAAGAAATTCGTCCAATGCATATTTAGTGCAAAAATTATGCAACCACTGCATATACAGTGACGCGGAGTACCCCCAATGGACCTCAAACGCCTTAAACACCTGGTGGCCCTGGCCGACACGCGCAACTTTGGCCGGGCGGCAACGCAATGCCATCTCACGCAGTCGGCGTTCAGCCGCAGCATTCAGGCTGCTGAAGAAGAACTGGGCCTGCAACTCTTTGACCGTGGCTCGTTGGAGGCCACGTGCACCGATGCCGGTAGCTTTGTCGTGGAGCGCGCACGCAAGCTCCTGTTTGAAAGCCGCTGCCTGGAGCGTGATGTCAGTTTGTACCGTGAACGCCTGATTGGTGACCTTGCCTTTGGCGTGGGGCCCTTTCCGGCCGCCACTGTGGTGCCGCCTTTGTTGATCGAAGTCCGCACGCGTTTTCCGGCGGTGAGTGTGCGCCTGGAGGTCAATAATGCCGACTTTCTGGCAACCCACTTGCGCGCGGAAGAGCTGGATTTTTACCTTGCCGACGTGCGCAACGTGGTGGCGGCACCCGACCTGCACATCGCCCGTGTGGCCAATTTGCCCGGCGGGTTTTATGTGCGGGCAGGTCACCCGCTGCTGGAACTGGAACGCGTCACCGGTGCGGCATTGTTGCCCTATGGGATCGCCAGTGTGCGTTTGCCCGAGGCTGTGCGTACTGGGCTGGCACCTCTGATGGGCCTGGAGGCCGGTAAACGTGTGCCGCTGGCCCTGGAGTGCGATGATTTAAGCCTGCTCAAGGCCTTGGCGCTGGGCAGCGACACGGTGATTGGCAGCACCGATGCCGGCACGGTGCTGGATGTGCAGGCCGGGCAATTGGTGCGGCTTGAGGTGGTTGACATTCCGCCCATGTTTTCCGACATGGCCATCGTGTCGCTCAAGGGCAGGAGTTATTCCTTGCTGGCGCAGTTTGCGGTCGACTTTATCGTGCGCCAAGCCCGGGCGATTTCCATGCCCGGGTGACGGTTGTCAGGTGCTGTGGTCAATGGGGTCGGGCGCGGCCTTTTATGGGGCGGCCTTCCAGTTGATTTCTTGCGCGGTTTTAGGGCCAATGATCGCTTGGCGCAGGCTATCCGGGGTTTCTGCATGGCTCTCTGTCAGGGGCGTGCGGCCACCCATGATCTCGGTAAAGCGTTGCGGCCAACGGGGCGATAAGTGGGGTTCCGCATAACCATCAGGGAACAAAGGCAGGTTGGTCGTTGGATCGTACTTGTCGGTTGCACCCAAGGTGTGTAGTAACTCGTGGGCGATGACCACGTTGTTTTGCTTGGCCAAGCTGGGTGTTGCAAACACGTTGACCCGACCCACCAAGCCTTTTTGTAAGGCGGTAGAGTGCGCCAATTGAGAATGCTGGGCGGGGTCAAAGTACAGCAAATAGAGTTTGACCTGGGTATTGCTTCCACGTGTTTCACCGTGGCGAAAAGCCCACCAGCGCATGTGAAGGCTCCACAGGATGATGTTGAGCATGCTGTGTGTCTGTGGCGTGGCCGGCGGAAGGGCGTTGATGGGTTGGCCGAGCCGAAGCTCTATAGATGCCTTGGTGTCCTGGCCATGGCGTACCGCTTGTTCTTGCATGAAGACTTCGATGGGCGCAAAGTCGTCCCGCGTCAGGCCGCGGAGGTACGCAGCCGTTGCGGGGCTTGCATCCGCGTTGATGGGGTACACATTGACGGGCAGGGTGTACTTCCACTGCACCGCAGTATTTTGGCTGCGCCACGTTCCGGCAGCCACCCCAATCAAGGTCAGCAGCAGGATCGTGATGCGAATGAACTTGAACATGCGAACGTCACCTTGCACCAAACGCGGGCCGTGTCGAATCCAGGGCCAGGTGTTGTGCTGGCGAAGGAGGTTCAGCCCGCCAGCGCGCGGGCCACGGCTTGCGGGTCCAGGCCATACATGGCGGCAAAAGCTTCTACCGTTTTCCCACTCGTGGAATAGGCGCGTTGTAGGGCTTCGGACTTGGCAGCCTGTGCCTGGGCATCCGCCAGGGCCTCGTCCAGCAGGGCGTTGGTTTCATCGTCGCGGCTGCGTACCAAATCGGCGTAATCGACCGCGCTCATGCCAGAGGCCAAAAACACCTGGGCAATGCGTTGGCGCAGCTTGGGTCGCAGGTCGTCTGGTGTGCGGGCCTGGCGGCGACGAAACACTTCAAGCAGGGCGTGGTGCACGTGCTCGGGGGCCATGGCCTCGACCGGCGTGCCTTGCAGGTCGTGGCGCTGCGCGCCGCTGGAAACGGCAACCAGGTAGCGTGTGGAGCGGGTGTGCAGCGACAGCGCGGCCTTGAGGTCTTCGCGTTCAAACGTGTCCGCATGGGCTTCCATCAGGTCCTGAAAAATGCCGCGTTTGAGGGGCAAAAACTGGGCGCCAAACAGGGCCGGGTACAGCGCGGCGAGTTGCTCCAGTACCGGCATCACGTCGGATTTGGGCGGGCGGGTTTTGCCTTTGTGCGCACCCTGGGGGACTGCTTTGGTCGCCCCGCGCACATCCGATTCGGGCGCCTGGGAGGGTGTGGTGTCGCCGGGGTTGGCGCAGGTTCCGGCGGGGCCGGGAAGGGTGTCAGCGGCAGTGTTTTCGGTCATGGTGCGGGTGTGTCATCGGGGAAAAGCGCTACATCATGCCATCCATTGCTGCGCCATCGGCACCGCAGCCACTCCCGCAATCACATCGCCCACCACAATGATGCTGGGGCTGCCCAGGTTTTCACGCGTGATGGTGGCGGCCAGTCCGGACAGGGTGCAGGTGGCATGGCGCTGCTGGGGCAGGCTGACGTTCTGGACGATGGCCACCGGCGTACCGGCGGGAAGTCCGTGCAACAGTTCGGCCTGGATGTGCGCCGCGCCGGTCATGCCCATGTAGATCACCAGCGTGAGTTTGGCGTTGTGGGCGGTGGTGGCCAGTGCGCGCCAGTCGGGGCCGAGCGCGCCCGGCTTGGCGTGGCCGGTAATAAACACCACGCCCTGTGCGTGTTCGCGGTGGGTCAAGGGTACGTTCAGCGACGTCACCGCAGCCAGCCCGGCGGTGATGCCGTTGACCACCTGTACCCGCACACCGGCCGCTTGCAGGTGCGCCACCTCCTCGCCGCCCCGGCCAAACAAAAAGGGGTCGCCGCCTTTGAGGCGCACCACGTTTTCTCCCTCGGATACGGCGGTGAGCATGAGTTTTTCGATAAACGACTGCGGGGTGGACTTGCAGCCGCCACGCTTGCCCACGTGAATGACCCGCGCGGTGGGGGCCGCCAGGGCCACAATGGCCGGGTTGACGAGGTCGTCCACCAGCAGCACGGTAGCGGCCTGAATGGCTTTGAGCGCCTTGAGGGTTAACAGCTCGGGGTCGCCGGGTCCGGCGCCGACCAGGGTGACGCAGCCGCGCGCGCCGGGGTGGGATAGGTCATGGTTCATGGTGCCGTCACTGAAAGCAAGATGTGGGCCAACTACTTAGCGAGCGGTGGCACATACCCACATGCGAACGCCCTGCACCACTGCGGCGGGACAAATTCCATGCGCAGCGGCAACAACGTACCCGGTGTGACTGTGCGGAAGATGCTGTGCCGTACACTTTGGCATT
This sequence comes from Candidatus Aalborgicola lynettensis, assembly GCA_016719405.1. Lineage (GTDB taxonomy): Bacteria > Pseudomonadota > Gammaproteobacteria > Burkholderiales > Burkholderiaceae_C > Allorhodoferax > Allorhodoferax lynettensis. Next base: position 198,703 of record JADJZE010000001.1, read on the forward strand.
GCGCGGCGGCGAGTGGGCGCCGCGCAGGGCGTGAACCCAACGACCATTAGTTTGGCGAGGAGAATGTATGCATGATGGATCAGATTCGGCAGCGGGTGATTGCGAAACGGTGGTCGTGCGCAAGCGCCGCAAGGGTATCTACATATTGCCGAACTTGTTTACTTTGGCTGCCCTGTTTGGCGGTTTTTATGCCATTGTGATGGCGATTGATGGTCGCTTCGCGCAGGCTGCCGTAGGCGTGTTTTGTGCGATGGTGCTGGACAGTCTGGATGGGCGTGTGGCCCGCATGACCAATACGCAGAGCGCGTTTGGGGAACAAATGGACTCCCTGTCGGATATGGTTTCCTTTGGTGCGGCTCCGGCTTTGATCTCGTATGTGTGGGCGCTCAAAGACGTGGGTCGTTGGGGCTGGCTGGCTTCATTTGTCTATTGCGCGTGTGCCGCTTTGCGCTTGGCGCGCTTTAACGTGAATACCGCTGTGGTAGACAAGCGGTATTTTCAAGGACTGCCCTCACCAGCGGCTGCGGCTTTGGTGGCTGGCTTTATTTGGTTGTGCACCGATTTGGGCGTCAAGGGTGGAGACGTTGCGTGGCCCATGTTTTTTTTGGCCCTGTACGCTGGGCTGACCATGGTGACCAATGTCCCGTTCTATAGCTTTAAAGACATTGGATTTAAGAAAACAGTGCCGTTTGTGGTGATTGTGATGATTGCATTGGGCATCGCGGTGATTGCAAGTGACCCCCCAACGGTCATGTTTGGCGTGTTTGTGCTGTATGGCTCCAGTGGTTATGTTATCTATGCTTGGCGAAAGGCCAAGGGCGTGCAAACCAGCGTTATCAGCATGTCGACCGATGAGCCGGACGAACGTGGCCTGCACAAGTAGCGCGTGCATCGCTGGATAGCCAACAACGATCGAATAACAGGAGTTTGGTAATGGCGGACAAATTGATCATTTTTGACACCACCTTGCGTGACGGCGAGCAGTCACCGGGCGCATCCATGACCCGCGACGAAAAGTTGCGCATTGCGCGCCAGTTGGAGCGCCTGAAAGTGGATGTGATTGAGGCCGGATTTGCAGCCAGCTCCAACGGTGACTTTGAGGCGGTGCAACTGATTGCCAACCACATTAAAGACGCCACCATTTGTTCGTTGTCGCGCGCCAATGACCGTGATATTGCCCGTGCGGCTGAGGCACTCAAAGGTGCCAACCGTGCGCGTATCCATACGTTTATTGCCACGTCGGCATTGCATATGGAAAAAAAGTTGCGCATGACACCCGCACAAGTTTTGGAGCAAGCAAAGCAGTCGGTCCGTTTTGCACGCAATCTGGTGGCAGATATTGAATTCAGCCCCGAGGACGGTTACCGCAGCGATCCGGATTTTTTGTGCCAGGTCATCGAGGCAGTGATTGCCGAGGGTGCGACCACCATCAACGTTCCCGATACGGTGGGGTACGCCATCCCTGAGTTGTATGGCAACTTCATCAAAAATCTGCGTGAACGGATTCCCAACTCCGACAAGGCCATTTGGTCGGTTCATTGCCATAACGATTTGGGAATGGCGGTGGCCAACTCCCTGGCGGGGGTCAAAATTGGCGGCGCACGCCAGGTGGAGTGCACCATCAATGGCTTGGGCGAGCGTGCCGGCAATTGCAGCCTGGAAGAGGTTGTCATGGCCGTCAAAACACGCCGTGACTACTTTGGGCTGGATGTGGGTGTTGACACGCGCCATATTCTGGCGGCCAGTCGCATGGTGAGCCAGACCACCGGGTTCGTGGTGCAGCCCAACAAGGCCGTGGTGGGTGCCAACGCATTTGCCCATGCATCAGGCATTCACCAGGACGGTGTACTCAAGGCACGGGATACTTATGAAATCATGCGCGCCGAGGATGTGGGCTGGAGCAACAACAAAATTGTGTTGGGCAAACTCAGTGGCCGCAATGCCTTCAAGCAGCGTTTGCTGGAGTTGGGCGTGCAACTCGAAAGCGAAGCCGACATCAACACGGCTTTTGCACGCTTTAAAGAACTCGCGGATCGCAAGAGCGAAATTTTTGACGAAGACATCCTGGCTTTGGTCAGCGATGAAAGCGTGACCCACGATAAAGAGCAATACGCTTTCGTTTCCTTGTCGCAACACAGCGAAACCGGCGAGCGCCCGCATGCCAGCGTTGTATTCACGGCCGATGGCAAGGAAGTTGCCGGCAGTGCCGAAGGCAATGGGCCTGTCGATGCATCCCTGAAGGCCATTGAAAGCATTGTTAAGAGCGGTGCGGAGATGGTTTTGTATTCTGTCAATGCCATCAGCGGCTCAACCGAAAGCCAGGGTGAGGTGACGGTGCGTTTGCAAAATAGTGGCCGGGTTGTGAACGGTGTGGGTGCCGACCCGGATATTGTGGTTGCCTCCGCCAAGGCCTACTTGAGCGCGTTGAATAAACTGCAAAGCAAATTAGAGCGTGTGGCCGCGCAGGGTTAGTAAGAACCCTGATTCATTAGCTATTTGTTGAGCTTTGCGCTGCAAGTAGTTGATATAACGGCGGATTTTTTGTATAAACTTCTAGCATCGGCGTCGCTTGGTAATTGCTTTCTGGTTTTCGGGCGCGCTGTTTTGTTGGGATGGCCTCATGAATCTGTTTCTTATCCGTGCTGGCATCGTTGCGGTCTTCGCCGCGTTGGCGCTGGCGCCCGCCATGGCGGCTGGTAGCCATGTCTCCAAGAAGCAACGCGTGCACAAGCAAATCGTCGTTAAAGCGCGTCACGTTGCACACGCCAAACCCCGCGTGCGGGTGGCGCAAGTGCCGCGTGCACAGTCCTTTGGTCAGCTTGCCGGCCTGCATGGTGCCCGTGATGCATTGGATCTCAAGTCCAGTGTGGCTTTGGTTGTGGACCAGGACACCCAGGAGGTGCTTTTCCAAAAAAATGAATCGGCGGTGCTGCCGATTGCCTCTATCACCAAGCTAATGACCGGTTTGTTGATTAGCGAAGCCAAATTGCCCATGGAAGAGATGATCGCCATCACCCAGGACGACGTCGATACCGAGAAGGGCAGTTCTTCCCGTTTGCGCGTCGGCACCGAGTTGAGCCGTGGAGAGTTGTTGCATCTGGCCTTGATGTGCAGCGAAAACCGGGCCGCCCACGCACTGGGACGCAGCTATCCCGGTGGTCTGGCCCAATTTGTTGCCTTGATGAATGTGCGGGCCAAAACATTGGGTATGCAAGACACCCGTTATGTGGAACCTACCGGCTTGTCCAGCAAGAACCAATCCAGTGCGCGCGATTTGGCGACCCTGGTGAATTTTGCGCATGGGGACCCAACGCTGCGTGAACTGTCGACCTCCACCGGCTACCAGGTGGAAGTGGGGCGTAGAACACTGCAGTACAACAACACCAACCGCCTGGTTAAAAATCCGGCATGGGATATTGGTTTGCAGAAAACCGGCTATATCTCGGAAGCCGGTCAATGCCTGGTGATGCAGGCCAAAGTGGCGGGGCGCAAGCTGATCATGGTTTTTCTGGATTCGGCCGGCAAGTTCAGTCGTTTGGGCGATGCTGAACGGGTCAGGAAGTGGGTTGAGTCAACGCCCGCCCAATCGCTTGGCAAAGCGTCACCGCTCGCCAGCATCGCGCCCACCGGGGATCTGTCGTCCAATTAGTGGGAAGACTGCTCAGAGCGAACGCGAGGGTGTGTGTCCCAGTGATTCTGAGATGCGGTGCGCCGTTTCCTTGAGGCGCGGCAGCCAGTTGTCTTCCAGGCGGCCCGATGGGGCTGAGATGGAGAGGCCTGCGATCAGCCTGTTCTGGTCGTCATATACGCCCGCAGCCATGCAGCGCACACCGAGTTCCAGCTCTTCGTTGTCACTGGCATAACCCGACTGACGAACCCGCGAGAGTTCACGTTCCAGATCGCGCAGCTGCGTAATGCTGTTTGGGGTGTGGCCTTGCAAGCCGGTTCGGGCTGCATACGCGCTGATACGCTGCGGGTCGTCTGCGGCCAAAAACAACTTGCCTACCGACGTCAGATGCAAAGGTGCGCGCCCGCCAATGGCCCGCACCACCTGCATACCGGAGCGTTCGCTGTAGGCACGTTCCAGATAAATAATTTCATCGCCCTGGCGCACGCTCAAATTAACGGGTTGTTGCGTGAATTCATGCAATTCGCGCATCGGCGCCAAGGCCGCGTCACGGACGTTCAGGCGTCCTTTGACCAGGTTGCCCAGTTCCAGCAGGCGCATGCCCAAACGGTAGTGCCCCGCCTGTGGGCGATCCACAAATCGACCAACGGCCAGGTCGTTGAGAATGCGGTGTGCGGTAGACGGGTGCAGCCCCGCCTTTTCACTGATTTCTTTCAGCGCTACGGCTTCGTCACGACCCGCTAACACATCAATCAGCGTAAACATGCGCTCGATCACCTGAACCGATGGAACGCTGGGGATGTCGCTATCTCGTTTGGTCATGTTGGCGAGGTTGGTGTGCCGTGTCGAATAGAACCGCAAGGCCAATCCGTCGCGGGTGCTGAATCAAGCCAGGATTGGACGATCTCGGTAAAAACGTACGGCGTTGGAAATGGGTGTGCCACCTGCTTATTGCGCATGGGCTGCAGTGTAGTCAACCCACTGACGGTCCATCAGAAGTTGCGTGGGGCTAAAGCGTGCCTTGTACTTCATTTTCTGGCTGTTTTCTATCCAGTAACCCAGGTACACAAACGGCAGTCCCAAACGCCGTGCCTGTTCAATTTGCCACAGTACGTTGTAGGTGCCATAGCTGGCCTTGTCCTGCGGGTCGAAAAAGGTGTAGACCGCCGACAAACCATCGTCCAGCACGTCCAGAATCGACACCATCTTCAGCGCCCCGGGCGTACCGTCTGGATGGGGCTGGCGGAACTCCACCAACCGGGAGTTGACCCGGCTTTGCAGTAAAAACTGGGTGTACTGGTCAATGCTGTCCTCATCCATGCCGCCGCCAGCATGGCGTTGGTGTTGGTAGCGCAGATACAGTGCGTAATGTTCAGGAATAAAACCCAGTCGCAGCACCCGCACCACCAATGACTGGTGTTGCACCCAGGCCCGGCGCTGGCTGCGGTCCGGACGAAACCCATCGGCCACCACGCGCAGTGGCTTGCAGGCCTGGCAACCGTCGCAATACGGACGGTAGGCAAACATGCCGCTGCGCCGGAATCCCTTGGTGACCAAGCCCGAATAGGTTGCGTTGTTGATCAGGTGGCTCGGTGTTGCCACCTGCGAGCGGGCTTGCCGCGCGGGCAGGTAACTGCAATCGTACGGCGCAGTGGTGTAGAACTGCAGTGTCTGCAGCGGAAGATCTTTGAGGTCTGTCACAAGGTGTTTGGCGATCAGGCAGAAAGAATGTGCTTCCAGTATAGGGGCGGGAAAACCCACACGGGATTGGTGCATTCCCGCACCGAACGGACGTGTTGTGCGAACTCTGCACGCCCCATTTCCGCCGCCCCCAAAGAGGCCAGGTGGGCGGTGTTTTGCTGGCAGTCGATCATGGTGATGGCATTTTCCCGGCACAACGCCACCAGTGCCGCAAGCGCAATTTTCGAGGCATTGGGTACCTGGGTGAACATGGATTCGCCAAAAACGGCACGCCCCAGGGCCACGCAGTACAGGCCTCCCACCAATTTGCCGTCGATCCAGGTCTCCACGCTATGGGCGTTGCCGGCCTCGAACAAGGCCGTGTAGGCCTTGACCATCGATGGAACGATCCAGGTGCCGGGTGCACCGCGCCGTGCCGACTGGGCGCAATGGGTGATGACCTGCGCAAAGGCCGTATCGATGCGCACCTCGCAGGCTGGGTTGTCCCGAAATTGCTGCAAGGTCTTGCGCAGCGAGCGGTGCAGCCGGAAATTGTCAACCTGCAGCACCATGCGGGGGTCGGGGCTCCACCACAGTATGGGCTGACCGTCGCTGAACCACGGGAAAATGCCACTACCGTAGGCCCGGCGCAGGGTCGCGCATTCAAGGTCCGCGCCTGCGGCCAGCAGCCCCGGTGCATCGGAGTGTCGCCCCCATGCACGTTCGAGTGCCGGGAAGTCATCACCGGCGTCAAGCCATGGCAACGGGGGCGTTTGAGGGTGCATGGCAGACCAGGGTGTAGCCGTTATTGTTGAATCACTCCCGCGTCGAATTGCATTGATTGAATTTTCTTCGCTGCAGCTTCGGCCCGTTCCTCGGTTGCGAAGGGGCCTACCCGCACGCGAATTTGCCGGTCTTTGGCGGACTTGAGCTCTTTCATCACGGAGGGCAGCCCGGCCTCCAGCAACTGCGCATGCACACGGGCGGCGTTGCGGGGTTTGGAGAACAGGCCCACGTTGATGTAGTACAGCGCCTCCGGTGTTGTGGGTGCGGCTTTGGCTGTTGGCGGCGCTTTGGGTGGCGCCGTGGCGCCGGGTTGGGGCGCCGTTTTGGGTTGTGCACGGGGCGCCTGTGCGGCGCTGGCGGAGGGTGTGGCGCCCGTGGCAGGGGCCTTTGGCTGCGTTGCCTGTGGGGCGCTTGCGCGGGCGGCCGGTTGTTGCACATCGGGTGCGGAGGCTGTCGGTGCGGGTGCCACACTGGGCGCCGATGCGGCGCCTTGTGGCGCTGGCAAATCGTTTGCCGGTGCCGGTGCTGCTGCATCCGTAGCAGGCGCCGATGCCGCAGCGGTAGCAGCCAAGGGTGCTGACGCAGCGTGTTCCGGTGCCGAAACGGTTGCCAAAGCGGGCGCCACGGCTGCGGAAATCACGGCCGCAGGTGCCACGGCCAGCGGTCCACTGCCCGTCGCCGACAGCCCTGGCGCCACGTGGCCAGCGTCCAGTGCGCCCTGCGGCAGGACGGTGAGTGTGTTCAGGGTTGCCAGTTGCACATAGGCAAACGCCAGCATGCCCAGCACCGCGACGTTGGCCATACCCACCCACAGCATGCGCAGGCGCGAGCTGGACTGGCGTTGCAAATCAAGGCGGGCGTCTGCCAGCACCGCATGTGCGGTCAAGGCTTTGGCCATGCGTTTGCGGCATTCCTTTTGAAACAAGGCATTGCCCAGCAGTCCGGGTATGACTACGCAGGCCAGTCCCAGGCCCAAAGACAAGGCCATGGTCAGGGTGTCGGACCACTGAAACACCAGCCGTCCAATGCCCACCACCAGCAACACCAGCGCCAGCACGATGCCCGCATAGGCCAATGCCGCGCCCCAGAGTTGGCGGTACACCAGCCAATTGAAGGTCAGCAAACCGGCAGCGGTGTTCCAGCTCAGCCCGGCCCGGTCGGCGGCTTCAAAACGGGCGAAGATGGGCAGATAGAAGTCTGCGTTGACCGGGCCAATGGCGGCCCGGTAGAGCGATGTGGTGACGTCCTCCTCGGCGTGGGGGCGTGCGACCGTGCTGGTGAGCGTGGGCGCAGCTGCGGCGGAGGCAGGGGGTGGGGATGCAGGCGAGAGGGTAGGTTCAGGCATGGCCTATTTTGGCATGGCAGCGGCCACGGCCTGGCCCAGTTCGATCACCGCCAACGCGTAGTAGCTGCTCCAGTTGTAGCGGGTGATGGCGTAGAAGTTGTCCGTTCCAGCCAGGTACAGCGCCGGGGCATCGCCGTTTTGGAGTTCAACCAATGCCAATGTGCCCGGGTGTTGCAAGGCCGTGTCGCCGATGCGTGCGCCTTTGGCAGCGAAGTCGGCCGGGGTGAAGGTGGGCACGATGTCGGGGGCCAGCAGCGCGGCGCGGTCTTCGTTGTGGGCGTCCAGGGTAACGGAATAGTGCGTGGGCATGCCGCGCTTCCAGCCGAAGGCTTTGAAGTAGTTGGCCACCGAGCCAATCACGTCGGCCGGGCTGTAGAACAGGTCGATGTGGCCGTTGCCGTCAAAGTCCACCCCGTACCGGATCCAGCTCGATGGCATGAACTGCGGCATGCCCATGGCCCCGGCGTAGCTGCCGCGCAGGGCCAGGGGGTCGGTGCCGGTGCGGTGGGTCAGGCCCAGATAGGCTTCGAGCTCGTTGCGAAAGAAGGCGGCACGTTCGGTGGCGCGGGGGTGAACCGCGGGGAAGTCAAAGGCCAGCGTACACAGCGCATCCATCACCCGGTAGGTGCCGGTTTGCTGGCCGTAGATGGTTTCCACACCGATGATGCCCACCACTATTTCCGCCGGTACCCCGGTTTCCTGCTCGGCGCGCTCCAGCGCGGCCCGGTTGGCCAGCCAGAACTTGACGCCGGCTTGGGTGCGAATGGGGTCAATGAAGCGGCTGCGGTACACGGCCCAGTTTTTGGCGGTGCCCACCGGCGGCGGCGAGATGGCCCGCACCACACTGGCCTGGTAACGGGCCTGCCCGATGGCGTTGCGAACCCACTGCGCGTCCAGCCCAAGGCGTGGGGCCATTGCGTCGGCGATTTGCATGGCATCGGCGCGTTCGGCGTAGGCGGGGCCGCTGGCGGCGGTCTGCTGCAGTGTGTGGCGATGGGGTGGGCGCTTGCCTGATTTTTTAAGGTTATTTATGCCTTCTGCGCTTGCCTGGTGCGCGGAAGTAGCTATGAAAATAGTAGCAATCGGAAGCAGGATACGGGACCAGGATGCTGTGAACATGGGAGAAAAACGCGGTTGCAAAGAAATGGAGCAAACAAAGGGGTCAAGCACGGGTCAATCCGGCGCCAGTGGCCAACGATTTCAGCCGCAGCAGGGCTTTAGCGGGCGCGCGGCGGCCAGCGCAATTGCCGGAACTGGCGCTGCAGTGTAGCCAGTGCGCGGCGTCGCTGGACCGGGCTGCCACCGGGCGGGCTGTGGGGGGCGTAGCGCCAGGCCTCCAGCTGCAGCAGCCACTGACACAGGGCGGCCTTGGCCGCGTCGTCCATCTTTGACAGTGCGCCCGTTGGGGGCGCGCCAAGCAGGCGTGCCAGCTGGCGCGGCGGCGCGTGGGGCGGCACGATCAGTCCGGCACGCTGCAGGCGTTGGGTGGCACGCTGCAGCAAGCGCAACCAGGGATCCTGGCGCTGGCGCTCCCACAGCGTCCAAGCAGCGCCCAGCAGGCTGACAAACACTACCACGCCAATCAGCACATAGCCCAGATCGGCCCAGTTCGGCGCGTCAAAGCCGATGTTGCGCAGCAAATCGAGTTGTTTGCTTTGCGAGTAATTCAGCACCCACTGGTTCCAGCGGTTGTTGGCGGCCTCCCACCAGGCGCGCAGATTAAGGTGCAGGGCCGGACTGACGACCCCCAGTGCCTGCGCAATCACGCCGGTGGGCGGCTCCAGTCGCAAATTGGCGCCGGTGCGCCCGGGCGCCACGGCCGAGGTGGGGTCAACACGAACCCAGCCCTGGTTGGCGACCCAGACCTCCGTCCAGGCATGGGCATCGCTCTGGCGCACGGTCCAATAACCGTCCACGCCGTTGATTTCGCCACCCTGGTAACCGGTAACGATGCGTGCGGGCACGCCCAGCGCACGCATCAGCAGCACAAAACTTGACGCGATGTGTTCGCAAAACCCCTCTTTGCGGTCGAACCAGAACTCGTCCGCAGTGTGGGCGCCAAATACGCCAGGTTCGAGTGTGTAGGTGTAGCCACCGGAGCGCAGGCGCTCCAGCACCGCATCGACCAGTGCCGGGGTGCTGGCGGTGGTGTAGCGCACATCGCGGCGCAGTTCAGCGGCCCACTGCGCAGTGCGGGGGTTCAAGCCGCGTGGCAGTTCCAGGTATTGGTTCAGCGCAGGCACAGCCTGCAGGGGGCCATGGCGGAACTGCGGGTAACTCCGGGCGTGGTAACGCACGGGATCGACCAGTGTGCGTTCGGTCACCCATTGCAAATCGTGCGTCATGCGCGGGTTGTGGCCTGGCACGGTGGGGGCCTCGGGGGTGGCGTCCAGCGCCAGCAGCCAGGCCTGGTTGCTGGAATTGAGGGTGACCTGGTAGCCAACAGCCGGTCCGCTTACCTGCAAAGCGGGGGTGCTGTCCAGGCGCGGCGGCAGGCCCGGTTGCGCGGGCCGCCAGGCGCGGCCATCAAAGGCACCCAGCACCGGACCGCGAAAGTACAGCGCGCTGGGGTGGGGTGCCGGGCCGTCGAAGCGGATGCGCATGGCCACGCTGCTGTCGAGTGCCAGCTTGGCAATGGTGCCGACCTGCATGGTGTCGGACAACCCGCTGCGCCCGGCCATGGCGTCCGACGGTACGCCCCACAACGGCGCCACGCGCGGAAACAATACAAACAGCACCACCATGATGGGCGCCCCCAACAGGGCCATGCCCCCCGCGGTTTTGGCCGCCTCCACCAGCGGTGGCTTGCCCACGGGCATGTGGCTGTTGACCAGCGCCGTGAGCAGACCCAGCAAGCCCAGCAGCATGGCGAACGCGATGAGCAGGCTTTGTGAAAAGAAAAAGTTACTGAGCAGGATGAAAAATCCCAGAAAGAAAACCACAAACGCATCGCGCCGTGCGCGCAGCTCCAGCGTTTTGAGTGCCAGCAGTACCACCAAAAAGGTGACGCCGGCGTCGCGTCCGAGAATGGTCTTGTGGGTGTACAGCGTGGCGCCGGTGGCCAGTGCCAGCAAGGCCAGCAACCACCAGCGCGAGGGCAGCAGCAAGCCGCGCAGCGCCAGGCGGGCACGCCACAGCAATACCAGCGCCACCATGGCGCTGCACCACAGCGGCAGGTGGTCAAACTGGGGTGCGATGATCCAGCCGATGACGCCCAGCAAAAACAGCGTATCGCGGGCGTCGCGGGGCAGGGTGCGCAGGGTTGCTAAAAGGGTCTGCAACATAGTCGCTCAGAACATCGCCAGCGCTTGCAGGCAATTTTTTTGGTGCGTGGCACCCTGACCCGGCGCGATTTCCACACCGGGCAGGCGCAGGCCGTACAGCAGGCCCCGCTGCTCTGCCAGCAACACCCAGGCGCACAGGCGCGCCAGTTGCGGCTCCAGTTGGGCGGTGCCACCGGCTATGCCGGTGTGGGCCAGGTCCAGCCACAACTCCAGGCGCTGCGCCTGTGCGGTGTCGCGGCTGACCCATTCCCCGGCTTTGGCAACCTTTTTCCAGACCACCAGTTTCAGGGGATCGCCCCGGCGGTAGGCGCGCACACCGTCGAATTCGCCGGTGCGGTGGCGCTGGGCGGTGGCTGCGCCACCGGATCGGGGTTCGCCCGGCGGCAAAGGCGGGGGATTCAATTCGGGCGCGGGATAGACCAGCATCTGCGCGGCAGGGCGCCACACCGTCCAGACCCGAAAGGTGCCCAGCGGAAAGCGCGTTTCCGCGGTCAGCGTGGGCAGGCGGTGCTGGCCCCGGTGCGGGGGCCGAAAGGCCACCTGCACCCGGGCACTGCCCTGCGCAGGAACGTCGGTCCAGCTCCAGTGCGGGGTGCCCAGCACCGCCAGCCCGATGCCATGGCGGGTGCTGCGCCGCGGGTTGCTGAGTTGAATGTCAATTGGCACGTTTGCGCCCGCGTAGTGCGCGGGAGGTGCTATCAAAGTCATAGTAAGACCACGCAAGGTGGCGTGGCACACGTGCATACCCACCACCGCGCAACCGGCCAGCAGGAAGGTCAGCACATAACCCAGGTTGAGCTGGTAGTTGATGGACGCCACCAGCAGCACCAGCAAGGTGGCGGCCAGCATGAAACCGGGCCCGGTGGGCAGGATGTACACGGTACGTTGGGTCAGCGTGACGCTGTCGCGCGGGGGGATGCGCGACTCGAACCAGGCCTGAAAGCGCGCTTTCACGATGGTAACGGGGTTCCAATCCAGGGCACCCGTGGAACCGGCTTTGCCGGGCCACTGCGCCCCGGAGGGAGGCGCCGGAGGCGCGTTGCCCCCACGCTGGTCGCTTGCGTCTGCGCGCCCGGGGCCTCGGCCCTCGAAGGGGCGTGTCAACGCACCTTCGACACGGGGCGGCCCGGCGGCGCTCAAGGGGAGGCCTCAGTCATGGTAACGGCACGGCCGCCAGCATGGCCTGCACCTGCTCCACGGCGCCGCGCCCGCTGTCGCCCACGGGGATCAGCCGGTGGGCAATGGTTTGCGGCAGGATGGCTTGCACATCGTCGGGTGCCACGTAGTTGCGCCCGCTGAGCAGGGCCTGCGCCTTGGCGGCACGCAGCACGGCAATGCCGGCGCGTGGCGACAGGCCCTGCACAAACCACTGGCCGTTGCGGGTGGCGGCAATCAGGTCCTGCACATAGTCCAGCAAGGGGTCGGCGGCGTGTACGGCCAGTACCATTTGCTGCAAGTGCTGCAGCCCGGTGGCGTCGAGCAGGCTGGGCAGGTGTTCCACCAGTGCCCGGCGGTCCTGTCCAGTCAACAGTGCGCGCTCGGCCAGCCGGTCCGGGTAACCCAGGGAAATGCGCATCAAAAAACGGTCCATCTGCGATTCGGGCAGGGCGTAGGTGCCGATCTGGTCCAGCGGGTTTTGCGTGGCGATGACGAAGAATGGCTGCGGCAGGGCCCGTGTTTCCCCTTCGATGGTGACCTGCTTTTCCTCCATGGCTTCCAGCAACGCGCTCTGGGTCTTGGGGCTGGCGCGGTTGATTTCATCGGCCAGCAGAACCTGCGCAAACAGGGGGCCGGGGTGGAACACGAAGGCCTCTTTGCCGCGCTCGTAAATCGACACGCCGGAGAGGTCGCTGGGCATCAGGTCCGAGGTGAACTGCACCCGGGAGAACTGCAGGCCAAAGGTGCGCGCCAGGGCGTGGGCCAGGGTGGTCTTGCCCACCCCCGGCACATCGTCGATCAGCAAGTGCCCCCCTGCCAGCAGGCAGGCTACGCAATCCTGGGTTTGTGCGGGCTTGCCGACAATCACCGTGTTAAGCTGGGTCAGCAAAGATTGAAGCGTGTGTTGTGCGTCCATCGCAGAACCTTACCCGAATTTTCAGATTGACGAGTGCGCAGGTGAACAAGACCGGATACTTTACCCACCCCGATTGCAAGAAACACGAAATGGGCGCCGGGCACCCCGAATGCCCCGAGCGGCTCGACGCGATCGAAGACCGTTTGATTGCCAGTGGCGTCAAGGACGCGCTGGCGTGCCGCGAGGCCCCGATTGCGCCGATTGCCGATATCGAGCTGGCCCACGGTCGTATGCACGTGGCGGCCCTGCGCGGCCTGACCGATGGTTTGCGTGAGGATATTGCGGCAGGTGGTCCCAGTCACGCCCAGATCGATCCTGACACTTCGCTCAACGTCCACACATGGGACGCTGCGCTGCGGGCTGCCGGTGCGGCCCTGGCGGCCACCGATGCGGTGCTGGCCGGGGAGCTGGAAAACGCGTTTTGTGCCATCCGCCCGCCGGGCCACCACGCCGGGCGCGATCAGGCCATGGGGTTCTGCTTTTTGAACAACGTGGCCATTGCGGCCCGCTACGCGCTGGAGCGCCATGGTTTGAAGCGCGTGGCCATTGTGGACTTTGACGTGCACCACGGCAATGGCACCGAGAACATCATTGCCGGGGACCAGCGCATCCTGATGGTGGGCTTTTTTCAGCACCCGTTTTACCCGGTGGGCGGTGCGCGTTCACAGGCCAGCAATTTGGTGAATTTGCCGGTGCCGGCCTACACCAAGGGCGCGCAGGTGCGCGAGCTGATTGCCGAGCACTGGTTGCCGCGCCTGGAAGCCTATCGTCCGGAGATGATTTTTATCAGCGCTGGTTTTGATGCCCACCGCGAGGACGAGATGGGGCAAATGGGGCTGGTTGATGCCGATTACGCCTGGATCACCAAGCGCGTGCGGGAGGTGGCCAAGCGCCACTGCCAGGGGCGCATCGTGTCGTGTCTGGAAGGTGGGTACAACCTCGATGCGCTGGCGCGCTGCGTGGAAATCCACATTCGTTTATTGGCAGATGTGTAATGGCTGCGCCGCTTCGCCCCCCCGCGCCCCAGCCAATTGATGATTTTGAAGGCTGGTTGAGCGCTTTCACCCGGGCCAGTGTGTTGCTCGAAGTGCTGGTTTTGGTGGTGTGTCTGGGTTTGGCCTGGGGCCTGGTGGTGGTGGCGCGTCGGGGGCTGGGTGGGCGTGGCGACCGCTCGATCTGGTTTGGCCAGCGCGATGTGGACGGGGTGTTGTTTCCGTTGCTGCTGCTGTGTCTGGGTGCGATCGCCCGCGTGGTGCTGGACAGCGTTATCCCCATTGCGGTGCTCAAGGTGGCCGTGCCGGTGCTGGTGGCCCTGGTGGTGATTCGTGTCGGTGTCAAAGTATTGCAGGCGGCCTTCGCCCAAGCCGCCTGGGCACGCCTGGTGGAGCACACCCTGTCGTGGCTGGCGTGGCTGGTCATGGTGCTGTGGGTCAGCGGTCTGTTGCCGGTGGTCCTGAACGAGCTCGATCAAATCACCTGGAAAATGGGGGCCAGCACGCTGTCCGTGCGCACGCTGCTCGAAGGTTTGCTGACGGCCAGCGCGGTGCTGATCCTCACGCTGTGGATTTCGGCGGCAATCGAGGCGCGCCTGTTGCGCTCGGCCACCGGCGGCGAGTTGTCCTTGCGCAAGGCGGTGAGTAACGCCACGCGGGCCTTACTCATGTTTGTCGGGCTCATGCTGGCCCTGTCGTCGGTGGGCATTGACCTGACCGCCTTGTCGGTACTGGGCGGTGCGGTGGGGGTGGGTATCGGCTTTGGCCTGCAAAAACTGGCCGCCAACTACATCAGTGGTTTTGTGATTCTGGCGGAACGCTCCATGCGCATTGGCGACAACGTGAAGGTGGACGGTTTTGAGGGCGCTATTACCGCCATCAATGCGCGTTACACGGTGGTGCGTTCGCCGCAGGGGCGGGAATCCATCGTGCCCAACGAAATGCTGATTACCAGCCGGGTTGAAAACCTGTCTCTGGCGGACTCCAACTTGCACCAAACGACCGTGGTTTCGGTGGCCTACGACGCCGATGTGGATGTGGTGACCCGCGTGTTGCTGGAGGCCGCCCTGAGTGAATCACGCGTGTTGCGCCAACCCGAGCCAGCGGTGTTTTTGTCCAATTTCGGTGCCGATGGACTGGAATTCACCGTGGGTTACTGGGTGATGGATCTTGAAAATAGCCGCTTGGGTGTGCGCTCGGGCGTCAACCTGGCCATTCTGCGGGCGCTGCGTGCGCAGCAGATTGAAATTCCGTATCCGCAGCGGGTGGTGCACAGCCGGTGATGGGCAAGCCGGTGCAGGGCGGCGGACCGCAGTGGTGCGCTGGGGCGCGTTATAATCCAAAAATAGCACGATCGTTCTATTTTGTCGGCGCGGCGATATTTGCGGCAATTCACGTGTTGCCGTATCGCTGGCGCAATAGAATCGAAGGTTTGACGTATACGTCAATTGAGACACCCAATTTGTAACACTCTGGAGCGGCAGCAATGAAAGTCCTGGTACCGGTTAAACGTGTGGTTGATTACAACGTGAAGGTTCGCGTCAAGTCGGACGGCACGGGCGTGGATATCGCCAACGTCAAGATGAGCATGAACCCTTTTGACGAAATTGCCGTCGAAGAAGCCGTGCGCCTGAAAGAAAAAGGCGTGGTGACCGAGGTCATCGTCGTCTCCGCAGGCGTGGCCCAGTGCCAGGAAACCCTGCGCACCGCCATGGCCATTGGTGCCGACCGTGGCATTTTGATTGAAACCGCCGAAGACCTGCAGCCTTTGGCTGTGGCCAAGTTGCTCAAGGCCCTGGTTGACAAAGAACAACCTGGCTTGGTTATTCTGGGCAAGCAGGCCATTGACGACGATTGCAACCAGACCGGCCAAATGCTGGCCGCACTGACCGACATGCCCCAGGCTACTTTTGCCAGCAAGGTTGAAATGGTCGATGGCAAAGCCGTGGTGACCCGCGAAGTAGATGGTGGTGCAGAAACCCTGTCCTTGACTTTGCCTGCTGTCATTACTACCGATTTGCGCCTGAACGAGCCACGTTATGTGACCTTGCCCAACATCATGAAGGCCAAGAAGAAGCCGCTTGAGACTGTAACGCCCGAAGCACTGGGCGTGAACGTGGCTGCACGCATCAAGACCCTGAAAGTGAGCGAGCCACCCAAGCGCAGCGCCGGTATCAAGGTGCCCGATGTCGCCACCCTGGTCGACAAGCTGAAAAACGTTGCAAAAGTAATTTGATGGCCTTGCGGGACAGGCCGTTTGCTCTGTCCCCAACCGATTAAGGAATATCCATGACCTCTCTCGTAATTGCTGAACACGACAACGCATCCATCAAGGGTGCCACCCTCAACACCGTCACTGCGGCTGCCCAATGCGGCGGTGACGTGCATGTGCTGGTTGCTGGCGCCAATGCCGGTGCCGCTGCGGCCGCTGCCGCAAAAATTGCCGGCGTGAGCAAGGTGCTGCACGCCGACGGCGACGCTTTTGCCCACGGCTTGGCCGAAAACGTGGCTGCCCAGGTGTTGGCCGTTGCTTCCAGCTACAGCCACATTCTTTTTCCCGCCACCGCTTCCGGCAAAAACGTGGCCCCCCGCGTGGCCGCCAAGCTGGATGTGGGGCAAATCTCCGACATCACCAAAGTGGTGAGCGCCGACACCTTCGAGCGCCCCATTTACGCCGGCAACGCCATTGCCACCGTGCAAAGCAGCGATGCCACCAAAGTGATGACGGTGCGTACCACCGGCTTTGACCCCGTTGCCGCAACGGGCGGTAGCGCCGCGGTGGAATCTGTCGCGGCTGCAGCAGGCAACGGCCGCTCGGCCTATGTCGGATCCGAGATCGCCAAGAACGACCGCCCCGAACTGACCGCTGCCAAGATCATCGTCTCCGGTGGCCGGGCCCTGGGCTCCAGCGAGAAGTTCACCGAAGTGATGACCCCCCTGGCCGACAAGCTGGGTGCAGCCATCGGCGCCAGCCGCGCGGCCGTGGACGCGGGTTACGCCCCCAACGACCTGCAAGTGGGTCAGACCGGAAAAATCGTGGCGCCCCAGTTGTATGTGGCCTGCGGTATCAGCGGCGCGATCCAGCATTTGGCCGGTATGAAAGACTCCAAGGTCATCGTGGCCATCAACAAGGACCCCGAGGCGCCGATTTTCAGCGTGGCCGATTTCGGCCTGGAGGCCGATTTGTTCGTGGCCGTTCCCGCCTTGGTTGCAGCGCTTTAAGTAGCGCTACCCAAAAGGGCATCGTGCGCGATGCCCTTTTTTTTGCTTGTATGCACCGTTTTCTACGTTTTTCCATTTATCGGAGCCTCCCATGAGTTACGTCGCCCCTGTCAAAGACATGTTGTTCAACATCCAGCACCTGGCCAACATCGAACAAATTGCCCAGATCCCCGGTTTTGAAGACGCCGGTTTTGACACGGCGCAGGCGGTGCTGGAAGAGGCCGCCAAGTTCAACGAAGGTGTACTCGCCCCCCTGAACTGGGAGGGTGACAAAAATCCGTCCAGCTGGAAAGACGGTGTGGTGACCGCCACCCCGGGCTTCAAGGAAGCGTTCCACCAGTTTCGTGAAGCCGGCTGGCAAGGCCTGCAGCACCCGGTGGCCTTTGATGGCCAGGGCCTGCCCAAGACCATTGGCGCAGCGGTCGGGGAGATGCAAAACTGTGCGAACCTGAGTTTTGCCCTGTGCCCGCTGCTCAGCGACGGTGCGATTGAAGCCCTGCTCACCGCCGGCTCCGATGAACTCAAGGCCACCTATCTGGCGAAGCTGATTAGCGGCCAGTGGACCGGCACCATGAACCTGACCGAACCCCAGGCCGGTTCCGACTTGGCTTTGGTACGTTCGCGCGCGGAACCCCAGCCAGACGGCACCTACAAGGTGTTTGGTACCAAGATTTTTATCACCTGGGGTGAGCACGACATGGCGGAAAACATTATCCACCTGGTGCTGGCCCGCGTGCAGGGCGCGCCCGAAGGCGTGAAAGGCATTAGCCTGTTTGTGGTGCCCAAATTCATGGTCAACAAAGATGGCTCGCTCGGCGCACGCAACGACGTGCACTGCGTCTCCATCGAACACAAGATGGGCATCAAAGCCAGCCCTACGGCCGTGCTGCAGTACGGCGACCATGGCGGTGCCATTGGTTATTTGGTGGGCCAGGAAAACCGTGGCCTGGAGTACATGTTCATCATGATGAACGCCGCCCGTTACGGCGTGGGTGTGCAGGGCATCGCCATTGCCGAACGCGCCTACCAACAGGCGGTGAATTTTTCGCGCGACCGCGTCCAAAGCCGCCCGGTCGATGGCTCCATGGCCACCAGCGCGCCCATCATTCACCACCCCGATGTGCGCCGCATGCTGATGACCATGCGTGCCTACATTGAGGGTTGCCGTGCCATGGCCAGTGTGGCTGCTTCTGCGTACGACGCGGCACACCACCACCCCGATGCCGATGTGCGCAAGGTCAACCAGACCTTCTACGAATTCATGGTGCCGCTGGTCAAAGGCTACAGCACCGAGATGAGTCTGGAAGTAACTTCGCTGGGCGTGCAGGTGCACGGGGGTATGGGCTTTATCGAAGAAACCGGCGCCGCCCAGCACTACCGTGACGCCAAGATTTTGACGATTTACGAGGGCACCACCGCCATTCAGGCCAATGACCTGATTGGCCGCAAAACGGCCCGTGACGGTGGGCAAACTGCCAAAGGCATCGCTGCGCAGATCGAAACGACCGAAGCAGAATTGCTGAAAAATGGCAGCCCCGACGCATTGGCTGTGGCCAAGCGCCTGAAAGCGGCCCGCCTGGCATTCATCGACGTGGTGGAATACGTGGCTGGTAATACCAAGGCCAGCCCCAACGCGGTGTTTGCAGGCAGCGTGCCTTACCTGATGCTGGCCGGTAACCTGATGGCCGGTTGGCAGTTGGCGCGCTCGCTGCTGGTGGCGCAAACCCAACTGGCAGCCGGAACCGATGCCGTGTTCATGCAATCCAAGATCACGACCGCGCGTTTTTATGCCGATCACATGTTGACCAAGGCACCCGGCATGCGCGACAGCATTGTCGAAGGTGCCGAATGTGTCACCGCCTTGCCGTTGGACGCTTTCTAAGACCCCAAGGGGCGACCCTGCTGTGGTCGCCTCTGCTATGAAATTCGTAGCTGCTTGCGCACACTGGACGTGCGGAGAAGCCTGTTTTGCTCACCAATGTGAGGATATGCCATGGCCCGACTCCCGTCCCCCCTGGACCGCTTGCCGTTTCCGGCAATCGGTTCTCCGCTGTTTATCATCAGCAACCCCAAACTGGTAATTGCCCAGTGCACGGCCGGCGTGGTGGGCTCCATGCCCGCGCTCAACGCCCGGCCTGCCGAGCAGTTGGAGGAGTGGCTAATTGAAATCACCGAGGCACTGGCTGCCTACAACGCAGCCCACCCGGACGCGCCCGCTGCGCCGTTTGCCATCAACCAGATCGTCCACAAGAGCAACGACCGGTTGGAGCACGACATGGCTCTGTGCGTTAAGTACAAGGTGCCCATCATCATTACCAGCCTGGGCGCGCGCGAGGAAATCAATGCTGCAGCGCACAGCTACGGCGGCGTGGTGCTGCACGACGTGATTAACAACCACCATGCCCACAAAGCCATTGACAAGGGTGCCGATGGCCTGATTGCGGTGGCGGCGGGGGCGGGTGGTCATGCGGGCACCAAGAGCCCGTTTGCCTTGGTGCAGGAAATTCGCCAGTGGTTTGATGGCCCCTTGGCCCTGTCGGGCTCCATTGCTACCGGCGACGCCGTTCTGGCGGCCCAGGCCATGGGCGCGGACTTTGCGTACATCGGCTCGGCGTTCATCGCGACCGAGGAGGCCCGTGCAACCGATGCCTACAAGCAGGCCATCGTGGACGGTGATTCGGACCATATCGTCTACAGCAACCTGTTTACCGGCGTGCATGGCAACTACCTGGCGCCCAGCATCCGTGCGGCGGGGCTGGACCCGGCCAACCTGCCGCAGAGCGACCCCAGCAAAATGAACTTTGGTGGTGGAACGGCTGCCAAGGCCTGGAAGGAGATTTGGGGTTGCGGGCAGGGGATTGGCGCGGTGACCCAGGTGCAGACCACTGCCCGCTACGTGGCGCAGCTCAAACGCGAGTACACACAGGCCAAGCAACGTGTGCTGGGGGCTTAAGCCTTTGCTGCGTGAGGCGAAGTACAGTAACGGTTGCGACCTTGGTGCTTGGCCTCGTACAGGGCTTGATCGGCTGCGCTGATTAGCGCGTTGTAGTCCGAACCACGTGGCGGCACCATGCTGCATACGCCGATGCTAATGGTCACCGGAATGGTCTTGCCTTCAAACACAAACTCCAGGGCTGCGACGGCCTTGCAAATGCGGTCGGCAATGAATGCGCTTCCAGGCAAGTCGGTGTGCGGCAATACGGCTACGAATTCTTCACCCCCGTATCGGTAGCACTTGTCCGCAGGGCGACGAATGGCATCTTGAATGGTGTTGGCCACTAACTTGAGACAGGCATCTCCGCCCAGGTGGCCGTGGTTGTCGTTGAATTGTTTGAAGTGGTCGATGTCGAGCATCAGCAGTCCGATGGGACTTCCAATGCGCATGGAACGTTGCCATTCGGTGCCAAACTGTTCATCAAAATAGGCGCGGTTGTTGATGCCGGTGAGTCCGTCAACATGGTTCAGTTCCATGAGTTTGCTGTTCGCGTCTGACAGGCCCATCAGCGCCTCATCGAGTTCACGGGTCCTTTCCTGCACGCGACGCTCTAACGTTTCAGTTGTCTCTCGCTGCATGCGTTCGTTGTCTTCCTTGAGAATGCGCATGCGGTGGGCCAGAGCGAACGACAGCAGAATTACCTCAAACGCAGAGCCAATTTGCATGCCGTATTCGGTGACAAAGGTGGTTGGAAGAACGGCAAATGTCTTGAGGGCATACACCACAATGCCCACCAGCAAACCGGTCCAGGCGACCATGAAGTAGCGGGCTTGGCGAACACCCAGCCGAATCGACCAAATACCGACGCTGACAATCATTACCGCAATGAGAATGGTTGCAACTGCCCCTACCTTGATGGACAGGTTGTAGCTGCCAAACAAGGAACTCAATATGATGCCGATGGTCAGTATTGCGCAGGCCTTGAAGAGGTGGTTGACGCGGGGAAGGTTCTGGGGCACTTGCAGAAAACCACGCGAAAACAGCAACACCCCCAGATTGGCAAATCCGATCGAAAACGGAATGGCCTTGTTGGCCCATGCAGGGTATTCGGGCAAGATGTACTCGAATGCCAGCCCGTTGATAGACATCTGAAACATGATCCAGCCAGCGATGTACCACACGTAATAGAGGTAGTTGATGTCGCGGATGGATACAAAGATCAACAGGTTGTAGAGCAACATGGCGAGCAACACGCCATAGAACACCCCCAACACTGCTTGTTCTTCGTGGTCCTGTGCCAACAAGGCATCGGGACTGCGCAGTACCAAGGGAAGTTGCAAGGAACCATCGGTTAAAACACGCACGAATACCCGCACACTTTGGCCGGTGGCTACTGGTACCCTGAATATCACGTTGCGGTGTTTGATCGCACGCTTGGCGAATGGCCATTTGTCGCCGCCACGGTAGGTGACCGCATTGCCGTCGGCATCCACCAGATAAACGGTGATGCGATCCAGGGGCGGGTACTGGACTTCGAGTAACCAGTTGTCGATCGGGGAGTCCTTGTTGGTCAATTCAAAGCGGAACCAATAGGCGGAGTTTGTAAAACTGAAGTTGGCGACGTCCTTGGTGCCTGGCACGAAGGTTAGACCTCCCTCCCCAGTCATAACGTCTTGCAGGTTCATGCGCCCGTCTTTGTCCTCCAGATAGGACAGACGGGTTAACGGGTAGACCTCGGTGCCGTCAACAAGGGTAATCGTTTCGGCAGCACCTGCAGGATTGACGGAAAGCAGCACCATCCACAGCAGCACCGTTATGCACTTAGACAGGCGTGCCATCCACTGTGTCACAAAACTGGCCGTGACTTCGGGCATTGATTGCACAGAATCATGAGTTTCCCCGCTTTGCGAATTGAAGCCGCTCATTGTTGGTGCAGATTGCCTTCTGGTCAAAAAATCGAGCTTAGGCTAACACAGTTACGGGGCACCGTCTGTGGGTGTTTAGCCGGGGTAACCCGGTGCCGCGACATACCTAGCAGGGCCAGGTGGAGCCCTGTTCCGGAACCAGTGCGCGCCAGCCCAATTCCCTTTTTATTCGGGCCCGTAACGCATCGGAGGCTTGCATTTCGCCATGCACCACGTACACCTGATCTGGCGCGGTGGGCATGGTGCGCAGCCACTGCATCAACTGGCCGGAATCTGCATGCGCCGAGGCCGATTCCAATTGGACAATCTCCGCGTTGACTTCCACGTCGCGACCATGGATGCGCAGCAATCTGGCGCCACCAGCGAGGGATCCGCCCCGCGTACCTGGCGCCTGGTAGCCTGTCAAGATGATCATATTGCGGTGGTTGCCCGCATGGTGGGCCAGGTGATGCAGTATGCGCCCGCCGGTGGCCATGCCGCTGGCCGAGAGGATCACCATGGGACCATGCCGGGCAGATAGGGCTTTGGATTCATCCGTGCTATTGACCATGGTTGCACCGTGGGAGAGTGCGTGGGCCTCGCGCGCGTTCAGTCGATGTTCACCCAGATGGCTTTCAAAAAGATGCGTGGTATGCACAGCCATGGGACTGTCCAGAAAAATGGGCAACGCGCGCGGTATTTCGCCGCTGGCCTTGAGTTGGGCAATGGCGTGCAGCAAGGCTTGGGCTCGACCGACCGCGAATACCGGAATGACCGCTACGCCGCCACGCGCAGCAACCCGATGCAGCGCGGGTGCCAGTTCAGCCAAAAGGTTGTCCGCCGGGTGCCGACGGTTTCCATAGGTTGATTCGATCAGAACCGTGTCAGCCGCTGGTGCCGGGTCAGGGGGATACATGATGCTGTCGTCCGGGCGCCCCAAGTCGCCGGAAAAAAGAATCCGCCTGCCTGCTACCTCTAATAACAGGCTGCACGCCCCCAGAATATGACCTGCAGAACTGAGGGTGATGCGCCAACCTGGAATGGGTTGAAAAGTACCTCCTATTCGGCTGGCCTTGATGAGGGGCAGACAGTCCAGTGCATCCTGGCGCGTATACAGGGGAAGCGCCGGGGCATGTTTGGAAAACCCATGCCGGTTTGCGAACGCAGCGTCTTCCTCCTGGATGTGGCCACTGTCGGGTAGCAGTATTTTGCACAAGGCCTGCGTTCCAGGCGACGCGTAGACGGCACCTGCAAAACCTTCTTTTGCCAGCAGCGGCAGGTAGCCGCTGTGATCCAGATGGGCATGCGTCAGCACCACTGCATCAATTTGGTTGGGCGCAATAGGTAGCGGAGTGCGATTGCGTAGACGCAACTGTTTGTAGCCTTGAAACAGCCCGCAGTCCACCAGTAAGCTGTGGTCGCGATGGCGTACCAGGTATTTGGAGCCAGTGACCGTATCAGCTCCGCCAAGGAAAGTGATGCTAACGCCCATGTGTTACCTTTTTAACGGTGCCGGGGTGACCAAACAAAAAAATGCCGCCGGGTCGTTTATAGACCGGGCGGCATGGTTTGGGTAGTTACATCGGGTTGACCCCATTGCGTTGGGTCAACTGAACAGGCTTTTCAGGCGGTCGGTCCAACTGTCTCCTGTAGGTGAATGTTTACTGCCACCTTTTTTGAAGGAGTCGTCCAGTTCACGCATCAACCGGCGTTGGTGCTCGCTGAGTTTTACAGGGGTTTCAACGGTGATGTGACAGTACAAATCACCGGGATAACTGGAGCGAACGCCCTTGATTCCTTTGCCGCGCAGGCGGAATTGCTTGCCCGTTTGGGTCCCCTCCGGGATATCGATAACCGCTTTGCCTGCGAGTGTCGGCACGTCGATTTCTCCACCCAATGTGGCTGTGGTCATGCTGATCGGAATGGCGCAATGGAGATCGTCGCCCTCGCGTTCAAAAATGTCGTGCTTTTTGAGTCGAATCTCAATATACAGGTCGCCCGCAGGGCCGCCGTTGGTGCCGGGTTCACCATTGCCGGTGCTGCGAATGCGCATGCCGCCGTCGATTCCCGCTGGAATTTTGACTTCCAGGGTTTTTTGCTTTTTGATCTTGCCCTGACCCTGGCAGGCAGAGCAGGGCTCGGGAATCACTTTGCCATTGCCACGGCAGGTGGGGCAGGTTTGCTGGACGCTGAAAAAACCTTGGCGCATTTGTACCGAACCCGAACCCGAGCAGGTGACGCATGTTTTTACCTGGGTGCCAGGCTTGGCGCCGCTGCCTTTACAACTGTCGCAAGATTCCCAACTGGGGATGCGAATTTGTGCGTCTTTGCCCTTGGCGGCTTCTTCCAGGGTGACTTCCATGGCATAGCTCAAATCGCCACCACGAAACACCTGGCGGCCACCGCTGGCGCGACCCCGTTGCTGGCCGAACATGTCGCCAAAAATGTCGCCAAACGCTTCGGCAAACCCGCCATAGCCTTCGCCGGGACCGCGCATGTTGGGGTCAACGCCGGCATGCCCATGCTGGTCATAAGCTGCCCGCTTTTGCGGGTCTGACAGCATCTCGTAGGCTTCCTTGGCTTCCTTGAATTTTTCTTCCGCTACTTTGGATGTGTCGCCCTGATTGCGGTCAGGGTGGTGCTTCATCGCCAGCTTGCGGTAGGCCTTCTTGATGTCGTCGTCCGAAGCATTTTTTGGAACGCCCAGAATATCGTAAAAATCTCTTTTAGCCATGGTTGCCAGACAGTGTGGGTCTTTGATTAATTGCGAAAACGTGATGCAAAACGCCGCGCTGACGATTCATGACGAATGCGTCTGGCGCGGCGGGCTGCAATGGCACGCTGGTTGTGCCCTCAGCCTTTTTTGACTTCCTTGACTTCGGCGTCTACAACGTTGTCATCGGCCGCGCCTGCGGCATTGCCAGCAGAGTGGGCTTGCGTTTCACCACCTGCTGCAGAGCCCGCCTCGGAAGATTGTTTGGCCTGCATGTCGGCGTACATTTTTTCGCCCAGCTTTTGACTTACCGACATCAAAGCCGTGTTTTTCTCGTCGATCGCAGCCTTGTCGTCACCTTTAATCGCGTCTTCCAAGTCTTTGATGGCCGCTTCGATTTTATCTTTCTCACCCGCATCGAGTTTGTCGCCGTACTCAGCCAGGCTCTTTTTCACGCTGTGGATGCTGCTGTCTGCCTGATTCTTGGATTGCACCAGTTCGAGCTTGCGCTTGTCGTCAGCAGCATTCAACTCGGCATCTTTCACCATTTGCTGAATCTCTGCCTCGGACAAGCCCGAATTGGCTTTGATGGTGATTTTGTTTTCTTTGCCAGTGCCTTTGTCTTTGGCGCCAACATGCAAAATGCCGTTGGCATCGATGTCAAAAGACACTTCAATCTGGGGGGTTCCACGGGGGGCCGGAGGAATGCCTTCCAGATTGAACTCACCGAGCATCTTATTGCCGACCGCTATGTCACGCTCCCCTTGGTAGACCTTGATGGTTACGGCCGGTTGGTTGTCGTCTGCAGTCGAGAATGTTTGGGCAAACTTGGTCGGAATGGTGGTGTTTTTGGTGATCATCTTGGTCATCACACCACCCATTGTTTCAATACCGAGCGACAAGGGCGTGACATCCAGCAGCAGCACGTCTTTGCGATCACCTGAGAGCACCTGGCCTTGAATGGCAGCGCCCACTGCCACGGCTTCGTCGGGGTTTACGTCCTTGCGCGGCTCTTTGCCGAACAATTCCTTGACCTTTTCTTGCACCTTGGGCATACGGGTCATGCCGCCGACCAGAATCACGTCATGGATGTCGGACACTTTGACGCCTGCGTCCTTGATGGCGGTGCGGCAAGGCGCAATAGTGCGTTCGATCAGTTCCTCGACCAGGCTTTCCAGTTTGGCGCGGGTGAGCTTGATGTTCAGATGTTTGGGGCCGGACGCATCAGCCGTCACGTAGGGCAGGTTAATGTCCGTTTGTGCGCTGCTGGAGAGTTCGATCTTGGCTTTTTCGGCAGCTTCCTTGAGGCGCTGCAGGGCCAAGACATCTTTCGACAGATCGACGCCCTGTTCTTTCTTGAACTCGGCAATGATGAAGTCGATGACGCGTTGATCGAAGTCTTCACCACCCAGGAAAGTGTCACCATTGGTGGAAAGTACCTCGAATTGTTTTTCACCGTCCACATCGGCAATTTCGATGATGGATACGTCGAATGTACCGCCGCCCAGGTCGTAAACCGCAATTTTCCGGTCACCCTTTTCGTTCTTGTCCATGCCAAAGGCCAAGGCTGCAGCGGTAGGTTCGTTGATGATGCGTTTGACATCCAGGCCGGCAATACGTCCGGCATCTTTGGTGGCTTGTCGTTGTGCGTCATTGAAGTAAGCGGGCACCGTGATTACGGCGTCGGTCACTTCTTCGCCAAGGTAGTCTTCGGCGGTTTTCTTCATCTTGCGCAGAATGTCTGCACTGACCTGTTGGGGCGCCATGCGGTTGCCGCGCACTTCCACCCACGCGTCTCCATTGTCGGCGGCGGCAATCTTGTAGGGCATCAGGTCGATGTCCTTTTGTACTTCCTTCTCGGAATACTTGCGACCGATCAAGCGCTTGACAGCGTACAGGGTGTTTTTGGGGTTGGTGACGGATTGGCGCTTGGCGGACGCTCCGACCAACACTTCGCCGTCTTCTTGGTAGGCAATGATGGATGGCGTGGTACGCGCACCCTCCGCGTTTTCAATCACTTTGGCGTTATTGCCTTCCATGATTGCGACGCACGAATTGGTGGTTCCGAGGTCAATGCCGATGATTCTTCCCATGGTTTACTCCTGCTAATTCAAAAAAATTCAGATGGTGCTTACTTGATGCCGATTGGCACGATTTCAAGACTGGACAGTTAGCCGGTTGAGGAGATCCCCTGACCCCCTATTTAATGACGGCCAGAAGCTATTTGGCAGCAGATACGGTTACCAAAGCGGGACGCAATACACGATCTGCAATGGAATATCCTTTTTGCAGCACGCTCACGACCGCATTGGCTTCCTGATCAGAGGGAACAACACTGATGGCCTGGTGTTGATGGGGATCAAATTTTGCGCCTGCACCGGGGTTGATGGCCACTACCTTGTTGCGCTCCAGGGCAGCAATGAGTTGACGCAATGTTGCTTGCGCACCTTCCCGGATTTGGTCCGGGCTTGCGTCTTTGATCAGCAAACCTGCTTCAAGGCTGTCAGCCACGGGAAGCAGGCTTTCGGCGAATCCCTCAACCGCGAATTTGCGGGCTTTTGTGATTTCGTCTTCTGCACGACGGCGCGCGTTTTCTGCATCGGCCTTGGCACGCAAATACTGGTCTGCCAGTTCATTGCATTTGGTCTGCAATTCTGCTAACTCTGCATGCACTTGCATGGGCGCATCGGGACTTGGCGGAGAAACTTGCGCAGCGACCATATCCTGTGTGCTTTGGTATTGGGCGCTGGGTGATGCTTGGGGCGTGGACGGGGTATCAGACATGCACTTAAAAATGGAGTTGTTAACGACTGAATGCTACTGTGGGGGCACCAGGCTGCAATTCAATAGCGAGGGGCCGCACAATTTGGTTGTCTGTGCGATTCGTGGGTTTAGCCCGAAGTGCCCAACAGTTCGACGTCGAATTTGAGGGTTGCATTGGGGGGAATGACACCTCCCGCACCACGGCTGCCATAACCCAGCGCAGCAGGAATGATCAAAGTACGTATTCCGCCGACTTTCATGCCAGCGACGCCTTCGTCCCAGCCGCGAATGACCATGCCGCCGCCCAAGTGAAAAACAAAGGGGTCATTGCGATCTTTGCTGGAGTCGAACTTGGTGCCCTGGGTTCCATTGCTGTAAAGCCATCCGGTGTAGTGCACGGTAACATTGTGGCCTTTGGTCGCAACAGCGCCAGTTCCTTCGGTGGTGTCTTCGTACTGAAGGCCTGATGGAGTCGTAATCATGGAAAATCCTTGGTCAATTTCGGGGGGTGAGGGCCATGCAAGACGTGTGTGCAGGCTTCTGAATAAGGCTGTCGATTATGCCGCAGGCAAAAAAAAGACAGGGATAGCCTGTCTTCTTGGAACTGGACCCGATTGGTCCATGAATCCGGCTACTTGGTCTTTTTTGCCTGGGCAAGTGACCATTTTCCGGCAAACGCCTGGAGGTCACCCATCCGTTTGAGCAAATCAGCACCAATAGAGGTTACCGAATAGCCATCACTGCCATGCGTCATGAGGCCTGCTTCACGCAGCTCCTTAATTCGCGTATTCAGCGTATTCGGGGTAATTCCCCCAACGCTGTCCTGCAATAGGCGAAATGTTTGTGCGTGTCCGTCACGCAATGCCCACAGTACACGCATGGCATAGCGTGACTCCAGTAATCCCAACAATTGACTAATGGCGACCGATTCTTTCGAACTCATTAACTACCTCTCATGAATGCGGTTTACAAATATCGGGCAACCGTACAGCCACTGGGCTGCTCGCGGAGAATTGCCCGACAAATTGCAGCAGGGTGAAACTATATCGCAGTTTTTACCCTGCTACAAGTTTCATAGCTTGCGAATATATAAAGGGGCGTGCGCAAGGTATTGTCGTGGGATGATTCACCGAAAAATGGGCGCAGATCATGCATTTATTTGTGTTTTCGTCGCACAGCAGCATACCCACCCCTTGTCACTAGGAAAGGGAAATGCTAAGGTTGCCTTGGTAATTTATGTGGGTGACGAGTTGGGGGTATCGCAATGGTGTTTACGTTTGAGCAGGTTCATAACTACTACGAGCGGTTGGTATTTGAGGAGGTTGCGCGGCGTGCCGAATCAAACCCTGACTTCACGGTTGACATGCTGTGTGATGTGGCTTGTGTGGCGCTCAATCGGCTCCCTGCACGGTATGTTCGTCATGATGTTGATCTGATGTTTTATCTAACGGAGCACGAACGCCACGCCATTGATTTATCGCTTGAAGAGGTGCTGCAGTACGCCTTTCGGTTTGTTCAGGAACGTGCAAATAAGCCCGCAAATTAAAGCGTGGCTTGAATCTGTTCACGCAGATTCGGCGTTACTTCGGGGCGTACCCCGAACCATGCCGCGAACGCGGGGCGGGCTTGGTGAAGCAGCATTCCCAAGCCGTTGACCGTCAAATTGCCCCGTGCGCGTGCTGCAGCGATCAAGGGTGTTTCCATCGGTACATAAACAATATCCGACACGAGTGCGGTGTTTGGTAACTGCTGCAGATTCAAATCCAGAGCAGGTTCTCCGTGCATGCCTTGGTTGGTGGTGTTGACCAGCAATGCTGCGCCCGCTAGCGTGTCATGTCTGTCCCGCCAGGGAATAGCAACCACCTTCGAACCAAATTCGGACGCCATGTTTTTTGCTTTGTCAGCGCTTCGGTTGGTCAGTCGAATTTCCTGTGCACCGTTTTCCATTAAAGCCACAATCACTGCCCGTGCTGCGCCACCAGCGCCAACTACCATGGCTGGTCCCGCGTCAGCCCGCCAGTCCGGACGAACGTCTAGCAGACTTTGAATGTAACCAAAGCCATCCGTATTCATTCCCGTAAGGGTGCCGTCGACTTCAACCACGACGGTGTTGACGGCACCAATGCGGTGTGCCTGCGGATCCACTCGATCCAACACATCCAGTGCGGCCACTTTGTGTGGAATAGTCAAGTTGCAACCCGAAAATCCCAAAACCGGCAAGCTGCGTAAAGCCACTTCCAGTTTGTCGGGTTGGACCGGAAGCAGGACATAAGCGCCACGCAGACCATACTGCGCGATCCAGTGATTGTGGATGACAGGTGAACGCGAGTGCGCCACCGGCCAACCCATGACCCCAGCCAGCTTATAGGGGGCTTCTAGTGCCATCGGGTAGCACTCCCAATTTTTCGCAGGGCCATCACAAGAAAAATTAAATCCCTCTGGGGATGACGATCCGCGTAGTGGTGTGGTGCAGGGGTCACAAATTTACAAGTTGTCGGTAAAGCTGCGCAGTTTGTCAGAGCGGCTGGGGTGCTTGAGCTTGCGCAGCGCCTTGGCTTCGATCTGGCGGATGCGTTCGCGCGTCACGTCGAACTGCTTGCCCACTTCTTCCAGCGTGTGGTCGCTGGTCATTTCGATACCGAAACGCATGCGCAGCACCTTGGCTTCACGCGGGGTGAGGCTGTCCAGAATGTCCTTGACCACGTCGCGCAGGCCGGCCTGCATGGCTGCTTCCATGGGCGCGGTGTTGGCGCCGTCTTCGATGAAGTCGCCCAAGTGGCTGTCGTCGTCGTCACCAATGGGCGTTTCCATGGAGATCGGCTCCTTGGCGATCTTCATGATCTTGCGGATCTTGTCTTCCGGAATCTCCATGCGCTCGGCCAAGACGGATGCATCGGGCTCAAAGCCAAACTCCTGCAAGTGCTGACGGCTGATGCGGTTCATCTTGTTGATGGTCTCGATCATGTGCACCGGGATGCGGATGGTGCGTGCCTGGTCCGCAATAGAGCGTGTGATGGCCTGGCGAATCCACCAGGTGGCGTAGGTTGAGAACTTGTAGCCGCGGCGGTATTCAAACTTGTCCACGGCCTTCATCAAACCGATGTTGCCTTCCTGGATCAAGTCCAAAAACTGCAGACCGCGGTTGGTGTACTTCTTGGCGATGGAAATGACCAGGCGCAAGTTGGCCTCGATCATTTCTTTTTTGGCGGCGCGAGAGGCGTATTCGCCGGCATTCATGCGCTTGTTGATGTCTTTGAGTTGATCCAGAGGAACCACTACACGTGCCTGCAAATCGGCCAGCTTTTGCTGCAGATCTTGCACTGGCGGTATGTTGCGGCCCATGACGGCGCTCCAAGACTTGCCTGCGGCTGCTTGCTTTTCAATCCACTTTAGGTTGAGTAGTTGAGAGGCAACTTTGTTGCCGTTTTTGTCGCGACCGCTGAAATCAGCAATGAAGTTCTCCTGGGGGTAGCCACACTTGTCAACAATGATGCGACGCAGTTCGCGTTCTTTCTTGCGGATGTCGTCGACCTGCGCACGAACCATGTCGCATAATTTTTCAATGGCTTTTGCTGTAAAGCGGATGGACATCAACTCATCACTGAGGGCCTTTTGCGTCTTGCTATAGGCAGGCGTTCCGTAGCCTTCCTTGTCATAAATTTTGTGGACTTTCTCGAAAAGCTCCCGCAGTTTGTCAAAACGCTCCAGTGCTTGCTTCTTCAATTCTTCAAGCTTCTTGGTCAGTGCTTTAGAGCCACCTTTGCCGTCGTCGTCATCCGCTTCATCAAATTCGTCAAAATCTTCCTCCGCAACGTAGTCATCAGCCTCGTTAGGGTTAGAAAAACCGTCGACGATGGTGGTGATAACAATTTTGCCTTCGCGGATTTCTTCACCCAGACGCAGAATTTCGGCAATCGTGGCAGGAGAGGCGCTGATGGCCTCCATCATGGCCATCAAGCCGCCTTCAATGCGTTTGGCAATTTCGATTTCACCTTCGCGCGTCAGCAACTCGACAGTACCCATCTCTCGCATGTACATGCGCACGGGGTCGGTTGTGCGACCAAACTCGCTGTCTACGGTGCTGAGTGCTGCTTCAGCCTCTTCCTCGGCTTCTTCGGCGGTGGCTGCCGTGGAGACATTGTTGTTCAACAACAGGGTCTCTGCGTCCGGGGTTTGCTCGTACACGGCCACGCCCATGTCGTTCAACATGGAGATAACCACTTCAAGTGTCTCAGCGTCGACCAGCTTGTCTGGCAGGTGGTCAGAAATTTCACCGTGTGTCAGATAGCCGCGGGTTTTGCCCAGCGTAATCAGGGCTTTAAGGCGCTGACGACGTTTGGCAATGTCTTCTTCGGATAAAACAGTTTCGTCCAGCCCAAATTCCTTCATCAAGGCGCGCTCTTTGGCCTTGCTGATTTTCATGCGCAGTGGTTTGACCTTCTCTCCCGTAGCCGAAACGACAACCGGTTCTTCACCTACCAAATCGGCTTCGATGTCGGACAGGTCCATATCATCCCCCCCGGACTCTGCAGCCGCTTTGGGTTTTCGTCCGCGTTTGGCTCCTGCTTTGGCTGGGGCGCTGGATTCGTCCGCGGACGCCTTCGGGGGACGGCCTGGTTTTTTCTTTGCAGCGGCGCCGGCATTAAGCAGGGCGTCTGCTGACTCTTTGAGGAGTTGGGCTTTCGATTTGGCGACAGGGGACTTGGATGCAGGCACGGATGGGGCTTTCTTATCGGACTTGGTCGAGGACGAAACAGCTTTGGCAACAAAGTGAGCCACTTGCATTCGCATTTGCGCAAGGCACAGCTGGCGGGGCAGAGAGGATAAATCCCCGTAGGCAAGATGGGAGGGCGAACATTTGGGATGCAGTCCTTGCGGTAAGGCGGCCGGTTGTGATCCATGTCAACGATTGGCCTGGTCCGGAGGTGTTGCTGTCGCTCTTGCTGAAAGAACCGGCAATTATAGCGTTGCAACGATTGAATTCAAGTTAAGTGTTGCTTATTTATTGTTCTGGTGAGTGCCTTGTTCGGGCGACCTTGGGGGTTGCTCGAGCTGAAACCGTCTGGCTTGCAATTCGCGGTAGCGCTTGAGTGCTGCGGGGTCGGTGGTTGATGCAGCGATTGCCAGGGTCTCTTGCTCTTTGATGCGGTCAACCAGCATGCGGTTCAGTACATCACGTAACTCAGATCCAGACCCCCGTGCAATTTCCGCATTTTGTGCCGGTTCTGCGTTGGAGTCGTTCATCAACCGTACGGCCAGATCTTCTGCAGTATGGCCCTGCAATTCATCGCGTAGCGCGCCCCACGCCAGCGGACCGTGTTCGTGTAGCTGGGCCTCCAACCATGACAACAGTGTGCCATGCGGTGGTGGCAGTTCACACAGTAACGCGTGGTCTTCGCTGGACAGTCCTTCCCATAGTGCGCTTTGGCTGAGCAGGATACGGCTGGCGTGGTCAGCCCGTGTGGCCAATGGACCACGCAGTGGCGGGCGAACGGGGCGATCCCGCTCCGATTTGCCGTCCCACTTGCCCTTGGGTTTCCAATCTCCCTTGCTTTCCCATTTGCGCTTGGTTTTCCTCCCGTCCGGATTTTCGCCGTCCAGTGGGTGGCTCCAATTGCTGACTGCGGTACTGTAATCGTTGTAGCTTTCGGGCTGCCAGTCGCCATGTGGTACTGCGGGCGGGGCCGGATGGGGGGGCGTTTTGTTGGTGACGTTGTTCCACAGCGCAGCCAGTTCCTGGGGGCCGATTTGTACCTGGGTTGCGATTTCGCCCAGTAACTGCAGCTTTAGGGCCCCGTCAGGTAGGAGGCTCCAAAGTGGTTTTGCGTTGCTGGACATACGCGCACGCCCTTCTGCTGTATCGAGGTCGCAGCCTTCGTGCGCAGCCTCCAGCAAAAAGCGGGAAAGCGGTGTTGCCGCGCTCACATACTGGGCGAATGCGTCTTTGCCGTGTGCGCGGATGAAACTGTCGGGGTCGTGCTCGGGGGGTAAGAACAGGAACTTGATAGAGCGCACATCGGTGGCATAGGGCAGGGCGGCGTCCAGTGCTTTGCGTGCGGCGCGCTGCCCGGCAGCGTCACCGTCAAAGCTGAAGACTACCGCGTCGGTAAAACGAAACAGCTTGTGCACATGGTCTGCCGTGCAGGCCGTGCCCAGTGTGGCAACGGCGTTTGGGAAGCCGAGCTGCGCCAGCGCCACCACGTCCATATATCCCTCGGTCACCAGCACGTAGCCGTGCTCACGTAACGCATGGCGTGCCTCGAAAAGGCCGTAGAGTTCGCGCCCTTTGCTGAAAACCGGCGTTTCAGGTGAATTCAGGTACTTGGGTTTGTCATCGCCCAACACGCGCCCACCAAATCCGATGCATTCGCCCTTGATATTGCGGATGGGGAACATGACCCGATGGCGGAAGCGGTCGTAGCGCTTTTCTTCGGTGCTGCCTTCCTCGGTATTGGTGATAACCAGGCCGCATTCAACCAGCAGCGGGTCGTCATAGTGCGGGAACACGCTGGCCAGGCTGCGCCAGCCCTCGGGCGCATAGCCCAGGCCATAACGCTTGGCGATTTGCCCCGACAGGCCACGGCCCTTGAAGTAGGCAATGGCTCGCGGGGACTCTTTGAGGTGCTTGCGGTAGGCATCACCCGCCTTCTCCAGCACATCGGTCAGGGTGGTCTGCCTCTGGCGCTGCTCCTGGGCGCGGGCATGGTCTTCGGGTGAGGCCTCGTCCTGCGGAATTTGCATACCGTATTGTTGGGCCAAGTCCTTGATGGCCTCGATAAAAGTCATGCCGGTGTGGTCCATCAGAAAGCTAATGGCATTGCCATTTTTGCCACAGCCAAAGCAGTGGTAGAACTGTTTGGTCGGGCTAACTGAGAACGAAGGTGACTTTTCGCCGTGAAATGGGCATAACCCCATGAAATTAGCGCCACCCTTCTTGAGTTGTACGTAACGGCCCACAATCTCTACCACGTCCGCACGGGCGAGCAGTTCTTGCAGAAAACTTTGGGGGATGGCCATCCGGTGATTGTAGAAACATGGGCCGTCATTCCCGACGCGCAGTGAGCGGCATTTCTGTGGCGCTACACTCTGCGCCGTGTCGCTTATCAAATCTGCTTCTATTGTTTCTTTGCTGACCCTGGCGTCGCGCATTACCGGCTTGGTTCGTGAATTGTTGATTGCATCGACATTTGGCGCCAGTGCCATGACGGATGCGTTCAATGTTGCTTTCCGTATTCCGAATTTTTTCCGTCGGCTATTTGGTGAAGGGGCTTTCAGTCAAGCCTTCGTGCCCGTTCTAGCGGCAAACCGTGCAAAGTACGGCCAGGAAAGTACCCATCTGCTCATCGACCGTGTTGCGACAGTCTTGGCGTGGACCTTGCTGGGCACCTGTGTGGTTGGTGTGTTGGCGTCTCCGGTGTTGGTGTGGGCCATGGCCAGTGGGTTGAAGCAAAATCCACGTGGATTCGAGGTCGCTGTCGTGATGACGCAATGGATGTTTCCGTACATTGGGTTCATGTCGCTCGTGGCGTTGGCAGCGGGTATTCTGAATACTTGGAAGCGTTTTGCGGTACCCGCGGTGACACCGGTTTTATTGAATGTGAGCATGATCGGCGCAGCGTGGCTTGGAGGACCGTGGTTTCAGTCCATGGGGCTGGAGCCCATTTACGCATTGTGTGCTGGCGTTTTGGCGGGAGGTGTACTGCAACTGACGGTGCAATGGGCGGCCTTGTACCGGATGGAATTGATGCCACGCATGGCGTGGCGGTGGGGCGACATCAAGGCTGCCTGGGCCGATCCTGGGACCAAAAATGTTGCAACCCTGATGGTTCCCGCACTCTTGGGTGTCAGCGTTGCGCAGATTTCAACCCTCATCAACACCCAGATTGCATCGCATCTGCCGAGTGGCAGTGTCAGTTGGTTGACCTATGCAGACCGTTTGATGGAATTCCCCACGGCACTGCTGGGAGTCGCTCTGGGGGTGGTCCTCATGCCGCAATTGGCAGCAGCCAGCGCTGCCTCGGACACATCCAGGTATTCATCCTTGCTGGATTGGGGCTTGCGCATTGTGGTGCTGCTTTCGGTGCCGTGCTCGATCGGCTTGCTATTGTTCGCACAACCGCTGGTTGCCGTGCTTTACCACTATGGTGCGTTTTCTGGATTAGATGTACAACAAACCTCCGTGGCCCTGATGGGGTGGGGGGCTGGACTGGTGGGCATTGTGGCGGTCAAAGTATTGGCGCCGGGTTATTACGCCAGTCAGGACGTCAAGACTCCGGTACGTATTGCAGTGGTGGTGCTGGTGATCACGCAATTGCTCAACGTTGTGCTGGTGCCACATTTCAAGCATGCCGGTTTGTCCCTCGCCATCAGTCTGGGTGCCGTGATTAATGCGTTGTGGTTATTGATTGGCTTGTTGCTGCGCAAAAGCTATCGACCCGAGCCTGGGTGGGTGTTGTTCCTGGTCCAGATCGTGGCCGGTGCTGCACTGCTCAGCATCTATTTGTTGTGGGCCGTGCAAGCCGTTGACTGGATTGGATTGCGGGCAGAAGGATTCAAACGCGTAGCGTATTTGGCACTGTTTTTAATGGGTGGTGCCATCATTTATTTGGGAGCAGTGTGGGCGGCGGGGCTAAACTTGCGGCAGTTCCTTCGACGCTGAATTCAGC
Source organism: Candidatus Aalborgicola lynettensis (assembly GCA_016719405.1). Classification (GTDB taxonomy): domain Bacteria; phylum Pseudomonadota; class Gammaproteobacteria; order Burkholderiales; family Burkholderiaceae_C; genus Allorhodoferax; species Allorhodoferax lynettensis. The sequence goes on from JADJZE010000001.1 coordinate 234,695, forward strand.
CAGGAGAGTTGCCATGCACTTGCCTTTTTCCGCGCCCACACCGCTGGAGTATTTTGCATCTCTGGTTCAGAGTGACAGCAATTTTCCCCTGCTGGAGGCGGCTGCGAGCGTTGCCCAGGACGAATACCCGGACATGGATGTACAGACGGTACTGAATGACGTCGATCAGTTGCTGGAACGTGTTCGCCGAAGGATTCCAGCCGATGCGGTGGCATTGCACCGTCTGCGGGTGTTAAACCAGTTTTTCTTTGGCGATCTCGGTTACGGTGGGAATGCCAACGATTATTACGATCCCGACAACAGCTTTTTACACGCCGTTCTGGAAACTCGCAGGGGGATACCGATAACGCTGGCGGTAATCTGGCTGGAGTTGGCGCAGGGACTGAATTTGTCGGTTAAAGGTATCGCGTTCCCTGGGCATTTCCTGGTCAAGGTGGATCTGCCTTTGGGGCAGGCAGTGATCGATCCACTGGATGGTAAATCCCTTAGTCGGGAGGTCCTTTCCGAGCGGCTGGAGCCGTTTCGCCGCCGCAGTGGCCTGGTCGATGAGTTCGAAACGCCGCTGGGGCTGTATCTGCAGCCTGCTTCTGGAAGAGACGTTATTGCACGCATGCTTCACAACCTCAAGGAAATTTACCGGTCACAGCGGGATTGGGGGCGCATGCTGGCGATCCAGGAGCGTTTGGTTATTCTGTTGCCGCAATCATGGCCCGAGTACCGCGACCGTGGATTGGCACACGCAGAGTTGGGCAATACAGAACAAGCGTTAGCGGATTTGGAGTGTTATTTGGTGCATGCGGACGAACGTATCGATCTCAATGCGATCGCCGATCGCGTGGACGATCTGCGACGCTCCTGAGCAAGCAGGGCGTGATTGGCATATGCACTAACCATAGTGCCTTGCTTTGCGGATTTCAGGCAACTACGACCGCAGCATGGCTGCCGCGCTCTGCGATGGTGCCGATGACAAAAACGGCCTCACCGGCTACACGCAGGGTGTCGGCGCAGGCGGGTGCATGGGCGGCGTCCAGTACGACCACCATGCCAATGCCGTTGTTGAAAGTGCGGTTCATTTCAATGTCGTCAATGCCGGCGGTTTTCTGCAGCCAGGCAAAAAGTTCGGTTTGCGGCCAACTGCCTTTTTTTAGGTGGGCAGCCATACCTGTGGGTAGCACGCGGGGAATGTTTTCCAGCAGGCCACCACCGGTGATATGGGCCAATGCCTTGATGGGGTGGGCTGCCAGCGCTGCCAGCACGTTCTTCACATAGAGGCGCGTGGGTTCCATGATGGCCTGCTTGAATGGTTTTCCGTCTAACGTCGCGGGCAGGGTACCGGCATTTTCAGCACGCTCAATGCACTTGCGCACCAGGCTAAAGCCGTTGGAGTGCACGCCATGGCTGGCCAGACCCAACACAATGTCGCCGGGCTTCACGTCGGCGCCGGTCAAAATTTTTGATTTCTCTACCGCGCCGACTGCAAAGCCGGCCAAGTCGTATTCGCCTGCAGGGTACATGCCGGGCATCTCGGCCGTTTCGCCGCCAATCAGCGCGCAGCCTGACAGCTCGCAACCTTTGGCAATGCCCCCGATCACTGCCGCAGCGGTGTCCACGTCGAGCTTGCCGCAGGCAAAATAATCGAGAAAGAACAGGGGCTCGGCGCCCTGTACCAGCACATCGTTGACGCTCATGGCCACCAGGTCGATGCCCACGGTGTCGTGCATGTTCCACTCGAAGGCCAGCTTGAGCTTGGTGCCCACGCCATCGGTGCCACTGACCAGCACCGGTTCCTTGTAACGCTTGGGTACTTCAAAAAGAGCGCCAAATCCGCCAATGCCGGCCAGTACGCCTTCGCGCATGGTTTTTTTGGCCAGCGGCTTGATGCGCTCTACCAGTGCATCACCGGCATCAATGTCAACGCCGGCATCTTTGTAGGACAGGGGAGTAGGGGGGCTGGATTGGGTCATTTGGGGTGGTGGGCCAGAGCAGCGGGTGCGGGCCCTATAGAATTTGCCCTGATTTTAATGGTTCGCTCCAGCCACTTTTGTATGCAATTGACTACCGCCCAAAAAAGTTTCGTCGCCTGGAGCCTCGTTGTCGTGGTAGCGGCAGCATTGTTGTGGCGGTTGTCGCCGGTGTTGACACCATTTGTGGTGGCCTCGGTGCTGGCCTACGCATTGACGCCGGTGGTTGATTGGTTGGATGAACTGGGGCGTGGTCGCATCCCCCGCTTGCTGGCAGTGATGGTGGTGGAACTTTTTTTTATTTTGGCGGTTCTGGGCTTGCTGTTGTTGATGGTGCCGATACTGGCCAAAGAGATTCCGTTGATGCGGGAACAATTGCCGCTGGTGATGGGCAGTTTCCACAGTGTGGTGGCACCTTGGCTCAAACAATGGGGCATTCCTATGTCCTTGGATGGTGGCAGCATCCAAAAATTTGCCATGAAGTACCTCAACGCCAATGTGGAAGACGCGTTTGGCTCACTCATGACTTCTTTGAAGATTGGGGGCAGCGTTGCCTTTGCGGTGGTCGGTAACGCGATCCTGATTCCGGTCGCCCTGTTTTATTTGTTGATGGACTGGGGCCGTTTTGTGGCGTATCTGCGCGAACTGATTCCGGTCCGTATGCGTGCCGCTGCCGACGGCTTCATGGAGGAGGCGGACGCTGTGTTGGGGCAGTACTTGCGTGGGCAACTGCTGGTGATGGTCATCCTGGCCGGCTTTTACAGTGTCGGCCTGGCGTTATTTGGATTGGAGCTGGCTTTGCCGATTGGAATATTCACCGGGTTGGCAGCATTTGTGCCGTACGTCGGGTTTGGTATTGGTTTGGTGCTGGCCACACTGGCCGGAATACTTGAATTCTCCGGTACGGTAGGCATGGGCCATGCCCTGCTGATGGTGACCGTGGTGTTTGGGTCCGGACAACTGGTGGAAGGCTTCTTTTTGACACCCCGTTTGGTTGGGGAACGTATCGGTTTGCACCCCTTGGCCGTTATTTTTGCCCTGCTGGCGTTTGGGCAAATTTTTGGATTTGTGGGCGTTTTGATTGCATTGCCGGTGAGCGCTGTGCTGCTGGTGGCCATGCGGCGGATCAAGGCTCGCTACATGAACAGTCCGCTTTACAAAGGTTAATGTGTTGACGATGCAACAAATTGCGCTGGATATCGGTTTGGCGAACGGGCCGACCATTGCGAACTTTTGCGCTGGGCCGAACGCAGCGGCGTTGCGCCATATCGAATTGTGGATTGGCGCTCCGACGCACAACGCACCCGCACCCAGTCGGTCACCGGTCCCAACTTACCTGTGGGGCCCCAGTGGCAGCGGAAAGAGCCATTTGCTCAAGGCCGCAGGTGAAGGGTTGCGCGAACAGGGGGCCTGCGCAGGTTGGTTGGATGCCCATACCCAGGGGCCATGTGAATTTGATGGCCGGTGGGCTGCGGTGCTGATGGACGACGTCCACCTGTACACCGCAGAACAGCAGCAGATTGCGTTTAACTGGTTTGTCAACGCGCAAAGCCACCAGCGTCCGGTGCTGGCGGCGGGGATATGGGCGCCGGTCGATTTGAAACTGCGTGATGATTTACGCACGCGCCTGGGCTGGGGGCACATTTTTGCCTTGCATCCTTTGAGTGAACCCGAGCGGCGCGCGGTTCTGCGCCAGTCGGCCGATGCGCGCGGTGTATTTTTGAGCGACGACGTGATGGATTTCATCCTTACCCGCTTCAGTCGGGATCTCGGGAGTTTGATGGAGTTGCTGAATATGCTCGATGGCTATGCCCTGCAAACGCAGCGGGCCATTTCCATTCCCTTGATCAAATCCATGTTGGAGAACAGTTAATGCAGCCCGCAAGCGTCCAGACGACGGTAGGCCGCAAGCGGCCACAAGCCGTACAAGAGTCGAAACCTGTCCGCGCCAGGCTGGCTTTGTTTGACCTCGACCATACCCTGATCCCTATGGATTCCGACCACGCCTGGGGCGACTTCACCATTGCACGTGGGTGGGTTGATCCGGTGACATTCAAGCAACAAAACGACGCGTTTTATCTCCAGTACCAAGCTGGAACGCTCCAGGTGGCGGAGTACGTTCGCTTCGCAACTGCTGCGATTGTGCGCCAGGGTGCTACAAATTCCATAGCTGCTCACGCAGAGTACATGCGCGCAATCGTGCAAAAATGCATCACACCGCAGGCCCTCAAACTGGTGCATGACCATCAGGCGGCGGGTGATACGGTCATCATCGTCACCGCCACCAACGAATTCGTCACCCGCCCCATTGCCGATGCTTTTGGTGTGTCAGAGCTGATTGCTGTCGAACTCGAACGTGACCCCGCAGCCGGCGACAGTGGCTGGTACACGGGTGCCATTCGTGGGATCCCGTCATTCCGCGAGGGAAAGGTGACCCGGGTGGCGCAGTGGATGCAAGCCCATGGACTGGCGTGGGACACTGTGCACACCACCTTTTATTCCGACTCCATCAACGATCTCCCACTACTCGAAATGGCCAACGATCCGGTGGCAACCAATCCGGATAACCGTTTGCGCACCGTCGCGCAGCAGCGTGGATGGCGCATACTTGACCTCTTCTCATGATTAAAAAATTTATCGACAAGCTGCTGGGCAAATCGTCTGCAGCCCTGGGCCGTAAAAAACCGCAATTTGGCAAGCGGGTGGACGTGCCGGTGCAAACCCACGGCATTGATCCCAATCTGGTCGACGAACGTGCCATTCACGTAGTGCGTACCCTGCAACAAGCGGGTTTTGAGGCCTATGTGGTGGGTGGCGCGGTGCGCGACCTGTTGGTGGGTCTGCGTCCCAAAGATTTTGATGTGGCGACCAACGCCACGCCGGAGCAGGTCAAGGGGCTGTTTCGGCGCGCCTTCATCATTGGGCGACGCTTTCGCATCGTCCACGTCGTGTACGGCCGGGGGCGTGAGCATGAAGTGATTGAGGTGTCGACCTTCCGTGCGTACTTGGACAATGCCGCTGCCGAACAGGTGGCGGGCAACGAAAAAACCAGCAAAAGCGAGTTGGCCGGCATGAAACACGCCGTTGACAGCACGGGCCGTGTCTTGCGCGACAACGTATGGGGCCCGCAAGAAGAAGACGCCGTACGCCGCGATTTCACCATCAACGCCATGTACTACGACCCGCAGACGCAGATCGTGGTGGACTACCACAACGGTTTCAAGGACGTCAAAAACCGCGTCATCCGCATGATTGGCGACCCTGCCACGCGCTACCGCGAAGACCCGGTGCGCATCATCCGTGCGGTGCGTTTTTCCGCCAAGCTCAGCAACCTGGGTTTCGCCCTGGAGGCCAAAACGGCCGCCCCCCTGGTCAAGTCGCAGGCGTTGCTGGCCGATGTGCCGCAAAGCCGCATGTTTGACGAAATGCTCAAACTGCTGCAAACAGGGCATGCGCTGGCATCCATCGAACAGTTGAAAAAACTGGGTATGGCCACCGGAATTTATCCTCTGCTGGATGTGGTGGTTGAACGCGCTGAGCAACCGTTTGTGAATGCCGCACTCAAAGACACCGACCGCCGGGTGGGCGAAGGTAAACCGGTCGCGCCGAGCTTCCTGCTGGCCTGCGTGCTGTGGGCCGATGTGCGCGATGGCTGGGCACGCCGGGTGCAGCAACGCCAGCCCGCCCATCCTGCGTTAATGGATGCCATTGACGAGGTTTTCCAGGCCCGTATTGGTGATGTATCGGGCGGCGGCAAATTGGCTGGGGACATGCGTGAAATATGGGTCATGCAACCCCGTTTTGAAAAACGCGTCGGCAGCGCGCCGTTTGGCATGGTCGAGCAGCCGCGTTTCAGGGCCGCGTTTGACTTTATGCGCCTGCGTGCCGACATTGGCGAGGTGGATGAACTGTTGGCCGACTGGTGGCAGGAATTCAGCATGGCCAGCGACAGCATGCGCCAGGATCTGGTGGACCAGGTGCGCGAGGAGCAGCAAAAACGCCAGCGTGCACCGCGTGTACACCGCTTGCCGGGCACGGATCGGGGTGCTGCACCGCAACCCGACGCGCAGGACCTTGGTGGTGGCGCTGGGGCGCATGCCGCTGCGGGTCGCGCAGGTGTGCAGGCTGACGGGGGTGGTGACGGTGAGGGCGCTGCACCACGCAAGCGCCGTCGTCGCAGGCGCTCCGGTGCTGGAAAAGCGGCGGGATCGACGGGTGGAGAGGGCAGCGGCTCCGCGAACGCCGGTTAAAAAACCGGGTTCTTCCCTGCGCATATTGCCAGCCGCTTGTCTATGCAGCCGCCTGTTACCGCCTATATCGGCCTAGGTGCCAATCTTGGCGATGCCCGGGAGACCGTTTTATCGGCTCTGCGCGCGATTGCGCAAATGGACGGTGTGGCACATGTGCGCGGATCATCTCTGTATGGAAGCGCACCTGTGCAGGCCGACGGTGCTGACTATGTGAACGCGGTGGTTGAGGTGCAGACGGTGTTGCCACCGTTGCGGTTGCTGGGTGCTTTGCAGGCCCTGGAGACCGATGCAGGCCGCCAGCGCAGCTACCGCAATGCACCACGAACACTGGATTTGGACATCTTGTTATACGGTGATACGCAAATCAGCAGCCCCAACCTGGAGGTGCCGCACCCCCGTATGTGGGAGCGGGCATTCGTGCTGCGGCCGTTGGCCGAGTTGGTGCCTGCCATGGTCACCCCAGCGCAACTACACGCAGTGGCGGACCAGGCTGTGTGGTTGCATGCACAACGCTGAGGCACGGGTTTATAGAACCGTTTTCTGCAGTGCGGCAACGCGCACGCAATTGCGCCCATCGTGCTTGGCCTGGTAGAGCGCCTTGTCGGCGCTGGCCAGAAAATCCTGTGACCGCAAAGAGGGATTGGGTATGGCGCACACCACGCCAAAACTGGCGGTAAAGCGGATGGCAGCGCCGTCAAAATCAATTTGCATGGCTTCAATGGCGGCACGAAACTCCTGCGCCAGCGCAATCGAGCCGGACAGATCGAAGCCCCCGATTGCCAACACGAATTCTTCGCCACCGTAGCGCGCAAAAATATCGCCTGCGCGGTGAATACGTGGGCGCAGCAAATTGGCCAGGCCGCGCAGGCAGGCGTCGCCAGCCAAATGGCCGTAGGTGTCGTTGATTGCCTTGAAGTGGTCAATGTCAAACAAAATGATGGTCATCGGGCTTTGCTGGCGTGCTGCCCGGCGCAACTCCGTGGAAACCGCTTTATCGAAGTAGGCGCGGTTGCTGATTTTGGTCAAACCGTCGGTGGTGGAGAGCAATTGCAGGTGGTCGTTGGCCTCTTTGAGCTGCTCCAGCGTGGCATTGAGGTCGGCGGTGCGCAGTTGTACGCGTTGCTCGAGTTCGCGATTGGAGCTTTCGGTGGCTTCAATCAGGGCCTGTTGGCTGGCGCGGGCCTTGCGCTCATGGGCCAGTGCCACGGCTTGGGCGTTCAGGCGCAAGGAGCGGTCGTTGTTGATGCGGTCTGCCAACGTGAAAGACAGCAGCACGACCTGCAGCACGATGCCAATCTGTGATGCATTTTCGGTCCAGATGTTGAGCGGAATCCAGCCTTGTTTGCTGATGCTGAGTATGCCCACACCAAATAAAGTCGCTGTCCAGGCCAGGCAGTAAAAGCGTGCAAACACGGCGCCGCGCCACCAGCGCCAGTATCCCAGTATCAGCACCGTCACCGCGATGGGGACCACAATGGCGGCACCAATGCGGATGGTGGTGCTGTACGGCAGCATGAAAGTCAATGGCAGCAAAATGGCGCAAAAAATCACCATGGCCCGCACCGTAAAGAACGCCGGTTTGGAAAATTGGCGCAGCTTGAGAAAGTGGTTGGCAAACAGGCCGGTGAATAACGCGGTGAAGGCGATGAAGGTGGAGATGGCAATGCTGTTCCAGCGTACCGAATATGGCCACAGGTAGGCAAACGCATAACCGGACAGCGACAGATGAAACATCATGTAGCTGGCCACAAAACCGATGTAGTAGATGTAATTGATGTCGCGGGTGGAAAAGAAGATGAACAGGTTGTAGACGATCATGATCACCATGATTCCGATGGCGCCACCTTGCAACAGGTTCTCGTCATTGCTGGCGGCATGGAATTTCACCGGATCCCATATGCGCAGTGGGGCTTCTACCGTGCCGGCGGACGCCAGGCGCAAGTAGAGCAGATTGCTGCCCGGCGCCAGCGTCACCGGCATGATGAAATTGCGGTGGCGCACCGCGCGTTGCACAAACGGCAATTCGTCACCCAGCGAGTAGCTGTCCAGGATTAAACCGTCGACGATGTGGTAGAGCCGCACATCATCCAGAAACGGAATGGGCAGTTCGATGAGGCGGCTCAGATTGCGGTCTGTCACATTGTTGATCTGGAAGCGAAACCAGTACGCATCCTGCGTGAACCCGAAGTTGGGGGACTTGCGGTTGATGGTGTTCCACGGCAGATCGGCGCGTAGCACCTGCTCCAGTGTCAGGGTGTTCGAGTTGTCGATCAACACACCCATGCGGGTGCCCAACTCAATACGCCCGGAACTGTCTTTGGACAGTGTCAACGCCGGAAAGGTATCGGCCGCAGGCGCAGGCGCAGCAGCCGCCCAAGACGCAAACAGGGCACACCACAGCACCAAAAGCCACCCGCAACAGGAATTGCAGCGCGTCATCTTCAGCGCATCCCTGTGGTTGCGATTTTGGCCCATCCGGGTGTCGGCATGTGGCGGTTCCATGCGGCGGTGTGTGGCAGGAACGGCACCGGGTGGTTCAACCCAATTCCGCGATCAACTCAATTTCCACGCAGGCTCCCAGCGGAATCTGTGCCACGCCAAATGCACTGCGGGCGTGTGCGCCTTTCTCGGGGCCAAAAACCTGGCCCAGCAGTTCACTGGCGCCATTGGTGACCAGATGGTGTTCGGTAAAGTCGGCTGTGGAGTTGACCAGCGACATGACTTTTACGATGCGCCGCACGCGGTTCAGGTCACCCGCGGCTGCGTGCAGGGTGCCCATCAGATCGATCGCGATGGCGCGGGCGGCAGCTTGCCCCTCCTCGGTCACCATGGTTTTGCCGAGTTGTCCGACCCAGGGATTGCCGTCTTTCTTTGCAATGTGACCGCTAAGAAAGACCAAATTGCCCGTTTGTACATAGGGCACGTAGGCCGCAGCGGGTACGGCGATGGGGGGCAATGCAATCTGCAAACGGGCCAGTGTGTCGTAAATGTTCATGGTGGTAGGGAGTTTGTGGGTCAGTTGGCGCGGACGGTAATTTTGGCGTGGGTATCGAGTCCCAGCATTTTGAAAAACACCGCAACCAATCGCGGTACGTTGACAAATTCGACGGTGCGATTCTCAGTCTCGCGCGCAGTGACCCAGTTCAGGATATCGCCGGTGGCCGTGAAATCGATCCGGATCAGGCGTGCACACGAAACAACCACATGGGGCGAGGTTTCGGATGCGGTTTGCAGGCGCTGCATCACCTCGGGTGAGTCACCCAACAGGATGCCACTGAGGTCGCAATGGGTATACAGCGCAGCGGCATCGTTTGCGTCCTGCAGAAAAACCGATGCCGGGTCGTCCATGTCTGGCAGGAGGGTGCTGACGGACGCTTCCTGCATGAACTCGCACGGCAGGTCCTTCCAGCTCGGCGGTGACACTTCGTACACCACGCAGTAGTCCAGCGCCAGGCTTTCAAAAGTATCCTGTTCACCCAGTATGCACAGCAAATCCAGCCGGATGAGCCACCACAGGGGATCTGCGCTGTTGTCGTCGGCCGGGGTGTTGTGCTCCAGGGCGCGCAGCAAGGTCGGTACCTCGCTCCAGTGCAGTTTGACCGGGTGGGAGGCCCAGAACGTCATCAACTCGGACAGGGGGGTGGCGGCGTCCGGCGCAATGCGGGCCAATTGCGACCAATCCACGTGCCAGTCAAGACCGGCTGCGGAAAAACGCGCCTTCAGCGCCGCCACACCGGCTGCATCCAGTGTGGAGGGGCAGGTCCAAACGGTATCTTCACGCTGCATCATCAAGGGCACCGGCTGGGGAGCGATGGCCGCCGTAGGTGCGGTTGCAGCTTTGAGCAGGTCGGGCAGCGAAAACCACTCGGCGGGAGAGCGGCCAAAACGGCCGGCGTAATCCATCGCCACCACATCAAATCCGTCTTGCTGTCCGGTGGCGCGGTACAAATCAAACAGGGCCGAAGCCAGCACATCGGCGGCATCTGCGCTCACCTCAGGCCCCTGAATCAGGGCCAACAACACGGCCTCGGCGGCGGCACTGTCGCCTTCCGCAAATAGCATGGCGGCCGCCTGCAGCCCGTTTTCAATGGGTTCTGCCAACAACACTTCTTCCACCAGATCCGGAGGGGGTGTGAGGTTGCGCACTACCGGGGGCACATTCAGCGGTGCCGGTTCGGTGGGTAAATCGTGCTGGCCTGCAGCCGGTTTGGCCTTGGCAGCTGGAGGGGTAACGGGTTTGGCGGCAGGCTTGTCTGCAGGTTGGGGTGCAGGCTTGGGCGCCGCTTCGGGGGCTGCGGGGCGAGGAGGCTGCGACAGCACCGCCGTGAAGTCCAGATCCAGATCGTCTGCCGACTCCTGTTGCGAGGGCGAATCGGCCCGTTCGGTCAGCTTGGGAGGGCGTATTCCGGGTGCCGGACCCGTAGCCCTGGGGTTGGGGGGGGTTGCGGGGGGCGGGGTCAGTGGCTTGCGCGATGCCGCCTTGCTCCGGGACCAGCCCTCCACCATGGTGGCTTCAATGGCGTCGATCTTTTTGATGGTTGACGCCCGGTCTTCCATGTTGAAGCCCGAACTGTGCTGAAACGCCATGGCACTGCTGACCAGTCCGGGCGTACCGGTGCCCCAACTGTGGGTGCGCAATTTGCGCAAATGGTTGAATTCGCGCCGACGCACCAGATCATCCTGGCGCTTGCGCTCAATGAGCGACTGCAGCGCATGTTTTTCTTTTTCGGTTTCGGCAAGGCGCGCCTGCACCGACTCACTGGCATCTGCGTGCGCGGGCTCTGGCTCGCGGAAATAACGAGCCACTTTGGATAGCAAGCCTGACGGTTGTTGTTTTGTCCCCATGCCACAGTCTACAACGTGACGCTCTGGCGAAAACCCGTGCCTGAGCGATGTGCGCGCATTTTGGCAGCAAAACTACATTCTGGGCAAATCCGCACGACGGAAAATGGTTTGATCCAATCCCTTGCCGGGCCCCGTGGCGCCGGGGTAGCATGGCCCATGCACCGCGCTGCGCGCCTTCCTACCAGCCTGGCACACGCCTTGTTTGCCGCCCTGCTGGCGGGGGTGATGGGGACGGCTGCGCAACTGCAGCAGGCACAGCTGTGGAATGGCTGGGTTTATGGGTGCTTTTTGCTTCTTGCGCTTGCTGCATGGTCGATTGCAGCTATGAAAAATATAGCAATTAGTGTCCGGACAGGGAGTCTGATTTTGGCCATGGCCAGTCTCGGATTCGGGGCGACGGGTTTGCGCGCAGTGGGCTACCAGGGCGATGCGTTGCCAAGCCCCCTGGAGGGGCGCGATTTACAGGTGACTGGCGTGGTGGCCAATTTGCCGCAACGCAACGAAACCGGTCTGCGCTTTCGGCTGCAGGTGGAGTCGGCCCATCTCCATGGGCAAGCTGTGCGGGTGCCGCAGTACATGGACGTGGGATGGTACGGCGGGGCAGGGGTGGCGGGTGTCGGCTCCGCTGCAGACGCCGGTAGTGCATCCGCAGCGGCATCTGCGCCCGCGCTGTTCGCCGTCAATCGGCTGCCCGCAGAGGTGCAGGCGGGCGAGCGCTGGCAGATGACCTTGCGGCCCAAGGCGCCGCATGGCAGCCTTAACCCCCACGGCTTTGATTACGAGCTGTGGCTATGGGAGCAGGGCGTGCAGGCCACCGCCTACGTGCGGGCCACGGCCAAAGACCCGGAGCCGGTGCGGCTGGGGCAAACCTGGACGCATCCTGTGGACCTGGCGCGCCAGGTGGTGCGTGCGCGTCTGTCCACCCGCCTGGCCGACCATCCCAGCGCGGGCATGTTGGCCGCGCTGGCGGTGGGCGACCAAAAGGCGATTGAGCGGGCCGATTGGGATGTGTTTCGCGCCACCGGAGTGGCGCACCTGGTGTCCATATCCGGCCTGCACATCACCATGTTTGCCTGGGTGGCTGCCTGGCTGGTGGGCGGTTTGTGGCGGCGTTCGGCGCGCTTGTGCCTGGCGCTGCCAGCGCCCCACGCGGCGCTGGCGGGCGGTGTGTTGTTGGCCACGGCTTATGCGGTGTTCTCGGGCTGGGGTGTCCCGGCCCAGCGCACGTGTTGGATGTTGGCCACTGTAGCCGCCCTGCGCCTGTGCGGGCTGCGCTGGCCGTGGCCCCCGGTGTGGATGCTGGCCTGTGCCGTGGTGGTGGCCAGCGACCCGTGGGCGCTGCTGCAACCGGGTTTTTGGCTCAGTTTTGTTGCGGTAGGGGTGCTTTTTGCTAGCAATTCAGGAGCTGCTCCCGCACGTCCAGCGGGCGCAAACGGCCTCAAACACACTATTTTCTCGGGCCTGCGGGAGCAGTGGGTGGTTACCCTGGCACTGGCGCCGCTGACCCTGCTGCTGTTTGGCCAGGTGTCGGTGGTGGGCTTGCTGGCCAACGCGCTGGCGATTCCGTGGATGACCCTGGTAGTCACACCGCTGGCCCTGCTGGGTGTGGTCTGGCCCACGTTATGGGAGCTTGCGGCGGCGGCGGCGGGGGCGCTGATGGTGTACCTACAGTGGCTGGCGGCGTGGCCCTGGTCGGCATTGGCGCTGGCCAAGGCACCGCTGTGGGCCGGTGTGGTGGGTGTCATGGGGGGCATGGCAATGGTGCTGCCGTGGGGTTGGCGCCTTCGGCTCATGGGATTGCCCTTGGTGCTGCCGGTGCTGCTGTGGCAGGCGCCCCTGCCACCGCCCGGCGCGTTTGAACTGCTGGCCGCCGACGTGGGGCAGGGCAATGCCGTGCTGGTGCGCACCGCCCGCCATGCCCTGCTGTACGACGCCGGGCCGCGTTACAGCCTGGAGAGCGATGCCGGCCACCGCGTGCTGGTGCCGCTGCTGCAGGCACTGCATACCCAGCTGGACATGCTGGTACTGAGCCACCGCGATACCGACCACGTGGGCGGTGCTGCGGCCGTGTTGGCGATGCAGCCGGGTGCGCAGGTGTTGAGCTCCATCGCGGCCGATAACCCCTTGCAAGCCCTGCGCCCCGCCCGGCGCTGCGAGGCGGGGCAACACTGGGAGTGGGACGGTGTGGCCTTTGATGTGTTGCACCCGCCCGCGGCGGATTACGCCACGGCCGCCAAACCCAACGCTTTGTCCTGCGTGCTGCGGGTGTCCAACGGCCTGCAAACGGCACTGCTGGTGGGCGACATTGAGCAGCCCCAGGAGGCGAGATTGGTCGAACGTGGGGTGCCATTGCAGGCGCAGGTGCTGCTGGTGCCCCACCACGGCAGCAAAACCTCCAGCAGTGCGGCGTTTCTGGATGCGGTGGCGCCGCAGTGGGCACTGGTGCAAAGCGGCTACCGCAACCGCTTTGCCCACCCGGCCGCAGAGGTGCTGGCACGCTACCAGGCGCGCCGCATTGCGGTGGTCGATTCGCCGCACTGTGGTGCCGCCACCTGGCAATCCACCGCGCCGAACCAGATGCGTTGTGAACGGGTGCAGGCGCGCCGGTACTGGCACCACCAGGTGCCGTGAATCACTCCCCAGAGTGGGGCCTTGGCCGCAGCGTTGCCGCAGCGGACACTTGCTGAACCTAGAATGCCTTTCTGGTAGCAACGGCTGTATGGCCCCAGCGGGCAAAGAGGTAATTTTGTGAACACCATCGACTCCATCGCATCCCGTCTGGCCGAATTTTCCGCGCTGCGGCGCGACCTGCACGCCCACCCGGAACTGTGTTTTGAAGAGCGGCGCACGGCCGACGTGGTGGCACGCAAACTGACCGAATGGGGCATTCCCGTCCACCGCGGCATGGGCACCACCGGGGTGGTAGGCATCGTGCACGGGCGTGACCGCGGCGCGAGTGGGCGCGCTGTGGGCTTGCGCGCCGACATGGACGCGCTGCCCATGCAAGAGTTCAACCAGTTTGCCCATGCCAGCCAGCACGCCGGCAAGATGCACGCCTGCGGCCACGACGGCCACACCACCATGCTGCTGGCCGCGGCCCAGTATTTGGCACAGCACCGCGACTTTGATGGCACGGTGTACCTGATTTTTCAACCCGCCGAGGAGGGTGGTGGTGGCGCCCGCGTAATGATTCGCGATGGCCTGTTTACCCAGTTCCCCATGCAGGCGGTGTTTGGCATGCACAACTGGCCGGGCGGCTCTGTCGGCAGTTTTGCGGTCAGCCCCGGGCCGGTCATGGCGTCCAGCAACGAATTCAAAATCACCATCCGCGGCAAGGGTGGCCATGCCGCCATGCCCCACACCGGCATCGACCCGGTGCTGGTGGCCTGCCAGATGGTGCAGGCCTTTCAAACCATCATCAGCCGCAACAAAGAAGCCGGTGGACGCGGGCGTCATCTCCGTCACCATGGTCCACGCCGGTGAAGCCACCAACGTGGTGCCCGATGCCTGTGAGCTGCAGGGCACGGTGCGCACCTTCAGTGTGGAGGTGCTCGACCTGATCGAGCAACGCATGCGCGATGTGGCCCAGCACACCTGTGCGGCGTTTGGTGCGCAGTGTGTGTTTGAATTTGCGCGCAACTACCCGCCCACCATCAATTCAGGGCCCGAGGCCGACTTTGCGCGCCAGGTTATGGTGGATTTGGTGGGGCCTGAGCGCGTCATGGCCCAAGAACCCACCATGGGCGCAGAAGATTTTGCCTACATGCTGCAGGCCAAACCCGGCGCGTATTGTTTTATTGCCAACGGCGAGGGCGACCACCGCACCCTGGGCCATGGTGGTGGGCCCTGCACGCTGCACAACCCCAGTTACGACTTCAATGACGAATTGATCCCTCTGGGCGCCACCTACTGGGTGCAACTCGCCCGCCGATGGCTTGCAGCAGACTGACGACGCACGGGTTTTTCTGCCATTTTTCTGCCACCATCTGGCGATAACGCGGCTCATAATAGCCGCCAGAAAACGCGATAAACAGCCTTTCGAGGATCGGTATGCAGAAAACAGCAGTCTCCACGTCACCTACCCAAAGCGCCGTGCCCCGTGCGCCGCAGACTGAGCCCGCCAAGGCAGCCGCGCCTTTGCGTGAAATGGTTATCCCGGCGTGCCCTGAGTTGCTGGTGGCCTTGCGCAAGGAGATGAGCAAGGAAGACCCCGACCCCCAGGTGGTGGCCAGCATTGCCAGCCGTGATGTGGCCATGTCCGCCGCCCTGCTGCGCACCGCCAACGCCCCGTACTACGCCCGTTCGCGCGCCGCCACGTCGGTGTCCGAGGCGCTGGGCATGCTGGGGGTGCGCATGGCCGAAAAACTGCTCACCGCCATATTGATGCGCCAGGCTGTTGGCACCAATTCCCCCGTGTTGGCACATTTTTGGGACACCTCCACCCGCCGCGCGCTGGCCATGACGCACATTGCCCGCCAGTTGTTCGGTGTGGACGCCGAGTTGGCCTACACCTGCGGTTTGTTCTGCCATGTGGGCATCCCCATCCTGATGCAAGGCGTGCCAGGCTACGCGGCCACTTTGGCGCAGGCGCTGGCACAGGATGACCGCAGCTTCACCGCCACCGAAAACGCGGCCCACAAGACCGATCACGCGGTGGTCGGCTCGCTGGTGGCGCGCACCTGGAACCTGCCTGCATCCATTGTGCAAGCCGTGCGCCTGCACCACGACTTCACTGTGCTGCAAGACACGGCAGTGGATTCCGAAGTGCGTTCGCTGGTGGCCATGGCGCTGTTGGCCGAACACCTGGTGGCCATGCACGAAGCGGCACCGGCGCAGCCGGAGTGGAAACAATACGGCCCAGTCTGCCTGTCGTACCTCAACGTAACCAGTGGCGAGCTGGAAATCTGGCTGGATGCCTTGCACGGGCCGTTTGACAGCGTGTCGATGGGCTGAGGGCCCGCGCTGCACACGCGCCAAGTTTGCGCAGTGAAGGGCATTACGGGCCGGTTCACGCGTGCGATGCCTGCGTGAACCGCCGCACCACCCCTTACAGCCGCCCCAGCAAACCCACACTATGCGCCACCTGCTGGGCAATCGGCGCGGGCACGGGTTGCGTGCCGTCGAGCACGCTGCGGATGTAGGCGGCGGTGCTGGCAGCGTCGATGGCGGTGGGCAGCTCGGGCAGGGTGGCCAGGGTGCCGCTTTGGTGGGCCTGCAACTCGATGGCCTGGCCGCCCAGAAAGCCCTGCATTTTGGGCGTGCGCCGGGCATCGGCCACGGCCTCGCCTTCGGTGCCGCGCAGCAGCAGGGCGTTGCCCCCCACCAGCGCCAGCGTGGCGGCCATGGATTCGGCGTACTCGGGGTGGGTGTAGCTGCTCACCAGCAGGCTTTTGCCCTGGCAGGGGTTGAGCAGTTTGACCAGGCTGTGGGCGCTATTGCGCACGCCAATCGTGCGGCGCACCTCCAGCAGGCGTTGCAAACCGGGTAGCAGCACCGCAGTGGGGACAAATACCACGCTGCCATTTGCTATAGGTTTGATAGCTGCTTGCGCAGGTATACCAAGCGCAAGCAGCACTTCTGACGTAAAAATACGGCTCGACTCCGTGGCCGTGCCGTGCACCAGAACCGGGCAACCCTCGCGTGCCAGCAGCAGCGCCAGCAGCGGCATGAGTCCTGGCAGTTTGCGCGCGCCGTTGTAGCTGGGGATGACCACGACAGGCCGATCGCCCACCGGGATGGCCTGGATGCGCTGCTGCGTGGCGTCCAGAAAACCCGCCATTTCCTCGGCGGTTTCGCCCTTGATGCGCATGGCCAGGCAAAAGGCGCCCATCTCCAGGTCGGTGATGCTGCCGTCCAGCACCTGGCCGAACAGGTCGGCGGCCTGTTCGCGGGTCAGGGCGCGGGCGCCGTCCTTGCCACGGCCAATTTCTTTGATGTAGTTTGCGATGCTCATGGCGGCATTGTCCAACACTTGGCAGCGCTACGCCGGGTGCGGCGCTGCGGTAGTGGGTTTTACGGCGTGAACTCCGCACTGGCGTGTGGCATCGACAAGCGCACCATGCGTTGCAGCTCGGGCACGCAAGAGCCGCAGTTGGTGCCACATTGCAGCGCCCCTTGCAGTTGCTGCAGGCGTTGGCCCTCCAACCCGGTGCAGTGCCCCAGTTGCTGGGTGATGGCGGCCTGGGTGACGTTAAAACAGGCGCAAATCTGCTTGCCGCGCGATTGCACCGCCACCGGCGCCTTGGCGCTGGGCGCCAGCAGCATGCGGCCATAGGCCTGCGAGGGCAACTCGTCCTGCAGCAGGGTGGCGATCCATTTTTCGGCGCGGGTGTCACCGGCCAGCACAAAGGCGTTGAGGCGCAATTCTTTGCCGGGCGCGGTGCTGCCCTGCGGGCGCACTTGCAACACGGCGCGGCGCTGGCCGTGTTTTTTGTCGGCATAACGCAGCACCTCCAGACCCCCCAGGCCCAGCAAGGCTTCGATGCGCTCCAGAATGGCGTCCGCCGGTGCGTGGTGTCCGGCGGCGCGAAACAGCAGCCCGCTGCGCTCGCGACCAAACGGGGTACAGCTGGCAAAGGGAAACTGCGCCATCAGGGCCTGGAGCGCGGCACGCGCCTGCAGGGCCTGTTCCTCGGGCAACCAGGCCATGCCCACCAGCGACCACGGCAGCTCGGCCTTCAGCACCTTCACCGCCGTGTGTTTGAGCTCGGGTTGTTTGGAGCTGGGGCAATAGGCGGGGTTGGTTAGCGCGTTGACACCGGTGAGTACATTGCCGGTGCTGCTGGCGCCACTCAAGGCTTCCTGGCCCCAGTGCATGGGCAAAAAGGTTTGGCCCAGGGCCAGCGTGGGGCTGGGCTGCACCGGCACGATCAGGGAGCCACGGCGGCTGGTGACGTAGGCCAGGTCGCCCTGGCTCAGCTGGCGCTGTGCCATGTCCTGCGGGTGCATTTCCAGGCAGGGCTCGGCCACATGGCCAAACAGGCGCCCCAGGGTGCCGGTGCGGCTCATGCCGTGCCATTGGTCGCGCAGGCGCCCGGTGTTCAACGCCAGGGGGTAGCGCGGCTCGCAGGGCTCGGCCACACCCTGGTAGGCCACGTTGGCAAAGCGGGCTTTGCCGTCGGCGGTGGGGAACACGCCGTCGGTGTACAGCCGCGCGGTGCCGGTCACCCGTCCGGTGGATGGCGAAACGGTTGTGTGCTGCCGTCACTGTTTGCGGTGTGGCCTGCGCTGTGGCGGCTACCACTGCTGTCCGAGTATGCAGGGCAAGGCCACTGCTGCGGGCCTTGGGTTTCGAGCAGGGCATAGTCCAGGCCGGTGATGTCGAGGTCGCGCCCGCGGGTGGAGGCGCGGTGTTCGTTCCAGATCGACTCGGGGGTGGTGTAGGGGAATAGGCTCGGCTTTGAACCCGCAATGGGGGTCAGCGCCCAATTCGGTGCCAGGGTTGTGGTTTGGGCCGGCTGGGTGAACCCGAATTTGGATCTGACCCCCATTGCTTCCAGGCGGCGGGCAAAGTCGACCACGATAGACCAATCGGCGCGGGCGCTACCCGGCGCGGCCACCGCGGCGCGCACGCGGGAAATGCGGCGCTCACTGTTGGTGACCGTGCCGTCTTTTTCGCCCCAGGCGCTGGCCGGGAGCAACAAGTCGGCATAGGGCGCTGTGGCGGTGGTGGCAAAGGCTTCTTGCAACACCACGAATTCGGCCCGCTCCAGCGCCCGGCGCACCGTGGCCTGGTCGGGCATGCTTTGCGCGGGGTTGGTGCAGGCAATCCACAGGGCTTTGATTTCGCCGTCGGCGGCGGCCTGGAACATCTCCACAGCGGTCTTGCCGGGCTTTTCGGGGATCGATGGCACCCCCCACAGCGCGGCCACCTCGGCGCGGTGCGCGGGGTTGGCCAGGTCGCGGTGGGCACTGAGCAGGTTGGCCAGGCCACCCACCTCGCGCCCGCCCATGGCGTTGGGCTGACCGGTCAGCGAAAACGGGCCCGCGCCCACTTTGCCAATTTGGCCGGTGGCCAGGTGCAGGTTGATTAGCGCCGTGTTTTTGGCGGTGCCGCTGCTGGACTGGTTGAGGCCCTGGCAATACAGGCTCAAGGTGGGCGCGCGGGTGCCGCCTTTGCCCTGGTGCATGCCGGCAAACAGGCGGGTGGCCTGCAGCAGGGCTTCTTTGGTAATGCGGCAGGTGTCTGCCACCACAAACGGGTTGTAGTCGCGCAGCGTGTCTTTCAGGGCGTCAAAACCGCTGGTGTGGGCCGCCATGTAGGCCTCGTCCAGCCAGCCCTCCAGAGCCATGATGTGCAGCATGCCGTTGAACAGCATCACATCGGTGCCGGGTTGTATGGGCAGGTGCAGGTCGGCAAAGTCGGCGGTGTCGGTGCGGCGCGGGTCGCACACCACCACCCGCAGGGCCGGATTGGCTTTTTTGGCGTCTTCGATGCGCCGAAACAGAATGGGGTGCGCGTAGGCGGTGTTGGAGCCCGCTATAAAAATGCACTGCGCGTGCGCAATGTCGTCGTAGCAGGCCGGTGGCGCATCGGCGCCCAGTGTTTGCTTGTAGCCAGCCACGGCACTGCTCATGCACAGGCGCGAGTTGGAGTCGATGTTGTTGGTGCCAATCAAGCCTTTGGCCAGCTTGTTGAAGACGTAGTAGTCCTCAGTGAGCAATTGGCCGCTGACGTAAAAACCCACGGCGTCGGGGCCATGCTGGTGGATGATGCGCGCAAATTGTGCGCTGGCGTGGTTCAGCGCGTGATCCCATGTTACGGCCGTGGCCGCGCCACCGCGTTGCAGGCGTTGCAGCGGCGCCAGCAAGCGGGCTTGGCGCGTGATGGCGGCGCTGGCCGTCAGGTGCAGCGTGGAGCCTTTGGTACACAGGCGCCCAAAGTTGGCCGGGTGATCCGGGTCGCCGCGCACGCCGGTAATCTGGCTGCCCCTTGATTCGATGATGACGCCACAACCCACGCCGCAATAGGTGCAGGTGGAGCGGGTCTGCGTGGGGGCAGGGGCGGGCGTGTCGTCTTTCATGGCATTTTCCTTGATATGCATCAATAACTGACGCAAGGAATGTGCCAAAGAAGAGGTTTTCTCCCGAGGTTGAGAAGGCTGCAAGCGCCACAGCCCAGCATCCCCATTAATCGCTATGTTTCTCATAGCGCCCCCCGCACGCCAGATGCGCGCAAACGGGCTTTTTATCCCACCGCATGTTTGCAGCCCGGCCCTGCCACGGGGGCTTTCAGGTCGAGTGCGTGGCTGTCGAGTTCTTTCTGATGCAGGTGCACCACGCCGCCTTCGAGCTTGACCTGGAAGGTGGGCGTGCTGCCCTCGTCGGGGGCGGCGGCCACGCCGGTGCCCAGGCCGATGTGCCAGTTGTGCAGCGGGCAGGCTACGTGGTTGCCAAAGACGATGCCCTGGCTCAGCGGACCGCCCTTGTGGGGGCAGCGGTCGAGCAGGGCGAACACTTCGTCCTGCTCGGTGCGAAACACGGCAATGTCCATGCCCTGCTGGCGGGCGACGCAGCGTGCGCCGAGTACGGGGATGTCTTCAACGCGGCAGATGGCTTTCCATTCACTCATTTTGCTATTCCTTTTGTAGCTGTATCCGCACGACTGGCGTGCGGAAATGGCCTATTTGATCTATAAAAATTGGGGTGCTTAAGGGCCTTTTTGGGGCGCTTTAGCGGGCTTTTGGGAGCGCGATCGGGGTTCAGGCCGACAGTTTTTCGAACTGGCGCGTGTCCACCTGCGCCTCCTGGAAGTCAAACCAGGGGTCGGGTTCGCCTTCCAGCGCGGCCTGCAACTGGGCCCACAGGGCTTTGCGTCCGGCCTCGTCTTCCAGAATTTTCTTCTTGACGTAGTCCATGCCCACCCGGTTCACGTAGTGCACGGTGCGCTCCAGGTACCAGCCTTCCAGGCGGTAGAGCTGCATGAAGGCGCCGGTGTATTCCAGCACCTCTTCGCTGGTTTTGACCTTGGTGAAGAAGTGCGCCACCTCGGTTTTGATGCCGCCGTTGCCCGCAATGTGCAGCTCCCAGCCGCTGTCCACGCCGATCACGCCCACATCCTTGATACCGGCCTCGGCACAGTTGCGCGGGCAGCCCGACACGGCAAACTTGACCTTGTGCGGTGCATACATGCGCCACATGGCACGCTCCATGTCCTTGCCCATTTGCGTGCTGTCTTGCGTGCCCATGCGGCACCATTCGCTGCCGACGCAGGTTTTGACTGTGCGCAGGGCCTTGGCGTAGGCGTGGCCGCTGGGCATGCCAATGTCTTTCCAGACGTTGACCAGGTCTTCTTTTTTGACGCCCAGCAGGTCGATGCGCTGGCCGCCGGTGACCTTGACGGTGGGGATTTTGTACTTGTCCACCGCGTCGGCAATGCGGCGCAACTCGCTGGCCGTGGTCTCGCCGCCCCACATGCGGGGAATGACGGAGTAGGTGCCGTCTTTCTGGATGTTGGCGTGGCTGCGCTCGTTGATGTAACGGCTTTGCGGGTCGTCTTTGGCCTCTTTGGGCCAGGTGGAGATCAGGTAGTAGTTCACCGCCGGGCGGCAGCTGGAGCAGCCGTTGGGGGTTTTCCACTCCATAAACTTGAACACATCGGCAATGGTCAGCAACTTGCTGCTCAGAATGGCATCGCGCACGGCCTGGTGGCCGTAATCGGTGCAGCTGCACATGGCCTTGGTTTTGGGGCTGGCCGAATAATCGCCACCGGCGGTGAACATCAAAATTTGTTCTACCAAGCCGGTACACGAGCCGCAGCTGGCACTGGCCTTGGTGTGTTTGCGCACCTCGTCCAGGGTAAACAGGCCTTTTTCCTTGATGGCCTTGCAGATGGTGCCTTTGGTGACGCCGTTGCAGCCGCACACCTCGGCGCTGTCGGGCATGCTGGCGGCCTTGTTATGGCCTTCGTGGCCGCCTTCGCCGAGGTTGCTCTCGCCAAACATCAGCTTGTCGCGGATGTCAGCCACGCTACGGCCCTCGCGCAGCAGTTTGAAGTAGTAACTGCCGTCCACGGTGTCGCCGTACAGGCAGGCACCCACCAGCTTGTCGTCTTTGAGCACCAGCTTTTTGTAGACGCCGCCAAAGGGGTCGCTCATGACAATCTCTTCCGTGCCTTCGCCGCCCTGGAACTCGCCCGCGCTGAACAGGTCGATGCCGGTGACCTTGAGTTTGGTGCTGGTGAGCGAGCCGGTGTAGCGGCCAATGCCGTACAGCGCCAGGTGGTTGGCCGCCACTTTGGCCTGTTCAAACAAGGGCGCCACCAGACCGTAGGCAACGCCACGGTGCGCCGCACACTCGCCCACCGAGTAGATGCGCCCGTCGGTGGTGGTTTGCATGGTGTCGTTGACCACAATGCCCTTGTTGCAGTGCAGGCGCATGGTTTCGGCCAGCTCGGTGTTGGGGCGAATGCCCACCGCCATCACCACCAGGTCGGCGGCCACTTCCGTTCCGTCCTTGAACTTGACTGCGGTGACGCGACCATCCGCACCACCCACCAGTTCTTGGGTTTGCGCGCCCATCAGGAAGGTCAGGCCCCGGTCTTTGAGGGATTTTTCCAGCATCTTGCCGGCCACGGAGTCGAGCTGGCGCTCCATGAGGGTGGGCATGACGTGCACCACGCTCACATCCATGCCGCGCAACATCAGGCCGTTGGCGGCTTCCAGGCCCAGCAGGCCGCCGCCAATCACCACGGCTTTTTTGTAGTGCTTGGCGGTTTCGATCATCTCGTTGGTGTCGGCAATGTCGCGGTAGGCGATGACCCCTTTCAGGTCTTTGCCGGGAATGGGCAGGATGAAGGGTTTGGAGCCGGTGCACAGCAGCAGGCGGTCGTATTCGGCCTCGGTCACGCCACCTTCGGAATCGACGGCGCGCACCATGCGGCGCACGCGGTCGACCGACACCACTTTTTTACCGGCGTGCAGGGTGATGTGGTTCTCGGTGTACCAGTCCCAGGGGTTGAGCACAATCTCGTCAATGGTCTGCTCCCCGGCCAGCACCGGCGAGAGCAGAATGCGGTTGTAGTTGGGGTGCGGTTCGGCGCCAAACACCGTAATGTCGTACAGGTCGGGGGCGATTTTGAGCAATTCCTCAAGGGTGCGCACACCTGCCATGCCGTTGCCCACCATTACCAGTTTTGATTTCTTCACGGGAACACTCCAAAGGTCAATATGCAGGGTATTGAGCAAACATCGTGCCATGTTGGTGCGTTGGGTACGTTACCGTTCCTGCGTTGTTTGGCCTTTGACACCAGTAGGGGCTATTGAGAGGGTGCAGGCGCGCCCGGCCCTGAACTTGCTTAAAGTGCAATATGGCATTTGAACTCGACATTGGCTTTGTCACCCTGGCAGGCCGTAAAGACAGCAACGAAGACTTTTGTGCCGCCCTTTTGCCCCAAAAAGGGGAGGAGGGCATGGGCTCCATCGTTGCTGTGGCCGACGGTGTGAGCGCCGGTGGCATGGGACGCGAGGCGGCGCAGACCACAGTCACCAGTTTGGTGCGCGATTACTACGGCACGCCCGAAACCTGGGACACCACGGTGGCGCTGGACCGCATTATTGGTGCCCAAAATGGCTGGCTGGCCGGCGTCAACCGCCGCCGCCAACCGGCCATGGGCTTGACCACACTCACCGCGCTGGTGCTGCGCGGGCAGTCGTACACCCTGGCGCACGTGGGCGATTCGCGCGCCTATTTGGTGCGCGCCGGGCGCAGCCAGCAACTCACGCAAGACCATGTGGCGCACCATCCGGACCTGAAACACCAGTTGCTGCGCTGCGTGGGCATTGAAGACCATGTGGTGGTGGACTACCTGCAAGGCGAGTTGCTGGTGGGCGATGTGTTTGTGCTGGTCACCGACGGTGTGCACGGAACCGTGCGCAGCGACGTGTTTGACAAACGCCTGTGCACGCTGGTGGCAGGGTCTCCCGACACCGGTGCACAAGAATGGTGCCGCAAGCTGGTCGACATGGCCCTGGCCGATGGCAGCGACGACAACCTCACCGCCCTGGTGGTGCGGGTGCAGGGCCTGATGGAGTCCACCCTGATTGATGCCAAACGCCTGGCGCTGGACTTGCCGATTCCGTCGCGTTTGCGGGTGGGCGAGGTGCTGGATGGCTGGCGCGTGGTGCAAACCGTGGCCGACAACGGCATCAATGTGCTGTACCAGGTTAAGGAAGATGCCCCAACGGCCGACAACGAGCGCTTGTATGTGCTCAAAACCTTGAACCCCGCGCGCGCCCATGATGCCGAGGAGCGCGCCATGCTAGCCCACGAAGCCTGGCTGGCGCAGCGCATGCAGTCGGGCCGGGCGGCGGCGCACCTGGTCAACGTGCACCTGGGCCTGGCCAACGCCCAGGCGCGCAGTGCGTTTTATCTGCTGTACGAGTGGCACGCCGGTGAAACGCTGGAGCAATTGCTGCACAAGGCCCACCGGCTGGGGGTGCAGCAGGCGGTCAGCGCCGCCACCCAGACCGCGCAGGCCCTGTGCCATTTGCACCGCCAGTGTGTCATTCACCGCGACATCAAACCCGCCAATTTGCACCTGGGGGCCGATGGGGTGCTGCGCGTGCTGGACCTGGGTGTGGCCCTGAGTGGGCGCGAGAGCGAGGCCATGCGCCGCCTGCACGCGGGTACGCCCAGCTTTATCAACCCCGAGCAATGGGGTTATTGCGCGCAGGGCGGTGAGGGGCCTGAGGAATTGCCCGATGCCCAAAGCGACCTGTTTGCGCTGGGCGTCACCCTGCACCAGCTGCTGACCGGCAAGTTGCCCTACGGCGAAGTGCTGCCCTACCAGAAGGGCCGCTACTACCGCGACCCGGTGGCCCCCAGCCGTATCAACCCCGAGGTGCCGATGTGGCTCGACCATGTGGTGCGCAAGGCCGTGGCCCGCGACAAACGCCAGCGCTTTGAGACCGCCGAAGAAATGCTGTTGGCACTGCAACGCGGCGCATCACGGTCGCTCACGGCGCCCGCGGCCACGCCCTTGCTGCAGCGCGACCCGGCAGCGGTGTGGAAACTGGCGCTGTTGGTGTCTATGCTGTTTAATGTGTTGCTGGTGATTTGGCTTTTTTTCTTGCCCCGCTGATGGCATGCATGGGATATGCGTGTGGCCGTGGGGCATGTTGTGGGGGTGCGGTATGCGATGGTTGGCCGTGTGGATGGCAATGTGGTGGGTGCCCAGTGCGTGGGCGCTGGTGGTTGGGGTGTACGAGTTGTCGCCCCATGTGATCGTGGAAGAGCGCAAGGAGCCCGCGGGTGCCGTGGTTGATTTTGTCAACGAGGTTGTTGTGCGCCACGGCGGCATGGGTGCCATCGAATGGCGGGTTGCAAATTTTGCCCGCTGCCTGCGTGAACTGGAAAACGGGCAGATGGACATGGTTTTTCTGGTTGCAAAGAACCCGCAACGTGAAAAACTGTTCCGCTACGCCAGTACCCCGCTGTTTCTGACGCGGTCTGCCGTGGTGGTGCGCAAGTCGCACCCGTTGAGCCGGGTGGGCGCCATGGAGCAACTGCGGGGGCTGACGCTGGGGCACGCCCATGCTTCCATCATTCCCGCCTATTTTGACGGGCTCGACATCCGTTTCCAGTCCATTTCCGGGGATGATTATTTCAACCGGGGGCTGAAGATGCTGGAGCTGGGGCGCCACGATGCCTACTACGCGCCCACCTTGTCCAACGCACAGTATCTGGTTAAACGCATGGGAGGCACCCAGCAGTTCAATGTGCTGGAGCTGCCCGGCGATGCGTTGGGTTTGTATGTGGTTTTCAGCAAGACGATGGATGAGAATATGTATTCCCGCATGGACACGCTGCTGCGCGACAACGTGGCGCGTTACCGTGACCTGCTGGGGCCCTACATTCGCTGACGTACAGGAGTTGCACCATGGTTTCCATCTCTTCCTCTGTTTCCACTTCGGCAGTTGCCCTGTCGGGCATGCGGGCCGCGCAAACGGCGCTGGATTCTTCTGCCCACAACGTGGCCAACCAAAGCACCGGAAAGTTCCGCCGCCAGGAAGTGAGCAACAAGGAGGCGGCGAACGGCGGTGTTACCACCGCCACCCGCCAGTCCAGCACCGAGGGCGCGGCACTGGCCACCGATGTCGTGGCCCAGTTGCAGGCCAAGAATGCGTTTTTGACCAACCTGGCGGTGTTCAAGACCAGTGACAAAATGGCCGGTGCCTTGCTCTCGGCCAAGGCCTAGGCTGGGCTTGCTGCTGGGCTATGGTCCGTTGGATGCCAACGGGCGTTTTACAGTTCAGAGGCGTTTTTGACCTGGCGAATGTTGTAAATCACGCGGGTCGTGCATGCGTCTGTGGACCGTGAGAAGTGCAGCGCTACATCCACCGTTTCCGAGTTGAAGGCCACCGATTGCGCTGATTTGCCGCCATCCTCAAAGCTGCCAAAAACCTGGCTCTCACCGTAAGTTTTGCCCAGTTCCGCCAAAGCCAGTTGAAACGCAATGCGTTGTGTGCATTGGTCTGTGGGGGCATTGCTGAGCAGCTCAATGCGGGTTACCTGACCGGCGCCGATAAAGTAGGTAACGGTGTACGGTTGGGTTGCGAAATGAAAGTCCTGCAATACCCACTTGCCGCGTGTATTGCGGGGCCCTTGCACGGGTTTGGGTGCCCGCTGCAGTTCGGGAATGGATGCCCTCAACGTCTGCTCCGACAGACCCAGCAATGCCTCGGCATTGGCACAGGTCGCCCCGCACCGTTGGGCGGCCGCTGTGGTTGCATATGAAGCGATCAAGAAAATCCCACATTGAATCAAACGGTTCATAAGCTCTGGCCCAACTGGGGGCGATTTTTGGTAAATACATTTGCAACAATGCAATACAATGGCGTTCGTCGATCTGGTTGAAGTTGAGTGGGATTGACGCGTGATTGAGTTAATTTGGAGCCCTTCGGGGCTCCCTTTTTTTCTCAGTCATTTTCCTCCCGGCCACGACGCTCCCGCATTTCGCAGTGCTGTTGTCTGGCATAGACCGACGCGTTGGTTTTGTGGTTGAAACCTCCATGCAAGCGGGTCTCCCGGCAGACCAGCACCGGTACCGGTGCCACTGAAAGCAATCCAGCCACGATGCTTCCTTGGAGAAGTTGTAATACGGGATTTTTATCTTCAGCCCCGACAACAATCAGGTCGCAGTGCTTTTTTTTCGCGGCATCGGACACGCATTGCGCACTGTCAGCACCATACCCCGTTGTCCGAAAACTCAGGATGCCCGCATCTTCGGCCAACGCACTGGCGGCTGCAAGCATTGATTTGGCGTGTGCAGCCGTTTCGTTGTGAAGTTCATTTTGCGCAAGTACTGTTCCAGACTGCATTTCAGGATTTGAAGTTTCCCGCGGCGGCGGCAAAACACAAAAGAAGTAAACATCTGCGCGAAGTGCATGCGCCATTGCAATTGCATGCCGGATCGCCGCTGGGGTGGCCGCCCGGTCGTCCACCACGGCCAGAATTCTTTTGTGCATCTTGTTTACTCCTCAACTCACGCGCATAGGGGTGCAGTGGTCTGCCAATGGTGTAAAAGCAGTCACGTGCTCCACGTTGCGTTGGCAAATGCCTGCGGATGCCTTTTGTCGAAGTCCGGCAAAAATGCCCACCGGCAACGCAACGGCTTGGCGGCGCCAACGTGGTGTCTGGTGGTCGCCATCATACATTGCAACAAATGTATCTGCTACATTGCGGCAAACCTGTTTTTGCTTCGATAGAACAAGTCCAAGGAGACAAACCCATGATCAAGGTAGGACTTATCGGCTACGGCAAGGCTGGCAGCGCGGTGGCCCAGGTGTTGCAAGCAGACCCGCGTTTTGCGCTGTGCTGGGTGGCCCGGCGTAGCCCCTGTGCCCATGGCCAGACGCTGGAAGGCAGTCAAATTCCGCTCATTGGGCTGCAGGGTATGGACTTTTCTGGGTGGCTCGATGCCCACCCGGTAGATGCCCTGGTGGATTTTTCGGTGCCGGAGTCCTTGTTGGACTATGGGCCCGAGCTGCAGCGCAGGGGCATGATGCTGGTCAGTGCCATATCGGCCTACACCGAGCCCCAACTGGACTATGCCCGTAGCCTGGGGGCGCACACCCGTATTGTGTGCTCGCCCAACATCACCCTGGGAATCAACTTTCTCATCATGGCGGCCAAATTGTTGAGAAGCATTGCCCCGTTTGCCGACGTTGAAATTCTGGAGCAGCACTTCAAGGAAAAAACCGAGGTGTCTGGCACCGCCCGAAAAATTGCCCAAAGCCTGGAGCTGGGCTCGGAAAAAATAACCTCTTTGCGATTGGGCGGCATTGTGGGGCACCACGAGGTTATTTTTGGCTTTCCGTACCAAACGGTGCGGCTCACGCATGACTCCATCCGGCGCGAGGCATTTGGCACCGGTGCGGCCTTTGCCCTGGGGGAATTGGCCCTGTACGACAAGGGTTTTTACACCTTTGAAGACCTGCTGATGAAAAAGCTGCGGGAGCAACTGGCGGTGGAGTGAAGCAGGCCGCTGGTGCGCAGTGGCCGGTGGCAATGGCACTGGGTGCGTCATGTGAACCCTTTATCATCGAAGTTTCACCCACATCCTTGCCCAAGTCATGAAGACTGCGTTACGCACGCCCGTTGAAACCGTCACCCCCGCCAAAGTATTGCGCCGCTTCAGGGTCGTTTTTAACGCGGTGCGCACCCATTTTCGGCATATGGAAAAACAAGTGGGCCTGGGCGGTGCACAGGTTTGGGCGCTGAGTCTGATTCAGGCCAAGCCCGGCCTGGGCATGGGCGAGGTGGCAAAACACATGGACATTCACCAGTCCACGGCCAGCAATTTGATCAAGGCCTTGCTCCGCAAGGAACTCATCCGCATGGAAAAAGCCCCGGGTGACCGGCGCAATGTGTGCCTTACCATTTTGCCGGCCGGTGCCAGCTTGCTCCAACAAGTCCCCGGCCCGTTTGAGGGTGTGCTGCCGCAGGCACTGGGGAGTTTGAGCGCCGATACTTTGCAGCGTCTGGATGCCGATTTGGGGCAACTCATTGGCCTGCTCAACGCCGATGAAGCGGCAGAAGAAACACCCCTGGCGCAACTGTGACGTTTCGCGCGGTTGCAGCACCCCCCCCACACAAAGGTAATTGTTATGAGTCTGGATATTTGGCGGCAGCGTTTTCATGCCCGTTTTGATTTGCAGCCAGACCAGGCTGATGCGTCGGAAATCGACGAAACATTTCGCTGCGGTGCAGAATTTCGCGGCACCACGCTGTGGGTGCTCATTCTTGCCATCTTGATTGCGTCCATCGGGCTCAACGTCAATTCCACCGCAGTCATCATCGGCGCCATGCTGATATCGCCTTTGATGGGCCCCATCATGGCCCTCGGGTATGGGGCGGGCATTAACGATTCGGCCCTGATGCGCTCATCGATGTTTAACCTGGGGTTGGCTACGCTGTTGAGTTTGCTGGCGTCCACGGCCTATTTTCTGATAACACCGCTTTCGCAAGCCCACTCGGAACTGCTGGCGCGCACCACACCGTCTATTTGGGATGTGCTGATTGCCTTTTTTGGCGGATTGGCCGGGGCTATTGGGGCGACGCGGCGTATCAAATCGAATCTGATTCCCGGGGTTGCCATTGCGACCGCGTTGATGCCGCCGCTCTGTACGGCGGGCTACGGCCTGGCGGTCGGCAACTGGCAGTATTTTGGCGGTGCCCTTTACCTGTTTGCCATCAATTGCGTGTTTATTGCGATTGCCACCCTGGTCATGGTGCGCATGATGCAACTGCCCAGCATCAGGTTGCTGGAAGACCGTTCCCGCATCAAGCGCCGCACGGTGATTGGGGTGGTGGTGGTGATGACGCTGGGGCCCAGTGTGTACCTGGCTACCAATCTGGTGCAAAAGGAATGGTTTGATCGCAACAGCGCGCGGTTTGTCACGGAGGTGATTCGGGCCAACCCGAATGTGCTGGTACTGTCGCAGGCCGCGGACTACCCCAGCCGGCAAATCCAGGTCACGCTGGCGGGTGAACGCGTATCGGATGCGGCGATGGATGCCATGCAACTGCGCTTGGCGGACTATGCACTGGGCAATGCCAAGCTGGTGCTGGCGCAGTCCGGGCAGGTGATGCCCGACATCAATGCGGTCAAGGCCGATATTTTGCGGGACTTTGTCCAGTCCAACCAGACCGAAATCGGGGTCCGTGAGGCACGTATTGCCACGCTGCAAAAGGAATTGGCGGACTTGCGCAAAGCGGCGCAAATGCAACTGCCGCTGCACGACATGTACCGCGAAATTGCCGTGCAGTTTCCAGCGGCCTTGCACATTGCCGTGACCTCGGGTTACCGCGCGGCCGACCTTCCTGTCAGCGCAGAATTCCCCGGGGGGGCGCGCCCACTGCTGCTGGTGCAACTCCAGCTTGCCGAACCTTTGAACGCAGCCGAAAAACAGCGCCTGCGCCTGGGTCTGGCGGTCCGGGCCGGCCTTAAGAGTGTGGACGATGTTCAGCTGGAGGTGCGTGCGGCAGCGGCCACCAGCAGCAAGGCAAAATCCATCAAGCCATCCAAGAAGGACCAATCATGACCACCATGCAATGGGTAGGCGCGGGGCTGTTTGCAGTTGCCCTGATCCACACCTTTTCGACCAAATTCTTTGAATCCCTGGCCCACCAAAGGCCCAACCATGCCGGTCTGTGGCACATGTTGGGGGAGGTGGAGGTGGTCTTCGGGTTTTGGGCCATGGTGCTGATGTTTGCCATGGTCGGCATTCAGGGCACGGCTGCCGCCACGCACTACCTGGATACGCGCAACTTCACCGAGCCGATGTTTGTGTTTGCCATTGTGGTGGTGGCGGGCAGCCGGGCCATATTGCACCTGGCGCAAAAAAGTGTGAATGTGATCGCCGGCTTTGTCCCGTTCAGCGGGGGCATGGCGTTTTATTTTGTGGCACTCTCGTTTTTGCCGCTGCTGGGCTCCTTCATCACCGAGCCGGCTGCCATGACGCTGGCCGCCATGATGTTGCGCGACCGCATATTTGGTGTGGGTGTGTCGACCAAGCTGAAATACGCCACCTTGGGCGTTTTGTTTGTCAATGTGTCGATTGGCGGCACGCTGACCTCGTTTGCCGCGCCGCCGGTGCTGATGGTGGCCGCCAAGTGGAACTGGGATAGCTGGTACATGCTGGCCCACTTTGGCTGGAAATCGGCCGTCGCCGTGTTTGTCAACGCGCTGGTCACTACGCTGGTTTTTAAACGCGAATTGGGCCACTTGCCCAAAACCGCAAGGGCGGACAACGCCAAAATGCCGGTGTGGGTGCTGCTGGTGCACCTGGTTTTTCTGGCCGGTGTGGTGGCCTTTGCGCACCATCCGGCAGCGTTTATGGGGCTCTTTTTGTTCTTCATCGGTTTTTCGCATGCCTATCCGCAGTTCCAGGACGAGCGGCTGTTGTTGCGCGAGGGTCTGCTGGTGGCGTTCTTTCTGGCCGGTCTGGTGGTGCTGGGCGGGCAGCAGCAATGGTGGCTGGAGCCCCTGTTGCGCGGCATGGACGCCACCACCGTGTTTTTTGGCGCCACCGCACTCACGGCTGTGACCGACAATGCGGCGTTGACCTACCTGGGCTCGTTGGTAGAGGGGCTCAGTGACGAATTCAAA
Source organism: Candidatus Aalborgicola lynettensis (assembly GCA_016719405.1). Classification (GTDB taxonomy): domain Bacteria; phylum Pseudomonadota; class Gammaproteobacteria; order Burkholderiales; family Burkholderiaceae_C; genus Allorhodoferax; species Allorhodoferax lynettensis. The sequence goes on from JADJZE010000001.1 coordinate 266,362, forward strand.
CACGCGCTGGTTGCGGGAGCCGTCACCGGCGGGGGGCTGACGGTGATTGCCAACGCCCCCAATCCGGCGGGTTTCGCCATATTGCGTGGCAATTTTGAAGACGAGGCCATTCACCCCCTGGGCTTGCTGGTGGCGGCAATGGCGCCCACGCTGACGGCTGTTTTGGCGTTCCGCCTGTTGTAACGCTGCCTTGGCCCACTTTCACCCCCATGTCTGCGGTGACACTGATTTGGCTTCAGTTCGGCGCCTGCGCGGCGTTGATTGGCACGGCGGGCTATTCACTGTCGCGCAACGGCGATGCCATTGCCCGGCGCACGGGGTTGTCCGGTAGCTGGATCGGGCTGGCCCTGCTGGCTACGGTGACCTCGCTGCCGGAACTGGCCACCGGCATCACCAGTGTTACGCTGGCCCATGCGCCCAACCTCGCAGTGGGTGATGCCATGGGGAGTTGCGTGGTGAACCTGGCGTTTCTGGTGCTGATTGATTTGTTCTTTCGTCCACAACCGGTCTGGCACCGGGCCAGCCTGGGCCATGCCCTTGCAGGGGCATTCGGGGTGGTGATGCTGGGTTTTACGCTGGTGAGTCTGCTGTTGAGCCAGGTCAAGCCGTCCTCCACCACGGCGCTGGTGGCCACTACCACGCCACTGGGTTTCAGTCTGGCTACCCCCCTCTTGCTGGCGCTGTACCTGGTGGCCATGCGCACCGTGTTTGCCTACGAGCGTGACCACGCCAGCGCCGACACGCCGGATAATGGTGCCGCTGTGCCCGAACTGCGCAGCGCCGTGACCCGCTTTGCTTTGGCGGCCTGCGTGGTGGCCGCTGCCGGCGTGTGGCTGCCATTTGTGGCCACCAATCTGGCTGGCGCCATGGGCTGGAACAAGTCATTCGTGGGTAGCCTGTTCGTGGCCATGGCGACCTCTCTACCCGAACTGGCGGTCACCTTGTCGGCCTTGCGCATGGGGGCGCTGGACATGGCCATAGGCAACTTGCTGGGCAGCAACCTGTTTAACGTGGCCATCATTGCCGTAGACGACCTCTTCTACCACCCCGGCGTATTGCTGGCCGATGTGTCGCCGGTACACGCGGTCACCATCAGTTCAGCCATCACCATGACCGGGCTGGCCATGGTGGGCTTGTTCTTCAAACCACGCGGGCGCGTTCTGCGTGCCGTCAGCTGGGTTAGCCTGGGCTTGCTGGCCACCTATTTGCTCAACACCTACACGCTCTATTTGTATGGTGAATGACACACCACGGGGGCGTTGGTTTCTGGCTATTTGCTATTAAAGTCATAGCTGCTTGAGCACGTCCAGCAAGCGCAAATGGCGTTTTTCTTATATGTTCTAAAACGTCAGGCGCTGCGCGCCCGGCCCCCTTTGTAGCTTCGGCACGCTGCGCTTAACTTTGCCAAAGCAAAGTTAGCCTGCGCTGAAAGGGCGGTACGAACGCTTCGCGTTCTATCGCGCTGCGCGAGAATCACGCACTGCGTGCGCGACCGCCCTTTTCAGCCCAGGTGCGGGTCCAGCGGATCTGCATGGAGCGCATCATGGTGAGTGCCCCCAGCGCCAGCAGCGCAAACAGCACAAAGCCCCACAGGTAGGTGCCGGCATACTGTTTGGACAGGCCCATCACATTGGGCACCAGGCCACCGCCCAGGGCGCCGATTTCGCCAATCATGGAGCCGGCCACCGCCGTGCTCATGGGCCAGCGCAGTGGCACCAGTTGAAACAGCGCGCCGTTGCCCGCGCCCAGGGCGGCAAAACACACCAGCAGCAAGAGTGTGGTGGCGACCAGCGAGTCGCCGGCAAGGCCGCACAGCACCAGCGTGACGGAAATGATCCCCAGCACCGCGGTCAGGGTGTTGATGCCGCCCCAATGGTCGGAAATCCAGCCGCCAAAAATGCGCGTGGCCGCACCCATGAAGGCCGCCAGCATGGTCAGTTGCCCGGCCTGCACCTTGCTGACGCCAAACTGGTCGTAGTAGTAGCTGGGCAAAAAGGTGATGAGGCCGATAAATCCACCAAAGGTGACGGCGTAGATGATGGAGAAGGCCCAGCCGTCTTTCTCGAACAGGCAGGCAATGTGGTCTTTGAATTTGGCGTGGTTGTCCACGTCGTCGGGCTCCTGGGCAAACACAATCATCACCAGCACCGGCACGATCAGGCCCAGCGCGGCAATGCCGTACACGGTTTTCCAGCCATAGGCCATGGCCAGCTGGGGTGCCAACAGCGCGGAGATGGATGTGCCGACATTGCCCGCACCGACCAAGCCCATGGCCAGACCCTTGTAGCGCGCCGGAAACGAGCCGGAGCCCAGTGACAGCGCCACGCCAAAGCTGGCACCGGCAATGCCCAGCAGCACGCCCATGGCCAGCAAATCGTTGAAGGATTCGACGAAGAAGTAGCCAAACCCCAGCGCAATGGCGATGCCGCCCATTTCGACCAGGGTGGCGTTTTTGCGGCCAATGTACTGGGCGATGACCCCCAGCGGAAAACGCATGATGGCGCCGGCAAAAATGGGCACCGACAGCATGAAGCCCACCTGGGCCGGGCTCAATTGCAGCGATTCTTTGATAAACGGCGCCATGGCCCCGTTGGTTACCCACACGCCGCAGCAGTAGGTGAAGTACAGAAATGCGGCAAACAGCGTGGGTGCGTGGCCTGCTTTGAGAAAGGTGCGGAATGCAGCCATGGAGGGAGCCCTTATGGTGAGAATGTCAATGCACCACTGCAGAGCGAAAAGCATGCCAACCCAGGGCGCAATTATTTGGCGGCCGCTGCGTCTCTTCGCGCGGCTGGTGCATCCCAAATTGGTGCAGTGCACCAAGAGGGCACGGCACCACCGGGTGGGGGCGGTGTTAAGCGGCTTTCTCCACGTGCGCCTGGCGGGTGTACAAGAAGTCGATGACGGCTTTGCGGTAGGCCAGGTACTGCGGGCTGTCGGCCAGCGCCACGCGGTTGCGGGGGCGGGGCAGGTCCACGCTCAGCACCTCACCAATGGTGGCGGCGGGGCCGTTGGTCATCATGACGATCTTGTCGCTCAGCAGCACGGCCTCGTCCACATCGTGCGTCACCATGACCACCGTGCTGTGTGTGCGGGCCACGATTTCCAGCAGTTCGTCCTGCAGCTTGGCACGCGTCAGGGCGTCCAGTGCACCAAAAGGTTCGTCCATCAGGAGTACCTTGGGCTCCATGGCCAGCGCCCGGGCAATGCCCACGCGCTGCTTCATGCCGCCGCTGATCTCGCCCGGGCGTTTTTGGGCGGCAGGGGTGAGGCCCACCAGGGCCAGTGCGGCGTGGGTGCGCTCCATGAGCTGGGCTTTGCTCTCGGATGGTGCACCGGCGTTTTTGGAGCCGGGGCCAAAGACACGCTCCACGCCCAGGTACACGTTTTCAAAGCAGGTCAGCCAGGGCAGCAGCGAGTGGTTCTGGAACACCACCGCGCGCTCGGGGCCGGGGCCGGCAATCTCGCGGTTGGCGCACAGCAGGGTGCCTTCGGTGGGGGTGGTCAGTCCGGCAATCAGGTTCAGCAGCGTGGATTTGCCGCAGCCCGAGTGGCCGATCAGCGCCACAAACTCACCCTTGGCAACCGTCAGGTTGATATTGCGCAGCGCCGGGAACAGGCCCTTCTTGGTTTTGAAGGTTTGCGCCACGTTGTGGATTTCAATGAATTTTTGCATGATGTTTCCTAATCAGTTGAAGACAGAGCGAAAGATCTGTCCCGCAAAGTCCCTAGTTCTTCACTTCTTCAAATGTGAACGCTGTTGCAATTTTGATCAGCGCATATTCCAGAATCAGACCCACGATGCCAATCACGAAGATGGCGATGATGATGTTCTTGACGTTCAGGTTGTTCCACTCGTCCCAGACCCAGAAGCCAATGCCCACACCACCGGTCAGCATCTCGGCAGCCACAATCACCAGCCAGGCGGTGCCTACGGCCAGGCGCACACCGGTCAGCATGTAGGGCAGCACGGCGGGGAACAGGATCTTGGTAACGATCTTCCACTCGCTCAGATTCAGCACGCGGGCCACGTTCATGTAGTCCTGTGGCACCCGTTGCACACCCACTGCGGTGTTGATGACCATGGGCCAGATCGAGCAGATGAAAATGGTCCAGATGGCAGCCGGGTTGGCACCCTTGAATACCAGCAGACCAATGGGCAGCCAGGCCAGGGGGGACACCGGGCGCAGCAAGCTGATCAGCGGGTTGAACATGCGGCCCAGAAACTCAAAGCGGCCAATCGCAAAACCGGCGGGTATACCCACCGCCGCCGCCAGGCCAAAGCCCACGGCCACACGTTCCAGCGACATCAGCACGTTCCAGCCCACGCCCTGGTCGTTGGGGCCTTTGCGGTAGAACGGGTCGCTGAACAGTTCCAACGCCTGTTGCCAGGTTTCCCACGGGCTGGGAATGCTGTTCTTGGTGCCGACGCTGACCAGCGCCCAGATGCCGATCAGCAGGCACAGGCCCATGATGGGTGGCAGCACCGCCAGCACCAGGCCCCGCCAGTCGATCGGTGTCCGTGCAGGCGTCTGCGGGGCGGCGGAACCGGTCGAGGTTTGAGAGGCTTTTAGGCCGTTTGCGCTTGCTGGGTGTGCGGAAGGTGCTTCTTTTTTCATAGCAATGCTCTCGGTGGCGGCTGCCAGGGGGGAGTGGAATACTGCGCTTACCATGGTGATCTCCTAGGCTTTGATTTTGAAACCGTCGGCGTATTTCTTGGGGTCCTTGCCGTCCCAGACCACGCCGTCCATCAGTTTGGATGTGCGCATCACATCCTTGGGTATGGAAATGTTCAGCGCACCTGCGGCTTGTTTGTACAGATCAATCTGGTTGACCTGCTTGGCCACGGCCAGGTAGTCGGGGTGGTCTTTCATCAAGCCCCAGCGCTTGTGCTGGGTCAGGAACCACATGCCGTCCGACAGGTACGGGAAGTTGACCTTGCCGTCGTTGAAGAACTTCATGTGGTTGGGGTCATCCCAGGTCTTGCCCATGCCGTTCTGGTAGCGGCCCAGAATGCGCTGGTTGATGGCATCCACACCGGTGTTGATGTAGCTCTTCTCGGCGACTGTTTCCGCCATCTTGAGTTTGTTGGACAGGCTGGCGTCGATCCAGCGGCTGGCTTCCAGAACGGCCATCATGACGGCACGGGTGGTGTTGGGGTACTTCTTGACAAAATCGGCGGTCGTGCCCAGTACCTTTTCCGGGTGGTCTTTCCAGATGTCCTGTGTGGTGTTGGCCGTGACGCCAATGCCGTCCATGATGGCGCGGTGGTTCCAGGGTTCTCCCACGCAGAAGCCATCCATATTGCCCACCCGCATATTGGCCACCATTTGGGGTGGTGGCACGGTGATCAGCTTGGCGCCTTGCAGGGGATTGATGCCGGCGGCGGCGAGCCAGTAGTGCATCCACATGGCGTGGGTGCCGGTGGGGAAGGTGCCTGCAAAGGTGTATTCCCGCTTATTGGCAGCCATGTATTTGGCCAGCGAGGGGCCATCGACTGCGCCCTTGTCGGCCAGCGCTTTCGACAATGTGATGGCCTGGCCGTTGTTGTTCAGGCTCATCAGCACGGCCATGTCCTTCTTGGGGCCTGCCGTGCCAAGGTGCACGCCGTAGACCAGGCCGTAGAGCACGTGGGCAAAGTCCAACTCGCCGTTGACCAGTTTGTCGCGTACACCGGCCCAGCTGGCCTCCTTGCTGGGGATGATCTTGACGCCGTATTTTTTGTCAAATCCCAGCACCGAAGCCATGACCACGCTGGCACAGTCGGTCAAGGGAATGAAGCCGATCTTGACTTCGGCTTTTTCCGGTGCGTCGGAACCTGCGGCATACACGGCGGCGCGCAGGGCCGGGGTGATGCCCAGGGCGCCGACAGCCGCGGATTGCAGTACCGCACGGCGGTTGAGTGGGAATTTCAGAAGATCAGTCATGGCAAAGCTCCTATGTGAACTACAAAAACAAAAAAGGCGTCCACACAGGGTTCGCCGCGCAATGCGCAAGTGAACCCGTGGGGACGCCTTTGTCCTTTTGCATGCAACCCCACCCGCCGTTGGATGGGGTCCAGTGCACGACCGTTGCCGGTCTTGTAGGGGTTAATGCAAACTTTGTGCCAACTAATACAGGGGGTAGGGCTGCGAAATTGCCAGCTGCCCGCGCAGCGGCAACGCGGGTTGCCCCCGCTTCGTTTCGCTATGCCGGGTGCTGTGCACTGCATTTGTGCGATGCACCAGAATAGGCGCCACGTGTCCCATGCGGGTTTTGTATGCGACGACCAGTGGTGCAATGCCGTGCCCGGCGATGGCAAGCCCGCGGGTTTGCTCAGCCCAGCAGGTCGGCGACGTCGAGCATGCGCTGGGCGACTTCGACTATTTTGAGATTTTTGTCCATGGCCGTCTTGCGCAGCCTGGCGTAGGCGGTTTCTTCGCTGAGTTGCTGGCGTTGCATCAGCAGGTTTTTGGCCCGGTCGATCACCTTGCGGTCCTGCAGCGCGGTCGATAGTTCATGCAGCTCGCTGCGTGCAGTGGCCAGTTCTTCGCGCAGCGCCTGTTCATGCGCAAAGCGCGCCAGCGCGACGTCCAGAATCGGGCGTATGCGCTCGGGCTGCAGGCCGGCAACTACGTAGGCCGAAACCCCGGCTGCTACGGCTGCGCGGGCGTTGTTGCTGTCGTCATCGTTGGTGAACATCACGATGGGGCGGCGGGCATCGCGCGTGGCCATGACCACATGTTCCAGTGCATCGCGGGCCTCGCTTTGTGCATCCACCATGATCAGGTCCGGCTGCAACTGGGTCAGGCGTTCGCTCAAAAATCCGTCGCCCGGCAGTACCGCTACCAGGTTGTAGCCGTGTTCCAGCAACACAATGCGCAGACTGCGCGAACGCTCTGCCTGCGCCAGTGCGTGGGTGTCGCTGGGGTCCTGAACCCGCAACTCGGGGGAGATGACGACAATGCGAAGGTCCTTGAGCATGCCATTCGTGTCGCAAAAATCGGGCCAGATGAACAGGTGTACTTCCGCCGATGGCTTGGCGCCGGTTCCGGTAACCCGAACCGCCAAAAAAAACGGCACCCGAAGGTGCCGCGCGTCATGCGGGGGTTGCCAGCAATCAGGCTTGCTGCGCCTTGCGACGGCGTGCCACGGCACCCATCACGCCCAGGCCTGCCAACAGCAGGGCGTATGCCGACGTGGTCGATGGGGCATGTTCTACACTTGCCCGCTCTGGGAGGGCAACATGCGGGTATTGGGATTTGAGTCTTCGTGCGACGAAACAGGTGTGGCCCTGGTGCAATACCAGGGGGCGGGCCTGCCCACGCTGCTTTCGCATGCCCTGTATAGCCAAATCGACATGCACCAGGCCTTTGGTGGTGTGGTGCCGGAATTGGCCAGCCGCGACCACATCCGCCGGGTGTTGCCGTTGACGCAGCAGGTGCTGACCGGGGCGGGGTGCAGCCTGGACCAGGTGGATGTAGTGGCCTTTACCCGTGGCCCTGGATTGGCCGGCGCCTTGCTGGTGGGGGCTGGCGTAGCCTGCGCGCTGGCGGCCGCGCTGGACAAGCCGGTGCTGGGGGTGCACCACCTGGAGGGGCATTTGTTGTCGCCGTTTTTGAGTGCCGATCCACCGCAGTTCCCGTTTGTGGCCTTGCTGGTCTCTGGCGGGCACACCCAGTTGATGCGGGTGGATGGTGTGGGTCACTACGCGATCCTGGGCGAAACCATTGACGACGCCGCAGGCGAAGCGTTTGACAAGTCGGCCAAACTGATGGGTTTGGCCTACCCCGGTGGCCCGGCACTGTCCAAGCTGGCCGAGCAGGGCGACGCCGAGGCCTACAAGCTGCCACGCCCCTTGCTGCACAGCGGCAATCTGGACTTTTCGTTTGCCGGTCTGAAGACGGCAGTACTGGTGCAGGCGCAGCGCATGGTGGCCTCCCATACCGCGCAAGGCGAACCGATGAGCGGTGCCGCAGTTGGCACTTCGGCAAACGGATCGGTGCCAGGTTATGAGGCGCTGCCGCTAACTGCGCGCCGTGATTTGGCCGCATCTACCCAGGCGGCGATTGTGGACGTGCTGGTCAAGAAATCACTGGTGGCGCTGCGGCAAACGGGTTTGCGGCGGCTGGTGGTGGCCGGTGGTGTGGGGGCCAATCGCCAGTTGCGTGCGCACCTTGATGCCGAATGCGCCAAGCGTGGCGTCCGGGTGCATTACCCGGAACTGCATTTGTGCACCGACAACGGCGCCATGATTGCCATGGCCGCCGCCATGCGGCTGCAAAGCGCTCTGGAGCGGGCTGAAAAAACCTATTCCTTTGATGTCAAGCCGCGCTGGCCACTGAACCGTTTGCACGGGGCGGCTTGACAGCGCGGTGTCTTTTATGCCGGATGGATGACCCACCACATGGTTGGTTTGTGCAGCAACTTGGGCGGTGGGTACAAGCGGTCAATGAATCACCAATTCGCAGTCGGTGCGCACGGGCGCTTTTTTTGCCAACTTCAGGTTCAATACGCCATTTTCCAGTTTGGCCTGGCTGGATGCGGCGTCAATTTCCTGGGGCAACTCGTAGGCCACGCGGTAGCTGCGTGGCGCAGTGTCCTTGCTATGAACGCGCACCAAGGCCCCGTCAATGGTAATAGCGAGTTGTTCTCTGGATACGCCGGGTACGTCCAACGACAGGGTGAAGGTGGCTTCGTCTTGCGTATACGCGCAATCACGTGGGTGGGCTGAACGCGGGGCCTGATTCAGAAAACGTTCCAGCGTTTGTCCGGCAGAAACCGGCACAGTACGACGAATGGGGGTGGATGTGGCTGCGGCAAAAAACATGGTGGACTCCTGGGGCTCTGCGCGGCCCTCACAACGATTGCCGCTTGCCAATAAGCTGCATCCAAATCGCGGGAATTCAAGCAAAAATCATCCACTATTTTTGCGTGGGGCACAGGCTTGAAATAGTGGGCTGCGACCCAATTTCGCCTTCCCGCGGGCGGCTACCGACCGTTTTGCATGAAGCGGTGGAGGTGGGCAGCCATGTCGGTTTCTGAGTAGGGTTTGCCCAGTATCAAATCGGCACCCACTTCTTGCGCCCGTGCGGCATATCCTTCGTCGTTGCCCGAAATAATGATCACCGGCAGATGCGCCGTTGCGGGATTGCGTCGAATTTCCCGCGTCAGCTCGAAACCATCCATTCCAGGCATTTCCACATCGGTGATAACAATGTCTGGCATCTGTGCCGCAATTTTTTGAACGGCATCCAGGCCGTCTTCCGCCATTTGGGATTGGAAATGCTGGTTCAGTAGAAAACGGTTTGTCTTGACGCGCCCCACTTTGGAGTCATCTACGATCATGACGATAGTTTCCTCGGGTGTCTTGGGTGTCTTGGGTGGCTTTGCCGTCGTTCGCTGTTGAATTTGTTCAGCAGCTACGCGTTGGGCTTCGGTTTCGGCAGCAATGCGCTGTGCTTCGCGTTGGGCCTCGGCTTCGGCGGCGATGCGCTGTGCCTCGCGTTGGGCCGCGGCTTCGGCAGCGATGCGCTGCGCTTCGCGTTGGGCTTCGGCTTCGGCAGCGATGCGCTGCGCTTCGCGTTGGGCTTCGGCTTCGGCGGCGATGCGCTGTGCTTCGCGTTGGGCTTCGGCTTCGGCGGCGATGCGCTGCGCTTCGCGTTGGGCGGCTGCGTGGGCGCGCGTTGGGGGGGCGGCAGCGCTTTCCGCGGGCGGGGCGGCTGCGTGCCGCGTTGGGCCTCGGCTTCGGCGGCAATGCGCTGTGCTTCGCGTTGGGCCTCGGCTTCGGCGGCAATGCGCTGTGCTTCGCGTTGGGCGCGAGAGGCCGCGCGTTGATCCCGAAGGCGCGCCGCCGCCGCTTCGCGCTGTGCGTCCAGATCGATGACGGTTGAGTTGTCGGTTGTGGTGGGTGCGTGGCCCTCGTCGGAATCCTGGAGACGGGCGTGTGTGGGGGGCGTGAACGGCTTCGGATTGGGTGGACGGCGTTTGCGTAGCAGCAAATACGTGACCCCACATCCAACAAAAACACCTGCAGCAAGAATCAGAATCAACAAACCCATGTGCGTCACCCAAGCGAATTAATACGGTTTGAATCGCTGTCGGCAAGACAGGATGTGTGGAAATTGCCCATCGACTCAGGACCCTAGAGGTGCAGATCGACTGTCCAGAGGAGTGAGAAACGAGTCTTGAACCCAGCCAGAATTCAGGCGGCTATCCGGATAGCCTGCACCGCCGTGTGAAACGCCGTCAATGGAGGCGTGTTGGCTATTTTTGGTGTGACGCTGGCGGGTGACAACAGCGTGCAAGTTTTCGCTGACATTTTTGACGCGCTCCTCAAGAGGTGAAGGCTGGCGGCCATTGAGCGATTGCTCGCCGAGGAATGCAGCGCGAATTTGGGTCAGCTGAGGCAAATGGGCCGGATCAACAACACAATAATGGATGCCACTCTGGGACAGCAGGGTGTGCTTGAGCGTCTGATTGCCAAGCGAAAGTCCCTTGGGCCCGGGAACGTCCACGCAACCCACGACGCGCCCATCGATATCACACACCGTGAACGTGCAGTACACCCCGTTGAGCAGTTTGTACCAATGTGCGGCCTCTTGTTGATTGGTGGGTGTAGTGAAGCGGGTAACCGGTAGTTTGACCAGGACCTGGTGGTCAAACATGACTTTGACCAGCCAAATCCACACCCGTCTTTCGCCGCTATTAACAAGTGAGCGCGACTTCAGGGGCCATTGCTTGGGTATGCGCCGCAATTCGCGTGCCTGTGCTGCGTTACGCCAATAAAGCAGCGCCGCGCCCAGCACCAAACCCGTCAGAAACAAAAACGCGTGGACCATTTTTTCTCCTGAATACTGCACACCTGCAGTTGCCCTGCCCAGCGGTTTCAGTCTACTGCGATTATGGGATTAACGGGTTAGTATGTACCCTGCCTGCCTGGACGATGGTGGAGGCTTTTTTTGTGCGCTGCATTTATGACACATTTTGTAAAAGTTGTTTTGTTCACCGATAGTGATGGCCGCGCCCGGTTCCGCGAAGAAAGGCTGGCTTTGGGCCAGGGAAGTCCGCAGTCCATGTTGTCGGATGTGTTTGCCTGCGGCGGCTACCAGTTGCGGGTCAGCCCGGTTGGTTTTCAAAGCACGTTTCATTGCACCGGCGCACCGCAGTGGTGCTTCATTTTGGGTGGGCAGATGGAAATAGGTCTGCAAGGCGGTGTGTCCCGCCTGTTCGGGCCGGGTCAGCACTTCTACAGTGCCGATGTTTTGCCTGAGGGAGCAACATTTGATCCGACGGTGCACGGCCACTGGAGCCGCCAGGTGGGCCCTGACCAGTTAATGACCCTTTTCGTTCGCGGCTGAAACCGGGTGGGTCGAAAAGGGGACTATGCAGTTTCTTGCATATCACCCGACATCACAACAACAATGCCGGGCGAGTCTGCTTTAACCATTTGAACCAAGGCGATGGCAACACTTTGTGCGCTGATCGCGCGGTAGTTGGCAGGGATAAGAGGGCGCAGGTAACGCATCAGCGCCAGACCCAGGCGTTCTCCGGTGCGCGGTGTCTGTTGCAATTGCTGGCGATGCCCGTCCAGCAGGGAAGGGCGGGCAATGACCAGCCGGTGAAATCCCATGCGGGCCAGCGATGTTTCCATCTCGCCTTTGACCCGGTTGTAAAAAATGGGTGATTGGGGGTTTGCGCCCATGGCGCTGACAACTCCTAATTTTGTAGCGCCTTGCGCACGTACGGCAAGCGCCAGTGCCTCAACAGCTTCCAAATCGATGGCCCGAAAGGCAGCCCGACTTCCTGCGGCCCTGATCGTGGTGCCCAAGGCGACGAAACAGTCATCGACTTTGGGCAACGGGGGCAAGGACGCAAAGTCCACCACATGCTGAATGAGCTTGGGGTGCTTCAGTGCGACGGCACGCCGACCCACGCAGTGGACCGACGAATAGGTTTTATCGGCTAGAAGGGCCGCGAGAATTTCCCGCCCCACGAGGCCGGTTGCCCCCGCCACCAAAGCCACCCGAGCGCGCTCCACCACCATTGCCACCTCCGTTGCCTGATCCAGTGCGGTTGCCGCCGCCATAGCTGCGGCGAGCGCCGCGTTCAGCCATCATATCGACACTGGTGCGCATGGGGTCGGGTTGACTGTTTGCGGTGGCGCGCGGTGCACGAAATTCTCCCGCACCACCGCCTGTGAATCTGCCTTCATGGCTGCGGGGCTGTGCGTCACCCAAGGGCTCGCGGTCGCGGACAGGGCCACGGCTGCCACCTTGTCCGTGGCCTTGTGGACCACGCGGGCCTTGTGTACGTTGCGCTTGCGCGCCATTCGCGTGGCCGCGCGGGCCTTGGGGCCCACGCCCACCGCCGTTGCCGCGTCCGTTCGCGGGACCGCTGCGTTCGCCCTGTGTCGCACGGTTTTCCCGAACCCGCTGCAGCATTTCAGTGCGTGCCGCTTTGGCTGCGGCCTGCATCACATCGCGACTGGGTGGCTTGCCCGCGCCGCCCCAGATGGTTTGACGCCCCATGGCAATGGGCTCTGCCATTTCACCCGGCTCGGGGCCAAAACCATCCACCACTTGCACCGGAATGGTTTGCTTGGTGAAACGCTCGATGTCTTGCATAAAGCCCTCTTCGTCCAGACACACCAGGTTCACTGCAGCGCCGTCGTTGCCCGCACGCCCGGTGCGGCCGATGCGGTGCACATAGTCTTCGCTGACATTCGGAATTTCGTAGTTCACAACGTGGGGCAATTCGTCGATATCAATACCGCGCGCAGCAATATCGGTCGCAACCAAGGCACGCACGGCGCCGGTTTTGAACCCACTTAAGGCCTGTGTGCGGGCCGCTTGACTTTTGTTGCCGTGCAGTGCCATGGCGGTAATGCCATTTTTTTCCAGGAATTCGGCCACGTTATTGGCACCAAATTTGGTGCGGGTGAATACCAGCACCTGGCTCCAGTTGTGTTCATTGATGATGTGCGCCAGCAAGGCTTTCTTTTTGCCGCGTCCGACCGGATGAATAACCTGGGTGATGCGTTGCACCGTAGTGTTGCGCGGTGTTACCTGCACACTTTGGGGGTCTTTGAGCAGCCCCGCAGCCAGTTCACGAATTTCATCGCTGAAGGTGGCAGAAAAAAGCAGGCTTTGTTTATCTTTGGGGACCACTGCCAACACTTTTTTGACGTCGTGAATAAAACCCATGTCCAGCATGCGATCGGCCTCGTCGAGCACCAGCATTTGAACCTGTCCCAGGTCCAGCATGCCCTGTTGCAGCAGGTCGAGCAGGCGGCCGGGGGTGGCCACCAAAATGTCCACGCCTTTTTTGAGTTTGGAAATTTGTGGATTCATGCCGACACCGCCAAACACCACCGTGCTGGAGAGTTGCAGGTATTTGCCGTAGGTTCGTACCGATTCTTCCACCTGGGCTGCGAGTTCGCGCGTGGGTGTGAGCACCAATGCGCGGATGCCGGTGCCGCCGAACTTGTTTTGTGCACTGCGGCTCATGGTTAGCCGGTGCAGCATGGGCAGGGTGAATGCTGCTGTTTTTCCGGTGCCGGTTTGGGCGCCACCGAGCAGGTCACGTCCCTCTAATACGAGCGGTATGGCTTGTGCCTGAATGGCGGTGGGGGTTTCGTAACCTTGCTCGCGCACGGCTTTCAAAATGGCCGGGGCCAGTTTCAAATCTTCAAAGTTCATTGGTATGGCGCCCATCCAGGGCGCTTGGGATATCGGCCTGTCTGGAGGCATTCGCCGCCAGTCAGTCAAAGGCAGATAGATTGCAAGGCAGGGCGAAATTGGTCGGTTTTGCCCTCAGCAGTGTGCTGAAATTGCGGGCAACTGACGCGCCGCAACAGGGTGTATTGTCGCACGTTGTTACGGCTTGTGCATAAATGGCGGGATTTGTGCGCTATGCTTTTTGCCAGGAAGCTGCTTTACGGTAACAATCGCGGGATGCCTACAGGTACCAACGCCACGTTTGGAGAGTGATTCAATCATGAAAAAGTTCATGCTGCGGCGCGCGGGTGTGACCAATGAGTCGGGTAGTTTGAAGCCGTCGTTGCACGAGTGCCTGGAAGCCGTATTGGGTCAGAGTGACATTCTTATTGGGGAGGTGCTGTCTGGCTTGCAGGTGTCTTTGTCCCCGGTCAAATCCCAAAATCAGCGTTTGCAACCGGGTGCCCCCGGTAAGGCTGCAATTGAACGCTTGTGCGCGAACAGTGGGGCTGTCAAAAAAACGTTTGCAGAGTCGCTGCGTGCGGCCGTGTACGGCGGCGATGTATTGTCCAAACGCGAGCAGCCTCTGGTCCGTTTTGAAGACTTTCAGTTTTTGGAAGAAGACCAGATCGACGCCAATATAGAACTGGCTTTGACACAGCAAGAGGTCATGCTTGCGGTGGATGACGTGTTAACCACGTTTAACGGATTTGTCAGTAGTCTGATGGGGTGGTCCACTGTGCAGGCGCATTCGAATCCGCTCAAGCCGGATTCATTTGTTTATGCCTTGCGTGAGTGTTTTGTGGCACATATTGCGAGTGAAGAGGTTCGCACTTCACTGATGACTCCTGCAGCCGGTATGTTGGGGGTGGGGTTGCGCCAGTTATACAAAGAAACAATAGATTGGCTGCGGGCACTGGGCATTGAGCCGGTGCGGGCAGCCTCTGCGGGTGCTGGCGGCTTGGGCGCGGCTAAGAAACCGGAAGAAAACTCGGTCACGCGGACCATGCTGACTTTGGACAAGTTGCGCCGTTTGTTGTCCGGTGAGTTGAATCCTGCTGGCGTGGGGGGCAGCGGATCGCTCGACTTTAGCCATACCGTTCCAGCTTCCTTTGTGGCTCTCGAAGACATGCAACTCATGGAGCCCATGATGAAGCGCCTGAGCAAGCGTGCTGCCGAGGCGGCAACGGAGCCAGTTTCCGCGCGGGCGGCGCTGGCAGACAAAGGTGTTGCCAGTGAGCAAACCAAGAGCAAGAAGTTGGGACGCGAGTTAGGGGAAGAGGTGGTGCGTTTGATGCTGGATAACCTCATGCAGGACCACAGACTGCTCAGCGGTGTGCGAAAGAATCTCAAAACGATGGAGCCGACTTTGCTGGCATTGTCCGAGGCCGATCCCCGTTTTTTTAGTGAACGCAAGCATCCGGCGCGCCAGTTTCTGGACAAAATTACCAGTCGCAGCCTGGCTTTTTCGTCCGAGGATGAGCCTGGCTACACCCGCTTCCAGAAGACGATCGACAACGCAGTCAGTGTGCTTGTGGGTGCGGAAGGTGATGCGGCAGCATTTGCCCGCATTTTGCGAAAACTGGAAGAAGGCTGGGCACAAGAAGAACACGAGCAGCGTCAGCGGGCTGAAGAGGCGGCCCGGGGCCTGATGCATGCCGAACAACGCAATTTGTTGGCCGAACGTTTGGCGCAGGATTTTTCTGAGCGCTTGCAAGACAAGAAGGTGCCAGACATTGTGGCCAACTTTTTGCGTGGCCCGTGGGCACAGGTGGTTGCCGAGTCGCAACTGACCTGTACCGACGGCACCGTTGATGCGAACGGTTATCTGGCTCTTGTGGATGATTTGATTTGGAGTGTGCAGTCGCGCCCGACGCAATCGGGCACGCTTGGTAGAAATCGTGCCCGGTATGCTGGTCACCCTGCGCCAGGGACTCAACCTGATTGCCTATCCGCCCGAGCGGATACCTGCATTTTTTGATGCTTTGATAACCTTTCATGAAAAAGCGTTTGAGGGCATGCGTCCAACTCCAGCCGGCGAGGTTGGCGATGCAGACCGTGCCAACGCGGGTGCCGAAGTTCCCGCGTTGGGGGCCACCGACGCTGAAGTGCCACCGTCTAGCGGGGCTGAAGGCTACTGGGTGGGCGAAAGTGATGCTTTCGATTCCCGTTACCTGGGAGGCGCGCAGGTTCCGCACGATGTGCAGGAGCAGGAAGAGTCGCCTGATCTGGTGGAGCAGCAGGACTGGACCGCCGAGAGCCTGAATACGGGCTCGTGGGTGGACCTCGCCTTGGGAGGGGTCTGGGTGCGTGCGCAATTGACCTGGGCCAGTCCGCACCGTACGCTGTTCATGTTCATTTCCGGAACCGGTTTGGCCCATTCGATGTCCAAGCGCACCATGGATCGCTTGCGAGGGATGGGGTTGATTCGCCTGGTTTCGGACGGCCGCGTGCTGGACAATGCCCTTGATGCGGTAGCCCAAGCGGCGCTGCGCAATGACGTTGCCAATGCAAGTGGCGGTTCCTGATTTTTGCTGCGCAAAGGCGGCTGTCGGCGCAGCAGTCGATAATGTGGCGTTGCCCGTTTTTCGAAACAGCGGCCTAACCGCCCAGTCTTTACATTAAAACGGCTTCGCAGTCGTGACAATCTGTCATGACTGCATTCCCTCCCTTCGGTTACTCATAGTTGTACACAAATGGCCCAATACGTTTTTTCCATGAACCGCGTCGGCAAGATCGTGCCACCCAAGCGGCATATTCTCAAAGACATTTCGCTCTCGTTTTTCCCTGGCGCCAAGATTGGTGTGCTGGGTACCAACGGTTCCGGTAAGTCCACCCTGCTGAAAATCATGGCGGGCCTTGACAAGGAAATCGAAGGCGAAGCCATTCCCATGGCGGGTTTGAACATCGGCTACCTGCCGCAGGAGCCACAACTCGACCCGACCCAAACGGTGCGTGAAAGCGTGGAAGCCGGCATGGGCAAGGTGTTTGCTGCCAAGGCGCGCCTGGAAGAGGTGTACACCGCTTACGGTGCCGAGGACGCCGACTTTGACGCCCTGGCCGCCGAACAGGCTGAACTGGAAGCCATCATCGCCACCGCCGGCACCGACTCCGAGCACCAGTTGGAAATTGCCGCCGATGCGTTGCGCCTGCCGCCATGGGACGCCAACATCGGCGTGTTGTCCGGTGGTGAAAAGCGCCGCGTGGCACTGTGTCGCCTGCTGCTGTCCAAACCCGACATGCTGCTGCTCGATGAGCCCACCAACCACTTGGACGCCGAATCGGTGGACTGGCTGGAGCAGTTCCTGCAACGCTACCCCGGCACTGTAGTGGCCATTACCCACGATCGTTATTTTCTGGACAACGCCGCCGAATGGATTCTGGAACTGGACCGTGGCGCCGGCATTCCGTACAAGGGTAATTACTCCGACTGGTTGACCCAAAAAGGTGCACGACTGGAAGCGGAGCAAAAGGGCGAAGAAGCCCGCGCCAAGGCCTTGAAGAAAGAGCTGGAATGGTCGCGCCAAAACCCCAAGGCGCGCCAGGCCAAGAGCAAGGCCCGTCTGGCCCGCTTTGAGGAATTGAGCGATTTCGAATACCAAAAACGCAACGAGACCAACGAAATCTTTATCCCTGTTGCGGACCGTTTGGGCCATGAAGTGATTGAGTTCGTGGGTGTCACCAAGTCCTTTGGCGACCGCGTTTTGATTGACAACCTGAGCTTCAAAATCCCCGCCGGCGCGATCGTTGGCATCATCGGCCCTAACGGTGCTGGCAAGTCCACCTTGTTCAAGCTGATTGCGGGCAAAGAGCAGCCGGACTCGGGCACGGTCAAGATTGGTCAAACCGTGAAGATGGCTTTTGTCGATCAGCACCGTGATGATTTGTCTAACGACAAAACGGTGTGGGAGGACGTGTCTGGTGGACTCGATATTCTGAACGTTGGCAAGTTCCAGATGGCCAGCCGCGCCTACTGTGGCCGCTTTAACTTCAACGGTGCCGACCAGCAGAAAAAGGTCGGCATGCTCTCCGGTGGCGAGCGTGGTCGCTTGCATTTGGCCAAAACGCTGATTGCAGGTGGCAACGTGCTGATGCTGGATGAACCGTCCAACGACCTCGATGTGGAAACCCTGCGCGCGTTGGAAGATGCGTTGCTGGAGTTCGCCGGCACCATGCTGGTCATCAGCCATGACCGCTGGTTTTTGGATCGCATTGCGACCCACATTCTGGCGGCCGAAGGCGACAGCCAATGGACTTTCTTCGACGGTAACTACCAGGAATACGAGGCCGACAAGAAAAAGCGCCTGGGCGAAGAGGGTGCCAAACCCAAACGCATGCGTTACAAGGCGCTCAAATAAAAAGCCGCAGCCGGCCGTGTCAACCGTCAGGCACCTTCTGCGCAGCAACCGGGCGTTTGCCGTGTTGCGTTTGAAGAAGTTGCCGTCGGTGGGGTTGTCCTCATGGGAATGCCTGTGGCCATTGCCGCGGCAGTTTCCAATTTGAAACTCGGGCGTTAAAGTTATCGTTCAAAAACAACCGGCAAACCCGCCAGCAGTGCACCCAGGAACCCGGTCGCCTGTGCTTCTGAGGCCTGTGCTTGCGACAGCGTGGCCGCGTGCGACAACACCTCTGCCGACAAACCCGCCGCCATGTTGGTGATGAGCGACAAGCCCAACACGCGCAGCCCGCAGTGGCGTGCCACGATGGTCTCGGGCACGGTGCTCATGCCCACCGCGTCGGCACCCCAGGCGGCAAACATGCGAATTTCGGCCGGGGTTTCAAACTGTGGCCCCAGCGCCCACAGGTAAGTGCCCTCAGTCAGCGGTATTTGCTGCTGCGCAGCCACTTCCATTGCGTGGGCGCGCAGGGCAGGGTCGTAGGCCGCACCCATGTCCACAAAGCGGCTGTTGCCGCTGGTCCCCACCAGGGGCGAGCGTTGCGGGGCGTTGATGTGGTCGCTTATCAGCATCAGGCTACCCGGTGGCATGGCGGCACGCAGGCTGCCGGCCGCATTGGTCAGCACCAGGGTCTGCACACCCCAGGCTTGCAGGCTGCGGATGGCACCGGCCATGGCGGCGCAGTCACCGTGCTCGTAGGTGTGGGTGCGCCCGCACAGCAGGGCTACGCGGCGCTTGCCTGCGTTGCCCACCACCAGTTCACTGCGGTGGCCTTGCACTTGGGGGGCGGCAAAGGCAGGAAGGTCTGCGTAGGGCAGGTGTTGGGTGTCGGTTAATCCAGTCGCCATTGCGGCCCAGCCGGAGCCCAGAATCACGGCCACATCGGGTGCGCTGCCAAAGTGGGCTTGCAGGGTGGCAACCGTGGCCTGGATGGCGGCCGGGGTGCGCGTGGGGTGGGTGCCCGTGGCGTCGGTGGGGGAGTTGGCAGCGGTGTTCATTTCAAATGCGCTGGTCCAAAGCTGGCGGGCAGCAATTCGCCCAGGGTCCAGCTGCTTTGCACTCCGCTGTCGTCCGCTGCCAGCACCGGGACATCGTCACCCGCAAACTCGCGTAACTTTTGGCGGCAACCACCGCAGGGGCTGATGACTTGGCCGCCGGGGCCTGCTACCAGCACAGCCTTCACCTGGTAGCCACCAGCCATCACCATAGCGCCCAGTGCGGTGGCTTCGGCACACCAGCCTTGGGGATAGGCGGCGTTTTCGACATTGCAGCCCGCGTGCACGGCGCCCGTTTCGTCCAATACGGCAGCGCCAACGGCGTAGCCCGAGTAAGGCGCGTGGGCGCGGGTGCGGGCTGCAAGGGCAGCAGCCAGAAGGCGCTGGACAACATCAGGGGAAAGGGCGTGCATGGGGCGGGTGATCCTGCAGTGGTGTCGGGTGATGGGGGGCGTAAGCGGGGCAGGGCGGGTTCTTGTGTGTACTGGCGGGTTCAAACGGTACAAGTGCTGAATAGTGTAGTGTTGCGCCACCATGCAGACCTAAGATTCCATGTCACAACCCATGCCCCTGCACACTTTTCTGTGGCACGACTACGAAACCTTTGGCGCTCAGCCGCGGCGTGACCGCCCGGCGCAGTTTGCGGCTATGCGCACCGATGCGCACCTGAACCTGCTGGGCGAGCCGCTAATGCTGTACTGCAGGCCTGCCTCAGATTTTTTGCCCGACCCGCAGTCGTGCCTGATTACCGGCATTACCCCGCAGCAGTGCCTGGAGCGCGGTGTGCCCGAGCCGCAGTTTGCAGCCACCATAGAACAGGCCCTGGCGCTGCCCGGCACCATTGGCGTGGGATACAACACCATTCGGTTCGATGACGAGGTGACGCGCCACCTGTTTTGGCGCAACCTGATAGACCCCTACGCCCGCGAGTGGCAAAATGAGTGTGGCCGCTGGGATCTGCTGGATGTGGTGCGCACCGCCTACGCCCTGCGCCCCGAGGGTGTAGTGTGGCCCACCAAGCCGGAGGGCGGCCCCAGCTTCAAGCTGACCGACCTGACCGCTGCCAATGGTCTGGTGCACGAGGCGGCGCACGATGCGCTGAGCGATGTACACGCCACCATTGCGCTGGCCCGGCTTATCAAGACTGCCCAGCCACGTCTGTTTGACTACGGCTTGGGGCTGCACAAAAAAGACCGTGTGTTGGCCGAACTGGGTTTGCCCGCCACACAGGCCAACGCCAAGCCCTTTTGGCATGTGTCGGGCATGTTCAGCGCCGAGCGGGGTTGCCTGGCGCTGATGTGGCCCTTGGCCATGCACCCGCACAACAAAAACGAGCTGCTGGCTTGGGACCTGGCCCACGACCCGCGTGAACTGGCCGATTTGAACGCGGACACCATGCGTCTGCGCTTGTTCACCAAAGCGGCGGATTTGCCGCAAGGGCTGGCACGCTTGCCTATCAAGTCCGTGCACCTGAATAAGTCGCCCATGGTGGGTAGCAACCTGAAGGTGTTGACACCGGCCGTGTGCCAGCGCTGGGGTCTGGAGGTGGACGCCCAGTTGCAGCACGCCGTGTCGGCCCGCGCCTTGCCCGACATGAGTGCCCTGTGGAACACGGTATTTGCGCGCGACCCTTCGGCACCAGCGGATGTGGACGAAGACCTGTATGGCGGCTTCATTGGCAACGCCGACCGCCGCCGCCTGAACGACCTGCGCGCCATGACGCCCCAGCAACTGGGCAACGCCCACCCCGCCTTTGACGATGCGCGCCTGCCGGAGCTGTTGTTTCGCTACCGGGCGCGCAATTACCCGGAGTTGCTGACCGAAGACGAAGCACAGCGCTGGGAGGCGCACCGCGCTGCGCGGTTGTTGGATGGTGAGGCTGGCGCCCGCACCGTAGAGCAACTGGCCGAGGAGATTGACCGTCTGGCGGAAACCGTGGACGAGCGGGGGGAGACCATTTTGGGTGACCTGTACGACTATGCGAACGTCATTGCGCCCCATCGCGACCGCTGACCAGGACCTTGGGTGGCGGGGGATTTTGCGCAGGTACAGGAGGAGGCTTATGCATCCGCGATGGCGGATGCATGCGCATTGCGCCCATAGGCGTGCACGGCCTAGGCCGTGCGTAGCCGGGGGACACGGAGCAAAATTTCCCGCCACCTAAGGTCCGGGTTACTCCGCAGTGGTGCCACAGGGTGGGCCGCCAGGAGGCTGGGCGGGTAAGGCTTTTGCTCCGTGTCCCCCGCCCGCGTTGCGGGCTCCTCCTTTACCTGCGCAAAAACCTTACCCGCCCAGCCTCCTGGCTATTCCTCGCAGTTGGGAGGCGCCGATAATCACCGCTTTGCTTTATTCACTTTTCTCTGGCTTTAATCCCCATTCCTATGAAAATCACCAAAGACACCGCCGTCACCCTGCACATCAAAGTGGCAGACGCCGCCGGTAAAACCATCAACGACGGCAAACAGCCCACGGTGTATCTGCACGGTGGCTATGAAAACATCTTCCCCAAGATTGAAGCCGCCCTGGACGGGCAGGAACCTGGTTTCCAGGTCAATATGGCCCTGGCCGCAGAAGATGCCTTTGGCGCCCGCGACGAAGCCTTGGCCCGCACCATCCCCAAAGCCGAGTTTCCCCCCGGCGTCAAAGTAGGCGGTCAGTTGCAGGGCACCGACAACGAAGGCCGTGAGCGCATTTACCACGTGGTCAAGATCAAGGGCCCGGTGGTGCATTTGGACGCCAACCATCCCCTGGCCGGTGTGGCCCTGCAGGTCAGCGTCAAAGTGGCCGACGTGCGCGCCGCATCAAGCGAAGAAATTGCCCACGGTCACGTGCACGGCGAACACGGCCACCACCACTAAGCCAACAGGCGCGCAGGCACTATCGTTTTGATAGCTGCTTGCGCACGTTCTACGGGCGCAAAAGCCATTTTTGGCGTGTATTTTTCCGGCCCACCGCAGCCGATTACCAATTGCGCAACGCCCGCCGCAAATTCCACATCTGGCAGTTACAAGTTGTGCATTCGGTGGCACAATGGCCGCCGAAGTAACTAGGCCCTTCCCCTGCCACAGTCGCATCCGCCTAACGGTTCAGCCGTGCCGCGGAAGGTTTTTAACCAAGCTAAGTTTCCCCAAGGGAAATGGAGGTCAGCGCAATATGAATGAGTCCACGTCCCACAAGACGACCCCTGCCTCGGTCTACCAGACCTATTCCGGCAACACCTACCTGTTTGGTGGCAATGCCCCGTATGTCGAAGAGATGTACGAAAACTACCTGGCCAACCCCGGCAGCGTGCCCGATACCTGGCGCGAATATTTTGATGCGCTGCAGCATGTGCCCGCTGTAGACGGCAGCAATGCCAAAGACGTTCCCCACCTCCCCGTAGTCAACGCATTTGCCGAGCGCGCCAAATCCGGCGTCAACAAGGTGGTGATGGCCACCGGGGCAGATTCGGAGATGGGGCGCAAACGCACGGCGGTGCAGCAGTTAATTGCGGCCTACCGCAATGTGGGTGCCCGCTGGGCGGATCTGGACCCGCTCAAGCGCATGGAGCGCGACAAGATTCCCGAGTTGGAGCCCTCGTTTTACGGCTTTAACGACGCCGACCAGGAAACCGTGTTCAACACCAGCAACACGTTCTTTGGCAAAGAGTCCATGAGCTTGCGCGAGCTGATGAATGCGCTGCGCGAGACCTACTGCGGCACCATTGGCGCCGAGTACATGTACACCACCGACCAGAACCAGAAGCGCTGGTGGCAGCAAAAGCTCGAATCCATTCGCAGCAAACCCCAATTCAATGCCGAGAAGAAAAAGCACATCCTTGACCGCCTGACCGCAGCCGAAGGCCTGGAGCGCTTTCTGCACACCAAATACGTCGGCCAAAAACGCTTTTCATTGGAAGGCGGCGAGAGCTTTATTGCCGCCATGGACGAGCTGATCCAGCAAGCCGGTGCCAAAGGCGTGCAAGAGATTGTGATTGGCATGGCCCACCGTGGGCGCTTGAACGTGCTGGTCAACACCCTGGGCAAGATGCCGGCCGATCTGTTTGCCGAGTTTGACCATACCGCGCCCGAGGAGCTGACCGCTGGTGACGTGAAATACCACCAGGGCTTCTCCAGCGACGTGTCCACCCCCGGTGGGCCGGTACACCTGAGTCTGGCGTTCAACCCCTCGCATCTGGAAATCGTCAATCCGGTAGTGGAAGGCTCCGTGCGTGCCCGTATGGACCGCCGCGCCGACCCGCTGGGCAAACAAGTGTTGCCGGTGCTGGTGCATGGCGATGCCGCTTTTGGTGGGCAAGGCGTTAACCAGGAAACGCTGTGCCTGGCGCAGACGCGCGGTTACACCACGGGTGGCACAGTGCACATCATCATCAACAACCAAATTGGTTTCACCACGTCGGATCCGCGCGACATGCGCTCCAGCGCGTTTTGTACCGACATTGTGAAGATGGTCGAGTCGCCGGTGCTGCACGTCAATGGCGATGATCCCGAGGCCGTGGTGCTGGCCACCCAGCTGGCGCTGGAATACCGCATGGAGTTCCGCCAAGACGTGGTGGTGGAGATTACGTGTTTCCGCAAGCTGGGCCACAATGAGCAGGATACGCCCAGCCTGACCCAGCCGCTGATGTACAAAAAAATTGCGGCCCACCCCGGCACCCGCAAGCTGTATGCCGACAAGCTGGCCGCGCAGGGCCTCGGTGATACATTGGGCGAGGACATGGCCAAAGCCTACCGTGCCGCCATGGATGCGGGTAAACACACGGTGGACCCGGTGCTGACCAACTTCAAGAGCAAATACGCGGTCGATTGGTCGCCCTTTTTGGGCAAAAAATGGACCGATGCCGCCGACACCGCACTGCCCCTGACCGAATGGAAGCGGCTGTCGGAAAAACTTACCACCATTCCTGCCAGCGTCAACCCACACCAGTTGGTGAAAAAGGTCTATGACGACCGCGCCGCCATGGGGCGGGGCGAAATCAATGTGGATTGGGGCATGGGCGAACACATGGCCTTTGCCTCGCTGGTGGCCAGTGGTTACCCGGTGCGTTTGTCGGGCGAGGACAGCGGTCGCGGCACCTTCACCCACCGGCATGCCGTCATTCACGACCAGGCGCGCGAGAAGTGGGACGCCGGCATCTACGTGCCGCTGCAGAACGTGGCCGAAAACCAGGCCCACTTTGAAGTGATCGACTCCATCCTGTCCGAAGAGGCGGTGCTGGGCTTCGAATACGGCTATGCCTCGAACGATCCCAATACCCTGGTGATCTGGGAAGCGCAGTTTGGCGACTTTGCCAACGGCGCACAGGTGGTGATCGACCAGTTCATTGCCTCGGGTGAAGTGAAGTGGGGCCGTGTGAATGGTCTTACCGTGATGCTGCCCCACGGCTACGAAGGCCAGGGCCCTGAGCACAGCTCGGCGCGGCTGGAGCGCTTTATGCAGCTGTCGGCCGACACCAATATGCAGATCGTGCAGCCCACCACGGCCAGCCAGATTTTCCACGTGCTGCGCCGCCAGATGATTCGCAACCTGCGCAAACCGCTGATCATCTTCACGCCCAAATCGTTGTTGCGTGCCAAGGATGCGTCCTCGCCCTTGTCCGAGTTCACCAAGGGTGGTTTTCAGACCGTCATCCCCGAGAACAAGGAACTCAAGGCCGACAAGGTCAAACGCATTCTGGCCTGCTCGGGCAAGGTGTATTACGACCTGGTGAAAAAGCGCGAGGAAAAGGGTGCCGACGATGTGGCCATCATCCGCGTGGAGCAGTTGTACCCCTTCCCGCACAAGGCGTTTGCAACCGAGCTGAAAAAATACCCCAACGCTGCAGAAATTGTGTGGTGCCAGGACGAGCCGCAAAACCAGGGCGCCTGGTTCTTTGTGCAGCACTACATCCATGAAAACATGGCAGAGGGTCAGCGCCTGGGTTACTCCGGGCGGGCCGCATCGGCGTCTCCGGCGGTGGGTTACTCCCACCTGCACCAGGAGCAGCAAAAGGCTTTGGTAGACGGTGCATTCGGCAAGCTCAAGGGCTTTGTTTTGTCGAAGTAATACCCCCGTCAGACTCCAACCAACACAACGGAAAGAACAAAAATGGCAATCGTAGATGTAAAAGTTCCCCAGCTGTCCGAGTCCGTGGCCGAAGCCACCTTGCTGCAGTGGAAGAAAAAAGTGGGCGACGCGGTCGCAGTCGATGAAATTTTGATCGACGTAGAAACCGACAAAGTGGTGCTCGAAGTGCCTGCACCCAGCGCCGGTGTGCTGGTTGAAATTGTGCAGGCCGATGGGGCTACCGTGGCAGCCGATCAGCTGATTGCACGTATCGACACGGCGGCGACTGCCGGAGCCGTTGCGGCCCCCACCGCTGCACCGGCGGCTGCTGTGGCGGCGCCCGCTGCGGCGGCTGCGGCACCCACAGGCAATTCCAAAGCCGGCGTGGCCATGCCGGCAGCGGCCAAGCTGTTGGCGGACAACAATATGGCGGTTGGCTCGGTGAGTGGCACCGGCAAAGATGGTCGCGTCACCAAAGGCGATGTGCTCGGTGCCGTAGCGGCCGGTTCTGCTCCTAAAACAATAGCTGCTTCCGCAATCCCCACGGGCACTCCGACCCATTCTTTGCCCCAAGTGGCGGTGGCATCGCACCTGCACCTGGGCGAGCGCCCCGAGCAGCGCGTGCCCATGAGCCGCCTGCGCGCGCGCGTGGCCGAGCGCCTGTTGCAGTCGCAAAGCACCAATGCCATCCTGACAACCTTCAACGAAATCAACATGGCCCCGGTCATGGAGATGCGCAAGCGCATGCAGGAGCGTTTTGAGAAGGAGCACGGTGTCAAGCTCGGCTTCATGAGTTTCTTTGTGAAGGCGGCAGTGCATGCCTTGAAGAAGTTCCCGGTGCTCAACGCTTCGGTGGACGGCACCGACATCGTCTACCACGGCTACTTTGACATTGGTATCGCCGTGGGTTCACCCCGTGGCCTGGTGGTGCCCATTTTGCGCAACGCCGACCAGATGAGTTTTGCCGACATCGAGAAGAAGATTGCCGAATACGGCCAAAAGGCCAGAGACGGCAAGCTGGGCATTGAAGATATGACCGGCGGTACTTTCTCCATCTCCAACGGCGGTACCTTTGGCTCCATGATGTCCACCCCCATCATCAATCCGCCGCAAAGCGCCATTCTGGGCGTGCACGCCACCAAAGACCGCGCCATGGTGGAAAACGGCCAGGTGGTGGTGCGCCCCATGAACTACTTTGCCATGTCCTACGACCACCGCATCATCGACGGCCGCGAAGCCGTGCTGGGCCTGGTGGCCATGAAGGAAGCGCTGGA
This sequence comes from Candidatus Aalborgicola lynettensis, assembly GCA_016719405.1. Taxonomy (GTDB): domain Bacteria; phylum Pseudomonadota; class Gammaproteobacteria; order Burkholderiales; family Burkholderiaceae_C; genus Allorhodoferax; species Allorhodoferax lynettensis. The sequence continues at coordinate 292,770 of JADJZE010000001.1, forward strand.
AGATCCCGCCCGTCTGCTGTTTGATATTTGACCTTTCTTCGGCTGACACGGAGTCTGGATGGCAGAGGGTCCTGCTCCGTGTCCTCCGCCCGCTTCACGGGCTCCCCCTTTACCTGCGCAGAACCCTCTGCCATCCAGACTCCTTGTGAGGCTTTTCAGGAAAATGTATGAGTAAACAATTTGATGTGATCGTCATTGGCGGTGGCCCCGGTGGCTATATCGCCGCTATTCGTGCAGCCCAGCTGGGCTTTAACGTGGCCTGTATTGACGAGTGGAAGAACGAGAAGGGTGGCCCCGCACCGGGTGGCACCTGCACCAATGTGGGCTGCATACCTTCCAAGGCATTGCTGCAATCGTCTGAGCATTTCCACCACGCCAACCACCACTTTGCCGAGCACGGCATCACGGTCAAGGGTGTGAGCATGGACGTGGCGAAGATGATTGCCCGCAAAGACACGGTGGTGAAGCAGAACAACGACGGCATTTTGTACCTGTTTAAAAAGAACAAGATTGCCTTCTTCCATGGCCGTGGCTCCTTCGTCAAAGCATCGGACGCAGGCTACGAAATCAAAGTGGCAGGTGCGGCGGAAGAAGTCATTACCGGCAAACAAGTTGTGATTGCCACCGGCTCCAACGCCCGTGCCTTGCCCGGCACGCCGTTTGATGAAGTCAATGTGCTGTCCAACGACGGTGCCCTGCGCATCGGCGCGGTGCCCAAAAAGTTGGGCCTTATCGGCTCCGGCGTGATTGGCCTGGAAATGGGCTCGGTTTGGAAACGCTTGGGTTCGGAGGTCACCATTCTGGAGGGCCTGCCCACATTCTTGGGCGCCGTGGACGAAGGTGTGGCCAAAGAGGCACACAAGGCCTTTACCAAACAGGGTCTCAAGATCGAGCTGGGCGTGAAAGTGGGCGAGATCAAGAACGGCAAGAAGGGTGTGTCCGTGGCTTATACCACCGCCAAGGGGGAAGCCCAAACGCTGGACGTGGACAAGCTCATCGTCTCGATCGGACGTGTGCCTAACACCGTGGGCTTGAACGCCGAGGCAGTGGGCCTGGCACTGGACGAGCGCGGCGCGATTGTGGTGGACGGCGACTGCAAAACCAATCTGCCCGGCGTGTGGGCGGTGGGTGACGTGGTGCGTGGCCCCATGCTGGCGCACAAGGCCGAGGAAGAAGGCGTGGCGGTGGCCGAGCGCATGGCGGGCCAGCATGGGCACGTCAACTTCAACACCATCCCCTGGGTCATCTACACCAGCCCGGAGATTGCCTGGGTGGGCCGTACCGAGCAGCAGCTCAAGGCCGATGGCGTGGCGTATAAGGCCGGGCAGTTCCCGTTTTTGGCCAATGGCCGTGCGCGCGCGCTGGGTGACACCACCGGTTTTGTGAAGTTTCTGGCCGACGCCACCACGGACGAAATTCTGGGCGTGCACATTGTCGGGCCGCAGGCCAGCGAACTGATCTCGGAAGCGGTGGTGGCCATGGAGTTCAAGGCCAGTGCCGAAGACATTGCCCGCATTTGCCACGCCCACCCGTCTTTGAGTGAGGCCACCAAGGAAGCGGCGCTGGCGGTGGACAAGCGCACGCTGAATTTCTGATTTTGATACGCCAAATAGGCCATTTCCGCACGCTGGACGTGCGCAAGCAGCTATTAAATGCATAGCAGAGTAGCAGCATCCCTGAGCGTGCGACAAACCTACGAGGCCGAGTTGCAGGCGCGCAGGTATACCGCCGACCCGGCGCAACTGCGTGCCGTGGACGCACTGGAGCGCTGTGCGCAGGAGTGGGCGGTGTTCAAGGAGAAACGCTCCAACGCCTTGAAAAAGCTGATAAACCGCCCGGATATTCCGAAGGGCGTGTACATGTATGGAGGGGTGGGGCGGGGCAAGAGCTTCTTGATGGATTGCTTTTACAACGCAGTGCCGCTCAAGCGCAAAACGCGGCTGCATTTCCATGAGTTCATGCGCGAAGTGCACCGCCAGCTGGTGGATTTGCAAGGCACGGTCAACCCGCTGGATGCCTTGGCGGCGCGCATGGCCAAGCGCTACCGCCTGATTTGTTTTGACGAATTCCATGTGGCGGACATTACCGACGCCATGATCCTGCACCGCCTGTTGGCCGCGCTGTTTGACAATGGTGTGGGGTTGGTCACAACGTCCAACTTCAAGCCCGACGACCTGTACCCCAACGGTTTGCACCGCGACCGCATCTTGCCCGCCATTGCACTGCTCAACCAGCAGTTGCAGGTGATCAACGTGGACAACGGCACCGACTACCGGGGCCGCACCCTGCAAGCGGTGGAGACCTACCACGTGCCCACGGGAGCCGTGGCGGACGCGGCGATGGCCAAGGCCTTTAACGCTTTGGCGGAGACGCATGACGAAGACCCCGTGCTGCACATTGAGGCGCGCACCATCCAGGCGCGGCGCAAGGCCGGTGGTGTGGTGTGGTTTGATTTCAAAACCCTGTGCGGTGGGCCGCGCTCGCAAAACGATTACCTGGAAATCGCCTCGCTTTTCCATACCGTTTTCTTGAGTGATGTGCCTTATATGCCGGTGCGCTTGGCGTCAGAGGCTCGGCGATTTACCTGGCTGGTCGATGTGCTATACGACCGGCGCGTCAAGCTGGTGATGTCAGCCGAGGTGCCGCCGCAGGATCTGTATACCGAAGGCCCCATGGCCCACGAGTTTCCACGCACGGTGTCGCGTCTCCAGGAGATGCAGAGCCAGGAATACCTTGAGCTGGAACGCCGCACGGTGGACACCGGCTTGACATGACAATGCGATTGCATGTTTGGTGTGTGGCAGTGTGGTTGTTGCACTCCGTGGTGGTGCAGGCCGCCGATCCCATGGATGATGCGTCAGTGGATGCGGCGCGTGCGCGCATCCAAATAGACCGGCAAACGCAAAATGCCCTGTATGACGCCCAGCTGGATGCGTGTCTGACGCGGTTTGCGGTCACGGATTGTCAAAACGAGGTGACCAAACGCCAGAGGGAGGCGCAGGCGCGTTTAAAGCGGGAGGAAGTCGAGCTCAACGATAGCGTGCGTCGGCAAAGGGCACAGGAGCAGGCGAACCGTACACAGGCCAAGTTGGATGCACGCATGGCGCAAGATGCCTCGCATGCGCTGGGTGCGCCGCAAGGCCGGGAGGGGGCACAGCAGGAAAAAAAACGCAACCACCCCTTGCCTGCTGCAACGCGGGAGCGCGGCGCCAAGCCGGTGAACGCAGTGAATGCCCGTGAGCGGGATGAAAAGCGCAAGGCCTATGCAGAGAAGCAGCAGACTCTGGAGAAAAAGCGCCAGGAACGGGCCAAACGTTTGCTGGAGCAGGGCACTCAGAAGCCTGGTTTGGCAATACCACCCTGAGAGGATGGCGTCGTTGAAGCTGCCAAAGCAGGTGCAGGCTTACCGGGCTGTCAGTGGCTCAAGCTTGACGATGACCAGGGACAGGTTGTCGCCGGTTCCATGGGCACGGGAGCGGGCCTTTTCGATTAAAAACTCGGTCGCCTCGCGCGCTGAGAGACTCGATAGCACGGAGCCCAGTTCATTGTTGGTAAAGTAGTGCCAAACCCCGTCGCTGCAGGCCAGCAATACATCGCCTGGGCGCAATTGGGGAATGAAATGCACATCAATGGGGGGGTCGTCTTCCGTACCCAGGCAGCCCATCAAAATGTTCGATTGGGGATGTACGGACGCTTCTTCTTCGGTGATTTCGCCCCGGTTGACCAGGGCTTGCACATACGAGTGGTCCATGGTGCGTTTGATGAATCGGTCGCCATGGTAGTGGTAGATGCGTGAATCACCGGAGTGTGCCCAGTGGCAATCACCCCCAGGGTTGATCAAAAACGCAGCTACGGTGCTGTGGGGCTCTTCTTCGGACGATACGGCGGTCAATTTGATGACAATGTGCGCCTCCTGCACAATTTGCTTGAGGGTGGCAACGGCGTCGTCGGTAGCGGGGTCGTAACGCTCGAAGAGCTGGCGCGCTGTCATCATGACCTGGTCGGAGGCTTTGCGACCGCCACTGCGTCCTCCCATGCCATCGGCTACGATGGCCAGCACACACCCGTTGACGCGAGGGTGTTTCAAGAGCGCGATTTGATCTTGCTGGTACTCGCGGTCGCCTTTGTGGGTTCCGGTGGAAGCGGTGAGTCGATAACCAGTGGCCATGTTGGTTTGCTTGGGTAGCAATACTTTCGTTAAAAGGACAGTTGGACGTATTATCAGTCTGGCGGAATCAATTGCAAACCAATTTGAGTGCGTAGTTTCCCCAAACGACTCCCGAAATTCCCTGTGACTATCAACCACCATTCCCCTGACCGGCGCCTTATTGAGTTACGCATGGAGCATGCCGATCTGGATGCCTTACTGGATCGGGCTGCTTTGAATGCGCCAAGCGATGAACTCATGATGCGGCGTTTGAAGAAGAGGCGGCTTGCCTTGCGCGATGAAATTTCGCGTCTGGAGCAGGCTTTATCGCCCGACGAGCCGGCCTGACGCATGGATTTGCAGTTGGCTGTTGGCCAGGTTTTTTCGGCTAGCGGACCATTGTCCAGGTCTGGGAAAGGGTATGTTCCGCGGGGTGGGCAAATCCGGATGGCGGTGGCGGTGGCGGGTGTCATGGAGCACGGCGGTGCGCTTGTGGTCGAGGCAGGTACAGGAATCGGGAAAACATTTGCTTACCTTGTTCCTGCGCTGCTCAGTCGGAAACGTGTTTTGTTGTCTACAGCGACCAAGGCCTTGCAGGATCAATTATTTGATCGCGACATTCCTTTGTTGGCCGCTGCGCTGGGTATTGTGACGCGGGTTGCTTTGCTCAAAGGGCGTAGCAGCTATTTGTGTCGACAGCGGATGGAGTTGGCGTACCAAGATGCACATGCGTGGACGCCTGCGGCGCTGCAGCATTTGGCCCGGATTGTGGAGTGGGCCAAGGATACGCCTTCGGGCGATTTAGCCGATCTGGCGGGATTTGATGAGCACCCATCCATTCTGGATCGTGTGACATCCACGCGCGAAAACTGTCTGGGGCCCCAGTGTCCGAAGGCGCTGCAATGCCACGTCACCGCTGCCCGTCGTGCGGCCATGGCTTGCGATGTTCTGGTAACTAACCACCATTTGTATTTTTCCGATTGGGATCGGTGGGAGTCATCCAGTGGCCACCTGTTGCCTGACGTGAATTGCGCGATTTTTGATGAAGCGCATCAGCTCAATGAAATCGGCGTGCAATTTTTGGGAAGGCAAGTGGATACCTTGCAACTGCAATCGCTCTGTGTGGATTTGCATGGCCTGGATTCTCAATGGACACTGGGTTGTCCGGATTGGAATGAAAGGGTGGTGCAACTTGGTGCCAGTGCGGCGTCGTTGTGGACTTTGTGTCACGTAACGGTCGATCCTGGCCGACGGGCATGGGTTGGCGACATTCCGGCAGGTTTCGATGAATCGGCGTGGAAAGGTGCATTGATGGCTATCCACATTGCCCTGCAACATCTGGACATGGTGTTGCGCGCGCTGGAGTGTGGCGCACCGGAGGTTGCAGCGCTGACTGCGCGAATTCAATCAATGGCGGCGGAGCTGGATTATTTTTCACATCCACTGGAGCCGGGCGCGGTGCGCTGGCTGGAAATTTCGAGCCACATCAAACTGGTTCAAGCGCCGTTGGATATTGCGAAGTCTATGCGAAATCGGGTTACGTCTGCTGGGGTGGAGTCGGCAGGACATGGCAATCGATCCTGGATTTTTACATCGGCTACGCTGGGATGGGATGCGGGTTTGTCGAGTTTCATTGAGCCGTGCGGACTACAGGGCGCCCAGTGTTTGCAAGTGCCCAGCCCGTTTGATTATGGTGTGCAGGCGGCGCTGTATGTTCCGTGTGATTTTCCGCACCCGCAAGAAGCAACCCATCCTGCGGCGGTTGCTGAATTGGCGGTACAGGCGGCTAGGGTGCTGGGCGGGCGGATATTGTTGCTGACGACGACCTTGCGCGCGATGCGTAGCATCGCCCACGACTTGCGCGGTGTTTGTAGTGCGTTGGGAATTGAAGTGTTGGTTCAGGGGGAGTTGCCCAAGCGAGCCTTGGTAAATCGATTTACGCAGGGGCATCTTCCGGGAAACGGGTGTGTTTTGGTCGCATCAGCGTCATTCTGGGAAGGTTTTGATGTTGCTGGCGAAGCTCTGCAACTGGTCATGATCGACAGAATTCCTTTTTTGCCCCCCGATGATCCGTTGGTGCAGGCGCGCGCTAGTCAAATCAAGGCAACGGGCGAAAATCCATTCATGCGCATTCATGTTCCGCAGGCAGCACTGACATTGAAGCAAGGCGCCGGTCGGCTGATCCGCAGTGAAACAGATCGTGGAATACTGGTGGTGTGCGATGCGCGCCTGACCCAAACAGGCTACGGACGCAAGATGATCGCTGCGTTGCCTGCCATGCGGCGCCTGGAGACTGTGGTGCAGTTTAAGGCTGCGCTGGAGGCGCTTACCAAACCTTCCACCACGGATCCTTGTTCTGTTTGACGCCTTTGGTCAGGAATTCTGAGTTGGGAAAATTCTTGTCCAGCACCCGCCGGGCATCGTCCCGCAACTGTGCCATGCCCAGCGCATCGTAGGACTTGTAGATGATGTAGAGCGCTTCTTCGATTACCGGAACGTCGCGGTAGTCTGCAACAGCCAGTTGCGCCCGATTGATGGCAGCCAGGTAAGCGCTGCGCTTGTAGTAGTAACGGGCAACATGGACTTCGTATTGCGCCAGGGAACTGACGATGTAGCTCATGCGCTGGCGGGCATCGGGGCTGTATTGGGAGTCGGGGAAGCGGGTGACCAACTCCTTGAAGGCCTCGAAAGACTCCTTGGACGCTTTTTGATCACGTTCTGCCAGGTCCTGGCGGGTGATGGTGGAGAAAAGACCAAGATCACCGTTGAAGTTGATGATGCCTTTCAGATAAAGGGCGTAATCCATGGCTGGGCTGGCCGGATGAATTTTGACAAATCTGTCCAGGGTTGCCAAGGCCTGTGCTGCCTCACCGGACTTGTAATGGGCGTACGCCTTGTCCAACTGCGCCTGTTGGGCCAAAGGGGTACCAGCCGCTTTGGCTTCGAGCTTTTCAAGCAAGGGAACCGCCTTGTCCCATTGCCCTTGGGTCATTTCGTCTTTGGCCTCGGAATACAGGGAGTTCGGGCTCATGCCAGCCGTTCTGTCCACCGGATTGGTGGAGCACCCGGTCAAGATGCTTGCGCCGATAGCCAGCAGGCAAGCACAAACGACCGATAATTTGGCACGAAACATATAAGGGAACCTTCTTGAGACAGAGCCCAACAATTATATCGAGCCCCTCCGCTGGAGAGGATAACGATGAGGCGGATGATGCAGTAGCTGAGGTGGAGTGGCGTATATACACGGCGCCTGTAGCGCTGCATGGAGATCGGTTGGATCGGGTACTGGTGTTTGCAGCATCGGAATTTTCCCGCAACTATTTGCAGCAGTTGATTGAGGACGGTTGTGTGACGGTGAACGGGCGCGTGGTCTGTAAAACATCACAGCGTGTCAAGGCTGGAGACGGAATTCGGCTCGAATTGCGGCCCACGCCCCAGAGTCAAGCCTTTAAGCCGGAAACCATGTCTTTGGATGTGGTTTTCGAGGACGAACATTTGTTGGTGATCAACAAGCCTGCGGGACTGGTAGTGCACCCGGCGCCGGGCAATTGGAGCGGGACTTTGCTCAATGGTTTGTTGGCCTATGACCCCGCGTTTGCTTTGGTCCCGCGCGCAGGTATTGTGCATCGGCTCGACAAAGACACCAGCGGCTTGATGGTTGTGGCGCGTACGCGCGCTGCAATGGATGCCTTGGTTTTGGCTATAGCTGCTCGCCAGGTCAGCAGACAATACTTGGCTGTGGCCCATGGACTTTGGACCGGAACTGCGTCAGTGTCGATTGAGTCGTCGATTGGGCGCGACCCGCGCAACCGCCTTCGTATGGCAGTAGTTGACTTGGCTGTTAGTCCGGGGAAGACCGCCAGAACGGATATTCTCCTGATGAGCAACGCCTGTGATGGCTGCTTTGTTCAGTGCACATTGCATACCGGTCGAACCCATCAGATTCGTGTCCACATGGCGTCTATCGGACACCCGTTGGTTGCCGACGCTGTGTATGGTGGAAGATGTTTGCCTTCCATGAAACGGCAAGCATTGCATGCCTATCGTTTGGCCTTTACACATCCGATGACCAGTGTTGAAATGGTTTTCAGTGCACCTTTGCCTCATGATTTCAGTGGATTATTGGTGGACTGGGGGCTGCGCTACAATGCGCCGCAGGGTCCACGATGCACTTGAGTCCCGCAAATAGATAGTGTGTAAGGGCATGGCACCGTGATTACTTCACGCTTTCGGCCATCCGAATGGAATCACTTTGATTGGTTGCCACTGCGGTGACGTTTCCGGAATAGCCTGACTATGAATATGGCAGAAGCAAAGCGCGTCTTGGAGACCGCATTGATTTGCTCCCAGCAACCTTTGACTCTGCGTGAGATGCGCGTGCTTTTTGATGAAGCACTGGGAACCGATTCCTTGAAGAATCTTCTGGATGAGTTGAACAATGATTGGGCGGAAAGGGGGGTCGAACTGGTGAAGGTTGCGACCGGCTGGCGTTTTCAGAGTCGCCCTGAAATGCGGGAATATCTGGATCGATTGCACCCCGAAAAACCACCACGGTATACACGGGCTACCCTGGAGACGCTGGCCATCATTGCCTACCGGCAGCCTGTCACGCGGGGTGATATGGAGGATATTCGAGGCGTCACCATCAGCTCTTTGCTGATTAAACAACTCGAAGACAGGGGCTGGGTCGAAGTGATTGGACACCGGGAAACTGCTGGACGCCCAGCCCTTTTTGCCACAACGAAGCAGTTCCTAGATGACCTGGGTCTGGCTTCGCTGGACCAACTTCCTTTGTTGGGCAGCGCGGCGCAGGCTGATAGTGCATTCGGGTCTTTGGCCGAAACGATAGAAGATGCCATGGCGCTGCAGGGAGTTCATGACGGCGCAGCGAGTGGTGTGGAGTTGCAACTGGACATGCCCCTGGAGACCACGGGTCTGGCATAAGTCCCCCTTAGGATGGCTTTTGAAAATGAACGAAATGGATGCGGTTACACCTGATCCTTCTGCGCCGGAAACGGATGCCGTCTCTGTCGCGTCAATTACGCCGCTTGGAAACGATGGAAGTGCGTCACTTTCAGATAATCGATTTGGCGATGTAATTTCCGGACAGTTTGATGCTGATGAAGCATCAGTCGAGTTACCAGCACCCAAACGTGTGCTATCCCCAATGGCAGAGACCCCCAAGTTGCATAAGGTGTTGGCGCAGGCGGGCATGGGATCGCGCCTAGAAATGGAACAACTCATATTGGAGGGCCGGATTTCGGTCAACAACGAACCTGCGCACATTGGTCAACGCATTCAGTTTGGTGATCACATCAAGGTTAATGGCAAGCCAATCCGGTTTCGAATTGACCCGCCGCCGCCCCGCGTGATTGCCTACCATAAGCCGACGGGTGAAGTTGTTACGCACGACGACCCACAAAATCGACCGACCGTATTTCGACGCCTACCTAAATTGCAGCAAGGTAAATGGCAATCGGTTGGCAGGTTGGATTTGAATACCGAAGGTCTTCTGCTGTTTACCAGTTCGGGTGAGTTGGCTAATAATTTGATGCATCCGCGTTTCGGATTGGAGCGAGAGTATGCCGTGCGGGTGTTGGGTTCTCTGAGTAAAGATGAAAAGCAAATTCTCTTGAACGGCGTTCAGTTGGATGACGGATTGGCGCAGTTTGGATCGATTGAAGACGGCGGTGGTGAGGGGGCCAACTGCTGGTATCGGGTGACCATTTCAGAGGGGCGCAATCGTGAGGTGCGTCGGATGTTGGAAGCGGTTGGTCACGCTGTTAGCCGTTTGATACGTATTCGATACGGTGCCATGGTTTTGCCTCGGGGTCTCAAGCGTGGCGGGTGGATGGAGTTGGACGAGTCAGATATTCGCGCATTGATGCACGCGTCTGGCGGACGGGTAGTGGCGGATGGCGGATCAGCCAAAGGCGCGATGGATCGCACTACGACTTCACATGATGGGCAACGTCGGCGTGGACGTGCTGGCGGTCCTCGGGGTGCCAATAATGGTTCTCGCAATGCGCCGCAAGGCGGCTTTTCTGGTGACGGACTCAAGGGATCGCAAGGTCAAAATCGCCAGGGAGGTCCGCGCCACGATAAGGCCAGTGGTCGAAGTGAGGCAAATCAGCCCGATCCAATGAAAACATCCTTTGGGTACATTGGCGCGGACAGCTTTGCACGCCAACGTCAGGAGCGTGGGGGTGGCGGGCAACGTCCCCGCGGTGCGCAAGGTGGTCAACGTCGTGGGGGCCGCAATCGCTAGTGGTGACGATGCTAAAATCACCAACTTTGCTTCATCCGAAGCAAATTGATCTACACACTCAGTTCAGGATACCCCATGACAATCGAACGCACTCTGTCCATCATCAAGCCCGACGCGGTTGCAAAAAACGTTATTGGTCAAATTTACGCACGTTTTGAAGCAGCTGGCTTGAAAATTGCCGCTGCCCGCATGACCCATCTTTCGCGTGGTGAAGCGGAGGCATTTTATGCGGTTCACAAAGCGCGTCCCTTTTTTAAGGACCTAGTTGAGTTCATGATTTCTGGTCCCGTCATGATTCAAGTGCTCGAAGGTGAAAATGCTGTTTTGAAGAATCGTGACCTGATGGGTGCAACTGACCCCAAGAAGGCCGATGCCGGCACCATTCGTGCTGATTTCGCAGACAGTATTGACGCAAATGCCGTGCACGGATCGGATGCCGCAGAAACCGCTGCCGCTGAGATCGCATTTTTCTTTCCTGGCATGAGCGTGTACACGCGCTGACTCTTCGAATGACGACCAACCTGCTCGATTACGATCTCGAGGGATTGGTCGCTTGGTGTGAGCGGCTGGGGGAAAAGCGATTTCGCGCCACCCAGTTGTTCCGCTGGATCCACCAAAAAGGTGCTATTCAGTTTGATGATATGACTGACTTGGCTAAGTCCCTGCGTGAAAAACTCAAGGGCTCGGCACATGTTCTTGGGCTGAAAGTTATTCAGCAACATACCTCCTCCGATGGAACCATTAAATGGTTGTTTGGTGTTGGGGAGGGTGATGCGGTGGAAGCGGTATTTATTCCCGAGGATGGACGTGGCACCCTGTGCATTTCGTCGCAGGCAGGTTGCGCTGTCGGTTGTCGGTTTTGCGCAACCGGACACCAAGGATTTAGCCGCAACTTGTCGGCGGGCGAAATTGTCTCGCAATTGTGGTTTGCAGAACATTTTTTGCGCCAATATTTGGCCACTGATGATCGCGTCATTTCGAATGTTGTCATGATGGGCATGGGTGAGCCGCTGCAAAACTATGCGGCACTGGTTCAAGCTCTGAAAGTGATGCTGGATGACCATGCATATGGTTTGTCGCGCCGGCGGGTGACGGTTTCAACTTCCGGCGTCGTTCCCATGATGGACCGTTTGGGTCTGGATTGCCCGGTTGCCTTGGCAGTGTCTTTGCATGCACCGACCGATTCATTGCGTGACGATCTCGTGCCTTTAAATCGCAAATATCCCATCGCTGAATTGATGGATGCATGTCAACGCTACTTGGCTTTCGCCCCCCGCGATTTCATTACTTTCGAGTACTGCATGCTTGATGGGGTGAACGATACGCCTGCTCATGCTGCGCAATTGGTTTCCTTGGTCAACGGTACGTCCGGTCGGGCGTGGTGCAAGTTCAACCTTATACCGTTCAATCCGTTTCCTGCATCTGGTCTGTTTCGGTCGCCAAACGAGAAGGTAGTGGCGTTTGCTAAAGTTCTGAGTGATGCTGGTATCGTCACCACGGTTCGAAAAACGCGTGGTGACGATATTGATGCTGCATGTGGACAATTGGCTGGTGATGTAAATGACCGCACAGATGTAGTTCGTCGCATATCAAAGCAACGTACCATTGTGCTCAAATCAGTAAACTGACCTTCAGAAATATCAAACCCAGGAGTTGTCAGTGAAAAATTGCATTCGGATTGATCGAGCGTTTATCGATTATGCGTTGTGCTTAGTGTGGGTGGTGGCCAGTGGTGTTTTTGTTGCCGGTTGTGCTACCCACAATGGAGCCGGTGCGTCGGTTAAATCGGATATGGAGACCGTATCGGATGAGTCGGGAGCACGTAAGCGCGCCCGAATTCGTCTTGAGTTGGCCGCCGGGTATTTTGAAAAAGGGCAGACCACAATTGCCTTGGATGAGGTAAAGCAGTCGATTAACGCAGATCCTGGCTTATACGAGGCCTACAACTTGCGTGGGTTGATTTATACCCGGCTCGATGACGTGCCGCTGGCAGAAGAAAGTTTTCGCAGGGCTCTGAGCATCAACCCCAGTGCGGCCGCCATTCAGCATAACTATGCGTGGCTGCTGTGTCACCACAAACGTATGCCCGAGGCGTTACAGCTTTTTGGACGTGCTCTCGCCAATCCAACATATGGCGAAAGAGCGAAGACATGGATGGCGCAAGGCATGTGTCAGCTCGAAAATGGTCAAAAAATTGAAGCTGAAAGCAGTCTTTTGCGATCTTACGAGTTGGATGCCGGTAATCCTGTCACGGGTTACAACTTGGCATTGTTGCTGTTTAAGCGTGGGGAGTTCGTTCGGTCGCAGTTTTATGTGCGTCGCATAAACAACAGCGAATTGGCGAACGCTGAGACGCTTTGGTTGGGCGTAAAGGTCGAGCGTCGTTTACTGAATACGGAAGCGATGTCGCAATTGGCGTCGCAATTAAAGAGGCGTTTCCCCCAATCGCGTGAATACTCGGCCTATGAAAGAGGTGCTTTTGATGAGTGACGGTGTGGTTCCCGTGTCAGCGGGTGGGGCTGGGGCAACAGAAACCTCTTCATTGCATTCGGCTGGCAGCATGTTGCGAAAGGCACGCGAGGCAGCTGGTTTGCATGTGGCAGCGCTGGCTGTGTCGATGAAGGTGCCGGTCAAAAAGTTGGAAGCGTTGGAGGCAGACCGGCTCGATCAACTGCCGGACATGGTGTTTGTTCGCGCATTGGCATCAAGCGTGTGCCGTACGCTGAAAATCGATCCGCTACCGGTATTGGAGAAATTGCCGAACACCAACAAACAGCAACTTGCACCGTCAGATCGCGATATCAACGCGCCTTTCGATGCCTATGGTTCGAAGGCAGTGTTTTCTGTTTCGGCTGCTTTGAAAAAACCGGTTGTTGGATTGGTATCGTTGTTGTTGTTGGCGGCAGGCGCGGTATTTTTTTACCCCGGGGTTGAAAAAAATCGTCCAACCGAACCGGCTGTGACTGGATCTGTCCAGATACTTTCCGACAGTGCGCAGTCAATCGCACTTGTTTCGCAAGAAGGATTAGTTCCTCCTGCAAACACAGTCGGATCTCCTGACGGTGTGTCTCCTCTGCCAAGCTTGCAGACCGAGGATGCCTCGGTGCCGGTTATGGCTCACAGTTCAACGTCGAAGCCAGAAAGTGTTGGTGCATTGAATTCAGCTGCATTGGATTCTGTGCCTGCATTAGAAAAAAAGACAAAAGAGGATACGGTTACTACTGATTCCGCTTCTGAATTTTTGATCTTGAAGGCGATAGCCCCTTGTTGGGTCAAGGTTGTTGACTCGAATGGAATCGTTCGCGTGCACAAAGTTGTTGGCGCTGGTGAAAAGATTGGTGTTGGTGGTGTCGTGCCTCTGTCCGTGGTGATCGGCGCGGTGGATGCTGTTAATGTAGAAGTTCGTGGGAAACCCTTGAATATTTTGGGTTTTGCCAAGGATAACGTAGCGCGATTTGAGGTGAGATAGTGGATTTTCACGAACCCATCGCGCTGGCTGACCCTTTGGAGCGGCAGTCCCTTCAAGCGCGCGTTATTTGGGGCAATCGAATTGTGACAGTCGGGGGAGGTGCGCCTGTACGTATTCAGTCCATGACCAATACCGATACGGTCGATGCAATTGGAACGGCGATTCAAGTGAAGGAACTGGCGCTGGCAGGGTCCGAGATGGTGCGCATTACAGTGAATACACCGGAGGCTGCGCAGGCTGTTCCCTATATTCGTGATCAATTGGATCGTATGGGGATTGACGTCCCATTGATTGGTGACTTCCACTTCAATGGGCATCGTTTGTTGCAGGATTTTCCAGAATGTGCGCAGGCCTTGTCCAAATACCGTATTAACCCCGGTAATGTTGGTAAGGGAGACAAGCGTGATCGGCAATTTGGGCTAATGGTAGAAGCCGCTGTGCGGTGGGGTAAAGCAATTCGTATAGGAGTCAATTGGGGAAGCTTGGATCAGGATCTGCTGGCTTCATTGATGGACGAAAATAGTCGCAGGCCAGTGCCGTGGGATGCAAAGCCGGTGATGTATCGGGCATTGATTCAATCAGCCATGGAGTCGGCCCGTTTGGCAGAATCGATTGGCCTTGCAGCCAACCAGATAATTTTGTCCTGCAAAGTTAGTGGCGTACGTGATTTGATTGCGGTTTACAGAAACTTGGCGCGACGTTGTTCATATCCTTTGCACTTGGGCTTAACAGAGGCAGGCATGGGAGCCAAAGGCGCGGTAACATCAACGGCGGCACTTTCTGTTTTATTGCAAGAAGGCATTGGTGACACGATACGTGTTTCATTGACTCCTGCACCTGGCGAGTCCCGCACACAGGAAGTCACCATTGCTGCAGAAATTCTTCAGGCCTTGGGTTTGCGCACATTTGTTCCCTCTGTGACGGCTTGTCCAGGGTGTGGGCGAACCACCAGTACGACGTTTCAGGAGTTAACCCAGGAAATTGATGCGTTTTTGCGCGAAAAAATGTCTGTCTGGCGTGAACTGTATCCTGGTGTGGAGTCTCTTAAGGTTGCAGTAATGGGTTGTATCGTGAATGGGCCTGGTGAAAGCAAGCACGCGAACATCGGCATCAGTTTGCCTGGAACCGGTGAAGCGCCTGCTGCGCCGGTATTTATTGATGGTGAAAAACGCATGACTTTGCGGGGTGATTCGATAGCCGCTGATTTTCAATTGGTGGTTGAAAACTATATTCGGCAGCGTTTTGGTGCTTCCGATGGACAACTTCAAGATAATAAATAATTGCATGCGTGAATCAACCACCGCTCGCAAAGCGGAAAAACTGTCTGCCGTAAAAGGCATGAATGACATCCTGCCGCCCGAATCGGCGCGCTGGGAGAAACTCGAATGTGCAGTGCGCGTTTTGATGCGCCGCTACGCTTATGAAAATATTCGAACTCCTATTGTCGAGCCCACCGCTTTATTTGTGCGCGGGCTGGGTGAGGTAACTGATATTGTCGAGAAAGAAATGTATTCTTTCGAAGACCGACTCAATGGTGAGGCACTCACGTTGCGCCCGGAAAACACCGCCGGAGTGGTGCGGGCGGCAGTTGAACACTCGTTGCTCTACAACGGGGGCAAACGTTTGTACTACATGGGACCCATGTTTCGCCATGAGCGACCACAACGTGGTCGGTATCGGCAGTTTCATCAGATTGGCGCGGAGGCACTTGGGTTCGGGGGTGCGGAAGTCGATGCCGAGTTGATTTTAATGGCCAATGCCCTGTGGAGAGAGCTTGGGTTGGCCGATGTCTCCTTGCAAATCAATAGCCTTGGTCAGCCCGATGAGCGCCAGTTGCATCGTGCTGCGTTGATTGCCCATTTCGAACGGCACATCGACGTATTGGACGAGGACGCCAATCGACGTTTGCATCTGAACCCATTGCGACTACTCGACAGCAAGAATCCCCATATGCAAGGTGTGATCGAGGCTGCCCCGCGTCTCTTGGATTTTCTTGGCGCGACCTCGAAGGCGCATTTACGCTTGGTGACCTCCATATTGGATGCCAATGGCATGTCATATGTAATTAACCCACGGTTGGTACGGGGTATGGATTATTACAACCTGACAGTTTTTGAATTTGTAACCACACGCCTGGGATCCCAGGGAACTATTTGCGCAGGAGGACGCTATGACTACCTGACCGAGCAAATTGGTGGCAAGCCCGCGCCAGCGGTGGGGTGGGCGATGGGAGTAGAGCGTGTTTTGGAACTACTGGAAGAGCAAAATACGACAACAAGCCCCGCCGCGGTGGATGCATATGCGATCGTTCCGGAAGCCAGTGCCTTGCCGCTTGCTATGGCGTGCTTGGAGATTTTGCGTGCCAATGGTGTCACGGTTTTGATGCATGCTGGAACCGGGGGGGCGATGGGGAGTATGAAATCCCAATTCAAACGGGCTGATGCTTCCGGTGCGCGATTTGCGCTGGTATTTGGCGAAGACGAAATCGCCAAGGGAGTGGTTGCCATCAAGGCGCTGCGTGATGGTGATGGCGCGCAGGTCGTGCGCGAGTTGGCCGCTGCGGCCGAATGGGCCTCCAGCCTACAATTAGCTACTTAGACAAAGAACCCTATGGCAAATCACCTCGATCTCGAAGAACAAGAGCAACTTGATCAACTCAAGCACTTCTGGAAGCAATATGGCAATTTAATTACCTGGATTTTGATAGCGGTCCTTGGATCCGTTGCTGCGTGGAACGGCTACCATGCTTGGCAGCGTAATCAGTCTGTACAGGCGTCGGCCATGTTTGATGAGGTGGAACGGGTAGTCCGTTCTGGCGATGTGGAAAAGACCCAGCGTGCTTTTTCTGAAATGACGGAACGTTTTCCGAGAACCACTTACGCGCAGCTGGCTGGGTTACTGCTTGGGAAAATGGCTTTCGATGCGGGGAAAATTGAATCCGCTAAAGCAGCGTTGGCATGGGTCATCGAGAATGGTGCTGATCGTGCTTACGTAGCCATTGCGCGTTTGCGACTGTCGGGTGTTTTAATCGATGCCATGGCCTACGATGATGCACTGAAAACGCTCAGTGCGGAGTTGCCTGATGAATTTGTCGGTCTGGTCGCAGATCGAAAAGCGGACATCTATGTTCTGCAGAACAAGAAAACCGAGGCTCAGGCAGAGTACCTGAAAGCATTTAAATCGCTTGATGAGGCTTCACAGTATCGTCGTCTGGTTGAAGTTAAATTGAACGCCTTGGGTGTTGATACGGAGTCGGTTAAGTGATGGATGGCGCGCGCAAGATTACTGTCTCGCTGCTGGTGCCGGTTTTTCTACTACTTGCCTGTGCCTCACCGGAAAAGCCGAAACCCGCAGATCTTGGCCCCAACACCCCACTAATGGGTGTACGGGCGGTGTGGAAAACGAATATCGGCAGTGTGGGGTTCGCTCTGCAGGTGCGGGTGGTTGGTGGGCACATCTTTGTGGCCGATACGGATGGAGGTGTTGCCGCCATCGACGGGGCCAGTGGCGCTGATATTTGGCGTACTGCCTTGGGTACCAGGTTGGCGGCTGGAGTAGGTAGCGATGGGCGGTACGCCGCGGTCGTGAGCGAGACCAACGAGTTGATTGTGCTGGATGCGGGACGTCAGATTTGGCGCCAACGTGTGAATGCTGTCACTCTGACAGCCCCTCTGGTGGCAGGAGCACGCGTATTTGTCTTGGGGTCAGACCGCTCGATGTCCGCGTATGACGCTGCTACGGGTGCTAGGCTATGGCAGCAGCAGCGCGCAGGCGATGCTTTGGTGTTGGGGCAATCGGGTGTTTTGCTTGCGGTTGGAGATACATTGATTGTTGGAATCGGCGGACGATTGGTTGGAATGAACCCGCAAAACGGGAGCATACGATGGGAGACGGTGCTTGGCAGTAGTCGAGGAACCAATGAAATTGAGCGCTTGGTGGATTTGGTATCGGGGGTGAGTCGTTCCGGCAATCAAGTCTGCGCTCGGGCGTTTCTTTCCAATGTCGGGTGTGTGGATGCAACACAGGGAGCGCTTGTCTGGAGCAAACCTGCGGTTGGCCAAAAAGGTGTTGATGGCGATACCGTGAATTTGTACGGTGTAGAGAGTGATGGCAAGGTGGTGTCATGGCGTCGTACCGACGGAGAGCGGTTGTGGATGAACGATCGTTTGCGTTATCGTGTTTTGACCGCTCCTGCTGTAGCGGGCCAATCATTGGTGGCAGGCGACGATGCAGGTACTCTGTATTTTCTGTCACGCCAAGACGGGTCATTGCTCAACCGTGTATCTACGGATGGATCTTCTATTGTCGCGGCACCTGTTTTGGCGGGGCAGACTTTGGTTGCAGTCACACAGCGCGGCGGTATTTTTGGCTTCATGCCTGAGTGATTGTTGAGGCCAGTACCCATGAAACCCGTGATTGCCCTGATTGGTCGCCCGAATGTAGGCAAATCCACGCTTTTTAATCGGTTGACAAAAACCCGCGATGCTATCGTGGCCGACTTTGCTGGTTTGACGCGGGATCGGCATTATGGAAACGGCAAATTGGGCAAGCTGGAATTCATTGTTGTTGATACCGGGGGCTTTGAGCCTGATGCTTCCAGTGGTATTTACAAAGAGATGGCAAAACAAACGCGCCAAGCTGTTGCTGAAGCAGATGTTGTGCTGTTTGTGCTTGATGCGCGCGCAGGGGTATCCGCGCAGGATCATGAAATAGCCAAGTATTTGCGTAAATTGGGCAAGACGTCGATTCTGGTTGCCAACAAGGCAGAAGGTATGGCGGAGGGGGCACGTCTGGCAGAGTTTTACGAATTGGGATTGGGAGATGTGCAACCCATTTCCGCCGCTCACGGTCAGGGTATCAAACCGCTGATTGAATTGGCGCTGGGTGCCTTGGTTCCGGTGGGTGGCGATGATAGCGAAGAGGTGTCGGACCCCGATGTCATTAAATTGGCCGTTGCAGGCCGCCCTAACGTCGGAAAGTCCACGCTCATCAATACTTGGTTAGGTGAGGAGCGCTTGGTTGCGTTTGATCTTCCAGGAACCACGCGTGATGCGATTGCGGTACCGTTTGAGCGCGATGGACAGCGATTTGAGCTCATTGACACTGCTGGTCTACGGCGCAAGGGGCAGGTGTTTGAGGCCATTGAAAAATTCTCGGTTGTCAAGACCTTGCAGGCTATCGAGTCGGCGAGCGTGGTGCTGCTATTGATCGATGCCACACAGGGGGTGACCGACCAGGATGCGCATATCGCCGGCTACATCCTGGAATCGGGGCGTGCGGTGGTGGTGGCGGTGAACAAATGGGATGCGGTTGATGAATACCAGCGTGAGTTGGTGAAGCGCTCCATCGAAACGCGTTTGGGGTTCTTGAAGTTCGCGGCCCTGCACTTGATTTCAGCGCAAAAAAGGCAGGGTTTGGGCCCGCTGTGGGAGTCCATTGGGCATGCCTACCGCTCGGCCAACTGCAAAATGCCAACCCCCGTACTGACGCGTTTGTTGCTCGAAGCGGTTCAGTTTCAGACGCCCAAAAAATCGGGCATGTACCGTCCCAAGTTGCGTTATGCCCACCAGGGTGGAATGAATCCGCCGATCATCATCATTCACGGTAATTCACTGGATCATGTCACTGATGCATACAAGCGCTATCTGGAAGGTCGATTTCGCAAGGAATTCGGTTTAATTGGAACTCCATTGCGCATTCAAATGAAGTCCGCACAGAATCCTTACGGAAATAGCGAAGATAGTTAATCCGGGGCGTCGTGGAAGCCCCAGGTGTGGTCAACTTCTCCTATCGATTGGAACGGTGTTTGCAGGCAGACAGACACCAGTCCAGCGGCAAAAATTTGTGAAACCAGGGCATGCACCACCCCCAACCACACCGGTTGTCGGTCCAGCCACATCAGAATTGCGCCGAGGGTGATTTGCAGGAGTAAAACGCCCGTCAAACGGTTCGCCAGTGTGGATTCCGTGGGTTGGCTCGAACGCACCCACAAAATCTCGCCTGCCGTGAACAAAAACAATATGGCCGATCCGATGTGCACATAAGCCAGCCCATCCATTCCACGTGTGTGCAGTGCACTGGCGGCGGCGCCAGTGGCGATGTGGAGCAAAAAAGAGACGATGGCGACGATCAGCGTGGTGTTATTGCCCTTGCTTGGGGCTGCGCCATAGGCACTGCACGCGCGCAACCACCAGCATGCCATCAACAAAATGCTTCCGGCCACCACGTTGGCGATGGTGACGCTGGCATAGCGGTAACCCGGAGTGAGTGGCCCAATGACCGCTAGCAGGACTGTGGCCCCCACAATACCTGCCGTGGGTTTGAAGGCATGGGACAGCGTAGCCCTGTGCAGCCAGCACATCACCGTCAGCGCTATCGCGATCAGCCCGACACTGGCGGCGGTGATGCGGTGGGTGAGCCGTACCGCGTCTTCAACGCTGCGGGGCAGGGTGGAAACCGGGTCGCCGCTGGGGTCGAATTCGGTGGTCAGGCGCAACAGAACGCTGGCACCCAGTATGACCAATGCCAAAGCGGCACCGGCGGTGCCCATGGCGGTGAGTGGCTTTGCGCCGGGAAGCAGTGCAGGGGAGGTGTGTGGCATAAATCAGTTGGAAGCAGGGCGGCGCAGGGCACGAATCACAATGACGACGAACATGATGCCACCCACAATGGCAATGAGACCACCCAACCCCATCAGGCCCATGCCCATGGTTTCCTGCGTGGTGCGCAACACCTGGTCGGTGCCCGCCACTTTGCGTTGCACCCCATAACCACCCGACCAGACCAGACCAATGATGTGCATCAATTGTCCAATGCCGTAGATGTACGGCTGCCAGGCGGCAGCACGCGAACGGGGGGCGCTAAAACCCAGGCGGGGCAGCAGGTGGTAGACCACCCCCATCATGGCCAGGGTAATGCCGACGATACAGCCGTGGTAGTGGGCCGGTATCTTGACGTTGCTACCGGTGATCAGAAAGCCAATGATGCCACCGGCCGAAAACAATACCAGCGATGCAATCAGGCTGGTGCGCAGTGGCAGTAGTTGCGGGTCGGTGACACGAACCGACAGCAAACTCCACACCACGGCCAGCGCAATGGGGGGAATGACCAGACCGCCACCAAAACGCATCAGCAGTGTTTGCATGGTGTGGTGTTCGACGGACAGGACGCTGTAGGCCAGGTAGGTAATGGGCGTTAAAAAGACGCTGATCAAGACGATGGCAAACAGCAGCGTGACGATACGCGGCGAAAGCGGCAGCTGTGCGCCCACGGCCGAGCCCAGCCAGATCCAGCATACCAGCATCAGCAGCGTGTAGGCAAATTGCAGCACATGGCCCCCGCCCCAAAACAGCACTTCGTAATAAATGCGGGAGTCCAGCGTACGCGGTACCTCGAACCACGACCACGCAAATGCGATAGCGGCGACGGCACTGGCCACCATGGCCGCATTCAGACCAAAGCGCAGGGCTCCGTCGCCGGTGATGTGGCTACCAATGGGTGGAGCCGCCAGCATGGAGCGCAGGCACAGCACCACAATGCCGCCCCCAAACAAGAGCAGGCCGCCCAGGAAGACCGGGCCGTCCAGCACCGGTACGTAGTTGGACATGATGGGCGTGGCCTGCCCGACAAAGGGGGCTACACACATGGTGAAAGTGCCCAGCGCCGACAAACCCAGCGCCAGCCAGGCGACGCTTTGCAGGCGCAGGGTTCCACCCAGGGTCCACAGGGCACCGCCAAAAGCCAAAAACCACACCAGAACCGACAAATCGACATGCACCACCAAGGCAACCCGAAAAAAATCGGCCACCGGAAACAGGGTTTGCAATTGGGGCGTGCGCGAGAGCACCAGCAGGATGGAGAACAGTCCAGAAGCCAATAGTGCGACCATGCCAAGGGACAACCAGGCAATGGCCAGGGGTTTTCGGCTGTCGGAGGGGACGGGTAGTGCAAATTCAGTCATGGGGCGTGATGGTACTGGGGTCTTGTGCCAGGCGTTGGCGCAGGGATGAAAGAGTGGCCTCCAGGCGGGCTTGATCTGACCCGGCCCATACCACTGCGATGCGCTCGCGTGGCGCGGCGGCACGCAAGCGGGGTTCTCGCTCACCGGAAAAACGCTCCTGGAGCCAGCGGTCACCTAAACGGAATTCGCAGTCGGATGCGCGGCAACCCGTAATAACAACGCCGTCAGCGCCTAAACGCACTGCGTATTCGGTGAAGGAGGGGGGCAACATGGCGGCGCATTCCAGTGGCATGACAGCGGTTGATGCGTTGGCCAACTGGCTCCAGTCATCGGCTTGGCGGCAGGTGAATAACACGACTTTTTGCGGGCCGCTCAAGGCGGCAATCTTGCTTTGAAGCTCGCGGCGCAGCGCAGCGACGGGTGCATCGGGCAGCTCAATGCCGGACACCAGGTCCTCCATGCTGCGAAACGGGGTGGAGGAGGGGCAGGCTCCGACGCAGATGCCGCAGGCAGCGCACAGATCGGTGATGACCGACGCTTGCCGGGGGTGGTGCAATGCGTCCGTTCTGGGCACCATGATCAGGGCGCCAAAAGGACAATCGGCGGCACAACGGGAACAGCCATTGCAGTTGGCCAAGTCCACTTGTGCAGGCGCGTTGTTGGCCCCCGGGCGTTTTTGCAGGGCTTGTAACGGAAGCCAGGGCATAAGCATTAGAAAAATGCTTGCTGCGCCAACCAGTAACCAGACCATGTTGGCCGACAGTGCGTCTACCAAGGGGTGTACAAAAAGGTAGAACCAGTCCAGCGACAGCGTGTTGGGCACATGGCCGGTATCGGCACGGCCCAAACTCTCCACAGGCAGCAATAGGGCCAGGATGGAGAACATGCCCACGCTGGCCCATGTGAGTGCACGTGGTGGCCAGATGCGCACGCCGGACATTCGCTGCACATGGATCCAGACCCCGGCCAGTAAGAACAGGGGGACGCCGATGTGGATGAAAACAATCAGTGAGAAGAATCGATCATTCAGGGCATCGATAGTGAGAAAGTTGCGCACCAGCTGGTCTGGGAATAGCGGCAATGCTTGCAACCATTCGGCCGTGGCGTTGATGCTGTAGAGCGCGCGTGTGTCCCACAGCAGCCAAAACCCGCTGATACCCGCTATCCACAGCAGTATCAGCAGCGGAACACCTGAAATCCAGGAGAACCACCGCACGCCCAGAAAATGACCGCGCGCAGCCTCGCGTACCAGATGCAGAACACTCAGCAACATGAATGCGTCCGCCGTGTAGCGGTGCATGCCGCGCAACAGACGCCCCAACAGGAAGGGCGCGTTTTGTAAGCGCACCCCTGAGTCGTAGGCACCACTGACGCTGGTGTCGTAGAGCGCATACGCGATGATGCCGCTGAGCACCGATAGGGCCAAGCTCAAAAATGCCAACCCACCCAAATGGCGCCAGGGGTTATGGGCGGGTGCAAATGCGTGGTCGAAGAGCCCACCGAGTGCTTCATCTGTGCGCCGCAAGCGGCGAATCAGGTTCGACATGGCGTAGTGCAGATGCCTATCGGATTAACCGCGCGTAAACACAAAACCGCCATCACCGGCCAGAAAATCGACGATAAGCACCTCACCGGGCACCAGTTCGAGATCAATGTCCCGACTGTGTTGAAAAGTTCCATCCGGTCCATCCGCCATGCGAGCATGGAATACATGGCGTCCTGCCGGTATTTCCAGGCGCCGATATACCGTGGCGGAGCCGTCGTGGTGCAAGCCGGTGGGTTGGGTTGTGATGCGGTACAGGGGTTTGCCGTCCATGTCCAATTCGACCGTCACCGGGGCGCGCTCGCGCCGACAGTCCATTTTCGTGCGCATGTTGGGCGCCAGTCTGGCGAGTTCCGCCTCTGTGCGGGTGCGGCAGGGGTGCGCTAACTGTGCGGAGTGACTGAACGACAGTTTCACAATGGCATTGTCATCACCACGCAGTCTGTAGGGGGGGGAAGTAGAAAAGTAGCCGATGAATGCCGCAAATGCACCGTACGCGATAACTTGCAAGGCGTAACGCAGTGCCTTACGCGCAGTGGACTGTGGCGCAGCAGGTGGCAGGGAATTAGGCATCGGATCCCCCTAGCTTGACCATGTCGGCATGTGGGCTATCGAGCGGCTTTTGGGGCGCAAGGTGGAACGCATCCGAGAAACAATCGTCGCTGGAAATGCCCTGTTTGACAAAGGCAGGTTGTGCGGCTTGCACCATTTGAACGGAACCACAGGCATAGACCTGATGCCGGGAGAGGTCGGGGAAATCAGCCAAAATGGCTTCGTGGACCAATCCCGTTCGGCCGGTCCATGCATCGTCTGCGTCAGCGGCAGACAGAACCGGCACATAGCGAAAGTTGGGATGCTCCTGGGCCCATTGTTCGGCGAGCCCGTTCAAGTACAAATCCCGGCGATTACGAACGCCCCAATAGAGAATCATTTGGCGCCCAAGGCCAGTGTGAAATGCGTGTTCCACCATGCTCTTGACTGGTGCAAATCCAGTGGAGCCCGCTACAAAAATAATCGGTTTATCACTGTCTTCGCGCAGGGTGAAGGTGCCCAATGGTCCCTCAAACCGCAGTGTGTCACCTACCTTCATTCTGTTGAATACGTAAGTGGTGAAACGACCGCCGGGCACCAAACGGATCTGTAGTTCAATCTCGTTGCCGGCGTGAGGCGCCGTGGCAAAAGAAAAGCTCCGTCGTTCGCCATCATCCAAAACGATATTGATATATTGCCCCGCATGAAATCGGAATGTACCTGTTGTGTCCATGCGCAAACAAACCTTCATGACATCGTATGACAGCGCCTCAATGCTTGTTACCTTGGCCGCGTATTGCTGGATGGGCAGGGCCTTGGGATTGAACAGGGGAACGTAGGAAATTTCAACGTTGCCCATGGGCTCTGCACAACACAGCAGGGTTTTGCCGGCAGCGCGTTCTGCATCTGTGAGTACGGACGCCTGGTACGGACTTAGTTGCACCTCGCCATGCAGCAGCGTCGCTTTGCATACGCCGCAACCACCGTTGCGGCATTCAAAAGGCATGGGCAGGCCTTCCCGCAGCCCGGCGTCCAGCAATGATTCACCGCTGCGGGTGGTGACAATGCGTTCATCCGGATGAACCGCCATGCTCCACACGTGTTGTGTGCGTTGTGAACGTGGTGGCAGCCATGGCAGTAATACCAAAAGCGCGCTGAACCCGATCAACAGCGCCCAGGTTTGCTGAGGGCCCCAACTGGCAATGAGGGGGTACAAAATCAGGTAAAACCAGTCAAAGCTAATGGTGCTGGGGAGGCTCGCCATGTCAACCCGCTCCAGGCTGACGGCTGGTTTAACCAACGACATCACAATGAGTGTGGCAACAAGCCCCATAACCAAGGGGCGCGGAGGTGTTGTTTTGGCACCTGGGACGCGTTGGGTGTGCACCCACAGTACGGCCATCATGGTCAATGGCAAACCGATGTGCATAAATGCGAGCAGTGAGAATAATCGGTCGCTTACATTGGCGTTGGAGATGAAGTTACGCGTCATGGAGCCACCGATAACGGGCAATACATCGAGCCACTCAGTGGTGGCGGTGACGACAAACTGGGACAGACGATCCCAGGGTAGCATGTAGCCGTTGATGCCGGTCGCGAAGGTAAGCCACAGCAGCACTACGCCAGTGATCCAGGAAAACCAGCGAAAACCTCTGTAATGGTCGAAAACAAAATGGCGCACCATGTGTAACAGCATGGTCAACACCAATCCATCCGACGCATAGCGATGCATGCTGCGCAATACGCCCCCCACCATCCATTGCTTATGGGTGAGCGATTGAACCGAATCAAAGGCACCAATGACACCGGTTTCAAAAAATGCGTAAAGGTAGAGGCCGGTGCCGATAACCACCCATAACAAAAAATAAGAAATGGAGCCGAGGTAATAGAGCGGGTTAAGCCGATCTCCAAAAATGGCATTGAAGATTTTCTCAATGCCCAGAAAACTTTTCTGTCCAAGAACTTGCAATATTTTTAGCATGTATCAGATTTGGGTTGCGTCGGGGATGTTTGGAGCACGTCGACGCTTTCTCCACTGGGATAACCACTCGGCCATGAAAAACCACAGCACCGCCAAAATGAAAGTTACCCCACCTGCGATTTCGATGAACAGTCCGTATTTGACTTCGTACTTGCCGGTTTTGGGGTCATAGACGGTGCACAAAATCCGCACACGGTCTATCAAATCTGCGAGCACCAGTTTTTGTGCCACCGGCGCATTGTTCATCAGTTCTCGGATAGGGTTGCCAACCGACTCTGGCGTCAGATCGGTGCCGTAGATTTGGCGGTAGACGCGCCCTTCGGCGTCCAACAGCGTAGCCTGGAGAATGTGGTCAAAACCCGCGGGCGTTGCAACATAGCTAAAACCAAATTGCTGGGTGAGCGGGGCCACAATCTTTTCGTGTGGACTCAGGAAATCCCAGTTGGGATTGTCAATTTTGTACTGGCGGGCAAACGACTTCAGGGCTTGTGGTGAGTCGGCGGGTTGGTTGAAGCCAATGCTAATAATATTGAATTGCTTGCTTCCGTATACAGATTTGCCGGCATCAATAGCGCTTTGCAAAGACCGGGTGGTAAGCGGACAAACCTGAAAGCAACCCGTGTAAATAAAACTGACCACAAGCGGTTTGCCACGGTACTGCGATAGCCGGACAGGGCGACCTTCCCGATCCAATAGCGTGAAATCATCGATTTGTTTTCCAATAACAGACTGGCTAATCTGCAACGCCGTGGTTGGGTTCAAACCGAATGAAGGCTCCGTTTTTGCGGAGTCCGCAGTTTGCGCGATCGTTTGCGCAGCGACCGTGGTAACTGTGCCAATCAAACCCAAAAGGGCTAACGCAACGGTTGTGTATATGCGCCGCCGTGGATGCGGCAATACGGCAGAAAAATGGACATTGGTCGCCCAGGTCGAAGCAGAGGCAGAGGGCACTTTGGCTGCTCCCCTAGCGCGCGAGGCCGTCAATCAGGGCAGCAAGCAGCAGCAGGCTCAGTTGAACCAAGGAAGCAAAGAACGCAGCCATGGCAGTTTCGCGGCTGGGTGCCTTTGCCAGGCGCCACGATTTGTAAACAAAGTAGCCTCCCCCCGCGCTGGCGCCAGCGAGGTAAGCCCACCCGGCGCCGAAAAAAACCGGCAGCAAAGCGGTGAGCGCAAGGGCCACGGTGCTCCAGAATACGATGTGCGCCGCGCGCGGCGTGCCAACAACGACTGGCAACATGGGGATGCCCGCTGCGGCGTACTCGGATTGATTGGCAATGGCCAAGCTCCAAAAATGGGGTGGGGTCCATAAAAACAGGACTGCGGCCAATAACAGAGGCAGTGGGCCGATTTGGGGCGTAACCGCCGCGCCGCCAGCCAATACGGCAAAACTACCAGCCATACCACCAACCACGATATTGAGCCAACTGCGGCGCTTGAGCCAAACGGTGTAAACCACCGCGTAAAAAAAGGCGCCTAGAAAAACAAAAAATGCTGACACGGGGTTGAGTACCCATGCTGTCGTAGACACTGCAACCAGCAGCATCACCGCCATCAGCACCCACCACCCGGGGGATTCAGGCAATGCTCCTGTCACAAAAGCCCGGTTGCGTGTGCGCGCCATCAAATGGTCGCTGCCACGCTCATAGTACTGGTTAAACGCACCAGCGCTGGCGGACGAAACAAACACCGCCAGCGCAAGGGTCAAGACCCGCTCCCATCCCAATGCCGGACCGGGAGTCACAACCAAGCCCACCAATGCGGTGATCATGATCATGAAGCCGATACGCAGCTTAAACAGACCGAGAACGGAGCGGGTCATTTTCGAGGCTTTCAGTCCAATGGATTAGCTCAAGCCCCAAACCTGGGACAAGTACTTCCAGTTAATGAAGTAGTACAGGACGAAGGACACCAGGAACACCATCGCCAGCACAAAGGTGCCAGGGGCAGCGAAGCCTGCTGATCCATAAGACTGTGCTACGGCAGTGGGTGCGGTGGGTGGAATGGGTGTGAAGCTGGAACTTGTCTTGCCAGCATCGAGCTTTTTGCCCCACAGTATGGAACCCACAGTGATGTAGATGTAGATTCCGCCGCCAACGATGGCTGCAATACCACCAATACCCACCAGCCCCATTAACAGATAGGCGGCACCTGGCCATTCGTACGCCATGGCAGCACCACTGAAAGCCATGTCCCAGTGGCGACGGGACACGCCCAAAGTACCAGCACCCATCATGACCAGGCAGAAGAAGTACATCGAGAAGCCGAACAGGTAAGGCTGAATTTTTGCCAGTCCGGGGTTGATCATTTCACGCTTGAACAAAACAGGGATCAAAAAGTAGGTGAGCGCCATAAACGACAGTGTGGTACCCACAACAACGGTTGCATGGAAGTGTCCCGGAACGTAAATCGTGTTGTGAATGATCATGTTCAAC
This sequence comes from Candidatus Aalborgicola lynettensis, assembly GCA_016719405.1. Taxonomy (GTDB): domain Bacteria; phylum Pseudomonadota; class Gammaproteobacteria; order Burkholderiales; family Burkholderiaceae_C; genus Allorhodoferax; species Allorhodoferax lynettensis. The sequence continues at coordinate 321,101 of JADJZE010000001.1, forward strand.
TGCTCGGTGCCCATCATCACGCCGGAGATGCCGCCGAGGAAGCCAAAGCCAATGATCGAAATGAACACGCCAGACCACACCGGGTTGCCCCATGGCGCTTTGCGCAGCCACTCAAACAGGCCATTGTTATAACCTTTGGCACGTTGCGCCACTTCGATAGCACCCGGAATGGTCAAGCCGTGAATCATGGAGGCCAGCACAGCAAAGTACATGAAGTAGCTGGTGTTGACCACTTTCCACGCCGTACTTACGCCGGGGTCTGCCAACAAATGGTGGGCACTGGCAAGTTGCAGGAACACGATGTAGAGCAGGAAGGCGCCACGGCTAACACGCTCGGACATGGGCTTGGCGCCGAAAGCGATGGCGGCTACGGCATACCAGATGGAAATATGTGCGGCGACGTTAATCTGCTGCGAGGAGTGACCGAAAGCCCACCAGATGGTGCGGTACACCAGCGCATCCACTTCCTTGATCCATCCCAGCGACAGGAAGAAGGTTGGCACCAAAATGATAGCGCCCGATGCAATGGTGAACACCGCAATAATCGCCGCAGTGATGGCACCGAATGTGACCAGCGGAACGGAACCCTGGTAGGTTTTATCGCGTTTGGCAACGACGAGCGTTCCAAAGAAAACGAAAACAGCAACCAGTGCACCCACCGCAAACAAAATGAGCCCAAGGTAGAACGTTGGTGCCGCCATCATCGGGACGTACGACGTCATCATGACGCTGGAACTGCCCTGAAACACCGCCACGTTGTTCATGACTGCGCCGATCAGCATCAGCACAAACGCAGCCCAGGCCACCTTGGGGGTGGCGAGTCGACAGCGCAGCAGTGTGGACGAACAGAAGTAGAGAACGGCGACTTCAAAAAAGATGATCCAGAAGATCAGCATGTCGATGCCGTGTGCGGTCAGCACCATGTAGAACGTGTCAGCAGCCAGCCAGTGAATGGTTGGCCAGCGGGTCAGTACAACGCCAATGGCCAGCAAGCCGCCAACCAACAGGGCGACGACAGCCGTAACGGCGTTCACGATCATCAGCTTTTCAGCTTGCGATTCAAATTGCAGCCCGGAACGCGGGCAGGTGCGGTAGGTAGTCGATGTCATTGCGTCACCTTATTTCACATAAATGCGGCTCACCATCGTGTGATGGTTGATGCCACAGTACTCGTTGCAAACAACGGAGTAGGTCCCCGATTTGTTCGGTGTAATTTTGATAACGTGCTCATACCCAGGAACAACTTGAATGTTGATGTTCTCTGGCTGCAGAGAAAACCCGTGGTTGTAATCCATGGAAGTCAAATGCAGGCGGTAGGTCTTGTCTTTTTCCAGTTCGAGAATGGGCCAGAAATTCCACAGGCGGGCGATCATGTAAACATCGCCACCCGCAGGCGGGGCCACCACGGGAATATTGGCTTCCGTTTCTGTGCGTACCGTGTATTTATCCACCATGGCTTGGGTTTTCGTGGAGAAAAGCTCAGGCGTGGTTTTATAGGTTTCGGTTGATAAATTTTGTTTGCCGTAGATATGCCAGCCAACCATCATGGCAAACATGGTTAGACACCAGATCAATGAAATGACGATCCATGTGCCTTCAACGCGGTCCAATGGGTGTTTCCACCATAGACGTTCCGCCGGGGGCAGTATTGCGCTCATAAGGTTTTCTCCTGCAGTTGGTGTGTCGAATGTTGAGTAGTGTTGGACTACTTGGCCAGCGGGACGGTCAAAATGTCAATCACACCCCACAAGGTGTACACGAGCATTGGAACCATTACCCCAATAAATAACAACAGAAAGGGGTTGTCCAGCAACTGCTGCATCATGGGAACGGGTTCATTGGCATCATCGCTTGCGTGGGATGGTGCATGCGTGGGGTTTGGTTTCGACATATCGTTTCCTTGGAAGGTTGTGTCATTTGCGAAACTGGGTCTCGCGGAGGCGGCCCCATTATCGGGGAGGGTGGTGTTTCAATGGGGGTGAATTCTTGTGTTAAATCAAGTATCTGCGTGAAAGCACCGGTCGTTTCCGTTAAACCTGTTAGCCCGCCAGTGAATCCTTGGCGGTGCAGGCTGCCCGAGACCTATTACAAACCTATCCTGAGGTGACACCATGACCCCCGCCCCGGTACTGTTTATCTCCCACGGTGCGCCCACTTTCGCCATAGAACCGGGAAAGCTGGGGCCGCAGCTGCAGACGCTGGGCACGCGTTTGACCGGCGTGCGTGCGGTGCTGGTGGTGTCACCGCACTGGCAAACGCGCGATGTGCAGGTCATGGCCACCCCGCAGCCAGAAACGGTGCACGACTTTGGTGGCTTTCCGGCCCGTTTGTATGCGCTGCGCTACCCTGCAACCGGTGCGCCGCAATGGGCCGCACAAGCGGCAGAACGGCTGCTGCAGGCCGGCTTTGCCACCCACATGGATACACAACGGGGGCTGGACCACGGCGCCTGGGTGCCGCTGTTGCATCTGTTGCCGCAGGCGCAGATACCGGTGTTCCAGGTGTCCATGCCGTTCTCGCTGACCACGACGCAGGCCGTGGCACTGGGGCGTGCCCTGGCACCGCTGCGGGAGCAGGGGGTGATGATCGTCGGCTCCGGCAGCATGACGCACAACCTGGGCGAGTTCCACCCTGCGGTCACCCAGCCTGCCGCCTATGCGCGGGAGTTTTCTGCCTGGGTGCGCACCGCTGTGCGGGCCCATGCGGTCAACATGGTCGTGCAGTACCGCACCGAGGCCCCCCACGCGCTGCGTGCCCATCCCACCGAAGAGCACTTTTTGCCCTTGCTGGTGGCGCTGGGCGCCACGCAGCAGGGGGAGGGTGTGCAGTGGCTGGACGGCGGCATTGAACACGGCATGTTGTGCATGGATTCGTATGCCTGGGGATTGTCGGCGTGAATGCGGCGACGGGTGGCGCTGCGCCCAGGCGTTGCGGCATTGGCTTGCAGCGCATGCTTTGGGGGGGCGCCCCGTGGCCTTGGCGCCGGATTGCTATAAAAAACGAAGCTGCTCCCGCACGCCAGACGTGCGGAAAAGGCCTTTTTGACCATTTATTTATTGCGTACCAAAGATGCGGTCACCGGCGTCGCCCAGTCCGGGCAGGATGTAGCCGTGGTCATTCAACTCCCGGTCGATGGCGGCGGTGAACAGGGGCACGTCGGGGTGCGCGGCGTGCAGCGCGGCCACACCTTCGGGCGCGGCCAGCAGGCACAGGAATTTGATGGAACGCGGCTGCAGCGTTTTGACCCGCGCAATGGCGGCCACCGCCGAGTGGCCGGTGGCCAGCATGGGGTCGACCACAATCACGTCACGCTCCTGCATGAGGTCGGGCATCTTGAAGTAGTACTCCACCGCCTGCAGCGTGGCCGGGTCGCGGTACAGGCCGATATGGCCCACCCGCGCACCGGGCACCACGGTCAGCATGCCGTCCAGAATGCCGGTACCGGCCCGCAGAATGGAGGCCAGCACCAGTTTTTTGCCGTCAATGACCGAGCCGGTCATGGGTTCTAGTGGCGTCTCAATTTCGATGGGCTGGGTCGGCATGTCGCGCGTGACCTCATAGGCCATGAGCATGCTCAGCTCGTTGAGTAGCCGCCGAAAGGTGCTGGTGCTGGCGTCTTTTTTGCGCATCAGCGTGAGCTTGTGCTGCACCAGGGGGTGGGTGATGACGTGGACCTGGCGCATGGTGTGGGCCTTTCGTCCTTAACGGCGCCGCCCACCCAGCATGCTGCCCAGCACCCCACGGATGATCTCGCGCCCCACGGCCGAGCCCATGGTGCGCACGGTGGACTTGAGCAGGGTTTGCGCCAACCCGTCGTGTTGACCGCCGCGGGGGCCGGTGCGGCCAAACAGGGTGTCCTTGATGCCATCCATGATGGCGTTGCCGCCAGCGGGTGCCGCGCCACCGGCGCCGACCGTGTTGATGGCACCGCTTGGGGCACCAGTGCCCATGCCGTTGCCGAAGGTGGTGCCGGTGGTGCTGGTGCTTGCATTGGTCGCGCCGGGTGCTGGTTGCACGCCGCCCGCGCGGCCGGTGAGCCGCTCGTAGGCCGATTCGCGGTCCTGCGCCTGCTCGTACACGCCCGCCACCAGTGAGTTGTGCAACAGCGCCTGGCGTTGTTCGGGCGTGATGGGGCCAATCTGGCTGCCCGGTGGCAATACGTAGACGCGTTCGGTCACGCTGGGGCGGCCTTTGTCGTCCAGCAGACTGAGCAGTGCTTCGCCCACAGCCAACTCCGTAATGGCGGTCTCAATATCCAGCCCGGGCTTCTGCCGCATAGTCTGCGCGGTGGCCTTGACGGCTTTTTGGTCGCGCGGCGTAAAGGCGCGCAGGGCGTGCTGCACGCGGTTGCCCAGTTGCGCCAGCACGGAGTCGGGAATGTCCAGCGGGTTTTGCGTGACAAAGTACACCCCCACACCCTTGGAGCGCACCAGACGCACCACCAGTTCAATGCGTTCCAGCAGCACCTTGGGGGCGTCGTTGAACAGCAGGTGGGCCTCATCGAAGAAGAACACCATCTTGGGCTTGTCGAGGTCGCCCACCTCGGGCAGTTGCTCAAACAGCTCGGCCAGCATCCACAGCAGGAAGGTGGCATACAGGCGCGGCGCGTTGAGCAACTTGTCGGCGGCCAAAATGTTGACTACACCCATCTGCATCGACGGGCCGCCCCTAGATGCAGATGCACCCCCTTGGGGGGCAGGAGACGAAGGTGACGTGGGGGCCACATTCACGCCTATGGTTTGCATGAAGTCGGCAATGTTGAGCATGGGCTCGCCAAAAAATGCGTCGCCGCCTTGCGACTCCACCTGCATCAGCCCGCGCTGGATGGCGCCAATGCTGGCCGCACTCACATTGCCGTACTGGGTGGTGAAGTCTTTGGCGTTGTCACCCACGTACTGCAGCATCGCGCGCAGGTCTTTCAGGTCCAGCAATAGCAGGCCGTTGTCATCGGCAATCTTGAACACCATGGTCAGCACACCGGCCTGGGTTTCGTTCAGATCCAGCATGCGTGCCAGCAGCAAGGGGCCCAAATCACTGATGGTCGCGCGCACCGGGTGGCCCTGGGCGCCAAATACATCCCACAGCGTCACCGGGCATGCTATGGATTCAGGAGCTGGCAGCGCACGTTCTGTAAGGATTGAAGCCATTTTTGGCCCCAAAGTACCGGCTTGCGAAATGCCCGTCAGGTCGCCCTTGATGTCGGCCATGAACACTGGTACGCCCATGCGCGAAAAGCCTTCGGCCAGGGTCTGCAGGGTGATGGTTTTGCCGGTGCCGGTGGCGCCGGTGATGAGGCCGTGGCGATTGGCCTTGTTGGCCAGCAGGTGGCATTGGATGTCGCCATGTTGGCCGAGCAGAATACCGGTGGTGTCAGAGGGAGCCATGGAGCGTTCAAAAAGTACAATCGGACCCCTAGCGTAACGAATTTTCGAAGGGATCGCCGTGGCAGGACACAGTAAATGGGCCAATATTCAGCACCGCAAAGGTCGCCAGGACGAAAAGCGGGGCAAGATTTGGACGCGCATCATCCGCGAGATCACGGTGGCGGCCCGTGCCGGTGGCGGAGATTTGGGCATCAACCCACGCCTGCGCCTGGCGGTGGAAAAGGCCAAGGCCGCCAATATGCCGGCTGACCGCATCAAGTACAACATCGACAAGGCCACCGGCAACCAGGAAGGTGTGCACTACGAGGAAATCCGTTACGAAGGCTATGGCATCGGTGGCGCCGCGATTGTGGTGGACACCATGACCGACAACAAAGTGCGCACCGTGGCCGAAGTGCGCCACGCCTTCAGCAAAAACGGCGGCAACATGGGCACCGAAGGCTCGGTGGTGTTCCAGTTCAAGCACTGTGGCCAGCTCATTTATGCGCCCGGCACCAGTGAAGACAAGGTGATGGAGGTGGCGCTGGAGGCCGGTGCCGAGGATGTCATCACCGACGACGATGGCGCCATTGAGGTGCTGACCAGCTTTGCCGATTTTGAAACCGTCAAAGCCGCGCTGGAAGCTGCAGGCCTGCACGCCGAAGTGGCGGGCGTGACCATGCGGGCCGAAAACACGATTGAACTCTCGGGTGACGACGCCGCGCGCATGCAAAAACTGCTCGACGTTCTGGAAGACCTGGACGATACACAAGAGATTTACCACAACGCCGCACTGTGATCGGGTGCGCAGGCATATGAATTGGGCTGTGCGGGGCCGTGTGCTACCGTGTGAAGCAGAACTTTGGAACCCTTTATGAACATTCTCGTTATTGGCGGCGGTGGCCGCGAACATGCACTGGCCTGGAAACTGGCGCAGTCACCCAAAGTGCAGATGGTGTTTGTTGCCCCGGGCAACGGCGGTACGGCGCGCGATAGTCGCCTGAAAAGCCTGCCCATCACCGATATCCATGCCTTGCGCGCCTGGGCGCAGGAAAACAAGATCGGTCTGACCGTGGTCGGCCCCGAAGGCCCGCTGGCCGCTGGGGTGGTGGATGAATTTCGCGCCCACGGCCTGCGCATATTCGGCCCCACCAAGGCGGCCGCGCAGCTGGAAAGTTCCAAGGCCTTCTCCAAGGCCTTCATGCGCCGCCACGGTATCCCTACGGCGGAGTACGCCACGTTTTCCGACCCCGTAACGGCCCATACCTATGTGAACCAGATGGGTGCGCCCATCGTAGTCAAGGCCGACGGTCTGGCCGCGGGCAAGGGCGTGGTGGTGGCCATGACGCTGGACGAAGCGCATGCTGCCATCGACTTTATGCTGGTCGACAACACCCTGGGTGTGGCCCACAACGAGGGTGACGGTGGGGTGGCGGTGCCGCGTGTCGTGATCGAAGAGTTTCTGGAAGGCGAAGAAGCCAGCTTCATGGTGGTCTGCGACGGCAAGGACGTCGTCACCCTGGCCACCAGCCAGGACCACAAGCGCTTGCTGGATGACGACCAGGGCCCCAATACGGGTGGTATGGGCGCCTATTCACCCGCGCCGGTGGTCACACCCCAGGTGCATGCCCGCGCCATGCGTGAAGTGATTTTGCCCACCCTCAAAGGCATGGAGCAAGACGGCATTCCGTACACCGGTTTCCTCTACGCCGGTCTCATGATCGACGCCAAAGGCCAGGTCAAAACGCTGGAGTTCAATTGCCGCATGGGTGACCCCGAGACCCAGCCCATTTTGATGCGCCTGAAGAGCGATCTGGTCGATGTGTTGTGGGCTGCTGCCGAGCCCGGTGGGCTGGCCCAGGTGGAGTTGGACTGGGACCGCCGCACCGCGCTGGGCGTGGTGCTGGCCGCTGCCGGTTATCCGCTGGACCCGCGCAAAGGCGATGTGGTGCAGGGCTTGCCCGCCGACGGTGACGACATGATGGTGTTCCATGCCGGTACCGCCGTGCGTGACGGTGCCGTGGTGACCTCCGGTGGGCGGGTGTTGTGTGTCACGGCATTGGCCGAGAATGCCCGCGCGGCGCGCCAGGTGGCCTACGACGCCATTGCCGGTATTCAATTTGACGGCATGCAGTACCGCAAAGACATCGGCCACCGCGCCGTGCGCACCTGATCGTGGCGCAGGGCATGGGTACATCTCCGGTGGGCACGGTACGCGCTTACCTGCAAGGGCTGCAGCAGCGCATCGTGGCCGCAGCGACGGAGCTGGACGGCAAAGCATTTGTGTCGGACGCCTGGACCAAGGCGCCGGGTGAAACCTTGCAAGGCGATGGCATCACCCGCATCGTGGAAGACTCGGTGGTGTGGGAGCGCGCGGGCTGTGGCTTCTCGCACGTGCGCGGGCCATCCTTGCCGCCCTCGGCCACCCAGCATCGCCCCGAGCTGGCCGGGGCACCGTTTGAGGCCATGGGCGTTTCGCTGGTGTTCCACCCGCGCAATCCCTATGTTCCGACTGTGCACATGAATGTGCGCATGATTTCCGCCGGTCACCCGGGCCAGGAGCCGGTGTGCTGGTTTGGTGGCGGTATGGACCTGACGCCGTATTACGGCTTTGAAGAGGATGCACGACATTTCCACAGCGTATGCCGCGAGGCGGTGCAGCCCTTTGGTGACGACAAATACCCGCGCTTCAAGCAGTGGTGCGATTCCTATTTTTTCCTCAAGCACCGCAACGAGCAGCGCGGCGTGGGCGGCATTTTCTTTGACGACTTTTCCGACGGCGGGTTTGAAAATGGTTATGCCCTGATCCGCAGCGTCGGGGATGCTTTTCTTGATGCCTACCTGCCCGTTCTGGAGCGTCGCAAAGACATGGCGTATGGCAGCCGCGAACGCGCATTCCAGCTCTATCGCCGTGGGCGTTATGTAGAGTTCAATCTGGTGTGGGACCGTGGCACACACTTCGGCCTGCAGTCGGGTGGGCGCACGGAGTCCATCCTGTTGTCCATGCCTCCTTTGGCCAGTTGGTCGTACCAGGCCACGCCCGTGGAGGGCTCGCCCGAGGCGGCTCTGTACACGCAGTTTCTGGTACCGCGGGATTGGATTTAATGGAGCCTGTGGTTTTGCGTGTGGGGGTATTTGGCGGAGCGTTTGATCCACCCCACCGGGGCCACGTGGCCTTGGCCCAGACTGCGCTGCAACAGTTGCAACTCGATGTGCTGCATGCCATTCCCACCGGGCAGGCTTGGCACAAATCGCGCGATCTGACGGCGGGTGAACACCGCCTGGCCATGACCCGGCTGGCCTTTGAAGGGATAGACCGGGTGCAGGTGGATGCGCGCGAGATCGCGCGCAGCGGGCCCAGCTATACCGTCGATACCCTGACCGAACTACAGGCCGCATACCCACAGGCCCAGTTGTATTTGCTGGTCGGTGAAGACCAGGCCCAGGCCTTGCCCACTTGGCACCGTTGGCAGGCGCTGGTGCGACTTGCTATAATTTGTGTAGCTGCCCGCGCTGATCACACGGGCGCAACAGGCCAATTTGATGCCTTAAAGTCGTTGTTGCCTGATCTGCGCATCCTGAAAATGCCGCCGCTGGCCATCAGCGCAACCGATATCCGCCGCCGATTGGCGCACCACGAAAACGTTATCCCACTGGTTTTTGAACCGGTTGCGCGTTATATTGACCACCATCACCTTTACCAAGCTTCCTGATGACCACCTCCACTGTTGCCAAAAAAGACATTTCCAAATTGCAACGGGCCATTGTTGATGGCCTGGAAGACGTAAAAGCCCAGGACATCCAGGTGTTTGATACCGAACATTTGTCGGCGCTGTTCGAGCGCGTGGTGGTCGCCTCCGGCACCTCCAACCGGCAAACCAAGAGCCTGGCTGCCAGTGTGTGCGATGCGGTGCGCGAAGCCGGTTTTTCCAAGCCCCGCGTCGAAGGCGAAGGCAATGGCGAATGGATTATTGTGGACTGCGGCCAGGCCGTGGTGCACATCATGCAACCCACGTTCCGCCAGTACTACAACCTGGAAGAGCTGTGGGGCGAAAAGCCCGTGCGTCTGAAGTTGGGTGCCGCCAAGCCCGCCGTGGCGGAGTCTGCCAAACCCACCGCCAAGGAAGCACCTGCGGGCGCCACCAGCCTGAGGCGCTCCAATGCCGCCAAGAAGGGTGTTGCCGAGGCCTTCCCGTCCAAGGCGCAATTGAAGAAAGATGCTGCCAAAGCCGCTGCAAAACCTGCGGCAAAAACGGCTGCTGCAAAGGCACCGGCGCGCAAGTCGGCATTGCCCAAACCGGCTGCACCCGCGCCTGCGGTAAAAGCCGCTGCACCCACCAAAAAACCGGCGGCCACCAAAAAAGTGGTGACCAAGACGGTTGGCGCCCAGAAAGCTGCACCGACCAAAAAGGCAGCTTCTACCTCCTTGGTTTCGGCCGTTAAAACCCTGGTCAAAAAAGTGGTGGTGGGGGCCGCCAACAAATCCATAGCCAAGGTCGCCGCCAAGAAGACGCCTGCACGCAAATCCTGATTGAACCAAGGTTGAGCCGTGCGCTTGATAGTGGTTGCGGTGGGTCTGCGCGTGCCCGATTGGGCGCAGACCGCCTGGGATGACTATGCCAAACGGTTTCCGCACGAATTGCGTGTGGAGCTCAAGGCCGTCAAGACCGAGCCACGTGGCTCCAAAACCCTGGAGACGCTGTATGCCGCCGAGCGTGCGCGCATTGAGGCTGCCATCCCCAAAGGGGCCCGCGTTGTGGTGCTCGATGAGCGCGGTACCGCACTGAACACCCTGGCATTGGCGGCGCGCCTGAAAGACTGGCAATTGGGTGGTGGCGACGTGGCGTTGGTGATTGGTGGCCCGGACGGTATTGACCCCGCCTTTCGCCAATTGGCCCACGAACGCGTGCGCCTGTCGGACCTGACCTTGCCCCACGCCTTTGCCCGCGTGCTGTTGATTGAGCAGCTGTACCGGGCCTGGTCTGTTAATGCCAATCACCCTTACCACCGTGAATAGTTCTTTTTGATATGCCCTTAACGATTGCCACCGATTTCATATACCTGGCTTCGCAAAGCCCGCGGCGCAGCCAGTTGTTGGACCAACTCGGTGTGCGCCACGAATTGCTGCTACCCGATGCCGACGAAGACGCGGAGGGGCTGGAAAAAGTCTGGCCCAACGAGGCGCCCAAGAACTATGTGCGCCGCGTCACCGGCCTGAAGCTGGCGGCAGCACAACAGCGCCTGGAACGACGCCAGCTGCCGCCGGCTTTGATTTTGTGCGCTGACACCACCGTGGCGCTAGGCATGACGATATTTGGCAAGCCTGAGTCGGCGGACGATGCCAAACGCATATTGCGCTCCCTGTCCAATCGCCCGCACCGGGTGACGACGGCGATTGCACTCGGTCTGGGTGACCGCCAGACCAGTGCGTGCAGTGAATCGTGGGTTACGTTTGCCGATATGGGGGAGCAGGATATTGATGCCTACGTGGCCACCGGCGAGCCCATGGGCAAGGCCGGTGCCTACGCGGTGCAGGGCCGGGCTGCCGCCCATATTGCGCAGATTAGCGGCAGTTATTCGGGCATCATGGGGCTGCCTTTGTACGAGACCGCCCAGGCTTTGCGCACGCTGGGATTTTCTTTTTAGCAAGGTGGTTTTCAACGCCGCTTAGACCATTTGATTGCAGACAACTTGGGCTATTCATCGCCGACGGAAACCGGTGGTGGTTTCCGTCACTGCGCCAGCAAACTGATTGGCGGGCGTCCTGATTCAGCGCAATACACCCGCTGCTATCGTGACGCCTTGTTTAAACCGCTTGGGTGTTGATTACAAGCCCATGCAATTCGCATAATATGTGACTGTTGCTGGCCAATCTGAAAAAATACCTTTGACCCCCGCTTCCTTGTTGAGCGCATCGATCAGGATATAGTTATCCCCGTCAGTTTTCATGGCTGCGGCCACTGACTGGTAATACCAACCGGAAGCGTTAAGTGGCAAGCTGCGTTCAACGGTCCAAGCAATCATGTTTAAGCCTGCTGCTTTGGCATCTTTCGTATATTGAGAAGCGATCATTTTTTGATTCGCGTCCAGCGTTAAGATTTTCGGCAACGCAGGGCCGACATATTTAACTCCTTTATTCGCGATATCGACAAAATTTTCCCCTGATAATAATTTCCCGATATTCGCAGCGTTGCCATCATAGTCATCTAGGTATACTGCTTGTTTCCCAAACTCAGGAAATGTCTTAATCCAATAATAGATATCTGCTGGCAAAAATGACTGCGCATACACTTGTGCTGCTGGTACGCCTGCATCAATATATTCTTGAAGCATTTTGTTGGCGTAATCTTCTTGGGTGTATGTTTTGCCGTTAAACGTGTAAGGCATTGTTACCGTTGGGGTTTTCAATTCCGGTGTGAACTTTCGTCCTGCAGCTTTGATTAAGGCAATACTTTCCTTGTGTGTCATAAGCGTGCCAGATGATGCGTAGACATCTGTGCGTTGTGTATTGGTGCTTTTTAGATAATCGTTAGCCGTTAATGCCGCCGGGTTTTTGTCATCCATTTTGGCGCGAAGTGTTTTGAACTCGGCCAGGGTGATATCTGATGTTCTGCATTCAGCCGATGCGGGTGTGACAACTGTTCCTTGCGCGTCCAGCGTTGCTGGGGTAAACGGTTTTGTACATTTACTCGCTAAAGGTGTCGTCAAAATATCTGTGGTTGTATGCAAATCGTTTTGCGCATGACGACAAACGAGTTCCATATCTTTCGTGAATACAACGTCACATTCAACAATTCCGGCGCCTTGGCGGATAGCGGCTTCGTACGACTCTTTGGAATGCTCTGGAAACTGCATCGCTGCGCCACGATGACCAATTGAAAAGTCGCTCACTTTCATCACTTTGGTTTGGCATGCTTGCAATTTACTTTTAAGCTCGCCATCGGCCATTTTGCTGAGCAAATAGGCGGGCCGATCACCAACCTGAGCGTTATTGGCCACTTCAATTTCAGTTACGGTATTACTACCACCGCCGCAGCCGGCAAGTGCCAGTGTTAATAATGAAGTGGAAAGTAATGCTTTTGTAATCTTTGCCATCGGATACCTCTGTAAATATAGTCTGTGATTTGTTCTGAGATAATCACTTTATCCATTGAGTGTGACATCGCGAAGACGTTGCAGTGTCAATATCATGACTGCCAAGGGCGGATAGAAATGCTTGGGTCATCAAGCGCACTTCATTACACACAACTTCCGCTTCTTGGCAAGAAACGGCGACGGAGAACCCGGGGTGAAGACGATTTGGCTTGGACTGCAGCACGTCAGAAGCCTCTTCACAGGCATTCAGTTCATGCGTGACGCCGAGGGGACGACGCGCTATGTCTAATGAAATGCCTTTAGACTGCGGACCATGCAACAAGATATCCTGATCAATTGATCGCCCCAAGAAACCCGGGTGGCGATTATGGAGAACGGTGCGGTGCAAGAACTGCATGTCGAGCGCACCCTGGAGTGTGGCCTGGTCGGCAATGTGTACCTGGGCAAAGTGGCGCGGGTGTTGCCGGGCATGCAGTCGGCGTTTATTGACATGGGTCTGGAGCGTGCCGCCTTCTTGCACGTGGCGGACGTCTGGCACCGCCAGCCCGATGGGGAGGCGCCATTTGCGTCCAAAGGTGCTGCGTCGCTGATTCCGATTGAAAAGCAGATTTTTGAAGGCCAGTCCCTGATGGTGCAAGTCATCAAGGAGCCCATTGGCACCAAGGGCGCCCGGTTGTCCACCCAAATCAGCATCGCAGGGCGTCTGCTGGTGTTTTTGCCGCAGGATGACCACATTGGCGTGTCGCAAAAAATCCCCTCGCACCAGCGCGACGAGCTGCGTGCGCGCCTACAAAATCTGGTCGGCCCCCAGGGTGGTGGTTTTATTTTGCGCACCAACGGCGAGGAAGCTTCGGATGCGGAGCTGGGTGATGACATTGCTTACCTGCGCAAGGCATGGGCACGCATCAAGGACGCCTCTACGCGTTTGCCGGCCCAATCGCTGTTGCACAAGGATTTGAGCCTGATGCAGCGGGTGCTGCGTGACCTGGTGGGCGAGGGCACACAAACCATACGCGTCGATTCGCGTGAGCAGTTTGAAGCGCTCAAAGCCTTTGGAGCCGAGTTCATGCCCGCGGCAGCGACCAAGTTGCAGCACTACAAGGGCGAACGCCCGATCTTCGACCTGTTTTCCATTGATGAAGAAATTGCCAAAGCGCTGGGGCGGCGGGTCGATTTGAAGTCCGGCGGTTATCTGATCGTGGATCAAACCGAGGCCTTGACTACGGTGGACGTGAACACCGGCGGCTTTGTCGGTGCACGCAATTTTGACGACACCATTTTCAAAACCAATCTGGAAGCCGCGCAGGCCATTGCACGCCAACTGCGCCTGCGCAACCTGGGGGGCATCATCATTGTGGACTTTATCGACATGGTGCGCGAAGACCACCGCGATGCCGTGTTGTCCGAGTTCAAAAAACAACTGGCACGCGACCGCGTGAAGACCATGGCCGGTGGTTTCTCCCAACTCGGCTTGGTGGAGATGACGCGCAAACGCACCCGCGAGTCGCTGGCGCGCATGTTGTGCGAACCGTGTGCGGTGTGTGAAGGCAAAGGCATTGTCAAAACCGCCCGCACCGTCACCTACGATATTTTTCGCGAAATCCTGCGTGAGGCACGCCAGTTCAACCCGCGTGAATTTCGTGTCGTGGCATCGCCCAAAGTCATCGAGCTGTTTCTGGATGAAGAAAGCCAGCACCTGGCGGGCCTGAGCGAGTTCATTGGCAAGCCGGTGTCACTGCAGAGCGAGGCGGCGATGGGGCAGGAGCAGTATGACATTGTGTTGTTGTAACGCGCGTGAGGGTATGGCTTCACGAGCGGCGCTGTGAACACGCGTTCGCCTGCGCCGACCCGGCGGCTTCGCATTGCGGTGCTGAACCGCACCTTCAGCCCCACCGGTGGCGGTGCGGAGCGGTACTCCATTGCATTGGTCGAGGCCCTGGCGCAGCGCCATGACATCCACGTGTTTGCCCAGCACATCCAGCATGCTTGGCCTGGGGTTAGCTACCACCCCGTATTTTTGCCTTTTGCCCGGCCGCGCTGGATCAACCAGCTCTGGTTTGCGCTGGCGACCTGGTGGGCCACCCGGCGCGGTTTTGATGTGGTGCACTCGCACGAAAACACCTGGCACGGTCAGGTGCAAACCGTGCATGTGGTGCCGGTCAAATACAGCCTGTTTCACCATGTCACGGGTTGGCGCAAGGGCTTGCGCTGGCTGAAGGTGATGACCAGCCCGCGTTTGTTGACTTATCTGGCCCTGGAGTATTTTCGCTATGCCGCCGACCACGGGCGCTGTGTGGTGGTCACCTCGGACAGTTTGAATGCGGTGATGGCCAGTGCCTATCCGGCCACCGCGACGGTCGTGGTGCCGCCGGGGGTGGCCCGTATTGCCGACCCTGTGGATGCCGACACCCGGCGCCAGGCGCGCGTGGCCCTGGGTTTGCCGCTAGAGGGGCGCTGTGTGCTGTTTGTGGGCAACGATTACCGTAAAAAGGGCTTGCCGACCCTGGTGGAGGCGCTGCGGACTTTGCCAAAGGACTGCTATGTGGCTGTGGTGGGCAATGCGGCACAAATTCCGGCCTTCCGTGCCGCGTTTCTGCACAGCGATACGGCCGAGCGGGTTCATTTTGTAGGTGCCCTCAACGATGTGGATGTGGCTTACCGCGCTGCCGATTGCCTGGCCCATCCCACGCTGGAAGACACCTTTGCCATGGTGGTGCTGGAGGCCCTGGCGCATGGGCTGCCGGTGGTGGTGAGCAGTGCCCGGTTTTGTGGCATTGCCGGGTCTTTGCGTGACGGGCAAAACGCCTTGATTCTGGACGATCCTCGGGATGCGCAGGCCCTGGCAGCGGCGCTTGTGCGGGTATTGGATGATGCGGACACACGCCAGCGCCTGTGTCGTGGTGGAGTGTGTTTTGCGCAGACCTGCTTGTGGTCGCAGATCGCTCTAGAGCAAGACCGCATTTACGCCGCTGTAGCCTTGTGTACGCCTCCAAGTGGTCTGTAGCGCGTTGTTCTTCCGGGGCTGTCACCTGCACGCAGGCGGCCTTGCCGTAGATGCAGGGCAGTGGCCGGGGGTGGTGGTCGCATGAAACTCTGGCTGGTCCGCCACGCGCAGCCTCTCGTGGCGCCGGGGCTGTGCTACGGCGCGCTGGACCTGCCGGCCGATCCCTGCGCAACCCGGCAGGCCGCCCAAATCCTGGCGCAGGCATTGCCACAAAACCTGCAGGTAATCGGCTCACCGCTACAAAGATGTGAGCGCCTTGCGCACGCCCTGCAAGCGCTGCGGCCCGATTTGGCATATAAAACCGATGCGCGCCTGGCGGAGATGGACTTTGGCAATTGGGAGGGGCAGACGTGGGACGCCATTGCGCGCGCCGAGCTGGAGGCGTGGACAGACGATTTCGCCCACTGGCGTTGCGGTGGCGGCGAAAACGTGCAGAATCTCATGGCGCGGGTTGCAGCAGTGTGGGACGCCAGTGTTGCGGCCAATCAGCCCACGGTATGGATCACCCATGCCGGCGTCATCCGTGCCGCCACGTTGTTGGCACGGGGGCAGCGTGCGGTGCAGCACGCCGCGCAGTGGCCGGGCGATGCCTGCGGTTTTGGCCAGTGGTGCGTGTTGAACCTGCCAACAAGTCAGCTGGCGGTTTGATTGAGCACCAGCGGCTCAATGCCCCAAATGTCTTTGGCGTATTCACCGATAGTGCGGTCGGATGAAAAATGGCCCATGCCCGCCACGTTCAAAATGGCACTGCGGCACCAGTCCGTTTGGCGCCGGTACAGCGCGTCCACCTTGTCCTGGGTTTCCACATAGTCGGCATAGTCGGCCAACAGTTGGTAGTGGTCCGACTCCAGCAGGGAATTAACGACATCGGCATACCGGTGTGGTTCTTCAGGCGAGAAGGCGCCCTCGGCCAGTCGGTCGATGGCATGCTTCAAGTCAAAGTTGGCTTCGTAAACCTCGCGTGGCTGGTAGCCGGCGCTGCGCAGCGCGGCCACCTTGTCGGTGCGGTTGCCAAAGATGAAGATGTTATCCAGACCCACCTGTTCGGCCATTTCGATATTGGCGCCATCCCAGGTACCGATGGTCAGCGCACCGTTGAGGGCAAATTTCATGTTGCCGGTGCCCGATGCTTCGGTACCGGCCGTCGAAATTTGCTCCGACAGGTTGGCCGCCGGAATGATGACTTCGGCCAGCGACACGCGGTAGTTGGGTATGAACACCACGCGCAGCAGATTGCCGATACGCAGGTCGTTGTTGACCACGCGGGCCACGTCGTTGATAAGGCGAATAATCAGCTTGGCCATGTAGTAGGCCGATGCGGCCTTGCCCGCAAAAATCACCGTGCGTGGCACCCAATTGGCGTTGGGTTGGGCCAGGATGCGGTGGTAACGGGTGATGACATGCAGCACGTTGAGCAACTGGCGCTTGTACTCGTGCATGCGTTTGACCTGGATGTCAAACAGGCTGTCAGGGTCAACAATAACGCCCGGGCAGCGTGCCATGTAATCCGCCAGACGCCGTTTGTTGAATTGCTTGGCCAACCGGAATGCGTTTTGAAACTCGGGTTGGTCGGCCAGGTCTTTCAGTTGGTGCAGCTGGTCGAGATTGCCGCGCCAGTCAGGGCCCAGGTGGCTGTCGATCAGGTTCGATAGGGACGGGTTGGCCTGGCTGAGCCAGCGCCGGGGGGTGATGCCATTGGTCTTGTTGCAAAAGCGTTCGGGGTACAGCTTGGCAAAGTCCGCAAAAATGGTGTCCACCATCAGCTGGCTGTGCAGGGCCGATACGCCGTTGACCTTGTGGCTGGCCAGCGCCGACAGGTGCCCCATGCGCACCCGGCGGGTGCCGCGTTCATCAATCAGGGAAATGCGGCGCATCAGTTGCGGATCGTTCGGGTACTTTTGGTGCACCTCGGCCAGAAACTGGGCGTTGATGTCGAAGATGATGCCCATGTGGCGCGGCAGCAGGCGCGACAGCAGGTCCACCGGCCAGGTTTCCAGCGCTTCTTCCATCAAGGTGTGGTTGGTGTACGAAAAAATGCGCGTGCACAGGCTCCAGCTCTTGGCCCAGTCGAGCTGGTACTCGTCGATCAGCAGGCGCATCAACTCGGGTATGGCCAATGCCGGGTGGGTGTCGTTGAGGTGGATGGCCACCTTGTCGGGCAGGTGCTCAAAACCACTGTGTTTTTTGAGGTGGCGACGCAGAATGTCTTGCAGCGAGGCACTGACGAAGAAGTACTCCTGGCGCAGGCGCAGTTCGCGCCCGTGTTCGGTGCGGTCGTCGGGGTACAGCACCCGGGAGACGTTTTCAGATACGTTTTTGGCCTCTACGGCCCGGATGTAGTCGCCGCGGTTGAACGCGTCCAGATTCACGCCACCGCTGGCACGTGCCGACCACAGGCGCATGGTGATGACGCTGCGCATTTTGTAACCGGGCACACCGCTGTCATAGGCGGTGGCGATCACGTCGTCGGTGTCCACCCAGCTGGAGTGGCCGTTGTGCGGAATCAGGCGTCCGCCAAAGCGCACCGTGTAGCTGAGTTCCGGGCGCATAAATTCCCAGGGGTAGCCATTGACCAGCCAGTAATCGGGTTCTTCCACCTGTTGACCGTGCTCAATGCGTTGCGAAAACATGCCGTATTCGTAGCGAATGCCGTAGCCAATGGCCGACAGGCCCAGGCTGGCCATGGAGTCCATAAAACACGCTGCCAGGCGGCCCAAGCCACCGTTGCCCAAGCCGGCGTCGGGTTCCATATCGATCAGTGCATCGAAGTCGGCACCGAGCAGGCTACAGGCTTGTTTGATGGGCTCGTAAATCTCGGCCGCCAGCATGGCGTTGGACAAGGCCCGACCGGTCAAAAACTCCATGGAGAGGTAGTGCACGCGTTTGGCATCGTGTTCGCTGGCCTGGGCCAGCGATTCGCGCCAGGTGTCGATGATGCGGTCGCGCACGGCGTGGACCACGGCATACAACCAATCGCGCGGGGTGGCGGAGCGCAGGTCTTTGCCCACCTGGTAGACCAGGCGGTTGGAGATGGCGCGGCGCAGGTCGTCCACGCTGTTGGTGGGTTTGTCAAACTGGAATATGGGGCCTGTGGGCATGGAAAACCGCCTTGGTGAAAGGGCTGCAGATGGTGGTGCGGGAGCAGAATGCGCGGCCTAGGGGCGCAGTGCGTGGAACAGGTCGCAATAGTGCCGCGCCGACGCCATCCAGTCAAATTGCAGGGCCATGCCACGACGCTGCACGGTTTTCCAGGTCTTGGAATCCTGGTGCAGCGCAAAGGCACGCAGCAGGGCAGCATGCAAGGCCTCGGCGCTGAGTGCGTCGAAGACAAAGCCGGTGGCGGTTTTGGCGGCGTGGTTTGCGGTTGTGCAATCGACCACGGTATCGGCCAGGCCGCCGACCCGGCGCACCAGGGGCAGGGTGCCGTAGCGCAGGCCATAAAGCTGCGTCAGTCCACAGGGCTCAAAGGCGGATGGCACCAGTACCACGTCGGAACCGCCCAGCACGGTGTGGGCGGTGGTTTCGTCGTAGCCGATGCGGATGCCGACCTGACCGGGGTACTGAATGGCCGCTTCACGCAAGGCTTGCTCCAAAGCAGCGTCGCCCTCGCCCAGCAAGGCCAATTGGCCACCGTTTTGAACCAGAGACTCCAAAACCTGCGGTAGCAGGTGCAGGCCTTTTTGCGCGGTGAGTCGGCTGACCACGCCAAACACCAGCGCATCCGGGCGCACCGCAAGCCCCAATTTTTTCTGCAGCGCTTTTTTGACTGCCGACTTGCCAGCCAATCGTTTGGCGTCAAACGGCTTGGGCAACAAGGGGTCGTTGGCAGGGTCCCATAACTGATAGTCCACGCCATTGAGAATGCCACTGAGCAGGTGCGCGCGTTCGCGCAACAGGCCGTCCAGTCCACAACCTTGTTCTTCGGTCAAAATTTCCCGTGCGTAGCTGGGGCTGACGGTGGTGATGCGGTCGCTGAACTGCAACGCGGCCTTCATGTAGGACACCTGGCCGAAATACTCCAGACCGTGGATACCAAAATACGTGTCGGGCAAGCCCAGTTTGGAGAATGTTTCGTAGGGGAATAGTCCCTGGTAGGCCAGGTTGTGGATGCTGAACACCGTAGCCGGCGTGCGCAGGCCCTGGTCTCTGAAGGCCTGCACGTAGGCCGGTGCCAAAGCGGTATGCCAGTCGTGGCAGTGAATGATGTCAGGCACCCAATGGGCGTCCAGACCCTGGCCCAAACAGGCAGCGGCCCAACCCAAGGCTGCAAAACGTTGGGCGTTGTCGCTCCAGTCGGTGCCGTCGGGGCCCAGGTAGGGGTTGCCGGTGCGGTCAAACAGGGTGGGGGCGTGCAACAGGTACACCGGGGTGTGCCAGCCAGATAGTTCGCCCAGCGTGATGTTGGCCGGAGGGAGTTCGGGCGCCTGGCCCCAGGGTGTGGCGCAGGGCAGCGCGGCGGGTGCACCCCGCGCGGTCGCGTGGCTGGCCACGCCGGGAAAGGCGGGCAACACCATCCGCACCTCGCACCCCAGCGCAGCCAGTGCGGGTGGCAGGCCCGCGCTGACGTCCGCCAAGCCGCCGGTTTTAAGAAACGGGTACAGCTCGGAGCAGACGTATAAAACCTTCATGCGGGCAACTCCTCGTGGGTGGGGTCTGTGGATTGCGTCGATGCGGCAGGTGCCAGGGCTTGCAGCATGGCGGTAGTGACCAGCACCACGCCCTCGGGGCTGCGGTAAAAGCGCCGCGCGTCCTCGGCTGCATCAAAACCAATGGTGGTGTGGGGGGGAATATGGCAGCCCTCATCCACGACCACTTTGCGTAAACGGCAGTGGCGCCCGATGTCCGCATCAGGCAGCACAACCGATTGTTCCACGCTGCTAAAGGAGTGCACTTGCACACCGGTGAATAAAACCGACTGGCGTACCGCCGCACCGGAGATGATGCAGCCACCCGACACCATGGAGTCCACCGCCATGCCGCGGCGCCCGTCGTCGTTAAAGATGAACTTGGCCGGGGGCGATGTGGGCTGGTAGGTCCAGATCGGCCAGTCGCTGTCATATAGGTTGAGTTGGGGGGTGACGGCGCACAGGTCCATATTGCTGGCCCAATAGGCGTCTACCGTGCCCACATCGCGCCAATAGGAGTGGGCCTCGGAATGGGTTTTGACGCAGGACATCTCAAACGGGTGGGCCACCACTTCGCCACGCGCCACCATGGCCGGAATCAGGTCTTTGCCGAAGTCGTGGCTGGACGATGCATCTTTGGCATCGGCCTGCAAGGCGGCAAACAGGTACTCGGCATTGAAAACATACACGCCCATGCTGGCCAGGGCCTGGCCGGGCTTGCCGGGCATGGATTGCGGTTGGGCCGGCTTTTCCTGAAAGCGGGTCACTTGGCGCTCGCCATTGATCGTCATGACGCCAAAAGCCGATGCCTCGTTCAGTGGTACCTCAATACACGCCACAGTACAAGGGGCACCCAACTCCACATGGTCTTCAATCAGGCTGGCGTAGTTCATCTTGTAGACGTGGTCACCGGCCAGAATCAGGACGTATTGCGGTGCATGCTCGCGCATGATGTCCAGGTTCTGGAACACGGCGTCGGCCGTACCCAGGTACCACGACTCTTCGTCCACCCGTTGTTGCGCGGGCAACAGGTCAATAAATTCGTTGACCTCGTTGCGCAGGAAAGACCAGCCATGCTGCAAGTGACGCAAGAGGCTATGTGATTTGTATTGCGTGAGCACGCCGATGCGGTGAAGCCCTGAGTTGACACAATTCGACAACACAAAATCAATGATGCGGAACTTGCCCCCAAACGGGACGGCCGGTTTGGCGCAGTGGTCGGTCAGGGCGTGCAGGCGCGAGCCCCGTCCGCCTGCCAGAACGAGGGCGATGGTTTTGCGAACCGGTCTGTGTTGGGCGCCAAGTTTCATAGTCGGCTTTCAATTGCGTAGTTTATGCGTCAGAGGGGAGGATTCAGGTTGCGGCCGTGCGCGCGGGTCAGTGCTGCCAGGCGCCGCGCCGGTTCGTCGCCAATGGCGCGCCAGTCAAAGCGCCATTGCCAGCAATCCGTGGCCTGGCCGGGGGTGTTCATGCGGTGGGCGCCATCGAGCCCGAGCACGTCTTGAAACGGAATGATCACGGTGTTGGCCACCGATTGGGACAGCGCTTGCAGCATGGCCCAATGGATTTCGGTATCGACTTGGGGGCCCAAGTAGCGGCGCACGGCGTCTTGCTCGGCGGCGCTGGCCGACTGCCACCAGCCGACGCTGGTGTTGTTGTCGTGGGTGCCGGTGTAGGCCACGGTTTGCGCCGCGTAGTTGTGTGGCAAGTAAGGGTTGGCGGGTGTATCACCAAAGGCAAACTGCAGCACACGCATGCCGGGAAAACCGCAGGCTTGGCGCAATGCCACCACGGCCGGTGTGATTTCGCCCAGGTCTTCGGCAATGATGGGAAGTCCGTTGGTGGCTGCACTCTCGGTTCCAGCCTCGCTCTCTGCCCCAAGCAGCGCGTCAAACAGGGCTTTTCCGGGGCCGGCACACCACTGGCCCGCTACGGCCGTGGGCTCGCTGGCGGGTATCTCCCAGTAGGTGTCGAAGCCGCGGAAGTGGTCTACGCGCACAATGTCCACCAAGCCCAGCAAGTGCTGCAGCCGGGCTTTCCACCACGCAAACCCGTCCGCTTGCATGGCATCCCAGCGGTACAAGGGGTTGCCCCAGCGTTGCCCGGTGGTGCTGAAATAGTCCGGGGGCACACCGGCCACCACAGTGGGCGCACCGTGTTCGTCCAGTTGGTACTGTGCGGCGTTCATCCACACGTCGGCACTGTGGTGGGCCACAAAAATGGGGGCATCGCCGACGATTGCCACGCCGTTGTCATGGGCATAGTCGCGCAGTGCTTGCCACTGCACGCCAAAGCGCCACTGCACAAAGCTGAAAAAACCCACTTCATCGGCCAAGTCTTCGCTTGCCGCCGCCAGCGCCTGCGGGTCGCGTTGCGCCAGCGCAGCGGGCCAGTCGGTCCAGGGCTGTCCGTAGCACACATCCAGGGCCATGAACAGGGCGTAACCGTCCAGCCAATGGGCTTGCTCGGCCCGAAAGGTACTGAACTCTGCCCCATCCGTTGCATCGTTTTTTTGCTGAAAACCAAGCCATGCCGCACGCAGGCGGGCCATGCGGTAGGGGGTTACGCGATCAAAGTCGCAGTGCTGGACATCCCACTCGGTGGGCGCTTCACTGCGCAACCAGCCGTTGCGCACCAGGTCGTCAAAGTCCACCAGCAGCGGGTTACCGGCGAACGTGCTGGGGCTGGTGTAGGGCGAGTTGCCCGGGCCTACCGGCGACAGCGGCAAAATTTGCCACAGGCGTTGCCCGGCTGCGACCAGCCAGTCCACAAAGTGGTAGGCATTGGCACCCAAGTCGCCCGAGCCGTGGGCGCCGGGCAGCGAGGTGATGTGCAGCAGAACACCGCTTTGGCGGTGCGACAGCAGGGGGTGGGCGGACGGGCTCATAGCGTAGAAATCCCGGTGGGTGGGGTTGTGGTGGTTGCAGCGGGCCCGCGGGGCTGAACCAGTCCGATTACCGTGCAGGCCGACACTGCCAGGGTGTTGGTGCAGTGCTGTGCCTGCGCCCAATCGGCATGTGCAAGGGCCAACGCATTGGCGCTGTCGATCACCCGCCGCCAAGACCCAGGGGGTAGCGTGAAGGTGGTGCCGTCATGGGACGCATGGAACACCAGCAACCAGCGATCGGCCTGCCCGTGTGGCGCGTCCTCTACGTTGATCTGGCAGGCAAAACTGCGCTGGTGCGGATCGTTCCATTCGCTGGCGCCCAAGGGGTGCCCATGGCGGTTCAACCAGGCGATGTCGCCATGGCCGGTAAACCAGTGGGCGTGGCGCAGGGCGGCATGGTGCTGGCGCAGATGAATCAGCTTGGCAACGTAGTGAATGAGCGTGCTGTCGGCATCCGGCCAGTCCAGCGTGCCAATGGCGTTGTCCTGGCAATAGGCGTTGTTGTTGCCCCCCTGCGAGTTGCCAAACTCGTCGCCCGCCAGCAGTTGGGGCACGCCCTGGGATACGAACAGGGTCGTTAACAAGGCACGTTGCCACTGCCCACGCACCTGCAACACCGTGGCATCGTCGCTGGGGCCTTCCACGCCGGC
The DNA here is from genome assembly GCA_016719405.1 of Candidatus Aalborgicola lynettensis. GTDB lineage: Bacteria > Pseudomonadota > Gammaproteobacteria > Burkholderiales > Burkholderiaceae_C > Allorhodoferax > Allorhodoferax lynettensis. The sequence goes on from JADJZE010000001.1 coordinate 344,725, forward strand.
GTTGGCGCTGAGGTTGTGGTTGTGGCCGTCGCGGTTGGCCTCGCCATTGGCTTCGTTGTGCTTGTGCTGGTAACGCGTCAGGTCGGCCAAGGTCATGCCATCGTGGGCGGTGACCAGGTTGACGCTGGCCAAGGGGCTGCGGGTGGCGCGTTGGAATACGTCGCTGGAGCCGGTCAGGCGCCGTGCAAATTCACCCCGAGTGCAATCAAAGCCCAGCCAGAAGGCCCGACAGGTATCGCGGTAGCGGTCGTTCCACTCCGCCCATTGGTGTGGGAATTGGCCCAATTGGTAGCCATGCGGCCCAATGTCCCACGGCTCTGCGATCAGTTTGACATGTGCCAGCACCGGGTCTTGCCCAATGGCACACAGCAAGGCCGACAGGGGGTGAAAGCCCATGTGCAACACCGGGTCGCGCCCCAAGGCGGTGGCCAGGTCAAAGCGAAAACCATCCACGCCATAAACCTGCACCCACCAGCGCAGGCTGTCCATTACCATTTGAATGGCGCAGGGGTGGGCCAGATTGAAACTATTGCCACAACCACTGTGGTTGATGTACTGGCCCTGCGCGTCCAGCGCGTACCAGCTGGCATTGTCCAGGCCGCGCCAACTCAGGGTGGGGCCAAAGGTATCGCTCTCGGCACTGTGGTTGAACACCACGTCCAGCACCACTTCCAGCCCATTGCGGTGCAATTGGTCCACCATATGGCGAAACTCCGCGCGCGCAGTGGCAAAGGTTGCGCTGGCGTAGTGGGGGTGCGGAATAAAAAACCCCAGGGTGTTGTAACCCCAGTAATTGCGCAGCCCTTTTTTGAGCAAATGCGCTTCCGTAATGTGCCAATGCACTGGCAACAGGCACAGCGTGGTAATGCCCAAATGCCGGTAGTGGGCCAACAGGGGCGCACTCACCAGGCCCGCATAACTGCCACGCAAGGTGGGCTCGACGCTGGGGTGGCGTTGTGTCAACCCTTTGACATGGGCCTCGTACAGCACCGTGCGTTCCATCGGAATACGGGGGCCGGGTGTGATGGCAGCACCCGCCTGCCATTCGTGCGCCCAATCAAGTACACGGGCTTTGGGAATGTGCGCGGCATTCTCAACCGGGTCGGGCTGGGCATCGAGCACGCTGGCGTCGGGTGGCGCAGTCCCTTGGTAGTCGCATTGCAGGGACAACTGGGTGTCGTCACCATGGGCATCGCGGGCGAAGGGGTCGAGCAGCAGCTTGGCCGGGTTAAAACGCTGGCCCATACGCGGGTTGTAGGCCCCGTGGGCACGCAGCCCATAGAGCTGCCCGGCAGCCAAGCCCGGTACAAACCCGTGCCAGATGCCGTGGCTGTGGGCGGGCAGGGCAATGCGGGCGGTTTCTTGCGTGCCCGAGGGGTCATACAGGCACACCTCCATACGCTGCGCGTGCGCGGAGTACACCGCAAAATTGACCCCCTGCGTTCCGTCAACCACCCAGCAGCTTGCGCCCATGGGCGACGGCTGCCCGGCTTGGCCGGGCAGCGTTGGAATGGGGTTGACGGCGGCGGCCAACGGAGTCACGCAGCATGCTCCGGTGCCAGCCAGAGCACGCCCAGGGGTGGCAGGTTCAACACCACCGAGTGGCTGAAGCCGTGCGCGGGCACGGGTTCGGCCTGCACCCGCCCACAGTTGCCAACGCCGCTGCCACTGTAGTGGGTGGAGTCGGTGTTCAAAATCTCCTGCCAGGCACCGCCTTGCGGCACCCCGATGCGGTAGCCATGGCGCACCACGGGGGTCATGTTGCACACCACGGCGACCTGCTGGTGTGCGCCGTGTCCATGGCGGATAAAACTGAACACGGATTGCGATCGGTCATGTACATCAATCCAGGCAAAACCACCGGGCTCGTCGTCGCGTGCATACAGCGCGGCGTGACCGCGGTACAGGTGGTTGAGATCGCGCACCAATTTTTGCAATCCGGCGTGGGCGGGGTCTTGTAACACCCCCCACTGCAACTCGGCATCGTGGTTCCACTCCTGCTTTTGCCCAAATTCGCAGCCCATGAACAGCAGTTTGCGACCAGGGTGGGCAAACATCAGGGCGTACAAAATGCGCAGATTGGCCAGCTTTTGCCAATGGTCGCCAGCCATTTTTCCGTACAGCGAGCCCTTGCCATGCACCACCTCGTCGTGGGACAACGCCAACACGTAATGCTCGCTGTAGGCGTACACCATGGCAAAGCTGATGCGGTCGTGGTGGTGTGCGCGGTGCACCGGGTCGAGTGCCAGATAGGCCAGGGTGTCGTGCATCCAGCCCAGATTCCACTTGTAGTGAAAGCCCAGGCCGCCATTCCAGGGCGGTGCGGTGACGCCCGCAAAGGCGGTCGACTCTTCGGCTACCGTAATGGCACCCGGGGCCTGCACGCCAACGACCTGATTGACTTCGCGCAGGAGAGCAATGGCTTCATAGTTCTCGCGCCCGCCATCGCGGTTGGGAATCCATTCGCCCTCGGCGCGGCTGTAATCGCGGTACAGCATGGAGGCGACGGCATCCACACGCAGGCCATCAATGCCATAACGCTCGATCCAGAACAGCGCGTTGCCCACCAAAAAATTGCGTACTTCGGCGCGGCCATAGTTGTAGATCAAGGTGTTCCAGTCCCGGTGGAAGCCTTCGCGCGGGTCGGCGTGTTCATACAGGGCGGTGCCGTCGTAGTGGGCCAGTGCGTGGGCGTCGGACGGAAAATGGGCCGGTACCCAGTCCAGTATGACTTGAAGCCCTGCTTGGTGCGCACAGGCCACGAAGTCTCTAAAGGCTTCGGGTGTGCCATAGCGTGCGGTGGGGGCGTACAGGCCAGTGGGCTGGTAACCCCACGAACCGTAAAACGGATGCTCGTTAATGGGCATCAGCTCGATGTGGGTGAACCCCAGGTCGGCCACGTAGGCAATGAGGTGTTGCGCCAGGTACGTCCAGTCGGGCAACTGGCCGTTGGGTCGGCGCCAGGAGCCCACATGAACCTCGTAGACCGACATGGGCGCATGCAGCGCTTGCTTTTGCGGGCGTGGGGCCTGTGCACCGGTCACGCAAGGGGGTAGCCGCATCACCACACAGGCATGCCCGGCGCCGCTTTCGGTGCGCAAGGCGTAGGGGTCCGTCTTGAAAACCGGGGCGCCGCCATGGACACCCTGCACCGCAAATTTGTACAACGCACCCGGCCCAAGGTGCGGAACGAAGAGTTCCCATACACCCGCACTGCGGTGCAAATGCATGGGGTGGTGTGCCGCATCCCAGTGGTTAAAGTCGCCCACCACACCCACCTGCCGTGCGTTCGGTGCCCACACGGCAAACGCCGTGCCATCCACACCGTTCAGGCTGCAAGGGTGGGCGCCCAGCTTTTCCCAGGGGCGCAAATGCCGCCCCTCGGCCAGCAGCCAGAGGTCGGTTTCACCCAGCCAAAAAGCGTTGGGTTGCGGGGCCAAGGGTGTGGTTTCCAAATCGTTTTGATGCGCCATGATAAGCCCGATTAAACCCTTTCACCGTGAAACCCGCATGACCTGTATCAACGGAATGCGGGGTGTGCAGAAAAATGAATACGGGCTAAAACGATTGGTCCTGCAGGGTGTTACCGCACACTGGATAAGCGCAAACAGCTATCAAACTGATAGCAGTTGTGGGTTGCTTTGAGGCGCCTTATGCTGCGCCGGACACAGGCAGTGCGGCACCGCACATTCAGGGCTGGAAAAATCGAACGGTGTTGCGACCCGCCTGCTTGGCGTTGTACATGGCCAGATCGGCCCGGCGCAGCAACTCATCCTGGCTGGTGTCGAGTGCACCAAAAACGACCACCCCCACACTGGCGCTGCATTGGTGTGTGATGACCTGGTCGGACTGCCCCGGGCGCAGGTGAACCAGACGGTAAGGTTGCGACAGCGCGGTGCAGATCTTTTCCGCAATGCGTGCCGCCTGCGCGGTGGACTCGGCGGGTTCAGACGGCAAGTGACTCAATAACACGATGAACTCGTCGCCGCCAAAACGCGCCACCGTGTCCACCTGGCGGACACACTGGCCAAGCCGTGCAGATGCTTCCAGCAACAGCAAATCGCCCACATCGTGTCCGTGGGTATCGTTGATGGGCTTGAAATTGTCCAAATCGAGAAACAGCAGGGCGCAGCGGTCGCCGCTGCGCTTGCACGCGGCCAGGGCCTGGGCCAGGCGGTCGGACAACAGGCGGCGGTTGGGTAGTGCCGTCAGTGCATCATAAAAAGCCAGGTTCTCAATGCGCGCCAGTGCCGCCTTGCGCTCGGTAATGTCGATATACGTGCTGACAAATCCGCCACCGGGCAGGGGCATGCCACTGATTTCGAGTACCGTGCCGTTGGGGCGAACACGCTCGAACTTGTGGGGCAAAAACTGGCGCGCCCGAGCCACGATGTCGGCAATTTGTTGCTGTGGGTCGCCCTTGCCGTAGTCGCCACGCTCTGCGTTGTAGCGGATGAAATCCTCAAAACCCACCCCCGGTTGCTCCACCAGGGTGCTGGGAAACTCCAGCAGCGATGCGAACTTCTGGTTGTGCGCGACGAGTTGGAGTTCGGCGTCAAACAATGTAACTGCGCCGGGAAAATTCTCAATCACGGTGCTCAGGGTCTCGTTTTGGCGCAGCAACTTGGCCTCGATGTTTTTGCGCTCGGTGATGTCGCGCCAGACGCAGTAAATGACCGGCTGGTTGTTGAGCGCAATGGCAGAAAGGGTGACCTCGGCAAAAAAAGTTTCCCCGTTTGCCCGGGAGTGCACCCATTCGAACCGGTGCAAGCCGGTATCCCGTGCTATCGCCATCATGCGTTCGGCCTTGCTGTATGAGTCTTGTCCGTCCGGTTGGGTGGGGGGCGAGAGTCTGGATGGATGGACATCGAGAAACTCCTGGCGGCTGGTGTAACCCAGCGTCGTGGCTGCAGCGTCGTTACATGCGACAAACCGGTTCCCAGCGATGATCCAGGCAGGGTCTGGCGAGGACTCAAACAACTGCTGGAAGCAGCGGTGGTCGTGCGTGAAAATTACATCGGACATGGAATGGGTTTCGGAAACTACCGCCAAATGGAGTCACTGCCCCATCATGCCAGACGGGCCGCCCACTGGCAATTGCGCCAGCCCTGTGGTTTGGCACGACCCGTCCCGGTGCGCGCCCGGAATCGCCTGCTTGTGAAAGTTATTACCCGCTTGCGTGGTTACGCGGTGCACGTGTTATTCAGGGGGGTGTATTGCTCGTCCATGGCATCGGGGTCTGCAACCAGACCTTGGGTGGCGCGTTCCAGTGTCTCAAAGCCTTCGCAAGCCAGGGTCATCAGGCGCTGCGGATCTTCGACCAGTTCGGTGTCCACAAACAGCGCGAGCTGAATCTGATTGGCGTAAGAGATAAATGCCAGCCCCACACCAATTCTGGCCGTTTGGGGTACCCAGCAAATCAGATCGGTGAGACGCGATCCGGCCAGAAAACGGGGACGTGCGGGCCCTTCGATGTTGGTCAATACCACCGAGCCTTTGGAGGTAAACAAATTCAGGGCAAACCGCTGCAGAAGCGCCGGCAGGCAGCCTGCAATGGACAGGAAGGCCAGGGTTGCGCGGGGTTGGTGGGAGCACTTGATGGCGTTCATGCGCCGACTCGATTCACTCAGGCGCTGATTGGGGTCATCGTGGTTGGTGGGTAAATCGATGGCCACCAGTCCAAACTGGTTGCCCAATTGGTAGGCATTGGCTTTTTCGCGCAGATTGAAGGTAACTGCGGCACGAAGGGGTTTGCGGTCAACTTCTTCACCGCGCTCGGCCAGGTATTGGCGCAAGGCGCCAGAAACAGCCGCCACCCACACGTCGTTGAGGGTCACGCCCATGCGTTTGGACAGTGCGCGGACCCGGTCCATGGCAAGGGGGGGCAGCCAGACCAGCTTCTTGTCGCCGGACATGGGGGCCTTGAGTTGGGTGGGTGCGTCTTTGAACAGGACCGACAGGCGGGTAATGTGGAAGGCAAATTTCAGCCACGAGATGCATTTGCCCAGGTAGGAGCACACCAGGGGTCGCACCGGTTGCGCCACCAGCGGGTGCCCGACACGTGAGGGTGTTTTTCCGTGGTTGTCGTTGTCGTCGGTTAGGTGATTGAGTACATGCATCAGGCCCAGCCCATCGGTAATGCAGTGGTGAACCCGAAAGACAATGGCATGGCCACCGTTGACTTGGTCGATTACGGTCATGTGCCACATGGGACGGCGCGGGTCCAGTGCCACATGGGCCATTCCCGTCATGCGGTTTTGCAGGTCTTCGTGGGTCGTTTCCGTACCGGTGGACTCCAGCTCGACATGTTTTCGAATGTCAAACGCATCGTCTTCGACCCAATAGGGGGCCCCCATTTTGGTGACTATTTTTTGCGTGAAGCGGGGGTAGTTGGGCAAACGGTGTGCAACGGTGGCTAGCAGGCGCTCCATGTCCACCGGGCCATCAAACAGCAAAATACTGTTGATGACCATGAGATTTTTGTGCGAATCCATGCGGTACCAGGCGAAATCGCGCCGGGTCATGCGGGACTGGATGACCGGTGCAGGCCTTGCCACCTCCAGGTGGTGTTCGGGTACGGCCCCCTGGTTGCACAGATCAGCCCGGAACGCAGTGTTCAGCGAATACATGGTGAATTCAAGGCAAACAGGGAACTACACCGCGCGTGACTGGATCGCAGCTTCGCCACCCAAGGTCATCTCTGCCGGTGCAGCGGCTGCTGGCGCTGCGCGGCGTTTGCGCATGGCAAACTGGTTCAAACCTGCCATGTGAATGTGGCACAGGTACTCGGGCCAGTCGATCAGCCGCGCATCCACGGAGAAACCGGCTTTGTCGGTCGAATCAAAGCGCTGGGCGAGCTGCATCAGGCTGCTGTTGTGGAAGCGGTAGCTCGGTGTGGTGTAGAAGGAAAAAGTTTGTGCCAGGGTTTGCGTTGTGCGCAGGGCGTCCATGGCGGGTGACTCGCCTTTGATGCCGATCAGGCGACGCAAAGCCCCCCACACCGTGACACCAATGCCCATGGCGCTGAGCATCAGCAAAAACAGGGTGCGGCTGACCACGCGGAATTGGTGCTTGGGCTGGGAGTAGAGCAGGCGGTCGTACTTTTGCCAGTTGGTCTGCATCTCGGTTTGAAACAGATCGATCACGTTACCCAGCAAAATGGGGTTGGCAGAGCCGGTGCAGGCTTGGTAGATGCGGTGCTGGCCCGGGTCGATCAGGGCTTCGGCAGTGGCCATCAGGATGCTGTTGGCAACCAGATCGGCGGGCACGATGTCGATGACCTCGTCGGGCTTGGCGGGAAACAGGGTGGTTTTGCCACGGGCGTACGCCACGATGATGGCGTCGGCCACCTTGACGCCTTCAATCCAGCCCGGCACCGGCTCTTGCAAGGTGCTTTCAATGATGGAGGGACGCACGATGGTCATGGTGCGCCCTTGCATACCTTCCATGGCGAATTGTTCACCCATCCACTTGGTCAGCGTGTAGGTGTCGTTCCAGCCAAAGTGGTTGGCTTCGGCAATGCCCAGATCGGTGAGCAGGCGCTCGCGCAACTTGGCATTGGTGGTGCTGGTTTTGACGTCGTCAATCTTCTGCTGCATCCGTTTCAGCATGGGAGCCACGTCGAAGTAGCCCTTGGGGTGGCGCTCGATGGTGGCCTCGGTGCCGACCGGGGTGACCACCTGCTCCAGCATGTCACCCTGGTTGAAGCCGTTGACGTAACAGGTCGATACCTGGATCAGTGGCGCGTCGGCCATGCGGGCCAGGGCCGTGATGTTGTGAATGCTCAGGGCGTTGATGGACAGTGCCTCGTCCAGCGCTTCGCGGAAATTGACGCTGGCAGCGGAATTGATGATGACGTCGACCCGGTTGGCCAGTTCCTGGAAACCTTCTGCAGTCAGGCCAAAGCGGGGTTCGCTGACCTCGCCGGTAACGCATTCAATTTTTTCGGCAAAAAAATGCGCCAGAAAATGGGGTTGCTCGGCGCGGAGTTTTTCAAAAATGGAAGAGGTGGCAATTTCACGGTCAAAACGCTTGCGTGCGTCGTTGCCGCTGCGGTCGGCGCGCACCAGCAACACCAGCTTGCCGACATCTGGAACCGAACGGATCAATTTTTCCAGCACCACCTTGGCCAGGAAACCGGTGCATCCGGTAATGAGAACCCTCTTGCCCGCCAGGGCAGCTTGCATACGAATGGGCTGGCTAGTCGTCATGGTTGTGTCTCGCAGTGTTGTAGTTGGTCGAGTAAGTGGGTCAGTTGGTGCAAGTATCGGAGTCGTGGTCGTTCTTGGCATTGATCGTGCAGGCCAAACTATTGACCTTTGGAGCCACGCCCGTGCCCCATCCGTCCCATTGCAGGGTTGAATTGCGGGTTTACCCTTGTTTTTGGGGGCTTTGGGCGGGTTTTAGCGTGCTTCGATCAACTTTTTGTGCACCAGCGCAATATTGCTGCGCAACGCGTACAACTCGTCGGCGTAGGACAGCGGTACGCTGATCTTTTGGGCGCTGCGGTCCAGCGCCTGCAATTCATCCAGCAACGTGCGGGTGTCGCACCGCTGGTCAAAGCGGTGTTCGATATCGCGCAACTGCGCATACCAGCGGAAGATGCGCGAACGCACGCGAAACTGGTACATCGGCGGCACCACACGTGACAGCGGCAACAAGATGGCCAGAATGATGCCCATGGCCAGCCACATGCGCTCAATCATGTTGGCCACCCAAAATGGCAGGTAACGCTGCAACAGCGAAGCGCCCGAGCGGATGCTGCGCTCCGCGTCCTGGGCGATGGGTAACTCGTTGTTATGCAGGGTGGGGTATTCCCGGGCGTGTTTGAACCAGCCCGCATCGCCGTGTATGTCGTTGGCAGCCAGGGCAAATAGTTGAATGAGGGCCGGGTGCGTGCTGGTGCGGGTCAGCAAGGTGGTGGTTGGGGCGACCAGGTGTACATCCTGCGGGGGAATATTGGCCGCCAGATCCACCACCCCCTGCGGCAAGACGGCGGTGCTCAAAAACGCAAAACGGCGCGAATAGGCTTCGCTCTGGGCAAAGTTCAGCAGTTTGATGCCGGGCGTTTGCAGCAGCATTTGTACCAGCAGCGACTCGGGTGCCGATGCAAACACCACCGCGTCGAGCTGACCGGCCAACAGAGCCACTGTGGCCGGTGTTTGCGCCAGGTGCGACAGGCGCAGCGCAGCGCTGTCGATACGGTTGCTCTCCAACAGCTTGTGTACCAGAAGAGGCAATCCGCTGTCTGGCGTACCGACATTGACACGCTTGCCTTTCAGTTGGGGCAGTGCGGTCAGGGTCGGCCCCCGGTAAAACAGCCAAACCGGCTCCAGAAAAAGGCTGCCAAGGGATTCCAGGGCGTGCCCATCCACACCTTCAGCGGGGGATGCACCGCTGCCGCCCTGCACAAAACCCAGGTCCACCTTGCCTTCGCGCAGCAGCCGCAAATTGGCGGCCGAGCCTTGAGTGGGTACCAGCTTGACTGCGATGCCGTTTTGGGCCAGCGCACGGGCATAACGCTTGCCAAACTCATCGTAGGCACTTTGCGCTGGACCGGTGGCCAGAGACACATGTTTGGGCGGATTCGGGTCCAGCCACGCATAGGCCAGCGCCAGCAGGGACAGTGCGAGCACCACAAACGGCCCTACCGAAAGGCTCAGATCGCGCAGGGACAACAGGGTGTAACGAATGGCTTGGGGCATCAGGGGGTTAGGGTCTTGGGTTTGAAATCGCAGTACGGCGCCACGCCACACTGCCAGCACTGCGGCTTGCGCGCCTGGCATATGTACCGCCCATGCAGTATCAGCCAGTGGTGGGCATGCACCAGATATTGCACTGGCACGCGCCGCAGCAGAGCCTGCTCTACTGCCAAGGGCGTCTTGCCGGGTGCCAGACCGGTGCGGTTGGCAACACGGAAGATATGCGTGTCCACCGCCATGGTGGGTTCACCAAAGGCCACGTTGAGCACCACATTGGCGGTTTTGCGCCCGACACCGGGCAGGGCCTGCAGGGCCTCGCGCGTGCGCGGCACCTGGCCCTGGTGCTGCTCCACCAGAATCTGGCACGTTTGCAGCAAATGGCGCGCCTTGCTGCGGTACAGGCCAATGGTTTTTATAAAGTGCTCCAGTCCGTCTTGCCCCAGCGCCAGCAGGGCCTGGGGTGTATTGGCAACCGCAAACAGCTTGCGCGTGGCCTTGTTGACGCTGACGTCAGTGGCCTGGGCGCTTAACAACACGGCGGTCAGCAGTTCAAAGACACTGGTGTATTCCAGCTCCGTCTGCGGCTGCGGGTTGGCCGCTTGCAGGGTGGCAAAGAAGGATTTAATCATGGCGGGCGTCATGCCTGTATTACAGCGCATGTCAACCCCTGCGACCCAAGCCGCATGCGGCGGGCAAGGCATCGGCAGCGCATAAGGCACCGCCCCGCTAAGATGGCGCAATGACCTCCGCCGGCTCCATTGCCCCCTCTCAGCCCACCGTTCCCCTGCGACAGGACGCCACCGTCATCGCCCTGGTCGGCCTGGCGCATGCCGCCTCGCATTTTGGGCACTTGCTGCTGCCCCTGTTGTTTCCGGTGTTTATGCAGGAGTTTGGTCTGAGCTACTCGCAGTTGGGTCTGCTGATGACGGTGTTTTTTGTCGTCTCGGGGGTGGGGCAGGCAGGTGCCGGCTTTGTGGTGGACCGGCTGGGTGCCCGCCCGCTGCTGTTTGGGGCACTGGGCATTTTTGCTGCGGCGTGTGTGGCGGCTTCGCAGGTCGCGGGTTATTCCGGTTTGCTGGCCGTGGCGGCGCTGGCGGGCCTGGGCAATGCCACCTTTCACCCGGTGGACTTCACCATTTTGAACCAGCGTGTTTCCAGCGCGCGGCTGGGCCACGCCTTCAGCGCCCACGGTTTGACCGGCAACCTGGGCTGGGCGGCAGCGCCGGTGTTTTTTGCCGGCCTGGGAGCCTGGCTGGGCTGGCGCAACGCCTATCTGGCGGCGGCGCTGCTGTATGCGGGGGTGTTGGCGCTGCTGGTGGTGCAGCGCGCCCATCTGCACACTGAGGTCGAGGCACGTCCGGCTGCCACCCCGGGGCAGACGCCGGCTGAACACGACCTGGCCTTCATGAAGCTGCCGGTGGTGTGGTGGTGTTTTGGTTTCTTTCTGCTCTCCACAATGACGCTGGCAGTGGTACAGGGGTTTGCCGTGTCTATTCTGCAGGCGCTGCACGGCGTGCGCTTCGAGACCGCCACGCTCACGCTGACGGCCTACATGCTGTGTGGTGCCCTGGGCATGCTGGTGGGCGGATTTATTTCCGCCCGCTCGGTGCACAGCGACCGTGTGGTGGCCCAGGCCATGGCGGCCGGTGCGGTGTTGCTGGCCCTGTGCGGGTCGGGGTGGCTGGGGGCCACGGCCACCATGGTGGTGCTGGCAATCACGGGTTTTGCCATCGGCATTGGCGGTCCGTCGCGCGACATGATGATCAAGAGGGCGGCGCCCAAGGGCGCCACCGGGCGGGTGTATGGCCTGGTGTATTCGGGGCTGGACATTGGTTTTGCGATTTCCCCCGTTCTGTTCGGCGCCTTTATGGACCGGGGCTGGTTTGGTGCCACCCTGCTGGGTGCGGCGCTGGTGCTGCTGCTCAGCGTGGTGGCGGCGCTGGGGGTGGGGCAGCGCACCGGCGCCGTGCAAGGGGGGTAATGCCGTCTGCACCACCGCAGGCGCCGTTTTGGCGCGATGATTGCGCCATGTCTACACCAACTCCCACCCCTTTGCGCTTTGCTCTCATTGGCTACGGCAGTGCCGCCCGCGTATTCCATGCGCCGCTGATTAGCGGCGTGCCCACGCTGCAACTGGCCACCATTTGCTCCACCAAACCGGCGGTGGTGGCGGCCGACTGGCCCGAGGTGGCGGTGGTCGCCACGCCCCAGGCGGCGTTTGACGACCCGGCTATTGACTGCGTGGTGATTGCTACCGGTAACGACAGCCACCACCCGCTGGCGCGCGCCGCCCTGCTGGCGGGCAAACATGTGGTGGTGGACAAGCCCTGCACCGTGACCCTGGAGCAAACACAGGACTTGCTGCAACTGGCGGCTGCCCAGGGCCGGGTGCTCACGGTGTTCCAAAACCGGCGCTGGGACGCCGATTTTCTGGCCCTGCGCCAGGTGCTGGAGAGCGGCGTGCTGGGTCGGGTGGTGCATTTTGAATCGCATTTCGACCGTTACCGCCCGGTGGTGCCGGTGCGCTGGCGCGAGCAGGACATGCCGGGCTCGGGCCTGTGGTTTGACCTGGGTTCGCACCTGGTGGACCAGGCACTGCAGCTGTTTGGCATGCCCGATGACGTGCTGCTGGACCTGGCCTTGCAGCGCGACGGCGCCCTGGTCAACGACTACTTCCACGCCCAGTTGCGCTACCCCCGCACCCAGCCGGGCCTGCGTGTCATTCTGCATGGCAGCGCCCTGGTGCCCGCCGTTGGCCCGCGTTTTGTGGTGCATGGCACGTTGGGTTCCTTTGTCAAATACGGGCTCGATGTGCAGGAGGATGCCCTCAAGGCCGGCGAGCGCCCGCAATGGGGCCACACGGACGACTGGGGCCGCGACCCCCGGGTGGGGCAGATCACCACCCACACCCCTACCGGGGCCCACACCCAGTGCGCCCCCGACGTGCCTGGCAACTACCTCGGCTTTTACGCCCAACTGGGCGCGCACTTGCAGGGGCAAGCGACCCAGTCCGCGGTCACATCCAAGCAGGTGGAGCAGGCCATGCGCTTGCTGTGTGCCGGGCAGCGCAGCGCCACGCTGGCGCAATTTGTCGCGTTGTAAGGTGGGGTAGCAAGTGGTAACCCCATTTTTGGGCGCGGGTGTTTCGAGCTTGCCAGAGCGCCGGTCCGCGCGGCGGGTCCAGGCCGCGCGCGCGGTAGCGCCAGAAGCCCTGTAGGGTGTGCTGCCAAGCATAAAAACCTAGAATCGGCGCCATCCCCACGCTTTGGCTCTTGCCCCATGAACGCCTTTGTTGACGTCTCCTTCTTCCCGCGCGCCGCCAAACCGCTGACCAGTTACCGCAAATACTGGGCCGCGCGCTTTGGCACGTCGCGCTTTTTGCCCATGAGCCGCGCCGAGATGGAGCAGTTGGGCTGGGACAGTTGCGACATTGTTCTGGTCACCGGCGACGCCTATGTGGACCACCCCAGCTTTGGCATGGCGGTGATCGGCCGCCTGCTGGAAGCGCAGGGCTTTCGCGTGGGCATCATCGCCCAGCCCGACTGGCACAGCGCCGAGCCCTTCAAGGCGCTGGGCAAGCCCAACCTGTTCTGGGCCGTGACCGCGGGCAACATGGATTCCATGATCAACCGCTACACGGCCGACCGCAAGATCCGCAGTGACGACGCCTACACCCCCGGTGCCGAGGGCAACCGTCGCCCCGACCACGCCGCCATCGTCTACAGCCAGCGCTGCCGCGAGGCATTCAAGGACGTGCCCATTGTGCTGGGCGGCATTGAAGGCTCGCTGCGCCGCATCGCCCACTACGACTACTGGAGCGACAAGGTGCGCCGCTCCATCGTGGTGGACGCCAAGTGCGACCTGCTGCTGTACGGCAACGCCGACCGCGCCATTGTTGAGATTGCCCACCGCCTGGCCGCCCGCGAGCCGGTGCAAAAAATTACCGATGTGCGCGGCACCGCCTTTGTGCGCCGCTCCGATGACGAATCGGCAAAATGGGAAGGCGACGGCAGCGCGCACGGCTGGTTCGAAATTGATTCCACCAGCGTCGATGAGCCCGGTCGTGTCGAGGCCCACGTCAACCCCTACCAGACCACCAGTGAACAGGCGGCGGGGCAGGGTGGCAGCTGCGCCCAAGACGAGCACCGCCGCAAGGCACAGGCGCCGCACGGTGGCGTGGCGCTGCAAATGCTATCAATTCAGGAGCTGCTTGCGCACAACCGGCGAGCGCAAACGGCCAATTTGGCTTAAAAAAAATCCACGTCCACGTCCACGTCCACAGCCGTTCAACCGCTCACCTTTTTCTCTAACCCGGCGCTGGCTGCCAAGTTCAAGGTGCCGCCACGCGACCGCTCGGTGATTCGCCTGCCCAGCTACGAGCAGGTCAAGTCCGACCCGGTGCTGTACGCCCACGCCAGCCGCGTGCTGCACCTGGAAACCAACCCCGGCAATGCCCGCGCACTGGTGCAAGCCCACGGCGAAGGCGCCACGGCGCGCGACGTGTGGATCAACCCGCCCCCCATCCCGCTGACCACGGCCGAGATGGACTACGTGTTTGACCTGCCCTACGCCCGCAGCCCGCACCCGGCTTACGCGGACGAGAACGGCAGCCACGACCATGGCACCAAAATTCCGGCGTGGGAGATGATTCGTTTCTCCATCAACATCATGCGCGGCTGCTTTGGCGGTTGCACCTTCTGCTCCATCACCGAGCACGAGGGCCGCATCATCCAGAGCCGCTCGGAAGAGTCCATCATCAAAGAGATTGAGGACATCCGCGACAAGGTCAAGGGCTTTACCGGCACCATTTCCGACCTGGGTGGCCCCACGGCCAATATGTACCGCCTGGGCTGCAAAACGCCCGAGATCGAGGCCGCCTGCCGCAAGCCCAGCTGCGTCTACCCCGGCATCTGCCAGAACCTGACCACCAACCACGACCCGCTGATCAAAATCTACCGCCGGGGCCGTGCGCTCAAGGGCGTCAAGAAAATCCTGATTGGCAGCGGCATGCGCTACGACCTGGCGATCAAGAGCCCCGAGTACGTCAAAGAGCTGGTCACCCACCACGTGGGCGGTTACCTGAAGATTGCGCCCGAGCACACCGAAAGCGGCCCGCTGACCAAGATGATGAAGCCCGGCATCGGCAACTACGACAAGTTCAAGCAGATGTTTGACAAGTTCACGCTGGAGGCCGGCAAAAAGCAGTTTTTGATTCCGTACTTCATCGCCGCCCACCCCGGCACCAGCGACGCCGACATGATGAACCTGGCCATCTGGCTGAAGAAGCACGGCTTTCGTGCCGACCAGGTGCAAACCTTCTACCCCAGCCCCATGGCCAGCGCCACGGCCATGTACCACAGCGGCCGCAACCCGCTGCGCAAAATCCACCGCACGGTGGAGAGCGACGATGAGAACGTGGACGTGGTGCGCGGCGAAAAGCGCCGCCGCCTGCACAAGGCCTTTTTGCGCTACCACGACCCCAACAACTGGCCGCTGCTGCGCGAGGCGCTCAAGGCCATGGGCCGCGCCGACCTGATCGGCAACGGCAAGCACCACCTGATTCCCACCTACCAGCCGGTCACCGGCGGCTGCTACGAGAGTGCGCGCAAAAAGAACTCCACGTTTTTGACCATTCCCTCCATGGTGACGGAGAAAACCAAACCCGCCGCTGCTGCACGCACGCCCAGTGCCGCCAAACCGCGCCCCGGCACGGTACTGACCCAGCACACCGGCCTGCCGCCGCGTGAGACGGGCGCCAAGCGGGTGCCGGGCAAGCCGGTGCGCAAGGGGCGTTAGTTTGACGCATTGAGCGGTATGCATGACAATCTTGTTGAAATTTTCAACAAGATTAAGGATGCGCCATGCCCACCGTCAACTTCAGCGTTCCTGAAGACATCAAGAATGCCTTTAACGTCACTTTTGAAGGCCAGAACAAAAGTGCCGTCATTGCCGATTTAATGCGCGAAGCAGTAGAGCGCGCTCAAAAACAACAGCGCAGCAGAGAGGCCTATCAACGCATCCTGGAGCGCCGACAACACGCACCCTGTATCACTGAGGATCAATTTCGCGCCGCCCGTGAAGAAGGTCGGCCATGATTGTGGTGGTGGACGCCAGTGTGGCCGTCAAATGGTTTTTACACGGCAACCCCGACGAGCAACACACCGACTTGGCACTGCGCTTGTTGGAGCAATCGGTGCTCGGGTTACTGCCGATGGTGCAGCCGACTCACTTTGTAGCCGAAGTAGCTGCTGTTTTAGCCCGGCTCAAACCGACTGAAGCCCAAGACGATTTGTTTGATTTGCTCGACATCAGCTTCCGAACCCTGTCCAGTCCAGAAGCCTATTCCACAGCGCTGGAGTTGGCCATGCGCCTTGATCATCACCTGTTCGATACGCTCTACCACGCTGTGGCCTTGCAGACGCCCGGCGCAGTACTGGTCACCGCCGATCGTCGTTACTACGACAAGGCCCAGCACCTGGGCCAAATTGCGTGGCTGGCCGATTTTGGTTCTGCGTAGGGGACCTCTGGTAATTAATAGGCATTTAGGCCTTTAGCCCCCGAAAATTGTGCGCAAGAAGCTATAAAAATAGTAGCATTTGTCTGTGCCGCTGGTGGGCACAGCCCCGTGCTACTGCTGCTCGTAGGCATGCAGCAAAAAGTGCTCGTTCTCCCGGAACTCGCGATTGCGCAATCCTTCGATGCTGGCCAGCTGCTCGGGTTCTGACAATTGGGCGTTCGCCAAAATCTTGGCCTTTTCAGCCTTGAAGGCGTTCACCCGGCGCTCGAACTCGGCGTTTTCCTGGTCCAGCGCGGCCAGGTTGCGGGCGGCTTCGGCACCCACCAGTCGGGTACGCACGGCCAGCATTTCGTCGGCGCTGGCGCCGCGTGCGCGGGCTTCGTTTTCGGCTGCCAGCAAGGCGTCCATGCTGGCCTGCGGGGCGCGCCAGGCGCGCACTTCGGCTGGCAAGTTGGCGTCGAGTTCAGCCAGTTGGGCCTGTTTTTGCGCCGCACTGAGTTGGGTGTTGGCGTTGATTTCCATGCGCGCCAAGGCGTCGTCGGCGGTGAAGTCATTGCTGCCAAATAATGCGGCAGACTCTGCCGCGCTGAAGTAGCGCGCACGCAGCGTGCGTTCGGCTTCAAAGCGGTTGCGAATGGCGCTCAGCATCTGTTTGTCGTCGGCCGATACGGTGGGCAGGGATTTGGTGGCGGTTTTGAATTCGATGTAGGTGCGAAAAATCCGCTTGGCCTCTGCGGCGGCGGCGGGCGCTAGCACCAGTTCTTTCTGGATATTGCGCTCAATCTCGGCGTAGATGTGTGGCAAGGGGCGCTCACCCACGGCACTCAGGTAGTACTCAAAACGGGCTATCAGCGCTTCGTTCAGTACCAACTTGGCGCCTTCTGCGCGCAGCTGGCCATCGGGCAGGGTGCCCACATGGGATTGCACAAAGGGTGCGCTGGTGGTGTGTGGCGATGGGAGGGCAGATTCGGCTGCGCTGGTGTGGGAATCACCCGTTTCCGACTGGTAAACCGCAGCGGCGGCGAGCACCACCGCTGCGACCAGGCTCAACTTAATGGCCTGGCTTCTCATTACAGCCCCGCGTTTTTCAGGCGGTTGGCGTGCTGGCGGTAGACCGTTTTGGGGTTGGTCTCAAACGGCGAGACCCAGCCAAACCAACCGTTAACGGCGTCCAGGTGGTTCATCAGGTAGTCGGCGCGAATGACGCGGCCCAGGCGCTGCGAGCAGGTCGACACCAGACCGTCATTGGCCAGGCCAGAACCCGTGAAGGCCAGTGACAGGAAACCAATGCCCGGGTCGAGCAAGTCCAGCGGGTTGGTCAGGTTGCCTTTTCCGCCCCAGGAGTAGAAGTTGACGGCCGATGTGGCGTTGGTGGTTTTGCCGGTGATGTTGACAGTCCACGCACCGTCACCACAGCCGCTGGGCACACCCGCCGGGTTGCGGCTGTTAAAGGCGGTCAGACCCGGGGTGGTCAGGCTGTTAAGGGCGTCAATCGTGCTCTGCTGCATGGTGGGATTGCCCGAAATTTTGACCAAAAACCAGGTGAATCCGTCCGCCACCGACTTGGCAATTGCTTCGGTCACCGTGCCCGCAGGTGCCACTTTGCGCACGATGTCGGCCACGCGTGAGCCCTTGTTCACGCCGTCCACGCTGGTGACCGAGGCCACGATGCCGGGGTCTTGTGTAGCCACCCAGCGTGCCGTGGGGCTACCCTGGCTGTGACCGACCAGATTGAACTTGGTGCCTTTGCCTTGGGCACGCAGGGATTTGAGGTAGTTGTACAACTGCAGGCCGCGGGCTTCATTGCTGCCAGCGGCAGAAACGGTGGCGATGTAAGTGGTGGCGCCGCCCGCGTCTTGTTTGAGCGCGTCTTCAATGCCGTAGAAGTAGGGCGCACCCTGGAAGGTGTCAAAACCAAAAATGCCGTGTACCAGTACGATGGGGTATTTGGTTTTGGTGTAGCCCGCGGGGTCGGCAGCGTGTGCGTTTTGGGCGATGGGGGCCAGGCAGGCCAGGGTGATCGCACTGGCGGCGAATATTTTTTTCATATTGTGTCTCCTCTGTCTCCAGAGGTCCATTGAGTAATGTGCGTTATGGTTATCGCAACCGCAACGGGTTGAGATACGGGGGGGTGAACCAAGTAGCCGTGCGACCTCTGGGATGGGGGCGGTGTCGCGCAGGATTGCGGGTCAGGCTGGTTGTGTCAGCTGATGCAGCCCGATGTCATGGTTGTGACATGCGCGAAGGTTAATGCGCGCTTTTGATTTAGTAACGAGGGGAAACCCTCAAAACGAACAAAAAGGCGCTACCTATTTGATCGAAGCTGCGCGCATGCAGTGTGGTATTGCAGTGTGGCGCAGCAAAACGCACAAAAACAGGCGCTTGCGCCCGTCCCCATTGCGGAGGCAGCTATTGTTTTTATAGCGCATGTGTTTGCGGTAGACGGGTGGCCCGCAGTGGCTTTTTGCGCGTATTCGCACGGTGTTCGTACGCCGATGGGGCTACACCATGGTGAACAGCGGAATGTCTTTGCTTCGCGCCAACTGGTCGAGCTGCTGGCGCGTTTGGGTGGCCAAAAACGCGGCAATGGCGGCGTGGCTCTCGGGCGCAAACATGGCCATGATGTGTGCGGCCTTCAGACCCACGGCGGCGCCCAGTGCGGCCGCAAAGTGCGGCTCCAGCGCGGCCACGGCCACGCGGCCATCGGCGCAGGGGTACACGCGATAACCGGCGTGCCCGCCACCCACGGCTGCGCCCGGTGTGGTCAGGCCCCAGGTGCGCGGCAGGGCCAGGTAACCCGCTGCCACCGACAGGGCTACTTCAATGCGCACTCCTTTGCCTTTTTGCAGCTGGTGCAGGCGCGCTTGCAGCACGGCTTCGGACCCCATGAGCGAGCCCGCCATGTCGGCATACAGCGTGGGTGGCAAGTCCAGACCGCCCACCAAGTGGTTCTCGGCCAGGTAGGTCAGGTCGTGGCCCGGCTCTTCCGCGCGCACGCCGGGTGCACCCACAATGGCCACCAGGCTGAGCGTGGGGTATTGCTTGTGCAGGGCTTTCCAGTCCAGCCCCAGCTTGTGGAGGGCCGAGGGGCGAAAGGACGTGAGCAGCACATCGGTCTTGGCCAGTTCGCGGTGCAACTGCTTTTGGCCGGCCTCACTTTTCAGGTCGGCGTGCGCCACGCGCACCCCTTGGTGCAGCACTTCGTAGGCGGCGCGGTTGTACAAGCCCATGGGGTCGCCCGGCGTGCCCTTGGGGGCCGTTGGGTGCGCAGGGGGCTCCAGCTTGACGCAGGTGGCGCCCATCTGACGACAGCGCATGAGCGCAGCCGGACCGGGCAAGTTCAGCGCTAGGCTGAGTACACGGACGCCTCTCAGGGGTAGGATTGGTTTGGGAGTGGAGAGGGAAGCGGTGGTCGCTGAGGTTGTGGCCATACAAAGAGTGAAGATTTGGCGGTCGATTAGGGAGCGTTGCTCTTAAATTGTGAGCGCCACCGCATGATAATGGCGCTTGGCGCACGCACATTTTGCGCCCATGTACGCTTATTCAGACGCAGGGTACTCCATTGAACAACCAACAGCTCGACTTTGCCTTTGTGGCGGAGCTTCCCACGGCCCCCGTGGCCCCCAAGAAACGCGCCACCCGCGCCAAGCCCGCGCCGCTGCGCGCACCGGGTTTGGCACCTACCCACACGCTGCTGGAGCCGCTTGCTGCAGTGGCGGGGGCGGTGGCCAACACGCCGCGCGCCATGGCCGCCACCGTGGTTCCCGATGCGGCGGCGGTGTCCATCCAGCTCGACGTCGAATCCATGGCCCGCGCCCTGCAGGCCCACCCCGACTACCGCGTGCTGCGCCGCCTGCAACCGGTTTTGCACTGGCCTCCCGCAGCGGACGGCTCGCAAGAGCAGGGCGTGTGCCGGGTGGTCGTGCTCGATACCGAAACCACCGGGCTTGACCAGAGCAAGGACAAGATCATGGAGCTGGCCCTGCTGCGTGTTGATGTGGACCGCGCCACCGGCCTGCCCGTGGGGGCCGTGCAGGTGTACGACGGCCTGGAAGACCCTGGCATGCCCATTCCGGCCGAGGTGCAAGAGATCACCGGCATCACCCCCGACATGGTGCAGGGCCAGCGCCTGGACGAAGACCGCATTGCGGCCCTGCTCGATGGCGTCGATTTGGTGATTGCCCACAACGCCGGTTTTGACCGCCCGTTTTGCGAAGCGCGTATTGCCCGCTTCAAAGAGCTGTCGTGGGCCTGCTCGTTTGCCGAAATCAACTGGAAAGAACAGGGCCGCAGTTCCGCCAAGCTGGAGAGTCTGGCCCTGGCGCTGGGCTGGTTTTACGACGCCCACCGCGCCGAGATGGATTGCCATGCGCTCCTGGCCGTGCTGGCCAATCCCTTGCCGCGCGCCGCCCACACCGGGCTGGCGCAGGTGATGCAGCAGTCTGCCAAACCCAGCTACCGCTTGCAGGCCACCAATGCGCCGTTTGATGCCAAAGACAAACTCAAGGCGCGCGGTTACCGCTGGGGTGCCGAGCAACGTGTGTGGCACACCCGCGTGGGCGACCCCAAAGCCTTACAAGCCGAGTTTGAGTGGCTGAAGGAAAACGCCTACAACCAGCGCGCCGTGGTGGTGCAGTTTGAGAAACTCGACGCCCGGGTACGCTACTCCAGCCGCCCGGTTGAAACCTTGTACCACCAGTTGTAAATGATTTGGGGAGGGCGCATTGCATGGATACCCACACCAGCGGTTCGGTTGATGGCTGGCACGACGGCTTGCCCTTCGGTAAGCCTGGCGTCATGGCGGGTGGCATGGGCCTGACCCTGCACAGCGTCCAGGTCGGGCAGGCCCGTGCGGTGCGTATTCAAGGGCGCTCCATCACCACGGCTTTTCACAAAAGCACCGTTGCTGGCCCGGTGGCGGTAGCCACGCTGGGTCTGCAAGGTGACGAGCAGGTTGATTTGTCGGTGCACGGGGGTTTGGGCAAGGCGGTCTACGCCTACCCGCTGGAACATTACCCGTTCTGGCAAGAGGCCCGGTTGCGTGCCGGTGTCATCGGTGGCGATGCGGCTCTGGAGCCGGGCGCCATGGGGGAGAACCTGACCCTCACCGGCCTGCTGGAAACCGGGGTGTGGGTGGGTGATGTGCTGCGTTTTGCACACTGCCAGCTGCGGGTGACCCAGCCACGCGAACCGTGCTACAAATTCAACGCCGCCATGGGTTTTGCCACCGCCGCCAAGGCCATGGCCCAAAGCGGCCATTGCGGGTTTTACCTGGCGGTGGACGAACCCGGCACCCTGCAAGCGGGGGAGCCGTTTGAATTACGGCCAGGCCCGCGCCAGACCAGCGTGGCGCAGATGTTCCAAACCAAGATGTTCAAGCACATGCGTTAAGCCTGTGCGCAAACCGTTTGCGCACGTTCCATGCGGCTTGCGGGACAAAAAAGGCTGGGAAGGCGCATGGAAGTTGGGCGGGTGGACGGCAAAAAAAACCGGGCGCAGGGCCCGGCAAAGTTGCGGATGGGAGTGAAGGGAATCAGCGTTGGCGCTTGAGGTACTTGCCCCAGCCTTTGACCTCGGAGCGGGGTGTGGTGGGCTTGTAGGCGTCGGCGCTGCCGTCGTGGCCCTGGTTGCGGTGGACTATGGCTTCGGCCAGCGTGCCACAACGCACGGTGCTGGCCAGCACCACGTCGGTTCCGGCTTGCGCCTGTGCTTTCACGTCCACAAAACCACCCGCCACCCAACCGGTGGAGGGGCAGGACTTCTGGGTGGCACCGGTGGTGTCCACAGGCACGCCGCGTACCACGATCAGCTTGCTGTCGGTCGTGTCTACCGAATCAATGGTGCCCAGCAAGCGCACCCGGGCCAGATCGTCGTCGGTATTGGCCTGGCGCACATGGACATGCGTGGCCAGCACACTGCCATTGGTGTTCATGGTGCCGGCCAGGCGCACGTAGGCGCCGGCCTGTACCGTGGCACCGGTGGGGGTGATTTTGGCGCTGCTGGCGTCCACGGTCAGTCCGCCCACTTCAAATGTGGTGCAGGTGCTGGCGGTGCCGGTGGTGGCGCCGCATTGGCTGACCGTGCCACCGAAAGCGGCCAGACTGCCCTGTGCGCCCACATCGCGGTGCAGTACCAGAATGCGTTGGGCGGGCCAAACCTGCGTGGTGGGGGTGACGACACCGTTGGCAGCTTGCACAAACACGATCACCGACTGGCCCTCCGCCAGCGCGGTGCCGGTGGGGGCGACGGTGGTGTTCTTAATGTCGATGGTGACGCCGTTGAGCGTGAAGTTGCTGCTGGTCAGCCCTGTCACTTTGCCCAGCAGGCGCACGTGGTTGATGGCCGACTTGGCCTCGATGCGGGTGGCCGCCACCTCGTAGGCACCGAGGGCCGTGTTGTAGACGGGTGTGCCATGCACCGCAACGGTGTCGTTGTTGGCAATGTCGTCCAGGCTGGTGACCGCCACGCCGGCTGCAGTGGTACCCCCAAAGGCGGTAAGTGGTCCTGCCGTGGCATCGGTATTGACGGTCACGCGCTGCCCGGCCACGGTGAGGCTGGTGCTGGTTTTGTCGGAAACGAGGCCGATGACCCCGGCCGCCACGGTAATGGTGCTGGCCGCGCCGCTGGCGTGATGGCGCACGTTCACGCGCTGGCCCAGTTGCAGCTTGGTGCTGGCAGTGCAGTCGGTTCCGCTGATGTCTTCGGTGCACACGGTGGCGCTGGAGTCATCGATTTCTGTGCCATCGACAATCACGCTGCCAAATCCGGTGACGGTGCCGGTACTGGCCTGCGCGCTGGCGCGGGCGCTGTCGGTGGGGGTGATGCTGCCGGCATCGCCGCCGCCACCGCCGCAGGCGCTCAGAATCAGCAGGCCTACCAGGGCGGGCAGGGTTCGGGTGAAAGTGGGTGGTTTCAACATGGTGTAGCTCCTTCTTGCAAAGTCATTCATCAAAAAAATAGCGACCAAGGGCCTTGGCCGGTGCAATTGCACAGGTTTCATTCGCCTTTGATCTTTCGGGCCCGCAACGTACTGCCCACGATCACGCCCTCCACCTCCACGGCAGCGCCGTTGAGCAGGGTGGTACGCGTCGTGTTCTTGAAATAGGTTTTGCTGTCCCACGTCACCGTGAGGGACGTGTTTTTCAACTGGAATGAGCGCTGCGCAGCAGACAGGTTGGCCACCTCGCCCTGGCGGGCCTGTATGGCGCCCTCCAGCGCACTGGTGTTGTCGCCAACGCAGCGGATATCGTCGATCCACAGCCCCGGTGCGCGGCTGGAGGTTTGCGCTTTGACCTCGACGAAAACACCCTCTTGCACACAACTGTCCAGCGCAGCGGGCAGGGTGAACAGACGCACACCGCGCACCTTGAGCACGCTGCGGCTGGCGTTCAAGCCCAGCACGGTGCCGCGCAGTTCAATCTGCATTTTTGGCACGGCGCTGCTGCGGCCGCTTTCTTCGGCGCGTGAACGCAGCGGCAACTCCAGGGCGTAGGGGGCGCTTTGGCCGGTGTTCCACTGCGCACGTGCAATTTCTGTGGCAACGTATTGGCCCCTGGCGGTGGCGCTGCTGCCCTGAAACTGGGTATCTCCACCGTTGAGTGCAAAGTGCTTGCCCGACTCCTGCGTGACCACACCGCTGACCAGGACACGGCTGGCCGGGGATGCTAACTGCTCGATGCGGCTGGCCGCCAGCCGGTAAGTAGCGCCGCTGGGCAGCCAGACGCCGTGTACTTCCACATCGCCCTGCAGTGCCAGCACATCGACCGCGTTGCCCTGCTCGTCCTGCACCACGGTGGCCTGGCGGGTGGTGTCGGTAGCTGCGATGACGTCCACGGCGTAACCCGCCACGCGCAGGCTGGACGTGCCCAGTGTGTCCACCGGGCCGCGCAATTGGGCGCGCACTTCAATGCGTGTGGCCTCGCGCTGCACGTTGTGGGTTACCGCCACCGACTGGCCCAGGCGCGCCTCGGCCGGGGTGTTGTCTTCGGTTTGCACTTCGGCACTGGCGTCGCCGTAATGCACACCATCCACAATCACGCTGCCAAAGCCGGTGACCGTGCCGTAGCTGATACCGGTGCCGCCGCTGCCTACGCCACCGCCCTCGGCGATGTTGCTACCACCGCCGCCACCACAGGCACACAGCACCACGGTTGCCAGGGCACCCAGTGCATGCCGCAGCGGCAACAGCAAAGGCGAGGGACGTTGCGCGGGACTCATGGGGTGACCTCTTGCAGGGTGCCGGTGTCATTGGACACGGGCGGGTTGGGGGTGTCGGCACGGGTGCTGTAGCAATACATGCCGATGCGAAAACGCTGCGGCGGTGTTGCCTGCGCGTCTTGCTCGCACAGCGGTGTGGCCAGTGCCACCATCACGGAAAAAACCTGCTCCCACAGGCGCAGCGCCTCGTCGTGCAGTACCGTGACCGATTCGGCCGACAGCCCATCGGCAAACACGCTGCGCTCAAGAAACTTGTGTTCGGTGTTTTCGCTCTGCAGGTTGTGCACGGCGGCGCTCAGGTGGTCGGCCACGTGGCTGGACATGCACTGCGCGGCCGCCGTTTGCTGGCTGTCGGGCACAAAGGCGGACTTTTGCAACTGCACGGTGTTGTCTTCCACCACCACCAGGCCCAGGCGCTCCAGCTCGGTTAGCAGGGCGCGCGGGTGCACGTCGGTGGATACCTGGCGCGCCAGGCGCTCAAAGCTGCGCGGGGTGGGCTCCGCCGCGCCGGGCTGCGGGTTGCTGATGGGCAGGCGCCGCGGCCAGCGCTGCGCCAGCCACTGCGTTACCAGCCGCGACGCCGCGGAGGGTTTGACCCGGGCGTCGGCCTGCGCACTGCGCGAGGCCATGGCTTGCGGCGCCCCCTGTTCCAGCAGCAAGCGCACGTCCTTGCGGTGCAGGCCGGACATGACACTCAGGCCCGAGCCCGAGGCTTTTTGCCCCCGGCGTTCCAGCTCGCGCGCCGCTTCCTGCAAAAACACCGCCTTGAGTGCATCGGTGGTGGCACCAAACCCCACTCCACTGCGCAGCAGCCAGCGCACCAGCGGCTGCATGACCACCATGGCGTGCTCCAGCGCCAGCGCAGGCGCAGCGCCGGGCGCATCAATGGGTGCGCCGGTAGCAGGGGAGGTGGTTTTGGAAGGCATGCTGCAAGTATATGGGAAATTTTCCCATTTTCAAGTGAAAAAATCATTTGCTATTGAATTGATAGCTGGGTGCGCTTGCTGGATAAGCGGAAATGGCACTTTTGCATGTTGCTTTCCCAACCCGACCACTATCCCCCAACCCCACTCGCGCCATGGCGCCAAGGCACCAAGGGGAGCCAACAGCCGATTTCAGCCCACCAACCGCAGCCCCGGTGGCAGTGATTCACCGGCAATGCGGCTGGTGGTGGCAGCGTCGTCTTGCACCCGCTGGCGCACCATCTCGGCCCAACCGGGCGGCGTGTGGGCCGCTTGCAGGCGCTGCGCCACCTGTTCGCGCAGTTCTACCGGCAGGTCGCGCACGCGGTCGTTGGTCATGCGGACCATTTGGGCGGTGGCAAATGCTGCCGCTTCCAGGCGGCGCCAGTCCAGCGCCAGCAGGGCCTCTATCCACGGCTGCACGTCGTGCGGCTCCACCACCTCGTGGCTGCTGCCGTGCAGGGGCTGGCGGGCCCCGATGCGCCCCAGCACCCATAGGCGGGTGTTGAGTGCGGCGGTGTCTGTGCTGCTGGTACTGTTGCCCCTGCCTGTGCCATTTTTTGCACCAGTCTGATTTGTGGCGTCTTGCTTGGCTGTTTTGGCAAGTGATTTTTCAATGCGTGTTAGCAGCCAATTACCGACCTCGGCCTTGTACGACGCGGGGATACGCTCCAGCGCCGCGCCCAGGCGCAGCATGTCGTCTTCGCTGCCGCGCACGGGGTGGATGTCGGCGTCCGCCGTGCCTTCACTGTTGCTTTGCAGGTTGCAGGCAAAGTCGTCCAGCAGGCGCAATTGTTCGCTGGCGGCCAGGCCACCGGCCACGCGGCGCCACAGTGTCCACCACTGGGCGCACACCGCCTTGTCGCGCGCAAACTGCACGCCCGTGGCATGCAGCGCCCACAGTTGTTGCATACGCCAGGGGTCCAGCGCGTCACCAAAGCCAGGGCGCAGGCAGTAACCGGCCAGGTTGAGCCACACGCGTTCGTGTTCGGCCGAGCGTTTGCGCCCGCGTGCGCGGCTCCACAGGGCATCGAACAGGGGGCGCAGCACGGCCAGCGGCCACTGTTCGCGCGCGCCCAGGGTCTGCTCCAGGTGCGTGCGCAGTTGGCGCACCTCTTTGGGGTCGACTTTTTGCGCATTGCTGCCGAATACGCGGTCGAGTTGGGCCACGGCTTGCGCTATGCGGCGCGCGGTTCCGGCGTCGGTGTTGGCCCTGCTGCTGTCGGCGCTATCGGCGCTACCGGCATCGTCGGATGGTGTCTCAGTGGCGGTGCTCTGGCGCAGGTCGAATTCCAGCAGCCAGCGCTGGGTGGCATCGGCCACACTGACGCAGTGCAGTGCCAAAGTGCCCACCTCGGTGAGGCTGGCCACCAGTTGCACCGGGATGTCGGTTTGGCGCGTAGTGTTGCTGCTTTCTTTGGTGCTGCCCATGCCGCTGCGGTTGGCGGTGGCATCGATGGGCAGGGCCGTGACGATGGGCGGTAGGCGCACAAAGGCGCTGCCCTGCAGTGCCACCGTTTGTCCGGCTGCATAGGGTGTGGCGGCATCGGCGCTGGCGCTGAACAGGTGGAACTGCACCGGTTGGCCCACGCGCAGGGCAAATGTGTGTTCGTTCAAGCGCACTTCCTGGCCGGGCTGGCTCAGGCGCGGCAGGATGCAAATGCCTTGAGGGCAGGCAGCATTTGCACTTGTTTTTGCACCGGCACCCGGGTTGACGTTGGCAGATGCAGCGGCGCTGCGGGCGCCTTGCAGCAGCAAAAAGTAGCTGTGTGCGGAACCGGCGCCAATGGCGGGTCCTTGCCCGCGCTGCGCCAGTGCATAGGCCACCGCACCTCGGGCCACCGCCACGTCGGGGTTGTCGTTGTGCAGCAGGCGCAAGGGCGCACCGCGCCAGGCTGCCAGCGTGTCTTGCAGGCGCTGCGCCAGGGCCGGAGCGCGAAACACACCGCCATTGAGCAGCAGGGTGTCGGGCATGGGTGGGGCGCCGGAGGCGTTGCTTGCGGCAGCGTCGCCCAAGGTCTGGCGGATGGTGCTGGCGTGTTGGCGCAGAAAGTCGGCAATGTGGCGGGTAATGGCCGGGTCGCGGGCGTAGGGCAGGCCAAAGGCCACCAGTGCGCCGCGGTTGGCTTGCACGGTGGCGTCACTTTCCACGCGGGGGAAAAAGCCGTCGCGAACCAGGGTTTGGACCTCGTCGCGGGTCAGTGTGACCGAGCGGCTGGCGCCGACCAGGCGGGAGCCGCCACCCAGCAGGGTGACCGTGGTTTGTGCAGGGGCGTCGCTGGCCAGCAGCAGCTCTTTGGCAGTGCGGCAGCGTTCCATCAGTTGGGCCATCTGGCTGGCGGACAGGGGAGCGGAGTTGAAGGCCGAGCGGGCGGGGGACACGGAGCAGAATCCGCCGCCGCCCCGCGCCCCAGACGGCCTTCCACCGTGTGGGCCAAGGCCAGATCCATGTTGTCCCCGCCCAGCATCAGGTGGTTGCCCACGCCGATGCGGTCCAGCTGGACTTCGCCGTTGGGGCGGTGGTCGATGCGGATCAGGCTCAGGTCGGTGGTGCCACCACCCACATCGCACACCAGCACCAGGCGGCTGCCTTGCAGCGACTGGGTCAGGTCTTTGCGGTGGCGCGCCAGCCAGTCGTAGAAGGCGGCCTGGGGTTCTTCCAGCAGGCGCAGGGTGGGCAGACCGGCGGCGTGGGCGGCTTGCAGGGTGAGGGCGCGGGCGCTGTCGTCAAACGAGGCGGGGAGCGTCAGCACAATGTCTTGCTGCTCCAGCGGTGCCTGGGGGAACTGCGCATTCCACGCGGCACGCACATGCGCCAGGGTGTCGGCACTGGCTTGCACGGGGGACACTTTGGGCACATCGGGCGCGCCACCCCAGGGCAGGATGGGCGCCAGTCGGTCCACTTGGGCGTGCGACAACCAGCTTTTGGCGCTGCTGACCAGGCGCCCGGGTACCTGGGCGCCCAACTGGCGTGCCCATTGGCCGATGACGACGGGCGATGGCGTATCGGCATCGTCTTTGGCCGCCCAGGGCAGGGCCAAGTCGGCGCTGGCCAGTTCACCCGGCGCGGCGTGGTAACGCACGCTGGGCAGCAAGGGGCGTGGCGCCACTGCTCCGGGGCCTACCAGTTGGGCAATGTCAAACAGTCGGATGGCACTGTCGGTCTTGCCCTGATTTTTGGCATGGGGCACAGCAGCGTAGGCCACCACGGTGTGGGTGGTGCCCAGGTCGATGCCAACGAGGTAGCGGCTGGCCAAGGGATCAGCCTTTGTCGCGCACGTCGAGTTCGACCTTCCAGTATTCAGCCTGGTGATCGGCCCCGGTGGTGCTGGCAGACACGGCGGTTAGCTCCAGCGTGCCGGTCTCGGTTGCCGTGGCGCGCAGGGTGACCTGCACCACTTCACCGGCGGGGCGACCCTCTGCGGGCAGGGTGGCGCGAATCTCGCCCAGCTCCTGCAACTCATCGGGTTGCCAGAAGTCCAGCAGGGCACCGGCGGCGTCCTGGCGGCGCACCGAGGAGCCGAAAAAGCGGAACTGCACCGGCTCGCCCACCACCAGGCCGAGCTGCAGCAGGGACAGGTCCACGCTGCTGCCTTCTTCCATACCGAAGGGCGCCACGCACAGGGCCTGGATAGGGGGCTCGGCGCCGGGAATGGCCGGCATGCTGGATTCGATGGCCACGTAATAGGCTTGTGCCGTGCCACCCCGGATGCGTACGCCATTGCCGTGGCGCACATAGCCGTAGTAGGCGGCACCGCGTGCCACGGCCAGGTCCATGTCGGCGCCGCTGAGCATGCGGGCGGCGGGCGCACCGTCGGCCGCCAGCCAGGCGTTGAGTGTGGACAGCGTGCGTTCGGTCAGCAAGGGGGACTTGAACACACCGCCATTGAATAACACGGCGGTGGGGTGCAAAAACGTGGCGGGTGCTGTGGTGCTTTCGGCGGCAGTGTCGGCGGTCTCTTTGGCGCCATGTCCGCTAAAGCCTTCCAGCTCGGTGGTGGCGCTTGTTTGGCGCCCCAGCAAGGCGGCCAGATGGCGCGTGACACCGGCGTCTTGTGCGTAGGGCAGGCCCAACTGGGTTAGGCCGCTGCGGGTGCGGGTTACCGGGCGTGCGCAGGACTCCACTTGGGGGAAGAAACCTTCCACCAGGGTGCTGGTGACTTCCGCCTTGGTCAGCTCGGTGCGCAGGGCGCCGCCTATGAGTTTGGCGCCCCGGCTGGGCACCACAATGGGCACGCTCTCAGGCACCAAGCCAGTGGTGTTGTCGCCCAGCAAGGCTTCTTTGGCGTTGCGGCAGCCGTGGGCCAGCGCGCGTAATTGCCAGGGCTCCAGGGTCTTGCCGGATTCGGCCAGTTTGCGCGCCAGGCCGTGGGCCAGCGCCAGGTCCATGTTGTCGCCGCCCAGCAGGATGTGCTCACCCACGGCGACGCGGTGCAGTTCCAGATTGCCTTCGCGCTCCAGCACGGCCATGAGTGAAAAGTCGCTGGTGCCACCACCCACGTCGACCACCAGAATGATGTCGCCGGTTTGGACCTGTTTGCGCCAGTGTCCGGCGCTGCGCTGGATCCAGCTGTACAGCGCGGCCTGGGGTTCTTCCAGCAGGGTCAGCGCGCCATAGCCGGCTGCGCGGGCCGCTTCCACCGTCAGTTCACGGGCGGCGGGGTCGAACGAGGCGGGAATGGTGATGGTCACATCCTGATCGGCAAACGGGGCCTGTGGGTGGGCGTGTTCCCAGGCCTGGCGCAGGTGGGCCAGGTAACGGGTGGAGGCCTCCAAAGGCGACACGCGTTCCACCTCGGGCGGTGCATCTGCCGGCAGCAGGGCCGCGCGGCGGTTGACCCCGGCGTGGCAGAGCCAGCTTTTGGCACTGGACACCAGGCGAATGGGGGTTTGCGCGCCGCGTGTGCGGGCCATCTCGCCCACCGCGTAGTCGGGCGTGGGTTGCCAGGGCAGCTCCAGCTCGCCCGGAGCCAGTTCGTCGGCGTGGGGCAGGTACAGAAACGAGGGCAACAAGGGGGCGGCCGTTACTGAACCCGGTGCGCTGAGTTGGGGGATGTCGAGCACACCGTGGACGGTGGATTCACCTTCGCTGGCTGCCAGGTCGACCCAGGCCAGGGCGCAGTGGGTGGTGCCCAGGTCGATGCCGATGGCGTATCGGCCCCCCCCGGGGGCTTGCACGCCTTCGGGCGGCCGTGCGGCGTGCTGTGCGCTGGTCGTGTCGCTCATAACTCCACCTCAGCCTGGGCCAGCACGCTGGCGTCGTGGCCGGGCGCCAACTGGGGCAGGCGCACCTCGGTGGCGCGCCATCCGCGGTGCACCAGGGTGCCCGCAAACGGCGCCTGGCCCACCACGTTGCCGGTCAGGCGCACGGCGCGGGCATCAAACCCCGCTTCCAGCCGGATACGGCTGCCTTCTTCCTCGGTGCGCACGGGGGCGATGGTGAAGTGTTCACCCAGCACCTTGCAGCAGCCTGCGTGCACCACGCGTGCGGCGGCGCCCAGATCGGCATCCGAATAGGCGCGCACGTCTTCCTGGGTGAAGTCGACCAAGCGCGCTTCGCGCTGCAACAGCTCCAGCAACTGCAAGGCGGCGTCGCTGGACAGGCGGGGCGCCGGTGCCGGGGTTTGCGGCGGGGCGATGGCGGGCTGCGTGGGTGTGTGCAGGGCTTCGATGCGGCTTGCGAACGCGGGGGATGACAGCGCGGTCATGAGTGCACGCCAGCCAATGGACAGGCGGCGTAAAAATGTGGGTTGGGGGGTGGTGGTCATGGGTTTCTCCAAAGTGCGGCGGCGCAGGGGCCACGTGCGGATCTGCGGCAACGCTGCGCAACAAGGTGCAACAGGGTGTTGATGGGGTATTTTCGCCGCATTGCGGCCCGATACCGGGCAGCGGGCTGCCAGTGGGTTAGGCGGGGCTCACTATCCGGAGGCGGCATTCGCCGATACATTTGCTATCGTTTTGATAGCTGTCTGCGCACGTCTGACGTGCGGAAATGGCCATTTTTATGCATAAACCAGGGGTACCCACGTTCGCGGGCGGGGCGGCGCTGCGGTTTACGTGGCACCCAGTGCGGCGTTGAGGGTTGGCGCATCTGGCGCTTGCAGCACGGTGTTGTGGCGGTCTGTCAAGGGGCCCCCGCCAGGGATGACGTCGCCGGGTGCGTCGTAGCCGATGGCCTTGAACTTCCAGACGGTGCCGACCCGCTTGAGGTTGCCCACGTGGTCGCCTTGTGCGGTGTGCACGGTGTACACATTGGCGTTGAGCGGGGTAAGGGTGAGCGGAAACATGGCATCAGCCCTGCGCCACCGGGCGGTCCGGGTCGCTGCACCACTCGCTCCAGCTGCCGGCAAACAGGGTGCTGCGCCCCAGGCCGGCGATTTCCATGGCCAACAGATTGGGCACGGCGCTGACGCCACTGCCACAGTGGTGCACCACCGTGGCGGGGTCGCGCTGGCCGAGCAAGGCTTCAAATTCGGCACGCAAGGTGGCAGCGGGTTTGAAGCAGCCGTCGGCTCCGATGTTGTCGCTAAACGGCCGGTTCAGTGCGCCGGGGATGTGCCCGGCCACCGGGTCCAGCGGCTCCACTTCGCCGCGAAAGCGGGGGCCACCACGTGCGTCGATGAGTGTCTGGGTGCTGCGCCCCAGTTGCGCTGCTACGGTTTCGATAGTGGCCAGCGCAGTGCGGGCGGGCGCAAGAGCGAAATTTCCCTTTGCTCCCTTGGTTTCTGTGGGGCGTGAACTGACTTCGACTGCGCCCCCCGCCGCTTGCCAGGCTTGCAGCCCACCGTCGAGCACGGCCACGGCTTCATGGCCTGCCCATTTGAGCATCCACCACAGGCGCCCGCAGTAGTTGGCGCCCTGGCGGTCGTAGACCACGGCCTGCATGGTGTTGTCGAAGCCGACCGAGCCCAGCCACGCGGCAAAGGCCTCGCGCGCGGGCAGGGGGTGGCGCCCGCCGGATGCGGCGTGGGTCGTGGTGCGGTCGCCCTTGGCACTGAGGGCCGTGTCCAGGTGGGCGTAAACGGCGCCGGGGATGTGGGCTTGTGCGTACTGGGCGCCGCCCGCATCCGGTTGCATCAAATCGAAACTGCAATCAAACACCATGCAGGGCTGGCCGCTGGCGAGCAGGGTTTGCAGATCGGTGGTGTTGATCAGGGTGGTGTAGGTCGGGTTTGGCATGGCGGGCGGGTTGAAAATGGTGGGTGTGATTATGATTGGCGGTCCGCCTTGCCACAGGCTATTAACTCCGAGTTGACTCCGAATGCGTTTTCTTTGTACTGGTCTACTTTCTTTTTTGGTCTTTTTGCTTACCGCATGTGGAGCACCAGCCAAAAAGGCGCCGCCGCCGCCGCCCATCATCAATGTGGGGGTGGTGTCGCTGCTACCCAGCGAGCTGTCTTACCAAAAATTTGGCATCACCCGGTTCAATAACGAGCGTGCCGTGCGTCCGGTGGGGGATGTGTTTAATGTCGCGGCACGCGCGGGAGCCGAAAAGGCACTGCGCATGGCGAAGGATGAGAAGCTGGCGAAGCTGTCGCAACGCACGGTGTACCAGCTTGTGGTGGATGTGCCCGCGATGGCTAAAAACCTGCACTCCTACCCGGGCAATTTAACGGTCAAGGTGGAGCAGATTGAGGAAGATTTGCTGGCGCTGGTGAAGCAGCACAAGCTCGATGCCATCGTGCTGGTGCTGGAGTCTTTCGAACCGGGCAAACCGGTTAATGGCATCCGTGTGGTGTTGCGCGCTGGCGTGGGTTCTGTTGGCAAGGCCGAGGCGCAACCCCATTTGGCCATTCTGGTACTGGACAGGAATGCCAAAATTTTGACCATGGCCGAGGAACGATCTTCCTTTGTGGTCAACCGCCCCGGCGATGCACCCTGGGTTTACACGCTCGACGAGAATCTGCTGTCCGCGACCCACGACCACTTGACGAAACTGTTTCAGGGGTCGATTGAGAGCGCGGTGGAGCAGGGTGTGATGTCCTTGAGTTTCTGACGGTCTGTCGCCTCGGCCGGTTGGGGTCGGTTGCGCCTGATTTTGTGTAACTTTGTTACCGCAAGCGGACTTTGCCTTGTCATTGGCCATAGTTCAGCAAGAATCTGACCATGCTCAAAGCCTTGGTCTCCCTGTCTCTCTGGTGCTGTGCCACCTTGGCCTATCCGGTCTGCGCTTTAAGCCCGCAGCCGCACCCCAGTGGCGTGGTGGGGCTGCAGCTTTTTTATCCCGATGAACCCCAGTCCTGGGGCTGGGCGGACGAGCTGCAGGTCCCCTGGCTGCGCATCGAACTGCGCTGGGACTGGATTGAGCCTTACCAGGGACAATTTGACGCGTCGTATGTTGATCGGGTGATGGCACTGGCCAGCACACATCCGCAAAAAATCATGGTTTTATTCAACCACGCGCCCCAGTGGGCCGCGCGCGATGCCGATCTGTTGCCCACCCGCGTTGCGGCAGCGCTGAGCTGGTTGGTGAAACGCCACGGTGCACGGGTCAATGCATGGGAAATTTTCAATGAACCCAATTTGCCCGGGTATGGCTGGCCCGATATGGGTCTATCGGTGCAAGACTCGGCTACGGCCTATGCCCGTACCTTGTCGGAGGCCGCCAGCACCATTCGGCGCCTGGACAAAAAGGCATTCGTCATTAGCGCCGGACTGTCGCCGCAGAATGATCCCGAAACCTTCGCCCGCTGGCTGGTCCGGCTGACTCCGCCAGCTTGTTACGACGCCCTGGGCCTGCATCCCTATGGCCAGAAAGGGCGCTTTGCAGCGGTGCAGCGCAATGTCATCACGCTGCTGGAACAAGAAAATCGCCCGCCCAAGCCGGTATGGTTCACGGAGTACGGCACCGACCAAAATGCCGAAAGGGGCGAACTTCTCACCGCCCTGGCAGCAGAAAAGGCCAGCATCCCCATCACCTTCTTCTTTACCGAGCGCGATATCGGGCTCTTCACCGACCAGTATGGTTTGCGCCGCAAAGATGGCTCGGCCAAGGATGACTACACCACCTTCAAACAGATGAATGTGCGGTGAGTGGGGGCAACGGTGCGTACGGTGACTCGCATTGGATCCCGTGCAATGCGTTGTTTTGCTGGGCGCCGCGCCTTGCGCGCGGATAGGGCGCAGACCTGCGGCGGGTTTTAGTGTTCTTCGGCTGGCGTATTGGGCAAAGCCCGTGCGCGCAGCACGGTAGCCAGCACGCCGCTGGTCAGAATGACGCCAATACCGGCCCAGCCGATGGGCGGTAGCACATCGTCAAACAGTAGCACGCCATAGAGTGCCGCGAACACAATGCCGGTGTACTGCATGCTGGCCACCACCAGCGTGGCGCCGTGGCGGTAGGCACGCGTCATGCACCACTGGCCCAGCGAGGCCAGAATGCCAATCGGCACCACCCACGCCGCCGCCTGCCAATGCACCATGGACCACGGTGTCAGACCGGTAAAGGCGGCACCCACAATGCCCACTACGGTCGAGCCGACGGAAAAGTAAAACACCGTGCGCTCTTCTGGCTCACCCGCCTTGCCCAGCGCAGTAACCTGCAAATAGGCCATGGCCGCCCCCAGGCCTGAGAGCAGCCCCACGAGGCCGGCAAACAGCTGGTTTTGGTCGATGGTGGGGCGCAGTGTCATCAGCACCCCCACAAAGCCCAGCAGCACCGTGCCCAGCACCGGCCCCTGACGCTCTGACGATCCGTAGAGCAGGGCGCCGCCGACGATAAA
This sequence comes from Candidatus Aalborgicola lynettensis, assembly GCA_016719405.1. Classification (GTDB taxonomy): domain Bacteria; phylum Pseudomonadota; class Gammaproteobacteria; order Burkholderiales; family Burkholderiaceae_C; genus Allorhodoferax; species Allorhodoferax lynettensis. The sequence continues at coordinate 379,844 of JADJZE010000001.1, forward strand.
GGCCGCTACCCACACGCCGCTCAGGTAGTTGAGCGTCATGGCGGTGGGCAGGGGTAAGTGGGCAATGGCGTAAAACCAGGTACCCAGGGACAACACGCCGATCAGGCTGCGCCACAGATGCATCATGGGCACAGGGGTGCGCAGGCTGGCGCCGCGCGCGCGTACCACCACGCCCATAAACACCACGCTGACCACGCCACGGTAGAACACCAGCTCCATGGTGCCAAAGTCGCTGGACGCAAACTTGATGCCCACCGCCATGGTGGCAAAGAAAAAGGCGGCCAGAACCATCCACAGGGCGTGCATCAGATTTCCTTGCTAAAAGTGCTTTGGGTACCCGTAGGACGAGTGAAGAAGGTAATTCAAAAGCGGGTTCAAGGCGCCTGTACGAACGATACCAAATTCAAGCGACGAACTGCCGCTACGCAGCCTTAACCGCCCAGCGCAATTTGGCCGGGCTGGAACGGGGGTTGGCGCGCTGCTCTTCAAACGATGGGCGAATCAATTCTGGCGCCGCGCTGGAATAGATGCCCGCGCGTTCCCCGGTTTGAAACGCCTTTTTCACCCGGCGGTCTTCGCCAGAGTGAAAACTCAAAATAGCCACGCGCCCGCCGGGGTTTAAACAGCTTGGCAGCCGATCTAAAAAACGGTCCAGCACGCCAAACTCATCGTTCACCTCAATGCGCAAAGCCTGAAAGGTGCGTTGCTGCGCCTTTTTGGTTTCTACCAAGCGCTCTTCTTCGGGCATGTTGCGTTTGAAGGCTGCCCCCATCGTTAGGCGAATCAGTTCGGCCAAGGCGGTGGTGGTTTCAATGTATTGGCCTTGCAGCGCGGCGGCCAGCACAATGGCATAAGGTTCGTCGGCGTTATCCACCATCAAATCACGCAACCGTTGCCGCGTGACCGATTGCAACAGTTCAGACGCGGACTGACCACTGCTGGGGTCCAAGCGCAAATCCAGCGGGCCATCGGCCTTGAAGCTGAAGCCCCGCGCCGGGTTGTCGATTTGCATGGACGACACCCCCAGGTCGGCCAACACCACATCAAAACCACCACCGGCCTCGGGTAGCAGCGTGGCCAGCTCCGAAAAGTTGATGCGCCGCACGGTCAGTGCCTGTTCACCAAAACCCAGGGCGCGCAGCCGTGCTTCGGTGCGGGGCAATTCCAGCGGGTCCACGTCCACCGCAAACAGGTGCCCACCGGGCATCAGCCGCGCCAAAATCTCCTTCGCATGCCCGCCAAATCCCAAAGTAGCGTCAAGCCCCGTTTCGCCGGGTTGGGGGTTGAGAATGCCCAGAATTTCGTTCACGCAGATTGAACGGTGCATGCCTGCCGGGGTTTGCCCTCTGTCCATCACTTTTTGGATGGCGTCGGCGTGTCGCGCGGGGTCCAGCTCTTTGTATTTTTCTTCAAACCGCTTGGGGTGGGTGCCGGCGTAGCGCACGCGGCGTTGGTGGGGTTGGGGTTCGTCTGACATTGGCCATTATCGGGCACACCGCCTGCCACCGAAGGACAGTGACCCGGTGTTGGGCGGCGCAGCTCTGGCGCCAAATACAATTAAGAATATGACCGATCGATACAAAGCCGAAGCAGAAGCCCGAGAGGCCGCGCTGTGCGAACCATGCCGAGGCATCCAGCGTAACTGGCGCCGCGCCCCTGGCCACCCCGAACTGGTGCAAGGTGACAACCGCAAAGAAGAGCGCGATGGGCACAGCGTGGCGGTAACCCGTTACCAATGCACCCGTTGTGGCGCCATCTGGGACTACGAAAACAACAAGTCCAACCAAAAAGCAGGCTGGTCGCTGCCGCGCCGTTGAAAGCCCCCTCTCCAACTGTGATCCCTCGTAACACCACCCCACGCCATCGCAGAGGTGGAGCTGCGCATGCGCTGCGCGGGCCGACGATGTCGCTTGCCGTTTGCGCACGACCACCCGCAACTTGAGAGGTTGCGTGTCATGGGTTTGTCACACCCAGTGCTTATACTTCAATACTTGTTGAAATAATGAAGTTTAAACCCAGGAGTGACGCCATGCGTGTAGGAATCAATGGAATGGGCCGCATTGGCCGGTTGGCACTGCGTGCCGCTTTGGGCGCGGCCGAGCGCCCGTCGGACGACCCGCGGGCAGGCAACCGCCTGGAGGTGGTGCACCTGAACGAACTCAAAGGCGGTGCTGCGGCCACCGCGCATTTGCTCACCTTTGACAGCGTGCAGGGCCGCTGGCGTGAAGACATTGCGGCCGAGGGTGAAGACAGCATCCGCATCGGCAGCCAGCAACTGAAATTTACCTCCCACCCCACCGCGGCAGAGATTCCCTGGGGCGACCTGGGCGTGGATGTGGTGCTGGAGTGCACCGGCAAGTTCCTCACCCCCGAGACCCTGCAAGGCCACCTGGACCGGGGTGCCAAACGGGTTATCGTGGCGGCACCGGTCAAGGTGGGCAATGTGCTCAATATCGTGGTGGGGGTCAACCACCAGTTGTACGACCCGGCGCAGCACCACATCATCACGGCCGCCTCTTGCACCACCAACTGCCTGGCCCCGGTGGTGAAGGTGGTGCACGACGCCATTGGCATACGCCATGGCCAGATCACCACGCTGCACAATCCCACCAACACCAACCTGGTGGTGGATGCCCCCCACAAAGACCTGCGCCGCGCCCGCAGCGCCATGATGAGCCTGGCCCCCACCACCACCGGCAGCGCCACCGCCATTGCGCTGATCTACCCGGAACTGAAAGGCAAACTCAACGGCCACGCGGTGCGGGTGCCCGCCTTGAATGCGTCGCTGACCGACTGCGTTTTCGAGATGCAACGCGAGACCAGTGTGGAAGAAGTCAACGCGCTATTTGCCGCAGCGGCCCAAGGCCCGCTGGCCGGTATTCTGGGTTATGAAACACGCCCCCTGGTCAGTGCTGATTACGCCCGCGACACGCGCAGCAGCATCGTCGACGCCTTATCCACCATGGTGACCGACGGCACCTTGCTCAAGGTCTACGCCTGGTACGACAACGAAATGGGCTACGCCTGCCGCATGGTGGACCTGGCCTGCCACATGGAAACCGTGGGGATCTGAAATGGCGAGCACCACCGCAGGCGCCAGCGCCGCACGCAACTACGCCATCGTCACCAGCGCGTATTGGGGCTTTACGCTGACCGACGGTGCGCTGCGCATGTTGGTGCTGCTGCACTTCTACAAACTGGGGTATTCGCCATTCACCCTGGCGTTTCTGTTCTTGTTGTACGAGGCCGCCGGTATTGCCGCCAACCTGATTGGCGGCTGGCTGGCCACACGGTACGGCATTGCCCGCATGCTGGTGGTGGGCTTGACGACCCAAATCACCGGCTTCCTGCTGCTGTCGGCCTTGTCGCCGGACTGGACGGCCACCCTCTCGGTGGCCTGGGTGGTGCTGTCGCAGGGTGTGTGCGGGGTGGCCAAAGACCTGACCAAAACCGCCAGCAAATCCGCCATCAAACTCACGGCCGGTGAAGCATCAGGCCAGTTGTTCAAGTGGGTCGCCTGGTTTACCGGCAGCAAAAATGCCATGAAAGGCATTGGCTTCTTTTTGGGTGGTGTGCTGCTGGAGGTGCTGGGTTTCAGTGAGTCGCTGTGGGCCATGGCCGCACTGCTGAGCCTGGTGCTGGTGGGTGTGGTGCGGTACGTGCCGCCACTCATGGGCAAAAGCAAGGCGTCCAAGTCTGCCAAAGAGTTATTTGCCAAAAACCAGGGCATCAACCTGCTGGCCGCCGCCCGGGTGGTGCTGTTTGGTGCGCGGGATGTGTGGTTTGTGGTGGGGGTGCCGGTGTTTTTGTATGCATCCGGCTGGTCACGCCCCATGGTGGGCGGCTTTCTGGCCGCATGGACGATTGGGTACGGCGCCGTACAAGCCTTTGCCCCGCACCTGGTGCGCCGCAGTACCGATGGTTTGAGCACCGAAGTACCTGCCGCGCGCCTGTGGTCGGCCCTGCTGGCCGTGGTGCCCATGGCGCTGGCGGTGGCAGTGGTGATGGAGGTGCCGAACCTGGAGTGGGTGGTGGTGGGCGGGCTGGGAATTTTTGGCTTTGCCTTTGCCGTCAACTCCTCGGTGCATTCGTATCTGGTACTGGCCTATGCCGGGTCCGAAAAAGCCGCTGAAGACGTGGGTTTCTACTACGCCGCCAACGCAGTGGGCCGCTTTATGGGCACGCTTTTCTCGGGCCTGCTGTACCAATGGGGCGGCTTGTTGTATGCACTGGTTGGCTCGGCGTCCATGTTGGTGGCCTGTTGGCTGGTCACGCTGGCCCTGCCCACCACCCAACCGCTGGAAAGGATTACCCCATGACCGAATCCGACGCGGTGCGCGTATTGGCGGCACTGGCCCAGCAGTCGCGTTTGCAGATTTTTCGCCAACTGATGGTGGCCGGTGTTGAAGGCATGACGCCCAGCCGCCTGACCGATGCACTGGGCATACCCGGCACGGCCTTGTCGTTTCACCTGAAAGAGCTGACCCACGCCGGACTGATTACCCAGGAGCGTGATGGCCGCAACCTGATTTACCGCGCGGAATTCACCACCATGAACGACTTGCTGTCCTTCATGACCGCCAACTGCTGTGCCGGTGAGCCCTGTGCGGTGGTGGGCACGGGCGCGGCCTGTGTTGCATGTTGATTCTTGCAATCTGCCTTCTTTAACTTCTACCCCATTGGAGTAAACCCATGTCAAAAGCCTTCATGAATGTCTTGTTTATTTGCACCGGCAACTCCGCCCGCAGCATCATGGCCGAGTCACTGATGAACCAGTTGGGCGGCGGGCGTTTCCGCGCCTACAGCGCAGGCAGCCACCCTGCGGGCTTTGTGCACCCCAAAGCCTTGGAGTTGCTGGAACGCAACCGCTTTCGCACTGGGGAATTGCGCAGCAAAAATTGGGAAGAGTTTGCCGCACCCGAAGCACCCACCATGGACTTTGTACTCACGGTGTGCGACAAGGCCTCGGGCGAAGTGTGCCCCGTGTGGCCGGGCCAGCCCATGTCCGCGCACTGGGGTGTGGAAGACCCGGCGGCGGCTACCGGCACCAGTGCACAAATCGACAAGGCCTTTTCGGACGCATTTATGGTGTTGCAGCGGCGCATTGCCCTGTTTTTGAACCTGCCGTTTGAGAAGCTGGAGAGACTGTCCCTGCTGAAAGAGCTGCAAGCAATAGGCCAAGTTCAGGCCGAATAAAGGGACACACACATGGGTTTGTTTGAGCGGTTTTTGTCGGTATGGGTGGCCCTGGGTATTGCGGCCGGGGTGGGGTTGGGGTTGTTGGTGCCGGGTGTTTTTCAGGGCATTGCGGCACTGGAAGTCGCGCAAGTCAACCTGGTGGTGGCGGTGTTTATCTGGGTGATGATTTACCCCATGATGATCCAGATTGACTGGAGCGCCGTGCGCAACGTGGGTAAAAAGCCGCAAGCGTTGCTGCTGACCCTGGTGGTGAACTGGCTCATCAAACCCTTCACCATGGCGGCCTTGGGTGTGCTGTTCTTTCAAACCGTGTTTGCCCCATGGGTAGACCCCCAGTCTGCCAGTGAATACATTGCCGGCATGATTTTGCTGGGTGTGGCACCGTGCACGGCCATGGTGTTTGTGTGGAGCCAGTTGGTGAAGGGCGACGCCAATTACACGCTGGTGCAGGTGTCGGTGAACGACCTGGTGATGGTGGTGGCGTTTGCGCCGCTGGCGGCGTTTTTGCTCGGCATTACCAACGTGGTGGTGCCCTGGCAAACCCTGGTGTTGTCTACCGCGCTGTATGTGGTGCTGCCCTTGGCCGCGGGCATGGCTACGCGCCATGTTTTGCATCGCAAATCCGCGCGTGCGGTGGGCGATTTTGTGGCCAGGCTCAAACCCTGGTCGGTGGTCGGCCTGATTGCCACGGTGGTGCTGTTGTTTGGTTTTCAGGCGCTCACCATTGTGGCCAAGCCGCTGGTGATTGCCATGATTGCGGTGCCGCTGGTGCTCCAGTCCTACGGCATTTTCTTCATTGGCTGGTGGGGTGCGCGGCTTTTGAAGCTGCCGCACAACCAGGCTGGCCCTGCCTGCCTGATTGGCACCTCCAATTTCTTTGAACTGGCGGTGGCCGTGGCCATCTCCCTGTTTGGCCTCAACTCAGGTGCCGCCTTGGCAACCGTGGTGGGGGTGCTGGTCGAAGTGCCAGTGATGCTGTCGCTGGTGGCGCTGGTGAATGCCTGGCAGCCTGCGGAGCACCGGATCTCAGATGAGTATTGCGGCCCAACGTGACTGCTTCCACACTCCCAGATCATCAATATCTTTAGTTGGTGGAAATTCAAATCTGTCCATTCTTCAATGACTTGAGTAAGTAAGGGTGTCCGGAAAAACTACGAAGTCCGCAAGAACCCTCGGGAACCCCAATGAACACGCGGGAATAGGCGAAAAAAATCCAACCGGTGACCGGTTGGTTTTTTAAATAGTGGTGGCGGATGGTTGACCATGTGCCGACTCGACTCCCGAGCTTATGAGCACTTCTGCGGGCGCGAGCGGGTGCAATCAGGCTTTTCGTTTCAGCCGTTCGACTTCGGCGTGGAAGGCCGGGGTCAGGTCCGCGATCAGGGACTCGATGTCGCGCACCTGATGTTGAACCGTCAGCACCGCGATGCCGTGCGGCACGAGGTCGTAGATTACGAAGTGCTGCCGCGCTGGAATCATCAGAAACGGAGCGGAGCGGTACTGCCGCAAGCGGCCCTTCTCCGGGTTGGCGGCAGCAATTCCCATTGCCGCGTACAGGTCAGCGAGATAGCGGTCGGCAACGTCATCGCCCCATTCCCAGCGTGACAGCGTGTATATGCGGCGCAAATCCAGCGCCGCATTCCGGGTCAGCAGGAAGTTGGCAGGCGATGACACTTCATTGCCAGCCATCGGCTTCCTTGCGGTCGAGCACCGCCATGTCGGTCTTGAAGTCACCACTGGATGCGAAGACGCGGCCCGCCGCCAAGTCGCGATAACCGACGAGGATGGCGTCCTGCACAAACTGGCCGTCGCGCCGTTCCATGTCGCGGCGGATCAGGTCGCGCACGTATTCGCTGGGCGTTTCGTAAAGTCCCGCTTCGCCGACCATTCGATCCACGAATTCAGCCAAGGGTTGCGACAGGCGGGCGTTGATGCGTTCAGACATGGGAACCTCCTGGAGCGATCAGATAGCAGCATTGTCGCACCAATGGCTGCATTTGTCGCAACTATTGCGCATACAGAAGACGGACACCAGTACTGGCACCTAATTTCGCTCATTTCGCCCCGAGGAATCACGGGCAATCCGTAGTCGAGACACAAATTTCGCTGATTTCGCCAAGTTCGCGCTGTTCCTCGATGCGATACCCCATCGCCCGGTAGCCCCGTTGCCGCTTATCCCACATCCGCAGCAAGACCGGATGGCCGGTGTCCACGAAATCAATGATTCGCACATCGGTCTTGCTGGCGTGCTCCCGGTGTAGACGCCCAGCCGAACAGCAACACACCAGGCGTTCAAAAGCCTGTCGGCGGCGGCGCGCCACATCACGGGCACACGATGGAATGGGCCGAAGTTCTTTGGTCTGCGCGATGGCAAGGGGGATAGCCAATGAACGCACCCCTGCTTGTGCCACCGAAACGCTGCGCGGTGTACTGCCGCGTCTCCAGCGACGAACGGCTGGATCAGTCCTTCAATTCCATCGATGCCCAGAAGGAAGCCGGGCACGCCTTCATCCAGAGCCAAGCCTGCGAGGGCTGGATCGCTGTTGGCGACGACTACGACGATGGCGGGTTCTCCGGCGGCAACATGGATCTGCACATTGATCTCAAAGCTGCGCCGCCACATGGCCTGCAGCTTTTTCAACGCGTTTTCATTCCGGTAGATGCTGCCATCCCAGTCGATGACCATCATCGCCACGTCACCGTCGTCGGCCAGCATACACAGCAGGGCGTCATCGGCGTCCTTGTCCAGCGAGGCTTTGAGTTCGTCCTCGTACTCGGCCAGAACTTCCACATACAGATCGATGCTCAGTGGGCTCTGCCCAGACAACGCAGACTGCAGATCGCGGGCGATTTTCTTCTTGTTGGTCATCGTCGACATTTTCGCTGCAAGGGCCCCACGTTCACTCGCTGACCACCGGCTGGGGGTGCTGCGGGAGATGCTCTGACTGTGTTCGATGCCTGACCGGTGGTCATGGTTGACGATGAACTGGCGCGCGTAAAATGTTGATTTTGCTAGGCCACCATCTGCGCCTACCCGCAGGCCAAACGGAGAACAGAAACAGCTCTGGCCGAGAAAGTGGCCGATTTCGGGTGTTTCGGCTGTTGGCCACCCGCAGCACAGGTGGCCGGAACCCCGCGTGGCGCGGGGATTTCAGGCAAGAAAAAGGGCCCGGAGACTATCCGAGCCCTTGTATGTGGTGGGCTGGCGTCAATTGAAAGATGTCTTGAAACCCGCATGGATGCTAGGTTTTCATATTAATAACTTGGTTTCGTTCCCCGGATTGTTCCCCGGTATTGCCTTTGATACCCCCTGATTCAGGGTGTTGCAGTTAATGGTTTTGGTGGGCACCAAAAAAAATCTTTTAACAGTGTCAGGAAATGCACACAGTTTTTGCTTTCGCGCAATTAACGGTCGTGTGGGCGTCGTACATAGATGAAGAAAATTTCAAAGCGTAGAAAAATTTCGAGTTACCTTATCGGCTGTATATCGCCATAAGTTTCCCATATATCAATATCAGCATATCACCAAGCAAGGATGAAGAACTTTTACTATAAATGTTCAGTGTCGTCATCTAACACCCCAAGAAGTGTCAGAAGGTGCGGATTGGCTTCAATGATTCAGACCAAATAAAAAGGCAATCTGAGTCAGTCTATCGGGTAGATATCGGTTCGGAGAAATCACTGCTTTGAGGCGATTGTGGTTTTTCTTGTGCCTAAATTCCCAGGACGGCAATGCCCCAACATACCGAAAAGGCGAGGTTGTTGCTGCACAGCCTGTTAGTGACACAATGACCGATCACAAACTAAAAGGTTCACAGGGTATGGAAAAGATAAAGAAAATATTTGACTACATGTTCACGGTTGATTTTTTGCTAAAAATCCTCATCATTGTAGTAATAAGCGTCCTTTTCAAAGGACATTTCAGCTTCTCTGTCTACCATTCCGGTAATGTTCAAAGCGACATCACTGTTAACGGCGGTAAGGGGTACGGATCGCATCCAGTTGAAGTAGAACTTAAAAAGTCAATCGATTAGTACATTGAGCTGGCTAGTCAGCCTTTTTACTTGGCTTGACGCCGGAAGTCCCAAGGTGGCACTGGGTCAGCATCACGCCATAAACCCACCTGTGCTGCTCTGGCCTCGACCTCAGCCGTTGTATATCTCCGTTGGTCAGTAGGTCTCTGCCCCCTGCTGCCACAGCACGGACCACCCATTGCGAAGCACTGGCTATTCACTGCCCGGCAGTCGCGACCTCGCGTTCAAGCAAGTAACGCTCCTGCACCAAGCCCATGAACTCGGACATTGAATATTGCAAACCATCTGCCAGGCGCAGCAAGACGCTCAGCGTTGGCTGCTTGCGTCCGACCTCGATCAATGAAATGTAAGGCCGATCCAATTGGCAATGACCGGCCAAGTCTTCCTGCGAGAACCCCAAAGCACGACGGCGCAGCTTGATTTCAGTAGCGAGTGCATTGATAAGCGCTTGGTTCTTGCTAGGCCGCATGGGGCCTGAACTTTCGCCCTGAAGTACACTTTAGACACGTGTCTATAGATAACAAAAATAGTTGGAGCGCGTACTTTCGTACTATTTTTTCGTTCACTCAGGGGGATCAATGAATTTCACTTTCTTAAAGCTCGTCTCATCGTCCGTGCTTCTCGCAGTTTTATCAGCCTGCGGTGGGGGCGGCGACTCTGTCCAAAGCACTGTAGGAACACAGCCCATCGTGGCGGAAAATCAGCTTGTTCCGTTGGCTAGGTACGCGGGGGCAACTGGGACTTTCCAGAAAGTCAATTTGACGATGCCTGCAGGCGGGATATTGGATTTGTCACTACAGGGAACAGGCGTGCGTATTTTCGATACCGCGATGAACGTAGTGGGCCAGGCTAGATTTACCCCTTGGGGGGAATATCAGAAGGCTCTGGAGCCAGGAGCATATGTCATTGAGCTTGAATACTGGAGCGCAAATGCGAAGAATGCAGTCGCTTACTCCCCAACTCTTTTGGCTTTTGGCAATCTTCCCCAGCTCCGAAACGCCATTTACTCTACTGGCGAACCCACTACCACTTACCACAAAGCTTCATTCGCGACTACCGCGACAATCAACTTCGCTGGCAGTGGGACGAGTATCACCATTTTCGATTCCAACATGAAATTTGTTGATGGAACCAACAGTGGTGGGACTCCTCCGTGGTCACCCGTAACGCTGCCAGCGGGCGACTATGTTTTCAAATTCATGTTTTGGAGTGCTAACTCAAAGTCTGTGAGCATTACGTCGCCAGCGCTGCCATCTTAAAACTGGAGTCAAGTTAGATATTTCGACCAGCATTTCGCATGGAAATAATCTGCCGTTTCATCGCAGACAAGCTGGTTTGCTTTTTTGTTATTTCGTAGGGATTGAGAATGAGAAAAATTGCATTTGCTATTTTGTTGTCGGCGTTATTTACAGGTTGCGCATCCGTGAAGATGGAAAGTAAAGAGGACTCGGCCAAGGCCAAACAATTTGCGCAACCGCAGGGTGGAAATTCAGGCCTTTATATTTACCGCGACAGCTTTGTCGGTAAGGCACTAAAGAAGGATATCTGGGTAAATGGAAAATGTATTGGCGAGTCGGCACCCGATATTTTCTTCTACACCGAAGTTGCAGGGGGCAAGGAGCACACGATCTCTACAGAGTCAGAATTTTCTCCAAATGCCTTAGCCTTGTTGGTTGAGACTGGCAAGAACTACTTCATTCGGCAATACATCAAGATGGGTATGTTCGTGGGCGGTGCCGGACTTGAATCAATTCCCGAAGAGCAGGGCAAAGCGGCAGTTACAAAGCTTAATCTTGCAACACAAGGTAAATGTAGCGAGTAGTGTTTGCAGATGTGCCAATCCTAACGACGAGCTTGCTGCCAATACAGGTGGTTGTGATAACCCCGCCGCAAAGCGGCTTGTAGTTGCGCGGTTCTGAGGGAGCCCCCTTGGGGGGCGGACGGGCAGACCGCGCGGGCGATGCTGCGAAGCAAGCAAGCCCCAAGGGTGGGCGGGGGCACACACAAGATGCACGGCGAAGCCGCTAGCTAAAAATAATGCGCAAAGCGCCTGACATATGCCACAACGCAAGCACACCACCAGGGCGACAGACGAATGCACGTAGGGCGCAAAGCGACCGGGGAGTGCAGACGGCTGACACGCCCGCACCAGCGTAGGCAATTTTGCATAATGCCTGCTGCGTAAACCCGAAGGGCGCGAAGCGGTGCGGGACCACAAAATGAGCTTGCGAATGACTGGGCCTGCACTTTATGCAGTGGGGCGTTATGTAACTTTGCCGTAGCGTGCGAACAATGACGCGCTCCGAACTGGGATGCCAGCCACGATGCGAAGCGAGCCGAGACCACACCCAGTGCCACAGCGCTCATACTGCCATCTTTGCGAAGCAACTGGCTATGACTTGCGTGCATTCTGGCAATGGCTGTACCCAGCCTTTGCCACTGACCAAGCCAACCAACCGTCGAACTTGCGAAAGTGACGATGTGGCTTTTTTTAACAAAGGCACGACTTAAAAAAGGCCGCATGGTCACGCTGCTGGCAATAGCGGCTCCAGCACGAGGCGCAAGCGAGCCGAAGCCATCTCTGCGCACCCGCGCACTGATTCACCCTTGCGAAGCACTGATCAAACACCTCTGCAGCCCTTGTAAGGGGCGCAGCAGCGCCGTGTGCACTGATTGACATACCCAGGCCGCCGAACGTGTGAAAAGCGGTGATGTGACCTGGAAACCAAGCGAAGCGACTTGTAGGGTTACATGACCGCGCTGTAGGGATGGAACATGAGTTGAATTCTGCGTTTGAGATTGATGGGGGGGGGGGAGCTTTGGTTTTTCCCCTTTGGTTGTTAGTTACTGCAGTCGTACCTATTTTGAAAAATTCACAAAACCCTAACGTGCTTGGTTCTGATACTGATCAGGCCCAGGGTGTTGGCAGAACTTTTGACACTTCTCATACTTCTCTCACTTCATCCCGAGAACTTCTAATACTTCATCCCGAGAACTTTTAATACATCTCCCACTCTGCACGGAATTTCTTTGGTTTTTTCCACAGGGCTGGCGGACGGTGACCCGTAGGCGTAGCCGGAGGGGTCACAAGTCCGACAAGCCCTGTGGTAAAGGCCGAACCAAGAAAGGTCAGTTTCGCGACCTCTATCCATAACCAGCAACTTTTGCTTTGTTTTTCTAGTTGGTTTGTAAGAGGAGAATTAATCACCAGCCACTGGAACTGCGTCGTGGATCCTCCGTCGCTGCGCGCCGGTCTCCACTCCTTGTTCCTAGCTGGTGATTAATTTCTGGCTCATGGTTCTTGGCTTCAACTTAATCGGTACAGGCTTTCCCGTTTTTCCCGATCTTCCCGTTTCGGGACTTTTCGGACTTCCCGGGTAAGTTCCCGTTTTCCCGGTCCGCCCGCCCCCTCTATAAGAGGGGAGGGAACCGGGAAAAAACCGGGTTGGTTTCAACCTGGTGGGATTAGTTAACCCATAACCAATCGCCCTTCATTCCCAATATGGTTTTTTCCACCAGTGAGGTAATTACTTCCTTGGCGCGTAGCTTTTTGTGTTTGGCTTCACCCGGCATCTGTGGGGTAACAATCGCAAGTGCCTGTTCAAAGCGAAGACACGGCCTACCTTTTGGTGCTCCATCCTTGTCAATGTCCACGGACTTGCTCAGCGGCTCCTCAAGTGCTTTTAGGGCTATTGTTTGATTGCTGCCAAGTATCGGCATCTTCTTTGCAATGGCCTGCGCTGATTGATTGGCGACAATTACGCAGGAAGTGATTGCATCCCCATCGCTATCGATTCCCAAGGGCACAATCTCCAACTTGAACGGATGCGATGCACCATCTTCACCGTCCTTGTTTTTGGCAATGACCCACTCGCGGTGATCCCCATTACGCTTTACTTCTATGGCGCAATCCAGTGCCGCATGAAGTGAAGAATGCCCCCTCATCCCTTTCGATGCATCCTTGCCGGTGTGGTGAACCAGCAGCAGTATTCCGCCAATCAATACTTGCAGTTTCTTGGCGGAGGCGATGATTAGTCCCATGGCTTTGCCGTCACTCTCATCTAAGCCTGGGATAGCTCTGCTTAGGGTGTCCAGCACAACTACACCCGAGGCACCAACGTCGAGAATGGCTGCTGCTAATTCCTTGATATCGTCATCATCAAGAAGTTCGAACGGTTGCGCGACGTAGCGAATTTTTGGGGAAGTTGAACCATGTCGTGCTTGATAGGCACTTAGCCGACCAGCAACTCCTGCTTCTCCTTCCAGTGCGATATAGGTCACAGCGCACTGCTTAACTTTATGACCAAACCAATCATGGCCAAAAGCAAGGCTTTGCAACATATCCAGAACAAGGAAGGACTTACCTGAACCGCTGGGTCCGAACATTACGGCAAGGCCACGTGCTGGTAACACGTGTTTGACTCGCCATTGGATTGCCGGAAGCTTGTGCATATCATCATCAGTCACCAGCTTGTAGCGGAATATTGGTCCTACAGGGACTTCCGGTAGATCAATCAATGCTTCGGTGTAACCCTCCTGCATCAACTCGTTGTCAGGAGTTTCAGTGGGAGGAACTGCCAACTCTCCCGTTGCACTAACGTTCGCGCTTTCAAGTAGTAGTCTTCTAAACTCTCTCGTAGTCTGGTTGAACAGATCAACTTTCCGGGCTATAGTTCTGTCGGATTGGTTTAGTTGAAACGCCTCGGTTGCACCCGAGGCGTTTTCATTTTTGAACCTGTAATTGCCTCTGGAGGCTGCAGCACCTTGGCTGGCAATATTTGGTGGAGTCATGGTGCAACTCCTCCAACTATTTTTGTAGCAAGCTACTCTTTTGTGAGCCCTGCCGGATCTATCAACAATAGATTGATAGATGGTCTCGATAATCACCCCTTGTTTTTTGAGGCGCGCAATTCCAGCCGCCGGGGATAATATTCCGTTTTCCAACAGAGCTATTGTGCTCATGTGCAAATTTTGGTTTGCCACGAGAACAAGTAGTAGCTCCGCCAAAGCAGGCTGCTTTTTGAATTCTTGAATCTTGGTAATCATTTCTCTGTACCTCTCATTGCCGCTTCATTCCGGTTTTTGGTGGTCATGGCGTGTGCTCCTTATGACAAGGCCAGTTCGGTGCGCTTTGCGTGCAACACTTTCACCAGTTCGCGGATTTCCGCATCCGACTTGCCAGCGATACGCGCCGCTGCAATCGCTTTAACCTCATAGTCAGGCCAACCCTTTGAACGCTGCCCAATGGCAACCCCGGTGGTGAATAGCCCATCACGGATCGCGTTGTATTGGCTCGCATCCGAACGCCATCCCATTTCAGCTTTAGTAGCTGGCAGTCTCCAAATTGACATTACTTACCCCTTTATGTTTCTCGCTGGCGGTTGCTAGCGATTGGGGGCAGTTTTCCAAAATTGACTTATTCAGTCACTGTCAAACGGTGTCACGATTTGACAGGGCGGCGTACTCTGCGGGATACTGTGCTTTCGGAGGTGTTGTGGTCTGCTCCAAGTTTGGCAATGGCATCTTCATACGTCATCCCGGAAGACCTCAGCGCATTCATCTCGACTCGCATCAGAAACGACTCAAAGTCTGGCAGGAGCGCAAATGTTCCATGTTCAGCGAAGCTTTGCAATGCGACTAAAAGCGACTCAACGTCAGCTTCCTTAACGAATATCTGAAATTCCGGCTCATCCTCGGGATTAATGCAATAACAACTATCAGGACTGGATAGCCCACGAAAGTAGGAGGCGGCAAGCCCGCTGCGCGCACGGTCTTCCTTAGAGGCCCTGCGGCCAGCCTTTTCGCTTTTTGCCATGCCTTGCCATCCTTGAATCTTGATATGGAAAACGCCATCCGTTCCCTCGTACAGAAACGGGGACCAGACGAGAGCTAGGCGTTGTCTAAATGTTCTACGCCGCCTTGAACTGGATCACGTCCGCACCCATGGCCAGCTTGTCCAAATAATCGGCCCATTCTTGAATCATGGTGAACCGCTGTTTGATGTACTTGGTTCGGTTGTAACTGGTACCGTTCGCGTCCTTCTTTGCGTGGGCCAGATTCGCTTCTATTACCTGCCAGTCGATATTCAACTCATCCACCAGCATCGTGCGTGCGCTTGCTCTGAAACCGTGCCAGCTTTGCTCTTTGCCAAATCCCAACGCATACAAGGCACTGCGTACTGAATTGTCAGATACCGGCCTGTCATGGCTGCGTTCACCGGGGAAAACATAAACCCCGTGCCCGGTCAATGGCTGGATGCTGCGCAGTAGGGCTACGGCCTGTGTGGGCAATGGCACGGTATGGGCTTCGCCTTGCTCCTTCTCCAGCTTGGTGCGCTTCATTTTCATGCTGGGGATAATCCAAAGAGCTGCGTCAAGATCAAGCTCGGCCCATTCCATCATGCGCAGATTGCCAGGTCGTTGGTACAGATAAGGGGTTAGCTGCAAAGCGGTGCGCACTATCAGCCCACCCTTGTAGCCCTTGATAGCCCGCATCAAACCGCCCATACGGGCCGGATCAAGGATGGCTGCAAAGTTCTTACCCCGGTAGGGTGTCAACCGGCCTTTCAGCCCCTCGGTGATGTTGCGTTGCTGCACAGTGGCCGTGGGCAACCAGTAGTCCCATACCTGCCGCGCCAGCATCAATACCCAGTCTGCCGTTTCAATCGCGCCGCGTTCCTCCACCTTTTGCAGTGCGGCCAGGAGTTCCATGGCGTCAATATCGATCATGGCCCTGTTGCCGATCCACGGAAACAGGTCACGCTCCAATTGCCGCAACGATCTTTCAGCATGGCTTGCGCTCCATTGGGGGGCTTGCTTGCCGTACCACTCCAGGGCCACTGCTTTGAATGTGTCGTCGCTTGGTCGGGTTGCTTTCAACTTTTCAGCTTTGCGCACCTGCACCGGATCACGGCCCTCCGTCTTGTGCAGTTTGGCCACGTCACGGGCTTTGCGGGCTGCCGACAGCCCCACCTTAGGGTAACTGCCCAGCGCCAGACGCCCCTCCTTGCCGTCAGCGTAGGTTTTCCAGAACCAGCGCTTTGACCCCGCCGGGCTGACTTCCAGATACAAGCCGCCAGCATCCGTAAGCCGCTCGCGTTTCTTGCCAGGAGGACAAGTGGCGTTTTTGCATTCGGAATCGGTCAGCATGGCATTCTTTCATTGGGGAACCGGGGTGAAACCGGGGAACAACTGCCCTAAAAACCCGTTCCCCGGTGTTTTGTTCCCCGGTATGTTCCCCGGTTTTGGTTTGGCAGTCAATAGCGGCCTTTGTACGTCCTTGCAATGTAAGCACTTGATTTACCAATGAAAAAGGCCGCTAAGTGTATGTCCTTAGCGGCCTTTGTACAGGGTAATGGTGGAGCTGGCGGGATTTGAACCCGCGTCCGCAAACCTTTTTCGAGCAGTTCTACATGTGTAGCCGTCTGATTTAAGTCTCGCCTTTTACATCGCGCAGTGGCACGCTATGCAAAACGCCAGTAACCTATTTTCTCGACCCACCCTAAGTCACCCAAGGCAGGCCCAGCCGAATGAAATTACCCCACAGCCTGGACAACCTGACCTTGCGATCTGACTACCCTTGCCCAGCCTATCGGCTTGCTGTTGTGAGGCTCACGTGCAATTAAGCAGCGAGTGCGAAACGTTCGTCGTTTGCAGTTAGTTTTTTTCTGCTGTTTTACGAGGTAACAGAACCTCGACATGCCCTGCTGCGCGTCCGAATCCACGTCGAAACCAGTGCAGCCCCTCGGTTCAGATTTTAGGGCATGTTCGCGGATTGCAATAGCCGGGGCTCAAATTTACCTTGCTATGATGCTTCGCGTCTTGAACCTTGCTGGGCGGCAGCAAGGCCTCACCAAGACGTGCTGGCGGCGTTGACCGCCTAGGACTTTCACTTGTTTGGGATGGCGATGCAGATTGATGGTGTTCTTGGTGTAGTCATCGCGGTCGCCGCGTTGTGCTCGCTGGTTGCCAATGCGGTTTGGATGGGGCGTTTCCTGTATCGGCGCGCGCTGGTGCGCAATGCCAGTGCCGTAGGGCTGGTCAATGACGCCGCTTTTCTCCAGGCAATTTTCGATTTTGCCCCGTATGGGACGATCGTGCTGGATGCCGCAGACGGAAATCGTATCGTTGCTGCCAACAGGGAGTGGTACCGCGAAAACTTGTTGGACGAAAGTAAGGTGACTGGTGCGACTGCGCTGGAAACGGATATTTGGCTCAATCCAAAGATCGCGAGCGCCTTCTGGCGCCTCTCGGCGCTGCTTCATCAACGTCCATGATTGATGCACCACTGCGGTGTGGCGACGGCGGAGTGTCGTGGTACCGATTTGCTGCCCGTCGTATTCTCTTGGGTGGCAGGAATTTGATTATTTGCTCAGGGCACAACGTGGATGTGCAGCGCGAAACTGAGCACGCTTTGCGCGCCAGCAATGCCTTGTTTTCACAGATATTTGATTTGGTTCCGGAAGGGTTGGTTCTCACCGATGCAGGACATCGTTATCAGAACGTCAATCGGGCGTGGCTGGCGCGCACCGGTTATTCCCGGAGCAAGTCATAGGACGCACGTCCAATGAGTTGAATCTCTGGCCCAACCCGGTGGATCCATTGCTGTTGCGCGAGACGTTGGCGCGTGACGGACAGGTCGAGGGGATAAGGGTGCATGCGCGCATGGCGGATGGCCGTACGACGCTTAGCGAAATTTTCGGCAGACGGTTCGAATCGAACGGCGAAATGATCGGGATCTGGTTGTCACGCGATATCACTGAGCGTGAAGAAATTAGCCGGCGGTTACAGCAAAAGCAGCAGCAACTGGAGCAGATTCTCAGTATGCTGCCTGAGCCGGTGATCGTGACAGATTCAATGACCGGACAAGTACTGGAAGTCAATCCGGCGTGGGAAAAACTGCTGGGTCGTTCGCGCCATGATGCCGTAGGGCGCACGAGTTTGGAGATGGGGTTGTACTTTGACGCGGATGCGCAACGCGCGCGAGACGAGTTGCGCAAGCCCCTTCAAAACGGTGAAGTCATTGATGCCTACGAAATCCGCCTGCGGCATGCCGACGGGCACGCAATCCTGGCCGAAGTTTCGGCCCGCACAGTATTGCAAGAAGGCCAGTCTCTGTACGTGTACACCGTGCGTGATGTAACGCAAAGTCGGCGCATGTTCAAGGAATTGCAAGAGAGCAGATGTGCTGGCACAGATATTTGACATTGTTCCTGAAGCCATTGCCATTACCGAAAATCAACGGGTCATGTATTGCGCGTTAACCGGTTTTGGGAAGAAAAGCTGGGCTACATGCAGTCTGTGGTATTTGGAAAAACTGCCAATGAGCTCAAAGTATGGGTTGATATGCCGCCGTGTCTGCCATGGGGGCAGCGTTTTGCCATGCAAGGGAAACTGGATGCAGAGCCCCAAGACATTCGTCGCTTTGACGGCTCTATTGTGCACATGGAAGTCTCGGCCCGGCAGATGGAATTGCAAGCCCAACAAACGACCTTGTGGGTTTTTCGCGATATCAGTGAGCAACGCATGGCCAAGCAGGCTTTGGAGCATGCCAATGCCACTCTGGAGCAACGCGTATTGCAGCGGACCCTGGATTTGTCGCAGGCGCTGACACTGGTGCAACACACGAAGGACGAGTTGCTGCAATCCGAGCGCCGTCTCTCGGGTGTGATGGCTGCGACAGGAGAGGGTATTTGGGACATTAATCTGGAAGCTGGCCGTTTCTATTGCAATGCCCGCTGGTGCCAAATATTGGCATTTGACGCATCGCACCAAGAATTGGATACGGCATTTGTACAAACCCTGGTTCATGAGGATGATGCGTGCGCAGTGGCGAGCCGTTTCCGAGACTGCATCATCAAAGGTGTTCCCTATCGCAGCGAGCACCGCATGCGACGGCAGGATGGCACCGTAATATGGGTTGCGGATCGCGGTGACGTGTTTGAGCGTTCACCGAGCGGGCGAACCGTGCGCCTTGTAGGTAGTACGGCCGACATTACCGATCGCAAACTGGCCGAATTGTCACTGGCACAGGCCAAAGAACGTGCGGAATCCGTCAGTGCGGAATTGCACACTGCGCTGCTTGATTTGCGCCATGCCCAGGAGCGCTTGGTGCAGTCCGAAAAATGGGATCCATGGAAGCGTTGCTGATTGGTGTGGAGCATGAACTCAACACGCCACTTGGCAATGCCCTGACAACGGCCTCCAATTTGCAACACCAGGTAGATGAATTTTCACAACTTTTGCACAGCGCAAGTGTGCGCCGCTCGCAATTGGATGCCTTTGTGGCCCACTGCAAACTGGCATCCGATTTGATGGAGCGCAACACCGCGCGGGCCGCGAAACTGGTGTCGACATTCAAGCAATTGGCAGTAGACCGCAACAGTCTGCCCCGCAGTCAATTTGGTTTGGCAGGGGCGGTGGATGAGTCGGTGCGGGAAGTTGCGCAATCGGTGGTGCAACGGCATGTTCACATTCGTCAACTGATTGCGAGCGGTATCGTGCTTGACAGTTACCGTGAGGCACTCACCCAGGTGCTGACCAATTTGTTGCAAAACTCAGTGGTGCATGCCATGTGTGGCGATCAAGCGTTGACTATCAAACTACAAGCAGATCTGGGCGTATTGCATGATCGTCCGGCGGTGAAATTGGTGGTGAGTGATGATGGCGCAGGCATGGAGCCCGAGGTGGCCAAACGCGCGTTTGATCCGTATTTCACAACCCGATTGGGACAAGGGGGATCCGGCTTGGGGCTGTACCAGGTTTACAACCTGGTACACAGTGCGTTGGGCGGTACGCTCACGCTGGATTCCACGTTGGGGCATGGCACACGGATAACCATGATTTTGCCCCTGAGCGCCCCGCAGCAACGCCAGATGTGCCGTGGGCCAGCGCTGCACCGCCGTAAAGTCGCAGGCAAGCATGATGCGTGTGGTCAAAGGCGTTGGGCGTCTTGCAGCAACGCATCGATTTGCGCATCCTTTTCACGCCACAACTGCTGTATCCACCTGGAAAGGCCTCGCGAAAAGCAGGATCTTGGGCGTAGTCACCACCCATCAAGTGTTGCGGTATGGGGAGAATTCTGACCCGCACTACTACGTGGCGCATTTTTCCCAATAGAAAGTGTGTGAACGTGGGAGCACCTTCCGGGTAGACGATGGTGACGTCCAAGATGGCCTGGAATTTGTCGCCCATGGCGTCCAGCGCCAGCGCCATGCCACCGGCCTTGGGTTTGAGCAGGTGCCGGTAGGGAGATTGCTGGCGTGCGTGCTTGGCCTTTGTAAAACGGGTGCCTTCCAGAAAGTTCATGACGCTGGTGGGAATGAGCGCGTATTTTTCACACGCTTTTCGGGTGGTTTCCTGGTCTTTGCCACGCATTTCAGGGTGTTTTTGAGGTATTCCTCTGAATGGCGCCGCATGAAAGGAAACTCAGAGCCCACCATGCCAAACCCATTACCGGGACCCAAATCAGTTCCTGCTTGATGAAAAACTTGAGCAAGGGGGATACGCCGGTTCAGCAGGTGTTGCAACACCAAAATATCCACCCACGACTGGTGGTTGCTGTTGACCAGGTACCAGCCCTGGGGTTGAGGTTTTCGATGCCCTGCACGTCCCATATGGTGTTTTGGGTCAGCGCCATCCAGCCGCTGTTGCAGGCGATCCAGGCCTCGGCAATCAATAGCAACACCGGGTCGATCAACAGGCGTATGCGTCTGAAGGGCAATACCAGCTTGAGGGATGAAACAAGCAGCAGCAGGGGGACCCAGAACAGGGCATTGAGTGTCATCAACACCGTGGCAATCAGGCCTACCAAGGGTGCAGGTAAATTGAAGCATGGCAGGGCCGCTTTTTGCAGAATATTTGCTATAAAAAAAGTAGCTGCTTACGCAGTATCTACGTGCGCTAAGGGCCGATTTTCTCATAAAAATAGAGCATATTCGACCCACCGCATTGGACTGGTAAATGGTGGTATCCGCTACCTTGAGTCGCTCTGGCGGGTTTTGTGGCCACTTCAGAACGGTACGTTTGATCCTGTCAAACCAAGGTTGGATAAAGCAATCGCAAGGTGCTACAGCCAGGAGTTGGAAAAGCTGTTTGCAGATGCAATACGGAGCCAAGCCCTTGATTGCAAACAACTCCAAGAATGCGGTTGACGAGCCTTGACCCAGCACTGGCTCCACAGTTAGGGCTGCTTGGTTCCCCACCTGACCCGGTTGGCCGCTTCACCATGTGGGCAGGCCCGTCGGGGTTGATTGTACCTCTCTATGTGTTGCGGGCTGTGCATCCTTGCGCATCCTTGCGCATCCTTGCGCACGGTGTCTCATCCGGCGCTGGATGAAAAGCGAAAGCGATTGCGTCCCGCAGATTTCGCAGCGTACATGGCGTGATCCGAACTCGCCATCAGGTCTGTGGCAGTTGTGCCGTCAAGCGGGTATTGGCTGATGCCAATACTGAAACCAACGGGCAATTCGTTCCCTTTGTAGACAATGGGCGAGCGAATGCATTCGAGCAATTTTTCCGCAATATGCGCAACGTCCTCCGGGTGTGCGGGGTTTTCCAGCATGACCAGGAACTCGTCGCCCCGATGCGGGCAACGGTGTCGACCTTGCGCGTAGCAGACCGCAAGCGCAAGGCGAGCGCCTGGAGCACGGCGTCTCCGCCTTCGTGGCCCCATTGGTCATTGATGCGCTTGAAGTTGTCGACATCGATGAATAACAGGGCAAAGTGTTCACCACTGCGCTGTGCGCGGGCGAGTGCCTGGTCCAGACGCTCCTGAAAATGGCGCCGGTTGGGCAGTCCCGTCAATTCATCATGCCGGGCAATGTGCGCCAGTTCTGCCTGGCCGCGCTGCAACTCTTCGAGCTGGTTTTTGATCTGATCCTGCATGTGGTTGAAGCTGCGGGCCAGTACGCCGATTTCGTCCTGGCGCGTACTCGGAAGTGTGGCGACTTTTTGCGCGTACGCAAAATTTTGCACGGCGTTGCTCATGGAGTTGATGGGGCGCGTGACCGCTCTGGCCACGACTATGGCAAGAAAAACGCAGGCAACGCACAGGCCTATCACCAACTGCAAAACAACACGCCCCAGTGTGTGGGCTTGTTCGAGCACCGTGGCCAGGGGCTGTGCCAGTCCCAGAATGAGCCGGGCTTCATCGCCGGGTACGCGCACGGTGCGTCCCACGAACGCAGCCACCACGGGTGCGGTGGCATAGCGCCCGTCACTCACTTCAATCAGGGCCTTGTTTTCTTTCGAATCGACGATGTCGCGGGTTTGCGGAAATTCATCCTGCACCAGCACCCGGCGGCCCTTATCAAATCCAAATGTCAGGCGACTGTCCGGGTGGACCAGGTAATCGCCGCTGGTGTTGGCCAAAAAAAGCTGGTAATCCTTTGGCAAGTCGGCGCTAAGTGCTGCAAACACGCTATTGAGGTCGATGTTGATGACGACGACTCCCAAGGCCTGCCCCAGTCCAGTGGTGACCGGGGTTGCCATGATGACCGAGGGTTGATCCAAGCGAATATGTGCACCGCGTTCATGGTTGATAACTATGCGGGATAAATACGTGGAACCCTTGGGGAGCTTGAGTGGGCCCGAGACGTAGAGAAAATGCCCCTTTTCCTGCAAATCGTCTTCACTGATGCGCAGGATGCTGTCTTCCGTGCGGTCCAGGCGAACTTTTCGATCCCCCCTCGTCGGCTGCAATCAGGCGAATCTGAAAGTAACCTGGATGGGCAAGCATCACCTGTTCAAAAGAGTGGCTAACTGGTTTTCAGCAGCCGTACCCGCCCCTGCAGCACAGCCAGGGCAGCCGGGTGGCCAGCCAAAATTTGCAAGTTGCGTGAAATTTCCTCACGGCTCAGAGTGATACGCTGGGCCAATACATTGGTCGCGGCCAGCAAGTCCGCTTTTGCGGACTGGACCAGAATGGTCCGGCTGGCCTGGTAAGCATAAAAACCGGTCAGACCGGATGCCAGAATGCTCACACCAGCCAGCAAAATTCCCAGCTTGACGGCGATGCCAAACTTCATGGTGCCAATACCTTGCTGGCACGGTCGCCCGCCAAAATACGATCCCACAGCGCGTTTCTGCGGTCTACGTCTTCCACCGGTTCGAGCCATTTCAAACGGTCTTGCGTACGCAGATAGGGGGACTCGGAGGTTGTATTGGCCAAGCCCTGACGGCTAAGCAGTGCGTTTCCGGGTTCGGCTTCCAGTAGGTAGTTGATCCAGGCCTCGGCCAGGGCAATGTTGGTAGATCCCCGGGTAATCGCCCAGCAGTCGAGCCATGCCAGCGCCCCTTCTTTTACGACGGTGTAGCCAACATCCACGTGCGCCGCTTTCAGCAATTGAAACTGTTGCGAACCGTAATTGGCAAACATGAGCGCTGCATGGCCCGACTTGAACAGTTCGACCGACTCTTCGGGTTGGGAGTAGAAGCCCATCGCATTGCGCCGCAGGGCGATGAGTTGGTTGACTGCGGCGGGCCACTGCGTGTCTGCAATCTGGAACGGCGTAGCATCGCCCAAATACTGCGCGGCCAGTGAAAAGTTGTGTGTTCCGCCGTTGTACAGCAGTACTTTTCCCTTGTATTTGGGGTCCCAGAGGGCACGAATGGAGGTGGGCGCTTCGGTGAGCTGCTTGCGGTCATAGATCAATCCCATTTCAGCGTAGGTGTAGGGTATGGCATAGGCCTTGCCGCCGTGCACCAGGCCCGAAATGCCTTTGAGATCGCGAAAACGCGGCAACTGCTTTGCCGTATTGGGTATCGATTTGGTATTGACCGGCACAACCAGATTGGCTTTGATGTAGCGCTGCAACTCCGAGGTATTGACCGCGAATACGTCGAAGTCGCCTGCCTGATTGCGGGTTACTTTCTGCCACATCACGTCATCCGAGTCGATGATGGTGACTTCCACTTTGCTGCCGGTGCGCTGCTCAAACACTTTGACCAGATCGGCATCCGCGTAGCCTGGCCAGGCGAGTACACGCAAAACGCCATCTGCATGGGCGCCAGCGGCCATCAAAATAATCAGAGCGCCGACCAGTGGCTGCAGCCAGCGCAGGCAGTAGGGGAGAGGGGATGCCATGGGGGGAGTCTCCGTGAGGGGCCTTTCGACCAGTCTATAGCAGTTTTCTTGTCGCTGGTCCCGAGATAGGGTAAACCTGATAGCCACTGGCGGAATACGTCCCGAACCCTGTGGGGGCGCATTTAGAATCCCTGAATGTCCTACCTCGTGCTCGCCCGCAAGTACCGCCCCCGCAATTTCACCGAAATGGTGGGCCAAGACCATGTGGTGCAAGCCTTGACCAATGCGCTGACCACCCAGCGGCTGCACCACGCCTACCTGTTTACCGGCACCCGCGGCGTGGGCAAAACCACGGTGTCGCGCATCCTGGCCAAGTCGCTCAACTGCCAGGGCCCGGACGGCAACGGCGGAATTACCGCCACCCCGTGTGGCGTGTGCCAGGCCTGCATGGATATTGATAGTGGCCGGTTTGTGGATTACACCGAACTCGACGCCGCCAGCAACCGCGGTGTGGACGAAGTGCAGGCCTTGCTGGAGCAGGCGGTCTACAAGCCCGTGCAAGGGCGCTTTAAGGTCTTCATGATCGACGAGGTGCACATGCTGACCAACACGGCGTTCAACGCCATGTTGAAGACGCTGGAAGAACCGCCTGCATATTTGAAATTTGTGCTGGCCACCACGGACCCGCAAAAAGTGCCGGTGACCGTGCTGAGCCGCTGCCTGCAGTTCAACCTGCGACCGATGGCCCCCGAAACCATCCGTGAGCATTTGGTCAAGGTGCTGGCAGTGGAGCAGGTTAGCTCCGAGGTGCAGGCGCTGCGCCTGCTGGCGCGTGCCGCGCGCGGCTCCATGCGCGATGCGCTGAGTTTGACTGACCAGGCCATTGCCTTTGGCTCCGGCCAGCTGCAGGAGACTGCGGTGCGCCAGATGCTGGGCAGTGTTGACAGGTCATACGTGTTCCGCCTGATCGAGGCACTGGCCCTGGGCGATGGCAAGACCGTGGTGGATACCTGCGAGGCGCTGCGTCTCAACGGGCTCAGCGCAGCGGCCACACTGGAGGAAATGTCCACAGTGCTGCAGCGTATGGCAGTGGTGCAGACCCTGGCTGGAAGCCAGATGGGGGCGGCTGTGGACGACGACGGTGACCCCGAGCAACTGGAGACGGCGCGCCTGGCTGCGGTCATGCCGATGGACGAAACCCAATTGCTCTACAGCATGTGTCTGCATGGCAGGGCAGATTTGGGTCTGGCGCCCGATGAATACGCGGCGCTGACCATGGTGCTGCTGCGTTTGCTGGCTTTCAAACCGTCGGCCGGTGCGGCTACGGTGGAAAAAAAAACGCTAATTAAGGCCTCCAACGGGTCATCTTTGGCGCCAGCGGCGGCTACGGCTGCAGCGGCTCCCGCGCCAGTACCGGCGCCCTTGCAGCCGGTAGCAGAGCTGTCCTCTGCGCCCACGGTTGCCACGCTGTCTTTGCCGCAGCAGCCTTTTGCGCCGGTCCAGGATGGTGCGCCTGTTACCGATTCCCTGCCCGACACACCGGCTGCGGTTGCCATCGGCGTGCCTGTAGCAGGGCCTGTGTCACAGTTGACCGACCCCGCCGTTCCACCCGGGCAGGTACTGCCGGTGCGCCAGCAGGGGCTTCAAAATTTGGAGTCAAATAGGCCATTTGCGCAAGCGGAGCAAGCGCAAGCAGCTACAAAAGTTGTAGCAATTCCGGTGCGCACAGCAGTCGAGTCACGCATCGACGCAGCGGTGGCACCGGCGTCGGCGGTATTGGTACCAACCGAAGAGGGCGATTTTTGGCACGCCACCGTGCAGAGTCTGGTGGCTGCGGAAGCCATCAATGCCTTGGTACGCGAGCTGGCGTTGCAGTCGCAATTGGTCGCCCGCGATACCGATCAGTGGGTTTTGCGGGTGGAGCGCGAGTCGCTCAACCAGAGTGGCGCCCGGGAACGTTTGGCGGCCGCGTTGCAGGCCGCTGGGTTCGCGGTCACTTTGCTGGTCGAAATCGGCCGTGTTACCGACAGCCCAGCCCGGCGCAACAGCGCTGTTCTGGCCGAAAAAATGCTGGCGGCTGAGAAGATTATTTTTGACGATCCATTCGTGCAGTCCATGATGCGGGACTTTGGGGCGAAAATTGTGCCCGGGTCGATCAAACCCCTGTGATGGGAGTGTTCAGTCAGTTGGGGCCAGAGCACATTGCTGCGTGCGTGGTCTGGCCCACAAGGCTTAGTCAGTTGGGGTCAGAGCTCATCACTGCGTGAGTGGTCTGACCCACAAAGTTTTAATAACGTAAAAGGAAATCCATGTTCAATAAAGGACAACTCGCCGGTTTGATGAAGCAGGCGCAGGCCATGCAGGACAACATGAAAAAAGCCCAGGACGAGTTGGGTTTTATCGAGGTTACGGGCGAGTCGGGCGCGGGTCTGGTCAAGGTCACCATGACCTGCAAACACGATGTCAAACGCGTCACCATTGACCCCAGCCTGCTGGCCGACGACAAGGACATGCTCGAAGATCTGGTCGCTGCCGCCTTCAACGCGGCGGTGCGCAAAGCGGAGGAACTGTCAACCGAGAAGATGGGCAAACTCACCGCGGGTATGCCCGGGCTGCCGGGTGGCATGAAGTTTCCGTTCTAAAAGCGGCATGTGTTGATTGCATGGCCGATACCCACGCGCTGGATGTCCTGATTCAGTCCCTGCGGCGCTTGCCGGGTGTGGGCGTCAAGTCGGCCCAGCGCATGGCGTTCCATTTGCTGCAGCATGACCGCGACGGTGCCCAGGCCCTGTCGCGTGCCCTGCAGGCCGCAGTGGGTGCGGTGCAGCATTGCGAACGCTGCCATACCTTTACCGAAGCGTTGGTGTGTGCCACCTGTCTGGACACCCGGCGCGACCACAGCAAGTTGTGTGTGGTGGAGACGCCGGCCGACCAATCGGCGCTGGAGCGCACCGGTGCGTACCACGGACTGTATTTTGTGCTGATGGGCAAGCTCAGTCCCCTGGATGGTGTGGGGCCGCACGATATTGGCCTCAAAAAGCTGTTCGATCGCGCCCTCGATGGCACGGTGGAGGAGGTCATTTTGGCCACCAACTTCACTGCCGAAGGCGAAGCAACGGCCCACGTCATCGGCGAGGCGCTGAAGACGCGGGGCTTGCGTATGACACGCCTGGCGCGTGGGGTGCCTGCGGGCAGCGAGTTGGAGTACGTCGATTTGGGCACCATTGCCCATGCGCTGGTAGACCGACGCTGATCGGCCAGGTCAGCGTTTGGCGACGCGCGTTTTGGTGGCCTTGGCTCGTGGGGGCGCCTGGCGCACAGCGGTTTTTTTGGAAGCAGCGGCGCGCCGCATGGGTTTGGCTGCTACCGCGCGCTGAGCCGTTTTTGTGCGAGCCGCCTGGCGCGGCGCAGTTGGGTGTGCCGCCACTTTGTGTGGGGCGCTGATTGGGCCGGATGCCGCCCTGGCGGTGGCCCCAGTTGCGCGCACCGCAATCATGACCACCACTTGCTGTCTGGGCTTGAAGCGGGCCGATACGCTGGTTTTGTTCCACTGTGCCAGCTGTTCGGCGTTGACTTTGTACCGGCGCGCCATGCTGGCGACGTTGTCGCCCTTGCGGGCGCGCACCACCGTGCGTTTGAGGACGATTTCTGGTCCCAGCGACAACTGGCCGTTGTCGGCTACTTTTTCACTGACATCCACCTGCATGCTGGAAGACCGTGGTACCAGCAGCGAGGAGCCGGCCCGCACCACCATGCGCGGGGGGATGGCGTTGACGTGGCGCAATTCGGCTTCCGACATGCCCACCCGTTTGGCCACTTCGGCAGGGTGCATGGTGCTGGGGGCCATCCAGACCGTCCAGGTGGCGAGGCGCCCACCACTGTAAGCATCCAGATTGGTCTGAAAAATTTCGGCATTCTTCCAGGGCAGCAGGATCTGCGGTGTGCCCGCAGCCAGAATCACCGGGCGGTTGACGGAGGGGTTAAGTGCCTTGAAGTCTTCCAGGGATATTTCGGCCAGGCGGGCCGCAATGGTCACATCCATGTCGCGGCGGATGGTGACGGTTTCAAAATAGGGGTGGTTCTCGATCAGTGGCAGTTTGGCGTTAAAAACGTCGGGTTGCGAGACGATGTTTTTAATGGCCTGGAGTTTGGGTACATAAAAGCGCGTTTCCATCGGCATGTTCAGGTCGGGGTAGCCGGTTGGCAGTCCTGCACGCTGGTTTTTGGCGATGGCCCTGCCCACGCTGCCTTCGCCCCAGTTGTAGGCGGCCAGCGCCAGATGCCAGTCTCCGAACATGCCATACAGTTTGTCCAGGTAATCCAGGGCGGCGCGGGTCGAGGCCAGCACATCGCGGCGGTCATCGCGGAACGCGTTTTGCTTGAGTTCAAAATATTTTCCTGTGGCGGGCATAAACTGCCACATGCCTGCTGCCTTGGCGCCAGAAACCGCCTGGGGGTTGAAGGCGCTTTCGATGAAGGGCAGCAAGGCCAGTTCGGTTGGCATGTTGCGCAGTTCAAGTTCCTCAACAATGTGGAACAGGTATTTTTTTGACCGGTCCGTCATGCGGAATATGTAATCCGGACGCGCCACGTACCATTGTTCGCGGTCCTGCACCAGGTTGTTTTGGAGGTCTGGCATGGCATATCCGCGGCGAATACGGTCCCACAAATCGACCGGTGGTACGAGCGAGGTAACCACTCGGGAGGGCGCCTGCGCAATGTCGATGACTGCCAGCGGAGTGTGTTCCGTGTCGGGGCGTGCCAGTGCAGCCGATGCCGCAATGTCCACAGGGGTCAGTACGGACGCAGCCACCGGCGTGCTAACCGGGCTGGCGTGGGGTGTTGGCGTGGGTTGCGCGGAGCCCAAATTGCGGCTGGATTGCAAAGCAATGCCGTCTTGGGCTTGGGCAGCAGGGGGCACGGCGTCGCGGGCCACTGGGGGCGCAGACAGTGGTGTGCTGGAGCACGCGGTGAGCCACAGCAGTGTGGTGATGCAGAAAATTTTGAGCAATGTCATCGGTATTGGTTTTTCCATTGGCGCAGCGTCGCAAAGATGCCATCGCGTTCAACGGCGGCTGCATCAAATGCGCAGACCGATGCGGCGACGGTGGGCTGTGTGCAGCGCAAAAAGGGATTGATCTGGCGCTCAAGGCCGATGCTGGAGGGCAATGTTGGCAGGCCTTGCACCCGCAAGTGGTGTGCCCGTGCGCTGTAGTCCATCAAGTCGGCATTGTCGGGCTCCACTGCGCGCGCAAATTGCAGGTTACTCAGGGTGTACTCGTGGGCGCAACATACACGGGTTGCGTCGGGCAGGGCGGCCAATTGCGCCAGTGAGTGCTGCATTTGCGCCGACGTGCCCTCAAACAGGCGGCCACAGCCGCCACTGAACAAGGTGTCGCCACAAAACAGCAGGGGTGTGGCACCCGGTGTGGTGCCAAAGTACGCAATGTGCCCGGTGGTATGGCCAGGAACATCGAGCACCTGAAAGTCCACCCCCAGCACATGGATGTGATCACCGCCATGCACACGCCGCAGCGGCTCTGGCATGGGCTCGTTGGCCGGTCCGAAGACCTGCGCCCCGGTTGCGTCGCGCAAAATATTCACGCCAGCGGTATGGTCCGGGTGGTGGTGGGTGACTAAAATGCCCTGCAGCTGAACGCCTTCGCGTTGCAGTGCCAAGACGACCGGTTGTGCATCTCCGGGGTCCACCACCCATGCATGTTGCCCGTCGTGCAACATCCAGATGTAGTTGTCGACAAAGGCGGGCAGCGGTATTAACTTCATGAGCAATCAAATTATAGATTTGCAGGACTGGCTTCAGACCCCGGTCGGGCGTTATTTGCTGGCTTGGGAACGTATTCAGGTCGATGAAGCGGTGGCCGATATTTTTGGTTACCACGCGCTGCAATTGGGGGTGCCAGAACTCGATGGTTTGCAGGCCAACCGCATGCCACACCAATGGCTGGCTACAGAAACGCTGACGCATGGTGACGGCGTGCCGGGTCGGCCTTCCCTTCTCTGTGATTTCACGGCATTGCCTTTTCCTGCCGCCAGTCTGGATCTGGTGGTGCTCCCCCATACGCTGGAGTTCAGCATCGACCCCCACGCGACGCTGCGTGAAGTCGAGCGCGTGCTGGTGCCGGAGGGGCGGGTGGTGATTTGCGGGCTCAACCCGATGAGTTTGTGGGGCTTGCGGCAGCGGCGGGCCCGTCTTTACCAAAAAATGGGTGTGGGCAATTTGTTTTTGCCCGACGCCGGTGAGTTTATTGGTTACTGGCGCTTGCGGGACTGGCTGCGGCTGCTCGGTTTTGAAGTCGAGGTGGCGGATTTTGGTTGTTACCGACCGGGTGTGAACAGCGAAGCATGGCTGCAGCGCTTTGAATGGATGGATCGCGCCGGCCCGCGTTGGTGGCCGATTTTGGGCGCCGCCTATTTCATTGTGGCCGTCAAGCGCGTGCGCGGTATGCGTTTGCTGGAGCCTGGCTGGAAAGCGGCATCGGTGCGGGTGCGCAAATCGGTTCCGCTTGCCAACCGGACGCACAACAACCGACTGGATGCAAAAATTGAAACAGAGTGAGGATTCGCGATTGACTACGGTTGCAATTTATACAGACGGTGCCTGCAAAGGCAACCCCGGCCCGGGTGGTTGGGGCGCTTTGCTGCGGTCTGCCGATGGAACCGTCAAAGAATTGTTTGGCGGGGAATTGGGTACCACCAACAACCGCATGGAAATGATGGCCGTGATTCAGGCATTGACCCTGTTAAAGCGCCCCTGTCAGATCACCTTGCACCTGGACAGCCAGTATGTGCTCAAGGGAATCACCGAGTGGCTGGCGGGCTGGAAAGCCAAGGGCTGGAAGACCGCCGCCAAACAGCCGGTGAAAAATGTCGACCTGTGGCAGCAATTGGACCAACTGGTTGCGAACCATGGCCATGCGATTGAGTGGCAGTGGGTCAAGGGCCATGCCGGCGACCCTGGCAATGAGCGTGCGGATGCCCTGGCCAATTTGGGTGTTGAGCAGGCCCTGCGCCAGCGGTGATGGGTATTGCGCACTGAACGTATGACGACACAACGCCTTGCATCTTTGTTGAGACTGAAGTGGTTTGTGTTTGTTGTTGCCACAGTGCTGCAGGCTTGCGGTGGCAAAACGGAGGGCTTTGCGGCAACGGCCTCCAGTGGGACAAAGGCTGCCGGGGCTTTGGGGGGCGCACCTGGTGGGGCGGCGATTGCTGTTTCGACAGTGGCGGCGCAGCAGCGTGATTTTGACGTGACGCTGGAAACCATGGGCACCGTGACCCCCTTGTCCAGTGTGGACATCAAACCGCAAATCAGCAGCGTTGTGACGCGGGTTCACGTCAAGGAAGGCCAGTTCGTCAAAGCGGGCGAATTGTTGTTCACACTGGATGCGCGTGCCGACCAGGCCAATGTGGCCAAAGTGCGCGCACAAATGCAGCGGGATGCGGCTTTGCTGGCCGATGCCCAGCGCCAGTTGGCCCGCAGCCGTGATTTGTTGGACAAGGGCTTTGTATCCCAAGGGGCGCTGGACTCCAATCAGACCCAGGTCGATTCCCAATTGGCCAATCTGGCGGCCAACCGTGCCGCGCTGGAGGCTGCGCAGTTGGCCCTGTCGTACAGCAGTGTGCGTGCACCGGGTGCCGGTCGCCTGGGTGCTATCAACGTGTATCCGGGTAGTGCCGTGCAGGCCAACCAGACCAGCCTGGTAACGGTGACGCAACTCGACCCCATCAACATCAGTTTCACCGTGCCGCAGCGTTATTTGGACGTGGTTTTAAAGGGGCTGAAGGCGGGTGGTTCTGTGGTGCGCGCCCGTTTGGGCGAGGCAGGGCTTGAACGCAAGGGAGCGCTGCAATTTGTCGACAGTGCCGTGGATGCCGCTACCGGTATGGTCAAGGTGAGGGCGCGTTTTGCCAACCAAGATGCCAGCCTCTGGCCAGGTGCCTTTGTCAAAGTGACCTTGCTATCCGCTACCTTGCCCCGCGCGGTGGTTCTACCGGCGGCAACCCTGGTGCAAACCAGCCAGGGGACGCTGGTTTACGTGTCGGACAAAGGCAAAGCGGCACGCCGTTCGGTCAAGGTGCTGGCATTTCAGGGCGATGCAGTAGCCGTTGAGGGCGTCGCGGCCGGTGAGCGGGTGGTGTTGGAAGGCCGCCAGAACGTGCGCCCGGACGCAGCATTGCTGGAGCGTGCACCCGTCGCCAACACGGCACCGGCTCCAGTGCCCGCAGGCGCTGCGTCGTCTGCACCATGAATCTCTCGGAACTCTTTATTCGCCGACCGGTGATGACGGTGCTGCTCAACCTGGCGATTGTGCTGGCCGGGGTTTTTGCAATTCGCAGCATTCCGGTGGCGGCCTTGCCGAGTTATGACACGGCGGTCATCAATGTGTCGGCGGCCTTTCCGGGCGCCAGCCCAGAGACCATGGCAACCTCGGTGGCGTTGCCGCTGGAGAAGCAATTTCAGACCATTGCGGGCTTGTCCGTCATCAGTTCCACGAGTTTGCTGGGCAGTACCTCGTTGACACTGGAGTTTGAAGAGGGACGCAACATTGACGGCGCTGCATTGGACGTGCAGGCGGCCTTGTTGCGGGCGCAGCGCTCCTTGCCGCAGGATATGACCCAGCTGCCGGCCTACCGCAAGGTCAACCCGGCCGATGCGCCGGTTTTGCTGGTGTCGCTGACGTCGCCGTCGATGCCTTTAACAGATCTGCAAGACTATGCGGAACACCTGATATCGCCCACCTTGTCCACGATTGAGGGGGTGGCGCAAATCAATATCTTTGGTGCCAAGCGTTTTGCCGTGCGGGTGCGGGTGTTGCCCCAGGCGCTGGCCGCACGCAACCTCAGCATGGACGAGTTGGCGTCTGCCTTGCGTGCCGCCAATGTGAATACGCCCTTGGGGACATTGGAGGGAAATCGCCAGCTTTTGACCCTGCAGGCCAACCAGCAGTTGCGTGCGGCAGCCGAATTTGCGGAGCTGATCGTTGCCAATCGCAATGGCACACCCGTGCGCTTGAAAGACGTGGCTTCTGTGGAGGACAGTGTCGAAACGATTCGGTCGTACGCCAATTTGAATGGTGAGCCTTCCATCACCCTGGCTGTATTGCGCCAACCGGGTGCCAATACCGTGCGGGTGGTGGAGGCGGTCCGCGCTGCGCTGCCCAGGCTCAAGGATCAGATGCCGCAGTCGATCAATATGACGGCCATTAATGATCGCTCGGTTTCGGTGCGCGAGGCCTTGCACGATGTTTCGCTGACGCTGCTGGGCACGATTGTGCTGGTGGTGCTGGTGATTTTTCTGTTTTTGCGCCGCTTTGTGGCCACCGCTATTCCGGTTTTGTCCTTGCCCGTGTCTCTGATGGGTGCGGTGGCCCTGCTGTGGGGCATGCATTACAGCCTGGACAACATTTCTTTGCTCGGCCTGACCTTGGCAGTGGGGCTGGTGGTGGACGACGCGATTGTGATGTTGGAGAACATCATGCGCCATGTCGAAAACGGTGAAAAACCCTTTGCGGCGGCCTTGCGTGGGGCGCGCGAAGTAGGTTTCACCATCATTTCTATTTCTACATCGCTGATCGCCGTTTTTATCCCGATCTTTTTTATGCCGGGTGTCATTGGCCTGCTGTTTCATGAATTTGCCGTGGTGGTGGGCTTGGCTATTGTGGTGTCAGCGTTTGTTTCGCTGAGCTTGGTGCCCATGTTGGCCAGCCGGTTCTTGACTCAGGAGTCGCACACCGTGCAGCACAGCCGCATGATTGTGTGGTTTGAGCAGGCCTTTGCGGCCATGTTGCGGGCCTACACCCGCACGCTGGATGCGGCCCTGAAACACCGCAAATGGGTCTTGGGTGTGGCGCTGCTGACTTTTATTGCCACGGCGTGGCTGTTTCAGGCCATTTCGAAAGGGTTTTTTCCGCAAGAGGATATTGGGCAAATCACCGTCAGCACCGAGGCGGCTGAAGACATTTCATTTGCCGAAATGGTGCGCTTGCAAGACCGGGCGGCCGCAATCTTCCGGGCCGATGCCAATGTGGCGGCGGTGAGTTCCTTCATGGGCGGAAACAATGCGTCCAACACCGGGCGCATGTTTGTGACACTCAAGCCGCGCAACCAGCGCCAACCCATGAAGCAGGTGATAGAAGGGCTGCGGCGTCAACTGCGCGAGGTCAGCGGCATCAGTGTATTCATGCGGCCGATTCAGAACTTGCAATTGGGCGGGCGCCCGAGCAAGGCGCAGTTTCAGTACATTTTGCAGAGTGTGCGGGCCGATGAATTGAACGATTGGGCCATCAAATTGCAAGAGCAGCTGCGCGCTGACCCCTTGTTTCGCGATGTGACGAGCGACGTTCAAATGCGCGGGCTGCAAGCCCAACTGCATATTGACCGTGAC
The DNA here is from genome assembly GCA_016719405.1 of Candidatus Aalborgicola lynettensis. Lineage (GTDB taxonomy): Bacteria > Pseudomonadota > Gammaproteobacteria > Burkholderiales > Burkholderiaceae_C > Allorhodoferax > Allorhodoferax lynettensis. The sequence continues at coordinate 414,506 of JADJZE010000001.1, forward strand.
CGCGCCAATGCCCTGGGTGTGTCGATGGAGGCGGTGCGCGCTGCGTTGTTTGGGGCTTTTGGTGCGCGCCAGGTGTCGACGATTTATCTACCCACCGACAGTTACCAGGTTATTTTGGAAGCCGCGCCAGAGGCCAAGCAGGATGAGGGGGCCATCAACGGCATTTATGCCCGCGCCAACACCGGGGCACTGGTGCCGCTGGCGTCGTTTACCACCGTGGAGCGCACGGTGGGCCCCACGTCCATCAACCATGTGGGGCAGTTGCAAGCCGTAACGCTGTCGTTTAACCTGGCGCCGGGTGCGGCGCTGGGCACGGCGACGGCACGTATCGACCACGCCCGTGATGCCATTCGTATGCCCCCGTCCATCATCGCCAGTTACGGTGGAGAGGCGGCGGTCTTCAAAAACTCCCAGGGCAGCCAGGTGGTGCTGATTATTTCGGCATTGCTGGTCATTTATGTGCTGCTGGGGGTGCTGTACGAGAGCTATATCCATCCACTCACCATTTTGGCGGGCTTGCCATCCGCCGCGGTGGGGGCGTTGGGAACGCTGATGCTGCTGGGGCATGACCTCACGGTGATTGCCACCATCGGCATTTTGTTGTTGATTGGCATTGTGAAGAAGAACGCCATCATGATGATTGACTTTGCCCTGGATGCGCAACGCCACCGGGCAATGCCAGCCGAGCAAGCGATACGCGAGGCGTGTCTATTGCGTTTTCGCCCCATCATGATGACGACCTTGGCGGCATTGATGGGGGCACTGCCCATTGCATTTGGCTGGGGGGCGGGCGCCGAGTTGCGCCAGCCGCTGGGTTTGGCCGTGGTGGGCGGGCTGGTGTTTTCACAGGCGGTCACGCTCTACATCACACCGGTGATCTACTTGGCATTGGATCGGTTCAGCGGAAAAGGGCCGGTGCTGACCTTGGAGAACCCAGAATAGCTATAAATACAGTAGCTGCCCCCGCACGTCCCACCGGCGCTGCAGCCCGAGTGGGCTTGAGTTTTGAGCGCCCGCTCTGGCACCGCACCATGCCCGCCGCCGCCCGTTCCGCGCAACCCCACACGTAAAGTCGTAGCTATTGGGGTGGAAATGCGGTTTCCACTGCTGCTGCACCACTTGGGCTACAGCTTGCGGGATTTCCATGCGCTTGACTGGCTTGGGGTGATAAGAGCCGGCTACTCCACCGTAACCACCACCGCCACGCCCATGCATCCGTACGCGGCGGTCAAAACCATGAGTGCATCGGCCAGACCATTGCGCCCGTCGCCACCCACCACGGCACCTACGACGCGCTGTACCACAACGTGTACCAAAAAATGTATGACCGGCTGCAGCCGCTATACCGGGCGATTCAAGAGATTACGGGGTACCCGAAGCTGCATTGAGGGCCATATATGGCCCATTTTCCTGCAACAGTTGCCCCACATTCACCCGCGCCCTAAGCCGTGCGGCCAGCAAAAACAGCCCGCCGAGCTTGCGGTGCAAAAACAGCGTGTCAATGGGCGGAATGTGCCAAAAGTCACGATCCAGGCCCAAGGCCATGCCAGCCTGGCGCAGGCGTTGCGCCATGTCGGTGGTGCCAAAGTCATAGGCGCCTTGGTAACACAGGGGTTCCAGGGCCATCTGAAATATGTCCAGCACGGCCTCTTGGTGTTGGGGTTGGGTCTGCGCGCTAAAGTACCCAATGGCAAGCCCGGCGCGCGCCATGCCCGCGCGGTCTCCGGCCATGGCCGCATGCATTAACTGCACATAGGCCTGACCAAAGGCCGGTGTGAAACTGCGCGTGGCGCCAAAGTCCAGCAGGATCAGTTGTTTGCTCGCTGGGTTGTAGCGGTAGTTGGCAAAGTTGGGGTCGGTTTGCATCAGGCCAAACTCAAACAACTCCCTGAACAGCAAGCCCACCAGCAGGCTGACCATGCGGTCGCGCTCTTCTTGCGGTGCGTTCTCCATGCTCTCCACCGGCACGCCTTCCACAAACGACATGGCCAGCACATTTTTGGTCGTTAAATCGGCGTGCAATGCAGGCACCACAAACTCGGGTGCACCCGCAAGCAGATCAAAAAAACGCTGCAGGTACGCGCCCTCGGCCTGGTAGTCGGCCTCTTCGCGCAATTGGCGTTTGGCTTCCGCCAGAAGCGGCGCGACATCCAACGTTTTGGGTAGCAGGCCGGACAGGCGCAACAGCGAGGCCACGTTGTTCACATCGCTGCTGATGCTTTTGCGCACGCCGGGGTACTGGATTTTGATGGCCAGGTCGCGCCCATCCGTGGTGGTAGCGCGGTGCACCTGCCCAATGGATGCGGCGGCAATGGGCGTGAATGAAAAATGGGCAAAACGCTGCTGCCATTGGGCGCCCCAGTTGGCGGTGAGCACGGCTTGCACCTGGCGCTGGGGCATGGCGTGGGCGTCAGACCGCAAGCGCCCCAATATGGCGGCCAGCTCAGGCGGCAGCAGCTCACCTGCATCCATCGAAATCAGCTGCCCCACCTTCATGGCAGCGCCACGCATTTGGGCCAGTTGCTGGGCCACCTTGCGTGCGTTGGCGGGGGTTAGCAGCAAGTCGCTGAGTTTGGGGCGTTTGCCTTGGGCCAGTTGCTGCACACCGGCCACCAGCATGTTGCCCGCCACACTGCTCGCCATGCTGCCGATGCGCGCCAGGCGGCCCAGGCGGCTACTGGGCACGGCTGAGCTTTGGGGGTTGGGGGTGTCTTTATCGACCATCGGTTGCAAAGTGGGGTGGTGTGGGTGGGTCTAGGGTAATACACAAGCGAGGCTGCGGTTGCACACGGCAACTGCCATACTCTGCGTCCTGCGCTTGCCTAGCGATCCATCGGCTGATGGCAAGCAACGTCCACACCATCGTCAACACGCAATGAACGCACCCCCATACCAAATCATCGTCTTCGGCGCCACCAGCTTTGTGGGCCAAATTTTGTGCCGCTATTTGATTGAACAGTTTGGCGACCATGGCACTGGCACCCTCAAATGGGCTGCCGCTGGGCGCTCGCAGGCCAAACTCAAGGCCTTGCGTGACGAACTGGGCCCCAAAGCGGCCAAACTGGCGCTGATCGTGGCCGACGCGGCTGACGAGGCATCGCTCAAAACCCTGTGCGCGCAAACCCGGTTGGTCATCTCCACCGTGGGGCCCTACGCCCTGTTTGGCGAGCCGCTGGTTAAGGTGTGCGCCGAGACCGGTGTGGACTATTGTGATTTGACCGGCGAAGTGCAGTGGATCAGCCGCATGATTGCGCGCTACGAAAGCGCGGCCAAAAAATCGGGCGCGCGCATCGTGCACTGCTGCGGGTTTGACTCCATCCCCTCCGACCTGGGCGTGCTGTTTTTGCAGCAAGAGGCGCAAAAGCGTTTTGGTCAGCCCTGCACCACCGTGAAGATGCGGGTGAAAGCCATTGCAGGCGCCGCATCGGGCGGCACCGTGGCCAGCCTGATGAACGTGGTGAAAGAAGCCGCCAAAGACCCCGCGCTGCGCAAAGAGCTGGCCAACCCCTATTCGGTGTGCCCCAGCGGCCACGGCTTTACAACCCACCAAAACGAAGTGCGCTTTGCCCAATTCGACCCCGACTTTCAAACCTGGATCACGCCATTCGTCATGGCGGGCATCAACACGCGCATCGTGCACCGCTCCAACGCGCTGTCCAAAAATGCCTATGGCAAACAATTTCAGTACGACGAAGCCACCATTACCGGGTCCGGTCTCAAAGGCCGACTCGCCGCACAGGGCGTGGCGGTGGCAACGGCCGGCTTTATGGCGGCGATTGCGTTGCCGCCCACGCGCTGGGCGATTGAGCGGCTCGTTCCCCAACCGGGCGAAGGCCCCAGCCCCGCAGCACAAGAAAAAGGCTTTTACGACCTGCGCTTTTTTGGCCGCACCGACAGCGGCCAAACGCTGCGGGCCAAAGTCACCGGCGACCGCGACCCCGGCTATGGATCCACCGCCAAAATGCTGGGGCAAGCGGGTGCATGCCTGGCACAAAACATTGCCAAGTCCGACTGCCCCGGCGGCTTTTGGACCCCGGCCAGCATCTTCGGTGCGCGGCTGATTCCGCGCTTGCAGGCAAAGTCAGGCTTGACGTTTGAGGTGCTGTAACCGACATTGATCGCCAGCAACTGTGGCAAAACGATTCAATTTTCGCTGGTGGCAGACGGTGGGCATGGCACTGCTCCTGTGTGCTTACCTAGCTACGGCGCAGAGAAAGGCCATCGAGTCGGGCCTGTTCACCATGGAGCGAGACACCGATGCCGCGACGCGCCTGAAAAAAGTCTTACTGGGCCAGCTCCAGGTGGCCTTTATCGGCCACGGAATACCGGGCCTGGAGCACATCGTTAACGGCCATCCCCACTTGATGGATCACCGGGATGCACTCAGCGTCCTCCCCACCCTGGTGTTTTTACAGGCGGTCATGCTCTACATTTCGCCGGTGATCTACCTTGCCTTGGACCGGTTCAGCGGCAAAGGGCCGGTGCTGACCTTGGAGAACCCGGCCCGCTATAAATACAGTAGCTGCTCCCGCACGTCCCACGCGCGCTACAGCCCTATTGGGCTTGAATTCTGAGCGCCTGTACTCTTGTTCTGCGGGTGATTGGTTGTCCTGCCCTGTTCAAGCACCATGAGGCCCACATCGCGCAACGTCTAATGCGGTCTTGTGTCGATGGAGTGGTTCACGCGCGATATGCAGTGTCTGTGTCGGAAACGCAAATTGGATGCCCCGCTCTTTGAACGAGCGCGTCAGGTTCAGGTTGATGGCTTGCTGGATGTCCATGTAGAGATTGAAGTCCGGATTCAGCAGGTAGTAGGCAACTTCAAAGTCAAGAGACGACGCACCAAAGCTCTTGAAGTGTGCGCGGTCGAATCGGACCTTGTTTTGCTCCTCGATGGCAGCGCGGATCAACTTTGGAATAGCCTCGAGTTGTTCGGGTGGCGTGTCGTAGGTCACGCCGATGGCGAAGACCGCACGGCGTTCTTGCATGCGTTTGTAATTGCGGATGCGGCTTTTGAGAAGGTCGTTGTTGGAAAAAATGATCTGCTCGCCTCCCAGGCTCCGGATACGGGTGGTCTTGAGCCCCACATGCTCCACGGTTCCCATCAACTCGTCGACGATGATGAAGTCGCCAATCACGAAGGGCTGGTCGATGGAGATGGACAGTGAGGCAAACAAATCGCCCAAAATGTTTTGCACGGCCAGGGCCACTGCAATGCCGCCAATACCGAGACTTGTAACCAGTGCGGTCACGTTAAGCCCCATGTTGTCCAGGAGCATGAGCGCCACCAGGACCCATAGCGCAATGCGTACCACGAAAGAAATCATGCCGCGTGTCATGGCGCGAGATCCCATCTCGGTCGGGTTGTCTGTGGCAAAGCGGCGTTGCAGCCAAAAATTGAGGGCGCGATGTGCCCAGAAGCCCGCCTGCAGGATCAACAGGCCGACGACAGCACGGCCCACCAATTTTTCGATGCCGGCTGACAGGGTCAAAAAATGGGTTCCAACATACAGGCAGGCGCCCACCAGAATCAGCGGTTTGGTCGAGGTGAGTATTTCAACAAGGAAGTCATCAATCAAAGTGTGTGTGGATTGGGCGATGACGTTCAGGTGACGCAAGACAATGCGCTGGGTCAAAATGGCGATCAGCATGCAGCCTAGTGCAACCAAAATGGCTAACGCAAAATCCTCCAAGGAATTCTTGTCAATAAATGGGTACAGATTGTTCATTCGGCGTGGCTTTTGGACGGATGCGCGGGCACGTTGTGGCCCTTGGTGTGGGCTTGCCCTCGATTAGGCGGCCCTTGATCTAACCTTGAGCCAAATGGCGTCAGCCGGCAAGTCGTCCAGGGCACCCATAGGGGCGGGTTGCACCCAATCACTTTCGGCTTGCACACGCCGCGTGGCGACACCAGAAGTTTCGAGCGCGTGGAGCAATCCGTTGAGCCGACGCAGACGCGCTGTGCGTGTGGCCCTGGTGCCGCCGCCCAGAACTACCTCCCTGTCTCCACTATTGCCGAGGCAACTGCGCACCCACGCCTTGATCTTGCGAACTTGTTCAAACGTCAAATGGCATTGACCCCGTTTGAATTGGGTTACCAAGGCTGGGATTGCCGCAGGTGTTGCCGACTCGGGCTTGGGTGTAGTGGCAGAAGTTTGGGCGGTGGGTTGAAGTGTTGGGTAGTGTTTCATGGGGTGCATTGTATTTGCACAAATGTATTTATTCAAGTTGCATCGACACCGCAATTGCCGCGTTTCATTTCGCTGTTAGGGGCGTCGAGATACCAGGCTTTTTCATCGGCAATGCGTCAGTCGCTCTTGCATATATTTGGCGGATGTCAGGGTGTTTGAGGTCGATAATGGGACATGAGTGAGCTATGCGTCAGATCCACCACCCCCCACGATGCGCATGCACTTTTGGCATTGCAGGAACTCGTCTATCCGACCATTGCGCCGTGGCGACGAGATCAATTGGCCAAACAACTCGAAGTCTTTCCGCAAGGCCAATTGGTCGCCGAGTTAGACGGGCGGATAGTGGGCTGCGCCAGCGCCTTGGTGGTCCTGTGGGACGAATGGGCTGACGAGCACACATGGACGCAGATCACTGCATCAGGAACCTTCACCACGCACAATCCCAATGGTTTCACACTGTATGGTGCCGAGGTGTTTGTGGATCCGCAGCTGCGTGCCATGGGTGTGGGGCATGCCTTGTACGAAGGCAGACGCCAGTTGTGCAGAATTATGAATTTGCGCCGCATCATCGCCTGTGGGCGTTTGCCGGGTTATCAGGCTGTCGCCTTGAAAATGAGCGCCGAGCTCTATGCCAAAAAGGTCTTATGGGGCGACCTGAATGACCCGGTATTGAGCTTTCAGCTGCGGGAAGGGTTTCGCTATTGCGGGATCATGCATGACTACCTGCCAGAAGACAGCGCGTCTTGTGGCCATGCTTCTCTTATTGTCTGGATCAATTCGGATTTTGATTCTGCCCGTCCCACTACGTTGCAGTCTGCAATGACGCCTTTTACGATCGACCGACCATGATTACATTCCCCCCGGTAATAGACCAAGGGCAGACATTTAATCCCAGCCAGGGCATCGTGCGCATCGCGGCAGTTCAGTATTTGCTGCGCGACATTGAAAACTGGGAGGCTTTTGCAAAGCAGGTCCGCCTGGTCATGAAGGCGGTTGGCGAGTACAAGCCACAGTTTGTACTGTTCCCGGAAATTCTCACGACCCAGCTTTTGTCCTTCATGGATACCGCCGACATGGCGCAGGCGGTGCGCGCGCTGGACGCTTTTACTGCCCGGTATGTGGATTTATTTACCCAACTTGCCGCGCAGTGGAACGTGCACATCATTGCTGGCAGCCACCCTACCCAGCAGGGGGAGGAGTTGTTGAACCTGGCCTATTTGTTCACACCCGGCGGCAAGGTGTTTACGCAGCCAAAAATTCATTTAACGCGCTGGGAAAAAGACAAGTGGAACAGTGACCCTGGACACCACCTGCGTGCTTTTGACACTCCTTATGGCCGTATTGGCATATTGATCTGTTATGACGTCGAATTTCCTGAGTTGTCGCGGCTTCTATGCCAGCAGGGCGTGGACATCCTCTTCGTCCCTTCCTGCACAGACGACCGACAAGGCTACTGGCGTGTGCGCTATTGCTGCCATGCGCGCGCCATTGAAAACCAGGTTTACGTGGCCATGACAGGCACGGTAGGGCAAATTTCGGTGGAGGGATTGGGGCTCCATTTCGGGCAAGCTGCCATCATCACGCCGTCAGACTTTCCTTTCGCACGGGATGGCATTGCCGCTGAGGGCTCACCTAACATGGAACAAATCGTGGTGGCCGATGTCGATTTGGCAAAACTCGCCAGCAACCGGATCAACGGCACGACCATACCCCTGCACGACAAGCGGATTGACGTCTACGACAGTGTGGTGGAGGTCGTGGTCACCGGTGGACCCAAGCGAAGGCCAACGCAAGCAACACCAAACGACGCGTAGTCTTGACTTGGACGAACCCCGAGCAGCGTATGCCACTGGGTGGCGCTAGCTGTCCCCGCACGTCCCACGGGCGCTACAGCCCGATTGGGCTTAAATTTTGAGCGCCCGCACTGCACCCCACAGCCCCAGTTCGGACAGGGATGTGAGCCAGGGCATGCCAATGGCATGTGTTGCAGTCTCATTGTTTGTGCGTCAAATAGTGCCTTTGCGCACGTCTGGCGTGCGGAGACAGCTATAAATTCAGGAGCAAACAAGCGGCTCGCAGATGGCACAATGCCAGCCATGTCTACCGCCCCCACTCTGGCCGCCACCATCGCTGCCGCACCCACCACCCCCAGCCGCCTCACCCTCGAAACCCTGGAGGGCTGGCTATGGGAGTCCGCCAACATCCTGCGTGGCTCCATCGACTCGTCCGACTTCAAAAACTACATCTTTGGCCTGCTATTCCTCAAGCGCTTTAACGACGTGTTCGACGAACGCGTGCGCACCAAGGTGCTGGACGAAAAACTCACTCAAGCCGATGCCGAGGAAGACGTGCAAGACCAATGGGGCCCGTTCCCGCCCGACGCCCGTTGGCCCACACTGACGGCCCGCACCCAGAACATTGGCGAGGCGCTGGACAAAGCCTTTGCCACCATCGAAGCCCACAACCCCAGCCTGCAACACGTTCTCACCGCCACCCAATATGGTGACAAACGGGTGCTGTCAGATGCCACCCTGCAGCGCCTGCTACGCCACTTCAACCAGTACAAGCTGGGCAATGCCGACCTCTACAAGGCCGACATGCTGGGCGACGCCTACGAATACCTCATCAAACAGTTTGCCGACGACGCGGGCAAGAAGGGCGGCGAGTTCTACACCCCCAAAACCGTGGTGCAACTGGTGGTGGAACTCATCGACCCCCGCCCTGGCCACAGCGTGTACGACCCAACCTGTGGGAGTGGCGGCATGCTGGTGGAAAGCGCCCACCACGTCGCCGCGCTGCCCGTGGACAACGCCACCGTCATGGGCCAGCCCAATGTGCAGCTCTTTGGCCAGGAGAAAAATCTGGGCACCTGGGCCATTGCCAAGCTCAACCTGTACCTGCACAACATGCACGGGCAAATAGCCCATGGCGACACGCTGGTAGACCCCAAACACCTGATTGGGGGCCACCTCCAAACCTTCGACCGGGTGATCGCCAACCCCCCCTTCAGCGCCAAAGCCTGGTGGAGCCCGCTGGAGATAGAAACCGAGACCGAGCAAGACAGCAGCAACGGCAAAAAGCCCAAATCACCCAACTACAAAACGGTGAACGACCCCCACAGCCGCTTCTTCTACGGCATCCCCCCGCGTGGTTATGCCGATTTGGCGTTTGCCCAGCACATGCTGGCCAGCCTCAAGGCCGATGGCCGCATGGGCATCATCCTGCCGCACGGCGTGTTGTTTCGCAGTGGCGAGGAAGGCAAGATCCGCGAAGGCCTGCTCTTTGGCACCAGCGCCGCCCAGGGCAGCCAGCCCGGCGACCTCATCGAAGCCATCGTCGGCCTGCCGTCTGCGCTGTTCTACAACACCGGCATTCCGGCCTGCGTGCTGATCCTGAACAAACGCAAGCCCAAAGCGCTGCAAGGCAAGCTCATCATCATCGACGCCAGCCGCGACTATGCCGAGGGCAAGGCGCAAAACAGCCTGCGCCCGCAGGACGTGCAGCGCATCGTCGCCACCCACCGCGCCGCGTTTGAAGTGCAAGCGCAGGTAGACCACTACTGCCGCGTGGTGAGCCTGGATGAAATCCGCGCTAACGACGGCAACCTCAACATTGCCCGCTACATCGACAACGGGCAGAAGGAAGACCTGGTGGATGTGGCGGCCACCTTGGTGCAATTGGTTGAACTGGCCGAAGAAGAGAAGGCCGTGGATGCGCGGCTGAATGGGTATCTGGCGGAGTTGGGCTTGGTGGAGGGCGGATTGTGAGTGGGGTGGGGAAACCGGGCTACAAGGAAACGGCGGTGGGGTGGTGCGTTGGGAGCTTGGGCAATTGCGCAGAGACCCGTGGGCGTATCGGAGGGATTTGAGCTGGACTCTCCAACTGAAAGGCGCTTGCGTGCGCGATGGAAAGCCAAGGCCGATCAAGATCTGCTTGCCTCGGGGATTCTTATTTTGGTGCGGGGAAGCTCCACAGGCGAAGTAAACATACCACAGAAACATCAGGGCCTTTCGCCATGGGGCGCAAGAATTTCTTGGATTCAGCTTGGTTAGCGTCAGTGCCATCTGGGGAGATGGTTCAGCGCGGGCTCAAGTATTGCACGTTGGCTTTCGCTTCCATGTGCGCCCCCCGAACAACAAAAAATCGCCGCCATCCTCACCGCTGTGGACGACAAGCTGGACGTGATCGCCCGCCAGATCAGCGCCACCCAGACCCTCAAACAGGGCCTGATGCAAACCTTTCACCGCGGCAGGCACCCCAGGCGCTGGCACCCGTCATACCGAGCTCAAGACACCGAGCTGGGGGGATTCTGGGTGGCGGGTGGCAACGGTGGATGACCAATGCAGGCCCATGAGAGGCCTTTACGGGCAATGTCCGCGCTGGCACAGCCGAATGCGTGGTGAACCCAAAGGATGATTGATGCTTCCCATCGGAGGCTCCCCTCCCTCCCCAAGGGCAACCAATTCGCCGCCATTCTCACCGACGTGGACGACAAGCTTGACGTCGATCGTCGAAGTCGGCAGATCTGCGCCAACGTTTTCGTGGCCATCAGAACAGGGCCTGATGCAAACCCTCTTCACCACCTTGCCGGCTGCCACGGCGTTGAACACGCGGCAGATCGCCAGAGGTTGTGGGCACCACTACCACCCAAACCCACTACCAACCTCAAACGCGGCCTGATGAAGGCTACCGGGGAGTCCGGTGGGGTGCCAGCCCGCTATAATTCATAGCAACACAGCCGCCACGCCTCTTAACAATGCGCAACCTTGGCGGCTTTTTTTTGCCTGAAAGTTTTCTCTCATGGCCACACACAACAAGATTCCGTACGCCAAACAGGCGCTGTCCTTTGCGGACCAACTCGCGCTGCTGGAGCGGCGTGGTTTGAAGGTTGCTGACAGACCGGCGGCGCTGGATGTGTTGGCCCGCGTCAGCTACTACCGCTTGAGCGCGTATTGGTATCCTTTTCGCCAGTCCGCACCGCAGGGCGGTAAATCAAGTGACTTGCAGCCCGGCACCTCGTTGGAGGCCATCCAGTCGCTGTACGAGTTCGACCGTCAGCTGCGCTTGCTGGTGTTGGATGCGCTGGAGCGTATTGAGGTGGCCTTGCGCACTGCAGTCACGTACCACCTGGGCATGCGGTACGGCGCATTTGGCCATGAGGATCCCCAGCATTTCCATCTTCAGTTTGATCACACCGGTTGGGTTGATCGTTTGCAGACGACGCAACTTCCAAGCTTTGTGGCCCATTACCAAGAGAACTACCAAGGTTTTCCCAGCATGCCGGTGTGGATGATGTCTGAGCTGATTAGCCTTGGCAGCCTGTCGCGGCTGTTCAAAGGCATGCAGAACCCCGACAAAAAGGCAATTGCTGATCCATTGAGCCTGCACCCGAAGCGTTTGCAAGATTGGTTGCACGTGTTGACCTATGTCCGTAATGTGTGTGCCCACCACAGCCGATTGTGGAATCGGGATTTGTCCATCAAGCCGATGACGATGAACGAGCCCGAGTGGAGCGCACCGCTACTCCCGCGTCGGGATAAGCTGTTTTGCATTTTGTTAATGCTGCGCTACTTGCTGCGCCAGCAGTCCGGCAACGGGGTGGCTTGGCGCGATGCCTGCAACGCTCTGTTGGTGCCTATTGCCACCCCGCAAACTCTATGGGTATGGGGCCAAATTGGCAGGCACACCCGTATTGGGCGTAGTCAAACGCGGCCTCATGCAAAAGCTGCTCAACCGGGGAGTGGCGGGTGCGGGTGCAAAAAGTGATGGCAAAAACTAATTAATGTTTATACAATAAATAGCGTGAATTACGAATTCGATCCACCCAAAGACCAAAGCAGTCTCAGCAAGCACGGCTTGTCGCTGGCAGATGCCGAGCCACGGTTTGAAACGACGGACTACATTGGCAACTGCCTGCATGTGATGGTGTTTTGCCTGCGCACCGATGCTGTGCGTGTGATCAGCCTGCGCAAGGCCAACAAGCGTGAGGAAAAAATCTATGCCAAAACTTAAAGCTGGGCACATCAGCCCCACACCGCAAGAGAATGCGGCCATCAACGCAGGCATTGCGGCGGATGACGATGCCCGTGAACTGGATGATGCTTGGTTTGCCAAGGCAAAGCCCGCCAGCGAAGCATTCGCGCCGGAGACTTATGCCGCCTTGGTCGCCATGAAGCGCCCACGCGGTCGCCCCAAGGCAGACGAGACCAAAGTGTTTACCGCCATTCGCCTGGATGCAGATTTGCTGGACGCCTTCAAGGCCACCGGCAAGGGCTGGCAAACCCGGGTGAATGCGGCTTTGCGCCAGTTCATCACCGAGCATCCGTTGGGTCAGTGATGACAAACTTTGCCGAACTCGACGCCCTCAAAGCCCGGCTGGATGCGCTGCGCCCCTTGCCGCAGGCCGCGCTGCGCAATCTGCACGATGAGCTGGTGCTGCGCTGGACCTACCACTCCAACGCCATCGAGGGCAACACGCTGACGCTGATGGAAACCAAGGTGGTGCTGGAGGGCATTACCGTGGGCGGCAAGCTGATGCGCGAGCACTTTGAGGCCATCAACCACCGCGACGCCATTTTGTATGTGGAAGACGTGGTGCGCCGCGCCGAGCCTTTGAGCGAGTGGCAAATTCGCAATCTGCACCGCTTGATCTTGAAGCAAATTGACGATGACAACGCCGGTGTCTACCGCCAACTGAACGTGACCATTGCCGGTGCCCGCCATGTGCCGCCCGACATGCTGCTGGTGCCCGAGCAAATGGCCGCGCTGATGCACTGGATTGACCATGAGGCCACCGCCCTGCACCCGGTGGAGCGGGCGGCACGCCTGCATATGGACTTTGTGAAAATTCACCCGTTTGTCGATGGCAATGGCCGCACGGCCCGCCTGTTGCTCAACCTGGAGCTGCTCAAGGCGGGCTTTCCGGCGGTGGTGCTACCCGTGGAGCGCCGCTTGGCCTATTACGAGGCGCTGGACAAGGCGCACGTGGAGGGCAATGTGGCCGACTTTGTGACCCTGGTGACCCAGTGCGTGCGCGAGGGCTTTGCGCCTTACTGGCATGTGCTGGGTGTTTAGGGTGGGGCCCGTGGTTCCGTAATTGGGTGCAATTGGGCGTCTTTTTGTCGCCGGTCATAGAAAAATACAAGGGAGCCGCATGAGCGCAGAACAACAGGGCGTAGAACTGCCCGCCATTGCCTGGCTGCAAACGCTGGGCTACACGCATGTGCCGGGCAGTGCGGTCAATGGGGGCCTGCGCCACCTGGCCCCGGTGCTGGAGGATGTGTTGCGACCGCGCCTGCTGGCGCTCAACCCCTGGCTGGCCAGCGCGCCGGGTGGGGTGGACGCGGCGCTCTTGGAGCTGCGCAAGCGCGTGGCCACCGACTTACTGGCCGCCAACCAGACGTTTTGGCAGCAGGTGCTGCACCGCAGTGACATTCAACTGGCCGATGCGCAAGGCCTGATGCGCAGCGTGCATTTTCTGGATGCAACGGACGCTGCGCGCAACGACTTCCATGTGGTCAGCCAGTACGTGGGCCGCAGCGCGGACGGCGATGGTTTTCGGCCCGACTTGCTGCTGTTTGTGAACGGGCTGCCGCTGGCCATCATCGAATGCAAGGCCAGCCACCACCGGCTGGACGAAGCGCTGGCGCAGCTGGATGGCTACCAGCGCAGCTTTGCGCCGCAGTTTGTGTTCAATCAGGTGTGTGTAGCGCTCAACGCCCGCGCCGGGCGTTACGGTGCGGTGGGCAACCAGCCCGAGGCCTACGCCCGCTACCGCCTGCAGGCGGACGAGCTGGCCACGGTGGCGGCGCTGCGCGGTTTGCCTGCGGAACAGGAGCCCATCGAGCAAGACCAGTTGCTGTGGGCGCTGTTCGAGCCCAGCCGCTTTTTGCAACTGGTAACCCACTTTGTGCTGTTTGAAACCCGCGAGGGCAAAACCGTGAAGAAGCTGCCGCGCTACCAGCAGTGGCGCGCGGTGCGCAAGGCGGTGCAGCGGCTCACCGCGCCAACTCCCCAGGGCGGCGTGGTGTGGCACACGCAGGGCAGCGGCAAGTCACTCACCATGGCGCTGCTGGCCCGCATGCTGCGCGCCGACAGCACGGGCCTGGGCAACCCCACGGTGCTGGTGCTGACCGACCGCAAAGACCTGGACAAGCAAATTTTCGAGACCTTTCACGCCGTGGGTATACGTGCCATACAGGCCGTATCCGTAGACGGTCTGGTGAAGCTGCTGGGCAACGACTACGGAAGCGTGTTCACCAGCACGGTGCAAAAGTTTCAGGAGGGTGAAAACTCCGCCAACTCAGCCACAGCCACAGACACGACCGACGCGGACGCTGAAACCGACAGCAACACCGACGATGCCGACCCCGGCCAGGCCCAGCGCCACCGCCGCGTGCGCGAGGGCAAAGACTTTTACATGCTGCACGAGCGCAATGTGCACCATGGGCAAGTGGATGCCGAGGGGGTGATGAAGCCCGCGCAGTGGGTAGAGCTGGCGCGTGAGAAGGTGCACTTTCGCGTGCTGAGCAGCAAGCCCAATTTTTACGTGCTGGTGGACGAAGCGCACCGCAGCCAGTACGACTTTTTGGCCGCCTTTATGCGGGCCAGCCTGCCGCAGGCGAAGTTCGTTGCCTTTACCGGCACCCCGCTGCTGCAGGACGACAAACACACGCTGGGCGAGTTTGGCGGCGGTGTCTACATTGACGAATACCGCCTGCACGAGGCGGTGGCCGACGGGGCCACGCTGCCTATCAAATACATCGACGCCTGGGTGGCGCTGGTGGCGGACGCGGGGCTGGACAAGGCCTTTAAAGACCAGTTTGCGCACTTGCCAGAAGCGAAACAACTGGCCCTGCAGCGCGAGTTGCTGCGCCGCTGGCGCACGGCTGGTGGGCGCATGGAGCAGGTGGCGGCCCACTTGGTGGAGCATTTCATTGCCAATGTGCAGGCCAAGGGCCTGAAAGCCATGCTGGTGTGCGACGGGCGCGACCAGGCGGTGGCCTACAAAGATCGGATCGACGCGCTGATGCGAGAGCGTGCCAAGCAGGGCTTGCCCACGTTCGAGAGCCGGGTGGTGGTGTCGCTGGCGGGCATGACGGCGCAGCGCACGGGCTGGTCGGTGCAAGAAGCGGCGGCGCAGTACAAGGTGGACATCAAGAAAGTCATCACCATTGAAGAGCGGGTGCGCGACGAGCTAAAAGCGGGTAAGGAGCCGGTGGCCATGCCCGCTGAGCAAATTACCAACTTTGTCGGCAAGCTGTTCCCGCAGACGGACAACCCGGTAGGGCTGGTGATTGTGTCGGACATGCTGCTCACCGGCTGGGACGCGCCCATTGTGGGCACCATGTACCTGGACAAACCCATTAAAGAACACACGCTGCTGCAGGCCATTGCGCGGGTCAACCGCACACTGCCGCCGCACAAAAATGCGGGCTATATCGTGGACTACCACGGTGTGGTGGACGAGCTGGACGAAGCGCTCAAGATGTACGGCGGCGATGTGACGCCCCAGCAGGTGTGGCAAAGCGTGGAGAGCGAGTTGCCCAAACTGCAGGTCACACTGGAGCGCATTTTGAAACTGCTGCCGCGCCAGCACGACCCGGTGCGCGAGCGCGACGCCTACAAGCTCGACGCCGAGCGCCACCTGGACCCGGCCACGCGGCTGGACGCGGTGGAAGACTTTTTGGAGCGGGTCAAGCAGTTCAACCGCAGTGTGGACATCATCCTGCCCGATGTGCGGGGCGTGCCGTTCAAACCCTACTTCACCCTGTTTGGCGAAGTGCGCCTGATGCTGCGCGACAAGCTGCCCGAAGGTGCCCAGCGCGAGCGCATTACCCGGCTGGAGAGTGCCCTGCTGCAGCGCCTGCTGGACGAGTATGTGGCCGCCAGCCCTGCGCACAGCTTGCTGGGCAAAGAGGTGTCCATCTTGAACGCGGGCGACATGGCGCGCCTCAAAGCACTGGCCAACCCCGGCAGCCAGGCGCTGGTGATGAAAAACCAGCTCAAACACACCATTGCCACCGGGCGCGACAAAGACCCCGGTTTTTTTGACAAGCTGGCCGCCGAGCTGGACAAGCTGCTGGCCGAGGAGAAAGCCGGGCGCATCAGTCAGGTGCAGTTTTTAGAGCAGTTGGAGCTGTTTGGCACGCGGGTTCGCGAGAAAGACAACACCGGCTTTGCCACCGCAGCACAGTCCGCCGTGTACCACTACCTGGCTGCGCTGCTGGATGCCGACACCGCCCAGGCTGCCACCACGCAACTGTTTGCCGACCCCGAGCTGGCGCGCACGCTGGCCGCCCACTGGAAGCAGATGCCGCAATTGCATCCGGACGTGAAAGACCTGCTGCGCAAGCTGCTGATGCCGCTGGCCGGGTGGGAGCGCGGCGTGGCGCGTGACCATGCGGGGCGCATTCTGGACATCTTGCTGAAAAACTGACATGGCCGCACCGGTTCATACGCTGCACTACGGCCAAACCCGCATTGAGTGGTGCTTTCGGGTGGACGCACGCCTCAAGCGCCATTACGTGACGGTGGAGCGCGGCGCGCCGGTGCTGCTGCGCGGGCCGCGTGTGGGACTGGAGGAGCAAGAGGCGCTGGTGCGCCAGCGCGCCCGCTGGATACGCGAAAAGCAAGCCCAGGTCGCGCAGCCACAGGAGAGCGGCCATGTGGTCACCGGCAGCCGCTTGCGCTATAGCGGACGCACGTACTTTGTCGACGTGCGCCACGCGCCGGAGCTGGCGGTGGCGCGCTTGACCTTCACCGCTTCGCGCTTTGTGCTGGAGTGCCCCACGGGCCGCAGCATGGCGCCACAGTTGCTGGCCCCTTTGCTGGAAGATTTCTACCGCCAGCGCGCGTTGAGTAAGTTGCTGCTACGTGTGCGCCACTGGGAGCGCCAAACCGGCTTGCAGGCCACGCTGGCGCGTATTCGCACCTTCCAGAGCCGCTGGGCCAGCTGCAATACCCACAACGTGCTGGAGTTTCACCCCCGCGTGATGGAGCTGGCCGCCAGCGTGCAGGACTACGTGATCGTGCACGAGCTGTGCCACACGGTGGAGAAGAACCACACCAAGGCCTTCTGGGCGCTGGTGGCACGCCACATGCCGCTCTGGCAGCAGCACCATGCGGTGCTGGAGCAGGCGGCGTTTGGGGATGCGGTGTAGCGGCATCCTTGGATCGACAGATAAATGCTATAAATTAGATAGCTGCTTGCGCAGGCCAGGCAAGCGGTAGAGCCCAATTTGATCCAATAAATCGACAAATGCACAGTACACCAATCCGCATCGCCAGACCAAAGCAGGCAAGCAGGACTTGCATTTCCTGGGTGTCGCCCAGTTTGGCAATCGACACGGCGGGCCTGATCCTGGAAAACCCGGCCAGCCAAGGCGCAGTTCACCCGCCGATATAGCTCATTTCCACACGCCGACCGCCGCTGCGCGTGTCGCTCGGCAGCCCTGCACGCAGCTCCGAATACCGATCGGAACGGCCGCTCCAGATATGGCCAATGGCAGAAGCCAGGTCGTCATCGCTGGCCTGGCCGCGCAGCAGGCTGCGCAGGTCGTAGCCCTGGTTGGCAAACAGGCATAAGTAGAGCTGACCCTCCGTGGAGAGCCGGGCGCGGTTGCAATCGCCGCAAAAGGCCTGCGTCACGCTGCTGATGACGCCGATTTCGCCCTGTGCAGGGTTGTGTGCACCGGATGCATCGGCGTAACCCCAGCGCCGTGCCGTTTCTCCCGGGCTGTTGGGTTCCAATTGCACCAGTGAAAACTCGCTTTGCAGACGTGTGATGACTTCAGCCGATGGCATGACGTCGTCCATGCGCCATCCGTTGGTGGCACCGACATCCATGTATTCAATGAAACGCAACACGATTCCACTGCCTTTGAAATGGCGCGCCATGGGAATGATTTCATGGTCATTGGTGCCACGTTTGACCACCATGTTGACCTTGATCGGGCCGAGCCCGCCGCTTGCGCCGCGTCAATGCCGGACAGCACATCCGCGACCGGAAAATCGACATCGTTCATGCTGCGAAAAACCGCGTCATCCAGTCCATCCAGGCTGACGGTGACGCGCTGCAGGCCTGCCGCCTTCAAGGCCAGGGCTTTGCGTGCCAGTAGCGATCCGTTGGTGGTGAGTGTCAAATCCAGTGGTTTACCCGCAGGGGTGCGCAGGGTGGCGAGCTGTTCGATCAGACCTTCAATGTTCTTGCGCAGCAGCGGCTCACCACCGGTCAGGCGGATTTTTTGCACGCCATGGCGTGCGAACTGCCGGGTAATGCGGGTGATTTCTTCGAACGACAGCAGGGCAGTGTGGGGCAGATAGGGGTAGTCTTTGTCAAAGACTTCCTTGGGCATGCAGTAGTTGCAGCGGAAGTTGCAGCGGTCGGTCACGCTGATGCGCAAATCGCGCAGATTGCGCCCCAGCGTGTCAGACAGCGCGGTGTGTGCAGCCAATCGATCCGGATGGTGAAACGGCCCAGTGGGAACCGGTATTGATTGCTGGCGTTCGTCGATCAGGGGCAGTACGCGGGGGGTAGATCGTTCGGACATGGCACTATTTTCCGTTGTCTTTTCCGACTTTGCTACGGCGACCGATGCAAAATCGGGCGGTTTGAATAAGTAAACCGAAATCGCTGGAAATCGCTCCCATGATAAAAAAATACCTTGTTTTGTTCACATTGATCCATGGCACAGGTGCAGGCGCACAAACGGGTGCGTCGGCGCTCACGGAGCAGGACTTTCTGGCAGAAATGCCGATTGTGCTTTCCGTCTCTCGGCTTGCGCAGCGGCTTGATGATACGCCGGGGGCTGTGACCATATTGGACCGGCACTTCATACGCATGTCGGGCGCAAGGGATTTGACGGATTTGTTGCGTCTGGTCCCCGGGTTTCAAACCACCACTTCGTTTGAAACCGATGCGCCCATGGCCAGTTACCACGGGCGCAGCGATGACTATTCCAACCGGCTGCAGGTATTGGTGGATGGGCGATCGGTTTATTCGGGGTACCTGATGGGGTCCTCCGGCGTGGGCTTGCAAACATTGGCCTTGGACGATGTGGAGCGCATTGAAGTGCTGCGCGGTACCAATTCCGCTGCGTATGGTGCGCGCGCCTTCCTGGGGGTTGTGAATATTGTTTCCCGCGATGTACGCGAAACCATTGGCACAGCGGTGAATCTTGCGGCGGGCGAAAACGGGGTGGCGGATGCGGGTGCACGGCTGGGTTGGGGGGATTCGGGTGCCGCCTACCGCGTGAGTGCAGACAAACGCGGTGACTCGGGTTTGCGTGGCGCTTTTGGGCAAAACCAGATAGACCGGTTTCATTTTTCCAGTCACCACACTGCCTCGGGTGGGCATGAATGGGATGTGCGGGCAGGCGGCGTAGATGTGGACGCGGGGCGTGGTACGCCCGGCGACGTGGGCAACAACGCACGCATGCGTTACATGGGGGCGCGTTTCGTGCAAATAGACTGGCGTGCGCCGTTCGGCGACGATCAGGACCTGGCGATCACGGCGTCGCATACCGAAAACAAGATTGCAGATGCCTTTGCGTACCTGACCGACGCTGTGGGGGCCGCCAATTACGGAATGCCACTGGACTTCAGCGGCCACGATGTCAACGATGCGCTGACGCTACAACATACCGTGCGCCATTCGCCGGCATTGCGTTCTGTTTGGGGGACCGAACTGCGTCGCGAAAAAATATTTTCCCGCGCCTATTTCGATACGCGTGAGCAGGTGACGACCGAATATGCACGGGTGTTTGGCAATGCCGAGTGGAGAATCCTGCCGACCGTGATTTTGAATGCGGGTGCGCTGGTTGAGCAAAGTGGTTTGGGTGGAGATACGGCATCGCCGCGGGTCATGTTGAACTGGCGTCTGGGTGAAGGGCATACCGTGCGTGCGGGTGTCTCCAGTGGTTTTCGGCCACCAAGCGCGACCGAGAAATTTGCGGCCGTTCGGTATTACGGGGTTGATGGGAGTTTGTTGCAGACCACCGTGCAAGCCACCGGCAACATTGCGCCGGAGTACATCCGGTCCCAGGAGTTGGGCTACAACCTGAACCTGCCATCGGCAGGTATTAGCGCCGATTTGCGTGTGTTCAACGAGCGCGTGACGGACAGCATTGCGACGGTATACAACAGCGACCCAATAGACTTCGGAAACATTGACAATTACCGCATCACGGGCGCGGAGTGGCAGTGGAGCTGGAAGCCTACTCCTGCCACTCATGTCTTCTTCACACAAACGTGGACCGATATTGCGGGCGTTGCACCCCCTGTGGACCCTTTTGATACCCAAGGCTTCCGTGTATCCCACGGCGCACCACGGTACGCGGGTTCTTTGTCTGTGATGCACACTTTCGGGTCCCATGTGTCGGTGTCCATGCTGCACCAACGTGCTGAAGAAACCGCTTTGATGTCCAACGGTGGCACCGGGCCTTTGTATTCAATGGGCCGCACGGATTTGCGGGTGGGCAAGACCTTCAAAACCGGTCGCTCTTCGACTGAATTGGCACTCACCGTCCAGAACGTGGACATTCCTTACCGCGATGGCGATCGAAAATTCTATTTTGATCGACGAACCATGGTGACTATGCGTTTTGAAAACTAGAACCGCCATTTCGCTCGGGCTGATCCTGCGCCAACTGGTCTGCGTGGCAAGCATGCTGTGCAGCATGGGGCTGGCGCAGGCGGCGGCGGTGGTCATTGTGGCCAGTGACCGCAGCACGGGTTATGGTGAAGTACGTGATGTTCTGGTGTCGGAGTTGGAGCGCAGCCCCACATTGCGGGGCAATGTTGGGGTGCGTTCCGTCAGTGAATGGACGCCAGCGGACACGGCCTTGCTGGGGCACAGCCGGGTGGTTATTGCACTGGGTCGCGATGCGCTGATCCAGGTGCTCGCCAGTAATGTGCAAGTGCCGGTCATCGCTGCCATGATTCCACGTGCGGTCTTTGAGGGGGTCATTGGCGATGCAGCAAAAAAGCCGTCCTCGCCGCTGACGGCCTTGTATCTCGATCATCCCGTGGGTCGCCAGCTTGACTTGCTGAAGCTGGCTTTGCCGGACGCAAGGAAGGTGGGCGTATTGTGGGGGCGTGATTCCGTGTCCCACCAGCGTCAATTGGCCGCGGCGGCGCAGGCACGCGGTCTGGAATTGGCCAGCGGTTCGGTTGGGCCAGACGGGGCAATTTTTGCTGGATTGAAAGCCGCACTGGATGAGGCAGATGTCTTGCTGGCAATCGCCGATCCGCAGGTATTTAACAGCGCCAATATTTCAAACATCCTGCTCACCACCTACCGGGCCCGGGTTCCTGTAATGGCATTTTCACCCGCCTATGTGAGGGCTGGCGCCTTGTTGTCGCTGTACACAACACCCTCCCAGATTGGCGTTCAAGCGGCCGCTATGGCCAAAACCGTGGTGCAGGGTGGGCCACTTCCAGCACCGCAATATCCAGTGGAGTATGTGGTGGGTGTCAATGCGTATGTGGCGCGTTCATTGGAGCTGGTGCTCGATGGCGCATCGCTCGCTGAACGACTGCATCGACTGGAGAAACGGCCATGAGACGGGTAACCATTCGATCACGCATCCTGGCCACGTCGCTGTTGCCGGTGGCGCTGGTTGTTGCGGGCTTGGTGGGCTACTTCGCGTTCAGTCGATTGGGCGACATGCGTGAAGCGCATACCCAATGGTCCAAGCTGCTGGTCAATCGATTGGCCCAGGCGAGTGAATACGGTGTGTTTTCAGGCAATCGGGCCAGCTTGCAGCGCATTTGTGAGTCCACTCTGAGTGAACCGGGTGTGCAGGCCGTGGCGATATTCGATTCTGAAGGGGTACTCTTGACGCGTGTTGGTGTGCCGGTTGTTGCCAGTTATGCCGAACTGATGCACCGCGGCGGTGTTTCTTCGTCGCAGGAGGGCAACCGGGACATCTGGATTCTGCCGATTGAATCCAGCACGGTTGAACTTTACGATTTGTTTGCCGCCCCCAGCCAGTCAGCGCCACCGGTTCCCAAAGTATTGGGGCATGTCGTGATAGAAATTTCGCGTGACCGATTGCACGCACGTGAAAGCGCGGTTTTGTACGTATCGTTGGCGGTTGGTCTGCTCGGGCTGTTGTTGGGTGGATTGCTGGCAGCACGGCTGGGCACGCTGGTGATGCGCCCCATCACCCGTGTTTCAAGCCGCATTCAGCGCATCGGAAAGGGTGACTTTGCCATCGACACCCACCTGGATCACAACGACCCGCTCTATCAAGTGCAGTCGGACCTTAACAGCATGGCGATCCAGTTGGCGTGGGGCCGTGATGAACTGGAGCAGCGTGTAGCCGATGTCACGGACGCGCTGCGCTTGAAGAAAGAGGAGGCAGAGTCGGCAACGTTGGCCAAATCCCGTTTTCTGTCGGCCGCCAGCCATGATTTGCGCCAACCCGTGCACGCGCTGGGCTTGTTTGTTGCCCGTTTGGGGCAACTGCCCATGGACCTGCAGGTTCGAAAGCTGGTGGGCAATATCGAGGATTCGGTCCAGGCAATGCAGGATCTGCTGGACGGTTTGCTGGATTTGTCCCGATTGGAGTCGGGTGTGGTGGCAATCAATCCCGGTGCAGTAAGCGTTGGCGCCCTGTTTGATGCCGTTCGGGTTGCATTGGAGCCCCTGGCTGCAGCCAAAGGGCTGCGCTTTCGCGTGCGCAACAGCAATGCACATGTGCTGACCGACGCTCTGGTTTTGCAGCGAATCGTCATGAATTTGGTTCACAACGCCATTCGCTACACGCAGCAGGGTTCGGTTTTGCTGACCGGGCGCCTTGAGAACCATGGACAGGACCTGCGAATCGAGGTATGGGATAGCGGCATCGGCATTTCTCCCGAGCAGCAGTCGCACATTTTCCGGGAGTTTTATCAGGTCGGGAATGCAGGGCGCGACCGCAGGCACGGCCTGGGTCTTGGTTTGAGTATTGTGGAACGCAGCGCGCGCTTGTTGGGGCATGCGCTTGCTTTGCGATCGAATTTGGGGTGTGGCACGCGGTTTTCAATTTGTGTTCCTATCGCCTTGGCCCCGCAGGCGCGCGCCACTGCTGGCGACGACGTTGGCACCCAACCCATGGAACTAGATGGCTTGCAGGTATTGGTTATTGAAGACGATGCCATGGCGCGGGATGCCGTTGAAACCTTGTTGCATGCCTGGGGCTGCACGGTGTGTGCCGTGCTCAGCCTCGATCAGGCTGTCAAGACGCTGCAAAACGGGTTCGTGCCCGATGTCATTGTGAGTGACTACCGCCTGGGTGACGCGGGAACCGGCCTGGACGCGATTGCCACGGTGAGGAATATGTTGGGTGGCGACGTGGCCGCGTGCCTGGTCAGCGGGGATACGGATGGGGGCCTGCTGCAAGCTGCGCGAGATGCGGGGCTTATATTGCTGCACAAACCGGTGCGTCCGGCAAAACTGCGGGCGTTTTTGCGACGCACAGCAATGGTTTCGCGGGGACGCGGCGGCTAGCGCTTACAGGTTGGACGATCCACGGTAACCCCGGCGCGCCGCGGCAACGACCGCTTGGGTCCGGTTTTGGACGGAAAAGTGCCGCAGTATGGCCGTTACATGGGTTTTTACGGTTTCGTCAGAAATGTTCAGCGACTCGCTGATTTCGCGGTTCGATCGACCGTCAATAAGCCCGCGCAGCACCAGTTCCTGCCGTTGTGTGAGTGCCGGCTTGTCGCTGAATTCATCGGGCAGCAAACCAGGGGCGTTCGGATGGTCGAGTTCCTGCGGCACGTACACCCCGCCGTCGAGCACCTGCCGGATGGCACGCAACAACTCTTCGCTCAAACTCGACTTGGTGACAAAGCCTGCGGCCCCGCTGCGCACGACTTGGCGCATGACGGATGCATTAACCGAGCCCGACAGCATGATGATGGGCAGTTCCGGATGGCGCTGTCCAAAGATGCCGAGCGCATCCAGACCATTCATGTCGGGGAGGTGGTAGTCCAGCAATACCAGATCCAGGTCCGCGTGGGACTGGGCGGCCGCAAAAGCCTGCGCGCAGGTGCCGGCCTGTAAAACACATACCGATTCGTCAATGCCTTTGAGGACCTGGCACAGACCTTCACGCACGAGAACGTGGTCGTCAACTACGAGTATTTTCACTGGGGGCTGGTGATCGATACACGCCATGCGGCGCGTTCACAATAGTACCGCAGGTGCGATGGGTCGCGGTTTGGTGTGGGTACAAAAAAGCCCGCTCGCGCGGGCTTTTTTGAGCAAACAGGTGCTTAAACACCGTGGATTTTCATCATCAAGGGCACAATCAGCAAGGCCACGATGTTGATGATTTTGATTAAGGGATTCACTGCGGGGCCAGCGGTGTCTTTATAGGGGTCACCCACGGTGTCGCCGGTTACCGCAGCCTTATGCGTGTCGGAACCCTTGCCACCATGGTGGCCATCTTCAATGTATTTTTTGGCGTTGTCCCATGCACCGCCGCCGGTGCACATGGAAATGGCCACAAACAGGCCGGTCACGATGGTGCCCATCAACAAACCGCCCAATGCGGCCGGGCCCAGTACCAGGCCCACCAAAATGGGGGCGACTACGGGCAACAGGCTGGGGATCATCATTTCCTTGATGGCAGCTGTGGTCAGCATGTCGACTGCAGTGTCGTATTCGGGTTTGCCGGTGCCGTCCATGATGCCCTTGATGTCGCGGAACTGCCTGCGCACCTCTACCACCACCGAGCCCGCAGCACGTCCGACCGCTTCCATGGCCATGGCGCCAAACAGGTAAGGAATCAGCCCGCCGATAAACAGGCCGATGATGACCTTGGGCTCACTCAGGTCGAATGAAATGTGCGCCCCCAGACCTTCGAGTTTGTGGGTGTAGTCGGCAAACAGCACCAGCGCGGCCAGGCCAGCGGAGCCAATGGCATAACCTTTGGTCACCGCTTTGGTGGTGTTGCCCACAGCGTCCAGGGGGTCGGTGATGTCGCGCACGCTGGCAGGAAGTTCCGACATTTCGGCAATACCACCGGCGTTGTCGGTAATGGGGCCGTAGGCGTCGAGTGCCACCACAATGCCGGCCATGGACAGCATGGATGTGGCAGCCACAGCGATGCCGTACAGGCCACCCAGGTGGTGGGCGGTGTAGATGGCTGCGCACACAAACAGCACGGGCCAGGCGGTGGAGCGCATCGACACCCCCAGTCCGGCAATGATGTTGGTGCCGTGCCCGGTGGTGGAGGCCTGCGCAATATGTTGCACCGGGGCATATTGGGTGCCGGTGTAGTACTCGGTAATCCACACCAGTGCGCCGGTCAGAATCAGGCCGACCGCACACGCCCCAAACAATGCGCCAGCGCCTACTACGCGCCCATCTGCCAGCGTCAATGCCGAGGGAAACAGGGACTGCGTGACAAAGTAAAAAGCGACCAGCGACAGCACGCCGGAAATGGCCAAGCCCTTGTAGAGGGCTGGCATGACGTTTTTCATGCCGGGGGATGCTTTGACGAAGAAGCAGCCAATGATGGAGGCCACGATCGATACCGCGCCCAAGGTTAAGGGATATAAAACGGCATTTGCGCCCGCCCCGCTTACAACAAGTGCTCCTAAAACCATAGTAGCGATCAACGTCACGGCATAGGTTTCGAACAAATCGGCTGCCATGCCGGCGCAGTCGCCCACGTTGTCGCCCACGTTGTCGGCAATCACCGCCGGGTTGCGCGGGTCATCTTCCGGAATACCGGCCTCCACTTTGCCCACCAGGTCCGCACCGACGTCGGCACCCTTGGTGAAAATGCCGCCGCCCAGGCGGGCAAAGATGGAAATGAGGGAGGAGCCAAAGGCAAACCCAATCAGTGGGTTGAGCAGCGCCGCGTAGGCTTTGCTGTCGGCAGGAACACCTTCGCGCGTCAGGTACCAGTAAAACCCTGTCACGCCCAGCAGGCCCAAGCCAACCACCAGCATGCCGGTGATGGCGCCGCCACGGAATGCCACGTCCAGGGCCGGGCCAATACCTTTGGTGGCGGCCTGCGCGGTACGCACGTTGGCACGCACCGACACGTTCATGCCGATGAAGCCACAGGCCCCCGACAAAACAGCCCCGACCACAAAGCCGACGGCACTGAGGTTGTCCAGAAACACCGCAATCAGCACCGTCAACACCGCGCCCACCATGGCAATGGTCTTGTACTGGCGGGCCAAGTAGGCCGCTGCGCCGGTTTGAATGGCCGCCGCAATTTCTTGCATGCGCGCGTTGCCAGCGTCCTGGGAAAGAATCCATCCGCGTGCCCAAAAACCGTATGCTACGGCGATGAGCCCGCAGACAAGCGCCAATATCAGCGCTGAGTTGCCCGTCATAGAGAGTCTCCTGAGTTGATTCGCTAGAAAGGGGCGCCACGCAAACGGTGCCCCGTTGCGTTGCTTCCTCGAAGCGCCAACTCCATAAAGAGAGGCAGACGATTGGCCAACGGGCGGACTGTAACGTGAAAAAATGACGGCTCAGTGGGTTCGTGGCAGCCAAGTCGGTAAAATCAGGGTTAATCCTTACCTTCCTTTGATTCCCCTCTCACTCAGAAAGCAGCCATGTCACTTGATAACGTCACCCCTGGTAACAAGATCCCCGAATCGTTCAACGTCATCATTGAAATCCCGATGAATGCCGACCCGGTGAAGTACGAAGTGGACAAGGCTACCGGCGCGATTTTTGTGGATCGTTTCATGAGCACCGCCATGCATTACCCGACCAACTACGGTTATGTGCCCAAAACCATCTCTGGCGATGGTGACCCGGTGGATGTGTTGGTGATTACGCCGGTTCCCCTGATCCCTGGCGTGGTGGTGACCTGCCGTGCCATTGGTATTTTGAAAATGGAAGACGAGGCCGGCCAGGACGGCAAGGTATTGGCAGTGCCGACCAACAAGATTTTGTCGCTCTACAGCCGCTGGACCAAGCCCGAAGACCTGAACCCGCTGCGGTTGAAGACCATCTCCCATTTCTTTGAGCACTACAAAGACCTGGAAGAAGGCAAGTGGGTCAAGGTTCTGGGTTGGGAAGGCGCGGAATCGGCCCATAAAGAAATCATGGACGGCGTTGCCAACTACAACAAAGTACACGCCTGAGCGCGTCGGCAGGGAGCCTGGACCTCACGCCTGACTGCGATGCGAATACTCCATACCATGTTGCGCGTTGGCGACCTGCAGCGCGCCATCGATTTTTACACCCATGTCCTGGGCATGCAGTTGCTGCGCCGCTCCGAAAACCCCGAGTACCGTTACTCGCTGGCCTTTTTGGGCTATGGCAGCAACCCTGAGCATGCCGAGCTGGAATTGACCTACAACTGGGGCGTCGATTCCTACGACCTGGGTACGGCTTACGGGCACATTGCCCTGGGTGTGCCCGATGCGTATGCCGCTGTTGAAAAAATCAAGCAGGCCGGTGGCAACGTGACGCGCGAAGCCGGGCCCGTAAAGGGTGGTTCGACGGTGATAGCCTTCGTCACCGACCCGGACGGCTACAAGATTGAGCTGATTCAACGCGCCGAATCCGCACCCGGCGCTGGCTTGGCCTAAGCGGGGCGGCGGCTGGCAATCACGGCATGCCGGGCGCTTAAACCTGCGCAGCCTCGACCAAAAAGCGCACGCGGCGCACCCCGTTCCATTCGTCGGCATCCAGGCGGAACGCCAGCGTGACTTTGGCGGGTAGCGGCTCGGTGTGGCCAAACCAGATGCCGTCCACCGGCTGGCCCTGGTGCTTGAGCTTCAAGGCCAGGTGTTTTTCGCCCACCAGCCGCTGCGACACCACTTCGACCTCTTCGCTGAACGTGGGTGCGGCAAAGCCCTGGCCCCACACCTCTTTGTGCAGGGTGTCCACCAGTTCCGCGCGGCGGTATTCAGGAGCCAGCGGGCCATCGGTTTCCAGGCGGCGGGTCAGGGTGGCGGCGTCCAGCCATTCTTGTGCAACCGCAATCAAGCCTTGTTCGAAGGTGTCCAAGCCGTCCTCGTGAATGGTGCAGCCGGCCGCCATGGCGTGGCCGCCAAAACGCAGCAACACGCCGGGGTGGCGCTTGGCCACCAGGTCCAGCGCGTCGCGCAAATGAAAGCCGGGAATGGAGCGCCCCGAACCTTTGAGTTCGTGCTCTTTGCCCGGTGCGCCGCTGGCGGCAAACACAAAGGCCGGGCGGTGCAGCTTGTCTTTGATGCGGCTGGCCACAATGCCCACCACGCCCTCGTGAAAGTCAGGGTCAAACACACAAATCGCCGGGGGTGGCTCATCGCCCTCTTCAAACAGCGATTCGGCAATCAGCATGGCTTGCTCGCGCATGTCGCCCTCAATCACGCGGCGCTCGCGGTTGATGCCGTCCAGCATTTTGGCCAGTTCGTCGGCGCGTGTTGGGTTGTCGGTGGTCAGCAGCTCAATGCCCAGCGTCATGTCCGACAGGCGCCCGGCGGCGTTGATGCGCGGCCCCAGCGCAAAGCCAAAGTCGAAGGTGGTAGCAACCCTGGCGTCGCGCCCGGATGCTACAAAAAGGCTAGCTAGTCCCGCAGGCAGGGCAAGCGCGCGAACCCTTTTTAGACCTTGGGCGACGAGGCGGCGGTTGTTGGCGTCGAGGCGCACCACGTCGGCCACGGTGCCCAGGGCCACCAGGGGTAGAAGGACATCGAGCTTGGGTTGCGGCACTTTGGCCCCCACGCTCCCCACTGCATGTGGTTCGCTGCCCCCCACGGGGGCTACCCGGGGCGGCCCGTCGGTGCTCGGTGCATCAAACACACCCCGGTTGCGCAATTCAGAGCGCAAGGCCAGCAGGGTGTAGAACATCACACCCACGCCGGCGATGGACTTGCTGGCGAAGGTACAACCGGGCTGGTTGGGGTTAACGATGACGTCTGCCGCAGGCAAAACAATGTCGCCGCTGGCATTGGCTGCGGGCAGGTGGTGGTCGGTGACCAGCACCTGCAGGCCCAGCGCCTTGGCGTGGGCCACGCCGTCCAGGCTGGCGATGCCGTTGTCCACGGTAATCAGCACATCGGCGCCGCTGTCTTTCACGCGCTGCGCAATGGGGGCGGTCAGGCCGTAGCCGTCCACCACGCGGTCCGGCACGATGTACGCCACATGGCGCGCTCCGAGCAGGCGCAGGCCGCGCAGGGCCACGGCACAGGCGGTGGCGCCATCGCAGTCGTAATCGGCCACCACGCACAGGCGTTTGTTGGCAGCGATGGCGTCGGCCAGTAATGTGGCAGCCTCCGATAAGCCCTTCATGGTGGAAGGCGCCAGCAGCCGGGCCAGGGCGTCGTCTAGCTCGGCGGTACTGGTGACGCCGCGCGCAGCGTACAGGCGCGCCAGCAGGGGGTGGATGCCAGCTTGCTCCAGCGCATAGACGCTGCGCGGCGGAATGTCGCGGGGGATGATGTTCACGGGGAGAAATTCGTGGTGTGTGTGTCGAAGCGGGTCAGGCGGATAAGGCCTCCAGCAGCTCGGTTTCGATTGCGATTTGTTTTTTGTTGTGTTGCAGTTCCGGGCCGTCGATCAGGAACGTGTCGTCCACCCGTTCGCCCAGCGTGGCGACCTTGGCCAACTGCAGGTTAATGTGGTGGCGTGCCAGCACCCGTGCCACGCTGTAGAGCAGGCCCACGCGGTCGCTGGCGGAGATATTGAGCAGCCAGCGTTGGCCTTTTTCGTCCGGGGTGAGTGTGACCCGGGGCGCTATCGGAAAGCTTTTGACGCGCCGTGACACCCGGCCCCGGTTGGACGCGGGCAGCGGGCCGGCCTCGGCAATGGCGCGGGCGAGGCCGTTTTCCAGCATGCTCGAAATTTCGCGGTATTCCTCGGGGCTGGCGGAGGTGACGACCTGAAAGGTGTCGAGCGCGTGGCCGTTCTTGGCAGTGTGGATGCGCGCGTCCAAGATGCTGAAGCCGCCTTGGTCAAAGTAGCCGCAAATCCGCGCAAACAGGTCGGGTTGGTCGGGGGTGTACACCAGCACTTGCAGCCCCTCGCCGGCCGGTGAGCGGTGGGCGCGCACGATGGGCTTGGGCGAACCCACCAGGCGCGAGAGCTGGCGCGTGTGCCAGGCAATGTCAGCCGCGTCGTGGCGCATGAAGTAGCCCACGTCCAGTGTGTCCCACAGGGGCTTTTGGGCCTCGAAGGGCAGGGTGTACATGGCCAGCATGACCAGGGCCTCGCGCTTGCGGGCCTCGACATGGGCCTGGGGGTCGGGCACCCAACCGCCCAGGGCACGGGTGGTGTGGCGGTACAGGTCTTCAAGCAGTTTGCTTTTCCAGGCGTTCCAGACCTTGGGCGAGGTGCCACGGATGTCGGCCACGGTCAGCAGGTACAGGGCGGTGAGCTGGCGCTCGTTGCCCACTTTTTTTGCGAACGCCGCGATCACCTGGGGGTCACTCAGGTCGGACTTCTGCGCAATTTTGCTCATGGTCAGATGCTGGGCCACCACAAACTCGATCAGCTGCGCATCGTCACGGGCAATGCCGTGCGCCTTGCAAAAACGCCGGACTTCGACCGCGCCGAGTTCCGAGTGGTCGCCGCCGCGGCCTTTGGCAATGTCGTGGAACAGCGCCGCCACGTACAGCAGCCAGGGCTTGTCCCAGCCCGAGGCCAGTTGCGAACAAAATGGGTACTCGTGTGCATGCTCGACGATGAAAAAGCGCCGCACATTGCGCAGCACCATCAGGATATGCTGGTCCACGGTGTAGACGTGAAACAGGTCGTGCTGCATTTGCCCCACGATGCGCCGAAACGCCCACAGGTAGCGCCCCAGCACCGAGGTCTGGTTCATCAACCGCATGGCGTGGGTGGTGCCCTCGGGCTCTTTGAGGATGGCGCGAAAGGTCGCATGGTTGACCGGGTCGGCACGAAAGCGCGCATCCATCAGGCTGCGCGCGTGGTAGAGCGCGCGCAAAGTGCGTGCCGAAAGGCCCTTGGTGCCCACGGTGCGCTGGTAGACCAGAAAGGTTTCCAGAATGGCGTGGGGCTCGCGCTGGTACAGGTCGTCGCTGACCACGTCGATCATGCCCGCCTTGTTGTTGAAGTGCGCGTTGATGCGCTCGGGCGCATGCGTGGAGGGGTTGAGCCGCTCCGCGATATTGAGCATCAATATCTGGTTCAACTGCACCACCGCCTTGGCTGCCCAGTAGTAACGCTTCATCAGCGCCTCGCTGGCGCGCACCAGAGATTTTGCGGTGCCCGGTGCGGGGTGTACGTTCACATATCCAAACGTCTCGGCCACGGCGTTTTGCATGTCGAACACCAGCCGGTCTTCGCGGCGGTTGGCAGTCAGGTGCAGGCGTGCGCGTATCAGCCACAACAGGGATTCGTTGCGCCGGATTTGCCTGACTTCAAACGCTGTGGCCAGTCCGTTGGTGGCCAGCTCGGCCCAGCTGTTGCCGTACCCGGCGGCCTTGGCAACCCACAAAATGACTTGCAAATCCCGCAGGCCACCGGGTGACTCCTTGCAGTTGGGCTCCAGTGCGTAGGGCGTGTTTTCGAACTTGGTGTGGCGTTGGCGCATTTCCAGCGTTTTGGCCACAAAAAAAGCCCGTGCGTCGATGCTGGCAAAAAACGCCTGCTGAAATTGCGCCACCAACGTGGCATTGCCGGCAATCAGGCGCGACTCCAGCAGCGCGGTTTGCACGGTGACGTCTTTACTGGCCTCGGCCAGGCAATCGGACAGACTGCGCACGCTGGAGCCGATTTCCAGCCCCGCGTCCCAACAACTGCCAATAAAGCGTTCGATGCGCTCACGCAGTGTGGCGTCGTCATCCACCGCGAAGGCATCGGGCAACAGCACCAGCACGTCCACATCGGATTGCGGAAACAATTCGCCGCGACCAAACCCACCCACTGCCAAAAGCGCAAAGGGTTCTTGCAATCCGGCGTGGCTCCACAGCCGACACAGCAGCCCATCGGCCAGGCTGGCCAGACGGGTCAACAGCTTGCGCACATCGCGTGCACTGGCGGTGGGGCGGGCAATGGTTTGCAGCACCTCGGATTTGTGTGCGCGGTATTCAGTGCGCAGGGCCGGTAGGTCAAGCATGTGCGTGCGGGTTGGGCAGTGCGTTGCCGCGGGTGGTTACACCTGGACCTGGGGTGTAACGAAGGAGGGCACGGGAGGGCTTGCGGCAGACAGTGTCAGCACTTCGTAGCCGGTGGGGGTCACCAAAATGGTGTGTTCCCATTGGGCAGAAAGGGAGTGGTCCTTGGTCACAATCGTCCACCCGTCTTTTTCGGGGCCTTCCTTGATGTCCTTTTTGCCGGCGTTGATCATGGGCTCGATGGTGAAGGTCATGCCTTCCACCAGCTTCTCCAGGGTGCCGGGGCGCCCATAGTGCAGCACTTGTGGTTCTTCGTGAAAGCCCTGGCCAATACCATGGCCACAAAACTCGCGCACCACGCTAAAGCCATGGGCCTCGGTAAAGGTCTGAATGGCATGGCCAATATCGCCCAGGTGAATGCCGGGGCGCACCATCATGATGCCGCGCCACATGGCGTCATAGGTGACGGCGCACAGGCGTTTGGCGGCAATGGAGGCGTCACCTACCGCAAACATGCGGCTGGTGTCGCCGTGCCAACCGTCTTTGATGACCGTGATGTCGATGTTGACGATGTCGCCTTTTTTCAGCGCTTTGTCATTGGGTATGCCGTGGCAGACCTGGTGGTTGATGGAGGTGCAGATCGATTTGGGGTAAGGGCGGTCGCCCCCGCCGGTGTAGTTCAGCGGTGCCGGTATAGCGTCTTGTACATGGACGATGTAGTCGTGGCACAGCTTGTCCAGTTCATTGGTGGTTACACCGGGTTTGACGAATGGGGTGAGGTAATCGAGCACCTCGGATGCCAGTCTGCCCGCAATGCGCATGCCCGCAATGCCCTGGGCGTCTTTGTAGGTAATTGTCATGCGTCAATTATCCCAGAGGCGCCCATGTTGCGCGCTGGTGGCGCAGATTACCCCTGCGCACCCATGGGCGCTGCAGCCCGCAGGTCAATCGCGGGCCACTTCCAGTACCAGTTTGCCAAAGTTTTCGCCGTTGAACAGCTTGAGTAGCGTATCGGGGAAAGTGTTCAAACCCACCACGATGTCTTCCTTGCTTTTCATGCGGCCATCTTTCAGGTAGCCGGCCATTTCGGCCACGGCCAGGTGGTAGCGGTCGGCGTAGTCAAACACGACAATGCCTTCCATGCGCGCACGGTTGACCAGCAGGCTCAGGTAGTTCTTGGGGCCTTGCACCGGCGCGGTGTTGTTGTACTGGCTGATGGCGCCGCAGATGATGATGCGGGCCTTGCGGTTGATGCGGGCCAGTACATCGTCGAGGATTTCGCCGCCGACGTTGTCGAAATAAATGTCCACCCCTTTGGCGCAGTGCTCTTTTAGGCCCGCACGTACCGCACCGGGGCCGGCCTTGTAATCGATGCAGGCGTCAAATCCCAGTTCCTTGACCACCCAGTCGCACTTGGCGGGTCCACCGGCAATGCCCACCACACGGCAGCCCTTGATTTTGGCGATTTGGCCAACGGTTTGGCCCACGGCACCGGCGGCGCCGGATACCACCACGGTCTCGCCGGGTTGGGGCATACCCACATCCATCAGACCGAAGTAGGCGGTCATGCCGGGCATACCCAGCACGTTGAGCCATTGGGTCAGGCTGCCAGCGCGCAAGTCGATTTTGACCAGGCCATTGCGCTTGATTTCATCTTTCTCGATGGTGGTGTATTCCTGAACGCCAAACCCCGCTGACACGTAGTCTCCCACGGTGAATTGTTCGTTTTTGGAGGCGATGACCGTGCCTACGCCGCCGGCGCGCATGACCTCACCAATGCCCACGGGCGGGATGTAGCTTTTGCCCTCGTTCATCCAGCCGCGCATGGCGGGGTCCAGTGAGAGGGCCAGTGTTTTGAGGGTGACGCCGCCCTCAAGGGGTTCGGCCACGGCTTGAGTCGTGTGGCTCCAGTCGCTGGTTTTGGGCATGCCGTTGGGCCGGGCAGCGAGGCGGATTTGGTGATTGACCAGATGGGTGAGGGGCATTGACGGCTCCATGGAAAAGCGTTGGGAATACTGGCACAGGCGTGGCAGGGACGAATCGGGGCCATGGTAACGCTGGATGCGGGGCAAGGGGGTTGCGTGCGCGACAGAGCCGAAGCCGGAACGGGTTGGTAGGTTTGAGGGTGTCCATAGGTTTTTCCAATGTCGTTCATTGGATCAATCAACCCAAAACATGGTTGCGCGGCCCTAAGATTCAAACCGTTCACTCACCGAACGCCAACTTCAAAAGGAAAACACCATGTCATTGATCAATACCACCGTCCAGCCTTTCAAAGCCCAGGCTTTCCACAATGGCAAATTCATTGAAGTGACCGATGCCACCCTCAAGGGTAAGTGGTCGGTGCTGATTTTTATGCCCGCCGCTTTCACTTTTAACTGCCCCACCGAGATTGAAGACGCGGCCGAGCACTATGAAGAGTTCCAGAAAGCCGGTACCGAGGTCTACATCGTGACCACCGACACGCACTTCTCGCACAAGGTGTGGCACGAGACTTCTCCTGCGGTGGGCAAGGCCAAGTTCCCGCTGGTGGGCGACCCCACCCACGCGCTGACCAATGCGTTTGGTGTGCACATCCCTGAGGAAGGCCTGGCACTGCGCGGCACGTTCATCATCAACCCCGATGGCGTGATCAAAACAGTGGAAATCCACTCCAACGAAATCGCCCGTGATGTGAAAGAAACCGTGCGCAAGCTCAAGGCCGCCCAGTACACCGCCAGCCACCCTGGTGAAGTGTGCCCTGCCAAGTGGAACGATGGCGCCAAAACGCTGAAGCCATCTCTGGAACTGGTCGGCAAAATCTGATCGCCACACGCGTATTGCGCCAGATTAAACAAGAGGGGTCCATGCGGCCCCTTTTGTATTGGGGGGCTGCTAGAGTGAAACACGACGCCATCGAATTTGCCTATTAATAGGTTTTATAAAACAAATAACAAAATCAATAGTTGTTTTCTACAATAACTCCATCGCAAGATAAATCCTGAAAACATCCCTTTATCCACGGAGACCACCATGCTTGACCAAGACCTCAAAGACCAACTCGCCGCCTACCTGGAGCGCGTGACGCTCCCCTTCGAGATGGTGGCTTCCCTCGACGGCTCTGAAACCAGCCGCGACATGCGTTCGTTGTTGGAAACCATCCAGAGCCTGCGCGCAGACAAGATTAGCCTGCGCCTTGATGGCAACGACGCACGCAAACCGTCGTTTAGCCTGCAGCGCACGGGCAGCACCAGCAGCCTGCGTTTTGCCGGCCTGCCCTTGGGCCATGAGTTCACCTCGCTGGTGCTGGCCCTGTTGTGGACCGGCGGCCACCCCCCCAAAGTTGAGCAGGACGTCATGGACCAGATCAAGGCCCTGGACGGTGACTTCAACTTCGAGGTCTACATGAGCCTGTCCTGCCACAACTGCCCGGACGTGGTGCAGGCGCTCTCCCTCATGGCCATCCTCAACCCCAAAATCAAGACCACGGTGATTGAGGGCGGCGCCTTCCAGCAAGAGGTGACCGAGCGCGAAATCATGGCCGTACCCATGGTGTTTTTGAATGGCAAGATGTTTGGCTCGGGCCGCATGGAGCTGGAAGAAATTGTGGCCAAGCTCGACACCGGTGCCACTGCCAAAGACGCCGCCAAACTCAGCGCCAAAGATGCTTTTGATGTGCTGATTGTGGGTGGTGGCCCCGCAGGCGCGGCCGCTGCGGTGTATGCCGCGCGCAAAGGCATTCGGGTGGGCGTGGCGGCCGAGCGTTTTGGCGGCCAGGTGAACGACACGCTGGGCATTGAAAACTACATTTCGGTGCTGGAAACCGATGGCCCTAAATTCGCCGCCGCGCTGGAAGCCCACACCCGTGCCTACGATGTGGACATCATGAACCTGCAGCGCGCCGACAAACTCATCCCCGCTTCAGCGCCTGGCGGCATGACCGAGGTGGTGCTTGCCAACGGCGCCACGCTCAAGGCCAAAACCGTCATCCTGTCCACCGGCGCGCGCTGGCGCAATGTGAATGTGCCGGGCGAAGCCGAGTACAAAAACAAGGGCGTGGCGTACTGCCCGCACTGCGACGGCCCGCTGTTCAAGGGCAAAGACGTGGCCGTAATTGGCGGTGGCAACTCCGGTGTGGAAGCCGCCATTGACCTGGCCGGTGTGGTGCGCCATGTGACCGTGGTCGAATTTATGCCCGAACTCAAGGCCGACGCCGTGCTGGTAAAAAAGCTGCACAGCCTGCCCAACGTCACCGTGCACACCAACGCACAAACAACCGAAATCGTCGGTTCCGCAGGCAGGGTCAGCGCACTCAGCTATAAAAACAGGAGCACCGGTGAGTTGACCAGTGTGCCGCTGGAAGGCGTGTTTGTGCAGATTGGTCTGGTGCCCAACACCGAGTGGTTGGCCGGCGTGGTCGAGCGCAGCAAGTTTGGCGAAATCATCGTCAATGCCAAGGGCGAAACCAATGTGCCCGGCGTGTTTGCGGCCGGGGATTGCACCACCGTGCCGTACAAGCAAATCGTGATTGCCGCCGGCGAGGGCGCCAAGGCCGCGTTGAGCGCGTTTGACCACCTGATCCGGCATTGAGCGGGGAGTGGGGCAATGGATAATCGCCGCTGGCATATGGCCCAATCTAACTTGCAATGACCCTCACCACCCGCGAAGCCCGTCAGGGCGATTTGGCAGACGTTGCCAGCCTGTTTGACCAATACCGCCAGTTTTACGAACAGGCACCCAATGCACAGCGGGCACTGCAGTTCATCACCGAGCGCTTTACCAGGCAGGAGTCGGTGCTGCTGGTGGCGCAGGACGCCTCGGGCACGCTGGTGGGTTTTTGCCAGCTGTACCCGAGTTTTTGCTCGGTAGAGGCACAGCCTATCTACGTGCTCTACGACCTTTTTGTAGCCCCCGGTGCGCGCAAGCACGGTGCCGGGTGCCAGCTGTTGCTGGCCGCCGAAGCCCGTGCCCGTGCGGACGGCAAGGTGCGCATGGACCTGACCACGGCCAGGACTAATTTTCAAGCGCAGTCCGTGTACGAATCACTGGGCTGGGTGCGCGACGCGGTGTTTTACGCCTACAACCGCCATTTGGAGTCGCCATGAACACCTTTGCCCACACCTGCCTCATCCCCGCCGCTCCCGCTGCGGTGTTTGCCGCCTTTGCCGCGCCGCAGCGCCTGGCGCGCTGGTGGGGGCCGGACGGTTTTCGTAACACTTTTGCACTGTGTGATTTCCGCTCCGGTGGTGCTTGGCGTTTCACCATGCACGGACCCGATGGCAGGGACTACCCCAATGAGTCGCAGTTCGTGGAGGTGCTGCCCAATGCGCGCGTGGTCATTCGGCACCTGAACGCACCGCACTTTGTGCTGACGGTGGAGTTGCGCGCCGAAGGGCAGGGTACGCGGGTGCAGTGGACGCAGGTGTTTGACGATCCGGCCGTGGCCCAAGCGGTGCGCCACATTGTGGAACCCTCCAATGCGCAAAACCTGCAGCGGCTGGCTGCCGAGGTCGCTTCCGGCGCCTGAGAATTTATAAGCCAAATAGGGCTATAGCACCCGTAGAACGTGCGCAAGCAGCTACTAAAGTTATAGCGACTGGGTGCTGCCTTTGGTTGCCTTGGCAGTCTGGGCGGCAGCCACCAGCGCACGGGTGTTGGCAACGTACCGTCGCGCACGGCCTGGCGTGCTTGCGGCGTGGCCATGGCCCGCGCCAGCATGACGGCAAAGCGTGCCAGTGAGCGCGTGAGTTCGCTGTTCACCAATGCCTCCAGCAGTTCGCCCTTGGAGCGCAAGTGGGCGTAGTTAAAGTAACGACCGTTATGTAACTTTATGGAGCCGTTGATGCCATCCACTTCCCCCCAGGCCGCCCTCATCGTTGGGGCGGGCGACGCCACCGGCGGCGCCATTGCCAAACGCTTTGCCCGCGAAGGGCTCATTGCCTGCGTGAACCGGCGCAGCGCCGACAAGCTGGCCCCGTTGGTTGACGAGATACGCGCCAGCGGCGGCAATGCCCAGGCCTTTGCCGCAGACGCGCGCAAAGAGGACGAGGTGGTTGCGCTGGTGGAGCAAATCGAACGCGAGGTGGCACCCATCGAAGTGATGGTGTTCAACATCGGCGCCAACGTGCCGTGCAGCATCCTGGAAGAGACCGCGCGCAAGTACTTCAAGATCTGGGAGATGGCCTGCTTCAGCGGTTTTCTGGTCGGGCGCGAGGTGGCCAAGCGCATGGTGGCGCGCGGGCGCGGCACCATCATCTTCACCGGGGCCACGGCGGGCCTGCGCGGCTCGGCCCACTTTGCCGCCTTTGCCGGGGCCAAACACGCACTGCGGGCGCTGGCGCAAAGCATGGCGCGGGAGCTGGGCCCGCGCCATGTGCACGTGGCCCACGTGGTGGTGGACGGTGCCATCGACACCGCCTTCATCCGCGACAACTTCCCCGAGCGCTACGCCACCAAAGAGCAGGACGGCATACTCAACCCCGACCACATTGCCGACAACTACTGGCACCTGCACCAGCAGCCGCGCGATGCCTGGACGCATGAACTGGACCTGCGCCCCTGGCAGGAACGCTGGTAACTCGATCCCCCTGTGCAATGACTGGACAATGACTGGAGAACCCATATGAGCAAGCAAGTGGAATTCTTTTTTGATTTCGGCAGCCCCTACACCTACCTCGCCTACCACGAACTGCCCCGCATTGCCCAGGCGCGCGGGGCGCAAATCGTCTGGCGGCCCATCTTGCTCGGGGGGGTGTTTCAGGCCACGGGCAACCACAGCCCGGCCGAGATTGCGGCCAAAGCGTTGTATTCGAATGTGGACCTGCAGCGCTGGGCCAAGGCTTATGGTGTGACCTTCACCATGAATCCGCATTTCCCCATCAATACGCTGGCGCTGATGCGCGGTGCCGTGGCCATGCAGCAGCGTGGCGAGGCACCATTCCAGCGCTACCTGGCGGCCATGTTCAGCGCCATGTTCGAGAAGCCGCGCAACCTCAACAACCCGGCCGAGATCGGTGCGGTGCTGGCGCAGGCGGGGTTCGACCCGATGGAATGCATGCAGGCCATTCAGGATCCCGCGGTTAAGGACGCGCTCAAGGCCGCTACGGCCGAGGCGGTCGCGCGCGGCGTGTTCGGTGTGCCCACCTTTTTTGTGGGAGGCGAGATGTTCTGGGGCCAGGACCGCCTGCATTTCGTGGATGCGGAACTGGCGTAAAGTAAAGTTCCCTCCGTGCCCATGCGTATTTACCTTGCCCCCATGGAGGGTCTGCTTGATTGTGTGCTGCGTGACATTCTGACCCGTGTGGGTGGGGTGGACCGCTGCGTGTCCGAGTTCATCCGCGTCACCCACACGCTGCTGACCGAACGCACGTTTTTGCGCGTCATGCCCGAGCTGCTCAACGGCGGCTACACGCCATCGGGCGTGCCGGTACGGGCGCAGTTGCTGGGCTCTGACCCCGTGAGCATGGCCGAAAATGCCGCCCGCCTGGCCGAGTTGGGCCCGCACGGCATTGACCTGAATTTTGGCTGCCCGGCCAAGGTGGTCAACCGCCACGGTGGCGGTGCGGCATTGCTGCAAGACCCGGAACTGCTCACCCGCATCGTGTCGGCCGTGCGCCGCGCCGTGCCCAAAGACATGCCGGTGTCGGCCAAGATGCGCCTGGGCTTTAACGACGATTCATTGGCCGTGGAGTGCGCCCAGGCCCTGGCCGCTGGTGGCGCCGAAGAACTGGTGGTGCACGCCCGCACCAAAGCCGACGCCTACCGTCCGCCGGCGTATTGGGAGCGTGTCAACGACATCCGTTTGGCGGTGAACATTCCCGTGGTGGCCAATGGCGAAATTTGGACCGTGGACGACGCCCGCCGCTGCCGCGCTGCCAGTGGCTGCGACAGCGTCATGCTGGGCCGTGGCATCGTCACCGACCCCGGCCTGGCGCTGGCCATTCGCCGCGCGTTGGTGCAGCCCCAGGGCGCGGACGCACAAACCGCCAACGCTGAGGCCGCCGCCGATGAAGCCGATTCTGCTGCCGCCCCCTTGGTGCCCTGGGTCGACATACTGCCGCTGCTGGGTGCCTTCTGGCTGCTGGTGGTGCAGCGCCTGGAGCGCCGCCAGCAGGCCGGGCGCCTCAAACAATGGCTCAACTTCATGCGCAACCGCTACCCCGAAGCCCAAGCCGCCTACGACGCCCTGCGCACCCTGCACGACCCCGCGCAGGTCACGCAACTGCTGCGGCGTTTGGGCGCACTGGGTGGTGAATTGCTACAAAAAGAGTAGCTGCTTTCGCGCGTTGTGCAAGCGCTGGAGGTCGTTTAGTTCCAACATGGTGTGGACTCCTGTTGGGGCGTGACGAAGCGCAAGGTGGACTTGACGACCTGGATGGCAGGCCCATTGGTTTCTTCAGGAAGCGTTTGGGGATCGACTTGACGCCAATTGGCATCGACGTTGTTTGGCAAAAAACGTGGCGGTGATTTTGTTAGTGGCTTGCGTACATCCAAATGCATGACGTAGAGCTTTGCATGGGTCTCGCCCAATGGCCCGCCGTCACTGGGGTGTACGGTCAGTACGTCATGTCCCGACGGG
The DNA here is from genome assembly GCA_016719405.1 of Candidatus Aalborgicola lynettensis. Taxonomy (GTDB): domain Bacteria; phylum Pseudomonadota; class Gammaproteobacteria; order Burkholderiales; family Burkholderiaceae_C; genus Allorhodoferax; species Allorhodoferax lynettensis. The sequence continues at coordinate 455,282 of JADJZE010000001.1, forward strand.
AGAAGAACAAAGTCGGTCGCAACCCCGTGCAGTGCGCTGCGCTGCGGATTCAGGTAACCGGGTAGAAATTCCCCCTCGCTGTACCGAAAATCATGGATTAGCCCCAACCCAATTTCGGCTGCAGCGGGGTGGTAGCTGACCTCCCATAGTTCGGGCACATCGGTTAGCAGACCAATAAAGCTGTTTCGCGCCGGTGCCGTTCGGATGGTGGACAGACTGGCCGCAATGCGTCCGGTTTTATCCTTTACCGGGATGACTTTCAGCACACGCAGCGTTTCATCCAGGATCGTGAGCGTTGGTGGGTTGAGCGTTGCAACTGCCAGTAATTGATTGCGGGCAGCCCTTGGTGCCGATAGCGCGGTAGTCTGAATTGCAGATTTCAGACTGGTTTCGGCTACGACCTGACAACGCTCCAAATGCACCCGCTGGATGCGGCCATCCGCGGCAGCAAGCAATGCATGCGAGCCGTCTGCAAGATGGTGCACGTGGGGTAGCGGGTTTTTAAGAATGTGGGGGTGTGTGGAGCGGATTAGATGCGGTGGGACTGGATTGCCTGCCGGTTCTGCATGACACGGGAAGCAGTGAAAAAAAAAGAGTGCCGCAATTGCTGGCACTCTTTTCAAACGCTCTATCCCTCCGCTCGGGTTCAAGCGATTTGACATGGTCGTTTTACTGTTTGACGGCTTTCACATCACCATCGGCTCCAACGCCCAGTGTGTAACCCAACGAAACGTGGTGAAAACGCGCCGACGCATGGTCGCTATGGATGGCCAATCCGAACGGAATAACTTTGCCTTCGCCCGGGTTTTTGCGGGTAAATGTCACGGTATAAGTGTCGCCACTTTTTGTGCCCTCCGCCTTCGCACCGAGTGTGCCGCCTTCCATTTTGCGATCGGTAGAGACGGACCCATCAGCCACCTTGGCGCCTTTGGCGCTCTTCCATTGCATCAACTCGTATGTGCCTTCCTTGACGTACTTGGTCTTTTTATCATCGGCATTGGGCATGCTCCGTGCATCGTTGTGGCATGCAGCCCAGCATCCCACCTGCGCTGATTGGGGTACTTTCGCGTCGGGGAACATCACTGTCGTCTTGACTTCGTTGTCTTTGTCACCCTTGTCGGCACCACCAGACGGTGACTTGAAGGTCAGCCGGATGTAGAGATTGCTTGCATCGTAAGCCGCTTGCACTGCAACGGGGTAGGTCATGGTTTTTGGTGCGCCTTTGGGCTCCAATTCCTTATCCGCCAAGCGCTTGAAGTTGAAGTTCAATCCACCTTTTTCCTCATGACACCCTACGCAGGTTTCACCTTTTTTAAGACCCGCCGTGCCGCTGTGATCGGATTTTTTTCCAACCCACTCAATAGGTGTTGTACCGGGATGAAATACACTGACTTCGCGTTTGGGCACTTTGGTCCAATCGGGGGCTGCATAGGCCAACTGCGTGCCTGCTGCCAAAGCCGTGCCAAACAGCACCATTGAAATCTGTTTTCTGTTCATGTCAGATTGTCCTTTCAAGTTATTAAACCGTTAAGAGGCAGGGCGCAGTCCGTATGCCAACTGGGCTGCGCGCAATCACTCGTCTTCTTCCTTCATGCCCTGGGGTTTTTTGTGGGCAATTCCTTTATGGCAATCGATGCAGGTCTGTTTATCGTCCTGGGCTATCTTGTGCATTTTTGCAGCGCGCAGCTTTTGTTTTTCGGTATCCATGCCTTCAAAACTATGGCAATTGCGGCATTCGCGTGAATCGACGGATTTCATTCGGGCCCATTCGTGTTCAGCCAAACGCAAGCGATTGGCCTCGAATTTTTCCTTGGTATCGATCGTGCCCATCAACTTTCCCCACAATTCGGCACTGGCTTGAATTTTGCGCACCATTTTGTGCGACCAGTCTTTGGGTACATGGCAATCGGAACATATGGCCCGCACGCCGGTGCGATTGCTGTAGTGAATGGTTTGCTTGTACTCCTGGTAAACGTTGTCCCGCATTTCGTGGCACGAGATGCAAAATTCCAGGGTGTTTGTCGCTTCCATTGCGGTGTTGAAGCCGCCCCAAAAAAAGACACCTGAGAAGAAACCGACCGTCAGCAGGGCGATCAAGGAATACTTCGCGCTCGGTTTCTTCAATGTTCCCCACAGGGTTGCTATTTTTGACGCCATTCAAACACTCCAGACTTTCTAAATCCAACTAAACGCAATGGATGGAGGAGACACTGCTCCTCCATCCGCGCGGCACTCTACGAATGATTGATTAGTAGATGTCGTGCTGCGTGTTGTACACGTTGAACTTGCCTGTCGGGGTGATCATTTTGGGATCGGTAATCACCTTCTTCAGAGCCAGTGTCTTGTCGTCGTACACAACAATCGCCGATTGGTCGGTCTTTCCACCCCACAACGAGATCCAGACTTCGGTGCCGTCGGCACTGTACTCGGGGTGTACAGCGCGGCGGGTCGCTTTGGTTTCTGGCAGACCAGAATCTTTGGCTACGTTGATGGTTTTGAAAGGCTTGGACAGATCACCCATCTTCCAGACAGAAACCGACTCTGCGGTTTCCTTGTCCGAATTTTGAGCCGAATCAGCCCACAGGTGATTGGACTTTGGATGCGTCTTCACAAACAGGTTGCCCGGCACGTGTTTGACTTCCTGCACCACCTTCCAGTTGAACGCTTTGAACTTGGCGTACTTCTTGTCGTCGGACGGTGTGCTGATTAAGGTCACCACGTCTGCACCCAGGTGACCGGTTGCCCAAACCGGGCCAAACTTGGGATGAACAAAGTTCGCACCACGGCCTGGGTGCGGAATTTTTGCGGTGTCAACCAAAGCGGCCAGTTTGCCGGTCTTCAGGTCGACGGCGGCGATCTTGTTCGATGCGTTGGCTGCGACCAGGAAGTAACGCTTGGATGCGTCAAAACCGCCATCGTGCAGAAACTTGGCTGAGCCAATGGTGGTGGTCTTGAGGTTCTCGATGTCCGAGTAGTCGACCAACAGGATCTGGCCGGTTTCTTTGATGTTGACAACCCACTCAGGCTTGATTTCGGACGACACGATAGAGGCCACGCGTGGCTCTGGGTGGTATTCGCCATCCACCGTCATGCCGCGGGTGCTGACCACTTTGCGTGGTTTGAGGGTGTCGCCGTCCATGATGACGTATTGAGGTGGCCAGTAGGAACCGGCAATCGCGTATTTGTCTTCAAAGCCCTTGAATTTGGATGTATCCACCGAGCGGGCATCAAAGCCGATTTTGACTTCGGCCACAACACCGGGCTTCTCCATCCACAAGTCGATCAGTGACAGGCGACCGTCGCGCCCGATCACATACACATAGCGACCCGACTTGGACAGGCGCGAGATGTGCACTGCGTAACCGGTCTTGACGATACTGCGAATATCTTTGGTGTCGCCGTCGATCAGCGCCACTTCACCGGTATCACGCAAGGTCACCGAGAACATGTTCTTCAGGTTGTACTTGTTCATCTGCTTGGTCGGCCGTTCGTTCACCGGAACGATTACCTTCCAGGAATCAAGGGTTTCCTTGAAGCTGTATTCGGGCGGTACATCGGGCGTGTTCTGGATGTACTTGGCCATCAAAGTCAATTCGTCCTTCGTCAGGATGTCGTCGAAATTGACCATTCCCCCATCGGTGCCGTAACCAATGATTTTCTCTAGGCGGGATTGTCCGAGCGTCAGCGTTCCACCTTCGGTCTTGGTGCCATCTTTGGCAGTTTTGGTCCAGTGGGGTTCCAGATTTTTTCCCGTTGCCCCTTTGCGCAGCACGCCATGGCAGCCCGCACAACGTTCGAAATAAATCTTCTTTGCAGCCTCTTTTTCGGAAACGCTCATGACGGGTGCCTCGGGGCCTTTGTCCTGTGCATAGGCTGACGCTGCCAGGCCGGTCAGCATCACCGCTGCAGCAACGCTGGAAAGACGGGAAAATTTCATCATTCTTACTCCATAGTACCTAGCAGCCAATCTGCCGCACAACGGGCATCCGACGCTTGGTGACGGCTGCATCAAATCGATCCAAGCGCTCACATTGTTCATGTGATGGCATGGCAGCTTGTTAACTTAGATCAACAAAGAAACAAAGTCGTTCGAAATTTTGCTATTTGTTGGCTTGACTGGGTGCCTGCCGCGCGTGCATACCTTCAATAGCAAATTGGTCGTGATTCGTGCTTTAAGATTCGAGTGTTGAACATGTGAAATCCAGAATTGACTACTGCACCCGTACTGACGATCCACCAACTGGGCTGTAGCAGGGGGGGGCGCCCCCTTTTTCAGAACATTGATTGCAGTCTGGAAGCCGGGCGCTGGCTCTACGTTGCGGGAGCAAACGGAGTTGGAAAAACCAGCCTTTTACGCATGCTGTGTGGCCTGGCAGCCATTGAGTCGGGTGATATTTGCTGGAAAGGCGTATCCGTGCGAGCGCAGGTCGAAGCCTTCCGTCGAGAGTTGTTCTACCTTGGGCATCTCAATGCCCTGCAAGAGTCCATGACGGTGAGTGAGAACATCGTGTTTTCAGCGGCACTTGGAGGTTTGGCGGTTGCGCAGCGGGATGTGGCTGAATTACTTGTGCAGTTTGGTGTTGGTGGCCGTGGTGGGCAGGTGGTTCGTCATCTCTCGCAAGGGCAAAAGCGGCGCGTTGCCCTGCTTCGGCTGGCCTTGAGTCGGGCGCGGTTGTGGGTATTGGATGAGCCGTTTGTTGCGATGGATGACGCAGGTATACGGATGTTGGCGAACCTGGTGGCGAAGCACTTGAACACCGGAGGGCTTGCGGTGATAACGAGTCATCAGTCAGTCGATATAGGGGGCATTCCGGCGCAAATTCTGGATTTGTCGGCATGCGCGTGTCAATGAGCCAGGAAATGGGTACGACATCGGTCCTTTGGGCGGTGTTGCAGCGCGAGGTTTCGCTTGCCATGCGGCAAAAGGGTGAAGTACTGACCCCCTTGGTTTTTTTTGTTGTGATTGCAAGTTTGTTTCCACTTGGAATTGGCCCTGAGTCGGCACTGTTGTTGCGCATGGCGCCTGGCGTGTTGTGGGTTAGTGCGTTGCTTGCGGCCATGTTGTCGTTGCAGCGGCTGTTTTCAACCGATTATTCGGATGGAACGCTGGAGCAAATGGCACTTTCCACGACGCCTCTCGGCTTGTTGGTGCTTGCCAAGTCCGTCGCGCACTTCTTGTTGTCCGGGTTGCCGCTGGTTCTGGTGGCTCCCGTACTTGGTTTGCAATTTGGGTTGGATGAGCGGGCGTTGGGAGTTTTGGTGGCGTCGCTTTTGTTAGGGACTCCGACCCTGAGTTTGATTGGCAGCATCGGTGCGGCTCTCACTTTGGGCGTACGCGGAGCAGGGGTATTGTTATCTTTGTTGATCCTGCCCTTGTATATTCCAGTCCTGATTTTCGGCGCTGGCGCGGTTGAAGCGGATGCAGCCGGGTTGGGGGCTGGAGGGCATTTGTCCTTGCTGGCGGCCCTGCTGGTCGTGTCGCTTTTTTTTGCCCCGCTGGCCACTACGGCTGCATTGAAAATTTCCCTTGAATGACGACGCCTGCTATTAACTGGTTCAAGTTCGCATCGCCACAATCGTTCTATTTTTTGGCGGGGCGCTTGTGGCCGTGGTTTGCGGCCCTCGCTGTGCTGCTATTGACGGCCGGGTTGTGGGTGGCATTTTTTGTTGCCCCGGTGGATGCCCAGCAGGGGCAGGGCTACCGTATCATTTTTGTGCACGTCCCGGCGTCCCAGATGTCGATGTTGATCTATGTGGTGATGGCAGGCTGGGCTGGTTTGGGGTTGGCATTGAATACCCGCGTGTCGGGGATGATGGCTTCCGCGTTGGCGCCCACCGGGGCGTTGTTCGCGTTTTTGTCTTTGGTGACGGGGGCGTTGTGGGGTAAGCCGATGTGGGGAACCTGGTGGGTGTGGGATGCACGCCTTACCTCGGAGCTCATACTGCTTTTTCTGTATTTGGGTTTCCTGGCCCTGCAGTCCAGTATTGACGAACCACGCCGCGCTGACAAAGCCTGTGCGGTGCTGGCATTGGTTGGCGTGGTGAATGTGCCCATCATCTATTTTTCCGTCAAATGGTGGAATACCCTGCACCAGGGGGCTTCGGTTTCATTGACCAGTGCACCGTCCATGGCCAGTACCATGCTGACCGGTATGCTGCTGATGGTGCTGGCGTTCTGGATGTACAGCATTGCCGTTGCGTTGGCACGGGTGCGTGTCATCATTTTGGCGCGTGAACGGCATGCAGATTGGGTGCAACATGCAATGGAATAGTGCTTCAGAATTTTTTGCGATGGGTGGCTACGCACTGTATGTGTGGGGCAGTTTTGGTATTACAGCCGCAGTCATGGTGGTCGAAATGTGGCAAGTTCGCATTCGGAAAAATCAGGTCTTGCGGGAATTGCGTGCGGATGCCCGCCACGAGGGGGGCGTGTCTTGAAGCCGCGTCACAGGCGCGCTGCGCTGATTGTTGGTGGTCTGGCGGCACTTGGACTTGCGGCGTATTTTGTGCTCAATGCTTTCCAGAGTAATTTGGTGTTTTTCTTTACACCGAGCCAAATTGCGTCGGGTGAGGCGCCCCGCAATCGCATCTTCCGTGTGGGTGGAATGGTCAAAATGGAGTCCGTCAAACGCGACAACTTGACTGTTCAGTTTGTTGTGACCGATACCGCGCAGGAGGTGCGTGTGTCGTACACCGGAATCCTGCCGGATTTGTTTCGGGAAGGAAAAGGCGTTGTTGTCCAGGGGAAACTGGGAACCGACGGGGTATTCATGGCCACCGAGGTGCTTGCCAAGCACGATGAAAATTACATGCCGCCCGAGGCACAACACGCGGTGGATCAGGCGCAAAAGGCCAGCAAAACGCTCAAACAGCCATGATTCCTGAAATTGGTCATTTTTCGCTTATTTTGGCGTTGCTGGTTGCCTTGGTTGTAGGCACCTTGAGTGTGGTTGGTGGTCAAACCGGGCGGGGCGACTGGATGGCTTTGGCGCGACCCGGTGCGCAGGTATTGTGGTTGCTGACAGCGTTTTCTTTTTGCTGTCTTACCTACGCATTTTTCACCAATGATTTTTCGGTAAGTTACGTTGCGCAGCACTCCAACTCGCGGTTGCCAGGCATGTATCGGATTGCGGGGGTATGGGGCGGACACGAAGGGTCGCTGCTGTTGTGGCTGATGATGCTGGTAACGTGGATGCTTGCGGTGTCTCTGTTCTCGCGTCAGTTGCCGGACCCAATGGTGTCCAGGGTGTTGGGTGTGTTGGCACTGGTGGCTGTCGGGTTCATGTTGTTCATGTTGCTCACCTCGAATCCGTTTTTGCGGTTGAATGATGCTCCTGAAGATGGCCGTGACCTCAATCCATTGCTGCAGGATCCCGGGCTGGTTTTTCATCCGCCGATGCTCTACATGGGGTACGTTGGCATGGCTGTTCCTTTTGCATTTGCCATTGCGGCTCTGCTCAATGGAAGGCTGGATGCTGCTTGGGCGCGTTGGTCGCGACCCTGGGCGACAGCCGCATGGGTGTTTTTGACGCTCGGAATTGCACTGGGATCCGTTTGGGCCTACTACGAATTGGGGTGGGGTGGTTGGTGGTTTTGGGACCCAGTTGAAAACGCATCGTTTCTGCCCTGGTTGGTTGGCGCTGCGTTGATTCACTCGCTGGCGGTTACCGAAAAACGTGGCCTGTTCAAAAACTGGACCATTGTTCTGGCGATCACGGCGTTTTCATTGAGTTTGCTCGGTACGTTTTTGGTGCGCTCGGGTGTGCTGACTTCGGTGCACGCGTTTGCCAGTGACCCCCGTCGCGGTATTTTTATTTTGCTCTTCTTGGCGGTAGTCGTTGGTGGGTCTTTGATCCTGTTCGCCATGCGTGCCAGCACAATCCGGTCGGCCGGAGCGTTCGCACTGGTATCACGAGAAACTTTTTTGTTAATCAACAACCTTTTACTGACCACTGCTGCTGCGACGGTACTGTTGGGCACTTTGTATCCGCTGATTGTCGATGCCTTGAATCTGGGCAAGTTGTCGGTAGGACCGCCTTACTTCAATGCGGTATTTATTCCAATCATGGTTCCGGTATTGTTGTTGATGGCGGTGGGTATCCATGTTCGCTGGAAGAGTGACACTCTGGTCGAACTGGGCAAGAAATTGGGGCCGGTGGCTGCCATCGCGGTGATTTCAGGTTGCAGTTTGCCTTTGCTTGCCGGAACCTGGTCCGCACTGGCCGCGATGGGGCTAGGTTTGGCTTCGTGGATCGTGCTTTCGTCCGTGTTGCAGATGGTGCGTCAGTTCAGGGGAACTGTTAAATGGGCCTCCACCCCATTGGCCTTTTGGGGCATGCATGTTGCCCACATTGGTATTGCGGTGTGTGTGGTGGGGGTTACCATGGTCAAGGGGTACGAGACCGAGAAAGATGTGCGCATGGGTGTTGGCGATACCGTCACTGTCGGAGGTTATACCTTTCGCCTTATGCACATCAGCGCAGCGACGGGCCCGAATTACAGCGCAGATGTCGCTGACGTGGAGTTGAGTCGCAGCGGGTATGTCCTGAAGACGCTGCATCCTGAAAAACGCACCTATTTTTCGTCTGCCATGCCGATGACGGAAGCGGCCATTGATACCAGTTTGGTTCGGGATGTTTATGTGTCTCTGGGTGAGCGACTGGAGGGGGGGGACAATCCTGCATGGGCGATACGTGTGTACCACAAGCCGTTTATTGCGTGGATTTGGGCTGGGGCCTTGTTGATGGCCCTCGGTGGAACAATGGCGGGATTGGATCGACGCTATCGGAAAAAATATGCCGTTTCGCCTGCCACACGCGACAGCGCTGGAGATCCGGCATGAAGAAAGCCATGATCCCTTTGGGATTGTTCGTCGTTTTGCTTGTATTTTTGGCCAGAGGCTTGATGCTTGATCCGCGGGAGGTGCCATCGCCGCTCATTGGCAAGCCCGCACCTGCCTTTACAACCGGCCGTTTGCTGGCAGCGGATACGCTTTTTTCGACCAAAGAGTTGTTGGGGCAGGTCTGGTTGTTGAATATTTGGGCGTCGTGGTGTGTCGCTTGTCGACAAGAGCACCCCGTTTTGATGGAGTTCGCCAAATCCAAAATGCTGCCGATTGTCGGGCTGGACTACAAAGACAAAGACCGGGACGGTCTGAACTGGTTGGCGCAGTTTGGCAACCCCTACGATATTGTCGTGACCGATCACGACGCCCACATCGGAATTGACTACGGCGTATATGGCGTGCCGGAGTCGTTTCTTATCGATAAGGCCGGCATCATCCGCTACAAGCAAATTGGCCCCATTACCGCCGAAGCCTTGCAAAACAAAATCGTTCCTCTGGTGCGGGAGTTGCAGAAGTGAAGGTGCAGCGGGGTGTTCTTTTCCTGTTGGCCTTGTTTTTTGCCGCGTTTAACTATGCCAATGATGCCGTGCCTCTGGCGGAGGATCCGGTGCTGGAGCAACGCGTAATAGGCATCTCGGAAGAATTGCGCTGTCTGGTGTGTCAAAACGAATCCCTGGCCGGCTCCCGTGCCGACCTTGCGCAGGATCTGCGCCGTGAGATTCGCACCCTGATCAAGGCGGGGAAAACGGATGCAGAAATTATGGATTTTATGGTGAGCCGCTATGGTGACTTTGTCCGATACCGTCCGCCGGTCAAACCGGTCACCTGGGTGCTTTGGTTTGGCCCTTTTGTTTTGTTGATTGGCGCACTTGCAGGGTTGATCGGGATGATTAGACGCAGGCAGCGCCAGCCACATGTGCCGGTGCTGAGTGCCGACCAGCGTCTGCAGGTAGAAGCGCTGCTGCAAAATGAGGAATCCACGCCATGATGGTTTTTTATGCCATGGCCACAGTCATGATCGTGTCTGTAATTTATGGGTTGGGGCGTGTGCTGCTGCGCGCCACCCCGGCGGTTCAGGTATCGAGCCAGCGTTTGAATGCGGCCATTTACCGGGATCAACTCCATGCATTGGAGCGCGATAGAACTATCGGTGTTATCAGCGACGTGGACTATGAAACAACACGCAGCGAATTGCAGTTGCGTCTGCTGGATGAAACCCAGGACGCAGGTAAGGCCGCCACGCGGAGTCCCACATATTTCTGGACGCCGCGCCTGACATTTGCGGTGGTTGCGATTTTGATTTCTGTTGGCGGCCCAGTGCTTTATGCGTGGCTAGGAAATGCGGGTGTGATTGTTGGGTCCGAAACTTCCAGGCGGCCTGGCGATAATCCTCAAATTCTACAAATGGTGGATGCCTTGGCATCACGTCTTGAGGCCAATCCGGATAACCCGAAAGGATGGGCGATGTTGGCACGTTCCTACAAAGTGCTGGGTCGTTTTGAGGACGCTGAAAAGGCCTATTTGAAAGCAGGCACCATCCTCAACAGTGATCCGGAACTGATGGTGGACTATGCTGATCTGTTGGCAATTCGGGCCAACAGTATCGACGGTAAACCACTTGAGTTGGTTAATGAGGCCTTACAGATCGATCCTTTCCAGCCTACTGGATTGATGATGTCCGGCGTAGCGGCTTATCGCCGCGGGGATTTTGCATTGGCGATTCGCCAGTGGGAAAAGCTGCTGACGGTACTTGAGCCCGGATCAAGTGATGCACAGCAGGTTGCTGCAGACATCGCGCAGGCAAAAACAAAAACAGATTTGAAACCTTGATCGGAGTTGCAAAGCGCGACAGGGCCGCTTTTTGATACCGATTACCGATTGCCTGTACGCGATAAACGCTGGGCAATGGTTACCGATTTGCCGGTGAAAGCGTCCAGGCGCTGGCCCATTGCCTGCTCAATCTGATCCAGACGTACCTGGGGAGAAGGGTGGGTGCTGAAGGTCAGGGCGAACAAGGGGTTGTCCGGTGTTGTGCCGCGCAGTTGCTGCAGGACTGCGACCAAACCGTAGGGTTCAAACCCGGCACGTGTGGCCAGCGATACGCCGTTGCGGTCTGCTTCAAGTTCATCTTCCTGATCCAGACCCTTGGAGTACAACTCCTTGCCGAGGTTAAGCAACTGGCTCGAAAAACCACCGACGATATCGTTTTTAAGTTGGGATGCGACCACTTTGCCCAGCAAACCTGCCCTGGCGGTTTTTTGCATGGCTTTCAGGTGATGCTTGTTGACCACGTGGGTAATTTCGTGGGCCAATATGCCAGCCAACTCGGACTCATCGGTGAGTTGATCAATCAAACCTTTGGTCACGAATATAAACCCGCCAGGCGTTGCAAATGCGTTGTAGCCAGGGTCGTCCAAAACAGCGAAAGACCAAGGCAAGTCAGGTCGTACAGATTGCAGGCTGATCCAACGCCCCAAGCGGTTCACATAGCGCTGCAAGGGAATGTTCGGATGCAAGGGTTTTGCACCCAGCAAAACAGCGGCCAGTTGGCGCCCGATTTCGATCTCTTTGGGTTCATCGATTTGTTCCAGCGACTGCGACAACAAGCCCACCAAATCATTGGCGCTGGCACCTTGTTGCTGCTGGCCGCCTCGAATGCCCAGAATGCCTCCCAAAGTATTTTCAGTGGCGCCACTGGCAGAATTTTGTACCGGGGGGCGCAGCAGATTTTGCAACAGTCCGCCCAAAGCTCTGCCGGCATCTTCGCCGTGTGCCGAAAGACTGGCTACAGCAAGCAGCCCGGCGAGTCCCAAGGCGGTGTATCGTTGCATCATGGCACCTGAAATCGGTCAGTGTTTGCACTGGTTGCGGCAGGAATCGGTGGTGGCGGGGCAGGCAATGGCTCGACTGCACGGGCTTGCAGGGCCGCATTGGCGGCAAATCGGCGTGCTTGTGTGGCGTCCGTACGCAAAGCGTCAACCTGCGAAAGTGCAGCCAGATTGGGTTGTGCATTGGCAATGTCTTCCGCGCCCAGGCCACGTATTCCGACTGTGGACGTCGCGGTAGTCGTATTGGCCTGCGCACTGCCACGATTGAAAAAGTTGCTGATTCCACGCAACGCCCCGGTGGCCACATTGGACGCGGGGCTTGATGCTCCCGCTGGTCCAACATCGAACATATGCACCCAACCGCTAGTTCCGTTGGCTGTTCGAACCTGGATCCACGCACCTTGTCGTGCGGGCAGACGCGTCAAAGTGGTTTGCAGGGGAAGCGGTGCGAGGCTGCGTGCGCTATCACCAGGGTTCTCACGTAACTCGGCACTGCGTTTTACGAGCAGGGCCTCGTTGCTGGGTTGCGCCACACTGCCGGTTGCGATCACAGCCAACAGCCACCCGACCAGCCACCAGCGCTTTTGCAACATGCTGGTCACGATTGGCTACGCTCTATTTTTCACCCAGCATAGCGGACTTAAGGTTGGCCTGCGGTGGGTTTCCCCCCAACCAGATGCGCATAACGGCTTGGTTGAATGCAAGGTCGGGCAGGTAATCCCCTATTGGTTTGCCATTGACGGAGACAAGAGTTCCTTTGCCAGGGATCCAGTCCAAGGTGGTGACATCACCCTTCTTCACAATGCCTTGGTCGGCAAAAATTTCGCCAAACTTGGTGGTCTGAGTCACCACTTTGGCTTTTTCTTCTTTGGTGGAGTTTTTGTTCATGGAGGTGATGAACAGCTGACCAAACTCATCGCTATCGATTTCGCGCTGAACGTACAGTGTGACGCGCTTGGGGCCGGTGGCCGCCAAAATTTCTGCTGCGCTGGTCGATTTTTTCTCGACATAGAGAGCGGCTACATACACTTTGATCACGAATATCTGCCGCTGCCCTGCGCCGTTGAGTACCAGAGCTTTCCCCCCCACTGTGACGGTTTCTGGAACTTTGACGCTGCCTACATCGAGCGCATACACTGGCATGGCGCAGGCCACCGCAAGTGCGCCGATGGACATGAGAAATTTCCGACGGAATCCAATTGACATGCAAACTCTCCTATTGATGGGGCTAATAAAACTGCTAATGTAAAAGCGGGTCTATGCGTTGACAGTGAGGGCTATCAGGTGCTGTGCTAGGGGGTATGGACTTCGTTAATTCAAAACGGAATTCGCCACTTTTATCGCCTAATTTGTTCAGTCATGGTGCTGCCGGAATGTCCAACGAAGCGGCTGCCGGTATGTAGATTGGCCACCGAGTGGGGGTAGTCAGGATTTTGATTGCTTTTACTAAGGGCCATGCTAGATATGTTCATAAGTGTGCGAATCTCTTGTTATCAACCCTGTCATCTTGCATTTCGGGGTGCTTTGCTTCAATGCTTGCTTTGGCCAACGCAGTCTGGGATTATTTACGCATTGCGAGCGCGGTTGGCTCGGGGTTATCCCTGTGCCGGCTGGCACTTAATGCTTTTCCAAAATTCTGGATCTCTTTCATTTCAGGCTCGCACCTAGGAATAGCTTCGGATTGCATGTCCATGGATATCTGACTATCATGAAACTGGTCGTTCGCATTTGCTTGCAAAACGAAATTAATCCATTTTTTGAAGAATCTACATGAAGACATCTGGCTTGAGTCTCGCGAAAAGACTGTCCCTCAGTTTTGCGGCGGTCATTGCATTAATGGCCTTGCTGGCGATCCTGGCATCGGTTCGCATCGCAGGGTTGAATGGGGCCACGGAGCTGATCGTCAATGATCGCTACCCCAATACCCATATCGCCAATGAAGTCAAGGCGCAGGCCAATGTCATCTCGAACAGCATGCTCAATGTGCTGATCATGGCTGATGAGGGGCAAATCAAGGGCGAGATTGACAAGATCGAACAGGTTTCTGCAGCTGCCGATGTCGCCATTGCTGACCTGGACAAGATTTTGACGGATGCCAAAGGCCGGGAACTGCTCGCCGAGATTGTGAAGATTCGCGACAAATTTCGTCCACTTCGAGAGTCGTTTGTGAAGTTGATCAATGACGGCAATAAGGAAGAGGCGCAAGTCAAATACCTGTTTTCTATTCGTAACTTGCAAAAGAAATATTTCGCTGCGCTCGATGCCTTTGTGAACTACCAGGATAGTCAGATGAAGGCCGCTGGTGTCAATTCAGCGGAAGTTGCAAGCAGTGCAAAGCAGTGGATTCTGGTGTTGTCCTTGGCAGCTGTTGCCTTGGGCGTTGTCTCCGCATGGCTCAGTACCCGCAGTGTGATCGGGCCCATCACGGCCATGCAGTCCACCATGACCGACATCGCCACCAGTCAAGACTTCTCCCGGCGCGTGCCCGTGGAGCGCATGGACGAAGTGGGCCTGTCCATCGTGGCCTTTAACGCCATGATCGAGAAGATTCAGGAAAGCTCATCCCAACTCAAACAAAAGACCGCCGACATTCAGGCGATGATGCAGTACATACCCCAGGGTATCTTGACCATCATGGGTGGCAACAAGGTGCATCCAGAGTACTCTGCCTTTCTGGAGAACATTTTGGAAACCAAGAACATCGCCGGTAGCGATGTCATGGATCTGATCTTCTCCAACAGCCAGTGCAATGCCGAAATCCAGTCCCAGGTGGAGGCCGCAATCTCTGCCTCCATTGGTGAAGATGCCATGAACTTCGACTTCAATGAGCACCTCTTGGTGTCAGAGGTCGAAAAGAAGATGTCCGATGGCCGCATCAAGATTCTGGATCTGAGTTGGTCGCCCATCACCGACGACAAGGACAGCGTGGTGCGTGTCATGTTGTGCGTGCGCGACATCACCGAAATTAAACAACTCGCAGCCGAGGCCGGAGCGCAAAAGCGCGAACTCGAAATCATTGGTCAGATCCTGGCAATCAACCAGGAAAAGTTCCACGAGTTCGTCGACAGCTCTGCCAAATTCCTCGCAGAGAACAAAAAAATCATTACCGATGTTGGCGCCGACGCACAACGGAGATCCGATCCCGAAGTCATTACCGAGCTATTCCGCAACATGCACACAATCAAAGGCAACGCCCGCACTTACGGCCTGTTGCACTTGACCAATATGGTGCATGAAGCCGAGCAAACCTATGACCATCTGCGCAAGGATGCCGATGCGGTGTGGGATCAGGAAGAGCTGTTGGAACAGTTGGCCAGCGCGTCAGAGGCCATCGAAGAATATGCACGCATCAACGAAGCCAAGCTGGGCCGCAAAGGACCGGGACGCCGCGGTGGCGTAGACAAATTCCTGATGGTTCAGATCGACCATATCCAGCACGCCATGGGTACTTTAGATCAGGTGGACTGGACCAATGTTGCAGCAGTGCGCGATTCCGTGCGTGAGGTGCACAACACCTTGGCACTGATTGGTACTGAGCCGATTGGCAGCGTTCTATTGGGCGTTACCGATTCACTGCCGTCGCTGGCCAAGGAATTGGGCAAGGAGGCACCAAACAGCACCATCCAAGACCACGGCATTGTCATTAAGAACCAAGTGGCCGATTTGGTGCGCAACGTGTTCATGCATTTGTACCGCAACTCGATGGACCATGGTATCGAGACCCCGCCGAGCGGCTTGCCAAAGGCAAACCAGCGGCTGGCAACATCGCGCTGGAACTCTCTCTCAACGACGGCAAGTTGCAATTCAATTTGCGAGATGACGGGCGTGGCTTGGCGGTTGACTTCATCCGCAAGAAAGCGATCGAAAAAGGACTGGTTACGCCAGAGCAGGCGCTCACGCCTGAGCAAACCGCGCAACTCATCTTTTTGCCCGGCTTCTCAACCGCCGAAACAGTCACAGAAGTGTCTGGTCGCGGTGTAGGCATGGATGCAGTGAAGAGTTTTGTGACGCGTGAGCAAGGCACCATTGAGTTGCGCTTTGCGGATTCAGGGGTGGGCGGCTCCAGTGACGGTTATCGCCCCTTTGAAACCGTGATCACACTGCCTGCACGGTTTGCGGTGCAGGATGAAGAATACCTCCAAGTCAACGGATAGTTGCTTCTCTCCCTAAGGGCGCAGGAATCGTCGATTGAAGCAACCCAGAGCTCCAATGGTTCTGGGTTATTCCGTCGACGATAGTGTGTCGTTCTGAAGGCACAGAAAACTCTTGCGGGTGAAATTTTTAGGTAGCACCCAATGGGTGCCTATGTTAGGCTAAGCGTCACCTATGTGTATTGATTAACACGCCATGGACATCACAACAACGATTCTGTTATTTGCGACTTTGTCGGTGGCTGCCTATCTGGGTTGGTTGGTGGTACAACTCAAGGCGCGGCTGGCAACAATGGTCAATGCCGAAGAAGCTAACGCGGCGCAGCAGGATTTGCTAGCGCAACTGGATGCGCAAGACCAAGAGATTCAGGCGCTACGCGACGAAAGCGAGCAGAGATCGCAGCGAGCTTGCGGCACATGAAACCGATTCGCACCAAAACTCATACAACGAGGCAATTGCGTTATTGGAGAATATTCGACGTGCAGGTGGCGCAGCACTTGGCAACAGTAACGACTTGGCAGGAGAGATCCTGTCGCTGCTCGAATTGGCAAAGACATTTGAGCGCTGGCACTCCGACATGAATGAGCTCGTTATTCATAACCGCGCAATGCACGAAAAGAACGACGAATTTGCGTCCATCGTTAAGCACATGATCATTGTTACTTTGAATGCCTCCATCGAGGCAGCGCGCGCGGGTCCGTCAGGGCGAGGTTTTGCCGTTGTTGCCGATGAAATGCGCGCCTTGGCGTCGCGTGCGGAGAGCTTGTCTGATGGGTATCGCCATGGTCTGCACCAAAACGATCTCATCACGACAACCACGTTTCAAGACTTGCAAGCGGGTGGGAAAATGATCATCAGCTCGCTGACGCGGCTTAATTTGATCAACAACAAGATAAAAGACGATCTAGCGTCCTGAGTGACATCAGCATGATTAGCACTCGCGCGCAAAAAAACTTTGACCAAATGCTTACGCTGGGTATCAAGGCCAGCTTGGGTGGTTCCGCGTCGGATCTCTGTGAGGTCGAGCCAGTTGCGACGCTTAAAGACATCACGGAGTCCCATGCCGTCATGATTACGGTGGCTTCTTTCTTATTCAGGCTATCCGTGCTGATCTATTTTTCACCAGACGAGGCGACACGCCGACACTTTGTCGGTGTGGAGGGTGATGACCCCACCACCAAGGATGATCAGGCGTTTTTTGATGCCATTCGAGAATCTTGCAACGTGTGTTGTGGTTCGCTCAATCGCGAACTTGCGACCGTCTTTCCGCATGTCGCCATGTCCACACCAAACATCATAGAGCGTGAGTGTGGCAGCCATTTGGAGACCTTGAAAGGCGGTTATCTGCAGCATTTTCGGGCTACCACAGGCGCGGGCTCACAGTTTTATGTGACTTTATGCGTGCGTGATTACGCCGCTGTAGATTTTGAATGGACGATGCCGGAGGAAGCCGAGTCGTCCGGTGAGTTGGAATTCTTTTAGCGGCAGTTCGCACATGTATCAGGAGCAATAGATGACCGAGCAGACAAAAATTGTGAGTAAGGTGTTGGTGCTAGACACGAATGCATCGTGCTTAGACACCATCAAACTTTTTTGCGACAACAATGGGCTGGTGGGGCTCAAGGTGCACCCCGACAATGTTATGTCGGTCCTGCGGTCCAACCTCGATTTGGGTGCCATATTGCTCGCAGAAACGTATACCGATGGCGGCGACTGCGGAATTGAATTGGCGCGCAATATTCATACACTGCGACCGGAGCTACCCATTTTTTTCCGGCGTGACGCCATTGATGGATTGGACGGTATCGCCGAGCAGGACAGATCGCTGATTAGTGCGGTCTACACCGTGGCGACGATCGCGAAACTGCAGGTGGCGACGGAGGAGTTCATTTTTAGCCGCTCTTACCCCAATGCCCTGCTGCGCGGTATTACCGAAATTTCGATTCCCGCACTTGTGAGTCAGTTTAAATCGCTCAAGGTCGAGGTTGAGGCGCCGTACCTGGTGCGCGACCGGCTGATTTTTGGTGAAATTTTCACCCTTATTCCGCTGGAAAGCAGTTGGTGCCGCGGCTACATGATGCTGCAAACCGAGGAAGAATCCTTGATGCACCTGGTGAAGAACGGGCGAACATTTGTCAACCCTGAAGATGCGCAGGAGTTTCGTCACCTCAATGGCTTGTTAGGCGAAATCACCAACCTCATTTGGGGTGCCATCAAGAACCGCTACCTTTCAAGTGTGCGTGAGGACACCTATCTTTCGCAGGTTCCTATCATCGTCAATAACTTGCATCGGTACATTTCCTTTGGGTCGGAAAATCCGCAGTTGTGTTTCAAGTACATCATCTCTGACAGCGATGATGCGACGGTTCGACCATTGGTCATTCAGCAAAAATTCATTTTCAATTTGAATTGGTCTCCAGAAGACTTTTCAGAAAACGTGCCTTCGGCTGATGAGTTGGTTTCTTCGGGTGAACTCGAGTTTTTCTAAAACATAAGGAAATTTGTTATGGCGCAGATATTGGTAGTTGATGACTCAAGCACTGTTCGCAATGAAGTGGGGGATTTCTTGCAAAAAAATGGGTTTACGGTCGCTTTTGCCGTAGACGGTAAAGATGGTCTGGTGAAGCTTAAAGCGGACCCTGCAGTCAAGCTTGTCGTGTGTGATGTCAATATGCCGAATATGGACGGGCTCACCATGGCGGAGAAGGTACGCAGTGAGCTCAATAACAGCGCGGTCAGCATTGTGATGCTCACCACCGAGAACTCACCCGTTATGAAAGAGCGCGGCAAGGCCGCTGGAGTCAAAGGTTGGATTGTCAAGCCATTCAAGGGTGATGCGGTCTTGCCATCATTCAAGAAGCTCGTCGGCGTCTGACGACAGCACTGCGAGAGCGTTGGTACGCGGATGGATTAGTCAGGGTTGACACTGAAGTCGACTACAGAAGTGGCCCGGTTGCCGGCGACGCGAAATTTAGCGGGGTATTGTTGGGGCATCAATCCGATTTGGTCATGCGCTATTTTTCCTACCTTCGCACAACGACTATCTCTAAACGGGTTTACGCATGAGACCACTGGTGATCGGGCTGGCGCTCAAGAATGTCGGACGCTATTTTTTGCTGGGCAGCATGGTAGGTTGCGCACAGCTAAATGACGCTGGATTGGCCATTGTTTCGTCCAATGTGCCGGCCGTTGCAATCGTTGACGGGCAATTGCTGCAGGGCGAAATTCAACTGTTCCCAAACCATACGGGAACGGTCACTTTGCAAGCATCGGCTTCGGGTCCGGCCGGTCAGTCTGCCGTGACGGAGTGCGTCGGGCGTTTGCGCTACACCGCTACCAGCACGGGTGCAATCGACCTGCGTTGTACCGGGGGGGTAGCAGGCGATTTGAAAATTACGCTGCTTGGGGATACGCGAGGCTATGGTTACGGCGCTGTGGCCAGTGGTACTGCCAGCCTGGTTTTTGGCATGACTGACCAGGAAAGTCGCGCCTATCTGTTCACCACCGCAGATCGCCAGCTGGTTGAGCGTGCCAGCAGTGTTGTTCCCGCGCTCAAAAAATAGGAGTTCACCCTGTGTTTTGCGCACAAGCGGTGGTGTATTGAAATACACCGGTGGTATACCGCTGGTTTTGGGAGTAAAAAGACCACTGGCGCTGTTGCAGTGAGCGTGAGCAGCTATTAAAGTAGTAGCAGCCGTGGACCAGGCGTCAAGAAAGCGAGCAAAGTCGTGGAAATTGCTGGCGTTACCCTCACCGAAACCGATGGGCAGATTTTTCTGCGGCACCAACCTGTAGCAGGCCGCGAGCCAGTTGACAAGGCGGCACTGCTGGCATTGTTGGAGGGAGCGGGATGCGCCGAATGCGCCCTGTTGGAAGATGAAATTGCGCGTGCCGCCAACGACTGCAATACCGTAGACAAACCCTTTGTGCTCCACGTGGCTGATCGCCGGAATGCGTCGATACAGGTCAGCGTGGCAGCAGACGAAATGGGTGCCCAAGTGTGTCTGTTACCGCCCCAGGGTGGAAAAGATGCCAGCATGGACGATGTGGTGCGGGCGCTGACGGAGGCTGGTGTCGTGTTTGGGATTGATGCCGATGCGCTGGCCCAGGTCTGCGGATCGGAGCGGGGGCATGCTGTGACAGTGGCAAAAGGTGTGCTGGCCGAAAATGGCCACGACACGGTATTCGAAACCCTACTGCCTCCGTCCAGCGACCGTGCACCCAAGGTAAACGCGGACGGACTAATAGATTACCGCGAGCACGGTGGCATTGTGGTGGTGCACCCGGGCGAAGCGCTGATGCGCCCCCCGAGTGGCAGCCAACTGGCTGGGACACAAGTGGCCAGTAACGCCCAACGTGCGGCAGCGCGCCGGGGGGGGGGGGGGGGGGGGGGGGGGGGGGGGGGGGGGGGGGGGGGGGGGCGGGCGATGGTGGGGGTGCTGAGGCGGGGGCGAGGCAGGGCCAGCGGCACATCGCCCAGCCCCAGGGCCATTTGGCCCGCTTTGCCGAGAACTGCACTCTGCATGCCGGCACGGTGATTGCGCTGGACGATATGGCGCTGGAGTGCCAGTTGGAGTCCCTTAACCAGATCATTATTGGTGCCAACACCACGCCCCCGGTGGAGGCCACGCCACCCCAGCTGCGGGACCTTTGGGGTCCAAGGGGGCATTACCCATGTGGTGGTGGGTGTCGACCACGCGCTGGAAGCGCAGATGCAGGAATTGGCCCTGCGCCTGGAGAAAGAAAAAGGGGTTGAAGAAAACCTCAAACTGGTCAAAGGGGGGGGGCGGGGGCATGCTGAGCGTGTCAATGCCGCATGGCGGCAGGCCGTGCAGCAATGGTCAAAATCACTGGCCGAACGCGGCGTGCTGGAGCAGCAGTTGGCCCGGCTGCGCGCGGCCACGGTGGCAGTGGGTGTAGGGGTGGATGGCGCGGCGGATCTGGTGGTCTGCAACAAACCCGCCCGCCTGCGCAGCGAATTTTCGGATGGTGTTTTCTCGATCGACGCGGAAAATAAGGTGCTGTTCACCGACACCGCAGGCAAGGTGCAGGTGGTCGGCTAGACCCCGCCACTGCCGGGTTGGCCTCAGGGCATCACTTCCACGTATTCATAGACCTCGCAGTCCATGATCTGCTTGCGCACCGGTAGCGTGGCCTGCTCGAACCAGGCTTGCGGATTGCGTTTGTCGATTTCCTGGCCCATGAAACGAATCAACTCACAAATTGGCTCCACCACGTTGGTGCGGTAACGCAGGTCGTTCTTCACGTAACCCAGGTACATGTTTTTCATGCAGTTGCCACGGCACCAGGCGTAGGCTTCACAGCTGTGGCAAGGCATGGCCGGGTCTTGCTGCAGCGGGCTTTTTTGCAGCCAGTTGGTTTTGACGTCGCCCATCTTCATAGCCGGGGCGTACATCATGTCCGGGCAGGGGTAAATCTCGCCGTTGGGCATGACGTTGAGCAGGTGGGTGGACACGCGGCATTGCGTGGCACCGGCGTACAGCTCCAGCGCGCGGGTGGGGAATAGCTTGTTGCGCACCATGCCCATCAGCGGAATCAGCGGGTACAGCGTATCGGTGTGCGAGAAAAACTTGTCGATGAGCTGCACCAGCACGGCCTTGCGCTTGTCCAGCGAATCACCGGCATACATCTCGTCGGCCACAAACTGCCAGTACAGGTAGTCAAACGGGGTGTCCTCACCGACCAGTTGGTCCAGTTCTTCAAAGCAGGTGTCCGGGTTGCCCCAGGTCACGCGGGCGGTCACGCTGCCGCCAATGTGGCCGCGTACTTCCTTCAGGTTTTTGACCACCTGGCGGTAAATGCCTTTGCCGCGGTAGCCGTCGGTGGTGGCTTCGCCGCCGTCGATGGAGGCCAGCACGTTGGACAAGCGGTTCAGCGCCCATTCCGGCAGGTTATCGATCAGCGTGGCGTTGGTCTGCAACTGGAAGCGGAACTTGGGGAAGCGCTGCATCACTTCGAGCATCAGCTTTTTGTTCAGCGTGGGTTCACCGCCGTAGAAGGTGACATAGACCTCTTTGCCCTGCAGGTGTTTGGCGACAAAGGCACTGAGTTGGTCAATGTCGTACTCCACATGCACCTGCGAGCCCAGCACATCGCCCACGCCGAGTGAACAATAGCTGCATTTGAGGTTGCATTTGAGGGTGGTGAGCAACTGCAATTCGACCCGCCCGCCGACGATGGGGTGGGGATCTGATTCGGGGGTGTACGCTTTGGCGGTGGAGGGAGGGGAAAGAATTGGATGGGGGTTTCGCCGTGCATGGTGCAAGGGCCGTCAGACGGCCGGACTGGGTATCGGAGCAAGTGGGGCGCCGATGATACGCGGGGCGTAGCCCGGATTCGGGCAACTATGCCGCCGCAGGCGCCATTGGGTGGAGGAACTTGCAGTTTGTTTGACCCAGTCGGTGTTGCGACGGCGCCAGGCACAGTTTTCGCACAGGCCGGTCCAATCGTCGCCGAATTAAGGACTTGGGCTGTTGTGCGGTCTCCCTGGCCACCCCAACCCCTATGCGGCTTTCTTGCGACGTGTGGGTTTGTTCGTCTTCGTTGGCACGTCCGTGGGCGCTGCAGCGGTGTTCTTGTACGCCTGGTGTGTGCCCAAACCCAGCGCGGCTTCCAGCTCGGTGATGGCGTTGTGGGTGTAGTCCAGCATGCGCTGCAGCGCGGGCACCGAGCGGCGGCAGGCGATGTAGCCAAAGCCCAGGCGGTCGCGGTAGCCGCTGATGGTGATGTTGAGTGCCAGGTAGTGCGTGGGGATGGACACCGGGTACACCTCGTCCAGGTGCGCACCATTGAGGTACAGCGCGTCCTTGGGGCCGGGCACATTGGAGATGACCAGATTGAACATGGGGTGCTTGGCCGCCGCACCGGTTACCATGCCCACGCCCAGCGGCGAGATGGATGAGATGCCGTGCGCCATCTTCTGCAGCTTGGACATAGGCGTGAGCTTGGTTTTGGCCTCGGCGGTAGACGCCACAATGCGCTGCAGGCGCTGCAAGGGATCGGCAATGTGGGTGGCCAGATTGGCCAGGATCAGTGACACCTGGTTGCCACCGGCACTGGTTTCGGTGTGCAGCGACACGGGCACCATGGCAATCAGCGGCTTCTTGGGTAACTGGCCTTGGGCCGCAAGGTATTCGCGCAGGGCGCCGGCACAAATGGCCAGGGTGACGTCGTTGACGGTGGCACCCGCCGCATCGCCAATGTGCTTGAGCCGGGCCAGTGAGTAGGACTGCGAGGCAAAACGCCGCGAGCCCGATATTTCCACATTGAACAGCGTGGGCGGGGCCTGAAAAGGCAGGGCTGCGTCGCTCTCCACGTAGCTGCCGCGCAGGGTGTCCCACAGTCCGCTGCCCACACCCGGCAAAATTTGCGAGCCGGCTTTGGCCGCGTTGCCCAATTGCTCCAGCAGGCTGGGGGGAGCGGCTTTGGTGCGCGGGGCACTTTGGCTGAGCAGGTTTTGTGCCCACACCGGGGGCTTGTGTTCGGTGGCGGTAAGGCTCAGGCTTTTGGCCATCATGCGTGCACCGCTCACGCCGTCAATCAAGGCGTGGTGGATCTTGGAGTAGACGGCAAAGCGCCCACCGGGCAGGCCTTCAATTACATAAATTTCCCACAGTGGGCGGTTGCGGTCCAGCAGGTTGCCGTGCAGGCGCGACACCAGTGCCAGCAGTTCGCGGATGCGCCCGGGCTGGGGCAAGGCCAGGTGGCGCAGGTGGTAGTCCAGCTCAAACTCGGTATCTTTCTCCCAGTACCACAGGCCCATGCGCAGCACCGGGCGCAGATTAAAGGGGGCTACTGCGGCCGGGCTTTTGTTCCACTCGGCCATGAGTTTGGCAACAAAGTCGGGGCCCGCTCCACTGGGTGGCGTGTAGATGTTCAAACCCGCCACATGCATGGGCTGGTTGCGGGTTTCCATCCACAGGAAGGCGGAGTCGGTGGGGTTGAGAGCAGACATGGTTCTATTTTTTTGACGGTTGATGCGGGTTGCGCATCATCGCCCAAAAAGACGCCACGCGGCAAGCACGAACCCCGGCGCAACTCCTCAAAAACAGTCGCTCATACGACAGCAACCGGTGCGCCCAATTCCCTGCGCACGTATCAAGTGCCCTCAATCGCTGCCTGCGCCGCAGCAAGGCGGGCAATTGGCACGCGGTAGGGTGAGCAGCTCACATAGTTGAGGCCTGCGCGGTGGAAGAACGCCACCGAGGCCGGGTCGCCACCGTGTTCACCACACACGCCCACTTCGATGTCGGGTCGCACACTGCGGCCTTTTTCCACGGCCATTTGCACCAGCACCCCCACGCCTTTTTGGTCGATGGAGCGGAACGGGTCGTGCTCGTAAATGCCGCTCTTGAGGTAGCCGGGCAAAAACTTGCCCGCATCGTCGCGCGAGAAGCCAAGTGTCATTTGCGTAAGGTCATTGGTACCAAACGAGAAGAATTCGGCTTGCTTGCCAATGCTGTCGGCTATCAGCGCACCGCGCGGTGTTTCGATCATGGTGCCCAGCATGTACGCAATGGATTCGCCGCGCTCTGCAAACACGGTGGCGGCGGTGCGCCGAATCACGTCGGCCTGTGCGTTGAACTCGCGCACGGTACCTACCAGCGGCACCATGATTTCGGCCTTGACGTGAATACCCAGCGTGCGCACGTTGAGTGCTGCCTCCAATACCGCGCGGGTCTGCATTTCGGTAATCTCGGGGTAGCTGATGCCCAGGCGGCAACCGCGGTGGCCCATCATGGGGTTGAACTCGTGCAGTTCTTCCACCCGCAGTTTGATTTTGCCCAGCGGCACTTGCATTTCGGCCGCCATGACCCGCTGGTTGGCATCGTCATGTGGCAAAAATTCGTGCAGGGGAGGGTCCAGCAGGCGAATGGTGACGGGCAGATCGTGCATCTCGCGAAACAGGCCTTCAAAGTCGCTGCGCTGCATGGGCAGCAGCTTGGCCAATGCCTTGCGCCGTCCGGCTTCGTTGTCGGCCAGAATCATTTCGCGCACCGCCAGAATGCGCTCGCCTTCAAAAAACATGTGTTCGGTGCGGCACAGGCCAATGCCGGTGGCACCAAAGGCGTGGGCTACTTTGGCATCGGCCGGGCTGTCGGCGTTGGCGCGAATTTCCAGGCGTTTGTATTTATCCGTGAGCGCCATCAGCGCGCCAAAGTCGCCGCTCAGTTCGGCATCCTTGGTGTCAATCTTTCCCACATAGACCTCGCCTGTGGAGCCGTTGAGCGAGATCCAGTCGCCCTCGTGGTACACGGTGTTGCCCACCGCCATGGTGCGGGCTTTCAGGTCCACATGCACCGCGCCGGCACCCGATACACAGCACTTGCCCATGCCGCGCGCCACCACAGCGGCGTGGGAGGTCATGCCGCCGCGTGCGGTGAGAATGCCCTTGGCCACGCTCATGCCACGCAGGTCTTCAGGCGAGGTTTCCTGGCGCACCAGAATCACGTCTTTGCCGGCCTTGAACCAGGTTTCTGCCTCATCCGCAAAGAAAACAATCTGCCCGGTGGCCGCACCCGGTGAGGCGGGCAGGCCGCGGGCTATTGCGGAGGCCGCTTTGAGGGCTTTGGGGTCAAAAATGGGGTGCAGCAAGTCGTTCAGGCGGTCGGGTGCTACGCGCTGCAGTGCGGTCTTCTCATCAATCATGCCCTGCTGCAGCATCTCCATGGCAATGCGCACCATGGCAGCGCCGGTGCGCTTGCCATTGCGGGTTTGCAGCATCCACAACTTGCCTTCCTGGATGGTGAACTCCATGTCCTGCATGTCTTTGAAGTGGTTCTCCAAGGTGGTTTCGGCCGTTAGCAATTGCTGGTAAATCTGCGGCATCAGCTCTTCGAGCGAAGGGTAGTTTTTGTGGCGATCTTCTTCGCTCACCAAAGCCAGCTCGGCCCAGCGGCGCGAACCCACCAGGGACACCTGCTGCGGCGTTCGCACGCCCGCCACTACGTCTTCGCCTTGGGCGTTGACCAAAAATTCGCCGTTGAAAAGGTCTTCGCCGGTGCCCGCATCGCGCGAGAAGGCCACGCCGGTGGCACTGCTGTTGCCCAGGTTGCCAAACACCATGGCCTGCACGTTGACGGCGGTACCCCAGGAGGCGGGAATGTCGTTGAGCTCGCGGTACACGCAGGCGCGCTCGTTGTTCCAGCTCTCAAACACGGCCCACACCGAACCCCACAGTTGTTCCCACGGGTCGGTAGGAAAGTCGCGGCCAATGCGGGCGCGGATCAGGGATTTGAAGCGCTGCACCAACTCCTTGAGGTCTTCAACATCCAGTTCGGTGTCGAGCTGAACGCCTTTTTTGTCTTTGACCATGTCGATGATGACTTCAAACGGATCGTGGTCTTCTTTGGATACGGGTTTGAGCCCCATCACCACGTCACCGTACATCTGCACAAAGCGGCGGTACGAGTCCCAGGCGAAGCGTTCGTTATTGGATTTTTTCGCCAAACCGACGACGGCCTCGTCGTTGAGACCCAAATTCAAAATGGTGTCCATCATGCCGGGCATAGAGGCGCGGGCCCCTGAGCGCACGGACAGCAGGAGCGGGTCATTGGCGTCGCCAAAACGCTTGCCCATTTCGGTTTCGAGAAATTTGACGCCTGCCAGTACCTCGCCCTGAATCAGCGCATGGACCGATTCGCGTCCCTGTTGGGTAAATGCCGTGCAGGCCTCGGTGCTGATGGTGAAACCTGATGGGACCGTAATGCCCAGGCGGCACATTTCAGCCAGGTTGGCACCTTTGCCCCCCAGCAGGTTCTTCATGGCGGCCGAGCCTTCGGTGCGCGTGCTGCCAAAAACGTAAACAAATTTTTGAGGAGAGTTCATAGAAGTTGAAGTTTTAAGAGCCAAACACAGCACCCCTGGCCGCATTAAAGTGGGGCTTAATGCGCAAGAATGGGTGGGCACACCACGCACCCCCAAAATAAGTATCACACCTTGAAGTGGCGATAGATAGGCGTTAAAACACGCCAATTTGCGCTAGGTCAAGATTTTGGGGCGATGATAGAAGCCTATGAACCATCGCCCCACCCAACGCCACACCACCCCGGACAAAGACGCCATTGCCCTGCTACCGCCGTTTGAGCGACTGGGGCTGGAGCGCATCGTGCTGGTGACCACGGAAGTGCAGGCCCGCGAGGCGTTTGCCTGCCTTGCCGCTTCCCCCGCCTGGGGCTTTGATACCGAATCCAAACCCACTTTTCACGTCGGCGAAGTGTCGGACGGCCCGCACATTGTTCAACTCGCCACCGCAGAGCGGGCTTGGGTGTTCCAGTTGCACGACCCCGGATGCCGTGCCGTGGCGGCGCAGTTGCTGGCGCACGCTGGCAGCGTCAAAGCCGGGTTTGGTCTGGGCGATGACCGCAAACGCATCGTCTCCAAGCTGGGCGTGGAGCCTGCCAGCGTGTTGGAGCTCAACACCGTGTTTCACCAGCGTGGCTACCGCAAAGACATGGGTGTCAAAGGTGCGGTGGCGGTGTTGTTTAACCAGCGCTTTATCAAGTCGAAAAAAGCGGCGACCAGCAACTGGGCCAATGCGCGTTTGACCGAGGCGCAACTGGTGTATGCGGCCAATGATGCGTATGCCGCCATCCGGGTATTCCACGCGCTGGGGCTCGCATAGTCCGTTTCAGACCGGGGTAAAACCGTATCCGCAAGCGGCAAGCCACATGGTATGGTCCTTGGCTCACCACCGTTTTGGAGCCTGCCATGTCCCTTTGCCGAACTACAAAATCCCTGTTTACACTGACTGCTGCCTGTGCGCTGGGGTTGAGCGCCTGCGGCGGTGGCTCGGGCTCGGCTGGCACGACCAGTGCGGGTGGCAATACAGGGGTGTCGGGTAGCAGTGATTGCGCTTTGAGTGGTAGCGTTTTCTCGGTGGTGGGCAACACCGCCCAGGTCGACAGCGTGACCTACGCTTCGGACGAGAGCACGGTCCTCACGTCGATGCAAAACAAGTACACCGTTCAGGGCGGCGCCAATTTCCGCGGTGAGGGCAACCTGCTGGAAATCAACTCGAAAATCACCATCACCTACTCCAGTGCCGCCGCCAACG
Source organism: Candidatus Aalborgicola lynettensis (assembly GCA_016719405.1). GTDB lineage: Bacteria > Pseudomonadota > Gammaproteobacteria > Burkholderiales > Burkholderiaceae_C > Allorhodoferax > Allorhodoferax lynettensis. Next base: position 483,183 of record JADJZE010000001.1, read on the forward strand.
GCAGCCTGGCTGGCCAGACCCTGGGGCCGTTTGATGTGCAGGCCTACGTCAAGACCACGGCTACCGATCTGTTAGGTTATGGCTATGTCACCACCAGCACGGCCACCGGTGCGGTAACTGCCTATTTCACACCCGCCACGTCCACCCCGCTGGCTCCGGCGCTGAACACGGCGTACGCGCAAAATTACACCATCATCACCGAGGCCACGGCCACCCAGCCCCAATCCACCGTGAGCGAAAAGGAAGAAGTCACGTACCTCGGCGTCGAGTCCGTATCGGTACCAGCGGGTACCTACTCGGCGTGCAAGGTCAAGACCCAGACCACCACCAATGGCAGCACCGACACCAGCTACAAATGGGACGTGGCCAGTGGCCGGCTCAAGGGCCTGACCATCAAACGTGCCGACGCCAACGGCAAAAAGACCGAGGAAGCCACCGTGCTGCTGGTCAACGGGGTTTAAGCCAACTGCGCACAGATCCACTGCACCGGCTCTTTTTCCATGCATAGCTGCATGTGCCCTATGCCTTCAAACACGGTGGCGCTCACGCCCGGCAGCACCTGCTCGCGTTGCGGGAAGACGATGTTGTCCTGGGGCGTGAGCGCAATGCGGATCAGTGCGCGGGTGGCGTCCGATTCGCTGGCCGAGAGGGTGCGCAGCCAGTCGCTGTTGAACACCATCTGAATGCTGTTGGGCGTGCAGGGCATGGGGTCGCCCCGGGTGCCCGCGTGCGGGGTGCCCAGGGTGATGACCTGCGCCACGTGGCCGGTGCCATGCGCGCGCATCCAGGCCCGAATGGCCACCCCACCCATGCTGTGCCCCACCAGCGCCACCTGAGGCGCGCCGGTGTGCTGGCGCAACTGCGCTACGGCGGCTTCGATCTGCGGCACGTAGTTGTCGATGGAGGTGAACAGTGGCTCCAGGTTGATGGCTAGCACCGTGTGCCCGCGCGCACGCAGGATGGGGGACAGCGTGTCCCAGGTGCGGTGGTTGCACAGGTAGCCGTGCACCAGCAGCACCGGCACGCGCCCGGGGGTGGCCGTGGCCTGCAGGATGCCGGGCGTGCCCGTGGTCCAGGGCTGGCGCAGGATGAACACCTTGACTGATGCCAGGTATTCCCCCCACAGCGCACGCCACCAGGTGCGCGCGCGCTCGTCCCTGGCGCGGGAATGCAGGGCCGTGGCCCCGACAATGAGCGCCAGGGTGGCAAACGGTGCCAGAGCGGCCAGCAGCACGGCGTTGGCCAATGGCCCCACGTCCAGCGCTTGCCAGTAATAGCCAATGGCGGCGCCCAGCAGACACAGCACCCCAATGATCCAATGTAAAAGACGGGCCAACATGGTGTACCAAGCCTTACGCCGGTGTGCTCAGTAGTGTGGCTGGTGCGCGCGGATGCTGGCCTTGACCGCATCGCTTAGCGCAAAGCCATCACCAAATTGCTGCGCCAGTTGCGCTGCACGCGCCTCAAACGCCTCAATCCCCATGCCGTAAATGAACTGCATGGCGCCGCCGGTCCAGGCCGGAAAACCAATGCCGAAGATGGAGCCGATGTTGGCATCGTGCACCGTGGTCAGCACGTTTTCGCTCAGGCAACGGGCCGTTTCCACCGCCTGGCGGAACAGCAGACGGTCTTTGAGGTCGGTGATGTTCCACTGCACGTCGGCCTTCTCGAACAGGGGCTTGAGTTGTGGCCACAGGAACTTCTTGGCGCCTTTTTTTGCCAGCTCTTCGGTGGGGTACTCGTAAAAGCCTGCGCCACCGGCGCGGCCAGGGCGCTCGTGCTGGCGCACCATGGTTTCCACCACGCGCTCACCGGCGGTAGCGGTATAGGTTTTACCTTCTGCTTCAAAATCTTTGCGGGTCTGCTCCATCACATGCAGGCTCAGCGTGAGTGCGGTTTCGTCCAGCACGGCCAGGGGGCCGACTGGCATGCCGCACTGGATACCGGCGTTCTCGATGGCGGCTGCGGGAATGCCTTCACCGAGCATGGCTGCGCCCTCCATCACAAAGGTGCCAAACACGCGGCTGGTGAAGAAGCCACGCGAATCGTTCACCACAATGGGCAGCTTGCCCAGGGCCTGCACATAGTCATAGGCCCGGGCCACGGTTTCATCGTCGGTTTGTTTGCCTTTGATGATTTCCACCAGCTTCATTTTGTCCACGGGGCTGAAGAAGTGGATGCCAATGAATTTTTCTGGCCGGGCAGAGGCTGTAGCCAGGCCGCTGATGGGCAGGGTGGAGGTGTTGGAGGCAAAGAAACCCGGAACTCGGGGGTATTGGCCAGCATAGGCTCGGACTCTTGCGTCACGCGGGCCTTGAGTTCGCGGTTCTCGAACACGGCCTCAATGATCAGGTCGCAGCCTTTCAGGTCGTCTACCGCGCCAGTGGGCTGGATGCGGGCCAATATTTCGGCCTGCGCCTCGGGCTTCATGCGGCCTTTGTCGACCCGGCCCTGGGTGATTTTGGCGGCGTAGCCTTTGCCGGTGTCGGCCTTTTCCAGGCTCACGTCTTTGAGCACCGTGGCAATGCCCTTGCTGGCCTGGGCGTAGGCAATGCCTGCGCCCATCATGCCGGCACCCAAGAGGCCCACTTTGGCCGGTTTGTAACGCGGCACACCGGCGGGTCGGCTGCTACCGCTCTTGATGGCGTTCAGGTTGAAAAAGAAGGTGTTGATCATGGCCTTGGCCTGGCTGCCGGTCATGAGTTTTGCCAATGCACGGCTTTCCAGGCGCAGCGCGGTTTCCATGTCCACCTGCAAGCCCTCCACCATGCAGGCCATGATGGCCTCAGGCGCGGGGTACAGGCCACGGGTTTGTTTTTTGATGACGGCGGGTGCTACCGCCAGCATCTGCGCCACGGCTGGGCTGGAGGGCAGGCCGCCGGGCACCTTGTAGCCTTTGGCTTCCCAGGGGTGTTGGGCGCTGGGGTTGGCAGCAATCCAGGCCAAGCCTTTGGCGCGCATCTCGGCCGCAGCGTTGGGGCCGGGTGGCACCAGGTCGTGTACCAGGCCCATGCCTTTGGCCTCAGCCGGCGAGAAGGTTTTGCCCTCCACCAGGTAGGGCTGCGCGCCCATTAGACCCAGGTGGCGGGTCATCTTGGTCACGCCACAGGCACCGGGCAATAGGCCCAGGGTGACTTCCGGCATGCCGAGCTGGATTTTCTTGTCGTCAATGGCAATGCGGTGGTGGCCCACCAACGCCACTTCCCACCCCCCGCCCAGCGCGGTGCCGTTGATCAGGCTGACCACGGGCTTGCCCAGGGTTTCGATGGCGCGGAAGTTGGCTTTGAGGCGCTCGATTTCGGTAAACGCTGCGCTCGCGTCTGCAGGCGTGAGGCGCATGGTGGCTTTGAGGTCAGCCCCGGCAAAAAATGAGGTTTTGGCGGATGCCAGCAAGATGCCGTGAATGGCGTCTTTGTCCTTGAGCACCTGTGCGGCAACTGCCGTCATGTCTTCCTGCCACTGCAGGCACATGGTGTTGACGGGGGAGTTGGGCTCGTCAAAGGTGATGGTGGCAATGCCCTTGCCGTCGATGTTTTCCAGAGTGTATTGGATGGTCTTCATGCTGTTGTCTCCATGTAGGGGCGCACGCGGTGTGTTGGCGCGGCGCGGCGGAATCTGCTTTTGCTATAAAAATAGTAGCTGCTTGCGCACATCTGGCGGGCGTAAACGGCCTATTTGGCTTATAAAAATGAGGGTAACGTCAGATGCGTTCCACAATGGTGGCAATACCCATGCCGCCGCCCACACACAGCGTGGCCATGCCATAGCGCAGCTTGCGGCGGTGCAGCTCGTCAATCAGCGTGCCCAGAATCATGGCGCCCGTGGCGCCCAGTGGGTGGCCCATGGCGATGGCGCCGCCGTTCACGTTGACCTTGTCGTGGGGCACCTGCATCTCTTTCATGAAGCGCATCACCACGGCGGCAAAGGCTTCGTTCACCTCAAACAGGTCAATGTCATGGATGTTCAGGCCTGCCTTGGCCAGCGCCTTGCGCGCCGCAGGCATGGGGCCGGTCAGCATGATGGTGGGGTCGGCGCCGGAAAGGGCGGTTGCCACAATGCGCGCGCGGGGTGTCAAACCGTGGGCCTTGGCTGCAGCCTCGTTGCCAATCAGCACCGCAGCCGCACCGTCCACAATGCCCGAGGAATTGCCCGCGTGGTGCACGTGGTGGATGCGCTCCACCTGCGGGTAGCGGGTCAGCGCCAATTGGTCAAAACCCATGCCGCCCATTTGCTCGAACGCGGGCTTCAAGCCTGCCAGGCCTTCCAGCGTGGTGTGGGGTTTGATGAATTCGTCTTTGCCCAGAATGACTTGGCCCAGAGCGTCTTTCACTGCTACCACCGAGCGGTCAAAGTAGCCGGCGGCCTGTGCGGCGGTGGCGCGTTTTTGTGACTCCAGTGCAAAGGCATCCACATCGGCGCGGCTAAAGCCTTCCAGAGTGGCAATCAGGTCCGCGCCAATACCCTGGGGCACAAAGGCGGTGGCGGAATTGGTTTCGGGGTCCATGGCCCAGGCGCCGCCGTCGGAGCCAATGGGCACGCGGCTCATGCTCTCCACACCACCGGCCACCACCAAGTCTTCCCAGCCGGAGCGCACTTTTTGTGCTGCCATGTTCACGGCTTCCAGGCCGGAGGCACAGAAGCGGTTGATTTGCACGCCCGCGCACTGGAAATCCCAGCCCGCCTTGAGTGCGGCCACCTTGGGCAGCACGGCACCCTGGTCGCCTACGGGGGACACCACACCCATCACCACGTCGTCCACCCGCGCCGTGTCAAAGCCGTTGCGCTGCTGCAGGTCGGTCAGCAAACCCGCCAGCAGGTTGACGGGCTTGACCTCGTACAGGCTGCCGTCCTTCTTGCCTTTGCCGCGTGGGGTGCGGATGGCATCAAATACAAACGCTTCACTCATGGTGTCTCCTTCGGGTTGCTCGGGTGCACTGGTTGTACAGGGCTGAAAAAAATCAGTATAGTCCTTTTTACAAAGCATATGCTTTGCATAAATACCCATTCTCCAGCCAACTGAGGTAGCACCATGATCGAAAGAACCCTTTTCAGCCCCGACCACGAATCCTTTCGCGACAGCTTTCGCCGTTTTGTGGACAAAGAAATCGCCCCCTTCCATGCCGATTGGGAAGAGCAGGGCTATGTGGCCCGTGAGGTCTGGACCAAGGCGGGGGAAAACGGCTTTTTGTGCATGACCATGCCCGAGGAGTACGGTGGCAGTGAGGCCGACAAGCTGTACTCGGTCATCCAGATGGAAGAAATTGCGCGTGCCGGTGTCACCGGCATTGGCTTCGGTTTGCACAGCGAAATCGTGGCCCCCTACATCCTGCACTACGGCACGCCCGAGCAAAAAGCCAAGTACCTGCCCAAGCTGGCCTCGGGCGAAATGGTGGGCGCCATCGCCATGAGTGAGCCGGCTGCTGGTTCCGATTTGCAAGGTGTCAAAACCACCGCCATTCAGCAGCCAGATGGAAGCTACCTGCTCAACGGCAGCAAGACCTTCATCACCAACGGCTGGCATGCCGACTTGGTGGTGGTGGTCGCCAAGACCAACCCCGCCGCCGGCGGCAAGGGCACCAGCCTGGTGCTGGTGGAACGTGGCATGCCCGGATTTTCGGTCGGCCAGCGCCTGAAAAAAGTCGGCATGAAAGCGCAAGACACTTCGGAGCTGTTTTTCGACAACGTGAAAGTCCCGGCCGAAAACCTGCTGGGCGGCGCGGCGTATGAGAACAAAGGCTTTATCTGCCTGATGGAGCAGTTGCCTTGGGAGCGGCTGCAGATTGCCATTGGCGCGGTGGCCTCAGCACAGGCGGCCATTGACTGGACTATTGCGTACGTGAAAGAGCGCAAGGTGTTTGGCCAGCCCGTGGCCGCTTTCCAGAACACCCGCTTTACGCTGGCCGAGCTGCAGACCGAGGTGCAGGTGGCGCGCGTGTTTGTCGACAAATGCTGCGAGCTGATTTGCCAGGACAAGCTCGACACCGCCACCGCCAGCATGGCCAAGTACTGGACCACTGACCTGCAATGCAAGGTGATGGACGAATGTGTGCAGCTGTTTGGCGGCTACGGCTATATGTGGGAATACCCCATTGCCCGCGCCTACGCCGACGCACGCGTGCAGCGCATTTACGGCGGAACCAACGAGATCATGAAAGAGGTGATCACCCGCGCCATGGGGCTGGGCGGGCGGTAAGCCGGAGTTTTAGGGCCTGACCCCCGTACTGGGGGGGAGGGCGCTGGAGAATCCCTGCCAAGGCTGGCTGGCTGTGTGGGTGGTGTGCAATATACCCACCAGGGTATGTAAATTTGCCCTACAATGCATGTAATTAACCAATTACATACGTCATGTCCCGCACCCCACAACCCCCACGGCAAAGTACAGACATTCGCCAGGCCAGCCTGATTGAAGCGGCTTTGCGCTTGGCCGCACAGCGCAGCCCGGCGGACATCACCACGGGGGATCTGGCGGCTGCCGTTGGTATTAGCCAAGGCGCAGTTTTTCGCCACTTTTCCAGCAAAGACGCCATCTGGATCGCCGTGATCGACTGGGTTGCTACCAACCTGATGGAGCGGCTGCACGCGGCTGTGCACTCGCGCAAGTCGCACACCTCGCAAACCCCGCACAGCCACGACTCCCCGGACTTCCACCCGCTGGCCGCCCTGCAAGACGTCTTCATCGCGCATGTGGACTTTGTCATCGCCCACCCGGGCGTGCCCCGAATTGTTTTTCAGGAACTGCAGCACGCACACGACACTGCCCTCAAGGCGGCGGTGCAAAACCTCATGCAGCAGTACCGTGCCCTCGTCGTGGGCTTATTGCAAAGTGCAAAGGCCCAGAACCTGCTGGCGCCAGGTACCGACTTGCCCTCTGCGGCCCTGCTCTTTTTGGGCTCCATCCAGGGCCTGGTGATGCAGTCACTGCTCAGTGGTGATGTGCAGGCCATTGCACGCCAAGCGCCCGGCGTATTTGCCATTTATGTGCGCGGCATTGCCGCAAAGGAAACACCATGAAACGATCCCCTTGGCCAAAACGCTTGATGCTGGCCGCAGTGGCCCTGGCGGTGCTGGGCACCGTGGGTTTTGTGCTGCTGCGTGCCGGCCCGCTGGCGCCGCTGCAAGTGACCGTTGCCACCGTGCAAGAGGGCCGGTTTCGCCCGGCTATTTTTGGCATTGGCACGGTTGAGGCGCGGCGCAGCTGGATGGTGGGCCCCACGGTCGCGGGCCGGGTGCTTAGTGTGCGGGTGGACGTGGGCGACCACGTCAAAGCCGGTCAGTTGCTGGCCGAAATGGATGCCGTCGATCTGGACCAGCGCCTTGGCGCTTTGGATGCCACCGTAGCCCGCGCCCGCAGTGCCCAGGCCGCTGCCACCGCGCAGCTGGCCGACGCCACGGCCCGGCGCGCGTTGGCCACCCTGAATGCCAAGCGCAACCAAGACTTGGCGGCGCAAAACTTCATCAGCGCCGGTGCGCTGGAGTCGCGCCTGCAAGAAAAAGCCTCTGCCGACGCCGCACTGCAGGCGGCACAGGCCAACCTGGGTGCAGCCGGGCAAGACCTGCTGCGCACCCAGGCCGAGCGCGCCGCACTGGCACAACAGCGCGGCAACCTGCGCCTGTATGCACCGGCCGACGCCGTGGTGACCAGCCGCGACTTTGAAGCGGGCAGCACCGTGGTGGCGGGCCAGAGCGTGCTGCGCCTGGTGGACCCGGCCAGCCTGTGGGTCAAGCTGCGGGTGGACCAGGGCCGCTCCGGCGGTCTGGCCCCTGGACTGCATGCCAGCATCGTGTTGCGTTCCCAGCCGCAGACGCCATTGCCCGGCAAGGTGGCGCGGGTGGAGCTGATGGCCGACAGCGTGACCGAAGAACGTATTGCACAAGTGGCTTTTGACGCACCCGCAGGGGGTATCCCCCTCGCGCCTGCGCTGGGCGAACTGGCCGAAGTGACGCTGCAACTGCCCGAGACCGCGCCAAGTCTGCTGGTGCCCAATGCCAGCGTGCAACGGGTGCAAGGGCAGGTGGGTGTGTGGCGCATGTTGGGTGGCAAGCCCGCGTTTGCCCCGGTGCGCCTGGGCACCAGCAGCCTGGACGGCCAGGTGCAGGTGTTGGATGGCCTGCAGGGCGGTGACAGCGTGGTGGTCTACAGCCAAAAAGCCGTCACCGCCGGTGCCCGCGTGCAGGTGGTGGACGCGCTGGTGCAACCCGCCGCCCCAGGGGAAGCGCACCATGATCAGCCTGGCCGGGCGCGACATTGCCCACAGCTGGGGCAAGTTTGTGCTGACCGGCTTGGGCCTGGGCCTGCTGATTGGTGTGACCCTGACCATGGCCGGGGTCTACCGCGGCATGGTGGACGATGCCCATGCCTTATTGGGCAACAGCCGTGCCGATTTGTGGGTGGTGCAAAAAGACACCCAAGGCCCCTACGCCGAAGCGTCCAGCCTGAAAGACGATGTGGTGCGCAGCGTGCGCGGCATGCCGGGCATTGCGCAGGCCGCCAACGTGACCTACTTCACCATGCAGGTGCGCGGTGCCAGCGGTGCCGACACCCGCGCCATGGTGGTGGGTATTGAGAGCGGCCAACCCGGTGAGCCGGGCTATCTGGTGGCCGGGCGCCACCTCACGCGCAGCCACTACGAGGCCGTGGCCGATATCAAGACCGGTTTTGCGCTGGGCGAGCGCATCCAGATCCGCCGCCACGCGTACACGGTGGTCGGCCTGACCCGGCGCATGGTGTCCTCGGGCGGCGACCCCATGGTGTTTGTGGCACTTAAAGACGCCCAAGAAGCCCAGTTTTTGAAAGACAACGACGCCATCGTGAACGACCGCCTGCGCACCGCTGCCAACCCCGCCTTTAACCGCCCCGGCGTGCCGGGTCTGCTGGACGCCGTGCAGGCCTCCCAGGCCAGCAGCCGCAACGTCAATGCCGTTTTGGTGCAACTGGCGCCGGGGGTGGACGCTGAAACCGCCGCCGAACCCATCCGCCGCTGGAAGCACCTGCAGGTCTACACCCGCGCGGGCATGGAAGAAATTTTGGTGGCCAAGCTGATTGCCACGTCGGCCAAACAAATCGGCATGTTTTTGGTGATTTTGGCGATTGTCAGCGCAGCTATTGTGGCCTTCATCATCTACACCATGACGCTGGGCAAAATCCGCGAGATTGCCGTGCTCAAGCTCATTGGCACGCGCAACCTCACCATTGCCAGCATGATTTTGCAGCAGGCCATGGGCTTGGGCTTGATCGGCTTTATCGTCGGCAAAGTGGCTGCAACCGTGTGGGCACCGGCTGTTCCGCCAGCTGGCCATGCGCGCCGCTTAAACGGAGATCGGCGGAGCCGGGATGAACGCTAGCCACACCACTCGCCATTTGCGCTTGGCCAGCACCCTGGCTCATTCGCGCCGCCCTGCAGGTTGAACACCGGCCCAAGGCCATAGGACGTGCGGGCGGCATCCTGATTGAAGGGCTGCGCAAGGTCTACGGCCACGGCGACACCGCCGTTGAAGCCCTGAAAAACGTCAACATGCAGGTCGCCCCGGGCGAAGTGGTGGGCCTGGTCGGGCCTTCGGGCTCGGGCAAGAGCACCTTGCTCAAATGCCTGGGCGCCATCATCGAGCCCACCTCCGGGCGCATGCAACTGGGCAGCGAGGTCATTTACGACGACGCCTGGAAAGTGCACGACCTGCGTGCCCTGCGGCGTGACCGCATTGGTTTTGTGTTCCAGGCGCCTTACCTGATTCCGTTTTTGAATGTGCTGGACAACGTGGCCTTGCTGCCCATGCTGGCGGGCCTGCCCAACGCCCAGGCCCGCGCCCGCGCGCTGGAGCTGCTGACGGCGCTGGACGTGCAGCACCGCGCCCAAGCGCAGCCCTCGCAACTCTCGGGCGGCGAGCAGCAGCGCGTGTCGATTGCCCGCGCACTGGCCAACCGCCCGCCTGTCATTCTGGCCGACGAGCCCACTGCGCCGCTGGACAGCGAACGCGCCCTGGGCGTGGTGCGTATCCTCAACCGCATGGCGCAGCAGGCGCAAACCGCCATCATTGTGGTGACGCACGACGAAAAAATCATCCCCACCTTCAAACGGATTTACCACATCCGCGATGGACAAACGCATGAAGAAGCCGGGCAGGGGATCAGTGTGGAGTAACGACACCATGCAACTTTCCCAAGCACTCAAAGTGCTGGCCGCCGTGGCTATTGCCTTTGGCCTTCATGTGCAGGGCGGCGCAGCGTATGAACCGCGCACCGTTGGCGCGCTGGCCTTGCGTCTGGCATTTTGGTCGGTGGTGGCAGGCTTGGCTTGGTGGGCCGTGCGGCCCAAGGGTTTGTGAAGAAAAAAGTGCCTTTGCGCACGTCTGGCGAGCGGGAGTAGCTATTAATTCAGGAGTGAATGACTGCCCGCAGACGGCATAATAAGTCGATATAACTGGATATAAAAACAGTACTATGGTACGCCCAACCCGAGCCAATGCGCTCGCTCTGGCACCGCACCATGCCCGTCGCCGCCCGTTTTGCGCAACCGTACACGTATCCCCACGCGGGTGGGCCAGCGGCTGCCAACGCCCAATCCAAGCCCAAACTCTACAAAGCGCGCCATCCCGAACGTACGTTGCTCTACCAAACCATAGCCGGCCACTTCGAGACCTGGCACGAGTTGGCCAGCGCGGGCCAGTTCGACGGCCAGGGCGACCACCACACCCCCAAGCCCTACGTCCGTCAGGCCTTTCGCAAGTATCTGGAGTGCGGCATCTTTGCCCACGGCTTTGCCCGCGCCCGCTGTGATGACTGCGGACACGACTACTTCGTCGCCTTCTCCTGCAAAGGTCGGGGTGTCTGCCCCTCGTGCAACACACGGCGCATGGTGGAGACGGCGGCGCACCTCACCGACCACGTCTTCCCCCGTCTGCCGGTGCGCCAATGGGTGCTGTCTGTCCCCAAACGGCTACGTTACTTTATGCAGCGCGACGGGCCAGTGCTCAACATGGTGCTGCGCATCTTCCTGCGGGTCATCGCGCAAACCCTGCAGACCCACAGCCCCGGTGCGGCACAGGTAGACAAGGCGGCCCTGCACATCGGCGCCGTGGCGTTTATCCACCGGTTCGGCTCCAGCCTGAGACCGCCGATGCCGTTGGCCGATGGTGTGTTGGCCGGTGGCGGGCGCGTGATGCCCCAAGCCCCACCGCCGAGCGTCAGCTTCCACCCGGCCAGCGCCATCAATGCGGATACCGTGGCCCAAGTTCAGACCACCCTGCAAAAACGCATCCTGCGCGCCTTCGTCGCTCAGGGCCTGCTGGAGAGCTGTGACGCCAAAGACATGCTGGCCTACGCGCACAGCGGCTTCTCGGTGGACGCCGGAGTCTGCATCCAAGCGCACGACCGCGCCGCCCTGAGCGCTTGCTGCGCTATTGCGCCCGCCCACCATTTGCCATGGAACGCCTGCGCAAAGCGGGTGCCGCACTGGTGTACCGCTGTGCCAAGCAGCGCAGCGAGCCCACCGGTGACAAGCGCGGTGCCAAGGCAGACGAGCTGACCCTCACATCGATGGAGCTGATTGAGCGCATTGCAGCGCTGGTGCCGCCACCACGCACGCACCGGCACCGCTACTTTGGTGTGCTGGCCCCGAATTCGCCGCTCAGGGCTGCGGTTACGGCGCTTGCTGCACCGGCCCACCGGCCACGGCGCAGGCGCATCCGCAGCCCGAGCACCACAGGGGAGGCGCGTTTGGTGTGGCACCGCTGGGCAATGTGCTCCCCAAGCCAGAGCGGACCTGCAGAGCCGGTGCCGCCCAAGCGCCCAGTGCACTACCTGTGGGCTGTTTTGATCGCTCGCATTTACGAGGTTTTCCCGCTGCTGTGCCCAAAGTGCGGTGGCCAAATGCGCCTGATTGCCTTCATTACCGCGGGCGTGCAGATCAGGCAAATTCTGAACCACATCAGGGCAGACTCTGATCCCCACACATCTCCCCGGCACGCGGGCCACCGTTGTGGGAGGACGGTGGTGGTGATGCGCAGATGGATGACGGGCGCAAAGCGAGCCGGATTGGGCAACTGACTGGGATGGGGCAGCGCAACCGGCACCGGACTTTGAGGTCGATCAGCGCATCAATTGGTGAATGGGCGAAGCGGCGATACTGACTCGCTGCGAGACGACTGTGTGTGCGCGGTTGACCCAAGGCCGACTTTTCGACCTTTGGTCCAAGGCCTCGCTAGTGAGCGACTGCGCCAGCTCCGAGTTTGGAAAAAAGCAGCGATTTTTCGCTCAAAACCCGTGCCATACTTTGCCTCATGCGGTTGAATTTCCTATCCGTCTGAACGCCACGCTGGCCGTATTCTGGGCATGGGCGACATCGTCGCGCTGGTAGAGCAGGTTACGGCGGGTGTTGATATCCAGGCGGCCCAGAAACTGGCTGCCAAGGTCAAGAGTGGCGGTGGTTTTGATCTGAACGATTTCCTGGCCCAAATCCAGCAGATGAAGCAGATGGGTGGACTATCGAGCCTGATGGACAAGTTGCCCAGTCAACTGTCAGCCAAGGCAGGTCAGGTGGATATGGACAAAGCCGAGAAAGACATCAAGCGCAAGGAAGGCATCATCCAGAGCATGACGCCGCTGGAGCGCCGCAAGCCCGAACTCATCAAGGCCACCCGCAAGCGCCGTATTGCTGCCGGTGCCGGTGTTCAGGTGCAGGAAGTCAATCGCATGCTCAAGGAATTTGAGCAGATGCAGGAGATGATGAAGAAGATGAAGGGCGGCGGCATGATGAAGATGATGAAGCGCCTCGGCGGCATGAAGGGCATGCCCAAGATGCCCTTCTAGCTTCCGGCAGTATCAGGCAATAAGGAACACTGATACCGCCTGTACCAGGCCCGCCGCCTGCACCCGCAGGGATTCTGCTGCAGCCGCACTTTCTTCGACCAGCGCAGCGTTTTGCTGCGTGTTGCGATCCATATCCGACACCGCGTCGTTGACGCCTTGAATCGCGTCTGCCTGCTCGGCTGTGGCCCGGGAAATCTCGGCCACCATGGTGCTGACCTGTTCGATGGAGGTCACGATGCGCTGCATGGTCTGACCCGCAGCATGTACCTTGTTCGTCCCGGCAGCCACCTGCTCCACAGACGCCCCGATCAGGCCCCGAATTTCCTTGGCAGCCTCGCTGCTGCGTTGGGCCAGGCTGCGCACCTCACTTGCGACCACCGCAAAGCCGCGCCCCTGCTCACCTGCGCGGGCGGCTTCGACTGCCGCATTGAGGGCAAGAATATTGGTCTGAAATGCAATGCCGTCGATGGTGCCAATGATTTCGCTGATGCGTTTGGCCTGCACGCTGATGGCTTCCATGGTGGAAACCACTTCGGCCACATCGGTGCCACCTTGTTTTGCCACGTTCGAGGCACTGGAGGCCAGTTGTGTGGCCTGCATGGCGGTATCGGCATTGAGGCGAATGGTGTTGGACAGATCTGCGACGGAAGAGGACGTGGCTTGCAATGCAGACGCTGTTTGTTCGGTGCGGGTTGCAAGGTCATTGTTGCCGATAGAAATTTCACTGGCAGCCGTGTCGATCTGATCTGCGCCACTGCGAATATTGGCGATCATGCCGTTGAGGCGTTGCGTTACCTCACCCAAAGCGCGCAGTACCTGGCCGGTTTCGTCACTGCCTGCCTGCACATCGCGCAGGCTCAGATTGCCTTCGGCCACGTCACGCGCAATCCCGACGGCCGATTTCAAGGGTCGGACAATCTCGCGTGCGGTAAACCAGGTGACCAGCATGCCAATCACCAGTGCAATCGCTGCGAGCGTCAGGGAAGCCTTGTTACCGGTGGACAGGCTTTCGGTGGTCAATTCACCGCTGTGTTTGGCCTGCTCCACTTCGCCGTTGAATTGCTCCGAGAGCAGTCCGCGGGTTTCCTGGTAGGCGGTATCGGCTGCGCTCATATAGATCGCAGCAGTCGCCAGGTCTGCGTCCTTCATATCGACGGTGTCCAATGCGGACTTGGTGTAGGTCTTGAACGCTGCATCCAGCCGGGTCAGCCGTGACACTGCGTCGGCGTCGCCTTGCGCCATAGCTTCGCGCAGCCGGTCGATGCGCTGCTGGGTCGTTTTCAGCTCTGCAGCAATTTTTTCGTCCAGCGCCTTGATGATGGCCGGCTTCAGGCCAGCACCCGTGTAGGCCACCGTTTGCATGACCAGCCCATTGACCGCCACCACGCGCTCCTGTACCTCCGCCACCATGACGACGTGGACCATGCTCTGCTTGGTCAGGCGCTCCAGCGTCTGGGAGGTCTCCCGGGACGTCCACAGGCTATACAGTGCTACGCTCATCAGGCACAGCAGTACCAATGTAGGAGCGATGGCGACCTTTACCATGAGGGATAGGCGGTCAAAAAACGTTCTCATGCCGTATCTTTCAAAAAACAGAAAAACCGGTGCACCTGATACGGCGTCACCGGTCCATGCCAGTCTGGCTGCGGGAAAACGAAATTAGCGGTATGCGCCAACCACGACAAAACCATCAAAGCCGGGGATACGTTTGACGTAGCTGGTTTTGCCTTCAACTTTTTTGGTCACAGGGTGTGCCCAGTCGTAGTCCACCCAGCCTTCGCCTTTGGTGGAGCCCACTTCGATGAATTCACGTGCAAATCCCTTGCCGTTCTGGTCCTTGAGTTCAATCAGGTTTTTGCCGACAAGCTTCTCGTTGGCACCATGTGCAAGCATTACGCCCTTCATGTCCATGACGAACACGTACAAATCCTTTTTGGTCCAGTTGGCTTTGTCAGCTGTGAAATCCTTGAATGCCTGGTCATTTCCTGCCTTCTTGACGTGCGCCAATGCCGCATTGACCATGGCCTTGGCCTCGTCCTTGGTACCGTGGTCCTGTGCCATAGCACCGAAAGATACAAAGCCAGCAAGCACCAGCGTCATCAGATTGCGAAACAGTTTCATAGTTGGTCGTCTCCACGAGGTTAAAAAAGTACTGTGAACAATACGTAACGGCAATCTACGTGGCAACTTAAGCGAGCGCAAGCCTCCAAATTGCGTTTTATCAATAAAAGCTTATAAAAGGCGATCACGGACGTCCGAAGACGTCCCGTTACGACGCTCAGGCGGTTTCCAGTGCCAACACCGCCGTGGCTGTGTTGGAAATCGGGATGTGGTAATTGCTGGTCACCCTCCTCACGCTGGAGCCGCCACCGGTAGCCAGTGCGCCGCGCATGGCCAGCCACATCAGCAGTTCCACGCCCTGCGTGCCGGCTTTTTCTACCAGCTCGTGCACACTGAACTGCGTGGCCCATTCTGGATTGGTGTCCAGGCTGTCCAGAAACTGCAGGTCAAACGCCTTGTTGATAAAACCCGCGCGCTCACCGTCGAGCTGGTGGCTCAGACCACCGGAGGCAATCACCGCCACTTTCTTGCTGTCGTCCCAGGGTCCCGGGGGGGGGCCTGGGCAAGTCACCTAAAAGGAGCTGCTTGCGCTTATTTAGTGGGCGCAGCGGTGCAAACTTGGTTGCGCCCAGCATGCTTGGCGGCATATAGGCATGCATCGGCTCGATGGATCCACTGGTCAGGCAGCTCGGTGCCGTCATATTCGGCCACACCAATACTGATCGTGACCGCAAGAGTCTGGTCTGCAACGTTGAACGATTTCAGCGCGATGGTCTGGCGCAGTTTCTCTGCAATGCGCTGGGCTTCGGCTGCATCGCAGCCGCGAAGTACCAGCAGGAAATTCTTCGCCGCCCCAGCGCACAGCGATATCCGATTCGCGCAGGCAGTCCTTCAACAGTTGTGTCACACCCTGCAGGACACGGTCACCGGCGAGATGTCCGTGGCGGTCGTTAATGGCCTTGAAGTGGTCAACATCCGCGAGCAACACACAAGTCGGCCGTGGTTCCCGGTGATGTTCGGCAATCAGCTTGTCGATGAAAATTGTGAAAGCCTGGCGGTTGAGCAGACCCGTGAGTTTGTCAATGGCGGCCATCTGCTCCATGCGCTGCTGGTAGCGACCGAGTGTGAGGTACGTCAGCAGCAGCACCACCAGCGTGACCACCAGGCTGATGGCCAGGTTGGCGTACAAGGTCTGGCGGATGCCGGCCAACGCCAGCGCCTCGTTCTGCTCGACAAACAGGTACCACTTGAGCTCGGGTAAATAGTTCACGTTGAGAATGTGGTTGTCACCGTCCCTTTCATATTGGTAAGAACCGCTTTTTTCCTTGAGGATGCGATCGATCAGCGGTGCCAGACCCGGTTCCGCGCGCAGATTCGGATCGCGGTCGGCGCGACTGCCAAAAACAACGATCTTGCCGTTGACGTCCACAAAGTAGATTGTGCGCTGAAAACGCTGCTGGTAGTCTGCAATCAAGTGACGCACGGCATCGACAGTCAGGCCGATGCCGGTGGCACCAATGTAGTTTCCGGCGAAGTCGTCAACACGGTAGTTGATGAAAATGGTCAATGCGTCTTTGTTTGCAAGATCGGGGTCAACATTGATTTCGTAAGGCTCTTTCATGTTGCGAACGCGGTAGTACCAAGCATCGCGCGGCTCTTGTGGAGAGACGCGCTTGAACACGCCATCGCCGGTGTAGTAAATGGCGCTTTTGTCGGACACAAAGAAGCTGCTGAAGGCACCGTAACGCTCTTTCACCTCCCGCAGGTAGCGGGACATCTCCGTCACATCCTTCTCGCCTTGCAACACCCAGTCGCGCATGAAGGTGTCATTGGCCATGGTCGAGGAAATCAGCACCGGACGCACCAGATCCTTCTGGATCTCGGAATAGATGTTGCTTGAGGTCAGTGGCAGGTCCTGTCCGATGATGGCGCTGCGGATAGCATCTTTGGAAACCAGGTAGCCAAACAGCGTTGTCGCAAAAAAGCCCACTGAGAGGATGATGCTCACCAGCAACAGCAGGCGGCGGCGGTCAAAGATGTGATGAAGTGGAGCCATGGAAAGTATTTGGTTCGGCAGGTGACAGGGGATTGTGCCCTGAGCGCCTTGTCAATCCTCCATGGATAAGGCCTAAAACCGTGGCAAGTCCGGGTGCTTGATTTTTCCGTCGCGCACCAGCATGCGGCCATATTCGGCGCAGCGGTTGAGGGTGGGAATCACCTTGCCGGGGTTGAGCAGGCCTTTGGGGTCGAAGGCGCGCTTGATTGCGGCCATCTGCTCGTTCTCCTGGGCTGAAAACTGCACACACATGGAACTGAGCTTTTCCACACCCACGCCGTGCTCACCGGTGATGGTGCCGCCCATGGCGACGCTGGTTTCCAGAATCTCGGCACCGAATTGCTCGCAGCGCTGCAACTGGTCGGCATCGTTGGCGTCAAACAGAATCAAAGGGTGCAGGTTGCCGTCGCCCGCGTGGAACACGTTGACGCAGCGCAGACCGTATTTTTTTTCCATCTCCGCAATCGCCAGCAGCATGTCGGCCAACCGTTTGCGGGGAATGGTGGAGTCCATGCACATGTAGTCGGGGCTGATGCGCCCGCTGGCCGGGAAGGCGTTTTTGCGCCCGCTCCAGAACTTCAGCCGTTCGGCTTCGTCACGGCTGACCGCAATCGCGGTTGCGCCGTGTTGGCGCAGTACATCGCTCATGCGGCCAATTTCCTCCTCCACTTCTTCCAGTATGCCGTCGCTTTCGCACAGCAAAATGGCGGCGGCTGAGAGGTCGTAGCCCGCATGCACATAGTCTTCCACCGCCGCCGTCATGGGCTTGTCCATCATCTCCAGACCAGCCGGGATGATGCCGGCTGCAATCACACCGGCCACGGCGTCGCCCGCTTTGCGGATGTCATCAAAACTGGCCATGATGCAGCGCGCCACTTGGGGCTTGGGCACCAGCTTGACGGTCACTTCGGTGGCAATCGCCAGCATGCCTTCGGACCCAATCACGATGCTCAAAAGGTCGAAACCGGGGGCATCCAGCGCGTCCGAGCCAAACTCCACCGCTTCGCCCGCCAACATGCAGGTCGCCCCGGGCGAGGTGGTAGGCCTGGTCGGGCCCTCGGGCTCGGGTAAGAGCACCTTGCTCAAATGCCTGGGCGCCATCATCGAACCCACCTCCGGGCGCATGCAACTGGGCAGTGAGGTCATTTACGACAATGGCTGGAAAGTGCACGACCTGCGTGCCCTGCGGCGTGACCGCATTGGTTTTGTGTTCCAGGCGCCTTACCTGATTCCGTTTTTGAATGTGCTGGACAACGTAGCTCTGTTGCCAATGCTGGCGGGCCTAGCCCCGCGCCTTCACAAGTCCTATTCGTGCTACCGTTCTATTTTTTCCATCACTTCCATTTCTTCATAGGCAACACCATGCAATTTTCCAAAGCGCTCAAAGTGCTGGCCGCCGTGGCCATCGCATTTGGTTTGCTCACCGTCTTCAGCGGTGGGCGCGCCCTGTTTGGCAGCGCCGAGGCCCAAGCCGCAGTGGGCAACGCGGTGCCATTTGTGCTGTGGTTCAACTTTGTGGCGGGCTTTGGCTACGTGCTGGCGGGCGTGGGGCTTTTGCTGGGTCAGCGTTGGGGTGTTGGGGCCGCTGTTGCGTTGGCAGTGGGCACTGCAGGTGTGGCGATTGCATTCGGCTTGCATGTGCACGGCGGCGGGGCGTATGAGCCGCGCACCGTTGGCGCATTGGGCTTGCGTCTGGCGTTTTGGGTGGTGGTGGCGGGCGTGGTCTGGCGGCAGCAGGCGTAGCGTGGCTGGCTGTTGGCTTATATCGATAACACGATCAACCTCAGCCGGTTTGCCAACCCGCCAGTAACTGCAGAGCTTTCCAGTTTGCTGGAGAGAATCGGCGGCATGGCTTTACCGTGACCTATTTGCAAGTGGAGGTGCAACAGTGACGATTGACAGGAAACATGGGGTGCAGGACCGACTCGGCCGGATGAGGGGCATGTTTGCCGCTGCCCTGCTGCTGTGTGTGCCGGCCGGCAGGCCCTGGCAGATATCCAGTGCCAGCCGCGTGGCCGACTGGCGACACCCTTGGGTGAACTCAGCCAGGTGCATTGTGCGGACAACGGCAATAACGGCGTGGATCGCTGGTCACTCGGCAGCCGCGTGCTGCTGGAAAGCCCGGCACCTGTCATGTTGGAATCGGCCGATAGCCGCCAGGCGCTGCTGGTGCTGTCGGCGGCCACCGATAGCAAGACCGGGTGCCCGGCCAATCTGTTCCTGCTGGACTTCAACGGCAAATCGCCACGGGTATTCCGGTTTGGCGTGCAGCATGCCTGCAACACCTTTAAACAGGCGTCGTGGGGGAAACGCAGCGTGATTGCGATCAAGCATAACGTCCATTTCTACTACACCGCGGGGCGGCTGACTCCACCCGCGCATGATGCCGGGTTAATGGAAAACCTGTTGTTTTCGGCCTATGGCGGCAATCCTGCCTTCGAGCAGATTGTCCCGTTTGTGACCGACATGACGCCCCCGGCCGGTAACAACGAGGTGGGCAGGTGAGTGGGGTTGTGTGGCGCCTTGCCGCGCTGCTGCTCGTGCTGAGCGCCCCGGCGTGGTCCGGTCCGTGCGATCGGGTGCAGGCCAACGATGAGTTGATCAGTTGCCTCGACGGCGAATACCGGTCGGCCGACAAGGGCGGGCTGGATTACCAGCCGAACTACATCCGCTGCCAGACTGAACGCAGCCGGCAGCGGATCGGTGAGCTGAAACGTTCACCGTTCTGGCGCGATTGACAATGCCGAGGTGCAAGCCAATACCAGAGCGGCTTGTGGCCCGGTTCGCAGGCCGCTCTGGTATGGGTTTGCAGCCTTGTTGCCCAGATAGTGCCAACTACGGCGCCCCTTTCTTAAAGACTTCCGTGGTCCCAGGCAAGTAAAGCGAACCTGGAACTGGGGTGCGCGACGCAACCCGGCGTTGTGCGCCGCATGATCTTTTTTGCGTTGCCAAACGATATTGTGACGCGATCAACTGGCGCCGTGTCCCTTGAACCACTCCAGTGCCCGCTTGAAACCGTCTTCTGCGGCGTCTTTGCGGAAGCTGGGACGGTAATCCGCGTGGAACGCATGGGGTGCCTGAGGGTACACCACAAACTCCGATGCGTTTGCCGCCCTGTTACCTTTGGCACCGGCCTCGGCCAGTGCATCTTTCATCTGGATGACCGTGGTCATTGGAATGCCACCGTCCTGCCCGCCGTAAAGGCCCAGCACCGGTGCCTTGAGCCTGGTAGCCAAGTCCACCGGGTGCGTGGGGTTCAGCGCCGATGCAGCGCCCACCAGGCGGCCGTACCAGGCCACGCCAGCCTTGACGTTCGGGTTGTGCGCGGCATACAGCCATGTGATGCGGCCACCCCAGCAAAATCCGGTAATGCCCACTTTTTTCAGGTTGCCCCCGTTTGCACCGGCCCATTGGAGCGCGCGGTCCAGGTCTTGCATCACTTGCGCATCGGGCACCTTGGACACCACTTCGGCAATCAGCTTGGGAATTTCGGCATATTGGGCGGGGTCGCCCTGGCGGGCGTACAACTCCGGTGCAATGGCCAGATAACCCGCTTGGGCGAAGCGCCGACACACGTCGGCAATGTAGGCGTGCACGCCAAAAATTTCCTGCACCACCAAAATCACCGGCAAGTTCTTCTTGCCTGCGGGGGCCGCGTAAAAGAAGGGAACCTTGAACCCGTCCACGTCATAGCTGGCTTGGCCGCTGGCCAGGCCGGTGGAGGGGGTGGTGATGGCGGTCTGCGCCATGATGGGCATCACCGTCGCCGCGTAACCAACCCCCAACGCAGTTTTGAGCGCAGTGCGGCGGGTTGCGCCAGCTTCGGTGGTTTTGCCGGGGAGCAAGGCGTTGAAGTCGTCATTCTGGTCGCGGTTGAGCATGTCGAAATCCTTGGTGCAAACAGGTTGAATATAAATAGCGCGGTCACTCGGCGCGTGGAACTTGCGCGCAACAATTCTCACGCAGGCCCACAATTCCTGCAGACAACAGGGAATTGTGGTTCGCCTCGTGCGTGCCCCGCCCCGGTGACGATTCTGCCCGCCTGGTGCAGGCGGCCGACGCCGCCATGTACCGCGCCAAGGCCGCCGGGCGCAACCGGGTAGAGGCAGCCGAGCCGGTGCCGCCCAAATAAAGGGGTTGTGGTGCCTGCGTTGCATGCCTATCATGGCCATCCGTTTGCGCAAACCTTGGAGTCCGTTATGTTGCGTTTTCTTTTCTGTGTGTTGCTGGTGTGGGTCGGCGCTGCGGTGCATGCGCAACCCCTGCAAATACTGACGGAAAGCGACCCGCCGGCGCAGTTTGTTGATGCCAAGGGCGAGCTGACCGGTTACACCGTTGAACTGGTGCGTGACATTCAAAAGCGCGTGGGCAACCATGACCCGATTCAGGTTGTGCCCTGGGCCCGCGGATACAAAGCCATAGAGGCGGAGCCCAATGTGGTGTTGTTTCTGATGACGCGCACGGCGGACCGCAACCCTCTCTTCCAGTGGGTTGGGCCTGTCCTGGAGGTGGAGTTTGGATTGTTTGCGAAGGCCGACTCACCCTTGCGTTTGGCCACGCTCGACGAGGCACGCAAGGTGGGTGCGATTGGTGTGTACCGGGATGATGTCCGCGATCAAATGCTGACGAAGGCGGGTTTTACCAACCTGGAACGGGTCAACAACAACATCCTCAATGTCAAAAAACTGATGGCTGGGCGCATTGATCTGTACGCGGCGTCCACGCTTTCTTATGGCGTGGACACGGTGGAGGCGGGCTTCAAATCATCGGACGTCAAACTGGCTGTATCCATGGAGACCGTGCAAATCTACATTGCAATGTCCAAAGGCATGCCTTCGGCCGTTGTGGACAGCTGGAATGCTGCCGTCAAGGCGCAGCGGCAAGACGGCACCATGGCGCGTCTGTTGGCCAAGTATTACCCCCAAGCCAAATTGCCCGGCCCTGCCCAAACAAAGTTTTGAGCGTTTTCTGTTTTTTAACGCAGCAAAAGAACCGGGCCTGGACCCGGCGGTGTTCAGGGCTTCGCCGAGAAAAATAAATAGTCGCCGCCTTCGATGTGGCCCGCAGACGGGAGCGCCCCATACTGCGGCTGCTGCGGATACGCTTTCGTCACCTCCGCACGCACCTTGCGCCACACCGATGTACCGATTGCCCCGGTGTTGCCGGATTTCAGGGTATTGATCAAGCTCCATGCAAAAATGGAATGACCGTCCTTGCCTTCGTCGGATACCGGTTCATTTCCCCCCGAAGACATGGCAGTTACCGTCCGGTTTTTAAGCAGGGCATCGCGCTTGACATGCGACAAATCCGCCAGGTTTTTTTCTTTCGTCAGGGAGCCCGAGTAGCAGCTGTCTGAAATCAGAATGAGCTGTCGTGCAGGCACCGCCGCCAGGAGCTTGGTGATGTCACTGTTGGATATCCAGCCCTCGGCGGCAGTCGGTGTGGCATCGGTTGGAATCCAATAACCGAGCCCTGTTTTTGCCACCAGGTAGCCGTGCCCTGCGTACAGCACCACCACGCTGTCCGCTGCCGACGCTGTGCCGGCCAGTTTGACCAGCCCTTTGACGATGTCGCGCTTGGAGGCGTCCTTCAAGGTGGTCACTTCATAGCCATACTCCGATTGCAGGACACGGGCAATTTCTTCTGCATCCTTTTTGGGCGTTTCAAGCGCGGGGATGGGGGCGCGATAGTCCTGGTTGGCAATGAGCAGCGCGTAGCGTTTTTTGACGGTGGCGGGTGACGCGGCAATGTCGTCAAGCTGCTTCTTGGCTGCTGCTTCGGATACGGGAGGAATGCAGGGCGCCGAAAACCACCCCTCGTTGCCCGTACACCGGCCAAGGTCTGCTACCCCCGGGTTGGCCAGCAATTGCAGGATGGCCTGTGCGTAGAGCTTTTCGCGCGACAAAGCCAGTTCTTGCGGTGTCACCTTCGTCGTAGACACAATGGCCCGCTCGACGGGCTGGCCCATTTCCAGAAGGCCGCTGCCGCCACGGTTACCACCGCCGCCGCCATGACCACCACTACTGGCCAGCGCCGACGTCGCCAGAATACACAAACACATTAAAAAGGTGAGGCTGCGCATCATGATTTCCCCCCGAATACACCCGAATACCGCCTGGGCATTCCTGCCCGCCGTACACCCGCTTTCATCGCGGCTGCTTGGTTTACTCTAGCGTGGAAATTCTGAATCTGTGAATTTCTTCTGTTGCTCTGATGCAGATCAAAAATCCCCATGGAAAGCGGCACCACGCGCGCGGGTCGTCCAAGCGGAGTTCTCAGCGAACGCCGCTTGCGCCCTTCTACAGCCGGTAGGTGGCCTGCACAACCCAGCTGCGCCCGGCCTGGGGCAGGTCGCTGGGCACCGTGCTGGCGGCCGAGGGCTCCAGAATGGTGGCGTTGGTCACATTGCGCACCGAGCCCGCAATCTCCCACTGGCGGTTGACGCTGGTGCGCAGGGTGAGGTCGGTGCTGGTGGTGTCGGGCAGGGCGGCGCGCTTGTCGCCGCTGGCGCGCACCCGGTCCATCACGCTGTTGACCTGGGCGCCCAGTTGCCAGCCAGGGGTAAAGCGCCAGTCGGCGCGCACATAGGCGTGCTGGTGCGGGGCAAAGCCGGAGTTGGTGTTGGTGGCCAGGTCGGTAGCGTGTTGCCACGCAAAATTGCCGGTCAAGCGCACAGCGGCTGTGGCATCCCACACGGCTTCCAGCTCGCCACCGGCGCCGCGCTGGCGGCCCACGTTGCGCCAGGTGCCGCCGGTGCCGGGGGTGGTGTTGGTCACTACGCGAATCATGTCGTACAGCTCGTAGGCAAACAGGCTCAAGTTGACCTGCGTGTCTTTGCGTGCCTGCCAGTTGGCCACCAGCTCCACGTTTTCCATGCGCTCAGGTCTTATGTCCGGGTTGCCCGACTGCGCCGGGTTGATGCCATAGGCCTCCACAAAGGCCGGGGCGCGAAAGGCGCTGCCCCATAGCAGCTTGGTGGTCAGGTTCAGGCTGGTGTCCCACACCAGGGCCAGGCGCGGGTTGGTGGTGCCGCCAAAGTCGCTGTACACGTCGCGGCGCACGCCGGCGGTTAGCGTCCAGTCCGGCGCAAAGTTCCACTCGTCTTGCGCGTACAGGTAATTGTTTTGCCGCACCACAGGCGAAATGTGGGGCTGTGTGGCCGACGATTCCACCGCCACCGGGCTGGCATTGGGCACCGGCAGCCCGCTGGCGGCCTGGATGTAGTTCTTAAAGGTGAGGGTCTTGTACAGGTCCAGGTCGTCGTGCCCGGCACCGGCGCGCAGGGCGTGGCCCTTGAAGCCGCTGTAGGTGATGTAGCCGGAGAGGCGCAGCGAGCGCTCCCAGCGGTTCGGCCCGCCAATAAAACCGCTGGGGAAGTTGCTGGGGCCAATGCGGGTGCCCGGGGGCGAGAGCATCAGGTTGGTGTCGTCGGTGTGCTCCACCCAAGACAGGTAGCTGGCCAGCACACCCACCCCCACGTCGGGTGCCCACTGCGGTGCCGTCCAGCTCAGGTCGGCGTTGGTGCGTTCACTTTTGCCATAGCTGTCCGGGTCCAGCGCACTGGCCGCGCCCACATACATGCCCACGTGGTCACGCCCCTTGTAGCCCAGGCGCAAGCGCCATTGGTCCAGCCCCAGGTCCACACTGGCGTCCAGGGTATTGACGGCGGTGTTCACCGGGCCGGGCGCGCGGCTGGCGCTGGTGCCGGTGGCCTTGTCGCGCGTGGTTTGAATGTCTTGCGCCAGCAGCTCGCTCTGGCCGTCGGTCTTGCCCCAGTGCAGGTAGGTCGCCACGTCCACCGCGCCCAGCGTGCCGCCGTGTTGCACCCAGGCCTCTTTGCCGTTGAAGGCGCCCACGCGGGCTCCCAACTCGGTGCCGTCCACATCGGCGGCGGTTTTGGTAATGAGGTTGATAACACCGGCATAGGCATCGGCCCCGTACAGCGCCGAGCCGGGGCCACGAATCACCTCAATGCGGGCAATGTTGTGCAGCGCCAGGCCGCCCCAGAGATTGCCCTTGTCGCCGCTGTACAGCGTGGTCATGGGCACGCCGTTTTGCAGCATCAGCACCTGCGGGTTGGTGGGCGTGCTGAAAATGCCGCGCACCACGTAAATGGGCTGGTAGGTAACGTATGCGCGCGCCACGTGGATGCCGGGCACGGTTTCCAGCACCTCGTCCAGATCGGTGGCGCCCATGGCGGCGATGTCTTGTGCGGTAATGACCGTGGCCACTGCCGGGGCGCGGCGCAGGGCTTGCTTGGCGCCGGTGGCCAGGCTGATGAATTCTTTGTCGCCAAAGGCCAGGGCCAGCTCGGCCTCGTCTTCGGCGCTGGCAAAGGCGCTAGCGCTGGCGCACAGCAGCACGCAGGCGGCTACGGCATGCAGGAGAATGGCAACCGGCAACCGGCAACCGGCAACCGGCAACTTGTCATGTTCAATGGGCATGGATGTGTCTCCAGTTTTTTTTGTGGTTTGCAGGTGCCAACGACGGCGTGAATGATCGTACACCGGGGGTGTGCGCGGGGCTGCGGGGAAACCCGGTGGCGGTGGGGTGTGGGCGGAGGTGCAGCGAGCAGCGGGGTGTCTTCGGGCTGCGCTTGCGGGGCTGGTGGCAGGCGGTAGTTTTATAGGTCTTTTAGGCCGTTTGCGCTTGCTGGTTGTGCGTGAACAGCTACAAAAACAGGAGCGTTTGGCGGTTGTGCTGGTACGCCAAGTGGCTCAGTGGAGGTCCAGCGAGTGTAAAAATGCGGCGGGCGTGCAGATGGGGACGCCGTTCCAGGGGTTGAGAACCAGCAAATCCGCATCGCTGCTGATCAACGCAGCCGCGTTGCAGGCCCGCGCCAGCGCCAGAAACTTGGCGTCTTTCTCATCCCGGCAGGCTCCTGCGGCGGACTGTTCGCTGGCCGTATCCAGCTCCCAAAACTGGGCCCGATCGGATACCAGCGTCCAAAAATCCATGCGGGTTTGCAGCGGTGCGTAACGGTCAAATTTGCTGCGCTGCAAAACTTCCAGCAACTCATCCAGCGTGGATTGGCATACGCACAGATCATGGTCTTTGATGGCTGCCAAAAGGCGTGTCAGGGCACCGAGTTGGGGGCGCAAGACGGCACTGACCAAACTGCTGGTGTCAATGACGATGCGCTTCACAGGATTCATCGGGACGCTTTGACCAGTTCGGTAACCTCAGCGTCGCTCAGCGCCCGTGCCGCCGGGGTGAGCGTGGCATCGGCTTGCGCAAAAAGGCTTCAAAGGCTTGCGTGGCCGTGCCGCGCTTGCGCCGGGCGGCTTGCAGTTCCTGCATATCCTGGGGGGACACCATGAACGCGGCCGTGCGCCCATGCCGCGTGATGGTGACCGGCTCGCGCTGCACGGTATCTAGCAGCTGGCCAAAGCGGTTTTGGGCTTCCACTGAGGTGACGGTGATCATGCCTGCGCTCCTTAATGTAGCTAACTTGTACAGTATAGACAGAATTCTGTCGAAGCTGAGGGATGGTGGGCACCCCTACAGCCGCCAACTCGCCTGCACCACCCACGTGCGCCGGGGTAGGGGCAAATCGTTGGGGATGTTGCCGGGCTTTGGGCTGGGCTCGCGGGCGTCGTTGTCAAACAGGTTGCGTACACCCCCTGTCACGGTCCACTTGCTTTGCGCTGTGCCCTTGGTCAGGGTCAGGTCGCAGGTTTCGTAGTTGGGCGTGGGGGCGCGTGTGTCGGCGGCTTCGCGGCTGCGGTCGGCAATGCGATTCCACTGGCCGCTGACCGACCAGTCTCCCCCTAAGCGCCAGTCGCCGCGCAGGTAGATTTTGTGGTGCGGTGCCAAACCGGCTTCTTGCCCGGTTTGCACGTCGGTTAAGCGCTGGTACGAGTAGTTGCCCGACAGGCGCACGGCGCTGCTGGCGTTCCAGCTGGCTTCCAGCTCCAGGCCGTGGCCGCGTTGCTGGCCGGTGTTTTGGGCGGTGGAGTCGGTGGTGGCGTCGCTGTTGGGCACAAAGCGCAGCACGTCGTTCATCTGGAACTGGTACACGTTTACGCCCAGTTGGGTGCTGCCACTGGGCTGCCACGCCACGGCGGCTTCCCAGGTGTCGGTGGTTTCCGGTTTTAGGTTGGGGTTACCCAAAACGGCGGGGTTGTTGATGGCGTACATCTCCGCAAACGCGGGCGCCCTGAAAGCCCGGCCATACATCAGCTTGGCGGTCAGGTTGTACTGGGCGGCCCATACCAGCGCGGCGCGGGGGTTGGTGGTGCTGCCAAAGTCGGAGTAGCGGTCGTGGCGCAGGCCCAGCGTGAGCGTCCAGTCGGGCTGAAAGGCCCATTCATCTTGCACAAAACCGTACAGGTTGTCTCGGCTGGTGGCTTTCATAAACGGTGCGGTATTGCTGAAGTCCACCATACTGCCCAGGGGCATCGGCAGGTTGCCTACACCTGGTACATAAGTGAAGTTGAAGTTCTTGCTTTCCTGGATGTTGTAGATTTCGGTTTTTTCCATGCCAAGGCCGCTGCGCAGCCTGTGCCCGACCCAACCGGTGTACACCCCTGAGGCGTTGAGTCGCGTGGTGCGTTCGTCTTTGCCGGGTGTGCCGATCATGCCGTCGGGGTACGCACCCCACGGAAACGTAGTACCCGGTGGGAACACCACCACGGTGGCTGGGGCTCTGCGTTCGTAATAGCTGGCTTGGGCGCTGAGCTCCCAGTCTTTAATGAACTGGGCGTTGGTGTAGTTCAAATCGGTCAACAAGCGCTGCGTATTGAAGTGCCCCTGGGTGTCCAGCGCATCGGCCACACCCTGTGCCAGTTGTGCATTCAATCGTTGGCTGTACTGGGTGCGCCAGCGCCACGCACCGTAGGATAGGTCCAGCGCTGCGTTGAGCGTTTCGTCCGCCCGTCGCAAGGGGCCGGGGGCTCTGCTGGCGCTGGTAGAAAAGGCCTTGTCCAAGGCGGTTTGGGCGTCGGCGGTAATGGTTTCGTTGGGGCCATCGGTTTTGCCGGCCTGCAGATAGGCCGCCACTTCCACATTGCCCCAGTGCCCGCCGTGCTGCACCCAGGCTTCGCGGCTGTTGTAAGAACCCAGGCGTGAGCCGACCACGGTGCCGCCCACGTCGGCACTGGTTTTGGTGATGACGTTGATCACACCGGTAAAGGCATCGGCCCCGTACAACGCCGAGCCGGGGCCACGAATCACTTCAATGCGGGCAATGTTTTCCGCCGGTATGGTGTTCCAGCCGTCACCGCGATTGTTGAAGTAGGGGCTGGTAATGGGTACGCCGTTGAACAGCATTAGCACTTCCGGGTTGTATTTGGTGTGCACGCCGCGCACAGCGTACACCGGGTCGTACAAATAGCCCACCGACACATGCATGCCCGGCACCGCCTGCAAGGCTTCATCGATATTGCGGGCGCCGGTGGCGGCAATGTCTTGCGCGGTGATGACCGTGGCCACGGCGGGGGCGCGGCTCACCAATTGTTTGCTGCCGGTGGCCAGGCTGATGAATTCTTTGTCGCCAAACGCCAGGGCCAGCTCGGCCTCGTCTTCGGCGCTGGCAAAGGCGCTAGCGCTGGCGCACAGCAGCACGCTGGCGGCTACGGCATGCAGGGAGAATGGCAACCGGCAACCGGCAACCGGTAACTTGTCATGTTCAATGGGCATGGATGTGTCTCCAGTTTTTTTGTAGTTTGCAGGTGCCAACGACGGCGTGGATGATCGTACACCGGGGGTGTGCGCGGGGGCTGCGGGGAAACCCGGTGGCGGTGGGGTGTGGGCGGAGGTGCAGCGTGCAGCGGGGTGTCTTCAGGCTGCGCTTGCGGGGCCGGGAGCAGGCGGTAGTTTTATAGGTCTTTTAGGCCGTTTACGCTTGCTGGGTGCGCGCAAGCAGCTACAAAAATAGTAGCGTTTGGCGGCTGTGCTGGTACGCCAAGTGGCTCAGTGGAGGTCCAGCGAGTGTAAAAATGCGGCGGGCGTGCAGATGGGGACGCCGTTCCAGGGGTTGAGAACCAGCAAATCCGCATCGCTGCTGATCAACGCAGCCGCGTTGCAGGCCCGCGCCAGCGCCAGAAACTTGACGTCTTTCTCATCCCGGCAGGCTCCTGCGGCGGACTGTTCGCTGGCCGTATTCAGCTCCCAAAACTGGGCCCGATCGGATACCAGCGTCCAAAAATCCATGCGGGTTTGCAGCGGTGCGTAACGGTCAAATTTGCTGCGCTGTAAAACTTCCAGTAACTCATCCAGCGTGGATTGGCATACGCACAGATCATGGTCTTTGATGGCTGCCAAAAAGGCTTGTCGGGGCACCGAGTTGGGGCGCAAGACGGCACTGACCA
This sequence comes from Candidatus Aalborgicola lynettensis, assembly GCA_016719405.1. Lineage (GTDB taxonomy): Bacteria > Pseudomonadota > Gammaproteobacteria > Burkholderiales > Burkholderiaceae_C > Allorhodoferax > Allorhodoferax lynettensis. The sequence goes on from JADJZE010000001.1 coordinate 512,413, forward strand.
AACTGCTGGTGTCAATGACGATGCGCTTCACAGGATTCATCGGGACGCTTTGACCAGTTCGGTAACCTCAGCGTCGCTCAGCGCCCGTGCCGCCGGGGTGAGCGTGGCATCGGCTTGCGCAAAAAAGGCTTCAAAGGCTTGCGTGGCCGTGCCGCGCTTGCGCCGGGCGGCTTGCAGTTCCTGCATATCCTGGGGGGACACCATGAACGCGGCCGTGCGCCCATGCCGCGTGATGGTGACCGGCTCGCGCTGCACGGTATCTAGCAGCTGGCCAAAGCGGTTTTGGGCTTCCACTGAGGTGACGGTGATCATGCCTGCGCTCCTTAATGTAGCTAACTTGTACAGTATAGACAGAATTCTGCCGGAGCTGAGGGCTGGTGGGCACCCCTACAGCCGCCAACTCGCCTGCACCACCCACGTGCGCCGGGGCAGGGGCAAATCGTTGGGGATGTTGCCGGGCTTTGGGCTGGGCTCGCGGGCGTCGTTGTCAAACAGGTTGCGTACACCCCCTGTCACGGTCCACTTGCTTTGCGCTGTGCCCTTGGTCAGGGTCAGGTCGCAGGTTTCGTAGTTGGGCGTGGGGGCGCGTGTGTCGCTGGCCTCGCGGCTGCGGTCGGCAATGCGGTTCCACTGGCCGTTGAGCGACCAGTCCCCCCCTAAGCGCCAGTCGCCGCGCAGGTAGATTTTGTGGTGCGGTGCCAAACCGCCTTCTTGCCCGGTTTGCTGGTCGGTCAAGCGCTGGTACGAGTAGTTGCCCGACAGGCGTACCGCGCTACTGGCGTTCCAGCTGGCTTCCAGCTCCAGGCCGTGGCCGCGCTGCTGGCCGGTGTTTTGGGCGGTGGAGCCGGTGGTGGCGTCGCTGTTGGGCACAAAGCGCAGCACGTCGTTCATCTGGAATTGGTACACGTTTACGCCCAGTTGGGTGCTGCCACTGGGCTGCCACGCCACGGCGGCTTCCCAGGTGTCGGTGGTTTCCGGTTTTAGGTTGGGGTTACCCAAAACGGCGGGGTTGTTGATGGCGTACATCTCCACAAACGCGGGCGCCCTGAAAGCCCGGCCATACATCAGCTTGGCGGTCAGGTTGTACTGGGCGGCCCATACCAGCGCGGCGCGGGGGTTGGTGGTGCCGCCAAAGTCGGAGTAGTGGTCGCGGCGCAGGCCCATGGTGAGGGTCCAGTCGGGCTGGAAGGCCCATTCGTCTTGCACAAAGCCGTACAGGTTGTCTCGGCTGGTGCCTTTCATAAACGGTGCGGTATTGCTGAAGTCCACCATACCTGCCAAGGGCATCGGCAGGTTGCCTACACCTGGTACATAAGTGAAGTTGAAGTTCTTGCTTTCCTGGATGTTGTAGATTTCGGTTTTTTCCATGCCAAGGCCGCTGCGCAGCCTGTGCCCGACCCAACCGGTGTACACCCTGAGGCGTTGAGTCGCGTGGTGCGTTCGTCTTTGCCGGGTGTGCCGATCATGCCGTCGGGGTACGCACCCCACGGAAACGTAGTACCCGGTGGGAACACCACCACGGTGGCTGGGGCTCTGCGTTCGTAATAGCTGGCTTGGGCGCTGAGCTCCCAGTCTTTAATGAACTGGGCGTTGGTGTAGTTCAAATCGGTCAACAAGCGCTGCGTATTGAAGTGCCCCTGGGTGTCCAGCGCATCGGCCACACCTTGTGCCAGTTGTGCATTCAATCGTTGGCTGTACTGGGTGCGCCAGCGCCACGCACCGTAGGATAGGTCCAGCGCTGCGTTGAGCGTTTCGTCCGCCCGTCGCAAGGGGCCAGGGCTCTGCTGGCGCTGGTAGCAAAGGCCTTGTCCAAGGCGGTTTGGGCGTCGGCGGTAATGGTTTCGTTGGGGCCATCGGTTTTGCCGGCCTGCAGATAGGCCGCCACTTCACCTTGCCCCAGTGCCCGCCGTGCTGCACCCAGGCTTCGCGGCTGTTGTAAGAACCCAGGCGTGAGCCGACCACGGTGCCGCCCACGTCGGCACTGGTTTTGGTGATGACGTTGATCACACCGGTAAAGGCATCGGCCCCGTACAACGCCGAGCCGGGGCCGCGAATCACCTCAATGCGGGCAATGTTTTCCGCCGGCATGGTGTTCCAGCCGTCACCGCGATTACTGAAGTAGGGGCTGGTAATGGGTACGCCGTTGAACAGCATTAGTACTTCCGGGTTGTACTTGGTGTGCAGGCCGCGCACGGCGTACACCGGGTCGTACAAATAGCCCACCGACACATGCATGCCTGGCAAAGCCTGCAAGGCCTCGTCCACATTGCGGGCGCCGGTGGCGGCGATGTCTTGCGCCGTAATCACCGTGGCCACGGCGGGCGCGCGGCTGACCAATTGCTTGCTGCCCGTGGCCAGGCTGATGAAATCTTTGTCGCCATAGGCCAGGGCCAGCTCAGCCTCGTCTTCGGCGCTGGCAAAGGCGCTAGCGCTGGCGCACAGCAGCACGCTGGCGGCTACGGCATGCAGGGAGAATGGCAACCGGCAACCGGCAACCGGTAACTTGTCATGTTCAATGGGCATGGATGTGTCTCCAGTTTTTTTTGTAGTTTGCAGGTGCCAACGACGGCGTGGATGATCGTACACCGGGGGGTGTGCGCGGGGGCTGCGGGGAAACCCGGTGGCGGTGGGGTGTGGGCGGAGGTGCAGCGAGCAGCGGGGTGTCTTCAGGCTGCGCTTGCGGGGCCGGTGGCAGGCGGTAGTTTTATAGGCCTTTTAGGCCGTTTGCGCTTGCTGGTTGTGCGCAAGCAGCTATAAGAATAGGAGCAGTTGGCGGGCGCTTGGTCGTAACTGCGCTTAGTTCGATTCACCCAGCCGGGCGGCAATTCTGTGCACCAAGCTCTCGCTGAAGTAGATGCCTTGGTCGCGCATGTCCAGAGCCACGCGAGAAAAATTGGGGATCAGGCCCAGTCCCCGGGCCTTGGCCAGAATGCCGAGAGTGCCCATGACCTGAATTCCCATGTATTCAGCCAGATTGCGGCCCAGTTTTTCATCCATGAGCACCAGCGCACCTGTGTCCTGCGTTGCCAGCAACAGGGTGTCACGCTCGCCCCGGTCCAGTTCAAACAGAGCGGGCAGTCGCTTGTCTGAATGCACCGCCTGTACCGAAATCCAAGGCAAGCCTGTCAAATCGGGAACAAAAAATTTACCGCCAGCATGGCATTCGTCCACTACTGCATCGGCTACGACAACTGTGCCAAAAATGGCAGGCATCAAATGCAGCAAATTCACACTGCAAAGCGAAATGAATGGCGTAGTGTTAGAAAAAACAGTCACAGCAAAGCCGTTTCACGTGCGAAATCGTCTTCGTTGTCGTCCAGTAAACGGGCACCAGACTGCATGGCCTGCATCAAAAACTGTACACGTGGCATACCGCACCAGCGTGCTGCCATGCCCGATGACAGTTTGCCTTCCTTGAACAGGGTGGTGGCCGATTGCAGCTTGATCAAGTCACCAAAGCGCTGTGCGTCCAGATGAAGTCCCATCAGGATTTCGGGTGGACAATCAATTTCGATGGTTTGCTTCATGGGGCTCCTCCTGGCGCACGTTGGCGTGTTGGCGCATTTTTGCATAAATGCGCTTATTTTCCTTCCCCAACACTGCGCGTTTTCCCTCCTCGACAGACCCTTGGGCGTGGCGCAAAATGACCGCCTTTATGGCTTTGCATATGGAACACCTGCCTTGTCACGCAATTTAAAACCTGTTGGGGTTGCTGCATTTCTGTGCCTGCTTGGGTTGTTGGCACCGTTGGCGCATGCCACGGCCCAGCGGCTGGACGGCGCGGGGCTGGGGGGCGGTTTTGCCGCACTGACCCGTGTGATCGAAAAGCTGGAGCGCAGCACCGACATGCAGGTCTACCAAATCCAGCTGGCGGCCAACGATGCCACGGGCGCCAGCGCGGTGCGCCCCGACACCGTGCGCGCCACACTGGCGGCCACGCCCGGCAACATTGCGGTGCTGTACCCCGACATGGGCGAGCCTTACCGCAGCATTTTTGCCAAAATCATCGAAGGTATTGAAGCCCAGGCCGGTGCGCCGGTGGCCAGTTATGCCGTGGGGGCCAATGCAGCACCTTCGGAGTTGGTGGCCAGCCTCAAGCGCCAGGACATTCGGGTGGTCATTACCCTGGGCCGCGAGGGCCTGAAGGCGGCCAGTGCACTGGAGCGCGAGTTTGGAGTGGTGGTGGGGGGGGTGGTGTCGGGCCCCGAGGGCGAGGCGCGTAACTTTGCAGTGGTGAGCCTGGCGCCCGACCCTGGCATGTTGTTTGAGCGGCTCAAGCAGTTTGTGCCCGGCGCACGGCGCGTGGTGGTGGTCTACAACCCCAAACAAAATGCCTGGCTGATTCGCTTGGCGCGCGATGCCGCCCGCCGCCACGGGCTGGAGCTGCTGGCGGTGGAGGCGAGCGACCTGAAAAGCGCCGTGCGCCTCTACCAGGAGCAGTTAGCCAGTATTGACCCCAAACACGATGCCCTGTGGCTGCCGCAAGACAGCACCACGGTGGAAGACAGTGCGGTGTTGCCGCTGGTGCTGGAGGCCGCCTGGAGCCGCAACCTGGCGGTGTTTTCCAGCAGCGTGACGCATGTGCGCCGGGGCGCGCTGTTTTCGCTCTACCCCAACAACACGGCACTGGGGCGGCAACTGGCCGCATCGGCTTTGAATTACCCCAAAAACAGCAACGCACCAGGGGCGGCCACAGTGCCGCTGAAAGACGCGTTGCTGGCCGTGAATGTGCGTACTGCCAGCCACCTGGGGCTGCAGCTGACGCCACCCCGGCAGGGCTTTGATATGGTTTTTCCAACGCCCTGAGGGTGCGGGTAACTTGGACGATGGCACCTACCACGATGATGCACTCCCTTCTACAGCGTTTGCGTACCACCACTTTTCGGCGCCAGCTCTCGGTGCTGGTCACCGTGGGCGTGCTGGCGCTGGCGCTGTTGTCGTCGCTGGCCATGTCGTGGCAAAGCAGCCGCGACATTGAGGCCAATCGCCGCCAGCAGGGGCAGCGCCTGGCAGACAGTCTGGCACGCCAGTCGCGCCTGGCCTTGTTGTCCGACTCGGCAGACAACGTAAACGATGCTTTGCGCGGTGGATTGGCGTTTCCGGATGTGGCCCAGGTGGAGGTGCGCTACCTGGATGGCCGTGCCCTGAGTGCCCACACTGCCCAAGGTGGGGCCCTGACGCTGGCCGCCGAGACACCGCCGCCGGACATGGCGCAGCAGGTGGCACCGGTGCTGGAACTGGAGGACGCGCAGGCTTGGCGTTTTGTGGCGCCGGTGCGCACGGTGGCGCGGGCGTCGCCGTTTGAGGCCGATGAGCAGGCCGAGCAAACGCTGGGTTATGTGCGGGTGGTACTGTCCAAGGCGTCCATGCAGCGGGCGGTGGTGGATTTGTTTGCACTCAATGGCGGCATTGCACTGGCATTTGCGCTGCTGTTTTTGGTGGTAACGCGCTGGGTGTCGATGCGCATGACACAGCCATTGGTGCAACTGGCCGATGCCATGGGCCGCGCCGAACGTGGCGAAGCGGGGGTGCAGGCACAGATCAGCGGCGCCCGCGACATTGTGGACATGGCCCACGCTTTCAACGGCATGATGCAGGTGCTCGACGAGCGCGAGCAGTCGCTGCGCCAGGCGCGTGAAGAGGCGCTGCACCTGGCCAAATTAAAGGCCGAATTTGCGGCCACCATGAGCCACGAGTTGCGCACGCCACTCAACGGCGTGGTGGGCACACTGGATATTTTGCGCGCCTCAAGCCTCAACCCGGTGGCGCGCAGTTACGTCAATCTGGCCTGGGATTCGTCGCAGTATTTGCTCGATTTGATCAATAACATTCTCGATTTCTCGGCGCTGGACAGCCACAAGCTGCGCCTGAACGTGGTGGATTGCGATCTGGTGCGCCTGTGCGAGCAGGTAATCGATTTGGTCACACCGCAGGTGGGTAGCAAGGGGCTGGAGATTGGTTATGTGCTGGCGCCCGACGTGCCGCAACGGGTGCAGGTGGATTCACGTCGCCTGCGCCAGGTGCTGCTCAATTTGCTGGGCAATGCGGTCAAGTTCACCGAACGCGGCGAGGTGGCCATTCGCGTGGCACCGGTGGGCATGTTTGCCGACAGCGGCACGCTGCGTTTTGAGGTGAGTGATACCGGTGTGGGCGTGGCAGAGGCCGCGCGCGGGCTGATTTTTGAGTCGTACACGCAGGCCGATCCGTCGTCCACGCGCAGCCACGACGGCTCGGGCCTGGGCCTGGCCATTTGCAAGAAGTTGTGCCTGCTGATGGGCGGCAGCATTGGGGTGGACAGCGTGCCGGGCGTGGGCAGCACTTTCTGGTTCACCCTGCCCCTGTTGCGCGGCACGTCGGCATTGGCAGCGCCTGCAAGCGCGGCGCGCAGCGGGCGTGTGCTGGTGCTGGACGACAGCGCCGTGGTGCGCCAGTTTGCATTGCAGGCCCTGCAAACCTGTGGCTATGCATGCACTGCGGTGGGCCAGGTGCCGGCGGCGGCCACGGCCTTGGTGGAGGCGGCGCAGGCGCGCGCGCCGGTGCAGCTGTTGTTGGTGGATTTGTCGATTGCGCAAACCCATGGCACGCTGGTGCAGGACTTGTGCAGTGCGCCCCAATACGGCCACCCCCGGCTGGTGCTGATGACGCGCCATGGCGCTGCGCTGGAGCCTGGTGCACTCAAGGCCGATGCCTACCTGGCCAAGCCTTTGCGGGAGGAGCGCTTGCAGGCCTGTGTGGACGGGCTGTTGGGTTATGGCTTGCCGGGGGTGCGCGGCGCGGCCGTGGCTGCAGCAGGGGTTGCCGCGCAGGCTGGGCGTATTTTGGTGGTGGAAGACAACCGCACCAGCCAGACCATTGCCCAGGGCATGTTGCACATGCTGGGTTACAAGACCGAGGTGGTGGCCAATGGCCGCATGGCGGTGCTGGCATTCAAGCGCGAACCGTGGGACTTGATTTTGATGGATTGCAACATGCCCGAGATGGATGGCTACGAAGCCACTACGGCCATTCGCGCTCTCGAAGGCACGGCGGGCAAGCGTGTTCCGATTGTGGCCATGACCGCCAATACCCAGGCGGCGGACGTGGCCAAGTGCCTGTCTGCCGGTATGGATGATCACTTGTCCAAACCGCTGACGCTGGAGCAGCTGCGCGCCCGCTTGCAGCGCTGGCTGCCGCTGGTGGCGGTGCCAGCGCCCGCTGTGGCTCCGCCTGAAAGTCCGGTACCGGTGCGCAAGACGGACGATGTGGTCGATGTAGGCGTGCTGATCCGTCTGCGCGAAGCCTTGGGCGGCACCATTGGCCAGGCCATTCGGCCGTTCTTGGAAGACATGCCACGTTACCTGGAAGACCTGGACGCCGCCGCTGCCGTGGGGCGCACGCACGATTTGCGCTACACCGCACATGCCATCAAGGGTGCTGCGGGCAATTTGGGTGCCCTGGGGCTGTCGGAACTGGCGCGTGAACTGGAGGTTTTGTCAGAAACCGGGCAGGGTGACAGTGCGGCGCAGTTGTTGCCGCGGCTGCGTGCGGAATACTCGCTGGTCATGCAGGACCTGCAGCACGAGCTGGAGGCCGAAGGCGAGATTGATTTGCCGCAGGCCGCCATGGACGCCGCGCGGGTGCTCATTGTGGATGACGACCGCAGCACGCGCTCCACCCTGGGTGCGGCGTTGCAGCGCAGCGGTTTTGTGGTGAGCCATGCCGGGGATGGCAGCGAGGTGATGGATGCGGTGCAGCGCGCACGCCCCGATGTGATTTTGATGGACGCGCTGATGCCGGTGATGGACGGCTTTACCGCGTGTGCCCTGCTCAAAGCCACGCCCGATGGGCAGGGCATACCGGTGCTGATGATTACCGCACTGGAAGACAACGCATCCATTGAGCGCGCCTTTGCTGCCGGTGCCAGCGACTACATCCCCAAGCCGCTGCATCTGGCAGTGGTAAACCAGCGTGTGCGCCGCCTGGTAGATGCCACGCGAGCCGAGCGCCATGTGCGCCACCTGGCCTACAACGACCCGCTGACCGGGTTGCCCAACCGGGCCTTGTTCAATGACCATTTGAATGGGTGTATTGAGCGCGCAGCGCCGTTGCAGCAGTCGCTGGCTTTGTTGTACTTGGACCTGGACCGTTTCAAGTTTGTCAACGATACGCTGGGCCACGAGGTGGGCGACAAGTTGCTGCATGCGCTGGCGCAACGCATTCGCAGCTGTGTGCGCGCCAGCGATTGTGTGGCGCGCCTGGGCGGTGACGAATTTGCCGTGGTGCTGGACGACCTGCCCGGCAAAGAGGTGGCGTCGGCCACGGCGCACAAGATTTGCCATGCCGTGAATGCGCCGGTGGAAATTGACGGCCATGACCTGACGGTGACGGCCAGCATTGGTATTGCGCTGTTTCCGAGTGATGGGCAAGACGCCAGCGCCTTGCTGCGCCGCGCCGACACGGCCATGTACCGGGCCAAGAAAAAGCACAGCGATTTCGAGTTTTTTGAAGAAAGCATGGAAGCCTCAGCGGGTGAAAACCTGCGCCTGGTGGGGGCGCTGCGCCATGCCCTGGAGCGCAATGAGTTTGCGGTGTACTTCCAGCCCATTACGCAGGCCGCCGGTAAAGGTGTGGTGGGCATGGAGGCCCTGGTGCGCTGGAACCACCCCACGCGCGGCTTGGTGCCTCCCGTTGAATTTATTGCGCTGGCAGAAGAAACCGGGCTGATTATCCCGATGGGCGAATGGGTGCTGCGGGCAGCCTGTGCGCAATTGGTGGCGTGGCACAAGGCCGGCCATGAGGGCTTGTATGTCACGGTGAATCTTTCGGGCCTGCAGTTGCAGCTGCCCACCATTGCCGACACGGTGGGCAGCATATTGGCCGAGACCGGTCTCGATCCGGCTTGCCTGACGCTGGAGATCACCGAGAGCATGCTGATGGAGCATGTAGAGGCCACGCTGGCCACACTGGTGGCACTCAAATCCACCGGTGCAAAGCTGGCTATTGACGACTTTGGCACCGGTTATTCCTCACTGGCGTATTTGCGCCGCTTTCCGGTGGATGTACTCAAAATTGACCGCGCCTTTGTGCGCGAAATGACGGTCAACGCCGACGACGCTTCGATCGTGCACGGCATCATCGCACTGGCGCACAGCCTGCGCCTGAAAGTGGTGGCTGAGGGAGTGGAAACCACAGCGCAGTGCGATGCACTGGAAAAGCTGGGCTGCGACCTGATGCAAGGCTACCTGTGGAGCCCGCCGGTGCCGGCTGCACAGTTTGAAAGCCGCTTTTTGACTACGCCGGTTGCACATCACGCACCCGCAGGCCACACCCCCTGGTACTGATTGCGGCCGAACCTGGCCGGTGGGGTGGCAAATGGCGTGTTATTGGCAAGATGCAGGCCGATTGTGGTCGCACCCAAGGTGCGATACTCGGGCCCCATTTAACTGACACGCCACCTAACGGATGCGAAACATACCATGATGCTGTGGATAGGAATTGCGCTCGCCATTGCGCTGGCGATCTGGTTCGCTGGCGCGTGGTATGTGCGTGGCCCCGACCTGGGCCTGTTTGACACTGTCGGCAATGACCAGCCGTCTCCCGGTTGGGAACGCTTTTCCACCGGCACCACCCAAAATGCAGAGCACCGCGCCGTGGTTGATGCGGTGGGCGGCATCACCAGCACACTAAAGGACACGCCGCGCCGCAAGCACCTGGCCCTGCTGCGCGGCTACATGGATAGCATGTTCGCCCACCGCAACTTTGACGCCCGGTTCATCCCCGTCGATGCCGGGGGCGTGGCCGCCGAATGGGTGCTGGCGCCGGGTGCTGACGGTGCCCGGCGCACGCTCTACATCCACGGTGGCGCCTGGATGATGGGCAGCCCGCGCAGCCACCGCCCCATCACCACCCGGTTTTCGGCGATCACTGGCGGCGCGGTGTTGGCCATCGACTACCGGCTGATGCCCGAGCATTCGCGCATGGCCGGCATTGAAGACTGCCGCACGGCCTACCGCTGGATGCTCGACCATGGCCCCGACGCCCCACAGGGCAACGCCCCCGCCAGTGCCGTTTTTGTGGCCGGTGACTCGGCTGGGGGCAACCTCACCCTGTCGCTGATCGCCTGGGTGCGGGACCAGGGCCTGCGCGCCCCCAATGCGGCCGTGGCCCTGTCGCCTGCCACCGATGGCACCTTGGGCAGCCCCAGTTTGCGCCGCAACGTGGCGACCGACACCATGCTGGGCCCGGTGTTCGGGCCATTGGCCCGGGTGCCGCGCTCAGTATTGCTGTGGGGGGGCTGGTTGGGCCACCGCATCCGGCCCAACCACCCGGTGGTTTCGCCGATTTTTGGTGACCTCTCCAATCTGCCCCCGGTACTGATCCACGCCAGCGACCAGGAGATGCTGTTGGACGACAGTGTGCGCTACACCAACAAGGCCCGCGCCGCGGGTTCCCCCGTGAAGTTGCAGACGTGGAAGCACATGGTGCACGTGTGGCATCTTTTTGACCCCGAACTGACCGAGGCCCGCCAGGGCTTTGACCAAATCGCCCAGTTTCTGGAAACTCACGCACCGAGAAAATGATGCCCCACCGCACGTCTGGCATGCGCAGGCAGCTATCAATTCAGGAGTAAATGAGCACCTGCAGCAGGGTGAAGCCAGCGGCTTTGCTGCGGCATCAGGGCAGTTGCGGCGTTCAGTCCGCCAACTGAACCTGGCGGCGGATCCACGCGTGGAAGTGCTGCATGCCGTCTTCCATGGGGCTTTGGTAGGGGCCGACTTCGTTGTCGCCACGGGCCAGCAGGGCTGCGCGCCCGGCGTCCATGCGTTCGCCAATTTCGTCGTCCTCGATGCAGGTTTCCATGTAGGCGGCGCGTTGCGCTTCCACAAATTCGCGCTCGAAGGCGGCAATCTCTTCGGGGTAGTAGAACTCGACCATGTTCATGGTTTTGTTCGGCCCCATGGGGTGCAGGGTGGACACGGTGAGCACATGCGGGTAGGCCTCCACCATGATGTGCGGGTAGTAGGTGAGCCAGATGGCGCCAAAAGTGGGCGCTTTGCCCTCACGGTAGGCCAGCAAAGCCTTGTGCCAGCGCTGGTACACCGCCGAGCCGCCACCGGCCTGTGCGGCGGCCAGGCCCTTGGCCACGCCCACGGTTTGCACCGAGTAGTTGTCTTTGAACTCCCATTGCAGGTCGTCACAGGTCACAAACTGGCCCAGGCCCGGGTGGAAGGGCCCTACATGGTAGTCCTCCAGGTAGACCTCGATGAAGGTCTTCCAGTTGTAGTTGCACTCGTGCAGCTCCACGTGGTCGAGCACAAAGCCGTCAAAGCTCAGGGCATTGCGCGGGCCCATGCCCGCCAGGTCGGATGCGATGTCGCGGCCGTTGTCTTCAAACAGCAGGCCGTTCCACTCGCGCAATTTGTAATTGTTCAGGTTCAGGCAGGGGTCGTGGGCGAAATGGGGTGCGCCAATCAGGGTACCGGTGGGGGCAGTGGCCGTGGGGGTGGCGCTGTAGGTCCAGCGGTGGATGGGGCACACGATGTTGCCGCCACCCTGGTCCAGTGCGCCACGGCCCTTGAGCATGACGGCCTGGCGGTGGCGGCACACGTTGGAGATGAGTTCGATACCGCTGGTATTGCGCACCAGGGCGCGGCCTTCTTTTTCTTGCGGCAGGGCATAGTAGTCGCCCACGTTGGGCACACTTAACGCATGACCCACGTAGCGTGGCCCGCGCGCAAAGATGGCTTGCATTTCGCGCTGGTACAGCGCGGTGTCAAAGTAGCTCGAAACGGGTAGTTGGCCCGAGGCCGGCTGCAGCTGAAGACTTAAATCAGACATTGTGTCCTGACCTAAAGACTCCCCACAGGGAGATGCGCCCCGAAGGCGCGGTAAAAATAAAATCCGGCAGGGCCGATGGATGCCGTGCCGGAGGTGAGGGGGCGAATTGTACCTGCCGCGTACTGCGCCCGGGCAGAAGGCCTAAAATCGGCAGGTTGTATCTTTCTACCTGTACCCATGCCCAAGGCCCGCACTACCGCCCCCATTGACCCGTCCGAACCGCCCGCGATCGACATGCCGGTGAGCTACGAGGCGGCCATGCAGGAGCTGGAGCGCTTGGTGGCGCAACTGGAGTCGGGCGCCATGCCACTGGAGCAATTGCTCACCGGCTACCAGCGCGGCGCAGCCTTGCTGCAGTTTTGCCGCGACAAGCTGCAGGCGGTGGAAGAGCAGATTCAGGTGCTGGACAACGGCACGACCAAGGCCTGGAAGCCCCAATGAGCGGGGTGGTTGACCTGGAACACTGGAGCCACGTGCGCCTGGCGCAGGTGGAACAGGCGCTGGAGCGCTGGGTTACCGCAGAGGCGCCGCAGGGCCTGGACCATGGCGCCCCGGCGGCCTTGGTGGAGGCCATGCGTTATGCCGTGCTCGATGGTGGCAAGCGCCTGCGCCCCCTGCTGGTGCTGGCCGCCCATGAAGCGGTGTGTGACCCACAGGACGCCGGTGCCGCCCAGGCCGCCCTGCGCGCGGCCTGCGCAGTGGAACTGATCCATGCCTACTCGCTGGTGCATGACGACATGCCGTGTATGGACAACGACGTGCTGCGCCGGGGCAAACCCACGGTGCATGTGCAGTTTGGGCAAGCCAGCGCCTTGCTGGCCGGTGACGCGTTGCAGGCGCTGGCGTTTGAATTGCTCACCCCGCTGGACGGCCCTGTGCCACCGGCGACCCAGGCGCGCCTGTGCGGCCTGTTGGCGCGCGCGGCGGGCAGCGCCGGCATGGCGGGCGGGCAGGCCATCGACCTGGCCAGCGTGGGCCAGCCGCTAACCGAGCGCCAATTGCGCGAAATGCACGAACTCAAAACCGGCGCGCTCTTGCAGGGCAGTGTGCTGATGGGGGCCCACTGTGGCACGCCGAACGCCACTGCACTGGCGGCGCTGGAGTGCTACGGCGCCGCCATTGGTCTGGCGTTCCAGGTGGTGGACGACATTCTGGATGTGACGGCCGATTCCGCCACCCTGGGCAAAACGGCCGGTAAAGATGCCGACAACAACAAACCCACCTATGTGTCGCTCATGGGCCTGCGCGCCAGCCAGGCCTATGCCCAGCAACTGCTGGCGCAGGCACTGGCCGCGCTGGATGCCAGTGCACTGGCGCACACCCTGGCCTTGCGTGCGCTGGCCGACATGGTGGTCAACCGTGCCAGTTGATGCGCCAGTTTTTGTGAATAAAAATGCCAGTTTCCGCACGACTGGTATGCGCAAGCAGCTCCTAAAATAATAGCATATGCCGAAATACAAGTACCCCCTGCTGCACACCATCAATGACCCTGTGGACCTGCGCCTGGTGCCGCGCGAGAACCTGCGCGAACTGACCGACGAGTTGCGTGCCTTTTTGCTGGAAAGTGTGGCCAAGACCGGTGGCCACCTCAGTTCCAACCTGGGCACGGTCGAGCTCACCGTGGCCTTGCATTACGTGTTCAACACGCCCGATGACCGCCTGGTGTGGGATGTGGGCCACCAGACCTACCCGCACAAAATTTTGACCGGGCGGCGCGACCGCATGGGCACCTTGCGCCAGTTGGGCGGCCTCTCAGGCTTTCCGCAGCGCGCCGAGAGCGAATACGACACCTTTGGCACCGCCCACTCCAGCACCTCCATCTCCGCCGCACTGGGCATGGCCCTGGCGGCCAAGATCCAGGGTGTGGAGCGCCACAGCGTGGCCATTATTGGCGACGGTGCCATGACCGCCGGCATGGCGTTTGAGGCGCTCAACAACGCCGGCGTGTCCGACTGCAACCTGTTGGTGGTGCTCAACGACAACGACATGAGCATCAGCCCCCCGGTGGGCGCACTCAACCGCTACCTGGCCAAGCTGATGAGTGGCCAGTTTTACGCCACCGCCAAGAACGCCGGCAAAACCGTGCTCAAGGGTGCACCGCCGCTGTTCGAGCTGGCCAAACGCATCGAGGAACACGCCAAGGGCATGGTGGTGCCCGCCACGCTGTTCGAAAAGTTTGGTTTCAACTACATCGGCCCCATCGACGGCCACGACCTCGATTCGCTGATCCCCACGCTGGAAAACATCCGCCAGCTCAAGGGGCCGCAGTTTTTGCATGTGGTCACCAAAAAAGGCCAGGGCTACAAGCTGGCCGAGGCCGATCCCGTGTCCTACCATGGCCCGGGCAAGTTTGACCCCGCTGTCGGTCTGCAAAAGTCCACCGTGTTCGCCAAACCCACCTTCACGCAGGTGTTTGGCCAGTGGTTGTGCGACATGGCCGCACAGGACAAACGCCTGGTGGGCATTACCCCTGCCATGCGCGAGGGCTCAGGCATGGTGGAGTTTGAGCAGCGCTTCCCGGATCGCTACTTCGATGTAGGCATTGCCGAGCAGCACGCGGTGACCTTTGCCGCCGGGATGGCGGCCGAAGGCCTGAAGCCCGTGGTGGCGATCTATTCCACCTTTTTGCAGCGCGCCTACGACCAGCTGATTCACGATGTGGCCATTCAAAACCTGCCGGTGGTGTTTGCGCTGGACCGCGCAGGCCTGGTGGGGGCCGATGGTGCCACCCACGCCGGTGCCTACGACATTGCCTTTTTGCGCTGCATTCCCAACATCAGCGTGGCCTGCCCGGCGGACGAGAACGAATGCCGCCAGTTGCTGAGTACCGCGTTTGCACAAGACCACGCCGTGGCGGTGCGTTACCCGCGTGGCGCCGGTGCCGGTGTGGCCGTGCAAGCGGGGCTGGATGCCTTGCCTTTTGGCAAGGGCGAGATCTGCCGCCAGGGCAAAGGCATTGCCATTCTGGCTTTTGGCACCTTGCTGTACCCGGCACTGGAAGCGGCCCAGGCAATCGGCGCCACGGTGGTCAACATGCGCTGGGCCAAACCGCTGGATACCGAATTGCTGGCCCAGGTGGCACGCACCCACCAAGCCCTGGTGACGGTGGAAGACGGCTGTGTGATGGGTGGCGCTGGCAGCGCGGTGGCCGAGGCGCTGCACGCCGGTGGGCTGGACTGCCCCGTGCTGCAACTGGGTCTGCCCGATACCTTTATTGAGCATGGTGATCCAGCGCGTCTGATGGCGCTGCAAGGGCTGGATGCGGCGGGTATTCATGCGTCCATTCGCCAGCGTTTTGCGGCCCTGCTCAAGCCCCTGGCCTGCGCAGCCTGAGAGGACTCTTGTTCCGATGGCTCTGAACCGCCTGGCGGTCAGCCCCGAGGCTTTGCTGAGGGAAAACCCCCAGCGCTTGGGGTGGTGGCGGTTCCTACAATCCAGTGGCACAACGCCGCTCTCAACCGGTGCAGCATCCGCACCTGAGAGTGTTTAAACCCCACCACTGGAGATACTGGAAATGGATCGTCGCTCAATTATTAAAAATGCCGGTATCGTCGGCGTGCTGGCAGCAGGCGCAGCACCTGCGGTGCATGCCCAGGCGGCAAGCATTCGCTGGCGCCTGGCTTCGAGCTTTCCCAAGGCGCTCGACACCATTTTTGGTGCAGCCGAGACCTTTGCCAAGAAAGTGGGTGAAATGTCCGGTGGCAAGTTTGTCATTACCGTGCATCCCGGTGGCGAATTGATGCCTCCGTTCGGCGTGGTGGATGGCGTGCAAAACGCCACCGTGGAAATGGCCCACACCGCACCGTATTACTTTTTTGGCAAGGACGAAACCTTTGCGCTGGCCTGTGCCATCCCCTTCGGTTTGAACAGCCGCCAGATGACCGCCTGGATGTTCCAGGGCAACGGTTTGAAGCTGATGCGCGAGTTTTACGCCAAGTACAACATCATCAGTTTTCCCATGGGCAATACCGGTGCGCAAATGGGCGGCTGGTACCGCAAGGAAATCAAATCGGCCAAAGACATCAAGGGCCTGAAAATGCGCATCGGCGGTTTTGCCGGCAAGGTGCTCGAACGCATGGGCGGCGTGCCACAAAACATTCCGGGCGGTGAAATTTACACTGCGCTGGAAAAAGGCACCATCGATGCCGCCGAGTGGGTGGGCCCGTACGACGACCAGAAACTGGGCTTCAACAAAGTCGCGCCCTTCTATTACTACCCCGGTTGGTGGGAGGGTGGTCCGCAGCTTGACCTGTACGTCAATAAGGCGGCCTATGAGGGGTTGTCGCCTGAGAACAAGGCCATTATCGAGTCGGCTTCGGCCTACGCGCACATCGAAATGCAAGCCAAGTACGACGCAAAAAATCCGGCTGCGCTCAAACAGTTGGTGGGGCAAAAGGTCAAGGTGTTGCCATTCCCCAAAGACGTGCTGGACCTGGCGTTCAAGGAATCCATGGCGGTGTATGCTGAAATCAGCGCCAAGAACGAAAACTGGAAAAAAGTTTACGAAGACATGGCTGCCTTCCGCAAGGAGCAGAACCTGTGGTTCCGCTTTACCGAAGCGCGGTTCGACAGCTACATGCAGTCGCAGAAGCTGTGAGCGGATTTTGATCGTTGGTTAAAAAAAGGGGCCCCGATGGGCCCCTTCTGCTTGGTGCGCCCGGTTCAGGGTTTCTTTTTGGCGTCCTGTTCTGCTTCTTCCAGCATGGCCTTCATGGGGTCGTCTTGCGGGGGCGCATCGGCTGCGGGGGTGGGTAAGTCACCGTCTTTGGCCTGGGCGTCCTTGCCCATGTCTTCCAGTGCCGCGCCGGGGTCTGCCGCCGTGTCGGCATTGGGCATCTCTAACTGCTCCATGATTTGGTCGGCGCTGAGTGTTTCTGCCTTTTCAATCCCCCCGGTCACCAGCACCGGGAAGGCAATCACCAAGACCAGCATGATGAGTTGCAACACAATGAAGGCGATGGAGCCTTTGTAGATTTCCACGGTTTTGACAGCGGCAATGGGCTTGCCGGTGACGCGGTCCCGGTAATCAAACTTGGCGGCCACGCTGCGCAGGTAAAACAGCGCAAAACCAAAAGGCGGTGTCAGGAACGAGGTTTGCAGGTTCATGGCCATGATGACCCCAAACCAGATCATGGCCTGGTCGGGTGTCATTCCGGGCACCAGCCCTGGTAACAGTTTCTCGGCCACCGGGGCCAGCAGCGGGATGACGATGAAGGCGATCTCGAAGAAGTCGATAAAGCAGCCCAAAATGAACACCAGAATGTTCACCACGATCAAAAAGCCCCAGACCCCGCCAGGCATATTGGCAAACAGCTGTTCCACCCACAGGTGTCCGTCGGCGGCGTTGAAGGTAAAGCTGAACACGGTGGAGCCGATCAGGATGAACAGCACAAAGCTGGCCAGCTTGGCGGTGTTTTCCAGCGCCTGTTGCAGCAGACTGAAGCGCAGGCGCCTTTTGCCCAGCGCCAGCACCAATGCGCCCAGCGCGCCCATGGCACCGCCTTCGGTGGGTGTGGCAACGCCCAGAAAAATCGTGCCCAGCACCAGAAAAATCAGGATCAGCGGCGGCATGAGCACGAAGGTCACCTGCTCGGCCAGGCGCGACAACAGTTTCAGGCCGGTAATATGGTTCAGGATTGCCAGCGCCAGGCCCGAAAGCGAGGCCAATGTGAGCGACATGATGAAGATTTCATCACCCGGCGATGCGCTGGCGCGCTCAAACCACTTTGTCATCAAGCCATCGTGCACCTGGGCCCAGGTGTAGCCGACACCGGCGCACAGCAGCACCAGTACCAGCAGCGACTTGTGTCCGGAGGCGCCGTTGTCCTCCTTGTACAACAAGGCTTCGGGTGGCAGGGCCGGCACCATGCCGGGTTTGATGATGGCCACCACCACGATGAACGCGATATACAGACCCACCAGCAGCAGCCCTGGAATCAGTGCGCCAGAGTACATGTCCCCCACCGAGCGGCCCAACTGGTCGGCCAGCACGATCAGTACCAGCGAGGGTGGGATGGCCTGCGCCAGCGTGCCCGATGCCGTGATGGTGCCGGTGGCAATGGTGCGGCTGTAGCCATAACGCAGCATGACGGGCAAGGAGATCAGGCCCATGGAAATCACGGCCGCAGCCACCACACCGGTGGTTGCGGCCAAAAGTGCCCCCACCAGAATCACCGCAATGGCCAAGCCACCGCGCACCGGGCCGAACACCTGGCCCACGGTTTCCAGCAAATCCTCTGCCATGCCGCTTCGCTCCAGGATGATGCCCATGAACGTGAAGAAGGGAATGGCCAGCAAGGTGTCGTTTTGCATGATGCCGAAGATGCGCAGCGGCAGCGCCTGGAACAGGGCGGCCGGAAAAATTTCCGCCTGAATGCCCACAAAACCCAGCCCCAGGCCAGTGGCTGCCAGACCAAAGGCCACCGGGAAACCCGACAGCAGAACGATGAACAGGGTGATGAACATGATGGGCACAAACTGTTGTGCCAGAAAGGTCGCTTGCATTACTTGGTACCTCCCAACTGGGCGGCGGCTTGGGCTTCGAGTTCCTCCAGGTGTTTCTGCTCGTCGGACTTGTTCTCTTCACTCGACAGTACATCGGGGCCCTTGCCGACAAGAAAGGCGATGCGTTTGATGAGTTCCGACAAGCCTTGCAAAAGCAGCAAGCCAAAGCCCACCGGAATCATCAAATAGGCTGGCCAGCGAATCAGGCCACCTGCGTTTTGCGACATTTCGCCTGACTGGAAGGCCTGGTAGAAGAAGGGCCAGCCCAATACGATGACGACACCGCAGAACGGAATCAGAACCGCAACGATGCCGATCACGTCGATCCAGTTGCGCGCGCGTGCGCCGAGTTTGCTGGAGATGAAGTCAATGCGCACATGGGAGTTGCGCAACAAGCCGTAACTGGCACCCAGCATGAATACGCCGGCAAACAGGTACCACTGGATTTCCAGCAAGCCGTTGGAACTGCTGTTGAAAATCTTGCGAACCAGCGCATTGCCGGCACTAATGAGCGTAGTGGCCAAAATTAGCCACATGGTGAATTTACCAACCAGGGTACTGAGCGAATCAATGCGCCTGGACAGCGCGAGCAGGGGTGCCATGGTTGTCTCCGTCGGTTAGAGGTGCAGTATCGGCAGCCAAAAAAATGGCACGGCGTGCACAACAATAGCCGAGTCTAGCCGCGTGGGGGTGCGTAACGATCAACACCGGCTGACAAGCGGTCAATAAAGGCCTCGATCCGTCCCCTCAGCGGCAGGTGCGCCAGCAGCGGCCCCGGTGTGGCATTGGACAGGGCGGTGGGGCAGCGGCGCGAAAAGGTCTTCGTGGGCGCAGGGTGCCGCTGGGGGGGTGTGCGGTGTCAGGCGTGGCCCCAGGCGCTTTGGGGTCTATGGATGCCGTGGCAGCACCGTGTTTGATTGTAAAAAATGCTATTTCCGCACGTCCAGCAAGCGCAACCAGCTACCAAAACAATAGCAATTGCCGTGCACTCCAGATGCCCGCGATGGTCAGCAGCAGCGAGCCCAGCAGATGTACGGCAGCGGTGCCCAGCGCCAGCGCATAACGCTGCTGTGCCAGCATGGCCACCACTTCGGCGCTGAAGCTGGAGAAGGTGGTGAGTGCGCCCAGAAAGCCGGTGACCAGCGCCAGGCGCCACACGGGGTCGAGCTCAGGGCTGGCCTGGAACACCGCCACGCACACCCCCACCAGGTAGCCGCCAATCAGGTTGGCGGCCAGGGTGCCTAGGGGCAGGGTGGTACCCGCCGCCGCCGCGGCATTGAGCCAGACGCCAAGCTGCCAGCGCGCCAGGGCGCCTGCGCTGGCGCCAATGCAAATGGCAATGACCGCGGGCATCAGTTGCCTGGGGCAGGGGCCGCAGCAGGGGCTTGCGCAGGCGCAGGGTAGGGTGCCCCGTCGACGGTGAGGCCGTTGGCCGACAACTTGGCCGCGCTGGCGGGTTTGATGCCTTTGATGCGGGCCATCAAGTCGTTCCAGTCCTTGAACGGGCCTTTTTGGCGCTCGGTCAGAATTTTGGCCGTGGTGCTGGGGCCAAAGCCTTTGACGCCATCGAGTTCGGCCTCGTTGGCCAAGTTGATGTCGACCGCCGCAAACGCCATGGATGCGCCCAGAAGGGCTGCGATGGTCAGCAATCGTTTGGGCATAGGTTTCTCCAGGTGGCGAAGGGGGTTGGCGTGGTGAATGGGGTACTGGCGGACAAGGGTGCCGCTGTGGGGCGCTCAGGGGGTTGTGGAAAGTGCCTGCACGTAGCTGCGCACGCCGCTTTGCACATTGGCAAATTGGTGCAGGCAGCCGGTGCCCCGCAGCGCGCCCAGGTCGGCTTGGGTATAGCTCTGGTACTTGCCACGCAGGGCGTCGGGGAAGGGGATGTATTCGATCAGGCCCGCCGCTACGGCTTGCTCCAAAGACAGTGCCGCCTCACCACGTTGCTCGCGCAGGGTGTTGACCACGGTAATGGCCACATCGTTGAAGGGTTGTGCGTGGCCGGTGCCCAGGTTGAAGATGCCCGATTGCGCTGGGTGGTCGAAGAACCACAGGTTGACTGCCACCACATCATCCACGTAGACAAAGTCGCGCATCTGGCCACCGCCAGCGTAGCCCCCGTATTCGCCAAACAGCTTGACTTTGCCCTCCGCCTTGAATTGGTTGAACTGGTGGAACGCTACGCTGGCCATGCGGCCTTTGTGCTGTTCTTGGGGGCCATAGACATTAAAGTAGCGAAAGCCCACCACCTGGTGGGTGCGCCCGGCCAGTGTGCGTTCGAAGTTTTTTCCGCACTCGCGGCGCATGCGCTGGTCGAACAGCAGCTTGGAGTAGCCGTAGACGTTGAGCGGGTGCTCAAAGGCGGGTTCCTCGCGGAAGGTGCTGGATCCGCCGTAGGTGGCGGCGGACGAGGCGTACAGCAACCGCGCACCGCGCTTCTGGCAGGCATGGAACAGGTCGGTGGAGAGGGTGTAGTTGTTGGCCATCATGTACTGGCCGTTTTGTTCCATGGTGTCGCTGCAGGCGCCTTCGTGGAACACGGCTTCAATCTGGCCGTAATGGCCAGCGGCAAAGGCGTCGTAGAAGGTACCGGCGTCGACGTAGTCGGCAATGGCCAGGGGCGCCAGATTGCGGAATTTATCGCCTTGCGTCAGGTCGTCCACGGCAATGATGTCGGTCAGGCCCCGGGCGTTGAGCCCTTTGATGATGTTGCTGCCAATAAAGCCGGCGGCGCCGGTAACTACGAGGCGGGTCATGGGTTTGTCTTTATGTGTCTTATGCAAAAAGTTCGTCGAAACTGACGGTGGCGGTGCCAAATTTGCCCACCACCAGACCACCGGCACGGTTGGCAATCGGCAGGGCCTGGCGCAGGTCCATACCGGCTGCCACCAGGGTTGCCATGGTGGCGATTACGGTGTCGCCGGCGCCGGTCACATCAAACACCTCGCGGGCCTGGGCACTGACGTGCAGGTCGCCCTGGGCGTCAAACAGGGTCATGCCTTCTTCGCTTCGGGTGAGTAACAGGGCTTGCAGGCACAATTTTTCCCGCAGGTTGTGGGCTTTGGTGCGAAGCTCGTCCTCGCTGTGCCAGGGGCCTATGACCTGTTGCAACTCAGCGCGGTTGGGGGTGATAACGGTGGCATTTTGGTAGCGTGCGTAGTCGTTGCCTTTGGGGTCGACCAGTATGGGTTTGCCGGCGGCGCGGGCACGCGCAATCATGTCGGTGATGTGGGCCAGACCGCCTTTGCTGTAGTCCGAAAACAGCACCGCGTGGTGGCTGGGCAGCAGGGTCTCAAAGGTGCTGGTTTGGGTGGCCAGGATTTCGTGTTTGGGCGTGTTCTCAAAGTCCACACGCAACAGTTGTTGCTGGCGGCCAATGACGCGCAGCTTGACGGTGGTTTGCAGGTCGGCATCGCGCCCAAAATGGGGTTGAATGCCGGTTTTGGCTACCAGTGCTTCGAGTTTGTGGCTAGCTTCGTCGGCTCCCACCACTGTGAGTAGCGACGCTTGCGCACCCAGGGTGACCACGTTGTAGGCCACGTTGGCGGCGCCGCCGTTGCGTTCTTCCTCGCGGGTAACGCGCACCACGGGCACTGGCGCTTCGGGGGAAATGCGGTCCACGGCGCCGTACCAGTAGCGGTCCAGCATCACGTCGCCGACCACCAGTACGCGGGCAGCGGCCATGTGTTCGCGGGATAAAACCAGGGTATTTGCAGAGGGGGTCATAACTCTTCAACGCGTCGTGCGGGGTAGCTGTCCCAGGCCTGGCAGCCAGGGCATTGCCAGAAATGTTGCTTGGCTTCAAAGCCGCAGGCCGCACACCGGTAGCGGGTGAGCGGTTTGACGGCAGTGTCCAGCGCGCGCTGGACCTGGGGGTGAAATTGTTCGTGCTCCAGCTTTTCGCCGGCAATCCACTTGGCGGCCGCCACCAGAGAGGGTTCGCTTTCCAGATGGCGGGCATACCAGTCGCGGGCGCTGGCGGTGGGGGTGCCGCTGGCGGCTTCCAGGCAGACAATCGCGTCCAGTACATCCAGTGAGCGGTTTCGCTGGTAACAGTCTTTCAGGAGTTCGAGAATGCGCGGGCCTTGCTGTGCCGCAATGGCTGCCTGGGCCAGCAGGGGGGCAATCAATGCCACCGCGCTGGGGGACGCAATCATGGCGTCGGCGAGGATTTGGCAGGCACGGGGGGCATCGCCCTGTTGGGTGCACAGGTGGGCCAGTTCCATGTGTGCCCGCGCCGCGGTGGGCGCAATGCGCAGTGCCTGGTTGAGCAGTTGTGCCGCCTGGGCCTTGTTGTTGTTGGTAATGTGGGCGGCGGCCTGTTCACACAAGTAGTGCGCCAGGCGGCTGGTGAAACTGCCCTGGCCAGCGGATTCGAGTTTCTGGGCAATCTGGGCGGCGTGCTCCCAATCCCGTGAGCGTTCGTAATTGGCCAGCAGGGCGAGGCGGGCCTGGGTTTCAAAGCGCGTACCTTCGAGCTTGAGTAAAGCGGCTTCGGCACGGTCGAGTAGTCCGGCTTTGAGGTAGTCCAGCGCCAGTGCATGCTGGGCGCGGTGGCGGTCATCGGGACTCAGGTCATCGCGTGAGAGCAGGTGCTGGTGAACCCGCACGGCACGTTCGTACTCACCGCGGCGGCGAAACAGGTTGCCCAGGGCGAAATGCAACTCCGAGGTGTCGGGGTCGCTTTGTACAGCTTCGATGAAGGCGTCAATGGCCTGGTCTTGCTGTTCGTTGAGCAGAAAATTCAGGCCCTTGAAGTAGGCTTTGGGGGCCTGGCGATTTTCCATGCGCAATTGGCGCACGTCCATGCGCGATGCGATCCATCCCAGCACAAACGCGATGGGCAAGGCCAGCAAAATCAGGCTGAGATCAAATTCCATACGGAGGCTGTTGCGGTACCGGTGGCTTGTCGGAGGTGGTGACGGAACTGGCTTGGGCCACCTTATGCGCCAGGGCGGCCGCGCGGCGGTGTTGCCACCAACGCGGCACCATGCCCAGTACGCCAATGACCAAGCCGAGAGCAAAGGCACTCAGCACCACCAGCACCAAAGGAGCGGTCCAGTACTGGCCAAAGAAAAAGTGCACGGTGGCGTCGTGCTTGTTATTCAATGCGAAAGCGAAAAGGGTAAAAAAAATGGCCGCCTTCAGCGTCCACCTTAAAAACCATGCAAATTGTTTCATCAATCTTCCCCGTGGAGAAGGATTCTAGCCTTTGGGTTGGGCCTGCAGTTCGGCGGTGCGCTGATCGACCGACTCGCGCAGCGCTTTACCCGGCTTGAAGTGGGGAACCCGCTTTTCCGGGATGGCCACGCTTTCACCGCTGCGGGGGTTGCGGCCGACGCGGGGCGGACGGCGGCTGATGGAAAAGCTGCCAAAGCCGCGAATCTCAATGCGGTGGCCTGCGACCAGCGCGTCGTTCATGGCGTCCAGAATGGCTTTGACGGCAGTCTCCGCATCGCGATGGGTGAGTTGTGCAAAGCGGTTGGCCAATTCTTCAACAAGGTCAGAGCGGGTCATGGAAGTTCATCCTTTGCAATGAAAAAACGACCGCCGCTTTGCAGCAGCCGGTCGTTCGTTCAGGTCAACAACATGTCAACAATGGTGTGGGGCAGACGGAGGGCGTTGCCCCGCACGCATCATTAGTTGTTGTCGAGCTTGGCGCGCAACAGAGCGCCCAGGCTGGTGGTACCAGCATTTTCGCGGGCTGACTGCTGGCTGAGTGTCGCCATGGCTTCCGATTGGTCGGCAGCGTCTTTGGCCTTGATGGACAACTGGATGTTGCGGGTCTTGCGATCCACGTTCACCACCACCGCAGTCACTTCGTCGCCTTCTTTCAGCACATTGCGCGCGTCTTCCACGCGGTCGCGGCTGATTTCGGACGCACGCAGATAACCGATGATGTCGTCGCCCAGATCGATTTCAGCACCCTTGGCATCCACGGTCTTGACCTTGCCGGTCACAACTTGGCCCTTGTCGTTAATCGACACGAAGGTGGTGAAGGGGTCAGAATCCAACTGCTTGATGCCCAGGGAGATGCGCTCGCGGTCCACGTCCACCGCCAAGACCAAAGCCTCGACTTCTTGACCCTTCTTGAATTCGCGCACAGCGGCTTCGCCGGTTTCGTTCCATGACAGGTCAGACAAATGCACCAGACCGTCGATGCCCGCAGCCAGACCGACGAACACGCCGAAGTCGGTGATGGACTTGATCGGGCCCTTGACGCGGTCGCCGCGCTTGGTGTTTTGAGCGAACTCTTGCCATGGATTGGCCTTGCACTGCTTCATGCCCAAGGAGATGCGACGTTTGTCTTCGTCGATTTCCAGAACCATGACTTCGACTTCGTCACCCAGGGCAACGATTTTGCTTGGCGCCACATTCTTGTTGGTCCAGTCCATTTCGGACACGTGCACCAGACCTTCGATGCCGGGTTCGAGTTCCACAAACGCGCCGTAGTCGGCAATGTTGGTGATCTTGCCGAACATGCGGGTACCTTGGGGGTAGCGGCGGTTCACGCCCATCCAGGGATCGTCGCCCATTTGCTTGAGACCCAGGGACACGCGGTTTTTCTCGGTGTCGAACTTGAGGATCTTGGCGGTGATTTCCTGACCAGCTTGCACCACCTCAGAGGGGTGACGCACACGGCGCCATGCCATGTCGGTGATGTGCAGCAGGCCATCGATTCCGCCGAGGTCCACGAATGCACCGTATTCGGTGATGTTCTTGACCACGCCCTGTACCACTGAGCCTTCTTTGAGGGTGTTCATCAGCTTGGCGCGCTCTTCGCCCATGGAGGCTTCCACCACGGCACGGCGGGACAACACGACGTTGTTGCGCTTGCGGTCGAGCTTGATGACCTTGAACTCCATGGTCTTGTTTTCCCATGGAGACAGATCCTTGGTAGGCCGTGTGTCAACCAACGAGCCAGGCAGGAAGGCACGGATGCCATTGACCAGAACGGTCAGGCCGCCCTTGACCTTGCCGGATGTGGTGCCGGTGACAAATTCGCCGGATTCCAGGGATTTTTCCAGGGACATCCACGAAGCGAGGCGCTTGGCGGTGTCGCGGCTGACGATGGTGTCGCCGTAGCCGTTTTCCATGGCCACGATGGCCACAGACACAAACTCACCTACTTGAACTTCGAGTTCACCCTTGTCGCTCTTGAATTCGGACAATGGAACATACGCTTCGGACTTGAGGCCGGCATTCACCACAACGAAGTTGTGTTCGATGCGAACGACTTCAGCGGTAACGACTTCACCAATGCGGGTTTCCGAGCGTTTTTGTGACTCTTCAAATAGGTCTGCGAAAGATTCTGACATTTGCTTATGCGGTTTTAACCGCAGGTTAATTCGCGGTTTGGACCGCGGGGTTGCGTTGTTGAACCACACCACCAGTGCGCTGCTGCGCGAGAGGGGCGGTATGGGCCTTGCAAAAGCGGGCGCTTTTGCGTTCCTGTCAACAGTCTTTTTAAACGGTTTAAAAAGGCTGTTTGCCTTGCCACCAGCCCAACACCCGATCAACCGATTCTTCAACCGATAAATCCGAGTTGTCCAGTAACTGGGCATCTTGCGCGGGCTTTAAGGGTGCAACACTGCGGGAACTATCCCGTGCGTCACGCGCCTCCAAGTCTGAGCGAAGACTGTCGAGTGTAGCGGAAATTCCCTTTGAAATCAATTGCTTGTAGCGCCGCTGTGCCCGGCGTTCTGCGCTGGCCGTCAGAAACACCTTGAGGCTTGCATCCGGGAAGATCACGGTGCCCATATCGCGGCCATCGGCTACCAGTCCTGGCAACTGGCGAAAGCTGCGCTGAAATTCCACCAACGCCGCGCGCACCAAGGGAAATGCCGATACGCGGGACGCATTCATACCCGCTTCTTCGGTGCGAATGGCGTCGGTTACGTCCTCGCCATCCATCAGGATGTGGTGGCCTTCAAAACGGATGGTCAGGCTTTTGAGCAGGGCGACGATGGCCTGTTCGTTGGCCGGGTCGATGCCGATGCCGTCGCGGGTGGCGGCCAGGCCAGTCAGGCGGTAGAGCGAGCCGGAATCCAGAAAGTGGTAGCCCAGCCTTTGCGCCAATACCGCCGCCAGGGTGCCTTTGCCCGACGCCGTAGGGCCATCCACGCAGACGACGGGGATGGCCGCAGTGTCGGCAGTGGCAACGGAGAACAGCGCCTCAAAGTAATCGGGGAAGGTTTTCGCCACGCATTTCGGGTCTTCAATACGTACCGGCAGACTGGCCGGGTTAAAGGCTGCCAGTGAGAAACACATGGCGACCCGATGGTCGTCGTAGGTGTGGATGCTGCCCGCTTTCCACAAGGAGGGGGACGCGGGCGGCGTCACCTGGATAAAGTCAGCGCCTTCCACCACGCTGGCACCGAGCTTGCGCAACTCGGTGGCCATGGCGGCAATGCGGTCGGTCTCTTTGACGCGCCAGCTGGCGATATTGCGTAGCGTGGTTGTGCCGTTTGCGTACAACGCCATGACGGCCAGCGTCATGGCGGCATCGGGGATGTGGTTGCAGTCCAGGTCAATGGCTTTGAGCGGCCACCCTTCACCCGGTGCGCCACGGCTGATGTGTAGCCAGTTGGGGCCGCTGCGAACGAGTGCGCCCATTTGGCGAGCGGCGTCGATAAAGCGGATGTCGCCCTGAATGGAGTCGGCGCCTACCCCTAGTATTTTGATGCCATTATTGTCGTCTGCGCCCGTCGTGATTGCGCCAAGTGCTATAAAATAGCTAGCACTCGACGCGTCCGCCTCGACATGGATTGAACCGGGTGAGCACAATTGGGCCCCGGCCGGAATGGTAAAACGCTGCCAACCGTCGCGTTGCACGGTGACGCCAAATCGCCCCAGCAGATTCAGCGTGATCTCGATGTACGGGCGCGAAATCAGCTCACCCACCACTTCGATCACGATATTTTGCGTAGCCACCAGCGGCAGCGCCATCAGCAAGGCGGTGAGAAACTGGCTCGACACATCGCCGCGCACCTGGATAGGCAGGCTGAGCTGCAAGCGGGGCGTGCCGATGTGCAGAGGTGGGAAGCCTTCGTTCCCCAGGTAGTCGATCTGGCAGCCCAGTTGGCGCAGTGCATCGACCAGGTCGCCAATGGGGCGCTCGTGCATACGCGGCACACCGCTAAGTTCGAAATCACCGCCCAACACGGCCAAAGCGGCTGTTAATGGGCGCATGGCGGTGCCTGCGTTACCCAGAAACAGTTTGGTTTGTGTGGTCTTCAACTGGCCGCCCAGTCCATCGATCTCTACCGTGCTCCCGTGCTGGCGTACACCGCAGCCCAGGGCGCGCAACGCGCCCAGCATGACACGGGTGTCGTCGGAGTCGAGTAAATCGTGCACCCGTGTGCTGCCTTGGCACAGTGCGGCCATCAGCAGGACGCGGTTGGAGATACTTTTGGAGCCGGGTAGGGTAACGGTGCCCGAAGCGCCACGCAGGGCAGGGAGATCCAGAAATTCAGTGGAAAACATTATGGGTTGTGTTTGGAGGTCATGCTCCAGTTGCCGCGGGTGTTGCTGGCCTGCTCGATCAGCCCTTCCAGGGCATCCGTGTTGCAGCTGGAGATCATCAATTCCAGCGCCTTGAGGTTGGCCTGGAAAATTTTGGATTGCGTGAGCAACTCTTCACGGTTGGAGATCAGAATGTCACGCCACACTTTGGGGTCGCTGGCGGCGATGCGGGTGAAGTCGCGAAAGCCGGGGCCCGCCAGCGACAGGTAGTCCTTGCCCTGGGGTTGGCCGGAAATGGCATTCACCAGCGCAAAAGCAATCAAATGGGGCAGGTGGCTGACGGCGGCAAACGCTGCGTCATGTTGTTCCGGCGACATTTTGAGCACCCGGCAGCCCAGCGCCGTCCATACATCGACCGCTTTTTGGAGTTGCACGGTGAGGGTGCGTTCAATCGGGGTGATGATGACTTGGCGGCCGGTGTACAGATCGGGGTCAGCATGCTCGACCCCGGACACCTCTTTGCCGGTAATCGGGTGCGCCGGCACAAAAGACCCAATTTGCTCGCGCAGGGCGCGCCGACCGGCATCGATCACGTCGCGTTTGGTGGAACCCACATCCATGACCAGCATATTGGGCGTGACCAGATGTTTGATGGCTTTGAAGGTGGATTCAGTGGCGGCGACCGGCACGGCAATCAGCACGATGTCAGCGCCGGAAACGGCCATCAGGGCCGATGGGGCTTCGATGTCGATGACGCCCATCATGCGGGCCCGCTCCGTGGTGCTGGGTGATTTGCTGTAGCCCACCACGCGTTTGACCAAACCAGCCCGGCGCAACGCCAACGCGAAGGAGCCACCCGTTAAGCCGCAACCAATCAAGCCGAGTTGTTCAAACATAATTCTTCCTGAGGGAATCGGTTGGCATGGGATCAGTCGGCCAGGGGGTAAGTCCCCAGAACTTTGTAAAAGGCGCACAAGCCCTGCAAATCCAGCAATGCGGCGGCGACTGCCGGCTGCGACGGATGCCCTTGCAAATCGATGTAGAAATAGTACTCCCACTGCCCAGAGCGCGCAGGACGGGATTCAAAGCGTGTCATGGAAACGCCGTGCTTCTTGAGCGGCACCAGCATGTCGTGCACGGCGCCCGGTCGGTTGGGAACCGACACCACCAGACTGGTGCAGTCGCGCCCCGTAGCCTGCGGTGCAGGCATGGTGCTGGGCAGGCAAACCACCACAAAACGGGTGCGGTTGTAGGCGTCGTCCTGAATCGCGTGCGAGACCACATGCAGGCCAAATTCGGCCCCCGCGCGCTCACTGGCAATGCCAGCCCAGGCAGGGTTGGTAGCCGCCAAGCGCGCTCCTTCGGCGTTGCTCGATACCGCCCGTCGCTCGGCGTGGGGTAGATGGGTGTTGAGCCACTGCTGGCATTGGGCCAGCGCCTGCGGATGGGCCAGAACGACTTCAATGCCGTCTATGGCAGTGGCGCTGCGCAGCAGGTTGTGGCGCACCAGCAAGCTGATCTCGCCCACGATGTGCAGCGGCGAATGCAGCAGCAAATCCAGTGAACGGGTTACCACCCCTTCGGTGCTGTTTTCAACCGCGATCACACCAAATTCTGCCGACCCGGCGGTGGCCGCGTGGAAAACCTCGTCAAAACTGTTGCAGGGAATGTGCTGAATGCTGGAACCAAAAAAGCGCAGGGCAGCTTCTTCGGTGAAGGTGCCTTTGGGGCCCAGGTAGGCTACACGCTGTGGCGCTTCCAGTGCGCGGCAGGCGGACATCACCTCGCGCCAGATCATGGCCACACTTTGGTTTTTTAATGGGCCAGCGTTGGCGTGCTGTAGGCTGGCAATGACCTGTGCTTCGCGTTCGGGGCGGAATACGGCTGAGCCTTCCACCCGTTTGATTTCGCCCACTTCGTGGGCCAGTGCCGCGCGGCGATTGAGGAGTGCGAGTAATTCCAGATCGACGGCATCGATTTGGACGCGGAGTTCAGGGAGTGTCTGTGCCATGGGGGTAGGGCGCGGAGGTGCCAGTCAGGCACCCGTGCGTTCAAATTCTCGCATGTAGCTGACCAATGTTTGCACGCCTTCCAGCGGCATGGCGTTGTAAATGCTGGCGCGCATCCCACCGACCGACTTGTGGCCTTTGAGCTGCAGCAAGCCCGCGGCTTGTGCGCCGGCCAGAAAGGCGTCATTGCGGGACGCATCGCGCAAAAAGAAGGGAACATTCATGCGCGAGCGGCAGTGCGATTGCACCGTGTTGACATACAGGCTGGACGAATCAATGGCTTCGTAGAGCAGCGTGGCTTTCGCAATATTGCGTGCCTCCATGGCCGCAATGCCACCCTGGCGTTTAAGCCACTGGAACACCAGTCCCGCCATGTAAATACCGTAGGTCGGGGGCGTGTTGTACATGGACTGGTTGTCAGCCACGGTTTTGTAGTTGAAGGCGCTGGGGCATATGTCCATGGCGTGGCCCAGCAGGTCTTCACGTACCACCACCACGGTGAGGCCTGCGGGCCCCAGGTTTTTTTGCGCCCCGGCAAACGCTAAGCCCACGCGACTCCAGTCGACTGGGCGGGATGCGACATGGGACGAAAAATCAATCACCAGCGCCGCATCGGAACCGAGTGCCTTCAGATCCGGCAGGGTGTGGTATTCGACCCCGTTGATGGTCTCGTTGGTGCACAGGTGCACGTAACTGGCTTGTGGACGCAGCTGCCAGCTGGAGGGCTCTGGCAGGCTGGTGTGACCGTCGGCCTGGTTAGTGGCTGCAACGTGCACATCACAATACTTGCGGGCTTCTTTCTGAGACTTGTCACTCCAGCTGCCGGTGACGACAAAGTCTGCATCGCCGTTGGTGCCAGTTTGAGCGCGATAGCGGCTCAGATTGAGCGGAACGATGGCGTTCTCTGCCAGCCCGCCACCTTGCATGAACAGAATCTTGAAGTGGGCCGGCACAGCCAGCAGTTCACGCAGATCGGCCTCGGCCTGCGTGTAGATGGACTGGAATTCCTTGCCGCGGTGGCTCATTTCCATGACGCCCATACCGCTGTGGCGGCCGTTGGCGTCCGGCCAGTCCAGCATTTCGGCTGCCGCTTGGGCCAGTACTTCAGGGGCGATGGTGGCAGGGCCGGCTGAGAAGTTGAAAGGACGTTGCATCAGTAATATTGGAGGTGAAATCGGTGCTTTCCGCATGTCCAGCGTGCGTAAGTAGCTATAAAAATAATAGCAATCAGTCGTCCCCGGCCTCGCCGCCGGTTTCGTCTTGGGGGTCTTCCACTGCCGGGTTGGCATCGTTTTCCACAATACGTTGCAGTCCGCTGAGTTTGGAGCCTTCGTCCAAGCCGATCAGTGTGACGCCTTGCGTCGCGCGACCCAGCTCACGAATCTCGCTAACCCGGGTGCGCACTAACACGCCCTTGTCGGTGATGAGCATGATTTCGTCATCCGTATGCACCAGGGTGGCTGCGACGACCTTGCCGTTGCGCTCGCTTTGCTGGATGGCGATCATGCCTTTGGTGCCGCGTCCGTGGCGGGTGTATTCGGTGATGCTGGTGCGTTTGCCGTAGCCGTTTTCAGTGGCGGTGAGCACGCTTTGTTGCTCGTCCTCGGCCACCAGCATGGCGATGACGCCTTGACCGTCTTCCAGCATCATGCCGCGCACACCACGGGCGTTGCGGCCCATGGGGCGCACGTCGTTCTCGTCAAAGCGCACCGCCTTGCCGCCGTCGGAGAACAGCATCACGTCGTGTTTGCCATCGGTCAGTGCGGCGCCAATCAGGTAGTCGCCCTCGTCCAGATCGACGGCAATGATGCCGGCTTTGCGGGGGTTGCTGAATTCGTCCAGCGCGGTCTTTTTGACCGTGCCCATGCTGGTGGACATGAATACGTACTGGTCGGCAGGGAAGGTGCGTTTTTCCCCCGTCAGGGCCAGCACCACCGTGATTTTTTCACCTTCTTGCAAGGGGAACATGTTCACGATGGGGCGGCCACGCGAACCGCGTGAGCCCTGCGGTACTTCCCATACCTTGAGCCAGTAGAGCCGGCCCCGGTTGGAGAAGCACAGGATGTAATCATGGGTATTAGCCACAAACAACTGATCGACCCAGTCGTCTTCTTTGGTGGCGGTGGCTTGTTTGCCACGTCCGCCGCGCTTTTGCGCCCGGTATTCGCCCAGGGGCTGGCTCTTGATGTAGCCACTGTGGCTCATGGTCACCACCATGTCGGTGGGGGTGATCAGGTCTTCGGTAGACAGGTCATAGGAGCTGTGTTCCACCAGGCTGCGGCGTGCGCCCAGCTTGCTTTGTCCGAATTCGTGTCTGATAGCACCCAGTTCTTCGCCAATGATGACCGACACCCGTTCGGGTTTGGCCAGAATGTCCAGAAGGTCGTCGATCTCGGCCATGACTTCCTTGTACTCGGCCACGATCTTGTCCTGCTCCAGCCCGGTCAGGCGTTGCAGGCGCATTTGCAGAATTTCTTGTGCTTGCGTGTCGGACAGGCGGTACAGGCCGTCGCTGCCCATGCCAAATGCCTTTTCCAGGCCATCGGGGCGGTAGTCGTCGGCGTTGATGATGCCACCGTCGGAGCGCACGCGGGTCAGCATTTCGCGCACCAGCTTGCTGTCCCAAGGGCGACTCATTAACTCGGCCTTGGCCACTGGTGGCGTGGGTGACTCGCGGATGATGCGGATGAAGTCGTCGATATTGGCCAGTGCCACCGCCAGGCCTTCGAGCACATGGCCGCGTTCGCGGGCTTTGCGCAGGTTAAACACGGTGCGCCGTGTCACCACTTCACGGCGGTGCTGCAGGAAGACTTCGATCAGGTCTTTCAGGTTGCACAGTTTGGGCTGGCCGTCGATGAGCGCCACCATGTTCATACCAAACGTGTCTTGCAACTGCGTTTGTTTGTACAGGTTATTGAGTACCACCTCGGGTACTTCGCCGCGCTTGAGTTCAATCACCAGGCGCATGCCGGATTTGTCGGACTCGTCCTGAATGTGGCTGATGCCTTCGATCTTCTTCTCGTGCACCAACTCGGCCATGCGCTCCTGCAAGGTCTTTTTGTTGACCTGGTAAGGCAGCTCGTCGACGATGATGGCCTGGCGTTGGCCTTTGTCGATGTCCTCAAAGTGGCAGCGTGCGCGCATGACGACCTTGCCGCGACCGGTGCGGTAGCCGTCCTTAACGCCATTGATGCCGTAAATGATGCCGGCTGTAGGGAAGTCAGGAGCCGGCACAATTTCCATCAGTTCATCGATGGTCGCTTGCGGGTTTTTGAGCAGATGCAGGCATGCATCCACCACTTCATTGAGGTTGTGCGGCGGGATGTTGGTGGCCATGCCCACCGCAATACCGCCGGAACCGTTCACCAGCAGATTGGGCAGTCGCGTGGGCAGCACCAGCGGTTCTTTTTCGGAACCGTCGTAGTTGGGGCCGAAATCGACCGTTTCTTTGTCCAGATCGGCCAACAACTCGTGGGCGATCTTGGCCAAGCGGATTTCGGTGTACCGCATCGCGGCGGCGTTGTCGCCGTCCACCGAGCCGAAATTGCCCTGGCCGTCCACCAGCATGTGGCGCATGGAAAAGTCCTGCGCCATGCGCACGATGGTGTCGTAGACCGACTGGTCACCGTGCGGGTGGTACTTACCGATCACATCGCCGACGATACGGGCTGACTTCTTGTACGCCTTGTTCCAGTCGTTGCTGAGCTCGTGCATGGCAAACAGTACGCGCCGGTGCACCGGCTTCAGGCCGTCGCGCGCGTCGGGCAGTGCACGCCCGACAATCACGCTCATGGCGTAATCCAGGTAGCTGCGCCGCATTTCCTCTTCGAGGGCGATGGGCAGGGTTTCTTTGGCGAACTGGGTCATGGAATGCTTGTGGCTGGTCTAGGACAATCCGGGATTCTACGGTGCTCTGGATGTGGCTCTCGGACAACGTCCTGAACATGGTCTGTAAGTGCGAATGTGTGTCGACAGACCGCTCAGTTAGGCATTCAGTCGTCTATGGCACAATCGGCGAAGAGTCGCAGGCGTTTGTCGCGGAGTCTTCGTTTTTTATTCGCAGCGCTGCTGCAGTTTGTTTTGCCAAAGGTAAGTCATGAAAAAATTGAACAAAGTTGCCATCCTGATCGCCACTGCCGCAGTGACAACAGTTGCAGGTGCACAAGAGATCCACAACTGGAGGAGTGCTGCAGGCGATGTCTGGAAGAACGTTGACGGACAATGCTGGCGTGATGCGAGCTGGACTCCCGCTACAGCCGCTCCTGGATGTGATGGGATGCTGGCTGCCCCCAAATCGGCACCAGTTGCGGCCCCCGCAGCTACATCATCGACCGGATCTCCTTCTGCACCATCGACTGCTGCAGCGGCACCCGTGGCCGCTCCGGCACCTGCTGCCGCAGCTGCGCCAGCCAAGGTAACCTTTGCTGCAGATGCCTTTTTTGACTTCGACAAGGCTATTTTGAAGGCAGAAGGCAAAGCGAAGATGGATGACTTGGTGAACAAAGTCAAAGGCATCAGTTTGGAGGTGATCATCGCTGTGGGCCATACTGATGCAGTCGGTGCGGATGGCTACAACCAAAAGTTGTCGGTTGCGCGTTCAGAGGCGGTTAAAGCGTATCTGGTTTCCAAGGGCATTGAGAAGAGTCGTGTCTACACTGAGGGCAAAGGTGAAAAGAGCCCGGTTGCTGACAATAAAACCAAAGAAGGTCGTGCGAAAAATCGCCGTGTAGAAATTGAGTTGGTCGGTACCCGCGCTAAGTAATTGGAGTACGTGTGCGAATTTGCAAAAACCCGCTTCGGCGGGTTTTTGTTTTGCGGTTTGCAAATATATAAAACCTTTCTGAACAATATCAGCGCATGAGTAATACCTTGAACGCAGACCCATCGGAGTTGGCAAAATTTTCAGATCTGGCCCATCGATGGTGGGATTTGGATGGTGAGTTTCGTCCATTGCACCAGATTAATCCGCTGCGCCTGCAATGGATCGACGCAATCGCATCGTTGGATGGGCGTCGGGTGCTGGATGTGGGGTGTGGTGGCGGGATATTGGCGGATTCCATGGCGCGCAAAGGAGCGTCGGTCCTCGGTATTGATTTGGCGACCAGGGCCTTGAAAGTTGCGGAGCTGCACGCGCTGGAAGCACAAACTCCCAACATTGATTACTGCGAAGTTAGTGTGGAAACTCTGGCGGAACAACAACCTGCCCGGTTTGATGTTGTTACTTGCATGGAAATGCTTGAACATGTTCCAAGTCCAGTCTCGGTCGTGCATGCATGTTCTAGCTTAGTCAAGCCAGGCGGGTGGGTGTTTTTTTCTACGTTGAATCGCAGTGCCAAGTCCTTTTTGTTCGCAATAGTGGGTGCGGAATACATACTGGATCTGGTTCCTCGGGGAACGCACGAGTACAGCAAAATGATCAAACCCAGCGAGTTGGCCGGTTATTGTCGTCAAGCCGGATTGGATATTGGGCACACCAGTGGGTTGGAGTACAACCCGCTGAATAAACGGTATACGCTGAGCTCCGACACGTCGGTTAACTATATGTTCGCGGCGCGACGGCCAGTATTGGGGGAGTGATGGAGTTCACTCGGGACATTGCTGCGGTATTGTTCGACTTGGATGGCACGCTCATCGATAGCGCGCCCGATTTGGGGGCTGCGGCTGACCAGATGCGAGTCGAGCGGGGTTTGCCATCGCTTCCATTGGAGCGCTATCGGCCCATGGCAGGTGCAGGTGCGCGTGGAATGCTGAATGTAGCGTTTGACATGGACGTCGATGACGCTCGGTTTGAAACGATGCGCGAGGAATTTTTTGTCAATTACTCGCGTTGTATGACGCAGCGCACAAGCGTATTCGCCGGCGTTGAGGAACTCATCGGTGAAATTATTCTTCGAAAAATGGCCTGGGGCGTTGTGACCAACAAGTCCTCGCGTTTTACTGTTCCGTTGACCCAGGCAATGTCGTTGTTTGATAGTGCCAAGGCTATCGTGAGTGGCGATACAACACCGTATTCAAAACCTCATCCCGAGCCGTTACTGGAGGCTGCAAGGCGTTTGGGGGTTGCTCCTGATCAGTGTATCTACGTTGGTGATGATGAACGTGATGTGGTTGCTGGATTAGCTGCGGGAATGTTGACTGTCGCAGCGCGCTACGGGTATCTCGGCGACAAAGGTAACACCAGCGACTGGGGGGCGCACGCCGAAATTGATTCTCCGTTGACTTTGCTGCAGTTGCTGGCCATGCACAGAGGTCAGTGATGGGGTTTTGCAACACCCTTTATGTTGGATGTAACAGTTCTTTGCAATAGCATAAATGTGTCGCTATACTGTGTTCAACAGGATTGCCATTTATGTGGCAGGTGTTCGCGACCAGTAGGCGGCTCTTCGGAGTAAAGCTGGTAAGGGCAAACTTGGCGAAAGCCAAGGACGCAAAGCTTCCGGGCTACATGACTCAGGTCATTTGCCAGCGGGGTTGCCTTCGATTTTTTTCGAAGTGGCGTTGCCCTTATTTGTTTATTCAAACTAAAGGCAGCGGTATGACAAAGCTATCCAATCGTAATATCCCAGTCGAGCAATGGCCTGAATCGCTCGAAATTCTCCGTCATTTGGCATCTCAAGCAGAGCCAAAGCCGATTAAGGATTTAGCGCGCGACGTTCAGGCGCCTGAAATCTCCACCCGCAACCGTTTGGCGAAGCTGGAGACTGTAGGTACAGTCCGGGCGATGCGTTGCACAACCACTCTTGCTCCCGGTAAGCAGGTAAAGTGTACGCATTATGTAATCACGCAATATGGGCGCGACTGCGCTGGAATGCGGGTGCAATCCCAAACACGTCCTTTTAAACTCGGCGTTAACAGTGTGTTCGCTCTTGCGAGTGCGATGGATTAGGAAAAGTCCCTGGCAAAGAGGTGTTTCAGGTTTGAGGGTTTTGGGTAACGAAATGAAGCACCAGTTTGTCGTGTTGGGTCAAGTTGCTAAATGCGGTACCAACGTAGAACAGGCCGTCGTTCGCACCTTGATTGCTGTGACAAACCCGTCCCATGATGGTGAGTTCTATAGGGGTATTGTCGAATACCACTGATATACCAAGAATGATAGTCGCACCCACAGTTGAGATGGCGACGTCCGACTTGATCATGGCCCCCGCCATGCTGATATCTACCAGGGTCACTTCAATTGCTGCAGGCTCGGGTGTTGAGTGAGTGGGAGCCGATTTAATGGTGGTGGGCCATGAAGTTTTGGTGCGCATTGATTGGCGCACTTGTCGTGCATCGACTTGAGCGGGGTATGCCAGCAATGCATAAGCGAATGGTTTTTCAAATGTTTGGAGTACCTTGCTCAGAAATGAGAATTCGTACTGTCCGGTAAAACCTCGTATGACGCAAATGTCTCCAGCTACTAGTTCTGTTTTTTCGCCGTCCGGTCCTACCGGGCCAACCATTACTCCTTTACCTTCGATTGCACCGAAAAATTGGCCCTCTTTTTTACTGGCGCCCTCTGCGATTCGCCGTGTCTGTAATGCCATGCCTGCGCGCAACCCCAATGATTTCAGGGGCATTCGGGTGACTCCCTCGGTGGCGCTGTCATCTATATTTCCAAATTCGTCTTGCTCGGAGTTCATGGTGAGGTTTGGTGGCTAGTGCCTGGGTGGTTAGACCCGCGTATGGTAGCGGAAGCTGGAAATCAGGTGAATTGATCCGAGAAAATCCATTAGGCGCACCTTCGGTGCTGCTGGCGTTGGGCATTTGCGCACTTTGGCCCCTTGGCCGAGCTGGCA
Organism: Candidatus Aalborgicola lynettensis; assembly: GCA_016719405.1. Taxonomy (GTDB): domain Bacteria; phylum Pseudomonadota; class Gammaproteobacteria; order Burkholderiales; family Burkholderiaceae_C; genus Allorhodoferax; species Allorhodoferax lynettensis. Next base: position 549,983 of record JADJZE010000001.1, read on the forward strand.
CAGGCTCGACAGAAGGTTGGCCGCACTGCCCTCGCTGCCATCCCAAGCCCTAATGGACTTTCTCGGTTGATGCGAGAGGAAACGAAAAAGCCGTTCATAAGAACGGCTTTTTGCTTTGCTGGTAGCGCACCCGTTACAAACGGCAAACTTTCAACCGATCGCGGTGCAACCAGTGGCTGCAACTGCTAAGGTGAAAAGCTTGTGCGAATTTGCCAATAAATCTAGGCTGCAAGTGCCAATGTTTTCACCTTGGCGGCCAATCGGCTTTTATCGCGGGCTGCTTTGTTTTTGTGGAAGATGCCCTTGTCGGCAACGGTGTCCACCACAGCCTGCATTTTGCCGAACAATTCAGCGGCTTTGACTTTATCACCAGCCAAAACGGCCTTCTCAACGTTTTTTACCGCGGTGCGGTACTTCGAGCGCATAGAGGTGTTTGCTGCGTTGATCTTGATGTCTTGACGAACGCGTTTACGGCCCGACGCCAAGCGCGGGTTCTTTTTCTTGGGTTTTCCAGATGCCATGTTAATTTTTCCTTGTGTCTGAGGATGATGCCAGCAAAGTCGACCATTATAACGCAACGGACGGGGTCATTGAAAATTTGGAGTGCGATTCAAAGTGATGTGTCGCCCATCAAACCGCATACAGATAGTTGGTAGCCCAGTAACTTTGCCATTTACCATTGAGGCGACTCACCTGTAGCGCCAGCATATGTTCGGCGTTTTCGGACGTCCACCACGAACCCGGTAGTTTCGGAGGCTTTTGCACAACGTATCGGTGTGCACTCTCTATCTCCCCGAAAGCCCCCGGGCTTTTCGGGGGGGATGGTTACTACGCGTTGTGAGTCGATGGCGTAACGCCCAGCAACGCATGTAGACGTGCGCTGGAGGTGGTGTACTCCAATGGCACTTTGGTATTGGGTGCGATGACGGCCATTGCAGCAAATGCTGCCAGCACACACTCGTGAAAACCGCAAACGATGAGTTTCTTTTTGCCAGGGTAGGTGTTGATGTCGCCCACAGCAAAAATACCGGGTGCGCTGGTGGCAAAGGTTTCGGTGCTGACCTGCAGTTGCTTGCGCTCCATGGCCAGGCCCCATTCAGCTATGGGCCCGAGTTTGGGTGACAGGCCTTGCAACACCAGCAGGGCATCGGTGGGAAGCGTACGCTCAGTGCCATCCACGGTGGTAATGCGCAGGGCGTTTAAGTGTCCCTGTTGTTCGTCATGCCCCGTAATCTGGCCCACCACAAATTCCATGTGCCCGGCGTCGCACAGGGTGCGCAAAGTAGCAAGGGCAACAGGATCGGCTTGCAGGGCATCGCGTCGATGCAGCAAAGTCACGCTGCGGGCCTTGTAGGGATTGCCGTCAATGTGTGCGGCACACAGAGCCAAAGCGTGCTGTACTGCTGCATCGTCACTGCCCACAATCAGTACCTGCTTATCTGCAAAATCCCCAGGATTGTTGATGCGGTAGTGCATTTGGCTGCCTTCAAAAGGCTCCAACGCCGCCACTTTGAGTGTGCGCGGCAGAAATGCACCGACACCAGCCGCGATAAACAGGGTTTTGGTGAGAAATTGCCGTCCCTTGCTGGTGGCAACTAACCAACGACCATCCGCCTGGGCCTGCACGCTGCTGACGTGTTGGTTAAAGTGAAAGCGGGGTTCAAACGGCGTAATTTGCTGGAGCAACCGCTCGGTGAGTTCGCGCCCGGTGCACACCGTAAGGGCAGGGATATCGTAAATGGGTTTGTCGGGGTACAACTCCATGCACTGACCACCGGCATAAGGCAGGGTGTCGATGACATGGGTGTGCACCGCGTGCAAACCCAATTGGAAAACCTGGAACAGCCCCACCGGGCCCGCGCCAACCACCAGCGCATCGGTCTCCAGAGGTGTACCGAATGGGGTGGAGACCATGGAGACCGCTTTAGCGGATCAGTTGCGACAGTTTGCCGGTCTTGTCTTTCCACTCTTCGGCTTCGGGCAGCGCGGCTTTGCGTTTGGTGATGCTTTTCCAGGTGGGTAACTTGGCCAACTCGGCGTTGAGTTTGGTCATGTGGCGCTGGTCAGCTGGCACATCTTCTTCGGCATAGATGGCGTTGACCGGGCACTCAGGGATGCACACCGCGCAATCGATGCATTCGTCAGGGTCGATAGTCAGGAAGTTGGGGCCTTCGCGGAAGCAATCTACGGGGCATACGTCCACGCAATCGGTGTACTTGCACTTGATACAGGCTTCGGTGACGGTGTGTGTCATTTTGTTTTACTAGGGCGAGGAGAGGATTAACGGAATCCCCTGATTTTATTGGCTTTTATGGCCCCTACTGTCGCGTGGGCGCACAGTGGGGTATTCAAACAGCGTGGCTTGTTACAGGTCAACTCAGGGTCAACCCAGCATCAAGGCGCCTGACGTCTTGTGGCTGGCGGTATCTACCAGAATCAGCGAACCCAGTACGCGCGATTGGGCATAGGGCAGTGCGGGAATGGCTTCTTGCAGGCTGAGTTCGATGTGGCCGATGGCATTGGGCTCGATCTGCGTGGCGTCGTGCTCTTCCAGGGAGTTGATGTCCAGGTTGTGCACGATGCGTTTGACCTTGGCCTTGATCCAGCGGTGGCCATGCAGGGCCCAGTAGACGCGACCTGCCACCAACGGCTCGTCGTCCATCCAGGCCACGGTGGCTTTGATTTCACGTGTAGCGTCAAAGTGGCTGGGCGCATCGTTGCTGGCCAGCAGCCAGTCGCCGCGGGATACATCCACTTCGCGGTCCAGCACAATGCCGGCGCCGTGGCCAGCGCGCACGTTCATGGGCACGCGGGCGTGGTTGAGTACCTGGGCAATTTTGGCCGTTTGGCCGCTGGGCAAAATGGAGATGGTGTCGCCGGGCTGTACGGTGCCAGTGGCCACACGGCCCCAAAACACGCGCCGCCCTTGGCTGGTGTCGCTGCTGGCAGAGAACTTTTCCACCCACTGCACGGGGAATGCAAACGGAACCTCGGTTTCGGCCGCCGTCACCGGCAGTTGCTCCAGCAAGCTGAGCAGGCTGGGGCCGGTGTAATCGCACCAGCCTTCGGTCGCGGTCACCACGTTGTCGCCCTTCAAGGCCGAGATCGGGATGATGGCGGTCACGGCAATGCCTGCGTGTTCGGCAAAGGCCTGCAGCGCGGCGCGGATTTTGTGGAATGCGGCAGTGGCGTCCGCGCCCAGTGCGTCAAGCTTGTTTACCGTAAACACAATGCCGGGAACGCGCAGCATGTTCACCAGCAACGAGTGGCGGCGCGTTTGGGGCAGCAACTCCACCAAGCCTTCTACGTTCCACTTGAGTTTGGTGGCATCCACCAGCACCACAGCGGCATGCGCGCCACTGGCGGCGGTGACCATGTTGCGGGTGTACTGCACATGGCCGGGGGCATCGCCAATGATGAACTTGCGGTGTGGCGTGGCGAAGTAGCGGTAGGCCACGTCGATGGTGATGCCTTGTTCGCGCTCGGCTGACAGGCCATCGGTGAACAGGGCCAGGTCGGCCTCGCCACTTTTGGAGACGTTGGCAATCTGGTCTTGCATCACGCTGCGGCTGTCGACCAGCAGGCGGCCAATCAGGGTGCTTTTGCCGTCGTCGACGCTGCCGCAGGTGATGAAACGCAGGGCAGATGAAGTGTCATTTGTGCCCGCAGAGCCGGTGGGATGTGCGGAAGCAGCTATCGAATTCATAGTGGTTGTCATTTTAGAAATACCCGTCTTTCTTGCGCTTTTCCATCGAGGCTTCGGACGTTTTGTCGTCCATGCGGGTGGCGCCGCGCTCGCTCACGTCGGCGGCCAGTGTTTCGATCACGATGTCGCCGGCCGTAGCGGCCAGGCTTTCCACCGGGCAGGTGCAGGTGATGTCGCCCACGGTGCGGAAACGCACGTCGCGGCTCTCCACCGTCTCTCCGGGTTTGGCTGGCGTGAGTTCAGTCACCGGCACCAGAAGGCCTTTGCGCTCGACCACGTCACGCTTGTGGGTGTAGTAAAGGCTTGGCAGGGCGATCTTTTCGCGCTCGATGTACTGCCACACGTCCAGCTCGGTCCAGTTGCTGATGGGGAACACGCGGAAGTGTTCGCCGGGCTGAAGGCGGGTGTTAAACAGCGTCCACAGCTCGGGGCGCTGGGCCTTGGGTTGCCATTGGCCGAAGCTGTCGCGGTGGGAGAAGATGCGCTCTTTGGCGCGGGCTTTTTCCTCGTCGCGGCGGGCGCCGCCGATCAGCGCGTCAAAGCGGAATTCGTCAATGGCTTCCAGCAAAGTGACCGACTGGTGCACATTGCGGCTCTCACCGGGATGGGCCAGGCGCACAGTGCCGCGTTTCATGGAGTCTTCCACGCTGCGCACGATCAACTCGGCGCCGAGTTCCTTGGCGCGGAAGTCGCGGAAATCGGTCACTTCATGGAAGTTGTGGCCGGTGTCGATCATCAACAGCGGGTAGGGGATGCCACCGCCGGATGCTTTGCTGCCAAAAGCTTTTTCGGCGCATTTGAGCATGACCAGCGAGTCCTTGCCGCCCGAAAAGAGCAGGGTGGGGCGCTCAAAGGCGGCGGCGACTTCGCGCAGGATGAAAATGGTTTCTTCTTCGAGTGCGTCGAGGTGCTGGTTGGAGAGGCGGTCGAAATGGGTGGGTTCAGTCATGGCATTCATGCTTTGGATTTTTCATGCGAATCGGTGGCTTTAACGTGCAGGCCACACTCTTTGGCGGCGCCACCTTCCAGATTGGCTTCCCACCACCAGCGGCCGGAGCGGAAGTCTTCACCCAGGCTGATGGCGCGGGTGCAGGGCTCGCAGCCAATGCTGGGGAAAAACTGGTCGTGCAGGGGATTGTAAGCAACCCCGTTTTCGCGGATGTAGTGCCACACATCGCCCCAGGTCCAGTTGGCCAGGGGGTTGATCTTGGTGCGTGGTTCCGAGGTGTCCACCAGCGGCACGTCGGCACGGGCACCGCTTTGCTCGCGGCGCAACCCCGTAATCCAGGCCTGTTTACCCGCCAAAGCGCGCGCCAGGGGCTCCATTTTGCGGATGTTGCAGCACTCTTTGCGCAGGGCGATGGTTTTGTACATGGCCTCCATGCCTTCGCGCGCCACAAACTGCACCACCGATTCTTGCACCGGGGTGTACACCGTGACCGGCGCCCGCGAGCTGGCCTTGAACTGCTCCAGCAAGGCCAGTGTTTCGCTGTGCAGGCGGCCGGTTTCCAGCACAAAGATGCCAATGTCGAGTTGCAGGCTGTTGATAAGGTGGCTAATCACCACGTCTTCGGCGCCCAGGCTGGAGGCCTGCACCACCGTTGCGGCGCCGCCATCCACACCCGCGAACTGTGCCGCCGCTTGCGACAAGGCAGCGCGTGCCTCAGCCAACTTGAGGGTGTATTGGCTCGACGCTCGTGCATTGAGCGCCATGGCGCTGCCCGCGGGTTGTGGCGCTACTTGAAAGGTGGAGCTGTTCATTGGATAACCTCCGTGCTGCGCACTGGGGTGCGAGCGTGTTTGGGGCTGCCCTGCACGGCGCTCATGCAGCCACCCCACGGGCAAACTGCGGCTGTACGGTTGCGGCATCGCCTTGGTAAAAGGCGGCATAACGCTCCAACTGGGCTTGGGCAAAGTCGGCGTTTTGGTCTTCGCGCAGCACGGCGCAATCAAAGCCGGTGCGTTGCATTTGCAGCAACTGGTCGATCAGCACGTCGCCGGTGGCGCGGATTTCACCTTTAAAACCCATGCGCCGACGCAGCAGAAACGCCTGGCTGAAGGCGCGGCCATCGGTGAACTTGGGGAAGTTCAAGTCCACCCGGTCGATGCCATCCAATGCCAGCGTGCGGGGGTCGGCATCGTTTGCCAGTTCAATGGCATTTTGGCCATTTGCGCCCGTGGAATGTGCGGAAGCAGCTATTAATTTCATAGTAATCATGGGGCAATCGGTGCTATTCGGTGGGCGTTAGGTTGACGGTGGCTCAGGCTTCTTGGGTGTCGCGGGCGTAGCCGGGTTTGTTGTGCAGCACGTCTTCGCCCTCGGGCAGGTCCGGGATGCGCGCGGCGTTGGCGGCCAGCTTGAACGGCTCATGCCCCACGCGGCGCAGGGTGTCGATGAAGTGTTCGCGGCCCTGGCGCAGATTCTTGTAGGTGGTCAAAACCGCCTCAATCACACCGGGCACTTCGAGCGCGCCGAACGACGGACCGACGACCTTGCCCGGGGTGGCGGGGCCACTGAGTCGGGTGCCGTCGGAGCCGCCCAGCGACACCTGGTACCACTCGCGCCCGTCCTTGTCCACACCCAGAATGCCGATGTGGCCGCTGTGGTGGTGGCCGCAGGAGTTGATGCAGCCGCTGATGTGCAGGTCGATGTCGCCCAGGTCGAACAGCTCGTCCAGGTCCTGGTAACGCTCGGTGATGGCAGCCGCGATGGGGATGGAGCGCGCATTGGCCAGCGAGCAGAAGTCGCCGCCGGGGCAGGAAATCATGTCGGTCAGCAGACCGATATTGGGCTTGGCCAGGCCCAGGGCACGCGCGGCGCGCCACAGGTCGGGCAACTGGTTTTCGTGCACCCAGGGCAGGAGCAGGTTTTGGTCGTGCGTGACGCGGGCTTCGCCAGCGGAATACTGCTGCGCCAGATCGGCGGCGGCGTCCAACTGGTCTTCGGTCGCATCACCAGGGGCATAACCCAGGCGCTTGAAAGACAGTGTCACGGCGCGCAGCGCCGGGTTGCGGTGGGCGCTGACGTTGCGGGCCAGCCAGCGCTGGTATTCGCTCTCTTCGGCCGCCGTGATGGGCTGGCTGGTGGACGACACGGTGGGCAGAACGGGTGGCACAAAGCAGGCACTGACGCGGTCCAGCTCGGCCTGGGTGATGGTGTGCGGGGCGCCGTCTTGCTCGACGATGGCGCGGTACTCGGCCTCCACCTGGTCCACGTAGCGCTGGCCTTCGGCCTTGACCAAAATCTTGATACGCGCCTTCCAGACGTTGTCGCGCCGGCCATAACCGTTGTAGACGCGGATCACCGCTTCCAGGTAATTGAGAATCTGGTTCCAAGGCAAAAACTCGCGCACTACCGGGCTGATGACGGGTGTGCGGCCCATGCCACCGCCTACGCGCACAACAAAGCCCAGTTCACCCTCCGCATTCTTGACCAGTTGCAGGCCCACGTCGTACCAGGGCAGGGCGGCGCGGTCTTCCGCACCACCGGTGACCGAAATCTTGAATTTGCGCGGCAGAAAGGAAAACTCGGGGTGCAGCGTGCCCCATTGGCGGATGATTTCACAAAACGGGCGCGGATCGGCCACTTCGTCGGTGGCGATACCGGCCAGCGCATCGCTGGCCACGTTGCGGATGCAGTTGCCGCTGGTTTGGATGCCGTGCAAGTCCACACTGGCCAGCAAATCCATCACATCCGCCGCTTTGGTCAGTGGAATCCAGTTGTATTGCACGTTCACGCGGGTCGTGAAGTGGCCATAACCGTGTTTGAGGCGCGGCGCGGGGGTGTTGCTAAGCTGGTCTTGGGTGTGCTGGGCCTGCTCAAACAGTTCGGCAGCGGGTTGGTCGTACTCGCGGGCGATTTTCGCCAGCACGTGCAACTGGCGGCTGGACAACTCACCGTAGGGAACGGACACCCGCAGCATGGGTGCATACCGCTGGATGTACCAGCCGTTTTGCAGGCGCAGGGGGCGGAACTCGGCATCACCCAGCGTGCCGGCCAGGTTGCGTTCCAGCTGGTCGCGGAACTGGGCAGCGCGGTTCTTGACGAGTTGGCGGTCGAATGCGGTGTACTGGTACATAAATTTCAAAAAGAGGCCATCCGCACACCGCTGAAGCGGTGCACAAACCGGCTCCAAGGTTTACAGGGCAATTAATTTGGTGCCGGCATACGCCAGCAAGACGGAGAGCAGGGAACGGATCACACGTTCGGGGGTTTTGGTCATCAGGTGCGAACCCACCCAGATACCGGGCAGCGAGCCTGCCAGCAGGCAGCCCAGCATGGGCCAGTCCACCGAACCCAGCGAAGCGTGTCCAAAACCGGCCACCAGTGTAAGCGGTACCGCGTAGGCAATATCGGCCGCCACAATGCGCGGCAGGGGTAACAGGGGGTACAAAATCATCAGCACCGTGACACCAATGGCGCCAGCCCCCACCGAGGTAAGGGTGACCAGCGTGCCAATGACGGCGCCAAACAGCAGCGGCAGGCTCCAGTGGCGGGGGCGTGCCGCAGCGGCCTCTTGCCCACGGGCCACGGTGGTGGGGGTGACCTTGCCGTGCAGCACCTTGTACAGCGTGGCCGCTGCGGTGAGCAGCAGGGCAATCCCCAGGGCGGTGGTCATGATTTTTTGCACCTTGGGGTCGGTGGCACCCACGGTGTGCAGCAGGTACAGCGTAATCAGTGAAGCGGGAATGCTGCCCGCCGACAGGTTGAGCACCACGGGCCAGTCGATGTGTTTGGAGCGCGCCAGCTTGACGGTGCCCCCCATTTTGGTGAAAGCCGCAAACAGCAAGTCGGTGCCCACGGCCATGTAGGGCTTGACGCCAAAGAAAAAGATCAGGATCGGCGTCATCAGGGAGCCGCCGCCCACGCCCGTCAGGCCCACCACGGTCCCAACAAAAAAACCCGCAAAGACAAACGCTAATTCAGTCATGGGGGCGACTGTAGAGGTATAGGCTTATATTGAAAAATATATTTTTGCTATGTTCTTATTTCAATATCGTATATAGATGGTATGACCTGCTATTTTTGAACCGGGCGGTGGGGTGCAGACTCCAGTCGAGCCGCCCAACGGGTAATGCAGTGCACCGCCGGTGTTCAGGGGCGCTGTAGCCACGGCTCCAGCGCCCGTGCCAGTTTTTGCAGCACCACCGGGTCGGGCAGAGGCAGGCGAACGCTGGCTTGGCCGGTGACCGGGTCGCGTTCGATGGCAATGGGTGGCGCGGCGCTGCGGCCATCGGGGCTTGGGGCGCCGCGACTGGCGGCCAAGCCTTGCAGGAGGGCTGCACCCACTTCCAACAGGGCCGCCCAAGGGTCGGCGGCGACGGTCGTTTGAGCTTGCTGCGTTGCTGACTCGGGGGTGGCGACGGGCGTAGATGTTGGGGTTGTGGCTGGGATGGGTGCCAACGCTGTACCGGCATCGGGCGCTGCCGTGGTTGGCGCGTGCGCTGCGGTGTCAGCTTCGATTACGGCTGCGTTGGCATCAGCGGAAGCGGTGGCGACCGTGGTGTCGGGCAGGGCATCGGGGATCACAGCGACTACCGCGTCCTCATCCTCCTGCACATCAGCCGTACCCACCGCCTGCGCCACCTGCTCCACGCTTTCCATGAACTTGGATAAACGCGTGCCCTGCATGAACACCTCGTGCTCGCCGCCATCGAGCACCCCGGCGAACAGGGATTTCTTGAAGGCCAGCACCGACAAAATGCCTTCTTCAATGCTGCCCTGGCCTACAAAATTGACCACCTGCACCCCGCGCGACTGGCCCATGCGGTGTACGCGGCCAATGCGCTGCTCCAGCACCGCCGGGTTCCACGGCAAATCCATGTTGACCACCACGGCCGCCGCGTGCTGCAGGTTCAGGCCCACGCCCCCGGCGTCGGTGGACAAAAACAGGCGGCAATCAGGGTCGCTGTGAAAGCGCTCCACCAGCGCACCCCGCTGTTCGCCCGGCACACTGCCGCTGAACAGCACATGGCCCCACGGGTTCTGCCCTGCACCCGTGCCCAGGCGGCGCTGGATCAGCGCATGCGTGCCCAGCCACTGGCTGAACACCACGGCCTTGGCGTTGGGGTCTTCAAACAGCTCCTGCAACAGCGTCACCAGCTCGTCCACCTTGTGGCCGTGGTCAGTTTCGTGGTCGAGCAAAAAGGTGCTGTTGCAAGCCATGCGCATGTTTTGCAGGGCGCAGTGCAGGCGGCGCTGGTCGGTGTCGGACAGGTAACCGGTCTTGCGCCAGCGCGAGACGATGCGTGTCACGATGTCGCCGTTCTCATCATGGTGCAGGCGTTGTTCGGGCGTGAGGGGCACAAAAATGCGTTTGTCCACACGCTCGGGCAGTTGCGACAGCACCTGGGCTTTGCGCCGGCGCAGCATCACCGGCGCCAGCGTCTGGCCAATGCGGTCCAGCGCGCGGTAGCCCACCACGCGGCCCGCCTCGTCGCGCATCTGGTGCTCGTCCAGCAGGCGCCAAGTGGGGCCCAGGCGGTGCTGGTCCACAAACTGGATGATGGAGATGAGCTCTTCCAGCCGATTCTCCAGCGGCGTGCCCGTGAGCACGATGGCGTAGGGGCTGCTGATGCGCTTGAGGGCGCGCGCGGCAATGGTGTTCCAGTTTTTGATGCGCTGCGCCTCGTCGGCAATCACCAGCTCGGGGGCCCAGGCGGCAATCAGGTCGGCGTCACGCTCCAGCGTTTCGTAATTGGTGATTTTGCAGAACGACTCCATGCCGTACTGCGGCTGGCGCGCTGTACGCAGGCCATGGATCACCTGCACGTCGCGCGCGGCAAATCGGGCAAACTCGTTTTTCCACTGGTGCTTGAGCGAGGTTGGGCACACCACCAGCACGCGCTGCACGCCAAAGTGGCGCGCAAACAGCTCGGCCGCCGCAATCGCCTGCACCGTTTTGCCCAGCCCCATTTCATCGCCAATCAGGCAGCGCCCGGCGCGCGCGGCAAACAGGGCCCCCTCGCGCTGGTAGGGATAGAGCGTGACCTTGAGCAGCTTGTTCAGGGCCTTGTCGGCAATGCCTTTGGGGTAGGCCTTGACCAGCGCGGCATGGCGGCGTTCACCGTCGCGGATTTGGGCGACGAACTGCCAGGCATCGTCGTAGCAGCGCAGCTCGTGGCCTGTGTCTTGCGCCGTTTGCAAAAGCAGCTCCAACTGGTGTAGTCGTTCCGGGCGCAACGCCCAGTTGGCATTGGTGTCAAACAGCACCTGGGCTTTGCTCTGCAGCCTGGCTGGGCAATCGGTGCCCGCGCGAAACCGTAACTGGCGCTGGCCCGCGTAGTCCAGCCAGATTTCGCTGTAGGGTGGCGCAAAACCACTTTTCAGTGCCGCCTTGCCGCCGCGTTTGGCCAGCAGCTTGCCAAGGGTGAACTCGATGTGTTTGCAGGTGCCCAGGTTGTTGGTGGCGAAATCGGGGCAGCTGCAATAGTTTTGCCCCGGTGCCTGCCCGCGAATCGCCACCCGGTAGTGCGTGCCGCTGACGGGATTGCTGACCCGAAATTCTGAAAACACCGGCTCCGCCCCCAGGTTTTTCAGGCCAAAATTCTGCTCGCGGCCAAACTGGCGGCGCAGCCCCGCCTGCCAGTCGGCCACTGGCAGTTCGGGCGGGCGGCGCGTGCGCGACAGGCGTGGTTCTGCGGGAGACTTGACGGAGGACTTGGCGCCAGACGCAGCGGCCTGGCCGACCCTGGTGTTTTTCGGTGTGGGTTTGCGTTTGGCGGATTTTGGAGAGATGGACATGGCGGGGTTGCGATGGGCAGGCCAAGAGAGGCGATGGAAGAAAGAATTTGATTTTGCATCAAGGGACGGATGGGTTTTTTCCGGCGGTTGCACCACCGGCTGCTGCACCACAATTGGCAGAACATCGGTGGCAGTTTGTCGCCACGATTACGGGGCGCGTAATGAAGGGAAAATGCAATGCGCAAGGGTATTGAAACGATCCGGGTGGAGTCGGCCAGGGCGGCGGACATCGCTGCATTGAGTGATTTGTTGTCGGTGCTTTTTACCCAGGAGGCCGAGTTCGCTCCCAACCCGCAGGCCCAGCACCGGGGACTGGCAGGCGTCATCGCCAACCCCGATGTTGGTGTGGTGCTGGTTGCCCGGCAGGGCGATCACATCGCCGGCATGGTGAACCTGCTGTTCACCCTCTCCACCGCCCTGGGCGAAAAGGTTGCGCTGCTCGAAGACCTGGTGGTGTCGCCAGCCGCGCGCGGCAGTGGGGTAGGAACTCAGTTGCTCACACAGGCCATTGCGGCTGCGCGCATGCGGGGTTGCAAACGCATCACCTTATTGACCGACGGCAGCAACGCAGCGGCGCAGCGCTTGTATGCGAAACACGGCTTTGCAATGTCCGACATGGTTCCCATGCGTTTGGCGCTGGAGTGAACGGTCAGGGCTTTAAAGGCGACTGCGCAGCGCAGCGGGGGGACTGATGTGCAACCGCCCGCCAGGGTGCGGCGCTGTGGGGTCGCGATCGTGTCAGTGGTGTTTTTTGTGTTTGCGTTTGTGTTTGCGGTGGCCATTGGCCTGCAAGCTGGCGTGGTGCGGGGTGTTGGCCTGCGTGCGCTGCGGCGTTTGCGTCGCGTTTTTGCCAATGGCAGCACCTGCCGCCCCACCCGCACCGGCGCCGATGATGGCGCCATTGCTTCCCCCCACCGATTGCCCCACCGCCGCCCCGGCGGCCCCGCCTACCGCACCGCCCACAATGGCGCCACTCTGGCCAGAGCCTTTGGTGGTAACTGCGCCGCCGACCGCGCCACCCACGGCACCACCCACAATGGCGCCGTTTTTGCCCCCTACCGATTGGCCTACTGCGGCACCGGCGGCCGCACCGGCGCCGCCACCCAGAATGGTGCCAAGGTCATCGGCATGGGCTGCGGGCAGCAGCAAACCAAGCGACAGCACAAGTGCCCCGATTGGCAAGAACTTGGAGGTGGTGTGTTGCAGGGGAGCGCGCAGAGTAGATGTTTGCATACGGAAAAAATAACGTCTGGTTCAGTGCCGCCAGGTTTGGCGACACGGCGCATTTTATCCGTGCAGGTCTTGCGGGGGCTCCACTGCGATCATCCACCGTGATTGCCGTCAAGGCGCGACGCAGTAGGCAGCGGCAGTGGGGCTGGCAACACCCTTGGGTTCGCTGCTGGACCAGGTGTTGACCGGGGTCACCGTGACGCTGCAATTGGGAGCCACCACAAAATTGAATACGTTCCAAACCGTTTGTCCGGTCGTCGCCTCGCCGACCGGCGGCGCGTAGAGCGAGGTGTTGCCAGATGCGTTCAGTTCAACCTTGGCCGGAGAGCCGGTCACTCCGGGCGCATGTGAACCGCTGTAATTGCGTACGGCGTAGCTGTACGTTCCGACCAGGAGTTTGCGCACCGTAATAATCTCCGGGCCATAACTGGAGGTGTCATCCACATCGAGATTGACAAACGGTGCCGCCAACAAGCTGCCGCGCTCGTGGTACGAAACGACTTCACCGGTCGGCAGCGTCAGATACGAGTCCAGGTCATCTGGCAACTCGCCCCAGGTCAGTTTGATTTTGATGCTGTTGGCCAGGGTGGTGAGTTGCAGGCAAGGTGTGAGCACAAAGTCGCTCGCGTTGGGCCCTGCAGCCACCTCGTTGGTGATTTTGTTGGACAGAAAACCGCCCACGGTCGCCGTTCCACTCTTCTTGATCCGCAAAGTGAATTGTCCAAGTGCATCGGTCGTCGCTGAAGAAACACCCGAGTAACTGATGCCGTCGGACTGCACCGTAACGCCAGCGGCTTGCAGACCTTTTTCGTCATTGACACAGCCGGACACCACCACACTGTCATACACCTGGTCTGCGTTCCAGACGCTAAAGTGGCTCACCACGCCCTCGTAGTACTGGTTGGGGGCGGTTCCCATCAGGGTTGCTGTGCCTTCTTCCACCCAACGGCCGGTTTGTTCGCTCACATAGAAAAGTGGAATGGTCGGGCTCAGTGTGGCTGCCGATGAACGCGTGCTCACGGGAATACGGATGGTGGCCGTTTTTGCAGGTGCCAGGTTGAGTTTGGCGCCACTTGCGTCACTGAGCGACACGGCCATTGCGCCAAACGATTCAATGCTGGTGCTGCCACCGGCTGTGGCCGTGGTGTAGTCCCCCGGCATGAGCGAGGAGTCCGTAGCCGGTGCAATGGGAGTCACTTTGACGGTGACATTGCCCACTGGAGCGGAGCCATTGGCCAGCACCGCAAAATTGGCTGGCAAAGAAACCCGCGCCACACTGCCGGGTACAGTGACCACACCACCGCTGGTCTGGCCAATGGCGGCGGTGGCGGCTACTTTGAGCAGCTTGATGTCAAAGGTAGTTGTTGCACCGACTTGTGCCGCAGTGACTTTGACGGTTTCAGAGTAGTTGCTGGCGCCTGCCACCAATACGACGCGGGAACCGGCCTCGACATTGTTCAGCACGTAGGCACCATCGGCGCCCGAGGTCGTACTGGCTGTGCCGGCGCTGATGGTTGCGCCAGCCACCGGTGTGCCATCCTGTGTGTCCAGCACGCGGCCGCTGATTACGGCTTTGGCGGTTGCCACGGGGGTGGTTTGCACGGTAGCAGGGGTGCTGCTGCCACCGCCGCACCCAACCAGTAAAGCCATAGTGAAGGGTAAAACACCAAAGCAAAATTTAACGCGGTTTTTGAAGTGAGTTTTCACAGTCGATTGCAGTCAAGTCGGTAAAGTGGGTTTTCTGATTCGGTCTTCGCGGCGAATCAAAGCGTCTGGTACGGCTGCAATCACAGGGCTGGTCGCCAGGTTTCCTGCATGCCGCATGGCGTGCAGTTTAAGTGATTGCTCCCAGGCACCAGGGTCATGCACCGCGCCGGGTGTATAACCTGCGCTTTGTTTTACTTCACTCAAGCGCCATTTGGCGCATTTACGCAAGGAATTCTGGACATGGGCGCGCAATGGAAAGCAAAAGGCAAGGCACTGGTGGCCGATGCCAAGGGCAAACTGTTCACCAAACTGGTGAAAGAAATCACGGTAGCAGCCCGCAGCGGCGCCGATCCCGCGCAAAACGCACGCCTGCGCTTGGTGGTGGAGCAGGCGCGCAAGGTCTCCATGCCCAAAGACACGCTGGAGCGTGCTATCAAAAAGGGTGCCGGGCTGACGGGTGAGGTGGTGCAATACGAAACCGTGTTGTACGAAGGCTTTGCCCCGCACCAGGTAGCGGTGATGGTGCAGTGCCTGACCGACAACGTCAAACGCACCGCGCCCGAAATGCGGGTGCTGTTTCGCAAAGGGCAGCTGGGCACCAGCGGCTCGGTGGCGTGGGACTTTGACCACGTGGGCATGATCGAAGCCACCCCCAGCCAGCCGGACGCCGACCCCGATATGGCCGCTATTGAAGCCGGTGCGCAAGACCTGGAGCCGGGCGAGGAAGAGGGCAACACCCTGTTCTACACCGCCCCGGCTGAGCTCGATCTGGTGGCACGCGCTCTGCCGGGGCACGGTTTCAACGTGTTGTCCATGAAGCTGGGCTACAAGCCCAAAAACCCGGTTGACCCCTCCAGTTTGAGCGCTGAGGCGTTGGAAGAAGTGGAAGCCTTTTTGGCCGCCATTGATGCCAATGACGACGTGCAAGAGGTCTATGTGGCCTTGGCCGGGTAAAACCATGCAGAAAATCATCGCGCAACTCGCGCAAGAAATCCAGGTTCGCCCGCAGCAAATCGAAGCTGCTGTGCAGTTGCTCGATGAAGGCGCCACCGTGCCCTTTATCGCCCGTTACCGCAAAGAGGTGACCGGCGGGCTCGACGACATCCAACTGCGCGAACTGGAGACGCGCCTGGCCTACCTGCGCGAGCTGCGCGACCGCAAAGAGGCCGTGGTCAAACTGATTGATGAGCAGGGCAAACTCACACCCGCCCTGATCGCCGCCATCCACAACGCCGCCACCAAGCAGGAGGTGGAAGACATTTACCTGCCGTTCAAGCTCAAGCGCCGCACCAAAGGCCAACTGGCCAAAGAGGCCGGGCTGGAGCCGCTGGCCGATGCCCTGATGGCCGACCCCACGCTGGTACCCGCCGAGGCGGCCCTGCCGTACGTGATTCCGTTCAAGGAGGCGGCGCCCGGCGAAGACAAACAGCCCGATTTCTCCACCGTGCAAGCGGTGCTGGACGGCGTGCGCGACCTGCTCTCCGAACGCTGGGCCGAAAACCCAGGCCTGGTGCAGGACCTGCGCGAATGGCTGTGGGCCGAGGGTCTGTTGCAAAGCAAGCTGATGGACGGCAAGGACGAGAACAACGCCGACGTGGCCAAGTTTCGTGACTACTTTGACTACGACGAACCGATTGGCCGCGTGCCTTCGCACCGGGCGCTGGCCGTGTTTCGCGGCCGTGCGCTGGACATTCTGGATGCCAAGCTGGTGTTGCCGGAGCCCAATATGGCCAGCCCGAGCACCCCCAATTCCGTGCTCAATCGGCCTTCTGCGCCCACTGGACAAGCGCAGGCAGCTATCAAAACAGGAGCAAGCAGCAGCGCTACGGCGGCCACCACACGGGCCGCACCGGTCATTTCGCTGGCCGAGGGGCGTATTGCCCTCAAACTGGGCTGGAGCCACCAGCGCCGCGCGGCCGATGACCTGATCCGCAAGTGCATCGCCTGGACCTGGAAGGTCAAATTGAGCCTGTCCACCGAGCGCGATTTATTCGCACGACTGCGCGAAGAAGCCGAAAAAGTCGCCATCAAGGTGTTTGCCGACAACCTGCGCGACCTGCTGCTGGCCGCCCCGGCCGGCCCGCGCGTGGTGATGGGGCTGGACCCCGGCATCCGCACCGGCGTCAAGGTGGCGGTGGTGGATGCCACCGGCAAACTGGTCGAAACCGCTACCGTGTACCCGCATGAGCCCAAGCGCGACTGGGAAGGCTCCCTGCACACCCTGGGCAAGCTGTGTGCCAAACACGGCGTGAACCTGATTGCCATTGGCAACGGCACCGCCAGCCGCGAGACCGACAAACTGGCCGGTGACCTCATCAAGCTGCTGGCCAAGATGGCTGCGCAGGCCGGTATGCCGGAAGTGAAGGTCGAAAAAGTGGTGGTGTCCGAGGCCGGTGCGTCGGTGTATTCCGCCAGCGAATTTGCCTCGCAGGAAATGCCCGATGTGGACGTGAGCCTGCGCGGTGCCGCCAGCATTGCCCGGCGCTTGCAGGACCCGCTGGCCGAGCTGGTCAAGATCGACCCCAAGAGCATTGGTGTGGGCCAGTACCAGCACGATGTGAACCAGAGTGAGCTGGCGCGCACGCTGGGCGCCGTGGTGGAGGACTGCGTCAACGCGGTCGGCGTGGACCTGAACACGGCCAGCGTGCCCCTGCTGTCCAAGGTGTCGGGCCTGTCTGGCACCGTGGCCAAGGCCGTGGTGCGCTGGCGCGAGGGCAACGGCGCTTTTGCCAGTCGGCAAGACCTGCTCAAGGTCACCGGTCTGGGGCCCAAGGCGTTTGAGCAGGCGGCCGGGTTTTTGCGCATCCGTGGTGGCGTCAACCCGCTGGACATGACCGGTGTGCACCCGGAAACCTACCCGGTGGTGGAGCAAATCATTGCCAAGACTGGCAAACCGGTGGCCGAACTCATGGGCCGTGCCGACATGCTCAAGTCCCTGCGCCCCGAGCTGTTTGCCAACGAGAAGTTTGGCGTCATCACCGTCAAGGACATCCTGACCGAGCTGGAAAAACCCGGCCGCGACCCGCGCCCGGACTTCAAGGTGGCGCGTTTCAACGACGGCGTGGACGACATTGCCGATCTGAAGGAGGGCATGATTCTGGAGGGCACCGTCAGCAACGTGGCCGCCTTTGGCGCATTTGTGGACCTGGGCGTGCACCAGGACGGCCTGGTGCACGTGAGCCAACTGGCGCACAAGTTTGTTAACGACGCGCGCGAGGTGGTCAAGACCGGCGACATCGTCAAGGTGCAGGTGCAGGAGGTGGATGTGGCCCGCAAGCGCATCAGCCTTACTATGAAAATAGGAGCTGCTCCCGCAGGCCAGTCGGGCGCAACAGGCCAAAAAGGCTCTGAAAACCGCTACCAACCCGCCAGTCGGGGTGAACGCCAGCACGGCGGGGGTGGTAACTACAGCGCAGCGCCCTTGGGGGGATCGGCCATGGCCAGCGCCTTTGCCAAACTCAAACGCTGAGCCGTGGGTTCGGGCCGTGCAGATGGCACGGTAGTTGGCAAGGCGGACGGCAGGGATTTCGCGGCGGGCAAAGCGGATACATAATGCGCCCATCCCAATGCCCCGCATTGTCCCTGGGTCCCACTGCGCTGCAGGCGCGCCTGGCGGGCAATGCGGGATGATCTACCCCCCTGGCCACAAAGGTTGCCCTGCATGAAACTGCCTGAGTTGCTGGAAAGGCAATTCGTTCTGCCCAGCATTCCCAAAGTGGTGGCACTGCTCCTCACGGAGCTGGGCCGCCCTGACGTTGATCTGCGCAAGGTCACCCGCCTTATCAGCACCGACCCGGCGCTGACCACCCGGTTGCTGCAGCTGGCCAATTCGGACCATTTCAAACTCGGCGGCACGATCAGCAGTGTGTCCGAGGCGCTGGCGCTGCTGAACCTGGACCACGTCAAAACCATGGCCCAGGCGGCCGCCACCGGGGCTTCCATCAAGGCTGTACCCGGCATCCATCTGGCGCGTTTTTGGGCCTGTAGCCTCAACGTGGCCCGGGTGTCGCGCTCGCTGGCCGGTGTGGTGCGGCAAAACCAGCAAGCCGCCTTTACCTGTGGGCTGATCCATGCCGTGGGTGAGTTGGCCATGCACCTGGCCATGCCGCAGGAAATGGCCGCACTGGATGCGGATGTGCCGCCACTGGATTTGCGCCGCGCCCGGGCTGAGCGCCGGGTGCTGGGCTACAGCTACGGCCAGGTCAGTGCCGGGTTTGCGCGCATGTGGCATTTTCCGCAACCCTTGATCGACGCACTGGAGCACCAGCACGCCCCGTTTGACAATAACGTGTACGAGCCCCTGGCGGGTGTGATTCACCTTGCCAGCTGGCGTGGCCGGGCCCGCGATGCGGGCCTGAGCGAGCGGGCGATGGCAGTGAGCTTTCCCGACGCGGTGGGCGTGGCGCTGGAGCTCGACATTGACATGGTGCTGCAGCAAGACCCGTTTGACTGGGCGGCGCATACCTGAAATGAAAGCACTCCAAATTTACGCCGGCCCCACGGCGCGGGTGGCCCTGGAGCAGAACGGACTGCTGCCACAGCACATCGGCACCATTCCCGGCGCCGCTGGGGGGCCCAAGGGGCTGATTTTGGGGGCGCTGGACCGTTATATTTTTGGCGACTGGTTGCCCCGTTCCACGCAAGCGGTGGACCTGGTGGGGGCCTCCATCGGCGCCTGGCGCATGGCCTCGGCCTGCTGGAGCGATCCGGTGCAGGGCCTGTCGCAACTGGAGCACGACTACATTCACCAGCACTATGAAGTGCTGCCGGGCCAAAAGCGCCCCAGTGCGGCCATGGTGAGTGAGTTGTTTGGTACAAATCTGCGCAACTTCTATGCCGGACGGGTGGACGAGGTGCTGAACCACCCCCGCTACTGCCTGCACATCGTCACCTCGCGCGGGCGCCACATTTTGCATACCGAACACGGCCTGCGCACGCCCTTGGGCTACCTGGGTGCTTTTTTGACCAACACGGTGCACCGCAGGGCCATGGGCGCCTGGCTGGAGCGGGTGGTTTTTTCCGGCCCTGCGGGAAATTGCGGTCCCCACATCGCGCCGCTGCCCTTCGGCACGCGGGACTACCGCACCCGCCAGGTGGCGTTGACTGCCGCCAACTTCAACCCGGCACTGCAGGCCAGTTGTTCCATTCCCTTTGTGCTGCAGGCGGTGCACAACATTCCGGGCGCACCACCCGGTGCCTACTGGGACGGCGGCATTACCGATTACCACCTGCACCTGAATTACCCCGCAGCAGGCCTGGATGCTACAAAAAACATAGCTGCTTCCGCATACCCAGCAAGCGCAAACGGCACAAATGGCCTAGAAAATTCCAACACCCCACGCGGCCTGGTTTTGTATCCCCACTTCCAGAAGGCCGTTGTGCCCGGCTGGCTGGACAAAAACCTGCGCTGGCGCCACCGCTCCACCCACCACCTGGACACCATGGTGCTGCTGGCACCGAACCCCGAATGGGTCAAAACCCTGCCCAACGGCAAACTGCCCGACCGTACCGACTTCACCCACTATGGCAACGACCTGGCCGCACGGGTTGCCGCCTGGACCACCGCCTGCCGCGCCAGCGGGCAACTGGCCGATGAATTTGCCGCCTGGCTGGAGCGCCCGGATATGGCCCACGTACACACTCTGTAAACCACCATGCATTCACACCGACTCCTCACCTTGGCCTGTGCCAGCGTTTTGCTGAGTGCCACCGCGCCCACCTGGGCTGGTAGTTTTCTGGACCGCATCAAGGAGCGGGTGCAGGAGCGCCGCGCCGCGCAAGACCCCGGCGCTGCGGCGCAGCACAGCGACACCCCCGAGCCCCCCGGCCACCACACCCCCAGCGTGCGCGACCTGGCCTATGGCAGCGACCCGCGCCAGCGCATGGATGTTTATCTGCCTGCCAAACCGGTCAATGCGCCGGTCATCCTGATGGTGCACGGTGGCGGCTGGCGCTGGGGCGACAAGGCTGCCAGTGCCGTGGTGGACAACAAGGCGGCCCGCTGGCTGGCGCGGGGTTTTGTTTTTGTATCGGTCAACAACCGGCTGTTGCCACAGGCCGACCCACTGGAGCAGGCCCGTGACGTGGCCCAGGCACTGGCGGTGGCACAAGCCCAAGCGCCGTCTTGGGGGGCGGACCCGGCACGTTTTATATTGATGGGCCACTCCGCCGGAGCCCATCTGGTGGCCCTGGTCAACGCGTCACCGGAACTGGGCCCTCAGGCCGGGGCCAAGGCCTGGCTGGGTACGGTGGCGCTGGACAGTGCGGCGGTGGACGTAACGCCCATCATGCAAGGCAGCCATTTCCGCCTGTACGACGCTGCGTTTGGCACCGACCCGGCCTTTTGGCGTGCGGTGTCGCCGTTGCAGCAACTCACGGCGTCGGCCAAACCCATGCTGGCCGTGTGTTCCTCGCGGCGCAGTGATGCGTGTGCGCAGGCCGATGTGTTTGCCGAACGGGCCGCCCAACTGGGCGTGCGGGCGCAGGTGCTGCGCCAGGATTTGTCGCACCGTGACATCAACCAGAGCCTGGGGCTGGCGGGCGCGTACACCGATGCGGTGGAGGCGTTCATGGCCTCCCTGGATGCGGCTGTGGCAAAAGTGCTGGCCACGCCGCAAACGCCGGCACCTGCAAAGTTGTCACAACCATGACCCCACCCATCCCCCCGCGGGGCCCGGCCGTTGATCGCGCGCCGCACTCCGTCGGCTTCTGGCAAGCATTTGTCTTTTGGCTGAAACTGGGCTTTATCAGCTTTGGTGGCCCCGCTGGACAAATTTCGATCATGCACCAGGAGCTGGTTGAGAACCGGCGCTGGATTTCGGAGCAGCGTTTTTTGCACGCCCTGAACTACTGCATGGTTTTGCCCGGCCCGGAGGCACAGCAACTGGCCACCTATATCGGCTGGCTGATGCACCGGACTTGGGGTGGTGTGGTTGCGGGGGTGCTGTTTGTACTGCCCTCGTTGTTGATTCTGATTGGGCTGTCATGGGTGTACATCGCCTTTGGCGAAATGCCCCTGGTTGCGGGCTTGTTGTATGGCATCAAACCGGCGGTGACGGCGATTGTGGTGCAGGCCGCCCATCGCATCGGTTCGCGTGCGCTTCAAAACAATTGGCTGTGGGGCATTGCGGCGGCTTCATTCATTGCCATTTTTGCCGCCAACGTGCCGTTCCCGGCCATTGTTGTGGGCGCTGCCCTGGCCGGATATGTGGGCGGGCGCATCGCCCCGGAGAAATTTCAACTCGGCGGCGGGCACGCAAAAAACAGCCAATCGTTCGGCCCGGCGTGGATTGACGACCACACCCCCACACCGGCGCACGCGCAGTTTCGCTGGGGGCGTCTGTTATGGGTAGTGGTGGTGGGTGCCTTGTTGTGGCTGGTGCCCATGGGGCTGTTGACCCTGTGCTACGGCTGGAACCACACGCTGACCCAAATGGGCTGGTTCTTTACCAAGGCCGCCTTGCTGACCTTTGGTGGGGCGTATGCCGTTTTGCCCTACGTGTACCAAGGCGCAGTGGGGCACTTTGGCTGGCTCACGCCAACGCAAATGATCGACGGCCTGGCCCTGGGTGAAACCACGCCGGGGCCGCTGATCATGGTGGTGGCGTTTGTGGGCTTTGTGGGTGGCTACGTCAAAGCCTTGTTCGGAGCGGATGCGCTGTTTCTCGCCGGTGCGGTAGCTGCCAGTGTGGTGACGTGGTTTACCTTCCTGCCGTCGTTCCTGTTTATTTTGGCGGGTGGCCCCTTTGTAGAGACGACGCACAACAATCTGAAGTTCACAGCCCCACTGACGGCCATCACTGCCGCCGTGGTGGGTGTGATTTTGAATCTGGCCCTGTTTTTCGGTTACCACGTGTTGTGGCCGCACGGCTTTGGTGGCGGTTTCGATGGGGTATCCGCCGTGATTGCACTGGGCGCCGCTGTGGCCCTGTTTCGATTCAAACGTAATGTGATCCATGTGATCGTTGCCTGTGCCGTCATCGGGTTGCTCATCGCATGGATAAAATCTACCGTATGACCCATAGCCTGCGTGCGCTCCTCCTGCTGACTGTCCTTCTGTGGCAGTCGCTGGCCATGCTGGGGACTTTCAGCATCCGCCAGCGCGCAGGTGAAATGGAGCACCTGACCGTTCACGTGCAGGATGCGGACCACCACCACCATGCGGACCACACTTTGCATATGGATGTAGAGGAGGGTACGGCGCAGCACTTTCATGCCGACGCGGGCACGGGTGGCAGCGGTTTACTGAGCGCTGCCTGGTCAAATTTTTTTGAAGTGCGATCCATGGGTGTTGCGGAATCACCCGCAGCGCTTTGGCTTTCGCCCACCCTTGAAGGCCCCTTGCGGCCACCACAGCGCAGCGCCTGACTTTGCCAGGCAGTGCAGCGTGCTGCCTTTCTCCCTGCTTTTTTAGAACTTCCCGTTACGCGTGGAAGATGGCCGTGCCCTGTGCACGAAATCACTCTCTTTTATGACCAAAAAAATCTCACCCAGCCTGATATTGGCCCTATTTGTCGCGGTCATTCCGATCGTAGCCATGGCCCATGGTATTTCTGACGCCGATAAGCAAAGCATGCTCCATGGGGGCTATTTGCGCTACATCGGCCTGGGGGCCAGTCACATGCTCACTGGGTATGACCACCTGTTGTTCCTGTTCGGTGTGGTGTTCTTTTTGACTACCTTCAAGGATGTTGCCAAGTTTGTGACGGTATTTACCTTGGGGCATTGCATCACGCTGATTGTTGCCACCTACTACCAAATCACCTGGAACTACTACCTGGTAGACGCCATCATTGCCGTCAGCGTCATTTACAAAGCCTTTGACAACAACGGCGGCTTTCAACGTGTCTTCGATATGCAGTCACCCAACTTGTTGGCCGCCGTATTTGGCTTTGGTTTGCTGCACGGCTTTGGTCTGTCTACCCGCCTGCAGCAGCTCCCCTTGGGAGACGACAGCACCAGCATGTTGTTGCGGATATTGAGTTTCAATGTTGGCGTGGAGATTGGGCAGATTGCAGCCCTTGCTGTGATGGTGGCGGTGCTGGCACTCTGGCGCCATCGTCCTTCATTCAAGCGTTTTAGCTTTGCAGCTAATCTGGCTTTGATGTACGCGGGTGTCTATCTGCTGTTCATGCAGCTGCATGGCTACCAACACGATGCCGCACCAGACAGCTTCCGTTTCCCGGCCCAGGAGCATCGGCATGTCCACGAAGACATGGACATCGATAAAACGATGGACGCTGACCGCAACGCATTTTGAATTCGCTCCTTTTTTGAACCATTTTTTAACCCAAGGAAATCACCATGAAAAAAATCATCACTATGGCTATCGTCACTTTGTCCGCTCTGGCTGCTACTTCAGCCAACGCTGGAGGTGGAGGCAATTGCCACTTTCATGGGCATGCGCCGGTGAAAGAGGCTGTCATCGTCGGCTGTGCCTCGGAGCGCAAAGCTGCGCTGGCAGACAACGGAAAAATCGACGCCAGCTGGAAGTCCATCAGCCTGGATAAAGTGGAGACGGTTGAAGGGAAAAAAATGAAGGAGTTGAAACTCAGTTTCAAAAACCCGGCTGAAAAAGATGCATCCAAGCAGACGCTTTACATGTTCTATTCTTTGACCGGCAACTTCATCGCCGCCAACTTCACAGGAATGTAAAGCCGTGCCCATCTCCATCAGCGCACCAGCCCTGCGGGGTGGGTTGCTGGCCTTGCTGGCAGCCACCCTGTTTGGCATTAGCACGCCATTGGTGCAGCGGCTTGGGGTGGGATTGGGTGCGTTCAGCACGGCCGCATTGCTGTACGGCGGCGCGGCCCTGGTGGGCGCCTTGACCAGGCGAGCGCGTGAACGCGAGGCCAAACTGCACCTGGGAGATGTGCCCCGGCTCAGCGCCATGGCATTTTTTGGGGCAGCCATTGGCCCCGTAGCGCTGGCCTGGGGTTTGCAGCGCACCAGTGGCACCAGCGCCTCGCTCATGCTGACGCTGGAAGCCCTTTTCACCGCGCTGCTGGCCTGGCGCCTGTATGGTGAAACCATGGACAAACGGGTTGGGCTGGCCATGCTGCTTTTGTTGCTGGGTGGCATGGCCCTGGTACTGGATCAGGGGCGGCTTGGCGGTGTACAAATGATGGGCCTGCTGGCGGTGATGCTGGCCACCGCATCCTGGGGGATCGACAACACACTGTCTCGCGCGTTGGCCGAGAGGGACCCTGGCCAGGTGGTGTTGTTCAAAGCAGCCATGGGTACGGCATTCACGGCAGGGTTGGCCTGGCTCTATGGCGAAACCGTGCCCAGCTCGATGGCGGCCTTGGGCTTGATTGCCGTGGGTGCCATGGGTTATGGCTTGAGTTTGCGTTTTTACTTGCTTGCGCAGCGGGCTTTTGGTGCGGCGCGTACCGGTTCTGTTTTTGCTTTTGCACCGTTTATCGGGGCCGCGCTGGCTTTCACCATGGGCGAGCGGTCTTCGGGCGTGCTGATGGCGGCAGGAGGCATGCTGATGCTGGGCGGCGTGATTTTGCATCTGATGGAAAACCATGGGCACGCGCATGTGCATGACTCAATGGACCATGAACATGCCCACAACCACAGTGATGGACACCACAACCATGTGCACGACCCCATTCCTCTTGGGTCGCATAGTCATGCCCATTCGCATGAACGGCTGGAACACAGCCATGCGCATGTGCCCGATGCACATCACCAGCACACCCATTGAGCCCAGGCGCGGTTGCGCGCAATTTGACCAATTCCTTACAATTTCCGCCTACCTACATTCAGGGTGCACGATCATGATGCTTACCGGCAAGTTATCCAAGAAGGCAGACACTGTGGATTGGGAAAGATGGTGTCTGGTAATTCCTTGCCACCCGATTGACGCTTATCGTTGAGACGGGAAGTCAATAGAAATCGGGTTCACCGCTGCGTTGACGCTGATCACTGCCGCGCCTGTTGCCATGTTGCCCCCACTGCCCAACCCCGCCCCTGAATGGCTGGTTCCCGATTGGCCCGCTCCGGCGTGCGTGCGCGCCCTGTGCACCACCCGTGCCGGGGGGGTGTCAGGGGGGCCGTACGCCAGCCTGAATCTGGGCACACACGTGGGGGACGTGGCACAGGCGGTAGCCGCCAACCGTGCACGGCTGGAATGTAGCCTGGGTGCGCGACCGGTTTTTCTGGACCAGGTGCACGGCACACACATGCTGGCCCTGCAGCGCGACAGCCAGGATGGCCAGGTGGCAGATGGCGCGTTTACCCAGCATGCGGCGCTGGCCTGTACGGTGATGGTGGCCGATTGCCTGCCCATTTTGTTGTGCGACATCCAGGGCCGCATGGTGGCAGCGGTGCACGCGGGCTGGCGTGGGCTGGCCGGTGTGGACGGGGTTGGGGTGGTGGAACAGGTTTGCAAGCAATTCAGGCGGTTTGCGCGCGCCAGGTGTGCGCAGCCAGCTATTGAAATCATAGCGTGGCTGGGTCCCTGCATAGGCCCGACTGCGTTTGTGGTGGGTGACGAGGTGCGTGCTGCGTTTATTGCACACGCGGCACAGGCGGCCGATGCCTTTACGCCCCTGGGTCCGGGCAAGTGGCTGGCCGACCTTGCCGCCCTGGCGCGGGGGCGCCTGCAGGCCCAGGGGGTAAGCCGGGTGGATGGCAACAACAGCAGCGCCCCCTGGTGCACGGTGGGCAACCCCGGGCGGTTCTTTTCGTACCGGCGCGACGGCGTCAGTGGCCGCATGGCCGCCTGCATCTGGCGGGAGTGAGGTGGTGGCGGCGTTTTACGTCGTAAACCAGGCCGCAAATCCGCCATCGGGCTCAAACCGGCGGTTGCGCCAGGTGACCCGGGTGGGGCCGGGCAGGGCGCGCGTGGGTACGCTGTGGCGGGGGTCGCCGGGGTAACACAGGGTGCGTTCACCGCCCTCGGTAAATGACTCCGGCAGGATGTATGGCGGGCTCTGGTGGCGCGCGGCCTGCAGCACACTGTGCACGGTGGCGTGCCGGGCCAGATGCGCCAGACTCATGATTTGCGGGGGTGCCAGTTCCATGTCACCACTCCAGTACTGCTCCAGTGCCGCACGCGGTCGCAGCCAGACGCTGGCCGTGGTTTCGTGTCCGTCGTGGCGGGCCTGCTGGTCGGCGGGTACCGCCGCAACAAAGAAGCGGGTATCAAAACGCCTGGCGCTGATGGACGGCATGATGGGCGTGACCCAGCGTGACCAGGGCAGGATGTGGCGGGTTTGCAGGCGCAGCGCCCGTTCGGCCAGCATCTGGTTGAAGGGCAGGGCACCGCACTGCAAGGCCGGGTGCACCGATGGTGCGCCCGGCGCACCCTGCGCAAACAACACGTGTGATTCTTCGAACGCCTCGCGCAGTGCCGCCACATACAGGCCGGTGGCAGTGGGCACATCGGTAGTGGGCTCGCCCAGTGCGGCGTGCAGCAGGGCCGGGGCCTGGTCGAGGTGGGTTTGTGCGTCCAGATGGGTGTCGGCGGCGTCGAGTTTGCCACCCGGGAAAACGTGGGCACCGCCCATGACATCTGACAAACCGTGGCGTTGCACCAAAAACACCTCCAGGCCCTGCGCGGCGTCGCGCAGCATGACCACGGTGGCCGCGTCGCGGGGTGGGGCGGTGGGAATTTCGGTGTTCAGTTCCATGGCGCGTGATCGCGGGTGTTCGGTACGTGGCAGCGGTGCGGTACGCCCATTATTGCGCAGCGCATTGCGCCACTGCGGAGGTTTGCCCCCTTGAATCGGCTTGGTGTGCCCCCATTTCAGGCATACGGGCAAGGGGGTGACTTGCCTGCAAAACATGGCGGGTTGTGGTACCTTGGCGCCCCACATTGCAGTCAAAGGGCCAGCAGCATGACCGATATTTCAAAGGCCTTGGACGGGCTCACAACACAACGCCTGCAGGGTATGCGCCGCGGGGTGGAAAAAGAGAGCCTGCGCGCGCTGCCGGGTGGGGGGGTGGCGCTGACGCCGCATCCTGACAGTCTGGGGTCGGCTTTGACCCACCCGCACATCACCACCGATTTCAGCGAATCCCAGGTTGAACTCATCACCAGTGCCCACAAAGGGGTGCAGGCCTGTGTGGACGAATTGCACACCATCCAGAACGTGACCACCCGTGCCTTGGGCGACGAGATGTTGTGGGCGTCGAGCATGCCCTGTGGCCTGCCGGCCGACGACGCCATTCCCCTTGGCTACTATGGCACCTCGAATGTGGGGCGCTCCAAAAGTGTGTACCGCATGGGGCTGGGGTACCGCTACGGGCGGCGCATGCAGACCATTTCGGGCATTCACTACAACTGGTCGCTGCCCGACGTGTCGAGCGAAGCATATTTTGGTTTGATCCGCAATTTCCGCCGCCAGGCGTTTTTGCTGCTGTACCTGTTTGGTGCATCACCTGCGGTGTGTTCCACCTTTGTGGCCGGACGCCAGCACCAGTTGCAGTCACTGAACGCCCATACCATGTACTTGCCGCATGCCACATCGCTGCGTATGGGGCGCTTGGGCTATCAGAGTGAGGCGCAGGCTTCTCTGGCGGTGAGTTACAACAGCCTGGAGGGGTATGGCAACTCTTTGCAGGACGCGTTAACCCGGCCGTATCCGCCCTACGAAGCAATTGGTGTGCGTGGCCCGGATGGTGACTACCGCCAGTTGGCGACCAGCCTGTTGCAGATCGAAAACGAGTTCTACGGCACCATTCGCCCCAAGCGGGTTATTCATCCGGGTGAACGCCCTCTGCACGCGCTGCGCGCGCGCGGAGTGGAGTACGTGGAAGTGCGTCTGATGGACCTGGACCCGTTTGAGGTAGTGGGTATTAGCGCGCAGACTATGCGTTTTCTGGATGTGTTTTTGTTGCATTGTTTGCTGGACGACAGTCCGCCCGACACACCGCAGGAAATTGCGGCCCTGGGCGACAACCAGCAGCGTGTGGCCGAACGGGGGCGTGAGCCGGGCTTGCTGTTGCAGCGCGGGGCGGTGCAGGTCAGCCTGACCGACTGGGGTGGTGAAATTCTGAGCGCCTTGCGCCCTGTTGCGCTGCGGCTGGATGCCGTGCACCAGTGTGCGGACTACAGCGCGGCGCTGGATGCTGCGGTGCACGCCCTGCGGCACCCCGGCACACTGCCCTCGGCGCGGGTGCTGGCGGCGGTGCAGACCACCTTCAACGGCTCCTTTGTCGGCTTTGTACGCTCACAATCTGCGCAGATCAAGCAGGCCATGCTGGCGGCCCCGCTGACCCCTGCCGTGCAGGCCCACTTTGAACAACTGGCACTGCAATCGTGGGACGCGCAGCGCCAGATCGAGGCCGCCGATGGCCTTCCTTTTGACCAGTACCTGCAGACCTACCTGTCGCCCGAACGCCTGGTACCTTAGCCCGAGCAGGGCGGGGTGCCTGCACCGTTTGCGCTACATCAAACTTCTGTTGCGGGGTTCTTGAAGACTTTGAAATGGCATCTACATAGGAATGGAGTTGGCGCCGTGGGGGCGCTGGCGCTTGAATCCTGAAGGAGAGTGCACATGAATTCATTGATTACCCGTGGCAGCTTGCTGGACGATTTTTTCCGTGATGTGGCGCCGGGCTTTTATGTCAGACCCTTGCACGGCGATGCCTTGCCGACACCGGCGCAAATCAAGGTTGACGTCAAGGAGTCAGATAAAGCCTACACCGTGCATGCCGAAGTACCGGGCGTCACCAAAGAAGACATTCACGTGTCGCTGGACGGCAATGTGGTGACCCTGCGTGCCGAAGTGAAACAGCAGGACGTACAAACCCGCGACGAAAAAGTGTTGCGCAGCGAGCGGTATTTTGGCGCAGTGTCGCGCAGCTTCCAGTTGCCCATGGACATTGACCAGTCACAGGCCAAGGCGAAATACGACAACGGCGTGTTGACACTGACGTTGCCCAAAAAGACGGGTGGTGGCGGGCAGCGTTTGAATATTGATTGATTCGCGCCCGTTGCGGCAAACAAAAAGGGCCAACCGTTTGCACGGTTGGCCCTTTTTGTTTGTTGTGCCGCATCAACGATGCATGCGGCACAGGGGAAGCAATTACTCCGCAGCGGCAGCAGGAGCGGCAGCGACCTTGGCGGCGCGCGCCTTCTTGGGGGCAGCGGCTTTGGTGGCAGCTGCCTTCACGGTAGCAACCTTGACCTTGGCTTTTTTGCCAGCCAGTTTGGTGGCGAATTCGCTGGATTTAACTTCCAACTGGGCAGCCACTTTGGTCACAGCCTGGGCAGCGGGAACAGCAGCCACCGCCAAAGGCTTCAGCTTGACGCCGGTAGCTTTTTCGAAACGGCTGGCATTGGCAGCCACTTGCACTACGCCTTTTTCAGCCAACTCAACCGCTTTGTTGACGGCTTGGTCAGCGCTGTCGGAAGTGACTTCCACGCCTTTAGCGTAAGCAGCGGTGACTTTCTTTTGAACCGACAGGGCATTGCCACGCACTTCGGCGCTCAGGCGGGTACCAGTCTTCTTGACGGCGTTGGCCCAGCTTTGGTCAACCAAGGCGATAGCGCGCTCATTGCCCACGCGGTAGGCGGAGATGACGTTCTTGGCGGTGTTGCCGTAGGATTCGATCAGTTCGTTGGTGACAGTAGCGAGATTTTTTGCAGACATGGTGTTTTCCTTTAAAGGGTCGTGAATGAATTTTTACGATGGGATGAATTGTCCCTAATCACCCTAGTGACGCCACCTTAATATGCGGGTTTTTCCTAGGGAGTGGCATCTAGGAAATTGCAATTTTGAAAGTGCCCGACAATGCATGCCTTCACCGGTTCCGCGCTTGCAATTTGTCGGTGGAGAAACCAAAAACAACCCTGGAGACGCAACAATGAAAATGGAAACCCTGGCCGTACACGGCGGCTACACCCCCGATCCCACCACCAAGGCCGTGGCAGTGCCCATCTACCAAACGGTAGCCTATGCGTTTGACAATACGCAGCACGGTGCCGACCTGTTTGACCTCAAGGTGGCCGGCAACATTTACAGCCGCATCATGAACCCGACCAACGGTGTGCTCGAAGCACGCGTTGCCGCCATGGAAGGCGGTATTGGCGCGCTGGCGGTGGCCTCGGGCATGGCCGCGATTTCGTATGCCATCCAGACCATTGCCGAAACCGGGGACAACATCGTCTCGTCCTCGACTTTGTACGGCGGCACCTACAACCTGTTTGCCCACACCTTTCCGCAAATGGGCATTGAAGTGCGATTTGCCGACCCGCGCGATCCGGCCTCGTTTGCCAAGCTGATTGATGCCCGTACCAAGGCCGTGTATTGCGAGTCGGTGGGCAACCCCTTGGGCAACGTGACCGACATCGCCGCGCTGGCGGCGGTGGCGCACGCCGGTGGTGTGCCGCTGATTGTGGACAACACGGTCAGCAGCCCCTACCTGTGCCGCCCGTTCGAACACGGTGCCGACATCGTGGTGCACTCGCTCACCAAGTACCTGGGCGGCCACGGCACCACCATTGGCGGCGCCATTGTGGACAGCGGCAAGTTCCCGTGGGCCGAGCACAAGGCGCGTTTCAAACGCCTGAACGAACCGGATGTGAGCTACCACGGCGTGGTCTACACCGAGGCCCTGGGTGCCGCGGCCTACATTGGCCGCGCCCGTGTGGTGCCACTGCGCAACATGGGCGCGGCGCTGAGCCCCATGAATGCGTTTCAGATTTTGATGGGCATTGAAACCCTGGCCTTGCGCATGGACCGCATTTGTGCCAACGCGCTCAAGGTGGCCAAACACCTGCAGGCGCATCCCAAGGTGGGCTGGATCAACTACGCCGGTCTGGAGGACCACGCGGACCATGCCCTGGTCAAGCAATACATGGGTGGACGCGCATCCGGCCTGATCAGCTTTGGTCTCAAGGCGGCCGACAGCCTGGAGGCGGGTGCCCGCTTCCAGGACGCATTGCAACTTTTTACCCGCCTGGTGAACATTGGTGATGCCAAGTCGCTGGCCTGCCATCCGGCCACCACCACGCACCGCCAGCTCAATGCGGCGGAAATGGCCAAGGCCGGTGTCAAGCCGGACATGGTGCGCCTGTCGGTGGGCATTGAGCACATCGACGACCTGATTGCCGACCTGGACCAGGCGCTGAGCCAGGTGTAAGCAAAAACGGGGCGGGCGCAGGTTCGTCCCGTTATGGATTCATAGAAAGTACGCAAGGCATGGCAATTCAGTGGTTCCCTGGGCATATGCACCTGACGCGCAAGGCGATCGAGGAGCGCATCAAAGAGATTGATGTCGTCATCGAACTGCTGGATGCCCGCCTGCCGGGGTCGAGCGCCAACCCCATGCTGGCGCAGTTGACCGCGGGCAAACCGGCGCTCAAGGTGCTCAACAAGCAAGACCTGGCCGACCCCGCACGCACCGAGGCCTGGCTGGCGCATTACAACGCCGTACCCGGCACACGGGCGTTGGCACTGGATGCCAGTGTCAAGGCGCCGGCCAAAGCCTTGATTGACGCCTGCTTTGCCCTGGCGCCCACGCGCGGCGCCAGCATGGCCAAACCCATGCGCGTGCTGATTTGCGGCATTCCCAACGTGGGCAAGTCCACCCTGATCAATACCCTCAAAGGCAAACGCGCCGCCAAAACCGGCGACGAGGCCGGTGTGACCAAGATTGAGGCGCGCATCGTGTTGCAAGACGCGTTTTACCTGTTTGATACGCCGGGCGTGTTATGGCCCCGCATCATTGTGGCCAAGAGCGGCTACAACCTGGCTGCCAGCGGCGCCATTGGTAAAAATGCTTTTGACGAAGAAGAGGTGGCGCTGGAACTGCTGGACTATCTGCGCCAGCACTATGCGGATCACCTGCAAGCCCGCTTCAAGCTCACCGATGTGGCCAAGCAGACCGACGAACAACTGCTCGCCGCCATTGGCCGCCAGCGCGGCGCCTTGCAAAGTGGCGCTCGCATCAATATGCAAAAGGCGGCCGAGGTGGTAATTCACGAGTTTCGCGCCGCCACCATGGGTCGCATCACGCTGGAAACCCCAGCAGAATTCGCCCAGTGGCTGGTCGATGGCCAGAAGCTGGATGCCGAGCGCAAGGTCAAGAAAGACGCTATTGAGCTGGACCGGGCGATTCGCTTCAAGAAAGTTCCGCGCCCGCCGCGCAAGGTTGCGGCAGAGAACGAAACATCCGATTAAATATGCCGTTTGCGCATGCTGGACGTGCGCAAGCAGCTACTAAAGTAATAGCAAAATGAAAACCATTCTTCCCCTGCAACTGCTGGTGCAACCCGCGCTCGATGACCCTTTGCCGCTGGTCATCTACCACGGCCGCAACTGCCCGGACGGGTTTGCCGCTGCACTGGCCGCACGTCTGTTTTATGGTGAGCGGGCCGAGTACCTGGGGCTGGACCATGGCGATGTCACCAAGGTGGAAGACCTGCCCGCGCTGCACGGGCGTGCGGTCACCATCCTGGATTTTTCGTTCTCGCCCGAGATACTGGCGCAAGTGGAAGCGCGTGCTGCCAAGCTGGTGCTGTTGGACCACCACCAGAGCGCGGCCGACAAGTTGACCGGTTTCGCCTGCCGCTGTGGCGTGGTGCACTTCGACATGGGCAAGTCGGGCGCTCGCCTGGCGTGGGAGTTTTTTCACCCGGATCAGTCCGTCCCGGAGTTGGTCAAGTTCATTGAAGACCGCGACATATGGGTTTGGCGCTACCCCGAGAGTGCCGCTTTTCTGGCGGCGCTGGACATGGAGGTGTTTGACTTTGCCCGGTGGGCCGAGATTGCAGCCTTCGACGCGGCGCAACTGGCGCAGTTCATGGCGCGCGGCCAGGCCATGGATGAAAAGTTCAGCAAGTTGGCGGCTGACATTGCCGACGGCGCGCAGCCCGTGGTGTTCAACGGCGAGAGTGGTTTGATGGTGAATGCCCCGGGCATGTTCCACAGCCTGGTGGGTGAGGTACTGTCCAAAAAGAGCGGCACCTTTGCGTTGATGTGGACGGCCGGCAAGGGCGGTATCGTCAAAGTAGGCCTGCGTTCACAACGAGGCTACAACTGCATTGCGCTGGCCGAAAGCATGGGGGGAGGGGGGCACGCCCAAGCCTGTGGTTTCAAAATGAACCCCGAGCGTCTGCCCCAGTTGCTGGCTGGCACGCTGGATGCCAGCACACCGCGCACCGCCTGACCAGGGCGGGCCGGTTTATTTGTTCTTATCTTTTCCGCGTGGAATGATTGCCGTGACGGGTGGGGTGGGGCGGTCCGAGCCGCCTGCTTTGGGTTCTGACGTGTCCTTTTTGGGTTTTTTCGTCATCTTTTCCTTGTGTTGATCACCTTTGGCCATAGATCCTCCGAATAGGCGCCCCGACATGGGGCTGGGGGCCCAATATTACGGCACAAAAGGTGTACTTCCACGTACCATGCACGCATGCAGTAACCGCGCCGGAAAATCATGACCAAAGACCTGCAACCCAGTACCCAGTGGCAAGAAAAAGTGGCCCCGGACGAGGCCCATCGCTTTGCCGCCTATGCGCAGCAGTTTGCCGCCATCCAGGCCCGCAAGTCGAAAAAATACGGTGTGGGGCGGGCGCTGCACCGCAAGCAGCTCGCCGCCGCACAAGGCACCCTCGATGTGTTGCCCAATCTGCCCGCCTTTGCACGCCAGGGCCTGTTTGCCAAGCCTGCCCGCCTGGACGTGTGGGTGCGGCTGTCGAATGGCGGTATGGACCGTGCCAGTGACCGTGTTCCCGATGTGCGTGGTTTTTCCATGCGGGTGTTGGGTGTGCGCGGGGACTCTGCCTTGGGGCATGGCCCGGCCGTGAGCCAGGATTTTGCACTCATCAACCAGGAGGTTTTTGCATTCCCGCAAAGCGGCGAGTTCGTGGACTTTGTGGTGGCCGCTTCCAACGGCAATGGTGCTTTGCTCAAGTTTTTGATCCAGCGTTACGGCTGGCTGGCAGGCCCGGCCCGTTTATTGAAGCTGGCCAGCACCATGACCCGGCCTTTTCGTGGCTTTGCCGCACAAGCGTTTTTCAGCGCGGCCCCCATTGCCTGTGGTGCGTATGCGGTACGGGTGCGTCTGCTACCGGCCCCCAGCAATGGCCCGGCGGGAAAAGGTGCCGACGCCGATTGGGGAGGCGATTTCAGTCGTCGGCTGCAACAGCGCAGCCTACACTGGGAGTTGCAATTGCAACCCTTTGTCAGCGAGGCACTGACCCCTATTGAAGACGCATCGGTGAGTTGGCCCACGCCCTACACCACCGTTGCGCGGTTGACCTTGCCGCAGCAGGATACGGCGTCCAAAGCGGGGTTGTTTTTGGCCCAGCAGATCGAGGCCGCAGTTTTTGACCCCTGGCAGGCGCTGGCAGCCCACCGCCCGTTGGGTGATGTCATGCGCGCGCGCAAGGTGGTGTACTACGCGAGCCAAAAGGGACGCAGCGCGGTTTGATGGGTATACGCCCAAAAGATTCATTTCTAGCGAGGAGGGTTTGGTATGTTTCAACACATTCTGGTGGCTACCGACGGATCACCGGCATCGGCCCACGCCGCCACATTGGCGGTGGGACTGGCGCGCACCCATGGTGCCAAATTGACGGCAGTGTACGTGGTCGATCCGTACCCGTATATGGGTGTGGGTGAGCTCAATCCAGTGGGGTTTCAGGCCTATATGGCCGCAGCACAGCAGATGGCGGCTGCGGCCCATGCGCAGGTGGATGCGCTGTGCCAGAAAGACGGTGCGCCGATCGTGTTGCAGGCCCGTCTGGTAGAGAACATGGGTGCTGCCAGCGGCATTGTGCAAATGGCCAAAGACCAGGGGGCGGACCTGATTGTCATGGGCTCCCATGGCCGAACCGGGTTGGCGCGTTTGATGCTCGGCAGTGTCGCCACCAAGGTGGTGGCCGAGTCGCCCGTGGCGGTTCTGGTTACGCGCTGAGAGTGTTCATGCGCAAAATGCGCTGTACGTGGACAGGCAGGATGGCTGTACCCGTTTACGTTAACTGCAAGTGCTTGGGGTAATGATGTCCCGAAGTGCTTCGGTATTGAGGATGCGCACGTGACGTTGCTTGACTTCGACAATGCCATCTTCCACAAATTTTGAAAAAGTGCGGCTCACGGTTTCCAGTTTCAGTCCCAGATAGCTGCCAATTTCTTCGCGTGTCATGCGCAAGACCAGTTCGGACTGCGAGAATCCGCGCGCATGCAGGCGTTGAACCAGATTGAGTAAAAATGCCGCCAGACGTTCCTCTGCACGCATGCTGCCCAACAGCAGCATGACGCCATTTTCCCGGACGATTTCGCGGCTCATGATCTTGTGCACGTGCCGCTGCAAACTCGTAATTTCGCGCGAAAGCTCTTCCACCCGATCAAATGGCATCACGCATACTTCGGCATCTTCCAGTGCGATTGCATCGCACGTATGGTGGTCATTCATGATGCCGTCCAGCCCCACGATTTCACCGGCCATCTGAAATCCGGTTACCTGGTCGCGCCCATCTTCGGAGGCAACACATGTCTTGAAAAAACCGGTACGAATGGCAAACAAGCTTTGAAACTTTTCCCCATTGCGGAACAACAATCCGCCCCGCTTGACCTTGCGACGGCTGGCAACTACACCATCCAATCGCTCAAGTTCGGTGCTGCTCAAGCCCAAAGGCATACACAACTCGCGCAAATTGCAGTTGGAACATGCGACCTTGAACGCCTGAGGGTTGGTGTCAAAAACCTTGCCTTCCACACGAGTTGGGCTGGCTTGCGTCACTACTTTTCCATCGGAGTGTTTTTCTTCAAGTTCAAACATAGGTGTGCCCTGATTTGGATCAATTATCGCTGCATTGAAACCTTTGTTTCTTGATGCGAATCAAGTTGATAAAATCGATTATGCGGCACATTTGGTCCGATTGCCCAGGAGTATTGATGATTTCAGCTGTCCAGCCCATTGACGCAGAGTTGTTGCGCAAGTTCGACGTGTCCGGGCCCCGTTATACCTCCTACCCCACTGCGGATCGTTTTGTCGAAACATTCGGCGTGGAGGCGTATGGTCAAGCGCTTGTGCAGCGTCGCACTGGAACCGCTGCGATGGCATTGCCGTTGTCGCTGTATGTGCACATTCCGTTTTGTGAGTCGCTGTGTTACTACTGCGCGTGCAATAAAATTATTACCAAACACCATGATCGCGCTGCACCGTATTTGCGTTATTTGAGCCGTGAAGTTGATTTGCATACCGCCGTGATTGGCCAGGGGCAGCCGGTAAGCCAGGTTCATCTGGGGGGTGGTTCGCCCACATTCCTGAGTGACTTGGAGTTGCGTGAGTTGATGGATATGTTGCGGCGCAACTTCAGTTTTTCGCCCGACGGTGAGTATTCTGTGGAGGTGGATCCGCGCACGATTGATGCATCCCGACTCGATGTTCTCGCCGATCTGGGTTTCAATCGATTGAGCTTTGGCGTGCAGGACTTTGATCCAGCAGTTCAAAAAGCGGTGCATCGCATACAGCCGGTTGAGCAGGTTTTTGGCTTGGTGGCGGCAGCGCGTGCCCGTGGGTTTGGTTCTATCAATGTCGATTTGATATACGGGCTACCGCAGCAAACGCCGAAGTCTTTTGACCGCACACTGGCGCAGGTGAATGAACTGCGTCCGGACCGTATCGCCCTGTATGCCTATGCCCATTTACCCGAACGATTCAAACCCCAACGGCGCATTGTGACTGCGGATTTGCCCAGTGGTGGCGAAAAGGTGTCCATGCTGGCGCGTTCGCTGGCAGCATTTATGGGGGCGGGGTATGTGTACGTCGGCATGGACCACTTTGCGTTGCCAGACGATGCACTTGCCGTTGCCAAGCAACAAGGGCGTTTGCACCGCAATTTCCAGGGCTACAGCACCCAGCCCGACTGTGACCTGATTGCGTTGGGTGTATCGTCAATCGGTCGTATTGGCGCAAGCTACAGCCAAAACGCCAAAACCATGGAAGAGTACTGTGATCTGCTGGATCAAGGACGCTTCCCCGTGGTGAAAGGTTTGGCTCTTTCCCATGATGACATTTTGCGACGCGCGGTCATCATGGCAATCATGTGCCAGGGCGAATTGCAATACGAGGCCATCGAATCCGCATATTTGGTCGACTTCAAGACTTATTTTGCCAATGAACTGAAGTCGCTTGCGGGTTTGCGGGAGCAGGGGTTGGTGACTTTTGACGATAACGGCATTACCGTCACTGCGCACGGCTGGTTTTTTGTCCGCGCCGTAGCCATGGTTTTTGACCTGCATTTGCAGACAGACCGCACGCGAGCGCGCTTCTCCAAGATCATTTAGCATGCGCCGATGCAATTGTCTTTGGCCCTGACCGGTCTTGTCATGGGGGTGGTGGGCGGTCCCCACTGCATCGCCATGTGCGGTGCGGCATGTTTCGGTATTGGCCATGCGGCTAGGCCGCGTAACCACCGTGCTCTGCTCGCTTTTCAGTTCGGTCGGTTATTTGGGTACGCAATATTGGGTGCGTTGGCCGCAGCGTCTATACAGGGGCTGGTGTGGCTCACAGTACGTTCTGCAGCGTTGCGCCCGGTTTGGTCTTTGTTGCATGTCGCGCTGTTGGTGTTAGGCATGGTGTTGTTGGTGCGGGCGCGTCAGCCAATTTGGCTGGAGGATTTGGGACGACAGGTTTGGTTGCGCGCGCGCGGGCTGGGTGCTGCGGCGGGCGGCGGGCCTGTGTTGCTGGGCATTTTGTGGGCATTGCTACCTTGCGGTTTGCTCTACTCTGCGTTGCTGGTGGCGACCATGGCGTCCAGTGCTCTGGAGGGGGCTTTGGTAATGGCTTGCTTCGCTGCGGGGAGCGGTTTTACCTTGGTGGTTGGTCCTTGGTTGTGGCTGCGGTGGCGTGGTTCCCGGCCTTTTCCTTTCGACGGTTCCTGGGGGGTGCGTCTGGCCGGGATTGCGCTGGCGGGCAGTTCAACGTGGGCCTTGTGGATGGCTTTTGCCCACAACCAGGCACCATGGTGCGTGACCCTGTGAGGGGATGGGGTGTTCTTCCTGCTGGCACGGTGAGCCAATAGTTTGGCCTGCACACACAATGCCAATTGGGTGCGGTTGATGGATACTTCATCCCGTTCCAACACAAAAGCAGAGGTTGCCAAGTTGGAGCGAATTATTTAACTTAACCCAAACTGGTACTACAAATGAACGCATTCAAATTCTCCGCAGTGGCCCTGGCCCTGGCAGCTTCTTTCTCCGCTTCCGCAATGACTTCCATCGCTGACGCTGACTTGTCTCAAGTCTCCGGTCAAGAAGGTGTGTCGATCGTTGCTGACCTGAACATCAACATCGGCGCATTCACTTACACCGATGACGGCGCTTCTGTGTCCTTCAACAACATCGGCATCAAAGGCATGATGATTGCTACCATCGACGTGCTGACCGCTGCTGCATTCGTGCCCGCTGTTAACGCTTCCGTGATGGCCGCTGGCGGCTATGACGCTGCCCGCGCCGCCGCTGTGGTGACTGCCGCTGGTGTTGCTACCGGCTGGACTGGTCAAGACGTGGTTCAGTTCGCGTTCCCAGTGGTTGGTTCCGGTGCTGTGACTGCTGACGCACGTTTGGCTACTCCTACCATCACTGTTGCCAGCATCACGACTGGCCACAACGGTGCTTCCTTCGGTGGCATCGTCATCAAGAACTTGGACCTGCAAGGTACCAAAGTTTGGATGTACGGTCACAAGTAATCATGGGATAACGGCGGTGCCCGTTTGAGCAGCGCCTGTTCCATTGAAAAGTCCCGCAGCTTTGCGCTGCGGGACTTTTTTGCTTTTCAGGTACTTGCACAAGAGAGGGTTTTACAATTCCGCCCACGCGTATTGGGTGACGGGTGCGTCATACAGTCCAATCAAAATCGGCATTAGTTTGCAAAATGGGAATTAATTTGAAATCGAATGCACAGGCTGTGTCGTGTTCATCCAGTCCACCAGAGCCCACACAGGGGGACCTGCTGGTCCAGGGACAGGGCGCGTACGCTAGCCAGGATTTTGGATTGGCCCTGGAAATACTGCTGCCGCTGGCGCAGCAAGGTAATTCTGTGGCTGCTTGCCATTTGGGACTGATGTGTGAGTTGGGTCAAGGTCTTGCTAGAGATGCCGTAGAAGCCGGGCGGTGGTTTCAACTCGCAGCCAGTCAGGGGGATGCGCGTGCGCAAAATAACCTGGGTCTGAAATATGTTGCTGGCAACGGCGTCGTGCAAGACGATCAAGAGGCACTCAAATGGTTCCGCCTGTCTGCCGATCAGGGCTACGCGTTTGCGCAAAACAATTTGGGCGTTATGTATGAGAAGGGGCAGGGTACTCCTCAGGATTTTGTGCAGGCAGTGGCGTTGTACCGTGCCGCCGCAGAGCAAGGCAATGCGCTGGCGCAGAATAACTTGGGTTGCATGTACGCCAGTGGCCACGGTGTTCCGCAGGACTATGCGCAAGCGGTTCGCTGGTATCTTTTGGGCTCTGAACAAGGCAATGCCTTGGCACAAAACAACATGGGCTGGATGTATGCCAATGGTTACGGAGTGTCCCAAGATTACAAGGAGGCTGTTCGTTGGTACCGATTGGCAGTAGACCAAGGTAATGCCCTTGCACAGACCAACCTTGGTGTGATGTATGCCAACGGGCGTGGTGTTCCGCGCAGTGATGAAGAAGCGGTCAAATGGTACCGCCTTGGGGCAGAGTTGGGTAACGCGTTTGCGCAAGGTAATCTGGGGTGGGTGTATGCCAACGGGCGTGGTGTTCCCCAGAGTGATGAAGAGGCAGTGAAGTGGTACCGATTGAGTGCTGACCAAGGCAACGCCACGGCGCAGCGTAACTTGGGTTGGATGTATGCCAATGGTCAGTTCGTAGAACGCGATTACGTACAAGCGGCAAAGTGGTATCAACTCAGTGCAGAACAGGGAAACGCCGTAGCGCAAACCAATTTGGGAGCGATGTATGCCAACGGTCGTGGGGTTGCGCGGGATTATCAGGAAGCGGTTAAGTGGTACCGGCTTGCTGCCGAGCAAGGCAATGTGACGGCACAAAGAAATCTGGGTTGGTTGTTTGAGAAAGGCTACGGCGTCGTTTCCGACAATGTGGCAGCCTACGCCTTGTACGAGTTGTCGCGGCGGGGAAATGCGTTGAGCGATGGCAAGGTAAGGACAAGTTGCAGTCGTTTGGAGGGCCGAATGTCGAACAACGACCTGGGGGCAGCGCGGAAACTTGCAGGCGAAATGGACTTGTCTGAGGGGATGTTGGCGGTATTGGATACGTATCTGGGTCAGAAAAAACGGATGGCGTAGATTGTTTGATGTGTGGCACGGTGAGTCAATAGTTTGGCCTGCACACACAATGCCAATTGGGTGCGGTTGATGGATACTTCATCCCGTTCCAACACAAAAGCAGAGGTTGCCAAGTTGGAGCGAATTATTCAACTTAACCCAAACTGGTACTACAAATGAACGCATTCAAATTCTCCGCAGTGGCCCTGGCCCTGGCAGCTTCTTTCTCCGCTTCCGCAATGACTTCCATCGCTGACGCTGACTTGTCTCAAGTCTCCGGTCAAGAAGGTGTGTCGATCGTTGCTGACCTGAACATCAACATCGGCGCATTCACTTACACCGATGACGGCGCTTCTGTGTCCTTCAACAACATCGGCATCAAAGGCATGATGGTTGCTACCATCGACGTGCTGACCGCTGCTGCATTCGTGCCCGCTGTTAACGCTTCCGTGATGGCCGCTGGCGGCTATGACGCTGCCCGCGCCGCCGCTGTGGTGACTGCCGCTGGTGTTGCTACCGGCTGGACTGGTCAAGACGTGGTTCAGTTCGCGTTCCCAGTGGTTGGTTCCGGTGCTGTGACTGCTGACGCACGTTTGGCTACTCCTACCATCACTGTTGCCAGCATCACGACTGGCCACAACGGTGCTTCCTTCGGTGGCATCGTCATCAAGAACTTGGACCTGCAAGGTACCAAAGTTTGGATGTACGGTCACAAGTAATCATGGGATAACGGCGGTGCCCGTTTGAGCAGCGCCTGTTCCATTGAAAAGTCCCGCAGCTTTGCGCTGCGGGACTTTTTTTACGCCTTTTTTTTGAGTTTGTTGAAACTTCTGAACTTTGCGATGACCAATACCGATAAGCGCAGCAACCGGGTGCAGGATCAAAGGGTGTATGCGTAGACAAGACACATCCGCGTGGACAGGTCGTAAAACAGCTGGATCCCCCCCGCAATGGGAATCCAGGATGGCGGATCCCGCTTCCGCGAGAGTTGCGACTCCAAAACGAGAGCACGTTCCGTATCGGGACGCCCTGACCAATTTGCCCAACCGTTTTTTATTGGCGGATCGGCTACGTCAGGCGATGCTTCAAAGTCAACGTCGGCGGCAGGGATTGGCGGTAGCGTATTTGGACCTGGATGGCGTGAATGTGATTGGTGAGGTCTATGGAAGTGGAGTGCGCGATGAATTGTTGCTCTCTGTTGCGCAGCGTATGAAACAAGTGATGCGCGATGGGGATACGCTCGCGCGCTTGAATAGGGATGAATTTGTTGCAGTTTTGGTGGATTTGGGTACGCCACAGGCCTGTGAGCCAGTTTTGGACCGGCTGACATCGGTTGCATCGGATCCGGTCGCTGTTGGCAATGTGTGTCTGAATGTCAGGGCAAAAATCGGAATTACATTGTTCCCGCAAGGAGTGGTCGATGTCGATTTATTGTTGCGCCATGCGGAGCAGGCTTTCAGTCGAAGTGATGCACATGGCAGAGTACGGTATCAAATGTTCGATATTGATCTGAGTGAGATGGAATACGGCATGATGAGCGAGCCGGTAGTGGCAAAAACTTTCTAGCGGTTTCCGACATGAATAATCGTACGTCTTCCGGGTCAGCTCAGAACCCCAGCCTGGGTTCGGCGAGTCTTTCCGACCTTTTCCAGGAAGCAATGGCATTGCATCAGTGCGGACAGTTACTGCAGGCGCAACTGCTTTACGAAAAAATTTTGCATGCACAGCCGCAAAATGCGGATGCACTCCATCTGTCGGGGCTTATTGCGTGGCAGTTGAAAGACCATCAAAAAGCTGCTGATTTGATCGCGAAGGCCATTTGTGTCAATCCGGGCAATCCTGCGTACCACCTCAATTTGGGCATTGCAATGAAGGAATTGCGGCAGTTTTCAGCCGCAGTGTCCAGTTACGACAACGCCCTTGCCGTGCAACCAGCCTACGCTGCAGCGCATTACAGTCGTGGCAATGCGCTTTGTGATCTGAAATGCTTTGACGAGGCTGTTGCCAGTTACGACAAAGCCATTGCTTTGCAGCCTAATGACGTTTTTGCGCATTTGAATCGGGGCCTGGCATTGCAAGAACTCAATCAACTGGATGCGGCGATTGGCAGTTTTGACCAGGCTCTGGCTATTGACCCCAACTTCGCAGAAGCCTACCTTAACAAGTCCATTGCCCTGCGGCGTTTGATGCGCCTTGATGAAGCAATGGCAGCGAACGATAAGGCGATTGCCTTGCAGCCTCTCAACCCATTGGCGCATTCAAATCGGGGCCTGGCATTGCACGAACGCAATCAACTTGGTGCGGCGGTCGATGCCTTCGATCGGGCCATCGCAATTGATCCTGCATATGCAGACGCCTATTTTCATAAATCACTGTCCCTGCTATTGGCTGGCAACTTTTCGGCTGGTTGGGACTATTACGAATGGCGCTGGAAACGCAAGTCAGCCGTTGCTACAGGCCGCTCGTTTATTCAACCCTTGTGGACAGGATCCGAATCCCTGCAGGGCAAAACCATCTTGTTGTATGGCGAGCAGGGGTTAGGAGACAGTTTGCAGTTTTGCAGGTATGCCAAATCGGTTTCCGATCTGGGGGCGCACGTTATTCTGGAAGTCCAGCAACCCGTGGTGGGGGTATTGCAAGGCCTGGATGGCGTTCACCATCTGATTGCGGCAGGAACCGAGTTGCCGCCTTTCGATTACCAGTGTCCGTTGCTATCGCTACCGCAAGTATTCAAAACAGATGCCGGCAACATCGCGAGCACGCATGCTTATCTGCAAGCGGATGCGGCAGCGGTGGCCAAATGGACCGGACGAATGGGTGAAAAAACGAAACCGCGTGTGGGTTTGGTGTGGAGCGGCAATGGAGCCCATAGCAATGACCACAATCGCAGCTTGAACCTTGCGCACATGCTTGCTCATCTGCCAGTTGGCGTGGAATTTGTCAGTTTGCAGAAAGAACTGCGACCCGCAGATCAGGCCACTCTTGAAAGCAACCCCCATATCCTGCATTTTGGCGAAGACTTGAATGATTTTTCTGATACCGCGGCGTTATGCAGCTTGATGGATGTGGTCGTTAGTGTGGATACCAGCGTGGCGCACCTGAGTGCTGCGCTGGGGCAGCGCACGTGGATTTTGCTTCCTTTTAGTCCCGATTGGCGTTGGTTGCTGAATCGAACAGACAGCCCCTGGTATGCATCCGTTGCACTGTATCGCCAGCAGGCCCCTGGAGATTGGACGACGGCGTTTGAAATGCTGAAAAAAGATATTCAGAACCTCATATTGAGCAAATGAGCGCAGGCCCAAGTTGCCGCCCATTCCCTTGCATTTGCTTGGGCATGCTGGGGCTCTGGTGGGGAAATGAGGGCGCTCACGGATTCTGGGATTACCTACACCCAGTGGGTGT
Source organism: Candidatus Aalborgicola lynettensis (assembly GCA_016719405.1). Classification (GTDB taxonomy): domain Bacteria; phylum Pseudomonadota; class Gammaproteobacteria; order Burkholderiales; family Burkholderiaceae_C; genus Allorhodoferax; species Allorhodoferax lynettensis. The sequence goes on from JADJZE010000001.1 coordinate 593,992, forward strand.
GTGATAACCCGGTAAGCACGACTGATTCTTATTGGGCCGACTGTGCGTATTCTGGATGGATAATCATGTTTTTTGTGTATTGCAAATTTTTAATATCTCTGTGTGTGTCGTCGTAGGAATTGAATTTCTCAAAGAATTCATCGTTTGGAGCGGCGTAGAATAATCTGGCATTCTCCTTCAGTAGGGATGTTTCAAACTCCCACCATTTAAGAGTAATTAATTTTGATATTGTTTCGGAATCAAAACGATACTTGATCAGTCTGGCTGGTATGCCTCCATATATTCCGTAAGGAAGCAGATTTCCCGTTACCACAGACTTGGCTCCGATAACGCAGCCGTCTCCTATATTCGCTCCAGGCATTATTAAAGCACCGTCTCCAATCCAAACATCGCTTCCAATATGGATGTCGCGTTTATTCGATTGACGTGCCCAAGTCTGTAATCCTCCTTCAGGAACATAAGGGTTGCGAAAAGCCTCATTAAAACAAACACTTACACAATCATAACGGTGAGATTGAGAGCCCATGATTCGTACATCAGATGCGATTGCGCAGTAATGTCCAATTTCACACTTTACATCCTGGTGTACTTGTACTTTGCAGTAGATGTCCGCATAAGTTCGTCGGCCAAAGGTCACGGGACATCGATTGATGTCAAATTGCGTAACACCATTAGAGGTAAATATATCATGGGCCAAAATCAAACGACCACCATCATCATTTTGGTCATTTGTCGGTATAAAGAAATTAAAATTCATATTGAATTGCCTTAAGCGAAATGTGCACTAAAACGCAGGATAAATATTTAATATTTGTAGGGTTGAATGTATTTGGTTTTGTAAAAGTTTTTGTGGAAGTTTGAATGCCTCCGGGAATTTTATGCTAGGATCGCCGACATTTGACAATGTTATGGCGATAGAGGCGGATGCCACTGCGGCTCATCACGCTCCGCCATCAGAAACGTGTGCGGGCGATCAGAAAGAAAGGAAGTAAGAGCGTATGTGGCTAACCAATCCACCCCCTGACTACAACGTTATTGAGATACCCAACGGCGATAAAGCCTACATCCACAAAAACACCAACGTCGGCAATTTGACGATCGGGCGTTTTAGCTACATCCATAACCATGTGGTAATGACCGGGCATTTCCCCATACGCATGGGGGCATTTTGTTCTGTGGCCGCCAATGTTTATTGTCTGACCTACGAAAGCCACCAAATCAAGTACGTCACAACATCTCCTTTGCAGAGAATATTGGGCGTGGAAACGAACTACCCGGAATGCGTGGAAAAGCCAGAAGGGGTGACGATTGGCAACGATGTGTATCTTGGTGATGGTGCGCGCATCATGCCGGGGGTCACTATTGGGAATGGCTGTGTTGTTGGTACGCGTGCCGTGGTTACCAAAGATTGTGAACCCTATGGCGTGTATGTGGGGGTTCCGGCCAAGCTCAAAAAGTTCCGCTTTTCACCCAACATCATTGCGCAGTTGCAGGCTTTGGAGTGGTGGAACTGGCCGGTAGAAAAAATACGGCGTAATGCGGCCTTTTTCAATCTCGACCTGCAGCAGTTTGAAGGCAATTTAAGCGTCCATATCGTGGACTGACCGTCGTGTTGTCTTCCTTTGCCACGTGGTGCGCGTGGCACGGATACGGTCATTTTTCTGCTGCCATGGTCCCATCCAAATCGGGTGCCAGCGCCTGTCACCTGTGTTGTGACAGCGCCGCGCCCGAACCGCACAATGCGGTGCATGGACTTTGCACATTCTCCTCTGGCGCACGACCTGCGCCACCGCTTGGAAGCGTTCATGCAGCGCTACCTGTTGCCCCACAACGCCGCGTGGCACGCCGCAGTGCAGGCGGGCGTGTTTCCGCCGCCGTTTATGGACGACCTGAAAACCCTGGCGCGCGAAGAAGGCCTATGGAACCTGTTTTTGCCCACCCTGGGCGAAGGTGACCCCGGCACCCGCCTGAGCAACCTGGACTACGCGCCGCTGGCCGAAGTGATGGGGCGCCTGCCATGGGCCTCTGAGGTGTTCAACTGCAGCGCGCCGGACACTGGCAACATGGAATTGCTGCAGCGCTTTGCCACACCAGCGCAACGTGCGCAGTGGCTGCAGCCCCTGTTACAAGGGGACATCCGCTCGGCTTTTGCCATGTCCGAGCCCGATGTGGCCTCCAGCGACCCCACCAACTTGCAAACCACCGTGCGCCGCGAGGGCGACCAGTTGGTGTTGCAGGGCCGCAAATGGTTTATCTCTGGCGCCGCCCACCCGCACTGCAAGTTGTTGATCGTGATGTGCCGCAACGCTGAGATTACGCCGCGTACGTCAAATGCGCCGGGCGGACGCCCCGATGCCTCCCCGCGCGACGATTCTGCCGTGGCTACAAATTCTGCTGCTCCCATCGATACCCACCACCAGCACAGCATGGTGCTGGTACCGTTGGATACCCCGGGTGTGCAGGTGCTGCGCAATATCGCCGTGGTGCACCACCACGCGCCTGAAGGGCATTGCGAAATCGTGCTCCGCAATGTGCGGGTGCCCCTCTCCAATCTGTTGGGCACCTGGGGTGACGGTTTCGGCATGGCCCAGGCGCGCCTGGGGCCGGGGCGGGTACACCACTGTATGCGCACCATCGGCCAGTGTGAACTGGCCCTGCAACTGGCCACCGAACGTACGCTGGAGCGCCACGCCTTTGGCAAGTACCTGTCCGACTTTTCCAATGTGCAGGACTGGATTGCCGAGTCGCGCCTAGAGATCGACCAGGCCCGTCTGTTGGTGTTGCACGTGGCCTGGGCGTTGGATAAGGGCACCGTGGAGGTCGCACAGCTACGGGCCCAGGTGGCGGCCATCAAGGTGGTGGCGGCGCGCCTGCAGTCCCGCGTGGTGGAGCGCGCCATGCAAGCCTTTGGCGCCATGGGCCTGTCGCCCGATACCCCTCTGGCGGCCTTGTGGACCTGGGGCCGCGCGATGCACCTGATGGACGGGCCCGACGAGGTGCATCTGCGCACCGTGGCGCGTTTTGAGTTGGCGCAGGCCCGCACCCGTATGGGCGCCAGCGCCACCTACTTCACCACGCCGGAGCAGTTGCAGGCGGTACCGCGTATTCGCTGACGGCGTGGAGTTCAGAATGGGCGCGGCGAACGGGGAGTGGCGCGCGGGACAGAGTGCGACACGCTGGGCAGGTGGGCGTATGGGGGGTGCCTAACCCGGCTCCGACTCTATTTCGGGTGCACGCAAGGGCAACTCCACCGTAAAGGTGGTGCCTTGGCCTTCTGCTGATGCTACGGTAATGCTGCCGGCCAAGGACTGTGTGACCAGTTTGTAGACAATTGCCAGCCCCAGGCCGCTGCCGCCCTGGCCCATGCGGCTGGTAAAAAATGGGTCGAAAATACGCCCCAAATTCGCTTGCGGAATTCCGCACCCCCGATCCCGCACCGCAATCCGCACGCGCTCTGCGCCGATCCGCTCCACATCAATCCAGATTTCCCCGCCCCGCGCGTGCGCATAACCGTGCACCACGGCGTTTTCGATCAGGTTGGTCAGTACCTGCCCAATGGCGCCGGGGTAGCCCGACATTTCCACCGTGTCGGGTGCGCGGGTGGTGAGGACCACGTTCTCCCTGCTCAGACGTGGCGAGAGCAGAATCTGGTTTTCGTGAATGATTTCGTTCAGTACGAAGCTGCGGTAGCGGTTGGATGACTGGTCAACCGCCACTTGTTTGAAGGAGCGCACCAAATCGGCAGCGCGCTCCAGGCTTTTATCGATCAACGCCGCGCCGTCTTCAAAGTCCTGCGTACACCGGGTGATATCCGCGCGGGTTACTTTGCCACTCCCCACTATCTCGCGCAATTGCTGGGCCATGAATACCATGCTGCTGGCGGCCAAACGGGCATTACCAATGGGCGTGTTCATCTCGTGCGCTACGCCGGCCACCATGGAGCCCAGCGCTGCCATTTTTCCGGCCTGAACCAGCTCGGCCTGTGTTGCCTGCAACTGGTGCATGGCCGCTTCCAACTCGGCATTGGCCTGTAAAAGGTGTTGCGTGCGCTCCTGCACACGCGCCTCCAGCACCGCGTTGCTTTGCTTGAGCAGTGTTTCGCGTTGCAGCAAATTGTGGGCCATGGAGCGCAGGCTGCGGTCCAGTGCATCAAGCTCCTTGATCCGGAACTGGCGTGGCGCCGGAATATGCCCCTGCTCCAGGAGTCGCGCGTCTTCCGTCAGGGTTTCGGTGGCATGGCTGAACTTGCGGGTGATCCACATAAACAGCCACATGGCGACGCCCAGCACCAGCACGGTGCTGACCGTGCTCACCCAGACGATGGCAAACACCGGCTGGTACACCAGCGCCTCCGGGCGCATCACCACCACACGCCAGTCCAGCGCCGCCACCGAAATGTGTGCAGTTGATGCAAACCAGCGCGCCTCGTCGAGCGAAACCACGCCGGCACCCGCTGCTTCGAGTTGGCGCATGGCCTCAATCGGCAACATGGCGCTCTGCCGGGCCTTGGTGCCGTCCCGGTCCGCAATGATCTGGCCGTTGCTGTCCACAATCAGCACCTGCATGCCATCGGCCATTTCGGGCCCGTTGTGCACCTGCCCCAGGCGCGCCAAACCGAGTTCCATCACCAGCAGGCCCCCACCCGAAAGTGGGCCGGTAATGGCGAGCATGGGCTGGTCACTCACCGACGATAAAAAAATCGGGCTGATGCGCACCTGCCCCCGGTCGGGCGAGCGGAATATCTCGCTTTGCGACAAATCGAGTGCCAGGCGGCTGCCGGTGCTGCCCCGAGCGGGCATGCCCGGCGCATGCGCCCGGGGGTACGCTAACGCGGTCACGTGTCCGGTGCGGTTTAGGGTGTAGACGCTTTCCGCGGCGTCGTTGCTGTCGGCCAGATGTTGCAACATCGCGGAGTTCAGGGCAGCCACTGGCGTGCCATTCGCCCCCAACGGGTGCACCGCAGCCTGCACTGCCGCCATGGGTCGGGTCAAGGCCCGCTGCGTCGAATGGGCAATGGTGTTTGCCAACTGGGCATTGAGTCCGATTTGCAAGGCCTCAACCTGGGGGAAAAGCTGAAATTTGGCGACCCCGAGCGTCAGGCCAAATTGCAACACCGCCACCACCGCAGCACTGCGCAGCAGCACCTGGCGCAGGCTCGCCAGTCTGCGCGATGGCTCCGCGGCAGCTGGCGCCAAGTCACTCCGCATTGGCAAAGGCGCCGTTCTTGACCACCCCAAAATGCACCACCCGGCTCACATCACCCATCGGGTCGAGAACCACCGGGCCTTGCACGCCTTCCCATTTTCCCAACCCCAAAATGGCCGATTTCAACTCGGCGGCTTGCCCGGTTTTTTGCAACCCGGCGATGACCATGCTGGCAGCGTCGTGTGCCAGCACCGCGCCAAACCCGGGCTCGGCTTTGAAGCGTTTGCGGTAGGCCTGCAAGAAAGCCTGAAACCGGGGTGCCGGGTCAAAGCGGTCAAAGTACTGTTCCACCAGCATGCCCTCGACGGCCGCACCGCCCAGCTCAATCAGCCGCTCGGTAGAGGCCCAGGCTGACCCTGCCATGCGCACGCCGGGTTTTAGGGTTTTGACCCGCTGGGCAATCAATGCACAGTCTGCGGTGCTGGCCACTGTCAAGACCATCTGCGGATCGCCGTTCACCAGCCTTTTGGCGATGGCGGCATGGTCCGGGTCTTCGGTCGACTTGAACCGCTCCATACGCACCACCTTTCCCCCCCCCCCCCCCCCCCCCCCCCCCCCCCCCCCCCCCCCCCCCCCCCCCCCCCCCCCCCCCCCCCCCCCCCCCCCCCCCCCCCCCCCCCCCCCCCCCCCCCCCCCCCCCCCCCCCCCCCCCCCCCCCCCCCCCCCCCCCCCCCCCCCCCCCCCCCCCCCCCCCCCCCCCCCCCCCCCCCCCCCCCCCCCCCCCCCAGGCGGGTGAACTCTGCTGCATAGGGCTCGCCCCAGCTCTCGGTGTAGTCTGCGTTGGCCATATCCAAGATCAGGGCCACACTGCGCACCCCCTGCCTGGAAAAGTGAAACTGCGCCGTAGCCCGGCCATAAAAGGCCGCATCGCCGACCGAGCGCAAAAAATAATCATCCTTGCCAGACAACTTGTTCGTGGTTGCCGTGGGGGCTACCAGCAGTAGCCTGCTTTCGTTGGCCATGGGGGAAATTGCCACGGCGATGGAACTCGTGGAGGGTCCCACAATGGCCACCACCCCTTGCTCCTGGAGGGTGTTCAAGGCCTGTAGCGCCCGGGTGTTGTTTTGCTGGTCGTCCTGCTCAACCAGCACCAGTTTTCTGCCATTGACCCCGCCCGCATCGTTGGCGGCTTCCACCGCCAGCAGCGCGCCGTTGCGGTTGGACGTACCCAGATCCGAAAACTTGCCGGACAACCCGCCAATAAAACCAATTTTGAGTGGCGGCTTGGGGCTGCAGGCGCCAAGCCCCACGAGAACCAGAGCCAGGCCACAGAGCAACCCACCCAATCGCGCGCGTACCAGGGCCCGCAAGCGTTGCACAAGAGAACATCATGGTGGGGCTCCTTTGGTTCAATCTGCCAACCGACCGCCAGTCTACGCGCAGTGCACATTCTGTGCACGCCGGCGCTCGCGCGGGAAGTGGGGCGCGTAAGATCCCATGTCCTTGCACGACCCATGGATTTGAACGGAGAACTTTCCATGTCCAACCTGTCTGACACACTGCAAACCATTGCCCTGGGTGGAGGGTGTTTTTGGTGCACCGAAGCCGTTTATGTGCAGGTGCGTGGGGTGCTGGATGTGGAGTCCGGCTACAGCAACGGCCATGTGCAGCATCCCTGCTACGAAGACGTATGCACCGGCAGCACCGGCCATAACGAGGTGGTCAAGCTGGTCTATGACCCAGCGCAGATTTCCACGCGCGAGGTGCTCGAAATTTTTTTTGTCATTCACGACCCCACCACGCTCAATCGCCAGGGCAACGACAGCGGCACCCAGTACCGCAGCGGCATTTATTACGCCAACGCTGACCAGCAGGTGGTGGTCCAGGAACTGATCGCAGAAATGGCGTCCAGCGGCATCTACAGTCGCCCCATCGTGACCGAGGTGCTGCCGCTGGCCAATTACTGGCCGGCGGAGGACTACCACCAGGATTTTTTTGCCCGCAACCCCCAGCAGGGTTACTGCATGGCCGTGGCCGCGCCCAAGGTGGCCAAATTTCGCAAGACCTTTGCCCGCCTGCAAAAAGGGTGACGCATCGTTTGGCGCTGGCGCCCCTGCGCAAGGGCAAGGGCGTGCAAGCTATTTTCCGGTCCCCATCAATTTTTTCAGTTCACCGCTTTTGCGTAGCTTGTGGAGTGCGGCATCAAAACGGTCCAGCGCCGCGCGTTTGTTCATGGTTTTGGCAAAGGCCAGGTGCAGCGGGTCGCGGGTCAGGGGCGTTGGCAGGGCGACAAATTGTGTGCGGTGGTTGCGCAGCTCTTCGTGACTGTGGATGACATCGTTCAAGCCGAATGCACCATTGCCGATAAACGCCGCATCCAGCCGCCCCGCCAGCAGTTTGCGCAGCCGCCCGGCAGCTCCCACATCGCGCTCCACCGTAAACAGTCCGTCAGATACGGCCTTGTCCACCACCTCGCCGTAACTGGCTCCATGGATGCCACCCACCACTTTGCCCTTCAGGTCAATGAGTCGGGTGAACGCAAAGGTTTTGTCTTTGAGCGTGATGATCTGGATGTCGTCGTCATAAATCGGCTTGGAAAAGTCGAACAGCTTGGCCCGCTCCGAGTTGTATGACACCCCCACTACGCCGCCTTCAGCCCGCAGCGCCAACTCATATGCGCGTTTCCAGGGCGATAAATGCAGTTCGTAGCGGTCGCCCGTCAGTGCGGCAACACGCTCCAGGATGGCAGGCAAAATTCCGGCCGGTTTTCCCTGCACGGCGTACACCACCGGTGCGTAGGCATCATCGCCCAGCACCACCAGCGTTTCTGCGTGTGCCATGCCCAGCGCTGCCCACATGCACACCGCGCCAACGGCCCGGCTTATGGTTTTGAATGCCATGCTGCCCCCTTATGCAAAATGTGGTGGCCACGCAGCGCCATACGGCACCGGGCGCACCGCCCGCAGTCTATGCACAACGGTGATGGCTGGCAAGTTGTAGGCAAGCTTGCTACCATGCGCCAGACTGTGCAAACAACCACCACTTGATGCCGCTTACCAACCTCGCTGCCCGCCTGCGCACGCTGTACCAGCGCTTGCAGTCCCTGCGCGTGGTGATTGCTGCCACCGTGGTGCTGGGTGTGGTGTTGGCCACCACGGTGTCGTATCTGGACCAGGTGTCGGGTTTGCGCCAGCGCCATATCGAACAGACCCAGGCCGCGCTGGATCGCCTGGGTCATCTCACTGCACTGGCGCTGCGCGAGCCGCTGTGGCAGTTTGAGGTGGGTCAGGCCAACTCCATTCTGGAGGCCGCTCTGACCGAACCCGACGTGGTCTCCATGTCCGTCGTTGACAACATGCAGCACGCCTTTGCCGCGCAGCAACGCCCCACGCAAGACCAGCATTTGGTACTAGAGGGGTCCTACGCTATCCAGCGCGGCGGTCAGAAAGTGGGAACGCTGCATATCCGCATGTCCACCGCCGGCTACCTGCGCACGCAGGACAGCGTGCGCCAGCAGTCCGTGCGCATGGCAGCGCTAGTGTCCGTTGGCGCCTTGTCGGTCATCGTACTGTTGATGCATTGGCGGCTGGTGCGCCCGCTGGAGCGTCTGGTGCGGGCGTCACACCGCATTGAAAAAGGGCAGCTCGATGTACCCATTCGCCGCGTTTTTACCGACGAAGTGGGTACCTTGGCCGACAGCCTGGAAGTGACCCGCCAGTCTCTTATCCACCTGATTGACCAACTGGAGCGACGCAACCTGGCGTTGACCGACGCCAACGAGCACCTGGAACACCGCGTGGCAGAGCGTACCCAGTCGTTGGAGGTGGCCCTGCAGACTCTGGAGCGCGCACAAAAGGAAATGATGGAGTCCGAAAAACTCGCCTCCCTGGGGCGCGTGGTGGCTGGTGTAGCCCATGAACTCAATACCCCCATTGGTAACGCGCTGCTTGGCGTTAGCACGCTGGAGTCCGATTTAAGGTCCCTGCAGGCTGAAATGGCGTCGGGGAGCATGCGCCGGTCTTCTTTGGGCAGCTTTGTGGAGCGCGCGCAGGAAGGCTTGGGTTTGTCGCACAACAACCTGGCGCGTGCGGCGCACCTGATTGCCGACTTCAAACAAGTTTCCGTGGACCAGACCAGCGACCAGCGTCGGTGCTTTGATTTGGCCGAGGTCAGTGCCGAGGTGCTCAACATGTTGCAGCCCACCCTGCGCAAAACAGCCTTCCAGATTGTGCGCGACTTGCCTGCCGGGCTGGCTTGCGACAGTTTTCCTGGCGGCTACGGCCAAGTGCTGACCAATCTGGTGCTCAATGCGGTGAACCACGCATTTGAACCCGGCGCACCGGGCAACATTGGCGTGCGCATCGGGCCGGTTGGTGACGACCAGGTTGAAATGGTGGTTTCCGATGATGGTTTGGGCATGGATGAGTCCGTGCGCGGCCGCATTTTCGACCCGTTTTTTACGACCAAAATGGGCCGCGGTGGCACCGGCCTGGGCATGAACATCGTGCACGGCATCGTCACCCGTGTGCTCAAGGGGCACGTCAGTGTTACCAGCATGCCGGGGCAGGGCACGCAGATCCGTGTGGTCATGCCACGGGTGGTGGACGGTGCGGAGGGGGGTTGCGCCACCATCCCGTAAAGTACCCTTATCGTCCCTCCACTCCATTCAGTATTGGTCAAGGAAAATCAGATGAAGAAATGGCATTTTGCGCCCGTCTGTATTGCGTTTGTAGCTACTATTTGTATAGCATCCGAACCGGTGCTCAGCCCTCCCATCGCCACTGGATTGCCGTCAGGCTCTGGCCCCGGCGTGCACAGCCCCAACAGCCCCATCGCACCGCTGCCCGTGCGTGCCGACGTGTTGCCCTGGTCGGTGCTCACGGCGGTGAAGACCAGGGTGGTCAAAAATCGCTTGCTGCCGGTGTTTCCGGCCGATGTGCTGGCGCTGGACAAAAAGACCCAGCGCGTGCAGGGCTTCATGATGCCGCTGGAAGCGGGTGAGAAGCAAAAGCACTTCATTCTCAGTTCTGTACCGCTGACCTGCTCCTTTTGCGTACCCGGCGGCCCGGAGAGCATGGTGGAGGTCAAAACCAAAACGCCAGTCAAATACACCCAGGAGCCGGTCGTGGTGGAAGGCGCATTTGTCGTGTTACCAGACGACCCGTATGGCCTGTACTACCGCATTACCGGTGCGGTGGCCGTGAAGTAACAGGCAGGTCAGGATTTCGCCGGACGCTGGGCTTTCTCCATCTTGCCCAAATCCAGGGCCGACATGGCCTGTTTCACTTTGTCGATGCTGGCGTTGTCGGCCTCCAGCGCCACGATCAATCCGTTCTCCAGCACCACCGTGAATTCCGCCTGGCTGGCATCTTTGCGGTACTGCTCGCGCAACGTGCGCTGGCCCTGCTTGTAGACCTTCTCCACTTCACCGTTGGACTCCTTGTCGACCGTCATGTTGGCCCAGGCAGCGATGCCCATCAAGCCGCCGAGACCGCCAATATCAGTGATGGTGAGCCGAATCTGCTGGTCGTCACCGGCGTAAGTGGCATGCGCTGTTGAGCCAACGATACCCATGGTGGCCCCACTTTGCACCTCAAAACTTTCGCGCACCATGCCGCCCAGTTTCTCAGGCAACCAACTTTTGAGCTCCTGCGAGGTAAAAGGCACCCCATTGCCGCCCATCATGGCGCCCATTACATCGGCTGCAGCCTTACCCGCAGCGGCCGTATCCCCGGAGGCCTGTGCGCTCTCCATGCGTTGGCCGGCCTCTTCCATCTTCTTGGCCATTTCTTCCAGCTTGGCTGTAGGGATACTGACGGACCCACCGGGGGTGTTGATGGATACGTCGGGCGCACTGGAGCCACCACCCATCACCATGCCGCGACCGGCACCACCGGTGAACATGGCGGACAAGGCGCCCAGAATGACCATTGCCACGATGCCGCACACGATCAGTACAGCGGTATAGGGCACGGCTTTTTCTTGCGGACACTTCATCATCACCGTTACGCCGGTGAAAATCAGGTAGATCGAATACAGCGCAGCCAGCAGACCCAAAATGGCCATCTGCGGCACCATGCTGAAAATGCCGCCCAGAAAGCCCGCCGTGCTGCCATAGGCCACCAGCTTGAGCGCCCCCATGGAGTCCTTGGTACCACCGAAGGAGGGCGCCAGCGCATTGGCAATCAGGCCCAGTACAAACACCGCCACCAGGGACAATACAAAACCGACCACCATGCTGATGAGTCCGGAAACAATCGGTACCCGCATCGAAAAACCGAAGCCGCCGATGCCCAACAGCGACATGCCGATGAAGCCCGCCACGGCTGGCACCAGCGCCATATAAATCAGGTAATCCTTATAGAGGCTGGCGGCATCACCCGGCTCGGTAGCGATCACCGGCCAGGTGTCCTTGGGTTTGAGCAAAATATCCTGAACGCGTTGCACCAGATTCATCGTTAGTTCCTCCATATGATTACGCTGGTCAGACGCAGGCTCGCACACAGTGACCGGTCCGGACTATACCGGTCACGGCGCCAGCCGCTGGCGCAGCCACTGGCCGTCGGTTTGTGGCGTGTAGCACAAACGGTCGTGCAGGCGGCTCTTGCGGCCCTGCCAGAACTCCCAGCGTGTGGGCTGCAGCCGGTAGCCGCCCCAGTGTGGTGGGCGGGGCGGTTGCAGCAAAAATTTGGCAGCATATTTGGCTGCGTTGGTGACCAGCACCGTGCGCGTCTCAATCACCTGGCTTTGTGGCGACGCCCAGGCGCCAATGCGCGAGTCCAGCGGGCGGCTGTGGAAGTAGGTGTCGCTCTCGGCGTCGCTGACTTTTTGTACCACCCCTTCAATGCGCACCACACGCTCCAGCTCCACCCAGTGGAATTGCAGTGCGGCAAACGGGTTGCCCGCCAGCTCGTGGCCTTTGCGGCTCTCGTAGTTGGTGAACCAGGTGATGCCTTGAGCGTCATAGCCTTTAATGAGCACCACGCGGGTTGAAGGGCGCAGGTCGCTGCCTACCGTGGCCACGGTCATGGCATTGGGTTCGGGTACGTGTGCGGCGATGGCGTCAGCCAGCCAGAGTCCAAATTGTTGCAGCGGGTCGGCGTGCGAGGCACCTTCATGCAGCTCGGCACGTTCGTAACTTTTGCGCAGGTCGGCGAGGGATGTCATGGGTGAAGTATAGGAGGGGGAGGGTGCACAGCGGGCGCGCCGCGCCGGTGGGCGCAGACCGGGCTTTTAAGCCGCGCCTTTTTTTGCCGCCAGAAACGCCTGCGCCACCCGGTCGTACAGTTCGCCGGGGCCGAGGGTTTGCGAGACGGATTTGCCGCCACTCCACTCGGACTTGATTTCCAGGATGTTCACATCACCAAACGGATCTTCGGTGGCCTTGACTGAGTAATTTTTGTCGGCCAGGTGCAGGCGGTACCACGATACGTCGTCACGGGTCCAGTACGCTTGCATGGCCTTGTCCGTACCCTATTTGTTGGCGGCGTTGAGCGCGTCGCGGATGTATTCGTACTCGCGCTTCATCTCCCCTTCGGCGACTTTGCCGACGAATTCGGCCAGTTTTTTTCCGATCAGGGGGATGGAGCTTTCGAAATACATGGTCATGGCGTTGACGCTGCCACCGCCTTCGTTGGACAGAAACAGCTTGCTGGTGATGGTGACGGGCACGCCCTTGAAGGTGATTTTCAGGTCGCCGCTATAACCCTTTGCCGGGGCTGCCGGTCCAGTGTCTCTTCCTGGGTGGCCGGGTTCCATTCACCCAGCACTTTTGAGCAAAGTGGGTACGTCGGCCGGCACTTCACGGCTGACCAGCAGGTCAGCGATGTTTTGGTGAGTTTGTAAGTCTGGATCTGGATGTTGCGCCCGCCCCAAGCGATGAAGCGGTTGGTAATGACGTTGCGGTCCCAAAGCTCTTGAATACGGTTTCTGCCGATTGTTTGTAGACGTGTCTGCCTTTGACTTCCATGGTGTGTTCTTCTTCAGAGTAAGGGTTGGTAGGTAGGTACTTGGGGTTGATTTACTGCACGGTGGCAGTGGTTGCTGCAGCACGTTTGCGCCGTGGTGCAGGAACAGGGTGGGCCACGCGGGTTTGGGCGCGCCGGGCTGCGCTTGCCGGTGGTTGGGCCATCGCGCGCGGTGCGGGCTTGGCCGGGGGTTTTTTCTGTGCGGTGGTCATGGGTGTGCGGGCAGCGGCCAGGTCGCGCAGCTCGTGGAAGGCGTCGCCAACGTAGTCGGCCAGCCGTTCAATGTCGGGCATGGCGTTGCGGCAGCCCAGAATGCCAAAGTCGAGCTGGTTGCCGTGGCTGCACAGGGTGATGTTGAGCGCCTGACCGTCCATCAGGATGGACATGGGGTAGGAGCCAATCATTTCCGCACCCATCAGGTACAGCGGTGTGCGCGGTCCTGGCACGTTGGAGAGCACCAGGTTGGCCGGTGGCGTAAGCAGGTCGGACAGGTGAAAGTGGTTGATGAGCGCCGCCGTGCTTTGGGCTACCACGGCCAGGGTTTGTACGGCGTGGCGGTTCAGCGCACCCATGTCGCGCTTGGCCGCCGCCGCCGAGCGCCCGATGGCCGCCAGGCGCTCCAGAGGGTCGGTGATGTCGGTGCACAGGTTGACGGCAATGTAGGAAATCTGGTTGCCCTTTTGCGTCGAACCTTGCGCAACGATACCGGTACGGTGGCGGTCAGCGGCAGTGCGGGTGTGCGGTTTTTATCGGCCAGGTAGCGGCGCAGGGCGGTGGCACAAATGCCCAGAAACACATCGTTGACCGTGTGGCCCAGAATGCTGCCAATCTCTTTGGTTTCGGCCATGGGCAGCGTCTGGATGGCAAAGCGGCGCGAGGCCGTGATGTGGCCATTGAAAACCGTTTTGGAAGTCTTGAATGCGATGGCAGCTTCCGTTTTGCCGGGCAGGGCAATGGCGCGCAGCACCTGGGGCAAGGCCCGCACGGGGCCAATCAGGCTTTGGGTTGTTTTAAGGGCGATGGCGGCAAGGGTGCGCTTGGCGCGCACGCGTTTTTCAATTTCCTGGTCCGACCACAGGGCGCGGGTTGTGGTGTCGTCGGCGCTGCGGGCCAGGCTCAGGGTCCATCAGGCGCATGCCGCCCACACCGTCTACCAGCGCGTGGTGGTTTTGGTGTAAATGCCAAATCGGTTGCCTTCCAGGCCTTCAATCAGGTACATCTCCCACAGCGGGCGGGTGCGGTCCAGCAGACGGCCGTGCAGGCGTGAAACCAGTTTCATCAATTCGTCCATGCCCCCCGGGTTGAGAGCAGGGGCGGAGTGGCGCAGGTGAAAGTCGATATCGAAGTTCTTGTCCGCCACCCAGGTCGGCCACGCCAGTGGCAGGCCTTGCAGCTGGTTTGAGGTTAAAAGGGCTCGGCGGCGGGGATGGCTTCGAGTTTGGTTTCAGCTCCGCCACGAAGTTGCCCCCGGTAGTCGGCGGGGGATCTCAAAAATCTGCAAACCACCCACGTGCGATGGCGCCTCGGGGTTTCCATCTGCAAAAGGCAATATCCAGGGCGATCAAACGACGTGCCATAACGCTTCCAATCAAGGGTCTGCTAAATAATTTTGATCTGGGGGAAAACCCTCGATTATCCCACCATTGGTTTGGACACCAGCGCTGTACCGTTGTGACTAACCGCTGTGATAAAGCGCCGACCGGCGCACGGGCAGCGTTTACCATGCCAACTGTGAAGCCCCTGCGCCGCAGGGGCCGTTGGGGGTGGCGGTGTATGGACAGTCTTGATCGGCAGGTATTGGCCCACGCCCTGGCCTGGCACCAGGCCGGGTACGCGGTGAGCCTGGTAACGGTGGTGCAGACCTGGGGCAGCGCACCGCGCCCGGTGGGCGCGGTGCTGGCCCTGCGCCACGACGGCGTACTCAGTGGCTCGGTGTCGGGCGGTTGCGTCGAAGACGATTTGATTGCCCGGGCCAAGGAAGTGCCGACCTTGCCACGGGTGCTGACCTACGGTGTGAGTGCCGATGACGCGCGCCGCTTCGGCCTGCCGTGGTGGCACCTTGCAGCTGGTGCAAGAACCGCTGGCCGATACCCGCTGGGTGCAAACGGTGCTGGCACGCACCGCTGCGCACCAGTTGCTCACCCGCACACTGACGTTGGCCACGGGTGCCGTTACCTTGGGACCGGCCGTGCGCGGCCAGCGTTTGCAGTTTGATGGGCAGACACTGACCAGCGTGTGGGGCCCACGCTGGCGCCTGCTGCTGATTGGGGCCGGGCAGTTGTCGCAGGCGGTCGCGGCCATCGCCCCTGCGCTCGATTTTGAGGTGCTGGTGTGTGACCCGCGCGAAGCCTATGCATTGCCGCCGGGTAGCCCGCCGGGGCCACCCATGCAGCCTGTGGCCGGTATGCCGGACGATGCCGTGCGTGCCGTGCAGGCCGATGCACATACCGCCATCGTGGCCCTCACCCACGACCCCAAGCTCGACGATATGGCGCTGCTCGAGGCGCTGGGTTCGCAGGCGTTTTATGTGGGTGCTCTGGGTTCGCAACGCAACCAGGCGGCGCGCAAGCAGCGCCTGGCGGCGCATTTTGGGTTGAATGATGCGCAACTGGCGCGTCTGCACGGCCCGGTAGGGTTGGCGTTGCGCGCGCGCACCCCGGCCGAGATTGCGATTGCCATTTGGGCCGAGATCATTCTGGTCAAAAACACGCAGCTTGAACAAGCGCCAGCCGAACCGGAACCGGTATGTGCTGCAGCGGCCTGCGCCGTGGCGGCGCGCCCGGTGGTACGGGGTTGCACATGATGTGGGAGTCCACAGCGCCAACTGCGTCCACTACTGGTGCGTTGGGGTGCGCCCCGTACGCTCCACACTCCCCGGTCGCGCCAGGCCAGGCGCAGCTTCTGCCGGTGGTGCTGGTGCTGGCCAGCGGGCGCGGGGCGCGGTTTACCGCGTCGGGCGGCAGCACGCACAAATTGCAGGCCGATCTGGGTGGCAAGACCGTGTTGCAGCGCACGCTGGACGCGGTGCGTGCCAGCGGTTTGTACTGGCACCTGGAAGACGGCGGCCACCCCGGCATGGGCGACAGCATTGCAGCCGCCGTGCGTGCCACCCGCAACGCGCCAGGCTGGATGGTGTTGCCCGCCGACCTGCCACTGGTGCAGCCGCACACACTGCTGCAGGTCGCGCAGGAGCCCCTGGGCGGTGCCGCCGTGCTGGTGCCGGTGTTTAAGGGGCAGCGGGGCCACCCGGTACGGTTCGCAGCGGCGTGTCGCGTGGCCCTGGAAACATTGGAAGGAAATACGGGTGCTGCGCACGTGGTACGTGCGCAAGCAGCTATAAAAATGATAGTAAATGATGGCGGTTGTGTGATGGATATTGACACCGTCGACGATTTGCAGCGCGCACGGGCGTGGCTGCAGCGGCGGTGAACAACGGATGGACAAGGCAATGGAAAACGTGAATACCCTGCAAGTTTCGCCCGGGCGCTGGGTTTGGGCGCCGCGCTGGCCGTGGGTCTGCTGATTGGCCTGGAGCGCGGCTGGCGCGACCGCGATTTGCCCGATGGCGCGCGCATTGCCGGTTTGCGCACTTTTGCCTTGACCGGGCTGCTGGGCGGTGTGTTGGGCAGTTTGCTGCCCCAGTTCGGTCCCTGGCCCCTGCTGGGCGGGGTGGTGGGGCTGGCGCTGATTCTGGCCGTGTCGTACACCCAGGCGGCCAAGGCGTCCGGCAATTTGAGTGCGACGACGGCAGTGGCTTCCTTGCTCACGCTGGTGCTGGGGGCCTATGCAGCGCAGGGCTCGGCAGTGTTGGCGCTGGCTGCGGCGGTGATTGTGATGGTGTTGCTGGACTTGAAGCCGGTCTTGCACGGCGGGCTGCGCTGGATTGAGCACCGTGAGTTGCGCGCGGGCCTGCAGTTGCTGGTGTTGTCGGTGGTCATTCTGCCAAGTCTGCCGGATGCTGGCTGGGGGCCTTACGCAGCGATCAATCCCTACCAGCTGTGGTGGGCGGTTATTTTGATTGCCGGCTTGTCGCTGGTGGGGCACTTTGCCATGCGCCTGACCGGCGCCCAGCGTGGCATTGTGTGGACGGGTTTGCTGGGCGGTTTGGCGTCTTCGACGGCGGCCACGCTGACCCTGGCCCGGTACACCCGGCAAAACCCGTCGCTGGCGGGTGCCGCTGCAGCGGGTGCTTTAAGTGCCTGCGGGGTGATGTTCTTTCGCATCGCCGTGTTGCTGGCCGTGTTACGGCCGGTGCTGTTGCAGACTTTTGGTGTCTTTCTGGTGGTGACCGGGCTGGTTTTGTTGGGCTTGGGTCTTTGGGCGGGCCGCCGACTGACGCACAGTGGCGAAGGGGAGTCCACCATTCAACCCATGGCGCCGTTCGACCTGGGCACTGCATTGGGGTTTGGCGCCTTTTTGGCCGTGATGGCGGTGTTGGTGCCCCTGACCCAGCAGTGGGTGGGTACGGTGGGGATTTACGTGTTGTCGGCAGTATCTGGCACCGCCGATGTGGACGCGATTGTGATCTCGCTGGCCCATATGCAGGGTGCCGGTGGCCTGTCGGGCACAACCACCGTGCTGGCGCTGTGCATTGCGGCACTGTCCAATATGCTGACCAAGGTGACGATGGCCTGGAGCACGGGTGGCGCGGCCATGGGGCGTCCTCTGCTCAAGGGGTATGCCATTGGCGTGCTGGCAGGTGGATTGGCCTTGGTGCCATTTATGTACGCAGGTAGTTAAGCCTGTTTTTCGCAGTTACCCCGTGGCGGGGTGCGACCGATAGAATTCGATCCATGGCTACAAATAATCCTATCAATCCACCCGATCCCCTGGTTCGCCCGCTGGTTCCGGATGAGGGTGGTTCTGTGGTGCTGGAGCGGCGCACCCAGCGTACCAAGCCGCCGCAAATGCACCAGGTCATCATGCTCAACGATGACTACACACCCATGGAATTTGTGGTGGTGGTGATTCAGGAGTATTTTGGCAAAGACCTCGAATCCGCCACCCGCATCATGCTGAAAATCCACCTCGATGGCCGTGCGGTATGCGGCGTGTACTCCAAAGATGTGGCCGCCACCAAGGTCGATCAGGTACTGGAGGCGGCCCTGAAGGCGGGCCATCCATTGAAATGCATCAGTGAACCGGTTGATTTTTAGCGTAATGACCACAGCTGTGGTGGCTACAGTAAAAACGGTTTACAGTTATTTATCGAAGCAAGGCAAAAAGGAAATCACATGATTGCCCAAGAACTGGAAGTTAGCCTGCACATGGCGTTTGTGGAAGCGCGCCAGCAGCGCCACGAGTTCATCACGGTGGAGCATTTGCTCCTCGCTTTGCTCGATAACCCGAGTGCGGCGGAAGTGTTGCGAGCATGCTCTGCCAACATTGATGACCTGCGCAAGTCCCTGTCCAACTTCATCAAGGACAACACGCCCCAGGTATCGGGTGTGGATGATGTCGACACCCAGCCTACTCTGGGTTTTCAGCGCGTCATCCAGCGCGCCATCATGCACGTGCAGTCCACCGGCAGTGGCAAAAAAGAGGTCACGGGTGCCAATGTGCTGGTGGCGATTTTTGGCGAGAAAGACTCGCACGCCGTGTATTACCTGCACCAGCAAGGCGTGACCCGCTTGGATGTGGTCAATTTCATTGCCCATGGCATTAAGAAGAGTGATCCACCGGAGTCCACCAAGACGGGTGAAAGTGCGGTCGAGAACGAAGAAGCTGCAGGTGGCGAGAAGGGCGAAAAAGCCTCTCCGCTGGAGCAATTCACCCAGAACCTCAACCAGTTGGCCAAGGACGGAAAGATTGATCCCCTGATCGGGCGCGAGTACGAGGTCGAGCGCGTCATCCAGATTTTGTGCCGCCGCCGCAAAAACAACCCGTTGCTGGTGGGCGAAGCCGGCGTGGGCAAGACCGCCATTGCCGAGGGCTTGGCCTGGCGCATCACCCAGGGCGATGTGCCTGAAATATTGACCGACTCGACTGTCTACTCGCTGGACATGGGGGCGCTGCTGGCGGGTACCAAATACCGGGGCGATTTTGAGCAGCGTCTCAAGGGCGTTTTGAAAGCCCTGAAAGACAAGCCCAACGCGGTTCTGTTCATTGACGAAATCCATACCCTGATCGGAGCGGGCGCCGCGTCGGGCGGCACGCTGGATGCATCCAATTTGCTCAAGCCAGGCCTGAGTTCGGGGCAACTGAAATGTATTGGTGCCACCACGTTTACCGAGTACCGGGGTATTTTCGAAAAAGACGCGGCCTTGTCACGCCGCTTTCAGAAAGTCGATGTAGTTGAGCCCACGGTGGAGCAGACGGTTGAGATTCTCAAAGGCCTCAAATCGCGCTTTGAAGAGCACCACAGCGTCAAATATGCGGTGGCGGCTCTGCAGGCGGCTGCTGAACTCAGCGCCAAGTACATCAACGACCGCCACTTGCCCGACAAGGCGATCGACGTCATTGACGAGGCGGGTGCCGCGCAGCGCATTCTGGCGCCCAGCAAACGCAAGAAAACCATCAGCAAGACCGAGATCGAAGAGATCGTGGCCAAGATCGCCCGCATTCCGCCCGCCAATGTTTCCAACGACGACCGCGGCAAACTCAAAACGCTGGAACGTGACCTGAAAAACGTGGTTTTCGGACAGGACAAGGCGCTCGACGTTCTGGCCTCGGCCGTCAAAATGGCGCGTTCGGGCATTGGCAAGGGTGACAAACCCATTGGCTCCTTCCTGTTTAGCGGCCCCACCGGCGTGGGCAAGACCGAAGCCGCCCGCCAATTGGCCTACATCATGGGCATTGACCTGATTCGCTTTGACATGAGTGAATACATGGAGCAGCACGCCGTGAGCCGCCTGATTGGCGCGCCCCCGGGTTATGTGGGTTTTGACCAAGGTGGTTTGCTGACCGAAGCCATCACCAAGAAGCCGCATTGCGTGTTGCTGCTCGATGAGATTGAGAAGGCCCACCCGGCGATCTTCAACGTGCTGTTGCAGGTGATGGACCACGGCACGCTGACCGACAACAACGGCCGCAAATCGGATTTCCGCAACGTCATCATCGTCATGACCACCAATGCCGGTGCCGAGACCATGAACAAGGCCACCATTGGCTTTACCAATCCGCGTGAAGCGGGTGACGAAGCCGCGGACATCAAGCGCCTGTTCACGCCCGAGTTCCGCAACCGCCTGGACGCCATTGTCAGCTTCAAGGCACTGGACGAGAACGTCATTTTGCGGGTGGTCGACAAGTTCTTGTTGCAGCTGGAAACCCAGTTGGCGGATAAAAAGGTCGAAGTAACATTTACCGACACCTTGCGCAAGCACCTGGCCAAAAAGGGCTTCGATCCGCTCATGGGTGCTCGCCCCATGCAGCGCCTCATTCAAGACACGATTCGCCGTGCCCTGGCCGATGAATTGCTGTTTGGCCGTTTGACCGAAGGTGGTCGCCTGACTGTGGACATGGCCATCACCACCGATGCCAAGGGTGTGGAAAGTGGCGAGGTTCTGCTCGACATTCAACCCACGCCCAAGAAAGAAGGCAAATCCAAGCCCGAAGAGGCGACGGCCGGATAAACCTTAGTCCGCCTATGTGCCACTTTCAACAAAGGCTCCATTCTTCGCGAACGGGGCCTTTGTTGTTTATGGACCGTCTATCTTGCTGCTCAGTTCCAGCCAGCGCTCTTCCAGCGCCGCCAGTTCTTCGTTGACGGCATTGAGCTTTTTGCCAATGTCGGCAATTTCGTGCGGATGCGCATTGGTGGAAAGCTGGCCTTCCAGCGCCGCCCCTTCGCCGTTGAGCACGCCCATGCGCGCTTCCACGTCTTGCAACTCTTTTTGCAGTTTGGGTGAAGTGGAACCTTTGGCTTTGGCCTTGGGTGCGGCCACTGGCGCCGGTTGTGGCTTTGCCACCGGTTTGGCCGCCTCCTTGGCGGCTTCGCGCTGGCGCTTGGCTTCGTCGAGCAAATACCGCTGGTAGTCGTCCAGGTCGCCGTCAAACGGCTCGACACCGCCGCGCGACACCATCCAGAACTCGTCGCAGACGGCGCGCAGCAGGGCGCGGTCGTGGCTGACCAGCATCACCGTGCCTTCGAACTCGTTGAGCGCCATGGAGAGTGCCTCGCGTGTGGCCAAATCCAGGTGGTTGGTGGGCTCGTCCATCAGCAGCAGGTTGGGGCGCTGCCACACCAGCATGCACAGCACCAGGCGCGCTTTTTCACCACCGCTCATGCTGCCTACGGCCTGCTTGACCATGTCGCCGCCAAAGTTGAAGGTGCCCAGGAAACTGCGCAGGTCTTGCTCGCGGGTGGCTTGGCCGGAAATCTTTCCGTCAGCGGTCATGGTCTTGACCAAATGGATCATGTGTTCCAGCGGGTTGTCGGCCGGGCGCAGCACGTCGAGTTCTTGCTGGGCAAAGTAACCAATGTTCAGACCCTTGCCTTCGGTGATTTCGCCGCTGAGAATTTTTAGGTCGCGGGCAATGGTTTTAACCAGCGTGGATTTACCCTGCCCGTTGGCGCCCAAAATACCGATGCGCTGGCCCGCCAGCACCGACTTGCTGATGTTGCGCACGATGGTGGTGGGTGGCGTGCCTTCGGGGGAACCTTCAGGTGCGGGGTAGCCCACGCTGATGCCGCTCATGGAGAGCATGGGGTTGGGCAGGTTGGCGGGCTCTTTGAACTCAAAGGTGAAGTCGGCCTCGGACAGCAGCGGCGCAATCTTCTCCATGCGGTCCAGTGCCT
Source organism: Candidatus Aalborgicola lynettensis (assembly GCA_016719405.1). GTDB lineage: Bacteria > Pseudomonadota > Gammaproteobacteria > Burkholderiales > Burkholderiaceae_C > Allorhodoferax > Allorhodoferax lynettensis. The sequence continues at coordinate 615,841 of JADJZE010000001.1, forward strand.
TGACCCGGCTTTGTGCCTGCTTGGCCTTGCTGGCCTTGGCCTTGAAGCGGGCAATGAACTTTTGCAGGTGGGCAATTTTGTCTTGCTGTTTGGAAAAGGCGTTTTGCTGCAGCTCCATCTGCTCGGCGCGCATGTCTTCAAACTTGCTGTAGTTGCCGCCATAACGCATGAGTTTGGCTGCGTCGATGTGCAGGGTGACATTGGTCACCGCATCCAGAAATTCGCGGTCGTGGCTGATAACGAGCATGGTGCCTTCGTACTTTTTCAGCCAGGCTTCCAGCCAGACCAGCGCGTCCAAATCCAGGTGGTTGGTGGGTTCATCCAGCAGCAGCAGGTCGCTGGGGCACATGAGCGCACGGGCCAGTTGCAAGCGCATGCGCCAGCCGCCCGAGAAGCTGTTGACCGGGTTGTCCAGTTCGCTGGTCTTGAAACCCAGACCCAAAATCAGCGCCTGGGCACGGGCCGCCGCGTCGTGTTCGCCCGCGTCGCCCAACTCGGTGTAGGCGTGGGCCATGCGGTTGTAGTCGTCGGTGGCCTCGGCGGCCGTCACTTCCTGGCGGGCGGCCAGGAGCACGGTGTCGCCTTCGACCACAAATTCGGTGGCGCTTTGGGTGGTTTCGGGCATGTCCTGGGCCACCTGGCCCATGCGCCACTGGGGCGGAATAAAGTATTCACCCGCGTCCTCGTGCAGGTTGCCGTTGAACAGCGCAAACAGCGACGATTTACCGGCACCGTTGCGTCCCACCAGACCGACTTTTTCACCGGGGTTGAGGGTGACGGATGCGCCGTCCAACAATACCTTGGCGCCGCGGCGCAGGGTGACATTTTTTAAGGTGATCATGGTTGATTGTGATTATGTTTTTGATTCATCTTGACGAGCCGTGGTGGGCGGGAGGATGGGGTACTGCAAAGCTCCGTGTCCCCCGCCCGCTGCGCGGGCTCCGCCTTGTACGGAGCTTTGCAGCACCCCATCCTCCCGCCTGGCAGCGGTAGGTCGAGTTCGAAAAAATACAGGTGGCAAATTGAGCGATGCGGTAGAAACCTGGTGCGCGGGGTGAGTGGCGCAGTGAGGTAAAGGAGGAGCCCGCACAGCGGGCGGGGGACACGAACGGAGTCACTTACCCAGTGCGCCAGGTTTCGGGCCATGCAAAAGTGCTGAACACGCCAAAAGCGCCTCCCTAGTCACCAGCAATACCTGGTCATCCCCCGCACTGGTCTGCAACCAAACCACTTCCAAACTCGGAAATGCCGCTTCAAAGTAGTCGCGTTCGTTGCCAATCTCCAGCACCAGCACACTGCCCGGCGCCATCACCGCCGGTGCCTCGGCCAATAGCGTGCGTACAAAGTCCATGCCATCGGTTCCACCCGCCAAAGCCAGCACCGGCTCGGCCTGGTATTCGGCGGGCAGGGTGGCCATGCTCTGGGTGTTGACGTAGGGCGGGTTGCACAAAATCAAATCGAACGGGCCCCGTGCCTGCAGCGCGGGTGCACGCAGACCGTCGGACTCAATCAGCGTGATGCGATCCTGCAGGCCGTGTTTGTCCACGTTGATGCGGGCCACGGCCAGCGCTTCGCTGGAAAGGTCGGAGCCGGTGAGCACCGTGTCGGGAAAGGTCAGGGCGGCAATCACCGCCAAGCTGCCATTGCCTGTGCACAGGTCCAGTATCCGCTGGGTGGATTCGGTCAGCCAGTAGTCGATGCTGCCGTCGGCGATGACTTCTGCAATCAGCGAGCGTGGCACGATGGTCCGCTCGTCCACATAAAACGCCACACCTTGCAGCCAGGCCTCGTGGGTCAGGTAAGCAGCGGGTTTGCGGGTGGTGATGCGTGCTATCAAAAGTGTAGCTGCTTGCGCACGTTCCTCGAGCGTTACAGCCCGATTTGCCATGGAATCCGGGTTGTCGGCAGGGGCTTCCAGCGGAGTATCCAGCGGCAGGCCCAAAGACCACAGCACCAGCCAGGCCGCCTCGTCAAAGGCGTTGGTGGTGCCGTGGCCGAAGGACACACCGGCATCACGCAGTTGCTGGGCGCCCGATTCAATCAGTTCCATCAGCGTCATGCGGGGGCGCTCGCGGGCGGGCTGTGCAGGGTGTTCAGGTTTTCCAGCACGCGGCGGTAGATGTTTTTCAGCGGCTCGATGTCAGCGACCGCCACAAACTCGTTGATTTTGTGGATGGTGGCGTTGGGCGGGCCGAACTCAATCACCTGCGGGCAGATAGCGGCGATAAAGCGCCCGTCGCTGGTACCACCGGTGGTGGAGAGTTGGGTTTCGATGCCGGTCTCCGAACGAATGGCGCTGCGCACGGCGTCGACCAGTGCGCCAGGCGTGGTCAGAAAAGGCAGGCCGCCCACTGTCCAGGCCAAGTCGTATTCCAGCTCAAACTTCTCCAGCACCCGGGTCAGACGGCTCTGCAGCGATTCGGGTGTGGACTCGGTGGAAAAACGGAAGTTGAAATCAATCACCACGGCACCCGGAATCACATTGCTGGCACCGGTGCCGCCGTGGATGTTGCTGATCTGCCAGGTGGTGGGCGGGAAAAAAGCGTTGCCCTTGTCCCACTCCACCGTGACCAGCTCCGCCAGCGCGGGGGCCGCCAAATGAATGGGGTTTTTGGCCAGGTGCGGGTAGGCAATGTGGCCTTGTACACCTTTGACCGTGAGCTTGCCACTCATGGTGCCACGGCGGCCGTTTTTGATCATGTCGCCGGTGCGCTCGACCGAGGTGGGTTCGCCGACGATGCAGTAGTCCAGCGTTTCGCCGCGCGCTTGCAAGGCCTTGCACACCACCACCGTGCCATCAAGGGCCGGGCCTTCCTCGTCGCTGGTGAGCAGCAGGGCGATGTTCAGATGGGGGTTGGGGGTGGCGGCTAAAAATTCTTCGGTGGCCACCACAAAGGCGGCCAGCGAGGCTTTCATGTCGCTGGCACCACGCCCGTACAGGCGGCCATTGCGGTGACTGGGTGTGAATGGCGCGCTGTCCCAGGCCGAGAGCGGGCCGGTGGGCACCACATCGGTATGCCCGGCAAACACCAGGGTGGGTGTTGCGTCCTGTTTTGCTATGGTTTTAGTAGCTGCTTGCGCACGTCCGGTGTGCGGAGAATGCCTTTTTGCCCAAAGGTTGGTGACTGGAGCGTCGGCCGGGCCGCTGACGATGGTTTCACAGGCAAAGCCCAGCGCGGCAAGGCGGCTGGCAATCAGTTCCTGGCAACCGGCGTCGTCGGGGGTGACGGAAGGGCGGGCAATCAGTTCTTCGGTCAGGCGTAGCGTGGCGGTGGTCATCTAGCCCCCATGCTAGCTACTGCGTTGGTGGCACTCATCAATGTTTAACGTCCAGGGTGATTTCGGTGAACGACGCGCCTTCGTCTTCCTCGGCGGCGGCCACAGGTTGGGCGGCTTTGCTGAAGTCGTTTTGCATGCGCCAGAGCAGGTTGGTGGGGGAGTCGGCGTGGGCCATGCCCTCTTTGCGGTCTACCAAGCCTTCCACAATCATGCGGGCGATGTCGTGCTCGAACGACTGTGAGCCATCGGCCATGGATTTTTCCATGGCTTCCTTGACGCCAGAAAAGTCGCCTTTTTCGATCAGCTCGGCAATCAGCTTGGTATTGAGCAATACCTCTACCGCCGGCATGCGTGCGCCGGTGGTGCTGCGCAGCAGGCGCTGCGAGACCACCGCCCTGAGCGAAACAGCCAGGTCGCCCAGCATGGTGGGGCGCACTTCCACCGGGTAAAAACTCAAAATGCGGTTCAGCGCCTGGTAGCTGTTGTTGGCGTGCATGGTGGCCAGGCACAGGTGGCCCGACTGCGCATACGCAATCGCCGCCGACATGGTTTCGCGGTCGCGGATTTCGCCGATCAGAATCACGTCGGGCGCCTGGCGCAAGGCGTTTTTCAGTGCCACATTCAAAGCGGCGGTGTCGGTCCCGATCTCGCGCTGGTTGACGACCGATCTTTTGTTTTTGAACAAAAACTCGATCGGGTCTTCGATGGTCAGAATGTGGCCCGACACCAGTTCGTTGCGGTGGTCGATCATCGACGCCAGCGTGGTGCTTTTGCCCGCACCGGTGGCCCCTACCATCAGCAGCAGGCCGCGTTTTTCCATGATGAGATCACCCAGAACCGCCGGTACCGACAGGCTGTGCAGGGGGGGGACTTCCACCGCAATGAAGCGGATCACCGCCGCGATGGAGCCGCGCTGGCGCATGGCGCTGACACGGAAACGCCCCAGCCCGGCAATGGGGAAACCCATATTGAGTTCGCCCTCGCGTTCCAATTCGTCCATGCGTTCCGGCGCCAGCACCTCGGCCAACAGGTTTTTGGGTGCATCGGCGGGCAGCGCCTGGCTGTTGATGGGCACACACTGGCCGTTGATGCGGATCAGGGCCGGCGAGTGGGCCGACAGGTAGACGTCGGACGCTTTTTTCTCGCTCATCAGCCGCAGGATGCGTTCCATGGTGCCGCTGGAAGTCGGTGTGGTTGCCATCGCTTGTACCTCGCTTAAAAACGTAAAAACCGCGAATTTGCCAAATACTGTCTGCGCTGTCGCAAGTGTGTGCTGTTTTAGTCGCGCAGCAAGTCGTTCAGGCTGGTCTTGGCGCGGGTCTGGGCATCCACACGCTTGACGATCACGGCGCAATACAGGCTGTATTTTCCGTCGGCACTGGGCAAATTACCCGCCACGACCACCGAGCCCGCGGGCACGCGACCATAACTGACGGTACCGGTGGCACGGTCATAAATTTTGGTGCTTTGGCCGATGTACACACCCATGGAAATCACCGAGTTCTCTTCCACGATGACGCCTTCCACCACTTCGGAGCGCGCGCCGATGAAGCAGTTGTCTTCAATGATGGTGGGCCCCGCCTGCATGGGCTCCAGCACACCGCCAATGCCCACGCCGCCCGAGAGATGCACGTTTTTGCCAATCTGCGCACACGAACCCACGGTGGCCCAGGCGTCCACCATCGAGCCTTCGTCTACAAACGAGCCAATGTTGCAGTAAGACGGCATCAAAATAACACCCTTGGCCTGGTAGCTGCCACGGCGCGCCACGGCAGGGGGCACCACGCGCACGCCAGTGGCCTTGAGTTCGGCCTCGGTCATGCCGCTGTATTTGGTAGCCACCTTGTCGTAAAAGGCCAGGTCGCCACTCTGGATGATGGCGTTGTCCTTGAGGCGAAAACTCAGCAACACCGCTTTTTTGATCCACTGGTGGGTAGTCCACTGGCCCACGCCTTCGCGGGTGGCTACGCGCAGGCGCCCGGCGTCCAACTCGTTCAGCACATGCTCCACAGCGTCGCGCGTTACAGCGGGGGCGGATGCGACGGAGATATTGGCGCGGTCTTCCCACGCGGCTTCAATGGTGGCTTGCAGGTGTTGGGTCATTTCAGGCTTCTTTCTTATCAGATCGGGGCAGCGCAAACCGTCTGCCCCGCACAGTTTCAGGTGCGGGATTGCACAAATTCAACCATACGCTGGGCGGCCTCCACACACTCGGCGGCTTCGGCCACCAGCGCCATGCGGATGCGTCCGGCCCCCGGGTTGTAGCCATGTGCCTCGCGCGCCAAAAAGCTGCCCGGCAAAACGGTCACATTGTATTGAGCGAACAAGTCGCGGGCGAAATCCGTATCGCTGCCAAACCGGGCCGTGTCGACGCCTGCCCACAAGTAAAAGCCCGCGTCGGGCAGGGCCACGTCCAGTACCTGGGTCAACATTGGTGTGACCTGGGCAAATTTGGTGCGGTACTGCGTGCGGTTGTCCACCACATGGGTCTCATCGTTCCAGGCAGCCACGCTGGCGGCTTGCACCACCGGGCTCATGGCGCTGCCATGGTAGGTGCGGTAGAGCAAAAATTGCTGCACCAGGCGTGCATCCCCGGCCACAAAACCGCTGCGCATACCCGGCACATTGCTGCGTTTGGACAGGCTGGTGAACATCAGCAGGTTCTTAAAATCGGCGCGCCCCAGCTGCGCGGCGGCCTGTAACCCACCCAAAGGCGGTTCGTCGCGGAAATAGATTTCGCTGTAACACTCGTCCGAGGCAATGACAAAACCGTAGCGGTCGCTCAGTCCAAACAGTTTGCGCCATTCATCCAGCGGCATCACCGCACCGGCCGGGTTGCCGGGGGAGCACACGTACAGTAGTTGGGTGCGCTCCCACACACTGGCCGGAACACTGTCCCAGTCTTGCGCGAAATTGCGCGTGGGTACCGAGGGTACAAAGTAGGGCTGGGCCCCGGCCAGATAGGCCGCACCTTCGTAAATTTGGTAGAACGGGTTGGGGCAGACCACCCACACCGGCGCATCGGCCGATTTCTGCAGGGCGGGGTTAACCACGGTTTGGGCAAAGGCAAACAGGGCCTCGCGTGAACCGTTGACCGGCAAAATCTGGGTCGCCACGTCCAAGTTCAGCGCGTAACGGCGCTGCAACCATTGGGCAATCGATTGGCGCAGCCCCAACTCGCCAGTGGTTGCCGGATAGCCCGACAAGCCGGTGCCCGCAATGGCTGCACAGTACGCGTCTTTGACCAACTGGGGGGTGGCGTGGCGCGGCTCGCCAATGCCTAAGCTGATGGCGCGGTATGCGGGGTTGGGCTTGACGTCGGCAAATATCTGGCGCAGGCGCTCAAACGGGTAGGCCTGCAGGCGGGACAAATTCGGATTCATGGGGGCGCATTATCCCTGAGCGCTTGGTACACTGAAGGACCGGGCGCGCTGGGCCGTTCATATCGGCGCGCTATTCGTTACCACGGGGTCTTTTTCGCAGTTATCAGGAGCCTTCCATGTCCGACAACCCTTCTATGGCGCAGCAGGCCACGCATCTGGACTTGGTGAGTGCGGCTGAACGTGTCGGTGGTAATGAAGCCCTGCGGGAAATGTTGCCCATGCTGCAGGAGATGCTCGAGCGCGATGCCCCCGTTATCGACGTTTTATTGGCGCAGGGAGATGCCCCCGGTGCGGGCAAATTATTGCATTCGCTCAAAGGTTGTATGCCTATCTTTTGCCATGAACCCCTGTGCAATGGGGTGGCGGCACTGGAACTGCAGGCCAAATCCGGCCAACTCGATGCCGTGCGCTCCGGTTATGCAACATTGCGGCCGCAATTGCTTGCGCTGCAGCATGAAATTAGCGCCTACATGGGCGCATAAGGTCTAAACTCGCCCCTGTTTTCGCAACCCTGGAAACAATCCCATGGACATCAAAAGAGCGCGCGTGGTGGTGGTCGAAGACGAAGCCGTCATGTCAACCTACATTTTGAACAGCCTGCGGCGCATCGGCATTTTGGATGTGTATGCGTTTTCTGATGGTGCCTCGGCTTTGCGCGAGGTGATCCGGCTCAAGCCCGATTTGATCCTGACCGACGTGCACATGGAGCCGGTGGGCGGCATTGAGTTTGTGCGCCAATTGCGCAGCCTGCCGCAAAACCAGATCAGCAACACCAAGGTCATTTTTCTAAGCGCCGACTCCAGCATGGCGACAGTGGGCGAGGCGGTGCCCCTGGGGGTGTCGGGCTACATTGTGAAACCGCCCGCTTTGAACGCCCTGGCTGCCAAAATTGAGCAGGCGTTGAAATCGTAGGCAGCCTGCGCGCCCCAAGGTGCATAGAGGGGGGACCCCAGCGCCTGCACGGTATCATCGGCGGCTGGTAAATCCACCGCGTAGCCTGACCGTTTTTTCCCGTGCGCCTCAATTCCATCAAGTTATCCGGCTTCAAGTCGTTTGCCGAACCGACCAACTTTCTCTTGCCGGGGCAACTGGTCGGTGTGGTGGGGCCCAATGGCTGCGGCAAGTCCAACATTATGGACGCCGTGCGCTGGGTGTTGGGCGAGAGCAAGGCCAGCGAGTTGCGTGGCGAGTCCATGCAGGACGTCATTTTCAACGGCACCAACACCCGCAAACCGGCCAGCCGCGCCAGTGTGGAGCTGGTGTTTGACAACGCCGACCACCGCGCCGGTGGCCAGTGGGCCCAGTTTGGCGAGATTGCCGTCAAGCGTGTGCTGACGCGCGACGGCACCAGCAGCTACTACATCAACAACCAGCCGGTGCGCCGGCGCGACGTGCAAGACGTGTTTCTGGGTACCGGCCTGGGGCCACGGGCTTACGCCATCATTGGCCAGGGCACCATTAGCCGCATCATTGAATCCAAGCCGGAAGAGTTGCGCCTGTTCCTCGAAGAGGCGGCCGGGGTATCCAAATACAAAGAGCGCCGCCGCGAGACGGAAAACCGTCTGTCGGACACCCGCGAGAACCTGACCCGTGTGGACGACATCCTGCGCGAACTCAATGCCAACCTGGACAAGCTGGAAAAGCAGGCCGAGGTGGCACAGAAGTACCACGCCTTGCAGACCGACGTCACCCGAAAACAGCACCAGCAGTGGTTTTTGAAGCGGGCCGAGGCGTTGGCCGACCAGACCAAAATCCAGACCGAAGGCCTGAGCGCGGTGAATGCGCTGGAGTCGCGCATGGCCGACTTGCGCCATGTGGAGGCGGCGCTGGAGACCGTGCGCCAAGCCCACTATGCGGCCGGTGACCAGGTGAACCAGGCGCAGGGCCTGCTGTACGAGGCCAGTACCGACGTGGGGCGGCTGGAGGCAGAGATTCGCTTTGTGGTCGAAGGGCGCCAGCGGGTCGAGCAACGCATGGCGACCTTGCAGGAGCAGATCGGCCAATGGGCCGTGCGGCGAGACGACGCGCTGGCGGAGATTGAACGCCTGGCCGAACTGGCTTTGCACGGCGAAGAACAGGCCGAGTTGCTGGCCGCACAGGTGGAAGAGCAGGCCCAGCAATTGCCGGAACTCGAACACACCCTGCTGCAGGCGCAAACCGCCGCCAACAACCAGCGCACCAGCGTGACCCAGGTGCAGCAGCGCATTCAGGTGCTGGCGGCCGAGCAGCGCAGCATTGAAGAGCAGTTCAGGCAGGCCTCCACCCGGCGCGAGCGCCTGGGTGCCGACCGCAACGCCATGGCTGCGCCCGATGAGACGCGCCTGCAAGAATTGCAGGATCAATGTGAGGCGGCACAAGAGGCCGCTGCGGTGGCCGATGCCCGTTTGCAAGAACTGCAAGAGGCCTTGCCCCAGCGCGACGATGCCCGCCGTGCCCAGCAGCAGGTGGTCAATGCCGAATCGGCGACCCAAGCCGATTGCTCTGCGCGCCTGGAGGCACTCAAAACCCTGCAGGAAAAGGTCAAGACCGACGGCAAACTCCAACCCTGGCTGGCCCAGCACGGGCTGGATCATTTGCAAGGGCTGTGGAGTCGCATCCACATTGAGCAAGGCTGGGAAAACGCGCTGGAAGGCGCCTTGAGAGAGCGCTTGGCCTCACTCGAAGTGTCGCGTCTGGACATGGTGCGCGCTTTTGCACTGAATGCTCCACCCGCCAAGCTGACTTTCTTCAGCCCTGCGGATGCCACGGCCCCTGCCACAGCGTCTGCGCTGCCGCGTCTGGCCGATTTGCTGCGTGTGAATGACGCCGGCCACCAGACGGTACTGGCCGACTGGCTGGATGGCTGTTACACAGCCGCCCAGTTGGAAGACGCCCTGGCCCAACGCGCGAATTTGCAGCCGGGTGAAAGCATTTATGTGAAATCGGGTCATGTGGTCACCCGGCATAGCGTGGGTTTTTACGCGCAAGATTCCGAGCAAGCCGGCCTGTTGGCGCGCGCGCAAGAAATCGAGAACCTGGAAAAGCAACTGCGCGCCCAAGTCATGATCACTGAAGAAGCCCGCGCGGCCTTGGTGCGGGCCGAGGCGGCTTATGCGGATGCTTCGCAACGCCTGGTGGGCGTTCGCCGCGAGGCTACCGAGGCGCAAACCCAAGCCCACGCCTTGCAGGTGGAAGCCTTGCGTATGACCCAGCAGGCCGAGCAGGCGCGCGCGCGCAGTGCCCAGATTGACGCCGATCTGGCCGAGGTGCAGGCCCAGCTGGACGATTTGCAAGAGCGCCGCGCAACGGCAGAAGGCCAGTTTGAGTCGCTGGACCTGGAGTTGGCCGATAGCCAGGAGCGCCACGCCGAACTGGATGAGCGGGTCATCGAAGTGCAGCGCACTCTGGGCGTCTGTCGCGAACAGCAGCGCAGCCTGGAGCGCCAGGCCCAGGAGGCCACCTTTGCCCAGCGCAGCCTGCAGGCGCGTAATGCCGAACTGAGCCGTACGGTGGAAACCGCCGAGCAACAGACACGTTCTGTTCAGGTGGAACAACAGCGCGCCCAGGACGAGTTGGCCCGCCTGACCGATGCCGCAGCCCAAGCGGGCTTGCAAAACGCCTTGGCCCTGAAATTGGAGCGCGAGAAAACCCTGGGCGCCTGCCGCAGCGAATACGACGGTTTGACGGCCCAACTGCGCGCCAGCGACGAGCGACGCATGCAGTTGGAGCGTGAGCTCGACCCGCTGCGCCAGCGCATCACCGAATTCCAGCTCAAGGAGCAGGCTGCGCGCCTGGGCTTTGAGCAGTATGAACAGCAGTTGTTGGATGCGCAGGCCGACCTGGCCGCCATTGAGCAGTCCATCCAGGACGGCAATGTGCGCCTGTTTGGCATGCAGGGCGACATTGACCGCCTGCACCGCGAAATCGCCGCGCTGGGGGCGGTCAACTTAGCTGCGTTAGACGAACTGGCCGCCGCCCGTGAGCGCAAGCAGTTTCTGGATGCCCAAAACGCCGACCTGGCGCAGGCCATGCAAACGCTGGAAGACGCCATCCGCAAAATCGACGCCGAAACGCGCGACATGCTTTCGGGCACCTTCGAGAAGGTCAACTACCATTTTGGCCGCATGTTCCCCGAATTGTTTGGCGGTGGTAATGCGCGGTTGGTCATCACCGGTGACGAAATTCTGGACTCCGGCGTGCAGGTCATTGCGCAGCCGCCGGGCAAGAAAAACCAGACCATTCACCTGCTGTCCGGCGGCGAGAAGGCGTTGACTGCCATTGCGCTGGTGTTTGCCATTTTCCAGCTCAACCCGGCACCGTTTTGTCTGCTGGACGAGGTGGATGCACCGCTGGACGACGCCAACACCGAGCGCTATGCCAAACTGGTGTCCAGCATGAGCGCAGGGACGCAGTTTCTGTTTATCAGCCACAACAAGATTGCTATGGAAATGGCCAAACAACTGATTGGCGTGACCATGCAGGAGCAGGGCGTGTCGCGTATTGTTGCGGTGGACATGGAGTCCGCCATTAGCTTGGCTGAACTGGCCTGAACCCACTATGAGTAATTTACAGATTGGTTTGGCGATCGCAGGGGGGCTGGTGCTGGCTGCGGTAGTGGCCCACGGTGCCTGGAGCGCCCGCAAAAATGCACCCCGCCAGGCGCGGCTGGACCGCACCGAAGGTGACTCCGGGTTGGACGAAGGCCGTGAGCCTGTGCTGGAGGTCAGTGCGCTGGACCATGCGCCCTTTACCTTGCCCACCGTCAGTCGCCGTCCGGTGATGGATTCCCTCATTGACGTGATTGCCACCATAGCGCTGGACAGCCACGTTAGCGCCGTGTCGGGAGAGGCCGTACTGGCGGCGATGCCAGCGACACGGCGTGTCGGCAGCAAACCGTTTGCCATTGAAGGGTACAACCTGCACACCATGGTGTGGGAGCCTCCCGTTGCCGGACAGCGGTATGGCGGTTTTCAGGCCGGTGTGCAGCTGGCCAATCGATCGGGTGCCCTCAACGAGATAGAGTATTCAGAATTCGTCGTCAAGACGCAGGCCTTTAGCGATGCCATTAACGCCACACCCGAGTTTCCGGAGATGCTCGACGAGGTGGCCCGGGCACGTGAGTTGGACCAATTCGCCAGCGCGCACGATGCCCAGCTGGGCTTTACCATTCGGGCGCGCAACGCATCGTGGAGCCCTGGCTACATCCAGCAACACGCAGCCAGTCTGGGCTTTGTGGTGGGCGTGATACCGGGGCGCATGGTGCTGCCGGCCAGTGAAGAAGGGCAGGCCCCGGTGTTGGTACTGAGCTTCGATTCCCAGGCCGCTTTGGCAGAAGATCCGGCCCAGTCGGCGATCCGCGACATTACCTTGCATCTGGACGTGGCCCAGGTGGCGCGCGCCGAACATCCGTTTGAGCGCATGCGGGAGGCCGCTTTCACCCTGGCCAGTAACATGGACGGCGTCGTGACCGACGACAACGGGCAACCTCTGGCTGCGCAGACCATGGATGTGATTGGCGTCGAATTGCAGTCTTTGTATGCCACCCTGGAGCAGCGCGATTTGGCGGCTGGCTCCATGTTGGCACGGCGCCTGTTCTCCTGATTGGGGACGGGACGCATGCGAACACAGGACCTTTTTGCGGCACCGGCACCCGACCCCATCACCAATGTCGATGCCCAGCGGCTGCAAAATCTGCGTGCACAGTTGCACCGCTACGCGCACCAGTATTACGTGCTTGATGCCCCCACGGTGCCCGATGCCGAGTACGACCGCCTGTTTCGGGAATTGCAGGCGATTGAGGTGGCCCACCCCGATTGGGTGACGCCCGATTCACCCACCCAGCGCGTGGGCGGCAAACCCTTGGCGCAATTTGCAACGGTGCGCCACGCGGTGCCCATGCTCAGCATCCGCACCGAAACCGATACCGAATCCTCTGGCGCGCAAGCCTTTGATACGCGGGTGCGCAAGGAACTGGAGCTGACACAGGCCGATGCCCCCGTGGAGTACGTTGCCGAACTCAAGTTCGATGGTTTGGCCATGAGCCTGCGGTATGAGCAGGGCGTATTGGTGCAGGCCGCCACGCGGGGTGATGGTGAGTTTGGCGAAGACGTGACGCAGAATATTCGCACCATCGGTCAAATACCCCTGAAAATCGGCGCCTCCGTGCGCAGGCCGGAGCGTCCGTCCCCGTCGCCGGGCGAAGAAACTGGCTTTGAGGTTCCCTCGGTGCTGGAAGTGCGCGGAGAAGTCTATATGCGCCGCGACGACTTTGAGGCGCTCAATGAAAAGCAGCGAGAGAAAGGCGAGAAGACCTTTGTCAATCCGCGCAACGCCGCCGCTGGCGCAGTGCGCCAGCTCGACCCTGGCATTGCCGCGCAGCGCCCCTTGAGCTTTTTCGCCTATGGCCTTGGCGAGGTGACACCCGCCGAGCAGGGCGGCCCAGCCTTTGGCACCCATTTTGCCTTGTTGCAGGCCCTGAAATTATGGGGTTTTCCGGTCGCAGACCAAGTGGAGTGTGCGCAAGGCGCTCCCGAATTGATAGCATACCACCAGCACATAGCGGCACTGCGCGATCAGTTGCCTTATGACATTGACGGCGTGGTCTACAAGGTCAACAGCCTGGCGCTGCAGCGCCAACTCGGGTTTGTCACCCGCGAACCGCGCTGGGCCGTGGCGCACAAATACCCGGCCCCAGGAACAACTCACCACGGTCCTGGGCATCGATGTACAGGTCGGGCGCACCGGCAAGCTCACCCCGGTGGCGCGGTTGGAGCCGGTGTTTGTAGGTGGCACTACGGTGTCCAACGCTACGCTGCACAACCTGTTTGAAGTGCGTAAAAAAGACGTGCGTGTGGGTGATGTGGTGGTGGTGCGGCGGGCAGGGGATGTGATTCCCGAAGTCGTGGGTGGTGTGGCCCCACGCTGGCACGCGGTCCTCGCTCCCCCGAGCGGGCCCCTTCCGGCCGCATGCCGACGAAGCTGCCCTGTTTGCGACAGCGCCGTGGCGCCGCTCGATAGCGGTCGACCGACACCGCGTAACCCGTACGTGAACCACCGCTGCAGTGGCGGGTGTGGCGGTTCCGTGGTGCGCAGCCGCAAAGGACCACCCTGCACGGTGGCTTGTTCTGCCCGGCGCAGCGCCGCGCCTGTCCACTTTGAGGGCGCGGCCGAGGGCGAGGCCTGGGGGACAAGCTGGTAGAGCAGTTGGTGATTCGGACTTTGCCGGATCTCTGCCCGATTTGACGCTCGATCAACCCGCACTTGCTGCTCTGGACCGCATGGCCGAAAAGTCGGCCCAAAACATTGTCGATGCGCTGGAAAAATCCAAACACACCACGCTGCCGCGTTTCCTGTTTGGCCTGGGCATTCGCCACATTGGTGAAGCCACTGCCAAAGACTTGGCGTGCCACTTTGGCACGCTGGACGCCATCATGGCCGCCTCGGAAGAACAGTTGCTGGCGGTGAACGATGTGGGCCCCATTGTTGCCAAGAGCCTGCACACCTTTTTTGCACAGGAACACAACCGCGAGGTGGTGGCGCAATTGCGCGCCTGCGGTGTGACCTGGGAGGAGGGCGAGGCTGCAGCCCAGGCGCCCAAACCCCTGGCGGGCAAAACCTTTGTCATTACCGGCACCCTGCCCACACTCAGCCGCGATCAGGCCAAAGACCTGCTGGAAGCGGCCGGTGCCAAGGTGGCTGGCTCGGTGAGCAAAAAGACCGACTATGTTCTGGCCGGGAACGATGCGGGCAGTAAATTAACCAAAGCCCAGGAATTGGGTGTGGACGTGGTGGATGAGGCCACCATGTTAACCATGCTCCTGCCGGTGCCTGCAGCCTGACAACTTTTGTACCGGATGAACCATGACCGTACGCGACATTCTCAAAATGGGCGACCCCCGCTTGCTGCGCGTGGCGCAGCCGGTGACCGACTTCGACAGCGATGGGCTGCACCTGCTCATCACCGATATGCTGGACACCATGCGTGCCGCCAGCGGTGCGGGGCTGGCGGCGCCGCAGATTGGGGTGGACTTGCAACTGGTGGTGTTTGGATCGAACGCGCGCAATCCGCGTTACCCGGATCGACCGGTGGTACCGTCCACGGTGCTGATCAACCCGGTCATTACGCCACTGGGCGAGACCGAAGAACTGGATTGGGAAGGCTGCCTGTCGGTGCCCGGCTTGCGCGGCCTGGTGCCACGCTGGTCCTCTATTCGCTACACCGGGTTTGACCAATATGGCGACGCAATAGACCGCACGGTAGAGGGCTTTCACGCCCGCGTGGTGCAGCACGAGTGCGACCATCTGTGGGGAAAACTGTACCCCATGCGCATGCGGGATTTTTCACAGTTCGGCTACACCGAGGTGCTTTTCCCAGGGGCAGCCACTGGTGGAGATGATTGAGATTTTGATTAAAAACCCACCTGCCGCCCGGCTGGCGGGCGTTATTAGCTACACAAATAAGAGCGTGCCGGACGGTCTTCGTTGGCCAGCACCACTTTTGCGTTCGGCGTAGCCGGGCCTGATTGGTAGCGGTTTTCCCTAGGTTGACGCAGATTGTTGTCCGGTTCTGCGCGAATTGGTGTAGGGTGGATGCCATGTCCCGGATCAGTGTCTTCCCCACCGATAGCGATGACCAATCGGTCTTCATAGCCAGCCAGGGTGTGCAAGCCATGCGCGCGGTGGCCGCGGTGCTGGGGGGCGCGGCGTGTATTTACCTGGTGCTGGCCAATCATTTCCGCACCGATCCTGGAATCGTCCCCTGGCTGGCGTTGGCATTAACGGTGTTGGTGCTGGTGTTCCTTTATTCCAATCGCTTTCGTGCGGCAATGGTGGCCTTGTTATGGGGTGGCATGCTGCTGGCGTTGTTTGGTGGCGCGCGCCGCAGCGGTTTTGATGCGCCCATATTGGTGGTGTTGCCGGTCATGGTTACGGCCGGTGGCTGGCTGGTGGATAGGCGCCAGGCGGTGTCCATGATGGTGGTTGCCTGCTTGGGGGTGCTGCTGATTGCGTGGATGCAGTGGGCGCAGATTCCGGTGACGGGCGCTGCCGTTGCGCCTTTAGGCTTTCCATTGGTGTTGCTGGCGGTGATTGTGTGTGGGGGAATTTTGGGGTCGATGTCGGGCAACAGCTTCAAGCACCAGTTTCGCAAGGCGGTGGCGCTCAGCAACAACCTGTCGCAGCAACTGACCGAGGTGCAGGATGCACGCGAGCGCCTGCACCGCCTGGTGTATGTGGATGCCATTACGGGCTTGCGCAGTGCACATGGCCAGCGCCAGCGCATGCAGGAGTTGATTGACCAGCACACACCGTTTTCCCTGCTGACGGTCAATCTGGACGGTTTCCGCCTGGTGAACGATAACTTTGGTCCCACGGTGGGTAACTCGGTGATTGCCGCAGTGGGGGAAATCCTTGCCAGGGTGGTGGCACACCATGGGGAAACGGCCCGCTCGACTGGCGCCGAGTTCACGGTTCTCACAGTGAACCTGATTGACCTGGATCCCTTGCGCCAACTCGCCAGCAGCATACTGGAGCGCCTGCGTGCACCCCTGAAGGTGGGGGAGCTGACGATTTATCCCGATGCATCGATTGGCGTTGCCCGCAGTCCGCTCAATACGGTGCAGATTGATGAGCTGTTTCGCATGGCCGATGTGGCCCTGCACGCCACCAAGGCGCACGGCGGCAAGAATGTGGGCAGTTACGAGCCCCATATGGATGCCGACGCCCAGGTGCGCTTGTGGTTCGATCACCACCTGCGTCTGGCGCTCGAAGGGCGGCAACTGGCACTGCATTTCCAGCCTAAAGTGGGGTTGGGAGACGGTGCGGTGCAAAGCGTGGAGGCGCTGCTGCGCTGGACCCATCCCGAGCGTGGCGCTATCCGGCCGGATCAGTTTATTGCGCGGGCGGAGGTGTCTGGCTGGATCATTCCCATTGGGCGCTGGGTGCTGGCCACCGCCGCACAGCAGGCGGCCGACTGGGCTGCGGCCGGTTTGTCCATTCGTATCGCGGTGAATGTCAGCGCCAAGCAGCTGGCGGATACCGAGTTGCTGGATCGCCTGCAGGCGGCGCAGACGCAGGCCGGTGGATTGCTGGATATCGAGCTGACCGAATCGTGTGTGGCAGAAAATGAACACGAGTCCACTGTTTTTATGAGCCGGTGCCGCGCCATGGGTTTCGGCGTTCATCTGGACGACTTTGGCACCGGCTTCTCGTCACTGGCGCGGCTGGCGCAGTTACCGCTGACGCTTATCAAGCTCGACCGTGCATTTGTAAGCCCTATTGGCACCGATGTCCGGTCGGAGTCGTTGTTGCGTGCCATGGTCAGTATCGGCCGGGAACTGGATTTGGCCATGGTGGCCGAAGGCGTTGAGACCGAAACGCAAGCCCAATTCCTCGGGGACCTGGGGGTGCAATATGCCCAGGGCTGGCTGTACGCCGCGGCCATGGCGCCCCAGGCCTGCCGCGATTGGGTCCACACGCAGCACCGCACCGTAGCAGCACGCCGGGCAGGCGAAACCATCAAATTGCTATTAAAACAGTAGCTGCTTGCGCGCATCCAGTGTGCGCAAATGGCCGATTTGGTCACTGAAAATGCGGGTCATTGCTGCATGGGCCCGCAGTGGCTTAAGATTGGGCGATGAACCCCTTTTTACCCTCCATCCTGGCCGCTTTGGCCCAACAATACGGCACCCCTCTGTGGGTGTACGACGCCTCCACCATTACCCGCCAAGTCGAGACCTTGCGCCCGTTTGACGTGCTGCGTTTTGCGCAAAAAGCCAACTCCAACACCCACATCCTGCGCCACATGAAGCGCCTGGGCGTGGTGGTGGATTCGGTGTCTCTGGGCGAGGTGGAGCGTGCATTGGCGGCCGGGTTTGTGCCGGGGCTGCACACCGCAGACGGCAAACCCCACGCCGAGATCGTGTTAACCGCCGACCTGCTGGACCATGCCACGCTGGCGCGCGTGGTGGAGCTGGGCGTACCGGTGAATTGTGGCTCGGTGGACATGCTCGAGCAGTTGGGCGCGGCCCAGCCCGGCCACCCGGTGTGGCTGCGTATCAACCCCGGCTTTGGCCACGGCCACAGCAACAAAACCAACACCGGCGGTGAGCAAAGCAAACACGGCATCTGGCATGGCGATCTGGCGCTGGCGTGCGAAAAAGTGCGTGCCCACGGCTTGGCACTGCAGGGCTTGCACATGCACATTGGCTCGGGGGTGGACTATGCCCATCTGCAAGAAGTGTGTGGCGCTATGGTGAAGTTGGTGGAAGCAGTCAAGGCGCAGGGCCTGGATGTGCTGGCCATATCGGCCGGTGGCGGTTTGTCGGTTCCGTATCGGGCCGGTGAGCCCTCCATCGACACGGCGCATTATTTTTCCATGTGGGATGCCGCGCGCCAGACCATTGCGCAGATGTTGGGCCACCCGGTGACGCTGGAGCTCGAACCCGGTCGCTACCTGGTGGCTGAATCCGGTGTGCTGGTGGCCGAGGTGCGCGCCGTCAAGAACCAGGGCTCCAAACACTTTGTGCTGGTGGATGCCGGCTTTAACGACCTGATGCGCCCCTCCATGTACGGCACTTACCACGCAATGGATCTCATCCATGCCGACGGCAGCAAGTCGACAGGCCCGTTGTGCGACACCGTGGTTGGCGGTCCGCTGTGCGAGTCGGGCGACGTGTTCACGCAAGGCGAGGGCGGTGTGGTGCTGGAGCGTTCCTTGCCATCTGCCCGCGTGGGGGACCTGCTGGTAATTCACGACACCGGAGCCTATGGCGCCTCCATGTCATCCAACTACAACACGCGACCGCTGATTGCCGAGGTGCTGGTGGATAGTGCTGACCCGGGCTGCCAGCACCGGTTGATTCGGCGGCGCCAGACGGTGGCCGAATTGTTGGCGCTGGAACAGTGAACCATGTCCGCAACCCAATCTCCCGCCAAACCCATCGCCCAGTCCGCTGCCGCACCCACGCTGCCGCACGCGCCGCACGGCGTGGTGCACCACGGCCAGCCCGCCACCGGGCGTTATGCGGGCAGCCCATCGCAGGTGGATTGGTCGGGCCTGCGGGGTGCGTTCCAGCGTTCGGCGTTGTGGACGCGCTTTCACCACAAACGCTGGCATTACGTGGGCATTGCCACCGAGCAGTGTTTTGTCGGCCTGGCCATGGTGGATCTGGGCTGGACTAACACCATGTTCGCCTATGTGTTCGACCGCCAGCAAAAAAAGCTGCTGATCGACTGTGCGCAAGACGGCCTGCCAGGCTTGACGGCGCAGGTGGGTGACCGACCCGCCCACGGCGCCTCAAGCTGGTTTCGCCACATCGGTTCCAGCCTGCGCTTTGAGCATGTGCGCGGCCACCACTACCGGCTGCGTGTGGACATTCGCAAAGGCTTGCAAATCGAGGCCGAGATCGACAGCGCCCAGGCGGCGCCGTTTTTGTGTGCCATTGGCCCCATTGGCGATGGTGGCTGCGCCCATTCCACGGTCAAATCATCGGCCCTGTCCATTACGGGCAGTGTCAGGGCCGGTGGCAAAACCTTTGATCTGGCCGGCGGCGTGGCCAGCTTCGATTACTCCAACGGCCTGTTGGCGCGCGACACCCAGTGGCGCTGGGCTTCGGCCCATTCGCCCACGGTCGGCTTTAACCTGCAGCAGGGCTACTTTGGCAATTACGAGAACGCCTTGTGGCTCGACGGGCAACTGATCCTGCTGGGTAGTGTGCGGTTTGACTTCGATCCGCAAGCACCGCTGCAACCGTGGGACATTCACACGGACGACGGCCTGCTGTCGCTGCGTTTCCAGCCCGAAGGAGCGCGCCAGCAAAGCAAAAACCTGCTGGTGGCCGCCAGTTACTACATCCAGCCCATTGGCACCTTCAGCGGTACTGTGAAGGCATCTCCCCATGCCCACGCGCGGCGCATAGAGGCCCTGGTGGGTGTGACCGAAGACCACCGTTCGCGGTGGTAACGCAGAGGGCGGATGTGAGGCGCCATCCCGCGGTGCTGCAAGCCGTGCAGTGAATCCCGGGTCGGGTTTTTTCGTCAGCGGCTGGATTTTTACCCGTTTCAGCCGATAAATAGGTGATAAACACCGGAGTGACCCGTCACCACGGTCCCAGATGTTGCCCGGTCAGTGCATCAGGTTGTGTCCGGCAGGGTTGTAGAAGGCCCGGTTCCATAAAGGTTGCTCCGTGTTCGGTTTTTCCTCTGCGCTTTCCGCTATCCGCTTTATTATCGAGTCGCTCGGCCTGGCGATTGCGGCCGCGCCTGAGGCGCCGGCTGTGGACAGTGTCACTGTGGATGAGACCTTGACTTCTACCCAGTTGAAGGCCCTGACCACGGCACAAATTGCAGCCCTGACCCCCGATCAGGTTGCCGCACTGGCCACTGACCTTATTCCGCTACTGAGTACCGCACAGATCGCAGCGTTTACGGCCGAACAGATTGTGGCAATGACTGCCGAACAGTTTGCTGCGCTGCAGACGAATCAGGTGGGGGTTTGGAACACAGACCAAACTGCAGCCATCGAACTTGCCGACCTCGCCGCGTTGACCACCGCCGCCATCGCCGCCCTGGGCACCTCGCAGGTTGCAGCCCTGAACGCGGAGCAGCTAGGCGCATTAAGCAGCCAGCAGATTGCCGCCATGGAAACGCGGGATGTGGCGGTTCTCGACACGGCCGCTATCACCGCTTTGCGCAGCGACCAAATTCAGGCGCTCACCAGTGCGCAAATAGGGGCCATAGGAACTGCTGGCGTCATTGCCATGGGCACACAGGGTATTGCTGTCCTGAATACCGCAGCAGTGGCGGCGTTGCGGTCAGACGCCATTGCGTCCCTGACCACCGACCAGATCGCGACCCTGGGCACCGGGCAAGTTGCGGCCCTCAAAACCGGCCAAATCAGCGCCTTGCAGTCCGACCAGATCGTGGCACTGACATCGCAGCAAGTCGCGTCGCTGCAGACCCAGCAGATTGGCGCACTCAACACCAGCCAGGCCGCTGCACTGGAAACTGCCGACATAGCAGCCCTGAGCACCAGGGCGTCAATGCCCTGGGCACCAGGGCGATAGCGGCGCTGTCAACCGACAACATCGCGGCCCTGACGTCCGCCCAGCTCAATGCACTCGCCACCGGCCAGATCAACGCCCTGAGTAGCGGACAAATAGCGGCCATTGACACCGCCGACGTGGCCGCACTGAGCACCAAACAGATAGCAGCCCTGGGCACAGGACAAATGGGCGCGCTCACCACGGAGCAGGTGGCGGCCCTGACCACGGCACAACTGCCCGCCATCGAAACGCGCGACATCGTGCGCCTGAACAGCGACCACGTAGCGGCGTGGACCACGGCGCAACTCATGTCGCTGACATCTGCGCAGTTGCTGGCGCTCAATGCGGCGGGCACCATCAGCAGCACGGCCTTGCCCATCAACATTCTGGGCACAGCGGCCATTGCAGCCATGGGCACAACCCAGGTCGCCAGCCTGAACTCCGACCAGATCGCCTTGCTCTCCAGCGCACAAATAGCGGCGCTGAGCACGGCCGCCATCGCATCCCTGACCACCGACCAGATCGCGACCCTGGGCACTGGGCAAAGTTGCGGCCCTCAAAACCGGCCAAATCAGCGCCTTGCAGTCCGACCAGATCGTGGCACTGACATCGCAGCAAGTCGCGTCCCTGCAGACCCAGCAGATTGGCGCACTCACCTCCAACCAGGCCGCTGCGCTGGAAACCGCCGACATGGCAGCCCTGAGCACCAAGGGCGTCAATGCCCTGGGCACCAGGGCGATAGCGGCGCTGTCAACCGACAACATCGCGGCCCTGACGTCCGCACAGCTCAATGCACTCGCCACCGGCCAGATCAACGCCCTGAGCAGCGGACAAATAGCGGCCATTGACACCGCCGACGTGGCCGCACTGAGCACCAAACAGATAGCAGCCCTGGGCACAGGACAAATGGGCGCACTCACCACGGAGCAGGTGGCGGCCCTGACCACGGCGCAACTGCCCGCCATCGAAACGCGCGACATCGTGCGCCTGAACAGCGACCAGGTAGCGGCGTGGACCACGGCGCAACTCATGTCGCTGACATCTGCGCAGTTACTGGCGCTCAACGCAGCGGGAACCATCAGCAGCACGGCCTTGCCCATCAACATACTGGGCACAGCGGCCATTGCGGCCATGGGCACAACCCAGGTCGCCAGCCTGAACTCCGACCAGATCGCCTTACTCTCCACCGCACAAATAGCGGCGCTGAGCACGGCCGCCATTGCATCCCTGACCACCGACCAGATCGCGACCCTGGGCACTGGGCAAGTAGCGGCCCTCAAAACCGGCCAAATCAGCGCCTTGCAGTCCGACCAGATCGTGGCACTGACATCGCAGCAAGTCGCGTCGCTGCAGACCCAGCAGATTGGCGCACTCAACACCAGCCAGGCCGCTGCACTGGAAACTGCCGACATAGCAGCCCTGAGCACCAAGGGCGTCAATGCCCTGAGCACCAGGGCGATAGCGGCGCTGTCAACCGACAACATCGCGGCCCTGAACTCCGCACAGCTCAATGCACTCGCCACCGGCCAGATCAACGCCCTGAGCAGCGGACAAATAGCGGCCATTGACACCGCCGACGTGGCCGCACTGGGCACCAAACAGATAGCAGCCCTGGGCACAGGACAAATGGGCGCACTCACCACGCAGCAGGTGGCGGCCCTGACCACGGCACAACTGCCCGCCATCGAAACGCGCGACATCGTGCGCCTGAACAGCGACCAGGTAGCGGCGTGGACCACGGCGCAACTCATGTCGCTGACATCTGCGCAGTTACTGGCGCTCAACGCAGCAGGCACCATCAGCAGCACGGCCTTGCCCATCAACATACTGGGCACAGCGGCCATTGCGGCCATGGGCACGGCCCAGGTCGCCAGCCTGAACTCCGACCAGATCGCCTTGCTCTCCAGCGCACAAATTGCGGCACTGAGCACGGCCGCCATTGCAGTGCTGAATTCGGACCAGATTGCCGCGCTGACCACTTTGCAGGTTGGCGCGCTGCGCACCGCACAGGTGGGCGCACTTAGCGCGGACCAGGTTGGTGCGATTGACACTGCGGATATCGCTGCGCTCACCACTGCGGGGATTGCCGCGATGCGCAGCGATCAGATTCAGGCGCTGACCAGTTCGCAGATCCGTGCGCTGACAACCCAGCAGATCGCCGGGATGGAGACGCGCGATATCGCCGTGCTCACGTCAGACCAGGTTGTTGCCTTGCACACCAGTCAGTTCAGCAAGCTCACCACAGCGCAGGTGGGTGCGATACAGTCGGCGCAAATGCAGGCGCTGGGCACGCAGGGGCTCGCCGCGCTGGGTACGTCTGCGATTGCAGCGCTCACGACTGCAGTTATCAGCACGCTCAATAGCGATCAAATTGTTGCACTCACGAGTGCCCAATTGTCTGCATTCAAGACCGGTCAGGTTGCGGCTTTGGGGACATCCCAAATAGCCGCCCTGCAAACGGACGATATTGTCGGGTTGAGTACCGCTGCCATCGTGGCCTTGCGCACCGACGCAGTCAATGCGCTCAATACCGACCAGATTCAGGCTCTAACGGGGGCGCAAGTCAAGGCACTGGAGACGCGCGATCTTGCGGTACTCGGTACCGATGCGATCAGTGCGCTGTCGAGTCACCAGCTGGGTTTTTAACGACGGGCCAGGTCGCTTCGTTGCAGACCCAGCAGGTTCTGGCGCTGGGCACCGGCGGTATTCAGGCGCTGACGACGGCAGCGGTGTCCAAGTTGTCGACCGATGCGGTCCGCGCCCTGGATACTGACCAGGTTCAGGCACTGACGACCGCTCAGGTGGCCGCCCTGGCGACGCGCCAGGTGGCTGCACTGGGCACCGGACAGGTTGCAGCGCTGCAGCCCGAGGATGTCGCGATGCTCACCACGGGCGCCATTGTGGCGCTGGGCTCAGACGCCATCAACGCCTTGTCCACCGACCAGATTCAGGCGCTGACAACCAGTCAGATCAAGGCGATTGAAACGCGGGACATTGCGGCATTGGGTACCCACGCCAT
Source organism: Candidatus Aalborgicola lynettensis (assembly GCA_016719405.1). Lineage (GTDB taxonomy): Bacteria > Pseudomonadota > Gammaproteobacteria > Burkholderiales > Burkholderiaceae_C > Allorhodoferax > Allorhodoferax lynettensis. Next base: position 639,543 of record JADJZE010000001.1, read on the forward strand.
ACAGGCAATGGGCACCGGCCAGTTTGGCAGCCTGACAACGGGCCAAATTAGTGCGCTCAGCACCGCCAGTGTCCTGGCCTTGGGCACGGCTGGTATTGCAGCACTCAGTACCGCTGCCATCGCTGCTTTGGGTACCAGCGCCATTGCCGTTTTGGGCAGTGACCAGATTGATGCGTTGACCACGACCCAGGCCAGCGTGCTGAAAACGAGCCAGGTCAATGCGCTGACCACCGATCAGCTCGTAGCCTTGTCCACGCAGAATATTGCCGTGCTCAGTACCGCAGCCATAGTGGCACTGGGAACCGCTGCTGTTGCGGCACTGACAACCGACCAGATTACCGCCCTGGGCACCAAGCAAGTTGCCGCCATGGAGACGCGGGATGTGGCCGTGCTCAGCACGGGTGCCATTGCCGCCCTGGGTACGCACCAGATACGTGCGCTCACAACAGCCCAAACGGCGGCCCTCAACACGGCAGATATCGTGGCCTTGGGGACTACCGGTATCGGCGCACTCAGTACGGCGGCCATTGCCAGCCTGAATACCCAATCAGTCAGCGTGTTGGGGACGCAGCAGATTGCGGCGCTCACCACCGCACAGGCCAGCGCACTCAAGACCAGCCAGGTCAGTGCATTGACTTCGCACCAGATCGCTGCGTTGGAGACGGAAGACTTGAATGCCCTGAGTACGGCGGCCATTGTGGCCCTCAGTAGCAGTGCCGTGTCAGCGTTGACTACAGACCAGGTAAGTGCTCTGGCCACACGCCAGCTGATGGCACTGGAGACGCGCGATTTACCCGCGCTGACTACCGACGCCATTGCGGTGCTGACCAGCAGCCAGCTGGGCGCCCTTGGGAGCGCACAAGTACGTGCTTTGGTAACCGATCAGGTCTCTGCACTCAGCAGCGGCCAGTTTGCGGCTTTGAATACGGGCGCCATCCAGGCACTGGGGACGCACCAAATCGGCGTCATCCGCACCGAACAGATTGCGGGATGGACCACAGCACAGGTTGGCGCGTTGGGTTCACAGCAAATTCTCGCCCTCTCGACGGACAACGTAGCGGCTTTGAGCACCGCAAATATCGTGGCACTGAGTACCGGCGCAGTCCAGGCTCTTAGCACCGACCAAATTGCTGCACTCACCACGCTGCAGCTCGCAGCCATCGAATCGCGTGACGTTGCGGTGCTCAGCACCAACGCCATTGCCGCGTTGTCAACCCAGCAAATTGGTGCATTGACCACCACCCAGGTCAGTGCTTTGAACACGGCCGGCGTAGTGGCACTGGGGACAGCAGGATTGGGTGCGCTTAACACCACGGCGGTGACGGCGCTGAGCACGGCCGCCATTGCCGCGCTCACCACGGATCAGGTGCACTCCGGTCTGAGCACGGAGCAGCTGCAAGCCCTCAAAACCAACCAGATCGTGGCGCTCAGCACCAATGCCATTGTGGCGCTGACCACCGATCAATTGGGCTCGTTCACCTGCCCGCAGAACAACGCCTTGACCCCTGACCAAGTTAATGCCATTTTTTCGTCGGGCAACTCGGGCGCGTGGAATATGGGCTCACCAATCGTGCTCGATCTCAATGGCAATGGTATTCAGACCAGCAGTCTGGCACAGGGCGTGCAGTTTGATATCTTTGGCGTTGACCGTGCCATTCAAACCGGCTGGATCGCTGGCGGCGACGGCCTTCTGGTTATGGACCGCAATCACGATGGCACCATTAATGGCGGACGTGAACTGTTCGGGCAGGGTAGCGATCTGCAAAACGGTAACAAGGCCCTTAACGGTTACCAGGCGATGGCCGAACTCGACAGCAACCACGATGGCGTGTTGAATGCGGGTGACCAGGCGTTCAAAGACCTCATGGTCTGGGTTGACAACAACAGCGATGGTGTCAGCCAGTCCCCCGAATTGCATGCTCTGGAAGAACTCGGAATTGCCGCACTGGACTTGAAAACCCAGGCATCACACACCATGGACAATGGCAACCTTGTCGGGCTGGTTTCCGGTTACACCCGCACGGACGGCACTGTCCACGGCATGGCCGATGTGTGGTTTGCAGTTGGGCAATCGGGTGCGGCACTGTCGGCACCAGCGCTGCCGCCGCAGCCGCAGCCGTCCCTGAGTGCGGATGTGTCGTCGCTGGTGGATGCCTTGTCCTCATTTGCAGCAGGTATGCCAAGCTCGGGTGGGGTGGCCACTCCCGCATCGCCGGCTCAATCTGCGCAGGTGTGCAGCACTGTTCCAACTTCGCTGGCGTGCGCGCTGGATCAATTTGATGCCAACGGAAAAAACCGGGAGTTGTTGGCGGCCGGTTCTACACATGTATCGGCCAGACTGGACGCACAATACAAGAGCGAGGGCCCGATCACTCCGCTGTCACTGGGTCAAGGGTGATTGGGGGGGGGCGGCGCGGCGCGGCGCGGGCGGCGCCTTTGCGGGCGGCCAAGTCAGGGCGCGCCAGCCGTGGTTTGTTCGCTGGTGTTGACGCGTCGGGCGCCATCGAAGCGGCTGTTCCAGTAAGCGATGCCCATGTCTTCGACCCGCACCTCAGCGCCTGGCTTGGGCGAATGAATGAATTTCCCGCCACCGACGTAAATGCCGACGTGACTAAAAGCGCGTTGCATGGTGTTGAAGAACACCAGGTCACCGGGCTGCAGATCGTGGCGTTCGATTTTTTGTGACGACGCAGCCTGTTGCTCTGCTCGGCGGGGCAAAATGAGCCCCGCAGTTTGTTGGTAGATGGCTTTCACGAAACCGCTGCAATCAAAGCCGGTTTCGAAACTGTTGCCGCCGTGTTTGTAGGGAACGCCCAAAAACGCCATGGCATTGACAACCAGCTCTGAAGCGCGGGACTCCACTTTGCCACCCACTTCACCAATGCGTGCCATCAGCCCCCGCTCGGCCATAAAACTGGCCATTTCGTCGGTATTGGCAGCAGGAGCAGCCAGCCCCCAGTGGGTGAAAAATAGCGAAAACGCCAGTACAAAAAGTCGCATCGGGTCAGCTTAACTGCGCTGGTGGGCAGTGTCAATAGTGATAAAACAGATCAAAAGCATCATCTAATCGGTTGATTTCATTGGGTTATTTCACAATCTACAAATGCTTGGCTGGTCGAAAAAAGCACGACCGTACGCATTTTACCGGCCATGGGCGATTGGTTATGCTCTGAGCCCCTGTTCTTGAAAGCGCCATCTATGTTGCTAGTTTCCGAAGAGTCCCAATTGGTTTTGGTCGATTTTCAGGCCCGTTTGATGCCGGTCATCTTTGACAACCATGCCGTCATGGCCAATGTGGTGCGGCTGGCGCAGATGGCGTCTTTGCTGCAGGTTCCGGTGTTTGCCACCGAACAAAACCCGTCCAAATTGGGTGCCAGTGTCCCGGAGCTTCAAGCCGTTTTGCAGCAGACGGGTGCACGCGTACTGTCCAAGATGCAGTTCAGTGCGGTAGAGGAAGGCTTGGGCGAGTGGCTGCGCCCGCCCGCCAAACCGGTGCAGGGCAACGCCCGCAGCCTGCCCAAACATTTGCAGAAACCGGCTGCCGGTTCGCAGCGCGACACTATTGTGCTGGCCGGGGTGGAGGCGCATGTGTGCCTGTTGCAAACGGCGCTGGATTTGCTGGAAGACGAGTTTGATGTGTGGGTGGTGACGGATGCCTGCAGTTCGCGCACCGAACGCAACCGCGACGCCGCCTTTGACCGCCTGGCCGGTGCCGGTGCCGAACTGGTGACCACCGAAATGGTGGCGTTCGAGTGGTTGCGCACATCCGAGCACCCCGCCTTCAAGGCCGTGCAGGCGCTGATCAAATAGACCTGCGCGACAGATAGACCCGCGCGGGTAACACCGCATCCCCAATCCGGTGCATTCATAGCCTGGCTTTGCGCAGAGGCCGGGTTGGTGGGTGCGTGTGGGGAGGGCGTCAGCCCGCAGCAAGCTGGGTGCCCACAATGGCGAGAGCCATTCCAAAAGACTGTCCGGAGACACCGCATGACCCACACCAGCCCCAGCCCGTCGTATGCCGATTTTTTCCAGCGTTCGTTGCACGACCGTGACGGATTTTGGGCCGAGCAGGCCCAACTGGTGGACTGGCAGACCCCGCCGCAGCAGATTTGCGACTACAGCAATCCGCCGTTTGCACGCTGGTTTGTCGGTGGCACCACCAACCTGTGCCATAACGCGGTCGACCGCCACCTGAAAGACCGCGCCCACCAGGCCGCGCTGATTGCGGTTTCCACCGAAACCAATCGTGAGAAGGTGTACACCTTTACCGACCTGCACGCCGAAGTGCAGCGCATGGCCGCCGTGCTCAAGGAGCTGGGTGTACAAAAGGGCGACCGTGTGCTGATTTACATGCCCATGATTGCCGAGGCTGCCTTTGCCATGCTGGCCTGTGCTCGCATTGGCGCCATCCACTCGGTGGTGTTTGGCGGGTTTGCTGCAGTGTCGCTGGCCTCGCGGATTGAAGACGCGGCACCCAAGGTCATCGTCAGTGCCGATGCCGGTTCGCGCGGTGGCAAGGTGGTGGAATACAAACCCCTGCTGGACGAGGCCATTCATCTCTCCAGCCACAAGCCCGATGCCGTGCTGCTGGCCGACCGCGCGCTCGCTGCTATGAATTTAGTAGCTACACGTGACCACCTGTGGGCGCAAATGCGCGAAAAACACCTGAACACCGTGGTGCCCTGCGAGTGGGTCGATGCCACCCACCCCAGCTACACGCTGTACACCAGCGGCACCACCGGCAAACCCAAAGGTGTGCAGCGCGACACGGGTGGTTATGCCGTGGCGCTGGCAGCCAGCATGAAGCACATCTACTGCGGCAACCCGGGTGAAACCTATTTCTCCACCAGCGACATCGGCTGGGTGGTGGGCCACAGTTACATCATCTACGGCCCGCTGATCGCTGGCATGGCCACCATCCTGTACGAAGGCCTGCCGATCCGGCCCGACGGCGGCATCTGGTGGAGCCTGGTGGAAAAGTACAAGGTCACCGTCATGTTCAGCGCACCCACTGCGGTGCGGGTTTTGAAAAAGCAGGACCCGGCACTGCTCACCCAATACGACCTGTCCAGCCTGCGCGCCCTGTTCCTGGCCGGTGAGCCGCTGGACGAACCCACGGCCCAGTGGATCAGCGAGGGCCTGAAAAAGCCCATCATCGACAACTATTGGCAGACCGAAACCGGCTGGCCGATTCTTGGCCTCGCCAACGGGGTCGAAAAAAAACCCAGCAAGTTTGGCAGCCCCGGCATTCCTATGTACGGCTACAACGTGCAGTTGCTCGATGAAAACACCGGCGAGCCGCTGACGGGTGCCAACCAGAAGGGTGTGGTCGCTATTGAGGGCCCGTTGCCGCCCGGTTGTATGCAAACCGTGTGGCGCGACGACGCCCGTTTTGTTAACACCTACTGGAGGCGCATTCCCGGCAAGCTCGAGAACGGGAAACAGCAAGCTGACCGCTTGCTGTACAGCACCTTCGACTGGGGTGTGCGCGATGACGATGGCTACTTCTTCATCCTGGGCCGCACCGATGATGTGATCAACGTCGCTGGTCACCGCCTGGGCACACGGGAGATCGAAGAGGCCATCTCCGGCCACCCCAATATCTCAGAGGTAGCCGTAGTGGGTGTGGCCGACGCCCTCAAGGGCCAGGTGGCCGTCGCTTTTGCCGTGGTCAAAGATGCCAGCGCGCTGGTAGACGATGCCGCCCGGGCCCGGCTGGAAGCCGAAGTGATGAAAACCGTGGACAACACCATTGGCGCCGTTGGGCGCCCGGCGCGTGTGCGTTTTGTGACTGTGTTGCCCAAAACCCGCAGTGGCAAGCTGCTGCGCCGTGCCATTCAGGCGGTGTGTGAAGGCCGTGATGCGGGTGACCTGACCACCATGGAAGACCCGGCTGCGCTGCAGCAGATTCGGGATGTGGTAGCGCCTTAAAACCCCCGTGTGACCCCGGCGTTCAACCCGTTTCCCGGTTTCGGCTTTTTTACAGTTCCAGGTCGATTTCCAGTGAGCCGGGGGCGTCGCCGGTGTTGTTGGCCTTGGGCGCCGTGGGCGCTTTGGCCATGGTCGGCATGGGCTCGGCACGGCCAGCAAGGCCGTGCAGCATGACCAGTTCCTTGAATGCGGCCAAATCAAAGGGCTGGGCATTTTTCTCCCAGGGGTCGCGCAGGATGCAGGATTCAAGTACCTCCAGCGCTTTGGGGCTGTTCCACAGTTTTTCGATGTGGGCCAACAGATCGGGGTACGCATCCAGGGCACGCCCTTCGCTGCGGAACAAGGCGAACTCGGGCACCGCCACATTGAAGGCCTGCATGCACTCGTCGCGGAACTGGCGGAAATCGGTTTTCAGGCTGCGGACGTTGGCGATGCGCAGCAGTTCCAGGTAGATCAGGGGGCAGTCTTTGCTGTTGGCACGAATGCGTTTTTCCAGCATTTCGATGGCTTCATCGGTTTTGCCCAGGCTATCAAAATACGCGGCTTGCTGGCGCAGGTCGAATTGACTTTCGGAATCGAGTTCAAGCACGGACGCCGTGGTGGCCAGTAGAGGTGACGGTGCCGAGTCGGCGGATTTGGGGGCTGAAGACCCGTCCGCCGGAGGGTGAATCAGTTTGTCGTAGGAATCGTTGTCCACTTCCATTTCCACCAGATCAACCCCCGGATCGTCTTGTTTGGGGGGCGTTATGCCGACGGCTGCAGGGATGGTAGGCAACGCCGTGGCCAGCGTTGCAGTGGTCGATGCCGCTGCAGTGGGGCGTGCGGCTGGCGCGGGTGCGTCATCATCATCTTGTTGCGAGTTCGCCCAGCCGTGGTGCACCACCGGTCGCCGGTTCCACAACACGGCAATAGCCGCCAGACAGGCCAGCACCAAGGCCGCCAAGGCATACACCAGCGCGGAGGAAACCCGATCGGCCTCGGCCTGTTCCATGCGTGTGCGCATTTGGGCCAATGTGGCTTCGTTTTTGGCCGTTTGTTCCAGCAATTTTTTAACGTCGTCTTGCAACTGCGCAATGCGCTGTGCATCGCGCACCATGTCCTCCAGCGGGATGACGGTGGTGGTGGCTTCCAGGGTTTTGATGCGTTCCGACAGGTTTTCCAGCGGGTCGAGTTTGAGTCGTGCACGCTGCGCTTTGGCCGGGGTGGTCTCCGCAGCAGCCGGTTTGTGCACCGCAGGTTTATGGGTGACCGGTTTGGGGGGCTTGCCTCCCCGGGCGGAGGGGGTGCCTTGCGGGTCGGGTCGGGCGCGTGGGGCTTTACGAGTGGCGGGCGTGGCTGCGTCGGGTGCGCTGGGTGTGTTGGAACGATCGGTGCGCGTGGCAGTGGTTGCGTCTGCCGGCGAAGTGGGTGAAACGGTTGAAGCGGCCGAGGTGTTAGCGACCACAAGGGCCGGTGTATCAACGGGTGTTGATGTGGCCACCGCATCGGCCACACGGGCCAGTGAGTCGCTGGTTTCTGGCACGTTGGGGTAATCGGCCAGCATCACAAAACGGCGAGACACCTTTTGGCCGCAGCCAATCTGCAGGTACACCGTGACCATGGGCTCGTCAATGGCGGCGGCGCTGGTAATTTGCACCGTGTGGGTGCCTACCGGCTCTGCGGGTGCCTGCTGAACCTGCACGCGGGCCGGGTCTTGCCGTGTGTCGGCGTAGTACACGTCGGCCTGGGCACACAGGCTGGAGTCGGCGGTGGCGGTGGCGGAGTCGAGTTGCACCGGGACCGACAGTGCCAAGGCTTGCCAATCCACGCAGCGCCGTGGACACGCCCTACTGTCAGCGCAGCGCTGCTCACAGATGCACCACCTATCAAAAGGCCAAGAAACAATGCAGTACGGTTCATAACATCGATCCACCATGAATTGAGGACCATTGTGGCACTGCCCAAATCCGATGTCATGGTCTATTTTGGAGCGCTCTGCCGGTTTTGGGTAAGGCGGGCGTCAGCAAACGGGCTTTGTCTGGGCTGACGCCAGTAGTTTCCTGAATACTCCTTTTTTGATAGCTAGTACGCCTTGTCTGACGTGCGCAAACGGTCTTTTTAATGCCCAAGTAGATGTAATCCCAATCGGTGGGGCGATAATTGACCCTCAACGCGCCCGCCGATGCAAACACCCATTACCCCTTTCGAACTTGGCGCACGCCATCGCCACCGTGTGCGCAGCATGTTGTGGTTGGGTGCCGGTGTGATGACCCTGATGGGCCTGGGTTGGTCGATTTTTTTTGGCATGACGGGCGCCTGGTTTTTTGTTGCCCTGATTGCCGTATTTATTGCGGTGGGTATCGGCGTGGGGGTGCTGACCTACCTGCGGCGCACCCGGCTGGCCAGTTACATCTTTATTGCAGCCAGTTTTGTCATCGTGTGCGCGGTGGCGTGGGTACTGGACGTGCCCAGCTCCGAAGAACCACGCACCATTCACCTGTTCTTGCTGTTTCTGGCGCTTTCCTCGGGCTTGTTCCTGCGCGACGAACCCTTGCCGTTTCGCCTGGCGGTGGCGGGAACCTGCTTTGCCGCCTTTGTGGGGTTTGCCAGCACCAATGCCGGCCTGGATTCGGTCTATGCCTTGCCCGACAGCGTGCGTGTGGTGGGCACCTGGCTCAATACCTCGTTTTCCATCATCGCCATGTACACACTGGTGCACGTCATGGTGTCGGATCTGGCCGAAACGTCGGCCCTGGGGCGGGAGTTGCGCGAGGGTATTGAACGCGGTGAGTTTTTTTTGCTCTACCAGCCCCAGGTCACTTCGCAGGGCAAGGTGCTGGGGGCCGAAGTGCTGCTGCGCTGGCAGCAGCCCGAGCGCGGGCTGGTGGGGCCCGACGAATTCATTGCGCTGGCCGAAAAAACCGGCCTGATTTTGCCGCTGGGCATGTGGACACTGGGTGCTGCATGCGAGCAGTTGGCACAGTGGGCGCTTAATCCGCACACCGCCCATTGCACAGTTGCCGTAAATGTCAGCGCGCATCAGCTGCAGCAGGCCGATTTTGTAGGGCAGGTGCAATCCGCACTGGAGCGCACCGGTGCGCGGGCGCAGTTGCTCAAGCTGGAGCTGACCGAAAGCGTGCTGGCGCACGACCTAGACGACATCATTGCAAAAATGGCGGCTTTGAAGGCGCTGGGGGTGGGGTTTTCGCTCGACGACTTTGGCACCGGATACTCGTCGCTGAGTTACCTCAAGCACCTGCCACTGGACCAGATCAAAATTGACCAGTCTTTTGTGCGCGATGTGGACACCAATACCTACGATGCATCGATTGCCCGCACCATCATCAGCCTGGGTCAGGGGCTTAATTTTGCGGTGATTGCCGAGGGGGTGGAGACGCAGCAGCAGCGCGACTTTCTGATCGCCAACGGATGCCACACCTTCCAGGGTGATTTTTTCAGCAAACCCATCACAGCGCCCGAATTTGCCGCATTTGTGGCACGCCAGTTGCCTTGAGTGCGCCCGGTGCTGACCTGCCGATGCGTGCGCTGCAAGGGCAATATATCGGTGTCATACTGGGGCCCCGCCATCCATCCAACCCTCGCCTCCGGAACCATCCCAGACCATGGCCGACTCTTCTTCGACTGCATTCAGTCCGCGCAGCACCACCGCATTGCACGACGTAAAAACCCTGGGCCGTTTCGAATTGCGTTCCGTGCTGGGGCAGGGTGCGCAGTCCACGGTGTGGCTGGCGTTTGACCCCCGCATGGAGCGCGAGGTGGCCATCAAGGTCATGCGCGTGGGGGCGGGCTCGGACGAAAAATCCGTCATCCAGTGGCTGCAGGAGGCGCGCAGCGTGGGGCGTGTCAAACACCCCAACATTGTGCCGGTGTACGAGGCCGACATCCAGGACCGCCAGCCCTACCTGGTATTTGAATACGTGGCCGGCACGGCGCTGGACCGGGTTATTAAAAAACGGGGCGCGCTGCCCGCTGCCGAAGCCGTGGCCTTGATGCTCGATATTCTGGATGCCACCGCAGTGGCCCATGCCGCCGGGGTGGTGCACCGTGATTTGAAACCCTCCAACGTGCTGGTTGATGCCAGCGGGCATGCACGGGTCATGGACTTTGGTATTGCCGCCCGAATCCAGGAGCGTGCCAGCCCGGACCCGGCCCAGACCGTCAGCGGTACGGTGGGGTACCTCTCGCCGGAGGCCGCCAACGGTGCCGAGCCCTCCGAGTCCATGGACATTTTTTCTGCCGGTGTGGTGCTGGCCGAATTGTTGATGGGCAAACACCTGATTGAAGAGCGCGACGCACACCGCGCCATTTACCGCGTGGCGCATGGGGAGCTGAAGTTGCCGCAGGAGCTGGGTGACGATGTGGACGAGCGCCTGCGCGCCATTGTGCAACGCGCCATTGCCCGTGACCCGGCGCAGCGTTTTGCCACCGCTCGCGAGTTTTTGGCCGCGCTGGAACAGTGGCGCGCACCCACCACGGCGCCCGACGTCGCCGCGCTTGGGGCCGCCACCGGCAACAGCAGCACGCTGGAATTTTTGCTGCGCCGCATGCGCCACAAGAGCGATTTTCCGGCCATGTCCGACGCGGTCATCCGCATTCAGCGCATGGCCAACTCCGACAGCGAAAGCGTCAACAGCATTACCAATGAAATTTTGAAGGATGTCGCGCTCACCAACAAATTGCTGCGCTACGTCAACAGCGCCCAGTTTGCCCGTGGCGGCAATATCAGCACCATCTCGCGTGCGGTCACGCTCATTGGTTTGAACGGCATTCGCAACCTGGCACTCAGCCTGGTGCTGCTGGACCATATGCACGACAAAGGCCATGCGGCACAACTGAAAGAAGAGTTTTTGCGCTCGCTCATGGCTGGCTCCATTGGCGGCGAGTTGTGCCCGGTGCAAAAAGAGTCCGAAGAGGCGTTTATTGGTGCCATGTTCCAGGATTTGGGCCGGCTGCTGGTGCAGTTTTACTTTCCCGAAGAGGCGCGTCAGATTCGCAAAATGATGCGCGCCGCCACCGACCCGTTGCCCGAAGCCGCTGCGGCAGTGAATGTGCTGGGCCTCAATTTTGAAGAACTGGGCCTGGGTGTGGCCAAGGCCTGGGGGTTGCCGCAGGGCATTCAGCGCTGCATGCGCAAACCCAAGTCCACGCCACCCGGCAAAATGGCCGAGGATACGGGTGAACGCATTGGCTGGATTGCCCTCGCGTCCAACGAAATTGCCGATACCTTGTTGCATGCCGAGCCGAAGGACATGGATATCCGTCTGGCTCTGGTGGCCAAAAAATACAGCGCCGCCATGGGCGTGAGTGCCAAAGACGTGCAGGCCGCTACCGTTAAGGCGCGGCAAAAGTTGATCGAGCTGGCCGCAGTGATGGAAATCAAAGTGGCACCTGGGTCCGCAGCGGCCAAATTACTGAGCCTGCCCGACCTGAGCCAGGCCGATCCCAATACCACCGACTCCAAATTTGACGCCAACCTGCACAAATTTGAGCTACACGCCACCGAAACCGGAACCGACGAACACGCCAAGGCGCTGGCCCAAAGCAGCGCCGTGGTGGCCGACACGCTGGCGGCGGGTATTCAGGACATTACCAACGCCATGGTGGAAGACTTCAAACTCACCGACGTGCTGCGCATGATTCTGGAAACCATGTACCGGGCCATGGCGTTTGACCGCATCATTTTTTGCATGCGCGATGCCAAGACCGAAACCATTACCGGCCGCTTTGGTTTGGGCAAAGGGGTGGAAGTCCACGTCAAGGGTTTCAAAATACCCCTGAAAGCCAGCACGCCCGATCTGTTTGCCGTGGTGTGCAACAAAGGCGCCGACACCCTGATTAGCGACGCCAGCGAAACCCGCATCGTGCAGCGCCTGCCCGAGTGGTACCGCAAGGGCATCAATGCCCCCACCTTTTTGCTGTTGCCGCTGCAAATCAAGGGGGCGCCGTTTGGCTTGATCTATGCCGACAAAAGCAAGCACGGCGCGCTGGAGCTTGACGAGAAGGCGCTGGCCCTGCTGCGCACCCTGCGCAACCAGGCGGTGATGGCGTTCAAACAATCGAGCTGATGCAGGTGCCGGTTTGACCATGTTGTTGGGTTTGGAGCAACCCTTGGCACTGTGGCGGGTGGTGACGCATTTGGGGTCGTCCAGCCTGATGTTGCCCTTGCTGGTGGTGGTGCTGGCCGGCATCTGGCGCGCGGGTCATACCGTGGCAGCACGTACCTGGCTGGGCGGGGTGCTGGTGGCTGCGGGCCTGACTTTGGTGAGCAAAATCCTGTTTATGGGCTGGGGTATTGGCAGTGCGACGCTCAACTTTACCGGCGTTAGCGGGCATGCGGTGCTGGCGGCATCGGTGTTTCCGGTGCTGCTGCATTGGCTGCTGGCGCCGCAGCCTGCACCGCGGCGCTACCTGGGGCTTGTGCTGGGTTTGCTGCTGGCCGGTGTGGTGGCGGTGTCCCGGGTGGTGCTGGGTGCGCACAGCGCCAGCGAAGTCATCATCGCCTGGGCCATGGGCCTGTTGGTGAGCCTGCTGGCGGTGCGCGCCATGCCCGCGCCCGGCAGCCCGCCACGCTGGGTGCGCCTGGCACCCCTGTTACTGTTATTTTCCTTTCACACCGGCGCGGCTACCTATTTGCCCTCGCACGCCTGGGAGGTGCGCCTGTCGCTGGCGCTGTCGGGCCATGCCCAGCCTTTTACGCGCCAGCATTTGCTATTGAGATAGGCGCTAAAAGCGGACAGACCAAGGCCCGCAAACTCCCCGCCGTCTTCCCGCTGGTGCCCTACAACGGCGAGGCCCCGTGGGCTGCAGCGCGTGAACTCGAAGAACTGATAGAGCCCGTGCCACAAAGTCTTGCCGCCTGGCGCCCGCGCCTGCGCTACTTTGTGTTGGACGAAGGGCGTGTGCCGCAGGCCACCCTGCAGCAGGCTGGCAACGCCATCGCCCGCCTGGTGCGTGCCCCGCAAAACCGCGAACTGCGCCGGGCGCTGACCGTATGGGTGCGTCGTTTGGTGCTGTGTCAACGGATGTGGCAGGCAACGCGCATGGCAGCGACTTTTTGGTCGATTCGATGGACTTTGTGGTCACGCTGGTGGGGTGGCTTGAGGGGGAGCGATATTGTCAGCGACCCAGAACGGCTACGTCATCACTTGTGATATGACACTATATGTAGTATCATTAAATTGGTGAGCAAAGCACAAAAACTGATTGACGCGATGGCAAACAACCCGCTGGACTGGACTATTGACCAGGTGAAGACGGTGGCCAAAGCCTCGGGCCTTACGGTGCATTGCCCAGGCGGTAGCCACCATGTGGTGCGCAACGCAGCGGGTGCAAAGATCAGCGTCCCGGCGCACCGCCCTATCAAGGCGATTTACATCAAGAAGCTGATTCGACTGATTCAAACCGGCAAAGGAGAGAACGAATGAACCCGAAGGACTACCCCATTGAGATTCGCCCACTGGCCGCTGACGATGGCGGGGGCTGGCTGGCCACATTCCCCGATTTACCCGGCTGCATGGGCGATGGAGACACGCCAGAGGCGGCTGTGGTTGACGGGTATGAAGCTGCACAGGCATGGTTAAGCGTGGCCGCTGAGTGTGGCGACCCCATACCCAAGCCCGGCGCGGGCGGGGAGTCTGGGCGCTTTGTGGCGCGTGTGCCCAAAAGCTTGCACACCCGGCTGGTTGCAAGGGCGGAGCAGGAAGGCGTGAGCATGAACACCTATCTGGTGTCGGTGCTGGCCCAGAGTATAGGTGCGCACGGCTGAGGCGGGGTTAGCGGTAACTTCATTGTTGGATGCTCTGTGTAACGAAACCCTGGCCGACTTGCGGGCGGTCATGCCGGGCCTGGTGCTTGTATCGGCACACGACGCGGACGTGCACGACGCCATAGATGCGTACTTTCCGAAGTCGGTGCAGTGGGGGCGTCATTGCCGGGGTGCGGAGAGCCGCACGGCCAGCCACTTACATGCCAGTATTTGCTATAAAAATAGTAGCTGCTTGCGCACGGCTGGCGTGCGGAAATGGCATATTTGACTTGTACAGTCTGAACCCCCTTGCACACAGTATCCACCGTTTCCCGATACGGCACGCAGGCGGCAGCGTTGTGGCAGGCTGCGCCTTACTGCCCCTTTTGCCCCTTACTGCGCCGCCCAGCCGCCATCCATGTTCCAAGCCACGCCGCGCACGTTGTTGCCAGCGGGGGAGCACAAAAATACCGCCAGCGCCCCCAGCTCTTCGGGGGTGGTGAACTGCATGGAGGGCTCTTTTTCGCCCAGCAGCTGCCGGGTGGCGGCTGCGTTGCTGATGTTCTGCGCGGCAGCCTTGGCGTCCACCTGCTTCTGCACCAGGGGCGTGAGCACCCAGCCGGGGCAAATGGCGTTGCAGGTCACGCCGGTGGTGGCGTTTTCCAGCGCAACAGCTTTGGTCAGGCCCACCACGCCGTGTTTGGCGGCCACGTAGGCCGATTTTTCAGCCGACGCTACCAGGCCATGTACGCTGGCCACATTGATGATACGGCCCCAGTTGGCGGCCAGCATGCCCGGTAGTGCCAGGCGCGTGGCATGGAAGGCGCTGGAGAGGTTGATGGCGATGATGGCGTCCCACCGGTCGACTGGAAAATTTTCGGTGCGCGCCACGTGCTGAATGCCCGCGTTGTTGACCAGGATGTCGATGCCACCAAACACCGTGTGGGTGCGCGCAATCATGTCTGCGATCTCGGCGGGTTTGCCCATGTCGGCGCCGTGGTAGTCCACCTGCACACCCAGGGCTGCCACTTCGGCCTGCGGGCCTTGTACGTCGCCAAAGCCGTTGAGCATGATGTTGGCCCCCTGTGCGGCCAGCGCTTTGGCAATGCCCAGTCCAATACCGCTGGTAGAGCCGGTAACGAGTGCGGTTTTTCCGTGCAGCATGGGGTGAAGTCTCCGAGGATTGAATTACGATGGGAGCACATTATCAAACCAACCGGATGCCACCATGCCTGAACCGCGACTGAACCATGTTGTTTGCCCTGACGCCGGCGCCGGGCACCGCATGGCGTACTGGGAGTGGGGCGCGCCAGAGGCCACGCACGTGGTGGTGTGTGTGCATGGCCTGTCGCGCCAGGGGCGTGACTTTGATGTGCTGGCGCAGGCACTTTTGAAGCGTTCGGGCGGTACCGTGCGGGTGGTGTGCCCCGATGTGGCCGGACGTGGCCACAGCGACTGGCTGGCCGACCCCATGGCCTACCAGCTTCCCACCTACGCCGCCGACATGCTGGCCCTGCTGGCTCAGCTACAAAGGGGTGTTGCAACGCTGGATTGGGTAGGCACCAGCATGGGCGGGCTCATCGGCATGGCGGTGTTGGGGCAAAAGCAGTTTCCCTTGCCGCTTGCCGTGCGCCGCCTGGTGCTCAACGACGTGGGCCCCGCCATTCAGTGGGAGGCTATCCAGCGCATCGGCCAGTACCTGGGGCGTGTGGTGCAGTTTGATTCGCTACAGCAGGCGGCCGATGCCATGTGGGCCGTGTCCACCACCTTTGGCCCGCACACCCCGGCGCAGTGGCTGGAACTGTCGCGCCACATGGTTAAACCCGTGGCGGGTGCGACCGGTGCCGTTACCCTGCATTACGACCCGGCCATTGCTGTGCCCTTTGGTGCCATGACGACCGAGTCCGCCGCGCAAGGTGAAGCCATGTTGTGGCAACTGTATGACGGCATTGCCGCCCAAACCTTGCTGCTGCGCGGTGCCGACTCCGACCTGTTGTCCGTTGCCACGGCGCGCCAGATGGGTGCGCGCGGGCCACAAGCCCGCCTGGTGGAGTTTGCCGGGGTAGGGCACGCCCCCACGCTGATTGCGCCGGACCAGGTGGACGCGGTGGCCTCATTTTTGTTGGCGTGAGGGGCCGCACGCGGTAAGTGCATGAAGAGTTTGCCCATTGAACACGCCAGCACCACGGCGCCCCAGGTGCTGGCGGCCACCGCCCACACCTTGGCGGAGCAGGTGGACGCGCTGGCGCGCGCGCGCCTTTGCCGAACCGCTGCTGGCCAGCGAAACACTGGACACCGGCGAAAACATACTGGCCCACGCCGACGCCGTGGCCGCCATTCTGAAAACCATTGGTGGCTCGCAGGCCATGCAGGCCGCCAGTTACCTGGTGTATGCCTGCGAACACCTGAACAAGCCGCACGAAGTCATCGCCAAGGCCTTTGGCAGCAACTTTGCCGACCTGGCCCTGGAGACCACCAAGCTGGTGCGGGTGCAGCGCATGGCCCGCCTGGCGCACACCGCTGCCAGCCATGGCGCCGTGCCCATGCCGATGGCGCAAAGTGCCAGCGCACAAACCGAGAGCGTGCGCAAGATGCTGCTGGCGTTTTCGCGCGATTTGCGCGTGGTCATGCTGCGCCTGGCCTCGCGCCTGCAAACCCTGCGCCACTATGCCGCCACCAAGTCCCCTGTGCCCGCCGGCCTGGCCAGCGAAGCCCTGCAGGTGTTTGCGCCGCTGGCGAACCGCCTGGGTATTTGGGAAATCAAGTGGGAGATGGAAGACCTGGCCTTTCGTTTTCTGGAACCCGACACCTACAAACAAGTGGCCAAGCTGCTGGACGAGAAGCGTGCGGAGCGCGAGTTGTCGATGGAGCGGCTGCGCGCCCGCATGGCGGCCGATCTGGCAGCGCAGGGCATTGCTGCCACCGTGCAGGGGCGGCCCAAACACATCTACAGCATTGTTAAAAAAATGCGCGGCAAGTCGCTGGATTTTGCGCAGGTGTACGACATTCGCGCACTGCGCATCGTGGTGCCCACGGTGCCGGATTGTTATGCCGCCCTGGGCTGGGTGCACGACCATTTCACCCCCATTGCCGACGAGTTTGACGACTACATTGCGCGCCCCAAGGCCAATGGCTACCAGTCGCTGCATTCCGTAGGGCGGGGGGGGGGGGGGGGGGGGGGGGGTGAAGGGGCCTGGCGGCGGGACGGTCGCTCGGCCAACCCATCGAGGTGCAGATTCGCACCCAAGCCATGCACGACCACGCTGAACACGGGGTGGCGGCGCACTGGGCGTACAAAGAGGCAGGGGTCAAAGGCTATTGCGGCGTGTCGGCCAGTGGGGAATACGACGCCAAAATCGCTGTGCTGCGCCAGTTGCTGGCCTGGGAGCGGGATTTGTCGGGCGCCCAAATGGGAGCGCAGGGCGCCGGCATTTTTGACGACCGCATTTACGTGCTGACCCCCAATGCCGCCATTGTGGAGTTGCCCCAGGGCGCCACGGCGGTGGACTTTGCCTACAGCGTGCACACCAACCTGGGCCACCGCTGCCGTGGCGCCAAGGTGGACGGTGCCATGGTGCCGCTCAATACCCGCTCAAAAACGGGCAAACGGTGGAAGTGTCCACGGTGAAAGAGGGTGGCCCCTCGCGCGACTGGCTCAACCCCGAACTGGGCTTTTTGGCCAGCCACCGTGCGCGCGCCAAGGTGCGGGCCTGGTTCAATGCACTGGCCATGGGCGAAACGGTGGCCAAGGGGCGCGAGGCGGTGGAAAAACTGCTGCAGCGCGAAGGCAAAACCGCCATCAAACTCGACGACCTGGCCGCACAACTGGGTTTCAACACCGCCGACGATTTGTTCGAGGTGGTGGGTAAAGACGAGTTTTCGCTGCGCGCCATTGAGACCGTGCTGCGCCCGCCCGAGCCCGAGCTGCCGCCAGACGAATACCTGCTGCTCAAAAAATCGCGTACGCCCCAACACGCCAGCAAGGGCGGTGTGCTGGTGGTCGGCGTGGACTCCCTGATGACGCAGTTGGCCAAATGCTGCCGGCCGGCGCCGCCCGACGCGATTTGTGGTTTTGTCACGCGCGGCAAGGGGGTGAGTGTTCACCGGGCGGATTGCTCCAACCTGGGTAACATGGCGCGGCGCAGCGGCGACCGCGTGATTGAGGTGCAGTGGGGTGGCGCCAGCGCCGTTGCGGGCAGCGTCTACCCGGTGGACGTGGCAGTGGAGGGCGTTGACCGCCCCGGCATGTTGCGCGATATTCTGGAAGTGTTTGCAAAAGAAAAAATCCATGTGCTGGCGGTGCAGACGCAGGCGTTGCGCGGTAGGGCGTCCATGACGTTTACCGTCGAGGTGAGTGATTCCGGGCGCCTGCACAAGGTGATGGCCCAGGTGGGCGAGTTGGGTGGCGTGCGTTCGGCGCGTCGGCGCTAAGTGGTGAAAGGACCGTATATGGCAATCAGGGGCTGGCGTAATCCTCTTCGGACATTCAGACAGGTATTTTTATGACCACCGACGCGCCCCTGCCGCCGTCCCTGGTGGCGGCCAATTTGCGCCGTTTGGCAAAGGAGCGCCTCTACATGGGCTCCCCACCCACCGATCTGGCGCCGCTCTCAAGCGAAGAAGTGCTGCACCTGATGCACGAGTTGCAGGTCAAACAAATCGAGCTGGAAATCCAGAACGAAGAACTCCAAACCTCCCAGGCCAAAGAAAGGGCCGCCGCACTGCGTTACGCCGAACTGTACGACCTTGCACCGGTGGGGTATGTCACTTTGAACCGCACCGGCGCCATCAGCCAATCCAATCTGGCAGGGGCGCGGGTGCTGGGCTGCGACCGCACGCGGCTGGCTGGAAAACGCTTTAGCGGTTTTGTGATTGAGGCCGATCAGCCGGTGTTTGGCGATTTTTTGCAGCATGTGTTTGACGGCCAGGACCAGCCCAGTTGCGAGGTGCGCCTGCGGTCAGCCGGTGCACCCTGCAGCGTGCACATCCACGGCATGCGCAGTGAAGACGGACAGGAATGCCGCATTGTGGTCACCGACATCACCTTGCTGCGCCAAAGCCAGGTGCAACTGCAGGAACTCAACGACCACCTGGAGGAGCGGGTGGCCCAGCGCACACTGGAACTGGAGCAATCCGTCGAACGATTGAAGCAGTCGTACAGCGCGCTGGCAAAAAGCGAGGCCAAGGCCACCTTGAGTACCATGATTGCCAGCGTGTTCCACGAACTGCGCACCCCCGTCAGCATTGGCAAAATGGCGGTCAGCACCTTGAGCGACCAGGCCACCGAGACCGGCCACCGGGTCACCACCGGGCAGCTCAAACGCCAGGAATTGCTGCACTTTATCGGCCAGGTCAACGAAGGGGCCGAATTGATCCGCCGCAACCTGGAGCGCACGGCCCAGATGCTGGACGATTTTGGGCACATGGCGGTCGACCAGGCCAGCGCGCAGCGCCGTCCCTTCGATTTGGCGGTGGTGGTGGAGGAGGTGCTGCACTCGCTGCGCCCCAGCCTCAAGCGCAAACCGCAGCGCATTGTGGTGGACGTGGCCCCCGGCATCGCCATGGACAGCCAGCCCGGCCCGCTGGGCCAAATCATCATCAACCTGGTCAATAACGCCTATTTGCATGCCTTTGACGGCAAACCCGATGGTGTGCTGACCATCAGCGCACGGTCCGACGGGTGACGCGGTGGAACTGCGCTTTGTGGACAACGGTGTGGGCATGGGCCCCGAACAATTGACCAAGTTGTTCGAGCCATTTTTCAGCACCAAAATCGGCGGCGGCGGAACAGGCCTTGGCATGTCGATTGTGAAAAACCTGGTCGTTGAAAAACTCCAGGGCCGCATTGCCGTGGAGTCCACCCTGGGGCAGGGCAGCTGTTTTGTCATTACGCTGCCGCGTGTGCTGTTGGGGAACGTGGGATAGTGTTACCAGGCTATGCCCGCTCGCGTACAGCCTCCCATGATCCGCACCCGCCAACTGCAATACGCCTACCCCGGCGGTGTCACGCTGACTTTCCCCGATGTGGACGTGCCCCAGGGCGCGGTGCTGTTGCTCAGCGGAGCGTCGGGCTGCGGCAAATCGACCTGGCTGGCGCTGGTGGCCGCGCTGGTGGCGCCAACCGCCGGTACCTTGACGGTGGCCGGGCAGCCCCTGGATGCTCTTAAAAACATAGCTGCTGACGCATGGCGGGCGCGCGCAATCGGCTTTTTACCGCAAAAATTGCACCTGAGCGCCGCACTCACGGTGCAGCAAAACCTGGCGCTGGTGTTTTGGGCCGGTGGTCAGCCGGAGGATGCGGGCGCATCCACGCCACCTTGCAAACCCTGGGCGTGCAGGACTTGGCCCACCGTAAACCGGGTCAGCTCTCCGGCGGGCAGGCCCAACGTGTGGCGTTGGCGCGTGCCGTGCTGCGTAAACCCCAGGTCATTTTGGCCGACGAGCCCACCGCCAGCCTGGACGATGCCGCCGCCGCCGACGCGGTGGGCCTGCTGCTGCAAACCGCCCAGGCGCAGGGCGCCACATTGGTGATCGCCACACACGATGCCCGTGTGGCCACGCTCATTGGGGCCGAAAATAATGGCGAAATATGCCATTTGCGCTTGTCCAGTGTGCGGGAGCAGCTATCAAATAAGGAGCAATTTCCATCTGGTGCCGTAGCTGCCAATCCTGCAGCTCCCGCTGCTCCCGCTGCTCCAGCAGCGTCTGCCAATCCTGCCGCCCCGGCCAATCCTGCCGCCATGCAAGTTGTGGCGCCGCCATCGCACGGTGGCACAGCATGAATACGCTCGCGTTGGCCTGGCGCTACCTGTGGTCACGCCCCATGGCTGCCGCACTCAACCTGCTGCTGCTCAGCCTGGGCCTGGCCTCCATTACCTTTTTGATGCTGGTGGGCCACCAGCTCAACAAAGCCTTTGAGCGCGACCTGGCCGGTATTGACGTGGTGGTGGGCGCCAAAGGCAGCCCCATGCAGCTCATTCTCTCGGGGGTGTTCCACATCGATGTTCCACCGGGCAACGTGCCGCTCAAAGCCGTGCGCGCGCTGGAACAACACCCTATGGTGGACAGCGTCATCCCCATCAGCCTGGGCGACAACCTGGGCGGTTTTCGCATTGTGGGCACCTCGCACGCCTACATTCGCCACTACGGGGCCACCTTGGCCCAGGGCCGCTTGTGGGATGCACCCATGCAGGTGGTGGTAGGCGCCACGGCCGCGCACAAGCTGGGACTGGCGCTGGGCACTACCTTTACCGGCGCGCATGGTTTGGGCGCGGGCGGGCACGCTCATGGTGACAGTGCGTATGTGGTGACCGGCATTCTGGCCCTCAGTGGCAGCGTGCTGGACCGCCTGATTTTGACCGACACCGCTTCGGTCTGGCAGGTGCATGAAGACTACACAGCCTCCGCCGATGACAGTGCCGAAGACCGCAAAGTGATGGAAGACGAGCGCGAAGTCACCCTGGCCCTCGTCCGCTACAAAACCCCCCTAGCGGCCCTGAGTTTTCCACGCTTTATTAACACCCGCACCGAGATGCAGGCCGCAGCCCCCGCGCTGGAAATTACCCGCCTGCTCAATATGCTGGGCGTCGGCACGGATGTGCTGCGCGCCTTTGCCGGTGTGCTGCTGCTCACCGCAGGTTTGAGCGTATTCATCGCCCTGTGGAGCGCGGTGCGCGAGCGCAGTGGCGATCTGGCCTTGCTGCGTATGCTGGGTGCGCCGCCGGCGCGCGTGGCGGCGCTGCTGCAGTGCGAGGCGCTGTGGCTGGGTGTGCTGGCATCTGTCTTGGGGCTGCTGCTGGGGCAGGGCTTTGCCGCTGGCTTGGGCTGGATGCTCAAGCTGGACAACTCCTTGCTCATTGGCGGCATGGCCTGGCCGAGTGCGCTGGCAGGGGTGCCTTGCCTGGCACTGGGGGTGTCGCTGGCGTCGGCTTTGCTGCCGACTTTTGCCGCCTACCGTGTGGGTGTGCTCAGTCTGTTGCAGACCCGTTGATTCCGCATTTTTACAACCCAAGGAAAATTCATGAAAAAAACCCTTTTTGCGCTCGTCCTGCTTGCACAAGCTGCTACTTATTCAATAGCAGCTGAAAGCGACAAAGAAGCCAAGGAAGACATCGCCAAGCACCGCGCCATGGCCGCCGCGCACGAGGCCGCCGCACAGTGCCGCGAAGCGGGTAAAGGCGAGGATGTGTGCAACAAGGAACTGCAGGCCGCCTGCAAGGGCATTGCGATTGGCAAGTTTTGCGGCATGAAGCACGGGCATTGAGTGCATGGAGATTGTTGGCAGCCGCAATAGCTGTGCAAGAATGCGAGTCAACCAGGAGGGTGCGTATGAAACAGTGGGTGTGGATGGTGGCGTTGGTGGGGGCTTGTACGGCCAGTCAGGCGCAAACGGTGGCCCCAAGCCCCTGGCGGTTTTTTGCCGGTGGTGGCATGGCCAGTGGCGGGGATACGATTTTTTCGGGAACCATCACCACCGATGGCACCACCCAGGTGGTGCCGTTCCAGGTGACGCCCGGAGGGCCCAAGTTCCGCCTGGGGGGAGACTACCGCTTGGGCGAACGCATCACCGTACAGGGTTCGGTGGGCATGTCTACTTCCGACCCGATGGGTTACAACGGTAGCCTCACATTTGCCAACAACCCGGTCGAACTGCTGGTTTTTGCGAATCTGACCGATGCCCTGCGTGCGGGCCTTGGGGTGCGCCAATCGTTTGCCCGAATGGCCGCTACCGGCAAAGTTGAATCGTGGCCCGGCGTGGGCCGATACGAGAGCAACCCGGCCGGTGTGGCCGAGGTGCAGTACCTGTTTTCCACCGACGATAGCAAACCGGCCCACAGCCGCCCCCAGTTTGGGCTGAGCGTGCGCGGGGTGAACGAGACCTTTACCCATCATTCCGAAAGTTTCAGCGGCAACCATTACGAACTGGGGCTGGTGCTGTACTACTGAAGCATGCGCGCGCAATGCTATTTAATTTGTAGCATTGTGCGCTTGCCAGACGGGCGCAAAGCGGGTTTTTGTGCCGAAATTTCGCGCCCCTGTGCGCCCCGCTGCGGGCCGCCGCGCTGCCAGGTAGGGGCTTTGCGGCCCCTACAATCCCCGCATGTTTATCCATCTGCGCCTGCACACCGAGTTTTCCGTTGTTGACGGAACCAACCGTATCGACGACACCATTGCTGCTGCGGTGGCCGATGGCCAGCCGGCCATTGCCATTACCGACCTGAGCAACCTGTTTGGCGCCATCAAGTTTTACAAACAGGCACGCGCCAAGGGCACCAAACCCATCATCGGCGCCGAGATTTTTCTGGAAGGCCTGGGTGGGGACCTGACGGCCCTGTCGCGCATGGTGCTGCTGGTGCAAAACAAGCAGGGTTATTTGAACCTGTCGGAAATTCTGGCCCGGGCCTACACACAAAACGTGGTGAAAAACCAGGCCGTGGTCAAACTGGCGTGGCTGCAAGAGCTGGGCGAGGGGCTGATATGCCTGTCTGGCGCGCAAGCCGGCGCCTTGGGGCAAGCGCTGGTGCAGGGGGATTCTGCACGGGCGGCCGATGTGGCTTTGCGCCTGGCCAGTCTGTTCCCCCACCGCTTTTATATTGAGTTGCAGCGCGCCGGGCGCACCGACGACGAGGCCCATGTGATGGCCGCTGTGCAATTGGCCGCGCGCCTGCAGTTGCCGGTGGTGGCCACGCACCCGGTGCAGTTTGGCGCGCCCGACGATTACGAGGCCCACGAGGCCCGTATTTGCATTGCCGACGGCGACATTCTGAGCAACCCCAAACGCGTGCGCAAATACACGCGCGAGCAGTATTTCAAAACCCGTGCGCAGATGGAAGCCTTGTTTGCCGATATTCCCTCGGCCATTGCCAACACGCTGGAAATTGCCAAGCGCTGCAGCCTGACGCTGGTGCTGGGCAAACCGCAGTTGCCCGACTTTCCCACGCCGCTGGTGGACGGTGTGCGCATGACGCCCGAGGAGTACTTTCGCTATGCCTCGCACGGGGACTCAAGGAGCGCATGGCGCACCTGTACCCGGATGCAGCCGAGCGTGAGAAGCGCATGCCCGAGTACCTGGAGCGGCTGGAGTTTGAGCTGGCCACCATTTTGAAGATGGGTTTTCCAGGCTATTTTTTGATCGTGGGCGACTTCATCAACTGGGCCAAAAACAACGGCTGCCCGGTGGGGCCGGGGCGCGGCTCCGGTGCGGGTTCGCTGGTGGCCTATGCGCTCAACATCACCGATCTGGACCCCATTCGCTACAAACTGCTGTTCGAGCGGTTTTTGAACCCCGAGCGGGTGTCCATGCCCGACTTTGACATCGATTTCTGCCAGACCAACCGCAACCTGGTGATCGACTATGTGAAAGCCAAGTACGGCAAAGACGCCGTGAGCCAGATTGCCACCTTTGGCACCATGGCTGCGCGCGGTGTGGTGCGCGATGTGGGCCGCGTGCTGGACATGAGTTATGGCTTTTGCGACGGCATCAGCAAACTCATTCCCAATAAGCCGGGCACCAACGTCACCCTGCAACTGCCACCTACGGACGGCAAAAAGAGCGACAAATATGTGTACGCCAGCGAGGCAGAGCCCGAGCTGGCCCGCCGGGAGGCCGAGGAGGAAGACGTTAAAACCTTGCTGGAGCTGGCCCGCAAGCTGGAGGGCATGACGCGCAACATCGGCATGCACGCCGGCGGTGTGTTGATAGCACCGGGCAAGCTGACCGACTTTTGCCCGCTGTACCAGCAGCCCGGCAGCGAGTCGGCGGTCAGCCAGTACGACAAGGATGACGTGGAGGCCATTGGCCTGGTCAAGTTCGACTTTTTGGGCCTGGCCACGCTCACCATTCTGGAGATTGCTGCCGAGTTCATCCGCAAACGCCACCCGGGGCAGGAAAAGTTTGCCTACGAAAACCTGCCGCTCGACGATCGCAAGGTGTACCAGCTGTTTACCGAGGGCAAGACCGAAGCGGTGTTCCAGTTTGAAAGTATTGGCATGCAGCGCATGCTGAAAGATGCCAAGCCCAGCCGCCTGGAAGACTTGATCGCCTTGAACGCCTTGTACCGCCCCGGGCCCATGGACTTGATTCCGAGCTTTGTGGCCCGCAAACACGGCAAAGAGGTGGTGGAGTACCCGCATCCGGCGGTGGCTGACATGCTCTCCGAGACCTACGGCATCATGGTCTACCAAGAGCAGGTGATGCAAACCGCGCAGATACTGGGCGGCTACACCCTGGGTGGTGCCGACATGCTGCGCCGGGCCATGGGCAAGAAAAAAGCCGAAGAAATGGCCGAGCACCGCGATAAATTCCGCGCCGGCGCCATGGCCACCCACGGCATTGCGCAAGACAAAGCCGACGAAATATTCGACCTGATGGAGAAGTTTGCGGGCTACGGCTTCAACAAGTCGCACGCTGCCGCCTACTCGCTCTTGGCCTACCACACGGCCTGGATCAAGGTGCATTACACGGCCGAGTTCTTCTGCGGCAACATGACCGTGGAAATGGACAACACCGACAAGCTCAAGGTCTTGTTTGAAGACGCCCAAAAGATGGGCCTGGCGTTTGAGCCACCCAACATCAACCGCGGGCGTTACCGCTTTGAGCCCATCTCCAACAAAGAAATTCGTTATGGCCTGGGCGCCGTCAAAGGCACGGGTGAGCAGGCCATTGTGGCCATAGTGGCGGCACGCGAAGGGCAGGGCCCCACGGGCGAGGCCGGGCCGTTTACCAGCCTGTTTGATTTTGCCCGCCGGGTAGACCGCGCGCGCCTGAACAAGCGCTGCGTGGAGGCGCTCATCAAAGCCGGTGCGTTTGACACCCTGCAACTCAACCGCGCCGCACTGGTGGCCAGCATTGACCGGGCTTTTGACTTTGCCGCCGCCTCAGCCGCCAACGCCAACCAGGTGGGGCTGTTTGACATGGGCGGTGAAGACGACCATGGCTCCAGCACCCAGGAGCCCGATTTGGTGGAGGTGCTGCCCTGGGGCGTAAAAGAGCGCCTGACCCAGGAAAAGACCGCCCTGGGTTTTTACCTGTCGGGCCACCTGTTTGACGAAGTGGAGCTGGAGGTGCGCCGTTTTGCCAAACGCTCCATTGCAGACTTGCAGGACGTCCGCGAACCCCAATGGGTGGCGGGCATCGTCAGCGACTTCCGGATCATCAACGGTGAGCGGGGCCGCCGTGGGGTGTTCAAGCTGGACGACAAGTCCGCCGCTATCGAAGTCACCGTGGACGACGAACTTCTGGGCACCCACCGCACGCAGCTGCAGGACGATACCCTGCTGGTCGTCAGTGGCAAGTACCAGGCGGCGCGTGGCGGTTTTGAAGCCCGTTTCTCAGTGAAAGAGATCTTCGACCTGGAGCAGGCACGCTGCCGGTTTGGCAAGTACCTGCGGGTGGCCGTGCACGGCAAAGGCCCCGACGTGGCGCGCATGGTGCGCGAGTTTCCGGCAGTGCGCGAGTCCAGTGAGCAGGGCGATTTGCTGCGCGGCCTGGCGGTGCGCCTGGTGGTGCAGTGCGACGCGCCCATTGCCCCTGCCGGCGTACCGGCCCCCACCACCCTGTGCCTGGGCGCCATGGCCGAACTGCACCTGGGCGAGGCCGCACGTTTTTACCCCAGCGACCTTGCCCTGGCGGCCTGGCGGGCGCAGGCAGACTTGGGCCGTGCCAGTATTGTTTATGAATGAAATAGGCCTTTTGCGCACGTCCACCAAGCGCAAGCAGCTATAAAAATAATAGCAATTTAGCGCAACCTCAGTCTTTGGGCCGGAACACCAAGATCAACTGTGATGGCACCCGGCCGTCGGTGTCGGCGGGCAGGGTTTCGGTTTTGTCGATGGCGTTGAGCACCGCGTCGTCCCATGACGGGATGCCGCTGGATTTGACCAGTCTGCGGCTCAGAATGGTGCCGCCCGAGGCAGCGCGCACCTCCACCTCGGCTGACGGGTTGCTGGTGATGCTTTCGATGTAAGTGATATTGGCCCGGATACGTGCACTGATCTTGCCCGCGTAGCCAGCGGACGGGCCGGACGACCGCGCCGCAGTGCCCCGCGCACCGGGCTCACCTGTTCCGGCTGCCAAACCGGCCAGCCGCTTCATGTTTTCCTGGCGCAACTCATCGAGTTTTCTGGCTTCGGCGGCTTCTCGGGCCGCATCCTTGGCGGCTTGCCGGGCGGCGGCATCGTCTTTCGGTTTCTTCTGTGCCAGTTTGTCGCGCTGTTCCTTCTCCCGCGCTTCTTTTTCACGGGCGTCCTTTTCGGCCTGGAGCTTTTTGGCTTTCAGCGCTTCCTTTTCGCGTTTTTCCTGCTCCAACTGGGCCAGCTTCTGCTGCTCCAGCGCCTGCTTTTCCTTGAGCAAACGGGCCTTTTCCCGGGCCACGGCAATGGCCGGGTCGGGCGTGGGCACCACGGGGGGCGGTTTGGGCGTTACCACGGGCGCGGGCGGCTCGGGCGGCGGTGGGGGCTCGACCGGCAGTGGCTTGGGCGCGGGTGGTGCCGCTTGCTCGGGCACGCTGGACCACAACTCCGCCTCTACCGTCACCGGCGTGGGCAGGTGTTTCCACTGCACCCCCATGGCCAGAAACGCCAGCAGCAAAGCGTGCGCCGCCAGGGCCAGCGCAAAAGCGCGCAGCATGCCTGGCGGGGGCGGCGGCGCAAACTCGTAACGGGCGTTCAGGGTCATCGACATGGCAGATGGGGGCACACTTTTCTAGTTGGCCAGTTGTACCGACAGCCCCACGCGCTGGATGCCGGCGCGCTGCAGTGTGTCCATCACCTTGACCACACTCTCGTACTTGGCATTCTTGTCGGCGCTAATGACCACCGCCGAGTTGCCCTTGCTGGCGCCGGGGTTGGCGTCGCTGCTGGTGTTTTGTGCGCTTTTGACCGCGGCCGCCAGGTCTTTGAGCGGCAGGCTGGTGGTCTGGTCCTTGATTTTCATTTCCAGGCGGTCGTTTTTGCCCAGAATGACCTGAATCACCTGGTCGGGCTGGCGCGCAGCCTTGCCGACGCTGGGCAGGTCAATCACGCTGGGGGCGATGAGCGGGGCAGTGACCATGAAGATGATGAGCAACACCAGCATCACGTCAATAAACGGCACCATGTTGATCTCGTTGATGGTGCGCCTTCCGCGACCACGGTGGGATACGGCGGGCATGTCAGGCCTCCTCGGGGGGCAGCGAATACACGAAGTGGTGAGCGTGTGGGGTGGTCATATCAGTGCGCAGTTGTGTTGGCTTGCGCGCCCACGTTGCGCTGCAGGATGTTGGAGAACTCCTCGATAAAGGTTTCCTGGTGGGTGGCGATGCGGTCAATGTCGCGCGCAAAGCGGTTGTAGGCCACCACCGCCGGAATGGCGGCAAACAGGCCAATGGCGGTGGCCACCAGGGCCTCGGCAATACCGGGGGCCACGGTGGCCAGTGTGACCTGCGTGAGCGCAGCCAGGCCGGTAAAGGCGTGCATGATGCCCCACACCGTGCCAAACAAACCCACATAGGGCGACACCGAACCCACCGAGGCCAGGAACGACAGGTTGCTTTCCACCACATCCATCTCGCGCTGGAAGCTGGCACGCATGGCGCGCCGGGCTCCGTCCATCAGGGTGCCCACATCGTTGATGCGGCGCTCGCGCAGCTTGTGGTACTCGCGCATGCCGCTGGCAAAAATGCGTTCCATCGGGCCACCTTCGGCCGGGTTTTTGCTGGCGGCAGCAAACAGGTCGTTCAGGTTGGTGCCGGACCAGAAATCACGCTCAAAGGTTTCGTTGAGCGTTTTGACGCGGTTCAGTGCAAACAGTTTGCGGAAAATGGCCGCCCAGCTGGCAATCGATACCAGCATCAGCAGCAGCATGACGGCTTGCACCACAATGCTGGCGTGCAGCACCAGTTGGATGATGGAGAGGTCTTGGTTCATGGCAAGGTCTTGGAGTGGTGGTCAGTAGAGGGGGATGCAAAGTGCTCCGATTACGCAAAAAGGGTTCGCAATCGGGCTACGGCTTCTTGCAAATGGGCCATGGAGCTGGCGGTGGAAAAACGCACAAAGTGTTTGGTTTGCGCACTGCCAAAATCGCGCCCCGGGGTGATGGCCACGTGGGCCTGGTTCAGAACAGCAAAGGCAAAGTCCCAGCTGTCGGCCAAGCCCAGTTTGGCGCAGGCTGCTGTGCAGTCGGCCCAGGCGTAAAACGCGCCGTCGGGCATCACCGGCACGGTCAGGCCCATGGCGTTGAGGGCGGGGATAAAGTAGTCCCGGCGGGCCTTGAACTCGCTGCGGCGTTGCTCGTACACGGCCAGGCTCTGTGGCTCAAAACAGGCCAGCGCGGCATGCTGGGCAATGCTGCTGGGGCAAATAAACAGGTTTTGCGCCAGGCGCTCAATGACGGGTACCAGTTTGTCCGGCACCACCATCCAGCCCAGGCGCCAGCCGGTCATATTGAAGTATTTGCTAAAGCTGTTGATGCTGATGATGGAGTCATCCAACGCCAACGCGGTGTGCCCATATTGGGCATCGAAGCTGAGCCCCAGGTAAATTTCGTCCACCACGGTAATGCCACCATGGTTTTGCACCACCTGGTGAATGTCGCGCAGCGCAGTGGGGTGGATGGAGGTGCCCGTGGGGTTGGAGGGTGATGCCAGCAACACGCCGCGCGTGCGTGGCCCCCAGGCTGCTTTCACGCTGGTCGCACTGAGCTGAAAGCGGTCTGCCGCCGTGGTGGGCAGCAGCACGGCACGCCCTTCGGCCGCGCTGACAAAATGCCGGTTGCAGGGGTAGCTGGGGTCGGGCATCAAAATTTCGTCGCCCGGCTCAATCAAGGCCAAACAGGCCAGCTGCAAGGCGGCTGATGCCCCGGCGGTGACCACAATGCGGCTGGCGGGCACATTCACACCAAAGCGTTGTGCGTACCATTGGCTGATGCGCTCGCGCAGCGGCTGCAGCCCCAGTGCCGGGGTGTATTGGGTGGCGCCGTTCTGAATGGCCTGGGTGGCGGCGGCCTGCACCAGGGGCGGTGCCGTGAAATCGGGCTCACCGATATTCAAGAACACCATGGGCGCATCGGTATGCGCGACCTCATTTCCGAGTTTGGACGCGGCCTTGGCCACTTCCATCACATAAAAAGGCTCAATCTTCTGGGCGCGTGAAGAGGCTTGCATGGACGCAGGGCAAACAGGCTCAGGCGCGGGGTTTTTTGTGGCTGCCCCGGTCGGCTTCCACCTCGGCCGCGCGCAAGGCAGGGGCGATGCCATTGAGCACCGCGTTGACGTATTTGTGGCCGTCGGTACCGCCAAACTCCTTGGCCAGTTCGACGCATTCATTGAGTACCACGCGCCAGGGTACGTCCGGGCAGTGGCTGAGCTCAAAAGCACCAATCCACATCACGGCGTGTTCGATGGGCGAGATCTCGGTCATGGGCCGGTCCAGCAGGGGCGTGATGAGGGCATCCAACTGTTCGGCCTGCGCAACGCAGCCCTGCAGCAGGGCGTCAAAATGCACGGCATCGGCTTTGCTGAAACCCGCCAGATCGCGCGTGAACAGGTCAATGTCTTCCACGGCATTGCGCCCTACCAGGCTTTGGTACAGGCCCTGCAGGGCAAACTCGCGCGCGCGCGAACGGTCGGACTTGCTGCCGGCTTTGCGTGCGCCGGTGCTGGTGAGGCCGGTGCGCGACTGGCGGGGAGGGCGCTTGGCGCTGGACGGGGTGGTGATATCAGCCATTAAAGGGATTCCAGCAGGTTGGCCATTTCGACCGCCACTTGGGCCGCATCGCGCCCTTTTTCGACTTGGCGGGCAATGGCTTGTTCCATGTTTTCGGTGGTCAAAATGGCGTTGGCAATGGGGATTTGGTGGTCGAGTGCGACGCGGGTCACCCCCGCACCAGCCTCGTTGGCCACCAGTTCAAAGTGGTAGGTTTCACCGCGAATGATGCAGCCAATGGCGACCAGCGCATCAAACTCGCCGCGCTCGGCCAGGGCTTGCAGGGCCACGGGTACTTCCAATGCGCCGGGCACGGTATGCACGGTAATGTCTTTTTCGGCAACGCCCAGGGCCAACAGCTCGGCCTTGCAGGCGGTGGTGAGGGAATCGGTAACCGACGCATTGAAGCGCGCCTGCACAATACCAATGCGGAGTTTTTTGCCGTTCAAACGGCGGTCGGTGGAGTCAATTTCGCCTTTGTCTGCGCCAAACATGGTGGATTCCTTAATGGGTTGGGGGACAAAGCGGCCCTACGCTGCGGACTGCCCCGCAAGGCTGTTTTGAGTGAGGTAGCCGGTAATTTCCAGGCCATAGCCGGTCATGCTGGGCATGCGTCGGGGGCTGCCCATCAATTGCATTTTGTGCACGCCGCATTGGCGCAGCACCTGGGCGCCAATGCCGTAGCTGCGCAAATCCATACGGCCACGCTCGGGGGCATGTGCGGCGCGGGCGGTACCCTCAAACTGCGCCAGCAGTTGCGGACCACTTTCGCCACAGTTGAGCAGCACCACCACGCCTTTGCCTTGGCTTGCGATGTGCGACAACGCGGCGTCCAGGCTCCAGGAGTGCATGGGGCGGCCGATTTCCAGTGCGTCCAGAACGGACAGCGGTTCGTGTACACGCACCGGCACGGTGTCGCCATCTCCCCAGCTGCCTTTGACCAGCGCCAGATGCACCCCGTGGCCCGTGGTGTCGCGAAACGCGTGGGCGGTAAATTCGCCTGCCGCAGTTTGCAGGCTGCGGCTGCCAATTTTTTCAATCAGGGATTCAACGCGGCTGCGGTAGGCAATCAAATCGGCAATGGTGCCAATTTTCAGGCCATGTTCGGCGGCAAACAGTTGCAGGTCGGGCAGACGGGCCATGGTGCCGTCATCTTTCATGATCTCGCAAATCACCGACGATGCGGTGCAGCCCGCCATGGCGGCCAGATCGCAACCGGCTTCGGTATGGCCGGCACGCATCAGCACCCCGCCATCCACGGCTTGCAGCGGGAAGATGTGGCCGGGCTGTACCAGATCATCCGGTTTGGCATTTTTCGCCACGGCAGCGCGCACGGTCTGTGCCCGGTCGGCGGCCGAAATGCCGGTGGTCACACCTTCTGCGGCTTCAATGGACACGGTGAATGCCGTGCCCTTTTTGTCGCCGTTGCGCACCGTCATGGGGGGCAACTGCAAGGCCTCGCAGCGCTCGCGGGTCATGGTCATACAAATCAGGCCGCGACCAAAACGTGCCATGAAGTTGATGGCATCGGCCGTCACATGGTCAGACGCCAGCACCAGGTCGCCTTCGTTCTCGCGGTCTTCTTCGTCCACCAGAATCACGATGCGCCCGGCGCGCATGTCGGCCACAATGTCTTCAACGCTGGAAATGGGTACGGGGGTGATGGTGTTCATGGTGCGAAAGGGCTATCGGTTCAGGAAACCGTGGGCGCAGTGAGCATGCGCTCCACATACCGGGCAACGGTATCAATTTCCAGGTTGACGTGGGAACCTGCGGCCAGGGTGCCGAGTGCGGTGTTTTCTACCGTGTGCGGAATCAGGTTGATATGGGCCTCACAGCCGTCGGGCAAGTCGGCAATGCGGTTGACGGTGAGGCTGACGCCATTGACGGTGATGGAACCTTTGTAGGCCAGGTACTTGCCCAGCGACTTGGGCGCCAGTACACGCAGATCCCAGCTTTCGCCCACGCGCTCAAAAAAGCTCACACGGCCCATGCCGTCCACGTGGCCCGACACGATGTGCCCCCCCAGGCGGTCGTTGGCGCGCAGGGCTTTTTCCAGGTTGACGGGGCCCAATGCATCCAGCGCGGCCGTTTTGCCCAGCGATTCGGCAGAAATATCGACGGTGAATTGGTTTTGGTCGGGCTGTAAGGTAGTGACTGTCATGCAGGCGCCGTTAAGGGCAATGCTGTCGCCCAAGCCCACGTCGGCAAGGTAGCCCGGCGGGGCCTCAATGGTGAGGCGCTTGCCATGCTGTAAAGAGCTGCCCAAGTCGTGCAGCGCGGCGATGCGCCCTACACCGGTGATGATTCCAGTAAACATCCGTGGATTGTCTCAGAACTCCGACGGGCCTTGACCGCGCAGGGCGCAGTTGGCTGGTTAAAAAACGCCACGGCCTGCCACGCGGGCTACGATGCGCAGGTCAGCCCCCACCATTTCGGTCGATTTGAACTCCAGCGCCAGCGCATCGGCCAACGCAGTCAGTGGGCCAAAATGGGCCATATCCGTGCCTTGCCCCATGAGTTTGGGGGCCAGGTAGACCAGCAACTCGTCCACCAACCCATCGCGCACCAGCGCGCCATTGAGCCGGGGCCCGGCTTCTACATGCAGTTCATTGATCTCGCGCTGGCCCAGGTCGAGCAGCATGGCGGCAAGGTCCACCTTGCCCGTGGGTGTGCCGTCTGCACGCTGACCGGGCAAGGTAATGACCGTGGCGCCACGCGCCTGCAGGGCTGTGGCTTTGGCATCATTTTGGGCTGCAGCATAGATGAATACAGCGCGACCAGCTATAAAAAGAGGAGCATCTAGCGGCGTCTGCATGTCACTGTCGACAATCACCAAATGGGGTTGGCGTGGCGTTTCCACCAAACGCACGTCCAGCCGGGGCTTGTCGGCCAGCACGGTGCCAATGCCGGTGAGCACCGCACAGGCGCGGGCGCGCCAGGCGTGGCCATCGGTGCGGGCGGCCTCGCCGGTAATCCATTGGCTTGCACCATTGTGTAAGGCCGTGCGTCCGTCCAGCGAGGCAGCTATCTTCATACGCACCCAGGGCGTTTTGCGCACCATGCGGCTGAAAAAGCCGATGTTCAGCTCACGTGCTGCAATGGCCAGTGGGTCGGTAGGGCACAGTACTTCAACCTCCACTCCGGCAGCCCGCAGACGGGCAAAACCTTGTCCGCTGACCAGCGGGTTGGGGTCGGTATTGGTACAAACTACCTTGTTAATGCCCGCGGCAATCAACGCGTCACAGCACGGGCCCGTGCGGCCGTGGTGGGAGCAGGGCTCTAGCGTCACATAGGCGGTGGCTCCGATGACCGAATAGCCGTGAGCGGCCGCATCTCGCATCGCCATGATTTCGGCATGGGGGCCGCCTGCGCGTTGGGTGTTGCCTTGGCCGAGTATGGCTCCGTCAGCAGATGTAAGGACGCAGCCGACACTGGGGTTTGGATTTGTGAGCCATATGTTTAAAAAAGCTTGTCGCAAAGCTGCGGTCGATAAGCTTCTATCGCTAGCCAACATTCAACCTGAAAATTTATAATTTTGACTGTTTTCCTTCAGCAATCTACTTACCCCAACAGACCTCGGTCGTCATACCACCGGACATGCTGGTATTCCCTTTTAGACCCGATTGGGTAAGTGTAAAGTTTCCGCATTTGTCAGTGGCTTGGGCTGTTCCCGAGGCACGCGTGGCCGTGATCGTGTAGGTGGCTCCATCGGTCGATGCCACAGCCACTGTGTACATACTACCTTCCACTGCTAAAATTCCAGAAGGCACTGCAGCGGTTAAGGGGTAGGTGCCAAGCGATGTGGCCGCACGCTCCATCCACTGTGCTGCTTGAATAACCGTGTTGCGCGCATTGGAACGATGGGAGCGTTTTACATACTCTTGGTAACTCGGCAGCGCGACGCCTGCAAGTATCCCAATGATCGCAACTACGATCATTAACTCGATAAGCGTAAAACCACGAGAGTATCGCTTGGGTGTTAAGGCGTTAGACATGATTGGTAGATTCTATGGTCTATTGAATGACGCGCCAGTTGGCACGCGCACCCACAAAAGCGCCTGGGAAGAAGTCCTTTGCAGCGCACTCCTGGCCAACAGCGCAGTTGGAAGAAATTAGCTTAATTTTTGACCCATCGGAATTGTTTATAAGCGTGGTGTCTCCCGCCTTGCCTTCAATTTTGGTGGTGTTGGTGTTACTCATGGATGTGTCTACAAACGCAAAAACGGGCGTTTTAGGCGGGGTTCCATTAAACATGTTCAGCACTGTTTGAAAGTTACGCTCGGTGGTGGCCGACGGTGAGCAGGTTTCACCACCGCCGCTACTTGAACCGGTTTTGGGAATCATGCTTTGGATCATTATTTTTTGTCCGGAAAACCCACGTATATTTTGCAAGACACGTTCCCCAGCAAGTGTCCAATTGAGGTACCAGCCCCGGTCTGTCGTTGACTGGGTGGAGTAAGCTACCCCATTGCTACTGGATGTGAAATAGTTGGTTCCGTCACTATCCACCTGCGTGCTAGTGAGGGTTTGCTGAACGAGGGTGGTCGGAACGCCGGTGTCGGCAGCCACGTTCACAGGCGTGGCATCCGTCATGGTGACTGCGCTTAAGGTGCTTGTAAAGGTGCTGTTGTCCCACAATGCATAAAGCGTTTGAGTGCTTGTAGTGTCGCTCTGATCAGCGTCGGTCAGATTTTGCCCTGTACCAATGGCTACCATAACTCCGCCCATAGGATGGGCCATCCAGAATGGAGCTGCGGTAAATGACTGTGCGCCTTGCTTTGCAATAAAGAACGGACGACCAAGAGGATTGGTTGTATCGGAAAATGAGACTTTCCATGCACTGTCGGTTGCACTGGTTAAATCAAATTTCCAAACATTTCCTTTTAAGTCTCCTGCGTAGGCAATGTCAACAGTTCCATCTCCATTCAGGTCAATTAAGGCCGGTGCCCCCAAGCCATTGGTGCCCTTGTAGGTGCACGCACCAGAAGTGGGTTGGGCGCAAGGCGTAATTTTTTTGATGGACTTATCGCCATCGAGGTACTGGACGAGCAATACAGGGGCTTCATTGGTGCTGTTAACACCATTACCAAGCACTACAGCCCATCGTCCGCCGTTCATTTTGACCACTTGGCGGGACTTGTTGGCAATCGCATCGTCGACCACCGGGGGGGACATGATGTGGCCAATATCACCATCGGTTGTGGCTGTTGTATCGAAAATGACCAAACTGGCAGCGTTGGACTCTGAGAACGTGCTTGGGTCGGTTACGTCCAGCACAAAGTAACCTTTTCCACCGGCTCCCAGGGTACCTGTTAACACGGTTTTCCAAGAGGGTGTGGAGCCAATATAAGCATCGCCGGCAAATGGGGATCCATCCACAAAGTACTGGTGGGTGTAGCCGGTATCGGTCAATTTACGCAAACCACCTTCGGCAATGCCTTGGGGAATGTAGGCGATCTTTTCAGCGCCGGTGGTGGCGGAAAAACCGTGCAACATGCCGTCGTTGGCGCCAATATAGACCATTGGGTCGCGACCGCCTTTTCCACCGGTACCCGTGCCCCGGAACGTGGCGTATCCATTTTCGGTGTATCCGCTGGCGGGTTTCCCGGTGTACCAGATATTCGAGTTAACAATGTCACCAAGGCGCGAGTCGCGTTCCCGAAAAATTCCGCTGGTATTGGTTGTTGTGAGCTCTTTTGTTTTGTCTCCTCTGATGTAGTCAACCCGATTTTGCCCATTGCTGTCCGCAGTGCCGCTGCTGTTTTGGTTTAACTTGGTTTTTTGGGCAGTTGGAAGGCTGGTGTAGGTCTTCCACGCAATCCCAGCCGTGCCACTGTAGGAAATTACGGTCCGGTTTGCGAGATTGGCGGTGGTAATCGCGTCCAATTGCGTGGCTGCGTTCCAGACTTCACTTGCGCCAATGGCACCCGTGGTGGCATCCAGCGGACGGGCCGAAAGTGAGCCTGAATATTTGAGCGCGTTATAGCCGGCAATGTAGGCGTTTAACCCGGTGCGCAGAAAACTCGAACTGGTTGCAATGGATACCAAGGGTGTAGACGTGTCCTGCAGAACAGTATTGAGGATTTGGTCAAATGCGTCGTTGAGCGCTTGGGCAGATTTGGCCGGAAAAAACTTACCCCGCCCGTTGAGTGCCGCATGCCATAGTTCGGCAGTACGCACGTCCTCTTGATTGGCACTCAGTGTGCTGGTGCTGGTTGTTCCTGGATAAACATCTGGCCAAGTGAGTTCGCCTTGTACCAGCCGTGAAAAGTCGCCCAAGTAGTTTTTTTCAGACGCGGTAGTTGATGTACTGTTGTTGTTGTAGTCCCAGTCGGCAGCGGTGACCCGTGCGTTGATGTGAGATGCGGTGGTGGTGGTAAACAGTGGCGTAGTTAGTGTCTCCGGAGCATTGCTGACTTTTTGATAGGGCCAGTTAACTGCCCCGGTTCCAAAACCAATGGTGAACTGTGTCACGCCTTGCCAGGTTGAGGGGTTGTTTTTGGGGTTCCAGTACTCTGGCGTCACAATGCAACTGGATCCACAGGTCGTAGTTGAAAAGGTTTCGTTGCCGATTTTTTTGATGAGAGGCCTGATGCCGTTGGGAATGTTGGCCGTGTTACCCGAAATACTGCTGCCAGCGCTATTCGTTTGGGTGGTGCCGGCTGCGCCGTTTTGCAGGTCTCTCGCCCAGCCGCTAAACGCCAAGTCAGCCAAGGTGCTGGCCTTGCTCGTGTTGTTGCCATAGTTGTCGGCAAAAACCTTGCTGGTATTGGCTGTAGGGTTGTAAGCCGTTCCATCGCCAAGTGTTTGTGAATTGCTGTCTCCGTTGCTGGGGCGGATGGTGCCTTGTGAGTTCCATGCGCCATCTGTCATGAAAATATGGTAGGCACGGCGGCACCCCAAGTAGGCCTGGGTGGTAGATCCGGGGTTGGTCGCCCACGGATTGTCTTTATTGGCGGGTGCGTTGAGGTACGTGATGACGTTCTTCATCATTTGGTGAGAAGGTGTGCCATTACTTGCAGTCAATGAATTCACAAAGGCATTGAAATTGGCGCGGTGCGAGCCGGTTCCCCCGCCGACGAAAGGTTTTATTGAATTTTTGGCCCCGAGCTTGATCGACTTCGCTCCATTGCTGGATATGGAACTATTGTTGTCGTGCATGGCTTGCCAAGCCAGTCGGATGCGACCATCGGGAATAATGCCCGAGTTGGATGTGCCATCGCCGAAGGTGGTTTTTAGCGCGTCTTTCAGCAAATCTATTTTTTTCCCTGTTGTGATTGTTGTCGAACCCGTAGTGACGTCCCAATCCATACTTCCGGAGTCGTCAACCGTCAAAATCACGTTGGGTGCCGGCTCGCTCGAACCATTGCCTGCAGGCACCTGGGACAGACTTAACTGGGCGGCAAAGCTCACCTGCGAAGCAGCCATTAGTGCCAGGCATGCGGCCCCCACGTGGGACATACGGAATGCACCACGCGGACTGGAGTAACCATTAAAACCACCCATGACCTTGACAAAAGGAGGAAGAATCGTGGCCTTAAGGCTGTTTGAAGTGCGGGTTTTCATGATGTCTCCTAGAGGAAAGATGGCAAATAAGTGCAAAAAATTGGGTCGATAAAAGCTACGCTAAGGACTTTGACTTGCCGGAAACGGTATAAAAATTGACTTGATGACTGCACGTGTTCCTGGCTTGAGACCTTGCGCCACAGCGGTGATGCGGTATACAAATCGCGCGGAGGGGTCGGGGTCCTGAATATTTCGCGGGGCGATTTGCCCGACAACCGCATCTGCATACCGAAAAGCTTCAACCCAATACCAAGCGCCACGGGCAGCGGTTACGGTCAAAATGGGGTTGCCATCTGTACCAACGGCCGTTAGTGCATTGCGTGTAAATTGGCCATAGGTTGCGCCCAGCGGGATCATGGTGGCCAAATCATTTTCAATGTTGGCAAGCGTTACCATGTCGGGTGGCACACATATGCCTTGTTGGCAATACCGGGTAGCAGAGTTGGCAAAAACAATGTCACTGACGGTATCAAAATCTTCGCTATTGCGGGGCATCCAGGCCGTGTTGGCAGCGGCTTGGTTGCGACAACCAAGGTAGCCTGCCTCGGTGAGGATGCTTGTGGTGCTGCCGGGTGGGTTGGGTCTGCAAGGGAATCCAAGTGTGCCGTCGGTTTGAACGGTGGTGTAGGGTGGGCGACGCCCACGAATATCCATTTCTGCATCACGTACCAGTGCCTCTGCCGCCGCGTAAGCACGGTTGTAGTCAGCCGTGTTGCCCAGCAAGGCCTCATTCAGATTGGAAACTCTGAATGCACCCAATACCGCCGTCAAACTCAGAAGCAAGAGCACCAGTACGGTAAAAAGCGAGATGCCCTGTTGCCGGGAGCGGTTAAGCACTTTTGAAGGACGTGGTTTCATAGCAATGCGTTCCGCAGAGTGAATGTTTGGCGGTATACCTTACGCAGGCGTCCATCATTGGCAACGGTTTGACCACGACAGCCTGTGGTAACCAAACCAGGTTGCGGGTTGCCTTGGTTGTCGCCAGTGAGTTGCAAACAAATAGAAATGGCCTGAACATTTGTCCAGTCAGGAACTGTGCCCGCAGCGTAGAACCTGTATCGCGTCGGCCAAACAGTCCCGGGGGTCACGACCGTCTGGACGCCATAAGTAACTTGAAAGTCTTCTACGCCGTCGGCAATCGACTGTGAGGCGGCGGCTGTCGCACCTTGGCACATGAGATCGCCGCCAGTGATGCTAAAAGCGTTGTCGACGCGGGTCGCCAAAGTGGGGCGATTACCCAGGCAATCACGCGACCGCCCATTGTCTTCGTAGCTTACCCGTAATGTGTCGGGCGCGTCGCTGGCACCATCCACACCATGAACGGAAAATATACGCCCTCCCGTTGCACCGGTAGTAGTGGGGTCGAACCCGGTGAACGCGGTGCTGAAGACCACCCTTCCATTTGCAGCAACAGAAAGCTCGGTGGCGCCCGCCTGCAGAATATGAAAACCGACATTGCGAAAAATTGCATCTGCCTTTTGTTGCAATCGGGAGCTGTCTCCGACGACGGTTGAAGTGAGTTGCGTAAACACCAAGCTACCAATGGCGGCAATGACGACCATTAGGCCGATGGTTATACCAATCATCAACTCAATCAATGTAAAACCACATTGATTGGCCATTGAAGGTTGCACATGCCGCATGCCGGGCCGGGGCCTCGCATGCGGAGGCGTTGAAGTGCTATGGTTGAACATAAACAACATGGCAAATAGAGTTTGTTGGGCAAGTTACACCGGCAGCTATTACAAAGGGGGCTGCGTATTTCGTTGCGTCTGCTGCCGCAGCATTGCTTTCATTGGCAGTCCATGCGATGGCGATACCAATTTGGCGTGCATCGTTCGCAGATTGAAACACGCTCGCTGCCCCACCTGCTGGCAGTGCAGTCGCAACTGATGCCCGCCACAAATTCAAGTCAGATTGCGCCATTTGGGCACCAGTGCATTGGGCAGTAACGCAGTCTTGGGCGGGCGTGGCAGCTGCTGCCCAAGCGAAGTTGTAGTTGCCGGCAATGGCCGCGTCGCGGTTAAGCGCCATGCGGTTGGTTAAGTCGTCAATAAGCCGTATAGCGGTAGCGCGATGGGCTGAGGTACGGGTTTCTACTAGTAAGCGCGTTTGAATGCCGGCCAACCCCATGATGCCGAGTGCCAAGACCAAAAGCGACACCAGTGACTCAATGAGGCTGAGGCCACGTTGGCGTCTCATTGGTACGTTTGGGTGTTTGATTGGAACTTTATTTATGGGCATGTTGCATCTCCCACTAATTTTCGAATTCTTCCACCAGCGTTCAAGCAGAGGGTGGTGGTGGCTGTTCCGGAAACTCCCTCTGGTGGCGTTAGGACAAATCTTTGCCCGACGCCTTGCGCCTGCCCCCATACATTGAGCTGCATCACATCTCCCAAGCCCGGGTGCATAACGCCATAACTTGATACAACTGAGAATACCTGCAAGACCGGCTCCCCGGTAGTTTTTGCCCCATTGGAGTTGGTGTCGACCACAATCTCCCAACCGCAACTCCAATCATTTGCATCCACCAGCGTTGCCCCGCAACCAGTGGTTCGCACCATAAGTACCGGAAAGCCACGCCGTATGGCTTCAGAGCGTGCAAGCTGTATGGAGCCAATGAGTTCTTCTGAAAGGGCATTCACGCGGTACCGCTTGATTGAAGCTGCAAACTCAGGAGCTGCCAAGCCACCCAAAATTGCAATAATGGCTACAACAACCATGACTTCAATCAAACTAAAGCCACGGTTGGAATCCCGCCGTGACTTCATAAAATGTTGAGTGTTAGTAAACATGGAGTGACTGTAGGCTAGAAGTCCCAAGTCTGCTGAAGAA
This sequence comes from Candidatus Aalborgicola lynettensis, assembly GCA_016719405.1. GTDB lineage: Bacteria > Pseudomonadota > Gammaproteobacteria > Burkholderiales > Burkholderiaceae_C > Allorhodoferax > Allorhodoferax lynettensis. The sequence goes on from JADJZE010000001.1 coordinate 680,302, forward strand.
AAAGATAGGCGAGCAGAATTGCCTGATAAACGGTTAGTCGGCGGAGAGACTGCGATTCCACGGCCATAGAAGTGTGGGATCAATGCTGCAGCCCCTGCTCCAACCCCTGTCAAAAAGTTTCCCACTCGTCGTCACCATTGGCTGGGGTTGCCTTCTTTGCCGTCGGCTTGGGCAGGGACGTGGTAACCACCGCAGGCGTGGCTTTGGGTGTTGGTGGCCGGGCGGCGGGGTGGGGTGCTGCGTGGCTAGTCGGTACAGCCCGTCGATTGCCACCCTGTAAAGTCACCATGGACGTGGGGGCTGTGCGTGGTGCGGTACTGGCGGCAAAGTGAGAATGTAGGCTGGCAGGCTGCCCATCGGCCAGTTTGAAGATCGAAACGGTATGCACCAGGTCTTGTGCCTGGCTCTTGAGGCTGCTGGCGGCGGCGGCCATTTCTTCCACCAATGCCGCGTTTTGTTGGGTGGTTTGGTCCATTTGCGACACAGCATTACCGACCTCTGCGACACCCAAAGCCTGCTCGTTGCTGGCCGCACTGATTTCACCCATGATGTCGGTCACGCGTTTGATGCTGCTGACAACCTCGGTCATGGTTACCCCGGCTTGATCGACCAAGGTGGTGCCGTGCGCCACACGCTCCACGCTGGCGCCAATCAGCGTCTTGATCTCTTTGGCGGCTTCAGCCGAGCGCCCGGCTAACGAACGTACTTCAGACGCCACCACTGCGAAACCACGCCCCTGTTCGCCCGCGCGGGCCGCCTCCACCGCCGCATTCAGCGCCAGAATATTGGTTTGGAAGGCGATGCCATCAATCACGCTGATGATGTCCGATATTCTTTGCGACGACTCGTTGATGCCTTTCATGGTTTGCACTACCTGGCCCACCACGTTGCCGCCTTCTTCGGCGATGGTGGACGCACTCATAGCCAACTGGTTGGCGGTGCGGGCGCTGTCGGCATTTTGTTTGACGGTGGCGCCCAGTTGCTCCATGGACGATGCCGTTTTCTCCAGCGCACTGGCTTGCTGCTCGGTACGGGCGGACAGGTCGTTATTGCCCTCGGCAATTTCGGCGCTGGCGGTGGCCACGCTCTCCGACCCCTGGCGCACGCTGGACACCACTTTGACCAGTGATTGGCTCATGCCGGAGAGGGCTTGCATGAGCTTGGCCAGCTCGTCGTGCCCGTTGGTGTCAATGGTTTGATTCAGGTCGCCGTGGGCCACCGCATCGGCCACTTCAACGGCGCGGTTTAGCGAACGGGAAAGATTGCGAATGATGACCAAGCTCCACAGCCCTACCAGGGGAAGTGCAATGGCCAGTGAGCCCACTGCGAGCCATCGGATCAGCGTGGAGCGCGCCACGGCGGTTTCGTACTCGGCCTTGGCTTGGGCAATCTGCACTTGAATCAGCGGCGTCAGGCTGTCGCGCACTTTGTCATAGAGGGGTGTCACCACTTCGGTGTAAATGCGTTGTGCTTCGGCAATATTGCTGGCCCGCAAGGCTGCTGCTGCGGGCTTGAGGCCTTGCTGAACATAGTTGCCCCGGTTTTCCGCAAAGGTCTTTGCCAACTGCGTTTCTTCCGGTGCCAATGGTTCTGCCATGTAGGTAGTCCAAATCTGCGTGATGGAGGCTGCGTTGGCTTCGAGTTCGAGCATGTATTTTTCGATTGCCGGGGCCTCTACATTGGTCAGCGAGGTGGCCACCAGTAACTGGTTGCGTTGCGTCAGGCGCATGATTTCACTCAGGTTGCCCATGGGTACCGTGCGGTTTTTGTACACGGAGTGCAGGGCGTCCGTGGTTTGGGTGATGCCATACAGACCCATTGCGGCCCCGCCCAAGAGCATGACGGCCAGAACAGAGATCAACGCCAACAGTCGGGTTGATACTTTGAGTTGATTCACAGAGAGTCTCCTGATAAACAAAACGGATAGATAACAAAAGGCTACGCAATTGCGACGCCGCATCCTATGTCAAGTATCGCTATGGGACGCTGCCAGGGGGATTGGATCGTCTGAAGTTGCCGACAGTGCGGTCAGTTCATCGGCGGTAAACCCTGCAGCACGGCGTGCCTCCCAATTAAATGGGCCGCGCGGGCGCGGTGCACCGTAGCAGGCGGCCAATGTGGTGTAGGTCGCTATTGGGTCGAGCTGCTGGTGGGTACATAAGCTGTTGTACCAGTGGTTGCCAACCGCCACATGTCCAATTTCGTCGCGCAAGATGATGTCCAGGATGTCGCCCGCCCGCAGATCGCCGGCACTCACCAGTTTGGCTTTGACCGGTGGTGATGCGTCCAGCCCGCGCGCCTCCAGGGTGCGGGGCACCAGTGCCAGGCGGGCCAGCAGGTCGTGCTTGGTTTTTTCGGCCATCTCCCACAGGCCGTTGTGGGCAGGGAAGTCGCCATAGTCGTACCCCAGGGTGCGAATATGGTCGCGCAGCAGTGCGAAGTGGTAGGCCTCTTCTTGGGCAATGTTGAGCCACTGGCGGTAGAAGGCGTCGGGCAGGCCCGCAAAGCGCCACACAATGTCCAGTGCCAAGTCAATGGCGTTGAGCTCGATGTGTGCCAGGGTGTGCAGCAATACCGCCCGGCCTTCTATGGTGGTGAGCGGCTTCTTTTTAAATTGCAGTTTGGCAAACAGTTCGGGCCGGGCCGGACGCCCTGGTATGCCGGGCGGTTCGGTCAACACAGCGTGGGTGTCAAGTGGGCCTTGTAGGTCCAGCGCTGCGGTTCGTGCTGCTTTGGCATTGGCATTGCACTCCAACAGAATCTGCAGGGCTTGGTGGCGGAGTGATTGCATACGGCGTGTCGGTTGCTTGCGGAGATAGGCCAATAGGGGTGGCATTGTGCCAAATGGCCGTGTCTGGGCGCGCTCTTTACAATGCAGGGCTTTGTAGGGGGCATTCATGGCACTTTATGTACTCGATACGATCACACCCCAGGTTGCGGACTCCAGTTGGGTGGCGGACAGCGCGCAGATCATGGGCCGTGTAGAGGTGTGCGATGACGCCAGTGTGTGGTTTGGTGTGGTCATACGCGGCGACACCGACCCTATTCGAATCGGGCGTGGCTCCAATATCCAGGATGGCAGTGTGTTGCATGCCGACATTGGGCAAGCCCTGACGGTGGGAGACTACGTGACCGTCGGCCACAAGGCCATGCTGCATGGCTGCACCATTGGCGATGGCTCCTTGATCGGCATTGGCGCGGTGGTGCTCAATGGCGCCAAAATTGGCAAAGGTTGTCTGGTGGGGGCGGGTTCCCTGGTGACGGAGGGTAAAGAGTTTCCCGATGGCTCCATGATTCTGGGTAGCCCGGCCAAGGTGGTGCGCGTATTAAGCCCCGAGCAGCAAGCCGGACTCAAAATGAGTGCGCTGCACTATGTTGAAAACGCCCGTCGCTTCAAGACCGGTTTGAAAAAAATTAGCTAAACGGAATTCCTGCGTGTCTGAACTTCATAAATTTTTATTTGATGGTTTGCCCGTACGTGGCGCGGTGGTGCGTTTGACCGATGCCTGGCAGGAAGTGCTGCGCCGGCGTGCCTCCAACAGCAAAACCGGCGCCTACCCGCAGCCGGTGGGTGCGGTGCTGGGTGAAATGGCAGCGGCCGCGGTGTTGATGCAGGCCAATATCAAGTTTGACGGCGCACTGGTGCTGCAGATTTTTGGCGATGGCCCGGTCAAGCTGGCGGTGGTGGAGGTGCAGTCCGATTTCTCATTGCGGGCCACGGCAACTGTCTCCGAGTCCGTACCGCCGAACATGACGTTGAGCCAGATGGTGAACGCGGGCAACGAAGGGCGTTGCGCCATCACGCTGGACCCCGAGACTAAATTTCCCGGCCAGCAGCCTTACCAAGGTGTGGTGCCTCTGTTCGATGACCATGGTCACAAAATTGAAAAAATCAGTGCCGTGCTGGAGCACTACATGCTGCAAAGCGAGCAGTTGGACACCACACTGGTGCTGGCTGCCAACGAGCAGGTGGCCGCAGGGCTGCTGATTCAGCGTCTGCCCATGGCCGGTTCAGGCAACTTGGCTGGCAGCATGGTGAGCCAAGAGAATGAAGACCAGATTGGACTGAACGAGCACTACAACCGCATTGCGGTACTGGCCAGTAGTTTGCAGCGCGACGAGTTGTTGACTTTGGATGTCGACACGATTTTGCGTCGCCTGTTCTGGGAAGAGCAGATTACACGGTTTGAACCCCATCAAGGCGAGGCAGGGCCTCGGTTCGCCTGCAGTTGCAGTCGGGAACGGGTTGGCAGAATGATTGTGGGTTTGGGGCAGGCAGAAGCCGCCTCCATTTTGAGTGAGCGCGCCGACATTGAGGTGGCGTGCGAATTCTGTGGCGTGCAGTACCGGTTTGATGCGGTCGACGCGGCGCAGCTTTTTACGGCACCGGTTGTGCAAGCGCCAGGCGGATCAGCGCCGCACTGAATCGGCTTTTAGCAGCGCACTGAACAATTGGTGTTCGCATCGGGCATCGGAGCACTTTTCGCAGTTCCATTGCCAGTTTGATGCGCGTTGGTAGGTGCTGGTAGATGTCACTCCACGGTGGTGTGCAATGGCCTGCAGCGCACACGCGGTGCGGGCCGTACCGGAGCCATAGACCATGCAGTACGGAAGTGCTGCGGTGTCCAGAATCTGACGCAATCGTGCATCAACCCGGGCGCGCACAGCAGGGCCGTCGCGCTGAATGCCATCGGCTACCCATGGCAGATCCAGCCCCATCACCAATGTAAGGTCGTACCGGCCCTGGTGGTGCAGCGCAAAAGGATAAAGCGTGGTGTCTTGAAAGAGCAGATCGCTGTAAACGGCCGTCATCAGCGGTGTCGTATCGGCCACCACATAGCCCGGGTCGGACAGCTGTTCCAGGCTCAAAGCCTGGCTGCGTGCGATGGGCCATTGTTCATGGCTTCGGGGTGTGCGTGCGTTTGCTGCGCACCACGCGCGCAACACCTCGGGAACGGCCACCGCAGAACCCGCAGGGGTGTTAAGTGCCTGTACCAAAGCGGCGGCCAACTGCGTTTTGCCGGTGCATTCAGCGCCAAGAAGTGCGATGCGCATGCGCCTGCTACACGGTCACTACTTGGCGATCTGGACGTAGATTTCGTTGGCCTTCACCATGCCCAACTCGGAACGGGCTTTTTCTTCGACGATTTCCAGCCCCTCATGCAAGTCGTGAATCTCCGCCGCCAAGCGGTCGTTGACCTGCTTGGCCTGGGCATTGCTGGCCTGTTGTTGCTCCACTTGGCCCATCAGTTTTGCAACGTTGGGAACGCTTCCCCGCCCGAACCATAACTGGCCGTGCAGGATCAGCAGCAGGGCGACCAAAGCTGCTGGAACGAAGCGTTTTCCCATGCGGATAGCGGGCGTCGGCGCGTGCGCCGACTACTTCAGGTTGTAGAACGCGGCCCGGCCGGGGTAGCTGGCCACTTCACCCAAGTCTTCTTCGATGCGCAGCAACTGGTTGTACTTGGCCATGCGGTCCGAGCGGCTCAGAGATCCGGTCTTGATTTGGCCTGCATTCATACCCACGGCGATGTCGGCAATGGTGCTGTCTTCGGTCTCGCCCGAGCGGTGGCTGATGACAGCGGTGTAACCGGCGCGCTTGGCCATCTCGATGGCTTCAAACGTTTCCGTCAGCGTGCCGATCTGGTTGATCTTGATCAGGATCGAGTTGGCAATGCCTTTGTCGATGCCTTCTTTCAAAATCTTGGTGTTGGTAACAAACAGGTCGTCACCCACAATCTGCACCTTCTTGCCCAGGCGGTCGGTGAGCAGTTTCCAGCCATCCCAGTCGCCTTCGGCCATGCCGTCTTCGATGCTGATGATGGGGTATTTGTCCACCCAGGCCGCCAGGATGTTGGTCCACTCTTCGGCATTCAGCGTCAAACCTTCGCCTTCCATGTGGTACTTGCCGTCTTTGTAGAACTCGCTGGCGGCGCAGTCCAGGCCCAGGGCAATTTGCTCACCCGCCACATAACCGGCTTTGTCGATGGCTTCCAGAATCATCTGGATCGCGGCTTCGTGGTTGGCCACGTTGGGGGCAAAGCCGCCTTCGTCACCCACTGCGGTGCTGATGCCCTTGTCGTGCAGAATTTTCTTCAGTGCATGGAACACTTCGGCGCCGTAACGCAGGGCTTCGCGGAAGCTGGGAGCACCCACGGGGATGATCATCAGCTCTTGCAGGTCCAGGTTGTTGTTGGCGTGTTCGCCACCGTTCATGACGTTCATCATGGGCACAGGCATTTGCATGCGGCCCATGCCGCCAAAGTAGCGGTACAAAGGCAGGCCAGCTTCTTCAGCGGCGGCGCGGGCCACGGCCATGGAAACAGCCAGCATGGCATTGGCGCCCAGGCGACTCTTGTTGTCGGTGCCGTCCAGGTCGATGAGGGTCTTGTCCAGGAATGCCTGTTCAGAGGCATCCAAGCCCAAAACGGCTTCGGAAATTTCGGTGTTGATGTGTTCGACCGCCTTGAGCACGCCCTTGCCCAGGTAGCGGCTCTTGTCGCCGTCGCGCAGCTCAATGGCTTCACGGGAGCCGGTGGATGCGCCAGACGGCACGGCAGCGCGGCCCATGGTGCCCGATTCCAGCAGAACATCACACTCGACTGTGGGGTTGCCACGCGAATCCAGAATCTCGCGGCCGACGATGTCAACAATTGCGCTCATTGCATTTCTTCCTTCAATAAAAAACAAAAAAACGTGTGATTAGATGCTGAAATGGTTTTCAAGAAAACCATTTTTCTTGGTCACCCGGTCCAGCTCGACCAGGGTTTCCAACAGCGCTCTCATATGTTTGAGCGGTACGGCGTTGGGGCCGTCGCTCATGGCTTTGGATGGGTCAGGGTGGGTTTCCATAAACAGGCCCGCCACACCCACGGCCACGGCCGCGCGGGCCAGTACCGGAACCATTTCGCGTTGGCCGCCGCTGCTGGTGCCTTGCCCGCCGGGTAATTGCACGGAATGGGTGGCGTCAAAAACCACCGGTGCGGAGGTCTCACGCATGATGGACAAGGAGCGCATGTCGCTCACCAAATTGTTATAGCCAAAGCTGGCCCCGCGTTCGCAGGCCATGAAGTTGTCCTCGTTCAGGCCCATCTCGCGTGCTGCGGCACGGGCCTTGTCGATAACGTTTTTCATGTCATGGGGTGCCAGGAACTGGCCCTTCTTGATGTTCACCGGCTTGCCCGATTGCGCGACGGCACGAATGAAGTCGGTTTGGCGGCAAAGAAAGGCAGGCGTTTGCAACACGTCCACGACGGACGCCACCTGGGCGATTTGCGCTTCGTCGTGCACGTCGGTCAGCACCGGTAGGCCCAATTCACGTTTGACCTTGGCCAAAATCTCCAGACCCTGGTCGATACCGGGGCCGCGGAAAGTTGCGCCGCTGGAGCGGTTGGCCTTGTCAAAGCTGCTCTTGAAGATGAAGGGAATACCCAGTGAGGCTGTGATTTCTTTGAGCGTGCCAGCAGTGTCCATCTGCAACTGCTCAGACTCAATGACGCAGGGCCCGGCTATCAGAAAGAAGCGGTGTTCCAAACCGATGTCAAAACCACACAATTTCATAGTGCACCCCTACTTGCCATGCCAAGAAATGCGCTGCCCAGCGTTGCTGGCATCACGCCACCGCCTTCAGGTTCTTACCGGCGGCCTGGTGGTCCAGCGCGGCTTTGATGAAAGCGTTGAACAGCGGATGGCCGTTCCAAGGCGTTGATTTGAATTCGGGGTGGAATTGCACACCCACATACCAAGGATGGGCCGATTGGGGGAGTTCGACCATTTCGGTCAGGTGTTCACGTTGGGTCAGCGCGGAAATCACCAAACCGGCCTTGCGCAGGTTGTCCAGGAAATTGACGTTGGCCTCATACCGGTGGCGGTGGCGCTCTGTGACCACATCACCGTAGATCTGGTGGGCCAGTGTGCCGGGCGCCACATCGGAGCTTTGTGCGCCCAGGCGCATGGTGCCACCCAGGTTGGAGTTGGCGTTGCGGGTTTTGATGGTGCCATCGGCGTCTTTCCACTCGGTAATGAGGGCGATGACGGGGTTGGCGCAATCGGGATCAAACTCGGTGCTGTTGGCACCGGCAAGACCGGCCACATGGCGGGCGAACTCAATGGTGGCGACCTGCATGCCAAGGCAGATTCCCAGGTAGGGCACTTTGCTTTCGCGGGCGAAGCGGGCGGCGCAGATTTTGCCTTCGATACCCCGTTTGCCAAAACCACCCGGCACCAGAATGGCGTCGTACTTGGCCAGGCGCGAGACACTGTCGGCGGTGATCGTTTCGGAGTCGATGTAGTCAATCTTCACCTTGGCATGGTTTTTCATGCCAGCATGGCGCAGTGCTTCGTTGAGCGACTTGTAGCTGTCGCTCAAATCCACATACTTGCCAACCATGGCGACGGTTACCTCAGCCTGTGGGTGTTCGGTTTCATACACCAAATCGTCCCAGCGCTTGAGGTTGGCCGGTGGCGTATTCAGGCGCAGCTTGTCGCAGATCAACCCGTCCAGGCCCTGTTCGTGCAGCATGCGAGGCACCTTGTAGATGGTGTCTACGTCCCACATGCTGATGACACCCCACTCTGGCACGTTGGAGAATAGCGATATTTTCTGGCGCTCTTCGTCGGGTATGCGGCGGTCGGCACGGCACAACAAGGCATCGGCTTGAATGCCGATCTCGCGCAACTGTTTGGCCGTGTGCTGCGTGGGTTTGGTTTTGAGTTCGCCAGCGGCAGCAATCCAGGGTACATAACTCAGGTGCACAAAGGCGCTGGCGTTGGGGCCCATCTTTAGGCTCATCTGGCGCACCGCTTCCAGGAAGGGCAGGGATTCGATGTCGCCGACAGTTCCGCCGATCTCAACAATCGCCACATCCACTGCGTCGGGCTCGCCCAAGCGCGCACCACGCTTCACAAACTCCTGGATTTCATTCGTGACGTGGGGAATGACCTGCACAGTTTTGCCCAGATAGTCGCCACGACGTTCTTTGTCGAGCACGCTTTTGTAGATCTGGCCGGTGGTGAAATTATTGGCCCTGCGCATGCGCGATTCAATAAATCGCTCATAGTGGCCCAGGTCGAGGTCGGTTTCCGCGCCGTCGTCGGTCACAAACACCTCGCCGTGCTGCAGGGGTGACATGGTGCCGGGGTCGACGTTGAGGTAGGGGTCGAGCTTGATGAGAGTGACCGTCAGGCCCCGCGATTCCAGAATCGCAGCGAGCGAGGCGGAGGCGATTCCCTTGCCCAGGGAGGACACCACACCGCCGGTGACGAAGACAAATTTGGTCATGTCGGGAGAGCAAACAATGCTCAGGGAGCTGGTAAAGCGTGATTATATGTGGCCCCCATGCCTAGTGCGCTGGCGTTGTTGCGGCTGGGGCCCCATCGCTGCGCACGGTGCTCAACCGTTTGCCGAGCCCATACACCACGTTCAGTCAGCGCGGTACATAGAAGGTGGATTTTTCACGTGTTATTTTTTCCGGGTCGCCGTGCAGTTCCTGGACTTCGAACGTGATGGGGCTGGTGATGCCCCGGTGCAGGTCGGCTGCTTCGGGAGGAAGGACCAGTCGCACCGGTATAGAGCCGATGCCGGCTGCGGGCACCGTGAGTTCGGTGTCTGTCTCGATGCGCAGCCCTGCCAGCCCCGATACGGCAATACGGTACTGCTGGCTCAGCTCGGTGCCGTTCATGATTTGTAGCCGGTAAACATTTTCGATATATCCTTTGGCCACCACGCGTCCCAGCGTGGCGCGGTCTTTCATGACATCTACCGCAAATCCGGCACGCGTGGACAAACTCCACACCAACGCCGCGGTCGCTCCACTTAGCAGTGCACCATAAATCAGCACCCGCGGGCGCCATATGCGGCGCAGCATTTGCGCCGATGTCAGACCCTGGGAAATGCCACGGCCAGATGAATAGCGAATCAACCCTTTCGGGTAGCCCATTTTGTCCATTACGGTGTCGCATACGTCAATGCAGGCGGCACAGGCGATGCATTCGTTTTGCAAACCGTTACGGATGTCAATGCCGGTCGGGCACACCTGCACACACAGGGTGCAGTCAATGCAGTCGCCCAGGCCCAGCGCCTGGGGGGAGGCGCTGCGCGCGCGGGCACCCCGTGCTTCGCCACGCGCAGTGTCGTAGGCAATAACCAACGAATCCGTGTCCATGAGGGCGCTTTGGAATCGGGCATATGGGCACATGTATTTGCAGACCTGCTCACGCATGTAGCCCGCGTTGCCGTAAGTGGCAAAGCCGTAAAACAGTACCCAGAACCACTCCCATGGCGAAAATGACAAGGCCAGTGCTTCGGCGCTCAATGTGTGGATGGGAGTGAAGTAGCCGACAAAGGTGAATCCGGTGACCAGTGCGATGCCGATCCACAGGAATTGTTTGGCGCCTTTGCGGGCTATCTTTTCTGCTCCCCAGGGCGCGGCATCCAGCCGCATGCGTGCGCTGCGATCTCCTTCAGTGTGGCGCTCTACCCAAAGAAAAATTTCGGTGTACACCGTTTGTGGGCAGGCGTAACCACACCACAGGCGCCCGGCCAGCGCGGTAAAAAAGAACAGCGCCAGCGCCGAAATGATCAGCAGTGCGGCCAGATAAATAAAATCCTGCGGATGCAGTACCAGATTGAAGATGTAGAAACGCCGTTCCGACAAGTCAAATAACACGGCCTGACGCCCATTCCATTGCAGCCAGGGTAGGCCGTAAAACACCAGCTGGGTGATCCACACCATCAGCCAGCGCCAGTTGGTGAACCAGCCGCGCACAGAACGGGGGTAAATGCGGGATTCTTGTTCGAAGCCAGAAAACGCTTCAACAGGTTCTCCTGGCGCCTTTGCACGATGTATGGGAATGACTTTTGCGGTGGGTGGAGTCTTCATGCGGGCAGCTGGAGGATTGTGGCGCCGTATTGCGCGTTTTGGCGCAGTGGGCCGGGCAATGCAGTGAGCAGATTATGAGCGACCAAGATACCGCTTGCATGGGTTGCCACCAATGCCCTGCCGTGGAATACGGCCAATTGCATGTACAAAATAGTGTTAAGACCAATGAAAAAGGCCGGTTGAACCCGGCCTTGGGATGAACAAAAAGAGAATTATTTGAGGTGCTTGCCGATCAGGCCGGCCATCTCAAACATCGACACTTGCATCTTGCCGAAAACTTCCTTGAGCTTGGCGTCAGCGTTGATCATGCGCTTGTTGACGGCATCTTGCAGCTTGTGCTTCTTGATGTACACCCACAGTTGCTTGACCACTTCAGTGCGGGGCAGGGGGCTGTTGCCGACGATGGAAGCTAACGCGGCGCTAGGAGTCAAGGCCTTCATGAAGGCAGCATTGACGGTGCGCTTTTTGGCGGGGGCTTTGGTAGCGGCAACTTTTTTGGCAGGCGCTGCTTTCTTGGCGGGAGCAGCCTTTTTAGCGGGGGCTTTGGCGGCTACCTTCTTTGCGGGGGCTGCCGCTTTAGCGGGAGCAGCTTTTTTTGCAGGTGCCGCTTTTTTAGCGGGCGCTTTTTTCGCAGTTGCCATGATCGTGTGTCCTCTTTGAAGTTAATTAATCACCAGTAAAAAACGGCTTCTTCGCTGGTAGAGCGGATGCTACTGGAGAAAAAGCGCGGATCCAAGTGAAGAAATGCATTTTTCACTGGGGAATGTTGTTTTTTCCATTGGAGAATAGACCATTTGGATGAAAAGGAGCCACTACCTATGAACACCTCATTTGCAAGCTGTGATTTATGTGACGCGCACAAGGGCGATACCTCCGGCAGTTTTCGCGTGCTGCCACCGGTCTTCAAGGACTTCGGGCAGGTCAAAAAATTCTCTGGCCCGGTCGCGACCGTGAAGTGTTTTGAGGACAACACCTTGGTCAAAGCAGCGGTAGATTCAGTGGGTTATCTCGAAACACCCCAGGGCCGTGTCGGCAAGGTCTTGGTAGTGGACGGGGGGGCATCGCTGCGCCATGCGCTGTTGGGCGGCAATCTGGGTGCGGCGGCGGCGCGCAATGGCTGGGCCGGTGTGGTGATTGACGGCTGTGTGCGCGATACGGCGGAGCTGGCGGGCCATGCGGTGGGCATTCGTGCCCTGGCCGCAATGCCCTTGCCGACCGAAAAACGCAACCAGGGCCAAGCTGAGGTGGCGGTGCAGGTGCAGGGCGTGTGGGTGCGCCCTGGCGATTGGCTGTATGCCGATGAAGACGGCATCGTGGTGTCGGAAAAACCGCTGCTCTAGTTGGAGTAGGGTGCCTAAACGGGGTGTGCTCGTGCGGGTGGGGCAGCGATTACACGGAGTGAGGCAGCGTGGGGGCTTTGTTTTCCGGCATGGTGGCCAATACCACTCCGGCCAGAGCCGCCACAAATGCCAGCAGCTGCGGGGTGCCAAACGGCTCTTTGAGCACCCCCACCCCGACCAGCGCGGCCGAGATGGGCAACATCACCGTCAACACGCCGGCGCGGGCGGCCGGTACGGTCTGCAGCCCCGTCATCCACAACCATACCGTCCATACGCTGGCTGCCAGGGCGTAAAACAACAGCAGCAGCCACGAGGGGCTGGACACCGCACAGAAGTCAAACTGCCAGGCGGCATACAGCCCCATCGGGGTCATCAACACAAAACCCCAGGCGTTGATGAGTGCGGTGATGCGCTTGGGCGACAAGGCGCCGGTGAGCTTTTTTCCAATCACGGCATAGGCAGCTTCACACAGCACGGCGGCAAACACCAACAGGTTGCCCCACAGGGCAGTTTTTTGGGTCAAATCGGCCATTTGCGCAGGTGGGGCGTGCGCAAGCAGCTCACCTTTTGATAGCGCCAACAAGCCAATGCCAAGCGCACTGCAGGCCACTGCCGCCCAGACCCGCAGGCCAATGCGCTCTTTCAGGAAGATCCAGCTCATCACGGCGACCACAGCCGGAATGCTCGCCATGATGACCCCGGCCGCCACGGCGCTGGTCATGCTGACGCCAAACAGCATGCAAATGGAGAACAAAAAGTTGCCCAAGAAGGACTCCAGAAACAGCAGACCCCGGGTGCCAGCGGTCATGGGGGCCTCGTTAGCCGGGCGTTGGAGCCAATGCAGCATACACAGGCCGCCTATGCCAAAACGCAGCCAGGCCAGCAAAAACACCGAGAAAATGGCCACCAGGGGCTTGGACAATGCCACGTAGCTGCCCACCAGGGCCATGCTGAGTGCCAGGAAAAAATACGCTAGCCACGGGCGGGGTGGGGGGGCTGAAATGATGGAGTGCATGAGGTGGGTGGGGCGGTCTTATTAAAATGCGGCCTGCGCACAATGCGACCGTCGATTTATCTGTACAAAAGGCAACTTGGTGACCACTGCATCTGACCCATTTCCCGCCAGCACGCCGAGTGCGCCTGTTCCGTTTTTGCAAATCAAACGGGTGGTCAAGACGTTTGACGAAGTATTTGCGGTGGATGAGGTCACGCTGAACATTGAAAAAGGCGAAATTTTTGCGCTGCTGGGCTCGTCCGGTTGCGGCAAGTCTACGTTGTTGCGCATGCTGGCGGGCTTCGAGCAGCCTTCTTCGGGGCAGATTTTGCTGGAGGGTCGCGACATTGTGGGCCTGGCGCCGTATGAGCGCCCGATCAACATGATGTTCCAGAGCTACGCCCTGTTTCCGCACCTCACGGTCTGGCAAAACATTGCCTTTGGCCTGCGCCGGGACCATATGCCCAAGGCCGAGGTGAAAGCCCGGGTGGAGCAAATGCTGGAGCTGGTGCAATTGCAGTCGTATGCCAAGCGGTATCCGCACCAGCTTTCCGGCGGGCAGCAGCAGCGTGTGGCATTGGCGCGCAGTCTGGCCAAGCGGCCTCGTTTATTGTTATTGGACGAACCCTTGGGTGCGTTGGACGCCAAGCTGCGCGAACGCACCCAGTTGGAACTGGTGGGCATCATTGAGCAAGTGGGTGTGACCTGCGTCATGGTGACACACGACCAGGAAGAGGCCATGACCATGGCAACCCGGATTGGGGTCATGAATGAAGGCAAAATTTTGCAGATTGGCCGCCCGACCGAAATTTATGAGACGCCGGATTGCCGTTTTGTGGCTGATTTTATTGGCAGCGTCAATCTGTTCAGTGGCCAATTAGCGGTCGATGAGTCGGACCACGCCATCATTAGCTCGCCCGAGTGTCAGCACTATGTGAGCCACGGCATTACCGGCACCCCTGGTATGCCGGTGCATGTGGCGGTGCGACCAGAAAAGTTGATTATTCAAAAAGGTATGCCCAGTGTCGAAGAACGGGAATCGCCGGCCGAGGTGGGCTACAACCTGGTGCAGGGCGTGATCCACGACTTGGCCTACCTGGGCATTTTGACCACCTACCACGTCAAGCTGTCCAATGGCACCATCGTGAAGGTCACCCACACCAACGCCGCGCGCCACGATGCCGCGCACCTGACCTGGGGTGACGCCGTCACCGTGTGGTGGTGCGGCAGCGATGTCGTGGTGCTGACGCGCTGAGGTGTCTATGACGTCTGATACAACTCACCGATTGCCACTGATGGTGCGCCTGGGCGACGCCTGTGGCCGTGGCACCCTGATTGGCGTGCCCATGGCCTTTTTGGTCTTTGTGTTTTTGCTGCCATTTCTGGTGGTCATCAAGATCAGCCTGTCCGAAATGGACGAGGTCGTCTTTAAAGATCTGGTGGTGTGGGCCGATGGCGTCATCGACATCCGGCTCAAGCTGTCCAATTACATCGCCTTGGTGCAGGACTTGCTGTACATCGACACCTACCTGAGTTCCATCGGCTTTGCCGCGCTCACCACCTCCATTTGCCTGGCTATTGCGTACCCGTTTGCCTATTTTTTGGCCCGCAGTCCGTCGGATCGCCGTCCGGCACTGTTGATGCTGGTGATGCTGCCGTTTTGGACTTCCTTCCTGCTGCGGGTCTACGCCTGGAAAATGCTGCTGGCCGATGTGGGGGTGTTTAACAACGTGGCGATGGCCTTGGGTTTGATTGGCGAGCCTGTCAAGATGATGAACACGCCGTTTTCGCTGATTCTGGGCATGGTCTACACCTACGTGCCCTTCATGATCCTGCCGCTGTATGCCAATCTCTCCAAGATGGATATTCGCCTGCTGGAGGCAGCGCAGGATTTGGGCGCCACACCGTGGCAGGCGTTTTGGCGCATTACGGTGCCGTTGTCTAAAAACGGTATTGTGGCCGGTTCGATGTTGGTGTTTATTCCCTGCGTGGGGGAGTATGTGATTCCCGAATTGCTGGGCGGGCCGCAAACCCTGATGATTGGTCGGGTGTTGTGGGACGAGTTTTTCAGCAACAACGATTGGCCCATGGCCGCGTCGGTAGCGGTCATGATGGTGCTGTTGGTAATCGTGCCGTTGGCCTTGTTCAATAAACACCAGGCTGAAAACGCCAACGGAGTGCGCGCATGAAAAACAATGCCGGGCGTTGGTTGTCTGCTCTGTGGATGGGCGCCGTATTTGTATTTTTGTACCTGCCCATCGTGACCCTGGTGGTGCTGAGTTTCAATGACAGCGCCATGGTGACAATCTGGGGTGGCTGGTCTTTGCGTTGGTACCGCGAACTGTCGAACGACGCCGAACTCATCAGCGGTTTTACCCTGTCACTGGAGATTGCGTTTTTTACCGCGTGTTCGTCGGTGTTTTTGGGTACGTTGGCGGCCTTGTCGCTGCAGCGCTTCATGCGGTTTCCGGGGCGCACCTTGTTTGCCGGCATGGTCCATTCGCCGTTGGTGATGCCGGAGGTGATTATTGGCTTGTCTTTGCTGCTGATGCTGGTGTCGGTGCAGCGGGTGTTTGGTTTCCCGGAGCGTGGCATGGGTGCCATTTGGCTGGGGCATACCCTGCTGGGCATGGCCTATGCCACGGTAGTGGTGCAATCGCGCTTGCAAGAACTTAACCCGCAGTTGGAAGAGGCTGCGCAAGATTTGGGTTGCCGACCCCTGCAGGTATTTTTTTTGGTCACCCTGCCACTGATTTCCCAGGCGATTGGGGCGGCGTGGCTACTGACTTTTACACTGTCCCTGGACGATGTGGTGCTGTCGGCCTTTTTGTCGGGCCCCGGCTCTACCACCATGCCGATTGCCATCTTCAGCCGGGCCCGACTGGGCTTAAGCCCCAGTGTGAACACCGTGGCTACATTGACGGTGGCGGTGGTCAGCATTGGCGTTTTGACGGCCAGTGTGCTGATGGCCCGGGCCGAACGTCGCCGCAAGGCAGAAGTGGCAGCCAGTTACCGGTCACCCTGAGTGCAAAGGCACGTGCAACCACCGACCCGCCCCCCATTTTGTCGGTTGTTTTCCGTTGGCTACAACGGAATTTCATATCATGACAAGTGATGCACTCTCAAAGCATTTCTACATAAATATTTATGTCTTATATAAGACATAAGACGGCAAAGATATCTTATACAAGACTAGAATAGCGAGCGAAACCATCGGTGATGGTGACCGTTCAGGACCTGTTTTATTAACTACGGAGTGTTTTCATGACGACTCAAACCCGCGAACAACAAATTGCTGCCCTTGAAAAAGACTGGGCCACCAACCCCCGCTGGAAAGGCGTGAAGCGCGGTTACTCCGCCGCAGACGTCGTGCGTCTGCGCGGTAGCGTTCAGCCCGAGTACACCTTTGCCAAAAACGGTGCTGAGAAGTTGTGGGCCAAGGTCAACGGCGGTGCCAAGAAAGGCTACGTGAACGCTTTCGGCGCCATCAGCGCTGGTCAAGCCATGCAACAAGCCAAAGCCGGCCTGGAAGCCGTGTACCTGTCCGGCTGGCAAGTTGCCGCCGACGGCAACACGTCTGAAACCATGTACCCCGACCAATCGCTGTACGCGTACGACTCGGTGCCCACCATGGTTCGCCGTATCAATAACACATTCAAGCGTGCTGACGAAATCCAGTGGGGACGTGGTATTGAGCCAGGTTCCAAGGAATACATCGACTTCTTCCTGCCTATCGTGGCCGATGCGGAAGCCGGTTTCGGTGGCGTGTTGAATGCTTTCGAGTTGATGAAGAACATGATCACAGCAGGTGCTGCTGGTGTTCACTTCGAAGACCAATTGGCTGCGGTGAAGAAGTGCGGTCACATGGGTGGCAAGGTGCTGGTCCCGACCCGCGAAGCCATCGAAAAGCTGATCGCTGCACGTTTCGCTGCGGACACCATGGGCGTGCCCACCATCATCTTGGCGCGTACCGATGCCGAAGCCGCTAACCTGATCACCAGCGACTACGACGCCAACGACAAACCTTTCATCACTGGCGAGCGCACCCAAGAAGGCTTCTACCGCGTCAAGAACGGTCTGGAGCAATCCATCAGCCGCGGCGTTGCTTACGCTCCTTACGCCGACTTGGTGTGGTGCGAAACCGGCGTGCCAGACATTGGCTTTGCCCGCGAATTCGCGCAAGCCGTGCTTAAAGAGTGCCCTGGCAAGTTGCTGTCGTACAACTGTTCTCCTTCCTTCAACTGGAAGAAGAACCTGTCCGACTCCCAGATCGCGTCCTTCCAGGAAGACCTGTCCGCACTGGGTTACAAGTACCAGTTCATCACTTTGGCTGGTATCCACATCAACTGGTTCAACACCTTCCAGTTTGCCCACGCTTACGCCCGTGGCGAAGGCATGAAGCACTACACCGAGATGGTGCAAGAGCCAGAATTTGCTGCCCGCGACAAGGGTTACACCTTCGTGTCGCATCAGCAAGAAGTGGGTGTTGGCTACTTCGACGACGTGACGACTGTGATTCAGGGCGGATCGTCCTCCGTGAAGGCGCTGACCGGTTCGACCGAAGAAGAGCAGTTCCACTAAGCACTGCACTTAACACCTGAAAGGGTGTTTTGCCGCGTAGCAAAAAGGCCACCCAGAGATGGGGGGCCTTTTTTATTGAGGGTAAAATCGGCGCTTCCATCCCTATTTGATAAGAGCGAGAAAGGCAATCTGGTTATGACACCGCGAACTACACCGGCCACTTTTTCAAGCGAATAAGGCCGCAAGTCCGCGCGCCTTGTGCGCAGATAGCTACCAAAATCATAGTAAAGCGCGGACTGTTCCGCGCTTTTGCTTTTCTGCATTCCTCTTTTTCAGCACACACCATGATCCTCATTACGCTCCCAGACGGCTCCCAACGTGAATTTCCCGGCCCCGTGACCGTAGCCGAAGTCGCCGCATCCATTGGCACCGGATTGGCCAAGGCCGCGTTGGCAGGCAGGGTAAGAGTCGCAGGCGAACCTGAGGGTTCGGGAAAGGTGGTTGATGCCAGCTACCAAATGACCGTCGATAGCGCCTTGTCCATCATCACCGCCAAGGATGCCGATGGCCTGGAGGTGATTCGTCACTCCACAGCCCACTTGCTGGCCTATGCCGTCAAGGAGTTGTTTCCAGACGCGCAGGTCACCATCGGCCCCGTCATAGAACATGGCTTCTTCTACGATTTCGCTTACAAGCGCCCATTCACACCCGAAGACTTGGATGCAATCGAGAAAAAGATGACGGCTCTGGCTGCATTGGATGAATCAGTAGCGCGTCGCGTACTGCCGCGTGATGAGGCTGTGGCCTATTTTAAGAGTCTTGGCGAGCACTACAAGGCCGAGATTATTGAAAGCATTCCAGCCGATCAGGATGTATCTCTGTACCGCGAAGGAAAATTTGAAGATCTGTGTCGCGGCCCCCATGTGCCTAGCACCGGCAAGCTCAAACATTTCAAACTGATGAAGGTGGCCGGTGCGTACTGGCGTGGTGACCACAAAAACGAAATGCTGCAACGCATTTATGGTACAGCCTGGGCAACCAAGGATGAATTGCAGCAACATCTGACGATGCTGGAGGAGGCTGAAAAACGTGACCATCGCAAACTCGGTCGTGAACTGGATCTGTATCACATTGATGAACACTCCCCTGGCACCGTGTTCTGGCACCCCAAGGGTTGGACCTTGTGGCAGGGCGTCGAGCAATACATGCGCAAGGTGTACCAGGACAACGGCTATCTGGAGGTCAAGGGCCCGCAGATCATCGACAAAGGGTTGTGGGAGAAAACAGGTCACTGGGACAAATACCGTGAAAACATGTTTGTCACGGAGTCGGAGAAACGTGACTATGCGCTCAAGCCGATGAACTGCCCGGGCCATATCCTGATCTACAAGCACGGAATCAAGAGCTATCGTGACCTTCCGCTGCGCTTTGGTGAGTTCGGTGCATGCCATCGCAACGAGCCGTCGGGTGGCCTCCACGGCATCATGCGCGTGCGCGCGTTCACGCAGGACGATGGCCATATTTTCTGCACTGAAGACCAGATTCAAGGTGAGGTGATTGCGTTTACGACCTTGCTGCAAAAAGTCTACAAGGACTTTGGCTTTTCCAACATCATTTATAAACTGTCCACACGGCCCGAAAAACGCATTGGCACAGAAGAAAGTTGGGATCGGGCAGAGAATGCGCTGGCCGAAGGCCTGCGTGCTTCTGGCTGCGATTTCGAGTACTTGCCGGGTGAGGGTGCCTTCTACGGTCCCAAGATCGAATACACGTTGAAAGACGCCTTAGGTCGCCCGTGGCAGTGTGGAACCATTCAGGTCGATCCCAATATGCCGGAGCGTCTGGATGCGGAATTTGTGGGTGAAGATGGTTCGCGCCATCGCCCCATCATGCTGCACCGCGCCATTGTGGGCAGCTTGGAGCGATTTATCGGGATTTTGATTGAAGAAAGTGCGGGCGCTCTGCCGACTTGGTTGGCGCCGGTGCAGGTGGCAGTGCTCAATATCACCGATGCGCAGGCAGACTATGTGCGTTCCGTGGCTAAAACGTTGCAAAATCAAGGGCTTAGGGTCAATTTGGACCTGCGAAACGAAAAAATTACGTATAAAATACGTGAGCATTCAATGCAAAAGCTGCCTTACTTGCTTGTTGTGGGTGACAAGGAGATGGCGTCTGGTTCCGTTGCAGTGCGCGCCCGGGGTGGGCAAGACCTCGGTGTAATGTCCCTTGATGCATTTATGCAAAGAATAGCCGGGGATATTGCCAACAAGTCCGTCATCTAGGTTTTTCCAGAGATCGTGCTTTGTTCAGCGTGCTGTACGGATGTAGCTACGTTGTTGTAGCCATTATTGTGAAGGATTGAGCCATCGCTACTGAATTTCGTGACCGTCGTCACCGCGAAGAACGCAAGCACCGCCTTAACCGTGAAATCATGGCGCCGGAAGTGCGCCTTTCGGGTCAAGAGAACGAGCCCCTGGGTGTCGTGAGTCTCTCCGAAGCACTCCGCATGGCAGGTGAGTTGGATGTTGATCTGGTAGAAATTGCTGCTACGGCAGTCCCTCCGGTTTGCCGGTTGATGGACTATGGCAAGTTCAAGTACCAAGAGCAGAAAAAAGCGGCTGAGGCGAAATCCAAACAGACGGTCATCGAAATCAAGGAAATCAAATTCCGCCCTGGCACCGATGATGGCGACTACAACATCAAGTTGCGTAACATCAAACGCTTTTTGGCCGACGGTGATAAGTGCAAGATTACTTTGCGTTTTCGTGGACGCGAAATCACGCACCAGGAATTGGGGTTGGCATTGCTCACCCGCATTCGCACGGATTTGGCCGATCTGATTCTGGTGGAGCAGTTTCCCAAGTTGGAGGGACGTCAGATGATCATGATGATCGCTCCGGGTCGTAAGAAGCCGGGTGCCAAGCCGGTGGCGGATGTGGCTAACGCTGCCGCATCGTGAGAATAGGGTGTGAACGAACTGCGCTGCAGTTTGTTACGAATGAATAGGGAGCGTGAGCTTTCTGAGTGCGCAGATTACCGCAAGGTGCTGTTGGCAAGCCAGTGGATTTTTTTCACTGGAATTGTGGAGGGGTTAAAACCCTCCGCATAAATGGAGTTTCGCAAGACGCCATTTATAAAAAGTGGCTCGGGGCCAACAAGGCTGGAAACCGTTTCCAGACGCCTCACGAGCACAAGGTAGAAGGAGCATTAACATGCCCAAAATGAAGACCAAGAGCGCGGCGAAAAAACGCTTCCGCGTACGTCCAGGTGGAACCGTCAAGCGCGGTCAAGCCTTCAAACGTCACATTCTGACCAAGAAGACCACTAAAAATAAACGCCATCTGCGTGGTGCGACGTCCGTTCATGAGACCGATATGGGTCGCATGGCACAGATGCTGCCAGGCCGTGGTATTTAATTAACGACGAACAAGGAGTAACACAATGCCTCGCGTCAAACGTGGTGTAACGGCTCGCGCCCGCCACAAAAAAGTTCTGGCCCTTGCAAAAGGTTTCCGTGGTCGCCGCGGTAATGTCTTCCGTATCGCTAAAGAAGCGGTGATGAAGGCTGGGCAATATGCCTACCGTGACCGTCGTACCAAGAAGCGTGTCTTCCGTCAGTTGTGGATTGCCCGTATCAATGCAGCAGCACGTCAGTGTGGCCTGACATACAGCCAATTTGCCAACGGCCTGAAGAAAGCCAATATCGAGATCGACCGCAAAGTGTTGTCCGATATCGCAGTGCACGACATGGCTGCTTTTGCAGGCATCGTGGAGCAAGTCAAGGCCAAGCTGGCTGCCTGATTTTCGCCACGGATTGCTATTCTTTGAATAGCATCTTGCGCACATCAAACAAGGGCTAGCGCTTGAAAAGGCACTAGCCCTTTGTCATTCACCAGAGAGTTTTATGAACGAGTTGGACGCCATCGTCGAATCCGCCCGCTCCAGTTTTTTGCAGGCACAGACACCCGCGGATCTGGAAAACGCCAAAGCCCTTTATCTGGGTAAGTCCGGTCGCATGACCGAACTGATGAAAGGCATGGCTGCCTTGAGCGTGGACGAGAAAAAGTCCCGTGGCGCTGCCATCAACGTGGCCAAACAAGCGATTGAAGGTGCACTCACCGCACGCCGTCAAGCCTTGGCGGATGCCGAGTTGCAGCTACAGCTACAGGCCGAGGCACTGGACGTGACACTACCAGGCCGACAGCGCGGGCAGGGCGGTTTGCACCCCGTGTCCTTGACGCTGGAGCGCATCGAGGCCATCTTTGGCTCTATGGGTTTTGATGTGGCACAGGGGCCCGAGATTGAGTCCGACTGGTTCAACTTCACCGCATTGAACACCCCGGAAGACCACCCCGCGCGTTCGATGCACGACACTTTTTATGTGGAGGGTGGCTCGGAGGCCGCCCCCAATCTGCTACGCACCCACACCAGCCCGATGCAGATTCGACATGCAGTGCAGCATGTCAAAAAATACCGCGCGGCCGCCAATGCCGCCGAAGGGGCGCTGTTCAGTGGCGACATGCCCGAGATTCGTGTCATCGCCCCGGGACGTACTTACCGGGTGGACAGCGATGCCACCCATTCACCGATGTTCCATCAGTGTGAAGGACTGTGGGTAGGCGAGAACGTGAGCTTCAAGGATTTGAAGTTTGTGTTCACCGATTTTTGTCGCACGTTTTTCGAGAATGATGATCTGGTGCTGCGTTTCCGTCCCAGCTTCTTTCCATTTACCGAGCCCAGTGCCGAGATCGACATCCAGTTCCCCAGTGGTCCGCTGGCCGGTCGCTGGTTGGAAGTAGCGGGTTCCGGTCAAGTCCATCCCAATGTGATTCGCAACATGGGCCTGGATCCTGAAAAGTACATTGGTTTCGCATTTGGCATGGGGCCTGACCGACTCACCATGCTGCGTTATGGCGTCAACGATTTGCGCCTGTTTTTTGACGGCGATATCCGTTTCTTGTCGCAATTCCAATAAGAGCCACCCGACACCATGCAATTTCCTGAATCCTGGTTGCGCGAATTCTGCAACCCGTCACTGAGTACCCAAGAACTGGCCGATACCCTGACTATGGCGGGTCTGGAAGTCGAAGAGCTCAAGCCCGTGGCTCCGCCTTTCACCCACATCGTGGTGGGGGAAATCCTGGAGGCCGTGCAGCACCCGAATGCCGACCGTTTGCGTGTGTGCAAGGTCAATGTAGGCCAAGCCGAGCCGCTGAGCATCGTGTGTGGTGCGCCCAATGCCCGTGTGGGTATTCGCATTCCATGCGCTCTGGTCGGCGCCGAATTGCCGCCTGGTGAAGATGGCAAGCCGTTTTTGATCAAGTTGGGCAAATTGCGCGGAGTGGAAAGCCAGGGCATGTTGTGCTCCGCACGGGAGCTGGGCTTGTCCGATGAAAGCGCTGGACTGTTGGAGCTGGCAGCGGATGCGCCAGTGGGGCAGAGCATTCGTGAACATCTGAATCTTGACGATACGCTGTTCACCCTCAAACTCACTCCCAACCTGGCCCATTGCCTGAGTGTTTACGGAGTAGCCCGCGAAGTCGCAGCGTTGACTGGCGCGGCATTGAAGGCCCCCACATTTTCCTCCGTACCCGTTACCAATCCCGACAAGGTGGCCGTGACAATCAGTGCCCCTGATCTGTGTGGCCGTTTCTCCGGCCGCGTGGTGCGCAACGTGAATACCCAAGCCAAAACTCCCCAGTGGATGCTGGACCGCCTGGCGCGTTGCGGGCAACGTGGTGTGAGCCCACTGGTCGATATCTCCAACTACGTCATGTTCGAGTTCGGGCGCCCATCGCACATTTTTGATCTGGACAAGATCGAAGGTGGGCTGGATGTGCGTTGGGGCAAGGCAGGGGAACAGCTTGAGCTGCTCAATGGCACCACCGTAACAGTGGACGACAAGGTGGGTGTTATCGCCGATAGGCTGCGTGTGGAGTCTCTTGCCGGCATCATGGGCGGCAACGCTACGGCCGTGTCAGATGGTACACACCATGTGTACGTGGAAGCCGCATTTTGGTGGCCCAAAGCCATTGCAGGGCGTTCGCGCCGCTTTAATTTTTCGACCGATGCCGGTCACCGTTTCGAGCGTGGGGTTGATCCGCAGTTGACGGTGGAGCATATCGAGCGCATTACCCAACTTATCATCGATATTTGCGGTACCCCACAAACCTCCTGCGGCCCCATTGATGACCACCCGGTAAACATGCCGACCGCAAAACCGGTGGTCTTGCGCGTGGCCCGTGCCGCCAAAATCATCGGCATGCCGTTGACGCAAGTGCAGTGCAGCGACGCGCTGGCACGCTTGGGTCTACCAGTCAGTTTGGGCGATGGTGTGCTTACGGTAACGCCGCCGTCCTTCCGTTTTGATTTGCAGATCGAAGAAGACCTGATCGAGGAAGTGGCGCGCATGGTGGGCTACAACCAGTTGCCCCACACCCCGCCCCAGGGGCCCATTACGGCCAGGATCCGCGCCGAGGCGCAGCGCAGCCCCTTTGCGGTTCGCCGCACCATGGCCGCCATGGGCTACCAGGAAACCATCAACTTCAGCTTTGTCGAAGAACGCTGGGAGCATGAGTTGGCGGGCAACCCCAATCCCATCAGGCTGCTCAATCCAATTGCCAGCCAAATGGGCGTTATGCGCTCGTCCCTATTGGGTTCTTTGCTACAAGTTTTGAAGTTCAACCTGGCGCGTAAAGCCCCGCGTGTACGTGTGTTTGAGTTGGGTCGCGTGTTTTTACGGGACGCTTCCGTCAAGGGTACTGATACCACCGTGGAAGGTTTCGATCAGCCCATGCATTTGGCAGGCTTGGCTTGTGGATCTGCGGATACTCTGCAATGGGGCCGCAAAGAGCAGGCTGTCGATTTCTTCGACGTTAAAGGGGATCTGGAAAACCTGTTGGCTCCACTACAGGCCGAGTTCGTTCCGGCCACCCATCCGGCCATGCACCCCGGCCGTTGCGCACAGGTGGCGCTCGGCGGAAAACCCATTGGTTATGTTGGCGAATTGCATCCGCAATGGCGTCAGGCATACGATTTGGCACACGCGCCGGTATTGTTTGAGTTGGAGTTGGATGCCGTGTTGCAGCGTGTGGTTCCGGCTTTCAAGGCGGTTCCCAAACTTCAGGCGGTGCAACGCGATATTGCCGTGGTGGTGGCCGACAGCGTAACCCACGCCGCCCTGATGTCAGCGGTGTGGGCGGCGCCGACGAATGGTTTGCTGCGTGATGCCCAACTGTTCGATGTCTATCGCCCCAAACCAAGCAAGTCCGAGGTGGTGCAAGCAGGCGACACCGACCGCAGTCTGGCGGTTCGACTGACCCTGCAGAACGACGAGGCGACTTTGGCAGACGAGCAAATTGAAGCCACGGTCAAAGCCGTGGTGGATCAGCTGGTTGCCCGTGTGGGCGCGCGTCAGCGCGTCTGAGGCGAGCAAGCATCGCAGAGATTATGGACATGGATTTTTCTGTGGAGAGCCTGGAAACCCCGGCACTTACCAAGGCGCAATTGGCCGAATTGCTGTTTGAGCAAATCGGTTTGAACAAGCGCGAATCCAAGGACATGATTGACGCGTTTTTTGATCTGATTGTGGCCAGCCTGGTAGATGGAACCGATGTCAAAATTTCCGGTTTTGGCAACTTCCAGATTCGCACCAAAGCGCCGCGCCCTGGCCGCAACCCGCGTACCGGTGAGATGATTCCCATACAGGCGCGCAGGGTCGTCACTTTTCATGCCAGCTCAAAGCTCAAAGAACAAATTCAGGATGAAAACTGAATCCGCTGTGTCTTTACGCACAAATTAATGCAGAAATACACGGCGTTCGATGGTTCGGCTTTGCAAGGATGTAAAAGTTAGAGTAATCTCTGCGGTTTATACCGTACAGCGTTGATTTCAATGGAGAAAGCTCTCCCACCTATACCCGCCAAGCGTTACTTCACTATCGGTGAAGTCGCGGATTTGTGTGGTGTAAAACCCCATGTGCTACGGTATTGGGAGCAGGAGTTCGTGCAACTGCGGCCCATGAAGCGGCGCGGCAATCGCCGTTACTACCAGCATCACGAAGTCCTCATGATCCGTCGCATCCGTGATTTGCTGTACGACCAAGGCTTCACCATCAGCGGTGCGCGCAACAAAATGCAGGAATTGGTGCACGATGAGAGGGACAAGAAGCTCGGCGGAGAGGTGATGTTGGACGGAATCGAGGTGCTGTTAGTCGATGATGCTTGCTTCGACAATTTTGAGGACGGCCAATTTGCTGCGGTGCCAGACGATCTTTCATCGCAGATGCACTGGATTCGACGTGAACTTACTGAAATTCGTGAATTGTTGCGTGTCATTTGATATTGACTGCCGTTGCGGCGGGGTAAATCGTTGGGATGGATGCTCGTTCCCACCACCTAGTGCTTGCTACCTAATTCCAAAACACCTTTTTGTCAGTTAGACGTCAGAACCGGCCCCTACGCTGCGCCGCAACATGACCGAATCACCCAAATCTCCCAATCTACAACGCAGCTTGCAAGTGGGCTTGGATGACTTGCTTTCCGAATTGCAAGATGCACGCCACTATGGCGAATTGGGGCGTTTGGCATTGCTGGCCTATTGCGATGTGCGCAGTTGGGCACGCCAGGCTGGCGAAATAGGGGTGGCGCACCATTCCACGGCCATCTTTACCGACCACAAGCACGCCAGCAAAGAAGTTTTTTTGCAACAGGTTGATGAACTGATTGCGGAGCTGCAACTGGCCCGCCCGCGTTTGGCGCAGGCAGAGTCCGTCCACTGATTCACCTGCGCTCTGGCCCCAATCGGATTGTTGTCCAAGGCGGACAGCCGCCAGCGGGTGGGGCACATGGGCGCACTGGCGACAGGTGCATTGTGCAGTGCCATACTGGCGCTGCAGTGCCAAAAAAATGTCGCAACCATCCCTTCACAGGAGACAACCCATGAAACAAACCACCCGTCGGATTGCGCTGACAGCCAGTGTCGCCGCCCTTGCATTACTCACAGCATGTGCCACCACTCCGGCAACGGGGCCCATGGGTTTCTTTGTTACCAGCACCGGGCCGGGCAACGGTGCCGACCTGGGCGGTCTGGCGGGGGCCGACGCACATTGCCAGAAACTGGCAACTGCAGCCGGTGCCGGGGCGCGCACCTGGCGCGCCTACCTCAGCACCGGATGGACCAAAACCACCCCGGTGGTGAACGCGCGTGACCGCATCGGCAAGGGCCCGTGGTTCAACGCCAAAGGCGTGCTGATTGCCAGCACTGTGGAGCAAATGCATGGCGCCAATAACCTGACCAAGGCCACTGCGCTGGATGAAAAAGGCGAACTGGTCAAAGGCCGGGGTGATACCCCCAATATGCACGACATTCTGACCGGCTCACGCGCCGATGGAACCGCCTTTTCGTCGGCCCCCGGCCAGCCGGCAATGACCTGCGGCGAGTGGACCCAAAGCGGTGAGGGCTCGGCTATGACCGGCCACCATGACCGCATCGGTTTGGCCTCCGATGCGTGGTCTTCGTCCTGGAATTCGTCCCACAACACCGTCGGCTGCAGTCAACAGGCCCTCACCAAAACCGGCGGGGCTGGGTTGTTCTACTGCTTTGCCGCTGATTGAGCGAGAAGGTGGCATGTACGCATGCTATGTTTTTAGTAGCTGTTTGCGCTTGCCTGGCGCGCGCAAACGGCACTTTTCTTCATGATGTTTCAGGGCGCGTAGGTTGCCGTGCCGCTAGGCGTTTGCTGCGGGCGCGGATGTTGAGTGCCTCCACAGCCAGCGAGAACGCCATGGCGGCGTAGATGTAACCCTTGGGAATTTCCTGGTCGAACGCTTCGGCGGTCAGTGCCATACCCACCATCACCAAAAATGCCAGGGCCAGCACTTTGACCGATGGGTGGCGGTCTACAAACTCCCCAATCGGCTTGGCTGCCACCAGCATCACACCCACAGAGGCCACCACAGCCGCCACCATGACACTGATCTGGTCCACCATGCCGACTGCGGTGATGACGGAGTCGAGCGAGAACACGATGTCGATGATGGCAATCTGGGCGATGATGGCCCAAAACAGGCGCGCACCGGCGGCCTTGACGGCGGCAGAATCGGTGGCGGCGGGGGTGTGTTGCTCGCGTGCTTCCACTTCGACAAAAATCTCGTGCGAGGCTTTGTACAACAGAAACAGGCCGCCCAGCAGCAGTACCATGTCGCGTCCGCTAAAGCCTTTGTTCATCACGCTGAACAGGTCACTGGTCAAGCCCATCACCCAGCTGAGCGAGAACAAGAGCAACAGGCGCGAGACCATGGCAAATCCCAACCCCAGGCGGCGCGCTTTGTCACGCTGCTGGGGTGGCAAGCGCCCCACCAGAATCGAGATGAAGATGATGTTGTCGATGCCCAGCACAATTTCCAGTGCGGTAAGCATGGCAAATGCAATCCATACATTGGGGTCGGTCAAAAATTCCATGGTTCTTATCCTGAGGGTGAAGGCGCCGCACGGTGTTGCCCTGGGGGTAGGGCTGTGCGGCGCTGGTGCAGGGTGTAATGGTAGGGCTGGATCACCCTTGGCACCGTAACAGTGACCGCGTTGCCCTGTGGCTTGCAGGGAATTGACCGGAACCCGCAGTGCCCAGTGACTCGGACTTCTAGTCCCTTGTTTCAGGGGTCAGCGTGCAGCACACCTTGCAGGTAGGCACCCAGCACAATGCCACCCAGCGCCACCAGCATGGCTGCGTTGCCCGTGCCCAGGCCGGCAATGGCCGGGCCCGGGCATACGCCGCAAATGCCCCAGCCGACACCAAATATGGCAGCACCCAGCACCGTGTCGCGGTCCAGAATGGCCGGGCGCACCGCGAAATGGTCGCCCAGCAGCGGGCGCTTGCACAGGCGCGGCACTAGCTGGTACGTCAGCAGGGTGACCAGCACCGCGCCGCCCATGACCAGCATCAGGCCCCAGTCCTGAAAACGCAAAAACGACAACACCACCTCGGGCTGCACCATGGTGGAAAGCGCCAGCCCAAAACCAAACAGTGCCCCACTGACCAGCACGGCGAGAAACTTGGAGAAAGACATCAGCGGCCCCCCAAAAAAAGCACCCCATTGGCGGTGATGAAGCCGGTGACCATAAAGGTCAGCACCGCCACCAGTGAGGGCAGTTGCAGTGAACCCAGGCCGCAAATACCGTGGCCCGAAGTGCAGCCATTGCCCAGCCGTGCTCCAAAACCCACCAGCAGCCCGCCCACGCCCAGTTGCCACAGCGGCACGCTGGTGTGCAAGGGCCCCTCTGGGCCCAGCCAGACCCACCACAAGGCCGCACCCAGTATCAGGCCCAGCGCAAACACCAGGCGCCAGACCCGGGTATCGACAAAGCGGCTTTGCTGAAAATATGGCTTCCTGGAAAGGTAGGACCAGGTGCTGCTGAACACGGTACTCATTCCGCCCACCCAGCCCGTCAAAACAAACAACATACTCACCCCGGCCCCAATGAGCAGGCCCCCTAGCAAATAGTGTTCCCATCCCATGGGGAATACAGACAAAAGCATGAAAACTCCGAACAAATGCAAACCCGCAAGCATAGCGTCTGGCGCTCCAAGGGGCCTGTGCGGCGCAGGCGGCATTCAGACGAACAGACGTTCTTGCAGAAACGCGATAAATGTGGCGGTTCCGTGCCGCGTTTTTGTGATGAAAATTGGCTGCTTGCGCTTGCTGGATACGCGCAAGCAGCTATTTAATTGATAGCAATTTGCGCGTGGAGACTGCCGCGACCACGGGTGCTCGGGAAGCCTGCGGCGCATCCACATCCCTAGAATGGCGACGATGCCACGCACACACACGCCATCCCACTTTTTCCTGCCAAGTCCACATCGGCTTATTCCAACAGGGTTGGCGATATGGGTGATGGCAGCCTGTACCGCCACACCGGTGCTGGAAACCAAAGCACCGGCACCCGCAGTGCGCGATTCCATTCCAGCGCCTATTGATCTCCAAGGTGTCGCAACCACCCGTGACTTCGCCACCTGGGTGGCTGATTTCCGCGCCACCGCACGTGCAGCCGGTATCGACGAGGCCACCCTGAATGCGGCCCTGGACAACGTGGTGATGTTGCCCCGCGTGATTGCGTCGGACCGCGCACAGCCCGAGTTCACCCGCAATGTGTGGGACTACCTGGACAGCGCCGTGTCGCCCCAGCGCATTGCCCGCGGGCAAGAGAAGCTGCAGCAGTGGCGGCCCCAGCTTGATGCGGTGGGTGCGCGCTACGGCGTACCGGCCGAAGTGCTGGTGGCCATTTGGGGTATTGAGAGCAACTTCGGCACCCATGTCGGAGATATTCCCACCATCGACGCCCTGGCCACGCTGGGCTTTGAGGGCCGCCGCGAAGCGTGGGCGCGCACCCAGTTACTCGCCGCATTGAAGATTTTGCAAAACGGGGACATCCCACGCGACCGCATGATTGGCTCGTGGGCCGGTGCCATGGGCCAGACGCAGTTTTTACCCTCGGTGTTTCTGGCCCATGCGGTCGATGCCGATGGCGACGGCCGGCGCGACATATGGGCCAGCGTGCCGGATGTCATGGCGTCTACCGCCAACTTTTTGGCCCACTCCGGCTGGCGGCCCGGCCAGCCTTGGGGCATCGAGGTGCGTTTGCCTGCGGGCTTCAACTACGCGCGTGCCGACGCGGCAGTGCGCCAGGGTTCTCTGGCATGGGCCGAAGAAGGTGTGCAGGCGCTGGATGGCAAGGCCTTAGCGGCGTTACCCGAGTTGCCCGACAGTTCCATCTTGCTACCCGCCGGTGCACGTGGGCCGGCGTTTTTGGTGGGGCCCAACTTTCGCACCATCCTGCGCTACAACAATGCCACCAGTTACGCGCTGGCGGTCAACTTGCTGGCGCAGCGGCTGGGCAACGCAGCCGCAGTGCAGCAACCGTGGCCACGCGATCTGCCCGCGCTCACGCGCAGCCAGATACTGGCTTTGCAAACGGCACTGAACCAGCGGGGTTTTAACTGCGGCACGCCCGACGGCATGGTGGGCCCAGCCACCCAAAACGGCATACGCCAATACCAGTTGAGTGTGGGCCTGCCCGCCGACGGTTATGCATCCACCGACCTGTTGCAGGGTTTGCAGTAGCCCGCAGGTACCCAGCCCACGCAAAAATATATTTTCAGAGACTGCATCCAAACGGGCAGCACCATCGTTTCAACCAGGTGCAGCGTGAAAGCGCGCACCGCCAATACCACAGCAATGCAGTATTGGCGTCGTCATTCCAACCTGTCCACTGAACAAGGAACTACATGAAACTCAAACCAACGATGGCAGCCCTGATGGCTTGCCTTTTGACTGCTGGCGCATGGGCCGGTCCGGCAACATTCTCCACTTTCGCGTCCGCAGGCGCCAACCCTACTGAAATTACCGCAACACGTGACGCCTTTCGCACTGCCATTGGCGGTGGCACGGTGGCCGGTGCCAATGGCTCCTTCGGTGGGCAGCGCTTCGAGATCAATTGGGACGGTGTGCCCAACACCCGCGCCGACGCGAATGCTTTACCGGGCAACTTTTTCAACGTCAATTCTCCGCGTGGCGCTGTGTTCAGTACGCCGGGAACGGGATTTTTGGTGAGTGCCAATGCGGGGCAGGCTACGCCCACCTTGTTCGGGTTCGGTAAGGACTTCCAGACCTTTAGCCCGCAGCGCCTGTTCACTGCCGTCAACAGCAACATTACCGACGTAACCTTCTTCGTGCCAGGCACCACCACCGCTGCCACCACCAAAGCATTTGGCGTGGTTTTTGTGGATGTGGAAACTGCTGGCCAGACCAAGGTTGAGTTTTTTGATGCGTCGGGTTCACTCATCTACGGCCAGGACGCCTTGGTGGCAGGCAACCAAGGCCTGAGTTTTCTGGGCGCCATCTCCAATGACGGCGGCCTTATCAGCCGGGTGCGCCTGACGTCGGGCCTGAATACGATTGTTGCCAACGGTGTGCTGGGCAACCCCCATGACGATGTGGTGGTGATGGACGACTTTTTGTATTCCGCACCCATCGCCGCGGTGCCAGAACCTTCCAGCTTGGCCTTGCTCAGCGCGGGACTGGTGTTGATCGGTGGCATGCGCCGCCGCACATTGCGGGTATCGCAAGAATGTGGCGCTACCGGGGCGGGTGGGGCGACCGCAGCGTAAGCTGGGACTGGCGAAAGTCGGTTGGCGCCAGCCCTTGCCAGCGTTTGAAGGCGCGCCGAAAATTCGCCATGTCGGTGTAGCCCAGGGTGAAGCCAATTTCCTGCACGCTCAAACGATCGGACTTGAGGTGCTCCATTGCCAGCGCGCAGCGCACGTCGTCGAGCAGCGCGCGGTACGAGGTGCCTTCGTCCTGCAGCTTGCGGTGCAGGGTACGTGGTGTCATGTGAAACAGGCGCGCCGTGAGTTGCAGCGACGGAAATGCATTGCTGCGCTCAATCAGTACGCGGCGCACCCGCAGGGCCAGTGTTTCATTCTGGATGATTTTGTCGAGTTCGCGCTGGCAAATCACCAAGGCTTCGCGGTAGGTGTTGGGGTCGGCGCGGTTCAGTGGCTTGGCGGCAATATCGGCAGGTAGCCAAAACCGGTGCGGGGCTGGCCGTAAACCACTTCGCACTGGAACATTTCTTCGGCCAGCGCGGCGTAAGCGGGTTTGGCAAATGCAAACGTCACCTGTGTAATGGGGGGCGTGCCTGCGGCCAGGTAGTCCACCACGTTTTTGACGCCCAACATGGTGACCTCGTGCATGGGGGTACGGATGTCACCCAGCGGGTAGTTCTCGGACAGGGTGACGCGCAGGTGTTGCCCATCCATCTGGTGGCCCAGGGTGATCAGCGGGGTGCGCAGCAGACTGTAGCGTTCCAGCACCTCAATGGCTTGTTGCAGCGAACTGCTGTTCATGGCGGCATAACCCAGCACGCCGTGGTTGTTCAGCAGCAACCGGCTGCCAATCAGCAAACCCAGTGCCGGCTCCTGTGTCATCACCAGGGCATCCCGAACGAGCTGCCGGAAGGTTGCAAACGACAACGTGTGGGTGGTGTCGTCGAGCTGGCTGTGCTGCAGTTGGCTTCGGGCCAGCCAGGCGTGCAAATCGACCCCCATGTCGGTAATTTTTTCCGCGACCTGGTGCAGGTAATAAATCGGAATTTTGACCGTTGGTGACTGCACAGGGGGCGGGCGAGGGGGAAATGCGGAAACAGAGGCGTGATTGTCAATAAATGACCTGTGCTTGTCAATTCACGACCTTGGGGTACGGGGCGGCAAAAAATAGACTTACATCAAGTTTTTTTGCAGAAAGATTGGTCCTATGGCCCTTTTCAGAACACTCAACACCTTGCGCCGGGAAACGCTGGGCCTGGCCTTGCACGCGCTGGGGTTGCACCCGCGCAAAGGCCTGGCGCACAAAAGTGCATCCACCTTGTACCGTACCTTCGACCCGACGA
Source organism: Candidatus Aalborgicola lynettensis (assembly GCA_016719405.1). Classification (GTDB taxonomy): domain Bacteria; phylum Pseudomonadota; class Gammaproteobacteria; order Burkholderiales; family Burkholderiaceae_C; genus Allorhodoferax; species Allorhodoferax lynettensis. The sequence continues at coordinate 713,481 of JADJZE010000001.1, forward strand.
CCCTGCGCACGGTGGCCGCGCCTGCGCCCCAGCTGCTAACACCCACTGTGCTGCAGGTGCGCGCGCTGGTGCGCGAAACGGCGGATGCGATCAGCATCGTTTTGGCCCGGGCCGATGGACAGGCGATCGCGTTCAAGGCCGGCATGTTTTTTACCGTCATGGTGGACATTGACGGCCAGGCGTACCGGCGTGCGTATTCCGCCTCCAGCGCGGCACATGAAAACAGCACGGTGACCATCACCGTCAAACGGGTGGCCAACGGGCGGGTGTCCAACTGGCTCAACGACCACCTCACGGTGGGCAGTACCCTGCGGGTGTTGGGGCCATCGGGCAATTTTGTCGTTGTACCGCAGCCAACGCAGCAACGCACACTGCTGTTGGTAGGGGGTGGCAGCGGTATTACGCCTTTGATGGCGATTGCCCGCACGGTGCTGGCGCAGGAATCCGGGTCCCGTATTCATTTGCTGTATGGCAACCGCAGCAAAAAAGACGCCATTTTTTACGCCGCCCTGGCTGCACTGCAAAAGCAATACCCCACGCGTTTGGGTGTGACGCACGTTCTGGAAGTGCCCCCCAAAGCCTGGAAGGGCGAAACCGGGCGGCTGGACCGGGCCATGCTGGCCCGCCTGTTTGACGCTGTTCTGGCTGCGCAGCCGCTGGACGCGCTGGAGGTCTACACCTGCGGGCCAGAGCCGGTGATGGCGGCGGTCGTCGCCGATATGCAGGCGCGCGGGCTCGACCCTGCACGGCTGCACCAGGAGCAATTCACACCGGCCGCTGGCGCTGCCGATGTGTCCCGATTTGCGGCGCAGCCGGTGGTCATCGAGGCCCAGGGCCAATCCTGGAGCGGCACGGTGCAGCCCGGTCAAACCTTGCTGGATGCCGGCCTGGCCAGCGGTGCACCCATGCTGTACTCCTGCACGCTGGGCGGCTGTGGCAGCTGCCGCGTGAAGGTGCTGGAGGGTGCGGTGGATATGCCCGAACCCAATTGCCTGTTGCCGGGTGAGAAGGCACAGGGTTATGCGCTGTCGTGTATTGCACGGCCCTGCTCACCTGTGCGTCTGGAGATCGACGCCCCGCCATCCCATTGATTGATCCCTTTCACCCTTTTTTACCACCCTGTTACCCATAACCACCCACGCAAGGAAAAACCACCATGTTTGCCCAACTCGACCGCATCCGCCCCTTACTGTCCCCCCGCGTCCAGAACCGGGTCGATGAAATGCTGGATGTCATGGACATCGTGACCGAAATGAAAAACCCCAGGGTGCTGCGCTCCATGGCGCCTTCGGCCCTGCGCGGACTGGTTATCAAGTCCGGCAAGCGCGGGGACGTGTCCGAAATGGCGGCCAACCACCATGCCCACTTCAACTGGGCCTATCCGCACGACCACCCGCAAATGCATGAACTGTACGAGCGCGCCAAGCTGGGGCAGTGGAACGGCTCCAGCCTGCCGTGGAACACGTCAGTCGACCCGCTCAACCCGTTGGTCCGCATTGCGCCGCTGGACATGATTGACTTGAAAGTGGCCGCCCAGTTGGGCATCTCCATCCAGGAGGCTGACCACCCCAAAATGGTGCACGACATGGCGAGCTGGATGCTGTCGCAGTTCCTGCACGGCGAGCAGGGCGCTTTGCTGGCGGCCGCCCAGGTCACCGAATCGGTCCAGTTTTTTGACGGCAAGTTGTATGGCTCCACCCAGGTGATGGACGAAGGCCGCCATGTGGAGGTATTCCACCGCTACCTGAGTGAGAAGCTGGGCAAGATGTACGCCATCAATGACAACCTGTTCGTCATCATTGACGCCCTGATGACCGACCCGCGCTGGGACATGAAATTTTTGGGCATGCAAATCATGGTGGAAGGTGTGGCGCTGGGCGCATTCAGCTTCCTTTACCAAAGCACCCAGGAGCCCTTGCTCAAGGAACTGCTGAAATATGTGATTCAGGACGAGGCGCGCCATGTGCATTACGGTGTGCTGGCGCTCAAGCAGCACTTTGCGGAAAACATCAGCTCCCGCGAGCGTGATGAACGCGAGGACTGGGCCTACGAGGTGGCTTTGCTGATGCGCAACCGCTTCATGGCCTACGAAGTGTATGAAGACTGGTACGGCGGCACCAGTGTGACCCGCGACCAGTGGCGCCAGTTGGTGACCAACTCGCCGGGCATGCTGCGCTTTCGGCACACCATGATGACCCGTCTGGTACCCAACATCCGCGATATCGGGTTGCTGACATCGCGCATTCGCCCCTACTACGTCAAATCGGGCATGGGCCAGTATTTCAATGGCCTGGCGGCACCCGAACTCAGCGGTGAACAAATGATTGCGGACCTGGACCGCGCGCGCGCCGCGTAAACTTCACGCCTGCACGCACACCGCACGCTGGCACACCGGTCTTTGGGGCCGGTGCTGGCGCTGAACTTTGACAACTATTGCACTACTGGACTGGACTTTTTACTGTGAGCGTTTCTGTACTATTGAACTGGATCATCATTCCGCTGGTGGGGGGGCTGGTGGGCTGGTTTACCAACTGGCTGGCGGTCAAAATGATCATGCAGCCTATCCACTATGTGGGCTGGCGCCCCTTCGGCTGGCAGGGCATTGTGCCGGCCAATTCCGCCAAGATGGCGCGCACCCTCATCAACAACAGCCTGAGCAAAATCGTCTCGCAAAAAGAGCTGCTCGAACGCGTGGACCCGGACGATCTGGCGCGTGTCATCCAGCGCCGTCTGGACCCCCACGTGGTCGAAATTGTGGACTCCATGATCGAAAAAACCAGCCTGCGTGGACTGCATGTGACCGAGTTTGCCTGGGCCATGGCGCCCAAGCGCCTGCGTGCCATGGTCTACAGCGCCGTGCATGCGCGTTTGCCAGAAATTATTGGCAACTTCATTGTGGACGTGCGCAAGGAGGCCGGTGATCTGATGGACATCAACGCCCTGATTACCGAGCGGTTGTCCAGCGAGTCGGAATTGCTGGTCGATTTGTTCAATAAAGCGTGCGACAAGGAGTTTCAGTTCATCGCACGCAGCGGTTTTTACCTGGGCGTGCCGCTGGGTATTCCGGTCATCTTCATCTGGGTAGCTTACCCAGTGTGGTGGGTGTTGCCGGTGTTTGGTGCGCTGGTAGGGTATGTGACCAACTGGCTGGCGCTGTACATGGTGTTTCGGCCCCTGGAGCCCAAGCGGGTCTGGCCCTTCACCTTTCAGGGCTTGTTTCTCAAGCGGCAAAAGGCCGTTGCCGCCGCCTATGGCGAGTTTTTTGCCAACCACCTCATTACGGCCGAAGTGCTGACCAATGAAGTGGTGAGCCGAGAAGCGTCCGTGCGGCGTATCCAGGAGTTGATTCAGCGCGAAATCAGCACCACCGTGGACGATTTCCGCTTCCAGTTCAAACCGCTGGCCATGGCCACGCTGGGCGTGAAGCAATTCAGGGGGGCAGTGGATTTTGCGGCCGGGCGGGCGCTGGACCTGATGCACCCGCTGGACAAGGATGCGCAAGACCTCATCAACACCGCGCTGCAGATTGAAAGCACCCTGTCCACCCGCCTGGGTGAACTGCCGGTGCAGGACTTTCACGACCTGCTGCACCCGGTGGTGGAGGAGGACGAGTGGAAGCTGATTTTGATCGGCGGCGTTTTGGGCTTCGTGGCGGGGCTCATCCAGTGGTGGCTGATGTGAATCGGTCTGCTGGTCACGCCGCGCTGCGCCAGATCGTCCACGACGTGCAGGCCACCCTGGCGTTGCCGCGCTACACCGGTGCACCGCAATTCATGGCGCAGCTGTCGCACTTGCAGGCTTACCAGAGTGCGCGCATGCGCCACACCCACCGTGATTGGTATGCCACCCCAGCCGACGGCCTGCTGCTCGACTTTATTGTCGGCGATGTGTACCGCGGCATTGACCTGGCATTGCTCAAAACCCGCCTGGCAACGGCCGAACGGGTACTGGGCACCTTGTTCAATGATTTCGAGCTGGTGCAAGTGGCAGTGGCATTTACGGCCATCACCTCCTCGCTGGACGACCAACTGGCGCAGCTACTGGCACCGACAAGTAATGGCGCCATTGGCGACCTGGACTACGCCGGTGCCGTGCGCCAGCAAAACCGCATGGCCGAGCGCGTCGAACAAGGTGCGCTGTTGCTGCATTTCACCCGCCTGTTGCTGGATTTGCAGGACGACAGCGTGGCCTGGCGCGCCATCCAATGGGCCAAGCTGCCAGCCCATGTGGCCGGTTTCGGCGGTTTTCACAGCCTGGTGTCCCACGGATACGCCACCCTGCGCGGTGTTGAGAACGCCGCAGACAAGGTCGAACGCCTGACAACGGTGGAAGCCGACTACTTCGCCGCGCTGTAATGCTATTAAAATCCTAGCTGCTTACGCAAGCGCAGCGTGCGCAGGAGGCATATTTTGCTATGAAAAAAAATGGTTCTGGACTGGCCTCGCTGGGCGCCTTGGTGTATTCCACCGACGCCGGGCGTATGTGCCCTAACTGCCGCCAGCCGGTGGCGCAGTGCAGCTGCAAAGCGCAGGCGGCCGTGCCGCAGGGTGATGGTGTGGTGCGTGTCTCGCGCGAAACCAAAGGCCGTGGCGGCAAGGCGGTTACGCTGGTCAAAGGTGTGCTGCTGGACGCTGCCGGTTTGGCTGAGCTGGGCAAGAAGCTGAAAAACGCCTGCGGCAGCGGCGGCACCGTGAAAGACGGCGTGATTGAAGTGCAAGGCGACCACTGCGACCGCGTGGTCGAACTGCTCAAGGCACAGGGCCATACCGTCAAACGGGCAGGGGGTTAGGCATGGAAAATTTAAGCGTTGCCCTGTACTGGGATTTTGAAAACCTGCACGCCGCCTTGTGTGAAGCACGCCAAGAGGGCTCTTACAGCAAGCAGGACAACCGTTTCAAGGTGCAGGAGCCGCTGGTGGATGTGGCGGCTATTGTGGCGCTGGCAGCTTCCAAAGGTCCCATTGCCATCAACCGCGCCTACTGCAACTGGCAGTACTTTGGGCGCTACCGCGACTTGCTGATGCACCACGGCATGGAGCTGATTCAAATGTTTCCCCCCGGCGGCGCCGCCAAAAATGGGGCTGATATTCGGCTCTGCCTGGACGCCATGGAGGACCTGGGGCGCTTTGGCCATATTGGCACCGTCATGGTGGTCAGTGGCGACAGCGACTACATGCCCCTGGCCCACAAAATCAAGGCCGCCGGGCGCACCCTGCTCGGTGTGGGCGCGCGCAAGGCAACCAACGCCCACTGGGCCACCAGTTGCCACAGTTTTCACTATTACGACGACCTGGTGAGCGCATGATATTTACCCCCGATGCCGACGCCATTACCCACGGCATCCAGTTGGCCGTGGCACCGGTGTTTTTTCTGACGGCGGTGTCGGGCATGATCGGCGTGGTGGCCGGTCGCCTGGCCCGCATCATTGACCGGGCCCGGGGGCTGGAAGAGCGGGCCATGGTCTCTACCGACCGCGAGTTTTTGCAGCGGGCCAATGGGGAATTGACCACCCTGCGCCTGCGGGGGCGCCTGGCCAACAGTTGTATTGCCTTGCTGACACTGTGTGCGGTCTTCATCGGCCTGACCATCATTGTGTTGTTTGTGGGTGAAACCACCACGTTCCAAAGTGGCCGTTTGGCCGTGACGGGGTTTCTGGCCGGTGTGGTGAGTTTTTTGGTGGCCTTGTTGTGTTTTTTGGCCGAGACATTCATTGCCACCCGGGTACTGAATTTCCGCATGCCGGGCGTTGGTTAGCACGCTTGCCTGCGCGTTGACGGGCTTGTTCGCGCATACCGTCGATAATCCGGCATGAAAAAAACATTCCAACTCGCCGTTGAAGGCAAGAATCCCGACCGCGTGCTTGACGCTGTCAAACACGAAATTCGCAAATACGTGCAGCGCGAGCGCCGCCGTGCACTGCCCCAGGGTGTGGATTATTGGGACTTTGACTGTAAATTTGGCCCCACCCAAGATGGCGCACAAGTGGTGCACTTTGCCACCCTCACCAGCCACATCAATGCCATCGCGCAAGCCGGTGGTACGCAGTTTTACATTGAAATACTGGCCAAACACGGTGTCCGCGTGCCCCGGCCCGAAGGCACCAAAGAGCGGGTTACCTCGGCCGCCGCCGCAGCCACCTATTTGGACGACGAAGACTGAGTGCTGCTTGCGCCAGCCTGTGCAGCGGCCGCGCGCAACTTGTCTTTTTTGCTGGGGCGTTTGCCTTTGATTCCGCCGTTGTTGGGCCCTACCGGGGCTGGCAGCGGGGTGGCAACGTCCACTGGCTCAAACCCCGCAATGTGCTCGCGCACCAACGTCAGCCCCGTGCGTTTTTCGATCAGCGCGAAATGCGCTTCGGTGTCGGCGCTGACAAAACTCACGGCCAAGCCCGTTTCGCCCGCGCGCCCGGTGCGCCCTATGCGGTGCACATAGTCCACCGCCGAGCGGGGCAGGTCGTAGTTCACCACCACGGGCAATTTGGCAATGTCGATGCCACGCGCGGCCAAATCGGTGGTGACCACCACTTCCCATTGCTCGTCTTTGAATTCGGCCAGTACCTGCTTGCGTGCGCCCTGGCTCAGGTCGCCGTGAAAGGCTGTGGCATAAATACCGGCGCGGTACAGCTTTTCAGCCACCAGCTCGCTGGCGTATTTGGTGGCCACAAACACCAGCACCCGCTTCCAGCCCTCGGTTTTGATCAAATGGCGCAGCAACTGGGTGCGGGCCTTTTCGTCGACTGCAATGGCGCGTTGCACGATGTCGGGTGTGGTGGTGGGGGTGGCTTCAATTTCTACCCGAACCGGGTCGCGCAGCAGGCTTTGGGCCAGGGCTTGTACCTCGGGGGGGAAGGTGGCCGAGAAAAACAGGTTTTGCCGCCGTGGTGGCAACAGGCTCAACACCTGGGCTAATTCGTCGGCAAAACCCATGTCGAGCAAGCGGTCGGCCTCGTCCAGCACCAGCGTGCGCGCGGTGGCCAGTTGCACCGCATTTTGGCGCGACAGGTCCAGCAGGCGCCCGGGTGTGGCCACCAATACATCGGCGCCGCCGCGCAGGGTCATCATTTGCGGGTTGATAGAGACACCGCCAAACACCACCGCCACTTTAGGGGGCTTGGGCAGTGTCTGGGTCAGTGCGCGCAACACGTCACCCACTTGCACTGCCAGTTCGCGTGTCGGTACCAAAATCAGTGCCGCAATGGCCCGTGCGTACGTCGAGGGGCGGGCGTCTGGCGGCACTTGTGTCAGGCGTTGCAAAAGGGGCAGGGCGAAGGCGGCGGTTTTGCCAGAGCCGGTTTGTGCGGCAGCCAGCAAGTCCGAGCCGGCCAATATGGCCGGAATGGCCAGGGTTTGAACCGGCGTGGGCTGTGAAAAACCCTGTGCAGCCGCCGATTGAACCAGCGTGGGCGTTAGACCGAGAGATAAAAATGGCATGAGGGGAGGCGAAAGGCCTAGTCTTGCAACATCGAAATGTCGCTGAAGGCGTCGGCCGGGGGCAAGGTGGGTTCAAGGGTGTCGATGTGGAGCCGCAATGCGGCCAGCACCGTGGTGGGTAAGTCGTCCAACACCGGCGCGCCGCAGGCAGCCTGGTCAGACAGCAGGGTGGCCAGGTGCAGAACCCCCGCGAGAGGTGTAAACACCGTAGCGCCCAAGGGTTGGGAACACTGCGCCAGTGCGTGCGACACACCGTCGGGAAAGTCCCAGCGGCGCGCCAGTTCGGCGGTGATCTGCCCTTCGTCAAAACCCACAGCGTCGCGCTCGCGCACCCAGCGTTCGCCGGGGGCGCGGGGCATTTGTTCGATGCGCCCCAGCACGTGCGGGCTGCGTTGGGCGATGACAACTTCACCCAGGCGCACCATCATGCCGGTGAGCCAGGCTTGTGCCTGGTCCAGCCGGGTGTGCTCCGCCAGCCATTTGGCATAGCCGGCACACACCATGCAATCGCGCCAGAATTCCAGCCGGTTTAACGCGCTTGGCAATTCAAACGCGTTGGCGATGCAGATGGACAGCGCCCGCGCCCGGATGTGGGCCACACCAACAACGCTAATGGCCGCTTCCAGCGATGTGACACTGCGCGATAGCCCAAACATGGCGCTGTTGGCCATGCGCAGCAAGGCCGTCGTGAGGGCCGGGTCTTTGGCGATGACATCGCGCACCATGGCGATGTCGGCGTTGGGGTTGTTGAGGGTGCGAATCAGGGCATGCGCCACTTCGGGCATCACCGGTAATTTGACCGACTGTAAGTAGGATGCTAAGTCTGCCATGGTGGGGCGATGATACCGCCGATGGGCAGGCTTCGCGGTACAAAGATTCTGGCAAGATGGCAGGCCAGCGCGGGTCGGGTGCGGCAATGCGCAAAGCCGATTGCAAGGGGGGATGTGGCATGGGGAAAACGGTGTTGGTGGTGGTACTGGTCATCGTTTTGGGTGGTGCAGGTGCCGCATGGTGGCTGTACCGCTCGCTGGATCGGGTGGTGGCATCGGCCATTCGCACCTACGTGCCGCCCATCGTGGGGGTAAACGTGCAGCTCGATGGGGCCAGAATTCAACCCGCAGAGGGCCTGGCATCACTCCATGGCCTGGTGTTGGGCAACCCCGAGGGGTTTCAGACGCCGCACGCCTTTGCCGTGCAGCAAATTCGCATGCAACTGGACGTGGCCACGCTGACCCAAAACCTGATTGTGGTGCGCGAAATCCGCATTGAACAACCGGAAGTCACTTATGAATACGCCTCTGGTGGCAGCAATCTGCAGGTCATCCAGCGCCAGGTGGAGGCCTATATTGCCGCTGCGTCCTCTTCTGCGTCCCACGCCAAAGACCCTGCAGATGGGCAAGGACCGGGCAAGAAACTCACCATCGACCACTTCATCGTCCAGGGCGCCAAGGCCCATGTCAGCGCCAATGTACTCAAAGGCCGCGCCGTGAGCGTGCCGCTGGCCGACATCCACCTGGTGGACATGGGTAAAAATACCAATGGCATCACCCCCGCCGAAGCCGCCCGCCAGGTGGTCAACGCCATCACCCAAAACGCCACCAAGGCCGTGGCTCCACTCCAGCTGGGCGGCACGGTGGTGGAGGGCGTCAAAAAAGGCGCTGCTTCGGCTGCCGATGCCGTCAAAAGTTTTTTCAAGTAAATACAACAACCCTACCCACGCGCAATAAACACCATGGAAAAAAACCTGACGATCGATTTTGTTTCCGACGTGTCTTGCCCCTGGTGCGCCATTGGCTTGGCGTCGTTGCAGCAAGCGCTGGCGCGCGTGAACGGTGCGATCAGCGCACAGATCACTTTTCAGCCTTTCGAGCTCAACCCGAATATGGTGCCCGAGGGTGAAGACACCACCGAACACCTGGCCAAAAAATATGGCTCTACGCCCGAGCAGGCTGCAGCCATCAAGGAGACCATTCGCGCCCGTGGTGCCGAATTGGGCTTTACCTTCAACCTGGACAAGCGCTCCCGCATCTACAACACCTTTGACGCGCACCGCCTGCTGCACTGGGCGCAGCACGAGGGTGCGGATAAGCAACTGGCACTCAAGCAAGCCCTGCTCAAAGCCTATTTCACCGATGGTGAAGACCCCAGCAACCACGCCGTGCTGGTGCGTGCCGCCCAGGCGGTGGGGCTGGATGGTGCGCGCGCCCAGGCCATTTTGTCCAGTGACGAATTTGTGGCCGCCGTGCGGGAGCAGGAACAGTTTTACTTGCAGCAGGGCATCCACTCGGTTCCGGCCGTGGTCATCAACGGGCGCCACCTGATCTCAGGCGGCCAACCGCCCGAGGTGTTTGAGCAGGCCTTGCGCCAGATTGCCGAACAGACGCCTCGCACCGCCTGACGGCTTCTCCGCATGAACCTTCCGTTACCGGATAGACGCCAGTGGCTGTGCCAGGCGGCACGGTTGGCCGGTACCGCGGCCGGGGCGTTGTGGTTGCCGCGCAGTGTCTTGGGTGCACCGCGCTGGGACAACAACCCATTTGCCCTGGGTGTGGCCAGCGGCTCACCCACCCCCAACGCGGTGGTGCTGTGGACGCGCTTGCTGCAGCCGGAAGGCGATGGTCTGTCGCGCATGGGCACGCAAACGATTGCCGTGCGCTGGGAACTGGCGCACGACGAAGGGTTTACGCGCATCGTGCAATCCGGCCAAAGCCTGGCAACGCCCGCGCTGGGGCACAGCGTGCATGTGGAGGTGGCGGGATTACAAAGCGACCGCTGGTACCACTACCGCTTTATGGTGGGTGATGCCGTGAGCGCCACCGGGCGCACCCGCACCTTCCCCGCACCGGGTGCCAAGGTCAGCAAGCTGCGCATGGCCTACGCCTCGTGCCAGCACTGGGAGCACGGCTACTACAGCGCCTACCGCCACATGCGTGATGAGCAGCTGGACGCGGTGATGTTTCTGGGCGACTACATCTACGAATACGGGGGCAGCAGCAAGCCCGTGCGCCCGGCACCCGCGCGCAACGCCATCACGCTGGACGACTACCGCAGCTTGTACGCGCTGTACAAAAGCGACCCCGACTTGCAGCACATGCACGCCGCGTGCCCCTGGCTGATGACCTGGGACGACCATGAGGTACACAACGACTATGCGGGCCTGCAAGCCGGTGTCTTTGGCCCCGAGGTGATCAACTTTGCCGAGCGACGCGCTGCAGCCTACCAGGCCTATTACGAACACATGCCGCTGCGCAGCAGCGTACTGACGCGTGCGTTGGCCGGGCTGGCCCAGGGGTCGGAGCTGCGGCTCTACGGTGCCGTGCCCTATGGCAAGCTGGCGACGCTGTACCTGCTGGACAACCGGCAGTACCGCGCCCCGCAGGTCTGCACCAAAGACGGTGCCCGGGGCTCCAGCACCGTGAATCCGGCGCATTGCCCTGAATGGCGCAACCCCCAGCGCACCCTGCTGGGCCAGGCACAAGAGCAATGGCTGGACACCGCCTTTGCCAAGAATGGCGCGCGCTGGAACGTGCTGGGCCAACAAACCGTGTTTGGCCAGCGCGACTTTCAATCCGGGCGCGGCCAAACCCTGTCCAACGACGGCTGGGACGGCTACAGCGCCGCCCGCACCCGCGTCACCGATTCCATGCAACGCCACCACCTGGCCAACCCCGTGCTCCTGGGCGGCGACGTACACGCCAATTGGGTGGGCCACGTCAAAGCCGACTACGCCCGCGCAAGCAGCGCCACGCTGGGGGTGGAGTTTTGCGGCACCAGCATCACGTCCCACGGCGGCAGCAATGCACGCATCGCTGAGCAACTGGAACGCAACCCACACTTCGTATTGGCCGACCGCGAGCGCCGGGGCTACGGTGTGGTGGAGTTCACGCACCAGCAGCTCACCACCACTTTGCGCGTGGTGGACGACGTGGTGCAGCCCGATTCCGGAGTCAGCACGCTGGCGCAGTTTGTGGTGGAGGCGGGGCAGCCACGGCTGCAGCGGGTGTGAGGAGCGCGTGAACGCACTCCAGCCGTCACCAAGACGACAAGCGTCGCCCCGAAAACTGCCGCTCTGGGCCACAATTTGCCCCATGACCTTACGCACCACCATTGACTTCCTGCTGCACGACTGGCTGCACACCACCGGCCTGACCGAACGCACGCGTTTTGCCGACCATTCGCGTGACACGTTTGACGCGGTGCTCGACACCTGCGAACGTATTGCGCGCGAGAAATACGCGCCCTTCAACCGCGTGGTGGATGTGCAGGAGCCGCGCACCGTCACTGAGGCGGATGGCAGCCTGCGTGTGGTCTTGCCCGATGCCACGCTGGAGGCGCACAAGGCCTACGCGGCCTCCGGCATGCTCAGCGCCGCGCAAGACTACGACGTGGGCGGCATGCAGTTGCCCTATAGCGTGGAGGCGGCGGCCAACGCCTTTTTTGCCTGTGCTTCGGTCAGCATTGGCTCCGGCATGTTGACCACGGGCAATGCCAATTTGTTGATGACCCATGGCACGGCGCTGCAAAAAGAAGTGTTTGCCAAGAATGAGTTTTCTGGTCGTTGGGCTGGCACCATGTGCCTTTCCGAGCCGCAAGCCGGGTCGAGCTTGAGCGATGTGGCCACCCGCGCGGTGCCGGATGGCGAAGGCTATGAGAATGACCCGCTGGGCCCGCGCTACCGCCTCAAGGGCAACAAGATGTGGATCTCCAGCGGGGAGCACGAGCTGACCGAAAACATCATCCACCTTGTGCTGGCCAAAATTCCCGATGCGGATGGCAAGCTGGTGCCCGGCACGCGCGGCATTTCGCTGTTTATCGTTCCCAAGAAGTTGGTCAACACCCAGGGCGAACTGACCGGCGTGCGCAACGACGTGGCCCTGGCCGGCCTGAACCACAAGCTGGGCTGGCGTGGCACCACCAACACCTTGCTCAATTTTGGCGAAGGCAAGTTCCCGGTTCCAGCCGGTGCCACCACCGGTGTGGGTCTGGACGGGAAGGGCGCTGGCGCCGTGGGCTATCTGGTGGGGCAACCCGGCAAAGGGCTGGCCTGCATGTTCCACATGATGAACGAGGCCCGCATTGGTGTGGGCATTGCGGCCACCATGCTGGGCATGGCGGGTTACTACGCGTCGCTGGACTACGCACGCAACCGCCCCCAGGGAAGACCCATGGGCGCTGGTGGCAAAGACGCAGCGGCACCGCAGGTGGCCATCATCGAACACGCCGATGTGAAGCGCATGCTGCTGGCGCAAAAAACCTATTGCGAAGGTGCCTTGGCGCTGGAGCTGTACTGCGCCCGCCTGGTGGACGAGCACCACACTGCTGGTGGCACCGTGGCGGACGATGCCCGCCTGCTGCTGGAGGTGCTGACGCCCATTGCCAAGAGCTGGCCCAGCGAGTGGTGCCTGGAGGCCAATTCGCTCGCCATCCAGGTGCACGGCGGTTATGGCTACACACGCGACTTCCCCGTAGAACAGTACTGGCGCGACAACCGCCTGAACATGATCCACGAAGGCACCCACGGCATTCAGGCCATGGACCTGTTGGGCCGCAAGGTGCTGATGGAAGAGGGCAGGGGCCTGCAACTGCTTGCGGCACGCATCACGGCCACCATCGCGCAGGCCAAGGCCATTCCCGCACTGGTCGAACATGCCGCGGCCCTGGGCGACGCCTTGCAGCAAGTTGCCAGCGCCACACAAAAGGCCTGGTCCACCGGCAAGCCCACCGATGCCCTGGCCAATGCCGTGCCCTACCTGCAGGCTTTTGGCCACACCGTGCTGGCCTGGATGTGGCTGGACGTGACAACGGCTGCGCTGCAGCTCGACCCCGCACAGACCCAGAGCGCTACCGTGGGGCGTGTGGGCGCCGCGCGCTTTTTCTTTCACTACGAGCTGCCGAAGATTGGCGCGTGGTTGGGTGTGGTCGCGTCGCGTGACCCCACCTGTGCGGCCTTCCCCGTCGAGGCTTTTTAACGCACCCAGCGCACCCGCTGCCTTGTTGCAGTGCCCCGCAGCGTTGCCACTTCACCCACGCTATCACCCCAGAGACAGGTGTGGGGCCGTGATGCCGCTAAATTGCACCCCAATGATTTTTTCAGGAGTTTGAACGACATGACCGCACGCACCATCCAGCAACTTTTTGACCTCAGCGGCAAAACCGCCCTCATCACCGGCGGCTCGCGCGGCCTGGGCCTGCAAATGGCCCACGCTTTGGGTGAAGCCGGTGCCCGCATCATGCTCAGCTCGCGCAAGGCCGACGACCTGGAGCAGGCCACCGCCGAGTTGCAGGCAGCCGGTATTGATGCCCGCTGGGTGGCGGCCGACTGCGCCAAAGATGCCGAGATCACCCGCCTGGCCGACGAGACCCTGCAGCGCATGGGGGATGTGGACATTCTGGTCAACAACGCCGGTGCCTCCTGGGGCGCACCCGCAGAAGACCACCCCGTGGCGGCGTGGGACAAGGTCATGAACCTCAATGTGCGCGGCTACTTTCTGCTCAGCCAGGTCATCGCCAAACGCAGCATGATTGCGCGCCGTTCGGGGCGCATCATCAACATTGCTTCCATTGCCGGCCTGGGCGGCAACCCGGCGGAGATGAAAACCATTGCCTACAACACCTCCAAGGGCGCGGTGATCAACTTCACGCGCGCACTGGCGGCGGAATGGGGTCCGTACAACATCAATGTGAACGCCATTTGCCCGGGCTTCTTCAAGACCAAGATGGCCATGGTGCTGATTGAGACCCTGGGCGAGGAGGCCATGGCCGCCCACGCGCCGCTGCGCCGCCTGGGCGATGACGAAGACCTCAAAGGCCTGTGCCTGCTGCTGGCCTCTGATGCGGGTAAACACATCACCGGCCAGTACCTGGCGGTGGACGGCGGCGTGAGCGCCGTGACCGGGGGCTGAAACCGCTGCCGTGGCCTCTGCGCCAGGGCTTTGGATTACGCGCAAAGTTACAAACAAAAAGTGCTATTTCCGCACGTCCAGCGTGCGCAAGCAGCTCCTAAAATAATAGCAAAAATAGATTCACCACCATGATTAGCAACTTCAAAAACAAAACCGCTTTACTCACTGGCGCCGGCTCCGGCTTTGGCCTGGAGTGCGCCCGCATTGGCGCCCAATTGGGCATGAACCTGGTGCTCATCGACGTACAGCAAGATGCATTGGACAAAACCGCCGCCGAGGCCCAGGCGGCCGGCGCCCAGGTGCTGGCCATGCGCGTGGACGTGTCCCGCGCCGACCAGATGGAAGCGCTGGGCGCAGCGGTGTTGGAGCGCTTTGGTGCGCCGCACTTTGTGTTCAACAACGCCGGTGTGGGCTCCGGCGGCCTGATCTGGGAAAACACCGTGCAAGACTGGGACTGGGTGCTGGGCGTGAACCTGATGGGCGTGGTGCACGGCGTGCGCGTATTTACCCCCATGATGCTGCAGGCCGCCAAGGCCGACCCCCACTTACCAGGGCCACATCGTCAACACTGCCAGCATGGCCGGGCTGCTCAACGCCCCCAATATGGGCGTGTACAACGTCAGCAAGCACGCCGTGGTCAGCCTGAGTGAAACCCTGTACCAGGACCTGGCCTTGGTCACCGACCAGATCAGCGCCAGCGTCTTGTGCCCGTACTTTGTGCCTACCGGCATCAGCCAGAGCCACCGCAACCGTCCCGACGACCGCAAAGCCGCAGGCACCAAACCCACCCGCAGCCAGCTGATTGGCCAGGCCATGAGTGACAAGGCGGTGACCAGCGGTAAAGTCACCGCCGCCGAAGTGGCGCAAAAAGTGTTTGATGCTATTGCGACCAACCAGTTCTACATCTACAGCCACCCCCAGGCCATTGGCGCGGTGCAAACCCGGCTGGAAGACGTGTTGCAGGCGCGCAACCCCACCGACCCGTTTGCACACAAACCCTCGCTGGGCGAGGACCTGAAAGCCGCGCTGCGCAAAGACTGAGTGCGGGCTTGGGGGGCGCGCGCATGATGCAATTTTTTGCGCTTTGACATCATTGGCTTTGTCAATGCGCTGTCCAAACATGCCGTCCAAGACGATGCCACTGTCAAAGTTGCGCGGGAGCAGGGCCGCGTTTTCCTCAACCGACTGCGCGCGCGGGCTGGTGACGCCACGGGCGTACGGATGCAGTCGTTTGTCATTCCAGTTAAACTAAGTGCTACATCCTTGGACTCCATTGGACATTAACAGGACAAACCATGCACACATCTACACTCCGCGCCGCTGGTGGCTCCATCGCCGTGACCATTCCGCAGTCGCTGGCCAAGTCCACCGGCTTGCACCCTGGCGACAAGGTGAGTTTTGAATTTGACGCCGGGCGCTTGATCATTTCGCCGATCAGCCGGCGCAAGTACAGCTTGCAGGAACTTTTGGCCATGCAGGGCGACGAGCCGCTGGTGATCGACGAGGCTTGGGACAACATGCCCGCCGTCGGCCACGAGGTTCCCCTTTGAGTCGCAAAGTTTGGCAGCGCGGCGACATTGTGGTCGCCAGTTTCGACCCCACTCTGGGCCAAGAGCAACAAGGCCGCAGGCACGGCATTGTGGTCACACACGCCGATTTGAACCGGCTGGGCATGATTGGCGTGTGCCCGATCACGCAAGGCGGTATGGGCGCGCGTAATGCGGGTTTGTCGGTCAGCCTCATGGGCACCGGCACGCAAACGCAGGGTGTGGTGCTGGTGCACCAGTTCAGGATGATTGACCCGTCGCAGCGCGGTTTGACCCTGATTGAGCAAGCGCCGGACGATTTAGTGGAAGAAGTGCGTGCGCGGGTGGCCGCCATGCTCGATTGACTGTTCGCAATCAGCTTGGTGTGATCAATTCGGGTATGGTCAATTTGGCAAACTGGAGCCACCAAGAAGAAAGGACTTAGCCCCTTTCGAAGCTAAGTCCTTGATTCATATGGTCGGTGTGAAAGGATTCGAACCTTCTACCCCTTGCACCCCATGCAAGTTTTTGTGAATTCAACAAAACCCAATAAAAGCTCAAAAATCAACCTAACCACTTGAATTTAAACGACTTTTTAACCAATTCAGACAAAAGGTATTATTCAACAGCGTCCACTAAGATACACTCAAAGCCTGCGTTTCGGTTGGGACAATGGTTGGGACAACGGAGACGGCGCAGTCAACCGGGGTTTGCTATGGCATTGACGATGTTGGAACTCAAAGCGCTGGGTGCTGCGGACCACGGACGCCGGTTAACTGACGGTGGATCGCTCAAGGGCAAGGTCTATGTGGCGCGCGACGGTGCCGTCTCGGTTCAATTCCGGTTCGCCTACAAGTTCGGCGGCAAATTTCGCGAAGTGCTGGTCGGCACCTGGCCCAAATCTGACATCACCGCCATCCGCAAAGACCGCGACGCATTGCGCGTCAAAATTCAAAACGGCATTGACCCGGTGGAACAGAGCCAACTTGTGCGCGAACAAGTGCAATCCGACCGCGAAGCCGACCAACTGCGCCTGGCCGCCGAGCGTGAGGCCGAACTCCTCAAAATCGAAGCTGACCGTCAAGACGCTGTGCATCAGCAGCAATTGCGGCTGCAAGCCTTAGCCGAAAAGACCGCGCGCATGACGGTTCGCAGCCTGTTTGACCAATGGCAGCGGCTGGAGCTGGTCCAGCGCGCCGACAAAGGCAGCGAGGCGCAGCGCTCTTTTGAGCGCGATGTCTTCCCGCTCATCGGCAATGTGGCGGCGGCGGACGTGAGCAAAGCGCACATCCAGGAGATTGTGGACACCATCAAATCACGCGCCACACCCACACAGAACATGGTGCGCACCGCCAAAAAGACGCTGGCCGACATGCGCCAAATGTTTGGCTTCGCGCTGGATCGGGATTATGTGGATGCCGACCCCACTGCTCGCGTGAAAAAAGCCCGCATCGGTGCTGACGTGGAGCGCGACCGCGTGTTGAGCGAAGCCGAAATGATTCTGCTGTTTCAGAAATTACCTCGTTCAGGGCTGGCGACCACCAGCCAACTGGCGCTGCTGATTCAACTGGCGACAGCCGCCCGCATCGGCGAAGTGCTGGCTGCGCGCTGGGAGCATGTGGACTTTGAGCGGCGCAATCTGACCCTGCCCGAAACCAAGAACGGCAAGCGGCATGAAATTTGGCTTAGTGACTTTGCGCTGCGCCAACTGAAGAGCCTGCATGAAAGCACCGGCCTGACGCCTTGGCTGTTCCCGGCTACGCAGGCCAAAAAGGATCAACCCGACTTTGCCGACCATGTCTGCGTCAAGACCGTGACCAAGCAAGTGGGCGACAGGCAACGCCCCGGTGATGCGCCCATGACCGGCCGCTCTAAGGACGTGGACGCATTGGTACTACCCGGCGGCAAGTGGACACCGCATGACCTGCGTCGGACAGCGGCCACCACCATGGCAGAACTCGGAGCCCTCCCCGATGTGGTTGAAAAGTGCCTGAACCACACCGAGGTGGGCAAGGTCAAGCGAATCTACCAGCGTGCGCAGTACGAAGGCCCCATGCGTGAAGCCTGGAAACTGCTGGGCAGCCGTCTGGCGCTGCTGCAAGACATGGCTGCTGGCCGGGTCACCAATGTCGTTCCTTTGCAGCGGAGTCGTTGAGTAAAACACCGTAAAACACAGCACTGAACCTGTCGCCAACCACCAACAGCGAACGCCTGGCTATAATCTAGGCTTCGAGAGACAAAAATCGGCTCCATGCCGTGAGGTGATTCGATTCATCCTATATCTCTCGATCCATCTTCCCGACACCCGCTCTACTTTCCAAAGTCAGCGGGTGTTCTTTATTGAAGATGCCGTTTTCTCGGGCGGATTTTTTGCCCTTGCGCGTCGGCTCCACATCCAAGTCCAGGACTTCCAGCGTCTGCGGCCACACAAAATTCAGGTACCTGACCTCGCCCCGCTCGTAGAACCGCTGCAACGCCCACAGGTAGTAATCGACCGCCTGCAGGCCCGCATGATCCTTGGGCACCGAACACAGCACCTCCGTTGGCTTGGGCTTTGACAAGCCGAAGTCCCGCGCAAACCCTTCGCCCTCGTGGGCGATAGCGTCCACAAATGCCTTGGTACGGGGCTTGTGCCCGCGCTGCGCAAACACAATTTTGTGGTCACTCCTGCCGTGCAAGCGAGAAAACAGGTGGCGGGTCAACTCGTCATACAGCTCGTGGCCGGTGGGGTCGTACCTGTACGCGGGGTCTATCCTGCGCCGCTGCAGGGCGTAGTCCACCAAACGCAACTTGTCACGCACCACCGCTACAAAGCGCAGGTCATGCAGCGCCAATAACTTGTAAACCATGAACCGCACCTCGGGCGGATCGTCTTTGGCGTGGAAATGAACCGCAGTGCGCTTACGCGCCGGGTCCAGCGATGGCACATCCTTGAAGAACGGGTCCGCCACCAAATCCTTTCGTAAGAGCTCCAGATCGGCAGTCAGCGCGTCCACGTCGCGGCACTCCAGTTTTCCGGCAATGAAAAACCGTGAACAGCCCTCGGTGGCCGCAACGACCTTGCCGCCCTTACCAAACAGCGTGGGGTCACCGGCCTCGTCTACAAACCAGGTCACTGCACCCGAACCATCAGTCATCACTTGGCAACCTCTTTGGAGGGGGTCAATTTGTCCCCCTCCTTGGCAAGAATGTCGGTGATAACAATCCACCACTCTCCCTCATGAAACGCCTTGCGTATCTGCCGCCCCTCAAACAGGGCCAGCTTCGCAGTTTCTTCTTCGCTCACAAACATTACTCCCATCAAGCCATGTACATTCCATCCAGCATAGTCCAACAGAGTGTATTTCAGCACCAACCCAAGGGAGAAAAACATGGCACGTCACTACAGCACCAGAGAATTTTTCCGGCAGGTGCCCAACGCATTGCTCAAGCGCTACTTTGATGCCAAAGGCGTGCTGGCTGGCTTCAACTTTGCCGCGATGACAGAGGCCAAAATCGATCCGCTTTTCGATGCCTGGAAGGTGCTGCCAGACACCCAGCGCAACGCGATGGATGTTGAGTTTCGGGACATTTTTGAACTGGGTTGCGAGAAAGGGTTTTGTGCCATCAGGGATGAGGCGCTGTGGCACTTTGAACAAGGTACTGATCCCAACGCCTACAGCGCTTTTGTTGACCAACTATCCGCGCTGACCAATCACTTTGAACGCGCCATGGTCGCGTTCCTCGACCATGGCGCATTCTGGAAAGGTGCCACACTTTTTTACCATGCCGACACCCTGACCTACTGGCGCAAACGCAAGAATTTGGATCACCCCGTGGCGGCGGTGGACCCGGCCAGTCTGGCGCAATTGGAAGGGCTAATCAGCAGCTATTTCCACAACACCGAAGGTCGTGGCAAGAACTGCGTGGTGGAGCCGTTTCGGCGCGGTACACGGGACTACTTCTTTGCCTACCCCGAAGACTATTCCCAGAACAGCCCCGAGTGGGACAGCACCGGGTTTGCGATTCGCCCACACAACCCGGCGTTTGAGCTGATCTTTGTTTACTCGCAATCCGAAGGCACGCTTGACCTGAGCTGCCGTGGTTCCAAAAAGGCAACAGAGCCACTTCAGGGGATGTTCACCACGGCTATTCTCAAGCTGCCAGTGCTCCCCCCAGACCCCAAAGACCAGCGCATTTATGACCTGGCACCGCTGATGCAACGCAACTTTGCGTTCACCTACGACTTGGCCAGCGGCATCGACAAAGTGACCGTCAAAAAGCTGCGTCTATCAGCCCGGTTCAAAAAGGGCGAGCGCGTCAACTTGGAGGCGGACACTACCACCAACGCCAACGCCGTGTATGACCTGCTTGACCGGGTTGGCCCGTCACTGCCTCTGCACCAATACAACGTGAGTCAGGTTGAACTGGCCGTCACCATGGCCGCCACGGGCGAGAAACCTGCCAAGACGGTGACCGTTTCCGTCTCATTCCCCAACTCATGCTCGCTCAAATACGATGCGCTCGATTTGAACTTGCGCAAGATGCTGAGTGATTCCGGCATTGAGCCCATGGAGCAGACAGAGCCCACCGAGCCCGATGCTGCGCAACCCGCATAACCCATGACCCCGCAAGCCGCGCTGATTGAGCTGCTGGCGCGTGTAGGCGCGCAAGGCGGCGCGGTGCTGGTGACGGTAGCAGAACTGGCGCAATGGCCAGCACCAGCCGTAGCCGCCCTGAAAAAGCAAAAACTCCTCACCCGTGCCAGCCCTGCCACCAGCGCCGTCTGCCCAGGCTGCGAAAACGAATGCGTCATGCCCGTGCACAACCGGGCGCGTTCCGATGGCACAGTGGCCAGCTTCATCGTCTGTGACAAGCGCGATGACACCAACCGTGTCCCAATAGCGGCGGACCAATTGCAGCAATGGCGCTGCGATGTGCCTGCGGTATGCCAGTTCGTCGCCACCAGCCTGGACCTACGCCAAAGCGACCAACAGGCATCCATCGACAGGCTGGTGAACATCGGCATGGTGCAAGGTGACAAGCGCATTCAAATGCTGGCGCTGCGCCTGCAACATGAATTGGCCCTGACCGCAGGCAACAGCACGATCCCATTGGCGGATTTGGTCAGTTTTGAGGATGGCAGCTTTTCGGTTGATGCCGTCATAGTGCGCCAAATGGTCGATACCGCGCCCCTGGCTGACTCGCGCCACACCCCGACGACAGCCAAGCGCGAGGTGCGCAAAGCGGGTACTCAGGCGAACTATGCGGTCTGGCAAAAGGAGTACCGCAAATTGCTCAAGGCCAAGCCCGGCAATACTGAAAACTGGTACGCAAAGCAGATCGAAAAGATGCCTATTGCGCAGGGTCGCAACTACAGCACCATCAAAAAACACATGCATTCCTGAAAATAGTTGGGCGGAAAAATTTCGCCCAACTTTTCACCCGAGGGCCAGCGCACATCTGCGCCGCATTCCCCAGTGAAAGCCACCATTTCCATTGGCCCGCTAAATCACTGGCGCACGCCCCCGACCTCCTGAAATTCCGGCGCATCTCCCTCTAAGGCCGGGCGTTTGTGCGCGCTTTTCTCGCCCAAATCGCCCACCTAAATTCCGTTCTGTCAGCGTTTAACAACTTTCAGAAGGACTCCAAAATGGCTAACACCATCCTACGTATCCCCGCCGCGCAAACCCAGTCCGGGTACTCGCGCTCCACCATCTACCTGCGCATCACGCAAGGCTTGTGGCCCCGTCAAATCAGCCTGGGTCCGCGTGCCATTGGCTGGCCTGCCACCGAGATCGAAGCGCTCAACGCGGCCCGTATCTCAGGCAAGACCGATGACGAAATCCGCCTGCTGGTGCTCAAGCTGGAGTCCGCCCGCAAAGCGGCCGTCTAACCCGGAGCCCGCCATGTCACCCAAGCCCAGCCCCGACAGCCCCCAAACCCCTCTCGACTTCAATTCTTCAAGGAGCATCCCCATGACCACCACAACGACAGCAGCCACCGCTACGACCGCAACAACCCCGGCTGCACCAACCCCATCAGCTCCCACAAGCCAACCCCTGTCCAGCGCCAGCGCCGCCCTCAAATCCCTGCGCCTACCGCCAAACTACGGTGCGACCTTGGGGGTCAAAAAACTGCTCACCCTGGTGCCGGTGGGCAAGCCCAAAAAGCCCCAGTTCTTCCGCACCCACGCCGCACCTGAAATGACCTTCGCCGCCATGCTGCTCGAACAAAAGGAATCCCGCGAGAGCTATGTCGTCATGCCCGATGTGGCGCAAGAAATCAGCGAACTGGTGCGCCCGGTTCAGTTGCACGCCGCCATTGACCGCCAAAACAACGTCTTCTTGATCCCCGTGCCCCTGCCGGGAGAAGACGGCACGCGCAACCCCTGGCACGAGTCGCTGGCGCAGGCCGTGGAACACGCCAAACTCAAGTGGCTGCGCATCACCGCCAACATGCACGCGGGCGGCTATGACGTGTACGAAGCCGAAGGGGCGCTGCCCGAGCCCGAGTGGCCCGCACATGACATCGACACCTTGGTCGAAGTGGCCTTTCGCGGCAAGATCATCACCAGCCTGGACCACCCGGTCATCCAGACCCTGCTGGGCAAAATCTGATGCACGCCGCCAGCTTCACCGATGGCATCTACCTGGTGGACTTTGAATTCCACCCGGCAAGTGGCCGCGAGGGCAATCCACCCGTGCCCGTCTGCATGGTGGTGCGTGAATGGCCGTCAGGCTGCACCCAGCGCTACTGGCAGGCCGATCTACAGCGCATGGCCACAGCACCCTTCCCAACCGGCGAAAACGCGCTGTGCGTGGCCTATTACGCCTCGGCTGAAATGGATTGCTTTCACGCTCTTGGCTGGCCGCATCCGGTTCATGTGCTCGACCTCTTTACCGAGTTTCGCTGCCTGACCAATGGCCTGCGGCTGGCCCACGGTAGCGGGCTGCTGGGTGCCCTGCTGCACTACGGCCTACCCAGCATTGGTGGTGAGCAAAAAGACGCCATGCGTGATCTGGTGCTCACCGGCGGCCCGTGGTCGGATGCGGATCAACTGGCCATCCTCGACTACTGCGAAACCGACGTGGTGGCGCTGGCACACCTGCTGACCACCCTGCAACACCAGATCGACTGGCCGCGTGCCCTGCTGCGCGGGCGCTACATGAAAGCCGTGTCCTGCATCCAGACCAACGGCATCCCCATCGACACGGCGGCGCTCGCCCTGCTGCAAGCGCAGTGGAGCGCCATTCAAGACCAACTGATTGCCGATGTGGACAGTGACTACGGCATCTATGAAGGCCGCACCTTCAAGGCCAACCGCTGGGAAGCCTATCTGGTGGCCCAACAAATCGCCTGGCCACGGCTGCCCAGTGGCGCGCTCGACATGGGCGATGCCACGTTCCGCGAAAAGGCCCGCGCCCATCTGCAAGTCGCGCCGATTCGCGAGCTGCGCTCTGCCCTGTCAGAAATGCGGCTGGCGAATCTGCACGTCGGTGACGACGGGCGCAACCGCTGCCTGCTGTCGCCGTTTCGCTCGCGCACCGGACGCAACCAGCCATCCAACTCCAAGTTCATCTTTGGCCCGTCGGTCTGGCTGCGCGGCCTGATCAAGCCCAAGCCGGGTTGGGGCTTGGCCTATGTGGACTGGAGCCAGCAAGAATTCGGCATTGCCGCCGCGCTCTCAGGCGACCCGACCATGATGGCCGCCTACCGCAGCGGCGACCCCTACCTGGCCTTCGCCATACAAGCCGGTGCCGTGCCCGCCACAGCCACCAAGAAAACCCACGAAGCCGAGCGCGAGCAGTTCAAAGCCTGTGTGCTGGCCGTGCAATACGGCATGGGCGAAGCCAGCCTGGCGCTGCGCATCAACCAGCCGGTAGCGCGTGCCCGCCAACTGCTGGAACTGCACCGGCGCACCTACCGAAGCTTCTGGAATTGGTCCGACAGCGCCGTGGACGAAGCCGTGCTCGGTGGCCGGTTGTGGGCAGGGTTCGGCTGGCAGATTCATACCCGCGACGAACTCAACGACCGCAGCCTGCGCAACTTCCCGATGCAGGCCAATGGTGCCGAGATGTTGCGCATCGCCTGCATCCTGCTGACCGAAGCGGGCATTCGGGTCTGCGCCCCGGTCCACGACGCACTGCTGATCGAAGCCCCGCTGGACGAACTGGATGCAGCCATCACCACCACCAAGGCGCTGATGCAAGAAGCCAGCCGCATCGTGCTGGACGGCTTTGAGTTGGGAAGCGACGTGAAAGAAGTGCGCTACCCGGATCGCTACATGGACAAGCGCGGCGTGGTCATGTGGAACAAGGTCATGCACCTATTGGGCCAGCCCACACTGGCCTGACCTGCGGCACCACACAGCACCCACCTGCGGCGCGCTACCGCACCCGTACATTCTTATTAACAATTCTTTATGGCTACCACCCCTGACCCAGACCGTGACGTACCGGTCAAGCGCCTGCAGCTTGATGCTACCGGCAAGCTGGTTGAATCCCCCAAAGCAGCGCTCTTCCTGCGTGGCCCCATCCCGCTGAACTGGTTGGGCAGCGCCGCGTCATTACCGGGGAAGACCCTAAATGTCGGCATTGCGCTGTGGTGGCTGCACGGCATGGCCAAAGGCAAGCCCTTCAAGCTGACGCAAAAAGCCCTTCAAACCCTGAACGTCGAACGCGATGCCGCCAGTGCTGCGTTGGTGCGGCTGGAACAGGGTGGGCTTATCCGAGTGGTGCGCAAGCCTGGGCAGCGGCCGATGGTTTCTGTGGTCGACGGTGGTGCCATTGGTAAGCGTATAGCCGCGGCATATTGATTTGATTCTGCCGTTTACCGACCATCGCGTGTATGGTGAACATGGCGGCGGCGATTTACTGCGCAATAGCTGAGCAATTGGCTCGCTGGATGCGCTCGGCCATCCGGATGGCACATCTCTGTGCAAGTGCGCTGGTGTCGGTGCTCAAGAGAGCGGGGTGAAGTGGGTTTCAGCCCGCACGCTGCCAGCGATGTGGCAGCAATTCCTCGATCCGACTGTTGAGCTGGGTCGGCAGTCTGGTCAGAACGTCCTTGAGGTAGGCAAAGGGTCATGGCCGTGGAGCTTGGCCGATTGCAGCAGGCTCATCACCACGGCGGCACGCTCGCCGGCCAACTGGCTGCCTATGAACAACCAATTTTTACGACCAAGGCCCCAAGGCCGCATCTGGTTCTCGATCCAATTGTTATCCACGGGCACAGCGCCGTCTTTCAAGAACTCCGAGAGCGCCTGCCAGTGGTTCAGGCTGTAGTCGATCGCCTTGGCAATCGCGCTACCGTCGGGCACCCGAGTGCGTTCAAGTCGCAACCAAGCATGCATTTCTTCCCACAGTGGCTTGCTGCGCTCTGGCGCACTTGCAAACGTTGCTCGCAGCTCAGATCCCTGGCATCGGCCTCAATGCGGTACAACCATGCAATCCGCCCGATGGCCTGGGTAGCCACAGTGCTGGCGTTGGCTTTGACCAGTTCGTCAAACTTCCTCCTCGCGTGAGCCAGACAATTCGCAGTCTTACGCCCCTCAAGGGACATGGTGGCATCGTAGCCAGCGTACGCATCAACAACCAGGGTCCCTGTCCAGCCTTTGAGGAACTCGTGCGGGTACTTACCCCACGCCCCTCGCAGAAGTCGTACACCACACCGGGCATATCTTCGAATGCTCCCCTGGCGTAGGCCCACATGTAAGCCTTCTTGGTCTTTCCGCCTCCCGGGTCAAGCAAGCCGATGGGCGTCTCGTCGGCATGAATCACGCGCGAGCCCAGTACGAAAGCCCGGTGTGCATCGTACAGGGGCAACAACTGCGCCCCGGTTTGGCCGCCCCAAGCTGCCAGCGTCGAGCGCGGCGTGTGCACTCCAGCGCGGGCGTTGATTTGCTCTTGCCGGTAGTACGGCATGTGGTCACAGAAGCGGCTGACCACGGTGTGCGCTTGCAGGCCCGGCGTTGGCAGCGCATTGTCGAAGACTTGGGGTGCCGCTGGCTCTTGGACCATCAACTGGCAGCACCGGCAAAGCCCATTTGCCCCGGATCTGACGCTGCACGAAGAATTGCGCAGGCACGATATCCAAACGTTCGCTGATGTCCTCGCCCACGCGCACCATGGGTTGGCCGCATTCTGGGGATGGACAGTTGGTATTTTCAGGCTCAACACGGGTGTCCACACGCGGCAAGTGTGGCGACAGTGCTTCGCGTTTGGGTTGGCGACGTGCTTGCTTGTCTGGTGTGCCCCGGTCTTGGGTCGAAACACTGGGCTGCAAGGCGGCCAGTTGCGCCTCCAAGCTAGCTTGGTCAGCGGCCAGTGTCTCTTCGAAGAGGGAGCGCTGCTGGGCACTCATGCGCTCGGTCTTGGCACCGAACTTCCAAGCCTTCAGGCGCGCCAATTGGAAGGTGATGCTCTCAATCTTGGCGTCGCGCCACTTGATGGCTTGGGCATCAGCGTTGATGCGTTTGGTTTGCTCGGCAATGTGCTTGCTTTGCTCGTTGATCTGGGCCAATAGTTGCCCTGCAAAAAACGCCCATTCGCTCGGATTCAGAGCTGAAATATCTTGGACTTTTATTGCATGCAGATCGAGCATGCACGAACTATAAAACGCCTCAAATGATCACGATATTGGGGGATGCTCCAATTGATTTTTGCTATCTTTTTAGGCGTAATTACATACGCGTAATCACCCTCATTTGTTCCAGTCTCTGCCAGGGAAGTCCCAGTACCAAAGCATCGAATTGTTGCTTTGTCAAAGTCACTGGGGCCGTACTATGTGCATCAAACTGCGGCCATACGAAGCGCCCCACATTGAGCCTGCGCGATGCACACCAGACGCCAAAGCCATCATGCACCAGCAACTTGATGCGTGTGGCACGCGCGTTGGCGAACAGGTAACCGTGGTGGGCCTGGGCCGAGCCAAACACCTGCACAACACGGGCAAGCAGCCGCTCGCTTCCTGCACGCATGTCCATGGGCCCCACGGCCAGCCACAAGGAGTCGATGCGGATCATCGCAGCAGCTCTCGCATCCAGGCCGCGCACTCATTTGCCGCCGCACTGGGCCAAGTGATGGCCATGGTCGTGGCGCCTCGGCGCAGCTCGATTCGGATGTCTGCGCAGTCTTGGTGGGTTGTGTGGGTAGGCGCGGGCACAGACACCGGTACAAACTCTCTCACGCCGACCGACGAAGCACTATCGCGGGCCTCTTGCCGCCAGCGGTGCACGACGTTGGCATTCATCCCGTGCGACAGCGCTACTTTGGCCACCGACGCACCAGGTGCAGCGCATTGTTCAAGCACCAAGGTCCGAAACTGCGCGCTGTAGTTTCGTCGTGCAGAGAATTTCTCTTGTTCCATCGTGTCCACCTGTTTATTACGTGGACACGATCTTTGGACAAAACTAACCTGGGATCAAGGTGCCTCGCCTAGACGCTTACTGCCATTGGGTGGGGGGGGTAGTTTGGTCGGGTGTAGTAATGCGAAGCACTGCAAAAGTCGGCGGGGGGGATGGCCGCAATGAAGAGACCGTCGGGTGAAGCGGTGTCGTCACATCGCCACGAAAACTATCGCTTTTCGGTCCTGAAGACGGTGCTCGCCAGTCACGCTCGGTCGATCCGGGCATCGTCTGATAGGTCAACCCGTTCTTGGTGACCCAACTTGGCGCGCGCCAGTTTCGTGTCGTTGAGCCTGGAAGGGTTTGGTAGGTAAAGCTCCCCTCCGTAACCTTTGTCGGCGCGCGCCAGTCTCTGGTGGTTGACCCTGGAAGGGTCTGGTAGGTAACTACTCTCTTGGGTTGCTCAGCACCACACTGAATAGCGAACGACAGAAACACGAATGCCAAAGGAAGCCTGTTCATAAAACCCTCATGCCAATACCAATTACTGGAACAAAGCTTATTGGCTCGTGGCGACAGGTGATGTCGTTTTTCTTGGTAGCGAAAGTAAAAACCCTGCTTGTACTACTGGAGTGAAAGGCGCACAGCCATCGCCAACCCGGCGACAGCAACCACACCGATGGCGATGCAGATGCTATTTAGGCGGTTTACGCGCGCCCGTTCCACTTCGACATCTTTCACAAGTCGGAGGTTATAGGACTCAAGACCCTTTATCAGCGCACTGTCTGACTCAACTCTCTTGGCCAAAAGGTCATTTTGCTTTTCCAAAGTCTTGATTGCCAACTCATCCATATCCAGACGTTCAATGAGTTTGCGATTTTGCTTCTCTGTGGCTTCAAAATGCCGGCGAGTTGCTTCAACAAAGTCTGCGAAGCGTTCACTCTGCTCAGCAAGCGCATTCGTAACCTCCAAAGATGCACGCACCTGATTCTGCAAGTCGGCTACAGCCACTCCGTCAACTGCACTGTCTTCCGCCAAACCTGAAGCTATTCCATCCCCAAATTCGGTCGGTTTTGCCGATGCATTTGCACCTTTTCGCGAAACTTTGTTCCACAGAGACTTAGCGTTATCGGCAATTTTTGGGCTCGCACTTTTAATTTCTCCCACAACATTCGCTAATTCTTTGAACGTGTAGTAACCGGCAAGCACGGTCGCAGTAGTAATTGGCTCCAAAGCAGTCCCCCTATTTCTGAAACTTGAATCGCATTCTTGACAAGATCGTAGCCGTCACTTCTTGAACTTCAAAGAGAATGCAGCAGCCGCTTTTGCTGCCTTCCCGGCTGCGCTGCGAATGGAAGCAGACGCGACATCAGCACCTTTCCCCATGCCGTCTTTCAAATTCCCAAAGGCTTCTGATTTCGAAATTGCATCGGCTTTGGAAACTGCTGACGAACCAAGGGTTTGTGCACCGGTAGCCACAGCATGAGCACCACTCTTCACCTTCGA
This sequence comes from Candidatus Aalborgicola lynettensis, assembly GCA_016719405.1. GTDB lineage: Bacteria > Pseudomonadota > Gammaproteobacteria > Burkholderiales > Burkholderiaceae_C > Allorhodoferax > Allorhodoferax lynettensis. The sequence goes on from JADJZE010000001.1 coordinate 742,170, forward strand.
AGTCAGACCATCCTTGAAAACGGCAAAGCCCTCACCGAAAGATTTACGAGCAGCTTCCGCAAATATCCGCTCCACGCGCTTGAGCACCAAGTCCTCTCGCTCGTCGACCACACCATCGGACTCCATCACCTCTCTGAGAAAATCCACCAAATCCTTGGACATAACAGCGTAGTTACAGTCCGGGTTTGACTTCTTGTAGGCAATAAGCTCGTCGGCGACGCCTGTGATTTTGAACTGATCAAGTCTTGGTTCTATAAGCGCAATACCTGCCTCAACAAAAGTTTGATCGTATCCCCACTCATTGACGAAGTAGTTTCGAATGCATTGACGTTCCTGGTCCGATATATGCCCGTCTGCATGGGCGACCTTGAGCGCCAATGGCATCATCAGGTCGAAAAGCTTTGTACCAATGATGTCCAGCGGCGTGTTAATGCATTTGGGAATGACTGTGACCCGGCTGCCGGTTGCGCCGCCCAAGGCATGCATGATCCCGAACCAAGCGCCGCCTGAAACGGCTGCGGCTGCGATAACCCAGCCGACAGGTGTAACAGCCGTGCCCAAACCAATCAAACCGAGAACACCATGTGGCACGAAAAATGTCGACGCAACAATGGATGACTTGGCTATTGCGGCACCGCCGCCAACAGCCCCAAAAAGATCCCAATATTTACGAACGGCGTTGGCATTGCGCAATTCTGCGTAAGCATTCTCGCCAATAGCGAGCTTTGCCTTAAATCGCATTTCATCGCCAACAACTTTCTCAACATCGTTTGGCCGCTTGTCCTCTGCCACATTTGGCGAGGCCGCATCAACCTTTGGCGCAGCGCTAGAAAGCCCGTCATTCTCTTGAACTGCGGACGCTGGACTTGCACCCAGATCAACTTCACTCAGCAAATCGCTGATTAGTGCAAAAGCCTGCGAAATTGGCAATCCACCGCGCTCCACCTGCTCGATAAAGCGAAAGGCGACATCAGGTGGAATGACATCTTTGGAAATCAGGTCCCGCAGAGCAACAATAAATCTGGTTCGGTCGCTGTCGGCAATACTTCCAGCCTCCTCTTTGGCGGCAACAAGTCGCGCCTCTTCGCGATAACGATTCAAAAGCTCGGCTTTTTTGCCCTCCGACATGCCACCATTGCGGATCAATCGCGATACCGTGTAGGCTGCGGCACCTGCTGCGGCTGCGCCGCCGAGAATCCAACCGACAGGTGTTGCGGCAACAACAGTTAATCCGAGCCAGCCTGCCGCAGAAGTAACACCAAAAATGGATGTTGCACCCACTGCTGCGGCTACCGAACCCGCGGCCGCAACGCCTAGGCCCGCACCAACTACGGTGATGCCGATGTCGCCCAGGATTCGACCTTTATCCTCCGGCTTCTTCTCCAAATCATCAATCAACTTGAGTAACTGGGTTTTGGTAACTTTGGAAGGAGCAGACATTTAGACTCTCTTGGCAGTGATACGGCTTGGCGCTACGGAACAGCAATGAAAACGTCGACTAAATCCCTCGCAACACCTTTGCATCAAGCGTCAATGTAAGAATGTCCACGAGCAATTTGAAAAAAGCAGTGGCAATCTCAATGATGTCTTGCCCAATGGCGACAAGTCCTGAATTTTGTGGTGTGCCAGCGTCGGCCTTATCGAGGCGATGGCCAGCCAATGCGCCAACGGAAACACCAATCAAGGTTGCGACTGGGGAAAGAATCCATCCAATCCAAGGAATTGCGCCGACCAAGGCCCCAATGGCGGCACCGATTGCGATACCAATTGCCAAATTGGCATGTGCCTTCACGAACTCCATGATCTTTATGAGGATCATCTTGCCGACATTGATCACCCGCTTTCCGACCTCTGCTGTGATCTCGGCAACTGTCTTAAGTCGAATGGCAGCCTCATCAGGCATGCCACGCTCTTTAAGCCAAGCGTAAAAGTCGCTACTCGACATCGTTTCTGCCTCTGAACTCAATATAAAAAGTTCAAGATTAGCTTGCGCTGGCGTCAATACTTTTGCTGACATGGGACCCCCTTGATGGTTATTGGATTAACTTGTTGCAAAGCATACATCCGAATCATTGGATTTCCTTCTGCTTCGGGCGACGAACGATCAACGCAATGCCCATGACGACGATCACGCCGACCGCCACCATCAAAGCCAACTTGAGCAATGCAAACCAGACCGAGATTTGCCCCAGGGTCACTGCAAAAGCCATCAAACCTGCGAAAGCCAAAAATATCCAGAACATGATCGAGTTTCCTTTCATGGCAATAGCGCCATGAGGGGAAGATAGTCGTGCCGGGTGACAGGTGATGTCGTTTTGAACGACTCTTTTCTCCAACAAAAATCAACTCACCCGGGCCGTTTGCTTCAAGTAGTCTGCCAACCCTTGTTCTAGGATTTGTTGATAGTGCGGCGGCTCCAGAACTCGAACATGCGGAATCCAATACCGAATGATCGGCAGAATTTCGTCGATGTGTACGACGGTGCTTGCCACCAAGATGCCGCCCCCGGCAGTCTCTTTTTCAATCACCTGATTGGGGACAAGGTTGCGCCGCTGAAAGAAGGTCGCGACCTGACTGTTGACTTGAATCAACACCCGATGGCGCGCTGCACCAAGCCAAATTCCATCACTGTCTGCCAACTCTTTATCAACTTGCTTTCTGGGAACGAATGTTTCCGCGTCCACCAGCAGAGCTTCGATTCTGGTAATGGCGAAAGACTTCAGCTTTCCATCGTCCCAAGCGGCCAGATACCAGATGCCTTTTTGATTTATCAACTTGTAGGGCTCCACCGCAATGCGGACTCTGGTGTCACCATTGGTCTTGCAGTAGCGGAACTGAACGGTGTGTTTTTGAACAATCGCCTGCTCCAAGGCGACAAACATCGCGCGATGCTCCCGCACGTCTTCGTAATGGTGGCCTCTTACCTGCCACGCATCATTGGCGTTGGTAGCAAAGACCTCTTTCAGAAACTGCCCGCTCATCTCGGGAAAAAGTCCACTGACGCCAGTGAAGGCGGCAAACCGTTCAATATCACGGATTGTGAGCTTGCCGAGGTGCGCTTCATCCATCTTGTATCGGCCGTTTGCCTTGATCAGTGGCAACCCAGCGAAACGCACATTCAAGTCGCGCTGAATGGTGCGCAGGTTCACACCGAATTCATCGGCAAGCGCTTGCGGGTCAAGCGACTCGCCCTGGTTGAGCTTGGTAAGAACTTCGGACAAGCGATAAGCAAGCGTGTCATGGGCTCTGGCGGATCGTTTTGTAGAACTCATGTCGGAATTGGTGGGCAGCAACACAGCACACCATCATAGGACGACAAGTGACCGCTGAACCGTGGCTAAACATTCCTCCATGCTGCACGGCACATTCGAAGTACCCGCTGGAAAAACCCTCTTGGTAACATTTATTTTGATCAAATAGGCCGCTGGCCCCCGTAAAACGTGCGCAAGAAGCTATCAAATGCATAGCGAATGCGGCGACGTTTGCACCCGAAAAGTAAGCCAGCGGCCACGCTGGCTTACAGGCCGTAAGGCCTGTAGCCCCCGTATTCCGTGCGTGACCAGCTACCAAACCTGTAGCAAAACACAAAAGCATAGGCGCGCGGGCTGAGGGAGCCCCCACGGGGGGCGGACGGGCAGACCAGCGCGCAGGGCTGATGCCGCGCAGCGGCGAAGCACAAGGGTGGGCGGGGGCACACACCTATGACTGGCCGCAGGCCACTGACCAGAACAATGCGCGCAGCGCCTGACTGATGCCACGGTGCCACACCAACCACAAGGGCGCGCAGACGGCGGCGCGTAGGGCGTGCCAACGACCGGGAAGCGCCGACGGCTGTGTGACCGCTCCAGCGAAGGCAATTTTGCATAACGCCTGTTGCCTTCACCCGAAGGGCGCGAAGCGGTGGCTGCCACAAAAGGAGCTTGCGACTGACTGGCGGACACTGAGAGCAATGCGGCGTTATGTAACTTTGCCGTAGCGGGCGTGTGCCACAACTGCCACGAACGCGGCACCCAGGCCGAGCCGCAGGCGACGGCTGATCCAGCACGATGCGCCAGCGAGCCGAGGCCATATCTGCGCACCAGCGCACTGACCAACACTTGCGAAGCACTGGCGATGTACCTCCCCGGCACCTGTGCGGGGCGCACCAGCGCCGCGCACACTGACTGACACTACAGCGCAGGCAAAACGAAAGCGGTGATGCTGGGTGGACTGGCCCACAGCGCGCAGCGCAGTTCAATCAAAAAACAGGCCGCCCAGCATGACCGCGCTGCCCGCCGAAGCCACGCGACAGCTTGGTGCTGCCTGGCCATTGCGGTACTCCGCATTGGCCACTGACCAAAGCTACAGACTCACGAAAATGGAAAGCGGTGATGTTGGGTGCGCTGCCACCGGCGCAAAGCGCCATTCAGCAGGCAGCGTGCCCGGCATGACCGCGCTGGTGGAGGTCGCCGCCACGCATCGAGCGCCGAAGGGTCGTCAATGCCTGCCGCCGTCGCGGTAGCTGATCAAACCCTTGCGTAGTACTTTTATAGGCCAAATAGGCCGCTAGACCCCGTAGAACGTGCGCAAGCAGCTATCAATAACATAGCAAATGGATGCCGCTACGCCTTCCCCAGCTTTTCTCGCGGTTGGGACAACGGTTGGGACAATGGACGATTCAGGAGCCACAAAGAAGAAAGGACTTAGAGCATTTCTACTCTAAGTCCTTGATTCATATGGTCGGTGTGAAAGGATTCGAACCTTCGACCCCTTGCACCCCATGCAAGTGCGCTACCAGGCTGCGCCACACACCGTCAGCTTTCGATTATAGCCTGAAGTTTCGCCGCAGCAGCGGTCCGGATTCAGACCATATTGAAGTCGTGCAGGACTGCCACGCCATGTTTGTGGATACTGCCTTCACGCGGCTGGCAAAAATCTGTTCAGAACTTCATATTGGGCGTGGCATGAATTCAATATGTACAATAAACATTAATGAATTCATTAAGGATTAATCATGAGCCTGCGCGCCAGTGATGTTGTTCCGATCAGCGAAGCCCGTGCCCGGCTAACCGAACTGGCGCAGGAAGTGGTGGAGGGCGGTGCTGAAAAAGTGCTGACCAAAAATGGTGCCAGTTACGTGGCCATTGTGGATGCCAAAAAACTGGACTACTACCACGCGCTGGAAGAAGAGCATGCCAGCCTGGTTTTACTGGCGGAGGCCGAAGCGGGCCTGCATCAAATTTTGGCCGGGCAGCGCATAGCAGCAGCCGACTTGGACGCATTGTTGGCTGGCTGATGTCTTTGCCCGTCCGCGCGCAGGTGGGCGCTGCACCCAATTTCGCCACCAACCTGCAACAAGTGCAGGTTTTTTTTGAATCGCAAGATGCGCAGTCTGCGGCTGAGCGCATGGCCCGGCTCAAAGCCGAATTGCGCGAGATGAAAGCCATGCTGGCTTGGTCACCTGCGTGCGGGCGTGCCGCCCGGTTTTTGAACGCACGCTCCGTGCAAGCCCACGTCAAAGCGGCATCGGTAGTGCAATTGGCCACGCAAGCGGGGCTGCCCTATCTGCGCGAATACGTGCTGGCCCAACACCTTGTGTTGTATGCCCATTCAGACTCAGAAGTCGTGTTGCTGGCCCTGAAAGGGCATCGACAACTGGCTTACACCGCCCTGCAATAACTGTCATTCGATAGCCGCCTCGTCATTTGCCAATGAGCACATCTGTTTTGAACATCGAATTCCCCGAATCGCTGCCCGTCTCCGGCAAACGCGACGAAATCATGGCCGCCATGGCCGCCCACCAGGTCATCATCGTCTGCGGCGAGACCGGTTCCGGCAAGACCACCCAACTGCCCAAGATCGCCTTGTCCATGGGGCGTGGCCTGTGCAATTACCCCACAACACTGCCAGACGGCCGCCCGGCACCCCGTGGAAAATTGATTGGCCACACCCAGCCGCGCCGCATTGCCGCCAGCAGCGTGGCCAAACGTATTGCCGAAGAGTTGAAAACGCCGCTGGGCGAGGTGGTGGGTTTTAAGGTGCGTTTCCAAGACCGGCTCTCGCGCGATGCCTCGGTCAAGCTGATGACCGACGGTATTTTGTTGGCCGAAACGCAGACCGACCCACTGCTCAAAGCCTACGACACCATCATCATCGACGAGGCGCATGAACGCAGCCTGAACATTGACTTTTTGCTGGGCTACCTGCGCCAAATTCTTCCGCGCCGCCCGGACCTGAAGATTGTGGTGACTTCCGCCACGATTGACGCCCAGCGGTTTGCAGACCACTTCAAATCGAGCAAAGGACCAGCGCCGGTCATCATGGTGTCGGGGCGCATGTTCCCAGTGGAGACGCGCTACCGGCCTTTTGAGGAAAGCCGCGAGTATGACCTGAACAACGCAATTGCCGATGGTGTGGACGAACTCTGGCGCGACACGCACAACCAGGGCGACATCCTCGTTTTTCTGCCCGGTGAGCGTGAGATTCGTGAAGCCGCCGACCACCTGCGCAAGCATTTGAGCCACCAGCCGGTCATGCGCAGCGCCGAGGTGCTGCCCCTGTTTGCCCGCCTGAGCCCGGCGGAGCAAGACCGCATTTTTGACGGCCACACCGGGCGGCGCGTGGTGCTGGCCACCAACGTGGCCGAAACCTCGCTCACCGTTCCAGGCATCCGATACGTGATTGACGCTGGTACCGCGCGCGTGAAGCGCTACAGTTTCCGTAGCAAAGTGGAGCAGTTGCTGGTGGAACCCATCAGCCAGGCTGCCGCCAACCAGCGCTCCGGGCGCTGCGGGCGCGTAGCCAACGGCATTTGCCTGCGCCTGTACGACGAGAAAGACTTTGCCGGGCGGGACCGGTTTACCGACCCCGAGATTTTGCGCAGCTCGCTGGCGGGCGTCATTTTGCGCATGAAGTCGCTGCACCTGGGCATCGTCGAGGATTTTCCGTTTTTGGAGCGCCCCAGTGGCCGCGCCATTGCCGACGGTTACCAGTTACTCAATGAGCTGGGGGCGGTGGACGATGCCAACGAGCTGACACCTTTGGGGGTGGAGTTGTCCAAACTGCCATTGGACCCACGCGTGGGGCGCATGTTGCTAGAAGCACGTAGCCGAGAAGCGCTGGACGAAGCGCTGGTGATTGCCTCGGCCCTGAGTGTGCAGGATGTGCGCGACCGGCCCATGGAGGCGCAACAGCAGGCGGATACGGCGCACAAGAAGTTTGATGACGAGAAGAGTGAGTTTGTGGGTTACCTCAAACTGTGGAAGTGGATTCACGACGCGCGTGGAGGGGGGCACGAGGCTGCTGCGGCTGGCTCCGCCGCTGGCACTGCGACCCGGGGTACGCCGGGCGCCTCGTCGCGAAGCTCAAAGTCGGCACCCGGCGCACCCCGGGCCGCAGTGCCAGCGGCTCTACAGCACACGGCGTCACACAAACTATCCAACCGCCAATACGAACAACTGTTGCGCCAAAACTTTGTCAACATCCGCCGCGTGCGCGAGTGGAAAGACATTCACAGCCAGCTCCACACCGTTGTGGCGGAGCACAAGTGGCGTATCAATACCCTGCCCGCCAGTTACGAGCAGTTGCACCTCTCCATGCTGTCGGGGCTGCTGGGTAACTTGGGCTGCAAGGTGGAAGGCGAGGGCGATGGCAAGCCCGGTGCGGGCGGCGAGTACTTGGGCGCGCGGGGCATTAAGTTTTTTGCCCATCCGGGAGCCCACCTGACCAAAAAACCGGGCAAGTGGATTGTGGCCTCGGAGCTGGTGGAGACCACGCGCCTGTTTGGGCGCGGCATTGCGGCAATAGAGTCGCAGTGGCTGGAGCAGGTGGGTGGCCATTTGCTCAAAAAGCAGTTGCTAGACCCGCATTGGGAAAAGAAGGCCGCCGAGGTGATTGCGCTGGAGCGTGCCACCCTGTACGGCGTCGTCATCTACAACGGGCGGCGCACCAATTACAGCCGTGTGGACATGGCGGGCGCGCGCGAAATCTTCATCCGCCAGGCGCTGGTGGCCGGCGAGTGGGAAACGTCCCTGCCATTTTTCGCCGCCAACCAGAAGCTGGTGCGCCAGGTGGAAGAGCTGGAACACAAGGCACGCCGCCAGGACGTGCTGGTCGATGAAGAACTGATCTACGCCTTTTACGACCAACAACTGCCCGCGGATGTGTGCAGCGGCTACAGCCTGGAGCGCTGGTACCGCGAAGAAAGCAAGAAGCCCCAATATCGTGAAGGAGGTAGGGCGGGGGTGCGTTTTGCTCCGTACAAGGAGGAGCCCGCGCAGCGGGCGGGGGACACGGAGCAGAGCGCTCTGCCACCCGGCCGTAGCGACAGCACCTTACTGCGCCTCACCCGCGAAGAGCTGATGCGCCACGAGGCGGCGGGCATTACCACAGCCTCCTTCCCCAAGACGATTCGCCTGGGGGGTGTGGATTGCGCCGCCACCTACCTGCACGAACCCGGCGACGCGCGCGACGGCCTGACCGTGACCGTGCCGCTGTTTGTGCTGAACCAGGTCAACGAAGAACGCTGCGAGTGGCTGGTGCCCGGCATGCTCAAGGACAAAGTGCAAGCATTGCTGAAAACACTGCACCAGCGCCCACGTTCCAGGCTGGTGCCGCTGCCCGATACCGCCACCAAGTTTGCAGAGGTTTTGTGCGCGCCGGAAAAATTTGGCACTGGCAGCTTGGTGGACGCCGTGCTCAAGCTGGTACGCGACGCCACCAGCCTGGACATTGTGAAAGCCGACATCAAGGTCGATATGCTCACGCCGCATTTCTTCATGAACCTGCGCGTGGTGGACGAACATGGCCGCCAGATGGGGCAGGGGCGCAACCTGGGGGCTTTGAAGGCCGAGCTGGGCAGCCAGGCGCGCGGGGCCTTTCAGGCGCTGGCTTCGCTCAAGCTGGCACAGAACCAGGCGCAGAGTCCGGTGCAAAGCCAGGCTGGCGAATCTGCCGTGGCCGAGGTGGCGCGTCCGGTGGCGGCGCTGCGGGGCCGCCAAACTTCTGAATCAAATATGCCATTTCCGCACGCTGGACGTGCGCAAGCAGCTATTAAAAGTGTAGCATCTGCAGCCTCCGGAAGCGTGCCAACCACCCCCAAACCGTCGATTCCGGACGGCCGCTACACCGCCTGGACCTTTGGTGGGCTGCCCGAACTGCTGGAAATCAAGAAGGGTGGCCAGACCTTGATCGGCTTTCCGGCGCTGATCGACGCTGGTGATGCCGTCACCGTGGAGGTGTTTGACGAGCCCGAAGTGGCCGCCGCCAAACACCGCGCCGGCCTGCGTCGCCTGTTTGCGCTGCAGATCAAGGATGCACTCAAGTACCTGGAAAAGAATATTCCCGACCTGCAAAAAATGGGTGTGGCCTACATGAACGTGGGCAAAACCACAGAAAACGGCAAGGAGTCGGGTTCGGGCGGTACGGTGGAAGAGCTGCGCGAGCAGATCATCGCTGTGGCGCTGGACCGCGCCTTTTTGCTGGAGCCGCTACCCACCGACGAATTCGCCTTCAAACGCCGCATCGAAGAAGGCCGTGGGCGCCTGACGCTGATTGCCAACGAAGTGGCCCGCATGGCCAGCGTGATTTTGCTGGAATACGCCACGGCGGCGCGCAAAATCAAGGACACCAAAAACGCACCCGACGCAATCGCCGATGCCCAACAACAACTGAACCGCCTAATTCCCAAAAAGTTTTTGCAAACCACACCTTGGGAGCGGCTGCAGCACCTGGCCCGTTACCTCAAGGCCATTACGCTGCGTCTGGAAAAATACCGTGCCGACCCGGCCCGGGACGCCAGCCGCCTGACCGAACTGCGCCCGCAGGAGCAGCGCTACTGGCGCTTGGTGGCCGAGCGCAAGGGTGCGGTGGATGAACGCATGGAAGAGTTCCGCTGGTTGCTGGAAGAACTGCGCGTGAGCTTCTTCGCCCAGGAGCTGCGCACGCCCCAGCCGGTGAGTGTGAAGCGGCTGGACAAGGCGTGGGCGCAACTGCAGAGTTGACATTGCCCGGGGTGCCCCTCCGAAGTAGCGCGGCAGAATTTTCGCCTAGCAGCCCTGTTTAACCGAGATTGTCCATTAGGCGCACCTGCGGTGCTGTTTTGGGTGCAGGCGGCGCATTGGCGGCCATTTTCGCCCTTCTTCGTTGTCCATAGCCCAAGCTATGGACGCCCCATTCAGGTCAAAACTACCCCGCCACTGCATCCACCTGCCCTTCAAACCCTAATGGACAATCTCGGTTTAACGGGAGATCTCATCCGGCAACCCCGGCACCTCCAACCTCAAGTTTCTTCCATCATCCGGGGCGTCGGCCTGGATTCATGACCGTTGGCAGTCGGCCGAAAGGCATGCGAAATTTCGATGGACAGAATCAAAATCACGAAAGGGCTTTAGCCAGTGCGCCGGCAGTGAGTGCGGCTTCGTTCGGCCAGCGATCTGCTAGCTCCGCGTGTTGGTAAACCGCTGTCCATGCTGCCTCGTAGGGGTTCATTCCACTGGCTAAACGGGTGCCCAACAGGCCTGCTAACACGTCACCCGTACCACCGGTCGCCAGTTTGCCATTGCCGGTCGGGTTGATGACGGGTTGTTGCCCCGGCGCAGCCGTGACTGTGCCTGAACCCTTGAGCACCACCGTGCACCGCAGACGGTCTGCCAGTTCCTGTGCTGCCAATAGCCGGTTGGCTTGAATGTCAGCGGTTCCACAACCCAGTAGTCGTGCAGCTTCCAGTGGATGGGGCGTCAATACCGTTGCTTGCTTGGTGCCGCGTTGAATCAACACAGCCGCTAGCCTCGCATCGGCAGAAATGGCGTTGAGGGCATCCGCATCGAGTACCAGCCGGGGGGCGTTCATCATCACCTCGCCCAGTATGGAGGCGATTGCTTCGCCACCGCCGCAGCCGCACACCACGGTCAGCGCTTCGGTGTTGAGTTGCCGGTAGGGGCGCATCATCAACTCGGGCTGCAGCGGGTCGACGCCGATTGGGTGATCGTTTAGCAGGCTGACGATGACCCTGCCGGCGCCTGCATGCAATGCCGCCGATGCAGCCAGCAGTGCAGCGCCGGTCATGCCAGGTGCTCCACCTATCACAGCCACATCACCCCGCGTGCCCTTGTGGCTCGCGTGGCCGTGTGCGCGGCGTGGTGGTGGGCCTGCAAGCGTCGCATCGGCGCTATTTTCTGCGACATCGACGCCTAACGGATCTAGCCAAACTTGTCCGACGAAATCACGTCCGTGGCCGGTAAATAACCCAGGTTTAAGGGTTAACAAACTCAGGGGTGTGGTGGGCGCGTACGACGATGCGGGTGTGGGATGCAGGTTCTGTACGGGATTGGGTAAGAGCGCCGGTTTCGGCGTGCAGGCCGGTCGGAACATCGACCGCCAGTACGGTCGCGCCACAGTGGTTCATGTGCTGCACCCAGTGCGCCATCCGGCCCTGCGGGGCACGCGTGCTGCCAATGCCCAGCAGGGCATCAATACACAGATCGGCGTGAGTTGGGGGCTCTGCTGCGAAGCGCACCCCCGCCTGGCTTGCGCGTTGCCATGCATCGTGTGCATCGGCACTGACCTTGGCCGACTCTCCAAGCCAGGTGACTACCGCGTGGTAACCACGCTGGTGCAGGTGCAAGGCGGTTTCGAGTCCGTCGCCACCGTTGTTGCCGGGGCCGCACGCCACCCATATGCTGCGCGCATGGGGCGCCAAAGCCTGTGCCAGATTGGCAGTCGCCAGCCCCGCCCGGCGCATCAGGGTATGCGGTGCCAACGTGGCGGCGGCCTGTTGCTCCACGAAGCGGGTGGCAGCGATGCCATGCAAGGAATGCGCGGTGGTGGCGGTAATACGCTGCATGGTGGGGCCGCCGTGCTTCAGGCGTGGTGGTGGGATGACTGGGGCGGGCAGGCGGCCTTAATGGCAAGCGCCGCGTCGCGTACCAGTTGAGGGCCTTTGTAGATGAGGCCGGTGTAGATTTGCACCACGTTGGCACCGGCCTTGATTTTTTCCACCGCGTCTTGCGCGCTCAGAATACCCCCCACGCCGATGATGGGGAAGGTGGGGCCCAGCGCCGAGCGCAGTTGGGCAATCACTTTGTTGCTCAAATCCCGTACCGGCGCGCCCGACAGGCCACCGGCTTCTTCTGCATGCACCATGCCTTGGACGGCATCGCGGCTCAGGGTGGTGTTGGTCGCCACTACGCCGTCCATGCCGTGGCGCAGCAGGGTGGCGGCAATGACCGCGATTTGGGCCTCGTCCAAGTCGGGGGCAATTTTGACGAAGATCGGAATGCGTTTGCCATGTTCGCGCTGCAAGGCTTGGCGTTGTTGGGCAATGGCGCCCAGCAGCCCATCCAGGGCCTCATCGCTTTGCAGCGCACGCAGATTTTTGGTGTTGGGGCTGGAAATATTGACTGTTACGTAGTCGGCGTGGGGGTACACGCCGTTGAGGCAGGCCAAATAATCGTCGGTGGCGTTCTCCATTGGCGTTGCGGCATTTTTGCCAATGTTCAGGCCCAGCAACATGTGCGGGCTTTTTGCGCGGCGCAGGGCCGAACGCTGTACGTTGGCAATAAAAGCATCCAGCCCTTCGTTGTTGAAACCCAGGCGGTTAATCAGTGCCTCGGCCTTGGGCAGGCGGAACATGCGCGGCTTGGGGTTGCCGCTCTGGGCTTTGGGGGTGACGGTTCCGACTTCGACAAAACCGAAACCCATGGCGCCCAGCCCATCGATGCAGCGTGCATTTTTATCCAGACCCGCAGCCAGACCCACGCGATTGGGAAAGTGCAGGCCCGCAAGCGTGATGGGGTCATTGACCCGGCTGGCGCAATAGGCAATTTGCAGCGGTGTGCCTTGCACGCCCGCAATGCCGTTCATGGTGATTTCGTGGGCGGTTTCGGCATCCAGGCTGAATAAAAAGCGGCGCGCCAGCCCGTAGGGAACAAGAGACATTGGATAATTCCTGCGGTTTTGCAATAACTACCCGATTTTCACCGATGCCAAGCTCCACACCCACTTCCCAAGCCACATTGACGCAAGATGAACTCAAAACTCGGGTCGGCCAGGCTGCACTCCAGTATGTAGTACCCGGCGAACTTGTCGGCGTCGGGACTGGATCCACCGTCAATAAATTCATTGATGCACTGGCGTCGATGAAAGACCAGATCAAAGGCGCGGTGTCGAGCTCGGTGGCCAGCACTGAGCGATTGCTGGCATTGGGTATCCCGGTGCTCGATGCGAATACCGTGGACAGACTGTCGGTTTACATCGACGGCGCGGATGAAATCGACGGCCATGGCAACATGGTCAAGGGCGGTGGCGCTGCTTTGACCCGCGAAAAGATTGTGGCGGCGCTAGCAGCCCAATTTGTGTGTATCGCCGATGAGTCCAAGTTGGTCCAGACTCTGGGGCAGTTCCCCTTGCCGGTGGAAGTGATCCCCATGGCCACCCGGCGCGTCATGGCCCAGTTCGCGGCCAAGGGCGGGGTGGCGCGGGTACGCTTGAAAGACGGTGTTCCCCTGGTGACCGATAACGGGCAACACATCGTCGATGTGACCGGTTTGCACATTACCGATCCACTGGCCTTTGAGTCCGAGGTCAGCCAGTGGCCTGGCGTGGTAACTGTGGGGGTGTTCGCCTTTCAGCGCGCCAACGTGTGTCTGTTGGGGACCAGCGCAGGAGTAAAAACCCTCACCTTTATCTGATCGGGCTTCGCGCCCGATAAGGCCAGTGAATGATTTGGTGTGTTATCGTTCGGCCCTATTCATTTTTATTGAACACGGAGAATATCGTGAGCAACAAAGGTCAGTTATTGCAGGATCCTTTTCTCAACGCGTTGCGTCGTGAACATGTTCCGGTTTCCATCTATCTAGTCAACGGCATTAAGTTGCAGGGACAGGTTGAATCTTTCGATCAATACGTGGTGTTGCTTCGCAACACGGTGACGCAAATGGTTTACAAACACGCCATTTCGACCATTGTCCCCGGACGCGCAGTGAACTTTGCAACGACGCCAGGTGCCGGTGAGCCGGAGTCACCCTGATTCGATTGGCGGCCTCATCCTTGAGGCCTGATGATTTCTCTTTCATTTGACTGCAACTTTCAAACCAACCGAGACCCCGACTATTTTGGTTGGAGTCGATTTGGGTGATCCTCACTTCGATGGCGAACTGGAGGAGTTGGGCTTGTTGGCTCAATCTGCGGGCATGCAGGCCGTTGCGCGGGTGACCTGCAAACGCAAAGCGCCCGATGCGGCTTTGTTCATTGGCTCGGGCAAGGCGGATGAAATCAAATTGCTGGCCACCCAGCTAGGGGCCAAGGAAGTGCTGTTTGATCAAAGCCTGAGCCCCGGTCAACAGCGCAATCTGGAGCGCCATATGGGGCTGCCCGTCAACGACCGGACCTTTCTTATTCTTGAGATTTTTGCCCAGCGGGCACGCAGCCACGAAGGCAAGTTGCAGGTCGAATTGGCGCGGCTGCAATACCTGAGTACCCGCCTGGTAAGGCGCTGGTCGCATCTGGAGCGGCAAAGTGGTGGTATCGGTATGCGTGGTGGACCCGGTGAGGCGCAGATTGAACTGGATCGGCGCATGATTGGTGACACCATCAAACGCACCAAGGAGCGCCTAGAAAAAGTAAAACGCCAACGGCAAACCCAGCGACGCCAGCGCGAACGCAGGGACGCCTTCAACATTTCACTCATTGGCTACACCAATGCGGGCAAGTCGACCCTGTTTAATGCCCTGGTCAAAGCGCGTGCCTACGCTGCCGACCAGTTGTTTGCCACTTTGGATACGACCACCCGGCAACTGTATTTGGGCGAAGCCGGGCGATCGGTTTCCCTGTCCGATACCGTGGGCTTTATCCGTGATTTACCGCACGGTTTGGTGGATGCATTTCGGGCCACACTGCAAGAAGCCGTGGATGCCGATCTTTTGCTGCACGTGGTCGATGCATCGAATCCCGACTTTGCGCAGCAAATCGAACAGGTGCAGGGTGTGTTGCGGGAAATCGGTGCCGAACCGGTGCCGCAATTGTTGGTGTTCAACAAAATCGACGCACTGGATTGTGACCACCAGCCCGTGCGCGCGGAAGACGAATTTGAAATCGATGGGGTGCAAACCCCACGCATTTTTGTCAGCGCCCGCAGTGGTGCGGGGTTGCCGGTGTTGCGCCAACGTCTGGCGGACATGGTTGCGGTCAAAATGGCGCGTGAGGCAACTGCTGTGTATCCCCCAGATTCTGTGGGGCCGGTTTCTGATTAGGCACAATCCAGCCCAAATATACGAGAAACGATGAGATGAAACGACCCATTCGTGTTACTGCTTTTGATGCGGCCAGAGCGCCGCAATGGTTCTCGCGGATGTTCAATTTGAATGATTCGCGCTGGGGGCGTGGTGACGACAAGCAGGGTGATTCGGGTAAGCCTGATCTGCCAGTGGCGCCCGAGTCCGACCCTGTTCAACCGCCGCCCGACAAAGGCGAAAAAAATACGCGCCCCGTTAGTGGTAATTCAGGTCCGCCTGATCTGGATGAGTTGTGGCGTGATGTCAACCGCAAATTAGGCGGCTTATTTGGTAGGCCACCGCCCCCGCGTGGCGCAGGTGGACCACCCGATGGTGGGTTTCAGCCGGACATGAAAAGCGCCGGTATTGGGGCTGGCCTGATTGGCGCCGTGTTGATGCTGATTTGGCTGGGAACTGGTTTTTTTATCGTTGAAGAAGGTCAGCAGGCTGTTATCACCCAGTTTGGCAAATACCGCAGCACCGTCAGCAGTGCCGGATTTAACTGGCGATTGCCATACCCCATTCAACGCCATGAGCTGGTTTTTGTGACGCAAATTCGCTCTGTGGACGTGGGGCGCGACATTGTTCTGAAGGCAACCGGATTGCGGGAGTCGGCAATGCTGACGGAAGACGAAAATATTCTGGATATCAAGTTTTCCGTGCAATACCGCTTGAGCGATGCCCGTGCATTTTTGTTTGAAAGCAAAGACCCCGCCGCTGCTGTGGTGCAAGCAGCCGAAACGGCGGTGCGTGAGGTGCTCGGCAAGATGAAAATGGATGCTGCTTTATCGGAAGAGCGTGACCAAATCGGGCCGCGGGTGCGCGCGTTGATGCAGGTTATTCTGGACCGTTATAAAGTGGGCGTTGAAGTTGTAGGTATCAACCTGCAGCAGGGTGGTGTGCGTCCCCCGGAGCAGGTGCAGGCCTCGTTTGACGATGTACTCAAGGCGGGGCAAGAGCGCGAGCGCGCCAAGAATGAGGCGCAAGCGTATGCCAACGATGTGGTTCCAAGGGCGGTTGGTTCGGCTTCGCGCTTGAAGGAAGAGGCCGATGCCTACAAAGCGCGCGTGGTGGCACAGGCACAGGGTGATGCGCAGCGCTTCCGTTCTGTATTGGCCGAATACCAGAAGGCCCCCCAGGTGACGCGCGACCGGATGTACCTGGACGCGATGCAGCAAATATTCAGCAGCGTGACCAAAGTCATGGTCGATTCGCGCCAAGGATCCAATTTGTTGTATTTGCCGCTGGACAAAATCATGCAAATGTCCACCCTGCCCGCAGCGCCCGACGCCCCTGCGGCCACCTCTGGCGCTCCTGCTGCTGCGGCAACGGTGCTGCCAACCGACGCACGCAGCCGGGATGCTACGCGCATGCGCGACCGCGAACCACGCTAGGAATTAGTTATGAACCGGATTGGATTGTTATTTTCGTCGTTGTTGGTGCTGCTTGCCTTGGCGAGTTCCACCTTGTTTGTGGTGGATCAGCGCCAGTTTGGTGTGGTGTACGCATTGGGGCAGATCAAAGAGGTGATTACCGAGCCTGGTTTGAACTTCAAACTGCCGCCCCCCTTTCAAAACGTCAACTACATCGACAAACGCCTGTTAACGCTCGACAGCACCGATGCAGAACCCATGTTGACGGCGGAAAAACAGCGGGTGGTGATCGACTGGTACGTGCGCTGGCGCGTGTCCGAGCCTGTGGACTACATCCGCAACGTGGGAAAAAACGAAGCCGCCGGTGCCACCCAGCTCAACCGTGTGGTGCGCAATGCTTTCCAGGAAGAAATCAACAAACGCACGGTCAAGGAACTGTTGTCGCTCAAGCGCGAAGACCTGATGGCGGACGTCAAGGCCGAGGTTCTTGAAAAAGTCCGGGGTGCAAAGCCGTGGGGTGTTGATGTGGTGGATGTGCGCATCACACGTGTCGATTATGTTGAGGCCATTACCGAATCCGTGTACCGCCGTATGGAAGCCGAACGCAAGCGGGTTGCCAATGAGTTGCGCTCCACGGGTGCCGCCGAAGGCGAAAAAATCCGCGCCGATGCCGATCGCCAGCGCGAAGTGGCCATTGCCAACGCCTACCGCGATGCCCAAAAAATCAAGGGTGAAGGCGATGCCGAGGCGGCGCGTATCTATGCCGAGGCATTTGGCCGGGATGCCCAGTTTGCGCAGTTTTACCGCAGTCTGGATGCCTACAAAGCCTCGTTTGCCAACAAGAGCGATGTGATGGTGCTTGACCCATCGTCGTCCGAATTCTTCAAGGCATTTCGCGGCGGGGGTGCAGGTGCTTCCAGCCCGTCCAAGAAGTAAGCATTGAATAGCGATACGCTTTGGCTGGCATTGGCCCTGGTGCTGGTGATGGAGGGCTTGTTCCCCTTCACCTCGCCGCAGGGATGGCGACGCATGTTTGAGCAACTGCTGCAGCTTACGGATGGGCAAATCCGCTTCTTTGCCATGGCCAGCATCTTGAGCGGCTTGGTGCTGATTTGGTGGCTTGCGCCCTGAACGGGTGGCCAAGCCCGGTAAAATCACGGTTTTAATAGCCTCCCTTTTTCCTCATGTCTGCCTGGGTCTTACCGGATCACATTGCCGATGTGCTGCCTTCCGAGGCGCGCCACATCGAAGAAATACGTCGAGACCTCCTGGACATGGCGCGCTGCTATGGCTACGAGTTGGTCATGCCCCCGTTGCTGGAACATCTCGAATCCTTGTTGTCGGGGACTGGCGAAGCGCTGGACTTGCAGACCTTCAAGCTGGTAGACCAGTTGTCGGGTCGCATGATGGGCTTGCGTGCCGACAGCACGCCGCAGGTCGCCCGCATCGACGCCCATTTACTCAACCGCGAAGGTGTGACCCGCCTGTGCTACTGCGGGCCGGTGCTGCATACCCGTCCTGCCAGTCCCCATGCAACCCGTGAGCCCCTGCAGTTTGGCGCTGAAATCTACGGCCATTCCGCTCTGGAGGCCGATCTGGAAGTCCTGACCCTGGCGCTGGATGCCCTGAAAGTGGCCCAGGTGGACGCCATAGCGGTTGACATGGCCGACGCCCGCATTGTGCAAGCCTTGCTGAAGGGCGCCTCGATTGATACGGCCCGCACGACATTGATTCATGCCGCCTTGGCCGCCAAGGACGCCAGCGAACTCAAGAGCCTGTTGCGGCCGGTTCCGGTGGCGACTTCGCAGGCTTTGTTGGCCTTGTTGCAGTTGTACGGCGACGCGCAGGTTCTTGCCGAAGCGCAAAAATCGCTTCCTGCACTGCCCGAGATTGCTTCGGCGTTGAACCACTTGCAATGGCTGTCGGGCCATCTGGACGGAGTGAACGTGTCCTTCGATCTGGCGGATCTGCGTGGCTACGCCTACTACAGCGGCGCCATGTTTTCCCTGTATGCACCGGGTGCCAGCGATGCCCTGGCGCGTGGGGGCCGCTACGACGAAGTGGGGCAGGTGTTTGGA
This sequence comes from Candidatus Aalborgicola lynettensis, assembly GCA_016719405.1. Taxonomy (GTDB): domain Bacteria; phylum Pseudomonadota; class Gammaproteobacteria; order Burkholderiales; family Burkholderiaceae_C; genus Allorhodoferax; species Allorhodoferax lynettensis. The sequence continues at coordinate 760,869 of JADJZE010000001.1, forward strand.
CGCAAGCGGCCGGCCGTGGGTTTTAGCCTCGACATCAAGGCGCTAACAGCGGTAGCGGCGAAACGGCCATTGCGTGCCGCCATTCGTGCGCCATGGGGCGAAGCGCCCGAGTTGCGCAGCGCCATTGCGGCCTTGCGCCGCCAGGGTGAAACCGTGGTGTGTGTATTGCCGGGCCATGAGAGCCAGGTTGATGAGTTCCATTGTGACCGCGAGCTGCTTTTGGCTGCTGGTCAATGGGTTGTAAAAGCTATCTGAGAAATATCCAAATGAAAGCATCCAAAGGACGCAACGTCGTCGTCGTGGGAACCCAATGGGGGGACGAGGGCAAAGGCAAGCTGGTCGACTGGCTGACCGAAAGCGCACAAGGCGTGGTGCGCTTTCAGGGGGGGCACAATGCCGGCCACACCCTGGTCATCAACGGCGTCAAAACCGCCTTGCACCTGATTCCCAGCGGCATCATGCGTGCCGGCGTCAAGTGCTACATCGGCAACGGTGTGGTGCTGTCGGCGGCCAAGTTGTTTGAAGAAATCGAAGGACTGGAAAACGCCGGTGTGGAAGTGCGCTCGCGCCTGCGCATCAGCGAAGCCTGCCCGTTGATTTTGCCGTTTCATGCTGCGCTCGATGTTGCCCGGGAAGCAGCGCGCGAAAAAGGTGGCAATGCCAAAATTGGCACCACCGGGCGCGGCATCGGCCCGGCTTACGAAGACAAAATCGCCCGCCGCGCCCTGCGCGTGCAGGACTTCAAATACCCCGAACGTTTTGCCGCCAAACTGCGCGAACTGCTGGACTTGCATAACCATGTGTTGACCACCTACCTGGGCTCCGCCGCATTTGATTTTGGCCCTACGCTCAAACCTTACATGGTGGATGGCAAGGTGCAGTTTGATGCGGTGTATGCGCAGGCCATGCGCCACGCAGAGTTGCTTAAACCCATGATTGCCGACGTGTCGCGCGAGCTTAACGCAGCGCACGCCCAGGGCGCCAACCTGCTGTTTGAAGGCGCACAAGGCACCCTGCTCGATGTTGACCACGGCACCTATCCGTATGTCACCTCCAGCAACTGTGTGGCGGGCAACGCGGCGGCCGGCTCTGGCGTAGGCCCTGGCATGCTGCACTACATTCTGGGCATTACCAAAGCCTATTGCACGCGCGTCGGCGGCGGCCCATTCCCTACCGAACTGGATTGGGAAGTGGAAGGCACCCCCGGTTACCACATGAGCACCGTGGGGGCCGAGAAGGGTGTTACCACCGGGCGTTCGCGCCGCTGCGGCTGGTTTGATGCGGCTTTGCTCAAGCGCTCGGCCCAGGTCAATGGCTTGTCGGGTCTGTGCATTACCAAGCTCGATGTGCTGGATGGCTTGAAAGAGCTGATGCTGTGCACCGGCTATGAGATGGATGGCCAGACGCTGGACATTTTGCCCATGGGTGCCGACGAAATCGAGCGCTGCAAACCCATTTACGAAGTCATGTCCGGCTGGAGCGATACCACCGTGGGTATCACCCAGTACGACCAATTGCCATTGGCTGCACGCCAGTACCTGCAGCGCATTGAGCAGGTGACCGGTGTACCCATCCACATGGTGTCCACCAGCCCGGACCGGGACCACACCATTCTGATGCGTGACCCCTATCTGGCCGACTGATTCTGTTTGTTTTTATAAGCTAAATTGGCATTTTCCGCACGCCAGACGTGCGCAAGCAGCTATTAATTCAGGAGCAGAACATGTTGACAGAAGACGGCAAACATCTCTACGTGAGCTACGACGAGTACCACAACCTGATCGAAAAACTGGCCATCAAGGTGTACCAGTCGGGTTGGGAGTTCGACACCATTCTCTGCCTGGCACGCGGCGGTATGCGCCCCGGCGACATCCTCTCCCGGGTGTTTGACAAACCTCTGGCCATCATGTCCACCAGCTCCTACCGCGCCGACGCGGGTACGCAGCAAGGCAACCTGGATATTGCGCGTTACATCACCACGCCCAAGGGTGAAATCGCCGGTCGTGTGTTGCTGGTGGATGACCTGGCCGATTCAGGTCACACCCTGAATGCCGTCATGAATCAGCTCAAAAACAACTACGCGCCCATTTCCGAGCTGCGCAGTGCGGTCATCTGGACCAAGGCCCTGTCCACCTTCACACCCGATTATTCGGTGGAGTACCTGCCCACCAACCCCTGGATTCACCAGCCCTTCGAGGGCTACGACGCCATGCGCCCCGAACAGTTAATCCAGAAGTGGAGCGTCTAGATCAGGTTTGCCGTGGCCCAGCTGCCCACCACCCTGATCCACCACCCCTACGCGCCGCCGCAGGGGTTTGAGGCGCCGCAGCCGGGTGTCTTCAAAGCCTCCACCGTATTTTTCCCCACCGTAGCGGCCATGCGCCAGCGCGATTGGAAAAACCGCAGCGCCTACACCTACGGCTTGCACGGCACACCCACCACCTATGTGCTGGAGCAGCGTTTATGCACGCTGGAAGGTGGGCTGCATTGCCTGCTGTTGCCCAGCGGCCTAGCGGCCTTGGCCCTGGTGGCGCTGTCGCTGCTCAAGGCCGGTGATGAGGTGCTGCTGCCCGACAACGCCTACGGCAACAATAAACCCTTGTTTGATGCCGAGTTCACGCACTGGGGCATCACGTACCAAATCTACGACCCCATGGATGTGGCCGACCTGCAGGCCCGGATCAGCGAGCGCACGCGCCTGGTATGGCTGGAAGCGGCCGGCTCGGTCACGCTCGAATTTCCGGACCTGCCCGCCATGGTGCGCCTGTGCAAAGCGCGGGGTGTGCTGACGGCGCTGGACAACACCTGGGGTGCGGGGTTGGCGTTTGCACCGTTCGATTTGTTGCCCACGCAAGAGCCCGGTCTGGGCGTGGACATTTCAGCCCACGCGCTCACCAAATACCCCAGCGGCGGTGGGGATGTGTTGATGGGCAGCGTGATTACCCGCAGCCCAAATCTGCATCAGCAGTTGCAGGCCACCCATATGCGTTTGGGTTTCAATGTGGCGGCCAACGACGCCGAAGCGGTGTTGCGCGCTTTGCCCAGCATGGCGCTGCGCTACGCGGCCCACGATGCGGCGGCGCGTACGCTGGCGCAGTGGTGCACCCAACAGCCGCAGTTCGTACAGGTGCTGCATCCCGCTTTGCCCACGTCGCCCGGCCATGCCCATTGGCGGGTTGTGTGCCAGAGCGCAGCGGTGGGTGGTCAGGCTGATGGTGCAAATAGTGATGCCAATGGTGGGGCAGGGCGGGCGGCCGGTTTGTTCAGTGTGGTGATCGCGCCCGAATATTCCCAGCGCCAAGTCGATGCCTTTTGTGAGTCATTACAACTGTTTCGCATTGGCTGGAGCTGGGGTGGCCCGGTCAGCCTGGTGGTGCCGTACAAACTGGCATCCATGCGCACGCGCTGGCCGGCGCACATATCCCGCGGTACGGTGGTGCGCTTTGCCATCGGGTTGGAGTCGGTGGCGGATTTACAGGCCGATTTGGCGCAGGCGCTGCGCACGCTGCAGTAAGTATTTACCGCAGTAGGCAATGGCCTGCAGGGTGGTTACGCTCTTGACATGAGTCAACCTTTGCGCGACCCTCCGCCCTACATTCCACCGCCTTGCGAGGCGCCGCAAAAAAATATTCCGGCGCTGCATGCCCGCCACTTGGGCCAGTGGTTGCGTGCCGGGTGGGGCGATATGTATGCCTGCCCGGGCATCGCGGCTTTTTATGGCGGCGCGTTCTGGGTCATGGCACTGATTCTGGGCGCCGTGTTCCGTGAAAGCCCGGAATACGCCATGACAGTGGCCTCCGGCTGCATTCTGGTGGGGCCTTTTTGGGGGCCAAGTCTTGGGCCGGGGACAGGGTGAAGGCCGGGGCGGGGGGGGGGGGGGGGGGGGGGGGGGGGGGGGGGGGGGGGGGGGGGGGGGGGGGGGGGGGGGGGGGGGGGGGGGGGGGGGGGGGGGGGGGGGGGGGGGGGGGGGGGGGGGGGGGGGGGGGGGGGGGGGGCGGAGCCCGTTTTGTCCTGGGTCTTGCGGAGCTGGGAGAATCGGTGGAGGGGCCTGGGTCCAACGTGCGTTTGCCGCCCTGTTACGCCTTTTTTTGCGATGGGGCTGTACGACGTGAGCCGCCGCCGCGAACGGGGTGTGAGCCCCGAATGGGTTGCCTCGCTCACCTGCTGGAAGCCCCATATGCGCAGCATGGGCATGCTGATTCTGGTACTGATGGTGCTGGAGTTGTTGTGGGGGCGGGCGTCTATGGTGGTGTTCGCGGTGTTTTTTAATACCGGCATGCCCTCAACCACGGGGGTGGTGCAGGCCATCTTCAACCCCGACAACTGGGAATTTGTCATCGCCTACACCGTGGTGGGCGGCATTTTTGCGGCCATTGTGTTTGCCACGGCGGTGGTGTCTATCCCCACCATTCTGGACCGGGATGTCGATGCCATCACCGCTTCTATCACCAGTTTGGAAGTGGTTTTTCACAACACCGGCGTCATGGCGCTTTGGGGGGCGTTGATCAGCGCCCTGGTGGTGTCCGCGTTGTTATTGCCCTGGAGTGTGGGTTTGCTGCTGGTGGGGCCTTTGCTGGGGCATGCCAGCTGGCACGCTTACCGGGGCGCAGTGCAGTGGATAGAGGAAGGCCCTGCGCCGCAGGCATGAGGCCACAGGTGGTACAGTGTCACCAACTACAGAAAGCATATCTTGGCAACACCGAATTACGGCTACGAGAAACGTCAAAAAGAATTGGCCAAAAAGCAGAAAAAGGCCGAAAAGCTCAAAGAAAAGAGTGAGCGCAAAGCCCATGGCCCCATGGACGACAACGCCACAGCCGACATGTCGGACAGCCCTCCCGCACAGGACCCGCGCGCGGACCAGGCTTAATTCGCCGCCAGCAGCGTTTGTGCCAGCTGCTCCATGGCGCCTTGAGAGCGGTCGCTGGCACTAATGGCCAGGGCTTGGGGATACTGCACAAAATTGCGCTGCATGGACTGCAAATACACCGGGTCGTAGTGCACCTGCAGCAGCTCTTGCACCACCGGCTCGATGGCGTTGTTGCGCACCTGTGCTTTCCAGGCTTCAATGACGGCTTTGCCCCGAATCACGGTGAGCACGTCCAGTCGGTTGCAAAAGTGGTCGTGGTCTTTGACAAAGAAGGCATAGTCTTCCATCAGCAACGCCACCCGCTCGGCCATCGGTAAGGTCAGGTCCAGGCAGGGGCTGGCACGCATGCGCTCGACCAGCGCGGTGGGAATGGCCACATTGCCCACTTTTTTGCTTTCGCTCTCCACGTACACCGGGCGTGTGCTGTCCAAGCGGCGCAGTGCATCCCAAATCAGCGAATCAAAATGCTTTTGTGTGGGTTGCGGTGTGCCCGGAATGGCACCCAGCACCGAACTGCGGTGCCGGGCCAGGCCCTCCAGGTCCAGCACCTGTGCACCCTGGGCCGCCAGCGCGTGTAACAGGCGGGTTTTGCCCGAGCCCGTGGTGCCACACACCACCCGAAAGTTCAGGCGCGCCACATGGTTGGGAATGTCCTGCAACATGGCGGCCCTGAAGGCCTTGTAGCCACCTTCCACCAGTGTGACCCGAAAACCAATCTGGTCCAGGATCAGCGACAGAGAACCACTGCGCTTGCCACCGCGCCAGCAGTAGGTCAGTGGCTTCCAGTCGCGGGGTTTGTCGATCACCTCGCGCTCAATATGGGTGGCAATGTTGCGTGCAGCCAGGGCCGCACCGCGTTTTTTGGCTTCAAACTGGTTGACCTGTTTGTACATCGTGCCGATCACAATGCGCTCGGCATTGTTCAGCGTCGGCCAGTTGACAGCGCCGGGTAGATGGTCGTCGGCGTATTCGTCCTCGCTGCGGGCGTCGATGATGGTGTCAAAGGTATCGAGCTGGGTCAGCACCTCAGCGGCGTTCAGGATGGTCAGGCTCATGCAATCATTTTCTTCAGGGTAGGCCACACATTGTTCAGGATGATGGGGTGGGCTGCTTCCAGTGGGTGGATACGGTCGCTCTGGAACAGGCGGGTGGCGTCGGGCCCATCGGCCACGTTTTTCAACAAAAACGGCACCAGTTTGGCGCGGGTGTCGCGCGCCACCGTGGCAAAGGTGGCGCCAAAACGTTTGGCATAGTCTTGGCCGTAATTGGGCGGCACTTCCATACCCAGCAGCAGCACCTGGGCGCCCGTGGCTTGTGCGGCGCGGGTCATGGCCTGCAGGTTGTCCTGTGTCATTTGCAGGGGCAGGCCGCGCAGGGCGTCGTTGCCGCCCAATTCAATGACGACCACGGTGGGCTGGTGCGTTTGCAGCAGCGCAGCCAGGCGCGAGCGACCGCCGGAGGTGGTGTCGCCACTGATGCTGGCGTTGACCACGGTGGCAGGCAGTTTTTCTGCCGCAATGCGCTGCGCCATCAAGGCCACCCAGCCGGTGCCACGTTGAATGCCATACTCGGCACTCAGCGAGTCGCCCACTACCAAAATGGTGTGGGTGCGGGCTTTGGCCCCAGCGCCCTTGGGGCTGGAAAACCCCGCCACCGCAGTGAACACCGCCAGCGCGCTAAAGTGTCGTCGATTCAAAAAGGTAGCCATGAGCGAGATCATTATTTCGGTTGAGCATGTTTGTAAATCGGTCACCGATTCCACGGGCACGCTGGAGATTCTGCGTGACATCGATTTTGCGCTCAACGCGCAAGAGACCGCCGCTATTGTCGGCGCATCCGGATCGGGCAAGAGCACTTTGTTGTCCATCATTGCGGGTCTGGATACGCCCACCAGCGGTACCGTGCGTGTGGCCGGCACCGATTTGTTTGCGCTGGATGAAGATGCCCGTGCTGCACTGCGCGCCCGCCAGGTGGGCTTTGTGTTCCAAAGTTTCCAGTTGCTGGGCAATTTGACCGCACTGGAAAACGTGATGCTGCCGCTGGAACTGGCCGGCCGCAAAGACGCCCGCAAGGCCGCTACCGAGATGCTGGCGCGTGTGGGCCTATCGTCGCGCCTGGCGGCCTATCCCCGGGTGCTCAGTGGCGGTGAGCAACAGCGCGTGGCCCTGGCACGTGCCTTTGTGGTGCGCCCGGCGGTGTTGCTGGCCGACGAACCCACCGGCAGCCTGGACTTTGCCACCGGCGAGAAGGTCATGGAGCTGATGTTTGAACTCAACCGCGAGCAGGGCACCACGCTGGTGCTGGTGACCCACGACCCGGCCATCGCCCAGCGCTGCCAGCGCCGCATCACCATTGAGGCGGGGCGCTTGCGCTAAGTCCACGTCGGCACCGTTGCACAGGCGGGTACTTTGAACTTGTGAGCGAAATAGGCTCTTTGCGCCCGCTGGATGTGCGCAGGCAGCTATACAAATGATAGCAATCCGAAGGCGCGATAATCCTGCGCATGTCTTCTCCCAAAGTTTTATTCGGCTTCCATGCCCTGGGCGTGCGTCTCAAGACCGCGCCTGCCTCCATTCTCGAAATCCATTTCGAGGCCGACCGGCGCGATGCCCGCATGCGCCAGTTCTTGCAGCGTGCCAAAGAGGGCGGTGTGCGGCTGATCGAATCCGACAGTGAGCGCCTGGCCAAACTGTGCGGCAGCCACGGCCACCAGGGTGTGGCGGCACGTGTGCAGGCCCTGGCGCAGCAGCATTCGCTGGACGAATTGCTGGAAGAGCTGGAGGCCGCCAATGCCGCCCTCCCGCCTGAACAACGCACGCCCCCGCTGATTTTGGTGCTGGACGGCGTAACCGACCCGCACAACCTGGGTGCCTGCCTGCGGGTGGCCGATGGTGCCGGTGCCCATGCGGTGATTGCCCCCAAAGACCACGCCGCGGGTATCAACGCCACCGTGGCCAAGGTGGCCAGCGGTGCCGCCGAAACCGTGCCCTACTTTATGGTGACCAACCTGGCGCGCACCTTGAACGAACTCAAAGAGCGCGGCATCTGGGTCATTGGCACCAGCGACACGGCACCCGCCACGCTGTACCAGACTGACCTGAAAGGCCCTGTGGCCCTGGTGCTGGGCGCCGAGGGGGACGGCATGCGCCAGCTCACCGCCAAGACCTGCGACGCGCTGGTCAGCATCCCCATGAAAGGCGCGGTGGAGAGCTTGAACGTGTCGGTGGCCAGCGGCGTGTGTCTGTACGAAGCGCTGCGCCAGCGCAGTTAACGCATAAAAGGAGTGGATATGAAACGTTTTGCTATATATTTAATAGCTGCTTGCGCACTATCCATGGGCGCAGGGTGCACACAGGAGCAACAAAACAAGATCAGCCGCGACATCCAGAACTGGACCGGCACCAACGGCGTGCTGGAGATTTACGCCGGCGACAAGCTGGTACGCCGCTTCATTCAGGTTGACAAACTCAGCACCGCCATGGGCTCCGACGACAACAAGCCCCGTCCGTACCGCTACGGCTACGGCGTGCTGGATGAGAACCTGAACTGGGTGGCCGACGGCAACGAGAAAAAGGTGTATTTCGAGATCAGCGACTACGCCTCCAACTACCTGTTCTTTGAGAACCCCCGGTAAAGGCGCGCCAGCATGAGGTCGGTTTTGGCGTTGGGTCTGGCCAGCGTGGCCCTTTTCATGGGGCTGGGCTGGTATTTGCAGCCGCTGCAGCCCAGCATCGTGGCGCTGCAGTTCACCTTTAGCCCCGGTGCGTTCCAGGCCGTGCTGGACGCCTGGGGCCCGCAGGGCGTGCAGCGGTTTCGTACCCATTTGGGGTTCGACGGTGCGCTGCTGCTGTGTTATGGCGCGTTCGGCTACCTGCTGGTGGTGCGTGGGCCCTGGTTTGGCGGTTTTTCGACGCTGGCTCGGCGACGTGTCGCCATTCTGATGCCCTTGGCGGCCTTGTTTGACGCCGTGGAGAACCTGCTGCACGGGCATTTGACAAGCGAAACGCTTGTCACTGCGTCGGTGGTGTATGGTGCAGCGGGCGGCGCAGCCAGCGCAAAGTGGTTGTGCCTGCTGCTGTTTGCGTTGCTGTGCGCAGTGGCCGCCTGGAGGCGGCACAGGGGCTAAGGTTTAGGGTCGCAATTCGGCGTTCATCTCGCGCTGGCGCCAGGTTTCCTGGATGTCCAGAATCTGGGGCAGGATGCGTGTGAAATGTTCCAGCAGGCGTGGCTCAAAATGCGAACCGGCGCTGGCGTGCAGGGTGTCCATGACGCGCCCCAACGGCCAGACTTCTTTGTACGGCCGCTTGGTACTGAGCGCGTCAAACACGTCGGCCAGTGCCACAATGCGCGCCATTTCAGGAATGGCCTCACCGGCCAAGCCTTGGGGGTAGCCGGTGCCGTCCCACTTTTCGTGGTGGCAGTGGGCAATGGTGGCCGCCATTTGCAGCAGCGGGGCGCTGCTTTTGGACAGAATTTTGTAACCCACGGTGGAGTGCGTTTGCATGATGGCCCATTCATCCGCATCCAGCTTGCCGGGCTTGTGCAGTATGGCGTCGGCAATCCCCAGTTTGCCAATGTCGTGCATGGGTGCTGCCAACTCCAGCTGCTGGCAGGCATCCCGGCCCCACCCAACTGCCGATGCCAGGGCACTGCTATAGGCTGCCATGCGCCAGATGTGGGTACCGGTATCGGTATCTTTGAATTCGCTGGCCTCGCCCAACATGATGATGGCATCGTTGTAGCTTTGCGCCAGTTGTTTGGTGCTGACCAGCGAAAGATGCGTGCGCACCCGGGCGCGTACCACCGGGGGTGAAACCGGTTTGACCAGGTAGTCCACGGCACCGGCTTCAAAGCCTGCCGTTTCGTTGCCGGCGTCGGACAGGCTGGTGACAAAAATAACAGGAATACTTTCGGTCCGCGCGTTTGCCTTGAGCTGGCGACAGGCGGTATAGCCATCCATCTCGGGCATTTCAATGTCCATCAGGATGAGGGCGGGTTGGTGCTTGGCCACAGCGGCCAATGCCTCTTGGCCATTGCGGGCGAACACCAGTGCGTGGTCGGGCGACAAAATTTGGCGCAGGGTTGCCAGATTGGCAGGCTCATCATCAACGATCAGGATCGGACCCATCATGGCCTTACATTTCCCCTTCAATTTCGAGTGTTTGGCACAACTGCCGGGTGGCGGCCTCGGCCCCACGGAAATCAAAATCGCTCAGTGTGGCGCGCACCAGTTGCAGTTGCGCCAGTGGAATCAACGCCTCCAGTGCATCGACCAAACGTTCGGCCTGGTCCGGGTTGTCCTCGTCAAGCGCTTGCAATAGTTCGCGCAACAGGGCTTCTCGTTGGGTCGATTGTGCTGTGCTGAGCGTGCGTTGCCCTGTATTACCTGGCGCGCGCCGTTCAGGGGCATAAACAGCAATCGACGACAAGGCAATGTGCAATGCCTGCTGCAGTTGTGCCATGGCGGTGCCAGCATCTTTGCCCGCTTTCAGCTCCTGGTCTACCCGTGCGGCAGAGGCGGCAACATCGGGTAACGACAGGTTGCCGGCTGCGCCTTTGATTTTGTGCGCGAGTGCGGCGGCCTGTGATGTCTGGCCTTGGCGTGCCGCTGTTTTCAGTGCGTCTGCACAGTGGGCGTAGTCGGCGGCAAATTTACGCAAAAATTTGGCGTACACGTCGGCCTGGCGCCAGGTCCGCAGGCCGTTGGCAACGTCCAGCCCTGGCAGGCGTTGCTGTGCCTTTGCGGTGTCGTCTGGTGGCGGTACAGTGCCCAGGGACATAGCAGGGGAAATGCCCGGGGCGAGGGCGGTGGGCACGGCGTTGGACGATGGGGCGGGCAACCACCGCAGCAAGGTGGTGAACAGCAAGCTTGGGTCTACGGGTTTGGCGATGAAATCGACCATGCCTGCCGCCAGGCAAACCTGGCGGTCGTCATCGAAGGCATTGGCGGTCATGGCCACTACCGGGGTTTTGGCATGCTGGGGCAAGGACAAAATGCGCCGCGTTGCCTCCAACCCATCCATGACCGGCATTTGCAGGTCCATCAAAATCAGCGCATAGGGATATTGGCGGGCCAGGTCCAGCGCTGCCTGGCCGTCGGCGGCGTTGTCAATCACCAGGCCGCTGCCTTCGAGCATTTGCTGCGCAATTTCGCGGTTGATGTCCACGTCGTCAACCAGCAAAATGCGCATGCCGGCGCGGCGGCGCAATTCGACCTCGGCGGTGTGTGCGAGCAAGGTGACATCGGTTTGCATGCTGCCCTGTCCGCGTTGCAACCGTGCCGTAAACCAGAATGTGGTGCCAACGCCTGGGGTGCTGCGTACGCCGGCATCGCCCCCCATCAATTGGGCCAGGTGGTGGGTGATGGCCAACCCCAGCCCGGTGCCGCCATATTTGCGGGTGGTGGATACGTCGGCTTGCTCAAATGCATTGAACAGGTGGGCCTGTTTGTCGGGTGGTATGCCAATGCCGGTGTCTTCGACTTCAAACCGCACGTCGATGCCATCGGGGGTTTCCTGCAGCAGCTCGGCGCGCAGCGCTACAAAACCGCTGTGGGTAAATTTGACGGCATTGCTGACGTAGTTCAACAAGGCCTGGCGCAGCCGGGTCGGGTCACCGCGCAACCATAACGGCACACTATTGGGGTTGACGTTGACGACCAAGCCCTTGGCCCGCGCCTGATCGGCAACCAGGGAGTACACGTTGTCCAGCAGGCTACCCAAATGGAAATCGGTTTGCTCCAGCTGCAGACGGCCGGCCTCGATTTTGGACAGATCCAGAATGTCGTTGATGATGGACCGCAGGTGGTTGGCCGCCACTTCGATTTTGCCCAGGCGTTCGGTCTGCGCGGGTGTCGGGTTGTCGCGGCGCAGCAGGTGCGCAAACCCCACAATGGCATTCATGGGGGTGCGGATTTCGTGGCTCATATTGGCCAGAAACGCGCTTTTGGCGCGGTTGGCGGATTCTGCCGTGTGGCTGGCTTTGGCCAGTTCGACCGTGCGGCTGATGACCAGGTCTTCCAGGTGGTCGCGGTGTTGCTCCAGCTCCGCCACCATGCGGATTTTTTCGGTTATGTCCTCTTTGGATGCCATGTAATGGCTGATGCGCCCATCCGGCTGGCGGATGGGTGTAATTTGCGCCGATTCGGTATACAGGCGACCGTCTTTGCGCCGGTTGTACAACACGCCCGACCAGGACTCGCCGCGCGTCAGGGCATCCCACAAGGCTTTGTAAGATTCGGGCGGCGTATTGCCCGATTGCAGCAAACGCGGGTTCTGGCCCAGCGCTTCGTGGCGGCTGTAGCCGGACGATCGCACAAATGCCTCGTTGACGTATTCCAGTTCGCCGCTCAGGTTGGTGATGGCCACCGTCACCGGGCTTTGCTCTACGGCCATGGACAGTTGGCGCAACTGCAGCTCGGCCGTCTTGTGTTCGGTGACATCCATGACGAATGTCAGCACGCAGGGTTTGCCGTCGAGTTCAACAATCTCGGCTGACACACTGACCTGGCGCAGCGTGCCGTTCTTGTGCATCCAGTTGGCGTCGTAGCCGATCAGGCGCTGAGCGGTGCGAAGTGTTTGCACCCAATTGCGGTAGTCTTGTTCGTCGGGCCACAAACCCAGCGCAGCGCTTGTTTTTCCAATCAGGTCGTTGTTGGTCCAGCCAAAGTCACGCTCGCAGTTGGGGTTGACTTGCAGAAATCGCCCTTCATCGAGCGTGGTGATGCAGGCGGCGATGGGGCTGGCATTGAACACCAGGGTCATCAGTTCCAGCGACCAGCGTACGTCCTGCTCGGCGCGTTTGCGCGCGCTGATGTCGCGGATGTAGGCGGTAAAAAAATACTGCCCACCTTGGTGCATTTTGGAGATGCTCAGTTCCATCGGAAATTCGCTTCCGTCGGCACGCAGGCCCTGCACTTCCACGCGTTTGCCAATGATGTGGACGTCGCCGGTTTGCAGGTAACGCGCCATGCCGTCGCGGTGCGCCTGGCGCAGTGCGGGCGGCACAATCAGATCGGCCATGTCGCGGCCCATGGCATCCTCCGCTGCGTGTCCAAAAATGGGCTCGGCCTGCGCATTCCAGGCAATGATGGCGCCACTTTCGTCGATGGTGACAATCGCATCCAGCGATGCATCCACCAGCATCTGCGCGCGGGCCTGGCTGGCGCGCACAGATTCGTCCAGCGCGTTGCGCTCCAGCGTCTCTTGTGCCCGATGGGCGAGTGTTGCCAGGTACAGCACACGCTGGTGCTGGCGCCACAGCAGGTACAGGCCCGCACACAGTGCAAATACCGTAGAGAATGCGACCGCAACAATCCAGGTGACCAGGGTGTGAAGCGGCGCAAACACCTCGTCTTTGTCCAGCTTGGCAACGATGTGCCATGGGGTGCCGGAGACCGGTCGAAAGGCACTGAATACGGCGACCTGGCGGTAGTCCAGGCCTGCAGCGATGCCGGGCGCGTTGGTGCGTATGGCAACGGCAGCCGGCAGGTTGGGCGTGTTGATGGACGGGGCAAGCTCTGCGGCCGTTTTTTCGCGGTGGCGCAGTGTGTTGATGAACTGCACCGCTTCGCCACTTGCACCCACCAGCAAAGTTTCGCCGCTGGGGCTGGCAGTGGGCCAGGTTTGAATCAGTTTGAAAATGGATTGCTCGGCATCCACATGAAAAATAATGGCGGCCGCCGGTCGACCAGCGTCCATTTGGGTTGGCCCCAACGGCACCAGCCATTCAATACGTGGACGATTGAATGAATCCCGATAAATGGAACTGCGTTGGACCTTGCCGGGTTGCATGGTTTGCAACATCTGCTCCATTGCGCTACTGGATTGCACGTTCTCACCCACGCGCATCAGCGTGCGTCCGTCGTGGTGCACCACCACCACACCGCTGTAGCCGTAGGTCGTTGCAAACTGCTCCAGGTAACGTTGCAATTGTTCGCGTTCCTGGGGGCTGGGGCGTCCATGGGCCAGTTCATTGATGCGCTGCAGCAGCACCTCACTGGACTGCAGCACGGCGGCATTTCTTAGTCGCTCTTGCAGCCAGGTTTCAATTTGCTCTGCCTTGAGCCTGGCAATCGCTTCCAGATTGGCATAAGCATCGCGCTCCAGTGCCGGGGTGTAGAGCCTGACCACCATCCAGCCGGACAATGGCGCCACCATGATCAGGGCCACAAAGAGCAGTACCACCACGCCAAGCCAATGGCGGCGTGCGTTGGTGTAAGTGGGGGGCAATTTATCGGTGGGAGCTGCGACGGGGTGCGGGCTGGGCATGGCGTTATTCCATGTACTGTGAGACCGATCAGTAGCCTTTGCCGTTTCTATTCACCTTTTTGCCGGATATTTGCCATGCGGTGCGTTGGTGGGCCAGGCGGGCTAGGAATTCCAGTTCCGTGTCGCTGTGGTTCATCATGCGGGCCACTGTGAGGGAAACACCCTCGGAATTCGGTACATTGCTCCAGAAAGCCTGGTGGTATTCGGACTGGCTGGTAATCTGATCGCTGGCCGATACCAAATCGACCGTGCCGTAGCAGTTGCAGAAATAAGTGCGTCCGTTTTCTTTGGGAAAGACTTCGGTGTAGACACCGGTGCCACGGATGCCCACCGTGAGTGTAGGTGTGACTATTTTGCGCGCGCTGCCTTTACCCCATACGCTGATGACGGCGCCAGACAGCAGCCGCAGCAGGCTGACTGCGTTCAGGCTGGGGCCGCGCTCCAGTGTCAGGCTGGAATTTTGGCGAACATGAAAGGCCGACTGCCCCAATACAAAAATGACGGTGGAGCCGGGGCCGGTGGTGATCCGGTCGCCCGACTGCACCGTGTGGTCGGGCCGCAATCGTGTGCCATTGATATCCACATCACCCTGCAGTTCCACGATGTTGGAGCGCGCTTGTGCCTGCGCTGCGGCCGCACCACCAAGTGCCGTCCATGTGGCGGCGGCCTGCAAAAAGCTGCGGCGCTGGTACCACTGGATTTCTGCATCAGAACGGCCCTGCAGGTGGTGTTGTGTCATGCACTGTCTCCCGGTCTGGTTTCAAAGTTGTCGCGGAATGTGAAGTAGATGGAGGTAATCAACACGGCAGTCAAAATCATGACTGCGGGGTACATCAAAGTGGCGGCCAGTTGCACCTTGCCGGTCAGTGCAGCAATGGTGGCAACCAATATGCCCATGAGGATGAAAACGCCCGCCCAGGTAACGCTGTACACCATAAACGCAGCCATATTGCGCAGGCAGGCTACCAAGCTGAAAAACAGGCTTTTGACCGGAGGTATGCCATGCCAGTGCACCAGGGCAGGCGCGTGCCAAAACAACATCGAAATGGGCAGGTACAGTGCGGTAAAGGCCAGTGCCGCGCTCTGAAAGTCGGCCTCCTGCAGCAGTTCTGCCGTCATGGGGCCACCGAGCACGAAGAACTTGGCAAACTTGCCCCCATCAATCAGTGCACACGCACCCAGAATGGTTGCTAGCGCAAGGCTATACAGGACGCCCAGGAACAATATGGCGCGCACTTGGGGGGGGGCGGCGCGAAAAGCGGTCAGCAAAATGGATGGCATGGGAAATTTGCCTTCACCGGCCTCGCGACTGGCAGCCATCAGCCCCAGCGTGGCACCGGGCAACAGTACCGAAGCGGCGATGCCGCCGACCAATGGCACCAGGCTGAACAGCGACAGGATGGCGGCACACATGAAAAACAGTCCGGACAGGGCCAGGGGCTGGCGAAAAAACGTCTGTATACCCAGTTTGACCCACAAGACACCCTGGCGCGCCGGGACGATGTGCAACTTCATGGGCTGGTCGGGGTGAGTTGGTCTGCCGTGACGGGATGCGCAATGCGCTGGCGCAGCACGCGCTCAAAATGGCCCGGATCGTGCGCCTGCAGCACGGCGGCTTCGCGTGGCAGGTGCATGTCCCACAACCGTGAAATCCAGAAGCGCAGGGCACCGGCGCGGGCCATGGCGGGCAACAGTGTGCGCTCTTGCGCCTGCAGTGGGCGCACCTCGGTGTAGGCGGCCATAAAAGCCTGTGTGCGGGCCAAATCTTGCGCGCCGGTTGCCAAATCGATGCACCAGTCGTTCAGGCACACGGCAATGTCAAACAGCCAGGTGTCGACACCGGCAAAGTAGAAGTCGAAAAAACCACTCAGTACCGCGCTGCGCCGGTGCTTGCGCGGGGGTGTCAAACATCACGTTGTCGCGAAACAGATCGGCATGAATGGGGCCACGGGGCAGGGCGCCATAGGTTGCCTGGGTGGCGATGTGGTTCTGGTAGGCCAATTCGCTTTGCAGCAGGGCGGCTTGGTCGGGGTCGACAAAGGGCTTGACCACGGGCACGGTCTCGTTCCACCAGTCCAGCCCGCGTAAATGCGGTTGGTGCATGGAGAAGTCGCGCCCGGCCAGGTGCATGCGTGCGAGCATGGCACCCACTTGTGCGCAGTGCGTGGTGCCAGGGGCCAGTTCGCTCTTGCCCTTGAGGCGGTTGACCACGGCGGCGGGTTTTCCCTGCAGGCTGTGCACCACATCGCCGTCGCGGTTGGCGGCGGGGTCGGGCACCGGAATGCCGTGGTGGGCCAGGTGTTTCATCAGGCGCAGGTAAAACGGCAGTTGTTCGGCGCTTAGCCGTTCAAACAGCGTCAACACATAGGGCGCCTGGTCGGTTGTGACGAAGTAATTGGTGTTCTCGATGCCGCCCGAGCAGCCGGCCATGCTTTGCAGCGTGCCCAGCTGGAGGTCTTGTAGGAATTGCTTGGCCTCGTCGAAGGAGACCTCTGTGTAAACCGCCATGAATCAAACAGCCCGAAAATCGATTGGAATGCCGGGATTGTAGGGCTGCAGTGCGGCCGCAGCACCGGGTTCAGGCCAAGTCGCGTACGTCTTCCTGTTCTTCCTGGTCGCGCACGGTTTTGTTGTACTTCACGCCCAAATAGACCTGCGCGTCCAGGTTGCCCTGATCGGCTGCCAGGCGCAGCAGCTTGACGGCCTGTTTGTAGTCGTGCAGCACTCCCTTGCCTTTGTCGTACATCAGACCCAGGTTGTACTGCGCGGTGGCATTGCCCTGTTCCGCGGCCAAGCGGTACCACCGGATGGCTTCGCGGTAGTTTTGCTCAACGCCCAGACCGCGGTCATACATCACACCCAGGTACACCTGGGCTTCGGACAGTCCCTGGTTGGATGCTTGGCGGAACAGCCGCGCTGCCTCTTCGTGGTTCTGTTCCACACCCTGGCCCAAGTCGTACTGGATGCCCAACTGGTAGATGGCTTTCAGATGCCCTTGCCCGGCGGCCAGGCGAAGCCATTGGGTGGCCTCCTGGTGGTTGCGCGCCACGCCCTGGCCGTTGTTGAATTTGAGTGCCAGGCTGTACTGGGACTTGGCCAGCCCTTGTGCAGCTGCCAGTCGGTACCATTTGACGGCTTCTGCATAATCCAGTGGCGCGCCCTGGCCGTTGTCGTACATCACGCCCAAGCCATGTTGCGCCTTGGCGTGGCCTTGTTTGGCGGCCAGGCGGTACCAGGCTTCGGCCTGTTTGGCGTCTTGCTCAACACCACTGCCGGTGCCATACAAAACACCCATGGTGAATTGGGCTTCTGCGTGACCGCGTTCAGCGGCTAGGCGGTACCAGTGATGGGCTTGGGCGTAATCTTTGGTTAGTCCCCAGCCATTGATGTAGATCTGCCCCATGGCAAATTGTGCTTGGGTGTTGCCCGCCTGGGCCAAGGGCTCCAACTCCGACCGTGCGGTCGGGTAGTCCTGTGTTTCCAGTGCGGCGTTTGCTTCGGTCATTCCTGCAACGGTGGTGCCCGACCAGGATGCACAGACTGCGGTCAGTGCCAGGGATACAACGCGACGACTGAATCTCATTTTTCTCTCCTAAACAGGCCACTTGGGGTGGCAAGTTCAGTGTTGCGGTTTTATGACGTGGCCCCCCGGAATTCAATTTGTAAGTACTGGTAACAAGACGGGACTGTTGCGAATTTGCTAACAGGCACAATCGACGCATGCAAGATTCCTCACCCCGAACCCTATTGCTGGTCGATGGCTCCAGCTACCTGTACCGTGCCTTCTTCGCCGGTGGCGAAACCATGTCCACCACCCTGCCCGACGGCACGGTGAAAAAGACCGGTGCCATCCGCATCATGATTAACATGATGAACAGCCTGCGCAAGGAATACCCGGCGCACTACATGGCCTGCGTGTTCGACGCCAAAGGCCCCACTTTTCGCGACGCCATCTACCCCCAGTACAAGGCCCACCGCGACCCCATGCCGGATGATTTGCGCAGCCAGATTGCCCCCATTCACGCCGTGGTGCGTGCGCTGGGCTGGACCGTGCTGGATGTACCCGGTGTGGAGGCAGATGACGTTATCGGCACTTTGGCCGCCACCGCGGCACGCCAAGGCATCGAAGTCATCATCAGCAGTGGCGACAAAGACCTGGCTCAACTGGTCAACCCCCACATCACCATCATCGACACCATGAACGGCAAGCGCCGCGACGTGGCGGGGGTGCTGGAAGAGTTTGGCGTGCCCGCCAGTTTGATGCTGGACTACCAGACCCTGGTGGGTGATGCGGTGGACAACGTGCCCGGCGTGCCCAAGGTCGGCCCCAAGACTGCTGTCAAGTGGTTGCAGGAATACGGCAATCTGCAAGGCGTGGTGGACAACGCCGCGGCCATCAAAGGTGTAGTGGGCGAGAACCTGCGCAAGTCGCTGGACTGGCTGCCCACCGCACGCACGCTGCTGACCATCAAAACGGACTGTGATTTGGCGGACTGGGTGCCGGGCTTGCCTGCTATGGATTCCATAGCTGTTCACGCACAGGACACGGGCGCATTGGCCGATTTTTATACCCAATACGGCTTCAAGGGCCTGGCCAAGTCGTTAGAAGGCAGCGGCCCGGGGGCGGCTGACCCCGTTTCTGCAGACCCCGTTTCCGAGCGAGCAACCACTACCGCGCCGGGCCTGTTTGATGCCCCAGGCGCTGCGGGCGACCCCCCCGCACCCCGCACCAGCACCCTGATTTGCGACACCATCCTCACCTGGGACGCCTTCGCCACCTGGCTGGCCCGGCTGCAAGCGGCGGATCTCACGGCGCTGGACACCGAAACCACCTCGCTGGACGAAATGCGCGCCGAAATTGTGGGCATCTCCTTCAGCACCACCGGCGGGCAGGCGGCCTACATCCCGCTGGCCCACCGCTACCCGGACGCCCCCGAGCAACTGAATCGTGAGGAAGTACTGGCCCAGCTCAAACCCTGGCTGGAAAACCCGGCTGCCAAAAAGCTGGGCCAGCACATCAAGTACGACCGGCATGTGTTTGCCAACCATGGCATTGAAGTGCAGGGCTATGTGCACGACACCATGCTGCAAAGTTATGTGCTGGAGGCCCACATGCCGCACGGCCTGGAGAGCCTGGCCCAGCGCCACCTGGGGCGCAGTGGCATCCGGTATGAAGACCTGTGTGGCAAGGGGGTCAATCAGATCGGCTTTGACCAGGTGGACATCGCCCGCGCCGCGGAATATTCGTGCGAGGACTCCGATCAAACCTTGGACGTGCACCGCACCCTGTGGCCGCAGATTGAGGGGAATGAGAAGCTGCGCACCATCTACGCGCTGGAAATCGCCAGCAGCGAAACCCTGTACCGCATCGAGCGTAACGGTGTGCTGATCGACGCCCCTACCTTGGCGAAACAAAGCCACGAACTGGGTCAGCGCATCTTGCAGCTAGAGACCGAAGCGTATGAAATTGCAGGCCAGCCCTTCAACCTGGCTTCACCGAAGCAGTTGGGCGAAATTTTCTTCGACAAACTGGGTATGCCCGTGGTCAAGAAAACAGCCACCGGCGCCCGCAGCACCGACGAAGAGGTGCTGGAAAAGCTGGCCGAAGACTACCCGCTACCCGCCAAACTGCTGGAGCACCGCAGCCTGGCCAAACTCAAGGGCACCTACACCGACAAGCTGGCGCAACTGGCCCATCCGCGCACCGGCCGTGTGCATACGCATTACGCGCAGGCCGTGGCGGTAACTGGGCGCTTGAGCAGCAACGACCCCAATCTGCAAAACATCCCCATCCGCACACCCGAGGGGCGGCGGGTGCGCGAAGCCTTTGTGGCGCCGGCGGGCAGCGTGATTGCCAGCGCCGACTACTCGCAGATCGAGCTGCGCATCATGGCCCACATCAGCGAAGACGCGGCCTTGCTCAAAGCCTTTCACGACGGGCTGGACGTGCACCGCGCCACCGCCGCCGAGGTGTTTGGCGTGGCGGTCGATCAGGTAACGAGTGAACAGCGCCGCTACGCCAAGGTCATCAACTTCGGCTTGATCTACGGCATGAGTGCGTTTGGCCTGGCGCGCAACTTAGGGATAGACAACACGGCGGCCAAGAACTACATCGCGCGCTACTTTGAGCGCTTTTCCGGCGTCAAGACCTACATGGAAACCACCCGCGAGCTGGCCAAACGCCAGGGCTATGTGGAAACCGTGTTTGGGCGGCGCCTGCAACTGGGCGGTATCCAGACGGCCAAGGGCGCACAACTGGCGGGCCTGGAGCGCGCCGCCATCAACGCCCCCATGCAGGGCACGGCAGCGGACCTGATCAAGATGAGCATGGTGAAAGTGCAGCAGGTGCTGGACGCCGAGCAGCGCGCCACCAAGATGATTATGCAGGTGCACGACGAACTGGTGTTTGAGGTGCCCGAGTCTGAAGTGGACTGGGTGCGCACCGAGATACCGCGCTTGATGGCCAGCGTGGCCGAATTAAAAGTTCCCTTGTTGGCAGAAGTGGGCGTGGGGCCGAATTGGGACAAGGCACATTAAGTGCGCCGTACAGGCGCCCTGTTGCAGGCGGAGCAAGCGCACGGGACGTGCTTGGTAAGATCCAAGCCCATGCGGGTCCCGGTTGCGTGCTTGCGCGTTCCGGTACTGTGGTTTCTTTAATAAATTGGGCTTTTGCGCCCGTCTAATAAGCGTATACAGCTATGCTATTGATAGCAATCATGGTCGGAACCCTGCTCGCTGGCATCGGTTCGGTGTGGCTGGCCGCAGCACTGAGCTTTGGTGCACTGGCGCGCTATACCCAGCACATGCTTAGCCTGGCGGCGGG
Source organism: Candidatus Aalborgicola lynettensis (assembly GCA_016719405.1). Taxonomy (GTDB): domain Bacteria; phylum Pseudomonadota; class Gammaproteobacteria; order Burkholderiales; family Burkholderiaceae_C; genus Allorhodoferax; species Allorhodoferax lynettensis. The sequence goes on from JADJZE010000001.1 coordinate 781,831, forward strand.
TGCTCTGATGGCTACAGCCTTTATGCATTTGTTGCCCGAGGCTTTTGAGAGTCAGGCCGGCGCCCATGATTTGTTTCTGACACTGCTCCTGGGGCTGGTGTTTTTTTTCTTGCTGGACAAGGCCGAGCTGTGGCACCACGGCCATGAGCACCACCACGATGGCGCACATCCGCCGCAGCCCCATCACGTTCAAGGCCATCACCACACCCACACCCATGCGCACCCGCACCCGGCTCCGTTGGGCAGTTGGGCCATCGTTACCGGCGATAGCGTGCACTGCTTTGGCGATGGCATTTTGATTGCCTCGGCCTTTATGGCCGATATGCGTCTGGGCGTTATGGCGGCGTTAGCGGTACTGGCGCACGAGGTTCCGCACCACATGGGCGACTTGATGGTGCTGCGCGCTGGCGCCAACAACCGGCGCATGGCGCTGGTCAAGGTGTCACTGGCGGGCGCGGTTACGTCTCTGGGCGGTTTGGCTGGTTTTTGGCTGGTGGATTTGCTGCGTGACTACCTGCCGTACTTCCTGGTCGTTGCCTCCAGCAGCTTTGTCTACGTGGCGCTGGCGGACCTGATTCCACAATTGCAAAAGCGCCTGAGTCTGCGCGAAACCCTGGCCCAAATCGCCTGGCTAGGGGTGGGAATGGCTATGGTGAGCTTGCTCAGTGGTGTAGCGCACGGGCACTAAGCTGCCCAATCTTGCTGGGAGAATGCTCACAGGGTAGGAGTCGTTGTGCCAATGGTGGGACAATCGCCCCCATGAGTGACCTAATTTCTTCCCCTTCCCGTGCGCCCAAGGTGGGCTTTGTCAGCCTGGGTTGCCCCAAGGCTTTAACCGATTCTGAATTGATCCTGACCCAGCTCAGTGCCGAGGGTTACGAGACATCCAAGACCTTTCAGGGCGCCGATCTGGTAATCGTCAACACCTGCGGTTTTATTGACGATGCCATCAAGGAGAGCCTGGACACCATTGGTGAGGCTCTGACGGAAAACGGCCGCGTCATCGTGACGGGCTGCCTGGGTGCCAAAAAGGCCGACGACGGTGCCAACCTGGTGCAGCAAATTCACCCCAAGGTGCTGGCCGTGACCGGGCCCCACGCCACGCAGGAGGTGATGGATGCGGTGCACACCAACCTGCCCAAGCCGCACGATCCCTTTCTGGATCTGGTGCCTAATACCTTTGGCACGGCAGGTATCAAGCTCACACCGCGCCATTACGCCTATTTGAAGATTAGCGAAGGATGCAACCACCGCTGCACCTTTTGCATCATCCCCAGCATGCGGGGTGATCTGGTGTCGCGCCCGATTGGTGATGTGCTGACCGAAGCCCGCGCGCTGTTTGAGGGCGGCGTCAAAGAATTGCTCGTGATCAGCCAGGACACATCGGCCTACGGTGTGGATGTGAAATACCGCACCGGCTTTTGGGACGGCAAGCCGGTCAAGACCCGCATGCTGGAGTTGGTACAGACCCTGGGAGACATTGCAGAGCCTTACGGTGCTTGGGTGCGCCTGCATTACGTCTACCCTTACCCCAGTGTGGACGACATTCTTCCGCTGATGGCCACGGGGCGTGTGTTGCCGTATCTGGATGTGCCTTTGCAGCACAGCCATCCTGAGGTGCTGCGCCGCATGAAACGCCCGGCCAGTGGCGAACGCAATCTGGAGCGCTTGCAGCAGTGGCGTGCGGCCTGCCCCGAGATTGTGATTCGCAGCACCTTCATCGCCGGTTTTCCGGGTGAGACCGAAGAAGAATTTGCGCACCTGCTGGACTTTGTGCGCGAGGCCCAAATTGACCGGGCAGGCTGCTTTGCCTACAGCCCGGTGAAGGGGGCTACGGCCAACGATTTACCGGGCATGCTGCCCGCCGAGGTGCGCGAGGAGCGCCGCGCGCGTTTCATGGCGGTGGCCGAAGCGGTGTCGATTGCCAAACTGCAAAGCCGGGTTGGCTCCACCATGCAAGTGCTGGTGGATTCGGCGCCGGGCATGGGCAAAAAAGGCGGTGTGGGCCGCAGTTACGCCGATGCGCCAGAGATTGACGGTGTGGTGCGGTTGTTGCCACCCGAGAAGATCAGCAAAACCTTGAAGGTGGGGGAGTTCACCAAGGCGCGCATTGTTGCTGCCGAAGGGCATGACCTGGTGGCATTGCCCATTTGATGGATATTGATGAATATGGGCCACGGACCGATGCAACAAGCGGTGCGTGGCTGGATTCAAACAGACAAAAAAAAGCCGCTGTATTACAGCGGCTTTTCATTAACTACGATTACCATAGTTGGTGCCCAGGAAGGGACTCGAACCCCCACGAAGTTACTCGCTAGTACCTGAAACTAGTGCGTCTACCAATTCCGCCACCTGGGCATTTCAGATAAGAGGATTATTGTATCAAAAATATGAGCCAAACCAGCGGCTTGCTGGACGAAGTTGAAGGAATTGTGCAAGGTCATCGCGACGGGCACGGTTTTGTATCGCGCGACGACGGTGCGCCTGATATCTATTTGCCCCCCAATGAGATGCGGGCGGTGTTGCACAAGGATCGGGTCAAGGTGCGCATTGTGCGCAGCGACCGCAAAGGGCGCCCCGAAGGGCGGGTGGTTGAAATTGTGGAGCGATCGGCGCAACCCATCATCGGTCGCTTGCTGCAAGAGAGCGGTGTCTGGCTGGTTGCCCCCGAAGACAAACGCTATGGGCAAGATGTGTTGATTCCCAAAGCCGCCACCGGCCTGGCCCGGGTCGGTCAGGTTGTTGTGGTGGAGTTGGTGGAGCCACCGGCCCTGTTTGGACAGCCGGTAGGTCGCATCAAGGAAGTGCTGGGCGAGGTGGACGACCCGGGCATGGAGATTGAAATTGCGGTGCGCAAGTACAGCGTTCCGCACGAGTTCTCGCAAGCCTGTATTGCGCTGGCGCGAACGCTGCCAGACAAAGTGCGCCCCCAGGACCAGGTCAATCGCATTGATCTGACCGATGTTCCATTGGTAACCATTGACGGTGAAGACGCACGCGATTTTGACGATGCCGTGTACTGCGAGCCCGCAACCAAGGGGCGCGGCAAGTCGGCCAACAAAGGCTGGCGCTTGCTGGTGGCCATTGCCGATGTCAGCCATTACGTGGAAACGGGTTCTGCAATTGACGTGGATGCATACGACCGCGCCACCAGTGTCTACTTTCCCCCGGCGTGTGATACCCATGCTGCCCGAGAAGTTGTCGAATGGGCTGTGCTCACTGAACCCCGAAGTCGAGCGCTTGTGCATGGTGTGTGACATGTTTGTATCCGCCGAGGGCGAAGTGACGGCCTACCAGTTCTATCCCGCGGTGATGTGGAGCCATGCGCGGTTTACCTACACCGAAGTCGCTGCCATTTTGGGTAACACCAAGGGCCCGGAGGCCATCAAACGTAAAGAACGTGTCACGGATTTACTGAACTTGCATGGCGTCTACCAGGCCTTGCTGAAGTCCCGGCACAAGCGCGGTGCGGTTGATTTTGATACCACGGAGACGCAGATTATTTGCGACGAAAACGGGCGCATCGAAAAGATTGCGCCGCGCACCCGTAACGTGGCACACCGGGTCATTGAAGAGGCCATGTTGGCTGCCAATGTGTGCAGTGCCGACTTCATTGCCCAAAGTAAACATCCGGGCCTGTTTCGGGTGCATGAGGGCCCGACACCAGAGAAGAAAGAAATACTGCGCAACTACCTGAAGGCGACCGGTGTGGGGCTGACGATCAGCGACGACCCTTCGCCGGGCGAATTTCAGGCCATTGCCGAAGCCACCAAAGAACGTCCGGACGCGCAGCAAATTCATTCGATGCTGTTGCGCTCCATGCAGCAAGCCATCTACACGCCGATCAACAGTGGCCATTTCGGTTTGGCGTTTCAAGCGTATACCCATTTCACCAGCCCGATCCGCCGCTACCCCGATCTGTTGGTGCACCGCGTGATCAAGGCCGTTTTGGCCAAGGCGCGTTATCAGTTACCGGTGTTGCCCACGCCCGGAGAGGCGCATGCCAAGCTGTCCCGGCGCCTGGAAAAAGGTTTGGCAAGTCGGGTCGCAGAGCCCAACCAGAAGCCACGCAAGATCAATGCGGAAAATACGGCGTGGCAGGCAGCGGGTTTGCATTGCAGTGCCAATGAACGCCGGGCGGATGAAGCCAGTCGCGATGTAGAAGCCTGGCTGAAGTGCCGTTACATGAAAGAGCATTTGGGCGAGGAATACGGCGGAGTGGTCACAGCTGCGACGACCTTTGGTGTGTTTGTGACCCTGGACGAAATGTACGTGGAAGGCTTGGTGCATATCACCGAGCTGGGCGGAGAGTACTTTCGCTTTGATGAGGCGCGTCAGGAATTGCGGGGTGAACGGACCGGTACACGTTACGCGATCGGAACACGTGTGCGTATTCAGGTCAGTCGCGTCGATTTGGATGGGCGAAAAATTGATTTTCGATTGGTGTCAGAGAGCGACGCGTTCACCGCGCGGGCTTTGGCGGACAAAGGTGTGCAACGTGAATCCAGAATCCGGTCGGGTTCGGGGGATTATCCGAAAGCTCCGAAGGGCAGTGCGGCATTTTTTGCAGATACAGTGCCCGGCAAGTTGGACGAAAAAACGGCGCGTTCTGTCAAAGGGAAAACGAAAGAGAAGTCCGGTGCCGCACAGAAAAAATCAACGCGAAAACGCCGTTGAAAATTGTTCAGGGGGCTGCTTAAAACTCGTAGCAGTCACCCTCGCGCGCCAATCGGATGTCCAACCCGTTTGACATTGCGGCGTTGGACTGCAGTGCTCCTTGGAATGCCGCTTCAAGCGCATCGTCGCTGCGGGTGGGTTCGTGGTGGGTGCAAAACAGCACCTTGGCATTGGCAGCACGTGCAATCGCGATGCTGGAATTGAATGTGCCGTGTCCCCATCCTTTTTTGCTGGGGTATTCTGCGTCGGTGTACGAGCTGTCTGCAATCAGCACGTCGACGTTGCGCATGGCATTGTGAATGCTCTCAATTTTTTCATCGACAAACACCTGGTATTCAGCGTACCCGTCATCTCCAGGCTCATAAATGTTGTAGGGTGGCTCGTGGTCACCCGTAAAAAAAACGGATTTGCCGTTGCATTCGATGCGATAACCGAAATCAATTACCGGATGGTTCAACAGGTAGGGCGTGACGGTTGCGGACCCGATTTGCAAAGGTTGCTCAGGCATCAAGGTGATGTATTCCAGGCGCGCCTTCATTTCGGCTTCGCGCACGGGGAAGTAGCTGTATTGCAGTTGGACTGCCATGACCTGTTCGATTCCCTTGCCGGATACCGGGTCAAAACTCCCATGTAAACGCACGGTGTTGCCAGGGATGAAATTGGGGATGAAGAAGGGCAAACCCTGAATGTGGTCCCAGTGCGAGTGGGTGATCAGAATGTTGGCCTGAAGCGGCAATTCACCCAGCAGCGTTTGCGACAAGGGGAATATGCCTGTGCCAGCATCCAAAATGATGAGTTCGTTGTTGTCGGTTCGAATCTCAATGCAGGTCGTATTGCCCCCATACCGTACGGTTTTGGGACCGGGTGATGCAATGGATCCACGCACTCCCCAAAAACGTACTTTCATGGTTTTCCTTTACAACTTGGCAAAAATTTTGGCTTCTTCGAACAATGGGTTCAAATCGCCCAGCGACGCGATGACCTGATCCAAATCTCCGCCCAATCGTTTTTGAACCGATTCAGGGAATTCTTCAATGCAAGAGTTGCCACCAAAACCAAATTCCAGCTTTTTGCTGATTTGGTTGGCGGCAAAAACGCAGGCAATCATGTCGGTGTCGCGAAAATCTGCGGTGTGCTGGTACCGAATAGTTTCAATCAGGTGGGGGGCAAAACGCCACTTCTCGACCAACATGGCACCCACCACAACATGGTCCGCACCGATGGTCTGTTGCATCGCCGCGTGGAGGGAAATACCTTCATTTTTGCTTTTTTCCAGGGCGCCACGAAATTCGTTTGGCATCAATTGGGCAAAAACCACTTTGCCAAAATCGTGCAGCAAACCAGCAATGAAACAATCCATGGCGTCAGTATTTTTAACGCGACTTGCCAAAAGTTTGGCAATGCCCGCAGTCGCCAAAGAATGGAGTAGGTACTTTTGAACGTCGAAACCGGAAGCGCTGTCTTTGGGGAGCATGCCAATGGCGGCAATGCTCAGGGCCAAATTTTTAATGGTATTGAAACCCAGATAAACCACGGCATGGCCGATGGATGTAATCTGCTTGGGCAGGCTGTAATAGGCAGAATTGACGACCTTGAGAATCTTGACGGTAACAACGGGGTCTTTGTCGATCACATCGACCAGATCTTTGGGGGTGCTGTTGACGTCGCGTGTCAACTCCAAAATGCGCTGCACGCTTTTGGGAAACGCTGGCATCGCGTCAACGGCTGCGGCCAATTTTTGGGTTAGTTCCGGGCTCATGGTTTATTTGGACGAATCAATGGCTGCATTGTGTCAGTACATGACGGTCTGTAAAAGTCCTTTATTTAACTGGGCCAGCATGCATAGCGGTGAGTCGGTCCCGGTTTCAAGTCGCGTTTGGAGTTTTCAGGGAATAGCCAAATATGACTTTTGCGCCCGTCCAGCAAGCGCAAGCAGCTATCAAAAAAGGAGCATTTTACGTTACAGCGCGCATCAGGCAGGTATTAACCGCGCCAGCAACGCACCGGAGTAATGTTCTTCCAGCGGAATGCGCACCTGCAGCGGGCTGCCGGGGGCCACGGTGATGGGCTCACCGTCCAGATTGCGCATGTGCTCCAGCGTCACGGTGTGGTTGCCGCTGGGGTGGATGACCTCAATCTGGTCGCCCACCTGGAACTTGTTTTTCACCTCCACCACAGACCAGCCATCGCCACCGCCGGCGACCACCTCGCCCACATAGTGGCTGTGGCCCAGAACGGAGTTGCGCAATTCGTAGCTCTGGTAGTCCTGCGACGGGCGGCGCTCCAGAAAACCGGCCGTAAAGCCGCGGTTGGCCAAACCTTCGAGCTGGGTAATCAACTCCGGGTTGAACGGGCGACCGGCCACGGCATCGTCGATGGCGCGGCGGTAGGTTTGCGCGGTGCGGGCCACGTAGTACAGGCTCTTGGTGCGGCCCTCGACCTTGAGCGAATCGATGCCCATTTTGGTGAGTCGCTCCACATGCTCCACGGCGCGCAGGTCTTTGCTGTTCATGATGTAGGTGCCGTGCTCGTCTTCCATGATGGGCATGAGCTGGCCGGGTCGGCCAGATTCTTCCAGCAGGTAGACCTTGTCGGCCTCGGGGTGGCGCTGGCTGCCCCCGCAGGCGGCAAACGACTGCTCGGCCTCGGTCTGGGCTTCGTTGAAGTTGAAGCCGCCGTCCATCTTGACGGCGATGGCCTCGCCGGTGTTGGGGTCCACGGCGCTGTCCTGGGTGCTGTAATTCCAGCGGCAGGCATTGGTGCAGGTGCCCTGGTTAGGGTCGCGGCGGTTGAAGTAGCCGCTGAGCAGGCAGCGCCCCGAGTAGGCAATGCACAGCGCGCCGTGCACAAACACTTCGAGTTCCATGTCGGGGCATTCCTGGCGGATTTTTTCGATCTCGTCCAGGCTGAGTTCGCGCGACAGGATGATGCGTGTCACGCCTACCTTTTGCCAGAACTTGACCGCCATGTAATTAACAGTGTTGGCCTGCACCGAGAGGTGGATGGGCACCTCGGGGAAGTGGCCTTTTTCCATGCCCTCGCGCACCATCATGATGAGGCCGGGGTCGGCCATGATGATGCCGTGCGGGCGCATCTCCAGCACCGGGGTGATGTCGCGCAGGTAAGTGCGTACCTTGTCGTTGTGCGGCAGCAGGTTGCTGGTGAGAAAGAATTTTTTGCCGCGCGCGTTGGCTTCGGCAATGCCAATCTGGATTTGTTCCAGCTTGAATTCATTGTTGCGCGCGCGCAGGGAGTAACGGGGCTGACCGGCGTAGACGGCGTCGGCGCCAAAGTTGTAGGCGGCGCGCATTTTGTCCAGCGAGCCGGCAGGCAGCAGGAGTTCGGGTGATTTGGGGCTCATGGGGCGTATTGTCTCGCACTGGGCTTAAACTGTCTGGTGCGCTGCGGACCGGGTGCCGTTTCCTCGGCCTGGTGTCAAGTGGGATGAAATCAATCATGGGGCCAACGATGGATGCTGTCAGTCCTTTTGCACCACGCACGCTGTGCTTCTACGGGGTGCGGGTGTGGCTGCTGATGCTGTGGGTATGGGCGCTACCATGGGCGCATGCTGGCCAAAACCCTGCTGGTGATGTGGTGAACGTGCAGCTGCGTTGGCACCACCAATTTCAGTTTGCGGGCTATTACGCCGCACTTGAAAAGGGGTTTTACCGGGACGAAGGGTTGACCGTGCGCCTGCATGCCGGCGCCCCTGATCGCCAGCCGGTGGACGAAGTGTTGGCCGGGCGTGCCCAGTACGCCGAAGGTAATAGCGAAGTTCTTTTGCAGCGCCTGCTGGGCAAACCCCTGGTGGCCATGGCGGCGATTTTTCAACATTCACCTTCCGTGCTGCTGGTTCGGCGCGATTCGGGAATCGCCTCGCCGCACGATCTGATTGGAAAAAAAGTGATGTTGATGAATGGCGTGGGGGATGCCGATTTCATCTCGATGCTGCAAAACGAAGGCGTTGCGCCGCATCGGCTTACGGTGTTGCCCAGCAGTTTCAATTTTGATGATTTGCTCACTGGCAAGGTCGATGCGTTCAACTCCTATTTGACCAACGAACCGTATTACCTGCAGCAAAAAGGCATTGACTACACGGTGATCAACCCGCGTAACTATCGGGTGGATTTTTACAGCGACATTCTGTTCACCTCGGAGAATGAACTGCGCAACAACCCCGCGCGCGTGGAGGCCATGCGCCGGGCTACGTTGAAAGGATGGCGCTATGCCATGGACCACCCGGCCGAAATCATTGACCTGTTGCTCAACAAGTACCAGGTCGAAAAAACGCGTGCCCATCTGGAGTTCGAGGCCAACGCCGTGCGCGAATTGATACTGCCGGACCTGGTCGAAATCGGTCACATGAATCAGGGCCGCTGGGAGCATATGGCCCAGACGTTTCTGAAAGCCGGGATGGTGCAGGCTGGCTTCTCGTTGGATGGATTCATGATGGACTCGGCGCCGCAGCCTTTGCCGTCGTGGGTTTTGCCTGCGTTGATGGGGGCGCTGGGTGTGAGTGTGATGGCCTTGGGTGCCGTTTGGTGGGTGTACCGGGTCAATCGGCAGCTGGTGGTGGCGGACAATGAGTTGCGCGCAGTCAACCAGGCTTTGCAGGCCAGCTTGTCGGAAAACATGGGCCTGCAGTCGCTGCTGCAGGAAAAAGCCATACGCGACGCGCTGACCGGCTTGTACAACCGCCGCTATCTGGACGAGATGCTGGAGCGTGAGCTGGCGCGCGCCAAGCGCGAAGGCTACCCGCTGAGTGTGGCGATGCTGGACCTGGACCATTTCAAGGCCGTTAACGACACCTATGGCCACCTCGCAGGCGATGAAGTGCTCAAAAATCTTGCGCGCTACCTGCAAGCGAGCGCCCGCGAAGGTGATATCTCGTGCCGCTTTGGCGGTGAAGAGTTTGTTATGGTATTGCCCGGTCTGACGGTTGCCGATGCATGCCGCCGGCTGGAGCAGTGGCGGACCGATTTTGCCGGTGCCGTCACCCGCCACGGAACTTTGGAGATACGCGTCACCATGTCGATTGGGTTGGCCGTGTTTCCAGACCATGCGGCGTCGGTGGAAGGGTTGCTGCAATGTGCCGACAAGGCACTGTACCGGGCTAAAAATGCAGGGCGTAACCGCCTGGAGGTGGGTGCTTGACCGGAACGATTTTGATTGCTGGCGGTGGTATTGGTGGCTTGGCGGCGGCAATGGCGTGCAGCCGCGCTGGCTGGGCAGTGCAACTACTGGAGCAGGCGCCGGTTTTCAGTGAGGTGGGCGCCGGTATCCAGTTGGGGCCGAATGCCATGCACATTCTGCATGGCTGGGGCCTTGAAAGCGAATTGCTGCACTGTCTAGCCTACCCGTCGCACCTGCAGGCGCGCAGCGCGAAATCGGGCCGTGAACTGGGGGTGCTGCCGCTGGGTGAACGCACCCGTAGCCGGTACGGAGCGCCGCACGCCACGGTGCACCGTGCCGATATTCACCACGTGTTGCTGGAGGCGGCGCGCAAGCAATCTGCGGTGCAACTGCACGTGGGTACTGCGCTGGAGTCATTTGAAGCACGACCCGACGGGGTTCAGGTTCGGACCCGCGAGGGGGGGGCGCTGCACGGTGATGCGCTGGTGGGGGCCGATGGTTTGTGGAGTCGCGTGCGCCAGCACCTGTTGCACGATGCGCCACCACGCGCAACGGGCCATCTGGCCTACCGGGCCATGGTGGAACAGCAGCACCTGCCGCTCGCGTTGCGCAGCCAGCACGTTACGGTGTGGATGGGGGCGAGCCAGCACGTGGTGGTCTACCCGGTGCGCCGGGGGCAGTGGCTCAATGTGGTGGCGATTATTGAAGGGTGGGTGCCGGGGGCGTTGCAAGAGTGGGATCACAGTGCCAATGCCCAGGATTTGCGTGCGGCCCTGGCGCAAACCTGCCAGCCGCTGCAAGATTTGGTGGCGGCGATCGATATGTGGCGCGTTTGGCCCTTGTGTGACCGTCCGCCCATGCGGGAGCGCATGAGCAGGCCAGGGGCCACGTGGCACTGCTGGGAGATGCAGCACACCCCATGCGGCCGTATATGGCGCAGGGTGCGGGTATGGCGCTGGAGGATGCAGCTTGCTTGGAGCAGGTGCTGGGCGGTTTGGATGCGCCCATGGCGCAGCGGCTGCAAACCTACGCCGTGCAGCGCTGGAAGCGCAACGCACAGGTGCAGGCGCGCTCCATCCGCAATGGCAAGATTTTTCATGCCCGAGGGCCGCTGCGCTGGGGCCGCGATCTGGCCATGCAGATGCTGGGGGAGCGCTTAATGGATGTGCCCTGGCTGTATAACGGGCCACCCCGCGTGACTTGAGAAATGATCTGCCACGCGGTGGCAGGGCCCGTACGGTTGCGGCGCAGGCGAAAGCCGCCACCAACTGCTCCCCCTTCCAATGCCACGCAGTTCAGTTGGCCGCTTCCAGCCCATTCGCAAAATGCTCGCGCATGCGCTGCTGTGCCAGCGCGGCGTCGCGCTGTGCCAGTGCATCCATGAGGGCGCGGTGTTCGGCCAGCGATTCGTCGATGCGCCCGGCTTTGAGCAGCGAGTTTTGCCGGTTGAGTTTCATCACCTTGCGCAAGTCGGCCACCATCTGGTCGCGCCAGCGGTTGTTGGCAATGGCCAGCAGGCGCATGTGAAAGCGCTCGTTAATGGCGAAAAATGGGGTGATGTCTTCCTCGCCGGGGCGGGCGGAGAGCTCTAACTCTTGGTGCAAGGCCTGCAGCTCGGCCAGCTCGGCCGCAGTGGCGCGCTCGGCCACCACTGCCGCGGCATCGCTCTCCAGCAGGCTCAGCAGGTGGTACACGTCGGCCAGGTCCTGGTTGGACACCTCGGTCACATAGGCGCCGCGGCGCACCTTCATGGTGACCAGGCCTTCGGCGGCCAGCACTTTCAGTGCCTCGCGCAGGGGGGTGCGGCTGATGTCGTACTCCTGCGCAATCTTTAGCTCGTCGATCCAGCTGCCGGGCTCCAGCTCGCGTTTGTAGATGCGCTGGCGCAGCAGCTCGGCCACCGTCTTCATACAAGGCGCGTTGCGGCAAACGTGGGCTTGGGGCTGCCGGGCGGGCGGCGTTGGCAAGGGCTGGCATGGCGCAAATTGTAAGCCGGATTGAATGTTTGTAATCAATAATTATAAATAATGTAAAATTCGCAGCCTGCAAGCCGCTGCACCGCACCACAATGCGATGCGTGTGTGCTGTGCTCTGAACCCGATCTCGACCCTGCAATCGACCCGAATGGATGCCACCATGACCGACCCCAAAGCCGAAATCAATGCCGCCCCGCAGGACGCCAGGCCCGAATTTGACCAGGGCAGCCACGCCGCGTGGCTGCGTGCTGCCGCCAAATCGGCCCCCGGTGGCAATGTAGACGCGCTGAATTGGGTCACGCCCGACGGCATCACCGTCAAACCCCTGTACACCGCTGCCGATACGGCCCATTTGAAACACGCCGACACGCTGCCGGGCTTTGAGCCCTTTTTGCGCGGCCCACAGGCCACCATGTACGCCGTGCGGCCCTGGACGATTCGCCAATACGCGGGCTTTTCTACCGCCGAAGAATCCAATGCGTTCTACCGCAAAGCGCTGGCCGCAGGCGGGCAGGGCGTGTCGGTCGCGTTTGATCTGGCAACGCACCGCGGTTATGACAGCGACCACCCGCGTGTGACGGGCGACGTGGGCAAGGCGGGTGTGGCGATTGATTCGGTGGAGGACATGAAGATCCTGTTCGACCAGATTCCGCTGGACAAGGTGAGCGTGTCCATGACCATGAACGGCGCCGTGTTGCCGGTGCTGGCAGGTTACGTGGTGGCGGCCGAAGAGCAGGGCGTAAGCCAGGACAAGCTCTCCGGAACCATTCAGAACGACATTCTGAAAGAGTTCATGGTGCGCAACACCTACATCTACCCGCCCGCGCCCAGCATGCGCATCATTGGCGACATCATTGGCTACACGGCCAAGAACATGCCCAAATTCAACTCGATCAGCATCTCGGGCTACCACATGCAGGAGGCCGGTGCCAACCAGGCGCTGGAACTGGCTTTTACGCTGGCCGACGGCAAGGAATACGTGAAGACCGCCATTGCCACCGGGCTGGACGTGGACGACTTTGCCGGGCGCCTGAGCTTCTTCTGGGCGATTGGCATGAACTTCTATTTAGAGGTAGCCAAGATGCGCGCGGCGCGCCTGCTGTGGTGCCGCATCATGAAAGGTTTTGACGCGAAGAACCCGAAGAGCCTGATGCTGCGCACGCACTGCCAGACCAGCGGCTGGAGCCTCACCGAGCAAGACCCCTACAACAACGTGGTGCGCACCACCATCGAAGCCATGGCCGCCGTGTTTGGCGGCACGCAGAGCCTGCACACCAACAGCTTTGACGAAGCCATCGCGCTGCCGACCGAGTTCAGCGCGCGCATCGCCCGCAACACGCAGCTCATCATCCAGGAAGAGACGCACATCACCAACGTGATCGACCCCTGGGCGGGCAGCTACATGATGGAGAAGCTGACGCAGGACATGGCGGACGCGGCGTGGAAGATCATCGAGGAAGTCGAAGCCATGGGCGGCATGACCAAGGCCGTGGACAGCGGCTGGGCCAAGCTGAAGATCGAAGCCGCCGCCGCCGACAAGCAGGCGCGCATTGACAGCGGGCAGGACGTGATTGTGGGCGTGAACAAGTACAAGCTGAAGAGTGAAGATGTGATCGAGGCGCGTGATATTGACAACGTGGCCGTGCGGGATTCGCAGATTGCCCGTCTCCAAAATATCAAGCAAAAACGCGACTCTGCGCAGGTGCAGCAAGCGCTGGCAGCTATCACTTTTGCAGCAGGCCACCCCGATACGCTGGATGCAGACGGCAAACCTGCCAATTTGCTGGACCTGTCTATCAAAGCCATTCGCCTGCGCGCCACGGTGGGCGAGGTGAGCGACGCCATGGAAAAAGCCTTTGGCCGTCACCGTGCCGACACCAATAAAGTCTCGGGCGTGTACGCCGCCGCTTATGACTCCGCCAAGGGGGAAACCATGGACTACTGGAACCAGCTCAAGGCCGATATTGCAGCATTTGCCGAACGAGAGGTCGCCGCCCACGCGTGATGATCAGCAAACTGGGCCAAGACGGCCACGACCGCGGCGCCAAAGTGGTGGCCACCGCCTTTGCTGACTTGGGTTTTGACGTGGACATGGGCCCGCTGTTCCAAACCCCCGAGGAATGCGCCCGCCAGGCCATTGAGAACGATGTGCACGCGGTGGGTGTGTCCACGCTCGCCGCAGGCCACAAAACGCTGGTGCCCGCCATCATTGCCGAGTTGAAAAAGCAGGGCGCGGACGACATCGTCGTGTTTGTGGGCGGCGTGATTCCGCGCCAGGACTACGACTTTTTGAATGCGGCAGGTGTGAAGGGCATTTTTGGGCCAGGTACGCCGATACCGGTGTCGGCGCGCGAGGTGCTGGGGCAGATTGAGAAGGCTTTGCAAAATTGACGACTGTATTTTTGTGTGTTGAAATACTGCCATACAAATTACATTCGTAAAAAGGAGTACGCCATGTCTGCTCTGTCTATACGGCTCAGCCCCGAAATTGAAAAGCGTCTGGAGCTGGAGGTGGGCCGCCTCAAGGTCACCAAGTCCAAGTTCGTGCAGGATTTGCTGGAAAGCGCCTTGGCCCCCAAGGATTCCGTAGCACTGCTGATGCAGGCGCGTGCGCAATACGGGTTGGATGATCTGGCACAAACTGCAGCCACTACCAACAAGGCGGCTCAAGTAAAAGCCTTGGCGCGCGAAGCGGTGCAGAAAAAGCATGCCGCAGAAAAAAACCGGGACGAACAAGCTGACCCTTTGGTAGCCACGCCCATGGCTGCTGAACCCAAGGCCAAGTACGGGAAATGAAATACGCCCTGTTAGATACCAGCGTGATGGTGGCTTTTTTTGACATCAAAGAAGTGCGCCATGCCTTGTATGTCGCCAAGCTGCGCGCCGCGCAAGTCCAGGGCCGGCATTTGGTGACTACTTGGCCTTGCATTTCGGAGGCCAGTTACATCCTGTCGCCTACGGGGCATTTTGCGTTGCTGAACTGGATCGCCTCGGGTGGTGCCTTGGTCAACGACATTGAGCTGGCGGATGTACCGCCGATGGTGGAGTACATGCAAAGCTACACCGAACCGGGCAAATCGCTGGCCGACTTGGCAGACGTATCGCTGGTCTGGTTGGGGCAGAGGCTGGATTGCACCCACATCCTTACCGAAGACCGTAGAGACTTTCTGCGCTACCGCCTGCCCGATGGGCGTGGGTTTGAGATTTTGTGAAGAAAATGCCGTTAGCGCCCGTTCCATCTGCGCAAGCAGCTCCTGATTCGATAGCAAATTCAGGCTTGGATGCTATCGTTCACGGCCATGGCCCGGCACAGCGCAGGTCAATCGCCAAAGCCATCACCCTGCTCGAATCCACCCGTGCCGACCACCGCGCGCAGGCCGATGTGCTGCTCACCGCCTTGTTGCCGCACACCGGTAAGTCGTTCCGCTTAGGCATCAGCGGCGTGCCGGGCGTGGGCAAATCCACATTCATCGAGGCCCTTGGCCTGTACCTGATCGATCAAGGCCACCGCGTGGCGGTGCTCACCATCGACCCGTCCAGTACCGTGTCCGGCGGCTCCATCCTGGGCGACAAAACGCGCATGGAAAAGCTCTCGGTGCACGAGAAGGCCTACATCCGCCCCAGCCCCAGCAGCGGCACGCTGGGCGGGGTGGCCGAGAAAACGCGCGAGGCCATGCTGGTCTGCGAAGCGGCGGGTTATGACGTGGTGATAGTTGAAACCGTTGGCGTTGGCCAAAGCGAGACCGCCGTGCACGGCATGACGGACATGTTTGTGCTGCTACAGCTGCCCAATGCGGGTGACGAACTGCAGTCCATCAAGAAGGGCGTGATGGAACTGGCCGACCTGGTGGCTATTAACAAAGCCGATATTGACCCCGACGCCGCCACCCGCGCCCGCGCGCAGATCACCTCCAGCTTGCGCTTGTTGGGCATGCACGGCCATTCCGAACAACCAGACAAGAGCGCCGCACGGCCGCCCGAAGGCGCGAAGGCCCCCTCGGGGGGCAGCGACCCATTCTGGAATCCCCAGGTCATCCAGATCAGCGCTTTGCACGGCACGGGGGTCGATACGTTCTGGGGTGCGGTGACGCAATTTCAGAAGTTGGGCCACGCCAACGGCACGCTGGCTGCTCGTCGGCAGCACCAGGCGCTGGCCTGGATGTGGGAGAGCATCGATGCGGGCCTTAAACAGGCATTCCGCCAAAACCCGGCCGTCTGTGCGCTGTTGCCCACCATGACACAGGCTGTGGAGGCGGGCCAGATGGCGGCCTCTACCGCAGCACGAAATCTGCTGTTTGCGCACGCTGGACAAGCGCAAGCAGCTCCTAATTAAATAGCAAAACAACGACCCAACGCATAGCCAAAGGAAGAAGGAAACCATGCACGACATCCTGGAACAACTGGAATCCAAACGCGAACAAGCCCGCCTGGGCGGTGGCCAAAAGCGCATCGACGCGCAGCACAAAAAAGGCAAGCTCACCGCCCGCGAGCGCCTGGAGGTGCTGCTGGACGAAGGCACGTTTGAAGAGTGGGACATGTTTGTCGAGCACCGCTGTGTGGACTTTGGCATGGCCGACAACAAGATTCCTGGCGACGGTGTGGTCACTGGCTACGGCATGATCAACGGCCGTTTGGTGTTCGTTTTTAGCCAGGATTTCACGGTGTTTGGCGGCGCCTTGAGCGAAGCGCACGCCGAAAAAATTTGCAAGATCATGGACCAGGCCATGAAGGTGGGCGCGCCGGTGATTGGCCTCAACGACTCAGGCGGCGCGCGCATTCAGGAGGGCGTGGCCTCGCTGGGGGGGTATGCCGATGTGTTCCAGAAAAACGTGCTGGCCAGCGGCGTCATTCCGCAAATCAGCATGATCATGGGGCCCTCTGCCGGTGGCGCGGTGTACAGCCCCGCCATGACCGACTTCATCTTCATGGTGAAAGACAGCTCCTACATGTTCGTCACTGGCCCCGAGGTGGTGAAGACCGTCACACACGAAGAAGTAACCGCCGAAGAACTGGGCGGTGCCATCACCCACACCACCAAGAGCGGTGTGGCCGACCTGGCGTTTGAAAACGACGTGGAGGCGCTGCTGATGCTGCGCCGCCTGTACAACTACCTGCCTTTGAGCAATCGCGAGAAGGCCCCTGTGCGCAAGAGCGGCGATCCCATTGACCGCCTGGACACCAGCCTGGACACCCTGGTGCCCGACAACCCCAACAAAGCCTATGACATGAAGGAGCTGATCGTCAAAACCGTGGACGATGGCGACTTCTTCGAGCTGCAGCCCGAGTACGCCAAGAACATCCTCATTGGCTTTGCCCGAATGGACGGGCAGACCATTGGCATTGTGGCCAATCAGCCGCTGGTGCTGGCCGGTTGCCTGGACATCAAGAGCAGCATCAAGGCGGCGCGGTTTGTGCGTTTTTGTGATGCGTTCAACATTCCTGTGATCACGTTTGTGGACGTGCCCGGCTTCATGCCTGGCACCTCGCAAGAGTACGGCGGCATCATCAAACACGGCGCCAAGCTGCTGTACGCGTATGCCGAGTGCACGGTGCCCAAGATCACGGTCATCACCCGCAAAGCCTATGGCGGTGCCTATGACGTGATGGCGTCCAAGCATTTGCGTGGCGACGTCAACTTTGCCTGGCCGAACGCCGAGATTGCGGTGATGGGGGCCAAGGGCGCGGTGGAAATCATCTTCCGTGAAGACAAGGGCGACCCGGCCAAGCTGGCTGCCAAAGAGGCCGAATACAAGGCCCGCTTTGCGAACCCATTTGTGGCGGGGGCGCGGGGCTTTATTGACGATGTGATTCTGCCTAGCGAGACCCGCAAGCGCATCTGCCGCAGCCTGGTGATGTTGAAAGACAAGAAGATCGAGAACCCGTGGCGCAAGCACGGGAACATTCCGCTGTGAGGCCGGTTATGGGTGATACATCCTTTCCCAACGACATCTACACCGAGCCCGCGGCGGTGGATGTGCATACGCTGGCCCACCTGGGCCCGCTCACACCACTGGCCGGTATCTGGCGCGGCGTGCGTGGGCTGGACGTCAAGCCCAAGGTGGACGGGCCGCGCAAGCAGGCTTATGTGGAGCGACTGGAGTTGCAACCCATAGACCCGGTGACTAACGGTCCGCAATTGTTGTACGGCCTGCGCTACCACGTGCACATCACCAAGCCCGAGCAGGTCAAAACCTACCACGAGCAGGTGGGTTACTGGCTGTGGGAGCCCGCCACGCAAACCGTCATCCACACCCTGAGTATTCCGCGCGGTGTCACGTTGATGGCCGGTGGCCAGGCGACGCCTGATGCCCGCAGCTTTACGCTGCGCGCGCGCAAGGGTGACCCGCATTTTGGAATTAACTCGGTGCCGTTTCTGGCCCACGCGTTTGATACCGTGGAGTTCGTGATTCAGGTGGAAGTCCACACCGACGGCACCTGGAGCTACGAAGAAGACACGGTGCTGCGCATTGCAGGCCAGGCCGAGCTGTTTCACCACACCGACCGCAACACCCTGGAGCGCGTAGAAGCGTCCACGCCGAATCCACTTGCCCGCCAATGACATTACCTTGGGGAAAAATATGTTTACCAAAATACTGATCGCTAACCGCGGCGAAATCGCTTGCCGCGTCATCGCCACCGCCAAAAAAATGGGCATCAAAACGGTTGCCGTGTATTCGGACGCCGACCGCGACGCACGCCATGTTTTGTTGGCCGACGAGGCCGTGCACATTGGCCCTGCGCCCAGCCGCGAGAGCTATTTGCTGGCCGACAAAATCATTGCCGCCTGCAAACAGACCGGCGCGCAAGCAGTGCACCCGGGCTATGGCTTTTTGAGCGAGAACGCCGAGTTTTCCAAACGTGTGGAAGAAGAGGGCATCATTTTTATTGGCCCCAAGCACTTCTCGGTGGGCGCCATGGGCGACAAGATCGAGTCCAAAAAGCTGGCGCTTAAGGCTGGTGTGAACTGCATCCCCGGCGTGAACGACGCCATCGACACGCCGCAGCAGGCGGTGGAGATCGCCAAAGGCATTGGCTACCCCGTCATGATCAAGGCGTCGGCCGGCGGCGGTGGCAAGGGTCTTCGTGTGGCCTTCAACGACAAGGAAGCGTTGGAAGGCTTTAGCAGTTGCAAAAACGAAGCGCGCAACAGCTTTGGTGATGATCGTGTGTTCATCGAAAAATTTGTCGAAGAGCCCCGCCACATTGAAATTCAGCTCATTGGCGACGCCCACGGCAATGTGATTTACCTGAACGAGCGCGAGTGCTCCATCCAGCGCCGCCACCAGAAGGTGATTGAAGAGGCGCCCAGCCCCTTCATCAGCGATGCCACCCGCAAAGCCATGGGCGAGCAGGCCGTTAGCTTGGCCCGGGCCGTGCAGTACCAAAGCGCCGGTACGGTGGAGTTCGTGGTGGGCAAAAACCAGGACTTTTACTTTCTGGAAATGAACACCCGCCTGCAGGTGGAGCACCCGGTCACCGAGTGCATTACGGGGCTCGATTTGGTGGAGCTGATGATTCGCGTGGCGGCTGGCGAAAAACTGCCTTTGACGCAAGAACAGGTCAAACGCGAAGGCTGGGCCATGGAGTGCCGCATCAACGCCGAAGACCCGTTCCGCAATTTCTTGCCCAGTACAGGTCGCCTGGTACGTTTTGCGCCGCCCGCTCAAACCATGCACCAGGCGGATACCACCCATTGGTACGGCGTGCGCGTGGATACCGGTGTGCAAGACGGTGGCGAGATCCCCATGTACTACGACTCGATGATCGCCAAGCTCATCGTGCACGGCAAAGACCGCAATGAGGCCATTGCCAAGATGCGCGAGGCGCTCAACGGTTTTGTCATCCGCGGCATCAGCTCCAACATTCCTTTTCAGGCCGCGCTGCTGGCGCACCCCCAGTTTGTAGCGGGGAAATTCAACACCGGTTTTATTGCCGAACACTATGGCAAAGGGTTTGCGGCGGAAGATGTGCCGCATGACGATGCCGACTTTCTGGTGGCGCTGGCCGCGTTCGTGCGGCGCAAGTCGCGCGAGCGCGCGGCCACCATCTCGGGCCAGTTGCCGGGCTACGCCGTGAACGCGGGCAAAGACTATGTGGTGGTCACGCTGGATATGCAAGGTCAGCACGCCTACACGGCAGTGCATGTGGACGAATTTGTAGGTGAAACCGGCTCTGCGCGCGTAGTGGTGGGCGCAAGCAGCTATGAAATTCGTAGCAATTCGCGGCTGAACGACATCGCCATTGACGGCACGGTCAACGGCCAGCCGTTTACGGCCCAGGTGGAGCGCGGCACACCCAAAAATCCGCTGGCACTGCGGGTGCAGCACAACGGCACGCGCATCGACGCACTGGTCATGTCGCCGCGCATGGCCGAGCTGCATGCCCTGATGCCGCACAAGGCCGCGCCCGATATGAGCCGCTACGTGCTGTCACCCATGCCGGGGCTGTTGGCGGAGGTGTCCGTGGTGGTCGGTCAAAAGGTGCAGGCCGGTGAACGCGTGGCGGTGATTGAAGCCATGAAGATGGAAAACGTGCTGTTTGCTGCTGCCGACGGTGTGGTGGGCAAGGTGCTGGCGGCCAAGGGCGAAAGCCTGACGGTGGACCAGCCCATCGTGGAGTTTGAGCAATGAGCAGCATGGGGCACGCCGAGTTGCCCCGCCCATTCAAGGTGCTGGGCATCCAGCAAATCGCCATTGGCGGCCCCGACAAGACACGCCTGCAAACCTTGTGGGTGGACATGCTGGGGTTGGAGGTGACGGGCACCTTCCAGAGCGAAAAAGAAAACGTGGATGAAGACATCTGCGCCATCGGCACTGGCCCTTTCAAGGTCGAAGTGGACTTGATGCAGCCGCTGGACCCCGAAAAGAAACCCGCCGTGCACACCACGCCGCTCAACCACGTGGGGCTGTGGATTGACGACCTGCCCACCGCCGTGCAGTGGCTCACCGCCAAGGGTGTGCGCTTTGCGCCGGGCGGCATTCGCAAGGGGGCCGCCGGGTTTGACATCTGCTTTTTGCACCCCAAGTCGAATGACGAATTCCCCATTGCAGGCGAGGGCGTGCTGATTGAACTGGTGCAAGCGCCGCCCGAAGTGGTGCGGGCCTTTGCGGCACTGGCAGCGGCGTAGTTTTTTGCTGGTGACGCCAGCGTGCATCTGCTAAAGTCGGCGCAGCCGCTTCAGACCCGAACGTATGCGCGTTGACCCCACCTCCCTCAATTACCTGGACGAAACTGCCGGGTTTCGCCGGTTTGTGAACTGGATCCATTGGGTGGTTCTGTTCGCGACGCTGGCTGGTTTTGCCAGCGTGGTGGCGGTTTCGCCGTCTGCGTGGAGTCGCTACATGCCGCCGCTTTCCATGGCGGTGGTGCTTTTGCTTAGCCGCTGGCAATTGCGCCATGGCCCGCAGCGTTCGGTCATGGTTATTGTGGTGGGGGCCTGGCTGATGGCCAGCGCAACGGCATGGGCGTTTTCGGGGGTTCACACCTCCGTTGTCATCATTTTCCCGTTTTGCATTGCCATGGCGGGGTGGATTCTGGGCGGGCGCTGGCTAACGGCCATGGCCTTTTTCAGCATCGTTTACCTGGCGGGGCTGGGGGTGGCGGAGATCGCCGGGGTATTTCATCCCACACCACGATCCCCGGCGGGCATGGTGACGGTCACCATTGTGGTACTGATCGGCATTACCTCCTTTTTGGCCTACGCGGCCCGTCAGAGCCTGCTCAATAGCCGCAACCGTGCACTACAGCTTTCGGCTAGCCTGGCGCAGCAACACGCAGATGTCATTCAGCGCGAGCGGGACTTGAACCTGCTGCTCAACAATGTACCCGCCGGTATTGCGTCGTTTGATCCACACGGGCGCCTGCGCCGCTGCAATGCGCAATACGCCCGCTCGCTGGGGCTCGATCCGCAGGCAATTGTGGGCAAGTTGTTTACCGACTATTTGCCACGCGAGGTAACCGAGCAGGTGTTGCCACACTGGGACAAAGCGTTGATCGGAAGCGCACAAAACTACCGGCGTACCCACCGCGACCCCGAAACGGGGGAAATGCGCTGGGTCGATGTATCGGTATTGCCGGACTACGAAAACAGCGAGTTGATGGGCCTTTTTGCCGTGTTTCTGGATGTGACCGACAAGGTGCATGCCGAGCAGGAAATTCGTGCCCTCAATGCCGATCTGGAACAGCGTGTGGCCAAACGCACCCGTGAACTGGCGCAGGCCATGGAGCGGCTGCAGGAGTCGCATGAGGAATTGGCGCGCAGCCAGGCCCGTGCCACCCTGTCGGTGCTGGTGGCCAGCGTGTCCCATGAGTTGAGCACACCCATCGGCAACAGCCTGTTGGTGGCCAATACATTGGCCGACTTGTCGACCCAGTTGCAGCACCAGCTCGAAACCGGGCAACTCAAGAAGTCGACACTGCTGGAACTCAATAGTGCGCTGGCGAACGGTGGACAACTGCTGGTGAGCAACCTGGACCGTGCCAAAACCCTGCTGAGAAACTTCAAGCAGGTATCGGCCGACCAGGCCAGCGAACAGCGGCGTAGTTTTGATCTGGCCGAGGTGGTCTCAGAAGTGGTGTCATCGCTGAGCCCCAGCCTCAAAAACAAGCCGCATCAGGTGGTGCAGGCGATTGCGCCGGGTATTCTGATGGACAGTTTCCCAGGGCCGCTGGGCCAGGTGGTAATTAACCTGGTTAACAACGCGTACCTGCACGCTTTTGAAGGCCGCAGCGATGGCGTATTGACTATTGGTGCAGCGTGCAAAGGCGATCGGGTTGTGCTGCGTTTTGTGGACAACGGGGTGGGTATGTCGCCCGGTGTACTGCAGCACGTTCTGGACCCCTTTTTCAGCACCAAGGTGGGCAAAGGTGGAACCGGGTTGGGCATGAGTATTGTGGATAGCCTGGTTCGCAAAACCCTGGGAGGCACTTTGCGGGTGTACTCCACTGCAGGGGTGGGGAGCACGTTTGAACTGAACTTGCCCCTGGTGGCACCGGGCGGGGCCGCATGGGCAGCGGGAACTGTGGGGGCCGAGGTGCACCGCGGGGCGCCTGACACCGAGCCTGGCGGCTTGGGCGCAGCGGGCTAAGCAGCGCCCCCCTGCGCCTGGCGTTTGGCGCGGGCGCGCTCCAGGGCGGCTTCAATCACACTGCGTTTTTTGTCCAGCACCGCGGGGTCGGTGTGCTGCGAATGTGCTGCGAGGTTGGCCAGTTTGGTCTGTGCCTTGTGTTCTAGCCGCACGGCGTGTTCGACAGCCTGGCGTTGGCGGCGCAGTTGGCTTTGGGTGTAGCGCTGGCGGGCCGTGTCGGCCTGGGCGCTGCTCCATGCAGCCCAGCCGGTGGCGCTGCCACTGGCGTTTTCCAGCACGATGCAGTCCACCGGGCACACCGGCAGGCACAACTCGCAGCCGGTGCAATAGGCTTCGATGACGGTGTGCATGCGTTTGTTGCTGCCCACAATGGCGTCGGTTGGGCAGGCCGGGATGCACAGCGTGCAGCCAATGCACCAGTTCTCGTCAATGTAGACCACCGCGCGCGGGGCCTCCTGCCCGAACGCCGGGTCCAGTGGCAGGGCGGCGGTGCCGGTAATGGCCGCCAGGCGCGCCACGCCTTCCTGACCACCGGGCGGGCATTGGTTGGTGGCGGCCTCGCCAGCGGCAATGGCCTGGGCATACGCTGCGCAATCCGGATAGCCGCAGCGCGTGCACTGGGTTTGGGGCAGGGCGTCCAGCAGGCGTGCAGCCAAGTCCGGCTGCAAAGGGGTGGCGTGCTTCACTGTCGCTTTATTCGGATTTTGTTTTGCGCTTGTTTGCTACAGTTTTAGTAGCTGCTTGCGCACGTTCCACGCGCGTTATGGCTTGTTCTTCTTCAAAGGTAGCAGCTTGCACCGGGGCCTTGGCGTGGTGCGCCAGAATAAACGCCTTGACCTGCGGGTACACATGTTCGCGCCAGCGCCGCCCAGAAAAAATGCCGTAGTGGCCAGCACCCTTGGCTTCAAAGTGCCGCTGGTGGGTCTTTGGCACGCCGGTGCAAATGCCGTGCACGGCCTGGGTTTGGCCGGAGCCCGAGATATCGTCCAGCTCACCTTCCACCGACATCAGCGCTGTGGTGCGGATGTCCGCCGGGCGCACGCGCTCCACGGTACCGTCCACACCCGTCACGTCCCAGGTGCCGTTGACCAGGCTGAAGTCCTGGAACACCACCTTGATGGTTTCCAGGTAGTAATCGGCGTCCATGTCCAGCACGGCGTTGTATTCGTCGTAGAACTTGCGGTGTGCCTCGGTACCAGCATCGTCCCCCTTGATCAGGTCGCGAAAGTAGTCGTAATGGCTTTTGGCGTGGTGATCCGGGTTCATGGCCACAAAACCGGAGTGTTGCAAAAAGCCGGGGTACACGCGTCGCCCGGCACCGGCAAAGCTGGTGGGAACGCGGTAAATCACATTGTTTTCAAACCAGCTGTGGCTCTTGTTCATGGCCAGGTTGTTGACGGCGGTGGGGGATTTGCGCGCGTCAATCGGGCCACCCATCATGGTCATGGACAGCGGCGTCAGCTCGCCCCGACTGGCCATCAGCGACACGGCGGCCAGCACCGGCACGGTGGGTTGGCACACGCTCATGACGTGGCAGTTGCCGTATTTGCCCTGAATGTGGCGAATGAACTCTTGCACGTAGTTCACATAGTCGTCCAAGTGGAAGGCCCCTTCGGACAAGGGCACCAGGCGGGCGTTTTTCCAGTCGGTGATGTAGACCTTGTGGTCGCCCAGCATGGTCTTGACCGTGTCGCGCAACAGCGTGGCGTAGTGGCCCGACAGGGGCGCCACTATCAGAACCGCAGGCTGGGCTTTGATGACATCGAGCGTGGGCGTGTCGTCGCTAAAACGCTTGAAGCGGCGCAGCTCGCAAAAAGGCTTGTCAATTTCCACCCGCTCGTGAATGGCCACATCCACGCCATTCACATTGATGGTGCGCAGGCCAAATTCGGGCTTTTCATAGTCTTTGCCCAGGCGGTGCAGCAGGTCGTAGCCGGCCGAAATGCGCTGCGCAAACGGGTTTTGGCCCAGAATTGAAAGCGGGTTCCCGTACGCCTTGGCCGCAGCATAGGCCAAGTCAGAAAACGGCTCCATCAAGGAGCGTTGGGTTTCATAAAGCTGGTACAGCATGGAAGCCTCGCTTTCAGAATATGTTGCAGTGCAATATAGCAGTTATGGCTAACTTGCGTATTCCTGCCATCAGACCAAAAAAAAGGCCCCGTTTTGCAACGGGGCCCTGAAGGGATCCCTGAACCTGAAGGTTTCGAAAGGACCCGAGGAGACAACTGGTACATACAAACTGAACAACTTAATTCAGTGTGTGTATTGTATTAGGGTTTGTACCTATTTGTCTAGGGGAGTGGCCCCAAAAGTCACTATTTATGTCCTTCAGCGCTTTTTGCTGGTGGCATTCACAGCTGTTGCAGCCACAGCGTTGTAGTTGGCTTCTGCCACCTCGGTAGCCTGTTTGACGGCTTTTTGAACCGACTCCATTGCATTGTTGGCCGCAGCTACAGAACTTTTCATGATGGCGACGGCCGCTTCCGAACCAGCGGGGGCATTTTTGGCTGCGTTGTCCACCAAGCCCATGAATTTTTGTTGTGCTTCAGCCGCCTGGGCCTCCACGTTCTTGCTGAATTCTGCGGTCACTCCGGTGGCAATGTCGTAGAGGTGGCGGTTGTAGGCGGCGGTTTTTTCGGCCAAGGGCTGAAACAGGCTGGATTGCAGGGCTACCAATTCCTGCGCGTCTTTGACGTTCAGCAGCGACTGGGTGTGGCTGGAAGCATCCGACAGCGCGGCTTTGGAAGCGGCCAAGTTCAATTCAACAATCTTTTCGACGCCTTCAAACGCCTTGTTGGTCAGGCCAAACAGGGTTTCGATGTTGGCTTTGTGCGATGCCATTACTTGTTCAACGGTCAGCATATTGATCTCCAGTGGGTGAGTACATAAACCATGCGCGCTGGCGGTGCGAAATGCATGTTGCAGTGCAGCATGGGTCGGATTATAGGGAGTTGCCCTGCGCACGCAAGTAAATTTTGCTGCAATGCAATAAATTGGCGCCGGCGTCGTTTTGGTGCACTCTGTCACATGCGCGTAATCCGCGCGTGGCGGTGCAGCGGATGGGGCTTTGCGCACTGGCACAATCTGCGCATGCAGCAAGCCCCCGCCACCCAGCCGACGCCGCAACCGCGCAGCGCGTTCCGGGTTTTTCACGCCATAACCACCCGCTGGATGGACAACGACGCCTACGGCCACGTCAACAACGTGGTGTATTACAGCTGGTTCGATACGGCGGTGAACGCCTACCTGATCGAGCAGGGTGCGCTCGATATTCATGCGGGCAACACCATCGGCCTGGTGATTGAGACCCAGTGCAATTATTTTGCGTCCCTGGCGTTTCCGCAAACGGTGCAGGTGGGTATCCGGGTGGCGCGCCTGGGCACGTCCAGTGTGCGCTACGAGCTGGGTATTTTTGGTGAAGGCGACATGACTGCCGCCAAGGGACATTTTGTACACGTGTATGTGGACCGGTGCACCCGCCGCCCGGTACCTTTACCACCCCATTTGAGAACCGTTTTGGAGACTTTGTTATGACCCCATCAGAAATTGTGGACGCCGCCATCACCTCGCGTATGTCGGTGCGCGCCTTTACGGCACAAGCGGTCGAGAAGGCGACCATCGAACACCTGCTGCAAGTGGCCAGCCGGGCGCCTTCGGGCACCAACTGCCAGCCGTGGCGCGTGTATGTGCTCAGTGGCGCCAGCCGCGACAGTTTGGTCGAAAAAGTGTGCGCGGCGCACGACGCGATGCGCGCCGACCCCGCTGTGGCCGCCGAATACGCCGAAGAATACGATTACTACCCGCAGCAATGGATCAGCCCCTATATTGACCGCCGCCGCGAAAACGGTTGGGGTCTGTACGGTTTGCTGGGCATCGGCAAGGGCGACAAGGACAAAATGCACGCCCAGCACCAGCGCAATTACCGTTTTTTCGATGCGCCAGTGGGATTGATGTTCACCGTCGACCGCGTCATGGGGCGCGGCTCCATGATCGACTACGGCACGTTTTTGCAAAGCATCATGGTGGCGGCGCGGGCGCAGGGCCTGCACACCTGCCCGCAGGCGGCGTGGAACGGTTTTGCCAAAATCATCATGCCGCACGTGGGCGCAGGTGCCAATGAAATGCTGGTGTGTGGCATGGCCCTGGGTTATGCCGACCCGCAGGCTCCCGTGAATGGTTTTCACACACCGCGCGTGCCGGTGGCGGACTTCACCACCTGGCTCGACTGAGTGCCAACCCGGACTGACGCCGACCAGCACATTGCAGCCGACGGCTTGGATGTGTCTGAAGCGCAGATGGGGTGGGAAAAGGACTGAATGGGTTGGTGCCTTTTGGTGTGAATTGCTATTGAATTTATAGCTGCTTGCGCACGTCCGACGTGCGGAAAAGGCCTATTTCTTATAAATTTTTGGGGCAGGAATGGACGTGAATACCGGGATTGTGTGGGCGCAGTTGGCGCTGGGCGTGGCCAGTGTGCTTCTGCTGGGCGTGCTGGTGCTGCGAGCCTCGCGCGCACCCAGCGGCGCTTTGGAGGCGCAACTGCTGCACAAAGAGCTGCACGACCTGCGTGCGCAAATCCAGCAGGGCAGTGAGCGGCTGGAGCGTGAACTGCGCCGCGAGGTGGCCGAGTCGTCCAAAGGCGCGCGCCAGGAGCTGACGCACAGCCTGGCCACCTTCCAGCAAAGCCTGACGCAGCAGGGGGCCGAGGCCACACGCACACAAAACACCCAGATCGACGCCTTTGGCCAGCAGCTGACCCTGCTGCAAAAAACGCTGTCTGACACGCTGGCCGGCCAATTGGGGGGCTTGAGCGAATCCAATGCCCGCCGCCTGGGCGAAATGCGCGCCACACTCGACGCCCAACTGGGTGCCTTCGGCCAGCAATTGGCCGCCTTGTCCACCACCACCAGCGAGACCCTGACGGCGCAACTGGGCAGCTTGGCCGAATCGAACGCCCGGCGCATCGGCGAGGTGCGCGCCACGCTGGAGGCGCAGCTCACCCAACTGCAGACCAGCAACACCGCCAAGCTCGACGAAATGCGCGCCACCGTGGACGAAAAACTGCAGTCCACCCTGCAGGCCCGCCTGGGCGAGAGCTTCAAACAGGTGGCCGACCGGCTGGAGCAGGTGCACAAGGGCCTGGGCGAAATGCAAACGCTGGCGCAGGGTGTGGGCGACCTCAAACACCTGCTCACCAATGTGAAGACGCGCGGCATTTTTGGCGAGGCGCAACTGGCCAGTTTGCTGGAGCAGGTGCTGGTCAGCGACCAGTACGCGGCCCAGGTGGCCACCCGGCCCGGCAGCAAAAATGTGGTCGACTTTGCCATCAAACTGCCCGGCAAATCCGAGAATGGCGCACCGCTGTGGCTGCCCATCGACGCCAAGTTTCCCAACGAAGACTACGAACGTCTGCTGGACGCGCAGCAGCGTGCCGACGTGGCCGGGGCCGATGCGGCCGGCAAAGCGCTGGAACTGCGCATTCGCCTGGAAGCCAAGTCCATGGTCGACAAATACGTGGAGCCGCCGCACACCACCGACTTTGCCATCCTGTTCCTACCCACCGAAGGCCTGTACGCCGAGGTGCTGCGCCGCCCCGGCCTGATGGAGGGCCTGCAGCGCGACCACCGCGTCACCCTGGCCGGTCCCACCACGCTGCTGGCCATGCTCAGTTCACTGCAAATGGGCTTTCGCACCCTGGCGCTGGAAAAGCGTTCCAGCGAAGTCTGGCAGGTGCTGGGCGCGGTCAAAACCGAGTTTGACAAGTTTGGCGGCGTGCTGGCCAAGGTCAAGTCGCAAACCCAAACCGTGCTCAACACCCTGGACAACGCCGAAACCCGCAGCCGGGCCATGGGGCGTGCGCTCAAAAAGGTGGAGGCGCTGTCCGACGAGCAGGCGCAGGTGCTGATACCGGCGGACAAGGACTTTGACCGGGAGGTGGAGGGCGTTTGATTGGACCCGCGCCGGCGCTTGGGCATTTACATCGGAGCGATCGCGATGCAGGGTTGCGAGGTCCCGGGTGTTGCGCTGCTGGACACGGGTGTGGCCGGTTCGAACGTGGCGATGGCGGTGCCGTCGGCCTCGCGCAGGGTGATGTAGAGCCCGTTGTGCGCAGTGCGCGCCACCAGTGTTGCCGGGATGGCTGGGGCGGTGGCCAGGTCCGTGCCGGTGGGCGCGCGTCGGTAAAAGCCGTCAACGCGTACTTCGCCGCCAATTTCTTCCCAACGACCCTGGTAGTTAAAAGCCCAGCAGGTCCCCTCGACTTGAATGGCCGTGGCGCCAAACGACACCACCACATCGCCAGCGCCGTCCAGGCTGGCCGTGGTACTGGCTGTCGAGGCGTAGGTTTCGCTGGTGGTGTAGGTGCCTGCAATGGGGCCGCCGCCAGAGCCTCCTGTACCGGGTCCGCAAGCGCTTGCCAGCAGGGTCACGGCCAAGGCGGCAGCGAGGTGGCACGGCGCCGCGGCGGTCGGTTGGATGTGCCGCAGGAGTCTAGACAGGCGGTTCATGGGGAGTCTGGTCTTTAGTTGAATAGTAGTAAACGCCGAAACGGGCGCGTTGATTGCGTTGTTCGGCGCTGGCGTGGGCTGCGTCGTGGTCGTAGCGCAGTTGCGCTTCACGCATCACGGTGTGAAACGCGGTTTTCCAGGCCTGCGCCGCCACCTTGTGCAGGTGCAGTGCGGACTCGGGCGTAATTGCGTCGACGAAGACCGCCTGCTCCAGGAAATCGCCGTTGCCATCCAGGTTCTGGTACGCCGCTGCCAGGTGGTCGTGCAGGTTGTTGCGGACCTGGGTGGCCAGCTCGGAAAAGTCCTGTCGCGGCACAAACCCGTGTTGGAGCAGGGTGATCTGGCCATCGGCTTCGGCGACCAACCCCAGGCGCAGCAACTCGTCGAGTACCGCGCGCGGGCGCACGTCCTGGCTGAGGGCGCGCACCAGGACGTCAAAACTGGGAGCTTCGCCGCTGCGGGCAATGGGCAGCGGGCTGTGCTGTGCGTCCAGATAGCCATCCTGGCTGAGCCAGCGCGCCACCACTTGCGAGGCCAGGCCGGAAAAACCGTCGGGCCGTACTGTGGGCACCGCCAGGCGGGTCAGGTTGCGCACATCGCGGCGGTGCACGCCGGACAACAGGCTGATGGCGCTGTCGGTCTGGGGCATGGCACGCGCACGTAACTCGTCTTGCGCGACCTGCAGAAACACCGGTTTGAGCGCCGTCGCAAATGCCGGCAAAGCCACGCCGTGGCGCAGCATCAGCCGCACCGCCGGGCGCAGCATGTGCAGCACACTGTCCAAAACAAGGGCGGAACGGGTGGTCATGGGAGGGGGCGATGTGAAGGGGAAACCATGGTGTCGGGGCGCATCACGACGGCGTGGTGGCTGCTGCAAGAATTTGTGGGATTGTATTCCACATCCACCCACGGATGATCCTTGAACGGGGCTGGCCCGGGCAAACCGTCACGGTTCTTGGCGTACCGGCCCGGCGGCGTCCGGGGCCGCATGGCTGCCTGCATCTTGCTGGACTAATGGCTGGGCTGCGGCCCGCTCGGCTGCCTCGCGTGCACGGATGGCGCGTTTGCGGGCCGGGGCGCCCATGAAATACAGCACCAGCGACACCGGCAACGCCCCGTAGAACAGGAACGTGAACACAGCGCCCAGCAGCGAACCCTGGGTGCTGGTGGCCTCGGCCACGCTCATCATGAGGGCCACATACAGCCAGCCGATGGGAATGATGTACATAAAGAGCGTGTCGAGGGCGCGGATTGAAGCGATTTTGGCGCGGGGTGTCAGGATATCGTAGGCGCGGCCTGAGATACTACGGCCCTGAGACCAATCGACCAAAAAGGACCTGGTGTGACGCAACAAAGCCCCGACTTATGGACCCAAGCCGCGCAACAATTTCAGCAATCCATGACCGACCACTGGGCCCGGGCCCTGCAAGGCCTGCAAAACGTTGATTTGGGGATGGTTTCAGGCAACTTTACGCCCCAGGGGGGCAAATTGCCCGAGATTCGCTTCGTGCCCGAAAAAATGAAGGCACTGCAAGCGCAGTACATCCAGGACGTAATGGGTTTGATGGGGCAGGGCGGTGCCTCACAAAAACCAGTGGGTGACAAGCGTTTTGCCGACGCGGCCTGGGCCAGCAACCCCTTGGCGGGTTTCACGGCGGCGGTGTACCAGATCAACGAACGGACCATGCTGGGCCTGGCCGACGCGGTGGAGTCCGACGCCAAAACCCGTAACCGCATCCGTTTTGC
Organism: Candidatus Aalborgicola lynettensis; assembly: GCA_016719405.1. GTDB lineage: Bacteria > Pseudomonadota > Gammaproteobacteria > Burkholderiales > Burkholderiaceae_C > Allorhodoferax > Allorhodoferax lynettensis. Next base: position 812,956 of record JADJZE010000001.1, read on the forward strand.
CATTGAGCAGGTCATGGCGGCATCGGCCCCCAGCAACTTTTTGGCCCTGAATGCCGAGGCGCAAAAGAAAGCCCTGGAGACCAAGGGTGAGAGTATCTCCAAAGGAATACAAAACCTGCTGCACGATCTGCACCAGGGCCATGTATCCATGACCGACGAGAGTGTGTTTGAGGTCGGCAAAAACGTGGCCACCACCGAAGGCGCGGTGGTGTTCGAAAACGCCTACTTCCAGCTCATCGAGTACAAACCCCTCACCGAGACGGTGTACGAGAAACCGTTTTTGATGGTGCCACCGTGCATCAACAAGTTCTACATTCTGGATTTGCAACCCGACAACTCGCTGGCCCGTTATGCCGTGGCACAGGGGCACCGCACCTTTATGGTGAGCTGGCGTAACCCGGATGCCTCGCTAGCCCAGGCCACCTGGGACGACTACATTGAACATGCCGTCATTGAGGCCATCCGTGTGGTACGTGACATCACCGGTGCACCCACCATCAATGCCCTGGGGTTTTGCGTAGGCGGCACCATGCTGGGCACTGCGTTGGCGGTATTGGCCGCGCGGGGTGCTGCCGAAGGCGAGCCGACTGCGCTGCCGGTCGAGAGCGCCACGCTGCTGACCACTTTTCTGGACTTTTCCGACACCGGCGTGCTCGATGTGTTCATCGACGAAGCCTTTGTGCGCTACCGCGAAAACGAGCTGGGCCAGGGCGGCCTGATGAAGGGTAGCGACCTGGCCTCCACCTTCAGCTTTTTGCGCCCCAACGACCTGGTGTGGAACTACGTGGTGGGCAACTACCTCAAGGGCGAAACACCACCCCCGTTTGACTTGTTGTACTGGAATTCGGATTGCACCAATCTGCCCGGCCCCTATTACGCCTGGTACTTGCGCAACACTTACCTGGAAAACAACCTCGTCAAGCCCGGCAAAGCCACGGTGTGCGGTCAGAAGGTGGATTTAGGCAAGGTGGACATACCGGTGTATGTGTACGGCTCGCGCGAAGACCATATCGTGCCCATTGGGGGCGCCTACGCCTCCACCCAGCACCTTCCCGGCGACATCCGTTTTGTGATGGGGGCCTCTGGCCATATTGCCGGCGTCATCAACCCACCCACCAAAAACAAGCGCAGCCACTGGATACGTGCCGATGGCAAATTGCCACGAACCCATGCGCTGTGGCTCCATGGCGCGCAAGAACATCCCGGCAGCTGGTGGACCGACTGGTCGGTTTGGTTGGCCCAGCACGCGGGCAAGCAGATTGCGGCACCCAAAACTTACGGCGCTGGCAAGGGCCGGGGCAAGAGCAAGTACAAAGCGATTGAGCCCGCGCCGGGCAGTTACGTCAAAGTGCGAGCCTGAAAACGGACTTTGAAACGGGGTACCCATCGCAGCGCAAATGGGCGTTTGACGGGGCCGTGCATCGGTCGTGAATCGGCCGTGTAGGCGCCTCGGCCGAAACCCCAAAACCCCGATTTTTTTTGATTATTTGAAAACTGAAAGAGAAAAACCATGCAAGACATCGTGATTGTTTCCGCTGCCCGCACCGCCATTGGCAAATTTGGCGGCACCCTGGCCAAAACCCCGGCCACCGAGCTGGGCGCAGCCGTTATCCAAAGCCTGCTGGCACGCACCGGCTTGGGTGCCGACCAGATTGGTGAAGTCATTTTGGGCCAGGTGCTCGCAGCCGGTGTGGGTCAGAACCCGGCCCGCCAGGCCCTCATCAAGAGCGGCCTGGCCAAAGAAACCCCGGCCCTGACCATCAACGCCGTGTGTGGCTCTGGCCTCAAGGCCGTCATGCTGGCGGCCCAAGCCGTGGCCTATGGCGACAGTGATATTGTGATTGCCGGTGGTCAGGAGAACATGAGCCTGTCGCCCCACGTGCTGCTGGGCAGCCGGGATGGCCAGCGCATGGGCGACTGGAAGATGGTCGACTCCATGATCGTCGACGGCCTGTGGGACGTGTACAACCAGTACCACATGGGCATCACCGCCGAAAACGTGGCCAAGGCCCATGGCATCACCCGCGACATGCAAGACGCACTGGCCCTGGCCAGCCAGCAAAAAGCCGCTGCCGCGCAGGATGCCGGCAAGTTTGTGGACGAAATCGTGCCTTTCAGCATCGCGCAAAAGAAGGGCGACCCCATCGTGTTTGCGGCCGACGAATACATCAACCGCAAGTCCACCGCCGAAGCCCTGGCCGGTCTGCGCCCCGCCTTTGACAAAGCCGGTGGCGTGACGGCGGGCAACGCCTCCGGTATCAATGACGGCGCGGCAGCGGTGATGGTGATGACGGCCAAAAAGGCCGCCGAGCTGAACCTGACCCCCATGGGGCGTATTGCCAGCTTTGCCACCAGCGGGCTGGACCCGGCAATGATGGGCATGGGCCCCGTACCTGCCTCGCAAAAAGCCCTGGCGCGTGCCGGCTGGAAGGCGCAGGACCTGGACCTGCTGGAGATCAACGAAGCCTTTGCCGCCCAGGCCTGTGCCGTCAACCAGCAAATGGGTTGGGACACCAGCAAGATCAATGTGAATGGCGGCGCCATTGCGCTGGGTCACCCGATTGGTGCGTCCGGCTGCCGCGTGCTGGTGACCCTGCTGCACGAAATGCAGCGCCGCAACGCCAAGAAGGGCATCGCCAGCCTGTGTATTGGCGGCGGCATGGGCGTGGCGCTGACCATCGAACGGTAATTCGCTTTTGAGTCATTTTGGCTTTTTCCGCAGGTGGGACGTGCGGATGTAGCTATAAAAGTAATAGCAAATAATCTGGACAAGGAGACACACATGAGTCAGAAAGTAGCCTACGTCACAGGCGGCATGGGCGGCATTGGTACCGCCATTTGCCAGCGCCTGCACAAAGACGGCTTCAAGGTCATCGCCGGCTGCGGCCCGACGCGCGACTACGCCAAGTGGTTGGCCGAGCAGTCGGCGCTGGGCTTCACCTTCTACGCCTCGGCCGGCAATGTGGGCGATTGGGATTCCACCGTGGAGGCCTTTGCCAAAACCAAAGCCGAGCACGGCAGCATCGACGTGCTGGTGAACAACGCCGGTATCACGCGCGACCGCATGTTCCTGAAAATGACCCGCGAAGACTGGGACGCGGTGATCGAGACCAACCTCAACAGCATGTTCAACGTCACCAAACAGGTGGTGGGCGACATGGTGGACAAGGGCTGGGGCCGCATCATCAACATCAGCAGTGTCAATGGCGAAAAAGGCCAGGCCGGGCAGACCAACTACTCGGCCGCCAAGGCCGGCATGCATGGGTTTTCGATGGCGCTGGCGCAGGAACTGGCCGCCAAGGGTGTGACGGTCAATACCGTGAGCCCGGGCTACATTGGCACCGATATGGTCCGGGCCATTCGGGAAGACGTGCTGGCCAAGATTGTGGCCACCGTGCCGCTCAAGCGCCTGGGTGAACCCAGCGAAATCGCCTCCATCATCGCCTGGCTGGCCTCGGACGAGGGCGGGTATTCCACCGGGGCTGAATTTTCGGTCAACGGTGGCTTGCACATGGGGTAGGGAAAGATCACTTTTGGTGCATTTGCGGCGCGCACGGCCAGACTGCCCGCTAGTGGCTGCCCTGTTGCACAGGTAGTTTCCCTTAGTTTTCGGCGTTTGGCTTCTGCGTGGCTTGAACATGTCACATAAGCTGGCAATAATGATTCGAGACCGATGGCTGGCTTGGGAGGCCAGGGCTGGTAACTCGGAACTGAGAGGTCCAAGGGCATGAAAGGCGACGCGTTTGAACAGGTAGGCGTACATTCCCTGCGGATAGGCATGTACGTTGAATTGGGAATGGGGTGGCTGGCCCATCCGTTTCCCACCGGCAGCTTCAAGATTTCTTCTGCCAAACAAATCGAGATCATTCGTGGTTTGGGTATGGAGCATGTGCGCGTCAACGTGCCCAAATCCGATCCACCCTTGCCTGAAACATCCGCAGCAGCAGCACCTGATGCTACCGACCCCGCAGCCGAAGAGCGCGCTTTGGCGGCCCAACGCGAGCAACTGGCGCGGCGTCAGCGTGCGCAGCGATTGGCCGCCGAGCAAAACAGCCTGGCCCAGTGCGAAAAGCGCTTTGGCGAGGCGGTGCGCCAATACCGCAAAACCCTGGAGCAGTTGCCCTCCCAGCCCAAAGCGGCCGCAGAACAATGCCAGACCATGGTCAATGGCATGGTGAACGAAATGCTCGGCGACGGTGAATCGGCCATTCGCCTGCTGTCGGAAGCGGCGGGCGACAAGTCGGCCATGCACCCGGTCAACGTGACCATTGTGGCGCTGCTGCTGGGTAAGGCCATGGGGCTTGCGCAGCCCGATCTGGTGGATTTGGGCATGGCGTCGTTTTTGCACGATACCGGCAAGGCCCATTTGCCCGATCGGGTGCGTTGGCCGGAAGACAATTTCTCCACCGCCGAATACAAGCTGTACCAGGAGCACGTTGGCTTGGGCGTGCAGGCTGGCAAGGCCATGGGCCTGGGCAAAGGGGTGCTGATGGCCATTGCCCAGCACCACGAATTGATCGATGGCAGCGGTTTTCCCACGCGGGTCAAGGGCGACACCATGACCGTGGCGGCGCGCATATTGGCGCTGGTCAACCGTTACGACAACCTGTGCAATCCCAGCCGCCCGGCTGCGGCGCTGACACCCCATGAAGCGCTGGCACTGATTTTTTCGCAGCTTAAAAACCGGTTTGATTCGGTGGCGCTGAGTGCCTTTATTCGCATGATGGGTGTTTACCCCCCTGGCTCGGTGGTGCAACTGATTGACGAGCGGTATGGCATGGTGGTGTCGGTCAATTCGGCCCGGCCCCTGAAACCGCGTCTGATCGTGCACGAGCGGGGCGTGGCGCGCCACGAAGCACCAATTCTGGATCTGGAGATGGCGCCCAGTGTCGGGATTCGGCGCAGCATCAAACCGGCTGCCTTGCCCAGCGCGGCCATGGAGTTTCTGGCCCCCCGCCAGCGGGTGTGTTATTTCTTTGAGCGGGTTGGCGACCCGTTGATGGCCGAGGCTTCATGAATGCCGCCACGTGGGCGCCCATGCTGGACGCCCTGGTCGAGGCCATCTGTCTGGTGGACCCCACCCGGCTGCGCATCGTGGCGGTAAACCGGATCTTGCTGACCCTGGTGGGCCTGCCCGGCGAAGAGCTGGTGGACAAACCCATCATTGAACTGACTTCGTCGCCCGAGGACATGTATTTCTGGGAAGACGTGGCAGCCGGCCTGTCACACAGCATTCACTCGGACACACTGCTGCGCTGTGTAGACGGCGTGGCCATACCGGTTGAGCGCAAGGTCACCCGCATCTGGCCCACCGCCGACGCCCCGCTTTTTCTGGTGGGCCTGCGCGACCTGCGCCCGCAGCGCCAGGCCGAAGAGGCGCTGGAAGAACGCATGGCCGAACTGCGCGCCACGCTGGAGTCCACCGGCGACGGCATTTTGGTGACCGATATTGCCGGTGCGGTGCGCCATTGCAACCGCCGTTTTGCCGAACTGTGGGCCATTCCCGCCGATGTGCTGGAGTCCCACAACGACCAAGCCTTGCTGGCCCACCTGTCGCACTGCGTGCAAGACCAGGCGGCCTACCAGGAGCGCCTGCAGGCGATTGACGGTGACCCGGCGTGTGAAGGAACCGATGTGTTGCTCTTGCGCTCCGGGCGCATGCTGGAGCGCGTGACCTTGCCGCAAACCAGCCGGGGGCGGGTGGTCGGCCGGGTGTATTCGTTCCGCGACTTGACGGAGCGGCTCGATGCCCAGAAACGCATCGAAAAACTGGCCTACACCGATGTGCTGACCGGCCTGCCCAATCGCCTTTTGCTGGGGCAGCGGGTGGCACTGGCATTGCGCAATGCCCAGCGCAACGGCGCCACCTTTGCCATCATGTTTATTGATCTGGACCGTTTCAAAAACATCAATGACTCCCTGGGGCAGGAATTGGGCAATCAGGTGCTGATCGAGGCCGCAAGTCGCATCCAGAAGAATCTGCGCGAAGTGGACACCCTGAGCCGCGTAGGGGGTGATGAGTTTGTGGTGTTCTTGCAGGAAGCCGATGGCCTGGGGGCCGAAGTGGTGGCCCGGCGCATCCTGCAGTCACTGGGGCTGCCATTTCACGTCGATCAGGTCAATTTTTCCATGGGGTGCAGCATTGGCGTGGCCATGTACCCGGAGGACGGCCGCACCCTGGACACCCTGATTCAGTGTGCCGACACCGCCATGCACCGGGTCAAGGAGCACGGGCGTGGCAATTTCCGGTTTTTCCAGCCGCAGATGAATGTGGATCTGCTGTCGCGCATGAAGATGGACCATGCCATGCGCCAGGCCATGGAGCTGAACCGCTTTCGCCTGCACTACCAGCCCCAGATTTCCCTGTGGGACGGGCGCCTGCTGGGGGTGGAGGCCCTGGTGCGCTGGTGTGACCCGGAGCTGGGTAATGTGCCGCCATCGTCCTTTATTCCGCTGGCCGAGGAGTCGGGTTTTATCATTGCGATTGGCAACTGGGTCATGGCCGAGGCGGTGCGCCAGGCGGTGGTGTGGCAGCAGGCCGGGCGGCCGGTGGTGATTTCGGTCAATGTATCGGCGCTGCAGTTTCAGCAGACCGACTTTGTTGACCGGGTGGCCAACACCCTGCAAACCGCGGGGCTGGACCCGGCGTTGCTGGAACTGGAGCTGACCGAATCCATCCTGATCCAGGACGCCAACGATGCCCTGGAGCGCCTGCATGCGCTGGCGCGTCTGGGTTTGAGTCTGGCGATTGACGATTTTGGTACCGGCTACTCCAGTCTGGCCTATTTGAAGAAGTTTCCCATTTCCAAGCTGAAAATTGACCGGGCTTTTGTGATGGGCCTGCCGCAGGACGAGGGTGACCGCGCCATTGTGGGTGCCACCATTGCGATGGCGCGGGCGCTCAAACTCTCGGTGGTAGCGGAAGGGGTCGAGACCCGTGAACAGCGTGATTTTCTGCGCGGTTTGCAGTGTGAATCGTTTCAGGGTTTTTTATGTTCGCCGGGATTGCCCGCGCACGAGTTGGAACGCCTGTGCGAAACCTTGCCCCGCCCCGATGCCGCAGCAGCGCCAGTCCGCACTGCCCCCACAACCGGCGCTGCGTCCACGGTTTAACGCCAAATAACTTGGATGCTGCAAGCCACATGGTGTGTGTCTGCCAGTCAGCCGTGCAGCCCCGTGTACAGCATGTAAGCAGCCAGCGCGTACAGCACCAGCGCAAACACCCGTTTGAGTTGGGCGACCGGTAGCCGGTGTGCCATGGCGGCCCCCAGCGGCGCCGTCAGCACACTGCAACTGGCAATCACGGCCAAGGCGGGCAACCACACGTAGCCCAGCGATCCGGCAGGCAAACCGCTGATCGCCGAACCACTGAGGACATACCCCGCCGTGTTGGCCACCGCAATCGGAAAACCCAGCGCGGCGCTGGTGGCCACGGCATTCAGGGTGGCGACGTTATGGGCCACCATGAATGGAACGCTGACAAAGCCGCCACCGGCACCCACCAGCCCGGACAGAAAACCAATCACCGCACCCGCACCAAAGCGCCCCGCATGGCCGGGTAACTGGCGGCTGGGGCGTGGCTTTTTGTCCAGAAACATCTGGGTGGCCGAGAAGCCCACAAACAAGGCAAAAAAGATCGCCAGCGCCGAACCTTTGAGTACCGCAAACACCCCGGCACTGGCCAGCATACCGCCCAGCACAATGCCGGGTGCAAAACTTTTGACCAGATCCCAGCGCACGGCGCCGTGCTGGTGGTGGGCGCGCACGCTGGAGAGCGAGGTAAACATGATGGTGGCCATGGACGTGGCAATGGCCACTTTGACTGCCAGGTCGGCGGGCAACCCACGCGCCGACAGAATAAACGTCAGAAAAGGCGAGATCAGCATGCCCCCACCGACACCCAGCAAACCCGCCATATAGCCCGTGCACAGGCCCAGTGTGGCCAACTCAATGATTAGAAGGGGGTCGAATGGCATGGGGGGAGGGGAAACAAGCGGGTGAAAGGTGTCTGCAGTGCCACCGGACCCGCATCCTGAACCGGGGTTCAGGTGGGCGAGGTCAGCACCCGCTTTGGGTTCATCTAACGCGAGATGATCACGCTAGCGGGGCAATGTTCCAAGCCCGGGCTCAATGAGCATTGGTTCAAGGAAATATAAAGCCCGGCGTGCACTGCAGACAGGGGCCATTGTAGGCCGATCGCTGGTCTATAACAATCGACCGTCGTCGCCCAGTGCCTGATCCAGGCGTTCCATCAGGGACACCAGCAGCACATCGGCATCGGTGGCCGCGTCTGCGGCGCTGGCTGCTGGAGCGGCTGCCACCGGGGTTTCTAGGCTGGGGCGAGTGGCTGCAGTGGGCAATACCGGTACAGCCGGTGCGCGCTCGGGCACGTCAAAGGCCAGGTTCAGTGCGGCCAGCACGGCAATGCGGTCGCGGGCGCGCACTTTGCCCGCATCGCGAATTTTGCACATGGCGGTATCGACCCGCTCCACCGCTTCGAGCAGACGGGCGTCGCCCCCTTCAGGACAACCGAGCAGGTAGCTTTGCCCCATGATTTGAACTTCAAGCTGTTTCATCACGATGTGTCTTTTTGCGATGCGATGTGTTCGGGGAGCCGCTCCATCAGCGCGTCGACGCGGGCGCGGGCGGTGTGCAGGCGCGATTTGAGGGCGTCGCGCTCGGTGGTCAGTTGGTGAACCTGTTGGGTTAGCAGGGCATTGGTGCGCTGCAACTCACCGTAGCGCACCAGCAGCCGGTCCACGCGTTCGGCAATTTGGTCGATGGGGGTCGGTTTCGACATAGGTCAAGCATTGTAGGGTTTGGCGCTGACGGCGGGGCGTAAAATACGCGCGTTGGTGCTCGCGGTGTGGTTCACATGCCGCAGTTCAACGGGAAGCAGGAGGGCGCGGCGGTCAACGCCCAACCTAACCTGCGCTGCCCCCGCAACGGTAAGTGGACGAATCTTCCCGATTCAACTTCCAACTCAGCCACTGGGCGTTTGAACACGCGCCTGGGAAGGCTTGGCAAGTCGCTCCATCAGCCCGGATACCGGCCAATACGGTGGCTGCACGCGTGCGTGTGGTCTTGACGCCCAAGCGCTGTCGGGGAAGACGGCGAGGGTTCTTTGTTCTCGGGTATTTTTCTTTTATGCACTCTGGTATTTTTACAATGCGCACCGTCGCGTTCTCAGCGGCGCTGTGCGCCATTTCCTGCGCCAATGCCCAAACCCAGCTACCTGAAACGGTGGTCACGGCAACGCGGTTTCCCCAATCGGCCAGCGCCGCACCCTATGCCGTGGGGGTGATTACCGCCGCGCAAATCAAGGCCAGTGGCGCGGGCAGCGTCAACGAAGCCGTCATGAAGTTGCTGGGCGTGCCGGCTCGGCTCGATACCGCCGGGGGCGGCAACTACTCGCTGGATTTGCGCGGCTTTGGCGGCACCGCCGACCGCAACCAGGTTGTGATTGTGGATGGCCGTCGGCTCAAGGAAGACGAGTTGTCTGCCACCAACCTGTCCGTGGTGCCCATTGAAACCGTGGAGCGCATCGAGGTGCTGCGCGGCGCGGGAACCGTGCAGTACGGTGAAGGCGCGACCGGTGGTGTGATTGTGGTCACCACCCGTGCGGGCCAGGGCCTGGCGGCGTCCAACGCCGGGCAGATTGGTGTGGTGGCGGGTTCATTCGGTTTGCGTGAGGCACGCGCCTCGGCACAGTTGGTGTCCGGCGGCTTCGCGGTGGATGTCGCTGCCAAAGACAGCAAAAGCAATGGCTTTCGCGACAACCTCTCTTCTACCAGCAACAACCTGGCGTCCAGCGTGCAGTGGAGCAACGAGTGGCTGCGTCTGGGGGTGTTGAGCGGGCGCCAGTTGGTGCAAAGCGGCTGGCCGGGTGAACTGACTGCGGCCCAGTTTGACGCCAACGCCACGCAGGCCTCGTCGTTGGTCAATTGGGGTACCAGCAAGAGTGAAAACTCCGGTGTGTTTGCACAGGCCAGCCTGGGTGGCTGGGATTTGGCGATGGACGCGAACACGCGTACCCGCACGGTGCGCAATTTCTGGGGTGTTGCCTACGGTGCCGATGTTGCCGCCATGAACGCCAATGTGCGGGCCCGCAACGCCTCGCAGTGGGGCACGGTGCAGAACGACTTTGCCGTGGGCCTGGATACCGGCCAATGGTCCAGCCTGTCCACCGCAGCCGTCTTGTCGGACAGCCAGACCGCGGCCCTGTATGTGACCGACGATGTCACTTTCACCCCCAGCCAAACCCGCCTGAGCGTGGGCCTGCGCAGCGAGACGGTGAACAAAAAGCGCTCTTCCTCCACCGTCAAACCCGAAGAAAAACCCACCGCCTGGAACCTGGGCGTGAGCCAGGTGCTGGCGGCCCATGTGACGGCCTACGCGCGCGCGGGCACCAGCTACCGCCTGCCCACGGCGGACGAGTTCACCTGGGTGGTGCCCGGTGCCATGCTGCAAATGCAGACCTCGCGCGACTGGGAGCTGGGTGCGCGTTGGGTGCAGGGCGCAAGCAAGCTGGAGCTGCGCGTGTACCGCAACGACCTGGTCAACGAGCTGGGTTATGACCCGCTCATCGCCAACACCAACTCGTGGACGGGCGTGGGTGCCAACGTCAACTTTGACCCCACACGCCGCCAGGGGCTGGAGCTGGAAGCCACGCAACAAATCGACTCCACCTTGGCACTGCGCGCCAACCTGGCTGTGCGCGAAGCCCGGTTTGTGGGCGGCGTGTACAGCGGCAACGACGTTCCCCTGGTACCGCGCCACACCGTGGCGCTGGGCGCCACCTGGCAGCCCGGTGGCGGCCATATGCTGGACGCAGGCGTGAACTGGGTGGCCAGCCAAAGCCCCACCTTTGACAACCAGTGCAGCATGCCCGCCTACACCACGGTGGACATGCGCTACGCCTACACCGTGGGCCCGCTGGAATGGGCGCTGGGCGTTAAAAACCTGGCCGACACCAAGCACTACACCCTGGCCTATGGCTGCACCGCCGGGGTGACGACCTCCATCTACCCCGAAGCCGGGCGCAGCGTGGTGGCTTCGGTGCAGATGAAGTTCTGACATGGTGGCCGCGCACGAGCAGGGTGGTGCAGCACGCGTTGGTAGTGCTGCCAGTGCCGGGCGTTCCAGCAGCGCGGGCGGTACCAGCGGTACCGGTGGCGCCGTGTTGCCCCGGCTTGCGCGCAGCGAGTTGATTCTGGGTGGCCAGAAAAGCGGTAAATCACGCCGAGCCGAGCGGCTGGCCCGCCAGTGGCTGGAGGCCAACCCTAGCCACCGCGCGGTGCTGATTGCCACCGCCCAGCCCTGGGACTCAGAAATGCGCCAGCGCATCCAACGCCACCAGGCCGACCGGGCCCAGCGTGTGCCAGGCATGGTAACGATGGAGGAACCGCTGCAACTGGCGCAGGCTATTTGGCAGCACAGTGCCCCCGATACGTTGGTGGTGGTGGACTGTTTGACGCTGTGGCTGACCAACTGCCTGATGCCGCCGCCCGCAGCGGGGGCGGTGCACGGCGCTGCCGATGCCGATGCCGATGCCGCGGCAGATTCCACATCAAATAACCCATTTGCGCACGTCCAGCAAGCGCAAGCAGCTCATTTATTGATAGCAATTGAGCGGGCGCCGGGGCCGCTGGTGCTGGTCGGCAACGAGATTGGCCTGGGCGTGATTCCGCTGGGCGCGCAGGTGCGCGCCTTTGTGGACGCGCTGGGCACGCTCAACCAAAATGTGGCCGCTGCCTGCCAGCGTGTGACGCTGATGGCAGCGGGCCTGCCTTTGACTTTGAAAGATGCACCATGAATAAATCTGACCCCTGCAGCGCTGGCAAGCCATGGCATCGGCCCGCAGGTGGGGTGCCAGGGCGTTTTGCGCAGGTTAAGGCGGAGCCCGCGCAGCGGGCGGGGGACACGGAGCAAAACGCCCTGGCGCCCCGCCTGCGGGCAGCGCACGCCGGGGTGTGGCGCTCTGGCCCCCTGGCAGCCCTGGTCTGGATTTTCGCCATCACCTTTGCCGCACCGGCCCACGCCCTGCAACTCACCGACGACCGGGGTGCGGTAGTGCAATTCGACAAGCCCCCCCAGCGCATCGTCAGTCTGTTGCCCTCGCTCACCGAAACCGTGTGTGAACTGGGCCACTGCGCGCGCCTGGTGGGCGTAGACCGCTACTCCACCTACCCCGCCAGCCTGCAGACCGTGCCCCAGGTCGGCGGCGGGCTGGACCCGAACATCGAAGCCATTGTGGCGCTCCAACCCGATGTGGTGCTGATCGCCACCTCGTCGCACGTGGGGGAGCGGCTGCGCGCCCTGGGGCTCAAAGTGCTGGCCATGGAGCCCAAAACCCACGCCGACGTGCAGCGCGCCATGGGCACGCTGGGCCAGATGCTGGGGGTAAAGGACACCCAACGCATCTGGCGCACCATTGACGCCGGGGTCTCGGCGGCGGCGCAATCCTTGCCCACCGGTGTGCGCGGCACGCGGGTGTATTTTGAAGTCAGCCCGGGGCCCTACGGCGCGAGTGAATCGTCGTTCATGGGCGAAACCCTGACCCGCCTGGGGGTTAAAAACATCCTGCCCGCCACACTGGGGCCGTTTCCCAAATTGAACCCGGAATACGTGGTGCGGGCCAACCCGGATCTCATCATGGTCGGCCAGCGCTCCGAAGATGGCCTGGCCCAGCGCCCCGGCTGGCACAACATCCGCGCCCTGCGCGAGCAGCGGGTGTGTGTGTTCTCGACCGAACAGGCCGACGCCCTGGTGCGCCCGGGCCCGCGCATGGCCGAAGGCGCGCGCTTGATGGCGCAGTGTTTGCGCACCAAAGCCCCCGGTGCGGCGGCTGCCACGGCCCCCGCCACACCGGTGCCTGCCTGCGGCGGTGCTGCGCCCTGCGCAGGCCAGCCGGTGGTAAGTGTGCGCCGCGTCCCGGTTTTGGTATTTGCCTTGCTGGGTGCCAGCGTGGCCTTGCTGCTGCTGGGCGTGTGTGTGGGCAGCACCGGCTGGGAGAACTTGCTGACGCCGTTGCTCAGGCCCCAGCAAGACCCGCACGCCTACGCCCTGGCGCAGCAGATCGTCTGGGACATTCGCCTGCCACGCACCCTGGGTGCCTGGGCAGCGGGCGCCTTGCTCGGCCTGGCCGGTGCCGTGGCGCAGGGCCTGTTTCGCAACCCGTTGGCCGACCCGTATTTGCTGGGCAGTGCCTCGGGGGCCTCTCTGGGTGTGGCGCTGGCCCTGGCCGCCATGGGCGGGGCGGGTGGCATGTTGGGTGGCAGTTGGATGCAGGGCAGTGGTGCGGAGGCTACGGTGGTGGCTGTGTTTTCCAGCAACGTGCTGGTGCGCCTGGGCCTCACCGGTGCCGCCTTTGCTGGCGCGGTGCTGGCGGTGTTGCTCACGCTGGTGCTGTCGCGCGGGGTACAGCACACGCTGCGCCTGCTGCTGGCCGGGGTGGTGGTGGGCGTGGTGCTGGGGGCCATGACGCACCTGGTGCTGCTGTGGTCGCCCGATTCGCTGCAGGCCATGCAGGCTTTCCTGCTTGGCTCCACCGGTTTTGTCGGCTGGACGGCCTGCTTGCTGATGGTGCTGGTGTGGGGCGTGTGTGTGCTGGCCGGGGTGTTGCTGGGCCGCGTGCTCGACGGCCTGAGCCTGGGCGAGGCCACTGCCCACAGCCTGGGCCTGCCGCTGGCGTCGATGCGTGTGGCGCTGGTGGCGGTGCTGGCGCTGGCCACCGGCACGGCGGTGGCACAAACCGGCTTGATTGCATTTGTGGGGCTGGCGGCACCGCACCTGGTGCGCTCGGTGGTGCAGTGCACCCATGGCCGGTTGATCTGGATGGCCAGCCTGATGGGCGGCGCCTTGCTGATGGCCGCCGACACGCTGGCGCGCTGGCTGATTGCGCCGCAAGAGTTGCCGGTGGGCGTGCTCACCGCCGTGCTGGGCGGTGGTTATTTGCTGTGGCTGATGCACCGTGGCGGCGTCCACCAAACAAGCGGGGGCGCTGCGGTATGACAAACCACGCCCCCAAACCACCCACTATTGCTATACCTTTGATAGCTGTCTGCGCACGTTCCATCTGCGCAAACCTCGGTTTTGGTGGAAAACGGCAGGTATTGCACGGCATTGACCTGTGCCTGCCCCAGGGCCGCTGGACCAGCATCGTCGGCCCCAACGGCGCGGGTAAATCCACCTTGCTCAAAGTGCTGGCGGGGCTGCTGGCGCACACCGGCACGGTGGAGCTGCTGGGCCAGCCGCTGCACCGTTTGCCCCACCGCACCCGGGCGCGGCAGCTGGCGTGGCTGGGGCAAAACGAAGCGTCGGGTGACGACCTGACGGTGTGGGACGTGGCCATGCTGGGCCGCCTGCCGCACCAGAGCTGGCTGGGCGCCCCCGGCGCGGCTGACCATGCCGCCGTGGAGCAGGCCCTGCGCGCCACGCAGGCGTGGGACTGGCGCTGCCGCACGCTGGGCCAGCTCTCCGGTGGCGAGCGCCAGCGCGTGTTACTGGCGCGCGCCTTGGCGGTGCAGGCGCAGGTGCTGCTGATGGACGAACCGCTGGCCAACCTGGACCCCCCACACCAGGCCGACTGGCTGGCCGTGGTGCAGGCGCTCATTTCCGAAGGTAAAACCGTGGTCAGCGTGCTGCACGAAATCGGCATGGCGCTGCATGCAGACGACATCGTGGTCATGGCGCAGGGCCGCGTCACGCACCAGGGCGCTTGCGCCGACCCCGACACCCACCGGGCGCTGGAAGCGGTGTTTGACCAGCGGATTGCCATTCATGCGGTGCAGGGGCAGTGGGTGGCATTGCCCACTGCAAAAGCTACGACGCAATCGCCGGTGCTGCAGGCGATAGCCGATTCAAAAGTAACACCCCACCGTGCGGGTTGAGGCCCCTGCCGTTGAAAACCCCCATGAAAAGTCCACATCAACGTGTTGTGGACACCATGCGCAAGACATTGGATACCGTCAACCAGGGTCGCAGTGGAATCAGTACAGCGCCGCGAACTGCTCAATCAGCGGTGTCGGACCGGCCAGTATCAGGTGGTCGCCTGGTTTGATCTCGGTGTCGGGCTTGGCATGGATGAAATCCTGATGGCGGCGCTTGATGCCCACCACCGTGATGCCGTGTTTCTTGCGCACATTCGACACCGCCAGCACCTTGTTGTGCGTCTCCATGGGTGCGCGGGTCTTGGCGATCGCAAAGCCGTCATCAAACTCGATGAAGTCCATCATCTTGCCCGTCACCAGATGCGCCACCCGCTCGCCCATGTCAGCCTCTGGGTAGACCACGTGGTGCGCACCCACCCGCTCGGCAATGCGACCGTGCTGGGGGCTATTGGCCTTGGCCCAGATGTCCTTCATGCCCATTTGCGCGAGGTTCAGCACCGTCAGCACGCTGGCCTCCAGGTTGGCGCCGATGCTCACTACCGTGTGGGCGAAGTCCGTCACCGAGAGCTGCTGCAGCGCCTGCAAATCGGTCGAATCGGCCTGCACCACATGGGGCAACTCGCAGGCCAGCGCCTGCACAACCTCGGCGTCTGTGTCCATGGCCAGCACCTCGTGGCCGGATGCCACCAGGGAGCGTGCCACACTGGCGCCAAAGCGCCCCAGCCCAATGACGACCACGCTGTCGCCTTTTAAAGAGTTTGGTTTAGCCAACAATTGGTTTCTCCTCGGGAAAGCGGTACGCCCTCGGTACCTGGTTAATCGCCAGCGCCAGGGCCAGCGTGACCACGCCCACGCGCCCGGCGTACATCAGTGCGATCAAAATTCCTTGCGCGCCGGGTGGCAGATCGGCCGTGATGCCGGTGGACAGGCCTACTGTGGCAAACGCCGACACCACTTCAAACATCAGTTTTTCCAGCGGTATGTGGCTGGCCATGGGCACAATGGCCAGCAACCCCAGCGACACCGCCAGTCCGCTGAGCACCAGGATGGACAGCGCCTGGCGTTGCACCGGGGTGCCAATGCGCCGACTGCTAAATTCCACGTCGGCCCGGCCGCGTATCTCGGTCCACACGATCAGCAGCAACAGGAAGAAGGTGGTCACCTTCACGCCACCGGCGGTGCCCGCGCTGCCGCCTCCGATGAACATCAACACACAGTGCAGCACCAGCGATTCGGTCTGCAACGCCCCGATGTCCAGCGCGTTGAAACCCGCCGTGCGTGCCGAGACCGAAGTGAACAGCGCCGCCAGCCACTGGTCGGCCAGGCCCAGAGCGCCCAGCGTCCTGGCGTTGTCGCGTTCCGCCAGCCACAGCGACACCGTGCCCAACAACACCAGCGCCAACGAACCCCATACCGTCAGCGTGGTGTGGATCGACCAACGCGCGTTGCGCCCGCGCCGGTTGGCCCACAGCTCGGTGAGCACCGGAAAACCCAGCCCGCCGATTACGATGGCCAGCATGAGCGGCACCAGCACCCAGCCGTCGGTTGCGTGGCGCATCACGCTGTCGGGCCAGGTGGAAAACCCCGCGTTGTTGAAGGCCGAAACCGAATGGAAAGTGCCGTGCCACAGCGCCTGCGGCCAGCGCAGGTCCATCGTGGCGGCAAACCGCAGCGCCAGCCACAGCGCCACCACGGCCTCGCACAGCAGCGTGACCAGTAGCACGATGCGCACCACCGAACGCACATCGCCCATGGACAGCGCGTGGGTTTCAGACTGCAGCAGCAGCCGCGTGCGCAACTTCAGGCGCCGACCGATCAGCAGGCCCATCAACGCGGCCGAGGTCATCATGCCGAATCCGCCCAGCTGAAACAGTGCCATCACCAGCCCTTGGCCCAGCGGGCTCCAGTAGGTGCCAGTGTCCACCACCGCCAGGCCGGTTACGCACACCGCCGAGGTGGCGGTGAACAAGGCAGTCAGCCACGGCGCGCTTTGCCCGCTGGCACTGGCCCACGGCAACATCAGCAAACCCGTTCCCAGCAAGATACTGGCCAGAAACGCCAGCGCCAGCACGGCGGCTGGGTGGGTGGGCAGGTGGTTTTGGATGGGGGATGCAGACACGGGGCACTATTTTAGTTTGGCAGGTACACCCTTGCGCCGGGTATTCAACTGGGTCTGGCCGGTGATTGGTTGTTGTCGCCAGGCGGCGCTGCCCAACTGGGATAATCGCGCTGGCTGGTGCCGTGGCCGGGGTGACCCAGCGTGGACATGCGTTCACGTCCGGTACCCTGGCGCGGCAACAAGAATAAAGCGTGTGGGGGCCAAAGAGGGTGCAAATCGTGCCTTTCTGGCTGGATAGAGTCCCACACCAGGGTGCGGTAAGCAGGGCGCGAGCGCTGTGCATCACAATGTTGGGCGTGGCCGTATGGGTGTAGGAACGTGCGGCGCCGTTGTTGAAAAATTTTGAGGAGATTTCCCTTCCATGTCTGCCACTTTGACGCCTTGTGCCCCTGACGCCGCAATCCAGGCCGCAACCCCTGTTGCACCGGCTGCGGTCACCACTGCCACCGCGCAGCCGGTGCATTTTCACGCGCCGCACAAGTCGCCCAAGGCCAACGCCCGGGTCGCCCAGCGCGTCTGGAGCGTGGCCGAAATCGCGGCCCTGCTGGAGCTGCCGTTTAACGACCTGATGTTCCAGGCCCAAACCGTACACCGTGCCCACTTCGACCCCAATCTGGTCGAGTTGGCCACACTTTTGTCGGTCAAGACCGGGGGCTGCCCGGAGGACTGCGGGTATTGCCCGCAGTCGGTCCACCATGAATCCAGCGTGGAGGCGACCAAGCTGATGGCCGTGGATGAGGTGCGCAGCGCCGTGCGCGAGGCCAAAGCCAGCGGCGCCACGCGTTTTTGCATGGGTGCAGCCTGGCGCGCACCCAAGGACCGCGACATTGAGGCCGTGTCCGCCTTGATTCGCGCCGTCAAGGACGAAGGGCTGGAAGCCTGCTGTACGCTGGGCATGCTGGACGACGGCCACGCCGAAATCCTGCGCGACGCGGGGCTGGATTACTACAACCACAACCTCGATACCGCGCCCGATTTTTACAACGACATCATCAGCACCCGCGACTACCAGGACCGGCTGGACACCCTGGTGCGCGTGCGCAACGCCGGCATCAGCGTGTGCTGCGGTGGCATTGTCGGTATGGGCGAGTCGCGCCTGCAGCGCGCCGGGCTGATTGCCGAGCTGGCCAACCTGGCGCCGTACCCCGAGTCGGTGCCCATCAACCACCTGGTCAAGGTGGAAGGCACGCCCCTGGCCAACCAGGCCGACCTGGACCCGCTGGAATTTGTGCGCACCATTGCCGTGGCCCGCATCACCATGCCCAAGGCGCGCGTGCGCCTGTCGGCCGGGCGCCAGAGCATGAGCGATGCCGTGCAGGCCCTGTGTTTTGTGGCCGGTGCCAATTCCATTTTCTACGGCGACAAGCTGCTCACCACCGCCAACCCCAGCGGCAACGCCGACCTGGAGCTGCTGGGCCGCCTGGGCCTGAAAACCGGGCACCCGGTGGCGCGTGACTGATTGAAACGGGGGAGTGCCGCCTACGGTATGGCGCTGTTGCAGGCATGGGACACAGGGCGCTTGGATAGGGACAATTCTATAAATAGAAAATGCCTTTATCGCACGTCCGGTATAGGTTTATAGCTATGGAAATGATAGTAATTCAATGCCCATGACCGCGCGCTGCATCATGGTGCTGGGCACCACCAGTGGCGCCGGTAAAAGCTGGCTGACCACTGCCTTGTGCCGCCACTACGCGCGCCAAGGCCTCAAAGTGGCGCCGTTCAAGGCCCAGAACATGAGCAATAACGCACGAGCGGTGGCATTAGACAACGGCCAAGGTGAAATCGGCAGTGTGCAGTACTTTCAGGCGCTGGCGGCCGGCGCCGTGCCTGACGTGCGCATGAACCCGCTTCTGCTCAAGCCCGAGCGCGACACACACAGCCAGGTGGTGCTGATGGGGCAGGTGAGCGAGGAATTGACCAAAATGGCGTGGCGTGGCCGCAGCCTGAAGGTGTGGCCGCAAATCGCCACTGCGCTGGATGCACTGCGCGCCGAGAACGACGTGGTGGTGATTGAAGGCGCCGGGTCGCCTGCCGAAATCAACCTTTCCAGCAGCGACATTGTGAATATGCGCGTGGCCCTGCATTGCAATGCTGCCTGCCTGCTGGTGACCGACATCGACCGCGGCGGCGCCTTTGCCCACTTGTACGGCACCTGGGCTTTGTTGCCAGAAAACGAGCGCGCGCTGATCAAAGGTTTTGTGCTCAACAAGTTTCGCGGTGACGCCACTCTGTTGGCACCCGCGCCGCAGATGCTGCAGGAGCTGACCGGCATTCCCACCGTGGCCACGCTGCCCATGTGGTGGCAGCATGGACTGCCGGAGGAAGACGGGGTATTCGATGACCGCAGTGTGGCGGCTGTGGCCCCCTTGCGTCCTTCGCTACCGCTCAAACCGGGGCCCGGCGCTGGCGCGTACCCGGGCACGGTGGCCGTCATCGCCTACCCGCGCATCAGCAACCTGGATGAATTTCAGCCGCTCAAAAACGTACCGGGTGTGCGCTTGCAGTGGGTGCGCAGTCCGTCGGAGCTGGCGGGCCTGACGCCTGCCGACTGGATCATCCTTCCCGGCTCCAAGTCCACCGCTGCCGATTTGGCGTGGCTGCGCGCGCAAGGGCTGGATGCGGCCATTGCCCAACACGCGGGGCAGGGTGGGGCGGTGCTGGGCATTTGCGGTGGGCTGCAGATGCTGGGTGAGGCGCTGGTTGATACGCACGGTATTGATGGCAACGCGCCCGGGTTGGGTTTGCTGCCGTTGGTGACGGTGTTTGATTTGGTGAAAACGGTACGGCATACGACGGTGGTGTTTGGTTCGCCGTGCGGGTTAGAACCCACCACCGCCACCCCTTGGGCTGCGTTGGCGGGAGTGACGGTCTCCGGCTACGAAATCCACCATGGCCGCACGGCCCAACACCCGGCCATGGCCCAAGCCGGTGATATGGCCCACGCCGTGTTGCCCGATGGCCTGGGCTGGTGCAATGGTGCGGGCAATGTGCTGGGCGTCTACCTGCACGGCCTGTTTGAAGACCCCGCCGTGTTGCAAGCCCTGTTTGGCGCCGCTGTTCCTACGCTGCAAACCGTATTTGACGGCCTGGCCGACTTCATTGAACAGCACTTTGAGGCCGGTGTCCTGGCCGCGCTGCTTGCGCCTGCTCCCTGTGATGCTGCTTCTGTTTATCCTCTTGCTCCGATCTGAAAGAACCCTATGACACTGCAAACCACCCCACTGGCGGACATCCACAACCCCGCGCTGACCCAATCCCTGCAGCACAAGCTGAACAACAAAACCAAACCGCTGGGTTCGCTAGGCCGCCTGGAAGCACTGGCGCTGCAACTGGGCCAGATTCTGGACAGCGAAAACCCGGCGCTGGAGCAGCCGCAAATGGTGGTGTTTGCCGCCGACCACGGCCTGGCGGCGCGGGGCGTGTCGGCCTTTCCCAGTGACGTGACCTGGCAAATGGTCGAGAACTTTCTGGCCGGTGGTGCCGCCGTGAGTGTGCTGGCGCGCCAGCATGGGCTGGCCCTGACGGTGGTGGACTGTGGCGTGCAGCGCGACTTTCTGGCCGGGCTGCCTGCCGGTGCCACCCGGCCCGGATTGCAGGTGCGCAAGGTGGCTGGCGCTGAGGGCGGTACCGCCGATTCGTCCGCCGGGGCCGCCATGGCGCCTGCACAGTGCCGTCAGGCCATAGCCAACGGAAGGGCTTTGGTGCAAGGCCTGCCGGGTAACACGCTGATTCTGGGCGAGATGGGCATTGGCAACACCTCCGCCGCATCCCTGCTGCTGGCCAAACTGACCGGGCTGGACATTGCCCAGTGCACCGGCGCGGGCACCGGCCTGGATAGTGAAGGTGTGCAACGCAAGACCGCAGTGCTGCGCGAGGTCATGCAACGCCATGCCGCCCTGATCGACCCACTGGATGTGCTCGCCGCCATGGGCGGGTTGGAAATTGCCACCATGGTGGGCGCGGTGCTGCAAGCCGCGCACGAGCGCCGTGTGGTGCTGGTGGATGGCTTCATCACCACCAGCGCGGTGCTGGTGGCGCACGCGCTGGCGCCGCAGGTGCTGCAGCGCTGTGTGTTTGCCCATCGCTCGGGTGAGCGCGGCCACGAATTTATGTTGCAGCACCTGGGCGTGCAGGCCTTGCTGGACTTGGGCCTGCGCCTGGGCGAAGGCTCTGGCGCGGCACTGGCCTGGCCACTGTTGCAATCTGCCTGCGCGATCTTGCGCGAGATGGCCAGTTTTGCGTCGGCCGGGGTGTCAGAAAAGTCGCAATCTGCGCATGCCGGGTAGACCCGGTTTCGGCGCAGCGGCGCTGCAGCATTCTCGGTAATTTGTCACACAAACGGAGGAAAAGTCACGCGATTCGGGGTACTTCATCGGGCAATCATCAGTTTGTTCATGCGCGGCGTTATGCACACCGATAGCATCGCGCCCACCCTACTTGACCTTACTGGTAGCTACTACACCGATCACTGGAGCCACTACGATGAAACCTGTCCTGCGCGTGCTTGCGCCCTTGTCGATCGCATGGATCGGCATATTCCCGCTGTCGGCGCTGGCTGCTGACACACTGTCTGCCAACCAGAGCCTGTATGCCAACCAGAAGCTCACGTCGAGCGATGGCAAGTATTCGTTCAATGTGCAGAGCGACGGTAATCTGGTACTGCGCAATTCGGGTGGCACCGCCTTGTGGGCATCCGGCAGCAGTGGCACCAGCGGCAATCGCTTGACCATGCAGAGTGACGGCAACTTGGTGCTCTATACCAAGTCTGGCTCATCGGTCTGGAAAACTGCTACTTCCGGCACCAAGGCAATCAAAGTGGTCATGCAGACGGACGGCAACCTGGTCATGCGCACGTCAGCCGGCAGCGCCGTTTGGTCCACCGGAACCGGTGGTGGCGGCACGCCCGCCGATACGGTCAAACCCGTCATCACACTCAATGGCAGCGCCAGCATGTCCATTGTGCAGGGCAGCACCTTTACCGACCCCGGCGCCACTGCCAACGACAACCGCGACGGCAACATCACCAGCAAAATCGTGGTGTCCGGCAGCGTCAACACTGGCACACCGGGGTCCTATACCTTGAGCTACAACGTGCGCGACGCGGCGGGCAATTTTGCCTCCACGCTAAGCCGCACCGTCACGGTTACCGCAGCGGGCGGCAGCGGCGCCAAGATCACGCTGCCGATTGAAGTGTTTGGCCCCTCTGGCAGCTATGTCGATGTACCCGTCACCCTGAACAACCCGGCGGCCATTACCCACGTGTATCTGCGCTGCAACTCTTGTGGTTATGACGACATTGCCGACAACCGCAACGGCACCAAGACCAAGGCCACACTGCGCATCAACGGCGGCGCGGCCATTGCGCTCAAGCATTTCATTGACGACAACGGCACGGTCACGGGTAATGGCAACATTTCCGTCATCGGCGGCGAAGCCAAGTACGGCGGTATTGGCGGTACCTTCCGCAGTGTGCGGTTTACCGTCAAGTTGGCGGCCAACCAGTTGCGCACCGGTGCCAACACCTTGCGTTTTGAGCACGTGACCCCCGCAGCGCCCAGCATGGGCTTTCGCATCATTGATGTGAACTTCCTGGAAAACGGCGACATCAACCGCAAAGTACTGGCCAGTGGCCGTGACGTGGTGTTTGACGATCCCACCCGCTGGACTGCACCACGGCCTGGCGACACCGCAACAGGGCAAGCCCTGTGGACCAAGCGCAATGCCTTGTATGACGAAGGGCTGGACTTGCTCGATGGCCGTGGCGGCAAGCAAGGCGCCGTGAGCGGTAACTTGAGTGCATCCTGCGCCGACTGCCACACCAAAGACGGGCGCGATTTGAAGTTCTTCAACTTCTCTAACCACGCCATCACGCAGCGCGCCGTGTTCCACGGCATGAGCAAGCTTGAGGGTGAGCAAATCGCCTCCTACATCCGCTCCAACCGCGCACCGGTCACCAAACGTGCCTGGCCGTGGAACCCCACCTACCAGCCCGGACCAGGTCTGGATAGCAACAGCTCCGCTTACGAGTGGGCGGCCGGTGCCGGTATTGACGCGGTGCTGGACGATGACCGCGAAATTGCCAAGCACCTGTTTCCGGGTTATGACGCCAACAACCCGCCCTCGCTTGATGGTGTGCGCCAGGTGGTCAACCGCTTTGGCAAGCTCAATTTCCGCGAGTTGCCCATCAACATTCCCATGCCGGAGTGGAACCAGTGGCTGCCCTTGATCCATCCGGACGATGCCTTCAACACCGATGCAGCGGTCATCCGAAGCACGCCCGGTGGCACCAATGTGGGCAAACCCTACTACAGCAAGATGGTGGAAGATGCCATGGACAACCCCACCTTCGAGACCCTGAAGTTCTCGCACAACCTCAAACCCTGGCTGCAGCGCGGCATGACCTGCTCCAGCAACCAGGTGGGCGACAGCGAACCGTGGCGTGGTCTGGACGGCAATGTGTTGGAGGCCATGCGCCTGCCGCGTGAAACCATCACCACTTCCAACTGCCTCAGCATCGACCGTAACAAGCTCAAGTCCATCGAGCTCGCCAAGCGCGGCCTGTCGGCGTGGGCATCGGTCAAGATGTGGGAAATCATGCACGGCAAAGCGCTGGAAGAGGCTTCGCGCAGCAAGGGCAACCGGGTATGCATCAGCGGCACCTGTGTGGATGGCAGCGAAGCGCGTGGCTGGTATGCCGACGGGCGCAACGTGTTTGACCGCCCGCCGCATTTCACGGCCGTCAGCGCAGACCGCAGCTTCCTCAACCAAAGCCCCATGCAAGGCATCTTTGAGTCCAACCAGTGGTACCACCTCAACATGGTGCTCAACCCTGGCTACCGGGTCGATCAACCTTCGCACTTTGCCTACACCTACAGCCACGTGGAATTGCTGCACGAGTTCTCCAAAGTGCCCCAGGGCTTCCGCTTCTGGGCCACCATGGTCAAGCAGCGCCAGTTGCAAACCACCGGCAAGTACGGTGTGGAAGAGGGCCTGGACCTGCGCACCGCACAGCCTTATATCTTCTACGGCACGGCCCGCAACGCCACCAGCACCCGCACGCAGGGCGCGGTGGGGGGCACCTACTGGAAATATCTGGCGCAGGCCATGGTGGAAGACCTGGCAGGCGATGCCCGCAACGCCAACTGGAGCCAGCACTGGAGCAAGGCCACCAGCAACAGCAAAGTGCAGTCGCCTTCCGCATCGTCGGGCAGTTTCAGAACCTGCAGCGGCACCTGTGAATTCGAGTTGGGCGACGTTCAGGGCTCCAACACCTACAAGGTGATTCCCGAGTTGCGCCGCATCGGCGTGCAGGAAAGTGCGCTCGACAAGCTTATTGATTGGTCCAAAACCATGTGGCCCAACGGCAACTGGGAGGCTTTGCGCAGGTAGTCTGCGCGGACCGCGGGTGCACGAGTTGCTGATTGACTTGGAGCAGTTTGGTTGGAGTAGTGAGAGTAGTTGGAAGAGTGGTTGGGAGAGTAGGGGGTCGGGTGACAACACACGTATGCTATGCGCGTGTTGTCACCCCTCATCCGCAAACACTACGGTATGTCTACCTTTGTTCGCCACTACCTTCTATCACTGCAGTTTTTCACCCGCATCCCGGTGACCGGGCGGCTGGCCGACTGGGTGGGCTACAGCCCGGCGATGCTGCGCGCCAGTGCCGGGCATTTTCCGGGGGTGGGTGTGCTGGTGGGCGCGCTGGTGGCGGTGTGTACGGTGCTGCTGCTGGTGACCTTGCCGCCGGGGCCTATGGCACCTCTGGTGGCCGCGGTGCTGGGCACGGTGTTGAGCGTGATGCTGACCGGT
Organism: Candidatus Aalborgicola lynettensis; assembly: GCA_016719405.1. Lineage (GTDB taxonomy): Bacteria > Pseudomonadota > Gammaproteobacteria > Burkholderiales > Burkholderiaceae_C > Allorhodoferax > Allorhodoferax lynettensis. Next base: position 837,778 of record JADJZE010000001.1, read on the forward strand.
GCCTTCCACGAAGACGGCTTGGCCGACGTGGCCGATGGCCTGGGCGGCAGCCAGGACCGCAACCGGGCGCTGGAGATCATGAAAGACTCCCGCGTGGGCGCCTTTGGTGCGCTGGCCGTGGTGCTGGCGTTGCTGTCCAAGGTGTCGCTGCTGGCGTTGATCGGTTCGGTTAGCCCACACTGGATGGTGCTGGGTATTTTTGCTGCGCATGTGGTTTCACGCTCCTGGCCTCTGCTGCTGATTCGCCTGATGCCCCACGTGGGCGATGCGGCTGGCTCCAAGTCCAAACCGCTGGCCGACCAGATCAGCGGTGCGGCGCTGGTCACCGCTTTTATATGGTGTTTTGGGGCGCTTGCGCTTGCTGGGTGTGCGCAAGCAGCTATCAATTCAGTAGCAACAACCGGGCGCATGGGGTTCGATTGGGTGCACTGGGCGCCTTGGCTGGCTGGCATGGGGGCGTCCGGCCTGGCCTTTGCTTACATGGGGCGCCTGTTGCAGCGGCGCTTGCAGGGTTTTACCGGCGATGGCCTGGGCGCTACGCAGCAAGTGTGCGAGATTGGCTTTTATCTGGGGCTGGCGCTGGTGTTGTAAAGAATGGAAAACAGAAGGGTTACCAGTCAAACCCGGTTGGTTTTCATGGCACGCTGCACTTCACGCTTGCCTTCGCGGTCTTTGATGGTGTCGCGCTTGTCGTGCTCGGCCTTGCCTTTGGCCAGGGCAATTTCACACTTCACCTTGCCATCTTTCCAGTGCAAATTAATCGGTACCAGGGTGTAGCCCTTTTGCTCGACCTTGCCGATCAGGCGCTGTATCTGTGCCTTGTGCATCAACAGTTTTTTGGTGCGCACATTATCGGGATTGACGTGGGTGGACGCCGTATGCAACGGGTTAATTTGCAGACCGATGATGAACAGTTCACCATTGCGGACGACTACATAGCCATCGGTCAGTTGCACTTTGCCTTCGCGCAGTGACTTGACTTCCCAACCTTCCAGTACCAACCCGGCTTCAAAGCGTTCTTCAAAAAAATAGTTGTAGGCAGCCTTCTTGTTGTCGGCAATGCGGGTATTGATTACGGGTTTTTTGGCCATGGAATGCAAATGAGGGTGATGAGCGGGACAATCAACAGGGCTGTTGGGCTTGTCTACAATCCCGCGCAGACCCTCATTCTATGAAAACCGTCCACAAGTCTGTTTTGATCTGGTACAGCCCGCAGGAAATGTACGCATTGGTGACCGATGTCACGCAGTATCCGCAGTTTCTTCCCTGGTGTGACCACACGCGTGTCGTGCAGGCGCATGGCGACGGCATGACTGCCGAAATTGGTTTGACGTTTGGTGGTGTGCGCCAGTCTTTTACGACCCGCAATACCCATGCGCCCTACCAGCGGGTCGATGTGCAATTGGTCCACGGTCCGTTTTCCCGTCTGGATGGCCAGTGGCACTTTCATGTGTTGGGCGATGGCTCCAAACGCGCCTGCAAAGTGGAGTTGACCCTGAACTATGGGTTTGACAACGCCACTTTGGGCAAACTGGTAGGTCCGGTTTTTGACAAAATCGCCGCCAGCTTGGTCGATGCGTTTGTCAAACGCGCACAGCAGGTATATGGCGATTGAGATGCTGCAAACGATTTGTGTGGTTTATTCACCCCGTTCGCGGGAAATTCAAGAAGTGCATTGCACGCTGGAGCGTGGCGCGACGGTGAGGGATGTGTTGCAGCACAGTGGCATATTGGCCGACCTGGCTGCGCAGGAGATCGCCACGCTGGAGTGCGGCATTTGGGGCCGAACGGTTCCACTGGACCATGTGTTGCAAGCGGATGACCGTGTCGAGCTGTACCGTACTTTGCAAGTGGATCCCAAGTTGGCACGGCGTGAGCGCTTCGTGCGCCAGGGTGCCGGATCTGCGGGCTTGTTTGCCAAGCGCCGAGTTGGCGCAAAGGCCGGCTATTAGTACCTACTTGCAGTCACTGGCAATAATGCCCTGAATGCGTTTGAGTTCGCTGGCGCGGGCAGCATCGTCCATGAACTCGCGCTCACCCGCAGCGTTGGTGCGTGAAATGCGCAAACCACTGTCAAAACTGGCTTTGGCCTGTTTGGCGCGCGCGCAGTTTTCGATTTTGGCTTTGGCATAACGCTCTTCTTCGGCTTTGCGTTTGGCAGCTTCAGCTTCGGCGGCCTGCTTTTTCTTGGCTTCCAGGTCTTTGTCGATGCCCGCCGCCTTGTTGTCGCTGGTTTGTCCAACCGCTGGGGCCGGTGCCGCATCGGCTTCCACGGAAACCGTTGCCCTACCGATGGGACGCTTGAGTACGTTCTTGTCGGGAATGTCGGATGGTGGAGCCCGGTCACTGAAGACTTTGTGTCCCTCATTGTCAATCCATTGCCATTGGGCATGGGCCACCACGCAAACACTGGCAAGGGCACTTAGCAGCAGAATTTTTGGCATTTTCATGTCCCGAGTGTAGCGTTGGGCGGTAAATTTGGCATTATTTTGCAGGGTTGGGGTGCAGATTTTCTGCGACTGGTGCGCCTTCGAGGCATTTTGGCGACGGGTGCCGCAGGTACAATTCGCCATTTGGAGCTTTGACATGCGCCTCCTAGGCAAAGCGCTCACCTTCGACGATGTTTTGTTGGTGCCAGCGTACTCTCAGGTCCTGCCCAAGGACACTTCCCTCGCCACCCGTTTCTCCCGCAATATCAGTCTGAACCTGCCTTTGGTGTCCGCGGCTATGGACACCGTGACCGAAGCGCGCCTGGCCATAGCCATTGCGCAGGAGGGTGGAATTGGCATCGTGCACAAGAACATGAGCGCCAAGGAACAAGCGGCACAAGTGGCCAAGGTCAAGCGTTATGAATCGGGCGTGTTGCGTGATCCGGTCACAATAACCCCCGCGCACACCGTGCGTCAGGTGATCGAGTTGTCCGACCAACTGGGCGTGTCTGGTTTTCCCGTTTGCGAAGGCAAGTTGGTGGTGGGTTTGGTCACGGGCCGTGATTTGCGTTTCGAGAGCCGTCTGGATCTGCCGGTGAGCCAGATCATGACTCCCAAAGGCAAGTTGGTCACGGTTGCAGACGGCACCACCATAGGCCAGGCCAAGGTACTGCTCAATCAGCACAAGATCGAACGCCTGCTGGTCGTGAACGATGCCTTTGAACTCAAGGGCCTCATCACCGTCAAAGACATTACCAAGCAAACCAGTTTCCCCAACGCCGCCCGCGATGCGCAAGGCAAATTGCGCGTGGGCGCAGCGGTGGGAGTGGGTGAGGGCACCGAAGAACGGGTGGAAGCACTCTCCGCTGCAGGGGTGGACGCCATCATTGTCGACACAGCCCACGGCCACAGCAAAGGCGTGATCGACCGCGTGCGCTGGGTCAAGCAGAACTTCCCCCACATTGATGTGGTGGGCGGCAACATTGCGACCGGAGCCGCTGCCTTGGCGCTGGTGGAGGCCGGTGCAGACGCCGTCAAGGTCGGTATCGGCCCCGGCTCCATTTGCACCACCCGCATCGTGGCTGGCGTGGGTGTGCCGCAGATCATGGCGGTGGACAGTGTCGCCACGGCCTTGCGTGGCACCGGTGTGCCCCTCATTGCCGACGGTGGCATCCGCTACAGCGGCGATATTGCCAAGGCCATCGCAGCAGGCGCGTCGAGCGTAATGATGGGTGGCATGTTTGCGGGTACCGAAGAAGCGCCCGGTGAAGTAATTTTGTTCCAGGGCCGCAGCTACAAGAGCTACCGCGGCATGGGCTCCATCGGTGCCATGCAGCAGGGCAGTGCCGACCGCTACTTTCAGGAAAGCGAGCACCGGCAACCCCAACGCCGACAAGCTGGTGCCCGAGGGCATTGAAGGCCGCGTGCCCTACAAGGGCTCCATGGTCACCATCGTGTTCCAGATGGCCGGTGGTATCCGCGCCAGCATGGGCTACTGTGGCTGCGCCACCATTGCCGAAATGCAGGAAAAGGCCGAGTTTGTGGAAATCACCGCAGCCGGTATCCGCGAAAGCCACGTACACGATGTACAAATCACCAAGGAAGCGCCCAACTACCGGGCCGAGTGATTCTTGACCTTCAAGCTGCCTGCCGGAGACCATCCCAGGCAGCTTTTCCATTTTTGGAGTCCCGCATGCAACACCAGAAAATCCTGATCCTCGATTTTGGCTCCCAGGTTACCCAACTGATTGCGCGCCGTGTGCGCGAAGCCCAGGTTTACTGCGAAGTGCACCCCTGCGATGTGAGCGACGAGTGGGTGCGTGACTACGCCAAGGATGGCAGCCTCACGGGCGTGATCCTTTCCGGTAGCCACGCCAGCGTGTACGAAGACACCACCGACAAAGCTCCGCAGGCCGTGTTCAATTTGGGTGTTCCCGTGTTGGGCATTTGTTATGGCATGCAAACCATGGCCTGGCAGCTGGGCGGCAAGGTCGAAGGCGGCCACAAGCGCGAATTTGGCCATGCCGACGTACGTGCCCGTGGCCACACCAAGCTGCTGGAAGGCATCCAGGACTACGCCACGCATGAGGGTCATGGCATGCTCACCGTCTGGATGAGTCACGGTGACAAGGTCACCGAGCTGCCCCCAGGCTTCAAGCTCATGGCCAGTACCGACAGCTGCCCCATCGCCGCCATGGCCGATGAAGAGCGCCGCTTCTATGCGGTGCAGTTCCACCCCGAAGTGACGCATACCCAGCAAGGCGCGGCCATTCTGGAGCGCTTTGTGCTGGGTATCTGCGGCACCCGCCCCGACTGGGTCATGAAAGACCACATCACCGAGGCGGTGGAAGCCATCCGCAAGCAGGTGGGTGACGAAGATGTCATTCTGGGCCTGTCCGGTGGCGTCGATTCCTCCGTGGCCGCAGCACTCATTCACCGTGCCATTGGCGACCAGCTGACCTGCGTGTTCGTCGATCACGGCCTGCTGCGCCTCAACGAAGGTGACATGGTGATGGACATGTTCCAAGGCAAGCTGCACGCCAAGGTGATCCGTGTCGATGCCAGCGAGCTGTTCCTGGGCAAGCTCGCCGGCGTGAGTGAGCCGGAGCAAAAGCGCAAGATCATCGGCGGCCTGTTTGTGGATGTGTTCAAGGCCGAGGCGGCCAAACTCAAGGCGGGAAGCGGCGGTCACAAGGGCGAAGAAGGCAGTCGCGCCGTCAAAGGCGCAACGTTCCTGGCCCAGGGCACCATCTACCCCGACGTGATCGAGTCGGGCGGTGCCAAAAGCAAGAAGGCCGTCACCATCAAGAGCCACCACAACGTGGGCGGCTTGCCCGAGCAATTGGGCCTGAAGCTGCTGGAGCCGTTGCGCGACCTGTTCAAGGATGAAGTGCGCGCGCTGGGCGTGGCTTTGGGCTTGCCGCACGACATGGTGTATCGCCACCCATTCCCTGGCCCCGGCTTGGGCGTGCGCATCCTGGGCGAAGTGAAGAAGGAATACGCCGATCTGCTGCGCCGTGCCGACGCCATTTTTATCGAAGAGCTGCGCAACTTCACCGATGAAGCCACCGGCAAAACCTGGTACGACCTCACCAGCCAGGCCTTCACCGTGTTCCTGCCGGTCAAGAGCGTGGGCGTGATGGGCGACGGCCGCACGTACGACTACGTGGTGGCGCTGCGTGCCGTGCAGACCAGTGACTTCATGACTGCCGACTGGGCCGAGCTGCCCTATGCGCTGCTCAAGAAGGTGTCCGGCCGCATCATCAATGAAGTGCGTGGCATCAACCGGGTCACGTATGACGTCAGTTCCAAACCACCGGCGACGATTGAGTGGGAATGATTGCGCGGAGCTGGAGCCAGACAGGGTCGGCGGGCCCCAGTGTTCGTAAATTGTGGGCGTGTGCTGGCGAATGGACCATCGGTTGATAATCGCACCGTCTATCTTGAAAAGGGGTCGCTATGCGTGGATTGTTTGGCGTTGTGGGGCTTTTGCTGGTCCTGGTGGCGGTTGGTTGGTTGGCCAAATCGCAACTGCAAATGGTAGGTGGCGGCAAAGACGCACGGCCTTCCGCAGGTTCTGTGACGGGTGTGCCAGCGCCGCTTGGTGCGCAAGATGTGCCCAACGGCAACGTGCAACAACACTCGCAGCAAGTGCAGCAGCAATTCAAGGCAATGGCCGAGGCGGCAATTCAAACACCACGTGCCATGCCCGAAGACAACTAGGCCGGTCGCGGATATGCTTGACGTTTTAGGCCATTTGCGCAGGTGTAGATTGGATTGTTAGCTATAACAAACATAGCAAATATGGCGCCATGACTCGCGACGATTGTTTTATGCGCATGGCTTTGGCACAAGCCGCCGAAGCTGCTGCTGCAGGTGAGGTGCCGGTTGGTGCCATCGTGGTGAAAGATGGACGTGTAATAGCCAGTGGTCGCAACGCTCCCATTGGGTTAAACGACCCGACAGCGCATGCCGAAATTGTCGCTTTGCGGGGTGCAGCACAGGCTGTTGGCAATTACCGGCTCGATGGGTGTGAGTTATTTGTCACGCTGGAGCCGTGTGCCATGTGCAGTGGTGCCATGCTCCATGCCCGCTTGGCACGGGTAGTTTTTGGCGCGCCGGACCGCAAAACAGGCGCTGCCGGTTCCGTGCTGGATCTTTTTGCGCAAAAAAACCTTAACCATCACACGCAACTGTGCGGCGGCGTATTGGCGCAAGCCTCTTCGGAGTTGCTACACACTTTCTTCACCCAGAAGCGCGCTGAAAAGTTGCAGGCCAGAACGCTGCTGCACCCTTTACGGGACGATGCTTTGCGAACGCCCGATGGTCTGTTTGAATCGTTGGCGGACTATCCCTGGTCTGCGCATTACTGCAATGATTTACCTGCACTCGGAGGCTTGCGCATGCATTACCTGGACGAAGGTCCAGTTGACGCGTCGCAGACCTACTTGTGCCTGCACGGTGTCCCTGCCTGGAGTTATCTGTATCGCAAGATGATTCCGGTTTTCCTTCACGCGGGCGCAAGGGTTGTGGCACCGGATTTGATTGGATTTGGCAAGAGTGACAAACCCAAGAAGGAAGCGGCGCACCGGTTTGGCTGGCACCGGCAGATCTTGCTGGAATTGGTGGAGCGACTGGATCTGCACAATGTGGTTCTGGTCGTGCAGGGGTGGGGAGGTCTGTTGGGTTTGACCTTGCCGATTCACGCACCGCAACGGTATGCCGGTCTGCTGGCCATGAATACCCACCTGGCTACCGGCGAGGCGCCATTGCCGGGCGCTGTTTTGGCACGGCGCGCAATGCACGTTCACAATGCGGACTGCGAAATGGCGGACCTGTTTGCAAGCAGTGACCCGCCCACGGCTATGGATGCGCTTCGTGCGTACACAGCCCCTTTTCCTGATAAAGGGCACCGCAGTGCGGTTCGGGCTTTCTCTGCATTGGTTCCAGAACATTGTGATTCGGATGGTGCAGCGGTGTCCCGGGACGCGAAAAATTTCTGGCAACGGGACTGGCACGGGAAAACCCTGATGGCGGTCGGCATGCAAGATCCGGTTTGGGGCGTTGGCACCATGACTGCGTTACAAACTACTATTCGAAATTGTCCCAGTCCGCTGTGCATGGAATCCAGTGGGCACTTTGTGCCCGAGCAAGGGGGTTCGATCGCCCATGCGGCGATCCAGTGCTTTGGCCTCTGTCCAGAGGCGAAAGAAAAATAGGGCGAGGGATAACGAGGATCGACTTTTGCACATGGCTTGGTGCACAATGCGCCTAACACGGATCAATACAACCTGGCATGCATACTGAATCGGACACGCTGCATTTCCTGGACGATGAGGGTGACCCCGAGGTCGGCCGGGAATTGGTTTGGCGGTTGTTGATCATCGACGATGAACCCGACGTGCACCGGGCAACTACTTTTGCTCTGTCCGGGGTGAAAATTCTTGGACGGTCCCTGCAGTTTTTGCACGCGTATTCTGCATCTGAGGCAGACCGTATATTGCGCGTGGAATCCGATATTGCCGTGGTTCTGCTTGATGTGGTGATGGAGCGTGAAGACGCTGGCTTGGCGCTCATCAAAATTATTCGCGAAGAACTCAAGCTCACCGATTTGCGCATCATTTTGCGCACAGGGCAACCCGGTTATGCGCCCGAGATTGAAACCATTCACGATTTTGATATCAACGATTACAAAACCAAATCGGAATTAACACGGACCAAGCTGTACGCCACTATCACTGCGGCATTGCGTACCTATGAGCAAATTCGCAAGCTCGATGAGTTGGCCTTTTACGACCGATTGTGCAGCCTGCCCAACCGGAACAAGTTCATTAATTTGAGTGATGAACGGCTGGCTGGTAGCGAGTGCAAAAACGATGTCATTGCAATTTTGGATGTCGATGATTTTTCGGAAATTAATGACGCTCTTGGACACCAGCAAGGCGATCGACTGCTTCAGGCGGTTGCCGATAGGCTGAAACTTGAACTCGACCCGTCTGTAATCTTGGCCCGTATTGGCAGCGACACGTTCGGTTTGATGGGCGCGCGCCAGCACGTAGACCCGGTAACGATTTTGTCGATGTTTCGCACGCCTTTTGTCGTCCAGGATGACTCCATGGTCGTGACGGCAACGATGGGCTACACGCAATCGCTGGGTGGCGGCATCATGGGGCGTGACGCCATCAAGGACGCCAACATTGCGCTCAAGCTGGCCAAAAAAAATCGCCGTGGAAGTTTTGTTGCTTTTTCTGCAGAGATGGGACTGGACATTCGCGAACGGGTTCGTTTGCTTCAGGCATTGCGCCAAGCAGTTGAGAGTGAACGGCTATTTGTTGTCTACCAGCCACAGGTTAATTTAATCAGCGGTGAAGTGGTGGGTGTTGAGGCATTGATTCGCTGGCGCAATGATGACGGCACTTTTGTGCCGCCGGACCGATTTATTCCATTGGCAGAAGCATCGGGGATGATTGTTGCCATTGGGGACTGGGTTCTACGGGTTTCCTGCCACGAACTGGTGCGTTTGCAGGCCATGGGTTTGCCGAATTTGCGTATGTCAGTCAATGTGTCGCAAATTCAGTTTCGGCATCCCGAGTTTCTGGACAAGCTCAATGCTGCACTGCTAGATACGGGAATCAACCCCAAGTGCCTGGAACTCGAAATAACCGAGTCCGTTGCAATGGAAGACCCCGCCTTTATTCTGGAGACCTTGCACATGGTGCGCGAGTTGGGGATTTCGATCGCCATTGACGATTTTGGAACGGGTTATTCTTCCCTTAGTCATCTGCGTCAACTTCCGATTGATCGCCTCAAGATTGATCGTGCGTTCGTCACCGAGTTAAGCCAGGAGGTGTCGGGTGGACACATAGCGTCCATGGTGATTGAACTGGGGCGCAACCTCAAGCTAACGGTGATTGCCGAAGGCATTGAGGAAGAGTCGCAGGCGCAAACATTGCTGCGACTGGGTTGCCACGAAGGGCAGGGCTACTTGTATGCCAAACCACTGACGGCGGTTCAGCTCAAAGAGTGGCTTCAGACTCGCGCTGAGCACCTCTGAGCAACGCGGCAAGCACGGTTGAGTGCGTCACACTGACGGATAATCAGCCGGTGAAAAAAAAGCACATTTATATTTATTCGCCGTCTGGCGCAGTGCGTGACAAGGCTGCTTTTCGACGGGGTGTCAAGCGGTTGCAGAGCCTTGGGCACGATGTGGAAGTTGACCCCGATGCCTTGAGTAGTTTTCAGCGTTTTGCGGGGGATGACGCAACACGTCTGTCGGCCATTCACCGGGCGGCCGCCAGTGGTGCTGACGTGGCTTTGATTTCGCGTGGCGGTTATGGATTGACGCGCATTCTCGAACACATTCAGTACAACGCATTGGCGAGGGCGATTCACAGCGGTACTGCATTTGTTGGCATGAGTGACTTCACCGCTTTGCAAATGGCATTGCTGGCCAAAGCCGATGCCCCCTCATGGGCGGGACCGGCGCTGTGTGAAGGATTTGGCGTCGGTGGCAAAGATATTCCACCCGTACCCGACGATATTATGGAAGATTGTTTTAACGACATGTTGTTGGGGCAGGGCGAGGGTACCGGCTGGCGGCAAGACAAGAAAGTCGCGCACGACAGTGCCGACGATGGTGGCGCGTCGCAAATATTGCGCATTCGTGGTGGAAAAATTTGGGGCGGTAATTTGACCATGCTGACCACGTTGTTGGGAACGCCCTTTTTTCCCAAGATAGATGGTGGAATCCTGTTTCTGGAAGACGTTGGAGAACACCCCTACCGGATTGAACGTATGTTCAGCCAGTTGCTGCATGCTGGTGTTTTTTCGCGACAGAAGGCCATCGTGTTGGGGCAGTTTACGTCGTACAAACTGACATCTCACGACAAGGGCTTCAAGTTTCAGTCTGTCGTTCGGTGGCTGGGGCAACAGGTAAAGATACCCGTATTGACCAATTTGCCTTATGGACATGTACAGACCAAGGTCTTATTGCCAGTGGGCGTTTCGGCGGAATTGCTGGTGGATGGCCGCGACGCACTCCTGTTTTGGGGCGACAACGCATAGAGGGCAGCGTTTTGCGCGTAATTCTTTCTGGCATTTTTTGCATTTGTGTTGTGTGCTTCGGCCCCCCATCATTTCTTCAGTGCATTCAGCAGTGAGGTTTTCAAGACCCTCGCAATGCCCTAAACTCAGCAGCTAACAAGTAACGGAAATATTGGGAATGGGCGTTCAAACGACCGTTGTATTTACTGATCTGCACGGTAGCACCGCGGTGTTTGAAGCCTTGGGAAATGCCCGCGCGGCAGAGACAGTGACCCAGATCACGACCTGGATTGCGTTTCAATGTGAGCGCTTTGGTGGTCAGGTCGTAAAGACTTTGGGTGATGGTGTATTGGCAATGTTCAATGACAAACACAGCGCAGTGGGCGCCGTTGTGAGTCTGCAGCGTGGTCACTCAAAATGGGTTGCCCGCGCGGAGGTCGATCTGCGCATGCCCATGCGCATTGGCATCGCCAGCGGTGAGGTGGAGATGGTGGCCGGCGATTGTTATGGTGATCCCGTGAATGTTGCGTCGCGTTTGTGCGATCTGTGTGAGCCCAACCAAATTTGGGCCAATGCCGCAGCTCTGGAAAACGAGACGGAATCCAATGGGGTCACTTTTCGCCTGTTAGGTCCTATCAGCATTCGTGGACGCGCTGAACCGTGTAACGTGTACCAAATCGAGTGGCGAGAAGAAGTTGCAAGCGATTTCTTGACCATGCAAGGCGAGTTGGACCCGGGGGCTGTCGCAACTGCAGGTGATGCATTAGGCCGTGAGGTCGAACTTTCGTGGCTTGGTCAAACAAAACGGTTTCGTGCTTTTGATTTGCCCATCAATATTGGTCGCGTACAGGACAATCAGTTTGTTGTGGATGACCGCCGCGTATCGCGGACCCACGCCCGACTCGAATGGCGTAACGGCAGCGTGATTTTTGTCGACGTCAGCAGTTTTGGTAGCTGGATACGGTTTAACGGTAATGTGGGTTCCGATGTGTTGCTCCGTCGTGAGGAGTGTGTGCTACACGGAAAAGGTGAACTTGCTTTAGGCGCATCATTTGCAGATGCCAGCGTGCCCACTGTATCGTTTAGTGTTCACTAACTACAGAAAACGCCGCGCAATCCAGTGGTCCACTGACAGTTTGCCCGGCCCGTGCACCATCAGGTACAGCAGCACCGCCATCCAGGTGCCATGGGTAGGGTAGGCATCGGGGTAGACCAAGAATTGAATGGTCAACGTCATACCAAACAAACCCAAAGCAGACAGCCGGGTGGCAATACCCAGTAGCAACAAAATTGGCAATAGATGCTCCGCAAACGCGGCGAGGGTGGCGGCGGCTTCGGGAGAAATCAGTGGCAGGCGGTATTCGTCGCGGAACAGGTCCACCACCGAGTCAGACAGGTGCGGCCAACCCAAGCTGAATTCGCCGTTGACGATGTCTAGGGCAAAGCCCTGAATCTTGGTTTGCCCGGACTTCCAGAACACGGCTGCAATCGAAAAGCGCGCCACAAACGCCAACACCGTGTTGGGAATGCGCCCTGCTAATTGTATAAATTGACGAATCAGGCCGGGTAACAGGCCGTTGGCAACAGGCGCAGAAGAACCAGTGGTTGAAGTGTTTGAGTTCATGTGGACAGTGTGTGGTGATTGGTGCAATGGATGCAAGCAGGGTATTGTTCTATGCGGTGGCGCTGGGGGTAATCAGTTGCAAACGCAGCAGCAACGCCAGCGTGTGGGTTAAATCGAACGCAGCGTCGGCTTGGACCGCCGTGTCGGCTGCTTCCAGCAAGTTCTGGCCGTTTTGCAGGCTGCGGACATACGTCGCAGCCCCTTTGGCAAGCAACAGGCTATCGACAGTCAGTGCGGTGCGGTACACCAGCGCCGTCTGGGCCACATCCGGATCCACCGGGGGCACGCACTGAGCATTTTGGTGCGCCGCCCAGATGGAGAGCACTGCAAATGCCGACGTGATGACCTGCACCGAAGGGTGTAGCGCCAGTCGCAAGGTCGCCAATTGCTGTGGGGCGTCCAGCGCGGCGAGCAACGCGTGGTGGGGCACGGGATCGGCATCGGCCGCATGGTAAGCCCGCACCCGCGCCATTTCCAGGCGCGCTACATCGGCCAGGTAGGGCACGCTGGTTGCCGGTGTAAAGGCGGCGACGAAGTCGGCAAACTCGCCACCGTAATAGGCCATGATTCGCGAGCGCGGCGGGTGGCCCAGCGCAAATACCCGTGCCATGGCCCGGAAAAACTCTTCGCCTACCAGCGCGTGTACCACTGGGTAGGTATCGGCGAGCGCGTCGATCAAGGACACCACCACGTTGTTGCGGTACACGGCAAAACGGCGTGCCGGGTCCGAGCCGTTCCAGGTGCACAGGCCGCTCGGGCAGGGCAAATCGGGGTCCAGCAGAGCCTGGGCAAAGGCAGCCTGGTTGTTCATTGGGTTGCCTCTGCCCGCAGACGGTGTTCGGCCAGGTTTGCCTCGGCCAGCAAAACCGGCCAGGCTGGAATTTCGTTGTCGCGCTCCAGCAACGTGGCAACCGGGCCGGTCAGATTCAGAGTGAAGTCATACAAATCCCACACCGCCTGCGCTATCGGTGCGCCGTGGGTGTCAATCAGCAGCCGATCACCGTTGGCATCCACCTGTTGGGCAAACCCGGCGAGGTGAATCTCGCCCACTTCGGTCAAGGGCAGGGCGCGAATCGTTGCGTGGGCATCGCGCTGGTGGTTGATGCTGGACACATATACATTATTCACGTCCGGCAGCAAACCGCAGCCGCTGCGGCGCACTACCTCGGATAAAAACCGTGGCTCGTCCCAGGTGGATGCGGCAAACTCAACATAAGTGGCCGGGTTTTCCAGCAGCATGCGCCGACCCAGTTCGGTTTGCACCTGGTCAATGTGGTCGCACACCCGCTGCAAGGTGGCGGCGTTGTACGGCAGGGGGATCAGGTCGTTCAGAAATGTCGGGCCGTGGGTGGACCAAGCCAGGTGCTCGGAAAAGGATTGCGGCTGGTACCTGTCCAACAAGCTCCGCAAGGCTGTGAGATGGTCGGTGTCCAGCGGCTCTTGTGCCCCGATGGACAGGCCCACGCCGTGCACCGAAAGGGCATAGCGCTCACGGATGCGGCCCAAGTAGTAATGAAACGGGCCACCCGGCACCATGTAGTTTTCGGCATTGATTTCGAAGAAACCGATGTCGGGTGCGGTAGCCAGAATCTCCTGAAAATGCTCCGGCTTGAGCCCCACCCCGGCCCGTGCGGGTAGGGTGGAGATGCTCGCAACCGGGCTGTGCGGCAGCGCGGGCGGTTCGTTGGGCATACCAGAAGCTCCGAGCGCGGGAAATTTGTCAGGCCTTGACTTCCTTGAACTCCTTGGCTTGGCCGAAACCGGTGGGCGAGGTTTTGGAGACGGTTTTTTCGCATGTGCCCTTGGGGACCATGGACCAGGCGTTGCCTTGGTAGTCCGTCTTGGATGTGCCCGCACAGGTGGTTCCCGCACCCGCCTTGCAGTCGTTTTTGCCCTTGAGGGCCACGCCGAAGCACTTTTCTGTGTCAGCGGCTTGTGCGGCCATGGGGGTTGCGGCAAGGGTCAGGGCGGCGCCCAAGGCCAGTGCCAGGCCAGCGGCAGTTGTGGCACGGTTGGAATGTGTGGGGTTTGTCATGTCAATGTCCTTTAATGGTTGAAGGGCGCACGGAACACTTTGCATACCGTGCTGCTTCTATAGTCGGGCTGCGAGGCAGTTTCTTACATTCGACAGCGAAAAAAATGTATTGCTACAAAGTTAATAGCTGCTCGCGCACTATCCACAAGCGCAGAAGGCCCAAATGACCAAAAATTTAACACCCGAACAGCTGGAAATCGTCGCGGGGCTGATGCAAACCCCTGCCACGGTGTCGCCCAAGTATTTTTATGACGCCAAAGGCTCTGCGTTGTTTGAAGACATCACCCTTCTGCCGGAGTATTACCCCACGCGCACCGAACAGGCCATCATGGCAGCCCATGCACCGGCCATTGCGCAGGCCATTGGCAACCAGTGCACTGTGATTGAACTGGGCGCTGGTAACTGCCAGAAGGCCCGATCCCTGTGTGAACTGATACAGCCCCTGGCGTATCTGGCGGTGGATATTTCCGAAGCGTTTTTGCAGCAGGCCGTGGCCAGCATGCGCGAGGCATTTCCCAGCTTGGCCATTCACGTGCTGGCGTTCGACCTGACCGCCGACATCGCTTTGCCGACTACCCTGCCTGCGCAGCGCCGCCTGGTCTTTTATCCCGGTTCCTCGATTGGTAATTTCGACCCACCGCATGCACTGGCCCTGCTGTCACGCATGCGCGGGCTCATGAACGAGGACGGGGCGTTACTGATTGGCGTGGATCTGGTCAAGGACACCGCAGTTTTAAATGCCGCCTACGACGACGCGGCGGGAACCACTGCGGCGTTCAACCTCAACCTGCTCGACCACCTCAACCGGTTGATTGGCAGTGACTTTGATGTGACCCAGTGGCAGCACCTGGCATTTTTCAATGCGGAGCAGTCGCGCATCGAAATGCACCTGGAGGCCCGGGTGGATCTGGTGGTGCGCTGGCCCGGCGCAGCCCGCAGTTTCTCCAGGGGCGAGCGCATCCACACTGAGAGTAGCTACAAATACCGGGTGGATGATTTTGTGGATTTGCTGCGGTGTGCGGGCTTGCCCCATGCCCAAGTGTGGACGGATGAGAAAGGCTGGTTTGCGGTGGTGCTGGCACGGCCGTGAGGCGTGTCGTGCGTGTGCAGGGCCTAGCTGTAGGCGGAAGCACGGAGTCGCACCTGGTTGCGCCCGGCCTGTTTGGCTTCGTACATGGCCGCGTCACTGCGTTTGAGAATCTCATCCTGGCTTGCGTCGTGCGCTGCGAACAAGGCCACGCCAATGCTGGTGGTGCAATGGTGCTCAAGCTGGTTCTCGCCCTGGCCGTTTGGATGAATGCGCAGTTGGTACGGTTCGGACAGGCTGGCGCGGATTTTTTCTGCAACGGCCTGGGCCTGCGTGATGGATGCATCTACTTGGTGCGACAAATCATTGAGGATGACGACAAACTCATCGCCACCAAAGCGCGCCACCGTATCCAACTCTCGCACACAACCTTTGAGCCGGCGCGATACCTCCCTTAACAGAAGGTCACCCACAGCGTGCCCATAGGTGTCGTTGAGCGGTTTGAAGTTGTCCAAGTCCAGAAACATCACTGCGCCAAAGCGCCCCGTGCGCTTGCTGGCCGCCATGGCTTGCTGCAAGCGGTCGTCGAGCAGACGGCGGTTGGGTAAATTGGTGAGCAAATCATGAAAAGCCATGAGCCGCACCTGATCTTCCATCTTTTTGCGCTCGGATATTTCTTCCTGCAGGGCACGTTTGGCCATAAACAATGCACGCAAATTGCGTTCACGGATGCGCACCGCAAGCAAGCCAATGGTGTTTGCCGACACAAAAAAGAAACAATTGGACAGCACCACAATTTGGTCCCGTGTGCTTTTGCTTTCTCGTGCAAAAAACTCAATCAGCAGGTAGATCGCTACCAGCGCCATGCCAATCGCGCCGGTTGTCCTGGGCCCCAGAAATGTCCATGTGTACAGCGCCGACACCACCAAAATCAAACCGGCATAGTAGACAATGCGCGCCAAATCCCCTGGGCTCGCCAGCAAAACCATGGTCTCAATACCCAATCCCATACCCACGTACATCAGTGCCATGAGGGTGGTGTAGTGGTGAATAAAAAAGGGGCGAAAGGTGGCCCAAATCATCCACAGCAACATTGGCACGACCACCAGAAAGCGAACCGCCAACACGGGCATCAAAGCGCCCGGTATGGCCCAGATATCGAGCACCGCAAACCCGGCATAGAGCAGGGTGGCCAGCAGCGCCCCCTCGCGGGCAGACTGCCGCTTTTGATCCGCGAGATCACTTTGGTAGGCCGATTCGAGTTCTTTGGGGAAGCTGGAGAACATATAAACGCAGTTAAGACGGGTTTGCAGTTGGGGTATTGCGCCCCAGTCTGGCCGCGGCAACAGGCATGCTGGACGCATACACACGCCAACCAGCTCCAATTGTTCGGTTGTAGCGCGCAGTGTAGACCACGGCGCAAGCGCCAAACTACTTGAGGCTGCCGGACAGGAATTGCCCCAAGCGTTCGCTTTTGGGGTTGTTGAGTACGTCCTGGGGCGGGCCTTGTTCCTCAATGCGGCCCTGGTGCAAAAAGATGACCTGGTTGGATACCTCGCGCGCAAAGCCCATTTCGTGGGTGACCACCACCATGGTGCGACCTTCCAGCGCAAGGTCTTTCATCACTTTGAGCACTTCCGTGACCAACTCGGGGTCGAGGGCGCTGGTGGGTTCGTCAAACAGCATCACCTCGGGCTCCATGGCCAAAGCCCGGGCGATGGCCACGCGCTGCTGCTGACCACCGCTTAAATGGGCCGGGTAGCTGTCTTCCTTGCCCGCCAGTCCCACTTTGGCCAGGTATTTGCGCGCGGTGGCAATAGCCTGCTCGCGTGGGGTGCCCAGTACATGGACGGGGGCTTCGATGATGTTTTGCAGCACCGTCATGTGCGCCCACAGGTTGAAGTGCTGGAACACCATCGCCAAGCGGGTGCGCACGCGGGCCAGTTGCCGGGGATCGGCGGCGCCCAGTTCGCCGTTCTTTTGTGGCACCAGGCGCAGTTCTTCTCCGGCTACCAGGATGCGGCCTTCATGGGGTTTTTCCAGCAGATTGATGCAGCGCAAAAAAGTGCTCTTACCGGAGCCAGAGCTGCCAATGATGCTGATGACATCACCCGCGTGGGCGGTCAGGCTAACGCCTTTGAGCACTTCGTTGGTGCCAAAGCGTTTGTGGATGTTGTCTGCTTGAAGTTTGATGGGCTTGGAAGTCATGCGCAATGGGGGTGAAGGGTAGAAACGATCTCGCGCGGTGGAATTCAGGCGCCCAGCAGCGCACCGGTGCGAAAAGGTGTGGCACCGGCGATTTTGCCCAATTCGCCGCCGGCGTGGACATAGCGGTCGCGAATGCGGGCGTACAACACCCCGGCCACACCCGCTTCCACACGGTGGGTGTGCCGTGAGAGCGGGTCAATGATTTCGGCCACCAGGTCGCCAACTGCCAGACGCTGGCCGACCTGGGCCGCAAAGACCACCACGCCCGGAACGGGTGTGTGCAAGGTTTGCGAGCCCGCCAAGGGGGTAGGCTGGCACGGCAGTGGGCGGGCAGGAGGAAGTAGCGGTGAAAGTGGCGCACCGCGCACCACACCCATATCGTGCAAAAAAGCAAAAATGGCTTGTGCATCGGTTTGCGCCAGCGAATGGCACACATCGGCCTCGCCACGCAATTCGATGGTGGTACTGCAACAGGCCTGCGGCAGCGGTACTTGCAAGCCCGCCGCAGCACAGGCATCGGCCAGTTTCCACCATACGCCGGAGAGGCATTCATCAAACGGGTTGCCACCGGAGTTTTTGGCCAACAACACAGCCGCGCATTGCAGCCGACGCGCCAGCGGCTCCAGAGCGCTCCAGCAGGCCTCTTCGGTGTACAGGTGCAGGGCGCCTTCGCAGTCGCAGTGCAGGTCCAACACGTAATCCGCGTCGTGGGCCAGGCCCAGCAGGGTGTGACGCAGGCTGTGTAACTCGGTAGTGGGGGTCCAGCGCTGCAGTTGGTCGCGCAGGGCTTGGCGCACCATGGCGACGTTGCTGGCAGCATCGTGCGTGAATGCTGTGCGCAAGTGATCGAACAACGCGCCGACAAAATCCGGGTAGTGGCGGTTGAAGTTCTCGGCGGTATCGAGGTCAAAGCGCCCCATGGGCCGGTGATCGACACGTTGCGCCAGCCCGATCGGGTTGGCTACTGGAACCAAAACCACCTCGCCCGGCACGTCGCCAAGCGCATCGGCTGCCTCCAGCAGGGAGCGCAGATGGTGCGCCACCAGCATGCCGGGCAGTTCGTCGGCGTGCAGGCTGGCCTGGATGTAGACCTTGGGCCTTTTTTGCGCAGGGTTGTCGCCGGTTGGTGCGGTACCAAAATGCCAGCTGCTGAGTGTTTTTTGGCAACCCAGGCTGGGTGCAAGCAAGGGGTGGTCGATGCGGCGCACGGTATGCAACACCCGGTTCAGCTTTTGCGCGGCGCCAGGTACGCCAGCAGGCGCCCTTCACTGAGCTTGAAAACCCCGATCAGGCAGAACGAGGCCGCGAGGTAGATGGCCGCCGCCGCCAAGTAGGCCTCAAACGGCAGGTAGTAGTCGGAGTAAATGCGGCTGGCTGCACCTGTTACGTCCAGCATCGACGGCACGGCGCTGGCCAGGCTGGTGCTGTGCAGCATCATGACCACCTCATTGCTGTAGGCCGGCAGTGTGCGGCGCATGGCGCTGGGCAGCACAATGCGCCACATGGCCTGGGCGCGGCCCATGCCATAGGCTTGGGCGGCTTCGATTTCGCCCGCACTGGTTTCGCGAATGGCACCGGCCAGCATCTCGGCGGTGTAGCCCGCCGTATTCAGGCTGAAGGCCAGCAAGGCACAGAAAAAAGGTTCCTTGAAATGCGTCCATGGCCACACCGTATCCCAACGCGCCTGGATCCATTCAAGTTGGCCCAGTCCGTAGTAAATCAGGTACACCTGAATCAGCAACGGTGTGCCACGAATGACGTAGGTGTAGGTCCCCACCAGCCACCGCAGGGGCGCCCAAGGGCCGGTAAGCAGCAGGGCAAACACCAGCGCCAGGACAGCGCCCGCCGCCAGCGATGAGAATAGCAACGCCAAGGTGGTGGCAATACCCTGGGTGTACAACGCCAGGTTTTGTGGCTCCAGCAGAACGGCCCAGTTCATTTACAGCGCCCCCCGTTTGGCACCGCGGCTGAACCGGGTGTTGAGCCAGCGCAGCGCATACAGCGACACCGAGGTGTAAATCAGAAACAGGGCGGCCGAGAACAAAAAGAAGGTAAATGGTGAGCGTGTGGCGGCACTGGCCTGTTTAGCCAGGTAGGTCATTTCCTGCAGGCCAATCAGGCTCACCAGCGCCGTGGCCTTGATGAGCACCAGCCAGTTGTTGGTAAAACCGGGCAGGGCATAGCGCACCATTTGCGGAGCCGTAATGCGTAAAAAGGTTTGGGTGCGGCCCATGCCAAAGGCCCACGCCGCTTCCATCTGGCCTTTGGGAATGGACAAAATGGCGCCGCGGAAAGTCTCGGTCATGTAGGCACCGTAGATGAAACCGATGGTCAACACCCCGGCCGTAAAGGGCTCAATGTCGACGGTGGTCTCTTCGGTAATCCAGCCCAGTTGCGCCATCCATGCGGTGCCAGCCAACCATTCGATGGTGTTGTTGATACCGATGCTGCCGCCATAAAACACCAGCAGCATCAGCACCAGTTCGGGAATGCCGCGAATGATGGTGGTGTACACGGTGGCAATGCCCACCAGTACCGGGCGGCCCGACAGTTTGGCTGCGGCGCCCAGCAGCCCCAACACAATGGACACCAGCAGCGCGGCCAGTGACACACCCACCGTCAGCACAGCGCCTTGCAAAATAGCCTGAAAATATCCGCTCATGGCTGCAGCATACTGTCAAAAACAAACGCCGGCGCCGGGTTGCCCCCTGCGTCGGCGCCAGTGACAGGAATTAATTATTTGCCGTAGGCGTCAAACTTGAAGTACTTGTCGTTGATTTTCTTGTAGGTGCCGTTGCTGCGGATGTCGGCAATGGCCTTGTTCAGCTCGGTCTTCAAAGCGGTTTGGCCTTTGCGCAGGCCAATGCCCACACCCACGCCAAAGTACTTGGCTGCGTACAGCTCTTCGCCTTTGAGCTCGTAGTCCTTGCCTTCGGGCTTGCTCAGAAAGCCGCCGGTCACTTCCACATAATCGGCCACGGTGCCGTCCAGACGGCCCGCCTTGATGTCCAGGTACACCTGGTCTTGTGCTTCGTAGGGAATTACCTCTACTCCGGCGGTTTTGAGCTCACCCATGGCATATTTTTCTTGAGTGCTGCCCTTGAGGACGCCAATCTTTTTGCCTTTGATGGAGGCGGGGCCGGTGTACTTCACATCCTTCCTGGTCACTACACGGCTGGGGGTGTTGTAGTACTTGTCGGTGAAGTCGATGACCTTCTGGCGGTCTTCGGTGATGGACAGGGAACTGATGATCACGTCGTACTTTTTAGCCTGCAATCCTGGAATCATGCTGTCCCAGACCTGTTCCACAAACACGCATTTGCGCTTGATCTGCTCACACAAGGCGCTGGCAATGTCCACGTCAAAACCGGTGGGTTTGCCGTCGGCCGTTTTAAAGGTAAATGGCTCATAAGTGGGGTCAATCGCCACCTTGAGGTCTTTGCCCTGCGCGAAGGAGATTGCGCAGATAGACCCCAGAGCGATCGACAACAGCAGTTTTTTCATGGGTAACAGTCCTTTGGTTGTCCGCAGGCAATGCGCCTTGGATCGTGGTTGACGAGAAAATTCATTCTACGGGCTGTACCCGCCAAAAAAAGTTTTTTCCACAGTCTGCGTATTGGGGTTTGTACGCGGTGCTGCAGTGTAGAAATGCGCCGGGTCAAGCCGAATTTAGCTGCCGAATCAGGGCTTTATATGGCACTCGCGGCGCAGCAGGGCCAGGGCGTCTTGCAGTGCGTAATCCATGTCGCTGCGCAGTGTGGGCAGGGATTCTTCGATGAAATTGCTCCACAGGTCCAGATAGTCTTGCTGGTGTTCCTGCGGCGCGTGGGTGGTGATGAAGCTCACCGCCAGCACGTTGTCCAATCCGTTTTTGCGAATTTTCCGGATCAGGGTGGCGGCGCCTTTTTCGGTCAGCACTGTTTTGGGTGTGCTACTGGCGGCCACACACAAGAATAGCGTGAGCAAAGAACCATCGTCGCTGTGGCCGCTGGTGGCTTTAGTCCACGCGGCGCTGACGCTGCGGTCGAAGTGCTCTACCTCGGTCAGAGCATCTTCCAGCCAGAAGTAGCGTCCTAGGAAGGCCGGTGTTTGGTCAAACAGCTTGTGTGCCGTGACACTGGTGTCCAGTATGCGGGGCAAGTCGCCCAACACCGACTGGCGCACTACCTCCACCGCGGCGCGGTATTCGGCGGGCAGATTTTTGGGCGGGGGCAGGGCACCGGCGGGCACCGGGGCCGCATCTTTGCCGCCGTATTTTTTGCGCAGTGCCGCCACCATTTTTTCGAACGTGGCCCAGTCGGGCAATTCGGTGCGTTTGCAGGCATGGGCCAAGAGTGCGGTGCGGATGACGGCCTCGGCGTCTTTACCCGCTTCTTCCAGCGCGGTGGTGTCTACGCCCAGGGCGTCGGCCATCCAGATGGCGGCGTTCACCACGTCGGCCACCTGGCTGCGCTGGGCCAACTCGGCCCTGGTAGTCGGCCAGGGGGCGCAGGCTCCACTTGGCCAGCAGGGGAATGTGCTGCTCGGCAAAACCGCCGTGTTCATGCATGCCAAAGTGGCTGTTTTGCGGCATCGCAATCAGGGCCTTGAGCATGTCGGAGCCGGCCTTGGAGCGTGACAGAAAAGAGTGGTCGCGCAGCAGTTCCGCCGCCACACGCAGGTCGCCGTCGCTGCTGTACTCCAGGTGCAGGCTTACCAGGTTCACCATGCGGTCGCGGGCTTTTTCCAGCTCCGGGCGCAAAAACTCGGTGCCAAAGTAGCGCGCAATCTGAACCATGCCTTTAGGCGCCTCGGCGTTAATGGCCTCCAGCTTGGCCGGGGCGATGATGCCGTGCTGTATTCCGTAGGCCAGCGCCTTCTCGAAGAACGGGCGGGCGTCAAACAGCGATACGTGGTGGGGTGTAGACATGCGCGGCGTGGTTGGGTGCAGGAATAGCCTTAGATGGCCGATTCTTCGTCGGAATCCAGCTTGGCCGGAGTGGCCTTGCCGCGGTCCGTGTCGCTGGTTTCAAACTTGCCGTCGTCTTCTTCACCGTCTTCGTATTCACCCAGGCCCAGATCATGGGCGCGGGCCTTGGCGCGCAATACCAGCACGGTTTCAATAAACAGGTCGGGGCACTGATAGCGCAGCAGCCAGGCCATTTCCATCCAGTCTTGGTCGGCCACCTCGTCCTGTTCCAGCCGGGCGGGCACATAGGCAGAGGAGTACAGGGCGTCTTCGGACAGCATGTTGCCATCGTCTTCGACCGTGTCAAAGGTGCCGGTGCGGGCAAAGGCCTCGATGCGGCTCCATTTTTCGGAAAAGTAGTCGGCCAGGGCTTCGCTGCCGCCTTCCAGATCACCAATGGCGGTCAGAAACGCCACGGGGTCGGCCCCGTCGCGGAAGATGACCGCGTTCATCATGCCGCGCAGGTGGGTGCGGCTCAGGTCTTTGTATTGCTTTTCGATCACCACCGCATGCGCAAACATGGATGGGCTGACCAGCAGGTTGACGATGGATTCCTTGGAGTGGTCGTACTCGCGGATCACGGCCAGAATATCTTTGGGTGGCAGCTGCTCCAGCACCACCATCAACGCGCCGTCTCCTTCTGTGTCGGCCAATTCGCTCAGGGCCGACTCGGCGCCAACGATGTCGCCAGCGGCAATCAGGCTTTGGGTTTTTTCAATCAGGGCTAGGTGGTTCATCGTGTCGAAATTCGTGTTTTAGTCTTTGCGGTCGAAGCCTTGCTCGGCCATCCAGTCGGCTCCCGAGTCTTCCAGGCTGCGCACGTCGTCACTGTCGTCTTCGTCGTTGGGGTCGTCGCTGGGGTTGTTGCGGCGGCCAGAGTGGTTTTCGGTGTCGTCGGAATTGTCTGATGCGTCAGTATCGTTGTGGCTGCCGTCTTCGTTGCCGTCGTGCGCGTCGTCCTGGTGGGTATCGTGTGCCGCGCCGGACTGGCGTTGCGGACGACCATACAGGTATTCCAGAGCGGCAGCCAGGGTCATAAACCACGCGCCTTGTGGCTGTTGCAGGATTTGCACAACCAGCTCTTCGGCCCAGGGTGCAATGACCACGGTGTCGGCCACGCTGTCCCACTCGGGCAGATCGTCGGCTTCGTGGCGCAGCACATGTTCCATGGCGCCGGGCAGCTTGTAAGTGAAAGCCTTGTTCAGCACTACGGCCACCATTTCGGGGCTGAGTTCAAGCATGCTGATCAAAAAGCTGAGCTCTTTGCGCCGTTGTTTCAGGCGCTGGGCCAGTACGTTGCGGCCGTCGGAGTCGAAAGCCAGGTCGTCTATTTCGGCCTGGTAGGCCGTGCGCAGGTTGCGAAAAAAGGGAGAAATAGTCATGCGGGTAGGTGCTTTAGAGCACGCGGTTGATGTAGGTTTGCCAGATGTCTTTGGCCGTGTCGATCGGGCTGTCTAGCAGGTTGCGGCGGCGGTTGTCGTCGTAGGCCTGGCGTTTGGCGTCGTCGCTCAGCACCTCATAGGCCTCTTGCACGGCGCGAAAACGCGCAGGCGCTGAAGCGTCGGTGTTGCGGTCGGGGTGGTGCAGCGAGGCTTGCTGGCGAAACGCCTTTTTGATGTCGGCCAGGCTGGCGGAGCTGGCAAGCCCCAAGGTGGCGTAGTGGTCCTTCATGTCAAGCGCTGCCCTGCATGGAGGGATCCTGTAGAAATGTTCACTGCGGATTTTACCGAATTACGCCCTGCAGGCCGACCGCCAAAATCGACAATGGAGGGCTTTGCCAGTAAACTGGGCTTCTATGACCATGTTCTTGAATTTGCATTCTTGGCGCTTCGACCGCACATGCCGTGCCTGGCGAGGGGTTTGGGCTTTGCAAAATTAGTTGACATGGCGGCGGTGGTATGGGTCAAGGTGGTGGGGTTTTCCGATGTGGAGCGGCATTCGCTCAACACGCTGTTTCGCCTCTCCGAGCGCATGTTGCCATCGTATGCGTTGTGGACCCGCGACGCGCCATCCCCACCCCGCGTGGTTTTGATGGACATGGACACCTACGAGGCCGAACTGGAACTGGCCTCACCCAGCTTCAATCCCCATATTAAGTTGATCTGTGTGGGTGACAGACCACCTTCCGACGCGTGGCGTGCGTTTGCGCGCCCGGTAGACTGGCCCGCGCTGGTTCAGGTGCTAGACAGTTTGTTTTTGAATCAGGGTGACGTAGACATCGACATTGGTTTGCACACCGAAGCTGGCAAGCCCGTTCCGCCTGGCGTGCGCGTATCGCTCTTGGTGGGCCTTTTACCGGAAGAACGCATGTACCTGCGGGCCCGACTGGCTATTGCTGGTCTGACCGATGTGGACGAGGCTCAAACCGTCGCACAGGCCATGGAGTGCTCACAACGTCGTCGCTACAACCTGGTGGT
Organism: Candidatus Aalborgicola lynettensis; assembly: GCA_016719405.1. Classification (GTDB taxonomy): domain Bacteria; phylum Pseudomonadota; class Gammaproteobacteria; order Burkholderiales; family Burkholderiaceae_C; genus Allorhodoferax; species Allorhodoferax lynettensis. The sequence continues at coordinate 862,509 of JADJZE010000001.1, forward strand.
GCTCAGTCTGGACGTAACCGATTCTGATCCCTGGGTGCTGGTGGATGCACTGAACAATTTGCCCGAACCTCCGCATGCAGTGGTGGTGGCCACCGGTGCACCCACCTGGGCCAATATGGAGCGGGCGGAGCAGCAGGGCTGCATGGGCTTGCTCGAAATTCCGTTCAATCCGCGCCAGGTGGTGAGCCTGCTGCAGAAGGTCTGACACGGCGCACCCGGCATGCGTCCAGCCTGCGCGCCAGACTGGATTCCACCGGCAAGGGTTCGCCGCACATGCGGGCCATCAGCAGTTCGGCACACAAAGGGGCCAAACTTAGCCCGCGTGCACCCATGCCCACGTTGACCCACAGCCCGCTGCGGGCTGCTGTATCGGCGGGGCCCACCAGCGGCAGCCGATCGTGGCTGACGCAGCGCGTTGACGACCACAGCGACACCGGGCCACGGTCCAGTGCTTGCACCAAGGTGTCTCCCCATTCCGGCAACACCGCACGCAGCCGTTGCAGGTTGCTGCTGTGTTGTGTGCCCAGGTCAGCAGCGGCCATGGCGCCGGTCTCAAAGGTGGAGCCGGTTGCCCACTGTGCGCCATGGGGGCCAGGCACCTGGGGAAAGAAACAACCGTTGCCGTTGACCGGGGTGGTGGGCAGGTTGTCGATTTCTTCGGCATAGGTGCCATGGCTCAAAGTGCCATGCACGGGCTGTAAGGCGTTCAGTTGGTCGTGCAGGCCGGGCGCCCAGTCGGTGCTGCAGTCACTTTGCAGGGCCTGACGCAACAAGACCTTGCAACCCATGGCATTGGCGATGACAACGTGCTCAAACGCACCCAATGCATGGCCTTGTGCGGCGGTCAGGTGCCACAAACCCTCTGCACGGTGCAAAGTGCTTACACACGTTAACCCGGTGAAGGTAATGGCGCTGTGGTTTAACCATGCCTGCACCAGTGCGGCAGCTTTCATCCATGCGGCATGGGGGTGCCACTGCGCTGCAACGCCGGGTTTGCGCTCCAGCACGCCACTGGGTTCCCAATCGTGTCCGCAGGCCAGCAGTTGCTGCGCATGCTGCATGGCCAGGCGTGTGCCGCTGCGCGACAAGCGTGACAGGGGGTTGTCGTCTGCCGAGATATGCGCCACTGCCAAGCCAACCGGCACGCCGGAGGCAGCGCCCGCAGGTAGGCGCTCTTGGTCAAACACTGCAACCTGCCAGCCGCGCAGCGCCAGTGCGTGGGCCACGCTGGCGCCACTAATGCCGGCGCCGACTATGGCACAGCGTGCCGGACTGTGGATTGGATGGTGCAGGGGGCTGCGGCGAGTGGAAATCTCCCAGCGCGGATGAAACTGACCGGTGATGGAGGGGCACTGCGCTGCGGATGTCGCGGGTGCCTGAGATGGTGCCGGTACATCGCACACAAACCCGGCGTCACGCAGCAGGTGACGCAGGGCCGTTTGTGGTACATCGATTGCGGTGGGCGCTGCGTCCACATACAAACGCGCACCGTGTTTGCAGCAGCGGGCCAACCACTGCACCACCCAAGGGTCGCTGGTGTTTGCTGCGCGCATGGTGTCGGCCAGAAAACCCTGCTCCTTGAGCATGGCGTGGATTTCGCCCACGCACAGGGTGAGCGACACACGCCCATCGTCGAGCAGGATGCGGTGAAAACCGGCGCCGCGCCCTGCGCACTGCGCGGCCAGCGTCTGCCGCAAGGCGGTATTTTCGCTAGCGCCATCTTCGGCTTTGGTGGTTAGTGGAATGATATGGGGCGCTTGTGCGGCAATGCCGACGTAGTGCAGCATGTGTGGGCGCTGCGGGTCTTGGCGCCAGGTTTCCCAGCACTGCACAAAGGCCCTGCCGTCACCATAGTCGGCATCCAGGACGGTCCAGGCCGTTTGGCCGCCCCAGGCGCGCGGTAGGTCACACAGTGCCAGCCAGTCGGGCGTGCCCCGCTCATCCATGGGGCGATGCCAACTCAGGCGGTAGGGGGAACGTAGCCCTGCGCCGCGTCGGCACCGTCGCCAAAAAAGTGGTTTTCCATCTGGCGCGCCAGGTACTGGCGGGCGCGGGCGTCGGCCAGGTTCAGGCGGTTCTCGTTCACCAGCATGGTCTGGTGTTTGAGCCAGCCGGCCCAGGCTTCCTTGCTGACGTTTTCCCAGATGCGTTTGCCCAGTTCGCCGGGGTAGGGTGCAAAGTCCAGACCTTCGGCTTCTTTACCCAGTTTGATGCAGTTGACGGTGCGTGCCATGAATAACCTTTGAATATGCGGGTGGTTTGTGGTAACAGGGGCCGTGTGGCTCTGAGGGCGCCATCTTATAGCGTTGCAAGGGCCGTTTGCAGGCACAGGGGCAAACCGGCCGGGGAACTTCGCGGGCACAATGCGCTCCAAGCGGTGCGCACGGCCCTTCGCTGATGGTCGCGCCCAACCCGAAAAGGAATAAGGTTTTGAATCTGCTACTGAATTTTTTTGACCGCACGCCGCGGCGTGTGCTGGCCTTGGTGTGTGCCGCGTGTGTGGCATTGCTGGTGTATGGCCTGTATTTGCAGGAAGTGGTGGGCCTGGTGCCGTGCCCGATGTGTATTGTGCAGCGGTACGCTCTTATTTTGATAGCTGTCTGCGCTGGTCTGACGAGCGCAAGCGACCGAAAAGGCTTGCAAATCGGTGGCAGTGCCATCCTTGCGCTGCTGGCCGTAGCTGGTGCCTATGTGGCCGCGCGCCAGAGCTGGCTGCAGTGGTATCCGCCCGAGGTGGTGAGCTGTGGGCGCGACCTGTACGGCATGATCGAAACCTTTCCGCTGCAGCGTGCCATTCCCATGATTTTTCGCGGTGGCGGCGATTGGGGCGGGGGGCGGGCCGGGGGGGGGCGGCCCGGGGGGGGGCCCGGGGGCGGGCAAACCACGCCGCGTGGCAGGCCGCAACAGACCGGGCGGCGCGACCGGCCCGCCGGCGGGGCGGGGGCGCGCGGGCCAGCGGGCCGGGGCCGAGGGGCAGCGGGGTGCGCCCCGGCCCCGGGCGGGGGCGGCGGGGTGGCCCCGGGGGGGGGGCCCCCCCCCCCCCGGGGGGGGGGCGCCCCGGGGGGGCCGGGGCCGCCCCCGGGGGGCGCCGGGGCGCCGCGGGGGGCGACCCGGCGGCGCGGTGGCGACCGGCGCGCACACCAGCCGGCAAAAAGCCCCGAGGCGAAGGAGCGCGAACAGTGCGCCGCACCATAGGGGGGGGGGGGGGGGGGGGCGGGGGGGGGGGCGGGGGGGGGGGGGGGGCACGCGAGCCCCGCCACAGCAGGGGCCACGGCAGCACACGGCGCGCGGGCTTCACCTTTGAGCTGGCACGCACCGCCACCCGGCCGTTCCTGCGGTTTTGCGCCATCGGCCCGGCACTGGTGCGGATTGTGAGGTGGCGCCGCGCCCGGCCTGGCGCTCGACGAACACGCCCGAGCGCCCACGCCGCCAGCGGCGGAGCGCCAACTGCGGTGGCCAGGTTCCACCACAACCCCAACCCCCCAGGGGCCCCCCCGGCGGGGGGGCACAACCGGGGGCCCCCGGGGCCGGGGGCGCGACACCCCGGGGGGGGGGCGGGGGGGGGGGGGGCGCGCCACCCCCCCCCGCGGGCCCCCCCCCCCCCCCCACCGGGGGGGGGCCCCCCCCCCCGGGGGGGGGGCCCGGCGCGGGCGGGCGGCGCGGGGGGGGGGGGGGGGGCGGGGCCGGCGGGGCCGGGGGGGGGGGGGGGGGGGGGGGGCGCACCAGCGGCCCCCGGCGGCGCCCGCGGGCGCGGCGGGGGGGGGGGGGGGGCGGGGCCCCCAGGCCCCCCCAGGGGGGGGGGGGGGGGGGGGGGGGGGGGGCGCCCGGCGGGCCACGGGGGGGGGGGGTTTTTTTGTGGGGGGGGGGGGGGGGGCCCCCGCCCCGGGGGGGCCGGCGCTCAACGGGGGGCGGGGGGGGGGGGGGGGGGGGTTGGTGTGTTTTCTTCGCCCGCCCGGGGCGGGGGCGGGGTCGCCGGGGCGCGGGCGGGGGGGGGGGGGGATGGGCAGCGTGTCCAGAAACTCGTAGTTGCTCTTGAGCCAGGTCTTGACACGCTGGCGCTCCAGCAGACCCAGTGCCTGGGGCGAGTCTTTTTGCTCCATGGCGGCCTGAAAGCCCACATTTTGCGCGTCAATCTTGCGCATGCTGGCTTCGTGCAACTGGGCCAGTGTGACCACTTGGGCGTTCAGCGTGAGCGCTTTTTTGAGGGCGGGCGCGTCGTCAAAACTGGAGAAGTCAGAGCCCCGGCCCAGGTTTTTGACCACGATGTAGTTGGGCCCTTCGCCAAAGGTGCTCAGCAGGCGCCCCAGCATGTCCATGGAGTCTTTGCCCGCGTCGGTAACGTGCCAGAAGTTGACCGTGACGCCCATTTCCTTGAGCAACTCCAGCACGTCGGAGTCCCTGATCCACTTGGTCAAAGGCGCCGCAGTCTGGGCTGCCAGGTCCACAATCACCCGTTGCTCTTTGCCATGGAGCACGGGTTCCTCAAACGCGCTGACGATGGAGTCCAGTCCCTCGAACTTGTCCACCACCACCGAGGACGCGTGGTCCGGGTAGAAGCGGGTGAAGGACGCGTGCGAGCGGTCGGTGTCGAAGCCGATAAAGGCCTGTTCTTTGTCGATGAAGTATTGCGCCAGCAGCCGGGACATGACGGATTTGCCCACGCCACCCTTTTCGCCGCCAATGAAATTAAGAGAACTCATATGCCTGTCAGATGCTAAATGTGGAAAAAAGCCATGCCCTCATTGTGCCTGCAGTGGAAATCCAGTCCAGTTTAAGGAGTTAGCCCAGCTTCTTGACCAGCACCTGGCTCTTGCGGTCCCAGTTGTATTTGCGTTTGCGCGCTTCGGGCAACCAGTCGGGGTCTACCAGCGCAAAGCCGCGCTTGAGAAACCAGTGCGTGGCACGTGTGGTCAGTACAAAAATGCTTTCCAGACCTGCCGCCTTGGCGCGCTGCTCGACGCGTTTAAGCACTTTTTCGCCATCGCCCTGGCCCTGCACGTCGGGCGATACGGTCAGCGCCGCCATTTCGGCGGTTTTGGCTTCGGGGTAGGGGTAGAGCGCCGCGCAGGCGAAGATGACGCCATCGTGCTCGATGATGGTGTAGTTGCCTACGTCGCGCTCGATCTCGGTGCGGCTGCGTTTGACCAGGGTGCCGTCTTTTTCAAACGGCTCGATCAGTTGCAAGATGCCGCCTACATCTTCCACGGTGGCTTCGCGCAAACTTTCCAGCTTTTCGTCCACTACCATGGTGCCAATGCCGTCGTGTACATACACCTCCAGCAAAATGGAGCCGTCTACGGAGAACGGAATGATGTGGCTGCGCTCCACGCCGTTTTTGCAGGCTTTGATGCAGTGCTGCAGGTAAAACGCGGCATCGGTAGGCTGTTTGGGTGGTGGTAATTGCGACAACAATTTTTGCGCGTCGGCCAGCGGCAGCTCGGTGTCGATGGGGTTGTCGTCCGACGCGGGCTCGAACGGCTGCACCCGGATGCCGGGGCTTTCGGTCACAAAAATCAGCTTGTCGGCCTGCAAGGCGGTGGCCACTGAGGTCGCCACTTCTTCCATGGCCAGGTTGAAGGCCTCACCAGTCGGGGAAAAACCAAACGGCGACAGCAGCAGCAGCGCGCCCATGTCCAGCACCCGCGTGATGGCGGCAATGTCCACCTTGCGCACCAGGCCGCTGTGCTGAAAATCCACGCCATCCACAATGCCTACAGGCCGTGCAGTGATGAAGTTGCCCGAAATGACGCGCACCGTGGAGTCGGCCATGGGGGTGTTGGGCAAGCCTTGGCTGAACGCGGCCTCAATCTCGTAGCGCAGTTGGCCAGCGGCCTCTTGCGCGCAGTCCAGCGCCACTTCGTCGGTAATGCGCATACCGTGCGAGTATTTGGCCGCATGGCCCTTGGCCTGGAGCTGCTCGTTGACCTGCGGGCGAAAGCCGTGTACCAGCACAATCTTCACGCCCATGCTCTGGATCATGGCCAGATCCTGCGCCAGGTGCTGCAGCTTGCCCGCCGCTATGGCCTCTCCCGCAATGCCCACCACAAAGGTCTGGTTGCGAAATTTGTGGATATACGGCGCCACCGAGCGGAACCAGGGCACAAAGGTGAAGTTGAAAACAGAGGTCATGGCACGCGGTTCGGATTAGGGTTTGAAAACAAATACTTGAGCCTGACGACTGAAGCCTTTGTGTTAGTCTAGCCAAAAATGAATTCGCCAAATTTTTTGTCCGTGGTGATTACCACCTACAACCGTGGCGACGCATTGTTGGCGGTTTTTGAGGGGTTGGCGCGCCAAACGGATCGCAAGTTTCAGGTTGTTATCGCCGATGATGGATCCACCGTGGATCAACAGCGCAAAATATTTGAGTCACCTGTGGCCAGGCATTTGCAGGCCATTCATGTGTGGCATCCCGATGTTGGGTTTACGGCTTCGCGCATTCGCAATCGGGGTGTGGCGGCTTCGAGTGCTCCATATATTGTGTTTCTGGACGGGGATTGCGTGCCAGAAGTCGACTTTATTGCGCGCCACAAGGCGCTGGCGCAAGCTGGATGCGTGGTTAATGGCAGTCGTGTACTGCTTGCCCCGGAACTCACCGATGCCGTGCTCAGTGGACACGAGTGTGTTGTTGGACGATCGCCCTGCTATTGGGTTGTCACACGGATGTCGGGAAGGGCTAGCAAACTTAGTGGCGTATTGAGACTGCCTGATGGCGCGTTTCGTATTCGCCACAACTTCAGCTGGAAGGGTATCCGAAGTTGCAACATGGGCGTGTGGCGGTGCGACTTTGAATCGGTCAATGGCTTCGATGAGTCATTCGTAGGGTGGGGGCACGAAGATGCTGATTTTGTTTTGCGACTTCATCATCAAGGTGTGCGTCGAAAAAACGGATTTTGTGGTACCGAGGTCTACCATCTGTGGCACCCGGAAGCTGCGAGAGTTCACGAGTCCCTGAATGCACAAACTGTTAGGGATCGTGCCAAGACAAATATCACGCAGCCCCTGTTGGGGTACGCTCAGAAACGTATTAACGACGATGCAGTAATCACGAGACTGGGATAATGACGGTATGTTGAAGAGAATATTTCTTGCTTTTTTGGCGGGCGCTGCTTGCCTACCCGCCTTTTCACAATTTCGCGTGGAAGTTTCCGGGGTGGGGTTGACACAGATCCCTATCGCTGTCGTTTCATTCCGTGGAGATGAGGCGGCGCCCCAAAAGATTGGTGGAATCGTCCAGGCTGACCTTGAGCGTAGTGGTCAATTTCGGGCTGTCGATTCTGCGGGGGGAGGGCTAGATGAGTCTTCCAGGCCTGATTTGTCGGCATGGCGCCAAAAGGGCTCTGATGCAGTCGTAACAGGCAGCTTAGTCCGCTTGGCAGATGGCCGATTTGATGTTCGTATGCGCTTGTGGGATGTGGTTCGCGGCCAGGATTTGGGTGGGCAGAGTTTCGTGGTGGTCGCAGGTGACTTGCGCTTGGTGGCGCACCGACTGGCTGACTTTATTTACGAAAAACTCACCGGTGAAAAAGGCGTATTTTCGACGCGGATTGTTTACGTGACAAAAAACGGACAGTCCTATAACCTGTGGGTTGCAGATGCAGACGGTGAAAACGCGCAGAGCGCGCTTGCGAGCACGGAGCCTATCATTTCACCCTCATGGTCGCCAAGCGGAAACCAAATTGCCTACGTATCGTTCGAATCCCGCAAGCCGGTGATTTACGTGCACGATGTCGCATCCGGCAAGCGGCGTTTGATTGCGAATTTCAAAGGATCGAACAGTGCCCCGGCGTGGTCACCGGATGGCAAAACTTTGGCGGCGACGCTGAGTCGCGATGGTGGGTCACAGTTGTATTTGATGGATGCCAATGGCGGTGAGCCGAAACGTCTGGCTCAATCGGGATCCATTGATACTGAGCCCACATTTACATCGGATGGCAAGACGATTTACTTTGTAAGTGACAGAGGAGGCTCTCCTCAAATTTACCGGACTGCCGTGAATGGAGGGGGGGCAGAGCGAGTCACATTTAATGGCACGTACAATATATCGCCCGCCTTAAGCCGCGATGGAAAATGGCTGGCTTATATTTCGCGAGTGAGTGGTTCGTTCAAATTGCATGTGATGGATCTGGCTTCTGGAGTGTCCACTGTGGTCTCCGATTCCATAGCGGATGAAAATCCCAGCTTTTCACCCAACAGCAAGTTGATCATTTATGCCACCCAACAGCAAGGGCGTGAGGCTCTTATGACGACCACGCTGGATGGGAAGATCAAGGCCCGGTTAGCGGGTCAAAACGGTGATATTCGTGAGCCCGATTGGGGGCCGGTACAGAGGTAATTGAATTCAAACTAGGAGTGATTGATGAAGAAGTTGATGTTGGTGATGGCCATTCCAGCGGTGCTGGCAGCGTGCGGTTCTACAGTAAAACTGGACAAGGTTCCGGTTGAAGATAAAGCGGGAACCAGCGTGTCGCAACCAGCGGCAGATAGCAGCAATAGCGGTACGGGTGTCGCGCAAACCAGTGTGACAGCTGTCGATGCCGGAAAGTCCGGTCAAGATGGTGCTGCGCAGGGAGTGGCCCGGGTGGTGTACTTTGATTACGATAGTTTTGTCATTCGGCCTGAGTTTCAGTCAGTAATTGAAAATCACGCACGTCTCATCAAAACGGATAAAAATAAAAAAGTTGTAATCGAAGGACACACCGATGAACGTGGGGGGCGAGAGTACAACCTGGCGTTAGGTCAAAAGCGTGCTGAAGCAGTGCGCAGTCGTTTGGGGTTGCTCGGCGTAGCTGAGAGTCAAGTTGAGGCAGTGAGTTTTGGCAAGGAAAAACCTGCGGTACAAGGCTCGACGGAAGCTGCGATGGAAAAAAATCGTCGTGCAGAAATTTCTTACCGATGAGGTGTACACGGTTTGCTTGGGGCGTTAGCGCGTTGCGCATCGCGGCGACTGCCTCCTTCGTATTGTTGTCGACCCATGTGAATGCGGGCCTGTTCGAAGATGAGGAAGCCCGGCGTGCAATATTGGACTTGCGCCAAAAGTTCGAGGCATACAAAGTCGAATCTGTGCAAAACATGGCTGACGGGGTTAAGCGTGCGTCGGAAGATTCCGCGCAGATGCAGCGCAGCCTGCTGGATTTGCAAAATCAACTTGAAGTGCTTCGCACCGAATTGGCAAAGCTGCGTGGGCAGGATGAGCAAACCGCGCGCGATGTGGCCGAAGTCCAGCATCGCCAAAAAGACGCCGCCCAGTCTTTGGATGAGCGCTTGCGAAAGCTCGAGCCCAGTCGTGTTGCGGTAGATGGTCGTGAATTCATGGCCGAGATAGCGGAAAAACGGGAGTACGAGGCAGCTTTGGGCGTCTTTCGCAAAGGTGATTTTGTCAATGCGCAAGTGGCATTCGTATCATTTTTGAATCGTTACGCCACCACGGGCTATCGTTCATCTGCCTTGTTTTGGTTGGGAAATGCACAGTACGCTACCAAAGAGTACAAGGAAGCGCTGGCGAGTTTCCGGGCATTGATAGCACATGATGCGGAGCATATGCGTGTGCCCGAATCGGTTTTGGCTATTGCAAATAGTCAGATAGAAATGAAAGACAACAAGGCAGCACGCAAGACTCTGGAAGAGTTGCTTGTGAATTACCCAGACTCGGAAGCTGCGGTGGCCGCCAAGGACCGTCTGGCGCGTTTCAAGTAGTGGTGGATAGCGAGTTGCCTGGGCCCCAAACTGGCTTGCCATCGAATGAGGATACTATCGATTTCGGTCGACGGTTCTCTGGTCTGGATCGTCTCTATGGAATCCACGGCGCGACTGCGGTGCGCAATGCACATGTGGCCGTGGTGGGTATCGGTGGCGTAGGATCGTGGGCGGTGGAGGCGTTGGCACGCAGTGGTGTCGGACGTCTGACTTTGATTGATATGGATCACGTTGCTGAATCCAATATCAATCGGCAGGTCCATGCTCTGAGTACGACCATTGGCATGGCCAAAATTGAAGCCATGCAGGAGCGCATTGCACTCATAAACCCGCACTGCCACGTGCGCTGTCTGGATGCCTTTATTGCAACCGAAAATTGGCCGACCATTCTTCCCTCTGGCGTTGATGCAGTGATTGATGCTTGCGACCAAGTTAAAGCCAAAACAGAAATGGCGCATTGGTCCAGAAGTCGAGACGTCATTTTTATTGCGGTTGGCGCGGCTGGAGGTAAACGCCGTGCGCATCGCGTTGATATCGCTGACCTAACTGATGTCACACACGATCCTCTGTTGGCACAAGTGCGCTACCAATTGCGCAAACTGCATTGCGCCCCCAGAGCAGGTAAAAAGATGGGGGTGCACTGCGTCTACAGTGATGAACCGGTTCAGTCGGCAGATGATTCCTGCCAAATGCGAGCAGACAGCACCCTGAATTGTCACGGCTACGGCTCGGTTGTGTCGGTAACAGCAACCTTTGGTCTGTGTGCAGCAGGATGGGTGATGGATAAAATTTCCACCAGCGACAGATAATTGCGAGAAATAAACGCTATAATTTAAGGCTTGACGGGGTGATGCAATTTTCTTTGTGTTAGCCTGTTGGGACGTTAGCTCAGTTGGTAGAGCAGCGGACTTTTAATCCGTTTGTCGTGGGTTCGACCCCCGCACGTCCCACCAAAATTAAATGGCTTGCCACTGCGAAGTGGCAAGCCATTTTTATTATCTGTCTGTTTTGCAGTTGGCTATGGACCTTGACCCAGTCGCTGGGCAACGTATCTTTTTCCGATAGCCGGGCGCGCGAATTGTTCGTAAGCGGGTGGCAAATGCCTGGAATAAGCAGGCTGTTGCGGTCTTCAAACCGTCCCAAAATTCCAATTACACAGCATAATAAAAACATCAGTGGTGGGTGCTTGGTAGGCACCTCGTTCGTCTGCAATACGAAAATAGATAAGGATGACAATGACAACCGATAGCTCGCATGTTGTATATGGAACCGAAGATGTCCTGGTCACTTTGTGCAACTCAGTTACCCGTGTTCTGAATGTTGCAACCCAGAGCAAGATCAACTACTCCGGCATGGTGCAACGGATCACCAAAATTGGATTGAAGCCTGATATTGGTTGCTTTGTCGTATTTGACGGTGGTTTTTCCGGCCTGGTGGTGCTGAACTTTGGTGCCGCAACCGCCATGGAAATTTACGAGAAATACATGCTTAACATGGGCATGCCCAAAAGTGAATTGGCCGGTTCGCATACGTCGGATGAAGTAAGTAACATCATGGGCGAATTGATGAACCAGATTGTTGGTGATTTCACCGGCAAAGTGCGCCGCGAGTTGCAAACCAACATCACCCAGAATCAGCCCAAGATGCTGGTTTTGAACAAGCAAGTCATGCTCAATGTGGATACGCCACTCGATCGCCCGGAAATGCGGCGTGTCACGTTTTATACCGATAAAAACAACATCTTTTATCTCGAACTGGCCATAGACCGCACCGAGTTCATCAAGCTTTACGAATTTGATGCCAATGAAGAACTCGACCCGGATGCGGTACTTGCGCAAGTTTCCAGCCAATCTGCCCAGACTTCCGGGGCTACTGGAACTGACGCACCGGCAGGTGACCATGACGATCTATTGAAGTCTTTGGGAATGTGACAGTGGCGTTGCATTTTAGTTTATTGGCTGTGGCTGTGGCGGGGGTGATTGGTGTCATGGTGTGTGGGTGTGAGGCCACCCCAAAAACGGTACCTTCCACTGCATCGGGAAAAAAAATTGACGTTATCGATTTGGATAACGATAGCTTGATCCGCATTTATCATGCGCAGCTGGGGGCTCCAGCCATGTACCGCGATACTGTGCTCACCACGTTGGCGGCAACTCGGAGCAGTGAGTTCAGTCAACCCGCCAATGCGGCTCTGAAAGAATCGGATGCCACGTTTCGCGAACAATCAAAGGACCTGGTTTTCAGGGACTTTTCCAGGTCGGCATCAAAGATGTCCGTTGGTTCGGTATTGGCGATTCCCGTGGCATTTTCGGTCATGCCTATTAATTCTGGCGGCAACACATTCCAGATATGCATTGAAGGTATATGTGCCAAACCCTACGTTGTAAAACTGGGGCAGGGGGCCTACAAGTTGCATTTGACCGTTACGGCTGAGAAGTTTCTGACCCTTACTGCGACAAACAAGGACGACGCCACGGATCTGGAATCTGAATTTGATTCAATGGGCCGCCAGGGTAACGCGGTGGTCTACGCCAAAGTTGATCGCATCAGTCTGGAAGCCCGTTATGCGCCCACCGTGCATGCATCGGTTTACCGTGTTTCGCTCAAAAAACGCCCTCAATACAGCGAAACCACGGTGATGGCCATTTACCGGTATCCGGAACTCGCGGATATCAAGGTCGCAAACAGCCCGTAAGGCGCAATTGGATCCATGGCGCGCAGGCACACTGCGCCGCCAGCGTAGGCTTATTTCGCCACCTGCGCCATCTTCATGGCCGATCCAATCAGTGCAGCCACTTCGGTCATATTGCTTGGCACAATGAGGGTGGTCGCCGCGTCGGCTGCAACCTTTGAATAGGCATCCACGGCCTTCTCGGCCACCTTGAGTTGCACCGCCTGATCGCCGCCCGGCTGGCGAATGGCGGCTGCTACCCGTTCAATGGCCTGTGCGTTGGCTTCTGCCACTGCCAGAATGGCCGCTGCCTCACCCTGTGCGGCATTGATGGCGGCCTGTTTTTCGCCTTCCGATCGGGCAATAAAGGCTTCACGTTCACCCGTGGCGATGTTGATCTGTTCCTGGCGACGCCCCTCGGAGGCGGCGATCAGCGCCCGTTTTTCGCGCTCGGCGGTGATTTGCTGCTGCATGGCATGCAGGATTTCTTTGGGTGGCGTCAGGTCTTTGATTTCGTAACGCAACACCTTTACGCCCCAATTCAGCGCCGCCTCGTCGATGGCCTGCACCACCTGCGCATTGATGATGTCGCGTTCCTCGAACGTCTTGTCCAGCTCCAGTTTGCCGATGACCGAGCGCAGCGAAGTTTGCGCCAATTGCGAAATGGCCATGATGTAGTTGCTTGAGCCGTAGCTGGCGCGCATGGCATCCGTGACTTGAAAATACAAAATGCCATCCACTTGCAACTGGGTGTTGTCACGGGTAATGCAAACCTGGCTGGGGATGTCGAGCGGGATTTCCTTGAGCACGTGTTTGTAGGCCACACGGTCAATAAACGGCATCAGGAAGTTCAGTCCGGGTGTGAGCGTGCCGTTGTATTTACCCAGACGCTCCACCACCCAAGCGTGCTGCTGTGGCACGACTTTGACCGACTTGATTACAAAGAGAATGGCAATTGCCAGCAAGATCAGACCTATTTGCATCATGTTTCCTTCCAAAAAATTAAAGACCGTTCAGAAGCGGTGGGGAACTACTGTTTCCGCAGGATGAGTCGACTACCCACCACTTCAACGATCTGGTGTGCGCCTGGAGACAAAAGTGCCGGGTCGTTGCTGGCAACGTCCCACTGCGCGCCCCGGTATTTGACGGAGGCCGTTCCATCGGGGTTCCAGGCATCAACCTGCACGGTGGCGCCAATGTCGAGGTTGACATCGGGGTTGGCGTTGGCGGGTGTGCTGGGTGGTACGGTCATTTTGTAGCGGCGCCAGCCGACTACCAGTCCCGATCCCACCACCGCCGCGACCACGATTTGGGCTGTCAGTGGCACATCGGCATGCGCCGCAATGGCCGCTGCGGCCAGTCCCACGGCAATCATCAGCAAATAAAAGGTTCCGGTGAGTAGTTCGATGCCGATGGCGGTACCGGCCAAAAGCCACCAGATTGTGGATTGCTCCATAGGATCCTTGCGTGTATTGCGACCACCACATTTTGGGGCAAAAGTCAGGGCGTGCAAGGTGTTGGACACAATAAGTCCTTACACTTCGCGCCTGTTTTCTCAATTTATGCCGTATCGGCCGGGGTCTGTCATGAAATTTCGCTTTCCCATCGTCATCATCGACGAGGACTTTCGGTCCGAAAATACCTCCGGTTTGGGTATTCGGGCCCTTGCGCAGGCCATCGAGTCGGAAGGCTTTGAGGTACTGGGAGTTACCAGCTACGGTGATTTGAGCCAATTTGCCCAACAGCAAAGTCGCGCCAGCGCATTCATCTTGTCGATTGATGACGAAGAGTTCACGCCCGGCCCGGACCTGGATCCTGCGGTGCTGAACCTGCGCCACTTCATTGAGGAAGTGCGGCGCAAGAATCTGGATGTGCCCATCTATGTGTACGGCGAAACCAAAACCTCGCGCCACATCCCCAACGACATTTTGCGTGAGCTGCATGGCTTCATTCACATGTTTGAGGACACCCCCGAGTTCGTGGCGCGCCACATCATCCGCGAGGCTAAAAGTTACCTCGAAGGCGTGCAGCCGCCGTTTTTCAAGGCCTTGCTCGACTACGCGGAAGATGGCTCGTACAGCTGGCATTGCCCGGGCCACTCGGGCGGCGTGGCATTTTTGAAAAGCCCGGTGGGCCAGATGTACCACCAGTTTTATGGCGAGAACATGCTGCGCGCCGACGTGTGTAATGCGGTGGAAGAACTGGGGCAATTGCTGGACCACAACGGCGCCATTGGCGAGAGCGAGCGCAATGCGGCACGCATTTTTAATGCCGACCATTGCTTTTTTGTGACCAATGGCACCAGCACCAGCAACAAAATGGTGTGGCACCACACCGTGGCCCCCGGTGATGTGGTGGTGGTAGACCGCAATTGCCACAAGTCCATATTGCACGCCATCATCATGACCGGGGCGATCCCGGTGTTCCTCAAGCCCACGCGCAACCACTTCGGCATCATCGGCCCGATTCCCAAAGAAGAGTTCGAGTCCGCGTCGATTCAAAAGAAGATTGCCACCAACCCCTTGCTCAAAGGCGTGGATGCCCAAAAGGTTAAACCGCGTGTGATGACGGTGACCCAGTCCACCTACGACGGCGTGCTCTACAACACCGAGACCATCAAGAAGATGCTCGACGGCTACGTGGAGAACCTGCACTTTGACGAAGCTTGGTTACCCCACGCTGCGTTTCATCCGTTTTATGGCACCTACCATGCCATGGGCAAGAACCGTGCACGCCCTAAAGAGGCCGTGGTGTACGCTACGCAGTCCATCCACAAGTTGCTGGCAGGTATCAGCCAGGCCAGCCACGTGCTGGTGCAAGATTCGCAAACCGTCAAACTCGATCGCCCGCTGTTCAACGAGGCGTATTTGATGCACACCAGCACCAGCCCGCAGTACAGCATCATCGCCAGCTGCGACGTGGCGGCTGCCATGATGGAGCCGCCCGGTGGCACGGCATTGGTCGAAGAAAGTATTGCCGAGGCGCTGGACTTCCGCCGCGCCATGCGCAAGGTGGACGAAGAATATGGCGCCGACTGGTGGTTCAAGGTCTGGGGGCCGGACAAGCTGGCCGACGAGGGCATTGGCCGTGCGTCGGACTGGATCATCAAGGGCGAATCCAGGAACGCCAAGGCCAACTGGCACGGCTTTGGCAAGATGGCCACCGGCTTCAACATGCTGGACCCCATCAAATCCACCATCGTGACCCCCGGCATGGATTTGAACGGCAAGTTTGCCAAAACCGGGATTCCGGCCAGCATCGTCACCAAGTTTTTGACCGAAAACGGCGTGGTGGTGGAGAAAACAGGCCTCTACAGCTTCTTCATCATGTTCACCATCGGCATCACCAAAGGCCGATGGAACAGCATGCTCACCGCCTTGCAGCAGTTCAAGGACGATTACGACAAGAATCAGCCCATGTGGAAAATCTTGCCCAAGTTCTGCAAGGCGCATCCGCTGTACGAAAAAATGGGCTTGGCCGACCTGTGCCAGCACCTGCACACCCTGTACGCCAAGTACGACATCGCACGCCTCACCACCGATATGTACCTGAGCGACCTCACCCCCGCCATGAAGCCCAGCGACGCCTACGCCCACATTGCCTTGCGCAAAACTGAGCGGGTGGAAATTGACCACCTGGAAGGGCGCATCACGGTGGGCCTGGTCACGCCTTACCCACCGGGTATTCCCTTGCTGATCCCGGGTGAGGTGTTTAACAAGAAGATTGTGGACTACCTCAAGTTCTCACGCGAGTTCAATGCCCAGTGCCCCGGGTTTGAGACCGATATCCACGGTTTGGTGGAAGAGAAGGGCGCCGACGGCGTGATCCGTTATTTCGCCGACTGCGTGAAATAACGGCACCGATACAGGCAGTGAAAAAAATATAGCGCCACACGGCGCTATATTTTTAATAGCTGCTCACGCACGATTGACGTGCGCAAACGGCTAATTTGGCATGTAGGGTTAGAGCGGATTGTTCTCCGCCACGCCCATGGTTTTGCTGTGGCCACCGTCCACGTACATGATTTCGGCAGTTACGCCGCTGGCCAGGTCGCTGAGCAAAAAGGCCGCCACATTGCCCACCTCGTCAATGGTCACGTTGCGCCGGGTGGGCGCCGCCGCCGCCACATGGCTGAGCAGCTTGCCAAAATCCTTGATGCCGCTGGCCGCCAGCGTTTTGATGGGGCCCGCGCTGATGCCGTTAACGCGGATGTTGCGCCCGTCCTGGGTTACACCCACTGCTTCCGCCAGGTAGCGCACCGACGCTTCCAGCGCCGCCTTGGCCAAACCCATGGTGTTGTAGTTGGGGACAATGCGTTCGGCACCCAGGTAGGTGAGGGTGAGCAGTGCCGACTGGTCGTTCAGATACGGCAAGGCTGCCTTGGCCATGGCTGGAAAACTGTAGGCGCTGATGTCTTGTGCAATGCGGTAGCTCTCGCGGCTCAGCCGCTCCAAAAAGTTACCTGCGATTGCCTCGCGGGGTGCAAACCCAATGCCGTGTACAAAACCATCAAACTTCGGCCAGTGGGTGCCCAAATCCGTAAACAGTTTGGCAATCTGCTCGTCGCTGCCCACATCGCAATCAAAAATCAACGTGGAATCAAAGTCAGCGGCAAACTCGGTAATGCGGTCTTTGAAACGCTCACCCACATAACTAAAGGCCAGTTCCGCCCCCTGCGCGTGGCAGGCTTTGGCGATGCCATAGGCAATCGAGCGATTGGACAATACGCCCGTAATCAACAACTTTTTACCAGCTAAAAAACCCATTGTGTCCTCTTCTATTCAGCGTTTACTGATGCAGAATTGTCGCATGCGTTCCCTACCAACCTTGCTGCTCACCCTGTTGGGGTTTCTGTGCGCGCAATCGGCTTGGGCAACACATGGCTATGCCTTGTGGGGCGAATTCAAATACGGCCCCAACTTTGCGCATTTTGCCTACGTCAATCCCGATGCGCCCAAGGGAGGGGAGTTGCGCCTGGTCAGCAACCAGCGCGCGTCCACCTTTGACAAATACAACCCGTTCACGATCAAGGGGTCGGCGCCCGCGTACCTGAGTAGCCTGATGTTTGACTCGCTGCTGACCGGTGCCCTTGACGAAACCGCCACCGGTTATGGCCTGTTGGCCCAAGACGTCAACGTGGCCGATGACCGGCTCAGCGCCACATTCACATTGCGATCTGCAGCGCGCTTTCACAACGGTGATCCGGTGCTGGCCCTGGACGTGAAACACAGTTTTGATACCTTGAATGGCCCTTTTGCGTCGCCGGGCTACCGCAGTTTGCTGGAGCAAGTGGCGGCAGTCGACGTGCTGGACGAGCGTACCGTGCGCTTTCGCTTCAAACAGCCTAACCGGGAATTGCCCCTGACCGTGGGCGGGCTGCCAATCTTTAGCCACCGTTGGGGTGAAGAGGGCGGTAAAGCGAAACCCTTTGGCAAGGTGGTCATGGACATTCCCATTGGCAGCGGCCCGTACCGCATTGATACCGACAAAACCCGTTTTGGCAAAGACGTCACCTATGCTCGCGACCCCAACTACTGGGCTAAAGTCCTGAATGTGCGCCGTGGCAGTGCCAACTTTGACCGCATTACGGTCAAGATCTACAAAGACAATACCGCGCGCCTGGAGGCACTCAAAGCCGGTGAGTTTGATTTGATGCGTTTCTTCTCCGCCGGCGACTGGGCCCGGCGCACCACGGGCAAGCGTTTCAATACCGGTGAACTGGTCAAGGCCGAGTTCACGCACCGTCTGCCTACCGGCTTTCAAAGTTATGTACTTAACACCCGGCGCGACAAGTTGGCCGATGTGCGGGTGCGCCAAGCCTTGGGCTTGGCAGTGGACTATGAGTGGATGAACCGCCAGATGTTTTATGGTGCCTACAAGCGCGTGCAGGGGCTTTTTGGCAATACCGATTGCCAGGCCAGTGGTGTGCCCGATGCGCAGGAACTGGCGTTATTGGAGCCGTGGCGCAAACAATTGCCGGCAGCGGTATTTGGGCCCATGGCGCTGGCACCCCGTACGGACCGCGAACACAGCCTGCGCGACAACCTGCGCCGTGCCCAGGCACTGTTGAAAGAGGCTGGCTGGGAGTACCGGGATGGTGCGTTGCGCAATGCCAGAGACGAAACGCTGGAGCTGGAATACCTCGACAGCAATGAAGCCGGTGCCAAAACAGTAAGCCCTTGGGCACGCAACTTGGAAAAAATTGGTGTGCAGCTGCGCTTCAGACCGGTGGATTACGCCTTGTACCAGCAGCGCCTGCAAAAGTTTGAATTTGACATCACCACCCTGGCTTACCAGGGCACGCACAACCCCGGCCAGGAGTTGGCAGACCTGTTTGGCAGCAAGGCGGCCGAGCAGGAAGATTCCGGCAACCACACGGGTATCAAAAGCCCGGTGGTAGATGCACTGATAGGCCACATTACCGGCGCCAAGCGCAAGCAAGACTTGCTAGTGGCCTGCCGGGCACTAGAGCGGGTGATTGTGCACAGCCACCTGCTCATCCCCCAATGGTCGGCACCGACCCACCGCATGGTGTACAACGCCTGGCGTTTGAACCGGCCCGAGCAGATGCCCCCGTATTCCCAAGGTGAAACCTGGGCAATTGACACCTGGTGGGCCAAGTAAGCCATGCTCCTGTACGCGCTCAAACGCCTGTTGTTGATGGTGCCCACACTGCTGGGTGTCTTGCTGTTGACTTTTGTGGTGATTCAGTTCGTCCCAGGTGGACCGGTGGAGCAGTACCTGGCCGAAGCGAAGGCTGGTAGTGGCACTTCCGCTGAAGGCGGATTGAGCTACCGTGGCGCACAGGGCGTGGACCCCAAGCGCATCGAACAAGCCAAGGCGCTGTACGGTTTTGATAAACCTGCGCCCGAGCGTTTTTGGCAAATGCTGGTGCAGTTTGCGCAGTTCGATTTGGGCAAAAGTTTTTTCCAGAACCGCGAGGTGTCACAACTGATCTGGGAAAAACTCCCGGTTTCCATGAGCCTGGGGTTGTGGACTTTTTTCATCAGTTACCTGATTGCCGTGCCCCTGGGCGTGGCCAAGGCGGTGCGTGCGGGTAGCCGGTTTGACCTGATCACCACGCTATTGATTTTGGTGGGGTACGCCATTCCGGGTTTTGTGTTGGGTGTGGCCCTGCTGGTGATTTTTGGTGGTCAACTGCAGTGGTTTCCGCTGCGGGGGCTCACGTCCAGCAACTGGGAACACATGGCTTGGGGAGCCCGCATCGTCGATTACCTATGGCACATCGCACTGCCCGTGACCGCCATGGTGATGGGCAGTTTTGCCGTGACGGCCATGTTGACCAAAAACGCCTTCCTCGAAGAAATTCGCAAGCAGTATGTGATGACAGCCCGCGCTAAAGGCCTGTCCGAGCGCCAGGTGCTGTGGCGCCATGTGTTGCGCAACGCGCTGATTCCCATCATCACTGGTTTTCCAGCCGCCTTTGTGGGGGCGTTTTTTACCGGTTCGCTGTTGATCGAAACGCTGTTTTCACTCGATGGCCTGGGCCTGTTAAGTTACGAGAGTGTGATCCGGCGCGACTACCCGGTGGTGATGGGCACACTTTACCTTTTTACCCTGATCGGATTGGTGACCAAACTCATCTCCGACCTCTGTTACGTCTGGGCCGACCCGCGTGTCAAATTCGACTAACCCCCCCGAAGCGGCCTCCGGTCACCTCCCCCCGAACTCCTCGCCACCAAAGGTCCTGCAAAGCCTGTCCTTCAGTGGCGCTGGTGACGCGGCGCTGTCGCCCACGCGGCGCGCTTGGCAGCGGTTTCAAAGCAACCGCCTGGGCTTTGCCAGCCTGGTCATTTTTTGCGCCTTGTTGCTGCTGAGCCTATGTGCCGAACTGGTTTCCAACGACCGCCCCCTGGTGGTGGTGTACCAGGGGCAAACCTACTTCCCGATGTGGAAAGACTACCCAGAGACCACCTTTGGTGGCGACTTCGCCACTCCCACTGATTATCTGGACCCGTTCATTCGCCAGCGCCTGCAAGAGCCTGGAAACTGGGCTGTTTTTGCACCCAATTCTTACGGATTCAAGACTATCAACTACTTTGCGGAAAGTCCTAACCCGTCGGGGCCGAGCCGTGCCAATTGGCTGGGCACGGACGACCGGGGGCGTGATCTGCTGGCCCAGTTGCTGTATGGTTTTCGCGTGAGTGTGTTGTTTGCACTTGCATTGACCATCAGCGGCGTGGTGCTGGGCGTCATCACCGGCGCCATTCAAGGTTTTTTCGGCGGCAAAACCGATCTAGCGTTTCAGCGTTTCATCGAAATCTGGAGTGCCATGCCCGAGTTGTATTTGCTCATCATCTTCAGCGCCGTTTTTGCGCCCAGCATCGCCCTGCTGTTGGTGTTGCTGAGTCTGTTTGGCTGGATGGGTCTGTCGGACTATGTGCGGGCCGAATTTTTGCGCAACCGTCAGATGGACTATGTGCGTGCGGCGAGGGCGCTGGGCGTGTCCAACTGGAAGATCATTACCCGCCACGTGCTGCCCAACAGCATGACACCCGTGGTCACCTTTCTGCCCTTTCGCATGAGTGGTGCCATTTTGGCCCTGACCTCACTCGACTTTCTGGGCCTGGGTGTGCCACCTGGAACGCCGTCCCTTGGCGAACTACTGTCCCAAGGCAAGAACAACATCGATGCGTGGTGGATTTCCCTGTCCACCTTTGCCGTGCTGGTCGTCACCTTGCTGCTGCTGACCCTGATGGGCGACGCCTTGCGCGACGCCCTCGACCCCCGAAAGGCCGAATCATGAGAGCGCCAGCGCCACTGCTGGATGTTCGCGACCTGCGCATTGCGTTTGGCGAGCGTCCGGTGGTGCATGGTGTCAATTTTCAGGTCTTTCCGGGTGAAAAGCTGGCCTTGGTCGGAGAGTCGGGTTCTGGCAAGACGGTGACCGCGCAAAGCCTGTTGCGTCTGGTCATGGGCGCGCACACCCAGGGTCAAGCCCTGTTTGGAGAGGCGGGTCAGCAGCAAGACCTGCTGCACATGCCGGATCGCGCCATGCAGGCCCTGCGTGGGCAGCGCATTGCCATGATTTTTCAGGAGCCCATGACAGCACTCAACCCGCTGTTCACCATTGGTGAGCAGGTGGCCGAAGTTTTGCAGCTCAAAATGGGGTTTGCGCCCGCTGAATGTGCGCAAGAAGCTATAAAACTAATAGCAAGCACCGGCATTGCAGAGCCTGAACGGCGTGCCAAGGCCTATCCGCACCAGCTCTCGGGTGGGCAGCGCCAGCGCGCCATGATTGCCATGGCGCTAGCCTGCAAGCCGCAACTCCTGCTGGCCGACGAGCCCACCACGGCGCTGGATGTGACGGTGCGCAAGCAGATTCTGGATTTGTTGACACAGTTGCAGCAGGCCAATGGCATGGCGGTGCTGTTGATTACCCATGACCTGAACCTGGTGCGCCAGTTTGCCGACCGTGTGGCGGTGATGGAAAACGGTCACATTGTGGAGCAGGGCACGGTCGAGGCCGTCTTTGCACAGCCCCAGCACCCTTGCACCCAGCGCTTGCTGCACAGCAAGCCGGTGCGTGATGTGGTTGCGGCACGCACTGACGCCCCTGTGGTTCTGGCAGCACGGGGGGTGCGGGTGGCGTACCCTGTGCCGCGCCCGGGTTTCGCAGGGTGGTTCAAACATGGCGAGTTTGTGGCCGTAGCGGGCGCCAAGCTGGAGGTTTTCGCTGGGCAAACACTGGGCGTAGTGGGGGAGTCCGGCTCCGGCAAATCGACTCTGGCCTTGGCGGCGCTGGGTTTGTTGAAATTCACGGGCGAGCTGTCGGCGCTGGGTCAGCAGTGGGGCGCTGCGGCAGACCGTGCCCTGCGCAAAGGTGTGCAGGTGGTGTTTCAGGACCCGTTTTCGTCCCTGTCGCCGCGCATGACCGTGGGCGACATTGTGGCCGAGGGGCTGTGGGTGCATGAACCCGGACTCGCCGCCCGCGACGCGCAGCAACGCGTTGTAGCTGCGTTGCACGAGGTGGGCTTGGATGAAGCCCAGTTTCCCGGTCTGCTGAATCGTTATCCGCACCAGTTTTCCGGTGGTCAGCGCCAGCGTATTGCCATTGCACGCGCCCTGATCGTGCAGCCCCGTCTGCTGGTGCTGGACGAGCCTACCAGTGCCTTGGATGTCACCATGGCGCAACAAGTGCTGGAGTTGCTGCAGCGCCTGCAGCGCGAGCGCGACCTGAGCTACTTGCTGATTACCCACGATGTCGCGGTCATTCGCGCCATGGCACACCATGTGGTGGTCATGCAGGGCGGACATATTGTCGAAAGCGGCCCGGTGGAGCAGGTTTTGGTGCATCCACAACAGGAATACACCCGGATTTTGTTGGCGGCAGCTGAATAAGCCCTTTCGAATCAGGGAACTTAGCCCTCTTTTGCAGTAGAATCAGGGCTCACGACCAAACGGGCGGGTAATTACCGCCCGTTTTTTTTGGTCGATTGTTTTTGCATCTCAAGAATGGAACGGGCAGATTCGACGTGGCATTGCAGGACATCGTTGCACAAATTGTGGGTGGATTGGGTTACGACCTGGTGGAGATTGAACGCTCTGCCGGTGGCTTGCTGCGCATCACAATTGACCTGCCTTGGACTCCGCCAGCGCCTGAAAATACCCTGCCAGAGCAGTTTGTCACCGTCGAAGACTGCGAGAAAGTCACACGCCAGTTGCAGTTTGCGCTGGAGGTAGATGGCATTGAATACAAGCGCCTGGAAGTGTCCTCGCCCGGTATCGACCGACCTTTGCGCCATGCGCAGGACTTTGAGCGTTTTGTCGGCCACGTGATTGACCTGACCTTGAAGGCGCCTATTGGTGCGGCTGCCAGTGGCAGTGTGAACGCCAATCGCAAAAAATTTCGCGGCACCCTGGAGCGGGTTGCCACCGCCGATGGGTCGCAGGGTTGGCAAATCGTGTGGAGCGACGCTCCCGAAGCCAAACCCGGACAGAAGATAAGCAAAAAACGGGTACCCCCGCCACTGCAGGCGATGGGTTTTGCGCTCGACGAGTTGCGGGATGCGCGGTTGGCGCCCATCGTCAGTTTCAAAGGCCGAGGTGGTGTTGGCGCGGAACCGGACGAATCGTCCTAGGCTCGCAGAGCGTACCGCTTGTCAAAGTTTTGAATTGTTGAGTTGGTTTAATTGAGTGATCAGGAGAGTCATGGCATGAATCGCGAACTGTTGATGCTGGTAGAGGCAATTTCACGTGAGAAAAACGTCGAACGTGACGTGGTGCTAGGCGCTGTCGAGGCGGCCTTGGCCCAGGCGACCAAAAAGTTGTATCCCGGCGATGTGGACATTCGTGTCGCCCTGGACCGCGATAGCGGCAACTACGAAACCTTCCGCCGCTGGCACGTGGTTCCCGATGAAGCCGGTTTGCAACTGCCCGACCAGGAAATCCTGTTGTTCGAAGCACGTGAACAAATTCCCGACATCGAAGTGGATGAGCACATCGAAGAAGCCATTCCCTCGGTACCCATCGGCCGTATCGGCGCCATGGCGGCCAAACAGGTCATTCTGCAAAAAATCCGCGATGCCGAGCGGGAGATGCTGCTCAACGACTTTATGTCGCGGGGTGAAAAGATTTTTGTCGGTACCGTCAAGCGCATGGACAAGGGCGACCTGATCGTTGAAAGCGGTCGTGTGGAGGGTCGTCTGCGCCGCGGTGAGACGATTCCCAAAGAAAACCTGCGCACCGGCGACCGTGTACGCGCCATGATTATGGAGGTCGATCTGACCCTGCGTGGCGCCCCTATCATTCTGTCGCGCTCGGCGCCCGAATTCATGATCGAATTGTTCCGCCAGGAAGTGCCTGAAATCGAGCAAGGCTTGCTGGAGATCAAATCCTGCGCCCGTGACCCGGGTTCGCGCGCCAAAATTGCCGTGTTATCCCACGACAAACGGGTTGACCCCATTGGCACCTGTGTTGGTGTGCGCGGTACCCGTGTGAATGGTGTCACCAATGAACTGGCGGGCGAACGGGTGGACATCGTGTTGTGGAGCGACGACCCGGCGCAGTTTGTGATTGGTGCCTTGGCTCCGGCCAATGTGACCAGCATCGTGGTGGATGAAGAGCGCCACGCCATGGATGTGGTGGTCGATGAAGAGAACCTGGCCATTGCAATTGGCCGTGGTGGTCAGAACGTGCGGCTGGCGTCCGAGTTGACCGGATGGCGCATCAATATTCTGGATGCAGCCGAGTCGGCCCAAAAGCAAGCCAGTGAAACCGATGTAGGCCGCAAGCTGTTCATGGAAAAGCTCGATGTGGACGAAGAGATTGCCGACATCCTGATTGCCGAAGGATTTACCAGCCTGGAAGAGGTGGCCTATGTACCGCTGCAAGAGATGCTGGAAATCGAATCGTTCGACGAAGACACCGTCAATGAACTGCGAAGCCGTGCCAAAAATGCTCTGTTGACCATGGAAATTGCACATGAAGAGAGCGTGGAAGAAGTTTCCCAGGACCTGCGGGACCTGGAGGGCTTGACCCCTGCGTTGATCGGCAAATTGGCCGATGGCGGCGTACACACACTCGACGACTTGGCCGATTTGGCTGTTGACGAACTCACCGAAATTACCGGCCAGTCTGCGGACGAAGCCAAGACCCTGATCATGAAGGCACGCGAACATTGGTTTACCAATGACGCGGCTTCTCACGAGTAATGGTCATGAAAGGTTACATAACAAATGTCCAGTACGACCGTCGCCGAGTTTGCGAGTGAACTCAATAAATCCACTGACTTGCTGTTGGAACAGTTGAAGTCTGCCGGAGTGCCCAAGACTTCGTCTTCCGACAGCCTGAGTGACACGGATAAACACGTTTTGCTCAGTCACTTGAAGGCCAGCCACGGCACGCCGGAGGGCGATCGCCGCAAGATCACTCTGGTAAAGAAATCGACCACCGAAATCAAGCAGGCCGACGCCAGTGGCAAGGCGCGCGCTATTTCAGTGACCACCAAAAAAATCCGCACGTTTGTGCGCCGTGACGATGACGCGGATTTGCCAGTCGAAAAGTTGCGTTCCGCCCCAACCGAACCGGCGCCTGCTCCCGTTCCGGCAGTGGATGTTGCTGAACTGGCGCGTCGCGAAGAAGAGGCCCGCCAACAGGCCGAACTGATTCGCCGCCAGGAAGAAGATCTGGCACAACGTCGCCGTGAGCGCGAAGAGCAAGAAGCCCGCGCACGTGCTGCGGTGGAAAAGGCGGCTGCCGAAGCAGAACTCGCACGGCAAAAGAAAGAGCTCGCCAACAAGGCAGTTCCCGCATCCGTAGCAGTTGAGGTTACCCCTGCTGCCAAGGATGCTGCAGAAAAAGCGGCAACCGAATTGTTGGACGCTAACAAAGCCCGGCAAGCCGCCGCTGCTGCGGCATCACAAGCCCTTGCAGCGGAAGAATTGGCGCGGGCTGCGGACTTGGGCGATCGCCGCCGCAAGGCCGAAGCGGAGGCCGCAGCGATTCGTTCGATGATGTCAGCGCCCAAGCGTGTTTTGGTGGCCAAGAAACCCGAAGAAGCCAAGCCGGTCGTCGATGCCAAGGCTGCTATTAAAGGCACCTTGCACAAGCCCGCTGCGGGGTCCTTGCCTGTCAAGCCGGCGAAATCGGCTTCGGCCGATGCGGGCGCAAGCGCTGCAGGCGCCGGAGCCGGCGGTGGCAAGGAAGTCAAATCCGCCAAACTGTCCAGCAGTTGGGCAGGTGATCCGGCCAAAAAGAAAGCCATTCCCACCCGTGGAGACACGGGTGCTGGTGCGGGACGGGCAACCAACTGGCGTGCTGGTCCGCGCGGTCGGCGCGGCAGCAACGACCGTGACCGTGATCACCACCAGTCGACATCGGCTCCGGTGGAGGCGCGCATACTGGAAGTGCACGTACCCGAAACCATCACGGTTGCCGACTTGGCACACAAGATGGCGATCAAGGCCTCTGAAGTGATCAAGGCGCTGATGAAAATGGGCCAGATGGTCACCATCAACCAGCCCCTGGACCAGGACACTGCGATGATCATCGTGGAGGAACTGGGCCACAAGGCCGTTGTCGCCGCGTTGGACGATCCCGAAGCCTTTACCGACGACGAAGTGCAACAGCAAGACGCCGTTGCCCTGCCGCGCGCTCCGGTGGTTACCGTTATGGGCCACGTCGATCACGGCAAAACATCCTTGCTGGACTACATTCGCCGCGCCAAGGTGGCCGCCGGCGAAGCCGGTGGCATTACCCAGCACATTGGTGCTTACCACGTGGAAACTCCGCGCGGCATGGTGTCGTTCCTGGATACCCCCGGCCACGAAGCTTTCTCGGCCATGCGTGCCCGCGGCGCCAATGCGACCGACATCGTGATTCTGGTGTGTGCTGCCGATGACGGCGTCATGCCCCAGACCAAGGAAGCTATCAAGCACGCCAAGGCGGCCGGCGTTCCCATCGTGGTGGCCATCACCAAGGCCGATAAGCCCGATGCCAACCCCGAGCGTGTGAAGCAGGAGCTGGTGGTCGAAGAAGTGGTGCCCGAAGAGTACGGCGGTGAGTCGCCGTTTGTGTCGGTGTCGTCCAAGACCGGCATGGGTATTGACGAACTGCTGGAGCAGGTGTTGCTGCAAGCCGAGGTACTGGAACTCAAGGCGCCGGTCGATGCCATGGCCAAGGGCCTGGTGATCGAAGCCCGTCTGGACAAGGGTCGCGGCCCGGTAGCAACCATTCTGGTGCAGTCCGGTACCCTCAAAACCGGCGATGTGGTGCTGGCAGGTCAAACCTATGGCCGCGTGCGCGCCATGCTGGACGAGAATGGCAAGCCGATCAAGACAGCGGGACCATCGATTCCGGTCGAAATCCAGGGCCTGACCGAAGTGCCCCAGGCTGGTGATGAATTCATGGTCATGTCGGACGAGCGCCGCGCCCGTGAAATTGCCACCTACCGCGCTGGCAAGTTCCGCAACACCAAGTTGTCTAAGCAGCAAGCCGCCAAGCTGGAGAACATGTTTACCGATATCAACGCCGACGAAGTCAAGATGCTGCCCATCATCGTCAAGGCCGACGTGCAGGGTTCGCAGGAAGCATTGGCGCAGTCCCTTCTCAAGCTCTCCAACGACGAGATCAAAGTGCAGATGGTCTACACCGCCGTGGGTGCGATCAGCGAGTCCGATGTCAATCTGGCGATTGCCGCCAAGGCGGTCATCATTGGCTTCAACACCCGTGCCGACGCCGGTGCGCGCAAGCTGGCCGAGAACAACGGCGTGGATATTCGGTACTACGACATCATTTACGACGCCGTGGATGACCTGAAGCTGGCCATGTCGGGCATGTTGACGCCGGACAAGAAGGAAGAAGTCATCGGTACCGCAGAGATTCGCCAGGTGCTCAAGGTCAGCAAGATCGGCTCAATTGCGGGTTGTATGGTTACCTCGGGTGTGGTGCGCCGCACCGCCAAGCTGCGTTTGCTGCGTGGCAACGTGGTCATCTATACCGGCGAGCTCGACTCCCTCAAGCGTTTCAAGGACGACGCCAAGGAAGTCAAAGAGAACTTCGAGTGCGGTTTGACCATTAAGAACTACAACGACATCCAGGAAGGCGATGCGCTGGAGTTCTTCGAGATCCGCGAAATCGCCCGTACGCTGTAAACGGTACCCTCCATGGCGCGCAAAAAATCATCCACCCCCAACCGCGGCTTTCGCGTGGCCGATCAGATCCAGCGGGATCTGACCGAGCTGATCGCGCGCGAGTTGAAAGACCCACGGGTTGGGATGGTGACGATTCAGGCCGTGGAAGTGACGCCCGATTACGCACATGCCAAGGTGTTTTTCAGTCTGCTCAAGGGCGATCCGGCCGAGACCACCGAGGGCCTGAACCAGGCGGCCGGTTTCTTGCGTGCGGGACTGTTCAAGCGCTTGCATATTCACACTGTGCCCACGCTGCATTTTCAGTTTGACCGCACGACCGAGAAGGCAGCCGACATGAATGCCCTGATCGCGCAGGCAGTAGCCTCGCGCTCCAAGGACGAGGAATGACATGAGTATGGCCGGGTCGCCCCAGGGTGCGCAGGCCCCCTCGGGGGACCTGGATGCCACATTTGAAGTTTCGCGTGAACAAGGGACGCAAAGGGGGAAAAAAATCACCAGGCGCCCCGTGCATGGTGTGCTGTTGCTGGACAAGCCATTGGGCTGGTCAAGTAACGACGCCTTGCAAAAAGTGAAATGGCTGTTGCGGGCGGAGAAGGCGGGCCACACCGGCACGCTGGATCCACTGGCCACGGGCGTGTTGCCGCTGTGTTTTGGTGCGGCCACCAAATTCAGTCAGTTGCAATTGGAGGCCGACAAGGAATATGCGGCCACGGCCTTGCTGGGAACGCGCACCAGCACCGGCGACGCGGAAGGCGATGTTATTGAGGTGCGCACAGTGCAGGTTACGCCACAGGATGTAGCGCAGGTGGCGCCGCAGTTTAGCGGGCCCATTCTGCAAACGCCGCCCATGTACAGTGCGTTGAAGAAGGACGGCAAGGCCTTGTACGCGTACGCCAGGGCTGGATTAGAAGTGGAGCGTGAACCACGCGCGGTCACCATTTATGCACTAAATATGGAGCTAGTGCCCGTAGGGAGTGCGCAGACAGCTATTAATTTGATAGTGAAGTGCAGCAAGGGAACCTATATCCGCACGCTGGGCGAAGATATCGGCCAGGCGCTGGGTTGTGGCGCCCATCTGACCATGTTGCGCAGAACGGCAACAGGTCATTTTGGCGTGGCGCAATGCGTCACGCTCGAAGCGCTGGAAGCCATGAGCGAAGAAGATCGTCTGGCCTGTTTGCTGCCGGTGGATGTACTGCTGGAGCGCCACACGCCTGTCACGCTGGATGCCGAGAATGCCGGGCGGTTTCTGAGTGGGATGCGCAGGCGCGGAAACTGGCCTGATAGGGAGGACGTGGCCGTATACGCCACACAGCCCCACGCCTTGCTGGGCACTGCCCATACCAGGGCGGGAGAACTGATACCGGGGCGCTTGCTGAGCCCGTTGGAGATTGCACAATCCCAGACCCAGCAGGCATGGAAACAAAAAGCAGCTTGACCGCCCCAGGCGTCTGGCACAACCGATTCAAGAGAAAGTGAACCATGAGTATGAAACAAATCCGCAATATCGCCATCATCGCCCACGTTGACCATGGCAAAACCACCATGGTGGACCAACTGCTGCGCCAGTCCGGCACCTTTGCCGAACACGAAAAAGTGGTTGACACGGTGATGGACAACAACGCCATTGAAAAAGAACGTGGCATCACGATTCTGGCCAAAAACTGCGCCGTAAGCTGGGAAGGCACCCACATCAATATCGTTGATACCCCCGGACACGCGGACTTTGGTGGTGAAGTGGAGCGCGCCTTGTCCATGGTGGACGGTGTGGTGCTGCTGATCGACGCGCAAGAAGGCCCCATGCCCCAAACCCGTTTTGTGACCAAGAAGGCTTTGGCCCTGGGCCTGAAACCCATCGTGGTGGTGAACAAGGTGGACAAACCTGGTGCCAACCCCGACAAGGTGGTCAACGCGGCTTTTGATTTGTTCGACAAGTTGGGCGCCACCGACGAACAACTGGACTTCCCCGTGGTGTACGCTTCCGGTATCAACGGCTGGTCGTCGCTGGAAGAAGGTGCACCCGGTGAGCAGTGGGGCCCGGATATGTCGGCCCTGTTCAATACCGTGCTGAAACACGTGCCCGCGCAAAAGGGCGATCCGGCTGCACCGCTGCAACTGCAAATTTCCGCGCTGGACTTCTCTACCTTCGTCGGCCGTATCGGCGTGGGCCGTATCAGCCAGGGCACCATCAAACCCAATATGGACGTGGTGGTCATGGAAGGCCCGGACGGCAAGACCGTCAAAGGCCGCATCAACCAGGTTTTGACCTTCCAGGGTCTGGACCGTGTGCAAGCGACGGAAGCCGGCCCCGGTGAAATTGTGCTGATCAACGGCATTGCCGATATCGGTATTGGCGTGACGGTGACCGACCCGCTGAACCCCGCGCCACTGCCCATGCTGAAGGTGGATGAGCCCACGCTGACCATGAACTTCTGCGTCAACACCAGCCCCTTGGCCGGTCGTGAAGGCAAATACGTGACCAGCCGCCAAATTTGGGACCGTCTGCAAAAGGAACTGCAGCACAACGTCGCTTTGCGCGTGAATGAGACCGATGAAGAAGGTATCTTCGAAGTCATGGGCCGCGGTGAATTGCACTTGACCATTCTGCTGGAAAACATGCGCCGCGAAGGCTATGAAATGGCCGTGTCCAAGCCCCGCGTGATGTTCCGCGAGATCAATGGCGAGAAATGCGAACCTATCGAACTGGTCACCGCTGATGTGGAAGAAACCCACCAGGGCGGCGTGATGCAAGCCCTGGGTGAACGCAAGGGCGAGCTGGTGAACATGGAGCCGGATGGACGTGGCCGTGTGCGCCTGGAATACCGCATTCCTGCGCGTGGCTTGATTGGCTTCTCCAATGAGTTCCTGAACCTGACCCGTGGTTCGGGCCTGATCTCCAACATCTTTGACAGCTACGAGCCACACAAAGGTGACATTGGTGGCCGCAAAAACGGCGTACTGATCTCCATGGACGCCGGCGAAATTTTCACCTACGCCCTGGGCAAGCTCGACGACCGCGGACGCATGTTCGTCAAGCCGAACGATCCGGTCTACGAAGGCATGATTGTGGGTATCCACAGCCGCGACAACGATCTGGTGGTCAATGCCACCCGTACCAAGCAACTGACCAACTTCCGCGTGTCTGGCAAGGAAGACGCGATCAAGATCACGCCGCCGATTGAGTGCACGCTGGAATACGGTGTGGAGTTCATTGAGGACGACGAGTTGGTCGAAATCACGCCCAAGTCAATCCGTTTGCGCAAGCGCCACCTGACAGAAGGTGAACGCAAGCGCAACCGCTAGTCTGTTCAACCTCATCCAAGGCAGCCATGCAGTTGAGCCATAACCGGGCGGTCTTGTTGATGGTGGCGGTCACCCTGATGTGGTCGACTGCCGGTGTGGTGACGCGCCACCTGGACAGTGCCCGCAGTTTCGAGATCACCTTCTGGCGATCCTGTTTCACGGCCCTGTCTTTGCTGGTGCTGTTGCCCTTGTGGCGTGGGCGCCAGGTGTTTACCAACATCCGCCATGCCAACGCCACCTTCTGGGCGTCGGGGCTGTGCTGGAGCGTCATGTTCACGGCGTTCATGTTGGCGCTCACATTGACCAGTGTGGCCAATGTGCTGATTACCATGTCGCTGGGGCCCTTGTTTACCGCGCTGATTGCGCGCATGTGTATTGGGCACCGCATTCCTGCGCGGACCTGGCTGTCGATTGTTGCCGCAGGTACGGGTATCGCCATCATGTATGGCATGCAGGTGTCGTCGGACAACCTGCTGGGGTCGGGCGTGGCCCTGTGTGTGCCCATCGCCGGGGCCGTCAATTGGACCATTACCCAAAATTCCCATGCCCGGGGGCACGATGTGGACCTGGTACCGGCGGTGTTCATTGGCGCGGTGTTGAGCAGCGTTTTTACCTTTGGGCTGGCCCGACCGCTGCAAGCCAGTGCCCACGATCTGGGACTTCTGGCTTTTCTGGGCCTGTTTCAGTTGGCCATTCCCTGTGTCTTGTCGGTGTTGTGCGCGCGGGTGCTTAAAGCGCCCGAAATTTCGCTGTTGGCGCTGCTGGAAGTGGTGTTTGGCATTGCCCTGGCGTGGCTGGGTGCCGGCGAGGCACCGGGTAACACCATGCTGGTGGGTGGCACGCTGGTACTGGGCGCACTATTTGCCAATGAACTGCTGGGCTTTCACCAGAGAAACGCCACACCGTGAGCACCCCCACCGCCGAAGTTTGGAGGTGGTCCGCTAAAGCTTCGCACCATGGGTCAGCGCGCAAGCCCGGGACGCAGCCAGGGCCTGCGCGTCCGGTAGTTGCTGGGTAGGCCAGCCGGCCAGGTGTTGTTGTGCCAGCAGGCACAGTGCCGTAATCCATTCGGGGTCGTCGTTCAGGCAGGCAATGTAGTGGAACGTCTGGCCACCAGCGGCCATGAAGGCGCTGCGGGCTTCCATGTTGATTTCTTCCAGCGTTTCCAGGCAATCGCTGGTGAAGCCGGGGCACACCACATCGACCCGCTTGAGGCCCCCCCTGGCCATGGCGATCAAGGTGGGTTCGGTGTAGGGCTGCAGCCATTTCGCACGGCCCAGCCGCGACTGGAACGTGACTTTGTAGTGCGCCGGTGCCAAGCCCAGCTGCTCTGCCAGCAAGCGCGCTGTTTTCATGCATTCGCAGTGGTAAGGGTCACCCAGGTGCAGGGTGCGCTCGGGTACACCATGGAAGCTCATCACCAGTTGCTCAGAGCGGCCGTTGGCCTTCCAGTGGCGTTCGATGCGGGCGGCGAGTGCGGCGATGTAGTTGGCATCGTCGTGGTAGTGGTTGATGAAGCGCAGTTCAGGGATGGCACGGGTGCGCTGCGCCCAGGCGTACACCGCATCGAACACGCTGGCCGTGGTGGTGGCCGAATACTGTGGGTAGGCGGGTACGACCAACACACGGTTAACGCCTTCGGCCTTCAATGCGTCGAGCTGCGAGGCAATGGAGGTGCTGCCGTAGCGCATGGCCCAGCGCACTTTGACCATGTGGTTTCGCTGGCCCAGCCAGCCTTGCAGCAGCTTGGCCTGCTTTTCGGTCCACACCTTGAGCGGAGAGCCATCCGGTGTCCAGATGCTGGCGTACTTGGCTGCGGACTTGGCGGGGCGAAAGCGCAAGATGATGCCGTGCAGGATGCACCACCACAGCAGGCGCGGAATTTCCACCACGCGGTGGTCACTCAAAAATTCGGCCAGGTAGCGCCGCACCGCCGAGGGCGTGGCGGCGTCGGGGGTGCCCAGATTGCACAACAGGACGGCAGTGCGCGGCGCTTGGCCGTGTTGGTAGGGCGGTTCGGATTGAAAGGGCATGGAACAAAAAGCAGGAAAAAAATCAGGGCCGCAACGTGAGCGTGTTTTGGCTGTGGGTTTTGACATCGGCCGCACCCAGGATTTGCGGTACGTAAATGCCTTCGGCAAAAAGTTCTGCCTGATCGGCATAGTGCGTATCAAAAAGTACCCCGCTTTGTCCGGTGGGGTTGATGCCCACCGCTTTGCTGGGGTCGGAAAAATCAATCACCCGCCGGGTGGACGGGCCACTCTTGACGGCAAACGGCGCGGGGCCTATGGCGTACTTGAGGTTGTTGGGTGTTTCCCGGCCACCTGCGACCGCAAAAGGCCCGATGTTGAACAGCCGGTCCAGGGGCTTTTGCATACCCAGCGGGTGCGCGTGGGTCAGGGTGTGGGCGTTGCCCCATTTCCATTGCAGCAGGTCAGTTCCGTAAACCGATTCCAGGTGGCGCAGGGTCTTATTCCAGGCGATGCGGGTGGCCTCGAAGCGGTTTTCAATGGGCTTGGTTTTCACATTGTCCCACCAGGGGGAGTTGGCGTCGGCCACCAATCGGGGCAGGGCGCTATCAATGGCAAAGGTTTTGAGCAGGTTATTGAACTGCACTTCACCCAGCTCATCGGCCATGGTTTCACGTACCAGCTCAAACACCAGTTGGGTGAACAACAGCGCGGCCACGCTGTCGCGGGTGTAGTCGCCATCCCACACTGCCAGGGGTTCCAGAAAAGCCTTGTCGTAGGGATCGGTGGTGACAGCTTTGAGAATCGGCATCAGATCGTTCAACACGCGTACCGCATAGCCGTTGCCACTGTCGAGCTGCAGGGCCTGTGCGCTGGCCGTGTCCCATTTGTTCTCGGGGTTGCGCAACACCGCGTCCAGCCGCTCGGCGCGGTCCGGCAAGCAGTAATAACCCGGCACCGGTACACCGCTGCTGGGCTTGGGCTGCTGGTTGGCCGAGACGATGTAGCCGCGCGCGGGGTTTTCTTCCTGGGGGTTGTAGTGAAAGGCGTAATAGCCGTTTTTTTCGGCCTCGCCGTTGCTGCCATCCAAAATGAATGCCGGGTTCACGCCGGCCGGGCGAATCGGTAGCTTGGCTGCGGCCCACCACGCAATATCGCCCTTGGCGTTGGCCCACACCACATTCAAGCCCGGTGCATGGATTTTGCTGGCGGCCGCACGGGCTTTCTCGCGCGTGTTGGCGCGGTTGAGGTCATAAAAAGCCTCCAGTACGGGGTTTTCGGTTTCCAGAAACGCCCACCACATGGCGATGGGTGTGCTGCCCAGGCTGTCTTTGAAACGGTCGTTGACGATAGGCCCGTGGGGCGACTGGCGCACGGTCCACTGCACGTCGGCGGTGCCCTTGACCTTGATGGTTTCGGTGCGGCTTTGCAGACCAACCCATTGCCCGCCTACCCATACTTGATTGGCGTTGGCCGGGTTGACCTTTTCGGCGACCAGGTCGATGTCGTCGTTCTCAAACATCGTGATACTCCAGCCAAACTGCGGGTTATGGCCCAGCATGGCCATGGGCAGCAGGGCCTGGTAGTGGCCATACAAATCAAAACCCGGCGCGCTGAGGTGGGCCTCATACCAAACCGATGGTGTGGCAAAGGCAATGTGCGGGTCGCCGGCCAACAAGGGTTTGCCACTCACGGTGCGTTTGCCAGAGATGGCCCAGGCGTTGCTGCCTTCAAATACTGCCACACCGGCCGCGTCCAGGGCCTGCGTAGCGCGCGCGGACAGTTGTTGCAAACCATTCCAGTCTGCGTTGGAGAGGGTCAGTCCGACCACCCCTTCCGGGTGCCACTCCAGGTCAAAAATGCGCAAATAATCGGGCCCGAGCTGGTCGCGCACATAGGTCAACACCGGCTCGGTCTTGAAGGCCGCTGCAAAGCTGTACGCCAGATAACCGGTGACCGCCGCCACATCGCGTGCAACGAAAGGCCGCTTGGGGATGCCCAGCACGTCAAACTCCATTGGCGCCTTGCGCTGGGCCTGGTACTGGTTGATACCGTCGAGGTAGGCCAGCAGGGCCTGTGTGGCGGGGGCCTTCATGTCCATGCTGGCGACCATGGCGTCGGCGCGCTGGCGCAGCCCCAGGGTGCGAAACAGCTTGTCGGTTTCGACCAGCTTGGGCCCCAACACCTCGGCCAGCTCGCCATTGGCCAGGCGGCGCACCATTTCCATTTGAAACAAGCGATCCTGGGCGTGCACATAACCCAGGGCGCGGTACAAATCGCCCTCGTTTTCGGCACGGATGTGGGGCACGCCCCGTTCGTCGTAATCGACGCCCACTGCGCTCGTCAGACCCGCCAGACGCACCGAGCCGCTGCGCACGGGTTGCTTGGTGTGCACGTACCACGCCGCTGTGCCGCCAACGGCCAATGCGATGGTGCTAACAATGGCGGCGGTGACCTTGATGGCGAGATGCATGGCGTCTACAAAATGGGAGTGGGGGCCATCATACGCAAAGCCTGCCAAGTGCCTGCTGCACAGGGTTGTTGGATCCTTTTCAACGTCGGCGCGTCGCTTTGCCGGGGAAGCGGCAGGCGCGCCGGTACGCCTGCAAGGTCTGCTCGGCCCGGCCCAGCACCGTGTCGGGGGCGTAGGGGTCGTCAAAAACA
This sequence comes from Candidatus Aalborgicola lynettensis, assembly GCA_016719405.1. Lineage (GTDB taxonomy): Bacteria > Pseudomonadota > Gammaproteobacteria > Burkholderiales > Burkholderiaceae_C > Allorhodoferax > Allorhodoferax lynettensis. The sequence continues at coordinate 898,427 of JADJZE010000001.1, forward strand.
TCGGCCGAGGGCGCGGGGTTCAGACCACTGGCAACACCGGTTAACAACTCCAGCCCATCGGCGGCGTGGCGTGCGGTGTAGATATGAAACAGGCCTTGCTCCACCGCGTCCAGAATTTGTGGGTCCAGCATCAGGTGGCGGCGGTTGCGGTCGGGAATCAGCACGCCTTGCTGCCCATCCAGACCGGCCGCCTGGCACACCCGGAACCAGCCTTCAATTTTCTCGTTGATGCCACCGACCGGCAGCACTTCACCATGCTGGTTGAGTGCCCCGGTGACGGCAATGCCCTGTGTCAGCGGCAGCCCCGACAGTGAGGACAGCAGCGCAAACAGCTCAGCACACGAGGCCGAATCGCCTTCCACACCTTGGTACTCCTGCTCAAATACCACCGCGGCATTCAAAGCCAGCGGGGCGATGTGGGCAAACAGCGAGGTGAGGTAGCTGTGCAAGATCAGCACGCCCTTGTCGTGGATGGGGCCCGACATTTCCACTTCGCGTTCGATGTTGACCAGGCCTTGGTTGCCGGCATGGGTGTGCGCCGTGACCCGCACGGGCAGGCCAAAACGCCAGTCGCCCAGATCAATCTGGGTCAGCCCGTTGGCCTGGCCCACGCGTGCGCCTTGCGTGGAGATCAGAAAGTCGCCCTCGGCAATCGACTGGCGCAGGCGCTCCTCCGGGTAGTCGTGGCGCAGGCGGCGCTCGGCAAAGGCCTGTTCCAGATCAGCGGCTTCCACGCGTTTGCCACCCCGGGCGCGGCACATGGCCGCACTCTCGGCCACCAGCGCTTCCGTGCGGGCAAAAATGGCGCTCTGGCGGGTTTGGTCGTCCACCTCGCGGTGGGCGTCCTCCAGCAGCCGCGCCACTGCGGCGCTGGAAAAATGGGGTAGCCCCAAGCGCCTGCAGGTGTGGGCCACAAACACGGCAGTACCTTGGCGGGTGGCCTCGCTGGCGGCAAAGCTCTCGGCAAAGTCGACCTTGATGCGAAAGCGCCGCGCAAACTCGGGGTCCGCCTCTTGCACCTCGTAATACTGCTCAACCGAACCAATCAAAATGATTTTGACGTCGGCGTCCACCGCCTCGGGTTCCAGCGATACGGTGGCCATGGGCATCAGGGAGGTGCCGGGTTCTTCGATTTGTACCCGCCCGCTGCGCAAAAAGCGGCGCAGCTTTTCCCACACCAGTTCGTCGGCCAGCAGGTCCCGCAGGTGCAGCAGCAAGATGCCTCCATGGGCCTTGAGCAGGCTGCCAGCCCGTATGCGCGTGAAGTCGGTCATCAACACGTCTTCTTCGGCCTGGAACTCAATGCTGCCAAACAGCGCGCGAAAAACCGGGTTGTTCTCCATGATGACCGGTGCACCCACGCGGTCGGTGTTGTCCACTACCACATTGACGCTGCAGCGCGCCAGCAATTGTGCGAGTGCGATGCGCCGCTCGGCCTCGGTTTCTTCGTCGCCCTCTTCATTGGGGGTGAATAACTCCAGCTGCTCCAGCACGTTGTGCTGCACCTGGTCCAGAAAAGAACCCAGTTTGACCGAGTCCTTGATCTGCTTTTTCAGGCTGTTGCGTATCTCCTGCAACTCGTGGTCGAGCAGGGGTTTGACGACCTGGCGGCGCAGGGCGGCCAAGGCTTCGTTTTTGATGCGCTCCAGCGGACGCATCTTTTCCAGAAAACGGGCAATCTCGCCGCGCAACTCCTGCTCGGCCAAGTCGATTTCGGCACGGCGGTCTTTGGGTAGTGCGCGCGCCTCGCCTTCGGTCAAGGCCAGCCCTTTATCCCCAATCAAGGTAAAAACCAGATGCCCTTGTTCCCGAAACAGCGTGAAGTGGCGCGCCTCGGCAAACGCGTCCAGCTCGGCATAGGCCTTGGATTCTTCGCGCTTGTAGGTGGCATGCACGCGCTCGCTCTCGGTTTTAAAGTCTTCGCTGCCCAGCCGCACCGGAATTTCGGTTTGAATGGTGTGCACAAACTGCACCATCAACTGGCGCAACTGGCGCCCTTGGCCCGGGGGCATGCGCAGGGCGCGGGGGCGCTCCGGTGTGTCGAAATTGTGCAGGTAACACAGGTCGGGTGGCACGGGGCGGTTGGCCGCCACCTCTTTGGCGACCTGGTGCAACAGGGTGGAGCGCCCGCTGCCCACTTCGCCCAGCACGAACAGGTTGTAGTCGGGCTGCTCCATGGCCAGGCCGAAGCGTGCGGCTTTTTCGGCCCGTTCTTGCCCGATCCACGGTGACGGGTGTTGCACCAACTCCGAGGTATCGGAAAAGCCCAGCGATTCGGGTGGAATGCTCAGGCGCAATTGCGCGCGGTTCAAATGGGATGCGGTCATGGCAGAGGGAGCAGGGTGTACGCAAACTGGGTTAACAAACCACGTGGAGAGACCACTCTCGCCACGCGAATCCTTTTCGCCATGGTATGCCGACTGCCGGCAATAGACCATCCGCAAGGACTATTTTTTGACTTATGGCAGGCAGCCAGCGGCCCAGCCGCTGCGCACGGCGCCTTCCAGTGTGGCGGGGTAGGGGCCTTGCACATAGTCGCCCGCTGCCAATAGCCCCTGTGCGATGGTTTGCGGTGGGCGCAGCAGGCCGGGCAGGCAGGCAAAAGTGGCGCGTTTTTCCACCACCGTTAGCAGTGCTTGCAAAGGCGGCACACCCAGTGCTACCAGTTCCGTTTGGGCTTGCGCCAGCACCGCGGCCTGCACCGCATCCCGCGTGCCGGAGCTGGCGCTGACCACAAACGCCAGCAAGCCGCGGGGGCCACCCAGTTGGCCCCGGTCAAACACAAACTGCGCCGGGGCATCCGGTGTGGCGCGCAGCGCCAGCATGGGGTGGGGCAGGCGTGCCTGTGGCGCCCAGGCATACACCGTGGCGATGGCTTCAAAACGCAGTGTGTCTGCCTGGCTGGCCCATGTGCGCAGCGCATTTGCTATTAAATCAGGAGCTGCTCCCGCACATCCAGCAAGCGCAGAGGCCGAATTTGATGCAGAAGTAGCCCACACCACGCGCTCGAACGGCTGGTCGTCCAGCAGCCAGTGCGGTGCGCTCCAGCGCAGTTGCGCCACGCGCTGCCCCAAGTGGACTTGCGCCCCCCGCTGGGTCAGCCACTGCGCCGCTGCATCCGGTAACAGTGCACCCAGATCGGTGCGGGGCAGTAGCAGGTGTGAGCCGCCGCGAATGCCGAACAGCGCGTCTTTGAGGACCCGCAGAAACACCTGTGCACTGGCCTGGGCTGCGGGGGTGTTCAGGGCCGATACACACAGCGGCTCTATCAACTCGTGCAGCACGCGCGGTGCCAGGCCTTCGCACAGTTGCGCCACCGACAGATCCGGCGCACACACAAAACCGCGCCATTGCCACACCAGGGCTTTGCGAATCAACGAGAACCGATCACCCCAGCTCCAGCCGCGTGCGGTGGCAATCGCCACCATGGCGTCCAGCGGGGCTGGCCAGTGGGCAGCCCACGCGGGCGTTTGCAGACCGGTGCCGTCGGCAAATGGCAGCGCCAGCGCTCGGCGCAGCAGGGTGCTGGAGGGGTCCACACCCACCAGGCGCATCAGGCGCAGCGTGTCCACATAGGCGCCAATCAGGATGTGCTGGCCATTGTCCAGCGCAATGGGCGTGCCATCGGGCAGCTTGGCCGCCACGGCGCGCGCCCGCCCGCCCAGCGTGCGGGCGGCCTCAAAAACCGTGACTGTGTGCCCGGCCTGCACCGCCGCCACCGCCGCAGCCATGCCCGCCCAGCCACCACCGACGATGGCGACTTTCACAAACGCCCTAGTGCTTGCACCTTCCACGCCAGCCACATTTTGCGCAGCGGCGTGAGGGCGATGCGCTGGTGCAGCACCTGGAAGTTTTCCGCCTCAATCTCGCGCAGCAGCGTGCGGTAGATGCTGGCCATCATCAGGCCCGGCTTTTGTGCGCGGCGATCTTCGGGGGGCAGCAGGGCCAGCGCTTCGTCGTACAGGCCGTGCGCGCGCTGGGCCTGAAACTGCATCAGGGCGACAAAACGGTCGGAATAGGTGCGCTTCAAAATCTCGTGTGCTTTCACATCAAACTGCTGCAATTCGTTGACCGGCAGGTAGATGCGCCCGCGCAAGCTGTCTTCACCCACGTCGCGGATGATGTTGGTAAGCTGCAGCGCCTGGCCCAGGGTGTGGGCGTAGCGCGTGGTCTGCTCCTGCGTTTGGCCGAAGATGCGTGCGGCCACCTCGCCCACCACACCGGCCACCAGGTGGCAGTAACGCTGCAGGTTGGGGTAGTCCAGATAGCGGGTTTGCTCCAGGTCCATGCGGCAGCCTTCGATGATGGCCTGCAGTTGCTGCTGTTCAATGCCGTAGGTCGCGGTCAGCGGCATGAGTGCCTGCAGCACCGGGTGCGTGGGTTTTCCGGCGTAGGCGCCTGCCACTTCAGAGCTCCACCAGGCCAGTTTGGAGGCTGCCACGCTGGGGTCCACCATGTCGTCCACCACGTCGTCGATTTCGCGGCAGAAGGCGTAAAACGCGGTGATGGCTTCGCGCCGCGGGGCTGGCAGAAAGAGGAAGGCGTAATAAAAGCTGCTGCCCGATGCGGCGGCCTTGTCTTGAACGTATTGCGTGGGGGTCATGGGGGGCGATTGTCGCCCAGAGTGGCATGCGAGTCTGCGGCGCAGAATCAGGCGGGGTCGGCTACATCCGCAGCGCACGCCAAACCATCACGCAATAGTCCCATACCCGCAGAGTCGGGCGCTGGTTCAGGGTCGCGTAGTTCATGGCCTCGATCTTGTCCAGTATGCGCAGCCCGCCTTGCACCACCAGGCGCAACTCCCACCCGGCGCGGCCTGGTATCTGGTGTACCAATGGAGTGCCTTTTTGCATGTTTGCGCTCGCCAGACGTGCGCAAGCAGCTATTAAATTTGTAGCATTTTGTGTTTGGCGTTGCGCGCGAATGTCGGCCACTGGCACGTTGAAGCGGGCGCAGTCAGCATCCGTCAGGTAGTAGCGCCCGCGGGGTATGTCCACGCTGAGGTCTTGCCAGAAGTTGATGAGTTGCAGGGCGGTGCAAATGGCGTCGCTGCGCGCCAGCGCCAGTGGGTCGGTCACGCCATACAGGTGCAGCAGCAAGCGCCCCACCGGGTTGGCCGAGCGGCGGCAGTAGTCCAGTAGCGCGGCCGAGTCGGCATAGGTGGCCCCGGCGGCAGATTGGGCGATGTCCTGGGTGAATGCGTCCAGCAGATCATGCAACAGCTGCGGTGGCAGTTGCCAGCTATGGATGGCCTGTTGCAGTGGCCCAAACACCTGGGGCCAGCGCGTGCGGGGGGCAGCCAGCTTGGTTTCAGGCTGCGTGTATTGAGGCTGGTTGGCACAGGCGGCGATCAATTCGGCACGGTAAGCCTGCAGGTCGTCCAGGCGCTGCTGCGCTGTGGCGTCGCCCTCGTCGGCAATGTCGTCCGCCGTGCGGGCAAAGTGGTAAATGGCGGCAATGGGCGCACGCAGGTGGGCCGGGCACAGCACCGATGCCACGGGAAAGTTTTCGTAGTGGGTGATGGGGGCCGCGTGCGGCGTTGGGCGGGGAGGGGCGGCAGACACGGAAATGGCAGCGTCGATGCGAAGGATTGTCAGGTTGGGAGTGACTACGCCACGCGCAAAGTAATGTCCTGCAACCCTTCAATGCTGCCGTGCAGCACATCGCCCCGCACCACGGCGCTCACGCCTTCGGGGGTGCCGGTGTAAATCAGGTCACCCGGTTGCAGTGCCCAGGCGGCAGAGAGTTGTGCAATGGTCTCGGCAATGTTGCAAATCATCTGGTCGGTGCGGCCGCTTTGGCGCACCGTGCCGTTCACCTGCAGGCAAATGGCGGCCTTTCCCATGTTGGGCACCAGCGCCGCCGGGGTAATGGCGCCAATGGGGGCGGAGTGGTCAAAGCCTTTGGCAATGCACCACGGGCGGCCCTGCTTTTTGAGGTCCGCCTGCAGGTCGCGCCGCGTCATGTCCAGGCCCACGGCGTAGCCAAAGATGTGCTGGTGCGCATCGGCCACCGCAATGTTGCGCCCGCCCACGCCAATGGCCACCACCAGCTCAATTTCGTGGTGCAAATCGTGGGTGAGCGGGGGGTAGGGCAGTGCGGTGGTGGTGCCGGGTGGGGCTACCAAGGCGGCATCGCCCGGTTTCATGAAAAAAAACGGTGCCTCGCGGCCGGTGCCACCCATCTCTTTGGCATGCGCGGCGTAGTTGCGGCCCACGCAGTAAATGCGGTGCACCGGGAAGACTGCGGTTTGGCCCAGCACGGGCACGGTGGCTGGCGCAACGGGTTCAAATACGGTGGACATGGCAGTTACCTCGTTGAAGCGGATTGGGTGACCAGGTCGAAGTGCTCCACTACCGGGGGCGCGGCGAAGAAGGGGCCAATGATGGCGCGCCACTGCGTAAACAGGTCCGACTGGCGAAAGCCCACCGTGTGGTCTTCCAGTGTGTCCCAATGGATTTGCAAGACGTAACGATCGGGGCTTTCAATGCCCCGGTTGATGGTGTAACCCTGCGCGCCCTTGGCTTGCGCCAGAACGGTTTGCGCTGCGTGGGTGATGGCGGCCTCAAAGGCTGCGTTTTGGCCGGGGTGGATGCGGATGTCGGCAAGTTCGAGAATCATGGGGGTTCCTGGATGGCAAGCACTACGGGGTTGAAATGGCAATGGTAGCGGCCATTCACGGCCTGTGACGGGGGCAATGCGCATGAAGAGTGCGGCATGCGAACAAGGGCCTCACCATCCCGCCATGGCGTGGTGCGATTCGGTGAATTACATGGCCTGCAGCAGCATGTCCCGGTAATCGTCTGCCGTGGCCAGGCGCGGGCCCGTGGTGTGGCAATGGTCGGCCAGAGCGCCGGTGATGATCTGGTCAAACTGCGTCGCCTGCACGCCCATTTCAGTCAAACCACTGGGTAAGCCCAGGCGGGCATTCATGGCCTGGATGGCGGGGCCTATGTCGTCAGCAGAGTCAAGCCCCATGGCATGGGCCATGCGTTGCAGGCGGTTTTCGCGCACCATGGATTCGGCACTGGCATTGAACGCAACCACGGCGGGCAAGAACATGGCGTTGAGCGTGCCGTGGTGCAGGCGCGGGTCCACACCACCCAGGCTGTGGCTGAGCGAATGCACGCAGCCCAGCCCTTTCTGGAATGCCATGGCGCCTTGCATGGAGGCGCTCATCATGTTCAGACGGGCGTCGCGGTCCTGGCCGTTTTCTGTGGCGCGAGCGATGTGGGCCCAGCCGCGCGCCAGGCCATCGAGTGCAATGCCGTCGGCCGGCGGGTTAAAGGCACTGGCCATAAAGGTTTCCATGCAATGGGCAATGGCGTCCATGCCGGTGGCGGCGGTCAGCTTCGGGGGCAGGCCCAGCGTCAGCTCGGGGTCGCAGATGGCGGTTTTGGGTACCAGGTGCCAGGAGTGAAAACCCAGCTTGCGGTGGTCGTCCACAATCACAATGGCACCGCGCGCCACTTCGCTGCCGGTGCCGGCCGTGGTGGGCACGGCAATCAGCGGTGCCACACGTTCGGTAATGCGCGGCGAGCCACCCTCTATGGTGGCGTAGTGCGTCAGTGGCCCTTCGTGGGTGGCGGCAATGGCCACGCCCTTGGCACAGTCGATGGCAGAGCCACCACCTACGGCGATCAGGCCATCGCACTGGTTGGCGTGGTAGACGGCTACCGCCGCGCGCACTGCGGCTTCGGTGGGATTGGAGGGGGTTTGGTCAAACACCGCCACCGGCAACCCCGGCAAGGCATCCAGGGCTTTTTGCAAAATGCCAGCCGCCTTCACGCCGGGGTCGGTCACGATCAGCGGGCGGGAAATGCCCACGCGTTCGCACTCCTGCTTGAGCAGGCGCACGGCACCAAATTCAAACTGGACCTGTGTCACGTAGTAGATAAAAGCCATGGTGTGCAGCGGTGTAGGATGAAGTGAGCCGCACTGTAGCAAAGAAGCCCCGCTTTATGAGTCACCACCATTACCACCACCGCAACCCCAAGGCCCTGCTGACGCCCGCCATGCATGGGGTGCTGGAGCGCATGGCGCGTGCAGGCCATGTGCCTTTGCACGCCTTGACGCCGACACAGGCACGTGCGGCGTACGCGGCGGGTGCGGATGTGCTGGAATTGCCGCCGCACCCGCTGGAGCGGGTGGAAAATTTTGCAGTGCCCGCGCGGGATGGTTTTGCCATACCGGTGCGCCTGTACGCTCCGTCGCAGGCCTATTTGCCCGTGCTGGTGTACTTTCATGGCGGTGGTTTCACGATTGGCAGCATTGCCACCCACGACCGCCTGTGCCGCCAATTGAGCCACCTGGGGCGCTGTGCAGTGCTGTCGGTGGACTACCGATTGGCCCCGGAGTACAAGTTTCCCACTGCGGTGGATGATGCCTGGGATGTGCTGCTGTGGTTGACCCGGCAGGGGGGCGACCACTTGCTGGACACGACACGCCTTGCCGTGGGTGGAGACAGTGCCGGTGGCACCCTGGCAGCGGTGTGCGCTGTTGCGGCCAGGGACGCAGGTATCCCCATCGCGTTGCAACTGCTGTTCTATCCCGGCACCGCCGCCCGCGCTACCCATCCATCCCACCACACCTTCGGCAAAGGATTCGTGCTGGAAGATACGCACCTGGACTACTTTTTCAACCACTACCTGCGCACACCCGCCGACCGCGAAGACTGGCGTTTTGCGCCGCTGGATGGTCACACCGAGTCTGGCAGCCAAGCCGACCTGACCGGGGTGGCACCCGCGTGGCTAGGCTTGGCCGAGTGTGACCCGCTGGTCGACGAAGGCGTGCAGTATGCGGACCGCCTGCGCATGGCCGGTGTACCGGTGGACCTGGAAATTTACCGCGGTGTGGTGCACGAATTCATCAAAATGGGCCGCGCCATCCCCGAAGCCCGCCAGGCGCACGCCGACGCCGCCACAGCATTACGAAAGGCATTGCAGTCATGACCCATATCCCAGCAACTACGACCGACTTCCGCCTGTGGCACCGCCTGCGGGTGCGCTGGGCCGAGGTGGACATGCAAAAAATCGTCTTCAATGGCCACTATCTGATGTACTTCGACAACGCCATGGGCGACTACTGGCGCGCATTGGCCTTGCCCTATGAAGCCGCCATGCAGCAACTCGGTGGCGACCTGTATGTCAAAAAAGCCAGCGTGGAGTATTTTGGCTCTGCGTGTTACGACGACCTGCTGAATGTGGGGCTGCGCTGCCGACGCATCGGCAATTCGTCGATCACCATGGATGGGGTCATTGACCGGGGAGACACCCGGTTGATCACCTGTGAGCTGGTGTACGTCTATGCCAATCCCGCCACGCAAACACCGCAGCCGGTGCCGACCGTGCTGCGCGCTATTTTTGACGCCTACGAGGCAGGGGAGTCCATGGTGGACCTGCGGACAGGCAGTTGGGCGGAATGGGGAGCTTTGATTTCGCCTTTGCGTGCGGCGGTTTTTGTCGAAGAACAGGGCATTGACGCCAGCCTGGAGTGGGATGCATCCGATGCCACGGCGGTGCATGCCGTAGCCTGCAACCGGCTGGGGCAGGCCGTGGCCACCGGGCGTTTGCTACACCATGCGCCCGGGGTGGCGCGTATCGGGCGCATGGCGGTTGCCAGACCCTTGCGCGGCTCGCAACTGGGGCGCAGTGTGCTGCAGGCCTTGGAGGGAACGGCACAAGTGCGCGGGGATACGGAAGTGGTGCTGCATGCCCAATGCAGCGCGGAAGATTTTTACACCCGCAATGGGTATGTTGTGCAGGGGGCGGTGTTTGAAGAGGCGGGAATTCGCCACATCGCAATGCAAAAACGCCTGCTGGCCTCAGAAACCCATCGAAGCTAACAGGTCGTCCACGTCATTTTGGCCCAACGCGGCAGCGGTATTCTGCGGGCCTTGAAGCTGGTGGGTTTCGCCGGTGAATGCGACTTCTTCTTCCTTGCCCTCAGGGCGCGGCGTGCTGTCCACCAGCAATTGCACCAACTGGATTTCGGTGCGGGTGATGATGTCAATCACCTTTTTGATCACCTGCCCGGAGAGGTCCTGAAAGTCCTGCGCCATCATGATGTCGCTGAGCACATTGGCCTGTTTGTCGGCAAACGCGGCGGTGCGCTCGGCAAATTTGCCACACACACCCATCAGTGCGCGGGCACGGTCGATGTTGAGGTCTTCCTGGGACGCCATGCGGCTGAGCGATTGACCCAACTCCACACCCCGCTTTGCCAGATCGTCGCACTCAGGCTTGGCTGCATCGACCAGATTGAGCACCTTGTTGGCAGCCTCTTCGGTCATTTTGCCGACGTGCGCCAGACGGTCGCGCGCGTTGGGCATTTCGTCCACAATGTCGTGCAACTGGTTGCCGCCCAGCACCGACAAGGCCTCGTGCATTTCCCGCGTGATGTTGCCCAAACGCGAATACGCTTCTTCTTTGCTAATGGCTGCGGACATGTGAGTAAACCAATCCCTTCTTGTCGATTTTCGCCGTGCGGGTCAGTCAATTCCCGTTTTCGCGCACACTATTGGCCCGCAGTTTACCGCGTGTTGGGCGATTTATATATCTTCCAGTAACGCGTAGGGCAGCGCCTGCAGCAAAAGCCTGCCACCGTCGATCGCACCCGCGTGCAGCGGGCCTTCGTTGACGGCCGCAATCTGCCCGGAAATGATGGCGTCGAACCCGCCACCTGGTGCCGGTGCGGCTTGCACCACGGTTGCCACCGGTTGTTCAGAGTCGCTGGGAACATACACCGCATCGCCCGCAACCAATGGGGCTTCGCAGTGCACCAAAAAGGCCCGGCGCTTGAGCGTGCCGCGGAACTGGCTGCGCGCCACCACTTCTTGCCCGGGGTAGCAGCCTTTTTTGAAATTCACGCCACCCACCGACTCATAGTTCAGCATTTGGGGCACGAATTCCTCCACCACCGGCGCACTCAGGGTGGCTACCCCGCTGCGCACCTCCGACCAGGCCCACAACGCGGGATCCATGGGGGCACCATTGGGTGGCGGCGTTCCAGTGGGTGCGATCCAGAGTTGGCGGGCAATGCCATCGGCCGGGTACAGATTGACCACAGAAATATCACCCAAATCGGTCTTGGCCCAGGTGGATTGTGCGCAACCAGCTATGTTTTGTATAGCATTTCCGGCCAGGCCGTACAGCGTGTATTCGGTACTGGCGTCACGCAGACGGGCTTTGGCCCGCATCACGAACATGGTGATACGTTTCAAGGTAGCGGGCAATATGTCGCGGCTGCAGACCAGCAAAATGACTCCGGCGCTGCGCTTCAACCCAATAAAACTGGCTTGCATGCGCCCCTTGGGCGAGCAAAAGGCCGCTAGCCGGGCGGCATCCATTCCCAATAATGAAAAATCCTGTGTCAGTTGTCCATGGATGAATTTGGCGGCGTCTTCGCCATCAACTTGAATGACGCCCAAATGGGGCAGGGGGGCGACGCCGTTCAAAGCGGCGTTTTTGGCGCTATCGGTCACGTAGAAAATCCTTCATGGTTGATGGCCTGAATTATCATTCCTTCCCTCAATTCATACGGGGTGTAGGGCTGTGCGATTTCTTTTCACGCTGGTGGTGACCATCGCCTTGGGTGTGTTGGTGGCCGGGTACGGTTGGGTCCACCAGCGTTTTGAGATGCCTGCTGCAACGGTCGAACTGGCCATTGAGCCGGGCTGGAGTGCGCGCGACGTGGCCCACGCGGTGGTGCAAGCCGGGGTGCCGGTGCATGCGGGTGTGTTGTACGCCTGGTTTCGAGTGTCCGGGCAATCCCGCAATATCAGGGCCGGTAGCTACGAACTGACGCCCGACACCACGCCCCGCAGTTTGTTGCGCAAACTGGTGCGCGGCGAGGAGGCTTTGCGTGCCGTCACACTGGTGGACGGCTGGACTTTTCGCCAGATTCGCCAGGCGCTCAAAGCGGCCGAACACCTCAAGCCGGACAGCCAGAGCATGCCTGCCACGGCGCTAATGGCGCACCTGGGCAAGCCGGGTGTGGCACCTGAAGGGCGTTTTTTCCCGGACACCTATACCTACAGCAAAGGATCCAGCGATCTGGCGGTGTTGCAGCGGGCCATGCGGGCCATGGATAAACATCTGGTGGCCGCTTGGGACCATCGCGACCCACAAACACCCCTGAAAACACCCGAGCAGGCACTGATCCTGGCCAGCATCATTGAAAAAGAAACCGGCTTGCCGTCCGACCGCCCCACCATTGCTGCCGTGTTCAGCAATCGACTCCGTCTGGGCATGCGTTTGCAGACCGATCCTACGGTGATTTACGGTTTGGGCGAGTCTTTTGACGGTAACCTGCGCAAGAAAGACCTGCTTACCGATACGCCCTGGAACACCTACACGCGCACGGGCTTGCCGCCCACGCCGATTTCCATGCCTGGCAAGGCCGCCTTGTTGGCGGCTGTTCAACCAGGTCCGTCCAACGCGCTGTATTTTGTGGCCCGCGGCGACGGCAGTAGCGTGTTCAGCACCACCCTGGACGCGCACAATAGGGCTGTTAACAAATACCAGCGCGGACAATGAACGGACTATTTATCAGTTTTGAGGGTATCGATGGCGCCGGTAAATCCACCCACATCGACGCACTGGCGCAGGCGATCAAGACCCAGGGCAAGGTGGTTGCCCTGACCCGCGAGCCGGGTGGCACACCATTGGCCGAACAACTGCGTGCCCTTATTTTGAATGCACCCATGGATGCCATGACCGAGGCTTTGCTGGTGTTTGCGGCGCGGCGCGACCATCTGCAGCAGGTTATTGCTCCGGCATTGGCGCGGGATGAGGTTGTACTGTGTGACCGTTTTACCGACGCCACTTTTGCCTACCAGGGGGGCGGGCGCGGTTTTGATTGGGACGTGCTGTCGGTGCTAGAGGGCTGGGTCCAGGCGCAGGCCGGTCCTGCATCCTTTGGAACAACGGCTGCCGGCCTGTTGCAGCCGCATTTGACGGTCTGGTTTGATGTCCCCCCTGCTGTGGCCGCGAAGCGACTTTCCAACGCGCGGCTGCCCGATAAATTTGAATCCCAGCCGGTGGATTTTTTCGAAAAAGTGGCGCACGGTTATGCCCGGCGTATGGCAGCCGAACCTGAGCGTTTTATCCGCATTGACGCCAATCAGGCGCCTGAGTTGGTGTGGAAAGATGTTGCGCAGGCCATGCAAACCAGGGGGGTTTTGTTGCCATGCTGACCAATTCGTCCGTTGGGTTGAATTTGCCACCGTGGATTGGTGCGCAGACGCAACAGTTACTGGCACAACGCGGGCACGCCTGGTTGCTGCATGGTCCATCGGGTTTGGGGCAGTACCAATTGGCGCTGGAATTGGCCCGGGCTTGGTTGTGTGAAAACCCCCAGCCACAGGGGGCTTGCGGTGCATGCGGTAGTTGTCACGCCATTGGTGTACGCACCCATGCCGATTTGTGTGTACTGATGCCCGAAACCACCATGCTGGAATTGGACTGGCCTTTAGCTGAAAAGGCGCAAGCCGAAATCGATGACAAAAAGCGCAAGCCGAGCAAGGAAATTCGGGTGGATGCTATGCGCGATGCGGTGGAGTTTGCACAACGTACCAGTGCCCGCGGGCGCGGCAAAGTGGTCATGGTGTTTCCAGCCGAACAGATGAACACCATCACCGCCAATGCCTTGCTCAAAACGCTGGAGGAACCTCCTGGCGATGTGAAATTTGTACTTGCCACCGAGTCCGCGCACCAACTCTTGCCCACCATTCGCAGCCGTTGCTTGGGGCACTCCATGCATTGGCCAAACGCCAGCGTGTGTGAACAGTGGTTGGTTTCCGCTGGTTTGGGTGCAGCGCATGCTGGGGCTCTGCTGCGTGCATGCGGCGGTCGGCCCGATGATGCATTGGCATTTGCTGCCTCGGGGCGCGATCCCGGTGTTTGGTTGGACTTTCCGCGTGCCATGGCACGGGGTGATGCCGCGTACATCAAAGACTGGTCCGCCACCCAAATCGTGGATGCCCTGCACCGACTGTGCCACGATCTGATGGCAGTGCAGGCCGGTTCTGCGCCGCGTTTTTTTGATACCAAAGCACTCGTACCCTTTCCATCATGGAAGGCACTAAGCGACTGGAGTAGGGCTTTAACCCTTGCCCGGCGCACCACGGATCACCCATTTAACGCGGGTTTGATGCAGGAAGCACTTGTGTCACAAGCCCAAACCGCCCTAAACTCCCGTCACTGAGAATTCGACATGAGCACAGCACCAGCAACCACCCCAAGGCCCAGCGTTATTCAACTGGCAATCAAGGAAAAAGCGGCTCTTTACGCAGCCTACATTCCAATATTTGCGGAGGGGGGCGTTTTTATTCCCACTTCGCGCGAATACACATTAGGAGACGATGTGTACGTATTGCTGTCCCTGCCCGAAGATATGCAACGCTACCCGGTAGCCGGTAAAGTTGCCTGGGTAACACCCGCGAGGGCCGCAGGCGGACGCACACAAGGGGTGGGCATCATGTTTCCCCGCGACGAGAAGTCACGTGCGCTCAAGCTCAAAATTGAAGAAATTCTGGGTGCGCATTTGGGCTCTGATCGACCCACCCAAACGATTTAAGCGCGGCACCCACGATCACTGTCGAAAGCAGCTCGCAGCCGCGTGTGTTCGGCCGCTTGTTCCTTGCTTGATTGTGAGTTTGTCATGTTCACCGATTCCCATTGTCATTTGACGTTTCCCGAGTTGCGTTCGGCATTGCCTGAGATTCGCGATGCCATGGCGCGCGCGCAGGTTAGCCGTGCCATGTGCATATGCACCACGCTCGAAGAGTTTCCGGATGTGCTGCAGTTGGCCACCGACTATGACAACTTCTGGGCCAGCGTGGGCGTGCATCCGGACAACGAAGGGGTTACCGAACCCCGTGTTGAAGTGCTGTTGGACTTGGGTGCGTCGCCACGCGTACTGGCGATTGGTGAAACCGGACTGGACTACTACCGCCTTGGAACGCGAAGTGTGGCCGATATGGAGTGGCAGCGCGAGCGCTTTCGGGTGCACATTCGTGCGGCGCGCCAGTTAGGCAAACCGTTGGTAATCCACACACGCAGCGCCTCTGCCGATACCCTGGCCATATTGAAGGAAGAGGGCGAGGGCGGTACGTCGGCTTGTGCCGGTGGTGTTTTTCATTGTTTTACGGAGAGCATGGAAGTGGCACGGCAGGCGCTGGATTTGGGTTTTTACATCTCTTTTTCCGGCATATTGACCTTCAAGAGCGCCCAGGATTTGCGGGACGTAGCGACTTTTGTTCCCATGGATCGGCTGCTGATTGAAACCGATAGTCCCTATCTTGCGCCGGTGCCGTTCAGGGGCAAAACCAACAATCCGTCGTATGTGCCTTATGTTGCCAAGCAATTGGCTGCGTTAAAAAGCTGCACTGTCGAAGCCATTGGCGCGGTGAGTAGCAATAATTTCAACGCCTTATTCAAGCCAGGCAACACATGAAGTGTTACTTTAGGTATTTTCTTCAACTGGTTGTATTTGCTTGGTTTTCTTTTGCGTATGCAGGGTCATACGATGATTTCTTCAAGGCTATTCAAGTCGACGACGCGGCGGCGACTACTGCCGTGTTGGGCCGTGGACTGGATCCCAACACGCTGGGCCCCAAGGGCGATCACCCGTTGATTCTGGCACTGCAGTCGGGCGCATTAAAAGCCGCCACGGTGCTGTTGGACCATCCGGATATTCAGATCGAAGCACGTACGGTGCAAGATGAAAGTCTTTTGATGCTGGCGGCGCTGAAGGGATACGCCGATATCTGCAAGAAACTGATTGAACGTAATGCTGACGTGAACAAACCCGGATGGACACCGCTGCATTACGCGGCGACCGGTGGCCATAGCGCCGTTATTCGGTTGCTGCTTGAAAAGCATGCCTACATTGACGCTGCGTCTCCCAACGGCAGTACACCACTGATGATGGCAGCCAAATACGGTAACGCTGCAGTTGTGCAACAACTGCTGGACGCGGGAGCCGATCCTTTGCTGAAGAACCAGTTGGATTTAACGGCGATCGACTTTGCCAATTCCAATCAACGCACCGATGCTACGGCCGCCATCGCTGCAGCCATCCGTGCAAAGCGACCCAAAGGGGTCTGGTGACACTGTCTTCAATTGATACGATGTATATTATGTTAAGTAAGATAAACACTTGGCGTCGGTACGTGACCCACGTGTAAGGTTTCGGCGCTGTGCTCCGACTAAACGCACAACCCCACACAAACACCCTTTACCGGAGTTCACTGCATGAAGTTTTCAACGCTTGTCGCCATCGCCCTCACCTTAGGGATGTCCACCGGGGCCCACGCCGACTGGGCACAGATTCAAAACGACGCCAAAGGTCAAACCGTGTATTTCAATGCCTGGGGCGGCGGCGAGACCATCAACAGCTACATTGACTGGGCGGCCAAAGAGGCTAAAACCCGCTACGGAATTGAGGTGCGCCACGTCAAAGTGACCGATGCCGCCGAAGTGGTCAAACGGATACAAACCGAAGTGTCGGCCGGGCGTAGCCAAGATGGCTCCGTCGACCTGATGTGGGTTAATGGCGAGAACTTTCGCAACCTCAAAAACGGCGGCCTGTTGTTTGGCCCGTGGGCGCACACGCTGCCCAACTGGGGTCTGGTGGACATGACCAAGCCGGTGCGCACCGATTTTTCGGTTCCTACCGATGGATACGAGTCACCCTGGGGCACGGCACAGCTCACTTTTATGGCCGACCGGGCGAAAACACCCACACTACCGCGCTCGGCGGCCGACTTGTTGGCATTTGCCAAAGCCCATCCGGGGCGCGTGAGCTATCCGCAACCGCCTGATTTTCATGGCACCACCTTCGTCAAGCAGCTGCTGCTGGAGTTAACACCCAACAAAGCCGTGTTGCAGCAAGCCGTAACACCAGCCGCATTTGCCACCGCCACCCCTGCGCTGTGGGCCTACCTGGACCAGTTGCACCCCCACTTGTGGCGCAATGGCAAAACCTTTGCCACCAGCGCCGCCGAAATGCACCGCATGCTGGGGGATGGCGAACTTAAGCTATCGCTCACCTTCAACCCCAACGAAGCGGCCAACCTGATCGCGAGCAAGCAATTGCCCGCCAGCGCGTACAGCTTTGGCTTCACCGGGGGCACCATCGGCAATGTCCATTTTGTGGCCATACCGGTCAACGCCCGCGCCAAGGCCGGTGCGCAGGTGTTTGCCAACTTCTTGCTCTCGGCCGAGGCACAAACCCGCAAGGCCGACATTGCCGTGTGGGGCGACGGCACGGTGCTGGACATGGCCAAACTGCCACCCACCGCACAAGCCCAGTTGCGCAAAACTGCGCCGGGCGCCTTGGCAGAGGCGGTACCCACCTTGGCCGAGCCCCACGCCAGTTGGGTGGAGGCACTGGAGGCCGAGTGGCGCAAGCGGTACGGCGCACGGTAGCCGGCTTGCGCCCTCCCCGGCACTGGATGGCCGTTTTGCCGGTGCTGGTGATTTTGGCCCCCCTGTTGCCGGGGCTTATTTGGGCATTGCACCCAGCGTTTGATGGCGCGGTGTGGCAGGCCCTGTGGCTAGACGCCCAATGGCCACACGCCGTGCGTGCCACCCTGGTCTCCAGTGTGCTGTCCACGCTGTTGGCGTGTGGCATGGCGGGCGGGCTGGCCACACTGCATTACCCCGGGCGCTTGTGGGCGTCGGTGCAACGCCGTTTGCCACTGCTGCTGTCGGTTCCCCATGCGGCGTTTGCCGTGGGCCTGTTTTTTTTGATAGCACCTTCCGGTTGGCTGGCAAGGGCTGTGGCCCATTTGCTTCAATGGACCAGTCCACCGGACTGGGTTACGGTGCAAGACCCCTATGGCCTGAGCCTGGCGCTGGCACTGGCCATCAAGGAAAGCTGGTTTTTGCTCTGGGTGCTGGCGGCGGTGTTGGGCGAACAGGCGGTTTCGCGCCAGATGGTTATGGGCCGCTCGCTGGGCTACAGCCGCACGCAAACCTGGTGCTTGCTGGTGTGGCCCCAGTTGCTGCCACGGCTGGTGTGGCCGGTGCTGGCGGTATTTGCGTACGGTTTGTCGGTGGTGGACATGGCCATCATTCTGGGACCAGGCACCCCGCCTACCTTGGCCGTTTTGGCGTGGCGCTGGCTCCTGGACCCCAGCGCCGAATGGCAGGCCCGTGGCAGTGCGGCGTCCATTGTGCTGCTGCTCCTGTTAGTGGTTGGCGCCGGGGCGGTGCGGGGTCTTGCGCACTGGGTGCGGCGGCGTCAACCTTACCCCAGTGGGCAACGCAGGCCAGCCGTACGCTGGCGCGGCCCCCATGTGCACACCCTGTTGTTTCTGGTGGGGTATGCGGTGGTGGCCATGCTGATGCTGTGGTCGGTGGCGCAAGCCTGGTTTTTCCCGGCACTGCTGCCCGATGCGGTGTCGCTGGATAGTTGGCAACAGGCCAACTGGGCGCCGTTTTGGACCACACTCTGGCTGGCCGCAGCGGCCTGTGTGCTGTGTTTGCCCGTGGTGCTGGTCTGGCTGGAATGGGCGCCGCAGCGCGTGCACGCACTGCTGTACCTGCCGCTGATAGTGCCCGCTTTGCCGCTGGTGGCAGGGCAATATGCCTTGTTGCTGCATATGCATCTGGATGGCACGGCCGTGGCG
Organism: Candidatus Aalborgicola lynettensis; assembly: GCA_016719405.1. Classification (GTDB taxonomy): domain Bacteria; phylum Pseudomonadota; class Gammaproteobacteria; order Burkholderiales; family Burkholderiaceae_C; genus Allorhodoferax; species Allorhodoferax lynettensis. Next base: position 917,064 of record JADJZE010000001.1, read on the forward strand.
CTGGTCTGGAGCCACCTGCTGTGGGTGCTGCCGTATATGGTGCTGACCCTGGTGGGGCCCTACCGGGCGTTTGACGTGCGCCTGACGCGCAGTGCGCAAACCTTGGGTTATTCGCCGTGGCAGGCCTGCTTGCGCGTGAAGTGGCCGATCTTGATTCGGCCTATTCTGGCGACACTGGCGGTCGGGTTTGCGGTGAGTGTGGCGCAGTACCTGCCGACCCTGTTCGCCGGGGGTGGCCGCTTTGCCACGGTTACCACCGAAGCTGTGGCACTCAGTGCCGGAGGCAACCGGCGCGTGCTGGCGGTGCAGGCCCTGCTGCAAATCGCCCTGCCTATGGCTGCATTTGGGTTGGCGGCGCTGGCCGCGTATAGGCTGGGGCAACACCGAAAAGGGCTACGTTGACATGTTGAACATCAAAGATCTGACGATAGCGCAGCGAGGGAAGCCACTTTTCTCTGCCCTGTCGCTGGCGGTGGAGCGCGGCGAGGTAGTGACCCTCACCGGCGTCTCCGGCTCAGGCAAATCTACCCTTCTGAACTGGATAATTGGTGACTTGGACCCGGCCTTTTTTGCCACGGGTGAGTTGTGGCTGAACGCGGTGCGCTGCGACACCTTGCCCATCGAGTCACGCCACATCGGTCTTTTGTTTCAGGACGATCTGTTATTTCCCCACCTGAGTGTGGGGCACAACCTGGCGATTGCACTGCCTGCCGCGCGCGGCGACGCCAAAGCACGGCGCCAGCACGTGGAACACACCCTGGCAACCATAGGACTGGCCGGTTTTCATGACCGCGACCCGGCCACCCTCTCGGGCGGACAACGGGCACGGGTGAGCCTGATGCGCACCCTGCTGGCCGAACCCCGGGCGCTGTTGCTGGACGAGCCTTTCTCCAAACTGGATGCCGTGTTACGCACCGAATTTCGCGCCCTGGTGTTTGCGCAAATTGCACTGCAAAACATCCCCACACTGCTGGTAACCCATGATCCGGGCGATGTGCCACCCGGGGGCCGCGTGGTCACTATGAGCGATTGGCAGGGCAGCCATGTTTGACCGCATCCTCAACCGCACGCTGCAGCGCCCCTTGCAACGCATGGCCTCTGGCCTGGTGGCACTGGGCCTGCGGGCCGACCATGTGACCTGGGCTGGGTTTGTGGTGGGGCTGACGGCAGTCGCCCTGATCGCGCAGGGCCACACCCAGTGGGCCATTGTGAGCATCGCCTTGAACCGGCTGGCCGATGGGCTGGACGGTGCCATGGCACGCCTGACCCAACCTACCGACCTGGGTGCTTTTTTGGATATTTCGCTGGATTTTTTGTTTTATGCCTCCATACCGCTGGCCTTTGTGCTGGCCGACCCGGCGCGCAACGCCCTGCCCGGGGCGGTGCTGATTTACAGCTTTATTGGCACCGGCTGCACTTTTCTGGCTTTTGCCGTGCTGGCCGCCAAACGCGGTGCCGCCAGCACCGCTTATCCCGACAAGGGTTTCTATTACCTGGGTGGTTTGACCGAAAGCACCGAGACCATTGCGGTTTTTGTGTTGATGTGCCTGGTGCCGCACTGGTTTGGCACCCTGGCCCTGATTTTTGCCGCCTTGTGTGGCCTCACCACCGCCACGCGCATTGGCGCCGGCATTGCCGTTTTCAAACCTCCGCCACGCTAAATCTTTGCACGGTGACAGGATGCCCGGCGGGTGGCTACCCTGCCACAATTGGCGTCTGATGTTTTTCACGAGTTCTTGAACCCAAAGGGTATTGCAATGCACAACATTACAGAAGAGCTGATGCAGACCGAGTTGCTGCGCGATGTGGCGGAGCCTACGCTGCGCCAGCTGATGGCGAAGTCAACGCCTATGGAGTTGCAGCCAGGGGCCATTCTGCTGACGCCGGAACGCGATAACGAATACGTGTATTTGCTGTTGTCTGGCGCTCTCTCGGTGCACTTTGGCACGCCCGATTCGCCCCCGATTCACAAACTGATGCCGGGGACTTCGGTGGGGGAAATGTCAATCATCGACGATACATACCCATCCGCCTATGTCATCGCCCAGGAGGCCAGCCGCGTCTTCCCTATCCACCGAGACGTGATTCAGCTGGTGGTGTCGGAAATCGGCCCGATAGCCCGCAATTTGCTGCGCACGCTGACCCGGGGAATGAAAGCCAATACGCAACTAATCACCAAGGATCGGCTGCAAATTTGGGAGCTTACCGACCAAATCAATGTCGATGGGCTGACCGGCCTCTACAACCGGCGCTGGCTGGACAACGCACTGCCCCGACTGCTGGCCCAGGTGCACAAAGGCGAGCAAACTTTGTGCGCGTTGATGATCGATGTTGACCGCTTTAAGGTGTACAACGACACGCAAGGCCACCAGGGCGGCGATCAGGCATTGGTGGCGGTTGGCAAGGTGCTCAAGAACACAGTGCGTCCCTACGACTTTGCCACCCGCTATGGCGGCGAAGAATTCTTGGTCTTGTTGCCCAACACACCCCTGGCTGAAGCGTTGGTGGTCGCCGAGCGCATTCGCCACGCCGCAGAAAACAAGACCATTACCAACCTGGACGGCACGCCGCTGCCCGGCATCACCATCTCGCTAGGTTTGGCAATCAGCACCCCCGATGCCACCGCCACGACACTGATTGGCGCCGCCGATGCGCAGCTGTATCGGGCAAAAAAAGAAGGCCGTAACTGCGTCCGCTCTTGATTTTTCGTGGCGCAAGGAATCCATGCTTGAGCCGGTCCGGTTGGGCCCATCTGTGGATGCTGATTTACTCCTGAATTGATAGCTGCTCCCGCACACCAGACGTGCGCAAAGGCACTATTTGACACACAAAAAACCAGCCTCCTGCGCATGGGTGGAGCGCCATGGCTCCCAGCGTCGGCTTGGCACGCTGCCGCCCTGCGGCCTGTCCCGACAGGTGTGCCTTTCAGCTCCGCATCCACGTATGAAAACGGCCCAGCCAGGCCAGCACTGTGTGGGGCGCATGGGCACGCTTCCATTCCCCGGCGGCATATTTATTGGCTTCAGACAAGGTCGGGTAGGTGTGGATGGTGCCCAAAATTTTGTTCAGCCCCAGACCGTGTTTCATGGCCAGCACAAACTCCGCCAGCAAATCACCCGCGTGTTCGCCGACGATGGTCACACCCAAAATGCGGTCTTTGCCGGGCACGGTCAGCACTTTGACAAAACCATGCGCGGTGCTGTCGGCAATGGCGCGGTCCAGGTCGTCAATGCCGTATTGTGTGACCTCATAGGCAATGCCTTTCTCTTTGGCATCTTGCTCATTGAGGCCCACCCGCGCCACTTCGGGCTCGATAAAGGTGGCCCACGGCACCACCGAATAATCCACCTTGAACTTTTTGAAGTGCCCAAACAGCGCATTCACCGCCGCATACCAAGCCATGTGGGAAGCGGTGTGGGTGAATTGGTAAGGCCCGGCCACATCGCCCGCCGCGTAAATATTGGGGTACAGCGTTTCCAGATAATCGTTTACCGCCACGGTGCGCTGGGTGGGAATACCCAGTTCTTCCAGACCATAACCCTGCAGGCGGGCCACGCGGCCCACGGCGCAGAGCAGGGCATCAAACTCGATGCGTTTCTCGCCATCTTGGTGTGCGACGACGATGAATTTGCGGGCGTCGTTGCCCTCGCCCTCGCCTTCCCGCTCACAGCGCAGGGCCTGGTGGCCGGTCAGCACCTCCACACCGTCGCGCACCAAGGCAGCGCGGGCCAGCTCGGAGACCTCGGCGTCTTCGCGCACCATGAGGCGCGGGGCCATCTCGATTTGTGTCACCTTGGAGCCCAGGCGGGCAAAACTCTGCGCCAGTTCGCAACCAATCGGGCCGCCGCCCAGCACCACCAGCCGCGCGGGGGGCGCATCGCGTTTGGCAAATTCGTCCCACAGGGTGTCGCTGGTCACATAACCCACGTCCTCCAGACCCGGCAGCGGCGGCACAAACGGGCGGGCTCCTGCGGCAATGACGATGGCGCGGGTGGTGAGGCGCTGGGTGCTCCCATCGTTCAGCTTAATTTCTACCGTCCAGGGGTCAATGACCTTGGCGTAGCCTTGCAGCACTTCCACGCCCAGGGCGGTGTAGCGCTCCACGCTGTCATGTGGGGCCACGGCGGCAATGACCGCGTGCACGCGCGCCATCACTTTGGCGAAGCTGAACTGGGGTTCGGTGGCGCTCAGCCCATAGTTTTCGGCATGGCGCGTCTGGTGGGCCACGCGGGCCGATTTGATGAGCGCCTTGCTGGGCACACAGCCGTAGTTCAAACAATCGCCGCCCATCTTGTGCGCTTCCACCAAAGTGACCTTGGCTTTGACGGCTGCCGCAATGTAAGACGTTACCAAGCCCGCCGCGCCGCCGCCAATCACCACCAGGTTGCGGTCAAACTTTGGGGGGCGCTGCCAGCGGGCGTAGACCCGGCGGCTGTGCAGACATTGCAAAAACTTTTTGGCCAGCATGGGAAAGACCCCGAGTAGCGCAAACGACAACAAAACGCCGGGCGACACAATGCCCGACACGCTGGTGAGCTGGGCCAGTTGGGTACCGGCGTTCACATACACCACGGTGCCCGCCAGCATGCCAAGCTGGCTGACCGCGTAGTAACGCAGGGTGCGAATGGGGGTCAGGCCCATCAGCAAATTCACCAGAAAAAACGGAAACAGGGGTACCAGCCGCAGGGTGAACAGGTAGAGTGAGCCGTCTTTTTCCATGCCTTCGTTAATAGCTTTGAGGCGATCGCCAAAGCGTCTCTGCACGACATCACGCAGCAAATAACGGGACGCCAAAAACGCCAGCGTGGCGCCGATCGTCGAGGCAAACGACACGATCACCGTGCCCATGACCAGCCCAAACAAGGCCCCCGCAGCCAGCGTCAGCACCAGGGCACCCGGAAAGGACAAGGCGGTTGCCACCACATACACGGCAAAAAAAGCCATGCCCACCATCAGGGGCGACGCGGTGCGCTGGGCCTCAAACTGCCCCAGCCCGGCCTTCATGCCGTCCAGCGTCAGGTACTGGTGCAAACCCAGCGCGAAAAAGCCCCAGGCCAAAGCAGCGGCGGCGACAAGAATTAGTATTTTTTTCATGGATTGCCCGAGTTCGGTGAATGCGGTGAATGCCTGCGGGCCCATGATTTTCACCGCTTGCTGGCATAGTCGGGTGAATGCACCCTTTTCTTACAGTTCCCATGCGTCAACGTCATCTGACATGCTGTCGATGAGCGCCCCACCCTACCGGAGCAATCTGTATGTCTGATGCCCGCCAACTCTGTGGCACCGATCTGGCCGCCGCCCTGCGCGAGAGCCGCCAGCGCACGCTGTCGCTGGTCGAAGACTTGAGCACTGCGCAGTGGAGTCCGCCTTGCCAACGGGGGGTTAACCCGGTGGCGTGGGAGCTGGCGCACATTGCGTGGTTTGCCGAGTTCTGGATTTTGCGCGGCCCCCACCACTGCGACGCGCAAGGCTTGGTGCATGCGGCACAGCCGCCGCGCTTTGCCGGGCCCGATGCGCTGCTGGACTCCGCACGGCTGGCGCATGCCCAGCGCTGGACAGCTACCCTGCCCTCCCGCGCTGAACTGGTGCCCATGTTGGCCCATCAGCTGGAGGCTTGCATTGCGGCTTTACCCGCGCAAGCAGCACGGTTTGCCGATGCCGCACAAGACCCGCTGTACTTCCACCGCCTGGCCCTGTTCCATGAAGACATGCACGCCGAAGCCTTTTGCTGGATGCGCGCGGCGCTGCAATACCCCGCACCTGCCGGGGTCAGCATGCCCCGCTTGCCCACTAGCCAGCCGTTGGCGGTGACGGGTGCCGACACCCGCATCGGCTGGACCAGTGCGCAGCCCGGCTTTGCCTTTGACAACGAATGCCCCGCAATGGGGGTGCGGTTGGAAGGCTTTGAGATCGACAGCGCGCCTGTCAGCGCAGGCGCCTTTGCCCGCTTTGTGGAGGCTGGTGGGTATGACAAGGCCCCGTATTGGCCACAGGACGCCGGGGTGTGGCGGGCCCAGTCGCCCCACGCACACCCGCAGCAGTGGCGGCGCGCACCGGGAGGCGACTGGCAGGTGCGCTGGTTTGACCAATGGCGGGCACTGGACGAGCAGGCACCGGCCATGCACATCAACGCCTTTGAAGCGCAGGCCTACTGCCTGTGGGCCGGGCGGCGTCTGCCCAGTGCTGCACAGTGGGAGCACGCTGCTCACACGCACAGCGGTTTTCACTGGGGCCACAGCGTGTGGGAGTGGACATCGAGCCCCTTTGCGCCCTACCCCGGCTTTGCGCCCGGCCCATACCACGCCTATTCACAGCCCTGGTTTGGCGACCACCGTGAGCTGCGCGGTGGAGCCTTCGCCACCCACGCTCGCATGCACCACCCCTGCTACCGCAACTTCTTCCAGCCTCACCGCACGGATGTGTTTGCGGGATTTCGGACGGTGGCTTCACGGTGAAATGGGAACGGTGTACTCATTCTCGCCGTCCACGTAAGCGCAGGGCGTTGCCGATCACTGACGCGGAGCTGAAGCTCATGGCCAAGGCTGCAATCAGTGGTGACAACAGCCAACCAGTCCATGGAAACAGCACACCTGCAGCCACGGGGATGCCCAAAGCGTTGTACAAGAAAGCAAACACCAGGTTTTGCTTCATATTGGCCACCGTCCCCACTGACAGAGAACGTGCAATCGCAATACCCCGCAAGTCGCCCTTCACCAGGGTTACCTGCGCACTGTTCATCGCGACATCGGTTCCCGTCCCCATGGCCACACCCACATCGGCCCGGGCCAGGGCGGGCGCATCATTGATGCCATCCCCCGCCATGGCGACCACACGACCTTCTTTTTGCAGCCGCTCAACCAATGCCAGCTTATCCTGTGGCTTGACCTCGCCGTAGACCTCGTCAATGCCCAGTTTGGCCCCCACCGCTTTGGCGGTGGTTAGGCCATCACCCGTGGCCATCACAATCCGCAGGCCAGCGGCCCGTAAGGTCGCCAAAGCCTCCGGCGTACTGGCCTTAATGGGGTCGGACACGGCCAAAAGTCCCATTAATGCGCCATCCACCGCCAGATGCATCACACTGGCACCCTCCATGCGCAAAGTTTCGGCTTGACCCACCATGGCGGCCACGGAAACTCCCAGCTGCTCCATCAGCGTGGTATTGCCCAAAGCGAGTTGTCGCCCCGCCACCTGGCCGCGCACACCGATGCCTGAACTGGATTCAAAGTTCTCGGGCTTCTCCAAGGCCATGCCGCGCTCCCTTGCGGCACGGACAATGGTTTCTGCTAAGGGGTGCTCGCTGCCCTGATCCAGGCTAGCGGCCAGACGCAACACTTCATCCTTATCAAACCCGGGTGCGGGAACTGCGCGGTTGAACGCGGGGCGACCTTCGGTGAGCGTGCCCGTTTTATCAATGATGAGTGTGTCAATCTTGCGAAGGTTCTCAATAGCTGCTGCGTCACGGAACAAGACACCCTGGGTTGCGCCCCGCCCCGTGGCCACCATGATAGACATGGGTGTGGCCAAGCCCAACGCGCATGGGCAGGCGATGATGAGCACCGCCACTGCATTGATCAGGCCGTACACCCAGCTGGGCGAGGGACCGAAGAGGCCCCAGCCAAAAAATGTCAGCAACGCAATGCCCACCACCGAGACCACAAAGTAGCCCGCCACCACGTCCGCCATGCGCTGCATGGGTGCTTTGGAGCGCTGAGCCTGGGCCACCATCTGTACGATTTGCGCCAGCATGGTGGCAGAGCCCACTTTTTCCGAGCGCATGACCAGTGCCCCGCTGGTATTGAGTGTGGCACCAATCACCTTGTCGCCCACCCGTTTGCTCACCGGCACGGGTTCACCCGTCAGCATGGATTCATCGACCGCGCTGTTACCCTCGGTCACCACGCCATCCACAGGCACTTTTTCGCCGGGGCGCACGCGCAAAGTGTCGCCAATGTGGACATGCGTCAAGGCCACGTCTTCTTCGGTGCCGTCTGCGCGGATGCGCCGCGCCGTCTTGGGCGCCAGGCCCAACAAGGACTTGATGGCGGCGGAAGTTTGGGAGCGCGCCTTGAGCTCCATGACCTGCCCCAAGAGCGTCAGGGAAATAATGACCGCAGCGGCCTCAAAATACACCGCTACCCGGCCCATGGAAATGAACGAGTCGGGAAAAGCCTGCGGTGCCACGGTGGCCGCTACGCTGTACACGTAGGCCGCGCCCGTGCCCAGGCCAATCAGGGTCCACATATTGGGGCTGCGGTTGACCACGGATTGCCAACCGCGTGTGAAAAACGGCCATCCGGCCCACAGCACGATGGGCGACGCCAGTACCAACTCAACCCAACTCTGTGTGCGCATGTCCATGAGGTGAAAACCTTCACCGAACATCGCCATCACAAAAACAATGAGTGTCAATGGCAGAGTCCACCAGAAGCGATGTTGAAAATCGCGCAGCTCCGGATTCTCATCGTCCTCCAGCGTTGGCATAACCGGCTCCAGCGTCATGCCACATTTGGGGCAGTTGCCGGGGTGGTCCTGCCGCACCTCGGGGTGCATCGGGCAGGTGTAGATGGTTCCGGCTGCCGCTGGCACCACTTCCGTCTTGATGGGAGTATCCGTGGCGCTTCCCATGTACTGCATGGGATTGGCATCAAATTTTGTTTTGCACTTGGGGCCACAAAAGAAAAAACTGCGCCCCATGTGATCGGAGTGATGCTGCGACTGCGCCGTCACGGTCATCCCGCAGACTGGGTCTTTCAGGGGAGTGGAAATTTCGACCGTTGGCAACTCACCATGGGTGTGATGAGGGGGTGCTACATGCGAATGGTCTGCGTGCGAATGGGTAGTCATGGAATTCGGTCGTTTGGATTAAAAACGTGGAAAAAATCGCGGCGTTTGTTTGGCATAGCTGTCAAACGCTGTTCCGAACTGCGCCCGCATTTCAGCCTCTTCCTTAACGGCAAGGCGCCCGTACATGACCAGCAAGATGGGAAACATCAGCAGCGTCAGCACAGTGGGCCATTGCAGCAGGAAGCCCAGCAGGATCAACACAAAAGCGACCTACTGGGGATGGCGAATCCGCGCATAGGGTCCGGCCGTAGCCAGGGTATGCCGACGCTGTGCGTGGTAGAGCACATTCCAGGCATTGGACAGCAGGTAGAAGCCGAAGCCCAGAAACACGTAGCTGGCGATGTGCAGCGGTCCGAAGTGGGGGTCACCTTTCTCGCCCAGCAAGGTGGACCAAAGATGCCCTGCATCGTGGGTCAAGAAGTCTAGGCCGGGGTATTTGGTTTGTAGCCAGCCGGACAAGAGGTAAATAGTTAATGGAAAACCATACATTTCGACAAACAGCGCCACGATGAAGGCGGAAAACGCGCTGAAAGTGCGCCAGTCCCGTGCATTCGCAGGTTTAAAAAAACTGTAGGCGAACATGATGAAGATGGCCGAGTTGAAGACGACCAGGGTCCATAAACCGTATGCAGCTTGGTCGTGGCTCATGACGGTTCTCCGGGCTTGGGTTGGGTGGGTTTGGGTGGCGCGGACTGGGAGGAAGCGTCCCCGTGGTGATGACCATGACCACCATGCCCGTGGTGCATGAAAACATGCATCAAGGGGCAAGCCAGCAATAACAGCAAGGGCAGCGCACCCACCACGTGGGCCAGGTGTTCTGTCAGCAGAAAATAGCCTGCAATGGCTCCGATGACGATCAGACCGATCGCGTAACGGGAACGCCAAAAACCAGGTGGAGTGTCATGCCCTGAGTGGTCGTGGTGCATGGTGGATTGCTCCTTATTTGGTGGCAGGAGCCTGCATGTGCATGCGATCCATCATCATTTGCATCATGGACTGCATCATGTCCATGCGCTTTTCCATCATCTGGTGTTTGGCCATCATGTCGGCGGGCATCTTGTCCATCATCATGCCTTTCTCTTTGCCGCCCATCATTCCCATGCCACCCTTACCACCCATACCCTGCATAGCCGCCATGGCGTCTTGCATGGCTTTCATGTGCTCAGGCATCAACGCATTTCTCTCCTCGGGCGTTTTGCTTGCCAGGAACTTTTCGTGCAGGATCTGCATGGCCTTCATGTAATCGTCCATTTGGCGCATCTTTTCCATGGCGTTTTTGTCCTGGGGCATTGCCATGGCTTGGGCCGGAGCCGGCCGGGTGGCCGCTTTAGGTGCTGGCGCAGCTTTCGGGGCCGAAGTTGCGCCTTCCGGGTGGTGTGCCGTGTGGTCTGCAGCGCTGGTGTCAGCAGACCAGGCGCCTGCACCAACGAGTGAGAGCGACAAGGCCAACGCCAACTGCGAAGCGGTGTGGGTAATCGTACGAGTTTGTATGTTCATGATGAGCTTTCTTTCTGAAGGGTGTTGCAGCCCCGGAGCAACGGTGGTGAATGGGGCATGATTTGCGCTACGGCGTCGGCTTCAATCGCCTGCGACGCAGCAGCATACCACCCAGACCCATAAACAGCACAGAGCCAAAACCCCACACCCAGGCATAACCAATCATGTCGCCCCAGGGGGCCAAGGCATATAGGGCACCCAAAATGGCCCACACCAGTGCCACCGGGACGATGAGCCAGAAATCTTCATTCATTGGTAATTTCCTTCATATCGGTTCAATGCCCGCCACCGCCCGATGCGCTGATCGGCAGTGACTGCATGAGTTCGAAACCAAGTGCCGAGAAAACGTACATGGCAGCGACGATCACCAAGATGGAAATGGGACCGACCCAAGCGGTGGTACCTGCTTTTATGACCGTAGCACCCCATGCCACACCCAGACTGTTGCTTGCACCACCCGGCTGACGTTCAGGCAACAAAGACGCCGCAATTCCCCCGGCAAACACCAGCAAGGCTGCCGCCATGACACTGCCGCCCAGTGCTACCGCCAACATCAGGGTTTGCCAAATGGCGGGCGCTTGTTGTTGGTAGGAAACGTCCATCACCCGGCGTGGCACACCCAGGTAACCGGCAGAAATACCGGCTGCACCGAACACCAGCAAACCCAGCAAGGCGAGCCACGGCATCCAGCGCAGGATTTCGGGACGCCACAGTGCGCGCCCACCCAAGGCGGGTAGCACCACCGAGAGCGCTGCCAGCAAGGTCATGCTGACCGTGCCCAGGGTGAAGAAGTGGAAGTAGCCAGGCACAAAAAAGGTGTCGGACAACAGTGGTGCAAGTTGCCCCTGAATCAGAACGAATGCAAACACCAGTCCCAAGGCCATGCTCAACACAGCCACACCCATGGCGGACATTGCGGGATGGCGCCAGGGCAATAGTTGGATCCAGCCAAACAATCCACGCCCGCCGTGGGCACGGGCATGCACTTCCAGGGAGGCCACGATGATCAGGAATGCCGTCAGCGTGGGCACGCTGACGAACAATGACAGCATGGAGCCCGCCACCTGCACCACTTTGGGCAGATCCGGCTCCAGGAACATGTGGTACAGCGATGTGGGGGGAACGAACACCAGGTACATGGAAAACACAATCTTGGAGAAGCGTTCGCCAAACACCGACTTGACGCCGGTGAGGGCCTGGACCAGCACATACCATAGGATCACGGTTGCCATCAGCGGCAGGTAATGCATGTTGTGAAAAACGATGTGCCAGCGCGTGCCATGGCTCAGCGGAAACGGCCCCACGCCCAGTGCCCACAAGACGCCAGGCACGAAGGTGTACAAGGCGGCAAACCCCGTCACTACCAAAAATCCGGCCCAAGCGAACAGCGCAAAACCGACCGCACTGAGTTTGTCCTGCTGGCCTTGCCAGCGGGGGCGCAGCAAGGTCACGATGGCACTGGCAGGTAGCACCATCAAGCCCAGACCCAAAAAGCTGTAGCCCAGGTTAAATAGCAAAAGCCCACGCGGGTTATCGCGCACCAGCTCGGGTGCGCCGTTGTACAGCAAGGGCGTGCCGCTCACCGAACCGACCATGCTGAGTACCAGGCCGGACAGCATCAAGGCAAAGGCCACCCACGCCAGTTGGCGCCAGGCCAGTCCCTGACCGTTCTCGCACGCGGCCAGTCCCAATAGCAAAGCCGTTTGGGTGATGAACAACCAGTAAAAGAAGATACCAACCCCGTGCACCGTCAAAAAGCGATAGCCGTCGGCCATGGGCACGCTGAGCAAGCCGCCACGCACCAGGGCGGTAGCGACTCCTGCGAGGATACCGATGAACAGGGCCAACAAGGCCACCGCCGACATGCTTTTGAGCAGTCGCCGGTCGGCCTGGGGCAAAGCGACCAGGCGATCAGAAAAGTTGTGTGCGTGTGCCATGGTCAAACCACCTCAATCGTTGCTTGCATCAGCCCGTGCGCTTCACCGCAATACACCGTGCAGTACATCAGGTAGCGGCCGGGTTTTCAAAAGTCAGCGCGGCTTCGGTGATGCGCCCAGGCTGCAAACGCATCATGCGACCACCTTTGCCGAGCTGAATAGATGCACCGTGGGCAATGTCCACGGACATCATTTTGAAACGGTAGGCTTGACCTGCATCCAAACGTAAGACATTCGGCAGGTAGTACCACCGCCCTGCCGTCATCAACACATCAATGGCTTGCCCCGTGCCACGCGGCAGGGTACTGCCCCCATGGCTTGCGTGCGGGTCTGCGGGGGCGGTGGCCACTGCAGGCGCTCCACCATGCCCAGAATGGGGGTCAGGTTCGGTGGGTACGACATGGTCAGCGGGGGGCATGGTGTGCCCCGCGTGTGGATCTGCGTCGGTTGGCGTGCCGGAGTTAGTCATTCGACGGGGATACACGCTGCCGTCTGACATGCGGTAGCGTTCAGCGAATTCCGTCGTCATGCGGCTGAACTCTTCCACGCTAGGCCCTTGGGATGTGGCTGCGCCGTGCGCTGCATGTGCCCCTTCTGCAGCGGGTTTCGCTGCAATTTCCTCGCCGCTTGTTGCGTGGCTGGCGCCCTGTGGGTGGTCCAGACCCAGCAAGGCCAGCGGACCGGGCGCTGCGCCATACGCGGCCCACAGACCATACAAACCGAGGCCGCCAAAGCCACCGGCTGCAATGAACCCGCGCCGCGTGGTGAAGTGATTTTTGGACTGCATATGGCTGTGTCCTTAAAGGTATTTTTGGTAGACCGACGTTTCGCCATTGGGCTGAACCAGCAGCACTTCATACGGGTTTTTGCGGCCTTTGTAGACAGGGCCATCCATGCCAGGTGAGCCCACCACCATTCCGGGTACGGTCAGCCCGATGGCCTTGGGCTGTTCGCGCAGCAAGCGCTGAATTTCGCGCACCGGCACATGCCCCTCAACGGCATAGCCGCCGACGCGCGCTGTATGGCAGGAACCCAGTTTGACGGGGATGCCGAGCCGGGCTCGCATGGCGTTGTTGCCGGTCTCAAAGACCCGTACAGAAAACCCCGCTTGCTCCAGGATGGTGATCCAGTCCTTGCAGCAACCGCAACTCGGGTCTTTCCAAACCTCGACCAATGGGCCCTGCTGCGCGTCAGCCATACCGGACAGAGGAAAAATGAGTGCCCCCGCTAACCAGGTACGACGATTCATAGTTGTTAACGCAATTTGCATTTTCAGGCTCCTGTTTCTATCGAACGTTGTGCCCGCAGTGTAGAAACCGAGTGCTGCCTCTAACATGACACCCACATTACGTTTCTGTCATGTCGATCTTGAGTTGATTTACCTCAACACCACAGTGGCCGGTGGGCAGCAATTCGCCCGTTGCATGTCAATGTTTGTGGTCGGTATGTCCATCAGAGGGTGCGGCTAAAGGCGTAAATCGAGCCTGCTCCATCGCTTTTCCAGGAAATGTGATGGCCACAATGGCCTTCATCGTCGGGGTGGATGCGTATCGGCCCGTGCCTTTCATGCGATTGTCTCCATCGGGGGTGAGCGTGACCACGGTTTTGTCTTTGCCGCTCAATAGGGTGGCAGTTCCGGTGGCGCCCGTGCTGGGCAGTTTTTTGCCGCTGCCGTCTGTGAGGTACACCAGGACGGGGTTGTCGCCAGCCTCTTTGCTGGCTTTGGTAACGACCAGTTCAAAATGGTTTGCACCAGCTACCTGTATCTGCCCGCCATTGGCCGCTTTGGATGCATCGGCATGCACCTCTTCACCATGGGCATAAACAGCCCCAGCACCCAGCACGAGGCACAGGGCCGCAGCAGTCAACATGCCAACTTTCTTCATACGCTACTCCTTGGTTAAAAAATCAAAAACTCTCTGGTGAATGTTCGTCGCCCTTGGCGGCCAGTAAACGCTCCAGCGGCTGGCGACCCCAGCGCCAGAACATCAGTGGCGTGAGCAGGGTGTCGAGCAAGGTCGAGCTGATGAGCCCACCAAAAATTACCACCGCAACCGGGTGCAACACCTCTTTGCCGGGGGCGTCTGCCGATACCAGCAGCGGCACCAGGGCGAAGGCAGCCACCAGAGCTGTCATCAGCACGGGTGTCAATCGCTCCAGCGAGCCGCGCACGATCATTTTTTGGTTGAAGGTTTCTCCTTCAAACGCGCACAGGTTGATGTAGTGGCTGATCTTCAAAATGCCGTTGCGCGTGGAAATTCCGGTCAAAGTGATAAACCCCACCAGGGCTGCAACGGACAGCGGTTGACCGGAAATCCACAACGCAATCACACTGCCCACCAAGGCCAGCGGAATGTTGCCCATGATGATGAGCGTCAGCGCGGTAGAGCGGTAGCGGCTGTACAGCACCAGAAAAATCATGGTGAGCGACACCGCTGCCAGCAAGGCAATCAGCCGGGCCGCCTGCTCCTGGGCCTGGAACTGGCCTTCCAGCGCCGTGAAGTAACCTTCGGGCAAGGGCTTGGCCGCCAGTTCGGTGCGGATGTCGGCAATCACGCGCGACATATCGCTGCCGTCCGTATTGGCCGAGATCACGATGCGTCGGCGCGAGTTTTCCCGGCTGACCTGGTTGGGGCCTTCGCCGTCTTCAATACGCGCCAGCTTGGACAAGGGAACAGAACCCGTCGGGGTCTCGATCAACAGGTTGCCCAGTTCCTGCAAACCCCGGCCACTCTCTGGCAAGCGCACCACCAGATCGAAACGTCGGTTGCCTTCGATGATTTGCGTGACACGTTCACCTTCGACCATCTGTTCTAGCGAACGCAGTAAGGCGCCGGGTGCCACACCGTATTGGGCTGCCTGTTCGTAGTCCACATGGATTTTGATCTGCGGAATCAGCACCTGCTTTTCCACCGCCAGGTCGGTGATGCCCGGTATCTTGGCAAGACGGGTGCGCAAGTCACCGGCTAAGCTGCGCAGGGTATCCAGATCGTCGCCGTACACCTTCAGGGCAATCTGCGCCCGCACGCCCGATAACAGATGGTCTAGCCGGTGCGAGATGGGCTGGCCCACATTGCTGACTGCGGGTAGCACGCCTAAGCGGGTGCGCAAGTCGTTGATGATGTCTTCGCGGCTGCGCCCGGAGGCCTTCAAATCCACATCCATTTCGGTGTAGTGCACCCCTTCGGCGTGTTCATCCAGCTCTGCGCGCCCTGTGCGTCGCCCCACTTGGGTAACTTCAGGTACCGCTTTTACGATTTGCTCAGCCAGTGCGCCAATGCGGTTAGATTCGGCCAAAGATGTGCCGGGGTTCAGCACCACGTTGACCGTCAATGTTCCTTCGTTGAAAGGCGGCAAAAAGGCCCTGGGAAAAAATGGAATGGTGGCCGCTGCCGCCACCACGGCAATGAGTGCGGCGATGAGCAGTGCACGGGTGTGCGCAAACGACCAGTGCAACAAAGCGGCATCCCAACGTTTGAGCCGAGTCACCAGCGGGCTATCGCCGTGCCCCATTTGCTTCATTTTGGGCAGCAGGTACAGCGCCATGACCGGTGTGATGGTGACGGACACGACCATGCTCGCAAGGATGGACACGATGTAGGCAATGCCCAATGGCGTGAACAAGCGCCCCTCAATACCCGGCAGCACGAACAGCGGCACAAACACCAGCACGATGATGACGGTGGCATACACAATGGCCGAGCGCACCTCCAGCGTGGCACTGGCAATGACCTCCTGCACCGGGCGTGGCACCGCCAGCGCACTGTTGAGCTTGAGGCGGCGCAGCACGTTTTCCATCCCCACCACGGCGTCATCCACCAGTTCACCAATGGCGATCGCCAGGCCACCCAGGGTCATGGTGTTGATGGACAGGCCGAAATAGTGGAACACCAATGCAGTCACCAGCAGCGACACCGGAATGGCAGTGAGCGAAATCAGCGTGGTGCGCACATTGAGCAGGAACAGGAACAGTATCACCGCCACCAGTACCGCGCCATCGCGCAGCGCTTCCTGCACATTGGAAACCGAATGTTCAATGAAGTCCGCCTGCTTGAACAGGAACTGTGGCGCCTCGACGCCAGGAGGAAGGCTTTTACCCAGCTCCGCAATGGCACGCTCCACTTCGCGTGTGACCGTCACACTGTCGGCGCTGGGCTGTTTTTGCACCGACAAAATGACCGCCGGTTTGCCGTTGTAGCCCGCATCGCCGCGCTTGAGCGCGGGTGCCACTTGCACGTCTGCCACTTGTTTCAGAAGAATGGGCTGCCCATTTTTGACCGCAACCACTACGTTCTGCAGGTCTTCCAGGCGGCTGGTGCGGCCAATCTGGCGAATCAGGTATTCACGGCCCTGGGATTCCAGAAAACCACCGCTGGTGTTGGCACCAAAATCCCGCAGCGCGGCTTCCAGTTTTTCACGCTCGACGTTGAGCGCCTGCAGTTGGGTGGGTTGGATCTCCACACGGTACTGTCGCACTTCACCGCCAATGGGGGTGACCTGCGCTACCCCAGGAATGGTAAGCAGGCGCGGGCGCATCACCCAGTCAGCATATTCACGCACCTGCATCGGGCTGACCTTTGCGGGGTCGGCAGGCAAAGCCAATAGCAAAATCTCGCCCATGATGGAGGAAATGGGGCCCAGTTGGGGCACTACACCGGGTGGCAATTGTTCGCGCACCAGATTCAGTCGTTCGCTGATTTGCTGTCGGTTGCGGTAAATGTCAGAACCCCATTCGAATTCCACGTAAATGATGGACAGGCCAATGCCGGACACCGAGCGCACCCGGGTCACACCGGGCATGCCGTTCATGCTGGATTCCACCGGGAAGGTGACCAGTTGCTCCACCTCTTCCGGGGCCATACCTCCGGCTTCGGTCATCAGGGTGACGGTGGGTTTATTCAGGTCGGGAAACACATCGACGGGCATCCTTTGCACCGTCATGAAGCCGTAAATGACCAGTAGCAGGGAAACGCCCAGAACAATCAGGCGCTGGCGCAGGCTGGTGTGGATGATGAAATCAAACATGGCATTGCACTTTCATCACTTAACCTGTGCCAGCAAGCCAGCACCCTCGACGACCACCCGTTCCCCGGAAGCCAAACCACTAGTTACCACCATCTGCCCGGCACTCAGGGCATGCGCACTGACTTTGCGCAACACAAACCGCTCTGGTGCGGTGTGCACCCAAACCGATGCTTGGTTGGTGCTGCCTTTGACCACAGCCGCAATCGCAATTGAGGCTCCTTTTACCCTTTGGGCGGTTTGTGCGATGACCTTGACCGGTTGTCCAACCGCCACTGGCGTTTGACTGCCCGTTATCCGAAAAAGTAGCGGAATGGCTTGCTCGCGCAGTTGCTGCCCCGCACCCACATACTGCAAGGTGAGCGAACCACCGGGGATCACCGCATTGGCCGAAGCCAAACCATTCAACACCGTGGCGTCATACGCCAAGGCCTCCACCGCCAATCGGCTCGGGTCCACGATTTCAAAGAGCACATCTTTGGCATCCACCACTTGCCCGATGACCGCACGCACGGAACTGACAACCCCTGTTACAGGGGCCAGCAAACCTTCTGATACTAGCAAGCCGCCTGCCAGGGCCTGGCGGCGCTGTTTCAGGGATTCCCATTCGATACGCGCGGCGTCAATTCCAGCTTGGGGAACCGAACCCTGTAGTTGTTCGTAGCGTTGTACCTTGCGTTGAGCAATGTTCAGTTGCGCATCCAATTTGGCCAACTGGGCCAGATTGGCGCTGCGCTCCAAGCTACTGACTTGTGGCCTCAGGTACGCCAGCGTTTGACCTTTGGTTACTTTTTGCCCTAGCGTAGGAAGCCCCTTGGGGCCTGGCTCGATACGCCCGGCTTGGCTGGCCTGTACGACCCCACTGGCGTTCGCGTCGGCAACGACCTTGCCGCTGAATTCCACGGTAGCCGCCGTTTCCAGCAATGCCACTTGCACCGTGCGCAAGCCCAACTGGTGTTGCACCGACTTGGGTACCAACAAACTGCCATCGGCTAGGCGCTGCGCGGCTACCAGTTCTGCATTGACCAGGGCACCAGTGGCAGCCTGCACATTGGCTGTGACAGGTTTTTTGTCGTTGCTGTGATCCTCGTCTCCGTGCGCCTGGACCTGAGCGCACAGGCCCAGTGCGGCGAGTGCCACGGTGCCGAGTGAAAGGGTTTTCTTCATGGTATAGCTCGATGTATTGTTTGCGAATAAGGGGGGGCTTCCCTGGGGAGTGCTAGATGTGGCCCTCTTCAATGCGAGTTTTTGCGAGTCCATTTGCGGCGGCGCACCACTACCAGCGCCAGTCCGGCGCTTAGCACCGCAGCTGAAAGTGCCCAGGTTGTCCATTCGCCCCAACTGTGCGCATGGGCAAGCTCCTTGACGGGCGACGTGATGTCCAAAGTGGCAGCCAGTAAATCAGCGGTATCACCTGCCTGTACAGAGAAATTCAGCGCATATCTGCCCGGCTTGGCCAGCGCATCGGCCCGCGCGGTGTACACGCCGGGCGCAATCTGTTGCGCTTGCGCTTTGAATGCCGTGCCGCTTTCTACTTCAATCTGGGCGTCTTTCACCGGGGTGTTGGTCGCAAAACTGTCCAGCGTAATCGTCAGGGTCGTGCCCTGGAGTTGCGCTACCAGCTCGAAATCCTCCGTTTGGGCATAGGCCCGTGGAGCCATGGTGGCGCCCACTGCTGGCGGTGCCTCGCTGCCATGGTCTTCACCACCATGGGCCCAAGCCGACCATGGTGCGCAGGCAAGCGCCATCCAAACGATGGCAGTTTTGATGTGCACCGAAGTCTGGAATGCGGAGCGAAAAAATGCGGTGTTCAAGGCAGGACTCCCAAGGATTGGTTGACGCGGGACACGGCGGTGTGCACGTTGATTTGTTGACGGTGCAGCAACGCCTGGGCATCGAAATGGGCTGCACGGGCACGCAACAAGGTCGGCAGGTCGGATTCACCCAAAGCGAACGATTTCTCCAGCAGGGCGAGGTTGTCCTGCGTGCGAGCGGTGCGCTGAGTGGCCAGCTCCAATTGGAATTGGGTTGTTTTCAGCAGGCGTTGGCTGGTCTCCTGTGCCAGTGCAATGCGGCGGACAGTTTGGGCATATTCGGCTTCGACCTGGACTGCCTGTGCGTGGTTGACGTCCAGCTCCTGGCGTACACGGGCTCCCAATGAGAATGGGATGGTGAGTTTGAGCCCCAGCGCGTCTGCGTATGTGTCGGAAAAGTCTGACCGCTCTCGCACGAGTCGTAATGCCACGGTGGGTGCCTCACGCTGGCTTTTCTGTGCCAGGGCGAGCTTGGTTTGTGCGGCCAGTGTGGTTGCCGCTGCTGCCAGAATTTGGGGATGCTCGGGCGTGGTGGGTGCGGCCAGTGATTCGGGTTCCAGTTTGTCGGGCGGCACTGTTCCGGTTAACAAGCGGTAGTTTTGCTCGGTTTGTTGGAGCGTGGAATGGGCTTCGTCGACCTCGGACTGGGTGGCCAGTTGCTCCATCTGTGCGAGGTTGAAGTCCACAAGGGCTAGTTCGCCAGCGCGTGTACGCCGCTCCACATCGGACTTCAGGTCCTGGGCAGCCGTATGGCGAGCCACTGCCAGTGTGTAATTGCTCTGTGCTTGAGCAAGTGCCCACCATGCCTCTCGCACCTCGCCTGCAAGTTGCAGTCGCAAAGCGAGTTGTTGGGATTCGAGTTCTTTGCGGGTCGCATTGGCTTCGGCTTGGGCTGCAGAGCGCTGACCTGGCAACCACAAGGGTGTTTCAACTTCCAGCTCCCACTCCTGCTTGCCACGGTTAGCACCGATTTGGTCGTTCAGCGTGGACAGGGATAGGGATGCGGGACCCGGCGTGAGCCCGCTGGCAAGATCGACGCGGGCTTGTGCTGCGGACCGGTTCAGTGTGCTGGAGGCTGCCAGCGGGTGGCGACTCCAGGCTTGCTCCAGTGCACTGGACATTGTTTGCGCCTGAGCTGACCAGCCGATGACCAGCATGGTCAAGAGGATGGGAATGGCGATTCGTTTATGCATTGATGCTATTGATGCGGTGTTGTGTTGCCCTGCATGATGCAAAAGTGACTCCGTCAGATAGCTGACGAAGACATTACAGTTTTGTCAGCTTGCGCAAAACCGGCAATGGGTGGGCACAATCACAATCACAACCACTGAACTGTCGCACTGGAGGTAGGCTATGAAAATTCTGATCGTCGAAGACGAGCAAAAAACCGGGGACTACCTGAAACAGGGCTTGTCCGAAGCCGGGTTTGTGACCGAGTTGGCCTGCAACGGCGTGGATGGCTTGCATTTGGCACTGACCGGCGATTTCGATTTGCTGGTGCTCGATGTGATGTTGCCGGGCTTGAATGGCTGGCAGGTGATGGAGCGTGTGCGCCAAAGCGGAAAAAATTTCCCGGTGTTATTTCTTACTGCCCGCGACCAGGTGGAAGACCGTGTAAAGGGGCTGGAGTTGGGGGCCGACGACTACCTGGTGAAGCCGTTTGCATTTTCAGAGTTGCTGGCGCGAGTGCGAACGCTGTTGCGCCGGGGCAAAAATGGCCTGGAGCCCAGTGTTTTGCAAGCCGCCAATCTGGAGCTGGATTTGCTGCGACGGCGCGTGGTAAGGGCCGGTAACCGCATCGAACTCACTGCCAAAGAGTTTGCCTTGCTGGAGCTGCTGCTGCGCCGCCAGGGCGAAGTGCTGCCGCGCTCCATGATCGCCTCGCAGGTGTGGGACATGAACTTTGACAGCGATACCAATGTGATTGAAGTGGCGATCCGGCGCCTGCGGGCCAAAGTGGATGACCCCTATGAGCCCAAACTGATTCGTACGGTGCGTGGCATGGGCTATGTACTCGAAGTACCTGAACAATCCCCATGATGGCGCGATTGACGTTGACCGCCCGGCTGACCCTGCTCTTTGCAGTGGGCGCAAGTACGGTGCTGCTGGTTTTGGGATGGTTGACCGGCATTGCGATTGACCGGCATTTTGAACAGCAGGACCTGGATGCACTGGCCGGCAAGATGCAGTTGGCTCAGCACACCATTGCGCGCGTGAGTACGCGGTCGGAGTTGGATGCCCTGAAGTCGCAATTGAACGACGCGCTCATCGGCCATCACGACCTGGTGGTGCAAGTGCTGGGCCCCAACGGGGATGTGCTGCTGGCCTCTGCCGGGGTTCACTTTCCCCGCGAGTGGTTGGCGCACGCGCCAGCCACCCCGGCGGAGGCGTTGTTCCAATGGTCGCAGGGCGGGCGCAGTTTTCGCGGCATGGCACTGGCAATACCCACCGCGATACCGCATTGGCAGCCATTGGTCGTTGCCGTTGCGGTGGATATTGCGCACCACACCGAATTCACCCGCAGCCTGATGCGGGCCTTGTGGGTGTTTGTAGCCTGTGCGGCGTTGGCGACCGGGGTGTTGGGGTGGTTGGCGGCCAGCCGGGGGCTGGCGCCCCTGCGCACCATGCGGGACAAGGCTGCTGCGGTCACGGCACACCACCTCCATCAGCGCCTGCCGGTGGATGCGGTACCGCCAGAATTGGCCGAATTGGCCACGTCATTGAATGAAATGCTGGCGCGCCTGGAGGATGCTTTTCGCCGTTTGTCCGATTTTTCATCGGACATTGCCCACGAACTTCGCACGCCGGTCAGCAACCTGATGACCGAAACCCAGGTGGCACTGTCGCGCCCCCGGGACGCGGCCAGCTACCGTGCCACCCTGGAGTCCAACGCCGAAGAATATGAACGGCTGGCGCGCATGATCTCCGACATGCTGTTTCTCGCCAAAGCCGAATACGGCCAAATGTCGGACTGGGTTGCCGAACACGGTGAATCGGTCCACCTGGCGCAGGAAGTGCGCGATTTGTTTGAGTTTTATGAGGCGCTGGCCGAGGAAAAAGGCATTCACCTGGACCTGCTGGGCACTTGCAGTGTCTGGGGCGATCGGTTGATGCTGCGCCGCGCCGTGAGCAACTTGTTGTCCAACGCCTTGCGGTACACGCCACGTGCCGGCACGGTGCGGGTGTGTTTGTCGGAATTGGACGGAATTTGCACCTTGACGGTAGAAAACCCAGGCCCCACCATACCCGCGCACCAGTTGGCGCGCGTGTTTGAACGATTCTTTCGCGCCGACCCGTCGCGCCAGCAAGCCACGGGCGAGGGCACCGGTTTGGGGCTGGCCATTACGCAGGCCATCGTACACGCCCATCAAGGACAGGTTTCTGTATTTTCCGAGGCTGGGAAAACCCGTTTCTCGATACAGCTTGCGCAAGCTCCCGGCAGAACAAATGTATAGAACTTGACATTGTGTCCCGTCCTCCCCGATTGATGCGGACTGGCCCGTTTCAGGAACTCGAATTGGCGGTGAGCGGTTTGCCACCCTGATTCGGCCCTACGCCAGCACCTTGCGCAGCCCATAACTCAGCGCATCCACCAGCGCCACCAGCGCCAGCATGGCCAGCAGCACGGTGCTGGTTTCGCCCATTTGGAACAGGCCCATGTGAAAAGCCAGCATCTGGCCCAGGCCACCGGCACCGACCACACCCAGCACGGCGGCAGCGCGGATGTTGTTTTCCCAGCGGTACAGGGTGTAGCTCAGCAGTTGCGGCAGCACCTGCACCAAGGTGGCGTACAACAACACACGCAGCTCCCCCACCCCGCGCACGCGCAGCGCAAAGGCAGGGCCGGGCGGGGCGTTTTCCAAGCTTTCGGCAAACAGGCGGCCCAGCACGCCTGCGGTGTGCAGGGCCAGGGCCAGCGTGCCGGCAAACGGCCCCAGGCCCACCGCAATCAACAGCAGCGCGGCCCACACCAGCTCGGGCGTGCTGCGCAATGCGTTGAGCAGCAGCCGGGTGGCGCCGCGCCAGCGTGCTGCATCGTGCGCGTGGGTGCGCGCGGCGGGCAGTGCCAGCGCCAGGCCCAGCAGCGCCGCCAGCAGAGTGCCCAAGGCCGACATGGCCAGCGTTTCCAGCGTGGCCTGCAGCACCTTGTGCAGGAACACCGGGGTGGCGACCGGGTGCAGCAGTTCGCCCATGAAGCGGCCCATGCGCGCCAACGCGTCCCACGAGGCAAATTGCGCCCACTGCAGATTGAGCGTGGCAAAACTGGCGATGACCAGCACCAACACGGCAAAGGTCAGCCAGCACGCCTTGCAGCGGGCGTCAAACAAGGGCGGCGGCAGTTGGTGCGGTGGTGCTGCGTGCGGCGGCTGGGGTGACGGCAGGCTGTCGTCCTGCGTGCGGTGTGTTGTCATGTGCCGCACCTCACGCCAGGTTCTTGCGCAGCGCCGCGCTCATGCGGTCGGCCAGCCACACCAGCAGCATGAAGACCAGCAAAATGCTGGCCACCTCGGAGCCGTTGAACATCTTCATGGACGAGTCCATCAGCTGGCCCAGGCCCCCGGCCCCCACAAAGCCCAGCACCGCGCTGGAGCGGATGGCGCACTCCCAGCGGTACACGGTGTAGCTGGTCAGCTCGGCGGCGTTTTGGGGCAGCAGGCCGTAGAAGAAGGCTTGCAGGCGGCCCGCACCATTGCGCATCAGGCTGTGGGTGGCGTGGGTGTCGCCGCTTTCCAGAATGTCGGCGTACACCTTGCCCAGCATGCCGCTGTAGGTGAGTGCAATGGCCAGCACGCCCGAAGTCGGCCCCAGGCCCACCACCCGCACAAACACCAGCGCCCACACCAGTTCAGGAACGCTGCGCAGCACCAGCAGCAGCCAGCGCACGCCCTGGCGCAGCACACCCGGCCCCACGGCCATGCGCCCCGCCAGGCCCGAGAGCGACAGCACCCGCACCGACAGCAGCGACAAGGGAATGGCCAGCAACAAAGCCAGCGTCAAACCCGCAGTTGCCATGGCCACGGTACGCCAGGTTTCCTGCAGCAGCAGGGTCAAAAAGTCAGCATCCGTGCGCGGCGGGAAGAAGTCCCCCACAAAATGCAGCGCAGGGGTCAAGGCACCGGGCTCGGCCAGCAACCAAGGTTTGAATTCGGTCAAATTTCCCATGGGCCACAGCAACGCCAGGCCTGCCAGCGTCCAGAACAGGCGCGTGCGCCACGCCGGGTCGCGCAGGGGGACAGTCGGGGGCATCACAACCGCTGCAGACATGGTGTTGAGGGGGGCATGAGGCATGGCGCGGCGCGTCGGCAGCCCTCAGCGGCAGTGCATCACCACCGGGGCCGGGCCGCTGGGAAAGTCCTCAGGCGCGGGGGCCGCAGCAGGACCGGTCAACTCATGCAGGTGCTGCGCATACAGCGCCTGCAAATGCGCCGGAGTGACCTCGGCGGCGCTCAGGTCAAACGCCACGGTGCCGTCGCGCAAACCGACGATGCGCGGAAAGTGGGCCAGCGCCATCTCTACATGGTGCAGCGTAGCCACCAATGTCGCACCGCGCGTGCGGGCCGCACCGGTCAGGGCACCCAGCGCCTGGCGGGCGCGGCTGGGGTCCAGCGCCGACAGGGGTTCGTCCACCAGCCACAAACTGGCCTGCGACACCAGCGCGCGGGCCAAACCCACCCGCTGGCGCTCGCCGCCGGAGATGCGGTCCACCCGCTCAAACAGCTTGCTGCTGAGGTCAAACGCGGCCAGCACCTGGTGCGCCAGCGCAATGTCTTGCGGGTAAAACAGGCTGTGCAGGCTGGCCCACAGGCTCTCGTGCGGCAAGCGCCCGGCGAGCACGGCCGTCACCACCCGCTGGCGCGGCGGCAGCGGCGGCACCTGGGGGGCCAGAAACAGCGCTTTGCGCAGCCCTTGCAAGGCGCGGCGGCGCAAGCGCCAAGGGTCTTGCCCGTCCAGTAGCACTGTGCCTGCAGTGGGCTGCAGCGCACAGGCCATCAGGTGCAGCAGCGTGGTTTTGCCCGCGCCCGAGGGGCCGATGATGGCCAACTGCTCACCGGCACGCACCTCCAGGCTGACGGCGCGCACGGCGGCGTCAGCACCCGGCTTGGCAGAAGGGTGGTGGCCGGTGGCGGCTTGCAGCGCGATTTTCATATGCCAAATAAGCCCTTTGCGCACGCTGGATGTGCGCAAGCAGCTATCAAAACAATAGCATTTTGCTTGCAAATATCGCCACGACTCACTTCAGCAGCCCCGCACTGCGGGCGGCCTGTTCGATGCCCTGGTAGTTCTCGGGCTTCGTGGCGATGAAGCGGGTGGCGCGCTGCAGCGCCAAAATCTCTTTGCCCTCGGGCGTGCTGGCGTCCAGGTTCAAAAAGGCCTGGGTCAGCTTCTCGCGCTGCGCTGCGGGCATGTCGGCGTGCACGGTCCAGTTGTAGTCAAAGTAGCCGGGGGTGGTGTAGAACACTTTCACCTTGGCCGTGTCCACCTTGCCCTCGGTCACAAACTTTTCCCACACCGAGGCGTTCAGCGCCCCGGCTTCGACCTTGCCAGCGGCCACGGCGGCAATGGTGGCATCGTGCGCCCCCGAAAAAGCCACCCGTTTGAAGTCTTTGTCGGGGTCGATCTGGGCTTGCAGCAAATAGCTGCGCGGCATCAGGTGGCCGGAGGTGCTTGAGGCTGAGCCGAAGCTCACGCTCTTGCCCTTGAGGTCGGCCAGGGTTTTGATAGCCGGGCTGCTGGTGATGAAGACCGAGCGAAACTGCGCGTCCTCAGAGCGCTGCACCAGCGGCACCGCTTTGCCGCCGGAGCGCACGTTGGCCTGCACAAAGGTGAAACCGCCAAACCAGGCCAGATCGACCTGTTTGTTGGCCAGCGCCTCCACGGCGGCGGCGTAGTCCGTGACCGGGGTGAATTCCACTGGCCGGCCCAGCGCCTTTTCCAGGTATTTGACCAGCGGTGCGGCCTTGCGCGCCAGTTCGGTGGGCGACTCGTCGGGGATGGCGGTGACCTTGAACACGGCCTGCGCCTGCGCGGCCAGGCTGGAGACGGCAAGCAGAACTGGCAACAGGGCACGCACGATGCCCAGGGAAGAAAAATTCAACATAAACACCTCGATAAACAAAAATGAGAGGGGGGTATTAGACTTGAATTTATTTACACCCGCTGACGCCTCACCCCAATGCCCTCCCCCCGCGTCCTCATCATCAGCCCCTCTGCCTCTGCCGCTGCCAACAATGGCAATTGGCACACCGCGTGGCGTTGGTCGCAGATGTTGCACCCGGCTTTTGATGCCACGATTGCCCGGCATTGGAATGGCGACCCCTTTGACGTGATGCTGGCCCTGCACGCCCGCCGCTCGGCCGATTCCATTGCCCGCTGGGCGCAGGCCCACGGCGCTTCGAACAACGCGCCAGCTTTGGGCGTGGTGCTCACAGGCACCGATTTGTACCGCGACATCCAGACGGACGCTGCCGCCCAAGCATCCTTGCGTTACGCCAGCCAGTTGGTGGTGTTGCAGGAGTGCGGCGCACAGGCCCTGCCGGTGGAGTTGCGCCCCAAAACGCGGGTGATTTTTCAGTCCACGGCGGCGCAAGCGGCGCTACCCAAACCCTTTGATGCGCTGCGGGTGGTGATGGTGGGGCATTTGCGTGACGAAAAATCGCCCCAAACCCTGATGCAAGCAGCGCGCATCCTCAAAGGGCACGCGGATGTTTTGATTGAGCACATTGGTGATGCGCTGGAGCCCGATTTGGGCGCACAAGCCAGTGCCTGCATGGCAGACTGCCCGCAGTACCGCTGGCTGGGCGGCCTGGCGCATTTGGAGGCGCTGCAAAAAATAGCCCAGGCCCATGTGCTGGTGCACACCAGCCGCATGGAGGGCGGGGCACATGTGATTCTGGAGGCGGTGTGCAGCGGCACGCCGGTGCTGGCATCCCACATTCCCGGCAACGTAGGCATGCTGGGGGCCGACTATGGCGGCTACTTTGCGCTGGGCGACGCGCAGCAGCTGGCGGATTTGCTGCTGCGTTGCCGTGTGGAACTCGGCCACCCCCACGGTCTTTACAAGCAGTTATCCCAACAATGCGCCCTGCGCGCGCCCTTGTTTTCACCCGCCACCGAGCAAGCCGCTGTGCGGGCTCTGGTCAACGATTTATTGCATGCAAACCCCTGAACAACCCATTCTTCGCGACATCGTTCTGGTCGGCGGCGGCCACAGCCATGTGGGGGTGATTAAAAGTTTTGGCATGCAGCCCCTGCCCGGTGTGCGCCTGACAGTCATTTGCACCGACGTGCACACGCCCTACTCCGGCATGTTGCCGGGTTACGTGGCCGGGCATTACGACTATGACGCGGTCCACATCGACCTGAGCCGCCTGGCCGTGTTTGCCGGTGCGCGCCTGTACCGCGACGAGGTCATCGGGCTGGACCGCGCCAACCGCAAGGTGCTGTGCCGCAACCGCCCGCCAGTGCCTTATGACGTGTTGTCCATCAACACCGGCTCCACGCCCCAGCTGCACGATGTGCCGGGCGCTTTGGAAAACGCCATTGCCGTCAAACCCATCACCCGCTTCAACGCGCGCTGGCTGGCGCTGCTAAACCGGGTGCAAAAGCACGCTGGCAAGACCACGGTAGCGGTGGTGGGCGCGGGTGCGGGCGGGGTGGAGCTGCTGCTGGCCATGCAATACCGCCTGCGCCAGGAACTGCGCACGCTGGGGCGCAACCCGGATGAGCTGGTGTTTCACCTGTTCACCAACAACGCGCATATCTTGCCCACCCACAACCCGCGCGTGCGCAAAACGTTTGATGCGGTACTGGCCGCGCGCGGCGTGCAAGTGCACCGCCATGCCGCAGTCACCCAGGTCGCCCAGGGACAGCTGCAAACGGCATCGGGCCAAGTGGTGGAGGCTGACGAAATAGTCTGGGTCACCCGCGCCGGGGGTGCCGCGTGGCTAAAAGACACCGGACTGGCGCTGGATGCAGATGGTTTTATCCAGGTCAGCGACACCCTGCAAACCGTGACCGACCCCGCCATTTTTGCCGCAGGCGACATTGCCAGCATGGTGAACCATCCGCTGGAAAAAGCCGGCGTGTTTGCCGTGCGCCAAGGCCCGCCGCTGGCACAAAACCTGCGCCTGCGTGTGCAGGGCGCGCCGCTCAAGCCCTACCACCCGCAGCGGCGCTGGCTGGCGCTGATTAGCACCGGTGACCAGTACGCCGTGGCCTCACGCGGCTGGTTGGGCTTTGCCGGGGCCTGGGTGTGGCGCTGGAAAGACCACATCGACCGCACGTTCATGCGCAAGTTTCAGGACCTGGAGCCGATGGATGCACGGCCCGCGCAGGCGGCTTCGGCGAGTGGTTCGGGTGCACACGGTGTAGCGGGCGCGGTGCAACTCACATCCGAAGAATCGCTGCAAGCCATCTCCGCCATCGCCATGCGCTGCGGCGGCTGCGGTGCCAAGGTGGGGGCCACCGTGCTGTCGCGCGCTTTAAGCCAATTGCACCCGGTGCAGCGCGACGATGTGCTCATCGGCCTGCGCGACCCCGACGACGCGGCCGTGGTGCGCGTGCCGCCGGGCAAGGCCATGGTGCATTCGGTGGACTTCTTCCGATCGTTCATCGACGACCCCTACCTGTTCGGCAAGGTCGCCGCCAACCACGCGCTGGGCGACATCTGGGCCATGGGCGCGCAGGCGCAGTCGGCCACAGCCATTGCCACCGTGCCCTCGGGGCTGGAGAGCAAGGTGGAAGACGTGTTGTTCCAGATGATGACCGGCGCGCTCGAAGTGTTGAACGAAGCCCACTGCGCCCTGGTGGGCGGCCACACGGGCGAAGGTAAAGAGTTGGCGCTGGGCTTTGCCGTCAATGGCCTGATTGATGATGACCCGGCGCAGATTTTGCGCAAAAACGGCATGCGCGCGGGCGATGTGCTGGTGCTCACCAAACCCATTGGCACCGGCACCCTGTTTGCCGCCCACGCCCGCCTGGCCGCCAAAGGGCGCTGGGTGGACGCGGCGCTGCAGTCCATGGTGCTGTCCAACCAAAAGGGCGCGCAATGCCTGCGCGAATTCGGTGCCACCGCCTGCACCGACCTGACCGGCTTTGGCCTGCTGGGCCACTTGGTGGAGATGACACGCCCCTCGGGTGTGGACGCCGAGATCGATTTGGCCGCGCTGCCCTTGCTCGACGGTGCGCAGAAGTGTGTGGAGAAAGGCATCGTCAGCTCCCTGCAAAGCGTCAACGTGCGCCTGCGCCGCGCCCTGCGCAACCAGGAGGCGATGGTGCATCACCCCCGTTATCCGCTTATTTTTGACCCGCAAACAGCAGGTGGCCTGCTGGCCAGTGTGCCGCCTGACCGGGCACAAGACTGCATTGCGGCGCTGCGGGCGCTGGGTTATGGCCACACGGCGGCGATTGGGCGCGTGCGGGAGCAAAGTGATGCGCTGGAGCCGATTACGCTGCGGGGCTGAACATGTTTTGCGGGCGTGCAGCGCAACTTGATCGATCCTGCGGCAGCACGGGCTAAGGCGGCCGATACGCAACGACCCCGCCTGTGGTAGAACGCCACTTTCAGCCTGCGAAGCCCTCCACCATGACGCCTGGAATGGCGCCGACGACGAGCGCCGCCGCATTGGGCTACCTTGGCGCCCAGGCCGAACTCGGCCTGCTGCTGGTGCAGGGCGTTCACGTTCCCAAGGACGGGCCCACCGGGTTGCGGCTGGTGCAAGACGCCGCGCGCAAAGGCAACAGCTACGCCTGGTTCCTGCTGGGGCGTTTTTACTACGCGGGGCCGCTGCCGGTGGACTACGCCCAATCGGTGCAGGCCTACCGCACCGCCATTGCGCTGGGATACGGCCCTGCCCG
Source organism: Candidatus Aalborgicola lynettensis (assembly GCA_016719405.1). Lineage (GTDB taxonomy): Bacteria > Pseudomonadota > Gammaproteobacteria > Burkholderiales > Burkholderiaceae_C > Allorhodoferax > Allorhodoferax lynettensis. Next base: position 947,035 of record JADJZE010000001.1, read on the forward strand.
CATGGCACTCACACCCCAGCTGCTGCGCCTGGCCACCCTGAGCCCCAAACCGGATGCAGCACAAAAAGACCAGGGCCTGGCCCGGTCTGGCGACGACGGCGCCATGCTGCGCCTGGCAGACCGCTACGCCGTCGGGCTGGGCCAGTTGCTGGAGAGCGGCGTGCTGCAGGAACCCGACGCCAAGGCCCGCGCGCGCCAGTGGTACCAACAAGCCGCCGAGGCCGACAACCCCATGGCGGTGCAGCGCCTGCGGGGCAAGCCTTGAATCGTGGTGGAGATTGATAGCCGTTTTGGCACCTTGCGCGCGCCGGATGTGCGCAACCAGCTATCAAATACATAGCATACGCACACTCTCGGGAAGCCGCCATGCGCTGGGTGCGCGCGCAATTGGACGCCGATCGATCCGGCTACCTTGCCCCGCAAGACCCGCATCGCGCCATCGCGCCCGGAACTTCACCGGCTCTGCCAGAATATCGATATCCATTCAACACAGCCAAAAAACAGCCAAAGCGAGGCTGCAAGCCACTTTCCGGAGGATTTGATGACCAGAATATCGAGCATCGGCCAGTTTATCGAGCGCTTGTGGGTCCTCTGGACATTTCGTTAACTTGTTACCACGTGATCAACAAATCTGAGTTGCTTTTGGTACCCGAAACTGGTACCATGAAAAAATGAAACGACGGCATCAGCGGATTGTTGAATTGATATTTTCACGGCCGACGAGCGGCAATATCCAGTGGCGCGATGTTGAGAGCCTCTTCATTGAACTGGGTGCAGAAATTGAAGAAAGGGCAGGTATCCGGGTTTCTGTCTTTTTGTTTGGCGAGGTGCGGGTCTTTCACCGTCCACATCCATCACCCAACACAGACAAAGGCGCGGTGGCATCTATTCGCAAATGGCTGGAACAACACGGAGTCGAACCATGAACGTAATGACTGTTGACGACTATCACGCAACGATTGAATTTGACCCTGATCTTGACATGTTCAGGGGGGAAATTCTCGGCCTCAACGGTGGCGCAGATTTTTACGGAAAGAACCCGAAGGAACTTCGTGCGGAGTTCAAGCGCTCGCTTGGGGTTTTTCTTGAAGTGTGCGCAGAGAAGGGAATTGAGCCAAGACGTCATTTTTCGGGAAAATTCAATCTGCGAATTTCCCCGCAGTTGCACGAAAAACTCGCTATTGCTGCACAAGCAAGGGGCAAAAGCATCAATGCCCTGGCGCAAGAGACTTTGCAGGAAAACTTTGCGTGAATTGGACACAAATTAACTGGTCATCCGATCGGACGGCTGCGCCGACCGCTGAATTTTGACGTTAGCCCTACATGGATTCCAAATATCTCGTTTGGACTATTGTGATTGGCGTGGGTGCGCTTCTCGGGGTATTCCTGAAGCTCACAGTGGTGATGTGGCTGGTTGTCGGGCTGGTCGTTCTTGCGTTCGTTGGAGGTTTTGGAGCAGCGTTTTTCCAACTCATTCAGCCCGAGTGGCTTCTTCTACTCATGGGTGTTCTTCCGGTAGCGGGTGTACTGTTCGCTTCGGCCGCTGTGTCAAATGCGTTGGTGGGTTCAAGGGAAAAGATAGGCAACGGTTTCTAACCGTCCCCCCCCAAAAAAACCACCCACCGTGCGGGCCTGCAGTGGGCGAAACAACCCAGTTGGCTCACTCGACGAAGTCTGTCACCTGCGTGCTCGACAGCTTTTTGGCACCATGGCCCAATCGCGCCGTTGTCCCCACCAATCACCCGACGAGCCCCCCCATGCCCCAGACCACCCACCACCGCATCTGCCCCCTGTGTGAAGCCTGCTGCGGGCTGGAGATCACGGTGGACGCAGGCCGCATCACCAGCATCCGCGGCCACGAGGCCGATGTGCTCAGCGGCGGCTACATCTGCCCCAAGGCCATCGCCCTCAAAGACTTGCACGACGACCCGGACCGCCTGCGCACGCCGCTCATCAAACGCAACGGAACATTTGAGCCCGCCACCTGGGCGCAGGCCTATGCCGAAATCGCCCGGCGCCTGCCCCCGCTGATCGCCGCGCATGGCCGCAACGCCACCGCCGTGGCGGTGGGCAACCCCTCGTCCCACAAGATTGGGCTCATCGCTTACTTTGGCAAGCTGGCGCGTGCACTGGGCACCAAGAATGTGTTTTCCGCCTCCACGCTGGACCAAATGCCCAAGCAATTGGCCAGCGGCCTGATGTTTGGGCACTGGCTGTCGGTGGCCCTGCCCGACATGGAGCGCACCGACTTTCTGCTGGTGATCGGTGCCAACCCGCTGGCCAGCAACGGCAGCATGTGGACCGTGCCCGACTTCAAGGGTAAGGCCAAATCTCTACGCGCACGCGGTGGCAAACTGGTGGTGATTGACCCCCGGCGCACCGAAACCGCCGCCGTGGCCGACGCGCACCACTTCATCCGCCCCGGGGCTGACGTCTTTCTGCTGGCCGCCATGGTGCACACCCTGTTTACCGAAAACCGCGTCACCCTGGGTAATGTGGCCGAGTGGGTAAACGGCGTGGAGGCCGTGCAGCAGGCCGTGGCCCCCTTCACACCCGAGGCCGTGGCCGCGCGCTGCGGCATAGCGGCGCAGACCATCCGCAGCCTGACCCGCCAACTGGCCGAAGCCCCCCGCGCCGCCGTCTACGCCCGCATTGGCACCTGCACCCAGACCTACGGCACGCTGGCGAGTTGGCTGGTGGATGTGCTCAACACCCTGACCGGCAACCTGGACCGCGAAGGCGGCATGTTGTTTGCCAAGTCTGCGGCCTTTGCCAGCAACACCGCTGGCAAACCGGGTGTGGGCAAGGGTGTCAGCACCGGACGCCACGCCGCGCGCGTGAGTGGTGCGCCCGAAGTGTATGGCGAGCTGCCCATGACCTGCCTGGCCGAGGAGATTGAAACCCCAGGCGAGGGCCAGATCCGCGCCCTGATCACCGTGGCCACCAACCCCGTGCTCTCCAGTCCCAACGGGCCACGCCTGGCGAAGGCGCTGGATACGCTGGACTTCATGGTCAGCATGGACATTTACCTGAACGAAACCACGCGCCACGCGGATGTGATCCTGCCCGGCGTGTCGCCGCTACAAGACCTGCATTACGACGTCGCCTTTCCCCAGCTTTCCTGGCGCAACCATGCGCGTTACAGCCCGCCGGTGCTGCCCCGCGATCCATCCCAGCCGGAGGAATGGCAAACCCTGCTCACGCTGGCGGCCATCGCCCAGGGCCAGGGTGCCGAGGTGGATGCCAACGCACTGGACGATGCCCAGTTTGCGCAGGACGCGCAGCGCCTGTTCGGGACCCATGCCGATGCCGTGATCGCCGCCACCCAGGGCTACAAAGGCCCCCAGCGTGCGCTGGAAGTGGCCTTGCGCAGCGGCCCCTACGGCGACCAATTTGGCTTGAAACCCGACGGGCTGACGCTGGCCAAGGTGATGGCGTCCAACGCCAGCGGCGGCATCGACCTGGGGCCCTTGCAACCCCGCATCCCCGAAATGCTGCGCACCCCCAGCGGCAAGGTGGAGCTGGCACCGCCCAGTTTGCTACAAGATTTGCAGCGCCCTGCGCACGATCTAAGCGCGCCAGCGCCCGATTTGGTCATTATTGGCCGACGCGACGTGCGCACCAACAACAGCTGGATGCACAACCTGCCCACGCTGGCCAAAGGGCCGTTTCGCTGCACCGCGCTGGTGCACCCGCAGGACGCGCAGCGCCTGGGTCTGCAGGACGGCGCCCTGGCCCGCATCCACGCCGTCACCCGCGCCGGTGAGGTGCCACGCAGCGTGCAGGCGCAGGTGCATGTCAGTGACCAGATGATGCCCGGCGTGGTGAGCCTGCCGCACGGCTGGGGCCACGACCTGCCGGGCGCGCAACTGCGCGTAGCTGCCGAGCGAGCCGGCGCCAACCTGAATGCCTTGCTGGACGACCAGTTGCGCGACCCGCTATCGGGCAACGCCGTATTGGGCGGCGTGGCAATCACGATGGTGACCACGGACTGAGGAGGACCGTGCGGCGCCAGCCGTGCGGATGGTCTTCTCTGGGTTGATGGGAAAAAATGCCGTTTGCGCTCGCCAGTAAAGCGCATATTGCTATTAAATGTAGAGCATGTTTGAATGATCTGACCGGCTGTTCTTGACTCCCCCATGGCCTGCGCCCATACTTTGCGGCACACACGCCTTGCCTGCATTCAACCACCCGGCGTGTAGAAAGAACACGCCATGCCTGCATCGTCCTACACCGCCACCAAACACGACACCCGTGCCCTGATGGCTGCCATACAGCACAACACCCAGCCCGACGGCATCCACCGTTTTCTGGACCCGGTGCGCTGGAGCGTGATTAGCGACTACCTGGCGCCCAGTCACCAGCCGCGCGGGCACCTGCTCATGGCGCAGGGCGACCACGACGGGCGCCTGTATTTCGTCGAATCGGGCGACCTCAAGGTGGACATGAAGACCCCTTCCGGACTGGTGCATCTGGCCATTCTGGGGCCCGGCAGTGTGGTGGGTGAAGGCGGATTTTTTACGCTGCAAGCGCGCAATGCATCGGTATCGGTGTTCAATGACTGCACTGTCTGGACCCTGACACCCGCCGCGTTCCAGTCGCTACTGCAGCACCACCCCAGCGTGGCTGCCGCACTGGCCATGGCCTTGGGCGCGGTGCTGGCCACGCGCATGCTCGACATCAGCAAACGCATTGCTGTGTTGTAAACCACGGATCATTCCCGCGTTCGGTCGCCAGTACCCCCCATTCAGGGGATATGCAACTGGGCATAAACATGTTCTGATTACGGGTTGTTTCGGGTTTCGATCTCTCCTAAAAGAACCACCATGCGTGCCAGTTTTGTATTCTCTGCATCCCCGTTGGAATGGCGCTGCACAGTGCCCGTGCCGGTCTGGCACACCGTGTTGCACTGCCCGCGTTGACGCTCCATGAAAATTTCTCCCGCCTTCGACGCCGAACGCCACCGTGCCCCTGGCAGTGCTCGCCCTGACCGCCGCACCCCCAGCCAGATGCAACTGCAACTCGACAACGAGCGCAGCATGCTGGAAATGCTGGCCACCGGCGCTCCCCTGCCCCGCATTCTGGACACCCTGGTACAGGGTTATGAGGCCATCTTTACCGGCATGCGCTGTGCCATCTCGGCACCCGTTGTTGAAGGCAGCCCGCCCCGGCTGCTGGCCGGTACGCTCCCCGATTCGATCTGCCAGTCACTGCCGGTGTTGTCCTGCAAAGGGGTGCTATTGGGTGCATTCGACATTGCGTACGCCTGCGCGGGCGCACCCACGGTAGAAGAACAGGCAGCCGTACAGCGCGGTGCCTACCTCATCAGTCTGGCACTGGAACGTGAGCAAACCGAAAGGCAGCGCGAGGCCGACCAGGAATCCCTGCGCGAGGCGGCACGCCATACCCACAACATTCTGGACAATATGCTTGACGGTGTCATCACCATCAACAAGCATGGGTTGATCGAATCCGTCAACAAGGCCGCCTGTTCCATTTTTGGCTATGACGCAGACGAAATGCGGGGTGCCAACGTCGCCATGCTCAGCCCCGAGTCCGATGCCGGACGCAGTGACCACCGCGCCCGCCAGCTGCAACATTTGCAAGACAGCGGTTCGCACTACCTGGTGGGCAAGCCCCGCGAGACCATGGGCCAGCGCAAGGATGGCAGTGTTTTCCCCATGAGCCTGGCAGTATCCAAAATTGCCCGCAAAGGCCACCCCACCTTTGTGGTGGTGATTCGCGACATCACCCAGCGCCGCCAAAGCGAGGAAGAAATCCACCGCCTGGCCTTCTACGACCCGCTGACCGAGTTGCCCAACCGGCGCCTGTTGATTGACCGGCTCAAGCAGGCCACCGTCACCTCCGGGCGTACCAGCCAGTACGGTGCGGTCATGTTCCTGGACCTGGACCAGTTCAAACTGCTCAACGACACCCAGGGCCACGCCATGGGCGACGAGCTGCTCAAGCAGGTGGCCACGCGGCTCAAGACGTGCGTGCGCGTGGGCGACAGCGTGGCGCGTTTGGGTGGTGACGAGTTTGTGCTGCTGCTGGAGCGCCTGGGCGACTCGGCGCAAGGCGCCGCCGCGTATGCCGAAATGGTGGCCGGCAAAATCCTGGCCGTGTTGGGACAACCCTACAAGCTGCGGGGCCACGTGCACAGCAGCACGCCCAGCATTGGTGTGGTGATGTTCCACGGCGACCGCGAAAGCTGCGACCAATTGCTCAAACAGGCCGATGTAGCCATGTACCAGGCCAAGGCAGCCGGACGCAACACGGCGCGCTTTTTCGACCAGGCCATGCAGGTCACCGCCACCATGCATGCCACCCTGGAGAACGACCTGCGCCGCGGCCTGCACCAGCACGAATTCATGCTGCTGTACCAGTTCCAGGTGGACCTGCAGGGCCAACCGGTGGGTGCCGAGGCCCTGCTGCGCTGGAATCACGCCACCCGTGGCATCGTGCCGCCACTGCAGTTTGTGGCACTCGCCGAAGAAACCAGCATGGGGCTGGTGCTGGGTCAATGGGTGCTGGAGACCGCTTGCACGCAGTTGCGCGTGTGGTCTGGTCAAGCCACCACCGCGCAGTGGACGCTGTCGGTCAACGTCAGCCCGACGCAATTTGGGCAGGCATCGTTTGTCACCAATGTGGTGTCGGCCCTCAAGCGCTCTGGCGCGAACCCCGAATTGCTCACGCTGGAGCTGACCGAGAGCATGCTGATGAGCAACCTGGACGACACGCTGGCCAAAATGCAGGCACTGCACCGCATCGGTGTGCAGTTTTCGCTGGACGATTTCGGCACCGGCTATTCGTCGCTGATGCATTTGCAGCGCCTGCCACTGCGCCAGCTCAAGATCGACCGCTCGTTTGTGCAGGCCCTGCTCACCACCCCCAACAATGCCGCTGTGGCGCGCTCCAGCGTGGCGCTGGGCCACAGTCTGGGTATGTCGGTGGTGGCCGAGGGTGTGGAAACCGCCGAACAACGCAACGCCCTGGCGGCGCTGGGGTGTGACGTGTTTCAGGGCTTCTTTTACGGCCGCCCGGCGCCCGCCTGCGAGCTGGCAGAATTTGAGCGAAAAAGGGCCTGAGCGCGCGTCTGACGTGCGCAAGCAGCTCTTATTTTGATAGCAAAATAAACCATCCAATGCGCCTGCACTGGGCATGGGCAAGCACTGCCATGAGGCTCTTCCGACCCTTGCAGGGCCGCCGGCAGGGTCGGCGCCCTACTGCCGGGCAGTGCGAATGTTGCGCGGCAGCGCCTGCGGGTGGCTGGTGCGAAACGGGTTGATATCCAGCCCGCCCCGGCGGGTGTAACGGGCGTACACCGCCAGCTTGAGCGGCTTGCAGCGCGTCCAGATGTCCATAAAGATGCGCTCCACACACTGTTCATGGAACTCGTTGTGGTTGCGAAAACTCACCAGGTACTGCAACAAACCGCCCTGCTCGATCTGGTCGCCGGTGTAGCTGATCTGCACACTGGCCCAGTCGGGCTGGCCGGTCACCAGACAGTTGCTTTTGAGCAGGTTGCTCACCAGCACCTCGGACACCGGTTGCTCGTTGGGTGTTGCGCGCAATAACGCGGGCGCCGGGGTGTACTGGGTGCAATCAATGTCCAGCCGGTCCAGGTTCAGGCCGTCCAACTCATGCACGGGTTCGCGGTCGAACAGGTCGGGCCCCAGCACGGTCACGCCAATCGACGACAGGGTTGCGCCGGGCGTTGCGTTGCGCCACACGGCCTCGGTCAAGTCGGCACGCAGGCGGGTCTTGACCGCTTCCACATCGGCAAATGGTGTGTTGTTAAAGCTGTTCAGATACAGCTTGAGCGATTTGCTCTCGATGATGTTGGTGCTTTCACAGGGAATGGTGAAATGCGCCAGCGCCACCTGGGGCTTGCCGCGCAGGTTGAGCCAGCTCAGCTCAAACGCTGTCCACATATCGGCGCCGAAAAAAGGCACCCGCTCGGCAATGCCAATCTCGGCCCGTTTGCCGGCGCGGGCAATGGGGAACAACAGTGACGCGTCGTACTGGTCCACATAACGCGACGTTTTGCCCAACTGGGACTGTTCGGGCGAGTTCATGGTGCGGCACGCCGCGCAGCGCCCTGGACTGCGCCCTTGCCAGCGGTCTTTTCGGCAGTTTTGTCTGCGGTTTTTAAATGCGGAATCAGCGCCGCCAGCATCTGGCGCACCGGCTCGGGCGGCAGGTCGTGGCCCATGCCAGCCACGCTGACCAGGCGTGCGCCGGGTATGCGCCGGGCCGTGTCCTCGCCGTGGCTGTGGGGTACCAGGGGGTCGTCCAGACCGTGTAACACCAGCGTGGGGCTACTCACACGCGGCAACTGGGCGGCACGGTCGATGTCGGACACAATGGCCAGCATCTGGCGCAGGGTGCCTACCGGGTGGAAGCTGCGCCGGATGCCACGCACGATGCGCTCGCGGATTTCCGACTCCGGCGTGGGGTGCGCCGGGCTGCCAATAACCTTGAACAACTGCAGGTAATGCGCCACCACGGCGGATTCCGCATGGCTGGTTGGCCGGCGCAGCATGGCGCGCGTGACCTGCCGGTGCGCGCGCGGCAGGCCCTTGGCACCGCTGCTGCTCATGATGCTGGTCAGGCTCAGCACCCGCTTGGGCGCCGCAATGGCCACGCGCTGCGCAATCATGCCGCCCATGCTCACGCCCACAACGTGGGCTTTGGCAATGCCCAGCGCGTCCAGCACGCCCAGCGCGTCGGCGGCCATGTCGGCCACGGTGTACGGCGGGCGCTGCGGCAGGCCCAGCTTGTATTTGATGCCGGCCCACACGATGTTGGGTTTGCCCAGATGGTCAAAGTGCTGGCTCAAACCGATGTCGCGGTTGTCCATGCGCAGCACGCGGTAACCGGCGTCCACCAGTGCCTGCACCAGTTGCGGCGGCCAGGCAATGAGTTGCATGCCCAAGCCCATGATCAGCAACACCACCGGGCGCTGGGTGGCACCGTCTGCCGTTGAAGTGCCAGCGGCGCTGTCTTCCACTTCAATATCAATACCGTTTGCTCTTATTTTCATAGCTATAAACGCTCTCCAGACGTGCGGAAAAGGGATTTTTTATCATCCATCAAACGCGGCGGCGGAACACATAGCGGTCCACCGTGGACTGCTCGGCCACGTAGGCATAACCTTCGGAATCAAACGCTTTGAGTTGCTCCGGCTGCACCAGGCGGTGTTCGATGGCGTAGCGGGCCATCAGGCCCCGCGCCCGCTTGGCCAGGAAGCTGATGATCTTAAAGTCGCCATTTTTGTAGTCTTGAAACACACATTCCAGCACCCGCGCGTGCAAGGCACGGGTGTCCACGGCCTTGAAATACTCTTGCGACGCCAGGTTGACCACCACCGGACTGGTGTCGCGCTGCAGCCGGGTGTGGAGGTAGTCGGCAATCTGGCGGCCCCAGAAAGCGTACAGGTTCTTGCCCTGGGGGTTGGCCAGCGCGGTGCCCATCTCCAGCCGGTAGGGCTGCATCAGGTCCAGCGGGCGCAATACGCCGTACAGGCCGCTAAGGATGCACAGGTGCTCTTGCGCCCAGGCCAGGTCGTCGGCGCCCAGCGCGCGGGCGTTCAGCCCCCCGTACACGTCCCCATCAAAGGCCAAAACGGCCTGGCGGGCATTTTTTTCCGTGGCTTTGGGCGACCAGGCCAGGTAACGCGCAACATTCAAGGCGGCCAGTTTGTCGCTGAGTGCCATCAGCGTGGCAATTTGCTGGGGCGACTGGTGTCGCAGCAACCCAATCAGTTCCTTGGACTGCGGTACAAATAGCGGCGCGCTGTGGACGTGGGGTGCAAGGGGCGTCTCAAAATCGAGTGCCTTGGCGGGCGAGAGCAAAAAAAGCATGCGCCATTATGCAAAAAGACCCGCTTGGTGAGCGCAAATCGGCGACACCTGCAAGGCAGCGCATAATTGTCGGCTGCGCGTTGGACTGTGCCAACGCAGAATCAGCCAAAAATTCACCACCATGCACCGCGTCGCCATTAGCAGTACCGGCCTTTTTGTGCCGCCCGAAGTCATTACCAACGAAGAGCTGGTTGCGGCCTACAACCGTTATGCCCGGCTGGAAAACGAGAAGCACGCCGCTGAAATCGCCGCCGGCACCCGCGCCGCGTTGACCGACTCCAGCGTTGAATTCATCGAAAAAGCCTCCGGCATTCAGCGCCGGTATGTGATGGAAAGGTCCGGCGTACTCGACCCTGAGCGCATGCGCCCGCGCTTCACGCCCCGCCCCAATACCGAAATTTCCATGATGGCCGAAATCGGCGTCAAAGCCTGCCAGGATGCGCTCGCCGCTGCGGGCAAGACCGCCGCCGACGTAGACGGTGTCATCTGTGCAGCGGCCAATATGCAGCGCTCCTACCCCGCCATGGGGGTGGAAATCCAGACCGCCCTGGGCGTGCAGGGTTATGCGTTTGACATGAACGTGGCCTGCTCGTCGGCCACTTTTGGCATTGAAATGGCGGTGAACGCCGTGCGCACCGGCTCGGCACGCGCCATTTTGGTGGTCAACCCCGAAATTACCTCGGCCCACCTGGCCTGGATGGACCGCGACTGCCATTTCATTTTTGGCGATGTCTGTACCGCCGTGTTGGTGGAGCGCCTGGATCTGGCTCCCGTGGGCGCCTTTGAAGTGCTGGGCACGCGCCTGTTGAGCACCTTCTCCAACGCCATTCGCAACAACGCGGGTTTTATGTCGCGCGCCGAAGACCGTAACCCCGACGACCGCGACCAATTGTTTTGCCAGGAAGGCCGCAAGGTGTTCAAAGAGGTGTGCCCCATGGCGGCGGAGCACATTGCCGGGCATTTGGCGTCGCTGAGCCTGACACCCGGTGACGTACGCCGCTTCTGGCTGCACCAGGCGAATTTGTCCATGAACCAGTTCATCAGCCGCAAATTGCTGGGGCGTGATGCCACGGTGGAAGAAGCGCCGGTGATTCTGGACGAGTTTGCCAACACCGCGTCGGCCGGCTCCATCATTGCGTTTCACCGCCACCACGCCGACATTGAGGCCGGCCAGGTAGGTGTGATCTGCTCGTTTGGGGCGGGTTATTCGATTGGCAGCGTGGTGGTCAAAAAGACCTGAATCGCCCATGCACCCTCCCCTTAATCCATCCACAGCCCATGCACCTCGGCGGGGTGCATAGGCGCAGGGGAAAACCGATCTCAGGTTAGCGATCGCTTCAAACGAATTTCTTCCACACGGGCGGTACCAATAGGCACGGTTTTGGCACTGTTGTTTTCGCGCTTGAATCCCGCCAGCTCGTGGAACCGCAGGGCCTGGTCATTGGCAATGGGCACCCACACGGTGACCGTGGTGCACCCCTCCTCCAGCAAACCCTCGCGGGCCGCATCCCACAGCGACAAACCGGCGCCCAGACCGATGTAGTCGCTGGCAACGTAAATGTGCCAAATTTCACCTGTGGTGGGGGGCGTTCCCTTGTCGCGTGAGCGATCAAACCCCACAAAGCCGACTACCTTGTCACCCAACAGGGCCACATGCACCTGGGGCTCGGCGTATTCGATGGCTTCGCGCCAATGGGACTGATTTTTCTCCAGCGCCTCCACCGGAACCGGTGCATTGGGCACTGCCGACTGGAAGGCCTCACACACGCTCGCGTTAAAAAGGTCGGTAATGGCTTTGGCATCGCGCAAGGAGGCGGGTCGAACCGTGAAGGTGGTCATAGTAGACATATCTGAACGTAAATCGGAAGCAAATAATCAAATGTGGGGGCAATTGTCGCTGCAAACAGGAGTGCCTGGTTTGAGCCGCTGCCTTGATCGGTGATTAACGGGATTTGGTTGTGATGGCCGCGCGCAATTGCGGCAACAACTGCAGCATGGCTTGGCGCCCGGCTTCTATTGATCGCTTGCGCGCCCCGAAGTCGGCACTGGAGACGCCCACCAGAGCCGGACGCACCACGATATCGGCATCCTTGAGCTCAAAACTATTGATACTGCTGCCCATGATGGTGAAGGTTTGCAACAGCACATCCAGGGTGCCGCTGGTCAAATTGCCTTCTGGCGCGCTAGAGATGTCCACGGCAATCACCAGTTCCGCGCCCATCTTGCGTGCAGCGCGCACCGGCACCGGTGACACCAGCCCGCCGTCCACATAATCACGCCCCGCGATTCTGACCGGCTGGAACACCGCCGGTACGGCGCTCGACGCGCGCACGGCGGTTCCGGTATCACCCTTCTGGAACACAATGCTTTGGCCGCTGTTGAGATCGGTCGCAACAATACCCAGCGGCAGCGGCATGTCTTCCAGCAAACGGGAGCCCACTTGTTCATTGACGTAACGCGCCAGGGCGTCGCCACGCAGCATGCCGCGTGTAAACAAGGGCAAGGTCCAGTCCGCAATGGTGGCCTCTTCCATGGTGTCGGCCACACGTTGCAATTGTTTGCCGTTTTTACCGCTGGCATAAATCGCCGCCACCAAACTGCCTGCGGATGTACCCGTGACGAGTTGAGGACGGATTCCCGCTTCCTCCAGCACCTGAATCACGCCCACATGGGCAAAGCCCCGGGCAGCGCCGCCGCCCAATGCCAGGCCGATACGTGGAGGCGTCTTGGCAACGACGAATGCTGCAACTGGCGTATTGGGTCCAGAAGCGACCGGCGCAGCGCTATCTTTGGGGGCGGTGCTACAAGCAGCCAAGAACACCAGCGCAATGCAAGAGAGTATGTACTTCATGCGATTCAATGGGGAGAACAATTAGATATCGGCATAGGGGGCAGCCATTATCAGCTGCGCCCCTGCCTTGATCGCTTCGCGCTTCACAGCTACCGGGTCGCGTTTCGCAGCGACGTGCTCTCGCGCCTTGTCGCGCTCAGACTCACATCTGGATATTGCCCCAGCGATGCCGTTTTTTCCTTGCCCTCGTGCCGGTATCACAGTTGCCACAGCATTAACCCGTTGGGGCGCACCAGTAGCACTAGACCCCGTTCGTCCGCCATGTGGTATTGATTTTCGGTTGGCTTGGCTTTATCGATCGCGGTTACGGTCAGCATGGTGTTCCCCTGTTTTGTGGGTAACGGCTGGGGCTGGTTACGGCGTTGTTACCCATATGGTTACCCACAAAAATCCGTGGCGTCAAGACTACAAGAAAAGACACAAGAAAACAAAAAAGCCCCTGCTCCACTGGGGAACAAGGGCTTTTAGGGGGTTGCTTTGTACGGTTGGAGACCAACAAAGACTGATCACTGGCGGAGCAGGCGGGATTCGAACCCGCGGTGGGTTTTACCCCACGCACGCTTTCCAGGCGTGTGACTTAAACCGCTCATCCACCGCTCCAGAGCCTTGCATTCTAACCTGCATTGATACCATTTTTCAGGCATGGAAAAAATTCGGCCGAAAAAAAGGCACTCCAAAGAGTGCCTTTTGATTCAACTGCCCTTGCGGGCTAATTGAAGGGATACGCACTTAGCGAATGACCGCCAGTGTTTCCAGCTTGCCACCGCGAACGGTCTTCAAAGTCAAGGCGCCATTCTTGATGTCGCCTTTTTCATCAAATGACACGGGGCCGGTTACACCCTTGTAGTCTGTCGTAGCGGCCAATACAGGCAGGTACTTCACAGGGTCGGACGAATTGGCTTTGACCATGGCTGCAACCATAATTTTGACTGCATCGTAAACATAGGGCGCATATACCTGCACATCGGCATTGAACTTGGTTTTGAACTTGGTCTTGAATTCTTCCATGCCTGCCTTGGCTTCCCCTTCAACACCACCGGCTTCCGCGCAGAACACCTGGTCATCGGCAATGGCGTCACCACCGAGCTTGACCAACTCGGTAGAGCAAATGCCGTCGCCGCCCATGAACTTGGCTTTAATGCCCAGGGATTTCATTTGCTTGAGCATGGGGCCTGCGACAGCGTCCATACCACCAAAGAACACCACATCGGGCTTCTTGCCTTTGATGGTGGTCAGGATGGAGTTGAAATCGGTGGCCTTATCGGTGGTGAACTCTTTGGCTACAACTTTTCCACCAGCGCCCTCCACGGCTTTGGTGAACTCCTCTGCAACACCTTGACCGTACGCGGTACGGTCGTCGATGACGGCAATCGCTTTGCCTTTCAAGGTACCCACAGCGTATTTACCCAAAGTGCTGCCGAGGTGCACATCATCCGCCACTAAACGAAAGGCTGTTTTGAAACCTTGGCGGGTGTACTTGGGATTGGTGGCGGATGGAGAAATTTGGGGAATGCCCGCGTCGCTGTAAATTTTGGATGCAGGAATGGTGGTGCCAGAATTCAAGTGCCCCACCACGCCAGCCACTTTGGCATCCGCCAACTTCTGGGCCACGGCCGTGCCTTGCTTGGGGTCGGCCGCATCGTCTTCTGTCATGAGTTCGATAGTGACTTTTTTGCCTTCGATCATGACACCTTCAGCGTTAAGTTCTTCAACCGCCAAACGGGCGCCGTTTTCATTGTCCTTGCCTAGGTGTGCAATAGCGCCGCTGGTGGGACCAACGTGGCCAATTTTGACAACCGCTGCTGCAGCTGCAGCAGGTGCGGAGCTGCGGCGGGAGCCACTGCCGGTGCGGCGGTTTCTTCTTTTTGCCCAAGCTGCCAGCAACGAAGCCGCAGCCAGCACCGTCAACGCACTCTTAACCTTGAATTGCATAAATACTCCAAAAAAACAGATACAAAGTGAATGAAATTATTCGACAGCGCGCACCATAACCTAGTTCGCGCACTCAAACCATAGGGGTGTTTACTGATATGTGTCAGTGAATCCAGCGGCAACAGAATCACCCGCATCCATGGATCCATCGATTTCATCGGCCACAGCCCTGGCGATGGCTTGGCGAGCAGCCAATTCGACAGCCTGTTGCAAACGCGGCTCCAGCACACGCAAGTGGTCTTGCACCAGGGTTTGCAGGGATGCACGCAACTGCGCCTCGACCTTGGGCATGATGCGCTGCAACAAGCGATCTGCCAACTGTTGTTGGCCCAGCATGTCCGCAGGCTCAAAGTCGTCCGGGTGCACAATTTCCGTGAGCGTGGGTACAAACCGTGATGGTGATTGGGGGGCGCGACTCATGCCAAAGTCCCCCGCAAATTCAGATCGTGGCGGGTAATCGGATAACCACGTTCGGTGTAGTCCCGCCAGCGCATGCGCGCATGGTTACGATCAGTCTCGTCGGTGCTCACCACCTCAATCACACGCTCAAACAATGCAAATTGTGTCGGCACCGTCTGACCCAGATTAAGCAATACCTGCCGCAGCGACGGCGCCTGCACGATGTCAGACGCCAGCACCACCGCCGATCGTTTTTTAACCACAGGCTGCGCCGTACCTACGCAATGGGGAATAAATTCGGTAGGCGACAGGGCCCACAGATCCGAATCCAAGCGGGTCACGATCGAGTCGGGTGCAAGTACCAGCACCTTGGCGCCAGCAATGGTCGCTTTACGCAGCAGGCGGCATACATACGCCAGCTTGTCGGGCGCACCAAAATGGAATGCAACCGCCGTCACTTGGAAGCCGCCACAGACATCAGATACTCGACCAGCAAACCGACGGGGCGACCCGAAGCGGACTTGCCAGCACCACTTTTCCACGCCGTTCCAGCGATATCCAAATGCGCCCAAGCAAACTTGGCGCTAAACCGCTGCAGGAATTTAGCCGCTGTAACGGCCCCACCCGCACGCCCGGCCACATTGGCAACATCCGCAAAACCTGTTTTCAAACCCTCGGCATAATCATCGTCTAGGGGCATTCTCCAGCACAGATCCTGCGACATTTCCCCCGAAGCCATCAATTGCAGACCCAAAGCATCGTCGGACGCAAATAGGCCGCTGCGCACGCTGCCCAGAGCAATCATGCACGCGCCAGTCAACGTGGCAATATCGACGACCGCAGCCGGCTTGAAGCGCTCGGCATACGTCAATGCATCACACAAAACGAGGCGACCTTCGGCATCGGTATTCAGAATCTCAATGGTCTGGCCACTCATGCTGGTCACCACATCGCCAGGTTTCACCGCACGGCCATTGGGCAGATTTTCGCAGGCGGGAATCAAGCCCACCACGTTGATTGCGGGCTTGAGCAGCGCCAGAGACTGGAATACGCCCAATACGCTGGCAGCGCCGGACATATCAAACTTCATTTCGTCCATTTCCGGCGCTGGTTTGATCGAAATGCCACCACTGTCAAAGGTAATCCCCTTACCCACCAGAACGGTCGGCGCCTGGGTTTTGGGTGCACCGCTGTAGCGCAAAACGATAAAACGCAAGGGCTGATCCGAGCCTTGGGCAACCGCCATAAACGCCCCCATTCCGAGCTTGGAAACCTCCTTCAAACCCAGCACCTCGCACGCAATTTTGGGCAAACGGGCCAATTCTTCGGCCGCCTGACCCAACATGGTGGGCGTAGCGAAATTGGCCGGGCGGTTGGCCCACTCTTTTGCCAGTTCTACCCCGGCAACAATGGCCACTGCACGCTCAAAAGTAATCTGTACTTCACTGGCGTTGACGGCGGTCAATGTAGCTTTTTGAAGCGTTCGCTCCTCTGGTTTTGACTTGGTATGGGTGTAGACATAAGTGGCGTCAGCCACCGCCAGCACGGCTGCACGCACCGCATCCTCACGTGCCGGCTCGGCAAAACAAACCACCAGTTTTTTGAGTCCGGCGGACTTGACGGCCGTAATGGCTGCCAAAAGCGCGGAGCGAACGTGGCGCGGACTTGCGTCACCCACATGGGCCAACACCATGCGCACGGTTCGGGCCTGCACGGGCCGGTACATTACCAGCAGTTTGCCCGGCTTATTTTCCAGATCGCCAGACTTGAGCGCCTGTGCCAATGCGAGCGATAAATCGTCGCTCGCCGACTGGAAGCCGGTTGCCACCAGCACAATCAGCGCATCGCATTTTTCGGTGGACACGCCCATCAGGCTCAAAGGTTTCAGTTCAAAGTTCATAATTCAGGTTTTCCTCTCCTGTCATGTTATTCCATTCCTCCATCCGAAAAGAGCTGGCGCGCAGTTTTGGTGCAACATTCGTGGTGCTGGTGACCGTGGTAATGACCATGACCATTATCCGTACCCTGGGCGAGGCAGGCCGCGGCGTGTTTAACCCGTCGGACGTCATGGTCATCATGGGCTATACCGTGCTATCCGATATGCCAACCATTTTGTCCCTGAGTCTGTTTATCGCCGTGCTCAGCGTGCTGACGCGCATGTTTCGGGACAGTGAAATGGTGATCTGGTTCGGCAGTGGTCGCGGCCTGGCGTCGCTGATCAAACCCTTGTTTCGCTTTGCCTGGCCCGTGTTTGTGCTGATCCTGGTGCTGGCATTTCTGGTTCTTCCCTGGGCGTTTGGGCGTATAGAAGATTTGCGCGACAAGTACGAAAAAAGGGGAGACCTGGCGCGCATCGAGCCGGGCAAGTTTCAGGAATCTGCCAACGGAGACCGCGTCTTTTTCATCGAAAAAGACACCAGCGGCAAACCCATTGGAAACCATGTGTTTATTGCCACCCAGGAAGGGGGCAAGGAAACCATCACCTCGGCACGCAGCGGACGGATTGAGATTATTGGCAACGACAAGTTTCTGGTACTCGAAAACGGGCAGCGGCTCGAAAAAACCACCGGAAAACCGGAGTTGAGCATGAGCGTTTTTGCCCGTTACCATGCCCGCATTGGCGCCGATGACGCGTCAGAGCGCAGCTACATACCCACCAATGCCCGTAGCACCCTGGATTTGCTACGCCCCTCCGCTGATGCGCGCACCGAACTCCACCACCAGGCCGAACTGGCCTGGCGCGCCGGGCTGACACTGGCGGCCATGAACTTCGTCATCATCGGGCTGGCCGCAGCGGGCGTGAACCCGCGGGTAGGACGCACCGTCAACCTCGGTTTTGCCTTCATGGCGTTTATTGTGTACTTCAATTTACTGGTGCTGGGAAAGAGCTGGATTGAAACGGGCCAAGTGCAGTTTGGCGTGTATCTGCTGGCATTGCATGGCGGCGCACTGGCGTTGAGCCTGCTGTGGCTGGCCAAACGCCACAACAACTGGACCTTGCGCCCTCCGCGGCGCACCACCGCGCGGACTACTCCGTCTGACGCATCGGCATGAAAACCATCCGGCGTCTGTTTTACAGTGAAGTCATCGCGTCCGTGGCACTGGTCACGCTGGGTTTTGTCACCCTGTTTTATTTCTTTGATTTTGTCGAAGAGTTGCAGGCCGTTGGCAAACACAGCGCCACGGGTTACACGGTACTGAAAGCACTGATTTTTGTCACTTTCATGATGCCCAGCCACATCTACGAGTTGCTGCCCATCACGGTACTCATTGGCACCATTTTTGTCATGGCGCGGCTGGCGCAAAGCTCCGAATTCACCATTTTGCGCACCAGCGGGCTGGGGCCCTGGCGGGCGCTGCGTACCTTGTCGATGTTGGGAATGGTGTTCGTCATTTTCACGTTTGCCGTGGGGGACTATGTGGCACCGCTGGCGGATAAAACCGGCCAGTTACTGAAGGCCCGCTACCAGGGTCGCATCACGGTCGGGAAAACCGGCGCCTGGCTCAAGGAAACCCAGCTGTATGGCCATTACTCGGTCAACGTAGGCGCCCTGGCACCCGATGGCAGCATGCAAAACGTGCGCATCTTTGAGTTTGATAACCAAGGCTACCTGGTATCCATGACCCAGGGGCAAACCGCCCGCTTTGGCGCCCATGATGACTGGCTGCTGGAAAACGTAGACCGCACCGAATTTGCCAGTATGGACGAAGCAGCGTCACGGGTTGACCGCGCGCTGCTGGCACAATTCCGCTGGCCGACCCAAATCAGCGCTGAAATGGTGTCCGCCGCCGTATTGCGTCCCGAACGCATGGGGACGATTGACCTGTTTCAATACACCCGCCACTTGCAGGCCAACGGGCAGTCGTCGCAAAAGTACCAAATTCAATTCTGGAAAAAAGTGTTTTACCCCCTGAGTTGCCTGGTCATGGTGGTGCTGGCCCTGCCCTTTGCCTACCTGCACTTTCGCTCTGGCAGCGTGGCCACCTATGTCTTTGGTGGCGTTATGGCGGGCATCAGCTTTGTGCTGCTCAATAACGTGCTGGGCGATCTGGGCGCACTGCAGGGCTGGCAGCCCTGGTTTACCGCCGCGTTACCCGGCTTGATTTACTCCGCAATTTCGCTGGCGGCATTTTCCTGGCTGGTATTGCGGCGTTGAAAGATTCCACGATGAGCATCCCCTCAGCCAACCACGGCGTTATTTTGTTCGGACACGGTTCGCGCGACCCCTTGTGGCACAAACCCATCGAAGCGGTGGCCGCCCAGACTGCTGCGCTGTCGCCCGATACCCCTGTGGCCTGCGCCTATCTGGAACTCAGCACCCCTGACCTGGCCACCGCCGTTGCCGGCCTGGTAGAACGCCAGGTGCGTGCCGTGCGTATCGTTCCCCTGTTTCTGGGCGTGGGGCGCCATGCGCGGGAAGACTTGCCGGTACTGGTAGCGCAATTGCGGCAAACCTACCCGGAAGTCACCTTTACCCTCAACAAAGCGGTCGGCGAAGACTCCCGCTTGGTTCAACTTCTAGCCCAAATTGCCGTCGAGAACCTCTAAAAACCGCGAATTACGACATAATGAATTTCATCTTTAGCTGAAATTCGATATGAACCTACACCAATTTCGCTTTGTACAAGAAGCGGTTCGCCGCAACCTGAACCTGACGGAAGCAGCCAAAGCCCTGCACACCTCGCAGCCCGGCGTCTCCAAAGCCATCATCGAGCTGGAAGAAGAACTGGGTGTCGAAATTTTCGCGCGCCACGGCAAACGACTCAAACGCGTGACCGAGCCGGGCAACCTGGTACTCAAAAGCATTGAGCTGATTCTGCGCGAGGTGGGCAACCTCAAACGCATTGGCGAGCAATACAGCGCCGAAGACAGCGGTACCCTGTCCATTGCCACCACCCACACCCAAGCCCGCTACGTGCTACCCGAAAAAGTGGCCGCGCTGCGCACCGCCTACCCTAAGGTCAACATCAGCCTGCACCAGGGCTCGCCCGACCAGGTGGCGCGCATGTTGATCGACGAGGTGGCCGAAATTGGCATTGCCACCGAGTCGCTGGCGGCCTATTCCGAGCTGGTCACCCTGCCCTGCTACGAGTGGCAACACATGCTGGTACTGCCAACGGACCACCCCTTGGCCCGCAAAGAACGCATCACTTTGGAAGACGTGGCGCATGAGCCGCTGATTACCTACCACCCCTCGTTTACCGGGCGCACCAAGATTGACCACGCTTTTGCCGCCCGCAAGCTGGCGCCCCGCATTGCGCTCGAAGCCATTGACTCGGACGTGATCAAAACCTATGTGCGCTTGGGCCTGGGCGTGGGCATCGCCGCTGAAATGGCGGTGCGCGATGTGGTGGAAGACGTTGCTAAAACCGGCGGCCAAGGCGGCCTGGTGGTGCGCCCGGCGGGCAATCTGTTTGGCCACAACGTCGCCCGCGTCGCCTTCAAACGCAGCGCCTACCTGCGTAATTTTGTCTACACCTTTGCCGAACTGCTCAGCGACCGCCTGGACCGCAAGCTCATTGCCCGTGCCATGGACGGCCATGTGGAAAACTATGAGTTTTGAAACTTTGCGGGACAGACCGAAGCGAAGCGTAGCTCTGTCCCCAACTGAACAAGTGCCATGAAACCTGTCCTCAACAGCCGCTTACCCGCCGTGGGCACCACCATTTTCAGCGTCATGTCGGCCCTGGCGGCGCAGCACAAGGCGGTCAACCTCGGCCAGGGCTTCCCGGACTTTGCCTGCGACCCGGCATTGGTCGACCATGTCACCCACGCCATGCAGGCCGGCCACAACCAGTACCCGCCCATGCCCGGTGTACCCCATTTGCGCGAGGCGATTGCTACAAAAATAGAAGCGCTCCACGCCCGTCCATATTGCGCAAACACCGAAATAACCATTACCGCCGGGGCCACGCAGGCCATCCTCACCGCCATTCTGGCCGTAGTCCACCCGGGCGACGAAGTGGTGGTGCTGGAGCCGTGTTACGACAGCTATGTGCCCAACATCGTGCTGGCCGGTGGCACGGCGGTGCGGGTGCCGCTGACACCCGGCAGCTTTCGGCCTGATTTTGACAAAATTGCGGCCGCCCTCAGCCCAAAAACCCGCGCCCTCATCATCAACAGCCCACACAACCCCAGCGGCATGGTGTGGACGCGCCAGGACATGCTGGCCCTGCAAGACCTGCTGGCGCCCACCAACATCCTGCTCATCAGTGATGAGGTGTATGAACACATGGTTTTTGATGGTGCCCAACACGAGAGTGCGGCCCGTTACCCCGGCTTGGCCGAACGCGCCTTCATCGTCTCCAGTTTTGGCAAGACCTACCATGTGACCGGCTGGAAGGTGGGCTATGTGGCCGCCCCTGCGGCCCTGACGGCGGAGTTTCGCAAAGTGCACCAGTTCAACGTATTCACCGTCAACACGCCCATGCAGTATGGTTTGGCCGCCTACATGGCTGATGCGGCGCCCTACCGCGACTTGCCAGCGTTTTACCAGCGCAAACGCGACCTGTTTCGCGCCGGCTTGGCCCAGACCCGCTTTCGGCTGCTGCCCAGCCAAGGCACCTATTTTCAGTGCGTGGACATTTCGGCCGTCAGCACACTGGGCGAAGCCGACTTTTGCCAATGGCTGACCACCGAGGTCGGCGTAGCGGCCATTCCCCTGTCGGCCTTTTATGGCGATGGGTTTGACCAGCGCGTGGTGCGGTTCTGCTTCGCCAAGCAGGATGCCACCTTGCAAGCGGCCATTGAACGGCTCAAATCACTATGAAAACGCTATAAAAAGAATAGCTGTTTGCGCACGTCCCACGTGCGCAAACAGCTTATTTGATAGATAAGAAAGGAGTTGGATCGATGACCGATCACATTGCAGACATTCTGGACGGTTTGGTGCTGTTTCAGGATTTTTCTTACCCCGAGTTAAAGACCATCAGCCGTTTTGTGACCCATGTGGCGCACAAACAAGGCGAGACACTGTTCGAAGAAGGCGACCCCGGCGACACCATGCTGATTCTGGCCGAAGGCAAGTTGTCCATCTTCAAAGGCGGCGAGCACGGCACCCAGCTGCTGAGCCACGAGGGGCGCGGCCGCATGGTGGGCGAAATGGCCTTGCTCGACAACGAGCGCCGCTCGGCCACCTGCGTGGCCGATACCGACTGCGAGGTGCTCACCCTAAGCCTGGAAGGCTTGACCCGCATGTCGCGCGAAACGCCCATTCTGGCCTACAAATTCATGTTCAGCCTGGCCAAAATTTTATCGCGGCGCCTGCGCAAAACCTCGGGCTTGTTGGTTGATTTTTTGAGTTAATGCCACAACTTGCCACACAGCCCGCGGTACACAAACGCCTGGCTCGGGGTCTTGGGTTGGGTACCTGCAGGCTCCAGCGACACCGCCAACTCCACCGCCGAGAAAAACGTTTTCTCGGCCGGTTCACTCAAAGTCATATGCGTCCATTTGCCGTTAGGCAAAGGTCCCAAACCGGTGACCACCCCGGCCTTGTCGATGCGCCACAGGTACAACACCTGGCCTGGCGGCACCGGCACCGGCGTGACCTGCTTGATGTCCACCACCTTGCCGTGGCGCAAACTCGAAATCACCAGGCCCGGCTGACCCAGTGCGGTGGCCAGCACACCCACATAACTGGCGGGCAGCTCCGTATCCGCCTGGCGCGCCATCTCGGCCTGCCACAGGGCGGGCACGACGGCGCCCACCACCAGGCCCATGGCCAGCGCCCCGGCGGGCACCGGGGCCAGCCAGCGCTGCCACCAGCTCTGGCCCTTGGCATGCACCGGCCGCAGTACCGGTTGCCTGTGCAATGCGGCCCCATAAGGCCGCGCTGGGTGTTAGCACCGGCAATGCCTTGTACAAAGGCCCCAGGCGCTGGGTCCAGCCCTCCACTGCGTGCAGCAATGGGGTTGGCGCCGCATAACCGCCTCAAAACGTCTGCGCGCGCGCCCATTCAAGGTGCCCAGCACATAGGCACTGGCCAATCGATCAACGGCGGTGACACTGTGGTACCAGTTCATACATAGGCCTCCATGCAACCCTTGAGCCGCATCAGGCTGCGCCGCGTCCAGGCCTTTACCGTACCCAAGGGGCGTTGCATGCGCTCGGCGATCTCGGGGTGGGTCAAGCCGTCGTAAAACGCCAGCAACACGGCGCGTTTGGGCTCCGGCTCCAATGCGTCCACGCAATGGCCCAAGCGCCCCTCACCTTCCAGGGCCAGTAACTGCTCTATGGGCGAGCCGCTTTCATCTTGAATATCGTGCGACTGCTCGTCACCGTTTGCATCAGTCCACTGCAAGGGCTGCTCGGGCCGGCGCCTGCGCAGCGAATCAATGGATCGGTTGCGGGTGACCACACACAGCCACGCCAGCGTCAAACTCTGGCCCGGGGCTGCTGCGGCAGATTGGTTCCAGATCGTCACAAACACCTCTTGCAAAACATCTTCGGCTGCGCCACGGTCCTGGACCACGCGCATGGCCACCGCCAGCAGCCGCCCTGCCACCTTGCGGTACAAAGCCTCAAAGGCCTTAGCATCGCGCAGCGCAACGCGCGACAGCAGCTGGTTTATCTCTTCGCGGTCATCCATGGGGTGTGGGCTCCAAATCAGTGGCTGCGTAGAGCTAAGCCACGCAAGGCCTGAAGCATACAACGCCCAAGAAGCCCGAGTCCGCCGCTCAGTACCCGACCGAGTAGGTCGGCATGGCGCGCTGGCTGGTCTGGGCCTCGGCTTTGCCACCCACAATGTGCCAGGTTCCGCCTTGGCCATCACCGTTGCGGTCACCGGGCTTGGCGTCGCCCGCAAAGTAGTAAAGCGGCTTGCCATTTACGGTCCATTGGCGGGCGCCGTTGGCTTCGATGATGCCGAATTCACCCGTGGCCGTGGCTTCGGGCCGGGCGGTAAAGGCCGGCCAGGCCGCCAGGCAGCCACCGCTGCAATTGCTCTTGTTGGTGGCGTCCTTGTCAAAGGTGTACACCGTGCGGCCTTTGATATCAGCCAGTGCGCCATCGCGCAACACGGGTTGTGCCTGGGCTGCAGTGGCAAAAGCAAGGGTCAGTACGGCGGCAAAAAAAGAAGCGTTGTTCATGGTTTCTGTGTCCTGAAAGGTGGTTGACAGGGACCGCACGATTGCGTCCTGCTTTCAGAACGCAGGCGTTTGGCGTTTGGATGCAGGGGGTAAAAAATTTCACACGCAAAAAAACGCGGTGGTGGCCTGTGATGGCACACCACCGCGATAGCGATTTAGTTCAACGGTATAGACCGATCAGCTGCTGACGCTCTCAACAACATGAAAGCACATCCGGCGGTTCTACTCCAGCTTGCCATACTGGGTACCACCAATCATGATTCCGCCATCCAGAGGCGCTAGATCCGATTGGTATTCCCGATCACCTACATGTACCACGGGAGGCGCTACCCCTCCGCGCAAGGCATCCATGAACGCCTCAGCCTCTTCCGCAGAAACTGGTTGATAGGCCTCACGCGCCAATTTCGCACGCTGACTGACCAACTCGGATACCTCGTCCGCTGGGTTCTTGCGGGCAGTAATTGCAGCGATACTGCTGCTATCGGTTGAGCGCGGCTGAATATCAAATTTTTGTGCAGACTCGCTAACACGCCAGTACGCGCCGGTTAATAGTATGCCAAAACGGTTATATGTATTAACACGCAGTTGCTTCTCGATAGCCGCAAAGGTTTTTGCCCGGTTCATTTTGTCCGTGGCAAACGATTGGGCCACATCAATCATGGCAATGAATCGGTGGTGCCGTTCATCCACCGGCATCACCTTGAACTTGTACATGTTGGCCACTACCTCCATGGACAAAAAAGTCTCACGAATGGACTGGTACAGCATTTCCTGCCGATAGGCCTTGCGCTCGTCCAGCGACATGCGATTCACCGCAGCGGGGCCCGGGTCAACAATCCGGGCCGATGGCTTCTTTTTGGATTTAAAAAATGAAAACATGTTGCCTCATAGTTTTCGGTTGATTCTAAGGCAATGGGCTCAGCAACGAAACTACTTACTCACACGGTCATTTTCATTGCAATGCAATCATGATAGCGCAAGAAACACAGTGGTTCGCATGTAGACGGTTACGACCGTGCACCCACCATTGAAATAATCAATTTCAATATGTTGCTGGATGATTGGAGGGCGAAACGCCATACGCGCGCAAAAAACAAAAAATCCTTGCAAATCAAGGACTTACAAGGATTTTCTGGCGGAAACGGAGGGATTCGAACCCTCGATGAGGCTCTACACCCCATACTCCCTTAGCAGGGGAGCACCTTCGGCCACTCGGTCACGTTTCCTAGAACAGGTTGAATTATCGCACGACTCGGTACAGTTTTTAGGCCAGGGGTTGGTCTAAATCAAATGCTTTGTGCAATGCGCGCACAGCAAGCTCCATGTACTTCTCGTCAATAACGACGGAGGTCTTGATTTCAGAAGTGGAGATCATCTGGATGTTGATGCCCTCTTCGCTCAATACCCGGAACATGCGACTGGCAACACCCACATGGCTACGCATACCGATGCCGACAATCGACACCTTGCAAATCTTGGTATCACCCACAACCTCTTGGGCGCCCAAACCGGGAAGAACTTTTTCTTTCAGCAAATCCACCGCCTTGGCGTAGTCGCCACGGTTCACAGTGAAACTGAAGTCCGTCTTTCCATCCTTGCTCAAATTCTGGATGATCATGTCGACTTCGATATTTCCATCTGCCACCGCACCCAGAATTTGGTACGCAATACCAGGCTTATCGGGCACGCCCACCACAGAAATTTTGGCCTCATCGCGGTTGAATGCAATGCCGGACACAATGGCTTGTTCCATCTTCTCGTCTTCCTCAAAAGTAATCAAGGTGCCAGACTTGGCTTCCTCATTGATATCAATGTCCCAAGCAGTAAAGCTGCTCAATACGCGCAAAGGCACTTTGTATTTGCCAGCAAACTCAACAGAACGAATTTGCAACACTTTGGAGCCCATGGACGCCATTTCCAGCATCTCTTCAAAACTCACGGTATGCAGGCGCCGCGCCTCCGGCACCACGCGGGGGTCGGTGGTATAGACACCATCCACGTCGGTATAAATGAGGCATTCGTGTGCCTTCATCGCCGCCGCTACAGCCACGGCAGAGGTGTCCGAGCCGCCGCGCCCCAGGGTTGTGATATGACCTTGATCGTCGATACCCTGGAAGCCGGTCACGATCACCACTTTGCCAGCCGTCAAATCGGCGCGCACACGGCCATCGTCAATGGATTCGATGCGCGCCTTGGTGTAGGCGCTGTTGGTGCGGATAGGCACTTGCCAACCGGCGTAACTGACCGATTCCATGCCCTCCGCCTGCAGCGCAATGGCCAACAAAGCGGAAGACGCCTGCTCACCGGTGGCGGCCAACATATCCAACTCACGGGCGTAGGCTTCATCGAGCTTGGACGGCGCCAATTCCTTGGCCAAACCCAGCAAGCGATTGGTCTCTCCACTCATCGCAGAAGGAACCACCACCATCTGGTGCCCGGCGCGCGCCCATTTGGCGACGCGTTTGGCAACATTGCGGATGCGCTCGGTTGAACCCATCGAGGTGCCGCCGTATTTGTGAACAATCAATGCCATGAAATCAAATATGTGTGATGCAAAACCTAGGAATTGTACCAAGTCAGTGCCTCGCCCATCCGACGCACGAACCCCGTGCCCACCTTGATGTGAATACGGTGCCCGCGGGTGGTGCAAGCCGTCAATTGGTCTTGCAATTCATTCAACTGCGCGGTACTGGGTATCACTTGCCAAACCGATTTAAGCCAATACCGCAGTACATTGGCCTGGCGTGCCCGTGACAGCGCCTGCAGGGCTTTGATTTCTGGCAAGCCAACGCTGGTGCGGTACACCGTCAGGCAGTCTTGCGCAGCCACTTCATCCAACAATTGTTGCGCCTGTGCAGCATGGGTTGCACTGCGCGCAAAAGTCTCCCGGTAGTGGGGAAACGCTGCCTGCAATGCGGGCACCACGTTCAATCGAATGCGGTTGCGGGTAAAACACACATCGGTGTTGGTAGGATCCTCGACAAAAGTTTGCCCACGCGCCGCAAGCCAGCGACGGATATCAGCGCCTGTCACACCCAGCAACGGTCGATAAAAATCAGTGCCACTGCGCACCCAGTGCGTAGCCATGCCACTGAGCCCGGCCAATCCGGCGCCTCGACTCAAAGCCAGCAATATGGTTTCGACCTGGTCGTCCGCGTGCTGGGCGAGTGCTATTGATTTAATAGCTGTCTGCGCACATTCCATCAGCGCTAGAGCATCAAAAGCCTTGTAACGCGCTTGTCGCGCTGCATCTTCAGGGCTTTCGCCGCGGGCATGCTGGGCATTGACGTTTTGCACCCGCAATTCAACCCCAAGCCCCTGGCAAACCTCTCGGCAATGCTGCTCAAATACAGGGGCTGCTGCCTGCAGGCCATGGTTCACATGCAGGGCCACCACCTGCCCTGGCCATTTCTCCGCACACGCGAGCAATAAGGCTGTGGAATCGGCGCCTCCACTAAGGGCGACGCCCAAAGGCAAGGCCGGCGCAAAATCGCGCAAAGCCGCATCCACTGACTGCGCCATCAACGGCGCCGATCACTTGGACGAGGCTTTGGTGTCGGTAAAACGGCCGTAGCTCTGCAAACGCTCATACCGACGGTCCAGCAGTTCCTTGACTTTCAAATCACTGATCTGGCGGAATGCATCGGCCAAAGCACGCTTCAAAAATGCGGCAGTTTGTTTGGTGTCACGGTGGGCGCCGCCCACCGGTTCATTGACGATCTTGTCAATCACACCCAAAGCCTTGAGCCGGTGCGCCGTAATACCCAGCGCATCCGCAGCGTCTTGCGCCTTGTCCGAAGTCTTCCACAAAATCGACGCACAACCCTCGGGGCTGATGACGGAGTAAATGGAATACTGCAGCATGATCACTTGATCCGCCACCGAAATCGCCAGAGCCCCGCCGGAGCCGCCCTCACCAATGATGGTGGTAATGATGGGCACCTCCAACTGGGCCATCTCAAAAATGTTGCGCCCAATGGCTTCCGACTGGCCGCGTTCTTCTGCGTCAATGCCGGGGTACGCGCCCGGCGTGTCTACAAACGTGAATACCGGCAACTTGAACTTTTCGGCAAGCTTCATCAAACGCAAGGCCTTGCGATACCCCTCGGGTTTGCTCATGCCAAAGTTGCGCAAACCGCGCTCTTTGGTGTCGCGCCCCTTTTGGTGGCCCAACACCATGCACGGCGTGCCATTGAAACGGGCCAGGCCGCCGACAATGCTCAAATCGTCCGCAAAATGCCGGTCACCATGCAACTCGACGAAGTGGGTAAACAGCTCGTCAATGTAGTCCAGCGTGTAAGGGCGCTCCGCATGGCGGGCAATTTTGGTGATTTGCCAGGGCGTCAAATCACTGTAGATGTCTTTGGTGAGCTGCTGGCTTTTTTTGCTGAGTTGCTCAATCTCGGCCGAAATATCGACCGCTGATTCATTCTGCACATAGCGAAGTTCTTCAATTTTGGTTTCAAGATCCGCAATGGGTTGCTCAAAATCCAGGAATGTTTTCTTGGCCATACAAAGCCTCCTAAGTCAATACGTCACCGGCAATGGATCCAGTGAACGCCAAATATACCAAGTCGCCACACTGCAATAGGGTTCCCACGCTGCGGCCACCTCGCGGGCGTCGCTGCGACTCACCACATCACCGGAAAAATAGTTGGTACGAATACCGTTGATCAGGCCGACATCATCCAGCGGCAATACATTGGGCCGCATCAGATGAAATATCAAAAACATCTCCGCCGTCCAGCGGCCCACGCCCCGAATGGCCACCAGCTCGGCCACAATCTCGTCGTCGCTCATGCTGTCCCATGATTTGACATGCAAGGCGCCGTTGTCGAAGTGCACCGCCAAATCCACCAGGTACTCCACCTTGCGTGCGCTCAAGCCTGCCGCACGCATATCGTCGACCTTGAGTTTGAGCACATTGGTCGGCGTCATCGTGCTGGGCAATAGTGCAAAGCGGTCCCAAACCGTCTGCGCCGCCTTCACGGAAATTTGTTGCCCAACAATGCTACGTGCCAGCGTCATGAAAGCATCACCCCGGGTTTCCAGACAGGCATCGCCAAACTGGGGAATGAGGCGTTTCATTACCCGGTCTTTTTTCATCAAGTGTTTGCAGGCCTCGGCCCAAAAATAGGGCGTGACGGGCGTGACGGGCGCTTTGTTTCCGGCCACCATTACTGCACCACTTCCCAATGGGTTCCGGCGGGGGAGTCTTTCAACACAATTCCCTGGCTCAGCAAGTCTTTGCGGATGGTGTCGGCACGGGCGAAGTCACGCCCAGCTTTCGCTGCGGTGCGTTCGTCAATCAGTAACTGAATAGCCGCTGCATCCAATTCTGCGCCCGACTGCAAAAAGGTTTTGGTGCCTGCTGCAACAAACCCAAGCAGCCCCCCAGGGATTTAAGCAAACCAGAAAGCGCCGGTGAGCGACTGCGATTGACTTCGTTGGCCAATTCAAACAACACCGCAACGGCCTCAGGAGTACCAAAGTCCTCGTCCATGGCCGCTTTAAAGCGGGCCGCCGCGGGCTGACTCCAATCAATAGTTTCAACGCTAACCGGCGGCACCAAGTCGAGCGCCGTGTACAGCCGCTTGAGCGCGTTGCGCGCATCGTCCAAATGGGCGTCGCTGTGATTCAAGGCGCTGCGGTAATGGGCACGCACAATGAAGAACCGGGTGGTCTCAGCGTCGTACTGCGCCAGGATGTCGCGTATGGTGAAAAAATTCCCCAGGCTTTTGGACATTTTTTCGTTGTCGCGGGTAACGAAGCCGTTATGCATCCACACTTGGGCCAGCGGTTTGCCAAACGCGCCTTCGCTTTGGGCAATTTCGTTCTCGTGATGCGGAAACTGCAGGTCAGCGCCGCCACCGTGGATATCAAACGATTCGCCCAGCATCTCGCAACCCATTGCGGAGCATTCGATGTGCCAACCCGGGCGGCCACTGCCATAACTGCTGGGCCACTTAGCCTCGTCGGGTTCGCTTTCTTTAGCTGATTTCCATAGCACAAAGTCCAAAGGATCTTCTTTACCGCCAGCAACCGCCACACGTTCACCGGCGCGCAATTCGTCCAGTGACTTGCCGGATAACTTGCCATACCCAGGGAACTTGCGCACCGCGTAATTCACATCGCCATTGGCGGCGTGATAGGCCAAGCCCTTACTTTCGAGCTTGCCAATCAACTGCAGCATTTGCGGAACATATTCGGTCGCGCGCGGCTCGTGGGTTGGCCGCTCCACACCCAAGGCATCGGCATCTTGGTGTAAGGCATCCACCATGCGATCGGTCAAAGTCCGAATACTCTCCTTGTTATCCAACGCCCGGCGGATGATTTTGTCGTCGATATCGGTAACGTTGCGCACATAAGTCACGCGAAAACCACTCACCTTGAGCCAACGCTGCACCACGTCAAAAGCGACCATGGCACGCGCATGGCCCAAATGGCAGTAGTCGTACACCGTCATGCCACACACGTACATCCGCACATGCCCCGCTTCGATCGGTGAAAAGTGTTGCAAGGCACGCGACAGCGTGTTGAAAATGCGCAAACTCATGGGTAATTCAGTGGCACTGTGCCTGGGAAAGTGTTCAGACAAAGAGTGAGCCGCAACGGATCGTGTTAGGGTAAATCTCGGGATTTTGCGAATGAGAAGGCGCAACCCCTCAGCTACAATCCTCCGCAGTATAAAGCCCCGGCCAGAGGGCTCGTCCACCGCGCAAGTATTCCAAGGCTTTATGACGCTAGCAAAAACATTCGCATTTCGCCCCCTGAGACTGATCGCCATGGCCGCTGGTTTTTGGTGTGCTACCGCATTTGCAGATGAATACGCCGACGTGTCGCAACTGGTACGGGCCGGCAAATTCCCTGAAGCGTTGGTGAAAGCCGATCAATACCTGGCAAGCAAACCGCGCGATCCCCAGATGCGCTTTCTAAAAGGTGTTATCCAACGGGATGCTGGCAAATCGGCGGATGCCATTGCCACTTTCAGCCGCTTGACTGAAGACTATCCTGAGCTCCCCGAACCCTACAATAATCTGGCGGTTCTTTATGCCGGTCAGAGCCAGTTTGACAAGGCCCGGACTGCCTTGGAAATGGCGATTCGAACCAACCCGAGCTATGCAACTGCCCACGAAAATTTGGGGGATGTTTATGCCAAACTTGCCAGCCAGGCCTACAACAAGGCACTTCAATTGGATACATCCAATCAAGCCGTCGCACCCAAACTGGCTTTGATTCGTGAACTGTTCAGCACTGGTACGAAGGGGCAACGCCCCACGGCTGTCACTGCACCCGTAAGTACCGCATCGTTGCCTGCCCCTGTTGCGCTTCCCACGCCGATTGCAGCCAAACCGGTGCCATCTTTGCCGGGCCCCGCAGCTGCAAAACCGGCCAACGCCGTGGCGACGGCTCCCACTTTGCACCCCTCCGCCCCGACAACATCTCAGATACCGGTGGTCGCTTCCCAATCCGCACCGGTAGCCGTCGCCAGCAACGTCCAGCCGTCCCAGCTTGCGGCACCAGTCGTTAAGAACAACGCAGCCGCGAAAGAAGCAGAGGCCATGGTGTATGCATGGGCCAAGGCTTGGGCAGCACGCGACGTCAAACATTACTTATCCTATTACGGCAAAGAATTTGATCCTCCGGGTTCAATTAAGCGCAGCGAATGGGAAAACGAGCGCCGCCAGCGCATCAGCAACAAAAGCAACATCAGCATCAAATTGGAAAATTTGAACGTGTCGGTTGATGGCAATAAAGCCGTTGCCAAATTTCGTCAAAACTACAAAGCCAATGGTTTGGCTGTATCGAGCAACAAAACGCTGGATTTGGTGAGTAACGGCGACCGCTGGTACATCATCCGAGAGTTGGCCGGAAACTGATTTAACACCCGCACAATGGGTCGATTACCTATCCAACTCCTGCTAGCGGGATTCGTTATCGCGGGCAACGGTCCGTTGCTGGCTGCAAATAAAAAAACCGCGGCGCAAGCCCCGGTTCGCGCAGAACGACCAGTGCAAAAGTCTGCAGATGGTGCTGCAGAGGCGCGTCTTATCGAAATCTACAAACTGATTGGTCAGTCACAAAGCCGAGAGGCATTGGCAAAGGCCGGCAAGTTGGTCGACGATCTGCCTAACTTTCAACTGGCGCAGCTGGTTTATGCGGACTTGCTGGTCGCGCGGTCGCGCGGACTGAAGAATTTTGGAGATGCACCCGATGCCAGCGCGCGACTGGCTGGCAGCACACTGAACGAGTTGCGAGAAGAATCCCAGCGCCGCATGCGCGCACTGCGAGAGCGCCCCACCCCAGGAACTATTCCATCGCATTTTTTGGCTCTGTCACCACGCTCCAAGCATGCCATTGCCGTCGATGCATCCCGCTCGCGCTTGTATTTGTTTGAGAACTCCGCAGCCGGCATGCGCTTGGCGGGCGATTACTACATTTCGGTTGGCAAGGCGGGTACCGCCAAAACAGTTGAAGGTGACCAGCGCACACCACTGGGTATTTACTACATCACCAGCAACCTTGACCCCAAATCCCTGAAAGATTTTTACGGCTCGGGTGCGCTCCCCATCAGTTACCCCAACATACTCGACAGCAAACGGGGCAAAACCGGCAGTGGCATCTGGTTGCATGGCACGCCCCCCAATCAGTTTTCGCGGCCACCCCTGGCCACAGACGGTTGCGTGGTACTGGCCAACCCGGATCTGCAGCACATCATCAATACCGTGGAAGTACGTACAACTCCTGTGGTCATTGCAACGGAATTGCAATGGGTTGGGCAAAACCATGTTCGCAGCGAGGGCAAACCTTTCGAAGAAGCCTTGCATGCGTGGCGCAACGCCAAGACGTCTGGCAACGTCCAGCAAATTTTGTCGTTCTACACGCCCGACTTCACCAGCAACGGAAAAACGCTGGCGCAGTGGACCCCCACATTGCGCGCCGAGTTGACCGAGGTGAAAGGCCGTAACATCCAGCTAAAAGACGTCAGCTACCTTCGCTGGACCGATGCTACCGACACCATGGTGGTGACGTTTGGCGAAGTGGCCGACGGCACCCGTACCGGTTGGACCAAACGGCAGTACTGGCTGCGCCAGGGCAGCCAATGGAAGATATTTTTTGAAGGAGTTATTTGATGACAAAACAATTCAGCCGCTGGACTCGGCGCATGGTGCTCAGCTGCGTAATCGCATTGCCGCTGGCAGCCGGCGCAGAAACTGCACCCAAGGTCAAGTTCCAAACTAACCAGGGAGATTTTGTCGTGGAGGTGTATCCGGACAAAGCCCCCAAAACGGTAGAAAACTTCCTGCAGTACGTCAAAGACAAGCACTACGATGGCACAATTTTTCACCGGATCATCGACAATTTCATGGTACAGGGTGGTGGCTTTACCGTTGATATGAAACAAAAAACGACCCGTGCGCCGGTTCCGCTGGAAGCCAGCAATGGCCTCAAAAACAATCTCGGCACCATTGCCATGGCCCGCACCATGGATCCCAACTCGGCTACCGCACAATTTTTTGTCAATGTGAAAGACAACGACTTTCTCAATGCCAAAGGGGCAGCCGATGGTTACGCTGTTTTTGGCAAAGTCATCACCGGCATGGAGGTGATTCAAAAAATCAAGACCACCCCCACCGGCCCAGGCGATGTGCCTAAAGCCCCTATTGTTATCAACTCCGTTACTTTGGTGAAATAAATCATGAGCAAGCCCCAAGTCGAACTCCACATCACCGGTTACGGTGTCATTACCCTGGAACTGGACCAGGACAAAGCCCCTCAATCGGTGGCCAACTTTTTGGCCTACGTGAACAAGGGCCACTA
This sequence comes from Candidatus Aalborgicola lynettensis, assembly GCA_016719405.1. GTDB lineage: Bacteria > Pseudomonadota > Gammaproteobacteria > Burkholderiales > Burkholderiaceae_C > Allorhodoferax > Allorhodoferax lynettensis. The sequence continues at coordinate 980,995 of JADJZE010000001.1, forward strand.
CAACAACACCATTTTTCACCGTGTCATTCCGGGCTTTATGGTGCAAGGTGGCGGCATGGAGCCCGGCATGAATCAAAAGTTATGCGATGCGCCCATCCAAAATGAAGCCAACAACGGGCTGAAGAATGCCAACTACACGGTTGCCATGGCCCGCACCGGAGACCCACATTCCGCAACGGCCCAGTTCTTCATCAACGTAGCCGACAACGGATTTCTGAACCATACCGCCCCCAGTGCCCAAGGATGGGGCTATGCCGTATTTGGCAAAGTTGTTGCAGGCACAGACGTGGTCGACAAAATCAAAGCCGTCAAGACCGGTCGCAAGGGCTTTCATGATGACGTGCCCAAGGAAGACGTCGTCATCGAAAAAGCCGTAGCGCTGTAATGCAGGCAACCAACCGGATGGAACTATTGGCCCCATCCCGTTGGCGCAGCGTGGATTTCATATCCGATCTGCACCTGCAAGCCTCCAATGCACAAACCTTTGCGGTGTGGTCCGACTACCTGCAAACTACCACTGCCGACGCCGTCATCATTCTGGGCGATCTATTTGAGGTCTGGGTTGGTGACGACTGTTTGAGCCAGGAGCAGCGCTTTGAGCACGATTGCGTCAACGTATTGCGATCGGCCGGCAGTCGGCTTGACCTGTACATCATGCCCGGCAACCGCGACTTTTTGATGGGTCGCTCACTCATGGCAGCGTGCCGTGCCCATGCCCTGAACGATCCCACCGTATTGGTTTGGGGGCCACAACGCTGGCTGTTAACCCATGGCGATGCACTGTGTCTGGACGACACCGCCTACATGGACTTTCGGGCAATGGTTCGCAGCCCACAGTGGCGAACCGATTTTTTGCACAAACCCATCTCCGAGCGTATTGAGTTGGCCCGCAGCATGCGCATGCAAAGTGAAGCACGTAAACAAGCCGGTACTGTCTATTCGGATGTCGACGGCGCAGCAGCGGAAGTTTTGCTACAGCGCCTTGGTGCCGATCACATGATTCACGGGCACACACACCGGCCTGGCCTGCATTGCCTACAGGGTTCTAGCCAACGTTGGGTCTTGAGTGATTGGGATCTGCAAGCCCAGCCTGCGCGCGCCGAGGTATTGCGGTTGACGCTACCAATCCCACAGCAGGAAAAAAGTAGTGCGAACATGCAACGCTTGGCATGGCCTACGACGAAGTCCACAACTGCGGATTAACCTCGTCAATCTGCCACGGATCCAGAAACTGCTGGGCGTAGCGCAGATACACGCCCTCTTTCACAAAAACATCAAACAAATCGGGATCAATGTGCCCCCCCATGCGGAACTTGTACATGATGCCCATTGCCTGCGATAGCTTCATGCCCTGCTTGTAAGGACGGTCGCTTGCAGTGAGGGCCTCGAAAATATCGGCAATACCCATCACACGCGCCTGCACCGACATCTGCTCACGCGTCAATCCTTTAGGGTACCCTTTGCCGTCCATGCGTTCGTGGTGTCCACCCGCATATTCAGGCACGTTTTTCAGATGTTTGGGCCAGGGCAACTGCTCCAACATCTTGATGGTGGCAACAATGTGGTGATTGATGGTTTCCCGCTCGGCCAACGTCAACGTTCCAGCGCGAATGCACAGATTTTCTGTTTCGTCGGCGGTCAGAAACTCCGTCTCCACTCCCAGAACATTGCGCCAAATATATCGGCGACCTATGTCGCGCACACGCTGCAAGTCGGCTTCTTTCATGCTTTCTGCACCCTTGTTGGCCGATCGCAAGAATTCACGGTCTGCATCCAGCGTGTCAATTTCGGCACGGCACCGGTTCCACAACACAGCCTCGGCACCAGCATCTTTTTGATCCCGCAATGCCAACTGGGCATACAGGGTGGCGATTTCTCGGTCTCGCTTGAGCACCTCAAAGCGGGTGTCTACCAAATCAATACGATCGAACAGTGTTTGCAGCTTGGTACCCTTGTCCACCACATGCACCGGTGTGGTGACTTTGCCGCAATCATGCAAAAGCCCGGCAATTTTGAGCTCATAGCGGTCACGGTCGTCCATAGTGAAATCGGCCAAAGGCCCTTCACAGGTGGCATTCACGGCCTCCGCCAGCATCATGGTAAGTGCAGGCACGCGTTGGCAGTGCCCGCCGGTGTAATGCGACTTCTCATCAATGGCCAGGTTAATCAAACTGATGAACGACTCAAAAAGTGACTCCAACTGCGTCACCAAGTTGCGGTTGGTAATGGCAATGGCGGCCTGCGACGCCAGTGATTCCGCCAGACTTTGGTCGGCCCCGGAAAATGAAACCACCTTTGCCGAAGACGGATGGGTGGCATTCAACAACTGCAACACCCCAATCACATCTCCCTCGTGGTCCTTCATGGGAACCGTCAAGAAAGACTGGGATCGGTAGCCCGTGCGTTCATCAAAAACATGGGTTCCCGAAAAATCAAAGTTCGGCGCCGTGTACACGTCGGCGATATTGACCGTCTGGTGGTGGATGGCTGCATAAGCGGCAACCAGCGAATCGTTGGGCCTCCCCTGCTCGTCGTACAGGGAAATATTGGGGAAATTGATAGGCTTGCCCGAACTTCCCCCCATGGCAATTTGCAAGGAATCGGTGCGCAGTATTTCGAATCGCAATTCCCGCCCGTCCGGTGTCACCCGGTACAGCGTCCCACCGTCCGCATGGGTAATCGTTTTGGCGGCCACCAGAATGCTTTCCAGCAAACGGGTGATGTCGCGCTCTTTTGACAGGGCAGCCCCTATGGCATTGAGCTGCTCCAGGCGTCGTAAAAGGTCTTCAGTGGAGTCCACCTTATCTCCCTTGTTTCTAGAACCCATGCCCACCGAGTGGACACGGGATTCTTTCACAATTTCGGCACCGTGTGCCAGCCAATCAGCGCTTGAGCAATACTTTCAGCACGTTTTGCAGGCGACGCGCCGCCTGAGGTTCATAAGGTGCAGCAAACACTGCGGCCGTATCCTGCGCCCAGGTTTGCGCTGGAGCGGGATCATTGCGTCGGGTCAACAACTGCAACTGCAAACTGCGCCGCGCCCCCAGATCTTCGGCGGGCGTTGGAAGCTCGGCCGCCATCTCAAGCCGCAACAGTGCCTCCTGGGGGCTCAGTGCCTTTGCATTACCTGCCGCACCGGGGGCTGCGCCGACTGCCTGTGCCCAAACAGTACGCGCAGCGGCACTGGCTTTGGATCCCAAATCCTGGGCACTGGGCACCAAGGCCGGGTCGCGCGTTTCCCATGCACCCAGCAACTGCGTCAATGCCTCACCATGGGCCTGGCTGGCCAATTTTTTGAGTACATGCTGCGCGTTTTCCAGCGCGTCACGTTGGGCGCGAAAGGCCGCATCCCCCAAGCGGGGCGCGTCTTTGAAGCTGCTGCGGTCGCGCCCCGTGTCATGCCCTCGCTCACCAGGGCGACGTGGTGCCTGGGCACTGTCCTTGCGATCGCCCCATTTGCCACCACGCCCGCTGGTCGCTGCGGGTGCCTCTTTCTTCATACCGGGGCGGTCATCGCCGCGCATGGCAATGACCGGTTTAGGAGGCGCTTTAGGGGGTATGACAGAAGAAGAACCTTCAGTTGCTATGTTTTCTGTAGCTGGCTGCGCTTGCTCCACGGGCGGTGAAGCCATATTTTGTTCAGCATCAGCACTCGACGCAACGGCCTTTGCCTGGCCTTCCAGTGCATCAGCAGCCTGGACGTCTGCCTGCGCACGGGCTTGACCCTGCAATGCGGCATCAAGCTCCGCCATGGCGGCGCGAATGGACTGTGCATCACCCGCCGCGTTGGCTGCTTCCAATGCCTTGGAAGCAGCCAGCACGGCACGGTCCCTCACGCCCAATGTGGCTTCTGCCTTTTGGCGTTCAGCCGTTTTGCGGCTGAACGCATCGTCAATGGGTTTACGAAACGCATCCCACAACTTCTGTTCCAGACGGCGGTCAATGGGTACTTCGTGAACTTGCGCTTGCCAGCGCTGCTGCAACGCTTTGACTGCGTCCAAACGCAATTCCGCTGCCGCACCCAACACTTTTGCCTCTTCAATCAGGGCCTGGCGCAACGCAATGCTGCGGGTTTGCAGTGCCTCCAATGGCGCGGCGGCATTGGCAATCGCCGCCTTCCACAAGGGTTGCAGTTCCGCAAATGCCTTTTCACTCAAGTGGCCGGCATCGCGCCAACGGTCGCCAAATTGGTGCAAGATGCGATTAAAGCCTTTCCAGTCGTCATCAAGCGCAGTCCGGTTCGCTTCAGCCCAAGCGTTAACCTCCGCAATCAGGGCCAGCCGCTGGGCTTTGTGCTCGGCAGACTCGGTTCTGACCTTGTCCAACCAAGCCTCCACCACCTTGTGTGCCTCATTGCACGCCTCATCAAAACGCCGCCACATGGCGTGATTGGGTGCACCACCCTGGTCGGTCTGCTTCCACTGCTCACGCAGGGCGCGCAGATTTTCCTGCATTTTGCGCCCCCCTATCGCCTGGCCTGCAGGACGCTTAAGGAGCCCCTCCGCTTGCGCAACCAAGGCCTCACGCAACTGGTCGGCACGCCAGCGCTGCCACCCCTCTAACTCCCCTGCCGCCGCCAACGCCGCATGGGCCTGATTTTCCAGCTTGTCATCAATGAAGCGACCAAACTCCTTCAAAGCCTGGCGCAAGGCACCTGCAGCCCCCGCACTGGCTTTACCGTGGCCGTCACCAATTTCCGACTCCAATGTGGTCAATACAGCGCGGACCGCAGCGCTTGCTTGCTTGCGCACCTCAGGGTCAATTTTGGGTTTGGATTGTTTGGGTGGCGCTTCCACGGCTACACCCCGCTCCAAACGCAATTCATCCGCCCACACCAGCACGGGGGGAAGTGCCGCTGTCGCATCCTGCCCCGCCGCAACCGCCTGGGCCAGTGCCGCCTGGAACGCATCCCAGACAACCAGCAACTGCGCGCTGGAAGCGTCCAACAAAGGTGGGAACTTGACATCCACGCTGGTCCAATTAGTGTCGGTGGCCAACTGGGCTGCCTGGGATTGCCACTGTGCGACGTCCACCCCCAGTGCGTCCAGTGCCGCTTGCGCATCACGCCAGGGCTTGGTCGACAGAACTTCAATCCTCTGCGCCAACAAGACGGCTGCTTCACGCTGCACCTGCACCTGGCGCTGCAGGTCTTCAATCACCCGGACACGCTCCATCAAGCGCGATTTCAGCGTCGCCAATGGCTCCCTGCTTAGGGGGGCGCCCGCCTTGGCCGCGTCGCGCTGCCAGGCCAAGGCATCGGCAATATTGAGCTTTACCATGTCCAAGAGGGTTTGTGCCTTGGCGGACCATTCGCCCACCAGTGCATCCTGCCCCTTTGCGCGCTTGACTTCATCCAGCCGTTCACGAACCAGTTTGGCAGCGCCTTTGTCCTTAACGCTCAATTCCTTGAACACATCCGCCAATACGTCAGGCGTGGGGTTGCCCTGCAACCAGTCGCGCACCCGGGCAGCGCGTTCCCCTGCAGTGGGGGCGGAAAAAGCACCACCGGTCAGACTGTCCCAATGGGCAAGATCGTTTTTATTAGTAGCGGTTGTCGACGTCACGATAAGCTCAAAATGTAGGTTGAATGGATAAGTGCAACCTCGCATTTTCGCCGCGAATTGGAACCACCCTTGAGAAATTTGTCGGCTATGCCATGGCAACAATCAATAAAACCTGATTTTTCCCAGAACAGGCAGAAAAAAAAAGAAAGCCCAGCCGTGTCCCACAGGGAACACGCACTGGGCTCGACGGCTAACACAAGGTCTATGCCGTCAGCATTGGCACCGGAGGAGATAGTGGTCCACCGGTGCGCCAGAAGCAATAGATTGCCTCCCAAATTTGTCGGGCTCGCTTTATCTCGCGCCATCACGGCCAGGGACTGGCTACTGCCGACAAGGTGCCTGAACAAGCAGGCGAGTGGAGTCTAGTGACGCCGTGCTCCGAATTCAAATAGAGATTTCAATGGATTCTCACACCGCGATTGGCAAATTTGGCTTTTACTTCTAAACCCCGGCAAACCCGCATAAAACCTGCATATTTTGAATTTTTGGACAACAAATGCATATTGATTGCATTTGATATGGTTGACTGGTTATAACCATGACTCCTAGAATCCGCCCATCCCCAGTTTGACTAGGGATAACCCGTAACCGCTGCCGACCCCGGCATATTCAAATCGCTGCACATGTCGAATCGACGCCGCAGGATATTGATAGCGTACCAACCCAAACGAGGTATCCGAAGTGACCGCACTGCCCGCAGTGCAGCGCCCAAGGTACCCGCCTAAGAAGGAAGAGCTATGACAGCGACTCACAAACTAACCAAAGGCGTTCGCGTCTTTTTAAGCGACATTACCCAAGGATTTTTCGAAATCACCCACAACGGATTTGCACTTCTCGGCTTGGCCGTTATGTTTGCCGTGATCACCCTGAGCACACGGCCCGAAATCCGCCAAGCAGGCGAAATCCAGCTCATCGGCTGGTTGCAGACCCGCCAGGCTGCGGCCATCGGCATCCCCGGCGACGCAGACGCCATCGACCGTGCTACCGCCACCAACCCCCAGAGCCTGCCCAAACAACAAGCTGCAGTAGCCTACTGGCTCAGCAAGAAATACAACATTGCACCTGAGCCATTGAGTGCCCTGGTGGCCGAGGCCTATGAGACTGGCGCCCGCACCCGACTTGACCCCACCCTGATTTTGGCCATCATGGCCATCGAATCCCGTTTCAACCCTTTTGCACAAAGTTCCGTGGGCGCACAGGGTTTGATGCAGGTCATGACCAAGATTCACAGCGACAAATACGAAGGTTTTGGCGGCAAGCTGGCCGCCTTTGACCCGGTTTCCAACCTGCGCGTAGGCGTCAAGGTGCTGCAAGAATGCATCTCCCGTGCGGGCTCTGTCGAAGGCGGACTCAAGTATTACGTGGGCGCTGGCAACATGGAAAGTGACGGCGGCTACGCCGCCAAAGTCCTGGCCGAGTACGCTCGACTTCAAGCCGTGGCAAGTGGACGGGTCGTACCGGTAGCCGCGCCGCGCGTTGTCCCCGTCAGCCTCCCGGTTAAAGCGCCTGAACAAGAGCAACCGGAAATTGAAACTACTGTGGTTAACTCGTAGTCAGCCTGCAGCGGGCGGCCGCATAGCCCCATCCGGTCTTTTTCTCAGTCGGGTAAACTCACCCCGCACGCGACTGGCGATAGGCGCCTGACCACTACGGTTATGGCGCTGACGTGGGGCCACCACTGGGGAGCGTGCCGCAGCATCTGCGCTGATGACTGCGTTTAGCCGTTCGCCTGGGCAGCCCTTGTCTCATTTCTATCCAGATGGGCAAGGCTCATCGTCTTAAAGGACTGCCATGTACAACCGTAATATCCTCGTCGAACAAACCGACCCCGAAGTGTGGGCTGCCATCCAGGCTGAAAACGCCCGCCAGGAACACCACATTGAGTTGATTGCCAGCGAAAACTACGCATCCCCCGCCGTCATGGCCGCCCAGGGCAGCCAACTTACCAATAAGTATGCAGAGGGCTACCCCGGCAAGCGCTACTACGGTGGCTGCGAGCACGTGGACGTGGCCGAGCAACTGGCCATTGACCGCATCAAGCAAATTTTTGGTGCCGAAGCGGCCAACGTACAGCCCCATTGCGGCGCATCGGCCAACGAGGCCGTGTTCCTGGCTTTTTTGAAGCCCGGCGACACCATCATGGGCATGAGTCTGGCCGAAGGCGGCCACCTGACCCACGGCATGCCCTTGAATATGAGCGGCAAGTGGTTCAACGTCGTGTCTTACGGTTTAGACGCCAATGAAGCCATTGACTACGATGCCATGGAAGCCAAGGCACGCGAGCACAAGCCCAAACTCCTGATTGCGGGTGCTTCAGCCTACAGTTTGCGCATCGACTGGGAGCGCTTTGCCAAAATCGCCAAAGAAATCGGCGCCATCTTCATGGTCGACATGGCCCACTACGCCGGCCTGATTGCTGCTGGTGTCTACCCCAACCCGGTGCCCCACGCCGACGTGGTGACCAGCACCACCCACAAGAGCCTGCGCGGCCCGCGCGGCGGCATCATCCTGATGAAGGCCCAGCACGAAAAGGCAGTCAACAGCGCCATTTTCCCCGGCCTGCAAGGCGGCCCACTGATGCACGTGATTGCAGCCAAAGCGGTTGCCTTCAAAGAGGCGTTGAGCCCCGAATTCAAAACCTACCAGCAGCAAGTAGCCCGTAACGCCAAGATCGTGGCTGAAACGCTGACCACCCGCGGCCTGCGTATCGTGAGTGGCGGCACCGACAGCCACGTCATGCTGGTGGACCTGCGGTCCAAGGGCATCACCGGCAAGGAAGCCGAAGCCGTGCTGGGCGCCGCCCACATGACCATCAACAAGAACGCCATCCCCAACGACCCCGAAAAACCCATGGTGACCAGCGGCGTGCGCATTGGCACCCCCGCCATGACCACCCGCGGCTTCAAGGACGAAGAAGCACGCGCCACCGCCCACCTGATTGCCGATGTGCTGGACAACCCACGCGATGCGGCCAACATCGACGCGGTGCGCGCCAAGGTGCACGCCCTCACAGCGCGCTTTCCGGTCTACGGCTGATCCGGCGGCTGCCTTCCAGCGCCGCAAGCGCTATGATTTTCATAGCTGCTTGCGCACGCTGGAAGCGCGTAAACGGCCGTTTTCACTATGAATTTGACACCCACCACTCCGCATGAAATGCCCGTTTTGCAGCCACAATGAAACCCAGGTCGTCGAAACCCGCGTTGCAGAAGACGGGGATTTCATCCGCCGCCGGCGCCAGTGTGGTGCGTGCCAAAAACGCTTTACCACCTACGAGCGCCCCGACGTCAACTACCCCAGCGTCGTCAAAAAAGACGGCAGGCGTATTGAATACGACCGCAGCAAGCTGCTGGCATCCTTCAAATTAGCCCTGCGCAAACGCCCGGTCAGCACCGAACAGGTCGATAGCGCCATGGAGCGCATCGAAGAAAAACTGCTCAACCTTGGCCTCAAAGAAGTCCCCTCGTCCCGCATTGGCGAACTGGTTATGCGCGAGCTGAAGAAACTCGACAAAGTGGCCTATGTACGCTTTGCCAGCGTGTACCGCAGTTTTGAGGACATCGATGAGTTCAAGACACTGGTGGATGAGGTGAGTCGGTAGGTGCCCAACGCACCTTCAGAAAATCACCGGTTGATGGACCGCATTTTCCGGGGGCGTTGGGGCAATTCGAATGGTTTTGCGTGGCCTGTCCGACAGGGATCGAACCTGTGACCCTCAGCTTAGAAGGCTGATGCTCTATCCAACTGAGCTACGGACAGTCAATTTACACGCCAAGTCTAGCTACCCCTCAGTGCGATAACCGGGGACATGGCGCCCCGAAAGTGTGCAACAACAAGGCCCCGGATTATAGGCCCGGGCACCCCCCGCCCGTATGGAGCAGGGTGGGAGCGGCGTTGACATGGCTCTGGCCTCACCGGTTGATGGCGCGGTCCATCATCTTGTCCTTGATGTTGTCGTTACCCGAAAGATCCAGCGCGTCGTGCAAGGTTTTGCGCGGGTCTGCGGGTGCGGCCGGGTTGGTGTTGGAGGGCTTTGCGCCACTTTCCATGACCGTCACCTTGTCGCCCGACACCTGCTCGGCGCTAAACCCGTCCGGGCACGGCTGGTCGGTGTACACCACTTTGGACTTGCGGATGCATTTTTTCAATATGCCAGGCAGGTTGTTCTGCGCCTGCTGCTGGGCGGCAGAAGTGGCGTCCTCGGCCACGTAGGGCAAGGTGGCACGCACGCTGCCGTTGTCAAACACGATGGCCTTGGCCGGTGCGGGTGGGCGCAGCAAACCCTGCACCCAGGCATCGTTGCGGTGGCGCCAGCCCAGACTGACCAGTACCACCAGTGCAACGCCTACCAACACATAGCGCAAAACGTGATGGACCCCCATACCCTTCCCCTTTCAGTGCACCAAACTGCTGGCGTGTAAACAAATGGCCGCTGCCGCCGCCACGTTGAGCGATTCTTCCCCACCCGGCTGGCCTATGCGCACATGCACGCTGGCGCGCGCCAGCAACTGTGGGCACACACCCTGCCCTTCGTGGCCCATGGCCCAAGCGCAGGGCTGGGGCAACTGCAGGTTTTGAATCAGATCGCCCTGGTGGGAACTGGTCACCACAATGGGCACCTGCAGGGCCTGCAAGGCGTCCACCTCCACTCCTTCGAGCAGGGTCAAGCCAAAATGCGCTCCCATACCGGAACGCAGCACTTTGGGACTCCACAGGGCGGCAGTGCCCTTGAGCGCAATCACCTGCCGAAAACCAAACGCCGCCGCGCTGCGCAAAATGGAACCAACGTTGCCGGCGTCTTGCACGCGGTCCAGAATCACGCTGGCAACGGCGGCCCGCAGGGCCACGCCGGTGGGCAGCTCCAGGACAAAACCGACGCCAGAGGGCGACTCCAGTCCACTGAGTTCACGGAACAGGGGGGTTGGAGTTACTATACTTTTGATAGCTGCCTGCGCATACCCGGCGGGCGCAACTGGCCAATAATCTTCTGAAAATACGGCCACTGCCGGGCGCAGGCCACGCAGCCAGGGCGGCGCTGCACAGGTGGTCACCCTCGACCCAGTAGCGGCCGGCCTTGCGGTAGGCGGTGTTGTCCTGCGCGACTTTGCGAACCTCTTTGAGCAAGGGGTTGTCGCGCGACGTAATGCGGGCGGGCGCGGTGGCGGCGGCAGTCACAAACGTACTTTCGGGCGGTAGGCGCGATTCATGCCAGCACCCGCGCCACCGGGCCGAAAGTTTTGCGGTGCTGGGGGCAGGCCCCATGGGTTTGCAGCGCCAACAGGTGGGCCGCCGTACCATAACCTTTGTGCCCGGCAAAGCCGTATTGGGGGTATTGGGCGTCGAACTCGGCGCACCAGGTGTCGCGTGTGACTTTGGCCAGAATGGACGCAGCGGAGATGGCCTGCACCGTGCTGTCGCCTTTGACGATGGCTTGTGCGCGCACGTCGAGCACCGGTAGCCGATTGCCATCGACCAGCACCAGGGCCGGCTTGAGGCGCAGCCCCTCGACCGCGCGGCGCATGGCCAAGAGGGTGGCCTGCAGGATGTTGATGGCATCAATTTCTTCCACACTGGCCTGGGCAATGGAGCAGCACAGGGCTTTGGCGCGGATTTCGTCAAACAACTGCGCACGTCGGCGTGCCGTCAGCACTTTGGAGTCGGCCAGCCCGGCGATGGGGTTGCGCTCGTCCAGGATGACGGCGGCGGCCACCACAGGTCCGGCCAGCGGGCCACGCCCTGCCTCGTCCACACCGGCGATCAGGCCGACGGTGTCCCACGACAAGGATGTGGGTTCAACGGGCAAGGAGTTTTTCGATCGCATCGGTTGCCAACGTAGAGGTGTCGCGCTGCAGGCTATGGTGCAGCGCCAGGTAATGTTGTTGCAAAGCGGCCATTTTCGCCGGGTTCTTGTCCATGTCATCGAGCCACTGGAGCACCGCAGCGGCCAGGGACTGGGGGGTGGCTTGGTCCTGCAACAGCTCGGGCACGATAAATTGGCCGCTCAAGATGTTGGGCAGTCCCACCCAAGGCTGGAGTTGCTTGCGCCGCATGATCTGCCAGCTGAGCCAGCCCATGCGGTAGGCGATCACCATCGGGCGCTTGAACAGGGCTGCCTCCAGGGTGGCGGTGCCGCTGGCGATCAGGGTCAGGTCGCAAGCCGCCAGCACGGTGTGCGACTGGCCGTCAACGATACGCACATGCGCCGAAATGCCGGCCTGCGCGGCGGCGGCCTCGATGCGGGAGCGCAAGGCGGGAACCGCAGGCACTATGATTTTGATAGCTGCATGCGCTTGCCTGACGAGCGCGGCAGCCTGAAAAAAGCACAAAGCCAGGTGCGCAATCTCGGATCCACGGCTACCCGGCAACACGGCCAGTACCCGGTCACCGCTTTGCAGGCCCAAGGCGGCTCGGGCGCCTGCGCGGTTGGGCTCCAGCGGGACCACATTGGCCAGTGGGTGCCCCACATAGGTGGCTGCAATGCCGTGGCGCGCCAACAGTTCGGGTTCAAACGGAAAGAGACACAACACATGGTCCGCGCTGGCACGGATTTTCTCCACCCGATGGGCCCGCCAAGCCCAAATGCTGGGGCAGACGAAATGCACGGTCTTGATGCCTTGCGTGCGCAGCTTGCGCTCCAGCGCCAAGTTGAAGTCGGGCGCGTCCACACCAATAAAGACGTCCGGCCGCTGTGCCAGCAGGCGGACCTGCAACTGCCTGCGGATGCCTACCAGTTCACGCAGGCGGCGCAGCACCTCCCAACCATAGCCGTGCACGGCCAGTTTGTGGTGCGGCCACCAGGCATCAAAGCCGTGGCGCTGCATCTGCGGCCCGCCGATGCCAACCGATGTCAGCAGGGGCCAGCGTTGCCTCAAACCGTCGAGCAACAGCCCGGCGAGTAGATCGCCGGATGCCTCACCGGCCACCATGGCCACGGACGGTCGGGTCTGCTCTGCCTGGGCCACGGACTCGGACAACGCTGCCGACATGGCCTAACGAACAATGCCGCGTTGCGGGGAAGTGTGTTCGAGGAAGGCCAGCATCATGGCCACATCTTCGGCTGTTTCCGCACGCTCGACGGCCAGTGCTGCGATCTGCGACACGACTGTTCCAGTGTCAGCCCGTCCCGGTACAGGGCCTTGTACATGGCTTTTACGCCGCTGATGCGCTCGGGCGTCCAGCCCCGGCGGCGCAGGCCCTCAAAGTTCATGGTGCGCGCGCTGGCGGGCTGGCCCTGGCATTTCACAAACGGCGGCAAATCGGCTACCAGCGCGGAATTCATGGCCGTCATGCAATGCGCACCCACGCGCACAAACTGGTGCACCAGGGTAACGCCTCCCAATATCGCCCAATCCCCCACATGAACATGCCCTGCGAGCTGCGTGCAGTTGGCAAAAATGGTGTTGTTGCCGACGACACAGTCGTGCGCTATGTGCACGTAGGCCATGATCCAGTTGTCGTTGCCCACCCGGGTCACACCGGCGTCGCCCGGCGATCCAATGTTAAAGGTGCAAAACTCACGGATGGTGTTGCGCGCACCAATCACCAACTCGCAGGGCTCACCGGCGTACTTTTTGTCTTGTGGTATTGCCCCCAGAGAGTTGAACTGGAAAATACGGTTGTCGCACCCGATGGTGGTGTGGCCTTCAATGACACAGTGTGGCCCGACCGTGGTACCGGCACCAATGCGTACATGCGGGCCAATCAGGGTATAGGGGCCAACGGTTACCGTGCTGTCGAGTTCAGCACCCGGGTCAACCATCGCAGTGGAGTGAATGCGCGTCATGGTCGCAGGCCGGAGGCTTTAGGCGATGGTGCGCATGGTGCACATCAACTCGGCTTCGCAGACCACATTGCCGTCCACCCGGGTTACACCGGCGTATTTGGAAATACCGGCTTTTGAGCGCAACAGGGATACATCCATGATGAGTTGGTCACCGGGCTCCACCGGGCGCTTGAAGCGCGCTGCGTCGATACCGGCGAAGTAGTACACAGTTTTGTCGTCCGGCCTGACGCCCATCGCGTCAAACGACAGCAAGGCGGCAACCTGTGCCATGGCCTCCAGCATCAGCACACCCGGCATCACCGGGCGATGCGGAAAATGGCCGTTAAAAAAAGGCTCATTGATGCTGACGTTTTTGAGGGCCTGAATGGACTTACCCTTGTCAATCGAGAGCACACGGTCCACCATCAGAAACGGGTAACGGTGCGGCAAGAGCTTGAGAATTTCGTGGATATCCATCATTGGTTGTTTTTTTCCAAGGTTTTGATGCGGTCGCGCAGGCTATGAAGCTGCTTCAAGGTGGCGGCATTGCGCTCCCATGCGGCATTGTCATCGACCGGGAATATGCCGGTGTAATGCCCGGGCTTCAGAATCGACTTACTCACCGTGGTGGCGGCAGAAATATTGACATGCGCACCGATGGTGATGTGCCCCAAAATGATGGCGCCGCCCCCCACCGTGCAGTGCGGGCCAATGGTGGTACTGCCCGCAACACCCGCGCATCCGGCCATGGCCGTATGGCGCCCAATGCGCACGTTGTGCCCGATCTGAATCAGGTTGTCGAGTTTGACACCATCCTCAATCACGGTATCTTGCAGCGCTCCGCGGTCGATGCAGGTGTTGGCGCCAATTTCTACATCGTTACCAATCTGCACTGCACCAAGTTGTTCTATTTTTTCCCAGGCATCACCGTTCGGGGCAAAACCAAAACCGTCGGCCCCAATGACCACGCCGGGGTGCAGAATGCAGCGTTCACCCACCACACAGTGCTCACCCACCGTGACGCGTGATTTCAACACTGTCGCAGCGCCAATGCGGGCGCCCCGCTCAATCACACACAATGGACCAATCGATGCGGACGGGTGCACCTGTGCGTCGGCGCTTACCACAGCACTGGGGTGAATGCCCACAGAAGCGGAATGGCCACTCTTGTGCTTCCATAACTGGGTCAGTTTGGCAAAGTACAAATAGGGTTGGTCGGCAACGATGCAGGCGCCACGTGCCAGTGCGACCTCTTGCATTGAGGGCCCCACAATGACGCAACCCGCCTTTGACCCAAGCAACTGTTGCTGGTACTTGGGATTACTCAGAAAGCTAAGATCCCCGGCTGTCGCAACCTCCAGTGGTGCAATCCCGGTGATGCGCATGGCACCATCGCCATGCAGCGCACCGCCCAACGACTCCACCACCGAAGCCAGATTGAGCTCCATACAACGAACCTTTGAAATCTTGTATTACTTCGCGCCACTGTTAAGTATCTTCAACACTTTGTCGGTAATGTCGTGCCTAGGGTTGAAATACACCACCTCCTGAATCACCAGATCGTACTTGTCCGTTTCAGCAACTTGCTTGACGGCTTTATTAGTCTTGTCCAGCACCTGCTGCAACTCTTCGTTGCGCCGGCCATTCAAATCCTCCTGAAACTCACGCTGCTTGCGCTGAAAATCGCGACCAATTTCGGAATACTCCTTTTGTCGGGCTGCTCGCTGACTCTCGGACAGGGTGGGGGCATCTCGCTCAAACTTGTCGCTGAACGCCTTCAGCGATGCTTGTTGGTCTGTCAACTCCTTCTGGCGTTTGGAGAATTCCTGCTCCAACTTGGACTGCGCCATCTTGGCCGGTGTGGACTCCGTGGTGATGCGCTGGGTATTGATATAACCTACTTTGGATTCCTGTGCGGACACGGCACCCGCCACAGCAACCAGCACAAGTCCCAAGCACCAGTTCTTAACGTATTTTTCATTAGAAAGTTGTCCCAATCTGAAATTGCATGGTCTGGATTCTATCGCCATCAAAGTGGCGAATCGGGCGGGCAAAAGCAAGCCGCAATGGACCCACCGGCGAAATCCAACTGATACCTACGCCATAAGATGAGCGTAAATCCTGCAGTTGAATTGACTCACCGGCATCAAATACCCCACCCGCATCTACAAAGCCGAACATCCGCAACGTTCTGTCTGTTCCGCCCCCTGGCAAGGGCGACAATATTTCGGTATTCAAATTAATTTTCGACGCACCGCCGGTCGCACTCTGAAACGAAGCCCGCTGGGAGCCGGTTGTCAAACTACCCTGCTCGAACCCACGGACCGACCCCAAACCACCGGCGTAATAGTTTTTGAAGATGGGATATGACAAGCCATTTGTTCCTGCTCCAGCCGAAACCTCCGCATTGATGGCTCCTGTCACCTTCTTGGAGATGGGGTAGAACTGCTGGTACTGGGCCGTACCGCGAAGGTAACGCAATTCACCTGCCACACTCCATTCGGCCGTAGCACGCATCAACCTGCCCGAACTCGGAACCAGCGCACTGTCGCGGGTATCCCGCCCCACCCTACTGAAATCGGCACCGCATTGGTGGTGTATCCAAATTGATTGGCGTAGTCCTCGTAGGCAAGTGGCAACCCGGTACCGGCAACAATAGTTGTGCGGTCAACACCCAGGCCGAAATACACCGTATCCATATCGGTGAAAGGAACACCAAAGCGTACGCTCGCCGAAGTTGTTTCCAACGAGTAGCTGTCAATGTCCGTGTAGGGTTTGGAGGTGCGCATGGCAAGATCAAAGGTGCGCGACACGCCATCGTCAGTAAAGTAGGGATTGGTGGTGTTGAAGACGATGGACCGGTTGTATTTGCTGGTGTTGAGGTCAACTCCCAACGAGTTGCCAGAGCCAAATGCATTGTCCTCTTTGAATCCGAACGTCAGCCCCAACCCTTCGCTACTGGAAAGTCCCGCCCCCAGACTCAAACTGCCGGTGGGCTTCTCTTTTACGGTAACCAACAAATCCACCTGATCCTGCGAACCCGCCACGTCCTGGGTTTCTAAAAATACGTCTTGAAAAAAACCAAGCCGGTCCACACGGTTTCGCGATTGGCGTATCTTGTCACCGTCGTACCATGCCGCTTCCAGCTGACGAAACTCGCGGCGAATGACTTCGTCTCGCGTGCGGTCATTGCCCGCAACACTGATTCGGCGCACATACACCCGGCGAGACGGCTCTGCCAGCAGGGTCAACTCAACGCGATTGGTAGCGCGGTCAACTTCGGTTCGCACTTCGGCTCTAGCAAACGCAAAGCCAAAATTGCTAAAGTACTCAGTGAAGGCTTTGGTGGTTTGGGTGACCTGATCGGCGTTGTATACCTCACCCGCCTGAATGGCGATCAGCGATTGAAATTCCTCTTCCTTGCCCAGGTAATTGCCAGCCAATTTAATTTTACTCACCACAAATCGCTCCCCTTCGGTCACGTTAATGGTGATGGCAATCTCCTGCTTGTTTGGGGAAATCGCCACTTGCGTGGAATCCACTTTGAACTCCAAATAGCCCCGCGTCAGATAATAGGAACGCAGCGTCTCGATATCTGCGTTGAGTTTGGCACGCGAATACCGATTCGCTTTGGTATACCAGGTTAACCACCCTGCGGTATCCGAATCAAACTGGCCGCGCAAAGTCGATTCGCTAAATGCGTTATTGCCCACAATGCGGATACTGGTGATCTTGGCAGTATCCCCCTCAATCACTGAAAAGTTCAAATTGACACGATTGCGCTCAATCGGCGTGACAGTGGTCACCACCTCGGTGGCATACATGCTGCGATTAATATATTGACGCTTTAACTCCTGCTCGGCCTTGTCAACCAGAGCTTTGTCAAAGGGACGACCATCCGACAAACCAATATCCGCAAGCGCTTTCTTTAATACATCTTTGTCAAACTCCTTGGTACCCGCAAAATCAACATCCGCAATAGATGGCCGCTCTTCGACAATCACAATCAATACACCGGCGTTGGCCTCAATGCGAATGTCCTTGAACAAGCCCAAACCAAAAAGGGCACGAATCGCTGCAGCCGCCTTTTCATCACTGTAAGTATCTCCAACCCGAACAGGCAACGACGCGAACACGGTTCCGGCCTCAACGCGCTGCAGACCTTCGACACGAATATCCTTGACAGAGAAGGGTTCTAACGCCCAGGCACCCGTCAAAAAACCAAGCGACACAGCACCCAGACCGATGAACCGCAAGACAGCATTTTTTATTAGCATTAATTTTGACCAAAGTAAGTGGCAGCTGCAACGCACAGCATCCGATTAACCCAGCAAGCGTGTGACGTCATTGAACATGGCAACACACATCATGACCAGCAATATTCCAAGACCCACGCGCTGTAACCACTCCATGGATACTTCAGATAAGGGTCTGCCAGTCACCGACTCCCAAAGATAATACATCAGGTGTCCTCCGTCGAGCACTGGCAATGGCAGCAGATTGAGTACCCCTAAACTGATGCTTATCAGTGCTAAAAACACCAAGAACTGGGTCACTCCCAGCGCAGCCGACTTCCCTGCATAGTCGGCAATGGTAATGGGGCCGCTCAGATTTTTTACAGACGCCTGCCCGATCAGCATTTGTCCCATCATGCGCAGGGTCAGAACCGATACTTCTCCCGTACGCAACAACGCACGGTGCACTCCGGCCACCAAGCCAAACTGTACCGTGGTCGATGCCGGAGGCGCGCCAATCATGGCACCTACTCTGCCAACCATGTGCCCGTCATAGGCCTCCGCTTTGGGCGTGACATGCAGCACTAAACGCGTTTGACCACGCAGAACCTGCCACTGCTGTGCTGCGGCGACTCCGCTGACGCCGGAGGCACGAATACGCTCACGCAAATCGCCCGCATCCAGAACCGGTATGGCATCGATACGCAAGACAAGATCTCCTGCCTGCACGCCCGCCATCTTGGCCGCGCCATCTGGCAAAACTTCTTCGATACGCGGTTCAGAATACGGACCAATAATTCCGATATTGCGGAACAGCTGCGCATCTGCAATGCGTGAATCCACCCCTGAAAGCGCGAGCGTGACCGTCTTGCGATCGTGCGATGGATCGTTGGCATACTCCACCTGCAAATTGCGATGTGCCAAGGCTCCACGGGTTAACCACCAACGAAAATCGTCAAACGATGCCACCGCATCCAAATCGTCGCCTTCAAAACCGGCCCTGAACACATGCTCTCCGCCGACAATCCCGGCTTGGGCTGCGATAGAACCCTCCAAAGGCTTGGACAAAACCGCCTGTGCTTGCTGGACACCAATCCAATTCACAATCGAATACAGGAACACCGCGAATACAAGGTTGGCAAGTGGGCCGGCCAGCACAATCAGTGCCCTGCGGCTTAGCGTTTGGGTATTGAAGGCTCGGTGTCTTTCGGATGCATCCACCGGGCCTTCACGCTCGTCCAGCATCTTGACGTAGCCGCCTAATGGCCAAGCACCTAGCACGAATTCGGTTCCAGACTGGGGTGAAATCCAACGCCACAACGGCGTTCCAAACCCGACCGAGAACCGCAACACTTTTACACCGCAAACCCTTGCCATCGCGAAGTGTCCCCATTCGTGCACAGCAACCAGCAATGCAATGGCAATAACGAACGAGATAACAGTCACCATGGGGAATACTTCGTGCTCCGATTAGTTTCTCAATTGCGCAATGACTCCATTCGCGGCCGCACGCGTCTGGTGATCCAGCGCCAGCAGATCTTCGAGCGAGACGGGGGGTTCGGGATGCACACGCTCTAAGGTCCGCACATTCACACGGTGAATTTGGTCATAGCGGATTTTCCGCTCCAAAAATGCAGCCACTGCTACTTCATTGGCTGCATTCAGAACAGCGGTTGTTCCGGGTGGCGCCTTCAACACATCCCAAGCAAGTTCCAAACCAGGGTAGCGTTGTCTGTGCCCCTCATGATTCAAAGGTTCAAATGTGAGGTTGGACATGGCAGAAAAGTTCAGCGCGGTTGCACCCGAAACAACCCGCTGTGGCCAAGATAAACCATATGCAATCGGACCACGCATGTCAGGTGTACCCAATTGCGCAATTACGGAGTGGTCAACGTATTGCACCATGGAGTGGATGACACTTTGGGGGTGTATGACGACTTCAATTTTTTCAAGCGGAAGCTCAAACAAGAACTTCGCCTCAATGACCTCTAGCGCCTTATTCATCATGGTGGCCGAGTCAACCGAAATTTTGCGCCCCATGACCCAGTTGGGGTGGGCACAGGCTTCTTCTGGTGTGACGTATTTCAGCGTCACAGGATCGCGGGTTCTAAACGGTCCGCCTGATGCAGTCAATATTATCTTGTCGACCTGAGATGCCCACTGGCGCCGATCCTGCGGCAAGGACTGGAAAATTGCGGAGTGCTCACTGTCAATCGGCAACAAAGTGGCCCCTCCAGCAGCTACCGCATCCATAAACAATTGCCCCCCCACCACCAAGGCTTCTTTGTTTGCAAGCAGCAAGCGTTTTCCAGTACGTGCAGCCGCCAGACAGGGGGCTAGTCCCGCCGCCCCGACAATCGCAGCCATTACCATGTCCACACTTTCGTGCTGGGCTACCATTTCGATTGCAGCAGCACCACAAAGCACTTGGGTAGGCACATTCTCGGCGTGCAGTTGGGACGCTAGTTGTCGCCCGTGCGGTTCACTGTCCATCACCGCATACACCGGACGATGGATGGCACACTGCTTCAACATATCTGAAACACTGGTACGCGCCGTCAGGGCAAAAATCCGAAACCGATCTGGGTGGCGTGCAATCACATCCAACGTATTGACGCCAATCGACCCCGTCGATCCCAGCACCGTCACATTAATCACCGTAGTCATAGTGTCGCCAAGGCCATTGCCAACGGCAAGATGGGCAATAAGGCGTCAACACGGTCCAACACCCCACCGTGCCCGGGCAGCAAGTTACTGCTGTCTTTCACACCTGCGCTGCGCTTAAACAGCGACTCGAGCAAATCACCAACCACGCTCATCATTGCCAAGAACAGCACGACAAAAACCATGAATGCAATACCGTGACTACCAAGGCGGGTGTAGAGGCTAGCTTGAGACGCGCTGCCGCCTACGTCCCAGGCCTGCCACACAAATGCGCAGACCAATACCCCAACCACCCCGCCGCACACGCCTTCCCAGGTTTTTCCGGGACTAATCGTTGGTGCCAATTTACGCGCAAATATACGCCCGCCAAACGCTCGACCGGCAAAGTAGGCCCCAATGTCGGCCACCCATACCAACACCAACACGGAGAACAGAAAATTAATTCCGATGATGCGTGCCTGCACTACCGCCAACCAGGCAGCCCATAGCGCCACTATGCCGCCGCACCACCGTATCACCGGATGAACATTGGTCCATGCAGCGACGCCCCCGTGCAGCAACCACGCACCGAGAACAACCCATCCCCCGCCAATCACAATCCAGATCACCTTGGGCGCGGCGGTGATCAATCCAAAGTACCACGAAGCGATACACATGCCAGCACAGACAACCGCTGCCCCGATGGAAGCCAAAGAACCACCGCGATTTAACTTGGACCACTCCCACGCACCAGCAGCGATCAATGCTACGGTCACCAATCCAAAAACCTGCACAGCCGGATGGAAAACAGCAGGGAGCAATATCGCCAACAACACGATTGCCGTAATGATTCGTTGCTTGAGCATATGAATTCTGGGTTAAGCCGGTAACGTACCAACGGCAAGTTGATCTGAAGTTTTCCCAAAGCGCCGCTCCCGCGAGGCATATGCTTGCAGAGCGATATCCAACTCACCTTCATCAAAATCGGGCCACAAAACGTCACAAAAGTACAGTTCCGAATACGCAGCCTGCCATAGCAAGAAGTTACTGATCCGCGTCTCGCCTCCGGTTCGGATTATCAAATCAGGATCAGGACAATGTGCCAATGCCATGGATCTGGCTAAACTGTCCTCGTTGATCGCCAAACCTGCATGGACCAGACGCTTGGCAGCCTGAACCATATCCCACCGACCGCCATAGTTGAAACACACGTTCAAAACCAGCGTGGTGTTTTCTGCAGTGCTGGCTTCAGCGCTGTCAAAACCATGTTTTACACGGTCAGACAATGTTTCACGCGCACCAACAAAATGAAGCTGCACGCCATCGCGCTTGAGTTGAGATACTTCTTTGGATAAGGCCATCGCGAGAAGTTCCATCAATCCTGAAACTTCTTCTGCAGGACGACTCCAGTTTTCAGAAGAAAAAGCGAATACGGTCAAAACCGCAATTTTGTGCTTGGCACAGGCACGAACAATTCGCTTCAAGGCCTCGACACCTTGTTGGTGCCCCGCTATGCGAGGCAAAAATCGCTTTGAAGCCCAGCGCCCGTTTCCGTCCATTACTATGGCGATGTGACGGGGAACAACCGCAGGCAGTGCCATGTTGTGCAAAATTTGCAAAACAACAATCAAACGGCCATGATATCGGCTTCTTTTGCCACTACCAGACGATCAACATCCGCAATGTGCCGATCCGTTAATTTCTGAATTTCGGCCTCTGAGCGTTTCTGATCGTCTTCCGATGCCGCTTTGTCTTTTACCAGCTTCTTTACCGCATCGTTTGCGTCCCGGCGCAAACTGCGAATCGCGATCTTGGCATTTTCCCCTTCGCCGCGTACCAATTTTGTCAACTCGCGACGACGCTCCTCGGTCATGATTGGCATGGGAACACGTATCAAGTCTCCCATGCTGGAAGGATTCAATCCTAAATCACTTTCGCGGATTGCCTTTTCAATTTTGGCACCCATCCCTTTTTCCCAAGGCTGGACGCTGATAGTACGCGCATCCAGCAGGGACAGATTAGCCACCTGGCTTAGAGGCACCAAGGACCCGTAGTAATCTACATGCACCGTATCTAACAGCGCAGGGTTGGCTCGGCCTGTCCGAATTTTGGTCAGATTGTTCTTGAAAGCGGAAATGGAATGATCCATTTTGGTTTCGAGGTTTTTCTTTATTTCATCAATCGCCATAACTGCTCCTCAACCGATCCAGATAGTTCAAACGTGCACCAGGGTGCCCTCATCATCCCCCATCACAACACTTTTGAGCGCGCCGTGCTTGAATATGGAAAACACTTTGATCGGCAACTTCTGGTCACGGCATAGCGCAAAGGCTGCAGCGTCCATGATGCCCAGGTTTCTCGACATTGCCTCATCAAAACTCAGTTTTGCATAACGCGTTGCCAGAGGATCTTTTTTAGGGTCAGCACTGTAAACGCCATCTACCTTGGTTGCCTTCAGAACGATTTCGGCACCAATCTCGGCCCCACGCAAGGCTGCAGCCGTGTCGGTCGTAAAGAATGGATTGCCGGTACCCGCCGCAAAGATAACAACCTTTCCTTCTTCCAGGTACTGCAGGGCCTTGGGACGAACATAAGGCTCCACCACTTGCTCAATGCCAATAGCCGACATGACACGTGCCGTCAAACCTGCTTTGTTCATGGTGTCACCCAGCGCCAGGGCGTTCATGACAGTGGCCAACATACCCATGTAATCAGCGGTCGCCCTGTCCATTCCTACCGAACCACCCGCAACACCACGGAAAATGTTGCCACCACCGATGACAACGGCCACCTCTACACCCAACCGTGTCACCTCAGCGATCTCGTCAACCATCCGAACAATGGTGTCACGATTGATGCCAAACTGGTCGTCCCCCATCAAAGCCTCTCCCGACAACTTTAGCAATATTCGCTTGTAAGCGGGTTTATCTTGACTCATGACGACTTCCATTGGAGCAGGTTTCTACAGTGGCGCTTGACTTAACAAACAAGATCAAGCACCTTGCTTGGCGGCAGCGACTTGCGCGGCCACCTCGGCAGCAAAGTCATCCACCTTCTTCTCAATCCCTTCACCCACCACGTACAGCGTAAACGCCTTGACGGTGGTATTGGCAGCCTTCAGCATTTGCTCAACGGTCTGCTTGTCATTTTTGACAAAGGACTGGTTAAACAAAGACACTTCTTTCAGGTATTTCTGAACGCCGCCCTCAATGCGCTTGGCAACAATCTCCGCCGATTGCACAGGCTTGCCTGCGGCGGTGGCCACAGCAGCATCTTCCGCTGCCTTGGCAGCTGCCACTGAACGCTCACGTTCCACCAATTCAGCAGGTACGTCATTGCTGGACAAGGACACGGGCTTCATGGCAGCCACATGCATGGCCACATCTTTCGCCGCGACATCATCACCTTCAAACTCCACCACCACGCCGATGCGCGTACCGTGCAAATAAGATGCCAATTTGGCGCCCGATGCATAACGTTTGAAGCGACGGAACGTCATGTTTTCACCGATTTTCCCGATCAATCCCTTGCGCACATCTTCCAGCGTCGGACCAAATCCATCTTGCGAATAGGCAGCGGCACCCAGCGCAGCAATATCGGAAGGATTGTTCTTGGCAACCAAGGCTGCAGCCGCATTGGCCAATGCCAGGAAGCTGTCATTTTTGGTCACAAAATCGGTTTCGCAATTGACTTCAATCATGGCGCCCAAGGTGCCATCCATGAACGTCGCAACCACTCCTTCAGCCGTCACACGCGCAGCGGCCTTGCCCGCCTTGCTTCCCAACTTCACGCGCAGCAACTCCTCCGCTTTGACCATATCGCCTTCGGCTTCGGTCAACGCTTTTTTGCACTCCATCATCGGTGCATCCGTTTTTCCACGCAGTTCAGCAACCATGCTTGCGGTAATAGCAGCCATTTTGTTTCTCCGTATTCAATCAGTCAGTGTATATAGGGCTAAAAAAAAGGGGCAACTAAGCCCCATTTTCCGGGTAAAAAAGATCTCAGGCAGAAGCCTCGCTTACCTCAACGAACTCGTCACCATTCTCGGCAGCAACTGCTTTAACTACATCATCCACAGCATTGGCACGTCCCTCCAAGATCGCATCAGCAATGCCGCGTGCATACAACGTAACAGCCTTGGATGAATCGTCGTTACCCGGAATAACGTAATCAATACCTTCTGGTGAGTGATTCGAGTCAACCACGCCAATCAAAGGAATGCCGAGCTTGCGCGCCTCAGCAATGGCAATCTTGTGATAACCAACGTCAATCACAAAAATCGCATCAGGCAAAGCATTCATATCCTGAATGCCACCAATATCTTTTTCCAACTTAGCCAACTCACGGGCGAACATGAGCTGCTCTTTTTTGCTCATACTCTCAAGACCAGATTCTTGCTGCGCCTTCATCTCCTTCAAACGTTTGATGGATGTCTTGACAGTTTTGAAATTGGTCAACATACCGCCTAACCAACGCTGATCAACAAAAGGAACCCCTGCGCGCTGCGCCTCTACCGCAACGATCTCGCGCGCTTGGCGCTTGGTTCCAACCATCAAAATCGTCCCCCGCTTGGCGGTCAACTGCCGCACAAACTTGGCCGCATCCTGAAACATGGGAAGCGACTTTTCCAAATTGATAATGTGGATTTTATTGCGATGGCCGAAAATAAACGGCGCCATCTTTGGATTCCAGAAACGAGTTTGGTGTCCAAAGTGAACACCAGCCTCCAACATTTCGCGCATGGTAACTGCCATAAAAACTCCAAAAGGTTAGATCTAAAATTCAGCCCACTGATCGACCACATCGAGGAATACATTTCCCGCGCGATCAACACCTTGTCGAGGCCGATTTGCGATTGAATTGCAGATGAAGCGTAAATACCACCTGCAAAGCCTGTCAATTATAACATGGCCACTGCATCTGCCAGACCCTGAAACATTGGCCATAGATCCTGATTACCTTGGTCGGACTCTCGCCGCGCAGATGCAGCGCAGTTACGGCGCACTCACCACGGTACGGCCAGGGCATCGCACATTGGATTCAGCCCAGCAAGGTCTTCACCTGGGCCTGCAACTCCAGAGGCGTCACAGCTGCCAACGGCATGGGGGCGCCCACGTTCAAGCCCACGCGGCTGAACGCGCCCCGGCGGAAAGGCCGCACCATGGCGCCGCCCTGCTCCACCCGGCTAAAGAACGAGCCCCACAGGTTGGTCAGCGCCATGGGCACCACCTGCACCGCCGTGCCTTGCTGTGTGGTGCGCTCCAAAATTTTCATGATGCCGCCCTTGAACTCTTGCACCGTGCCGTCGCGGGTGATGCCGCCTTCGGGGAAGATGCACAACAGGTCGCCCTCTTTCAACACTTTGGCAGCGGCGTCAAAAGCGGCCTCGTAGGCGGTAGGGTCTTCGGCGCGCGGGGCGATGGGAATGGCCTTGCCCAGGCGGAACAACCAGCCCAGCACCGGCACTTTAAAAATGCGGTGGTCCATGATGAAGTAAATAGGCCGTGGGCTGGCCGCCATCAGCAAAATGGCATCGACAAAACTCACGTGGTTGCACACCAAAATGGCTGCGCCTTCGGTGGGGATGTGCTCATCGTTGCGCACCTGAAAGCGGTACACAAAGTGGGACAGCATCCAGGCCACGAAGCGCAACAGGTACTCGGGCACCAGCATGAAGATGTAAAACGCCACCACCGCGTTGGCAATGCCGGTGAACAAGAAGATTTGCGGAATGGTGAAGCCGCTTTTGAGCAAAGCGCCCGCAATCACCGAACTGCCAATCATGAACAGCGCATTCAAAATATTGTTGGCCGCGATGATGCGCGCGCGGTGCGTGGGCTGGCTGCGCAACTGAATCAGCGCATACATGGGCACGCTGTACAAACCGGCAAACAGGCTCAGCAGCGCCAGGTCCATTAGCACGCGCCAATGGGCTGGTTGCGCCAGGAAGGCGGCCACGTCCATCACCGGCACCGCGGGCAAGCCGTTAGATGCCAGGTACAGGTCCACCGCAAACACGCTCATGCCAATGGCGCCCAGGGGCACCAAACCAATTTCGACATGGCGGCGGCTCAGCACCTCGCACAAGAGCGAGCCGGTGCCGATGCCGATGGAGAACACCACCAGCAACAGCGAGGCCACTTTGGCATCGCCATGCAGCACCTCTTTGGCAAAGCTGGGGAACTGGCTCAGAAACACGGCACCAAAAAACCACATCCAGCTGATGCCCAGCAGCGAGCGGAATACCACCAAGTTGCCATGCGCTAACTTGAGGTTGCGCAGGGTTTCGGTGACGGGGTTCCAGTTGATGGTCAAGCCCGGATCGGTTGCCGGTGCCGGGGGGATATAGCCCGCCACCAAGCGCCCCACAATGGCCAGGCCGACACAGGCAATCGCCACAGTCTCATGGCCAATATCAGGAATGGCCACCAGCAGGCCGCCCACCACGTTGCCCATCAAAATGGCCACAAAGGTGCCCATCTCCACCATGCCGTTGCCACCCGTCAGTTCCCGCTCGTTGAGCACCTGCGGCAACAGCGCAAACTTGACCGGGCCAAACAGCGTGGAGTGCACACCCATCAAGAAGGTGCACAAAAGCAAAACCACCACCTGATCGGTCACAAAGCCCCAGGCCGCAATCGCCATGATGGCGATCTCCAGGTTCTTAACAAAACGAATCATCACCGTTTTGTCGTACTTGTCGGTCAACTGCCCGGCCGTGGCCGAGAACAGCAAAAACGGCAGAATAAACAAGGCACCAATCACCAGCCCCGCCATGGCTGGTGGCAGCCAGCCCACGCTGAGCTGGTAGGTGACCATCACGGTAAAGGCAAACTTGAACAGGTTGTCATTGGCCGCACCCGCGAACTGCGTCCAGAAAAACGGTGCAAATCGGCGCTGGCCCAGCAAGGCAAACTGGTTGGGGTGCGCGTGGGGGTCGGTGGCAGGCGCGGTACCGGTGGAATGGGTCGTCATGGTGTTTCCTCTTACCTCTTTTTTGAACTCAAGCACGCACTGCACCGTGCTGCCCAAGCCGGGCGTGGGCGCCATTGTGCATGAGGGCAATGACAGGCCACGCCGCCATGGCAGCACACACATGCTTGAGGCTGTGGCCCGACACCTGCCCCTGCGTGAATTCAAACACGTGGTGGTCTCCCAGCTCCAACAGTTTGGCCACCGTGTACCAGGCGATCACCACGCCCAAGGGCAGCCCCGAAGTACCGGCCAGCGGGCGGCGCAGCGCCATGGCCAGCACCAGCAACATACCCCCGCCCTGCAGCACCGACCAGGGCAACAAGTTGGCGCTGTGCTGCCACACCAGCACCGCCAGCGGGCCCGCCACCAGCACGGTGGCAGCTACCACCACGCCAGCGCGCGCACTCAGCCGCTCGGCCACCGCCAGGCCCGTGAGCCCGGCAAACGCCAGCACCATGCCCAAACGGTCCACGGCCAGCGACGCATCACCGGGCTGCAGGTGGTACAGCGCAGAACACAGCGCCGTGACCAACAAGCCGCCGAAAAATACACCCACCAGGCTGCGGGTGGTGCCTGCAGCGTGGCCCCGCAGGCCCACCAGCCCCCAGATGCCCATGAGGGCAAACGCCAGATTGCTCAGCACATCCATCGCACAGGGCACGCCCCACAGGGTGCGCTGGTCGGCAAAGGCGTGGTAGTGGGCGTGTTGCGACACGTGGGGGCCAACACAGGCCAACAGCAGCGCCAGCAACAAGGCGACCAACAGGCCAGCCTCCGCGCGGGACACTGGGGTTGCACATAGTTTGAAGTTTGGAGTGTGGATAGGGGTTAGAGCAGATGGGGGCGTGGCGGAGGAGGCGGATCGGTTCATAGAAAACTCCAGGGGGTGAAGATGCCTTGCAGTGTGAACCGGTCAGTGCCAATTGGTATCAAATATCAATACAGTGTATATTTTAGGTACACAAAGTATCATTTACAAATACCCATGAGCACCACCGCCGACCTGGTTACCGCCATCAAAAAGGAACTGAAAGCCGCTCACATGACCTATGCCGACTTGGCGGTGGCCCTGGGCATGGCCGAATCCAGCGTCAAGCGCATGCTGGCCAAGGGCGATATGCCGCTATCGCGCATCGACGCCATGTGCCGCGCGCTCAAGCTCGACTTTGCCGATCTGGCGCGCCGCGTGGCCGACACCCAACCCCTGCTGGCCGAGCTGACGCAAGAGCAGGAACGCGCGGTGGTGGCCGACAAAAAACTGCTGCTGGTGGCCATTTGCGTGCTGAGCCAATGGACGCTGGAGCAAATCGTGGCCAGCTACCGGCTGAACGAAGCTGAGTGCGTGCGCTACCTGGCGCAACTGGACCGCATTGGCATCATCGAACTGCGCCCGCTCAACCGCTACCGCCTCAAACTGGCCAAGGCTTTCCGTTGGCGGCCGCATGGCCCGGTGATGGACTACTTTCGCGACCACGCCATGATGGACTACTTCTCGGGCGGGTTTAACGGCAATGGCGAAGGCCTGCTCCTGGTACACGGCTCGGTCAGCCGCGGCCTGGCACCCTCATTTTTGGAGCGCATGCAGCGCGTAGCCCAAGACTTTGCCCAACAACACCTCGCCGACCAGAAGCTGTCCGAGACCGAACGCGAAGGTTACACCCTGCTCCTGGCCATGCGCAGCTGGGAATTTGAGGCCTTTGCGGCCTTGCGGCGGTGAGGCCCGCTACCGAAACTGCGCCACCATCGCTGCCGCCAGTTTCCTAAACTCCTGCGAAAACTGCTCCCCCTGCGTAGCCGCTTGCCAAAAATCCGCTGCCGCCCCCCGAATGGACTCGCTCGCAAACGACAAATCCACATCAAACGGCGCATAGTCGCCCTGCCCCACCATCGGGTCAGGTTTCCAGCGCATGGGCAGCATGTCAAACACCGGCGCCCACTTGAAGTTGCCAGACACCAGTTCGGCCAGCGTCTGCCCTTGCGCAAAGAGGCCGGCATTGCCGGAGTGCATATCCGTATTGCCGATCAAACGACCAAATTGCAGCATCGCGTGCGCCAGGTCCGCATCCTTGGCGCTTAAGCGTTTCTGGCGCGCCAATGCATCGCAGGTCAGCGCCCAATTGCCATAAGGCCCCTTGACAAAAGCGGCGTGCGCTTCGCCAACCGACACCACATGCTGCCGGCCATCGGTGCCGCAGCGATCAAACCGTTTGCTCAACAGATAGGTGCGCGCGTCAGTCTGAACAATATGACTGGGTGCCGCGTCGTACCCGTGGCGATTCAAGATCAGGCTGCTCAACGCCTCGGCGCACAGCAAGTCACTCCAGCGGTCACCAAAGGGCGTTCTTTTGGGCGGGGAAAACTTCACCAGGTAGGACGCGCCATCATCTCCGCGCACCGGAAACTTGGGTTGTTCACCGCCTGCCGACGACCCGACAGGCAAGGTCCTGGCCACGTCCTGCGACAGGGCATCCAACACCGCGCCCGGCGCCGCCAAAGAAATGACGCGAATCGCAGGCTTGTTGGCAATCGCCCCCAGCAAAAGGGCCCCCGGCGCGTCGTGGGTATGCAAGGCTGCCAAGAGCACCGCATGCGTATCCCAGGTTTCGGGGTTGGATGCCAGTTGCTGGCCGCTCAAGCGCTGGGCCAGAATCCGGCCCAAAAATCCTTGCGCACGCAAGCCCGACAAGTACCACGGCAGGGGGTGGTTGGGCAGTGGCGTGTAAATCTCATTCACTCCCTCTGCTTGCACATGCACCTGCGATTGCGCCAGAAAATTCAAGGTTCCCACACGCTGGGCCATGCCATCCTCCCCCACCCGCCAAATGGGTTGCTGCGAGGGATGCGTTCCAATGGGATGTGCCACGGCATACCGCGTGCGCTTGCCAGCACCCAAGGTGATCAATTCATCGGACAGCCCGCTCAGGATGCGCGACATGGTCGGCTGGCTGACCCGCAGCGATGCACGAATGTCTGCCGAACTGGCCGCACCGCGCGCGGTCAAAAATTCCAAAGCAAGTCGCTCCTGAGCCATCATATGAATAGAATCAATTTTTCAATAGTCTTTCTATTTCAACAGCTTACACCTCATTTGAATAGTACGTGAATAGAATAAATCGAACGCTCAGGCAATCCCCCCACATGCTTCCCTCCTGAAAAAACACGGTCAAACCCGCTTTGGGGCTCTATAACCCCACGACGGCCATGGTTTAGTTAAATCAATCGTTTGATTTAACTCGCTACAATCCTGATCCATGTCAAATCCCCCCACCGCCGCCGCCCACCCCCAACCGCTGCGCAGCGATGGTGCCGAGGCCCGCGCGCGCCTGCTGGAAGCCGCATTGGCCCTGTTTGCCGAAAAGGGCTTTGCCAAAACATCCACGCGCGAAATTGCGCAGGCCGCGCAGGTCAACGTGGCGTCCATCGCCTACTACTTTGGCGACAAGGCTGGCCTGTACCGCGCCGTATGGATGGACCCGCGTTGCAACCCCGACGTGTGGGACCCGGCCCTCAACGGCGAGCCCATCAGCCTGGAGCAGGCCATTACCTGCACGCTGCGCAGCTTTGTGGAGCCCATCAAACAGGGCCCGCTGATGCAGCAGTGCATGAAGATGCACTTTCGCGAGATGCTGGAGCCCACCGGCGTGTGGCAGGAAGAAATTGACACCCACATCAAACCCGCCCACCTGGCGCTGGTCGATGTGTTGTGCCGCCACCTGGGCCTACCCGCTGCCGATGACGCCATCCACCGCCTGGGCTTTTCCATTGCCGGGCTGGGCATCATGCTGCACGTGGGCAGCGACGTGATCAACGCGGTACGGCCCCAGTTGCTGGCATCCAGCGACGCACTTGACACCTATGGCGGCCAGTTGGTGCACTACGCCATGGCGCTAGTGGATGCGGAGGCCCGCCGCCGCGCCGCGTGCCCAACCCCACCTGCCACCGCGCCCACCCCATTACCCTCGCCCACCGGCCTAGCCCACTGATTGCACCACTGAGTTCACCACCATGATGAAGCCGCCTTTACTTCCTGTACCGCAATTGCCGGGCTTACGCCCACTTATGCCCACCGTTGCTGTCATGGCCGCCATCGCCCTCTCAGGCTGTGCCGGTTTTATGCCCCCGCCCCAGGTCGCCGTGGAGGTGGCGCCGCAATGGCAGGCGCCGCTGCCGCACCAGGGCACAGTGAACGCGCTGACCGACTGGTGGCAGCAACACGGCGACCCGGTGCTGGTGGACCTGATTGCCGCCGCACAGCGCGCCAGCCCCAGCGTGTCGCAAGCGGCTACGCGTATTACCGAGGCCCGGGTGGAGCAGACCTCGGTCACGTCCGCATTCACACCCCAGCTCAGTGCGCAATACGGCGCCAGCCGGGGCGTGGCACTGCCGGGCGCTGCGGTCACTACCAGCCAGCAAATCGGTTTGCAGGCCAGTTGGGAGGTGGACCTGATCGGCAAAGGCCGCGCCCTGAACAGCGCCAGCCAGGCCCACCTGGAGAGCAGCCGCGCCCAGTGGCATGACGCGCGGGTGTCGGTGGCGGCAGAAGTGGCCACGCTGTACTACGGCCTGGCCAACTGCCAGCAACTGCTGGCGCTGACCCAGCGCGATGCCCAGTCGCGCAGCGAGACAGCGCGCCTGACCGAACTCTCGGCCCGCGCCGGTTTTGTGGCCCCGGCCATGGCGGCCATGGCGCGCGCCAGTGCGGCGGACGGCAACAGCCGCAGCACCCAGCAGGCCGCACGCTGCGACACGCAGGTCAAAGGGCTGGTGGCACTGACCGGTTTGGCCGAACCCGATTTAAGACAAAAAGTGGCCTCTGCGCGCGTGGGGCAAGCGCAGGCAGCTAGCATTTCTATAGCAGGCATTCCGGCACAAACCATCACCCAGCGCCCCGATGTGTTTACCGCCGAGCGTGGTGTGGTGATTGGCAGCGTGGCCGTGGGTGTGGCCAAGGCCGACCGCCTGCCGCGCCTGAGCCTCAATGGTTCGATTGCAGGCGCCCGCGTGAATACCGGCGGTGCCGACACCGAAGGCACCACCTGGTCGTTCGGACCACTGGCGCTCACCATCCCGCTGTTTGACAGCGGCCTGCGCGTCGCCAAGGTTGAAGCCAGCAAGGCCGCCTACGACACCGCCGTACTCACCTACCAGGCCACCGTGCGCCAAGCCGTGCGCGAGGTGGAGGAAGCACTGGTCACCCTGCGCAGCACCCAAGACCGCAATGGCGACGCCGAAGTGGCCGCCAAGGGCTACGCCGAGTCGCTGGCCGCCACCCAGGCACGCTTTGACCAAGGCCTGGCCAACCTGGTGGAACTGGAAGACGCCCGGCGCAACGCCTTGGCCACCGAGTCGGCCCTGCTGGCGCTGCACCTGGAGCGCCAGCAAGCGTGGATTGCCTTGTACCGCGCAGTGGGCGGTGGGTTTGAACCCAGCAAAGCACAGGCTGACGACACCGCCATGCCAACCGCAACGCCTCCTGCAATAGCTACCGTGACAGCCACCAACGCTGCGCCATCCACGCCCACGACCAACCTTGCGCCTCCACTGGCACAGAACCGTTGATCTCCCATTAGCCCCCAAGTGCCCCGACTTTTTCATCCCACACCCCCCAACGCCATGAACGCCAACGCCCCCACCCCCCGCCGCGTCTCCGCACTGCCTTTCCAATCGCACTTCAAACCGTTGCCCCTGGGCCTGCTGCTGGCCAGCCTGCTCACCCTGGGTGCACTGGGCCTGTTCGCCACGCGCAGCCAGGCGGCCGATGCCACCAAGCCCACGCCGGTGGCCAAACCCTCGCTCACCGTGTCGCTGACCCGCCCGCAGGCCAGCATGGTGCCCGTCACCCTGTCGGCCAACGGCAGTGTGGCCGCCTGGCAGGAAGCCAGTGTGGGTGCCGAAGCCCCGGGCCTGCGTGTGCTGGAACTCAAGGCCCAGGTGGGCGACCACGTCAAACGCGGCCAGGTGCTGGCTACCTTTGCCGCCGAGAGTGTGCAGGCCGATGTGGCGCTGGCCCGCGCGGGCTTCAGTGAGGCCACCGCCAACGCGGCCGAGGCCACGGCCAACGCCGAGCGTGCCCGCGTGGTGCAAAACACCGGCGCCTTGAGCGCCCAGCAAATCAGCCAGTACCTCACGGCCGAGCTCACCGCCCGCGCCCGTGTCGAATCCGCCAAAGCCCAGCTCGACGCCCAGTTGCTGCGCCTGAAAAACACCCAATTGCTGGCGCCCGACAGCGGCATCATCACCCAGCGCAGCGGCACCGTGGGCGCTGTCGTAGGCGCCGGCACCGAGTTGTTCCGCCTGATCCGCCAAGGCCGCTTGGAGTGGCGCGGCGAAGTCACCTCGGCCGAGCTGGGCCGCATTGCGCCCGGCACCAGCGTGGTGGTCACCGCACCCAGTGGCGCGCAGGCCAAAGGCCGTGTGCGCATGGTCTCGCCCACTGTGGATGCCAGCACCCGCAATGGGTTGGTGTATGGATTTGACTGGACCGCCACGGCCATGCCCCCCAGGAAAATTAGCCCCCGGGGCAACCCACACAGTGGGGAGCGTGGGGGCAATGTTCAAGCCGGGAATGTTCGCCCGTGGCGAATTTGCCCTGGGCACCTCGGGCGCATTAACGGTGCCGCAAAGCGCCGTGGTAGTGCGCGACGGCTTTAGTTATGTGTACCGCGTGGGGGCCGACAACCGCGTCAGCGCCCTCAAGGTGCAAAGCGGGCGAGTGCTGGGCGAGCGGGTGGAAGTGGTCAGCGGCGTAACACCCGAAGACCGCGTGGTGGGCAGCGGCGGTAGCTTTCTGAGCGACGGCGATCTGGTGCGCCTCGCTGACGAAAAATCAAAACCAAATAGTGCTTCTGCGCCCGTCCAACCTGCGCAAGCAGCTAGCAAATAAATAGCAAGCAGGTAACCCACCATGAATGTTTCCGCCTGGTCCATCAAAAACCCCATACCGGCTGTCATGCTGTTTGTGCTGCTGACGCTGGCCGGCATCATGTCCTTCAAGGCCATGAAGGTGCAGCAGATCCCCGATCTGGAGCTGCCCACCGTCACCGTGTCCGCCAGCCTGCCCGGTGCTGCACCGGCGCAGTTGGAAACCGAGGTGGCGCGCAAGATCGAGAACGCCATTGCGCCGCTGCAAAACCTGAAAAACATTTACACCAAGGTGCAAGACGGCAGCGTGACCGTCACGGCCGAGTTCCGCCTGGAAAAACCCACACAAGAGGCCGTGGACGATGTGCGCAGCGCAGTGCAAAGCGTGCGCAGCGATTTACCCGCCGACGTGCGCGACCCCATTGTCAGCAAGATGAACCTGTCGGGCGCGCCGATTTTGGCCTTTACCGTGCGCTCTGCCCGCATGGACGATGAGGCCCTGAGCTGGTTTGTGGACAACACCGTCGCACGCGCCCTCTTGGGTGTGCGCGGCGTGGGCTCGGTGGCCCGCGTGGGCGGCGTCACACGTGAAGTGCAAGTGGCGCTGGACCCGATCCAGCTGCAAAGCCTGGGTGCTACGGCGGCCGACATTTCGCGCCAGCTCAAACAGGTGCAAACCGAGAGTGCCGGTGGCCGTGCCGATTTGGGTGGCTCTGAGCAACCCATGCGCACCTTGGCCACCGTGGCCACGGTGGAAGAACTCGCCCGCCTGGAGCTGAGTTTGTCCAGCGGCAAACGTGTGCGCCTCAACGAGATTGCCACCGTCAAAGACACCGTAGCCGAGCAACGCAGCTTTGCCACACTGAACGGCCAATCGGTGGTGGGTTTTGAGATCACCCGCAGCAAGGGCGCCAGCGAGGTGGAAGTGGGCGCCGCCGTGCAAAAAGCGCTGACCGACCTGAAGGCAGCGCACCCCGATCTGGAGCTGACGCAGGCCTTTGACTTTGTGACCCCGGTGCAGGAGGAGTTCGACGCCTCCATGGTCATGCTGTACGAAGGTGCCGTGCTGGCCGTGATTGTGGTGTGGTTCTTTTTGCGCAACTGGCGCGCCACACTGGTGTCGGCGGTGGCGCTGCCACTGTCCGCCATTCCCGCCTTCATTGGCATGCACTACATGGGCTTTACCACCAATGTGGTGACGCTCTTGGCCCTGTCCCTGGTCATCGGTATTTTGGTGGACGACGCGATTGTGGAGGTGGAAAACATCGAGCGCCACCTGCGCATGGGCAAGACGCCTTACCAGGCCGCCATGGAAGCCGCAGACGAAATCGGCATGGCCGTGATTGCCACCACCTTTGCGCTGATTGCCGTGTTTTTGCCCACCGCCTTCATGAGCGGTGTGGTGGGCAAATTCTTCAAGCAGTTTGGCTGGACGGCCGTGTTTGCGGTGTTTGCCTCGCTGGTGGTGGCCCGTGTGCTCACGCCCATGATGGCGGCCTACGTCATGAAGCCGTCTACCCATGTGCACGAAGAGCCGACCTGGATGCCGCTGTACCTGCGCGTCACGCGCTGGACACTGAGCCACCGCTGGACCACCATGTTCGCGGCCATTGGCTTCTTCATCGGCTCGCTGATGCTGGTGCCGCTGATACCCAGTGGTTTTATTCCGCCCGATGACAACTCCCAGACCCAGGTCTACCTGGAGCTGGCCCCCGGCACCACGCTGGCCCAAACCAGCATGGCCGCCGAACAGGCGCGCCAACTGATTGCCAAAGTGCCGCATGTGAAGAGCGTCTACACCACCGCCAATGGCGGCACCGTGGGCTCGGACCCCTTTGCCGGTGGCGCCAGCACCGAGGTACGCAAGGCCACGCTCACCGTGTTGCTGGACGAGCGCGGCCAACGCCCGCGCAAGCAGGTCATCGAGAGCGAAATGCGCACCGCATTGGCCGAACTGCCGGGCGCCCGCTTCAAGGTGGGCTTAGGTGGTTCCGGCGAAAAATACCAATTGGCGCTCAAGGGGGAAGACCCGGTCGCACTGGCACAAGCGGCAGCCGCGGTGGAGAAAGACCTGCGCACCATCCCCGGCCTGGGCAATATTGCATCGACTGCCAGCCTGACACGTGCCGAGGTGGCCATTCGGCCGGACTTCGCCCGCGCCGCCGACATGGGGGTGACCAGCGCCGCCATTGCCGAGACACTGCGCATTGCCACCGTGGGCGACTACGAATCGGCGCTACCCAAGCTCAACCTGAGCCAGCGCCAGGTGCCCATTGTGGTCAAGCTGGCCACCGACGCACGCCAGGACCTGGAGCTGCTGGGCCGCCTGATGGTGCCCGGCGTCAAAGGCCCGGTCATGCTGAGCCAGGTGGCCACGTTCGAGATGTCGGGCGGGCCCGCCGTGGTCAGCCGCCTGAACCGGGTGCGCAATGTCAACTTTGAGGTGGAGTTGTCGGGCGTGCCGCTGGGTGAAGTAACCGATGCGGTAGCCAAGATGCCCAGCATCGTCAACCTGCCGGCGGGCGTACAGCAACTGGAGATTGGCGACGCCGAAGTGCAAGGTGAGATGGTGGCCGGTTTTGGCCTGGCCATGTTGACCGGTGTGTTGTGTATCTACATTGTGCTGGTGCTGCTGTTCAAAGACTTTATGCACCCTATATCCGTCATCCCGGCGGTGATTCTGTCCTTTGGCGGCGCCTTTATGGGCCTGCTGATCAGCGGCAAGATGCTGTCCATGCCGTCCTTTATTGGCCTGGTGATGCTGATTGGGGTGTCCACCAAAAACTCCATCCTGTTGGTGGAATACGCCATCATGGCGCAGCGTGAACACGGCCTGTCGCGCTTCGATGCCTTGATAGACGCCTGCCACAAGCGCGCGCGCCCCATCATCATGACCACCATTGCCATGGTGGCGGGCATGCTGCCGCTGGTGATTGGCCTGGGCAGCGCCGACAACAGCTTTCGGGCGCCCATGGCGGCAGCGGTGATTGGCGGGCTGATTACGTCGACCATTCTGAGTTTGCTGGTCACGCCGAGTTTCTTCACCATTGTGGATGACATCGAGCACTGGGTAAGCAGGGCAAAAGCTTGGGTGATGCGGCTGGTGCAGCGGGTGGCGCCGCAGCGGCTATAGTGAATCCAGGTGCTGGCTTTCATCCACCGGACTGCAGCATGTCAACAATCACCTGCACCACTTTGGCATGACACTCTGGAGTGAGTTGTCCGGCTGCGCGTTGAAACAGGCTTTCATGGGCGGTGAAAATTTTGCTGGCACGCGCGTAGCTCACACGTTGCAGACTACCTTGCGCAAAATCTGCATCGTTGAGCGGGATTGCGGACAGGTCGGCATACGGGTTGCTGGTGATTTGGCACAGAACCCAGTCACCTTTGCCAGAATCTGCCAAAACCAGAGCGGGACGAAGTTTGCTTGCCCTGAGGTCGGAGAACGGAAATGGCAGCAAGACTACTTGACGGGTTGCAAATGGGCCCATGCCACATCCTCCTCTTCGCGTTGCCAATCTTGTGCCAACACGGGTTCACTCAACGCCGCACCACACAGCGCAGCGTCTCCGGCAACGAATTCTTCGGTGAAGGTGACCAGTACACGCCGGGGTGTTCGCGTAGGGACTGCGACCAAATCCAAGAACTGAAGGCGGCCGTTGGGCTGTAACACCGCTTCATAGGTTTGCAGCATAGTTTGGGACCTTTCACATTGGGGGACGACTTTTTTCAGAACTCATATCCTAACCCTCCCAGCGCGGCGCGTATCAACTGATCCAGTTCCGCCCCATTGGCCATCTCCTCACCCAGCTTTTGGGTGTGCTGCTGCAGCTTGCCAGCAATAGGCTTCGTCGCCGTCCTTAACCCACTCTGCACCCTGCTGATCATGGTCGCCATGTCTACGGGCCGCCCATACACCCGGCACCGCGTTAAAGTAAGGCCTGACGCCACCCCTAACCCACGACGCCCGACCGCCCATGCTACGCCCCCCCATCAAACACTGCAAAGAATGCGGCACCGCCGTGGTCTACCGCCTGCCCGACGACGGCGACACCAAGGAGCGCGCGGTGTGCCCCGCCTGCCACACCGTGCATTACGAAAACCCGCTCAACGTGGTGGGCACCGTGCCGCACTGGGGCGACCAGGTCTTGCTGTGCAAGCGCAACATTGAGCCGCGTTATGGCAAATGGACGCTGCCCGCGGGTTTTATGGAGCTGCACGAAACCACGGCCGAGGGTGCGGCCCGCGAGACCGACGAGGAAGCCGGTGCGCAGTTTGAGATGCAGGCGCTGTTTACCCTGCTCAACGTGGCCCGCGTGGGCCAGGTGCACCTGTTCTACCGCGCCAAACTGCTCAGCGACCAGTTCAACCCCGGCACGGAGACCATCGAGGCACGGCTGTTTTCGGAGGCCGACATTCCGTGGGACGAGATTGCCTTTCGCACGGTTAAAGAAACCCTGGAGCACTACTTTGCCGACCGGCGCAGCGGGCAGTTTGGCGTACACGTCATTGACATCACCTGAAGCCACTGGCCGCCTTGCACCCTGGGCACCCAACCGCACACGGTCCCCGCACCAACCACCCCTGCATTTTTCTGCACCATGCGCACACCCCGCTCCGCCTCCGCTCGCCCCCAGCCGGCTGGCCCCGGCGCTCGCCACGGTACGCCCGACACCACCGGCACAACCGACACACCCGCTGGCCAGGTGGGCAGTGCCATTTTGGCGCTGGTGCTCACCGTCCCGTCCAGCGCCGAGCCCCCCCAGGCCGAATCCGCCGCGCGTGCAGCCCGCGCCCACACCATCACACGCCATGCCGCGCGCAAGGCCAGCCTGATTTCGGGCTCCCTGTCGCTGCCCGTGGGGGTGCTGGGCTGGCTGACGGTGCTGCCCGAACTGCTGGGTGTCTGGCGGGTGCAGGCCCAAATGGTGGCCGACATTGCCGCCGTGTACGGCAAAAGCCCTGCCCTGGGGCACGAGCAAATGGTGTATTGCCTGTTCCGCCACGTATCCGCACAACTGTTTCGCGACGTGGTGGTGCGCGTGGGCGAACGGGTGCTGATCCGCGAAACCTCGCTGCAGTTTCTGCAAACCCTGGCGCAAAAGGTGGGCGTGATGCTCACCAAAACCCTGATCCGCAAGGGCGCCGCCCGCTTTGTGCCGCTGCTGGGCGCCGTGGGCGTGGGCGCATATGCCTACTTTGACACCCTGCAGGTCGCCAAAACCGCCCAGGACCTGTTTGCACGCGACATCGTGATTGAGAACGCCCTTGGGAACAGCAACTCCACTCAGATATAAAAATGGCCGTTTGCGCACGTCAGCTGTGCGCAAGCAGCTATCGAATTTGTAGCAAATTATTGCCTGGCAAATTCATTGCGTTGCTGGCGCAGTTGCTGGCGCAACTCGCTGCGCTCCCGCAGGCTGAGTTCGCGCCTGGCACGGGCACCGGAAGATTCGGTATTGCCCGCGCTGTGCTGGGCCTGCAAGGCCTGGCGCAATGCCAAGCGCCGTGCCTGCTCGTCCTGCGCTGCACGGGGCCGGTCGGGCGATTTGTTGCCCTGTGTGGCGGGCTGTGCCACAGCGCAAGCCAGGCCGGTCAACAGGCAAATGCAGACACAAAACGGTTTGTACATGGCGATTGAACGTTCCACAGAAGCCCCCGGTGCACGTTGTTGCTCTCGACACGCATACTACTACCGTCTATATTTGTTTTGTCGCATTAAATCAACACCCTGACTATCCCAAAATCCCTATGCAAAACACCACCCAGCGCCCCAACAAAATTCTGGTGGTAGACGACGACGCCCGCATCCGGGACTTGCTGCGGCGCTACCGGCCCAGGAAGGTTTTGACGTGTTGCTGGCCGAAGACGGCCGCTCGCTGACCCGCATCATGCTGCGCGAAACGCCCGACCTGATCGTGCTCGACCTAATGATGCCGGGCGAAGACGGCCTGTCCATCTGCCGACGCCTGCGTGCCGCTGGCGACCTGACCCCCGTCATCATGCTGACCGCCAAGGGCGAAGACATCGACCGCATTGTGGGGCTTGAGGTGGGTGCCGACGACTACCTGGGCAAGCCCTTCAATCCGCGCGAGTTGCTGGCCCGCATCCACGCCGTGCTGCGCCGCCGCCCCACCCCCGAGGTACCGGGTGCGCCCAGCACCGACAACGAAATTTCACGTTTTGGCCCCTTCACCTTCGACCTGGGCGCGCGCACGCTGCACAAGGATGGTGTGGAACTGACCCTGACCACCGGCGAATTTGCCATGCTCAAGGTACTGGTGCGCCACCCGCGCATTCCGCTGTCGCGCGAAAAACTGGCGCAACTTTCACGCGGACGGGAGTTCGAGCCTTTTGACCGCAGTCTGGACGTACAAGTGTCGCGCCTGCGCAAACTGATCGAGGCCGACCCGGCCCAACCCCGCATGATCCAGACTGTTTGGGGTGTGGGCTATGTGTTTGTCCCCGAAGACGCCACCGAAGCCTGATGCGCAACACCCCGGTGCAAACGCAGTTCATTGATTTTGAAGACAGCTCCCCCGAGCTGATGCACATCGACACCGATGCGCAGCAAAACGCAAACAAAGTCAGCCTCAGCCTTTTCTGGCGCACGTTCTTTCTGCTGGCGCTCCTGTTGCTTGGCAGCATTGCGGCGTGGTTGCAGACTTTGCGTGCGCTGGAATTTGAACCCCGTGCCATCCAGACCGCCCAGCAACTGGCATCCCTGGTCAACCTGAGCCGCGCCGCGCTGGTGCACGCAGACGCCATTGCCCGCGTATCCCTGCTCAAAACCATGAGCGAACAAGAGGGACTGCAAATTTTTCCGCGGGAACCCGGCGACCAATACAGCCCCTTCAACAGCGATGCCGTCAGCCGCCAGGTGGCGCTGGAACTCACCACGCGCCTGGGGCCCGGTACCGTGGTTGCCAACAGCGTCAACGCGCAGGCAGGCCTGTGGGTGGGTTTTGTGATTGCAGGCGACGACTACTGGCTGCAAACCGACCAGAACCGCTTCCAGGCTGCGGGCGGCAAAACCTGGCTGATCTGGCTGGGCGTGGCCACCGTGCTGTCGCTGGCGGGTGCAGCGGCCATTGCCCGGCTCATCAACCGCCCGTTGAAGGAGCTCTCCTTTGCAGCAAGCCGCATGCGCGAGGGCAACTTTGAAGCCAGCCGCCTCGATGAGTCGGTGCAAACCGGCGAGATTCGGGAGGTCAACATCGGCTTCAACCGCATGGCGCAACGCCTGTCCAAAGTGGAACAGGACCGCGCCGTCATGCTGGCCGGCATTTCACACGACCTGCGCACCCCCCTGGCGCGCCTGCGCCTGGAGACCGAAATGAGTGTGGCCGACCCGGATGCCCGCGCCCACATGGCGGCCGACATCACCCAACTGGACGCCATCATCGGCAAGTTTCTGGACTATGCCCGCCCGGAGAAAGACAAACTGTCACCGGTGGTGCTGGCCGACGTGGTGGAA
The DNA here is from genome assembly GCA_016719405.1 of Candidatus Aalborgicola lynettensis. Lineage (GTDB taxonomy): Bacteria > Pseudomonadota > Gammaproteobacteria > Burkholderiales > Burkholderiaceae_C > Allorhodoferax > Allorhodoferax lynettensis. The sequence continues at coordinate 1,022,509 of JADJZE010000001.1, forward strand.
GCATGCGTCTACGCCTACAAAAACCAGAGCGACATCGAAGTCACCGTGCAACTCGAAGCCAACCTGCAGGTACTGGCCGACCAGGTTGAGTTGGGCCGCATCATTTCGAATCTGCTGGAAAACGCACGGCGCTACGGCAAGTCGGTGGACACCGGCATTGCCCGCGTGCACATTGCGGCCATCAGCCGCGACAAGTGGGTTTTGATGAAAATCCGCGACCACGGCATCGGCGTGGCCCCGGCCCAACTGGCCAACCTGACGCAACCGTTTTACCGGGGCGAAGCCGCCCGCACTGCCGCCAATGGCGCGGGGCTGGGGCTGGCCATTGTCGAAAAAACCGTGCAACGCATGGGCGGCGCTTTTACGCTGACCAACTCGTCCACCGGCGGCCTGTCGGCCAATATGCGGCTGCAGCGCGCCACCAAGGCCTGATTCCCAGCGCATGGCATTGCACACGCACTGCCGACTGGCCAGCACAACGGGTGGTTTTTCCTACACACCGCAACCAAGCAATCATTGAAAGGGGCGCATTGAGAGTAGGAAGAAACAAGATGTTGTGCTGAAATGTCGGCACAACACCTAAATGGGGAAGAGATGGACAACTTTGATCGTTTTTTGCTTACGGTTGTATACGACATACCCCATCTGGTGTTCGTGGTCGATCCGGTTGATAAGCGCATCATCTACGCCAACCAGCGCATGCTCGACCTGGCTGGGACCGACTGCATTGGTAGCCTTTTTGCCGAGAAGTTCAGCAGCGCGGGTGGCGACCACTTCTTTGTGAGCTACATGCACAGTCGCTCAGCTTTGGCAACGGATATCGCTTTGGCCAACACTGCGGAGGGATTCCCGCAGCAGTCGGAGTACTACAGCGACGATTCAGAAGACTGGTTCCATGTCTTGCAACGCCCCATCAAATGGCTCGACGGCACGCGCAAGATCGTCTTTATCCTTAACGAAATCAATGCATTAAAACGCCTGCAAAAAGAACTCAGTGAAGCCCATGCCACATTGGCCTTCAAAAACCATGAGCTCGAAATAGCCGCAAAAACCGACCGTTTGACCCAGCTCTACAACCGGCACCATCTGGACGAGGTACTCCATCGGGAAATCACCCGCTTCAAACGCACTGGCACGCCTTTTACCGTTTTCATCGCCGATTGCGACAAGTTCAAGTCGGTCAACGACAGCTACGGCCATCAAGTCGGCGACATGGTATTGATGGATATCGCGCGCCTCATGCGTGCCAATGTGCGTGCCACCGATACCGTGGGACGTTGGGGCGGGGAAGAATTTTTGGTGATTCTTCCAGACACCAACCTCGACGGCGCGGTGCAGTTGGCCGAAAAAATGCGGCTGACCATCGCCGGGCACGACTTCCCCACGGTGGGCCACAAGACTGCCAGTTTTGGGGTTGCCGAAATGCGCCCCAATGAGAACATCAAGGAGTTGATCGGACGCGCTGACGAAGCGCTGTATCGCGCCAAAGAAGGCGGACGAAACTGCATTGAAGCGGATGCATGAGAAATGTCCGCCTTGAAGCGACTGTTCCTGCTGCTGTTAATTATTTTGACGGTGCCATTCGCGTGGGCGAATAGGCACACTGAAGGCATCGCACTCGACACCAAGTCGGACGCATCAAAAGGGGAAAAAAACTATGCCCTGATGGCTGAAAATTTGGCCAATTCCCTTCATTTTTTCCTTTGGAACATGGACGATGCGGGTATTGCGCATCTGCTCATGGAATCCCTGCGCACCTTGGATGTTGTAGCCATTCAAACGACGGATAGTATCGGAAAGAGTTTTGTGGCCTGGCGCGACAAAGAAAACAGGAGCCACGTACAGGAACTCAACGCACTGCCCAAAGAAATCAGCAAACGGGGCCTGGTGCACGTCACCCATCCGCTTATAGCCGAAGGCAAGGTTTTTGCCCATGTGACGCTGTACCTGCGCAAACCAACGGGAACGCTACCGCTGACCGCCAAGGAGCGTGCCTACATCAAGGCACATCCTGTCATTCGCGCCAGCAATGAAATCGACTATCCGCCATTCGATTTCACCGTTGGCGGGCATCCGCAGGGCTACAGCATCGATCTGCTCAACCTGCTCGCAAAGCATGCCGGCTTCATGGTGAAATACATTACCGGCCCCCCCTGGGACGAACTGATGCAAATGCACAAGAACAACAAACTTGACTTGCTGCACACCATCTACCGCTCGCCAGAACGGGAAAAAATCGGCATTTTCTCCGACTCGTATGCCTCTACAAAAACAGTGTTTGTGGTGCGAAAGGGCGATGCAGAGATTACCCATTTCGCGCAACTCAAGGGCAAAACAGTTGCCGTCGGCAAGGGGTGGGCACAAGAGGAATTCCTGCGCACCAATTATCCTGAAATCAAGCTATTGGCATTAGACAGTCTGGAACAAATGCTCACTGCCGTGTCCAACGGTGCGGCAGATGCCACGCTGGACAGTGATTTGACCGTGCCCTACTGGATGCGAAAAAAGGGAATTAACGACTTGAAGATTTCCGGGTGGGCCAAAGAGTACAACCGCGGCAAAGCGGAAGGCTATTACTTCTATACCTCCAAGAAGTCGCCGGAGCTGGTATCCATACTCAACAAGGCGATGGCTTCAATGCCACCGGGTGAACTGCAAGAACTGCAAACCAAGTGGTTTGGCAACACCAGCACACCCGAAGAGTTGGTGACAAACATCGTACTCAGCGATGACGAGCGCAACTACCTGAAGCAAAAAGGTGCGCTTCGCATGTGTGTATTGCAGGATTGGTTGCCGTATGAACATATCAATAGCAATAACGAATTGGAAGGCATTGCCGGTGACATGGTGACCATCATGCAACAACGTGTAGGTGAGCGCTTTGAGCTGGTCCCTGCGACGACCGAATCGGACGCTTTGGCAGCTATGCGCGAGCGCCGGTGCGATGTCCTGCCCATGACAACGGACGTGTCGAGCCGTGTGGACGCCATGGTGTTTACACTGCCCAGTTTCAGCGAACCCTTGGTAATCGCCACCAACGCTAGGGAACTTTTTGTCAAGGACTCCAACGACATCGGAAGCCGACCCATCGGGATACGCGCCGGGTTCCCAATTGCAGAAAAACTGCGCATGCAGCACCCGAGTATCAATATTGTTGACGTATTGAACGCCAAGGACGGCCTGGACCGGGTACGCAAGGGCGAACTGTGGGGCTATGTTGATGCCATGGCCGCCGTGGGGTACATCTTGCAAAAATACTCCATGCTTGATCTCAAGATCGCCGGCAAGATCGAGTTTGATGTGGATCGGGCAATCGCTTCGCGCAACGACGAACCCTTGTTGGCCTCTATCATGCAAAAGGCGTCCGACTCCATTACCGAGGAAGAACGCCGGACCATACTTGGTAAATGGGTGTCCGTGCGCTTTGAGCAAGGAGGCAACTACACGCTGGTGTGGCAAATTGGAGCAGGAATTGGCGTATTGCTGATTTTGGCCATTTTGTGGAACCGGCACTTGGCAAAACTCAACAAGGCGCTTCAGTCGGTACAAGAAGCCCACCGCAAGACAGCCGCCGAACTAATGCTCATCCTCGACAACGCCGGGGTCGGCATTCTTATGACCGACGGCGAGCGCAGAATGGTGCGCGTGAATCAGTTTCTGGAGTGTGTCATGTTGCGAGCCAATCCAGGGACCTATCTCGGTAACTCGGTGCGCTCTACCTTTGTGTCGGATGAAGAATATGACGGGTTTTTGAACCAAATTCGCGCCGCCAACTCCAGCAAATTCTCGCTGGAGCGAACCGTATTGCGGCACGACGGCACAACTTTTCTGGCCAGTGCGGTCGGTTCCTACGTTGACCCTAGCAACCCCAATTTGGGGATGGTTTGGTTTGCAACCGACATCACCGAACGCAGAGCCGCAGAAAACAAACTGGCTCAAACACTGCAGGAACTTGAAACTATTTTGAATAATGCTTGGATTGGCGTCTTCGTCACCAGTGGTACACGCCAGATTGTGCGCATGAATCACTATTGCGAGTCCGTCGTATTCAAATGCCCGCCAAGTGGCTATATCGGTCAATCGACACGTGCCCTATTTTCCTCAGATGCCGACTACGCCGACTTCACGCACAAGGTCCGGTCTTTGGCTGCAGCCAATGTTTCCATTGAGTACCCCTTTTGTCACAAGGATGGCACTTCATTTCTGGCCAAGTCCGTCGGATCCCTGCTCGACCCAGCGGATCCTGGAAAAGGTGCTATTTGGCTAGTGACCGACATCACTGAACAAAGAGCCGCCGAGAAAAAATTGACGCAAACACTGGCGGAGCTGGAAACGATCCTAAACAACGCCTGGATCGGCGTCTTTGTCACCAATGGTGCGCGCCGGATTGTGCGCATGAATCACTATTGCGAGGCCGTCGTATTCCAATGCCCCAGCGGTGGATATGTCGGACAATCGACACGGTCACTGTTTGCATCCGACGATGACTACGATGCCTTCACGCTCCAAGTGCGGTCAGCAGGGATGGCAAACGTCTCGATTGAGTATTCCCTTTCCCGCAAGGATGGCACACTTTTCCTTTCCAAGTTGGTCGGATCCTTGCTGGATCCCTCTGCCCCCGAGAAGGGCGCCATTTGGCTGGTGACCGACATCACCAAAGAAAGAGCCGATGCGGAAAAGCTGACCCGTACCTTAAGCGAACTGGACATCATCTTTCAAAACGCCAGCATCGGCATTGCACTGTTTGTTGACCGTCGTTTCGTGCGTGTGAACAAAACGTACGAGGTCATGTTTGGCTGGTCGGCGGCAGAATTGATCGGTCAGACAGCGCGCCGCCTCTTTGCATCCGACGAAGCGTATGCGGCCATTGACGATGTGTATCAAAAACTGGCTGTAGGTGAAAACATTCTGCGCCTGGATCTGGAGGTTCGCTGTGCCGATGGCCGTGACATCCTGTGCGAATGTGTCAGCTCGTATGTGGATCCGTCCGATCCCGCCAAGGGCGTCGTCTGGTTGGCGACCGATGTAACCGATCTGCGTCACGCACAAACAGCTTTGCAAAATGCGCGTGATGACGCCCTGGCACAGAAAACACTTGTAGAGCAGCAGCACATTCTGGTTGCACAAACGCTCAAACACGTCGCCACGCTACTCAATAATTCGGGGCAGGGTTTTCTTTCTTTTGGTCAAGACTTGCTGATCGATGAAGGCTATAGCCGGGAATGCAACCGAATTTTCGGGTGCGATGTGGGCAATCTGCCGGTACCACTGTTACTGTGTTCTACGAACGCTACACAGGGCTTTCTGGAAAAAACGCTGCGCCTTGCCATGGACAGTGCCAATGACCACCTGCGTCGTGACGCCTACATGGGCCTGCTACCAGCCGAATACCGGCTCGGTGAACGCTATTACACCGCGCAATACCGGCTGCTGGAAGATGGACACATGATGCTCATCCTCACCGATGTCACGGACGAGAGACAACTCAAAGAGCGCCTGAAGCTGGAGCGTTTGCGGCTCGAGTTCATTGTTCATGCTTTGGAGAATCGTGACGATCTGCTGGAAATGTTGGGCGAATTCGAGGTTTTCCGCAGCCATACATTGCCGGGTTTACTCAGCTTCGAACAACGGCCCCGAAATATGCTGGCCGAGATATTGCGCCACATACATACTTTCAAGAGCCTGTTTGCGCAGGCCCGGCTGCCCACGATTCCGCAGGTGTTGCATGAGCTGGAAAATCGCCTGGGGCAACTGCGTGATTCCACGTCCGGCGCCGACGCAGGCGCCGCTATCACTACCAACGCTATCAAGCGCCATTTGGGTATCACCGACCTGGGTGCCGCATTGGAAAGTGATCTGGCGCTGCTACGCCAGACACTGGGTGACGACTTCTTTCATTCAGAGCGCGAAGTTCGCGTACCCGTATCCAAGCTGGTCAGCCTTGAAGAAGAAGCCAGCGCCCTGTATGGTGCGGATTCGCGCATGCTTGGGCTGATCCGTTACCTGCGGTATGTACCCGTGCAGGCCCTGATAGAACCCCATGCCAAAGCAGCGGAGCAACTGGCACTGCGCCAGGGGAAATTGCTAGCACCCATCACCTGCACCGGTGCCACAGTGCCGGTCGATCCCACTATTTTTGGTCCGTTTTGCAAATCTTTGGTGCATCTCTTTCGCAATGCAGTCGACCACGGAATCGAGGACGCAGACACCCGTCTGTTGGCGGACAAAAGCGAAACCGCAAGCATCCACTGCACCATTCATGCAACTGACGACCAACTGACATTTAAGATTTCCGATGACGGCTGCGGGATAGATGTTGCCCGGGTTCGGGCCAAGGCAATCGAACTGGGCAAACTGGATGCGCTGGAATCATCGGCCTTGAACGATGCGGATGTTTTGATGCTGATTTTTGCCGATGGCGTAACAACCCGCGACCACATTAGCCCCATTTCCGGGCGCGGGGTAGGGCTGAGTGCAGTGCAGCATGAGCTGGAGCAGTTAGGCGGAAGAGCGCAAATTGAATCGACTATGGGGCAAGGCTCCTGCTTTACGTTTACCCTGCCCTACCATCCCCCCGTTGCGTCAACTACGCAGCCATCCAGCTATGAATGGGTCAAGAAATATCTCGCCCCCTTGCCTGAAGTTTTCAAGGTATTCTGTGATACGCATCTCCAACTGGCGGTGACGATCAACATGTCCTATGACGAATACACCATCGACAATCTATTTGACTTCACAGCACTCATCTCGCTTGGGAGCGGCCTGGATGTACGCATCGGGCTGTCCATTGAACAACCACTGCTGCTCGAGATGACGCGACACTTCGAACCCGGTTTTTCCGAAAGCGAAGTCAAAGAACTGGCCAACAGTGTTGGGGCAGAAATTGCCAACACCGTTGTCGGCAACGCATCGGTCTATTTCACCCACTTGGCCCGCCGCGTTGCGATGGGTACGCCAGACATCGTTTTCCCGGAACACCGCGCCAACACGATAGGCCTGCGCACTTTTCGTGGCTTCACGGGGCAGGCTGACGCCGGTTCCTTCATGATTTTTTGTCTTTTGAGCAAGGAGAACACCGCATGAAATCAAAACGATTTTTGATCGTTGATGATTCGTTAGCCGTCGTCAAGCGCCTGACACTGATCCTGGAGGGACTTGGCCACACTGTCATCGGCTCGGCTAAGAATGGCGTCGAGGCTGTTCAGATGGCAGGAGATTTGCAGCCCGACGCCATCACCATGGACATTCAAATGCCCGAGATGGACGGGCTTGAAGCCACCAAACGTATCCTGAACGAGCACCCGGACAAGCCCGTCATCATCATCACGGCACACGGGCAGGAAAGTACCGTGGTCGATGCCATCAGTGCCGGTGCCAGGTATTTCATTTGCAAGCCCATCGAGAAGGACAAAGTGCGCGAGGTGCTCGAAAAGGTATTCGTGGACGATTGAATAACCTACAACCGCGCGGCCAACTCCGCCCCCTCTCGAATGGCGCGTTTGGCATCCAGTTCACTGGCCAGCGCCGCGCCGCCAATTTTGTGAAACTGCGGCGCACCCGCCTCGGCAGGGGTGTCATCCGGTGGCATGAGTTCAGCCAGAGGCTCTTGGCCGGCGCACAGCACGATGTGGTCCACCTCCAGCACCCGCGCTTCACCATGCACGGTGATGTGCAACCCGGCATCGTCAATGCGCACATACTCCACGCCCGCCAGCATTTCAACGCCATTGCGCTGCAGCACCGCCCGGTGCACCCAGCCCGATGTTTTGCCCAGACCGGCGCCGACCCGGCTGGTCTTGCGCTGCAGCAGGAACAATTGGCGGTACGGGTGCGGGGCTGCGGGTGTTACCAGGCCGCCATTGGTCTTGGCCTGCAAGTCCACGCCCCATTCCTGGCACCAGTGTTCAATCGACACCGGCAGCGCCACTGAGGGGTCGTGCAACAAAAACTCGCCCACGTCAAAACCAATGCCACCCGCGCCCACAATGGCTACGCGTTTGCCCAAGGTCACTTTGCGCTGCAACACATCCAGGTACGACACCACCTTGGCATGTTCCACGCCGGGTATACGCGGCGTGCGCGGCACAATGCCGGTGGCCACAACGATGTCGTCAAAGCCCTGTTTGAGCAGTTGCGCCCGGGTCACCCGCTTGTTGAGTTTGACCTTGACACCCGTGACCTCAATGCGCTTGCCAAAGTAACGCAGGGTTTGGGCAAACTCTTCCTTGCCGGGAATCTGCGTCGCCACCTTGAACTGGCCACCAATGCGGTCGCTGCTGTCAAACAGGGTTACGTCGTGCCCGCACTCGGCCGCCACGGTGGCCGCCGACAGGCCGGCCGGGCCGGCGCCCACCACGGCCACCTTTTTGGGCTGTGCGGTCTTGCGGTACACCAGTTCGGTCTCGTGCCCGGCGCGCGGGTTGACCAGGCAACTGGCACGCTTGTTGGCAAAGGTGTGGTCCAGGCAGGCCTGGTTGCAGCCAATGCAGGTATTGATCTCATCCACCCGCCCGGCTGCCACTTTGTTGACCCACTCGGCATCGGCCAAAAACGGGCGCGCCATGGACACCATGTCCACATCACCGCTGGCAATCAGTGCCTCGGCTTCGTCGGGCATGTTGATGCGGTTACTGGCAATCACCGGCACCTTCACGGCTTTCTTCAAACGCGCCGCCACGCTGGCAAACGCTGCGCGCGGCACCGATGTCACGATGGTGGGCGTGCGTGCCTCGTGCCAGCCAATACCAGTGTTGAACAGGGTTACACCAGCAGCCTCCAGGGCCTGGGCTACCGCCACCACCTCGTCCCAGCTGTTGCCGCCCTCCACCAGATCGAGCACCGAATGGCGGTACATGAGGATGAAGTTGGAGCCGACTTCGGCACGCACCCGGCGCACAATTTCAACGGCCAGGCGCATGCGGTTTTCGATGTTGCCGCCCCAGTGGTCGGTGCGCTTGTTGGTGCGTTTGCACAAAAACTGGTTGAGCAGGTAGCCCTCGCTACCCATGATTTCTACCCCGTCGTAACCCGCCATTTTGGCCAGTTTGGCGCAGCGCACGTAGGCGTCAATGGTGGATTGGATGCCCTGCTCCGTCAAAGCCTTGGGCTTGAACAGCGATATGGGGGACTTGATGTTGGAGGCCGACACCACAAAAGGCTGGTAGCCATACCGCCCGGCGTGCAGGATTTGCATCACAATCTTGCTGCCCTCTTCGTGGACTGCCGCAGTGACTTTTCGGTGGTTGAGCACGTCCAGAAGCGAACTCAGGGTGCCGCCAAAGGGCAACAACCAGCCCTGCCGGTTGGGCGAAATGCCGCCCGTCACCATCAACCCCACTCCGCCCCTGGCACGTTCCCGGAAATATTCGGCCAGCTTGGGATAGTTGTAGAAACGGTCCTCCAGCCCGGTGTGCATGGAGCCCATCATCACGCGGTTTTTCAGGGTGGTAAAACCCAGATCAAGCGGTTGCAGCAAGTGGTGGTAGGCCGATTTTTTGGTACGCATGGAAAAACTCGCAAAGGGGGTAAAAAAGGTATTGGGAAAGTGAACAAAGGAATTAACAAGGGGGCATCCGCAGGCCACACGCAGTGGGGCTACAGCAGCAGCACCACCGCACGCGCCTCCATGGCAAGGCCCTCGCCCACGGGGCCCATTTTTTCGGCCGTTTTGGCTTTGACATTGACCTGCTCCAACGCCAGGCCCAGCACCTGTGCAATGCGCCCGCGCATAGCGGCAATGTGGGGCGCGAGTTTGGGGGCTTGGGCAATCACGGTGCTGTCAATATTGCCAATGGCAAACCCTTTCTCGCGCACACGGCGCGCGGCTTCGGCCAGCAACACGGTGGAATCGGCGCCTTTGAAGCGGATGTCGGTATCCGGAAAGTGGGTGCCAATATCCCCCAGCGCAGCGGCGCCGAGCAAGGCGTCGGTAATGGCGTGCAACAGCGCGTCCGCATCCGAGTGCCCCAGCAGACCCTTGGTGTGGGGAATTTCAACACCACCCAGAATCAACTTGCGCCCCTCCACCAGGGCATGAATATCCCAACCTTCGCCAATGCGAAATTTCATGGTCCGACTGCTTCCTTGCAAGGGTGATCGGCCTTATGGGCCAAAGTAATGGCGGTACAGGCCAAAATAAAATGCGCCTTGCCGATTGGGCGGCAGTTTACACACACCCGCCACGCAAGACGGCAAACTCGGCCACGCGGCAGTTACACTGCGCACTGGTTTGCCCAAAGCCCGCCAGCGGCTGGCAAACCCTGACTGCAAAATATACGACCCAACTGGTAACCCAACATGCGATTTTCGGAAGACAAACTGGCCACTTTGTTGTGCAGCGACCACGTCAAACGCCCCATCCACATCTGGGCGCCCAAAGACCCCAAAGCCGTTATTCTGGCCATCCACGGCGGTATGGCCCATGCGGGTGACTACGTCACGCCCGCGCTGTATTTCAAGGAACATGGCATTGCCACCGTGAGCTTTGACATGTGCGGCCACGATGGCAAAAAGCGTGTGGACATTCCCGGCTTTGGCAGTTTTCTGGACGACATGGCGCTGTTCCTGAAGTGGGTCAAAAGCAGCTACCCCGGCCTGCCCATTTTTGTCATGGGCCACTCCATGGGGGCCCTGATTGCCACCCACCTGGAGCTGGGGCGGTTTGCCAAGGACCGCGACATCAAGGGTTTGATCCTGTCCTCACCCTACTACGTCAACGCCATCAAGGTGCCGCAAATTTTGCAGACCTTCTCCCGCTCCCTGGCGAAATTGTTCCCGAAAATGAAAGTGCCCCTGGAGCACCTGACGCACTTGCTAACGCACGACGCCGCCATCACTGCGCGCCATTTGGCCGACGAACGCGACAACATCCGCGCCACCGAGGTGAGTTTTCGTTTTGCCGCATCGCTGATGGCAGCGCAGGAAGAGCTTCCTGCCACGTTCGACAAATGGACACACCCGGTTTTTGCCGTGGTGGCCGGTGACGACAAACTGGCCGATGCCCAGGGTGCCAAGGCCCTGTTCGACACCATCCCCCAGGACTTGCTGCAGTACCACCACTACCCCGACAACTACCACGAGAACTTCAACGAACTCAACCGCAACCAGATTTTTGCGGACATATTGGGCTGGATGGGCAAGCACCTGCCCGCCTGAGGCGTGCTGCGCTACGGCGCTGCGGGCACCACCGTGTAGGCTACCACCGCCAAGCCCGACACCGAGACCGTAGCCTCCTGCAATTGCACACCGGCCAGACCAGTGCCGCCCCGCAGTTGGTCGTGCACCGCCTGCGTTACCAGCACCTCGCCTGGCCGGGCGATGTCTTCGCCAAGTTTGTAGGCCAGATTCACCGCGTCGCCAAAACAGTCCGCATGCTCAATCAGGAGCACCTCCCCAAAGTCAATGCCAATGCTGAAAACAATGGCGGGCACGTTACCGCCTGAGGCCGAGGCAGCCGACTGCAACATGGCCAACGCAGCGCGCACGGCCTGCTGTGCATCGTCAAACACGGCCAGCAGGTTGTCCGCCTCGTTTTTAACAACAGAACCCTGGTGCGCCAACACAATCGGCGTGGTGATTTGTTGCATGCGCCGGATTTGGCACAGGTAGGCCAATATGCCGTCCCGGCGTACCGTCAGGGTAAATCCACTCATGTCCAGCGCCAGCACGGCCTTGCGGCGCTGAAAGGCGTCCAGAATCAGTTGCTGCACCGAGGGTTTGCGATCGGGCGGGGCGCTGTTAAGGGTGTCCAGCAGGGCAGAGAACGAGTGCATGGCGGTACCTCGGCAAATTGCTAGCTTGTCAGCGTACCACCAGGCCCGCCGCGCACCGCGTGCGGACTGAAAAAGATCCCAAGGCGAGCGCTGGCAGATCACAATGCCAATCGCGTCGGCTGGATGTAAACTTGTTAACGGCGCGGTGCAAGTCCGCACAACTGACGCGAACGAGAGACTTTGTATGCCCGAAACGGTCCTGTCCACTTCTGAGCGCTTTCAAATTGTGCGAACGCAGGCTGGCACCCCAGCTACCATGCCCGTGATCGTCAAACGCGTGGCGCAGGGTACGCAGGGTGATGCGCCGTGGTCCGAGTTGCGCAACGAGGCGCAGATTTTGCAGAGGCTCCAGGCGGCACCCGGCTGTGTGAAGTTGGTGCAGGTGGATGCGGCGCAGCGGCAATTGGTGCTGCAAGACTTTGGCGGTGTGGCGTGGGACCGCTCTGGCTTGTTGGGCCATGTGGGGCTGGCGCAATTTTTGACACTGGCCGAGCAGTTGAGTGAGGCGCTTGCCACCATCCACGCACGCGGCGTCACGCACAAAGACATCAACCCGTCCAACGTGCTGGTCAAACCCGAGAGCCTGCAGGTTCAGGTCATCGACTTTGGCCTGGCCACCACGTTCACCGATGAGCACCCCGAGTTTGAACACCAAAACAAAATCCGGGGCACGCTGGCCTACACCTCACCGGAGCAAACCGGCCGCATGAACCGCACGGTGGACTACCGCACCGACCTGTATGCCCTGGGTTGCACTCTGCTACCACCTGGCCACGGGCGTGCTGCCCTTTGCAGATACCGACCCGCTCGGTCTGATCCACGCCCACCTGGCCCGCGCACCCCGGCCACAGCTTGAACTGGCGTCCTGGTTGCCCCGCACGCTCTCCGATTTGATTCTGGATTTGCTGGCCAAAGAGCCCGACCTGCGTTACCAAAGTGCCGCCGGGGTGGCTGCAGACCTGCGCCTGTGTGCCCAACAACTGGCCTTGGGCGAGCCGCTGGATGCGGTAGTGCGCCGACAAAACGACCGCATGCTCTCGCCCCGCCCGCCACGGCGCTTGTACGGCCGTGCGGCTGAAATCGACACCTTGCACGCCAGCTTTGCGAAAGCGGTGCGGGGTGGTGCACAGGTGCTGCTGGTCAAAGGCTACTCCGGGGTGGGCAAGACCTCGCTGGTGCATGAAATTCACAGCCAGGTCACGGTGCACAAGGGTTTTTTTATCAGCGGCAAATTCGATCAGTTTTTGAGCCAGCCCTTCTGGCCCCGGCGCAAAGTTTGCGCCAGCTGTGCCAGTTGTTGCTGTCGGAGTCAGAAGAGGCCGTACAGTTGGCGTCAGCTTATGGGGCAGGCAGTGGGAGCCGATGCGGCGGCCCCTGTCTACCGTGGTGCCCGAACTGCAAGCCCTGTTGGGTGAGACAGCGCCGGTGCCAGAGCTTGGGCCCATTGAGTCGATCACCCGCCTGCGCGGTTTGTTGGTGGCCTTGATTGGCGCGGTCACATCACCCCGGCACCCTTTGGTTGTATTCATCGACGATTTGCAGTGGGCCGACCAGCCCTCGCTGGACTTCATCGCCGCCATGCTGCAAGACCCAGGCCTGAACGGTTTGATGCTGATCGGCGCCTACCGCGACAACGAGGTCGATGCCAGCCACCCGCTTGCCACCTTGCTGCGTGGTGCACAGGCGGCCGGCATGGTGGTGCCCACCTTGGCCCTGGACAGCCTGGCCTTGGCAGACACCACCGATCTGGTGGCCGACATGCTGCACATGCCACAAACCAGCATTGCACCGCTGGCCGACGTCATCTATGCCAAAACCGGCGGCAACCCGTTCTACACGGTCGAGTTTTTGAACACCCTGTACCGCGATGGTGTGCTCACACTCAGCCCCCACACCGGCGCGTGGCAATGGGACGCGGCGCGCCTGGGCGCAAGCAATGCCGCCGACAGCGTGGTCGACTTTTTGGCCCAACGCCTGTCCCGCCTGCCCGAAGACAGCCGGCAAATGCTGCTCACCGCCGCGTGCCTGGGCAATGTATTGAAATGGGGGTGTTGGCGGTGGCGGCCGCGGTGCCGCCCGAGGCGCTCAGCACGTTGCTGCTGCCCGCGCTGGAGCAGGGCATTTTGGTTACCCCCAGCGCGGTGCGGTTTTTGCAGGCCGATAACGATTTGGCCATTCGGTTTTGCCATGACCGCATGCAGCAAGTCGCCTACGGCCTGTTTACTCCCGAGCACCGCCTGGCGCTCACGCTGCAGATGGCGCGGCGCTTTGGAGCCGTGGGTGGGTGAGCCAACGGCCACGTTTGCACTGCATTCCGAGCTGCACCTAGTGCTGTTCAGCTTGGCCCGCCACGGCGAGTGTGATGCCGTGTTTGAAGACCTGCAGTTGCATGCACAGCAACCCGTGGCGCTGGTGGAGCCTGCGTGTATTCAGGTGGTCAGTTTGTCCAACCGCACCCGCTACGCCGACGCGGTGGCCTTGTCGGCCCAGCTGCTGGCGCAACCCAGAGTGACCCTGCCCGCAGGGGACCGCTGGTGCCCGCGTCTCGAAGAGCTGGGCCTGTTTACGCGTACGTGCAAGGTGGTGCATTCGAGCGCCTGCCCCAGAGCGCAGAGCTGACCGTGCCCCAACAATTGGCAGTGGGCAAGCTGCTGAGCCGCACCGTGCCTGCGGCATTTTTCGGGCAACCGCTGGTGTCGCTGTGGTGCATATTGCGCGGCGCACGCCTGTGGGCCGACGAGGGGTATTTTCGAAACCAATTACCTCATGGCCTGTGTGCTGCTGCCGGCGGTGGCCTTTGGTGATGACTACGCCAACGGCTACCGTGCCGGGCGTTTGAGCCTGAACGTGGGCGAGGCGCGCGGCCAAGAGGCCGAAGTGGGCCGCACCCGCCATGTGTTTGCACTGTTCAATTGCCACTGGTTTGAGTCGCTCGAATCCGCCATCGAACACGCCCGCACAGCCCACCGCACCGTGCGCCGTTTGGGGGATTTGGAGAATGCGTGCTTCACCTTCTTCACCTCGCTGGCGGGCATTCTGGAATGCAGCGACAGGCTCAAAGAGGTCACCGCAGAGGCAGATGCTGCCATCGCCTTTTGCGAGAAAACCGGCAACCGCCACGCCCAGGAATCCTTTGTAGCCTTCAGGCAGCTGGTGCGCGCCCTGGAAGGCAACACCACCGCACCGGGCGGGTTTGACGATGCCGATTTTTCAGAGGCAGCCCACGCGCAGGCGGTGCTGGCAAACCCCATGGCGCATGCCTTTTACCGCAGCTACCGGGCGCTGTCGGCCTGTCTATTTGACGATGCCCCGGCCCTTATTGCGCACAGCCAGGCGGCAGTGGAGCTGATTCCCAACATCACCGGCTTCTATCCGGTGGCCTTGATTCAATTTTTGCATGCGCTGGCATTGTTGAACCAATGCACCAGCGCCACCGGCCCAGCGCGGCTGGAGTTGCTCGAAGGCGTGGCAAAAGCCAAAGCCTGGCTGGCCTTGCGCGGTGCCGATGCCGACATGAACTTTGGCCATCTGCATGACGCGATTGAAGCCGAACATCTGGATGCGCTCGACCAACCCTGGCAAGCCCAGCAGGCATTCGAGCGGGCCATGGCGCGCTCGCAAATGCACCAGCGGGCGTGGCACCACGCCTTGATCGTGGAGCGCTTTGCCCTGTTTCAGATACGCCGGGGACAAGAGGGCACGGGCCGTTTGTTGCTCAACCAGGCGCACAAGCTCTACCGCGCTTGGGGTGCGCACGGCAAGGCGCAACACATGCACACACGCTGGCCGTTTTTGGGCACAGCCTAAGCAGCCGCACGACGCTGTCGGGCACTGACCACGGCAGCAGTCACAAAAGCCACGGCAGCGCCGGTACCCACACCAGCCAAAGCAGCCATACCGAGCTGGACAACCATGCCATCTTGCTGGCCTCGCAGTCGCTGTCGTCCGAGACCTCGCTGCCCCGTCTGGTGGCCATTCTGATTGACATCGTCAGCAAAATCACCGGGGCCACAGGTTGTGCCTTTTTGCTGGCGGACGACGCGGGCCAGTGGTATCTGGAGGGCGGCGCGATTGGCACACAGCCGCTAGTGCGCCAACAGGCCAGCGCTTGTGAGGGCATTGCGTTCCCGGGTGCCGTGATGCGATTGGGCTTGAAGCTGGGCAAACCAGTGGTGAGCGACGATGCAGTGCAAGACAAGCGTTTTGCCCGCGATACCTACTTTCAGGGCCTGCCACTGTGCTCGGTGCTGGGGTTCCCTGTGCAGGTGCGGGGCCGCAGCGCGGGCTTTTTGGTGCTGGAAAACCGCCTCATCCATGCCGCTTTCAGCGCCGAGCAGGTGCAAAGCGTGTCGATGCTGGCCGGGCAGTTGGCCATCTCCATTGAGAACGCCCGCCTGTATGAATCGTTAGAAAGCAAGGTGGCCGAGCGCACCCGTGAGCTGGAAATATCCAACGCCAAGCTGGCCGCCCTGAGCAGCACCGACGGCCTGACCGGCATTGCCAACCGCCGCCGTTTTGACGAAGCGTTTGCGTTGGAGTGGGCGCGGGCCAAGCGCAACCGCCAGCCGCTGTCGGTGGCGATGCTGGATGTGGATTGGTTCAAAAAATACAACGACCACTATGGCCACCAGGCCGGTGATGAATGTTTGCGCCAAGTGGCCAGCGTGTTGGTCGCCAATGTGCGCCGCAGTGGTGATTTGGTCGCCCGCTATGGCGGTGAAGAGTTCATTTTGATTGCCCCCGATACAGACAAAGACGCCGCGCTTCGCATGGCCAGCAACATCTGCCATGCACTGGCGCAACTGGCCCTGCCCCATGCCATGTCACCCTACGGTTACGTCACGGCCAGCATGGGTGTGGCTACCTTGGTACCCCTGCAGCACTGCAATAGCCCGGAACTGCTGGTCAAACAGGCCGATGACGCCCTGTACCAAGCCAAGGAACAAGGGCGTAACCGGGCCCTCGCGTGCGAGGTGAATCGGTAAACATCGCATCGCCATATGCCCACAAGCCTTCGCCGCGCTATTCTGAAAGCTGCAAAAGAACTCTTTATGCAAAAGGGCTTCGAGGCCGTGGGTATGCGCGAAATCGCCCGCACACTCGGTCTGCAGCCCACCCAGGTGTACCGGCTCAAGCTCTCCAAGACCGACATCCTGGCCGAAGTCATCATTGAACTAAACACCGAGTTGATTGCACAGCTCCCCACCGTATTGAAAACCATTGAAGGCAACACCGCACTGGAGCGCACCTGTGCGTATCTGCTGGCCCTGTACCGGTTTGACATTGCACACCTACCCCTGCGTTCGGTCGGCGCCATGTACGGCTGGTCCTGGAGCGACGCCTACGAGGGCACCGTCGTGGCCCAGGTGATGCATTTTTGGCGCCCATTGTTGGCTGGATGCAGGACGAAGGACTCGACGACGCGCCAGCCCGTTGTTACGGCATCTGGTCGCTGTACTACATGGAGCTACCGGCGTGCGTGCTCCCGGCGGCAGTGCCGAAGATTGTCTGGCCGAGGTTCGCCCCAGCCTGGAAATCTTGCTGCGCGCAGCACCTAGTCCATGAACACCGTATCACCTCGTAGCCCTCAATTGCCCAACCCTTTTTCTACCCATTAACAAAAGGACGCTCATGCAAAAAAACCAACGCGGCTTCACCTTACTGGAGCTGATGATCGTCACCGCCATCGTGGGTATTCTGGCCTCACTGGCCGTGCCCGCGTACCAGGCCTATGTGTACCGGGCCAAAGCAGCGGAAGTTATTTTGGTCATGGACAAGATTCACGGCGTACTCGCGGGGTTGCAAGCAGAGACCGGCACCACGCTGGGCCGCCCCGTCATGGTTCAGTTCAACCGGGATTCCAAGGCCCCCGATGCACCGGCTTACGCGACCTGCAATAAGCCCCCCACGGCCAACAGTTGCGGTGACTGGAAACCCCTGGCCGGGGTGACGCATGCCGAGGTGATTTTCAAACATCTGGGGGTAGAGCTTTCACTCGCTTCCGGCATAGACCCCTTCAGTCACGCGCCCGGCCAGTACAAGGTATCCGTCAGCGAGGACCACACCCAGACCCGGGGCAATCCGTCTCTCCGCGGGGCGGCGCGCCACACCGTGTTGGCGGTGCACCACATCATGCAGCCCCACACCTACCGCGCGGTGGTCAACGTCAAACCGACCGATGCCAGCACCTACCTCTACTTCAACATGAACGGAACCCGGCCATGAGTACCCCCAACAATGATCTGAACCAGCTCATCGACGCCACCCGGCAAGACGCCCAAGCGCAGCAGGCCAAAGCCCAGGCCGCGCTTGACCAGCCTGCGCGGGTAACCCGGGGCAAACAGATAATGGCCGCCATGCTTATGGCTGCGTTGGGTGCAGTGCTGTTCCACCAATACCCGCGCTTCTCAGAGCCTTACACCTGGCCCGACCCGGCCACCAGCACGTCGGCCGCCGAGGCCGATTTGGGTGGAGGTGGTAAGCGCCATCGAGCTCTACCGCATCACGCAAGGCCAATACCGCGGTGCTGAGCCAAATCCATCTGCCCGAAGGATTGGCCGCCAGAGTCTCCAGCACGCCACCACAATACCGGCCTGCCGAAAACGCCTACACGTTGGAGTGGACGCTACCGCACTGGCGCGCCAGCTATGACAGCCAGACCGAAAAAGTCAGCGTCGAACCCGTGGGCAAACACTGAGAAACACACCATGACGATTGCCCCGCACTGGTTAATCGACGCCGCCCAGCGCGCCCACCCAGAGGTGACCGTAGCGCCCAACGTGGCGGTTGCGCCCAACCTGAGTGACGCCTGGGCACAGGTGTGTGGCCTGTTCCACATCGGCGCTGCAGAGCTCACCGCCCTGGTGGGGAAAGCGCACGGCGTGGACGTGGCCAGCAT
>JADJZE010000002.1 GCA_016719405.1 Candidatus Aalborgicola lynettensis
GCTGGTCAGACGCAGGCTCGCACACAGTGACCGGTCCGGACTATACCGGTCACGGCGCAAGCCGCTGGCGCAGCCACTGGCCGTCGGTTTGTGGCGTAGCACAAACGGTCGTGCAGGGCGGGTCTTGCGGCCTTGCCAGAACTCCCAGCGTGGCTGGGTAGCTGTAGCCGCCCCAGTGTGGTGCGGGGCGGTTGCAGCAAAAATTTGGCAGCATATTTGGCTGCGTTGGTGACCAGCACGGTCCGGCTCTCAATCACCTGGCTTTGCGGGCTGGCCCAGGCGCCAATGCGCGAGTCCAGCGGGCGGCTGTGAAAGTAGGTGTCGCTCTGGGTTGAAGGGCGCAGGTCGCTGCCTACCGTGGCCACGGTCATGGCATTGGGTTCGGGTACGTGTGCGGCGATAGCGTCAGCCAGCCAGAGTCCAAATTGCTGCAGTGGGTCGGCGTGCGAGGCGCCTTCATGCAGCTCGGCACGTTCGTAACTTTTGCGCAGGTCGGCGAGGGATGTCATGGGTGAAGCTATAGAGGGGAGGGGTGCACAGCGGGCGCGCCGCGCCGGTGGGCGCAGACCGGGCTTTTAAGCCGCGCCTTTTTGCCGCCAGAAACGCCTGCGCCACCCGGTCGTACAGTTCGCCGGGGCCGAGGGTTTGCGAGACGGATTTGCCGCCACTCCACTCGGACTTGATTTCCAGGATGTTCACATCACCAAACGGATCTTCGGTGGCCTTGACCGAGTAATTTTTGTCGGCCAGGTGCAGGCGGTACCACGATACGTCGTCACGGGTCCAGTACGCTTGCATGGCCTTGTCCGTACCCTATTTGTTGGCGGCGTTGAGCGCGTCGCGGATGTATTCGTACTCGCGCTTCATCTCCCCTTCGGCGACTTTGCCGACGAATTCGGCCAGTTTTTTTCCGATCAGGGGGATGGAGCTTTCGAAATACATGGTCATGGCGTTGACGCTGCCACTGCCTTCGTTGGACAGAAACAGCTTGCTGGTGATGGTGACGGGCACGCCCTTGAAGGTGATTTTCAGGTCGCCGTTATAACCCTTGCCGGGGCTGCCGGTCCAGTGCTCTTCCTGGGTGGCCAGGTTCCATTCACCCAGCACTTTTTTGAGCAAAGTGGGTACGTCGGCCGGCACTTCACGGCTGACCAGCAGGTCCAGCGATGTTTTGGTGAGTTTGCAAGTCTGGATCTGGATGTTGCGCCCGCCCATGGCGATGAAGCGGTTGGTAATGACGTTGCGGTCACCAAAGCTCTTGAATACGGTTTCTGCCGATTGTTTGTAGACGTGTCTGCCTTTGACTTCCATGGTGTGTTCTTCTTCAGAGTAAGGGTTGGTAGGTAGGTACTTTGGGGGTGATTTACTGCACGGTGGCAGTGGTTGCCGCAGCACGTTTGCGCCGTGGTGCAGGAACAGGGTGGGCCACGCGGGTTTGGCGCGCCGGGCTGCGCTTGCCGGTGGTTGGGCCATGGCGCGCGGTGCGGGCTTGGCCGGGGTTTTTTCTGTGCGGTGGTCATGGGCGTGCGGGCAGCGGCCAGGTCGCGCAGCTCGTGGAAGGCGTCGCCAACGTAGTCGGCCAGCCGTTCAATGTCGGGCATGGCGTTGCGGCAGCCCAGAATGCCAAAGTCGAGCTGGTTGCCGTGGCTGCACAGGGTGATGTTGAGCGCCTGACCGTCCATCAGGATGGACATGGGGTAGGAGCCAATCATTTCCGCACCCATCAGGTACAGCGGTGTGCGCGGTCCTGGCACGTTGGAGAGCACCAGGTTGGCCGGTGGTGTGAGCAAATCGGACAGGTGAAAGTGGTTGATGAGCGCCGCCGTGCTTTGGGCTACCACCGCCAGGGTTTGCACGGCGTGGCGGTTCAGTGCACCCATGTCGCGCTTGGCCGCCGCTGCGGAGCGCCCGATGGCCTTCAGGCGCTCCAGCGGGTCGGTGATGTCGGTGCACAGGTTGACGGCAATGTAGGAAATCTGGTTGCCCTTTTGCGTCGAACCTTGCACTTGCAACGATACCGGTACGGTGGCGGTCAGCGGCAGTGCGGGTGTGCGGTTTTTATCGGCCAGGTAGCGGCGCAGGGCGGTGGCACAAATGCCCAGAAACACATCGTTGACCGTGTGGCCCAGAATGCTGCCAATCTCTTTGGTTTCGGCCATCGGCAGGGTCTGGATGGCAAAGCGGCGCGAGGCCGTGATGTGGCCATTGAAAACCGTTTTGGAAGTCTTGAATGCGATGGCAGCTTCCGTTTTGCCGGGCAGGGCAATGGCGCGCAGCACCTGGGGCAAGGCCCGCACGGGGCCAATCAGGCTTTGGGTTGTTTTAAGGGCGATGGCGGCAAGGGTGCGCTTGGCGCGCACGCGTTTTTCAATTTCCTGGTCCGACCACAGGGCGCGGGTTGTGGTGTCGTCGGCGCTGCGGGCCAGGCTCAGGTCCATCAGGCGCATGCCGCCCACACCGTCTACCAGCGCGTGGTGGATTTTGGTGTAAATGCCAAATCGGTTGCCTTCCAGGCCTTCAATCAGGTACATCTCCCACAGCGGGCGGGTGCGGTCCAGCAGACGGCCGTGCAGGCGTGAAACCAGTTTCATCAATTCGTCCATGCCCCCGGGTTGGGGCAGGGCGGAGTGGCGCAGGTGAAAGTCGATATCGAAGTTCTTGTCCGCCACCCAGGTCGGCCACGCCAGTGGCAGGCCTTTGCGGCTGAGTTTGAGGTTAAAGGGCTCGGCGGCGGGGATGGCTTCGAGTTTGGTTTTCAGCTCCGCCACAAAGTTGCCCCGGTAGTCGGCGGGGATCTGAAAAATCTGCAAACCACCCACGTGCGATGGCGCCTCGGGAGTTTCCATCTGCAAAAAGGCAATATCCAGGGCGCTCAAACGACGTGCCATAACGCTTCCAATCAAGGGTCTGCTAAATAATTTTGATCTGGGGGAAAACCCTCGATTATCCCACCATTGGTTTGGACACCAGCGCTGTGGGGTGCGATTCAAAGTGATGTGCCGCCCATCAAGTGGCATACAGATAGTTGGTCGCCCAGTAACTGTGCCATTCACCATTGAGGCGACTCACCCGTAATGCCAGCATGTGTTCGGCGTTTTCGGGTGTCCACCACGAACCCGGTAGCTTCAGACGCTTTTGCACAACGTATCGGTGCGCACTCTCAATTTCCCCGGAGCCTATGGGCAGATCCCTGCGTATTGCCCCCTCGTAGTCCAGTTGATCTTGCCTGTGGCTGAGGTAGCGGTGGCAGCGCCGTATGGGGGCCAGTTCCTCTGGCGTGTCGAGCGGTTCCAGATTGGCTTGTAGATCATTCAGTAGTGGCCCCAGGCCTTGCGTCTTGAGGCGCTCCTTTTGCGTTTGCAGCCAAAGCTGCTGTGCAGGCGCCTCGCTATGGATGGCCTGGGCTGCGGCACTGAGGTAGTCACATACGTGGAAGAAGTCCACGAGGTAGCTGCTTTGAGCGCCAAAGCGCCTTTGATTTGGTTCGCTATCCAGGGTGCCCCATCACCCACACCATGGATGCGGTGGCCTTTGCCAAAGCTGCACGCTTGGCGCAGGCGCGTAGTTGTTTGCCTGCCGTGTTGACATCCCCAATAGGGTGGCACCATAGGTCAGCTCTTTGCTGCCCTGCACATGTGCAAGGCCTACCTTAGCCTCTTGCCATTGCACGCTTTTGCCTTTGCGCTTGTCCGACTGTGTGGCATCGGTCTTCACCGTGGGCACCATGGTCATTTCGACAACAAAGGTTTGCCCTGGTGCAACTGCCTTGGCAGTCCCAGCGGCAAACCCCTGCCGCGCTGGTGAACCGTTTGGGCGTGCTTGTGCGTGACCCGGCGAATGGTGCTTTCGCAGAGCACAACGCCGTAGTGCTCGACCAGCTTGTCCATGGCCTTGGCGTATGGCATGTCGGCCCCAAAGTCGGTCATGGCGCGTTGCAAACGACGTGAGCAGCCGCGTGCGCTTACCCCTGCGCTCTTGGAAAAGGGACGGATTCGTTTGTTGGCACTGCGGTATTGGGGTTCTTGGACCGTGATGGCGCCAAAGGTGGTGTGCCAACTCAGTTTTTTTACCTTCGCGGTGAGCCCGTCCTGTGCGCCGCACTTCTTGCTCCGTCTGCTCAATTTGACTCAGTGCCCAGGCCTGCATGGCCTCTTGACCCATGCGTCTGACTTCTTCAACCAATCGTTCTTCAGCGTCATCGGCTCGCCTCAAGCCCGATTCTTCGGCCTCAACAACCGACAGTATCGAGACGATGCGCTCTCGAATGTGGGGGTGACGGTGCAGTTTGCGGGTGATTTCTTCGTCGCTGAGTTGTTGGGATGCCATCGAGTGCCTGGGTCGCGGTAGTGAATATGGGGCGTACTCTACGACACATCACTTTGAATCGCACCCTGCCAGACAACGGGCTAGGAAGCCTCTTTTTCCATGTCAAATGCATCCACTCCACATCTACAAATACTATAGGGGGTATAATGCGAAAAGCCTTCCAGTCGAAGTTTTTACAACCTTTGTAAGAAAGAATGATTCCATGCAAGCACAGAAAAAGTTCCATTTGGTGTTCTCTCTCGTGATGGGAGCCATGATGATTTCTGTCATGACTTTCGTTATCAGTATGGTCAACGTGGGTTGGACGCCCCACTTTTTTCAGATTTGGGCCAAGGCATTTGTGGTTGCCTATGCGGTGGGTGTGCCGGTGATTTTCTTTCTGGCCCCGGTGGCGCGCAAAACCACTGGCAAACTTCTTGGCGTGCCTGCGTAAGTTCATTCCAGCATTTTTAATAGACGTTTGGTGATTATTGTGGAGATTCTCATGACCCCCCGTTTGTTTGTTCTTGCCGCATTGCTGTGCACGTCGCTGGTCCATGCCAATGACGACAACTTGGTTGCCGACACCAAAAAAATCGCCATGGGTATTCCACCCAAATTGCTGGCCATGCTGCAAACAGAAATTGAAAAAGGCAATTTTTCCGGTGCCATCGGCGCCTGCAGTGACAAGGCGCCAAAGATGGCGGCCGCGGCATCGCAAAGCACGGGTTGGGCCATTCGACGGGTCAGCCTGAAGAATCGCAACCCCAAGGCAACCCCAGACGCATGGGAAAAAGCAGCTCTGGAGGATTTCGATCAACGCGCCTTGGCAGGCGAAACCCCTGCAACGCTTGAGAAAGTGGAGTTTGTGACAGAAGGCGACACCCGCACGCTGCGGTACATCAAGGCCTTGCCAACCCAGGGCCTGTGCCTGAACTGCCATGGCACATTAGAAAACATGGCGCCCGAGGTCAAGGCGCAAATTGCCAAAACCTACCCCGACGATCGTGCCGTGGGCTACCGCGAAGGGCAGATCCGCGGCGCGCTCACGGTCAAGCGCCCGTTGTAAGCCAACGGCAGGGGCTACTGTGGCGCCGACGCCGATGGCGATGGCGCCTGCACCGGTGCCACCTCGGATTCGGCTTTGGGCGGAGGTGGAGGGGGGGCGGTCTCTTTAATGTAGCGGTCCATGGCCACCAGCAGGTTTTTGGATCTGGCCATCTCGCGGGACAGGTTTTGTGCTGCAACGCTTTCCTTGGCGCTAAGGCGTTCATCGACCAGAATGCGGCTCCAGTCAGCACGGTTGTCGGCCATCGATGTGCTGCCTTCCGACAGCATGTACAGCGCATAGGCTACCACCCGGTTGGCGGGTACGCCTTGGCCCGTGGCGTACAGGGCGCCCAGGGTATTGCGGGCAGCCAAGTTGCCCTGATCGGCCGACAGGCGAAGCCACTTGACGGCTTCGGTGGCATTGGCAGGCGTGGCGGTGGTGCCTTTGCGGTACATGGTCCCCAGGCTGTATTGGGCTTCAGGGTGACCCTGGGTTGCCGCCATTTCGAACCACTTGGCGGCTTCCTTGTCGTTCTTGCGGACACCATCGGCCTGCAGGTACATGTCGCCGAGCTGGTTTTGTGCTGCGGCATAACCCTGGTTTGCGGACTGGGTGAACCATTGAACGGCTTCGGGGTATGACTTGGGTACGCCTTGGCCGGCGAAATAGGCAATTGCCAGGCTGTATTGGGCCCCCGCGTCTGCCTTGTTGGCAGCCATGCGATACCACTTGAGGGCTTCTTCATAGTCTTGTGCAACGCCACGACCAGCCCGGTACAACTGACCCAAGGCATGTTGCGCCCGCGCATGATCCTGTTCTGCGGCCAGACGGTACCACCGGGCGGCTTCAAAATAATCCAGGGTGACGCCTTCGCCATTGCGGTACAGGTTGCCCAGGATGAACTGCGCATCGGTGCTGCCCTGGGCAGCGGCTTTCATGTACCACCGTGCTGCGGCCTTGAAATCTTGCGGCACCCCCAGTCCCAGGTAATACATGGTGCCCAGATTACCCTGGGCCCGCGGGTCTTTCTGGTCTGCCGCACGTTCATACCATTTGACGGCTTCGCGGTAGTCGCGTGCTACGCCTTTGCCGTACTGGTACAGGTAGCCCAAACCATTTTGCGCACGGGGGTTGTCCTGCTCTACCGCCAGGCGGTACCACTTGAGGGCTTGCTCGTAGTCCAGCGGTACACCGTTGCCGAATGCGTACATCAACCCGAGGTAGGCCTGTGCCTTGGCGTCGCCTTGTTCAGCAGTCGGCTTGAGTTCGGTCAAAGCGGTGGCGTAATCTCTGGCATCGTAGGCCGCCACGCCTTCTTTGACACCCGCAAACACCGTAGGGGGAAGGGCTACGCTGGCAAGAGCAAGGGCCAGCGCAAGGGGGCGCAGATAGGTAGTCATGTTTTACATTCGGTTCAAGTGTTTAGTTGAGTAAGCAGGTACAGGCCGCATTTGCGCCTTTCTGGTCAGTTGCCATGACCGGATTGCGCGCACCAACGGCGGGCCCTGATTGTCCCATATACAGCCCAGATGGCGGCGGCGCCAGTTTAATTCGGCTGCGTCAAAAACGCTACCGTGGCGGTGGCTGCAGCAGGGTTACGGGTAGCGTTGTGCCCAGGTCTCCAGCCATTGCGCCTGGGCATGCCGCAGCGCTTCGGCGGTGGCGGGGGGCGGGCTTGCGGGCAGTGCCAAAACCTGCGCTGCCCGGCACAAAGACTGAGCCGCTGCCAGTGGTGTCGACGTGTCCAACGCCTGCGCACCGTTTTGTTTGGAGAGTTTTTCGCCGTTGTCCCCGTGTACCAGCGGGGTGTGCAGGTACTGGGGCGTTGGCAAGCCCAGGTACTGTTGCAGCAGTATTTGCCGCGCGGTGTTGTCACACAGGTCTTCGCCGCGCACGACGTGGGTGATGCCTTGTGCTGCATCGTCCACCACCACTGCCAGCTGGTAGGCAAACAGGCCGTCGGCACGCTGGATCACAAAGTCGCCCACGGCGTGCGCCACGTCTTGCCGCTGCGCGCCCAGACGGCGGTCGCACCAGTCGATAAAAGGGGTTTCGCTTGCTATAGAGTTTATAGCTGCTTGCGCACGTCCAGCGTGCGGAAATGGCCATTTTGATACTGAACGATCGGTGCGCAGCCGCCACGCCCGCCCGGCCTTGCCGTGCAGGCCATGGCGGCAGGTTCCGGGGTACACCAGTTCGCCATGGCGGGGCTTTTCGGCACCGGCTAGTTGCAGCGCCGCCTCAATGTCTTTGCGCGAGCAGGCGCAGGGGTAGGCCAAGTCCAGTGCCACCAGCTGCTCCAGCGCCTGCTGGTAATGGTGTGTGCGCTGGCTTTGCCATACCGGCGGGGCATCGGGGTGCAGGCCGCAGGCGGCCAGTTGCTGCAATATGACGTGGTCCATACCCGGTATGCAGCGCGGCACATCCACGTCTTCCAGGCGCACCAGCCACTGGCCGCCGTGGCTGTGCGCGTCGAGCCAGCTGGCCAGCGCGGCCACCAGCGACCCGGCGTGTAAGGGGCCGGTGGGGGAGGGGGCGAACCGCCCTGTGTAGCGTGTGGAGTGGGCCATTGAGAAAGAATAGCAGCGACCCGCGCAGCGGTGGAGCGTGGGGGGGGCTACGTTATTGCCAAGGCCAGCTCCAGGCCAGACACAAAGGCGTCTTCCACCCGGTGGCCCAGGCACCAGTCGCCACACACGCCCAGGCCCGCTTTGGCATCCCACAGGTGGGACTGGCCCAGGGCGGTTTCGGTCTTGGCGTAGCGCCAGCGCTGCAAGTCCACATGGGCCGGTTCGGCACGTATGCCGGTGATTTCGGCAAAGGCCTTGACCAGTTTGGCTTGCACGCGTTGGGGCTCGTCTTCCAGGTGCTCGGCCGACCAGGCTGCGCTGGCTTGCACCGTCCAGCGTTCAATGATGCCCCGGCCGGGTTTGCTGGATTCGCGTGCCAGCCAGGCAATCCGGTGGTGGGTGCTGCGTGCGGCGTTCCACTGCGGACCCAGGGTGGTCAGCCCCGGCTGCACGGCCTGGGGGTAGGCCAGCATCAGGGTCCAGCATGGTGCCACCGTGACTTTGCTGACCTTTTTGTGCAAGGCGCCGGCTTTGGGCATGTTTTGCAACAGGTCGAGCGCCTGCGGCGACGGAATGGCCAGCACCACGGCGTCAAAACCGCTGTACACGTGGCTGCTGTCGCCCACCCCCTGGGTGCGCAGTTGCCAGCGCGCGGGGTTCAAGGGATCGCGCTCCATGCCGGTCACACGGGTTTGCAGTTCAATACGGTGTGCATCCACCAGCGGTTGCGCCCACTGGCGCACCAGGGCGCTCATGCCCGGTGTGGCAACCCAGTGTGGCTCCCGGCCAGGCGCTGCTGCGGCGGCAACGCGGCCGTGCGCGTCCAGTACTTGCACGGTGTTGGCACTCCAGGGACGGCAAACGCCGGGGCTGGTTTCAAGTGCTTGCACAAAACGCGGGTCACGCACCGTAAAGTACTGCGCGCCGTGGTCAAAGGTGCCAAACGGGCTGCTGCGTGTAGCCATGCGTCCACCCAGGGCATGGCTTTTTTCGAACACCGACACGCGGTGCCCGGCCTGTACCAGCGTGCGTGCGCAGGTGATGCCCGCCATGCCGGCGCCAATGATGGCAATGTGTTTGGACGCGTTCATGGGCAGTGTCTCCAAGAGTTGAGGGTTGAACGCAGTTTATACGCGTGGGGGCAATATTTTTAAGGGCCACGGTGGCGCTCCAGCAGGGCTTCGCGGGTGGCGGGGCTCTCCAGTTGCTGCAGCCACCATTGCAGGGCCCGACCTTGCGCCGCCGCTTTATCGCCGCGCCAGGCGTAGTGGATGGTGACATGGCGCTGCGCGCGTTCGGTTTGTTTGACCACCAGGCGCCCGCTGTCGATATACGGGTTGGCCATGCAGCGCGGCAGGTTGCCCCCGCCCAAGCCGCGCAGTTGGGCGTCCAGCTTGGCCTGCATGCTGCCCACGGTGAACACGTCTTGCCCGCTCAGCAGGCCAAAGGTGAGCCCTGAGCCGCGTTGCACCGAATCGGCCACGGCCACCGCGCGGTGGCGCTGGATCAGCGCGTCACTCAAGGGCTCCTCGGCAGTGGCCAGGGGGTGGTGGGGTGCCACGGCGTAGACAAAGGTCACACCCCCGAGCGGTTTGCTGAGAATGTGGGTGGTGCTGACCGCATCGGCTGTGACACCAATGGCCAAATCGGCCTGGCCCGATGTCAACGCTTCCAGCGTGCCCGATAAGGTCTCATCGCGCAGGCGGATGCGGGTGGGCGGGGCCAGGGCAAAAAAAGCATCGCACAGCTCCATCACTGTGGCTTTGGCAATGACCGTATCCACCGCAATGGTGAGCTGCGACTCCCAACCGGTAGCCACGCGTTTGACCCGGTTGGCCACGGCGTCAATTTCGCCCAGCAGTCGGTTGCCCTCGCGCAGCAGTTCGGCCCCGGCCGGGGTCAGCCGGGCCTGGCGCGAGCTGCGGTCGTACAGCAGCACGTCCAGCGCGTCTTCGATTTGGCGCACGCGGTAGGTCAGGGCGCTGGGCACCATGCCCATGGCGCGGGCGGCGGCGGCAAAACTGCCGGCACTGGCAATGGCCTGCAGCATGGCCAGTGCATCGGGGGTGAGTACGTCGCGGGCGGTTTGCATGATTGGGTGGGGTTTTGTTGAAATTATTTGAATAATGCCATCAATCTGGATGGACCGAAAGCACCCGCACAGCGCCTACAGTTGCCTTCAGTCCAGCCGGTTGTGTGCTGGCAGTTGCAGGAGTCCCATCATGTTGACCGTACGCCCTTCATCTGAGCGCGGCTATGCCGACCACGGCTGGTTGAAGTCGTTTCACAGTTTTTCATTTGCCGGCTATTACGACCCGCAGCACATGGGTTGGGGCAACCTGCGGGTCATCAACGACGACTACATTGCCCCCGGCACCGGCTTTGGCACGCACGGCCACCGCGACATGGAAATCGTGACCTACGTGCTGACCGGCAACCTGGCGCACAAAGACAGCATGGGCAACGTCACGGGTATTCCCCCTGGTGACGTGCAGCGCATGAGTGCCGGGCGTGGCGTGCAGCACAGTGAGTTCAACCACGCCCCCAACGAAACCACGCATTTGCTGCAAATTTGGATCGAACCGAACGTCAAAGGGATTGCCCCCGGCTACGAGCAAAAAACCTTTTCCGCCGCTGAAAAGCAGGGCGTTTTGCGCCTGGTGGCATCCAACGGCGGTGCAGAGGGCTCGGTGACCCTCCATGCCGATGCCCGCCTCTACAGTGGCCTGTTCGATGGCGCGCAAGAGGCGACGCTGGCCCTGGATCCGCAGCGCAAGGCCTATGTACACCTGGTGCGGGGACAGTTGGAGGTGAATGGCACGGCGCTGAAAGGCGGTGATGCGGCCCTGCTGGACGGCGAGAGCCGCCTGCACCTGGCACACGGCCAAGATGCCGAAGTATTGGTTTTTGATTTGACAGCGTAATTTTTTCAACCGTTCACAAGGAGTACGAACATGGCAAAAACAGTGGTGATTTTTCATTCGGGTTACGGTCACACCCAGCGCATGGCGCAATCGGTGGCCCAGGGTGCGGGCGCGGAGCTGATCGCCATCGACGCCGACGGCAACCTGCCCGACGGTACCTGGGACACGCTGGCCGGTGCGGACGCCATCATCTTTGGCTCGCCCACCTACATGGGTAGCGTGAGCTGGCAGTTCAAAAAGTTTGCCGATGCCAGCAGCAAGCCCTGGTACACCCAGGCCTGGAAGGACAAAATCTTTGGCGGCTTTACCGTTAGCGCCAATGTGAATGGCGACAAGTTCTCCACCTTGCACTACTTCATGACATTGGCCATGCAGCACGGCGGGGTGTGGGCCGGTACTGGGCTGAACTACAACAACACCAAGGCCTCCAACCGCGACGATGTGAATTACCTGGCATCCAGCGGCGGGCCGATTGCGCAAACACCGGGTGATGTGGGGGCCGATGGCATGAATGCAGGCGACCTGGAAACCGGGCGCCTGTTTGGCGAGCGCATTGCGGCGCTGGCAACCCGGTTTCGGGGCTGAAACAGCACAAGCGACTGGCAGCGCCCTCTACAAGGCGTTCAAAACATCGACGGCTTGTAATGGGCGCAGGCGGCGCAGCAGGCGCGCCCACGGGCTGAGTGCCTGCGGTGCAAAGGTTTGTGCACTGTCACTCCCGCACAGGGTGATGTGCACCGGTTGGCCTTGCTGCAGGCGTTGCAGTTCGTGTGCCAGCGTACTGGCGTCCAGCGCTTCCCAGGCTTGCACCCAGGCGCTGGCATCGTCGTGCAGGGCGGGCCATTGCAAGGCGTTGCGCACATGGCATTCCTGCGCCGGGGCGGCGGGTGCGCCGGCTGAGACATTGCGGTTGGGTGGCACAGGCAAAGCCCCTGTGCCGCTGACCCAAAACGCATTGACACTGGGCAGGCGAAAGTTGGCGCGGGCGTCGTTCACCGGGTGGGTGTAGAGCAGCATCTGCATCTCGTTTTGCAGGCGGCGCAGGCTTTGCGCCTGGGGCTGGCGTGGCATCCACGGGTCGACCACCTGGCCCGCCACCCTGGAGAGCGATGCGGTGGGCAGGTTGGCAAACACCGCGCCATGGGCCAGCCAGTGGCTGTGGCTCAGGCCCACGTGGCTGGCATACAGCGTGATGCCGTCCTCCAAAAAGTAGGGCTGCATGTCCCGGAATAGCACCTCGGCGTCGCGTGCCGTCAGTGCCAGGGTGTGTGGGTCGTCCATGTGCACGTGGTCGGTGTGTACCGTCCAGTGGCAGGGGGTGATCCAGGCCCAAGCACCCGGTGTTTGGGGTTCTGCTTGGTGCGCGTGGGGCGCGTTCGGGGCCTCTGGATTGCCGCCAGGGCGGGGCAGGCCCAGTTGGGCGGCGTCGTGCGCGGCCCAGGGGATCAAGCCATCCGGACTGTCGATGCCAACGCTGGCGGCGAGCACGTGTTCGTGCACCGGGGTCAGGTCGGTGGCTGCGCCGCGCACCACGGCGGTGGGGCTCAGCAGGCCCAGCAGCTGCTGCAAGTGGGGCAGGTGCAGCCGGGGCAGGGCAGCGCGGCAGCGTTCTCCACTGGGGGCAGCGTTCAGAATCAGGGTGTGCATGGGCGCGCGTCAGGGCGAGGGGATGATGAGCGGGATGACTTTGCGGCCGTGTCTGCGGTAAACGTGAAAGTCACTGTCCAGCGTCAACACCGCGCAGGGCTCCACCAACTCCGACATGCGAATAAGGCAGGCATCGGCCAGGGAGGCCGGCACATTGTCGTAGCGCTCGAACAAGGTGCGCACGGCAGCTATTTGCTCGGTGAGTGACAGGGCGAGCTGCACCACGCCCCGTTCCATCAGTGCCAGCGCCTTGGCCGGGTCGAACCCGGCACGGGCGAGTAAAAAACAGGTTTCTGCCACCACCGCTTCGCAGGTCAAAAACGGCCCGCTGTGGTTGGCAAACTGGGCCTTGGCCCACGCGTGGTGGCGGTCATCGCGGCACAGCAGCGCCACCCAGGGGCCGGTGTCCAAAATTACATGGCGCGTCATACCTTGCCAAAGTCGGCCATGTGCGCGGGGTTGGATGCCAAATCGGCCGGGCCGCCGCTAAAGCAGCCCACCAAATCACCCGCCCGGTCCAGAGCGGAGGTGGGTGCAGGGTGCGCGCAGTCCCCGTGGCGCAGGTAGGCCGTCAACGCACGGCGCACCAACTCCGACTTACTGAGGTGCTCCCTTGCACTGGCGCGGGCAATGTCTTGCTCCAGCGCCGGTGGGATTTTGATGGTGAGGGTTTGCATGGATAATACCTTTTGCCAGATGGTAATACAGATTGCGTGCGTTGGCCCATCCCCCCTGCGCCCGAGATGCCACAATCCCTGCATGATGCAAATTCCCTATGAGCTTTTGATTGGCTGGCGTTACACCCGTGCGGGCCGGACCACGCGGCGCAACGGTTTTATCTCCTTCATCTCCGGCGTCTCCATGCTGGGCATTGCGCTGGGTGTGGCGGCACTCATCATTGTGCTCAGTGTGATGAACGGTTTTCAAAAAGAGGTGCGCGACCGCATGCTGGGTGTGGTGTCGCACATTGAGGTGTACTCCGCCAACGGCAGCTCGCTACCCGATATGGACCGCACCCTGGCCGAAGCCAAGGCCCACCCGCAGGTGCTGGGTGCTGCACCTTTTATAGCAGCCCAGGCCCTTCTGGCGCGCGGAGAGGACATGAAAGGCGTGATGGTGCGGGGCATTGACCCGGCCCAGGAAGGGCAGGTGAGCGACCTCGACAGCAGCACCCAGGCGGCTGCGCTGGAGCGCCTGGAGCCGGGCTCCTTTGGTGTGGTACTGGGCGCCGAACTGGCCCACGCCATGGGCGTGCGCGCGGGCGACAAGGTGACCCTGGTGGCCCCGGCCGGCCAGGTGACCCCGGCGGGCGTGGTGCCGCGCCTGAAACAAATGTCGGTGGTGGGTACTTTCAACTCCGGCCACTATGAATACGACTCCACCCTGGCCCTGGTGCACTGGGAAGACACCGCCAAAATCTTCCGCCTGGAAGGCCCCAGCGGCGTGCGCCTCAAACTGCGCGACCTGCACCAGGCCAGAACCGTGGCCGATGAACTGGGCCGCAGCCTGACGGGTGACCTGTACATCCGCGACTGGACGCGCCAGAACCGCACCTGGTTTGCCGCCGTGCAGGTGGAAAAACGCATGATGTTCATCATCCTCACCCTGATCGTGGCCGTGGCCGCGTTCAACCTGGTCAGCACCCTGGTGATGACGGTGACCGACAAACGTGCCGACATTGCCATCCTGCGCACGCTGGGCGCAAGCCCCGGCAGCGTGATGGGCATCTTCGTGGTGCAGGGCGCCATGGTGGGTGTGATTGGCACCCTGGCCGGCTTGCTGCTGGGACTGGGCGTGGCCTTCAACATTGATGTGATCGTGCCGGCACTGGAGCGCTTGCTGGGCGCCACCTTTCTACCCCAAGACATTTACCTGATTAGCCGCATGCCCAGCGACCCGCAGCAGTCCGACATCGTGCCCGTGGCCATCATCGCCTTGGTGCTGGCCTTTGCGGCCACCTTGTACCCGAGCTGGCGCGCATCCCAGGTCAACCCGGCGGAGGCGCTGCGTTATGAGTGATAAAACCCCTACGCCCGGCACGGCAGCGACTGTCACCCCGGCACTCGGTGCCGCCCAGTACCGCATGGTGGCTGGCTTATCTGATCCCAGCGGCCCCGCCCGGCCCCGCGCCGCCAGCACCGGCGAGGTGGTTTTGCGTGCCCAGGGCTTGAGCAAACGCTTTACCGAAGGCCGGTTGGACGTGACCGTGCTGCAAGGCGTGGACCTGCAGGTGCACCGGGGCGAAACCCTGGCCATTGTGGGCGCCTCGGGTTCCGGCAAAAGCACGCTGTTGCACCTGCTCGGCGGCCTGGACGCACCCAGCAGCGGCACGGTGGAGCTGCACGGCCAGAACCTGGCGCGCCAAAGCGCCGCCTTCCAAGGCCGCCTGCGCAACCTGCACCTGGGTTTTGTCTACCAGTTTCACCACCTGCTGCCCGAGTTCAGCGCGCTGGACAACGTCGCCATGCCATTGACGATTAGGCGTCTTGCGCACGACCAGTGTGCGCAAGCAGCTATGAAAATGCTAGCAAGTGTGGGGCTGGAGAACCGCTTGCACCACCGCCCGGCGGAACTCTCGGGTGGCGAGCGCCAGCGCGTGGCCATTGCCCGTGCGCTGGTGACGCGGCCGGACTGTGTGCTGGCCGATGAGCCCACCGGCAACCTGGACCGCGCCACCGCCGATGGCGTGTTTGCGCAAATGCTGGACCTGGCCCAGGCCCACGGCACGGCTTTTGTGCTGGTCACGCACGACGCAACGCTGGCGGCACGCTGCAGCCGACAGTTGCGGCTGGTGTCGGGGCAACTGGTGCAAACGCAGACGGATTGAAGATTCAGCGCATGCGCAGCACTGCAGCATGCGCACCCGGTCTGCCAGAGACCTATTAGCGCCGGTACTGCGGTGTGGGCGCCGCCGACCACCGCCCTGACCCGGCCAAACCCTACGCAAGACCGGTCAATCGCACGAACGATCAGGGCGTTCTAAAACTGGATTCCCGCCGGGTTGGCTGGAGCAGGGGCCGAAGGGGGTGGCGGCTTTACCGCTGGGGCTGGTGTGTCTGCGGCTTTCGGGGCGGTTTGCGGCGCTTTCTGGACTGTAACCAGAGGGCTGGGCGCCGCATTCTTGTAATTGGCCGGCAGGATCGATGCCTTGGGGTACCCCGCAGCGTCCAGATACTGCCCCCACTCCAACTCCGAGAAACCTTTGAGCCGTTGGCTGCCCACATTCAAAACCGGCAGGGACCCGTCCCCCATCTGCTTGCTGAATTGCGCGCTGTCTTCGGGTGTGGATACCGTGCGTTCGCTAAAGGGTATGCCCCGCGTGGTGAGCATCGCGCGCCCGGCATCGCAGGGAGCGCATTGGGGGGCGGTATACAGGGTCACCGGGTATTTGCTTGCCACTTGGCGCAATTCATACGGCAGGCCACCCGCACCCGCAGCCGAACCACTGGCACCCACGCCTGTTCCGGTTACCTTGCCTTGATCGGTGCTTGCCGGGGGCTTGTCTGAGAAGGTGACCTTGCCATCCGGCCCCACTATGCGGTACACAGTTTGCGCCTGGCTCAGGCTGGCGCTGGCCATCAGGGCGGTGGCCGCCAATAGGGAGGCGATGGTGCAGTGTTTCATAAGGTTTTCTCCTGATCGGGTGGACGGCCAGCGCACTAAGCCGACATGCCTTGGTGGCGTAACAATGCGTCCAGCTGGGGTTCGCGACCCCGAAAGGCTTTGAACGACTCCATGGCAGGGCGGCTTCCGCCAGCCTCCAAAATGGCTTGTCGGTATTTTCTACCAGTTTGCGGATTTGGCAATCCTTGCGCATCGGCAGTTTCTTCAAACGCCGCATAGGCATCGGCGCTGAGCACTTCGGCCCATTTGTAACTGTAGTACCCCGCCGCGTAACCGCCGGAAAAGATATGGCCAAACGTGTGGGCCGTGCGGCTCCACGCCGGGGGCTGCATGACCGCAACGTCCTGGCGCACCTGGTTGAGCAGGGGCATGAAATCCTGCTGCGGGTCGTGGGTGGTGTGCAGCAGCATGTCAAACAGCGAAAACTCAATTTGCCGCAGTGTTTGCATACCACTTTGAAAGTTCTTCGCCGCCAGCATTTTGTCAAACAAGGCGCGTGGCAAGGGTTCGCCGGTTTCGGCATGCGCGGTCATGTCCTTGAGCACGTTCCACTCCCAGCAGAAGTTCTCCATGAACTGGCTGGGTAGTTCCACCGCATCCCACTCCACACCGCTGATGCCCGAGACGTCGCGCTCATTGACCTGGGTGAGCATGTGGTGCAAGCCGTGTCCAAATTCGTGGAACAGTGTGGTGACATCGTCGTGGGATAGCAGGGCGGGGTAGCGCACACCGTTGACTTCCATGCCGTCCGCAAAATTGCACACCAGGTGGGCGATGGGCGTTTGCAATTGCCCGGTATCGGGGCGCAGCCAGCGCGTGCGCACGTCGTCCATCCAGGCGCCACCGCGTTTGCCAATGCGGGCGGTGGGGTCCAGGTAGAACTGGCCAATCAATTCGGGTTGGTTATGGGCGCGGGGGCGTTCAATGCGGTAAAAGCGCACATTGCTGTCCCATACCGCCGCGGTGTCGGGACGGATGGCAACCTCAAACAGGGTTTCCGCAATTTTGAACAGGCCGCTCAGTACTTTGGGAAAGGTGAAGAACTGCTTCACTTCCTGTTCGCTGAAGGCGTAGCGCGCCTCTTTGAGTTTTTCGCTGACGTAGGGCCAATCCCAGGGTTGGGGATCGACCATGCCGAGCTGCTCCTGCGCGAAGGTGCGCAAATCCGCCAGGTCTTTTTCTGCGAAAGGGCGTGCCTTGTTGGCCAGATCCTGCAAAAAATGCAGGACCGCCTGGGGGGTGTCGGCCATTTTGGGCACCAGCGACAGCGTGCCAAAGTCGGGGTAGCCCAGCAGGTGTGCCTCTTCCCTGCGCAACGCCAGTATGGCCCGAATGTTGGCCGTGTTGTCGAATTTCTGACCATCCGCGTCAGCCTGGTCCGAGGCGCGGGTCACATAGGCGCGGTACAGCCTGGCACGCAAGGCAGAGTCGTTGGCGAACTGCATGACCGGCAGATAACACGGCATTTTGAGGCTGAGTTTGTAGCCATCCAGGCCTTCGCTTTGTGCCGCGCTGCGGGTTGCCTGGCGGACATCTTCGGGTACGCCATCCATCTCCGATTCGGATGCGTAGTAGCTGAAAGCGTCGGTCGCATCCAGCGTGTTTTCGCTGAATTTTTGCGCCAGATGGGCTTGTTCTTCCTGGATGGCAGCAAAGCGCTCGCGTGCGGTGCCGACCAGTTCCGCACCACCCAGCACAAAATTGCGTATGGCATTCCTGTGGGCCTGGCGTTGCTCGGCATTGAGGAGTTGGACATCGATCGCCTTGTATTTGGCATAGAGCCGCTCGTCGGCACCCAGGCGGGTCCAGAACTCGGTGACCTGGGGCAGGGCAGCGTTGTAGGCGGCACGCAGTTCCGGCGTGTCGGCCACGCTTTTGAGGTGGCTGACCGCGCCCCACGCTACCCCCAGTTTTTCGGTGGCAACGTCCAGCACCGCAGAGATGGCGTCCCAATGCGCCGCAAATCCGGGTTGGGTGACGGTTTCGAGTGCTGTATTGGCCTGCGCCAGCAAAGACTCCACGGCGGGTGCGACATGCTCAGGCTGGATTTGATCAAACAGCGGAAGCGGGGCGGAACTCAGCAAAGGATTCATGTAAGCGGTCACAAAAGCGGCGAATTGATTGGCAATACTAGCAGCCCGTCGGACTTCAATCGTCAGAAGTTGTTTTTTGTTGCTATGAAAAGCAGAGCAAAGTGCCGGGCCGCACCATGGCATGTGCGGCCCATGTATGGGCCACCCCAAAAAAGCGGGGCCTTTTTGAATGGGACGCGCACAGGGCGAAGGATGGGCGTCGCCTGGAAGGTTCATTTTGCTACAAAGTTAATAGCTGCTCCCGCAAGACTGGCGTGCGGAAATGGCCTATTTGACCGGCGCAGAAAAAACCGCTCCGGGTCAACGGCATTGTATTAGTATTGCAAATCCAAGTTTCAACTTTCGATTTGCAAAATGATCCCCCGTTCTGCTGCTTCCAGCTTGTTGCGTTTGGCCAAGGGCTTTCCGGTAGTGGCCGTGACCGGGCCACGCCAGTCTGGCAAAACAACGCTGGCCAAAGCCGTTTTCACTGACAAACACTATGTGTCGCTTGAAAACCCCGATGAGCGCGAATTTGCCGAGCGCGACCCCAAGGGCTTTCTGGCCCGCTTTGATCGGGGGGCGATTTTGGACGAGGTACAACGCTGCCCCGCCCTATTTTCCTGGCTGCAGGGGGTGGTCGATGCGCGCGGCATCATGGGCGACTTTGTACTCACAGGCTCCGCCCAATTTGAATTGTTTTCAGGTGTGACGCAGTCGCTGGCAGGGCGTGTGGGGCGCATCGAGCTACTGCCTTTGTCAGCGCACGAACTGGCAACCGCGGGCCAACTCCCCGACCGGCTGGAGGACATGTTGCTCAGTGGCGCCTACCCCGCCTTGTATGACCGCGATGTGTTGCCGGGTGACTGGTTTCCCAACTATGTCACCACGTACCTGGAGCGTGATGTGCGCCAACTGATCGCCGTGCGTGACTTGTCGCAGTTTCAGCGCTTTGTGCGCATGTGCGCAGCGCGCTCTGGCCAGTTGCTCAACCTGGCTGCATTGGGGGCGGACTGCGGTATTTCAGCCGTCACCGCGCGTGAGTGGCTCTCGGTGCTGGAAGCCAGCTACCTGGTCACACGGCTTGCACCCTACCACCGTAATTTTGGCAAGCGCCTGGTCAAAACGCCCAAGCTGTATTTTCTGGATGTGGGGCTCATGGCCTGGCTGCTGGGCATTCGTGATGCTGTCAGCATCCAAAGCCATGCAGCGCGTGGCGCCCTGTTTGAGACCTATGTGGTGGGCGAATTTGTCAAGCGCCGCTTCAATGCAGGGCAAGCTGCCGACCTGTACTTTTGGCGCGATAGCGCGGGCCACGAGGTGGACTTGTTGTATGAGACTGCGCAAGGTTTGCAAGCGGTTGAAATGAAATCGGGTGCCACCTTTGCCTCAGACTGGCCAGAGGCACTCGCCAAGTGGAAAGGCTTCGCCAAAGACGAAGTGCTGATGCCGATGCTTGTGTTTGGCGGTGAAGGTGCCTATGAGCGCCAGGGCTGCAGGGTGCTGGGTTGGCGTGAACTGGCGAACCCGTGAGCGTAATTACTATGGTTTTGATAGCTGCCTGCGCACGTCTGGCGTGCGCAAATGGCCTATTTGATCCTCAATGCAGCTTCGGGTAAGCCCGACACGCTGCCAGGCCTACTGCATCTGCTCCAGCTCTTGCATGGAGCGGGTCAGCGCCTGCGCCGCTTCGTGGTCGCCTTCAGCCGTGGCCAGCGTGCGTTGGGTCAGCAGCAGGCCGCGGTACTCGCTGCGGTGAAACTCCTCACGCTCGGTCATGCCTTCCAGCAATGCGCGCGCTTCGTGCGTGGCGCCCTCCATGGCCAGGCAACGGGCAAGACCGCAGCGGGCAAAGAAATTGTCAGGCGCCATGGCGTAGGCCTGTCGGTACAGCGCGGTGATCTCGCTCTGGTAGTCGCCCCGGCCTTCCTTGATGGCCGCCATGTGGGTGAGTGGCATCACTTCGTTGGGGTGCATCTGGTGCAACTGTTGTGCCAAATCCAGCGCCAGGCGTAGATTTTTGGCGTGGATGGCTGCATGCACCCGCTCGTTCAGCTTATCACCCGCACGCGAGAACGGGCTTGGATGCTGCTCGTCGTTGATGCGCACCGCTTTTGTGCCAATCTCGCGCAGTTCGCCAGCAATCCAGACCTTCGCCGGGGCTTTGCGGTCGCGCAAACCCTCATTGGTCAACCAATTCAGGATGTCGATACGCTTCGAGTCGGGCCCGTTTGGGTAGGTCAGCAGTGCGTTCAGGCCCGCCAATGCGGCGCCATCGGCTTGGACAGCACGCCGCTTGAGTACCGAAAGGGCCAGCATACAAGTCGCCTGGTCGCCGTGCTCAACCGCGCGCACCAGGTAGTCGGCGTGGGCAGTGCAGGTGTCGAACAGCACGTTGCATTGGTGTTCTATTTGCGCGGAGGAAATACCTTTTTGCTGACTTGCAACGCCCCTCAAGGACTGTATCCATGGGGTCGGAAACCACTGGTTGGGGTTGCCGGGAAGGGCGTTGCTGGCGTCTTGCAAGCTGTTCCACATGTCGCTTACGGAATCGTTGACGCCATTCCAGTAGGCGCCATCTTTTGCCGCCTGCCACGCCTGCAAGGCGGCCTGGTCGTCACCCAGAAAACGCAGGGCGCCCACCTGTGCCATGGCGTCTTCCGGGCGCTTGGGTTGGGTGTGTTTCAGTGGCGCGGCAAAGCCCAGGCACGGCGCCAGGCCGTCAAACCAGCAGCGCCAGCGCACGGTGTACTCCAGGGCAAACAGGTTGGCGGGGTGGGCCTGCCAGTTGGCATCCGCAACGGCGCGCGCCTGTGCAATGTCACCGGACGAAAACAGTGCCAGCGCAATGTTGTTGCGCGCTGATGGGTGGTCTATTTCTTGCAGCACGGCGATAGCCGCTTCCGGGTTGTCATCGGTGAGGTGCATGCGCGACAGGTCGATGGCTTCGGCCTGCTCCAGGCTCAGGTCACCCAAGGCGGTCTTGATGGAGGCCGGTAACTCCAAATCCTCCTGGCCGTCCAGCGCGGCCAGGCGGCGCAGTGCAAGGGCATACATCGCAACCAGACCGGCCGATTGGGCGCTGTGGCACAGGGCTTCGGCGGCGGCGCGGCTGTTGGGCGAAGCCTGTTGCCATGCGCAGGCCCGGGCCGTGGCCAACACCGGTTCGCCGCAGCGGTCTTCAATTTCCCAGGCCAGGCCCAGCAGTGGTTTGAAGCCGGGAAACATTTTGCGCAATGCTGCCACCCGCTGGCGCGCCTGCACCGGGTCGCCCTGGGTAATCTGGCGCCGCAGCGCGGCGATTTGTTCCGGGTTGGGGGTTGGGGCGGTTTTTTTGTGGGGGCTGGATTTGGACATTTCGAAAAGGGGATAGCGAAGCAGGAAGCTGCCGCATTATCCTGCCACGCGCGTACACGCTTCTTGTACTCCCACCCCCGCCCAGCAGGGCAGCGCCCGGTCGCAGACGCCACCAATCTCCGAATGGCAGGTAGGCCAATGCCAAAGTCACAGAAATTGGCGCTATTTTGCTATGATTTCAGGAGCTTCTTGTGCCCATCCGGCGTGCGCGAACGGCCTATTTGACCCTCAATGCAGTTTAGGGTACCCCGTAATCTTCTGAATCGCCCGGTACAGCGCTTGTACCCCGTTAATGTCATGCGGGTGGCGCAGTCAGGTTCTTCATTTGGTTCCAGCTGTGCACCGCAACGCCTTTGCGTGTCATGCTGGTGTCGCCGCCGTAGACCAACTGTGAAGGCAGGGCGGTAGCGCCGGCATATTGGGTCCATTTGCTGAGCCCGACCAGGTAGTCAGTATTAAATGTCTGGCTGGACTTAATTTCCACGGGCATCAAGTGTTCGCCGCGTTCGATCAAAACATCCACCTCCTCACCGGTACTGTTTCGCCAAAAGTACAGGTTGGAATCCAGGCCTTGGTTGAACCTGCTTTTCATCAGTTCGGATATCACCAAGTTTTCAAACAATGCACCCCGCGCCGAGTGGATCGACAGGTGTGCCGTGTCTTGAATTCCCAAGAGATAGGCCGCAAGACCGGTGTCATGGAAATAAAGCTTGGGGGTTTTGACGAGTCGTTTGCCAAAGTTCTGGTGGTGGGGCTGCAGCAAAAAAATCACATAACCTGCCTCCAAAACGGAGAGCCACGCGCCAATCGTTTTATGGGTCACGCCGCAATCATTGGCCAGGCTCGACATATTGAGCAACTGACCGCAGCGCGCCGCGCACATTTTTAGAAATCGCTGAAACAAGCTCAGGTTCTGCACCTCGATGAGTTGGCGAACATCGCGTTCCACATACGTCATGACATAGTTGGCAAACCAGCGCTGCGGCGCGAGGCTGCGGTCATGAATGGGCGGATACAAGCCGCGCCATAG
The DNA here is from genome assembly GCA_016719405.1 of Candidatus Aalborgicola lynettensis. Lineage (GTDB taxonomy): Bacteria > Pseudomonadota > Gammaproteobacteria > Burkholderiales > Burkholderiaceae_C > Allorhodoferax > Allorhodoferax lynettensis. Next base: position 22,581 of record JADJZE010000002.1, read on the forward strand.
CACCTCGTCCAGGTTGCCCATGGGTACGTTTTCGTCGTGCAATTCCTGAAGCGAAAACGGCAACAACTGAACCAACCCCACCCGCCCCGCCAAGGTTTGGGTGATGTTGGACAACAAGCCGAATTGCTGCGACCCGGTTAAAACGAACTCTGCCATCTGCTTGTTTTTGTCCACCCGTGTTTGCAGGTACGAAAACAGGCTTGGGCAGCGTTGCACCTCGTCCAGAACCGCACCGCCGTCAAAACGTGCCAGGAACCCCCGTGGGTCGTCCTGCGCAAATGCGCGGGTATCGGGGTCTTCCAGCGAGACGTAGGGCTTGTCGGGAAAGGTGTTTTGCGCCAGCGTTGTTTTCCCCGCCTGCCGTGGCCCGGTAATGGCAAGAATGGGATAACCCTGTGCGAGGCTTTGCAGCGTGGCGGTGGCTTGACGAAGGATCATTTTGCAAATTGGGAATTTAATTACCAAATTGTATCGATGTCACATCGGCATGGATTGTTGCCAATAGCCACAAAATTCGCCTTCAGAAGGCGTAGGCTGACAAGCCTGAATGGCACCAATCGCTTGCTCAGGCTGCGCAAGCACTATGCTTTTGATAGCTCCTTGGGCACGTTGGACGGACGTATACGGCCCGCGTGATGTAGTTCGGCAACGCGGCGTTTGCCGTTGGTGGTGGCAGGGATTGGGGTATGGGCCCCCGCCGATTTCTGGGCATTTGACAGTATGAGGCGTGGGCCCATACCCCAATCCCCTGCGGGGTGGCGCCGTGTGGAAAACGATGCGAGAAGCGGGCTGACGTGGGTGTCGGGTCTGCAGCGTAAGGAGTCAGCCACGAATACCCGCTTCCGGGAGGTCCAAAGGTAGCCCACCATTTCCTCAAAAATCCCATCGACTGCGCACACATGAAAATGCGCATGCTCGTTCAGGTTAGCACCAAACCGGTGGATGAAAGCGATGGCACCGATGTGCAGGGTGGCTTTGCCCACATTCGCAGCACCTGAGGTGTGGGATTGGATGTTTTGCGCAGCTCGTCGAATTGGCCCTCACTGGACAGTACGCGCCAATTGCCGGTTTTGCACCGGATTCATCAGGAAACCCTAGATATCCCCCCGAGGACTCCATCCGATACCTGATCGCGCCACCGAAGCGTCAGCGGAAGAAATCTCTTCTAGACGCGGAATCAACGCATCAAAAACGTCCTGGCACATTTGCTTTCGGTACATGGCGTCATCCGTCTGGCTAAAACCCTTGTACTGGATTAGATGCTTCAGTGCTAGGCCTGCATCGGTCGGAGAAAACTCAACCTGCAAAGCGAACTCGGTGCGAAATTGATCCATCAAGCGGCGGTACAAAGTTTCAACCCTTACCCCCAAAGTCAAACTCATTTGGTCAGCGAGCACCGTCGAGGGTTGAAGCACGCGCATCTTCTCCCGGGTTTCGTCCAGATAGGCCGCCACCACCTGCATCAAAGGATGTTCGGGTTGTGCAGCGAAAAACCTGTTGCGCCCAGCGAGTATCCCGCCTTCCAACACTTCGATGGCTTTCGTGGCGTCTGCCGCCGCCTCGATGAGCTGCCAAACCGAATCGGCAGTACGCATACGCTGGGCCAGACATTCCCGAAACAATGCTAGTGCGCTGTTGGCAATTGGCAATCCTGGGTCGTTATAAAAATCACCCGCGCCAATAGCCCGGACGGCAACACCTTTGCCTGCTCGTCCAGCGTCATCGACTGTATGGCATTTAACGCGCAAATCGGTAGCTCGGCCCAATACGGGCGTTTTGGATTACCGTAACGGAACAGGGCATCTAGCCTGTCCTGAAGGTCTTCCTTCGCGGCACTCGATGGCAAGGACTGTTGAACCCAGCCCCACAGCAGATCACAGGCATCATCGAGCAGGCAGGTCAATGACACGGCTGCTTCACTACCCTTCTCTGTGACCGTCCAGCCTGCGTTGCGAACGCACTCCAAAAGCACGTCGGCGGCGAACTCTGGCCGATGCGGCCGCGTGACGATGGCCAAATGGTGAGCCAGATCATGCTGACCATGAAGCGCAAACACCGACAGCAAGCCGCTCCATTTGGACGGCTTTCGCCAATGTTCATCAATGAAGCTAAGAGCCCACTGAGTGTCTTGCTTCGCGGCACTCAACAACAAACGCCATACGTGCTCTTTCATCTGAGGAAAACCAACACCCAACTGCTGCTGGTGTCCGGTCGCCTCCTCACGAATGATGAGCTCTACTACCCTGCCAAGCAGTCGTATCGCTGGCGTTGCGTGGCTGGCCAAGCTGGTTTCTGCCAGAGCGAAAAGGGTGGTAGACAACTGTGCTCTGTCCAGCGAATCGAACTCCAGCCGCAGCGAGCAAAAGAAGTACACCACGCCAAGCATCACGTCAGCGTCCTGCTGCAGGTTTACCAGCCGAGTAAGTCGATCTTGGAATCGCCTGCATTGCAATGCCATCAGTCGCGCGTCACCCCAGTTGATGAGCACAGAGACTCTGGCCAACGCTTGAACAGCCCAACCGGGCGAGCGCGCAGGTCGGCCGTCCAAAGCGGTCGCCATCCAGGCCAAGTGCCTGAAAGCCATCGCGGTCGCACTTCTAGAGAATACGTTGGGCTTGCTGATCAGCACAAAACGCTGCATGGAATACCAATCTGACAAACCTATCAGTATCTTTTTTTCTTCGGCAGTGGCATTGGCAAACAAGCTGTTACGGCGTGTTATCCAGCCGAACCGTTCGGGTGCGTTCCGCAGTTGCGAAGGAAGAAAGGCGGTTTCTGGCAATGTGGACAAGCTGGACTCTCAAGGCGGAGCGCTCAACGTGGGAAGACGCCTCCTGTTCATAAAAGGGTAATCATAGTTTGCGGCGCAGACGGAATCAGCTTCAGGACATGCAAAAGTCTAGCTTTGTCGGCCGCACGGCAAGCTCGCCATGAAAAAGCATAGTCAAGAAGTGTGATATCTGGTAGGAGGAATTTGCCAAGCGTAGGCCTGCCTCGAAGTAATTCAAAATCGCTGGTTGTGCTTATGAATAATTGACGTGCTGAGCGACATCAAAGTCGGGGCGGCTATGTTGGCCGCCCCTCGAACGGTTCAACCGCAACACCCTCAACCGTTTACGTATCACAGTCACCCCACATCTGTAGTCCGCGTACCGTACGATGACAGCATCAATGGCCGGTTTGGAGCAGGCAGATCGTGAAGTCGACTGACTCCTGATGGCCTGATGCCGACGGCCAATTGCGTGGCCCAGTTCGGCATTTTGACTGGTCACGTCGCCGAATAACTAGGTCGATCTTCAACTGGTAGGTGTTGGCCTGATGCGGGTACACGTTTTGGGCCTCGCCCCGCCCTGTCAATACTAGTTTTCGCCCCCTCTGCAGTACGAAAGTTTTGTGAGTTAAATAGGCCTTTTTCGCCCGTCTGACGTGCGCAAGCAGCTACAAAAAACATAGCAATTCATCCAAATGTCGTTGATGTCGCCAATGCAGGCTCCCCACCCGTCGAACGCCAGTGCGCACCTTCGCAGGGGTTTGGGGCAGGTCGTGGGCCGATTTGTGCGTACCCGCACCATGAGGCCCGCGGCCTGCCCCAAACCCCTGCCACCCACAGCACTGTGCCGACTCCGGCCGTTTCCCCCGCGTACCGTCAAGACGCCACAGGCTCCGCCAACAACCGCACCATGTCATCCAGTCCAAAGGCCTCGGCTCCGTGGCGCAGTGCTCCCAGAAGGCAAAGCCCCTACTCCACCCAATCCAAGCGCACGCCCAACAACTTGCCACTATTAGCTTCCAGCTCGCAACGGTAGGTAAAAGCGCTGGTGGGCATACCCTGGGCGCGCTCCGTGCTGCCCTGACCGTGCAGATACGTACGGCCATTGGGCGCGGCGGAGAGCTGGCGCGACTTGGGTGACAAGGCCACATGCACCGCACGCGGGTATTGCTCCCGCACCGCAGTGGCGGCGGCGGCTTCGCATGCCTCGGGCGACAGGTTGGCCAGATCGGCCTGCCAGGGCTTCTCGGTGGGCCGGTCCGGTGCGCCCGTGTCTTTGAAGATCACACCGGCGACTTCCTGGCTTTGTGTATCGAACGTGCAACTGTAGGTAAAGGGTATGTTGCCGCCCCCGCCCTGGTAGCGCCCCTCGCCCTGGAAACTGCTCTCAACGGGTTCGGACGCGGCAGATGCCGGGCGCACAGCCCGTTTGGGCGTCGCAAATTGAACTTGCTTGGCCAGTACACCGCGCGACTTCTGGATGGCGGCCGTGACGGCGTTTTCGCACTGCAGCGCCGGTGTGCTGGCAGAACCTGCGGGCAACGGGTCAACCGTGCCCTGCGCGACGGCCAGACTGGCACCGCACAATAACAGCGGCACACCGATAAAAGAGCTTGAAAATTTCATGATGAACCGATCCACAAGACAAGTGAGGGCACCCAACCGGGGTGGGCACCGGTGCTGTTTATAGCCGATTCACATTGTTGGCGCGACCCAGGCCTGCCCACCGCCATAAAAGTTGTAGATTCGGACCATTCTATTTTGGAGTTTGTGATGTTTTTCCACTGGCTACGCCACCGTGCCGCCTGGCTCGCATTTGCCGCGCTTTTGTTACCAACCCACGCCCTGGCCCAGGAAACCCTGGATTGGACCGAGGACGCCTTGCTGCACGATGGCCGCAAGCTGCGGGTTCGCATGCAAGGCAACAGCACACCACCGCCGTTTTACCTGACAAACCAAAAGAGCCCGCTCAGCCAGTTCCGGTTGGTGTTTGAGCATCCCGACACGCACCAAACCATTGTCTGGCAAGGTGCGCGCTATTTCGCCCCCCTGCTGATCGATTTTGTGGACGGCGTGCCGTATCTGGTGGTTTATGGGCGCCCCACCCGGGATACGGTGGCGCAATACGGTTGCCCCGAACTGCCCTATGTCTACCTGCGCCACGGGGCCGGTGGCTGGCAATCCATACCGGCCGACACGGCACCGCCCGCACTGGCTTTGGCCAACCTGTCCACCCATGACGTGACGGCTTCCGCCATGGGGCGGCACTTTTCTGCCGCTGAAGTCGCCAACAGGCTGGAGCACCAGGTGCGCGAGTCGCTCGGGCTGGTGCAGAAAAAAATCCCCCGCACCCTGGCGGACTGGAGCACCGATCAAAAAAGAAGCGCCATGGTGGAGCGCCTGGTCGGCGACTGTCGCCCGCCCGTTGCACCCATGGCGGCCGTGGTTTTGCCCGCCCCCTTTGAGGGCAACACCAGTGTGCTGGAGTCCAGTGAATACGTGCCCGAAAAAGCCTACGATGCGAAGGACTGGAAAGACTGGACGCAAGACACCCCACGCGCCAATGCCTGCACACGCCTGTTTCAGCGGGTAGAGGCAGAAAACTTCCACCAGGACCTGCACTTCGCCCACACGCCCGGCGCCCGCAAGCGCGTGCCCTATGCCCGCTACGGTGTGATCGATCCCACCGTGCAGGTGCTGTGTGACGGACATATCTGGTTCATCCGCAACCCGCCGGATTCCAACAAGATCGCCATTACCCAATACACCCGCGCCGGTGACTTGGTGTTCCACACGGCCTTTGTCCGGCCGCGCGACGAACCGGGTTTAACCGGCACCCTGCGACTGCCCAGCTTGCGCTCGGAGGGCGACTACCTGTATTTCGACTGGACGGTTTCACGTTCTGACGGCAGCCAGCAACTGCTCAAGCGCAGCCAGAGCCTGCGCGTACCGACATCGGCGCTGGCGCGCTGAAACGGCCCAATCCAGACGGTCGCCATGGTGCCGCAAAAAATTTTTGCGGCACCCGAATTCCTCAGTGTTTCCACTTCCAGCGTAGTAACCCTAGTGTGCAAAACAGGGGCCGGAATTAGCATGCGTCAACTTTTTTGACTCGTTGGGAATTTGGGGTCTGCCAGAAAACGACCGCTACCGGCAACGGTGGTTTTCGCAACCAGCAGAACGTTTTTTGGCACGTTGTGTCAGTGAACGCGGCAACGCGAACGCTGCCCCAAAGACAACTGCCACGGCTATTTAACTTAACACTACTACAAGAGGATACTGAAGATGAACGCTCGTTCCCGCATTGTTTTGCGCGCCCTGCTGCCCGCCATGGCCTTGATGGCCATCGGCTCCCAGGCGGCAGCCAGCACCCTGAACCAAAACGTCTCCTGGACCATTGACCGCCCCACCAGCACCACCAAGTACCGGGTGGTCGCGTATGGCGACTCCATCTATGCCGGCTACTACGGCAACATCAACAACGCCGCCAAGTACTCGGCCCCCACCGTAGAGGCGGAGTACGTCTCAGCCCTGTGGGGCACCGACGTGGAGAGTGTGCGCCGCGCCAAGTCCGGCGCCATTGCCTCGGACGTGTACACCAACAAGATCGTGAACGAACGCTCCTACATGCAAAACTCGGCGACCCGCGTGGTCACGTTCGAGATGTGTGGCAACGACGGCCTGCAGGCCCGCACCGATTTCAAAAAACAAACCGGCACCTGTAACTACACCAAAATCAACACCGGTGTGGCCAACTGCAAAACCTACGTGGCCAAGGCCATGGATTACATCAACGCCAACGCCTACTCCGGCGTGAAGGTGAAGATCATCTCCAACCTGCACTACCCTGGCTACGACGCCGACAATAAACAAAGTTCGTGCAAGGACGCCAGCACCGGGCAGACGGTCAATATGCGCGACATGTTCCTGCCCAAACTGGCCACCATGAACTACTGGATGTGCGAATACGCGCGCCAAAAAGGCTTCAAGTGTGCCGACAACTTTGCCCAGTACATGGGTGCTGACTACGACACCAACAGCGACGGCGTGGCGGACTCCGCTGCGCTGGCCTATGTGTCGGGCGAGAGCGAATCGAGCTACCTCACCCGCATCACTTCCACGCTCAAGCCCACCATCCGCGACGCGCATGGCCATTTGAATGCACCGGGCAGCAGCGCCAACTACATCCAGACCGATGACACCCACCCCACCTACGTGGGTGACGTGGTCAAAGGCGGCTTGGGCGGTGGCAGCACCGGCACGGGTGCGCCGCGTTACTCCACCAACACCGGTGGCAAAAACCCGATCTGGAACACCTACGGCCACGAGCGCATGGGCTGGGCCGTGTCCACCTTCAACCCCAGCGCTCCCTGAGCCTGGCACACCGGTACCGCACCATGGTGACACCACGCCAACGCCGGCACGCCGGCACAACGCAACCGGCTCACGCACCGCAGTGGCGGCCGTCCGGGCTGTACCTGGGCGTGGGCGTGGTGCTGGCAACCGCCGGGCTTGCCTGGCTGTTGTTTGCACCCGCCACACCGTCTTCGGTTGAGGAGCGTGTGGCGCAGGCCCCGGCCGTTGCGACTGCCAAGGCGGCTGTGCAGGCCAGCACCACCGAAGCCATATCGGCCTGGCCCATCCAGGCCACGGTTCCCGTCTTCCACGAAGCACCCATGCCACGCGACACCCGCCCCACCTACGAGGGTGACGACGACCGCACGCCCGATTTGTCAAGCTACGTGTCACGCGGGGAGAACCCCACCGCGGCCCAGGTGATCGACCGCCTGCACCAGGCCGGAATTTTTACCGGCCTGGGCGCCTTCAACCCACCGGGCACGCACCCCCAGCTGGTCGGGCTGGCGGTGCCCGAAGGTTTCGTGCTGCCGGAAGGCTACATGCGCCACAGCCAGGCAACGGACGACGGGCAAGTGATTGAGCCGATTTTGATGTTTGCACCCAACCACGTTGTGCTCGACGAGAACCGCCAGCCCATCGCCCTGCCGGCCAACCGTGTGGTGCCGCCAGAGCTGGCACCCAAGGGTATGCCCATCCGCCAAATCGCCATTCCTGCCGCGCTCCATTCCTGAAGCCACGCAGCGCCGCCGCTTCACTTTATTCGTCTTCCAGGTTCACCGTGCGCACATTGTTGGGGGTTATTGCCAGCGGGCTGATGCTGGGCGTGTATGTCCGGGGTGAATGGGCCTACCTGCTGGGTTTTGTCGCGCTGGTGCCGTGGCTGTACACCCTATCCGCACAACACACCTGGGCCCGTGTAGTGGGCAGCGCCTGCCTCATGGCCCTGGCCTACACCGTGGCGGTCTTCTGGTGGTTTGGCGTGGCGGTGGGTGACTATACCCAACTGGGCGCGGTACCGGGCCTGCTGGTGCTGCTGCTATTGGCCCCTGTTGCGCAACCCCAAATACTGGCGTTTGCGCTGGTTCGCCATGCTTTTGGGCAGGGCCACCCGGTGCGGGGGGCCTTGGCCGGGGCCTGCGCCTGGGTGGCGGTGGAGCGGCTGGTGCCCAAACTGCTGAGCGACATCCTGGGCTACGGCCTGTACCCCAGCCCCCTGCTGCGCCAGGCCGCCGATGCGGTGGGCAGCGCCGGACTGGGCTTTTTGCTATTGCTGGCCAATATCGGCGTGGCCCTGGCGATGGGCAGGCGCCGCCAAGGCTGGCGCGCAACGCTCGCCCCCCTGGGGCTGGCCGCGCTGGTGCCCCTGCTGCTGGTCGGCTACGGGCTGCTGCGCACGTCCACTGCCCCCACACCGGGCCCTGACGCCAGCGTGCTGCGCGTTGGCATGGTGCAGTCCAACATCGTCCACTACGAGGCCATGCGCAAGGAACACGGCGCTTACGCTGCCGTGCGCAACATTCTGGACACCCATTTCGCCATGAGCTTTGACGCGGTAGAGCGCCAGCACGTGGACGCCGTGCTGTGGTCCGAGACGGCCTACCCCACCACCCTGGGCCACCCCAAAAGCCCTGCGGGCAGCGAGTTGGACCGCGAGTTGCTGGGCACCATGCAGGCGGCCGGTGTGCCATTTGTGTTTGGCACCTACGACCAGGACGATGCCGGCGAGTACAACGCCGCGGCTTTCGTCAACCCCGGCACCGGCTTGGCGGGCATGTACCGCAAGACGCACCCTTTTCCGCTGACCGAATACGTGCCCGCATGGCTCGACGGCCCCCTGCGCATGCAGTGGCTGCCGTGGAGCGGCAATTGGTTACCCGGCAACGGTGCGCGGGTGTTCCCGTTGACCCTGGCCAATGGGCGTGAGGTGGTGGTGGCGCCCCTGATCTGCCTGGACGACGTCGACACCGGTCTGGCGATTGACGCCGCCCGCCTGGGTGCGCAAGCCCTGTTCACCCTGTCCAACGATTCCTGGTTTACCAGGCAACCCCTGGGGGCACAACTGCACCAGGCGGTGGCCGCGTTTCGCAGCATTGAGACCGGCCTGCCCCAATACCGCGTCACCACCAACGGGTTTTCTGCCGCCATCGACCCCACGGGCCGCATTCTGGCCAGTGCCCCCATGGGTACACGCACGCTGGTCATCGGTGAACTGCCCATACCGCCTGCGGGGGCCGGGGCGCCGCGCACGCTGATGGTGGCCTGGGGCGACTGGGTGGGGCTGGCCTGTGCGGCATTTTTGCTGCTGCTGGCAGGCAACAGTGCATGGTCGGCACTGCCCCATACCACCAGGGGTGCCCCGGCACCCGTGTTGACCCATGCCAGAGTGGCACTGCTGTCACCCACTGTGCGCGTGGTGGCGGGGCTGCTGCGCGCCAGTGCACGCCTGGGCCTGCTGGGCATGGGCATTGCCGTGCTGCAAGACAGTGCCCTGCAGTCCAACACCCTGGCCCAACTGCGCATTTTTTGTGCGGTATTTCTGGCGCCCGAGGCGCTGGCCTGGTGCCTGCTGCAGGCCTTTGGTGCGCGTGCCCATATTGCCGATGGCGTGCTGCATTTGGCGCGCGGCGCGCAGCACCTGAACATCGCGCTGCGCGACGTGGCCGCGGTGGAGCCCTGGCACATTCCCCTGTTCAGCGCGGGCCTGTGGCTGCGGCTGGCCACAGGCCCGCGCTGGGGCTATGGCATTGCCTCCACGCAGTGGCGCGCACTGGTGGGCACACTCAGCGGCACACTGGCAAACGCCGGGGTTGCCCACACGGCGCGCCCCGCGCCCGGCTGGCGCGCACGCTTGCAGGCCCGCACACACGCCCATCTGCAGGCGCGTGTTGCGGTGCCGCGCGCGCGGCTGGCGCACCCGCTGCTGGCCTGCGTGGTGTTGCCGCTGGTGCTTGCGCTGGTGGCGTTTCGCCTGCACCAGAACATTGCCTTTGGCTCCCCCCTGGGTGAGTACTACGCGGCAGGTTGGCAAGCCTACCTGCGCACCTTTGGCATCTGGTGGGCGGCGTGGACCATGGGCGTTACGCTGTACGCGGCCGCGCTGCGTGCCGCCATGGAGGCAGCTGCGCTGCTGGTAGCACTGGTACACCCCGCACAGGCCACCCCCGCGCGGCGTGTGCTGGAGCGATTGGGGCTGGCAGCCCTGTACATCGGTTTACCGGTGTGGTTTGTGATGCGGCTGCTGTAGGGGGTGATGCGAGCAGCCGCGCAATGGGCCGGATGGCACCACCAAACTGCTACTATATTGATAGCTACAAACGCTTACCAGGCGTGCGGAAATGGCCTATTTCATTCGCAAGTTATCAGGCCGTCTGCGCGGTTGCGGCGCTGCCTTCGACCCGGTCGGAAACCCGCCGCAGCATGATGCTGACCAGGGCCGCCACGGCGCCTGACCCGGCCAGTGCCGGGTGGCTTGCGAGCAACTGCGTTGCATCGCTGATCGAACCAATGCTGACGCGCTGCACATAGTCGGCCAGTGCCATCACGTCCACAATCCGGATGTACTGCAGGTCGTCAAAACTGACCGCAATGTCGGGCCACGCGCCGCGCAGCCGGATGCGGGCAAACACGCCACCGGCGATAGTGACCAGGCCCAGCACCCCCACGGAACGGATCAACAACTCCAGCAGCGACTGGCGCAGTGGTGGCGGCGATGCGGCATAGGCATGGCCTACCAGCACGTTGAGGATGCGGCTTCGCACAGTCGGTTGCGACGCATCGTAAACCGTGCGCACCATGGCATCAACCGGCACTGGACCGTGTTCGGGCAGCATGGCAATTTCCAGTTCAGAAACAATGCGTTCGGGTGTGTGCATGGCGTGCTCCTGTCGTGTCGCTGCGTATTCGAGTCGTTGGGGCGTTGGAAGTGTAGCGGTCAATTTGGGGAATACCAGCCCGAATTCAAGCCCCCAATCTCGCACCGGTACAGGTGGTCACGCGCCGGAGCCGGGGTGCGCGGAAGTTCGCTATCTTTGTAAGAGCACTTCGCGCACGGTACACAAGGGCCAGTGGCCTGTTTTGTCCATCAACTGGCTCTGCAAACTGGGCTCCAGCAGCAAAGTCGCCATCAGGGGCGCCAGCGGGGTTTGGGCCGGGTCGATCAGCAGCACATAACGGGCCTGGGGCGCCGCATCGTCGGCCTCGTTGAGCTCCCCCACCCAGTCCAAGCCCTGCAGTGCCTGCAGCACCGGCTCCAGGCGCAGGGGGTCCACCTTGAGTGCGCTGCACAACTGCATCGGGGTGCTGCCTTTGGCATCGACGTGGCGGGCGGCTGCGAGTTGCTGCAGCACCTCCAGCGCCAGCTGAAACTGCCAGCCGTGGCCCAAACGGCGCTGCGGCACACCGGTGAGCAGGCTGGGCATGTAGGCGGTCAGCGCCGCCCCCAGCAGCACGATGACCCACACCACGTAGATCCAGATCAACAAAATCGGCACCGTGGCAAAGGCACCGTAGACCACCGAGTAAGTGGGAACTTTGACCAGGTACAGCGTCAACAGTTTCTTGGCCAGTTCCATGCCGGTGGAAACAAACACCCCGCCCATCCAGGCATGGCCCCAGCGCACGTGGGTGTTGGGCACGTAGCGGTACATGGCCGCCATGCCAGCCGCTACCAGCACAAACTGCAGCAACTCAAGCACCAGCGACACACCGCCTGGCAGCCCGCCGGCAATCCCCTTGGACACCGACACCGCATACGAGGTGATGCTCAGACTCACGCCCAGCAGCAGCGGCCCCAGGGTGAGTACCGTCCAGTAAATTTGCACCCGCCGCGCAAAAGGGCGCTGCGTGCGCACCCGCCAGATGCTGTTGAGCGTGCGGTCAATGGTCAAAATCAAGGCCAGTGCCGAGCCCAGCAAAAACGCCAGGCCCACGGCCCCCAGCCGGCTGGCCTTACCGGCAAACTGGTTGAGGTAACCCAGCACCTGGCGGGCAATGTTGTCGGGCACCAGGCTTTCGATCAGCCACTTCTGGAGCACGTCCTGAAACTTGGCAAACATCGGGAAGGCGGTAAACACCGCCAGACCCACCGTAATCAGCGGCACCAGGGCAATCATGGTGGTAAAGGTCAGGCTGCTGGCGGTGAGGCCCAGGCGGTCTTCACGAAAACGCTCGCGCAGCGTCTGTGCCGCGCTGCGCCAGGGAATATGGGCCACATCGCGCAGCCAGTTTTGAAGTCGTTGGAGAAAAGGCATGCCGCTATGATGCCACCGACATGGCATGGCCTGCCTGCCTGCGTGCGTGCGGCAAGCTGCGTGCCTGCGCTGATCCCACGAATGGGCGATAACTACAAGTATGGTAAGGTAATACCTTGCGATACTTTTAAGGAGGCCGCCATGACCGCTGCTGCTGCTCGCCCCGTGTCGATCAAGATCGATGAGGACACCAAGGCGCGCGTGAAACGCCTGGCGGACGCACGCCATCGCACATCGCACTGGTTAATGCGCGAAGCCATCAACCAGTACGTTGCCCGCGAGGAAAAGCGGGAGGCTTTCCGCCACGACACACTCAAGGCTTGGGAAGCGTACCGCACCACCGGACTGCATGTAACCGCCGATGAGGCCGATGCCTGGCTGGACCAACTCGAACAAGGCAAGGACGTCGAACCTCCGGCATGCCACGTCTGATCTGGTCACAACCGGCGCTGCTGGATGTACAGCGCCTCTATCGTTTCCTGGCACCCAAGAACCCCGATGCCGCCAAGCGGGCGGTGGGGGCCATCCGCCAAGGTATGAAGGTGCTGGGGCAACAGCCCGGCGTCGGCCGCCCCGTTGAGGACATGCCCGAGGCGTTCCGTGAGTGGATTATCGACTTTGGAGAGAGCGGCTACGTGGCCCGCTACCGTATCGAGGTGGATGCCATCACAATTCTTGCCGTGCGGCACCAGAAAGAAGTGGATTTCTGATTGAGAACGGCCACTATCTCGACGGGTGCACCACCGAATAGGGTCCCCATCGCGCAGCCAGTTTGGAAGCCGTTGGAGGAAAGGCGTGCCGCTATGATGCCACCGACATGCAAACACCCTCTGCCCCCCCTGCACTTGCAGCCACCGCTGCGTCTGCCTCCACACCCGTCCCTTCCACCGTCCAGACCGCCCGCTGGTTGGCGGTGGGCAGCCTGCTGGGCCTGATTGTGTTGGCACTGGGCTGGGAGCTGTTGTGGGCCCCGCTGCGCCCCGGTGGCTCGTGGCTGGCGCTCAAGGCCCTGCCGCTGTGCATTCCGCTGGCCGGGCTGCTGCGCAACCGCATGTACACCTACCGCTGGGTCAGCCTGGTGGTGTGGCTGTACTTTATTGAAGGCGTGGTGCGCGCCTGGGGCGACAAAGCGCCGGGCAACTACCTGGCCATGGTGGAGATTGCACTGTGCCTGCTGCTGTTTGGGGCCGTGGTGCTGCACATTCGGGTGCGCCAGCGCCATGGGCGGGCGGCGTCTGCGCCGACCGCGCCGGGCGTTATGCCATGAGCCACATCAATAGCGGCAACTACTATCAAAACAGTAGCTTGCTGCGCACGACTGGCGAGCTCAAACACGATTCGCGAGAACAAAATTCCACAAAGGGACCAGGTTCGACAGGCTGCCGGGTGCCTACGCAATCCATACCGAGAAACACCCCGATGACCCCCGCCACCAACCTGCTAAATTCCCTGCGCGCCATCGTGGGTACCGCCCATTTTCTCACCCACGACGACCCGGATGCCGACCTCAGCGCCTGGGAGCAGGACTGGCGCAAGCGTGAACGCGGCCGCGCGCTGGCCGTGGTGCGCCCGGGCAGCACGGCCGAAGTAGCCGCCGTGGTGAAGGCCTGCGCTGCTGCAGACGTGTCCATCGTGCCGCAAGGCGGCAACACCGGCATGGTGGTGGGCTCCACGCCCGATGCCAGTGGCAAGCAAATCGTGCTGAGCCTGCGACGCATGCAGGCCGTGCGTGTGCTGGACGCGGCCAACCTGACGGTCACGGTAGAGGCGGGCTGCGTGCTGCAGGCGCTGCAAGAGGCGTGTGCGCAAAGCGGCCTGTTGTTTCCGCTGAGCATGGCGTCCGAGGGCAGTTGCACCATTGGCGGCAACCTGGGAACCAATGCGGGCGGCACGCAGGTGCTGCGCTACGGCAATACGCGCGAGCTGTGTCTGGGCCTGGAAGTGGTCACAGCGCAGGGCGAGGTGTGGGACGGCTTAAGCGGCCTGCGCAAAGACAACACCGGCTACGACCTGCGCCACCTGGTGATTGGCTCCGAAGGAACGCTGGGCATCATCACCGCCGCCACCATGAAGCTGTATCCCATGCCCGTGGCCCAGCTCACCGCCTTTGCCGCCCTGCCCTCGCTGGAAGCAGCCGTGGCGCTGCTGGGCCTGGCGCACCAGCATTTGAGCGCGGGTTTGACCGGTTTTGAGGTGATGGGCCAGTTTGCGCTGGGCCTGGTGCGCAAGCACTTCCCCACACAGCAGGTGCCATTTGCGGCGCGCGCGAGGCCGCCCCAAGCAAGCCCCCCGGGGCAGCGAACCCCTGCGAATCGCTGGGGGCGTGGGGCGGGCATTGTGTTGTTCTGGAAGCCTCCGACCACGAATCCGAAGCCCACGCCCGCGCCCAACTGGAGCGGCTGCTAGAGGCAGCGCTGGAACAGGGCTGCGTGACCAACGCGGTGGTAGCCGAGAGCCTGGCCCAGGCGCAGGCGTTGTGGCATATCCGCGAGAGCATTCCGCTGGCGCAGGCGCAAGAGGGGCTCAACATCAAACACGACATCTCGATTGCCGTGTCGAAAATTCCCGAATTTGTGCGCCAGACGGACGCCCTGCTGGCCCAGCAATTCCCCGGCATGCGCCTGGTCAACTACGGCCACCTGGGCGACGGCAACCTGCACTACAACGTGCAAGCGCCCGAAGGCGCGGATGCCGAAGCCTTTTTGCGCGAGCAGGAAAAAGCCGTGAATGCGGTGGTGTACGACATGGTGGCGCAGTTCCGCGGCTCCATCTCTGCCGAGCACGGCATTGGCAGCTTGAAGCGCGACAAGCTGGTGCAGTACAAATCGCCCGTGGCACTGGGCATGATGCGCGCCATCAAGCAGGCGCTGGACCCGCAGAACCTGCTGAACCCGGGCCGGGTGCTATAACTTTGGTAGCTGCTTGCGCACACCAGACGTGCGGAAAAGGCAGTTTTGACACTGAACTTCCCGCCACACAATGGGTGCCCCTTATTCGTGTTCGACGGGTTGCCGAAATCCCGAAAATCAAAAAAGGGGGCGCGTGATGACTTCGCTTGGCCGGGTCTACTCACCCAGATAGGCCGCCCGCACCCGCGGATCGGTCAACATCTCGGAAGCCACCCCCGACATGGTGACCACACCCGACTCCATCACATAACCCCGGTTGGCAATGCCCAAGGCACGGCTGGCGTTTTGTTCCACCAGCAAAACGGTCACACCCTGGGCATACACGTCCTTCACCACCTCGAAGATTTTGTCCACCATGATGGGCGACAGGCCCATGGAGGGTTCATCCAGCAGCAAAACTTTGGGGCGGCTCATCAACGCACGGCCCATGGCCAGCATTTGCTGTTCTCCGCCCGACATGGTGCCGGCCAACTGGTCTTTGCGCTCGCGCAGGCGCGGAAAAATGGTGAACATCTTTTCCATATCCGCTGCAATACCGGCCTTGTCGTCGCGGATGTAGGCGCCCATCTGCAGGTTCTCAATAATGGTCATGCGCGCAAACACGCCACGCCCTTCGGGCACCATGGCCAGGCCCTGTTTGACCAAATCCCAGGGGCCCTGGCCCTTGATGCTCTTGCCCAGGTATTCGATGTCGCCCGCGTTGATGGGCAGCGTGCCGGTAATGGCTTTCATGGTGGTGGTTTTGCCAGCGCCGTTGGAGCCGATCAGCGACACCAGTTCGCCCTCACGCACTTCAAAATCGACGCCTTTGACGGCCTGGATGCCGCCGTAAGACACCTTCAGCCCGGTCACTTTAAGCAAAGTCTGTTTTGTCATTGTTTTTCCTTGCTCCTCAATGCCCGCTGGTGCCCAGATAGGCTTCGATCACTTTTTCGTTTTTCTGCACTTGCGCGGGTGTGCCTTCGGCAATCTGCTTGCCGTAGTCCAGCACCGTGACGCGGTCACACAGGCCCATGACCAGTTTCACATCGTGCTCGATCAGCAAAATGGTGCGGTTGTCGTTGCGGATACGGTCAATCAGCTCACGCAGCATCACCTTTTCGGTGGCATTCATGCCGGCGGCGGGCTCGTCCAAGGCAATGAGCTGCGGGTCGGTGGCCAGTGCACGCGCAATTTCCAGGCGGCGCTGGTCGCCGTAGCTCAGGGTGCGGGCCTTGTAGGCGGCAAATTTGCCGATGCCAACATACTCCAGCAATTCCTGCGAACGCTGGGCAATCGCTGCCTCTTCGGCTTTGAAGCTGGCGGTGCGAAACACCGCCCCCAGCAAACCCGAATGGGTGCGAATATGGCGCCCCACCATCACGTTTTCCAAGGCTGTCATCTCGGAAAACAGCCGGATGTTCTGGAAGGTGCGCGCAATGCCGGCTTTGGCCACGGCATGCACGGCAGTGGGCTGGTAAGTTTTGCCCGCCAGCACAAATTTGCCGCTGTCGGGCGTGTACAGCCCGGTCAACACGTTGAAAAAAGTGGTCTTGCCAGCGCCGTTGGGGCCGATCAAGCCATAGACCTGGCCGCGCTGTATGGTGATACCCACATCGCTGAGCGCCTGCAGGCCACCAAATCGCTTGGAAACGCCGGAAACCTGGAGTACGGTGTCTGTCATGTTGGCTCCATTCAGTTCGCGGTGTTCTGGAGCGACTTGCCGTGCTCCGGCGTGGGCCACAGGCCCCGCGGACGCAACAGCATGATGCTGATCATGGCCAACGCAATCAGCAACTGGCGCAAGATGGAGGCATCCAGACGGCCACCCGTCATGTTCTGCAAGGGGCCGGCCACGTAGCGCAGCACTTCGGGTAAAGCGGACAACAGCACCGCACCCAAAATGACACCCGGCAAGTGCCCCACGCCGCCGAGCACCACCATGGCGACGATCATGACCGACTCCATCAGGCTGAACGACTCGGGCGAAATAAAACCCTGAAACGCTGCAAACATGGCGCCGGACACACCACCAAACGTGGCCCCCATGCCAAACGCCAGGAGTTTGAGGTTGCGGGTGTTGATGCCCATGGCTTTGGCCGCAATTTCGTCTTCGCGAATGGCCATCCAGGCCCGCCCCACTCGCGACAACTCCAGACGGTGGCAAATGACAATGCTGACCAGCACCAGTGCCAGAAACAGGTAGTAATACAGCGAGACGGACGCGATCTCGAACCCGCCCACGACCAGTTTCTTGCCCAAATCGACCCCGAACAACTGCAAGGAGTCAATCTGGCTCACACCTTTGGGGCCGTTGGTGATATTGACCGGGTGGTCCAGGTTGTTCAGGAACACACGGATGATTTCACCAAAACCCAGCGTCACAATGGCCAGGTAGTCGCCGCGCAGGCGCAGCGTGGGCGCACCCAGCAAAATACCGAACAGCCCCGCCAGCCCCGCCGCCAGCGGCAACACCACCCACAAAGGGGTGTGCAGCCCCTGCGGGAACATGGCGGCAATCACCGGAAACGCATCGGTCAAATGCGGCGACGCCATCAATCCGAACATGTAGGCGCCAATGGCGAAGAACGCCACGTAACCCAGGTCCAGCAGGCCCGCATAACCCACCACGATGTTGAGCCCCAGTGACAGCAGGATGTACAGCAAGGCCATATCGGCAATACGCACCCAGGCGTTGCCAAAGTTTTGCAGCACCAGCGGCAGCACCAGCAGTGCCAGGCCGGTGATGAAGAAGGTAGCGATTTTGGTGTTCTGTTTCATATGCAGATGCTCCTCACGCCCGGTCTGCCACCCGCTCACCCAGCAAGCCGGAGGGCCGCAGGGTCAACACGATGATCAGAACAATGAAGGCAAAAATATCGGAGTAATGGCTGCCCAGCACCCCCCCCGTGAGGGCGCCGATGTAGCCCGCCCCAATCGACTCGATCAGCCCCAGCAAAATAGCCCCCACGACGGCACCGCCCAGGTTGCCAATGCCGCCAAACACAGCGGCCGTAAAAGCCTTGAGCCCGGGCAGAAAGCCCATGGCATGCTGGGCCGTGCCGTAATTGGAGGCGTACATCACACCGGCAATGGCGGCCAGTACGGCACCAATCACAAACGTGGCCGAAATCACCACATCGGGCTTCACGCCCATGAGTGCGGCCACACGGGGGTTCTCCGCCGTGGCCCGCATGGCGCGCCCCAGCTTGGTGAAGTTGACCAACCACATCAGCACCGCCAGCGACAGGGCAGTAAAGCCCAAAATCATGACCTGCGTGGGGGTAATGACCGCGCCCGCAATGTCAATCGGCGTGTTGGGCAACAAGGTGGGGTAGGACTTGTAGTTGGGCTTCCAGATAATCATGGCCAGCGTTTGCAGCAGGATGGACATGCCAATGGCCGTAATCAGTGGGGCCAGCTTGGGGCTGTTGCGCAGGGGCCGGTAGGCCACCTTCTCGATGGTGAAGTTGAGCGCCGCCGCCACCACACAGGCGATGACCAGGGCAATGAGGAGAATGATGAAGCCCGGTGCGCCCGGCATGGCCTCTTGCATCATGCCGATGATGGTCCAACTGGTCAGCGCCCCCACCATCATCACCTCGCCGTGGGCAAAATTGATGAGGTTAATGATGCCGTACACCATGGTGTAACCCAGGGCGATCAGGGCGTACATGCTGCCCAGCACCAGCCCGTTAATGACCTGCTGCAACAAAATATCCATAAGATTTCTCCGTTCTTCTTGTAGTGAACCGGGATGACATTCGGCGCGGGTGGCGCCACATCACCATGAAGGAAACACCGCCATGCCAAAAGCGTGGTGCGCGGACTGGGGTGTGCAAGCCACGATTCTAGCGAAGCGCCCCCCGCCCCGGCCGGTGTCGGTCGCGGGTTTACCCTCGCAACACGATCCGCACAGACGTGCTTGGAATGACGCTACAAGGCCCCTCAGCCTGCTTTTTTGTTGCGCGCCTTCAAGTCGCGCAGCTTCTCGGCAATGCGGATTTCCAGCCCCCGCTCCACCGGGCGGTAGAACGCCGTATCGGGCATGCCATCGGGCAAATACCGCTCACCGGCGGCAAAACCGTCGGCTTCGTCATGGGCATAGCGGTAGTTCTTGCCGTAGTCCAGTTGCTTCATCAAACGCGTGGGGGCATTGCGCAAATGCAGGGGTACCGGGCGGGTACCGTCCTTCTTTACAAAGGCGCGCGCCTCGTTGAAGGCTTTGTAAACCGCGTTGGATTTGGGTGCCACCGCCAGGTACACCACACATTCGGCCAGCGCCAATTCGCCCTCGGGGCTGCCCAGGCGCTCGTACACCTCGGCGCAATCGAGCGCCAGGCGCAGGGCGCGCGGGTCGGCCAGGCCAATGTCTTCGGTGGCCATGCGAACCAAACGCCGCGCCATGTAACGTGGATCGGCGCCGCCGTCGAGCATGCGCACCAGCCAGTACAGGGCGGCGTCGGGGTCGGAGCCCCGCACCGACTTGTGCAGGGCGCTGATGGAGTCAAAAAACTGGTCGCCGCCCTTGTCGTAGCGGCGCATGCGTTCGCCCAGCAGTTCGACCAGCCACGCATCCGTCACCTCAGGCACCTGCTCCTGCTGCGCCGCCACCCGCACTGTCTCCAGGGTATTTAACAAGCGCCGCGCGTCGCCGTCGGCATACGCGACCAGGCGGTCAATTGCTATGGATTCGATAGCTGGCTGCGCTTGCCTGGCAAGCGCAAGTGCCACTATTTGCTTTAAATCAGTATCGGTCAACGGCTGCAACACATACACCGCCGCACGCGACAGCAACGCCGAATTGACCTCGAACGACGGGTTTTCGGTGGTGGCGCCAATAAAGGTGAACAGGCCGCTTTCCACATGCGACAAAAACGCGTCCTGCTGGCTTTTGTTGAAGCGGTGCACCTCGTCCACAAACAAAATCGTGCGCCGCCCTTGGCCCTGCGCCACCTGGGCCTGCTCCACCGCATCCCGAATGTCCTTGACCCCACCGAGCACGGCCGAGATGGCAATAAACTGGGCGTCAAACGCATCCGCCATCAGCCGGGCGATGGTGGTTTTACCCACGCCGGGCGGCCCCCACAGAATGCAGCTGTGCGGCTGGCCCGACTCAAACGCCACCCGCAGCGCCTTTCCCTCGCCCAGCAGGTGCTGCTGGCCAATCACCTCACGCAAATGCTTCGGGCGCAGGCTTTCGGCCAGGGGTGGGTGGGAGGAAACCGATGAGGGTGAAGACGAAGCCACGGTGCGCAAAAAAGGGGACGCGTTAGAGGGATGTGCAGTGTACGCGGCGTGCACCCACGGCGCCCAACTGTCCACCCACAGGCCCCAAGTCTTGATGTAAAGCAAGGCCACCCCCATCCACTGTGGCTAAAGTTGCAGACGAGTGCACCCCTTAAACCCCAAACTACTGGAGATTGACTATGCCTACCCCTTTGATGATGGATTCCATTGACGCCGCGGTTGACCATGTGCTGGACAGCATTCCCGGCGCCATCGTGCTCGGCATTCCGCTGGGCGTGGGCAAGCCCAACCCGTTTGTCAACGCCCTGTACCGCCGCATCAAAGGCAATCCGGCGCGGCGCCTGAAAATCATCACCGCCTTGTCGCTGGAAATACCGGCTGGCAAGTCCGATCTGGAACGGGCTTTCCTGGGCCCGCTGGTAGAGCGCGTGTTTGGCGACTACCCCGACCTGGAATACGTCAAGGCCCTGCGCGGCGAAGGCCTGCCACCGAATATCGAGGTGTGCGAGGTGTTCATGAAAACCGGCGACTACCTGGGCAACGAGGTAGCGCAGCAAAACTACACCTCCACCAACTACACCCACATCGCGCGCGACATGGAGTTGCAAGGCATGAACGTGATGGCCCAGGCCGTCGCGGCCCGCGAAGACACCAACGGCCTGCAGCTGAGCCTGTCGAGCAACCCCGATGTGGTGATGGAGGTAATGGAAAAATTCCGTGCCAACAAGCACAAAATCATCGCCATCGCGGTCATCAACAAGCAAATGCCCTTTATGCCCAACACGGCGCAAGTGGAACCCGGCTTTTTTGACATGGTGGTCACCGACCCCGCTGGCACCCACACCGTGTTTGCCCCGCCCAACAACAAGGTGAGCACGGCCGACTACGCCATTGGCCTGCACGCTTCGAGCTTTGTGGCTGATGGCGGCACCCTGCAAATTGGCATTGGCTCGCTGGGCGATGCCATTGGCCAGGCCCTGATCGTGCGTGACCGCCACAGCGACGAGTACCAGCGTATTCTGGAAACCCTGTGCCCCGATGGGCTGGCCGGGCGAGAAATCGGCCGCTTTGAGAAGGGCCTGTACGGCTGCTCCGAGATGTTTGTCAACGGTTTTCTCAAACTGATTGAGGCCGGCATCATTCGCCGCGAGGTGTTCAACGACACGGTGTTGCAGCAGTTGCTCAACAAAGGCGCCATTGCGGATGAGACGGTTACCCCGCAAACCCTGCGCGCCCTGCTCGACGCCGGTCGTGTGCGTTCGCCCCTGGCTCAGGAAGACCTGGACTTCCTGCAGCGCTTTGGCGTGCTGCGCGCCGAGGTCACGCTGGACAACGACAAACTGATCCTGGGCGACAAACGCTGCAGCAACAACCTGCTGCAAGACGACGCCTTTGACTGCGTGTGCAAAACCATGCTGGGCTCGCGCCTGCTGGGCGGCATCAGCATGACGGGCGGCTTTTTCCTGGGCCCACGCGACTTCTACGAGCGCCTGCGCAGCATGCCCGCGCAAGAGCTGGCCAAGATTGACATGACGCGCATCGACTTCATCAACCAGCTCTACGGCCAGGAAGACCTCAAGCGCGCCCAGCGCCGCAACGCGCGCTTCATGAACACCACCATGGTGGTTACCCTGCTGGGGGCTGCAGCCAGCGATGCGCTGGAATCCGGCCAGGTGGTCAGCGGTGTGGGCGGCCAGTACAACTTTGTGGCCATGGCCCATGCCCTGCCCGATGCGCGCCTGATCATGATGCTGCGCGCCACCCACGACAACAAGGCGGGCCTCAAGAGCAGCATCGTCTGGAACTACGGCCATGTGACCATCCCACGCCACCTGCGCG
Organism: Candidatus Aalborgicola lynettensis; assembly: GCA_016719405.1. GTDB lineage: Bacteria > Pseudomonadota > Gammaproteobacteria > Burkholderiales > Burkholderiaceae_C > Allorhodoferax > Allorhodoferax lynettensis. Next base: position 44,936 of record JADJZE010000002.1, read on the forward strand.
ACATCATCATCACCGAATACGGCGTGGCCGACCTGCGCGGCCAGCCCGACGCCGAAGTGATCAAACGCCTGATTAACGTGGCCGATTCACGCTTCCAGGACGAACTGGTCAAACAGGCCAAGGCCCACGGCAAGCTCGAAGCCAGCTACCAGGTACCCGAGCGCTACCGCAACAACCTGCCCGGCGTATTGGCCGAAAAACTGCACCCCTGGGCCGAGGCCGGGCTGTTGCCCGACTTCCCGTTTGGCACCGACTTCACCGACGACGAATTGCACATCGTGCGCGCCCTGAAAAAGCTCAAACACGCCAGCAACCATCCCGCCGAGCTGATCTCGCTGGCGTTCAAGAGTTTCTGGGGTGGCAAGGAAATGCCCAAGGCCTACCAGGAGCGTTTGGGCCTGGCCGACGCGCACAGCTTCAAGGACTCGGTGGTGCGGCAGTTGCTGGCGGGTAATTTGTAGACCGACCCGTGTGAAGTGGCCCGCACGGTGCGGACCACCAGGGTTGCGCGTAGCGGCCGGCGCCGGGCATGGTGCGGTGCGATAGAGGGTTGACCTGCGCGCCACCACAGCACCTTGCGACCGGCGGTGCGCATCGGTGGAAAAGGGCGGCAGATTTACCTGCGCTTAACCTGAAACAAACCGCCAGCTTACCTGGGCCACCGACAATGGATTCAACCTATCGGAGTGTGTTTCCATGAAAGCCATTAAAACAAGTTGGGTCGTCCTTCTGCTCGGTTTGAGCCTGCTGTGGCTGTGGGCCGATGCGCCCGCGTGGTACGCGGCGCGAGGCGTCTTTGCCTGGCGCAACGAAATGCTGCAGTACACCGGGGTACTCGGTATCGGCGTGATGAGCGTGGCCATGGTGCTGGCCATTCGACCGGTGGCACTGGAACACCGGTTGCAGGGGCTCGACAAAATGTACCGGCTGCACAAATGGCTGGGCATCACCGGTTTGGTGGCCGCCATTGCGCACTGGCTGTGGGTAGAAGCACCCAAGTGGCTGGTGCAGGCGGGCTGGGTTGCGCGCCCTGTGCGCGGCCCGCGCCCGGCGCCGAGTGCGGACTTTGCGGGTTTTCTGCAGAGCCAGCGCGGGCTGGCCGAAGGCGTGGGTGAATGGGCGTTTTATGCGGCGCTGGTCCTCATTGCCATTGCCCTGGTGCAATATTTTCCGTACCGCCATTTCTTCAAGACGCACCGCTGGCTGGCGGCGGTGTACCTGGCCCTGGTGCTGCACTCGGTGGTGCTGATGCGCTTTGCCTACTGGCGCACGCCCCTGGGCGTGGTGATGGCCGGCCTGATGCTGTGTGGCACGGTGGCGGCCGTGGTCAGCGTGTTCCGGCGCATTGGCAGCCGGCGCAAGGCCGTGGGTGTGATCGACACGCTGGAAACGCTGGACGGCGTAGGCGTCAGCGCAGTGACGGTGCAACTCCAAAGCGCCTGGCCAGGGCACCAGGCGGGGCAGTTTGCTTTCGTCAGTTTTGATGCCCGCGAAGGGGCACACCCCTACACCATCTCCTCCGACTGGAAGGGTGACGGCCAGTTGCAGTTTCTCATCAAAGCGCTGGGGGACTACACCCGCACACTGGCCAGCACCTTGAAGCCTGGCGGTGTGGTGGAGGTGGAAGGGCCCTACGGGCGCTTCAACTTTGAGGGCAGCAGCCGACGCCAGATCTGGATTGGTGGTGGTATTGGCATCACACCGTTTGTTGCGCGCATGAAGGCACTGGCGGCCCATCCGGATGGGCGCGGGGTGGACCTGTTCCACACGACAACGGACGTGGATGAAGTGGCGCTGCAAAAGCTGCGTGACGACGCCCGCAACGCCGGTGTGCGCCTGCACATCCTGGTGGACGCCCGCGATGGGCTTTTGACCGGGGAGCGGCTGCGCACGGCGGTGCCGGAATGGCGCAGTGCCGATGTGTGGTTTTGCGGCCCCACCGCGTTTGGCCATGCCATCCGGCACGACCTGGTTTCCCACGGGCTGCCAGCCCTGAACTTCCACCAGGAGCTGTTTGCCATGCGCTGACCGTGGCGCAGCGTTCATCGCACATGCATGCGTTCACCAAAAGCGAGTCCTCGGAGAAAATCCACAATACCCGGGTCCACTTGGAGGTGCACAACAATGTTCAGCGCATTGCCAATATCGCGTGCGGCGCCGATGTTTTCTTGCAGCGCCGTGGCGAACTCCAACCAGCGCTTGGCTTTGCGCGGCGGTAGCAACGGGCGCAACGCCTCCACACCGTAACGCAGTCGCTTGGAGAGGATGCGTATGCGGTGCTGGACGTCTGCATCGCTGGCGTGCATGGGCTCCTCCTTCAGGCGGGCATGCAGGCGCGACAGGCGGCGCAGGACCCAGTCCGCGGCCTGGGCCGGACGCAAGCCGTTTTCCGCCACGCCGGGCTGCAGGTGCAGCTCCAGCCATTCGGTCAGTTCAATCAGCGTGTGGCCTACTGCCGGATGTCCAAGTGCCTCCAGAAGTACGGCGCGTTGCTCGGCCACTGCACGGGACAAAGCAGTTTCCATTGCTTTCCAGCGCACCTTGCGTTGCGCGTCTGCGCCCGTGTAGGCATTGGCAAACATGGGCAGTGTTTCGCAGGCCGCCACATCCAGGTCCCGCAGGCGGGCCATGGTGTGCACCAGCGTCTGCAATGGCACCAACGTGGGGGCGCTTGCCAGATCCGGGTGTTTGCGAAACAGCTGCAGAGCGCCTTTGAAACGGCGCCATCCAATGCGGGCCTGGTGCAAAACCTCAGGATCGTCAGACACCCGCAGGTGATTGAGGTTGGTCGTGAACTGCACCAGCATTTCGCGCAGTGTGATGGCCGCTACACCGTGCAGCGACATCGACTTGCGCACTGGCACGGCCTGTGACCGCAGCGGTGTGTTCAGTGCCCCCTGTGCCAGTTGGTAGCCCTGCTCGGACTTGCTCCACTGCAGCGGAATCAAGGACACCGAATGCGCAATCTGTTTGGCCACGTCAAACAGGGCGTCGGCAGAGCCCGCCAGCAGTTCCAGTTCGAGTTCGCAAATGGGGGCTTTGCTGCCGTTGGCCTCTACCGTACCGATATCCAAAGCCACTTCAACACGGCTGCCACCGCGCACAGCGATGGTCCACGTGGTGCGCGCAAAAGCGGTTACAAACTGCGGCTGCAGGGCTGCGAACAGGCTGCCGTCGGGGTCCAGCTCGCGCCAGGGAGTGGCTTGCAGCGGGGTTGCATCGAGCATGGCGCTGGGCAACGCCGCCTCCCATTCGCCGCGCTGGCTGAGGGCCGAGGCGCCGCCCTGTCCCATTTTGAGTGTTTGTACCCACTGGGGAGCCGCCACCGTGCCGATCTGGCGCACACGCAAGGCCACTTTGTTGCGCCGCAGTGGGTGGTCGGGGGTGTCGAAATACGTGTTGTGCAAGTGGAAGTGCTGTGCCTTATGGCGCAGCAGCACCGGCAAATGGTCCAAGCGCCGCTCCAGCACGGCAGGCCCATCGGCCAACAAGGCAAATTTGAGTTCAATTTCCATTCTCAGTCCTCCCGCATGGGCGCCGCCAACCCGCAGCGCGTGGGCACAGACATGATACGGACCCACTGCGACACCGTTTACGTTTCCCCGGTACAAGGGGCGGGCGCGATGTGGCTTGTGTAATTTGGGCCTGGCCCTTTTTTTGGTGATGGGTGCACGGTGGCGGCACCCACATCGGTTTGGTGGGGCTTAAAGTGCCGTCTGCGAGGCACCCCATTCACTCCTGAATTGATAGCTGCTTGCGCACGCCAGACGTGCGCAAAGGCACTATTTGATGCACAAGATTTGGTTCACAAACCCAGCACCTGCCAGCACCCCGTCCATCCGGGCCGTCATGGCGTCGCGCACGGGGTCTAAGCGGGTGGTCAGGGCCCAGATCAAAACCCCGGAAAAAGTTCCATGGTTTCGCTCTCTCGTCTTATCTAGGTTTGGTTTGCAAGCAGCACCTGGGCCTCAGCCAGCCCAGCGTGTGCTGCAGTAGAACTCCGGCGCGAGGACCTTGGCGTCGTTGTTCCAGGGCTCGCTCACCACAACATCGCCGCTGCGGGCCGCCGCGATCAAGGCCTTGAAGGCATCAGAGAAAGAACGCTCCGCCAGCAACGCTCGCGCCCTGTGCACGAAGCGGGTGCGCGGGCTGTCGGGGCCTTCCTGGTCCACGTCGAAGTGAAAGATGCGGTACACCGCCAGCATCACCAGCTCACGCCGCGCCGACTTTTCCGGCACGTCCTCTTGCGCGCAATGGTGGTACCACAGGTCCATCGGCCGCTCGTACTGGAAGATCATGTCGCTGCTGCCTCGGTTCAGGGGGGCAGGCGACACCAGCCACTGGCTCATGGTCCACAGCGTCTCCAGCGTGAAGCGGTGCTCCATCAACGGGAACTCTTCGTAATCCAGGGTGTACCGGGGTGCGCGGCAGCAGTAGGTATCGCGCGTCACCGGCAGGCGCACGGTTTGCTGGGTGATGTCGGGCCACATCAGGTTGAACAGGCGTTCGTTCTGGCCATCGGTATGTACTTCGATCCGTCGACAGTCCGCAAAGGGCTCGGGCGCAGCCGGCAGGCTAGCGGCCACTTGGAACAGTTCTTTCTCCAGATCGGCAATGCGAAACATCCGCAGGCTGCCCGCCGAAGGCTCGGTCAGGCCGATCTGCCACAACGCGTTGAACCCGATCAACCGGTCGTTCCAACGGGCATGGGGATTGTTCATGAACTGGTCGCGCAGAGGGCGCAACACCGCATCGTCACAGCTAGGGTGCAGGTACAGAAAGAGCAGCAAATCCAGATGGCGCGTCGTGGAGTTTGGGTTCCAGTCATGGAGTTTCTCCCACTCGGGTAGCTGGCCCTTGAGGAAATACTGCTTGACGATGCTGCGGGCCTTCTTGTTTTTGTCCAGCACGTACAGCAGCTTCTCGATCTCCAGCCACTGCTGCTTGCGCTCGGCCATCCATGCCTTGTCACTGGTTTTCCAGTGGCTTGTATCAAATCCATCCCAGTACTCCATCGCACCCTCTGTGTCTTGCTTTGTAGGCCCCCAGTGCGGCGGCCGGTAGCGGTGGATGATAGCCAGTACATTGCGCTTTGCACTGGACAAGTGGTCCGGTGAAGACTTTCGCCGTTGCGTGCGCAGCAGTTGCTGCTGCTACTCAAAGATGCGCGCCACTGGCTGCGTTGAACCGCGGACACGATTGTCTCCATTCACTCCTGAATTGATAGCTGCTTTCGCACGCCAGACGTGCGCAAAAGCACTATTTGACTCCCCCTCCCAGCGTCTGCAAGAGCGCATCCATCACCTCGGGCGCGATGCGCGCGATGTTGTACAGCGCCAGCGAAAGAGCGGCTCAGTGCTTGTTGTTCGCGCGCAAAAAAGCGGCGGGTGTGGTGATGGGTATGCCGTTCCAGGGGCTTAAAACCAGCAAGTCCGCATCGCTGCTAATCAGGGCAGCGGCGCTGCAGGCCCGTGCCAAGGCCAGAAACTTGGCGTCCTTTTTTATCCCGGCAGGCACCTGCGCCAGCCTGTTCACTTGCTGCATCCAGCTCCCAACGCTGCGCACGTTCCGATACCAGGGTCCAAAAGTCCATGCGTGTTGCCAGTGGCGCGTGGCGGTCGTACTTGGTGCGCTGTAAAACTTCCAGCAACTCATCCAGCGTGGACTGGCACACGCACAAATCATGGTCTTTGATGGCTGCCTAAACGCTTGCCGGGGCACCGAGTTGGGGCGCAATACGGCGCTGACAAACTGCTGGTGTCAATGACGATGCGCTTCACTGGATTCATCGCGCCGTTTTGACCAAATCGGCAAGCTCAGCATCGCCCAACCCGCGCGCCGCCGGGGTAAGCGTTGCGTCGGCTTGCGCAAAAAAGGCTTCAAAGGCTTGCGTGGCCGTGGCGCGTTTGCGTCGGGCGCTTTGCAGTTCTTGCATATCCTGGGGCGAAACCATGAATGCGGCTGTGCGCCCATGCCGCGTGATGGTGACCGGTTCGCGTTGCACGGTATCGGGCAACTGGCCAAAACGGTTTTGGACTTCAACAGATGTGACGGTGATCATGCAGGTGTCCCAAAAAATTAGCTAACTTGTACAGCATAGACAGAATTTCGGTGCAAGCGGCTGCCTCAAAATCCGCCCTGCAGCCGGTAGCGGGCCTGCAACACCAAAATATACCCAGACAAGGGCATGTCGGATTATTTTTTTGCCCTATTTGCAGCGTTTATTAATGCCACATGTTGCGCGATGCGCTGAATACCTTCCTCGTATCCGCTGTAGATTGCCAGCACCTTGGGATCTTGAATAACTCGCTTTACATGTGCAATGTGAATTTTTATTTCTTCCACAAGCTGAGGCAATCGCGCTGTTCTTGATTGAAACTGGCGGGCTGTGATTTTGTTATTCGAATAGTCATTTATGGTTTTATCGAGTGCCTCGAGCGCCAAGTTAATTTCTGCCCCTTTTTTATTAATCTTATCCAATTCCGCAATCTTCACGTCGGCTGCCGCAATCTTCGCGTCGGCTGCCGCAATCCGCGCTTTGTTGTCTGCAATCTTCGCGTCGGCTGCCGCAATCTTCACGTCGGCTGCCGCAATCTTCGCGTCGGCTGCCGCAATCTTTTTGCAGCTCAGCTGTGTCATCAAGAATTTTTTTCATTCTTGTCTCCAAGCTGGTCGTGTCCGCGCCCTCGCTTTTTTTCCGTTCAAGGACGGTTCGAAATCTCTCTCGTGCCTTTGCATGGTCTGCGACGCAATCTGTGTACTCTGCCGACGCTGTGGCCATATCGGGGCTTGCTGCCACCTGCGCTGCGGCTGGCGCAAGCGCATTCGCCGCACAAAACGCCAGACCAGCCATTGTCTTCAGCCGACCAGAGGTCCAAAGCGACCAGGCGTGATGGATAGGATGGCACCAAGGGGCGCAGGGCGCGCAGAGCAGCGGGTGGATGAAAGGCATGGCTGGCATACAGATAGACGGATAGACGGATAGAAATTCAACCGCACGAATCCAAGTATGGCACGGGCTTGGTCATTCAAAATGCGTGGGGTTTCTGTGGCTTGACGCACGGGTCTACCTCGCAGTCGGGTGCCGGTTGTGCCGCCTCATCCCTGTATCGGCATGGTGCGGCGTGACATGGCATCTGCAAAGTATTCACACTCCTGAATTGATAGCTGCTTGCGCATGCCAGACGTGCGCAAATACCGCATTTAATGCACAAGATTTGGCGCACATACCCCGCTGTCACCCGCCGACTTCTGGACCCGGTATGCGGGGTTTTAGTGGGGGGGGGGGAAGCGGGCCGCGGAACTTGTTCCCTCATTGACCACGCGATGGGTGCAAGCAGAAAATGGCAACTCTGCATCGGAATCCATCATGAAAATTGCATCTTTAGTTCTATCCGCCGTCAGTGCGGCAGCGGCGTGCAGCACGTTTGCGCAAAGCGAAACATTTGACAACTCGATGAGCCCGCGCCAAGCAGCTGCGATTGATCGCATTCAGAATCTGGTCGCCGTGGCTTTTGTTTCGGCTGAATCGGCCAAGCCCTTCAAAGTGGTGGCCCCTGGCATAGTTAAGGACACGCGCACTTCCTTGCAGTGGATGCGCTGCAGCCTTGGGCTGGACTGGGATACCGGAACCAAAAAATGTGCGGGTAATGCGGCCACCCGATACACCTGGGAGCAGGCCCACGTTGCGGCCCAAGCGCTGAATAATGGGGGCGGCTACGCTGGCAACACCGATTGGCGTTTGCCAACCATCCGCGAGCTGCAAAGTTTGCGCTTTTGTTCCAATGGCTTTCTTGATTCACCGGCTATCGACATCGGTGATGGCCAGGGCCAAGTGCAAGCGGCTTGTGCTTTTGAGAGTAGCAGCCCGGCCATTGCGCAAACGGTATTCCCAGATATGCTTGAAACGGATCTCTCAGCTTGGTCATCCAGCGCCACTGGCACGGCCTCTGGTTTCGCTTGGCTTGTGCTTTTTAGCCACGGTAGAGTCATAGGAGCGCGTCACAAAGAAGAGTTTACTGTGCGGTTGGTGCGGTAGCACATGCCGAGCTGGTTCACTCAAATGTCGACTAATTGCAGTATGCATTTGCATGCTTCGTTAAGGACACTCTGCATAACGCCCTGCGCGTGGTGGCAGCACGGACTCGGGGCGGTCTGCGGCGTTGGGTTTTTTACCAATAGCACAGGCTATTGGCTGCAAAACGGTGCCATGCATCCCATCCCGAACCGCACTACCCCACCCTCGCCAGACTTATGCCGAGCATCCATAATTCGGTATATTAATGCGGTATACAAATGGAGTATGAATAAGTGGTATCAACAACCAAACGCAAGACGTCTCTGACGCTGGATGCCGAATTGCTGGATTGTGCAAAAGCACTGGAGATCAATGTGTCTGCAGTGGCCGAAGCAGCGCTCAAGAGCGCAGTTGCCAGCGCGCGGCATATGCAATGGCTCAAGGAAAACGCCGAGTCCTTTGCTGCGCAAGCAGCTTGGCACGAGCGCAATGGGCACCCGCTGGCCGACATCATCAGTGCGCCAGGGGGGGCTTCGTGGAGCGCCTAACCCGTTACGACGTGGCGCAATACAGCGGGGTGAAGATGGTGGTCGTCGAAAATGACCTCTTGCCACCCGACCCGGCGGTGGTGGTGATTCCGCTGTTGGCCGACTATCCGGCGGTCAAAGACTTGAACCCAGTGCTGGTGCACGACGGCCAGAGTTGGGTTCTTGCAACCCGCCTGATTGCCGCTGTGCGGCGCTCCAGCTTGCGACGCGTCGGGAGTGTGGCAGACCAAGGTGATCGCATCAGTCGTGCGGTCGATGTGTTGATGGCTGGGGTGTAGTTTCATGAAGCGATGAATCTACGTGACTGGCCGCAGGGGCATGGTCGGCTCGGCCAACGTGCGGCGCTTCACTATTTGACTCACAAACCCAGCGCCTGCCACACCCCATCCATCCGCGCCGTCACCTCCGGCGTCAAGGCAATGGTGGTGCCCCACTCGCGCTGCGTCTCGCCCGGCCATTGGTTGGTGGCGTCGGGCCCCATCTTGCGGCCCAGGCCGCTCACCGGAGAGGCGAAGTCCAGGTAGTCGATGGGCGTGTTCTGCACCAGCATGGCGTCGCGCATCGGGGATTGAACTCCACGCCGATGTGACCTCATATTTTCCGGAAATCGGCGCTGCAGGTGACGGACGCAACCAGGCGCATTTGCCCACCGCAGTTCGGACGCAGCAGGCGTTTGCATGCCCGACCTCGAATCCGTTACAGTGACACCATGAAACCGCGCATTTACGTCGAAACGTCGGTCTTTAGTTACCTCACCGCCCGGGACAGCGCATCCTTGGTGGGGTCGTCGCGTCAACTTTTGACGCGCAGATGGTGGGAGCGTCGGGACGAATGCAGCCTGTTTGTTTCGGAGGTTGTCATTCGCGAATGCAAAGACGGTGACGCAACGGCTGCAGAGCGCCGCATGCGCGCTGTCAGCGGGATACCGTTGTTGAGTTTGACACCGCAGGCAGCAGAACTCGCGACCCTGCTGATTACCCAAAACATCATGCCAGCAAAGGCTGCTGAAGATGCCTTGCACATCGCGATTGCCGCCGTGCACCAAGTTGACTTTTTGTTGAGCTGGAACTTCAAACACATTGCCAACCCGGTCATACAGGCCAAGATTGCGGCGAAATTGGACTCCATCGGGTTGGCGCTGCCGTTTATTTGCCCACCGGAAGAACTACTTGGAGATGACGATGAATGATGAAATCATCAAGGCGCTGCACGCGACCAAAGAACACTTGGCGCAGGATGCAGGGTTGGATATCAAACGGCTGATAGAAAGTGTTCAACGCGAAGAGGCTATCAGTGCATCGCTGGGTCGCATTATTGTGCAGCCACCGGCTACAAATCAGGCACCCTCAGTATTTCAACAGATACGGTTCGCACATCATTGAAGTAGCAATTCACTCCTGAATTGATAGCTGCATCCGCACGCCAGACGTGCGCAAAAGCACTATTTGGCACACAAGATTTGGCTCACAAGCCCAAGGTCTGCCACACCCCATCCATCCGCGCCGTGACCTCCGGCGTCATGGCAATGGTGGTGCCCCACTCCCGCTGCGTCTCGCCCGGGCCATTGGTTGGTGGCGTCGGGCCCCATCTTGCTGCCCAGGCCGCTCACCGGTGAGGCAAAGTCCAGGTAGTCGATGGGGTGTTTTGCACCAGCATGGCGTCGCGCACGTTCGCGTCTTCATCACTAGTGATAGCATATATGCATGAAAATCTGTGCTGGACACCGATGTCATTGGTGCCGCCCTGCGCAGTCCTTCGGGTGCCTGCGCCGAGTTGCTTCGCCGGGCCCGGCGTGCAGAGCTCGCTTTGTCGGCCAGTGTCAGCCTGTTCATGGAGTACGAGGCGGTGTGCACCCGGCCCGAGCATTTGGCAGCATCGGGCTTGAGTAATCACCAGCTTGGCTTGTTTCTTGACGGTTTGGCATCGTTTGTACACCCGGTTGAGGTCCATTTTTTGTGGCGACCCCAGTTGCGTGACCCGGCTGATGAGCTGGTTTTAGAAGCTGCAGTTAACGCATCGGCGCGCACCCTGGTTACGTTCAATCAAAAACACTTTGCCGGCGTAGCCCAGCGGTTTCAATTAGAGGTTTTAACCCCGGGCGAATTTTTAAGGAGTCTGCCATGAGCGATTTGAGCACCTACCCCCTGCGTTTGCCCCGGTCTATCCGGGCGGGTGTTGAGCGTTTGAGCAAGCAAGACGGTGTCAGCATCAACCAGTTTGTGAGCATTGCGGTGGCCGAAAAAGTGGCCATGATGCAGGCGCAAGACTACTTTTTGCAGCGCGCAGCACGCGCCGACATGGTGGCGTTTGACCAACTGATGCAGCGCCCCGGCGGGGAGCCGCCGCGCGCGGGTGATGAGCCCTGAGAGGTTGGCGCCAGCACACGCCCATAGCGAAAGACTGCGGGGTTGGGAGATGTTGAATTACTCCTGAATTGATAGCTGTTTGCGCACGCCAGACGTGCGCAAAGGCACTATTTGGCACACAAGATTTCGTTCACAAACCCAGCGCCTGCCAGAGCGCATCCATCTTGGCGGTCACCTCCGGCGTCATGGCAATGGTGGTGCCCCACTCCCGCTGCGTTTCGCCCGGCCATTTGTTGGTGGCATCCAGCCCCATCTTGCCGCCCAGGCCGCTCACGGGCGAGGCGAAGTCCAGGTAACCTCGACGCCAAGTTTTATTTGTTCACCCCTCAGTTTGATGTAAGCACTTTGAGCGCGTTGCTCATCTCCACGGGACTCGGCAAATGCTTTTGCCCAATGCCCGGGTCGTATTTCCCCGACGGAAATTTCGTACGCCGCCAGAGCGTATGCGCGCTCGTCCTGTAGATTTTCTGCAATATCTTTTTCTTTTGATTGAAACCACCCCATAGAACCCCCAAATGACTAGTGAATTAATGGCAAAAGATTGCAATACGGAACCTGCAGCCAGACCAGCGTTTCTTGTTCGAGTTGGTCTTCGGTCATGGCCCTGTTTCGTTCGTCAGATCACCCGCCAGCTCCGCTTCAATATCGGCAATACTGGGCAAGCTGCGCTCCAGCAGGGCGGCAGGTCGCGCAGCAGCTGGTATTCGGCCACGCCGATGGGTTTGTCAATGCCTGAGAGCGCGTATTCCGCCACCAGCCGGTTTTGCTGCTTGCACAGCAGCAGGCCAATGGTCGGCTTGTCGTCGGGTGCTTTCACCTGTGCGTCCACCGCAGCCAGGTAAAAGTTGAGTTGCCCTGCGTGTTCAGGCTTGAAGGCAGTGGCCTTTAGCTCCACCACCACATAACATTTCAGGCGCGTGTGATAAAAAAGCAGGTCGATAAAGAACTCATCACCCGCGACCTCCAGCCGAAACTGCCGCCCGACAAAGGCAAAGCCAGCACCAACTCCAGCAGAAAGCGGGTGATGTGGCACCACCGGGCCGCTTTCAATCTCGCGTCGTGGGCATCGTCGCTCAGGCCGAGAAAGTCGAACAGGTACGGGTCTTTGAGCGTGTCGTGCGCCAGCGCCGAATCAGGGCGGGCAAGCGGGCTTTGAAGTTGGTCACCGCCGCACCCTGGCGCAAGTGCAAGTGGTTTTTGATGTTGAGGACGGCGTGGTGCGGAGCCAGCCCTGCTGCGCCGTCGCACTTTTTTTTAGCTCATCCCTCTCGCGCTCCGGTAGCATCGGTTAACTGCGTCAGCAGGGTCACGATATGGAACCACGGCAATTGGTCAGCAGGCTGCTGACCAAATAGACCTTCCGGGCAATGTTGGGCATAGAACCGCATGTATTTGAGGTTGCTGGACGACCAGCCGCGCATATCGGCAAAGGCGTCTTTCAGGTCAAGCGCCAGCCGGTCAATGACCTTGGCCCCCCAGCCCTGGGTTTGTTGCCGCTCCAAAATGTCACGCCCCACGCGACCATAAAGCTGCACCAGCTCGGCATTGACGGACAGCGAGGCACGTTGCCGGGCCTGGACGATCTGGCCCTTGAGCTGTACCAGCCAGTCGGCGTAGCCTTCGGGCAGGGTGAGTTGGGATTTGCCGGTGGGTGTGGTCATGCGGCTCCCTTCATCCGCCTTGCTGGGGCGACGGTTTGAATAGGTGTTTGTGCATCATATTGGTCTGTAGCTCCCGTGGAATGTGCGCGACCAACGGATAACGACGGATAACGGATAGGAAATTCAACCGCATGAGGCAAAGTATGGCACGGGTTTTGAGCGAAAAATCGCTGCCTTTTTCCAAACTCGGAGCGGGCGCAATCGCTCATTAGCGAGGCCTTGGGCTAAAGGTCGCAAAGTCGGCCTTGGGCCATTCACCAACTGATGCGCTGGTCGACATCAAAGTCTGGAGCGGGTTGTGCTGCCAAATCCCAGTCTGGCTCGCTTTGCACCGCGTCATCCATCTGCGGCATCACCACCGTCCTCCTCCACAGCGGTGGCCGCGTGCCGGGGAGATGTGCGGGGGCTCAGACTCCCCCGATGTGATCGAGAATCTTCCTGATCTGTGTGCCCTCGGTGATGAACGCCATCAGCCGCATCTGTCCGCCACAGATGGGGCACAAGAGCGGGAACACCTGGTAGATGCGGGCGATGAGCACGGCCCAAAGGTAATGGGCTGGGCGCTTGGGTTGTACACACGCCCCGGCCTTTGCAGGAATAGGCCACATAGTAGACGTGGCCGCAGTCATCACACCAGGCCCGGGCAAAGCCGTGCGCAAAGATGCCGCACTCGAGGTACTTGCGAAATGCTTGACGGACATAGGGCTTTGGGGTGTGGTGGTCGCACTGGCCGTCGAACTGGCCGGCGCTGGCGAGTGCGTGCCAGGTCTCGAAGTGCTCAGCAATGGTTTGGTACAGCAGGGTGCGCTCGGGGTGGCGCGGGTTGTAGAGTTTGGATTTGGTGCCCGATTGACCACCCGCTGACCCTCCGCGTGCGGGGCCGGGTGGGCGTGCGGATGCAGTAGCGTTTGCACGGAACGGGCGGCGACAGGCATGGTGCAGCGCTAGTGCGAGCATGTGTGCTCGGATTGGCTGCACCATAGTACTGTTTTTATATCCAGCTATATCCACCTGAATTGCGGGTGTGGTGGTTCGTTTACTCCTGAATTGATAGCTATCTCCGCCCGCCAGACGTGCGCAAAAGCACTATTGGCATCACAAGATTTCGTTCACAAACCCAGCGTCTGCCAGAGCGCATCCATCCGGGCCGTCACCTCCGGCGTCATGGCAATGGTGCCCCATTCCCGCTGCGTCTCGCCCGGCCATTTGTTGGTGGCGTCCAGCCCCATCTTGCTGCCCAGGCCGCTCACCGGGGAGGCGAAGTCCAGGTAGTCGATGGAGGTCCAAGCCGCTACAACGTAAGTGACTTGATCGCTATACTACTTAAAAACATTTGGTAGTATAAATGACACTCCACACCGAATTTTCCCTGGCTGCACAAACCGCTTTTTCAGGACTGGATGCGGCTGCCCGGCAAGCCGATCTGAACCGCAGCATCGCCGATCTGCCCGGCGGATTTGCAAAGAAAGTGGTGGCGGGGCGCACCTACTGGTACTACCAGGTCAAGAACCCCGATGGCCAGTTGCGCCAATCCTATGTAGGGCCGGATGATGCTGTCACCCAAGCGCTGATTCAACGCCACGCAGACCCCGCACACAAACTGGCTCAGCAGCAATTGGTGCGTTTGGCCCGCTCCGCCATGGAACTGGGTTGCGCCGACATCCCACCCAAACACGCACGCGTCTTTGTGCGCTTGGCCGCCAGCGGCTTGTTCTCGGCGGGCGGTATTTTGGTGGGCACGCACGCCTTTCTGGCCTACCAAAACATCTTCGGTGTGCGTTGGACTGCGGGTGCGGCGACTTTGGATTTGGACTTTGCCCACGCCGGGCGCAACGTCTCACTGGCTTTGCCCGAGAACTTGAAGCTCGACACCACTGCAGCCATTGACTCCTTGGAAATGGGCTTTATACCCAACCAGGCGCACACCTCGTTTCGCAAGGCCGACGAGCCGGACTTCGACCTCGACTTCCTCACCTCGCGCGGGCGAACTGGCGACACACCCGTGACGCTTTCGCGGCTGAACCTGACCATGCAGCCACTGCGGTTTATGGAGCTGTCACTGCAAGACCCGATGCGCGCCACGCTACTCGCCCGCAGCGGCCCCATCGTCGTCAACCTGCCCCGCCCGGAGCGCTACGCACTACACAAGCTGTTGGTCTACGGTGAGCGCGCGCAAGCGCAGCGTACCAAGGCCCGAAAAGACCTTGCGCAAGCCGCTGCTTTGATGGACTACTTGCTAGTCCACGACACGGCAGAGATCGCGACCATGTGGGTGGACGTGAACGAACGCGGACCGGGCTGGCGCAGGCGCTTGAAAGAAGGCTTTGATGCGATGAACGCGCTGTATCCTGAGTGTGCATTTGCGCAAACGATAGAGCGGGTCACCGCATAGCAGTGCGCTCTTAAGCGCTCAATTACTCCTGAATTGATAGCTGCTTCCGCCCGCCAGACGTGCGCAAAAGCACTATTGGCACACAAGATTTCGTTCACAAACCCAGCGTCTGCCAGAGCGCATCCATCTTGGCGGTCACCTCTGGCGTCATGGCACTGGTGGTGCCCCACTCGCGCTGGGTCTCACCCGGCCGTTTGTTGGTGGCGTCCAGCCCCATCTTGCTGCCCAGGCCGCTCACGGGCGAGGCGAAGTCCAGGTAGTCGATGGGCGTGTTTTGCACCAGCATGGCGTCGCGCACGGGGTCCACGCGGGTGGTCAGGGCCCAGATCACTTCTTTCCAGTCGCGCACGTTCACATCCTCGTCCACCACCACAATGAACTTGGTGTACATGAACTGGCGCAGGTGGCGTCGGGGTAGATGTGGCCCTCCAGCACGATCTCGGCGCTGGCGGGCACCCTTCGGCTTTAAAATTTTGTGCACTACCACTTTGAGGGAGATTTTTGAATGAAACAAGCAAGTTTTTGGCTGGCTGCCTTGCTGGCAGCAGGGTTCACCGCCAGCAACGCGCAGGCAAGCACAGCGTGCCCGTTCAGTGCAGCAGACATTTCCAAGGCGCTTGGCGTACCGGTGCAAGAAGGCAAGCCGGGGCTTGAATTTTCCGCTGCCGGCATGGTGATGCGCGACTGCCGCTCGCAAGTAAAAACTTTTCGGTGATGGTGAAAACAAGCCACTACAGCAACCCAGCCGCAAAGATGCCACCAAAATGCTGGCCGGTAAATTGCGCGCAATACCCAATGACCCGGATGGTGCGGTTATTCAGGAAGGGGCAAGGGCGACCTCACCGACCCGGCGGTTTTCTATGTACGCAATGGCGTAGCAGTAGAGCTGCGCGTACTGGGCATCTATTACAAAGACCTGAAGTCAAAAGACGCCGACTTGCAGGATATGCGCAAACCAAATTGGCAGCAATAAAGCGCCTGCAGTAAATCCACTGGTTGCATGAAGGGCCACGGCGCAGTGGCGCTCGGCCCACCACGACGGT
Organism: Candidatus Aalborgicola lynettensis; assembly: GCA_016719405.1. Lineage (GTDB taxonomy): Bacteria > Pseudomonadota > Gammaproteobacteria > Burkholderiales > Burkholderiaceae_C > Allorhodoferax > Allorhodoferax lynettensis. The sequence goes on from JADJZE010000002.1 coordinate 60,963, forward strand.
CGACATGCCTGGGGCTTTGAGCAGCGAGCACCTGGTCACGACGCGCAGCAGCGGGTTGCCGCTGCGCGGCGTTTGCTGCGGAAGCGGAGGGTCAAGTCTTGCAATCAAGCATTTCACCCATTGCCCATATTGAGTCGTATTTGTGCAAATACACCTCATTTTTGCGGCGTATCGCTTACAATACGCCTCATGCCCACCTAAACCCGCTCAGCTCCCACGCTACATCTGGCAGCTGGCGCTTGGCACAGCTCACGTTTGACGCTGCAGCGCTTGCCGCCGCGCTGGACCAAGCCCGGCTGGAACAGGGCCGGTTGCTCGGTTTGTTGGGCGCCATTGGGCTGGAGCAGGCTAACGCGGTGCAGCGAGAGCTGTTGGGTGCAGGAGGCGCTGGCCACCGCCGCCATTGAAGGTGAGCAGCTCAACCTGGAATCTTTGCGCTCGTCCGTGGCGCACCGGCTTCAACTGGCCGATGCGCCCGGCCCAGACCGGTCTGTGGAGGGCCTGGTGCAGGTGATGCAAGATGCACTGGCCAACCACAGCGCCGCCCTGGACCTGGACCGGCTGTGCCGTTGGCAGTCGGCACTATTTCCGGGGGGCACGTCGGGCATCGTGCGCATTGCCGTGGGGCGTGTGCGCGACCACGCCGATGCCATGCAAATCGTCAGCGGGCCGCTAGGGCGCGAAATGGTAGTGCACTACGAGGCGCCGCCCTCTGCGCAGGTGGCCGCGCACATGGGCAAGTTTTTGGCGTGGTTTGAGAGCACACCCAGCCCGCTGCCGTTGCCACCGCAGCTCCACGGTGAATTAGCATTGCACGGGCGGCGCTGGTGCACCTGTGGTTTGAGTCCATCCACCCGTTTGAAGACGGCAACGGCCGCTTGGGCCGCGCCCTGGCAGACATGGCGCTGGCCCAGGACATGCACGCGCAAAACCACAGGCCAACCCGGCGCTGGTGCGTGTGTACGGCATGGCCCGCCAGATGCTGAAAACCCGTGCCGCGTATTACGACGCCCTCAACCATGCGCAGCGCCTGCGCGGCGTTGCACCGAGGCCACAGCGATTGATGCAACGCCTTAGGGCGCAATGGTTTGTGCAGGCGTTTTACGCGTGCTTGCATTGCCAGCCAAGCCGTGGTGCGGGACGCTACCGACAAAGCGCAGTTCCGGCTTCGTGCGGCGCAGTACCAAACCAATGAACGCCAGCGCAAGGTGCTGGAGCGCCTGCTGGAGGCCGGGCATGTGCGCTCGGGCGGGGCTTTCTGGGCGGCATGAGCACCGAGAAATTCGCCAAGATCACCGGCACCTCAAAGCCACCGCGACCCGCGACCTGAGCGACCTGCTTGCCAAGGGCTTGCTACGCGTTGAAGGTGTAGAGCAGGCTACACGTTACGCAGTGAACGTCCCCGGCTGGGAGCAGCCTGCGCTCAAGCCCTGAGCGCAGCGCAGGGTCTTGCAATCAAGCATTTCATTCCAATTTCCCATCAAGGTTTACCCACAATTTGGTGGTTGCCTTGCTGGCAGCAGGGTTCACCGCCAGCAACGCGCAGGCACGCCGGGGCTTGAATTTTCCGCTGCCGGCATGGTGATGCGCGACTGCCGCTACCAGAGTAAAAACTTTACGGTGATGGTGAAAACAAGTCACTACAGCAACCCCGCAGCCGCAAAGATGCCCCAAAATGCTGGCGGGTAAGTTGCGAGTTTTTACTGAGCAGCGTGTACCGGGCACAGAGTCATCCACGGATACCTCAGCAGGCGCTCTAGCGCGGCACGGTCGTGCGCTTGGATGCACACACCAGCGTCCACCGAGAAGCCGCCGCCAGCATGTCTTTGGCGTCAGACTTCTCCAGTAGGCCCCGCGCAACGAAGGCACGCAGGATGCGTCGGCGCAAATCGGTCTGCACCTGGGCCACGGCATCCGCATCGATGCCGGTGGCCGGGTGGAAGTTGACGCTCGGCGCTGGGGCTTGAGGGGTGGCGTCCGCGTCGCCCGCGCCTGCCACCGTCTCAAACACCCCATCGACCACGCAGACGTGGAAATGCACATGCCCGTTCAGACTGGAGCCGAACCGGTGGATAAACGCCACGGCGCCGATGTGCAGGGCCGCCTTGTCGACCTGTGCCGCTCCGGGGCTGTGGGTCTGCAGGGTTTGCGCGATGACCCGCAGGAAGATGCGCAGCACCCTATTCAGTACCGCCCCGTCGCGCTGCATGAAGTAACGCAGCCGCTTTGGCACGGACAGTACCCACTGGCGCACCGGCAGGCGGGGGAAGACGTGGTCGCTCAGGTGTGCCGCCGTCTCCACCATGCGCCGTGTGTTGCACGCGGGGCACACGCCACGGCCTTTGCAGGAGAAGGCCACGAAGTAGTCGTGTCCACAATCCTCACAGCGTGCGCGGGCAAAGCCGTGGGCAAAGATGCCACACTCTCGAGGTACTTGCGAAATGCCTGACGGACATAGGGCCTTGGGGTGTGGTGGTCGCCCTGGCCGTCGAATTGGCCGGAGCTTGCCCAACTCATGCCAGGTCTCGAAGTGCTCAGCAATGGTTTGGTACAGCAGGGTTCGCTCAGGGTGGCGCGGGTTGTAGAGTTTGGGTTTGCTGCCCGATTGGCCACCCGCTGACCCTACCGCGTGCGGGTTTGAGTAGGCTTGCGCGATACGGGCGGCGACAGGCATGGTGCAGCGCCAAAGCGAGCGTTTTGGCTCGGGCTGGGTGTGCCATATTACTGTATTTATATCCAGTTATGTCGACTTAGTATGGCTTGACATGCCATCTGCGGGCACTCATTCACTCCTGAATTGATAGCTGCTTCCGCCCGCCAGACGTGCGCAAAAGCACTATTTGACACACAAGATTTCGTTCACAAACCCAGCGTCTGCCAGAGCGCATCCATCTTGGCGGTCACCTCCGGCGTCATGGCAATGGTGGTGCCCCACTCGCGCTGGGTCTCACCGGGCCATTTGTTGGTGGCGTCCAGCCCCATCTTGCTGCCCAGGCCACTGACCGGCGAGGCAAAGTCCAGGTAGTCGATGGGGGTGTTTTCCACCAGCATGGCGTCGCGCACGGGGTCCACGCGGGTGGTCAGGGCCCAGATGACTTCTTTCCAGTCGCGCACGTTCACGTCTTCGTCCACCACCACGATGAACTTGGTGTACATGAACTGGCGCAGGTGGCTCCACACGCCCATCATCACCCGGCGGGCGTGGCCGGGGTAGGCCTTTTTGATTTGCACCAGCGCCATGCGGTAACTGCAGCCTTCGGGTGGCAGGTAGAAGTCGGTGATTTCGGGAAACTGGCGCTGCAGCAGCGGAATGAACAGCTCGTTGAGCGCCATGCCCAGCACGGCGGGCTCGTCGGGTGGTTTGCCGGTGTAGGTGGAGTGGTAAATCGGGTCACGGCGCAGCGTGATGCGGTCTACCGTGAACACGGGGAACTCGGCCTGCTCGTTGTAGTAACCGGTGTGGTCGCCGTAGGGGCCTTCGAGCGCGTGCTGGTAGCCGCTGGGGTGGGTGGCGTCGGGGTAGATGTGGCCTTCGAGCACGATTTCGGCGCTGGCGGGCACCTGCAAGGTGCTGCCAAGGGCCTTGACCAGTTCGGTGCGGCCACCGCGCAACAAACCGGCAAACTGGTATTCCGACAGGCTGTCGGGCACGGGCGTGACGGCACCCAGAATGGTCGCCGGGTCGGCGCCAATGGCCACTGCTACCGGGTAGGGTTGGCCGGGGTTTTTGAGGCCATGGTCTCGAAAGTCCAGCGCGCCGCCCCGGTGCGCCAGCCAGCGCATGATGAGCTGGTTGCGGTTGAGCACCTGCTGGCGGTAGATGCCCAGGTTCTGCCGTGTTTTGAGTGGCCCACGGGTGATGACCAGGCCCCAGGTGATGAGCGGCGCCACATCGCCCGGCCAGCAGTGCTGGATGGGCAGGCGGGCCAAATCGACGTCATTGCCCTCCCACACCACATCCTGGCAGGGGGCCGAGCGCAGCACTTTGGGCGCCATGTTCCACAGGGTGCCCAGCAGGCTGCGCATGCCCACCATGTCTTTGAAGCCTTTGGGGGGTTCGGGCTCTTTCAGGGACGCCAACAATTCGCCAAACGGGCGCAAGCCGCTGATGCTGCTAACCCCCATGGCGCGCGCCACCCGCTCGGGGGTGCCAAACAGGTTGCCCAGCACCGGCATGGTGTAGCCGGTGGGGTTTTCAAACAGGATGGCCGGGCCACCGGCGCGCAACACGCGGTCGCACAGGGCGGTCATCTCCAGGTGCGGCGACACGCTCTGGGCCACGCGGCGCAGTTCGCCTGCCTGCTCCAGCTGGGCCATGAAGTCGCGCAGGTCGTGGTAGCTCATGGCGCACCCTGCCCGTCCCAGCGCGCGGCCAGGGTGTGGGGAACGTCCAGCAAGTCCAGCACCCGGGCCACGCTGGCATCGACCACGTCGGCCACGGTTTGCGGGCGCAGGTAAAAGGCCGGCATGGGCGGGCAGACGATGGCGCCCATTTCGGTCACGCTGACCATGTTGCGCAAGTGGCCCAGGTGCAGGGCGACTCGCGCACCATCAGCACCAGGCGGCGGCGTTCCTTGAGCATGACGTCGGCGGCGCGGGTGAGCAGGCTGTCGGCCAGGCCATGCGCCACGGCGGCCAGGGTGCGCATGGAGCATGGCGCAATGACCATGCCGCTGCATTGGAAAGAGCCGCTGGCGATGGATGCACCCACGTTGCGCACATCGTGTACCTGGTGGGCCAGTGCCTCAACCTCCGCACGCGCCATGCCCTGCTCTTGCGCCACATTGCGCCAGCCGGCGTCGGACACCACCAGATGCGTTTGCACACCCGGTGCTGCGCGCAGGGTTTGCAGCAGCCGCACGCCGTACACCGCACCACTGGCGCCGGAAATGGCGACGATGATGCGGCGCACCGCAACGGGAGCTGACTGGATAGACGGAGCGGCGCCGTCAGCGGGTGCTTCAGGTGCAGCGGCGGGGGCAGAGGGCGTGGCGTTCATGCGGACGCAGCAGTTCCATTGCGCATGAGTTGCTCGGTCTGGCAGCCGCCCTCAAGCGACGCACACGCGGGCGTACCCAAGGGGAGCAGTGCCCAGCGGCTCGGCAATCAAATCGGCCTGCACCCGCGCCAGCACCATGGCGGCCTGCTCGGCGTCAAAATCTTCGTGTTTGCGTTTTTTCACGCCGTATTGCTGCAACTGGTAGTGCCGCGCCGGCGCAATGCCGTGGCGCGCCAGGCTGCTGTGTACACACACCAGCGGGCAACCATCCAGCGCGATGATGGGGCGCCCCGAATGGGCAATTTTCATCAAATGGGGCACATCGCCGCCCACACCGGCGATGCAGGACATCTCGGCGTCGCCCGAGCGGTCCAGCCGCAAGGCCACTTGGTTGGCCAGTTGCGCGGCGCTGGAGCATCCCGAACACGCGTACACCAGGGGCACAGTTGCGGCAGTGTGGCTCACATTTTTTCTCCGGTCGGTGGTGCTGGTTGGCGCGGCGTGCGGCGTGCGGCAAAGCGGGCCAGCACCTGCTGGGGCGCCCAGCGCTGCACATCGAGCACCGGCAGCTCCAGCGCGTCCAGTGCGTTTTTCACCACCAGGCCCAGTTCGGTGTCGCCTTCCATGGAGAGGCGGCGGTTAAAAAACAGGGTGTCGGGGTCTTCCTGGCGGCGGGCCAGGCGCACAAAGTCTTGCGCGCTGGCACTCACGGTCAAATCGGTTTCGGGCTGGGGTTGACAAGCCACAAAACGACCACCGATGCAGGTGAAGTCGAACGTGAGGCGGGCGTCGCGCACATGGATGCGCAGCCGCTTGTTCGCCAGGTACTGTTTCACATCGGCCGGAAGTTGCGTGCCCAGCACGGTGTTGAGCGCCGTGACCAGCAGCAGCGAGCCGGGGTAGGCCGGCAAACGCGACAACACCGCCCCCACGGGGTCGGGTACAACAAAAGCGGGAGACGGGTTCATAACAATCCAGTGCGTCAGGCAACAAAAAACAATACGGTAAAAAAGTGGCAACTGCTGCCACCCAGCACAAACAAATGCCACACGCCGTGGCTGTGGCGCAATCGCCGGTCGGCCACGTAAAAAACAATGCCCACCGAGTACAACACGCCACCGGCTGCCAGCCAGGCAAAGCCCGTGGAGGTGAGCGCCTGCATGAGCGGCGACACCACCAGCAGGGCCAGCCAGCCCATCACCACGTAGATCACCAGCGACAACACCCGCGCGCCTTTGGCGAGCCAGATTTCCTGCACGATGCCGATAAGGGCCAGCGACCACACCGCAGCCAGCAGGGTCCACCCGCCTGAGTCGCGCAATGACACCATCGCAAACGGGGTGTAGGTGCCGGCAATCAGCAAATAAATGGAACAGTGGTCAAATTTTTGCAGAATGCCTTTGGCCCGCCCGCGCACGCTGTGGTAGAGCGTGCTAAACACATACAGGGCCACCAGCATGGCGCCGTAAATGCTGAAACTGACAATTTTCCAGGGGTCGCCCACCAGCGCTGCCTGGGTCACCAAAAATGCAGCACCCGCCACCGCCAGACCGGCACCGGCCAGGTGGGTGATGCTGTTGAAACGCTCGCCGTGGTACATACGCCCTGCCCTGCTTTGGTTCAGGCCGCAACGGCCAGGTTGTTGTCAATCTGGTCCAGGCCTGGGTGGCCGTACCAATAGCCGTTGCAACCTTTGTCGGGCATCAGCGCCTGCATGCGTTCTTGCGCCTCAAACGGGGCCAGTCGGGCATGGCGCGCGGCGTCAAACAGGGCCACGATTTCTGCCGTGTCGTGCGACTGCGGGCTGATGCGCAACACATCCACACCGAGCGCCTGCATATCGGCCATGGCACCGACCAGGTTGTAAACCCGGGCCGACTGGGTTTGTGTGCCGTTGAGCACCAAAAATTCTTCCTGCTCGCGGGTTTTGAGCATCAGCCCGTCCGGATGCTCCAGGCAGCTAAAACGGCAATCGTCTTTGGGCAGGTTGCGGTGGCGTGCGGTAAAACACCGTGCCGAAAACGCCAGCGGCATACGGCCATAGGCGAACACCTCGGTCTGCAGGCCTTGGGGCAGATCCTTTTGGATAACGGCCAAATCGTCGCGCCGCATTTCCAGCGGCATCACCCAGCGGCTGGCGCCCAGGCCACGCATCCATTGCAGGGTGGGCAGGTTGTACAGGTTGAGGTGGGGGCCGGCCACAAACGGCACCTTGCCCGCCAGGCACTGCACCGCGCCCATGTCATTGGCTTCGACCAGAAAATCGCCGTTGGCAACAATTTTGTGCATGGTGCCCACCTCGGCACCCGACTCCAGCAGCACCTGGGTGGACAGCACCACCTCTTTGCCCGCTGCGCGCAGCCGTTTGGCAATGTCCAGCCAATCGGCCAGGCGCAACTCGTGGCGGCGCGAACACACGGTTTCGCCCAGGTAGACCACGTCCACCGGGGTGGTGCCCATAGTCTCGTAAAAGTTGAAGGTGGCTTCGCGCGACCAGTAGTACAGCAGCGGCCCCAGTGCGATTTTGGGAATGCGTTTCATAAATAGATTCATTGCGTGGCTGGCGTCCATTACTTCCAGGGGCGGTGGTAGGCACCCAGCGTGTGCTGCTGGCCTTCGGCCACCTGGTCCAGGCTGCTCATCCAGATGGGTTTGGGGGTGTAGCGGTGGCTGTTGGCGCTGCAGTGGTCGATGGCTTCGCGCCACACTTTGGTGACCTGCGCCACGTAGGCCGGGCTGCGCTGGCGCCCTTCGATTTTGATGGCGCGCACGCCCATCTTCATGAGTTGCGGCAGCAGTTCCAGCGTGTTGAGGCTGGTGGGCTCTTCGATGGCGTAGTAGTTCTCGTCGTCCCCCACGTCAAAGCGGCCTTTGCACAGGGTGGGGTAACCGGCGTTTTCGCCAGGGGCGTAGCGGTCGATCAACACACCGTTGAGGCGCGACTCGCGGCCCTGCGGGGTTTCTTGCCAGCGCACGGCCTTGGGTGGCGAGCACACCCCGTGGGTGTTGGGCGATTCGCCAGTGACGTAGCTGGAGAGCTGGCAGCGCCCCTCCACCATCACGCACAGGCTGCCAAACCCAAACACTTCAATTTCGACCGGGGTTTTCTCAATGAGCTGTGCAACCTGCGTGAGGGACAACACACGCGGCAACACCGCCCGCACCACGCCAAACTGCTCGCGGTAGAAATTGACCGCGTCGAAATTGGTGGCCGAGCCCTGCACCGACAGATGCAAACGCAAAGCCGGGTGCTTGGTGGCGGCGTATTGCATCAGGCCGGGGTCGGCCAGAATCACCGCGTTCATGCCCATGTCCACCGCCTTGTCCACCGCCGTGCGCCAAGGCTGCGGGTTGGACGCCTGGGGAAAGGTATTGAGCGCCATAAACACCTTGGCACCGCGGTCATGGGCATACCGCACACCCGTGGCAATGGCCGCGTCGTCAAAGTTCAGGCCAGCAAAGTTGCGGGCGTTGGTGGCGTCGCGCAGGCCCAGGTAAACACAGCTGGCGCCGTTGTCCACCGCTGCTTTGAGTGCAGGCAAACTGCCTGCGGGGCACACCAGCTCCATCGGTTCCGCTTGTGAGTGGGGTGATGGGGATGACGAGGGCAAAGGGGCCCGGCTGGGCGCATCGGCAACGGTGGGAGAAGCGTTCATAAAGATGGGCAAAAAGCGTGGCGGATTGGGCCACCGGACGATAAAACAAGGGATGCAGCGTGCAACTGATCGCCATCAAGCAGCAGACAAAAAAATACCGGCAATGGTGTTTGGCAACGCATCGCAACACCCTAGGCCGGTAATGTGGGCAAGCCGGGCACGGTGCGTTCGCGGCGCGACGGCGGGCTGGCCACGGACACCGGGCGCGGTGCCACCAGATCGGCCAGCGTCACCTTGTCCAGCACCAAAAAGTAGGCTTGCATGGCCTGGCTCAGTACACCCTTGAGGCCGCAGTGCAAACTCAGGCGGCACTGGTTGTTGGCGGGATCAAAACATTCCACCATCGTGAAGTCCGACTCCGTGGCACGTACCACGTCGCCCAGGTGAATCTCGTGGGCGGGCTTTTTCAGGCGCATGCCACCGCCGCGCCCGCGCGTGGTTTCCAGCAACTTCTGGGCCGCCAGTTCTTGCACGATCTTTGTCAGGTGGCTGCGTGAAATGCCGTAGTTCTGCGCAATTTCGGTAATGGTGACGGGTTGTTCCCGGTGCTGACACGCGGCGCAGTACATCAGCACACGCAGGGTGTAATCAGTCCATTGGGTCAGGCGCATGGGAGGTGTCAGGCGGTTAAAAGATTCATGTTGTGTGTATTTTAATGGTTAAAATAGGCACGTCACATGAATCTTTAAAGGAACCCGCACATGAACGCACGCCTTGAATCCACGCAACCCGCCGCTGCCGCAGTGGACGCCGAGCAATCCATCGGCCAAATTGCGGTGCAGTTGCCCGGCGCAACGGCCGTATTTCGCCGCCTGAAACTGGACTTTTGCTGCGGCGGTCAGGTCAGCCTGCGCCAGGCCACGGCCGATAAAAACCTGGATTTGAATGCCGTACTGGCGGAGTTGTCTGCGCTGCAGCGCCCCGCCACACCCGCTGGTGTGACCGAACCCGTGGCGCTGATTGACCACATTCTGGAGCGCTACCACGCGGTACACCGCGAGCAACTGCCCGAACTCATCCGCATGGCCCGGCGCGTGGAATCGGTGCACCGCGACAACCCGCACGTGCCCACCGGCCTGGCCGATACCCTGGAAGGCATGGAGCAGGAATTGCTCTCGCACATGGAAAAAGAAGAGCAAATTCTGTTCCCCATGCTCAAGTCCGGCGGCAACCCCTTTGTCAAACACCCCATCAGCATGATGCGATCCGAGCATGTCGGCCACGGCGCCGAACTGGACAAGTTACTCGCCTTGACCAACGACGCCACGCCCCCCCAAGGTGCCTGCAACACCTGGCGCGCCCTGTATGCCGGCATTGCCCAGTTGAACGACGATTTGATCAACCACATCCACCTGGAAAACAATGTGCTGTTCCCCCAGTTTGAAGCCCCCGCACCTGCACAGGGCTGCGGGTCTTCGGGCTGCGGCTGCTCATAGTGCCTTTGCGCACGTCTGGCGTGCGGATGCAGCTATCAATTCAGGAGCAAATGGGTGGCGTTCCCGCTGAAACCTGGATGTTGGTCAAGCCGGTGCGAGAGCTTGCGCCCTCGCTGGCCGGTGTCGGATGCGTTTCCGAGACGCTGGATGGGGTGCTAGCGGCGCTGGGATTGTGAGTTTCAAGCAATTCGTTGAAGTTCAACTGCGGTTTCTGGGGCGGTTTCTGGGTGTTAGTTCATCCCGGTGCGGGACTTTTAGTTCCATCAAAAACCATAGTCGACTTGATGTTTGATGTGTTAGCATCAAACATCAATAACCGCGGAGATCGCCATGCGAACCACCCTTGATATTGCGGACGACGTGTTATTTGCAGCGAAAGAGATCGCACAGCGCGAGAAGAAGCCACTGGGCACGATCATTAGCGATTTGGCCAGGCGTGCATTTTTAAACCCAGCGGGTGCTGCTACCGGGGCACCAGCGGCCCCTCCAGTGTCAGAGCGATTGGCTTTGTACGGAATCAACCCCTTGCCATCGCGTGGCGGTATCGTCAGCAACGAACTGGTCGACCGTCTGCGTGAAGCAGAGGGTATTTGATGCGCGCGTTGCTGGATATCAATGTGTTGATTGCGCTGCATGACCGGGAGCATATTCACCACGAGCGCGCTGCACTTTGGCTGGAGTCGAACATTGCGCACGGGTGGGCCAGTTGCCCTTTAACGCAAAACGGTTGCCTTCGCATCATGGGTCAGCCAGGCTACAGCAGTCCGCAACCACTGGCGGTACTGGTCACCATGCTCCAAGGCTCCACCGGCACCGCTTTTCACACCTTGTGGGCAGATGACATCAGCCTGCTCGATGCCCGCTACTTCCACCACCCGCATATACACGGCCACAAGCAATTGACCGATTTGTATTTGTTGGCGTTGGCGGTGAGAAATGGTGGCAGGCTGGTCAGCTTTGACCAGCGCATTCCTTTAAGCGCGGTACAGGGGGCACGCGCTGAGCATTTGGTCAAGTTGTAGTGGGGCACCGCCATTGCCATGACGCCGGAGGTGGCTGCCCGGATGGAGGCGCTCTGGCAGAGGCGCTGTCGGTTGCCGCATTGGAGGTGACGGGTTATACTAATAACCGATAAGTCATTAACTTCATGGCATCCCCTTTGAACCTCTGCGAAATTGCCGCCACGGTGCGCGCCAAGCGCGAACGCCGCAAAGAGGCCCGCCCGGGCGAACTGCTGGCCGCCGCACTCGATCTGTTTGTTGAAAAAGGCTTTGCCGCCACCCGCGCGGAAGAAGTGGCCAAACGGGCCGGTGTCTCCAAGGGCACCTTGTTTCTCTATTTCCCCAGCAAAGAAGAACTGTTCAAGGCGGTAGTACGGGAGAACATCTCGGGCCGTTTTGCCCAATGGGGCACCGAGATAGACCAATTCCAGGGCAGCACACCCGACATGCTGCGCACCTGCATGATGGCCTGGTGGGAGCGCATTGGCTCCACCAAGGTATCGGGCATTACCAAGCTGATGATGAGCGAGGCCGGCAACTTTCCGGAGCTTGCCACCTTTTACCGCGCCGAGGTCATCGTCCCCGGCAATGAGTTGATCCGGCGGATATTGCAACGCGGTGTGGACCGCGGCGAGTTTCGTCCCATGGACATGAAATACGGTGTCTACACCGTGCTGGGCCCGATGTTGTTTGTGGCCCTGTGGAAGCACTCTTATGGCACGCTCAGCAATGCCGACGACCACCTGATTCCGCAGGAATACCTGCTGGCGCAGCTGGACGCCATTTTGTATGGCCTGAGCGCACAACCCCGTCCCAACGACCGTCCCGCGGTCTCTCCAAACCCTACCCCCCAAAACGGAACACCATGAAACGCTGGCTGAAATGGATCATTGCTGCGCTGGTTATCGCCTTGATGGTGCTGGGCACCTTGCGCACCCTGTCTGCCCGCAAAGCCAAGCAACTGGAGCTGGAGACCCAGCAAACCGCCGCCAAGGCGCAGGCCGTGGTGGAGCTCACACCGGCGGATGTGGTGCAGGTAAAAACCATTGAAATGCAGCAAGGGCTGGCGATTTCGGGCCCCCTCAAGGCGATTAACTCGGCCGTCATCAAGGCCCGGGTTGCCGGCGAACTGCAGGGCCTGACGGTGCGCGAAGGTGACCGCGTACAAGCGGGCCAAATTATTGCGCGCATCGACGCCACCGAGTTTGTGGCCCGGGTGCGCCAGGCCCAGCAGCAAGCCGAATCCGCCAAGGCGCAGGTGGACATTGCCAAACGCAGTTTCGAAAACAACCGCTCACTGGTGGATCAGGGTTTCATTTCCAAAACTGCGCTGGAATCGTCCATGGCAAACCTGTCGGCGGCGCAAGCGAGTTACCAGGCGGCCAAGGCCGGTGCCGACGTCGCCACCAAATCGCTCAACGACACGGTGCTTCGTGCGCCCATTTCGGGCCTGGTGTCGCAGCGCCTGGCGCAACCCGGCGAGCGGGTCGGAATTGACGCACGCATTGTCGAAATTGTGGATTTAAGCCGCCTGGAACTGGAAGCTAGCCTCAGTGCAGCCGACTCTTTGAACGTGCACGTTGGGCAAGGTGCCCGGCTGACGGTAGAGGGCAACGCCAAGCCGATCCAGGCCAAGGTGGTACGCATCAACCCCAGTGCGGTAGCTGGAAGCCGCTCGGTACTGGCCTACCTGGCGCTGGAATCCAGCACAGGCCTGCGCCAGGGCCTGTTTGCCCAAGGCACGCTGGGCACCGGTACCCTCACAACCCAGGCGCTGCCCCTGAGCGCCGTGCGCACCGACAAGCCACAACCCTATGTGCAGCTGGTGAGCAATCAGCAAGTGGCACACCAGAACGTGGTACCCGGCGCACAGGGTGAATGGGAGGGCCAGACCATGGTCGCCGTGCAAGGGCTGGCTGACGATGCCCTGGTGCTGCAAGGGCGCGTGGGCCCGGTCCGTGCGGGTACCTTGGTGAAATCAACCCCAGGAAATCCCTAAATGTGGTTCACCCAGGTCAGCCTTAAAAACCCGGTCTTCGCCACCATGGTCATGCTGGCCCTGGTGGTGCTGGGATTGTTCTCTTTCCAGCGTCTGCAGGTCGACCAGTTTCCCAACGTCGACTTTCCGGTAGTCGTCGTCATGACCGACTACCCCGGTGCCTCACCCGAGATTGTGGAGAGTGAAGTCTCCAAGAAAATTGAAGAAGGCGTCAACGCCATTGCCGGCATCAACGCCCTGACCTCGCGCAGTTACGAAGGCCAAAGCGTGGTGGTGATCGAGTTCGGTTTGCACGTGAATGGCCGCAAGGCTGCCGACGACGTGCGCGAAAAAGTGGCCACCGTGCGCCCCAACCTGCGCACCGAGGTCAAAGAGCCGCGCGTGCTGCGGTTTGACCCCTCGGCACGCGCGGTGTGGTCGGTTGCGGTGGTGCCCGATGCCAGCGCCAGCAACCCACTCAGCCCGGTGGAGCTGACCAACTGGGCCGATCAGACCCTCAAAAAGCGGCTGGAAAATGTGCGCGGCGTGGGCTCCGTCACCCTGGTGGGTGGCACCAAACGCGAAATCAACATTTACCTGAACCCGCAGGCGCTGGAAGCCTTTGGCATCACCCCCGAGCAGGTGGCCGCTGCCGTACGCAACGAGAACCAGGATTTGCCGGTTGGCACCATCCGCTCCAGCGAGCAGGATCGCATCATCCAGATTGACGCGCGCATGCAGCGCCCGGAAGATTTTGCCCAGATCATTGTGGCCCGCAAAAACGGGGCGCCCATTCGCGTCGGGCAACTGGCGCAGGTGCGCGATGGCGCGCAAGAAACGGAAAGCCTGGCGCTTTACAACGGCCAACGCACCCTGATGCTGACGGTGCAAAAGTCACAAGACGAAAACACCATTGCCGTCGTCGACGGCCTGCAAAAAACGCTGGCGGCCCTGCAGCAACAGTTGCCTCCAGGCTTGAAGCTGCAAGAAATCATGGACGGTTCGCGCCAGATTCGCGTGTCGGTGGACAACGTGCGCCGCACCCTGATTGAAGGCGCCCTGCTGACCGTGCTGATTGTGTTTTTGTTCCTCAACTCCTGGCGCTCCACCGTTATCACCGGCCTGACCCTTCCCATTGCCTTGATCGGCACCTTTTTCTTCATGCAGTTGTTTGGCTTCACCATCAACATGATCACGCTGATGGCCCTGAGCCTGTGTGTGGGCCTGCTGATTGACGATGCCATTGTGGTGCGCGAAAACATCGTGCGCCATGTGCAAATGGGCAAGAACGCCTACACCGCCTCGATGGACGGCACGCAAGAAATTGGCATGGCGGTGCTGGCCACCACCCTGTCCATCGTGGCCGTGTTCCTGCCGATTGGTTTTATGGGCGGCATCATTGGCAAGTTTTTTCACGAGTTCGGCATCACCATTGTGGCGGCGGTGCTGATTTCGATGTTCGTCAGCTTCACACTCGACCCCATGTTGTCCTCGGTCTGGCACGACCCCAGCATCGAAGCACATGGCAAACGGCACGCGCCGGTCACGCTGTATGACAAAACCATTGGCCGCGTCACCGGCTGGTTTGACCACGCCACCGACAGCATGGCCGATGCCTACCAGGGCATCTTGCGCTGGTCGCTGGCGCACAAACTGGCCACCGTGGGGCTGGCGCTGGGTATTTTTGTGGTCAGTGTGATGATGGTGAAACTGCTGGGAACCGAGTTTGTGCCCAAGGCCGATTTTTCGGAGACCACACTTACCTTCCACACCCCGGTGGGCTCCTCGCTGGAGGTAACCGAGGCCAAGGCCCAGCAGGTTGAAGCCATCATCCGCAGCTTCCCGGAGGTGCGCTACACGCTGGCCACCATCAACACCGGCAGCGCCAACGGCAAAATCTACGCCAGTGTGTACATCCGACTGGTCGAGCGCAAGGCGCGCTCCCTGGGCATTGAACAGATGTCGGTGGTGCTGCGCGAGCGGCTCAAACAGGTACCGGGCATTACCGTCACCCACGTCGGCCTGCTGGACTCGGTGGGCGGGCAAAAGCAGATTCTGTTTTCTATCCAAGGAGCCGACACCGCCGAACTGGACCGCCTGACCGCGCTCGCACTCGACAAGGTGCGGTCCGTTCCCGGCCTGGTCGATCTGGACTCCAGCACCAAGCCCAACAAGCCCACGCTGGAAGTCAACGTGAAACGCGACCTGGCATCCGACCTCGGCCTCTCGGTGGGTCAAATTGGCTCAGCTCTGCGCACGCTGGTAGCAGGCCAAACCGTTGGCAACTGGCGCGCCCCCGATGACCAGACCTACGACGTCAACGTGCGCCTGGCACCCCAAGCCCGCAACAGCCCGCAGGACATGAACCTGCTGCCTTTTAACCTGGGCACCAACGCCGACGGCAGCCCGCGCATCGTGCGGCTCAACCAGGTGGCCGAGGTGCGCGAATCCACCGGCCCCAACCAGATCAACCGGCGCGACCTGACGCGCGAAGTGTCCATCAGCGGCAACGTCGCAGGCCGCTCGGCCGGCGAGGTATCGGCTGACATCAAAACCGCCATGGAATCCATTGCCATGCCACCCGGCTACAGCTACCAATTTGGCGGCTCCACCAAAGACATGGCCGAATCGTTTGCCTACGCCATCTCGGCGCTGGCAATGGCCGTCATCTTCATCTACATGATTCTGGCCAGCCAGTTCAAGAGCTTTTTGCAGCCGCTGGCACTGATGACCGCCCTGCCCCTGACCCTGATCGGGGTGGTGCTGGCCTTGATGATGTTTGGCTCCACCTTGTCGATGTTCTCGGTGATTGGCGTCGTCATGCTGATGGGCCTGGTGACCAAAAACGCCATTTTGCTGGTCGACTTTGCCATTCGCGCCCGCGAAGATGGCACCGACGCGGACGGCCGCCCCATCCCCGGCATGGAACGCAACGAAGCCTTGCTCATGGCCGCCAAGGTGCGCCTGCGCCCCATCCTGATGACCACGCTGGCCATGATTTTTGGCATGTTGCCATTGGCTCTGGCCCTCACCGAAGGCTCCGAGCAGCGCGCGCACATGGGCCAGGCGGTCATTGGTGGGGTCATTACCTCCTCGCTGCTCACCCTGGTCGTCGTGCCGGTGGTCTATTGCTATATGGATGATCTGGCGCAATGGGCTAAACGGCTCTTTACCGGACAGAAACACCCTGCGCCTTAAAATTGGCTACAATCCCATCACATACCCCACGGAGTATTAAATGAACATCGAACAAGCCCGCTTCAACATGGTCGAACAGCAAATCCGCCCGTGGAACGTGTCCGACCCCTCGGTACTGGAGCTGCTCTCCAGCGTCAAGCGCGAAGACTTTGTGCCCGCTGCGCACAAAGGGCTGGCGTTTGCCGATCTGGAAATCCCTTTGCAGGGTTCCCATGATGACGCCCTGCGCCTGGGGCAATGCATGCTGGCGCCGCGTCTGGAAGCCCGTATGTTGCAAGACGTGGCCGTGCAAGCCCATGAAACGGTGCTGGAAATTGGCACCGGTTCGGGCTACATGGCGGCCTTGCTGGCGCGCAAAGCGCGCCGGGTTGTCAGCCTTGAAATCAATCCCGAACTGGCCACCATGGCGCGCAACAACCTGCGCAACGCAGGCATCACCAACGCAGAAGTCCGCCTGGCCGACGGCGCACAGCCCACCCCCGCAGAAGGCCAATACGACGCCATTGTGCTCAGTGGCTCGGTGGCCGAAATTCCCGACACCCTGCTGTCCTTGCTGGCCATCGGTGGCCGCTTGATCGCCATCGTGGGAGATGAACCCGTGATGCGCACCACCATCGTGACCCGCACGAACGAAACCACCTTTCGCAGCGTGCAAAGCTGGGACACGCTGGCACCGCGCTTGCAGCATTTCCCCGAGCCTTCGCGCTTCCGGTTTTAACGCACCCACCGCGGTACCCGCATGATTGCCCAAGTCCGCCCCGCCGATCTGCCCGCCTGGCTGGACGCGGCCCGCGCACACGGCGAACCCGTGGTGCTGGACGTGCGCGAACCCCACGAACTGCAAATGGCCCGTGTCGCGGAGCACGGTTTTCAGCTGCGCACTATTCCCATGGGGGTAGTGCCGCCACGCCTTTCGGAACTCAACCCCGAACAACCCATTGCCTGCCTGTGCCACCACGGTGTGCGCAGTATGCAAGTTGCCTATTTTCTGGAAAACCGCGGTTTTCGCCATGTGGCCAATATTGCCGGTGGCATTGACGCGTGGTCTGCCGAGGCAGACCCGTCCGTTCCCCGCTATTGACGACCACCTCTGCCAATTGCCCCGCTGTTTCGTCACACCGTTACTCCACTCCATTTCTTTTGTTACCGAGCCACAGAAAGACCACCATGTCCGTCCCATCCCACCCCACCCGCTTGCGCCTGCTCCCCCTGCTGATTGCCCTGGGTGCGGGAGGGCTGTCGACGGCCACCCAGGCCCAGAGTTTGTCCGACCTGTACACCGCTGCACGTGCCTACGACGCCACCTACCAGGCCGCCAAGCAACAGTCAGAAGCCACGCTGGCCAAGGCCGCACAGGCCCAGGCCCTGCTGCTGCCAACGGTGGGACTATCGGCCAGCGCCAACCTGATCAACCAGGACGCCCAGCAACCGGTGTCCAAAAACTACGACTACGACAGCCAGTCCGCCACCCTCGCCGTCACGCAACCACTGTACCGCCCCGGCAATGCGGCCAGTTTTGAGCAGGGCAAGAAAAGTGTTGACCTGGCACAAGCCCAACTCGCCGGGGCCGAGCAGGATTTGATCGTGCGCGTCAGTCAAGCCTACTTTGATGTGCTGGCATCCAATGACACCTTGCAATTTGTCAAAGCCCAAAAAACCGCCGTGGCCGAACAACTGGCCTCCGCCAAGCGCAACTTTGAGGTCGGAACCTCCACCATTACCGACTCCCGCGAAGCACAGGCCCGCTTTGACCTGGTGGTAGCCCAGGAACTCGCCGCAGAAAACGATTTGCTGGTCAAACGCCTGGCACTCAACACCGTGGTCGGCGTGGCCAACGCACAACCCAAACCGCTGGCCGCGCCCGTGGCACTGCCCCCCGTACAACCCACTGACGTCGCTTTGTGGGTAGACCAGGCCCAAGCCGGCCACCCGAACGTGCTGCAAGCCAACATTGCACTGCAAGTCGCCACGCTGGAGACCAGCAAAGCCGAAGCCGGCCACAAACCTACGCTCGACCTGACTGGCAACTACACCATGGCAGCCACCCACAATGGTTCTTCCACTGGGTCGCTCAGCACACGCGGTAACCAGGCATCTATCGGACTGAGCTTTACCCTGCCCCTGTTCGCCGGCTACGCCGTGCAAAACCGCGTCAAGGAAACCCTGGCGCTGGAAGACAAAGCCCGCTCCGATCTGGAAGCCGCCAAACGCAGCGTGGCGCAAGCCACCCGCACCGCCTACTTTGGTGTGCTATCCGGCCAAGCCCAGGTCAAGGCACTGGAAGCCGCCGAGGCGTCCAGCCAGAGTGCCCTGGATGCCAACAAACTGGGCTACCAGGTGGGTGTGCGCATCAACATCGACGTGCTCAACTCCCAAAGCCAGTTGTTCGACACCAAAGCCAAACTGGCCAAAGCCCGCTACGACGTGCTGATGGGTGGATTAAAGCTGCGCCAGGCCAGCGGCACGCTCAAAGCGGATGACCTGCAGGCCATCAACCAGCGACTGGCTCCGTAAGCGCGTGCGACGCTGCCTTTGCGGCAAACCTAGAGGCGTTGGGATCGAAAAAACCCATGCCTTCTCGAGACTGCAACGCGGCCGTCCAGATGCCCACCCAAGCAGCCACCCTTTGGGCGCTGCCAATCACGCTCGTGTCGATGCTGATTTTCACCAGCAGCACGGCTGCCGCACCCATCAAGTCATTTCAGGGTGAGGTTTGCGGCAGTTGCGAAGGAATGCTGTAACTGCGCCCGAATGCGCGCCCAACCATTTACGCGAAGTTGAAGTGGTCTTTGTCCATCTGCATCAGGCTCTTGGTGGAGGCCAAAGCGCCTGCACGGTGGGCATTGGCACGTGGCAGCAGGCGGTCAAAATAAAACTCGGCCGTCTGAATCTTGGCCTTGTAGAACTCCGCCGACTCTTTGCCGGTACCGCTGTCCAGCAGTTCACGTGCCTTGGCCGCTTGCTGGGCCCACGAAAACGCCATCATCACGTAGCCCGAATACATCAGGTAATCAAAGCTGGCAGCGCCGACCACTTCGCGGTCTTTGCGCGCACGCAACATGATGGCCAACGTCAGCGCATTCCACTCCGCCGCGCGCAGCGACAGGGACCGCGACATGGAACCCAAACGGGTACGCTTGAGTACCTTGGACTTGGCGAACTGCACCATCTGCAGGGTGTAATCGCGCACGCACTTGCCTTTGGAAGACAGCAGCACTTTGCGGCCCAGCAAGTCCAGCGCCTGGATACCGGTGGTGCCTTCGTACAGGGTGGAGATGCGTGCATCGCGCACGATCTGCTCCATGCCGTGCTCGCCAATGTAGCCGTGGCCACCGAACACTTGCACACCCAGATTGGCCGCTTCCAGACCCAGTTCGGTCAGGAAACCTTTGAGGACGGGGGTGAAAAAGCCCAGCTCGTTTTCGTGGCGTTTGAAGGCTTTGCTGTCACCCGCTTCCACGGCGTTGAACAGGTGGTCGGCAATCTTGGCCGCGTCGTAAATCATGCAACGCGCGCCTTCGGCAATGGCCTTTTGCGTGAGCAACATGCGGCGCACATCGGGGTGCCAGATCAGGGCGTCGGCCACTTGTTCGGCTTCCTTCTTGCCCGACAAAGCGCGCATGGAGCGGCGCTCTTTGGCGTAGGGCAAAGCGCCCTGGTACGACAGTTCGGCCGAAGCCAATCCTTGGAACGCAGTACCGATACGGGCGGTGTTCATGAAAGTGAACATGGCTTCCAGACCCTTGTTGGGCTCCGAAATCATGTAACCCACGGCACCGTCAAAATTCAGCAAACAGGTGGCGTTGGCGTTGATACCCATCTTGTGCTCAATGGAGCCACACACCACCGGGTTGCGTGCACCCACCGCACCGTCCGCCGACACGATGAACTTGGGCACGATGAAGAGCGAAATACCCTTGGTACCAGCGGGCGCATCGGGCAGACGGGCCAACACGATGTGCACAATGTTTTCTGCCAGATCGTGCTCACCAGCCGAGATAAAAATCTTGGTTCCGCTCAGGGCGTAGGTGCCGTCGGCCTGGGGTTCGGCTTTGGTTTTGACCTGGGCCAGATCGGTACCGCACTGGGGTTCGGTCAGGCACATGGTGCCGGTCCACTCGCCGGACACCAGCTTGGGCAGGTACTGCGACTTTTGCGCGTCGGTGCCGTACTGCATGATGGTGTTGATGCAGCCGATCGTCAGACCCGGGTACATGGCAAACGACCAGTTGGCCGTGCCCATCATCTCGGTCTTGAACAGGTTCAGCGAAGCAGGCAAGCCTTGCCCACCGTATTGCGTGGGGAAGGAAAGGCCTTGCCAGCCGCCCGCCACAAACTCGGCGTAGGCTTCTTTGAAACCCTTGGGCGTGGTGACTTTGCCGTCTTGCAGAGTGCAGCCTTCTTTGTCGCCCGATGCGTTCAAAGGTGCCAACACCTCTTCACACAGGGTGGCCGCACCTTCCAAAATGGCATCGACCATTTCGGGGGTGGCTTCACCGCCGTTGGGCAGCGTGGCGTAATGCGCGGGGTAGTCCAGTACCTCGTTCATCAAAAAGCGCATGTCGCGCAGGGGGGCTTTGTAAGCGTGCATGGCAATTACCTTTCAATGATGGCGACAACGCCTTGACCACCGGCCGCACAGATGGAGATCAGGCCACGGCCCGAACCTTTTTGCGCCAGCATTTTTGCCAGGGTGGCCACAATGCGGCCACCGGTTGCGGCAAAGGGATGACCGGCCGCCAGGGAGCTGCCGTTCACATTCAGTTTCTTCATGTCGATCTTGCCCAGGGGTTTGGACAGGCCGAGTTTTTCCTTGCAGAAGGTCTTGTCTTGCCAGGCTTCCAGGGTGCACAGCACCTGGGCGGCAAAGGCTTCGTGGATTTCGTAGTAATCGAAATCCTGCAGGCTCAGGCCCGCACGCTCCAGCATACGGGGCACGGCATAGGCCGGGGCCATCAACAAGCCTTCCTTCTTGTCGAAGAAGTCCACCGCCGCCACTTCGCTGAAAGTAAGGTAAGCCAGCACGGGAATGTTGTGCGCAGCAGCCCACTCTTCGCTGGCCAACAGCACGGCAGAGGCGCCGTCGGTCAGGGGGGTGGAGTTGCCGGGGGTCAAAGTACCTTGCTCGGGGCGCACTTTCTTGTCGAAGCAGGGCTTGAGGGTGCGCAGTTTCTCAATGGTCAGGTCGGCGCGCAAGTTGTTGTCTTTGGACACACCTTTGAACGGGGTCATCAGGTCATTGAAGAAACCGCTCTCGTAGGCCTTGGCCAGGTTTTTGTGGCTGTTGAACGCCAGTTCGTCTTGGGCTTCGCGGGCAATGTCCCACTCTTTGGCCATCAGCTCAGCGTGTTCACCCATGGACAAACCGGTGCGTGGCTCACCATTGCGTGGCAAAGCAGGTGCCAGCATGGAGGGGCGCAGACGCGCTGCCACGGCCAGACGTTGTGCGGGGGTCTTGGCGCGCGACAGGTCGAGCAAGACCTTGCGCAGTTTTTCGTTCAGGGCGATGGGCGCATCCGATGTGGTGTCCACACCGCCGGCAATGCCACACTCGATGTGCCCCAGGGCAATCTTGTTGGCCACAATCATGGCCGCTTCCAGACCGGTGCCGCAAGCTTGCTGGATGTCAAACGCGGGTGTGTCACGCGACAGGGTGGTGGAGAGCACACACTCGCGCACCATGTTGAAGTCGCGGGCATGTTTCATGACCGCACCGCCCACCACGTCACCCAGGCGCTCGCCGTGCAGGTTGAAGCGGTCCACTAGGCCTTGCAGCGTGGCGGTGAACATTTCCTGGTTGGACGCTTGCGAGTAAACCGTGTTGGAACGGGCAAACGGGATGCGGTTGCCGCCCAAAATGGCGACGCGACGGGTGGTGGTCATGGTGGATTACCTTAAAGAGTGTGGATTCGGATTAAACGGGGTGGTATATGCAGCGCGGTCAGTTGCCGTTCAGTACTGCAGTTGGCCACGCAAATGGGGGCGCTGGCCTTTGGCGTCGCGCACTTCAAACAGCGCGCCATCGCTCTTGCGGGCACTCCACAGGGATGCGCGCGAAGGCAGGAACAGCGGCGTTTTGAAGTCCACCGCTACGCTGGCTTGCTCGAGCTGCTGCGCAGGCAGCAGACACGACAGTGCACGCGCCTTGGTCCACATACCATGGGCAATGGCGCGGCGGAACCCAAACAGTTTGGCCGACACGGCGGTCAGGTGGATCGGGTTGCGGTCGCCCGACACTTCGCCATAACGGCGACCCAGATCGCTGGCTGCATTGAAGTCCGCCTGGCGCGAGAGGGGCGCGTCGTCGGTCACGGCGCTGGCATAGGGTTCGCCACTTTTTTGCTTGACGCCCACACGCAGCAGGCTCTGCGTGGCGCTCCACACGACTTCGTCGTCACGCAGAATGCGCAAGTCGAGGTTGAAGCCCTGCCCTTTTTCGTGGGCAAACAACTCCCCAGTCTGCATCTCAACCCGCACGGTGTCACCCGCACGCAGACTTTTCTTCTGCGCAATGCGGTTGGCTAGGTGCACCGTGCCCAGGGCGGGCCAGGGGCACGCCTCGGAGCCAAAGAACGACATCACCAACGGGAAGGTCAGCATCTGTGGGTAGATCAGTGGCACGCCCTGCTCCGCCTTGAAACCACAAATGGCGTTGTAGCGTGCAATGTGTGCGGCATCCAAAACTACTTGGGGGCGCACCAGGGTGACGGGCTTGAGTTTCTTAACCACACCGGGGCGCTTGGTGCTCGACGCCAAGGCGCTGACCAGCACACTGGCCAGATGGGGTTCGCTCAGGACTTCAACGGTGTGCATGCTTAAGCACCAATCAGGCTTTGGCCACACACACGCACCACGTTGCCACTCAATCCGCCGGACGCGGGGCTGGCAAACCAGGCAATGGCTTCGGCCACGTCTTGCGGCAAACCGCCTTGGCCCATGGAGTTCATGCGGCGACCGGCTTCGCGAATGGCGAACGGCACAGCAGCAGTCATCTGGGTCTCAATGAAACCGGGTGCCACCGCGTTGATGGTGATGCCGTAACGCGCCAGTTCGGGTGCGGTGCTTTGCACCATGCCAATCACACCGGCCTTGGAGAAAGCGTAGTTGGTCTGGCCCAGGTTACCGGCGATACCGGAGATGGACGACACACAAATAATGCGGCCACCGGCCTTGAGGGCACCGGCTGCCACCAGCGCTTCGTTGATGCGCTCTTGGGTGGACAGGTTGATGTTGACCACCGACTGCCACAGCGGCTCTTTCATATTGGCAATGGTCTTGTCGCGGGTGATACCGGCGTTGTGGATCACCACGTCCCAGCCACCGTCAGCCTTGGCGGCCGCCACCAGCGCGGCGGGGGCTTCGGCGGAACCGATGTCCAATGCCAGGGCTTTGCCACCCAGCTTGGTGGCGACTTCATCCAGACCGGCACGGGCTTGGGGGATGTCCAGGCAAATCACCTCGGCGCCTTCACGCGCCATCACTTCGGCAATCGAGGCACCAATGCCGCGTGAGGCGCCGGTGACCAGTACCTTTTTGCCTGCCAGAGGCAGTTTCCAGTCGGCGGGTGCAGTGCTGGGGCCGGCAGGAACGCCAATACGTACCACCTGGGCCGATACATAAGCACAGCGTGGCGACAACATAAAGCGCAGGGTGGATTCAAGTTGGGACTCGGCACCGGGGGCCACGTACACCAGATTGACGGTGATGGCACGCTTGAGTTCTTTGGCCAGGGCGCGGGTCAGGCCTTCGAGTGCGCGCTGCACGGTGGCCTGGCGCGGTGCGCTGCAGGACTCGGGCGGGCGACCGATGACCACTACACGGCCGCAGGTCAGAACGGAGCGCGCGGTGTCGTGGAAAAATTGGTACAGCGCGTCGGACTGGGCGCTGTCGTCCATGCCGGTGGCGTCGAACACCAGGGCTTTGACTTTTTCACCGGGTTTGTCTTCCACACCCCAGCGACCGGTCATCAAACCGGCCTGGTTGGCAACCGCCGTCCATTGGGGCAAGGTGCGATGGGCCAGGGTTTGTGCACCCATGGACTGGAATGCGGCGGCCAAAGTACCCAACAACTGGGGATTGGCGCCAGCGCCCAGCAGGACGGTGCCTTTGATTACCGGCTGGTCGGCGCGGTAGCGCTCCAGCGGCAAAGGTGCGGGCAAGCCCAACAGGGCGGTGATACGGGAACCAACGGGGGAGTTGGCAAAGTCAATATACGAATCGTGCATGGGAACCTCCGGGCGCGATTATTAGTGACCTCATAGTCACTTGCGTGGAGGGACCTCTCTAAAAATAGCACGATCGTGCGGAAATCATGATTTTCGTTAAAAAGTTGCGTTTGTTCGCCGAACACACGGCAACCGCCGCGATCACGTCAGTTTTGCGTCAGTTTCGCCGCACGCTCAGGGTGGATACGTGCCGCACACCATCTACAGCGGCCTGTTCTTCAATAGTGGGGGGGCAAATCGTCACCGGCTGCAGCTAAACGCGGCGCTGCTCCATCGTGCGGAATTTGCAGGCGCAGTTGTTTGACCTCGCGCAGCAGCCACTCTATTTCGTGCTGCTGGCGAATCACAACCTGGTTGAGCTGCTCCAGTGTGTCTTCGGTGAAGCTCGACTTGATTTCAAGATCCGTCAGGCGCTGGTCGGTGCTGTCGGTGTGGCGGGTTGCGGTATTTTCCATGCGCCTATTGGACACGAATCTGTCATGCCGGGGCGTGCCACCGCCCCCACCTCATACCAACAGCTCAACATTGGCCATGAATGCTGGTGGCACCGGCGTGACCTTGCGCATCTGCGGGTCGATAAACACAATGCCCAGTTTTCCGAGTGAAACCGCACGACGGGTTTCTTTCTCGGTCAAGCGAAACTGCAGGTCAAAGCCGTATTTATTAAAGTCCGTGGCGGTCATTTCAACCCGCATGGTTTCGCCGTGAAAGGCTTCGGACTGGTACTGCGCCACGATGTCACCCACCACAATCAACAACCCTTCCACCGCAGACTCCAGATACCCCAGCGCATGAAAGAAACGCACCCGCGCTTCCGAGACCAGGGTCAACAACTGGGCATTGTCCAGATGCCCGCCCTGGTTGACGTGGCTGATGTAGATCTGGATCTCCGTCACAAACGGGTAATGGGGCGCAGGGGTCAAGGTGATACGGGGCATGGTGCAAATGCCCTCGGGCAACGAGGGACAGTGAATCAATCTGGGCATGATAGCGGCGCCCAAACCCGGCGCTATACACTTACCCCGGAATCTCAATCCACAGCGCCTGCGCGCCGCTCATGCGCACAGTAGCCTTCTTGCTGACGCTGCGCCACAGCAAAGTGGCCGGTGGTACGTACACTTTTTCTTGATTAAATTCGACGTTTGCGCCCGCCCCTATTGCGTAAACAGCTACAACTTTAGGAGCATCCACGGTACTGCTGTAGTGGTCCAGCACCCGCACCATGCGAGACGGCTGGCCACTTTTGCGCACCATCAAATTGAAATCCTGGCTGGGGCCGTCGCGCAAATGGCAGTAGGTGTTTGCCTCGCCATCAAAATAGAAAGGCGCATCGGCTGCGGTGAGGGTCCGCACGTTGGGTCCGGGCTGCAGCGCCCGTGGGCCCACACCCACATCAAGCTGGACGCCTTTGCCCTGCAAAACCGCAAGCCAGCGCTCCATGCCTTCAAAACGCGAAAACGGCCCACTGCGGTCCACCTCCGCCACCGACATGCGCCACGCCCATTCGCCCTGTGGGGGCCACACGGCCAGTTCCCGGGTAACGCCGCCGCCGTTGCGCCAGGGGGTTGCCGCCACGTCGGTCAAATGAATGATGTGCCAGCCCATGGTGAAACACTCCTGTGAAACTGTTTCGCGGCAATTCACGCCAAGCGCCGCGACCGACTTGTCCCCGGCAGCATCCGCACAACCTGCCAACGGAAAACACCGCTCCCATAGCCCGAGTTTCGTGGTTTAACCTGATTGGCACAAGCAGTATCGACAATTGAGCCTATGCGCCGCGCCTTACCGCCTGCGCAGGCCACAGCGCCATTGGGCAGTGCCCTTCACCGGTAGAATATAGGGTAAACCCGCGGTATTTTTTCACGCTAACGCGGTTTTTCAACACTCGTGCAGCGCAATGGTGGGGCAGGTTGATGCATTCACAGTGTAATGATCCACCCACTGCGCACTGCGCGCGAATTTACTTTTATACGATCCAAACACCATGAGCACTATCGACATTGGCGCGACCGAACGCCCACTCAGCCGCATCCCAAGCCCCCGGACCAGCGCATCGCCCACCGGCACACCGATTGCCCAGGAAATTGACGCCGGTGATTTTTATATCGGTTCAACCAAAATCAATGCCCTGCCCCCGGTCGGCGCCAGCCAATCCAGCCGACACACCCCGGCCAACTGAACCCGCGCTGGCCGTCCCGACAAGCCACCTCCTGCGTCAGGCGAATAACCTGAACCGGGCTGCCAGGTGCTGCAGCCCCTTGAGGGGAGCGGACGGTTCGATGGTGCTTGCCGCATCCGATTCGGCTTTCAGGCGTGCTGTTTCGTCCGCAAATTCGCGCATGGTGCTCACTGCCATGGTCACAAAATCGGTCGCCTTCACCCGCGTCCCGCTGCCAAGCGGGGTTTGGGGTTTAGCGACCACCAGCACACCATCCTTGTCCACCGTCATACGGGTCATAACCCCCGCATGGCGTTCCAGCGCCTGCTGGTGGTCTTGCGCCTTTTGCGCTTCATCCGCCGCATCCGCCGCGCCGGGGGGCGCTTTGCGCGTATCCGCGTAGACGGGTGCGTCGGCACCCGCATCGGCTACCCCTTCGGCGGCTTTACTTTGAATTTTCAGCACCACGCTGGGCGGCTGGTGCGCAGTACGGTCCACCAGCGTGGGCAGATTGGGCCGCACCACCGCCGAAGACTTGGCATGGGCTCCTGCAGCAGACGCAGGCTCCTTGCCCGGGGGCGCCGGATTGCTGTCGGGGGGAAAGTGAAGGTGGTTTAAGCGGTCGATCTGCATGGTGCGCCCCCAAAAATCGGGTGAATGCCCGAGTATGGTGATTGGCGCAACCCGCTATTCCAAAAATAAAGCCCCAATAGACCCGTATTTTGGGTGCACTGGGGAATTGCACAGAACAGCGCGCGCGGTAGCACCAACATAGAATGCCGACAACACCTAACAAGCATCTGCCGTGCGCAAACTGGAGATCAGCACCATGCCCCAACTCAAACTCACCTATTTCGATATCCACGGTGGCCGCGCCGAACCCGCCCGGCTGGCCCTGCACATGGCCGGCATTGCGTTTGAAGACCACCGCATCACCTATGCCGAATTTGCCGAAGTGCGCAAATCCACCCCGTTTGGCCAGGTGCCGGTGCTGCACGTGGATGGCGTGCTGGTCACGCAGTGCGATGCCATCAACCGTTTTGTTGGCAAACTCGCGGGCCTGTACCCTACCGACCCCTACCAGGCACTGCTGTGTGACGAGGTGATGTACGTGGTGGAAGAGGCCGGCGCCAAGCTCGGCCCCACGTACCGCATGACGGGGGATGAGCAAAAAGCGGCACGCCTAGCGCTGGTCAACGGCTCCATGCCGGTGTACCTGCGCTGGCTGCAAAGCCAGTTGCAGGCCCACGGTGGCGAATACTTCGCCGACGGCCGCCTGACCATGGCCGACCTGAAAGTCTTTGTGGATGTGCGCGGACTCAACGCCGGCCGGCTGGACCATGTACCTGCCGACTTGGTGCAACAGGTGGCCCCGCTGCTCAACGCCCACCAGCAGCGCGTCGCACAAACGCCCGCCATAGCGCGCTATTACACCCAAGTCGGCGCATGACGTGCATGCATGAGATACCAGCGCCCCGTAACATGAAGGCCATGCCAGCTTGAGGCGCTGCACGGGAGTGCAGGCCTTGCACCCGCACCCAAATGGCGCGATGATTGCGCCGCGCAGCGCACTGGCTGCGCTCCCCGTGCAGGAGCCCCCATGATTGCGACCCTTGACACCAATCTGCGCCGTTTTTCCCGCGTCCCGTTTCACGCAACGGCGCAGTTACTGGTGCAGGGTCGCATCATTGCGGTCAGCCTGCTCGACATTGCGCTCAAAGGCGCCCTGCTCTGCACTGCGGCACCGGAAGGTTTGCGCTTGCAAGAGCAATGCCGTCTGGCGCTGAGCCTGACCGATGATGGCGACGCCATCACCATGGACGGCAGCATTGCCCATCTCGATGGCACACAGGTGGGATTTCAGTGCCTTGAAATCGACATCTCCAACATGACACGTCTGCGCCGCCTGCTGGAGCTCAACACCGGCGATGTGGATCTGGTAGACCGCGAGCTGGCCCAGCTGATCCATCGCCGCCCCCGGTAGTTACCTGCCCGTCCCGGCGCCCCCATGCCACCCCGTGCGCCAGTCCACCACACGTTATGCACCCGCGCACCCTGCTGATCCTGTCTGGCACGCTGGTTGCGGCTATTTGGCAGTTGCCCTACGGCAGACACATTCTCTACCCGTTCACGCTCCTGGCCACCTACGCCCACGAAATGGGACACGGCCTGAGCGCACTGCTGGTGGGCGCCGAGTTTGACCACTTGCTGCTGCACGCCGACGGCTCCGGCATGGCCGTGTGGCACGGCAACCCCGGGCCGGCGGCCAAGGCACTGGTGGCTGCGGGCGGGCTGCTGGGCCCTACCCTGGCCGGCATTTGCATCTTGCTGCTGTCACGTTCGCCGCGCTGGGCACGGTGGATCATGGCAGGCTTGGCAGTGCTGATGGCCGCATCGGTCGTGCTGTGGTCGCGCAATGTGTTTGGCGCCACCTTTTTACTGGCCAGTGCGGCCACGCTGGCTTTGTGTGCCCGCCTTCTGCACAGCGTAGCAGCCGCGTTTGTGCTGCACCTGATGGCGGTGCTGTTGTGCCTGTCGTGGTTTACCGACCTGGACTACATGTTCTCCGCGTACGCCCTGGTCAATGGCGTGCGTGTGCCATCGGACAGCGCTGCCATGGCACAGGCACTGTGGCTGCCGTACTGGTTTTGGGGCGGCGCGGTGGCGGTTTTTTCGCTGGCCGTGGTGGTGCTGGGAATAGGCTGGGTGAGTCGCACACCCCGCAATGCATAAAAGTTGCACAGAGATTGCCCACACCCACCTGTGCGGGCATGACGCACGCGTGGTAATTGGCATTAAACTTCCCCGGCAATTACGCGGTGCCACCCAGCCCGTCAACCGCACGGGCCACGCAAATAGCCTCACGATGGAGAACAGGCCATGAAGGGAATGCTGGACTTTTTGGAAAAAGCCGGACTGGTCAAAAAAGACACGCCCGAAGAACCGGTTGCGACCGCTCCTGCACCCATCGACGCCGGTGCCGCCAGTAGCCCGGTCGAGCCGCCGCCAGTTGTGGAAGCACCAACACCCACGGCGGGCCCGGGCGTGCCACTGAATCTGGATGCCATTTACGCCAATGGCGGTGTGGCACCGTCCATGTACCCGGCCGAACGCCTGCTGCGCCTCCTCGACGGACTCAGCGCTATGGACGACGCCACACGCCTCATGGCGGTGCGCGCCATGGATGCGGCGGACGAGTCCTGGTCGATTGAAGACCCGCTGGCCGATGCGGCCGCCAAAACCCTGGCCCTGGCGGCCCATGCCCAGCAACTGCAAGCCAATGTGCAGGCGCTGCAAGGCCAAACCCAAACCCGGCTGGACGCGATTGCGGCCCGCCAGGAGCAGGTGGTGGGCGACATCCGCAAACAAATTACCGAACTGGAAGCACTGGTGGCGCGTGAACTCAGCCGCGCTGCGGCCGACACGGCCACCCAGCAAGCCGAACTGAAAGCCGCGCAGGACCAGACTGCGCGCGAACTGGGCGAAATTGCCCGCTTAAGCCAACGCCTGCAAAGCCTGTCAGGCCAGTTTGGCGCCCCCACCCCAGCCACAAAGGAATAGTTTCATGGCCAGTTTGACCCCCCTGTCCAAAGGTTTGATCGCGCTGGCCGTGATCGGCGGCATGGCCTCCGCCGTGTGGCACTTGGGCCTTAAAGACAAGTTGGGCAGCCCCGCTGCACAGCAGGCGCAGCCCGACCCCTCCACGCCCGGCATCACGCCCGTCGATACGCCCGCTCCCACGCCTGCGGACACCCCACCCGCCCCCCCTGCAACGCCGGTAGCGGCCCCTGTGGGCGTTACGGCGGCACCCGCAGCGGTGGTGGACGCGGGTGCGGCGGCCAAGCTGTCGGTGGCCGCCAACGCCGAGGCGGGCCGCAAGCTGATGGAGGGTGGCAACTACGCACAGGCCCGCACGCACCTGCAAGCTGCCGTGCAAGGTGGCGACGGGCCTTCGGCCTGCCACCTGGGTGAGATGACGCTCAAAGGCCAAGGCGGCATTGCTGCCAGCCAGGAGCAGGCCGCCAAGTTATTCCAGTTGGCGCAGTCACGCGGTTCCATTTGTTTTGCCTCAACCCCATAACCCGGTGTTTGGATGCACTGCGTTCTGATTCACAAGGACACCCCATGAAAATTCGCACATTTGCCCGGCTGGCCACCTTGGGCTGCACGGCCTTACTCACCCACACGGCACAGGCCCAGGGTTTTGTGTTTGGCACCGCTGCGCCCGAGAAAACCCAGGCGGCCCAACCCGCAGCCATACAGGCAGGGACCCGCACCGCCAAGGTCGAGACCGCACAGCGCCTGCTGACCCGCATGGGCCTGCTGCGCGAGGCACCCAGCGGCAAGCTGACCCCCGCCACGCTGGAGGCCATCCGCGCCTTCTCGGTACAAAACGGTCTGGTGCCCGCCACCCAGGTGACCGACGCCCTGCTCAACGCCATTCGCCGCGTCATCTGGCAAACGCAAAACTGGTCCAGCGGTAACTACAAAGGCCGCGAAAAACTGGTCGATGCCGCCGGGCTGCGCGAAGCACAAATCCTGCTGGGCAAACTGGGTTTTAACGCTGGCCCGCTGGACGGCACCTTCGGCCCCCAAACCCAGGTTGCCACCGAGTCGTTTCAAGAGTCCCAGGGCGTGACGGCCGATGGCCTGATTACCGCCACCGTACTGATGAACCTGCGCCGCGCGGTGAATGGCGTGGGCGCCAGCGCCAAGAGCACCGTGCGCGTGCTCAACTGGCCCGACTACATCGACCCCGGTGTGCTGCAAGACTTTGAGCGCGAGCACAGCATCCGCGTGGTCTACGATATTTTTTCCGGCAATGACGACCTGCAAACCAAGCTGCAGGCGGGTGGCACGCCCTACGACGTGGTATTTCCCACCGCCAACGCGGTGCCCGCCATGGCGGCCAAAGGCCTGTTGGGCAAACTGGACAAAACCAGCCTCAAAAACCTGGGCAACATCGACCCCCGTGTGGACGCCACCCTGCGCGCCTGGGACAAAGACGGCGCCTACAGCCTGCCCTATATGTGGTACACGGTGGGCATCGCCTGGAACCCCAAACTCACCGCCAAGGCCTACCCTGGCCACGCCATGGATTCACTGACCAATGTGTTCGACCCCGAGACGGCGCGGCGCTTCCAGTCCTGCGGCGTGGGCGTAGTGGACTCCGCCACCGATGTGGTGCCCCTGGCCGCCATGGCCGGTGGGCAAACCAAGTGGGACGGCAAAAACTCCACCCAGTCTGCGGCGCAGGTGCTCGATCGCCTGGGCGGCATCGTCAAGGTGATCCCTACCGACCAGTTTATTGACGCACTGGCTACAGGCAAGGTGTGTGTGGCGATCGGCTTCTCGGGCGACGCGGTACAGGCCCAGGCCAAAGCGCGTGGCAATGTGGAATACCGCGTGCCCGCCGACGGTGGCCTGCTGGCCATTGACGCCATGGCCGTGCCTGCCAACGCCAAAAACAAACGCGAAGCACACCTGTTTATCGACTACCTGCTGCGCCCGCAGGTGATTGCCAAAATCTCCAACACGGTGGGTTATGCCAACGCCAACCTCAAAGCGGGGGAGTTCATGAGCGAAAGCATCAAGTCCAACCCCGCTGTGGTGCCCAGCACCCAGGCCCTGAGCCGCTCGCTGCCGATTCCCATTTTGAGTGAGCAGGATCAGCAGGAGATAACGCGCATCTGGGCGCGGTTCGCCAAATGACAGGCCCATGGACACGTCCACAAACAGCCCCTGCGCATAGATTGGTCGCGTGAAACCCCAACCGTCTTACCTGGGTGCTTTTCTGCAGCACCCGCACAACCGCATGGCCATGCTGGCCACGGCGGTGGTGGCCATTTTTGCCTCCATCCCCATGGGCTGGGCGGGAATGGCCCTGGTTGGCGTCATCGGTGCGGGGTTTGAGGCGCTGGCGGCGCTGGCCATTCCCAGCCTGCCTTCGTTTCGCGCCGGGGTCGACCGTGCGCAGCGCCACCAGGCCAGAGACCAACGCCGCCTGCAACTGCTGGCCGAACTCAGCAACTACGGTGACACGGCGGCACTCAACACCTATCAGCACATGTTCAACCGGGTGCAGGCCCTGTACCAAACCGCGACCGACAACCGCACCACCCTGACCCGCGACGATATTGAAAAACTCGAAGACCTCACCGTGGACTACCTGGGCCTGTGCGCCGTCAACCTCTCGCTCAAACAGCGCAAAGACCACGCCAATGACGATGTAGCAGCCAAACGCATTACCGGCATCCAGACGCAGTTGCAAAACAAGGGGTTGCCGGAAGACGAGGAGCGCCAGTTGCGCACCGCCTTGGCCGAATACACCGAGGTCATGAACCGCTCGCGCCGCCTGGCCGTGCGCCGCAGTGCGCTAGAGGCCACCCTGATTGCCATGCCCGACAAAATGGAAGAGGTGTACCAACTGGTCATCACCTCGCCCTACTCCAGCGACATGGGCAGCAAGCTCGAAGAGTCCCTGTCGCGCCTGCGCATGGCCGAAGAAGTGGCTGCTGAATTTGACATGCCATTGACGCTGGAACGGAGCAGCCCCACCACAAACCCGTTTGCCGCGCGTGCGCCCGCAAGCACTGCCCAACGGTCAGACCCTACGGCCGCACAGCGCGCCGCCAAAAGTGCCACGCAGTCGCTCAAGTCTTGAAGTTTTACCCAGCCCCGTTCACTCTGTTTCCTCCTTTCCCTCATCCTCCCCCCTCGCCCTTTTTTTACCCGGAGAACTACCCATGGCCAATAACGCAATCTTCGCCCGCCTGTCCAACCTGTGGACCGGCTTTATCTCTTTATGGGTCTCTGATGTGGAAAAAGCCCACCCCGAGATCGCTTACCAAAACGCCATCGCTTCGATGATCGAGAAATACGGCCAGCTCAAAGCGGCCACCGGCTCCATCATTGCGCGCCGCCAGGAAATCACCGCCCGGCTGGAGACCCACGAGCGCGAACTGGCAGCAGTCAGTTCCGACCTGGAAACCGCCCTGGCCACCAACCAGGACGACCTGGCCGTGGTGCTGATTCAAAAGAAGAACGCCCTGGACACCGCCATTACCGACCTGCGCGCCGAGGCCACCCAGGCCACGGCCGATGCCGACGGTGCCAAAGACTCGCTGATGCAGGTGAAGACTGAAATTGACAAGCTCAAGGCCGAAAAAGACCGCATGCTGGCGCAAATGCACAGTGCCCAGGCGCGGCTCAAGATTCAGGGCCAACTCGATGGTTTGTCGGTCGATGCCGAAGTGCAGGCCCTGGGTGCCGTGCGCGACCACATCAAGAGCCAGGTGGCGCAGGCCAGCCTGGGGGCCGAGCTGCACAACTCCGACCTGGATGTGCGCCTGAACAAGCTGCGCCAAAGCAGCGGCAGCGTCACCGCCAAGGCGCAGTTGGATGCCTTGAAGCAAGCCCGCGCCGCCGCCCAGGCCGCGCCCGCCAAAACCCTGTAAATACCGTACCGCCTGCCAAGCCATGACCGCACCGATGACCGCCCCCACAACCACGCGCAACCCACTGCCCCGGTGGGCGGAAACCCTGCGGCAAAAATACCTGGCCGGTGAAGCATCGACCTTTGTGCTGTACCGCAATGTGTTTGACAACTTTTTGGTGGGCGACACGCTGCACAACCTGCAGAGTTTTTTGGTGGCCGAGTTGTTCAAAGACACCAAAAAACACATCTGTGAAGTCAGCCTGGAGCGCGGTATTCGGGTGCTGAACGGCAAAACCGACAGTGCCTTGGCCGCAAGCGCCACCAGCGATGCGGATACGCCCCTGCTGCAAGCCCTGCACACGCTCGAAGCGCAAATGCGCTCCGAGCAGTCCACCGCCGTCATCGTGCCCTATGCCGATGCGCTGCTGCCCGCAGGCGACCCCAGCTTTATGGCCCAGCAAGACCGCCAGACCTACCTGGCCTTCCACCGCTGGTCGCTGGACAAAACACTCACCAGCGGCGACAACATCACCATTTTGATTACCGAGTCGCTGGGCGCCATCAACCCCGGCCTGCTGTCCAACCCCAAAGTCGCGGCCATCGAAATCCCCATGCCCGACCTGGACCTGCGCCGCCGGGTGATTGCGTTTTTTGCGCCCAAGCTCACTGCGCAGCAAGTCACCTTATTTTCTGAGCGCACCGGTGGCCTGCGCACCGTGCAACTGGCCAGCATTTTGGCCAGCTCCGAAGGCCAGGGCTTAAGCGAGCCCGAGCGGCGCGCACTCATTCTGCAACTGCTGCAAGGCACGCCCGATGCCGACACCCGCGCCACCACCCTGGCCAGCATCACCGCCGGTATGACGCCGACCGAGATCGGCAAGCTGATTGAGCCGGGCAAAGCGATTCCCGCCAGCGACCCTAACGCCGAGGTGCTCAAGGTCATCCACGCCCGCAAACGCGAAATGATCGAGAAGGAATGCGCCGGTTTGATTGAATTTATTGAACCCAAACACGGCCTGTCCAGCGTGGGCGGGCACGAAAACATCAAGAGTGAATTACTCTCCATTGCCCACAACCTGAAAAACGGCGAAACCACCCTCACGCCCATGGGCCTGCTGGCCGTGGGGCCCATGGGTTCGGGCAAAACCTTTGTCATCAAGGCGTTTTTGAAAGAGGCGGGCCTGTCTGCCGTGGCGCTGAAAAATTTCCGCTCCAAATGGGTCGGCTCCACCGAAGCCAACCTGGAGCGGGTGCTGGCCACCGTCAAGGCCATGGGGCCGATTGCCGTCATCATTGACGAAGGCGACCGCAGCTTTGGCTCGGGCGGTGGCGAAGGGGGTGACGATGGCACCAGTTCGCGCATCATCGCCCGGCTGAAAGAATTTATGGCCGAAACCGAAAACCGCGGCCAGGTGCTGTTTGTGATGATGACCAACCGCCCCGACAAGCTCGACACCGACATCAAACGCCCCGGCCGCCTGGACCGCAAGATTCCCTTCTTTTACTGCGAATCGGCCCCCGAGCGTGCCCAGGTGTTGCAAGCCGTGCTGTCGCGCTACGGCGAGCCCTGTGGGGCCAGCCCTGAAGAAATGCTGACCCTGTGCGAAACGCTCACCGGCTACTCCAACGCCGACCTGGAAGCACTGGCCCTGCTGGCCGTGGAACAGGCCCGCACGCAGGGCAGCGGCGTCAATGCTTCGGCCCTGAATGCCGCCGCGCAGGACTTTATGCCGCCACAGGAGCGCGACATGATCGAATTTATGGAGCTGCTGGCCGTGTCGGAAACCTCCCGGCGCTCCATGCTGCCCAAGCGTTTCCGCGACATGGCGGTGGCTGACATCCAGCGCCACCTGCTCGATGCCAAACGGCGGGCTTTGGTGCGATAAAGCCTTTTTTCCATTCTTTCACCCGAACCAGGAGACTCCCCATGCACCCCATTCACGACCAGGACCTTAGCCCCGCACAGGTCACCCAGCTCACCCAGGCCATGCTCAGTGTGGCCTTAGTGGACGGCATTCATCCGGCAGAGGCAGCGCTGATAGGTCAGTTTTATGAATCTTCACGCAGCGCCGACATGCCCACCACCGCCAGCGTGCTGGCCCGCCCGGATGCGCAAACCTTCAACGCCGCCGCCCTGGCCGGCAGCACGCCCGAATTTGCCGACACCGTGGTGCTGATGTGCCTGATGGCCGCCTACGCCGATGGTCACCTGACCCCTGCCGAACGCAGCCATGTGCAAACCATTGCCACCGCGCTGAAGGTGGGCGCAGAGCGCTTTGACGCCCTACTGGCCCAGGTGCGCGACGAACTGGTGGGTGCACTGTCGCATTTGCCGGATGCGGGATCGGTGGCAGCCGTGGTGAAGGAACTGGAGGCGCGCTAAGCCCCCATGCCCTTCATCGGG
The DNA here is from genome assembly GCA_016719405.1 of Candidatus Aalborgicola lynettensis. Classification (GTDB taxonomy): domain Bacteria; phylum Pseudomonadota; class Gammaproteobacteria; order Burkholderiales; family Burkholderiaceae_C; genus Allorhodoferax; species Allorhodoferax lynettensis. The sequence goes on from JADJZE010000002.1 coordinate 97,456, forward strand.
AAGACCGCTTGCTGGTGGTGCAGCACGGTTATGAATGAAATAGGCCATTTGCGCACGCCAGACGTGCGCAAACAGCTCCTAAAACAATAGCAAAACAGTTCCTGGCGTCGTGGTCTCACGGATCTGGCGTGCGCAGTGCCGCGTCAAAGAAATCCAGCAAGGCAGCCTGGTACCGGGTGCCAAAACGGGGCGTAAACGCATCCAGGTGGGCGCCGCCCTCCACGGTCAACAGGGTTTTGGGGGTCTGTGCGGCCTCCAGAAGGCGCTGGGAATGGTGGTAGGGCACCACGGCATCGGCGGTGCCGTGGATCAGCAGCAGGGGAATGGGCGCCAGTTGGCCCACGTGGCGGGCCGCGCTGTAGGCATCGCTCATCAGCCAGCCGGTGCCGGGCACCTTCTCGCTGGCAATGGCGCTGTACGAGGAAAACGTGGCCTCGATGGCCATGGCCCGCACGCCGGCGCGGTTGCCCGAGCCCACCACCGCAATGGCATTGGTGCCACCCAGGCTTTGCCCCAGCACCAGCAGCCGGGTGGGGTCCACATCGGCACGGCTGCGCACGTAGTCGAGCGCACTGTGGCTGTCGGCATAAACCCCCTGCAGTTCAGCATGCCCGGCCGAATCACCATAGCCCCGGTAATCAAACACAAATACGTTGTACCCACGGCGGGCTAACCAGCCCACAAACTGCCAGTGGCTGCTCATGTTCTGCGCATTGCCATGGAAATGCACCACCGTGCCCTTGGCCTGGCGCGCGTCGGGCGCGGTGGCAGCGGGGATGAACCAGTTCATTAGGCGCGTGCCGTCGCGGCTGGCAAAGGCCACACGCTCGTAGGCCAGGCCCGCGTGGTGGGGCGCGTCGTAGACCACCCGGTCGGGCTGATAAAAAACGTTTTGCACACAGCCGCTGGCCAGCAGGCACACCACGCCCAGCACCAGCAAGCGCTGCAACACCCCCCAAAGACCCCGCACCATAGGCATCCCCCCTACGCGCACACCCCGCGTGCGGCGCGGTCAAATCATACGGGTCAGTCGGTGCAGCAAAAAAACTTTCCCCCGCAAACTGGGGACTTCGTTGTGGATAAGTGTGTTCACAAGCCGCCAGGGCCGCGCCCATATTGGCCTGGCGGGCGATGCCGCATTTTTAGGCAAGGCCTGCACCGGGGCGCAAACACCGGCCACAGTGTGGTATGGCGACCAGCCACGCGGCGCATGCGCGGCGCTTCTGCGAGAAAATAGCGCCATGTCCGACACCCCTACCCTATTTACCGCACGCACCGAACCCGAGCCACTGCAGGTCGATGCCTGGTCCCACGAGCCCTTGTTGCTGTCACTCGAAATGGGCGGCGCCAACTGGCCCAGTTCCTGCCGCAGCGGCAGTTGCCGCACCTGCATTGGCCAGTTGCAAAGCGGGCGCGTGCGCTACACCATGGAGTGGCCGGGCCTGACCCCGGAAGAACACGCGCAGGGCTACGTGCTGCCCTGCGTGGCCCACCCCTGCACCGACGTGGTGCTGCGCCAAGGATATTGAAAGCAATCCGCCATGCCCATCTATGAATACGCCTGCCGCGACTGTGGCCACGAGTTTGAAACCCTGGTGCGCACCGGCACCACCCCTGAGTGCCCGCACTGCCACTCGCACACGCTGGACAAACTACTGTCCGTGCCCGGCGCTGTGGGCGCATCGGCCAGCGCCGCCCCCATGCTGCCACCCGGTTGCGGCACCTGCGGCCACCCCGACGGCCCGGGTGCCTGCCAGCGCCACTGAGCGAGCAGAGGGCAGCGACGCCGCTGCAAAGGGGAGGGCTCAGCGTGTCAGCACGGCGCTCATGCAGTTCAGCAGCGTGGGCAGTAGCTGGGCATTGCGGCGGATGACGGCGTGGATGCCCACATGCGGCGGCACTGGGGCCGGGTTGCTGCTGACCAGAATCACCGGCAGCTTGCTGTTGCGGCAGCGCGCCTCGCGCAGTGCAGCCACCACGGCAATGGCGTTAAGGTCGGGCAACTCGCGCGAGATCACCAGCAAATCAAACGGCTCATGCAGCATGCGCTCCAGCGCCGCCATGCCGCGCTCCACCATGACCAGCTGCATGGCCTGTGTTTCCATGGCGCCCTGGTAGAGCAACCGCACAGTTCCGGAGGGTTCTACCACCAGCACCGATGCCTTGCCCGACAGGCTGCGCAGGCGCATTTTCTCCAGCGCAGTCTCGATGGCCCCAACACCTTTGGCGTCGCGCCCTGCCGGCGCAATGGTGGTGCGCAGCAAGTCCACATAGGCCAGTGCGGTGCTGGCGGCCGTTTTATCGACACGCTGTTTGGCTGCGCTGATAAAACTTTCAAACTGGTGGCAGATGGTGGTGATAACAGGTACGCCAAACATGCCACCCGAACCTTTAAGGCTGTGGATCTGGCGGTACAGTTCATCAAACGCGCCGCGTTCGCCCTGCTCCAGCGCCATCACGCTCTCTTCCAGCCGATTGCACCGATCGGGCAATTCGTCGATGAAATCAGCCTGCATTTCGGCCAGCAGGAGCGCAACATCATCACTCATGGAACATGCGCCGTCATGCAGGCGTTATGCGTGGTGCGCAGCCCAAACCTGGCGCACCTGTTCGGCCAGCGTCATGGGGTTGTAGGGCTTGGCGATCACGTCCACCGCACCCAGGGAGCGGTAGTGCGCAATTTCCTTCGGGTCGGTGTTGGCAGTCAAAAAGACCACCGGAATGGCGGCGGTATCGGGGTCCTGGCGCAACTGCACCAGCGTGGCGGGGCCGTCCATACCGGGCATCACCACGTCCAGCAAAATCAGCTGCGGCGCAAAAGCCTTGACCTCTTGCAGCGCCTGGGCGCCAGAGTCACAAATGCGCAAATTAAAACCGCCCACTTTGACCAATGCCACCTTCGCAATGGTTTGCACCAGGGGCTCGTCTTCTACATACAGAATGCGTTGGAGTGTCATACGAAACCAGTTTGCATTAAAAATGTGGCCTTGCAACGGAGCGCTGCGGGTGCCCAGTATGGCATGGCACCATCACTTTCGCCATACGCATGTTCCACCGCTTTTGGCACGGGGCCCAGTCGCTTGCGGGTCAAGGCCCGGACTAGCATTTGAGCACCCTGGCCACCGGGTTGTGGCGCAGGCGAAAAGCGTCGGGCATGCCCGAGCCCAGCAAGGGGCGCAGGTACATGCGAAACGCGTCGGTCACGTCGGTGCCGCTGTCGGCAATAAAAGCGTCGTCCATCACCCGCGTTTTACCGGCCACCGCTTGTAACGGCAGCAGCTCGTAGTCGGCCGAATAAAAACCGGTGCGTTTGATGGCCACCGAGCCGTCGCAGCTGCCCCACATGGCGTATTGCACGGCTTTTTCACCCACCTCGCGCGCCTCGCGCTGGTCCACATCCGACACACAACCGATAAACGAGCGCTGCAGGTAACCAAAAGTGTCGCCGCGGACGCGTTTGATTTTGAGCTTGGCCTTGATTTCTTCACACAGCAAGTCCGCCAGCGCGCCGTTGCCCGAGAGCTGCACATTGCCGTGCGCGTCGTGCTCCAGGTCTTTGGCCAGCAGCGTGGCAATGGGCGCGCCACTGGCATCGTGGATGCCCTCGGACACAGCAATCACGCAACGGCCATGGCGTTCGTACATGGTCTTGACGTCGGCCAAAAAGGTGTCCAGCTTAAAGGTGCGCTCGGGCAGGTAAATGAGGTGTGGGCCATCGTCCGGAAACTTCTTGCCCAACGCGGCGGCGGCAGTCAGAAAACCGGCGTGTCGCCCCATGACCACACCCACATACACACCGGGCAAGGCCGCGTTGTCCAGATTGGCACCGGCAAAGGCCTGCGCCACAAACCGCGCCGCCGAGGGGTAGCCAGGCGTGTGGTCGTTGCCTACCAGGTCGTTGTCGATGGTTTTGGGAATGTGGATGCAGCGCAGCGGGTAACCGGCCTTGCGCGCCTCTTCGCTCACGATCAGCACGGTGTCGCTGGAGTCGTTGCCGCCAATGTAGAAAAAGTGCCCGATCTCGTGCGCCTGCAGCACCTTGAAGATTTCCTGGCAGTACTGCAAATCGGGCTTGTCGCGGGTGGAGCCCAAAGCACTGGACGGGGTGTTGGCCACCAGCTCCAGGTTGTGGCGGGTTTCCTGCGTCAGGTCCACAAAGTTTTCATCCACAATGCCGCGCACACCGTGCAGCGCGCCATAAATGCGCTCGATGCCGGCAAAGCGCCGCGCCTCCAGCGCCACGCCCACCAGCGACTGGTTGATGACGGCGGTGGGGCCGCCGCCCTGGGCGACCAATATTTTTCCGGATGCCATGGATGTGTCTCCTTGAAACCAGCACACTGTGACATTGTGCACAGAACGACCTGGTTTGAGTCCAGACCACCGCAATAGGTCAATCAGACTATTGCCAAGTCGTGGCGCAGTGCAGAAAATGTCTTCCAGACGTTTTTTGACGCCTGCATAACTCAACTGGAAAAAAATATGAAACTGTCCCACGCTATCCCACTTGGCTTCGCTGCCCTGGCTTTCTCCTGCGGCGCCCTGGCTGCCGAATACACGCTTAGCTTTAATGATGGCACCACTTGCGGCTCAAGCTCGAGTTGCAATTCTTACGGTGGCGTAAGCCAAGACTACGGCGACGTTGCCGGCATCGTCAACATGAGCTACGAGAGCGTCGATTCCGGTGGAAAGTCGCTGTTGTCTTTTAGTCTCGGTTACAGCGAACTGCAGGGTGTGGTCTTTGCCCTCGGCTCAGCTACCAATTCCCACGCCCGCATCACCCTCAACGCAGCCCCCGGTCAAACCATCAGTCTGCTCGGTTTCGACTTGGGCGCTTGGAGGTATCCCTCTGACACCAGCCGCTTTACCACCTTGAGCGTGAAAAATGGCAATAGCAGCCAAGACTATGATGCACCGACTCTTAAGGTTCTCACAACAACTAGCAGCCACATCGACACCACATACTTTGGCGCCGCTGGAGCCGGCCAAACCGTGACCCTGGAATGGAAGAACGATGCCTTCAACGTCGGGCTAGACAACCTGCATTTCAGCGTGACCCAGGTACCCGAGCCCGAAACCTACGCCCTGCTGCTGGCGGGCCTGGGCTTGCTGGGTGCTGCGACCCGCAAAAAGCGCCACACGGCCTGAAAGCACCACAGGGCAGCCCTGCGGCAACCCGCAGGGCCGCGCGCGCCGCATGGGGAAAGGTGGGCGCCGGTGCAGGGGTGGCGCCGCCGCGCACATCGATGCGTGAGGCGTGAGGCGTGCCGGAGCCTTGCGCCGTACACTGCGCCACCATGCGTGTGTTCTTGCGTTTACTCCTGATCCTTTGCGCCCTGCCAGCGGCAACGCTGCTGACGGCCTGCGGCAACACCTCCTATTATTTTCAGTCGGTCAGCGGCCACCTGGCACTACTCAACGCCGCGCAACCGGTGCCACACTGGCTGGCCGACCCGCACACCCCCCCTGCGCTCAAAACACGGCTGGAACTGGCCCAGCGCATGCGCCGCTTTGCCGTTGCAGAACTCGGCCTGCCCGACAACGCCAGCTACCAGCGTTATGCCGACCTGCAGCGCAGCGCAGTGGTGTGGAACGTGGTGGCCGCACCCAGTAACTCGCTGACCCTCAAAACCTGGTGCTTCCCGGTGGCGGGTTGTGTGGGCTACCGGGGCTACTTTGCCGAGGCCGAGGCCCGCGCGCTGGCCGACACGTTGCAGGCCGAGGGGCTGGAGGTGAGCGTGTACGGCGTACCCGCCTATTCCACCTTGGGCTGGATGAACTGGGCCGGTGGCGACCCGCTGCTCAACACCTTTATCCACTACCCCGAAGGTGAGCTGGCGCGCATGCTGTTCCACGAACTGGCGCACCAGGTGCTGTATGTGCCCAACGACACCATGTTCAACGAGTCGTTTGCCACGGCCGTGGAACAGCTGGGCGTGGCGCAATGGCTCACCACCCAGGCCAGCGCGCAGGCCCGCGCCGAATACGCCTTGCACGACCAGCGGCGCACACAATTCAGGGCACTGACCCGCACCACCCGCCAGACACTGGCGGAAATTTATGCATCAAAAACCCCTTCTGCGCTTGCTGGACCTGCGCAAGCAGCTACGAAAACGATAGCAATGCAGGATTTCCGCAACCGGTATGCGGCGCTGCGCGCCCAGTGGACCGCCAACGCCAACGCCACCGCCACAGTCACGCAGGACAGCCCGCAGTTTCGCGGCTTTGATCGCTGGGTGGCGCAGGCCAACAACGCCGCCTTTGGCGCCCAGGCCGCTTACGACACCCTGGTGCCCGCGTTTGAAGCCCTGTACCAGCGCGAGGCCGCCGGGCAACCCGGCGCCGCTGGCTGGACACGTTTTTTTGCGGCGGCGCGGGAACTGGGGGCGTTGCCTGCGCAGCAGCGGACGCAGGCCCTGGCGGCACTGGCGCTTTCGCATTGACCGCCTGGCGCGACCCGCCTCAACCGCATACGGTGTGCTACGCCATCGTTTCAAAAAAACAGTAATTGCCCCGCCCTGCCCGTTTGGCCTGGTACATGGCCGCATCGGCGCAGGTCAGCAGGGCATGGGCGTTGACACCATCGCCAGGGTAGAGGGCGATGCCAATGCTGCCGCCAATTTCGACGCTGTGCCCCTCAATAACGAACACACGGCCAAGGGCATTGAGGATTTTTTGGGCCACCACTGCGACCACATCGTGCAGGTGCACGTCAATCAAAATCACCACAAACTCATCACCACCGATACGTGCCACCGTATCTGTTTTGCGCACCAGATCCTGCATGCGCTGCGCTGCCATTTTGAGCAATTCATCTCCCACATGGTGGCCCAGTGAATCGTTGACGGGTTTGAAACGGTCCAAATCAATCACCATCAGGGCCAGACCGCCGGCGTTGCGCTGGGCGTGGTAGATGGCCTGGCCAATACGGTCGTTCAGCAAGGCCCGGTTGGGCAATCCGGTCAGCACATCGTGCTGGGCCATGTGTTTGAGCTCGGTGGTGCGTTGTTCCACCATCTCTTCCAGATGCGCCCGGTACTGCGTCAGCTCGTCGTCGATGCGCCGACGTTCGGTCACATCCCGCACGATGGCCACCAGCGCTTGCTCGCCATCAATCAGCGCAATGGTGGCCGACACTTCGACCTGGCGCACCTCGCCGGCCTTGGTGCGCAGACGGGTGGGGAAACCGTGCAGTTCGCCGCTTTGGTGCAATGCGGCGACAAATTCGTCGCGCACCGGTACATCGGGCCAGATACCCAGCGCGGTGGAGGTTTTGCCAATCACCTCGTCGCGCGTGTAGCCGGTAAAACGCTCGTAACCGGGGTTGACGTCCAGGTATTTGCCGTCGGAGAGGCGGCTTATGGAAATGTAGTCCGGCGAGGCATGAAATACCTGCCGGTAGGCATCCACTCCGAGAGAAACGCGGGCGTTCGTGGCCATGTGGTTTTTCCCCTCGCTGCTAAATCGGCGTGAGCTTGGCCACACTCAGCGCCAGCCACTTGGTGCCGTGGCGCGGAAAGTTGATTTGCGCCCGGGCGTCGTCACCGGCGCCTTCGAGCGTCAGCACCGTGCCTTCGCCAAACTTGGCGTGAAACACCTTTTGTTTGACTTTGAGCCCGTGCGCGCTCTCCTGCTTGCGCGCAACTTCGGTGCCAAATTGGCCGTTTGCGCTTGCTGGGCGTGCGGTAGCAGCTCCTGAATATGTAGCACCGCCCTGCCCCCAGTCGCGGTTGTAAGCGCCCGTACCCGCCCCCATCCACCCACCCGCGCCACCACCCATGCCGCCTCGCGCCATGGGCGCATGTTGGGGCGTGAGCCACTTCAGGCAGGCTTCGGGCAGCTCGTCAAAGAAACGGCTCTTCATGTTGAAGCGGGTCTGGCCGTGCAGCATGCGCGACTGCGAGTGGCTCAGGTACAGGCGCTTGCGCGCGCGGGTGATGGCCACGTACATCAGGCGGCGTTCTTCTTCCAGGCTTTCGCGGTCGCTTTGGGCGTTTTCGTGCGGGAACAGCCCCTCTTCCATGCCGGTGATGAACACCGCGTCAAACTCCAAACCCTTGCTGGCGTGCACGGTCATGAGCTGGATGGCGTCTTGCCCGGCCTGCGCCATGTTGTCACCGGCCTCCAGCGCGGCGTGGGTCAGAAAGGCGACCAGCGGGGACAGGGTTTCGCCGGTGTCGCCGATATCCCAATCACCCGCCGCACCAGGGTTAGCGCCTGCGCCCGCGCGCATGCCTGCACCCCACGGGGGCGGGGGGGTGCCCGGCTGGCCGTGTCGCTGCCCACCGCCTTTCCGGGCGCCGCCACAAGGCCATCCAGCCCCTGGCTGGCGGGGCTTTGGCCCAGCGGGTTGGCGCTGCGCTGCAGTTGGGCGGCGGCGTCTTTGCCAAAGCCTTCTTGCATGACAAAACTCTCGGCGGCGTTGACCAGTTCGTCCAAGTTCTCCAGCCGGTCTTCGCCTTCACGGTCGGCCTTGTAGTGCGCGACCAGGCCGCTTTGCTCCAGCATCAGCACCACGGTGTCGCGCAGGGTCAGGGTGGCGGTTTGCTCGCGCAGCACGTCCATCTTGGCCACAAAACCGGCAATGGCCGCACCCGCGCGCCCGCCCAGGGTGCTGACGGCGTCGTGCAGGGAGCACCCGGTAGCGCGCGCCAGGTCTTGCAACTGCTCCAGGCTGCGCGCACCAATGCCGCGCGCCGGAAAGTTGACCACGCGCATGAAACTGGTGTCGTCGTTGGGGTTCTCCAAGAGGCGCAGATAGGCCAGCGCGTGTTTGATTTCGGCCCGCTCAAAAAAGCGCAGGCCACCGTACACGCGGTAGGGCATGGCGGCATTGAAGAGCGCGGTTTCGATCACCCGGCTTTGGGCGTTGGAACGGTACAAAACCGCAATTTCTTTTTTCTCGTACCCGGCCTCAGTGCCGTGGTCGCGCACCAGGTTTTTCATCTCTTCGACCATCCACTGCGCCTCGGCAAAGTCGCTGGGGGCCTCGACCACGCGCACCGGTTCACCCGCGCCCTGGTCGGTGCGCAGGTTCTTGCCCAGGCGTTTGCTGTTGTGGCTGATGAGGGCGTTGGCACTGTCCAGAATGTTGCTGTAGCTGCGGTAGTTTTGCTCCAGCTTGATTTGGTGCTGTACCTTAAATTCGCGCACAAAGTCGGCCATGTTGCCCACGCGTGCACCGCGAAAAGCGTAGATGCTCTGGTCGTCGTCACCCACGGCCAGCACGGCGCCGCCGGGGGTATCCGGGCTCGCATCCACGCCCTGCCCGGCCAGCATCTTGATCCAGGCGTATTGCAGGCGGTTGGTGTCTTGGAACTCGTCGATCAGGATGTGGCGAAAGCGGCGCTGGTAGTGCTCGCGAATGGGGTCATTGGCCTGCAGCAGTTCATAACTGCGCAGCATCAATTCGCCAAAGTCCACCACGCCTTCGCGCTGGCATTGCTCTTCATAGAGCTGGTAGATCTCCACCTTGCGGCGGGTTTCGTCGTCGCGCACCTCCACCATATTGGGGCGCAGGCCGTCTTCCTTGCAGCCGCCAATAAAGTATTGCAACTGCTTGGCCGGGAAACGCTCGTCGTCGATTTGGTTTTGCTTGCACAGGCGTTTGATGGCGGAAAGCTGGTCCTGCGTATCCAGAATCTGAAACGCCTGCGGCAGATTCGCCAGCTTGTAGTGGGCGCGCAAAAAACGGTTGCACAGGCCATGGAAGGTGCCAATCCACATGCCATGCACATTCACCGGCAGCATGGCTGAGAGGCGCGTCATCATCTCTTTGGCAGCCTTGTTGGTAAAAGTGACCGCCAAAATGCCGCCGGGCGACACCAGCCCGTTTTGCAGCAGCCAGGCAATGCGGGTGGTCAGCACCCGGGTTTTGCCCGAACCGGCACCGGCCAATATCAGCGCATGCTCCGCGGGCAAGGTGACGGCAGCGCTTTGTTCGGGGTTGAGGGAGGACAACAAGGGCGACAGCGACGCGCCGGGGGCAATAAAGGGGGATGACATACCCTGATTGTAGGAACCCCGGGGCACCGGAGCCGGGCGTGGCAACGGCAGGGCACGGGCAAGGTTGACGCCATGGGGCCAACGCCGCGCCAGTGCAGCACATCACCCGCCAGGACGTCCCGGATCAGTCTTTGCGCTGCGGCGCCACCCCGGCGCGCAGCGGCTTGAGCAAATCCGACAGGCCGTTGTGGTCGATCTCGTGCATCAGCGCCAGCAGGCGCCCAATTTCGCCCTTGGGAAAGCCGTTGCGGGCAAACCAGTTGAGGTAGTGACCGGGCAGATCGGCAATGCGGTGCCCCTCGTATTTGCCAAAGGGCATGGTGCGGGTGACGAGCAGTTGCAGTTGTTCAGCGTGCATGGGGCAAGCATACCGCATAATTGCTATTATTTTGATAGCTGCTTACGCACATCCAGCGGGCGCAATGTGCCAAAATGGCTTGGTTTTCAACCGATGTCAGGAACACCCCATGTCCCGTCCCCACGTTTGGGCCAGCAAGATTTTGACTTTGATTCAGGGTGGCAACACGGCTGCGGCGCTGGCGCAGATCCGGGTGGCCCCTTCGGTGACCGACGTGGAGCAATTGCGCACCCTGTTGGCCAAGGCGGCACTGCTGGCGCGCCACCCCACCATCGACGCAGCGACGCAAGACCAGATCGACGCGCTCAAAGGCTCACGCCTGCACCGCTCGCCTTAATACTCAGGGCAACCAGTCCAGCGCCTGCATGTAGGCCGGGTTGACCATCAGGTCGTCCCACGCCAGCGCGCTCCCTTGGGGCAGCAAGGCGTGGCGGCGCAGTTCGCTGGCGTCCACAGGTTGCCACTGGCCTTTGAGTTGTGCCTCGGTCAGGCCGGCGATCAGTTCATCCACGGGCTGGCCGTCACCCACCGACTGGTTGCACAACAACACCATGTCACACCCCGCATTCAGCGCGGCCACGGCGGCCTGGGTGTAACTCACCTCCTGGCCATCGATCAGGCGGGCACCGGCCATGCTCAGGTCGTCGCTGAAGATGCAGCCGTTGAAGCCGAGTTGGCCACGCAGGATGTCGTTTAACCAGCGGCTGGAAAAACCGGCTGGGCGGCCGTCCACCTTGGGGTAGATCACGTGGGCGGGCATGACGCTGCTGGTGACGGTGTTGAGCCAGCGGTACGGGGCAGCGTCGTCGGCCAGAATGGCTTTGAGGCTGCGTTTGTCGACTGGGATGTCGGTGTGCGAATCGGCCGCCACAAAACCGTGGCCGGGGAAGTGTTTGCCGCAGTTGGCCATGCCGCTCAGGTGCAGGCCGTGCATCAGGCTCTTGGCCAGCAGGCTCACCACACGGGGGTCACGCGCAAAAGCGCGGTCGCCAATCACGCTGCTGCGCGATACGCCGTCTTTGGCAGCCGGGTGCGCAGCGGTCAGGTCCTCGTCGGGGTAGTCCAAGTCGAGCACCGGGGTAAAGCTCAAATCCACCCCGCAAGCGCGCAGCTCCGCGCCCAGCACGTAGCCGCAGGCGGTGGCAGCGTTGGTGGCATCCATGGGGCCGGCCTTTTTGGCGGCGTTGGTGGCTGCGGGCTCGGCCATCCACATGTGCCCCAAGGCACGCATGGGCGGCAGGTGGGTGAAACCATCGGTCTTGAAACGCTGCACGCGCCCGCCTTCGTGGTCGACGCAGATCAGCAGATCGGAACGCACTTTTTTGATGGATCGGCACAGCGCCGTCAGTTGGGCGCGGTCGTGCCAGTTGCGGGCAAACAAAATCAGGCCACCGACCAGCGGGTGCGCCAGGCGCTGGCGGTCCATCTTGGTGAGGGTCAGTCCGGCAATGTCGATGATGAGAGGGGCATGCAAGGTCATGGGAAGGTGGTGTGAGGGGGGATGATGAGAGGTGCAGGGTGTAACGATTTGCTATAAATTCAGTAGCTGTTTACGCACATTCTACGGGCGCAAAGTGCCAATTTCGTCCACACAAATACAGAGCAACTGCAGCCCGCTGCTGCGGGCCCTAGCCGGCCCTGCCGCTGGAAAACGTGGACTCTTATGGCGGGGCATCATGCTCCACCACACAAAAACTGACGGCGTAGTCGGTTTCGTCACTCAAGGTGATGTGCGAGCGCAAACGGTTCGCGCTAAACCAGGCCTGTAGTTCACCATGCAGCACCAGCACCGGCTGCCCCGCCTGGGGGTGGCCCTGCGGCTGGTTGGCAATTTCGCACAGACGCCAGGTCATGGGCATACGCATGCCGGTGCCAATGGCTTTGCTAAACGCTTCTTTGGCCGAAAAACGCGTCGCCAGGTAGCGCACGCCGCGCTCGGGCCAGCGCGCACTGCGGGCCTTCCAGGTGGCCAATTCCGACTCGCTGAGGACCTTTTCGGCAAAGCGGTCGCCATGGCGCTCCAGACTGGCCTTGATGCGGCGCACGTCGCAAATGTCGGTACCGATGCCATAGATCATGGATCAAAACCCTCGATTGCGCACGCCAGACGTGCGCAAGCAGCTATAAAAGTAATAGCAATCAGCCATACCGCTAGCGCAGACAGTCCAGGTAGGCTTTAACGGTAGCGGTGTAACCCAGCTCCAGCGCATCCGCAATCAGCGCGTGACCAATGGAGACCTCCTGCACGCCGGGCACCGTTTGCACAAAAGCGGCCAGGTTGTCGCGGTTCAGGTCGTGGCCGGCGTTGACGCCCAGCCCCACATCCAGCGCGGCCTGGGCGGCACGTGCGAAGCGTTGCAGCTGCACGCCTTGCTGTGCGGTGCCCCACGCGGCGGCATAGGGTTCGGTGTAGAGCTCAATGCGGTCGGCCCCAACGGCCTTGGCGGCGGCCATCGTTTCTGGATCTGCGTCCATGAACAGACTCACGCGCAGGCCCAAGGCGTGGGCCTGGTGGATGAGCGGCTGCAGGCGTGCAGCATCCTGCGGAAAGGTCCAGCCGTGGTCGCTGGTGAACTGGCCTTCGGAATCGGGCACAAAGGTCACCTGGTGCACCGGCAGCTTGCGCGCCACCAAATCGGCCACGCAGTCCATCAGGTTGTGAAAGGGGTTGCCCTCGACGTTGAATTCGCGGTCCGGCCAGCCCTGGAGCAGCGCGGCCAGGTCGGTCACGTCGTCGGCGCGGATGTGGCGCGCGTCCGGCCGCGGGTGCACGGTGATGCCCGCCGCACCCGCCTGCAGGCACAAGGTGGCCGCGCGGGTAACGCTGGGAATGCCGAGGTGGCGCGTGTTGCGCACCAGGGCGACCTTGTTGAGGTTGACGGAGAGATGAGCGGTCATGGTGTGGAAGGCAACATAGTGGACGCAATGACAAGCGTGGGAACCCGATTCATAGAGATTGGATATCCATCATCATTTGCCGGGTGCGCAGGGTTTTGACACCGCAATGGTAGTGCAGCAAGGTGCGCAACATGGGTTTGAGCTCACCTGCCACGTTAGCGCAGGCGCGCAGCGTGGTGGTAAACGGTGCACCGTCTTCCAGCGCACGCTGCAGCGCGCGCCATTGGTCGCCGCCCAGGCTGGAGCGGTCGTCCGCATGGGCCAAGCGCAGGCCGCCTTCGGGGACCAGGCAGTAGCGGCACTGCGCATCCAATGCACCCAGGGTCATGGTCTGCACATCGAGTTGCGGCAGCAGGCCGATCTCACGCAGCAACAACAACTCAAACGTGCGCAGCGTGGCCTGCAAGGCTTCGCCGTGTTCACTGGCCAGCACGCGCACCACGTTGGCATACACATCAAACAAAACTGGGTGCGCATCGTCACGCGCCAGTAGCGTCAACAACAACTCATTGAGGTAGTAACCGGACAACAGCGCATCGCCTGTGGGCATAACGTGGCCGCCCTGCCATTCGGCGCTTTTGAGGGTGCGGATTTCGGCGTCGCCGCCATAAGCCACGTGCAGCATCTGCAGCGGCAGCAACACCGGCCGAAAGCTGGAACTGGGGCGCTTGGCGCCCTTGGCCACCAGGGCAATGCGCCCATGGTGGCGCGTGAAGACTTCCAGAATCAGGCTGGACTCGCTCCAGTCGTAGCGGTGCAGCACATACGCGGGCTCATCCGAAATTCTTTTATTCGTAGCCAAAGCTGCGCACCCGCGCCTCGTCGTCGGCCCAGCCGGAGCGCACCTTGACCCAGAGTTCCAGGAACACTTTGGCATCGGCCAGTTTTTCCAGCTCGACACGGGTCTCCATGCCGATGCGTTTGATGCGTTCGCCCTTGTCGCCAATGACCATGGCCTTGTGGGTGTCACGCTCGACCACAATGGTGGCGGCAATGCGCAGCAGGCGTTTTTGGCCCTTCTTCTGCGGCGGCTCCTCCGAAAAGGTGTCGATCACCACGGTGGAGGTATAGGGCAACTCATCGCCCGTCAGGCGGAACAGCTTTTCACGCACCAACTCGCTGGCGAGAAATTTTTCGCTGCGGTCGGTAAGCTCGTCCTCCGCATACCACCAGGCTTGCTCAGGCAGGTATTTTTCACAAATACCCAGCAAACGCTCCGTGTCTTTGGCGTTCTTGGCGGACATGGGCACAAATTCTGCAAACGGGTGCTTGTCCTGCATGGTTTGCAACCAGGGGGCAATGTCGCCCCGGCGGTGGATGTTGTCGAGCTTGTTGGCAATCAAAAGGGTCGGAATGTTCTTGCCCAGCAGGGCCAGCACACGGGCGTCCGCTGGGGTGAAGCTGCCCGCCTCGACCACAAACAAAATCAAATCCACGTCCGCAACGGCGCCCTGCACCGTCTTGTTCAGCGACTTGTTCAGCGCGTTGGCATGCAGGGTTTGAAAGCCCGGCGTATCGACAAACACAAACTGGGTGGCGCCACGGGTGTGCATGCCGGTGATGCGGTGGCGCGTGGTCTGCGCCTTGCGCGAGGTGATGCTGATCTTTTGGCCCACCAGGGCGTTGAGCAGCGTGGATTTACCGACGTTGGGCTTGCCCACAATGGCGACCAGACCACAACGCTGCCCCGCATCCGCCTGCATGCCGGGCTGTGCCAGTTTGGGCGTGCCCTTGAGCAGGCCTTCGAGCATGCTGTCCAGGTCGGGTTGCAGGTCTTTTTCGCCCTTAGCCCCCGTAGATTCTGCGGAAGCCGCTACCTTTTTAGGAGCATTCATGGTTTTGCCTTGGATTGAAGGGTTTGCAGCATCGCGGCAGCTGCGGCCTGTTCGCCGGATCGGCGCGAACCACCGATACCGCGCTCGCTGAGGCGTAGCTCGGGTATCTCACACTCCACGTCAAAACTTTGCTGGTGTGCCGCGCCCATCGTGCCAACCACCTTGTAAAGCGGCAGTTTCATTTTTCGTCCCTGCAACCATTCCTGCAATTCGGTCTTGGGGTCTTTACCGATGGCTTGCATCTGCGGATTGATCTCGACCGCCTTGAACAAGCGCTGCACCAAAGCCTGGGCGGTGGAAAAACCGGCATCCAGGTACACCGCACCGATGATGGCTTCCAGGGTATCGGCCAAAATGGACGGGCGCTTCTGGCCGCCCGAACGGACTTCCCCCTCCCCCAGGCGCATGACATGGGGCAAACCCAGGTCCACTGCCAGTTGGTGCAAGGTATCTTGCTTGACCAGATTGGCACGCACACGGGACAAATCCCCCTCGGGCAACGTGCCCAGGCGGGCATAGAGCAAATCGGACACCGCCAGATTCAGCACAGAATCGCCCAAAAATTCCAGGCGCTCGTAATGGTCGCTGGAAAAACTGCGGTGGGTCAGTGCCTGGGTCAGCAAACCCGCATTGGAAAATTCATGTTGCAAGCGACGCTGCAACTCCACCAAACCATCCGCCACGCTATTTGGAACGGCCAGCGTATTTCAGGGTCAGCCAAGCCGGACCGGCAAGGTGGATTTCACGCTGGTAAGCAAAACTGACCACCACCTTGTCGCCTTCCTTGGTGACTATCAGATCTTTCCCCGTCACAGAAGTGAAATCATCAATCTGCGCAGCCTTGTCAAAAACAATGCGCACCTCGACCGGTGTAGCACCTTCCTTGGCTGCTTTTCCTGCCGCTTTGGAAATGGCCTGGTATTCGAGAAAAGTAGGAAACATCTGCGCGGCCACCACGCCACCCATGGCCAACAAGGACCCCACCACAATCAAACCAATAAAAGAGATGCCGCGCTGACGCGACCGAGTTTGCACTGTCATGTTGCTGTCCTTATCAATTGAAGGCGCCAATACGCCGAAGGTTGCCAAAATTCATCCACACAAAAAACGCCCTGCCGACAATGTTTTGTTCGGGCACAAAGCCCCAATAGCGGGAGTCGAGTGAATTATCGCGATTGTCACCCATCATGAAATAGTGGCCCTCGGGCACGGTACAGGTCACGCCTTCGACGGTGTAGGTGCAGCCGTCACGGCCCTCAAATTTATTGGCTCCGGCCACAAAAGCAGGGCGGCTATCGTCATTCAAAATCCGGTGCTTCTTGTCGCCCAAAGTTTCTTCAAACTGCTTGAAATGGCGCATCACATCGGCGTCGAAGTATTCGGGCAGCGCGGTGGTTTCCAAAGCCTGGCCGTTGAGGGTTAGGCGTTTGTTGATGTAGGCGACCGTGTCACCGGGCACGCCCACCACCCGCTTGATGTAATCCTGGCTGGGCTTGGGCGGGTAGCGAAACACCATGACATCGCCACGCTGGGGCTTGTTGCCTTCGGTGATTTTGGTGTTGAGCACGGGCAGGCGCAGGCCATAGGTGAACTTGTTGACCAGAATCAGATCGCCGATCTGCAAGGTCGGAACCATGGAACCCGAAGGAATTTTGAAGGGCTCGAACAAAAAGGAACGCAACAAAAACACCACGATGATGACCGGGAATAAACCCGCCGTCCAATCCAGCCACCACGGTTGCATCAGCAGTCGCTCTTTGGCCTCTGCGACGTTGCCATCGACTTGGCTAATGCCCATTTTGCCCAGGTCTTCACGGCGTTTCTGGTCATTGGCTTCCAGCGTTGCGGCGGCCTGTTGGCGCTGCGGCAAAAAGTAAAAACGCTCTGCCAACCAATAGATACCGGTGACCACGGTCGCCACAAACAGCAGCAAGGCAAAGTTACCTTCTACCAGACCGAAGTACCAGGAACCCGCGTACACAACAAACGCCGCCAACACGGCCGAAGTAATGGCTTGCATCAGTCTTCAACTTGGAGAATGGCCAGGAAGGCTTCCTGGGGGACTTCGACGGATCCGATTTGTTTCATGCGTTTTTTGCCTGCTTTTTGTTTTTCAAGGAGTTTGCGTTTGCGCGAAATATCGCCGCCATAACACTTGGCCAGCACGTTCTTGCGCAGGGCTTTAATTGTCTCACGCGCAATGATGTTGGCTCCGATGGCGGCCTGGATGGCGACGTCGTACATCTGGCGCGAAATGATCTCGCGCATCTTGGCGACTACGGCCCTGCCTCGGTACTGGCTTTGCGCGCGGTGCAGCATGATGGACAGCGCGTCGACCTTCTCAGAGTTCAACAAAATGTCCACTTTGACCACATCGGCGGCGCGGTATTCCTTGAACTCGTAGTCCATGGAGGCATAACCCCGGCTCACACTCTTGAGCTTGTCAAAGAAGTCGAGCACGATTTCGGCCAGCGGCATTTCATACGTCAGCACCACTTGGCGCCCTTTGTAGGCCATGTTCATTTGCACGCCGCGCTTCTGGTTGGCCAAGGTCATCACCACGCCCACGTACTCCTGCGGCATATAGAGGTGCATAGTGACGATGGGTTCGCGGATCTCGGCGGTCTTGCCAATTTCGGGCATCTTGGACGGATTCTCGACCATCACCACTTCACCATCGTTCTTGACCACCTCGTAGACCACGCTGGGTGCGGTGGTGATGAGATCTTGGTCGAACTCACGCTCCAAACGCTCCTGCACGATTTCCATGTGCAACAACCCCAGAAAACCGCAGCGGAATCCAAAGCCCAACGCCTGCGAGACTTCGGGCTCGTAATGCAGGGATGCATCGTTGAGCTTGAGCTTTTCCAGCGCGTCGCGTAGCGAGTCGTACTCACTGGCTTCGGTGGGGTACAGACCCGCAAATACCTGGGGCTGAATTTCCTTGAAACCGGGTAGCGGCTCAGTTGCCGTGGCCGCAGCGCCACCCGAGCCAGGCTTGATCAAGGTAACCGTATCACCTACTTTGGCCGCTTGCAGTTCTTTGATGCCGGCAATGATGTACCCGACTTCACCCGCCTCCAGCGAAGGACGCGGCTGATTGGCCGGTGTAAAAACGCCCAGGTTATCGGCGTTATATGTGGCGCCCGAAGCCATCATCTTGATACGCTCACCTTTTTGCAGTCGACCATCGACCACGCGTACCAGCATGACCACCCCCACAAAGCTGTCGTACCAACTGTCAATAATCATCGCCCGCAGGGGACCATCCGGGTTACCCTTGGGAGCGGGCACCTTGGCAACGATCATCTCCAGAATCTCTTCAATGCCTAGGCCGGTCTTGGCGGAACAAGGAATGGCCTCGGTTGCATCAATGCCTATCACGTCCTCGATTTCACTTCTTGCGTTGTCCAAGTCGGCATTGGGCAAGTCAATCTTGTTGAGCACCGGCAGCACCTCGACACCCAGGTCCAATGCAGTGTAGCAATTGGCCACCGTTTGTGCCTCTACGCCCTGCGAGGCATCTACGACCAACAACGCACCCTCGCAGGCTGACAGGGATCGGCTCACTTCATATGAAAAGTCCACATGACCGGGGGTATCGATCAAATTGAGGTTGTAGACCTGTCCATCTTTGGCTTTGTACTGCAGCGCAGCCGTCTGTGCCTTGATCGTTATCCCACGCTCTTTCTCGATATCCATCGAGTCCAGAACCTGCGCCTGCATCTCGCGCGCTTCAAGACCACCGCAGCGTTGAATCAGTCGATCTGCAAGGGTCGATTTACCGTGATCGATATGGGCAATGATGGAAAAATTTCTGATGTGATTCATCAAGGGAATCGCTTAAGTGATTGAATTAAAACGCAGAGCGCAAGAAAAAAGGGCGCGTCTGCAAAAGACGCGCCCTGAACCAACAATCATTGGCAACTGCGAAGGTTGGGCGTTCATTGTAGGCAAAAAGTCGGGCATGCACAGGCGCAAAAATTGGATTAGGGTTACGTTGCCACTCAGCAACAGAATTTTAAACCAACTTATCCACAGCTTATTGAATCAAACGCCTGAACAACATGTGGGGGATCTGTGGAACAGCTGTGGGCAGTTTCATTGTCTTCCACATTATGGATTTTATTGAAATCCATATACCTCCAAAGGCCACCAAAGAGTCGCCATTCTAACCAAATCGAAATTTGGACTCGTGGAGTTAGTGCATACATACAGACAAAAAACACTGCGCATAAACCGGCAGATTGTGTCGCGAGAACCCAAAAACCCGAAAAAACCCAGCATTCTGCAAGGTCTATTCGGGCCGCTATAGCGTGCAGGCAATCAATGCGCCGGGCGAATCAGGACGTATTGGGTCCATTCGCCACGCCGGAAAAGGACATTCAAAGGCTTGTTTTTGTCCACTTTGGATAACACCGCATCAAATTCTTTGACGCTTCCCACTGCCGTATTGGCGACGGCCACAATGACGTCCCCTTCACGCAGTCCGGATCGGGCTGCAGCATCAACGGCCGTATCCACTTTCACACCACCTTTGATCTTCAACTCTTTCTTTTGCGCCTCACTCAGTTCACTCACGCCAAGACCAAACGCCTGCCCGGCAGCAGATAACTTGGACTTTTCATCACGCGCCGATGCTTTAAGGGCGGCCTTGTCGGCCTCAACTTCTGCGATGACGATACTGAGGTCTTTGGTAGTGCCACGTCGAAACACCGTCAGTGTGCTCTTGGTGCCGGGCTTGGTTCCCCCCACCAAACGGGGCAAATCACTCGATTTCTCAACCGTCTTACCCTCGAAACGCGTAATGATGTCGCCAGCCTCCACACCCGCCTTCTCTGCAGGCGAACCCGCCTCCACAGCCCGCACCATGGCACCCACCGGTTTGCCCAGGCCAATGGATTCTGCAATTTCTTTGCTCACCGCTTCGATCTGCACGCCGATACGCCCCCGCGCCACACGACCATTGCTGCGCAACTGATCGCTCACGCGCACCGCCTCATCCATCGGAATGGAAAAAGATATGCCCATAAAACCACCCGAGCGCGAATAAATCTGGCTATTAATACCCACCACTTCACCGCGCATATTGATCAATGGCCCACCCGAATTACCGGGGTTAATCGCCACATCGGTCTGGATAAACGGCAGGTAGTCACCCGTATCGCGCTGCTTGGCGCTCACGATACCTGCGGTCACGGTATTCTCCAGACCAAATGGGGAACCAATCGCCATGACCCACTCGCCCACGCGCAAGCGGTTCACATCCCCCACTTTGACCGCAGGCAAGCCGGAGGCCTCAATTTTTACGACCGCCACATCGGAGCGTTTGTCAGTTCCGATAATTTTGGCCTTGAATTCCCGCTTATCAGTCAACGTGACCAGCACTTCATCGGCACCCTCAACCACATGGGCATTGGTCATGATGAAACCGTCCGTTGTAAAAATAAACCCCGACCCTACTCCCCGAGGTTGTTCTTCTTCCTGCTGCTGCGGTTGTGGTCTATTTGGGCGTGGCATCTGTCGCGGAAAATTCGGAATGGGAAGACCAAACCGCTTGAAAAACTCAAGCATTTCCTCCTCGCTGGGATTGCCCTGTGCAGACCGCTGGCTGATTTTTTCCATGGTGCGGATATTGACCACCGACGGTCCGACCTGATCTACCAAATCAGTGAAATCAGGTAACACACGGGTCTGCGCAACCGCCGACTGCCAGGGCACCACCGTGGCCATGCCGACGCCAACCATGGCGAAGGCCACCAACAAAGAACGCACAGGTTTCATCACTTTCAAAGTCATCGTATTTCTTTCGTTCTACCAGTTAACCAAAACAATCCGCCGCCACTGACCCAGCAAGCCGCACGCAGCCCAGATTGCGGCTCATTGCGTTCTTTCAAGCCCTCGCGCAAACGCGTGCAAAGTTGCCAACGGCGCTTCTCCGACCGCTGTGACCCACCAATCTGCATATCTTCGCGCTACGGTGTGGGTGGCTCCGCCCATCGTCGCAACGCCTTCCCGTACATGTCGCCGCGGGTCAAAAGGTTCCATGAACACTGAAACCGTTGCCAGTCCATCGCTAAAAACACATTGCACAGCGGTCCGTGCATCGACTGCTATCTGCCTGGCAACTTCGCCCACGGGAGATGCAACAGGACGTTGGTAACAACGCATCGGTTTGAATCCGTTAACCATCCGACGCAGAGTCCACCCCTGGTCCTCTGCAGTAGTGGGGAGCAAGGTGGAACGCTCGATGTGGTAACCATCGGTTTGCGCCATCAGCCGGATCAATTCCGCTTTATCCACGGCAGCATTGATCTGCAACTCGGAGAATGCTGCCTGCTCCAGCACGCGTCCATCCACGTCATGGGTCTTGAGCTGCAACAACAAACCGGTATTGCGTTCACTCCACACCGTGAAACCATACCGCCACTGATCCTTGGGCACCAAGCGAACCACATCCGCATCCAAACCTGCAATGCGCTGCTCCCCAATCGACTGAAATTGGTAGACATCGGCAATAGACGGATCCATGGCGCTCAGTCGATCAGAAAACAAATTCAACGACTCCCGGTTTTCGATAAGCGCACGGCGGGTCGCAGGGAAAAATGTGATGACTTGCGCGTCGCGACGGTAAGTCATCCGCTGTGTACCACTTAACGACACCACGCGTTCCAGTTGCTGCTGCCCGTCGCACGCGTGCCATATTTTCGAGCTGGCAAACGTGTCGCCGGCCATAACAACAAATGTTCCTGTGTAAGCACTTTGACGTGCCGCTTGGTTGACCCGTACCAACCAGTCTGCCAGTGAAAGCCCTGTTCCGGTGGTTTGCGCAACTGCACTCCCCCAACAGAGCAAGACACCCAACACGAGCGACCGCCCTGCACGTATCAACAGCACCCTGCTCACCGCGCAACCCCTTCATAAGTAGCGTTGCGCAAGAACCCTGACGGAGCCTGCAATGCAGAATGACCACTGACCTGCTGGTGCGCGGCCATCAGCCCATCGACCTGTGGGTCCCGCAACACCACCCGATTGTGGCTGTCTGCGGTCGCAATATCCGGTGGGGCGACACCCAACCTTCCAGAGTCCGCCATATTCACCGGACTGGACGTCAATCCCGACAACTCCAAACCAAACACCCCCCCCAAGACCGCACACGCAACACCCGCCAGCAATTTCCAACGCCAAACGGAATCATTTGCGCTGGTGTCCTGGCCAGGTGAGCCCGTTACCTGTACGTGCACTGCATCCTGCACGCCAGTCACCAACTCTCCCACAGGGTGCGCAGGTTCCATGGCAATTTTTTGCGACAAGCGCTCCCAAAACGCGTAGTCATCGCTGCACTGTGCCAAATCGTCGCTGCGCAACACATCGCCAACCACATGGTACGCATGCCAAGTCTGCAACCCTTGCGCGCCATTGAGAACACTTTGCATGGCTTGCGCACGCGCATTTCCAGACAAAGCACCGTCCGCCAGCGCAGAAATGCAGTCATCAAGGAAAGGGTTCACATCATTCATGGATTTCTCGCTTACCAGCGCCCACCAGTCTGTTTATCCAATAGCGGCTTGATTTTTTCAGACACTGCCTCCCGTGCGCGAAATATTCGGGAACGCACAGTGCCGATCGGGCAACCCATGGTTGCTGCAATGTCTTCATAACTCAATCCTTCAATCTCCCGCAATATCAGTGCTTGGCGGAGATCGGTCGGCAACGCATCCATAACCGTATTGACCACCGCGGCTATCTCTTTGGCAGCCAACACCGACTCAGGAGTCGCTCCAGCGGTTTGTTCCTTTTTATTGGAGGAAGTTTCATCGTCGTCCACTATCGCCAGAAAAGATTCTGATACGGTAGGGTCGCGATGCAGATCGTGCAGGAATTTCTTGGCGGTATTCACTGCAATCCGATAGAGCCAGGTATAGAACTGTGCTTCGCCACGAAACTGGTGCAGCGCACGGTAAGCCCGTATAAAGGTTTCCTGGGCGATGTCTTCCACCAAGTCGGTATCGCGCACCATGCGTGCAATCAGGCGCTGAATCCGGCGCTGATACTTCAAAACCAGCAACCCATAGGCGCGCTGGTCACCCGCAAGGGTACGCTGTACACACTCCCAATCGGAATTCGAATCTTCGGGAGTGTTTTGCATACTCAAGGGATTTTGTGATCAGGCACCGATGCATCGGTAACACGCTCGACCAAATGGCACCGGGTGACCATGACCACCGCGCAGCGCAGCGCCATCCAGCCCTTATCAGGCACAATCGTTTCCAGCCATAGCCGAACTGGGCGCAAGCCTGGGCGGCGCACTGAAACAATGAGCAAGCGCTGGAAATCCATGTCCAGCGTCAGCGTACACGGCGCATCACCCCTGAAGCCAGACCAGTACCATGCAGCACCATCCCACCGCAAAAGCCCCTCAGGGGCGGAGCGCCAAACTTTCCATGCCAGGCCAGAAACGGCTAACACAGCAAAAGCCCAAACCAGTAGCGATTGCAAGTCTACAAACTGATTCAGAAAAAATGTCAGTGACGCAAGCAGCCCGATAAACCATAGCGCGAACAAAACACGCGCCAAGCAGCGTGACCGGCTAACTCGCAACTGAACCGCGCCAGGCCCTTGCATGACCAGGGCCTAGCCCGCATTCCCATTCGTCCGCGCCACTCAGACCCGCTTGAAAACCAAACTACCGTTGGTTCCACCAAAACCAAAGTTATTCTTGACAGCGACGTCTAGGCGCATGTCACGTGCGGTGTTGGCGCAAAAATCCAGATCACACTCTGGATCTTGATTCGCTATATTGATGGTTGGTGGGCATTTTTGGTCGTACAAAGCCAGCACTGTAAAAACTGACTCAACCCCACCAGCCCCTCCAAGCAAATGCCCGGTCATCGACTTGGTGGAGCTGACCACAATTTTCTTCGCATGGTCCCCAAGTGCTGCCTTAATGGCATTGCATTCATTCAAATCTCCCAGCGGCGTGGACGTGCCGTGGGCATTCAAATAATTGACTTGATCCGGATTGACGCCTGCGTTACGCAAAGCACTGAGCATCGCGCGCCGTGGCCCATCCATATTCGGAGCCGTCATATGTCCAGCATCGGCACTCATACCAAAACCGGCCAATTCAGCGTAGATTTTGGCTCCCCGGGCCTTGGCGTGCTCGTATTCTTCGAGCACCAACACCCCAGCCCCCTCGCCCAAAACAAAACCATCGCGATCTTTGTCCCAAGGGCGTGAAGCCGTGGCGGGGTCATCGTTGCGGGTACTTAAGGCGCGCATGGCGGCAAATCCACCAATTCCCAGTGGAGACACGGTGGCTTCGGAACCACCCGCAATCATGACATCAGCGTCACCGTATTCGATCATGCGGCCAGCTTCTCCGATGCAATGCAAGCCGGTCGTGCAGGCGGTAACAATGGCGATGTTGGGTCCCTTGAACCCAAATCGCATGGAAACATGACCAGCCGCCATATTGATGATGGTGGCTGGCACAAAAAAAGGAGAAATTCGGCGCGCACCACGACTGAGGTACTCTGCATGCATACTTTCAATGAGCGGCAAGCCCCCAATACCGGAGCCAATCACACACCCTATGCGCGTAGCAGCTTCTTCGCCCAAAGCGTCACCAGTCGGCAGACCTGCATCCGCCACGGCCTGCGACGCGGCCGCGATACCGTAGTGAACGAACGTGTCCATGGTACGGGCTTCTTTGGAACTCATATAGATTTCCAAATCGAACCCGCGCACTTCACCTGCAATCTTGCAACCAAAGGTTGATGCGTCAAATCTGGTGATCAAACCAACACCAGATCGACCCGCGAGAATATTCGACCAGGCCTCAGCAACCGTATTTCCAACGGGGCTCACACACCCCAAACCAGTGACAACAACGCGACGACGGGACATAGCACTCAGTTTTCAGCAGTTGGTAAATCTTGGTTGTTCATGAAGCAGCCCCTGAAAGCAAGATCCGGAACTGCTACTAAACGGCGTGTGACAGTGGCACCGCAGCACCCTGCGTATGCCCCGAGAAGCGCATTAGGCCTTTTTATGCGTGTTGGCGTAGTCGATCGCATTTTGCACGGTGGTGATCTTTTCCGCGTCTTCATCCGGAATTTCAATTCCGAATTCGTCTTCCAAGGCCATCACCAACTCCACGGTGTCCAAAGAGTCGGCACCCAGATCAGCCACAAAGGCTTTTTCGTTGGTAACTTGTGACTCTTCCACACCGAGTTGCTCGGCAATGATTTTTTTGACGCGGACTTCAATATCGCTCATGTGTTCCCTCTAAGGGTTGTAAAAGAATCCGTGATTTTACCAGTGCTTAGAACAGTGGCTCCAAGCCGGTCGCCGAACGGATGTTTCGACTTTTTTCTGTAGCAAAACCTACATGTACATGCCACCGTTGACGTGTAGCTCCTGGCCTGTGACATACGCTGCTTCCGGGGATGCCAAGTAGGCGACAGCATGGGCAATGTCCGCTGGCTTGCCAAGGTGGCCCAGCGGAATTTGCGTCAGCAAGGCTTTTTGCTGCTCCTCGTGCAAACTCGCCGTCATGTCGGTTTCAATAAAACCAGGCGCCACGCAATTGACCGTGATATTACGCGACCCCAACTCACGGGCCAGGGCGCGCGTCATGCCAGCGACACCGGCTTTGGCTGCTGCGTAATTGGCTTGCCCCGGATTACCCGACGCACCCACCACCGAGGTAATGTTGATGATGCGGCCATAACGCTGCTTCATCATGGTTCGCATCACCGCGCGGCTCATGCGAAAAACGCCTTTGAGATTGGTGTCCAGCACCGCATCCCAATCATCATCCTTCATGCGCATGGCCAGTGTGTCGCGGGTAATGCCGGCATTGTTGACCAGCACCTGTATTCCACCGTGTTGTTTGACCAGCGCGTCCACCAAAGCCTCTGCTGCAGGGGCATCCGTAACATTCAGCATGTGTCCATCGCAACCATCAAACGCGGCCAATGCCTCGCGAATTTTGGCGGCTCCGGCATCGGTGGTCGCTGTACCAATCACTTTGAGGCCTTTTCGGGCTAGTTCGACGGCGATCGCAGCACCAATGCCGCGCGAAGCCCCCGTTACCAATGCCACCTGCCCTTGAAATTTCACGTCATTCATGCCAATACACCTTTGGTATCTTGCAAACTTGCGGGGTCGAACACGGCTAGGCCGGCCATCTCAGAATCAATACGCTTGGTCAAACCCGCCAATACCTTGCCGGGGCCACATTCCACCAATGTACTTAACCCTCGCGCCTTAAGGCCTTGCACACATTCAACCCAACGCACCGGGCCAAACGCCTGGCGGTACAGTGCATCGCGAATACGGTCGGCATCGACCTCAATGGCCACGTCGATATTGTTAATCAGCGCAATCTGCGGCGCAACAAACTCCACGGCGTCGAGCCGCTCCTTGAGTTTTTCAGCCGCTGGCTGCATCAAACGCGAATGAAACGGCGCAGACACTGGCAAGGGCAATGCCCGCTTAGCGCCGTTGGCTTTGAGCAGCTCACATGCCTTGTCCACTGCAGCTTTGCTGCCCGCAATCACCGTCTGTGCAGGATCGTTGAAATTGACAGCCTCCACCAACTCAGCAGAAGTTGCACCAAATGTTTGCGTAGCCTCGACACACCCGGCGATGACCCGCTGCGCATCCATCCCCAGGATGGCCGCCATGGCCCCCACACCCACCGGCACCGCCTCCTGCATGGCCTGCGCCCGAAAATGCACCAACGGAGCTGCCTGACCCAGGGTCAGTGCACCGGAGGCGACCAATGCGGTGTACTCACCCAAAGAATGCCCGGCCACCGCTTGCGGCGCCTGACCCACTTCGGACATCCAGACACGAAAGGCGGCCACTCCCGCCACCAGCATGACCGGCTGCGTATTGGTGGTCAGCGCCAGCGCTTCTTTGGGTCCTTCATGGATCAGTTTTCCAAGATCCTGTCCCAACGCATCGGACGCCTCCTGCACGGCTTGGACAACAATGGGGTGATCCCCCCAAGCGTCGAGCATGCCAACCGATTGCGACCCTTGCCCCGGAAATACACACGCAAATGGTTTCATGAAATATTAATGAAGAAAATGGCAAAAACCCACGCAGAACGTGCGCAAGCAGCTATAAATTAAGGAGCAATGCACCCCAGGTAAATCCGCCACCGACCCCCTCCAACATCAGCGTCTCCCCGGCTTTGATCTTGCCCGTGCGAATCGCCCAATCCAGGGCCAGCGGAATAGACGCCGCAGAGGTGTTGCCATGCTGGTCGACGGTCACTACCACCTTATCCATGGAGATCTTGAGCTTGCGGGCCGTACTTTGCATGATGCGAATATTTGCCTGGTGTGGAATCAACCAATCAATATCCGCCTCGCTCAGTTGGGCTTTACTAAGGGTGGCACGCGCCGTATCTTCCAACACGCCCACCGCCAGTTTAAACACGGCCTGGCCATCCATTTTGAGCAGTGCATCGCCTAAAACGCCTCCGCCAGAGACATGACCGGGCACACACAAAATATCCACATATTTACCATCGGCATGCAGATCGCTGGCCAAAATACCCGGCGTATCGCTGGCTTGCAGCACCACCGCACCAGCACCATCGCCAAACAGTACACAGGTGGTGCGATCCCGAAAATCCAAAATCCGCGAAAACACTTCCGTACCAATCACCAGTGCACGCTGAGCGACGCCTGTCTTGATCATCGCGTCCGCCACAGTCAACGCGTAAATAAAGCCGCTGCACACCGCCTGCACGTCAAACGCCGCACCTCCATTGGCACCGAGCTTGTTTTGCACAATGCAGGCAGTCGATGGAAAAACCATGTCCGGGGTCGATGTGGCAACAATGATCAGATCAATATCTTGCGCAGTGCAACCGGCGGCTTGGAGCGCATTTTTGGCCGCCTCCAAAGCCAAATCGCTGGCATAAACCCCGTCAGTCACAAAGTGGCGTGCCCGAATACCGGTGCGCTCCACAATCCACGCATCTGAAGTCTCCACTCCTTTGGCGGCCAACTCGGCCACCAAATCAGCGTTCGACAATCTGTGGGGAGGCAAATAGCTGCCAGTGCCTGAAATACGCGAATATCGTTTCATGACGGGGTTGGCACCACCCTTGCCCGCTATTGCACGGCTTTCGAAGGCGCCAGTAAAGGTGCTGCGTGTGCGATACGGGCCTGCACCCGATCGACTAAGTTGTTTCGGGCTGCATCATACGCCCGGTTCAAAGCAACCCCAAAGGCCAGCGCATCGGCCGATCCATGGCTTTTGAAAACCAGTCCACGCAGCCCCAGCAACGCGGCACCGTTGTAGCGGCGGTGATCAAAACGACTTTTAAACGCAACTAACACCGAATTAGCCGCAACTGCCGCCAATTTTGTAAAAACGCTGCGTGAAAACTCGGCCTTCAAAAAACTGCCGAACATGGATGCCGTGCCTTCAATCGCCTTGAGGGCGACATTACCGACAAAACCATCACACACCACAATATCGGCAGCACCTTTGAAAATATCATTGCCTTCCACATTACCAATAAAGTTCAGATCACCCGTTTTAGCCGCTGTTCGCAACAGTTCACCGGCTTTTTTGATAACTTCATTGCCTTTGATAATTTCTTCGCCGATATTCAGCAATCCCACTGTGGGCGACTCTTTATTGCTGAGCACGGAAACCAGAGCGGAACCCATCACCGCAAACTGCAGCAAATGCTCTGCAGAGCAGTCCACGTTGGCACCCAGATCCAGCACCGTGGTTGCACCGCCCGCCGCGTTAGGGATTTGACCGGCGATGGCCGGACGTTCAATGCCGTCAATAGTTTTCAATATGTACCGGGAGATGGCCATCAATGCGCCGGTATTACCGGCCGATACGGCCGCCTGCGCTTGTTCATCTTTGACCATTTGAATGGCCACCCGCATGGAAGAGTCTTTTTTTCTGCGCAACGCAATTTCCAGCGGGTCGTCCATGGCAACCACTTCCGAGGCTGTGACCACGCGCGCGCGGGGATGGGAAAAATTTCTCACTTGCTCAGGCAGACCAACCAGAATCAGCGACGCATCGGGATGCTGACCCAAAAAAACGTTCGCAGGCTGGCAAAGTGACTTGGGGACCGTAATCGCCCCCCATGCAGTCAACAGCAATTGTGATCATGGGATAGCAGCCCAAAATGAAACAGACGCCGGAAATACCTAACGCCAAAAAAGACAAAAGCCCGATGGCCGCATAGACTGCAGCCTCGGGCCTGAAGCAAACCAGACAGCTTAGGCTTCAGATTTGGTCTTCAAAACCTTGCGACCACGGTAAAAACCGGTGGGGCTAATGTGATGACGCAGATGGGTTTCGCCGGTAGTCGGCTCCACTGCAATACCAGGAACATCCAAGGCATTGTGCGAGCGGTGCATACCGCGCTTAGAAGGTGATTTTTTGTTTTGTTGGACGGCCATGTTCCGCTCCTGGGCAGAAGTGCTGCGCAGATGCAACACTTGGGGTTGGTAAAGTTCACGTAGTAGCTATCTACGCCAAGCCTTGAATTATAGCCCAGTCTTTGTGCATTGGTCTAGCGCGATTGTTCTCCGAGGAGAAGTGCGCCTGAACAGCCCATGTATTTCCACGCAGCAATGCGTCTGCATCCTGACTTCGTGCAATGTCACGGCGCATTGACTGGCCTGCTGGTGTCTCCTTGTCAACGCTTCGATGCCCACTGCGGGGTGGACATCGAAGCGTTGACAAGGAGAGACCAGAGTGATTTCGCTATTCTTTCCCTGTATTGAACTGCTCAATCAACAACAATCTACCGGCTTTCTCTGGGGCGCTAGCTGCCACCGCACACCAGATGTGCGGCAATGTCATTTTTGACCCTCAATTTATGGCGCAAAAAAAGCACCCGAAGGTGCCAGTTGGGCCGGGGCAGAGCGTGCGGCGTCTGCCTTGTGACGCTCAGGCCGCTGTGCCCAGGGTTTTTTGCAGTTCGCCGGATTCGTACATCTCCATCATGATGTCGGAGCCACCAATGAACTCGCCCTTGATGTAGAGCTGCGGAATGGTGGGCCAGTTGCTGTAATCCTTGATACCGGCGCGGATGGCGTCGTCTTCCAACACGTTGACGGTCTTGATTGCTTTGGGATCGACGCCGCTGGCCTTGAGAATTTGGACTGCGCGCCCGGAGAATCCGCACTGCGGAAAACTGGCGGTGCCTTTCATAAACAGCAAAATGTCGTTGCCTTTGACCAGTTCATCAATGCGTTGTTGTGTGTCGCTCATAGCCGGACTCCAAAAATAAGCGGGCCAAAGCGGCCCATCAGAAACGTAAGGGTGCAATTATCCCCCGCCCGCCGTTGTGGGGCGCAGCCCTTGCGAATGACGGACGGCGGGTGGGGGTTTGTCAGAATTGCGATGGACGATGATGTTTTTGATACAAATTGCTGTAATTCTTAAAATATGGCAACTTACTGCTTTATTAGTTGAATAAATTGGCGAATTAGCAATCAAATTGCACAGACCATTGCATACCATATACCCATCGCTTATTGACTGCTACAGAGGATTTTTTGCCATGCACCAACAGCCCGCCACCAAGTACCGCGCGTTTCCTGCCATTCACTTGCCCCAGCGCCAGTGGCCCACCCGCACCATCACCCAGCCCCCGATCTGGATGAGCACCGATTTGCGCGACGGCAACCAGTCGCTGTTTGAGCCCATGAACGGCGAGCGCAAGATGCGCATGTTCCGCACCCTGTGCGACATCGGCTTCAAAGAGATCGAGGTTGCATTCCCCAGTGCCTCGCAGACCGATTTTGACTTTGTGCGCAATCTCATCGAAGGCGGCCACATTCCTGACGATGTGACCATTGAGGTGCTGACCCAGTCGCGCGAACACCTGATCCGCCGCACCATGGACTCGGTCAAGGGCGCGCGCCGCGCCATCGTGCACGTGTACAACGCCACCGCGCCGGTGTTCCGCGATGTGGTGTTTGGCATGAGCAAGGCCGAGGTGAAGGAACTCGCCGTGTCCTCCGTGCGCCTCATCAAGGAACTGTGCGCCGAGCAACCCGAAACCGAATGGGTGCTGCAATACAGCCCCGAGGTATTTACCAGCACCGAGCTCGACTTTGCCTGTGAGGTGTGCGACGCCGTTACCGCCGAGTGGGGCGCTACGCCACAGAACAAGGTCATCCTCAACCTGCCCGCCACGGTGGAAGTGGCCACGCCCAATGTCTATGCCGACCAGATTGAGTGGATGCACACCCACCTGGCGCGGCGCGACAGCGTTATTTTGAGCCTGCACCCGCACAACGACCGCGGCACGGCGGTGGCGGCGACGGAATTGGGCATCATGGCCGGTGCCGACCGGGTCGAAGGCTGTCTGTTTGGCAATGGCGAACGCACCGGCAATGTGGATTTGGTCACGCTGGCGCTCAACCTCTACACCCAGGGTATTCATCCGGGGCTGGATTTTTCTGACATCAACGCCGTGGCCCGCACGGTGGAGCATTGCACGCAGTTGCCCATCCACCCGCGCCACCCGTATGTGGGCGATCTGGTGTTTACCGCCTTCAGCGGTTCGCACCAGGATGCCATCAAGAAAGGCTTTGCCGTACAGCAAAAAGACGGCCTGTGGAATGTGCCCTACCTGCCCATCGACCCGGCCGATGTGGGCCGCAGCTACGACTCGGTGATTCGTGTCAACAGCCAAAGCGGTAAAGGCGGTGTGGCCTATTTGATGGAAGCCGAATACGGCGTGGTGATGCCCCGGCGCCTGCAGGTCGAGTTTTCGGGCGAGGTGCAAACGCACACCGATACCCACGGCGGTGAGATGAGTGCCAAAGACATCTGGAACCTGTTTGACGCCACCTACCTGCGCCCGGCCCTGGCCAGCGTGCGTTACGTGGAGCACCACTTGTTTGAGCACACCGGGTCGCAAGACAAGCGCCATGTGCAAGGCATCCGCTTGGCGCTGGAGGTCAACGGCCAGGCGGTGCTGCTCAGTGGTGAAGGCAACGGCCCCATCGACGCCGCCGTGCACGCCCTGCAGGGCATGGGTGTGCGGGTGCAGGTGCGCAGCTTTGAAGAGCGCTCCACCACCAGCAGCTGTGATGCGGCCGAGGCACAGGCCTGCGCGTTTCTGGAGTTGACGGCGGGGGGGGCTGAGCGTTACGGCGTGGGTATGGATACCAATATTGTTACTGCTTCGATCAAGGCCTTGGTCAGCGGTGTCAACCGCCTGGGTGGTGTTTCAACACAAGAAACGGTGGCCGAGGCGGCGTAAGACGCAATTTCCGTTGTGACGGTGCACCCATGCCTGAGTACGTAACACAGCGCCTGCCAAGGCAATGGCCTGTAGTGGCTTTGGCTGTGGGATTGGTGTTGCTGATGGCTGGGGCACAAATGCTGTCGGACCGGTATGGCGGCTGGGTTTTCAGCCGAACCGACTTTTTTTCTGGCGCCTGGTGGCAACTAGGAAGCGCGCAGTGGGTGCACTTTGGAGGGTTGCATGCTGCATCCAACGCGGCCAGTTTGGTGCTGATGCTGTGGGCCATGCAGGGCGTGGTGGCGGGTGCCCTGCAAGGTGCCGCTCTGGCGGGTGGCTATATCGGTGTGGCCGTGGTGTTGGTACTGGATCCGGCCTGTTCTTATTACGCTGGTGCCTCGGGCGCCTTGCATGGTTTGTGGGCAGGCAATGCGGTGGCTTTGTTGTGGGGTTTGGGTGCACCGTTGCCGCGCTCGCACGGCTTGCGGTGGCTGGGCGGCGCGATGCTGCTGGCCCTGTTGGTCAAATTCGGGTGGCAGACGCACGACGCAGGCGCACTGCATACGTGGCAAGCACTGGTGCCCCTGCCCTTGGATCTGGCTGATTTTCCGGTTTACACGCCATCCCACACCGGCGGCGCGGCTGGCGGGGTGGTCGCAGTGCTGTTATACGCGCTGTGGTTCCGGTTAGCGGCGCGCACACCAGCCTGCTGCCCAGCGGGCCGCTACCAATAGCAGCACGGCAATCGCATCGATCGCGTTTGTTGCGCCACCGCCGCCGCCCGACGGCAAAGCCCCCGTTACCGTGATGCGCACGGTAGACGGATTGCCCCGAGCGGCGCCGTCAGTTGGTGCAATCGTCACAAAATGCACCCCCGGCAACGCACGGCCCCAACTGAACAGACCGGCGTTGCCGTCAAAACTGGCGCCCGACGGCAGCCCGCTGGCCGTGAAGAAAACGCGGTCCCCATCGGCATCCAATGCAGTAACGGTGAATTGCAGGCT
This sequence comes from Candidatus Aalborgicola lynettensis, assembly GCA_016719405.1. Classification (GTDB taxonomy): domain Bacteria; phylum Pseudomonadota; class Gammaproteobacteria; order Burkholderiales; family Burkholderiaceae_C; genus Allorhodoferax; species Allorhodoferax lynettensis. The sequence goes on from JADJZE010000002.1 coordinate 130,819, forward strand.
GCTGCCCGCCACGGCGGTCTGGGCACCGGGAACATGCATCACAGGCGCCCGGTTGGGCATATTCTGGACGGCCTGCAACGCAGACACGGAGGCAAAGGCATCGAGCATGCCGGCGCCACAATCGCTGCGGCCCTCGCAATAGGTCGTTGCCAGATAAGGTCGGGCATGGTTTTGCAGGTAGCTGCGCACGGCGTCCGGGCTGAGGGTGGGTCGGATTTGCAACAGCAACGCCACCACGCCCGAAACGTGGGGGGCCGCAAAACTGGTGCCGTTGTAGTCGCCTGCGTAGCCATCTGCCTCTGGCACCGTGAGGCCGGTATTGGTGGTGGAGTAGACACTACCGCCGTCACCACCAATCGACGATCCCTGTCCGCCACCGGGGGCACTGATGTGGGTACCGAGGCCCACATTGGCGTAATCCGCGTTGTCGCCCAAGCGGGTATGCGCAGTAACCCCAATCACGCCGACGCAGTTGGCGGGGGCATCGATCGTGGTGCTGCCCTGGTTGCCGGTTGCCACCACAATCACGCTGCCCGCGTTGCGTGCGGCCGTGATGGCCTGCTGGAATGTGCTGGCACACTCGCCCGCGCTGCCAATGCTGACGTTGATGACCTTGGCAGGTGATGGATTTGCCGGCGTGTCCGGTATGGGCAGTCCGGCGGCCCATTGGATACCGGCCGCAATGTCCGATACATACCCGCCACAGCGCCCCAGCACACGCACCGGCAGCAACTTGGCACCGTAGGCAATGCCGATGATGCCGGTGTGGTTGTTGCCCACCGCACCAATGATGCCGGCCACCCGGGTGCCGTGCCAGGTGGAGTTGGCTGCGTCGCAGGCTTCGGGGGCCTCGCGCGGGGTGGAATTCCAGTCGCCAGGGTCCAGTGCATCGGTATCACGCCCGTTGCCATCATTGGCAGTGGCAAAGGTGCCATCGGTGTCCATGCTGACAAAGTCGTACCCGGCAAGCAGGTTACCCATCAGGTCAGGGTGCGGGCGGTAGCCGGTGTCCAGCACCGCCACCGTGACACCAGCCCCATTCAGGGGCCTGCCCGCAACAGACAGGTCCCAGGCGCCCGGCAGATTGGCGCCACCGGCATCGTCGGCGGGCGCGCGCAGGTTCCATTGCCGCGCGGCGTAATCGGGGTCGTTCGGCACCATCAGCGGGTAGGCGCGCTCATCCATCTCGGCGTATTCAACCCGTGGATCCAGCGCAATTTGACGGGCCAAGGCCTTCATTTCGACGCGGGTCAAGGCCACGTCGCTCAGCATGACATGGCTGTGTGCGGTAATCGATTTCAGGTGCGAGAGACGCAACAGGTGCCGTCCCCGGCCACTGCGGTAGCCGGTTGCGGTAAGTGCCATGGCGCGCTCTTTGCCATTGGGTATGCGAACCGGCGCCAGCCACGGCTCGGTGGCATTGACCCCGCTATCGTCCTTGTATTTAACGATCAGGCGCCGCCATGTGCTGGCACTGGTGGGTACGTCTGCGCGGCGCAACGTTGCAGTCCGGACTGCGTTTTCTGCCTGCAATTCGGCTGGCATCAGCACCATCAAAAGGAAAGCCACGCCGGCCCCCGACAGGGCGTGCGTGGCGACTATGCGCCACGGATAGCAAAGACACTTCAAGGCACAGTCTTGCCACATTCTCAGGGTACCTTGATTTTGTCGTCCAGCCGTGCATCGGCAATTTCGGGCATGGTATGCAGCCTCTGCAACACCTGTTGCAGCGACTGGCCCGGCGCGTGCTGCAGGCGGTACACATGTGTATCACCCGAAACGGCGCCAATATAGTGCACCGACGGGTGGCCTGCCGCTTGCAGGCGTTGCACAAAGGCACGTGCATCGATGGCCGACGGATTCCTGAACTGCACCACGATGCGAACATAGGCTTTCGGCGCCGCCATGGCACCAGCGCTGTGCGCCGCAACGGGTGATGTGGCCGGCGCCTCCTGGGCGCACGCCAGCAGGCAGACGGCAATTGCAAGGGCGACGGCGATGGGGTATTTCAAGGAAAGTCCTGTTGTTGTGCCGCAAGGCAGGTCGATGGCAGTGCAATGGGCATACTTCAACAAAGAGCCCGTTTCAAAAACGCGAAGCCGATGCTAGCGACGTCGGCCGCACCCCACGTTGGCGTATTGACACGCAATTATCGGACCGATTCAACCGTGCGGCATGTGCCCGCCGCTGCAACGCTCGATTCCGGCCAAGTCGCGGCGCGACTGTACGGCCTGCAAACCAGCCGCCACCAGCAATGCACGCACTGCGCCGGCCTGGTCGTAGCCGTGCTCCAGCAGCAGCCAGCCGCCCGGTTTCAGGTGGTGTGGGACCTGGGTGAGGATGGTGCGCACAGCATCGAGTCCATCCGCGCCGCTGGTCAGGGCCAGCGCGGGCTCGTGGCGCAGAGCCTGCAGGTGCGGATCGGCAGCGGCGATATACGGCGGGTTCGACACCACGGCATCAAATTGCCCTGTCACGTGCTGCAGCCAGTCGCCGTGAACACACTCGATATCCAGCCCCAGTCGCTGTGCGTTGCACGCCGCAACCGCCAGCGCGTCACGGCTGGCGTCCACCGCCACCACCGTAAGCAACCCACGCGTGGCCTTGAGCGCCAGGGCAATCGCCCCGCTACCGGTACCCAGGTCGGCCACCCGGGCCGGGGCATTGCCGGGCAACACACCCAGCGCCCACTCCACCAGGGTTTCGGTGTCCGGTCGGGGTACCAGAACCCGCGGATCAACGGCGAGTTGCAAGCCAAAAAATTCTTTGCAGCCGGTGATGTAGGCCAGTGGCTCCCCGCCTGCACGGCGCGCTGCGGCCGCTTGCAACGCGGCAAGGGCACCGGGCGGTAACCAGTCGGTATCGTGTGCCAACAACCAGGCGCGGTCATGCGGGGCCTTTCCCAGCGCGTGCAGCACCAGCATTTGCGCATCCAGCCGGTTCAATCCCTCGGCCTGAACCTGGGCCAATGCCCGGGCGATGGTTACCGGCTCGGTCAGCATGATTTGCTACTAAATTGATAGCTGCTTGCGCGCGTCGTGCAAGCGCTGGAGGCATTTTTTGTCATAAATAATGGGGCCAATACCACGCCGGGCCGGTTCCGCCTATCGCGTGTGAAACAGGCTGCAGCCCGCAAGGCACTGGCCTGGCGTGCAGGAAGTTAGTGTAAGGTTGTTGCTCCGACAACCTTTGCCCAACCCTTTGTCACACGCCATGGCCAGTTTGCGTATCAAAATTCTGCTGATATTGGTGCTGTTTTTGTGCGCCGTGGGCTCCATCAGTTTTGGTGTGGGCGCCTACCTGTTTCACCAAAGTCTGGTCGATTTTGAGCAACGCGCCACAGCCAGCCAGTTGGCACGGGTGGAAACCGCGTTTTTGCAGGATGTGGACGCGCTGGTTCGCATTACCGTGGACAACGCCGTGTGGGACGACGCGGCGCAACACATGCGCCAGCCCGATGCGGCGTTCATGGAAAAAACCTTCACCCGCGAGTCGCTGCAGAACATCGGGGTGCAGGTTGCCGCTTTTTTTACCCTGGATGGGCACCTGCATTCCAGTGTGGATGCCCGCCATGGTGGGCACACCCATCTGCACGCAGACGATGCCCTGGTGCACCGCATTGGGGCCGCATTGCAGCAACCCACGCTGGCGCACAGTGCAGGAGGCGGCAACCTCAAACTGTGGGTGGCAGGTCAGCCGGTGGCGGTGGGAGTCAGTCCGGTGCGCAACAGTGCGCCTGGGGCGGAAACGGTCGGCTGGCTGGTGATGGTTCGGATGCTGGATGCGTCGGCTCTGCGTTCTTTGGTGCAATCCACTGGTTCGCAATTTCACATCGTACAAGCCACTTCGGAATCCGCCACCGACGCACAAGCCGGAGTGGTTGGTAGCGTACTGCCCGATTCGCTGGGCAGTAGCGCCTTGCGCCTGCGTGTAGTGCTACAGGCAGGACTCGATCGCCAGCGCCAAACCGGCTTTCTGGTGTTGCTGGTCAATGCCGTGGTGCTGGTGGTTATTGCGGCGGTGGGTGCGGTACTGGTGTTTGACCGCCTGATATTCAGGCGCCTTGCGCTGTTTGCAACCAAGGCGCGGCATTTGCAAGGTTCACCCATGGAGGTTCAGCACGCGTGGCCGGTGCAGGGCAGCGATGAGCTCGATGCCCTGGCGCTGGCCCTGAACGACATGGTGGCCGACCTGGAGCAGTCGCGCAACCAACTGATGCTCGACTCGCGAACCGATTCGCTTACCGGGCTGGGCAATCGCCGGTTGCTGCTGGAAAAGTTGGAGCACTTCCTGGGTCTGCGCCAGCGCCAGGGGGCGCACACCTCACTGAGCATCGCAGTGCTGCTGATCGACATCGACGATTTCAAGATCATCAACGATTCCCTGGGGCATGAGGCCGGCAATTTTTTGCTCAAGGAGATCGCGCATTCCCTGCAAACCATGGTGCGCGCCTCCGACGTGGTGGCACGCCTGGGCGGAGACGAGTTTGCCCTGATTTTTGCCGCCAGCAACGATGAGCTCGGCGTCGACCAGTTTGCCAACCGGGTGCAGAAAAATATTTCCATGCCGCGCACCTTCAATGGCTCGATTTTGACAGTCAGTGCCTCTATCGGCATTGCCATCGCCACGGCAACGTCAGACCAGGACAGCCTGCTGCGCAACGCGGATTTGGCCATGTATGCCTCCAAGGCAGCGGGTAAAGGGCGGCACAGCTTCTTCCAGGACGTGATGCTGGCCAATGTGCAGGAGCGCATGGTGTTGGAACAGCAGCTACGCGAGTGTTTGCGCCTGGACGAACTCGAAGTGTGGTTTCAGCCCATCATGGATCTGCGCACCAACGAAGTGGCCATGTTCGAAGCCCTGGCGCGCTGGCCTCTGGCCGGGGGTGGCTACTGCCCGCCGGACCGATTCATACCGGTGGCCGAAGAATCCGGCCTGATCCACCCTCTGGGTGCCGAGGTGGCGCGCAAGGTGGCGGCGGCGATGCCCGCGCTGCGTGCGCTCAATCCCGAGCACGTCGTCAACATCAATCTGGCGCCCAAGCAGTTGATGAGCAAATCGCTGGTGCAACAAATGTGCGCACTGTTTGATGGCGCCGGTGTGCCCCGCACCTGCATTCATTTTGAGTTGACCGAATCGGCACTGGCCAGTGATGCCAATTACGCCACCGCGCAACTCAATGCCCTGGCGGACGCAGGCTTCCATTTGCATCTGGATGACTTTGGAACCGGCTACTCCTCACTGCACCGGCTGCGCAGCATGCCGTTTTCAACCCTCAAACTGGACCGCTCGTTTGTGATTTTGATGGGCAATGGCGATGACCGCGTGGCCCGCGTCATCATCGCGCTGGCCCAGCAACTGGGCATGGACGTGATTGCCGAAGGCATAGAAACCGCAACACAACAAACACAACTCATGGCACTGGGTTGTCACCTGATACAGGGCTACTACTACGCCAAGCCCATGCCCATCGTGCAGTTGCTCCAGTGGCTGCAGGACCGCACACCGGCGCGGTTTGCGTCAACCGGGGCAGGACCTGCCGCGTGATAGCAGCTAAGGCGTGAACGCGGCATCACCCGCCGGGTCGGTTGGGTGGATCCACTGCGCATAGGCCTTCGGATATGCGGCAGCGAACTGCTGGCGAACCACGCGCAATGCGGGATCGTCCAGACCCAGCAAAATGGCGCTGTCCAGCAGTTTTTGCAGCACCCGTGGTTCAGGCGAAAAATGCAGCAACTGGCGCGCCAGGTTGTGTTGCCGCAGCGCGTTATCGTCGGTCAGTGCGAAGGTGGTGAGTTCGGCAAATTGCACCTCCTGGGCGAACAGCCGTGATGGCCGGGCCTTGGACAGGGTGTGGTCCTGGTAGGCCGCCAGGCGTTGCTCGCGCAGCAAATACAGCTGGCTGACGCGCGTGTAGTCCCAGGCGGTATAGGCCAGCCCCCTCCCAATAACGTGGCAACCACGATTGCGAAAGCCGTTTTCGCAACCGATGGCGCGCACCTCGTGGGCAAGGATTTCTGGGGCACACGGCGCTACAATAGCCCCACACACAGCCCCGTTGCCATCTGAAACGGCCCGTACCACAAGGGGTACTCCACCATGCTGTGCAACGCAATAATGGCCAGCACCGCCCACGCCGCCTGGCGGTGCACATCGGGTTCACGCCATGGCCGGCGGCACCATACCCACCACAGCACGGCAGCGCACAGCGCAGTGCTCAGGGAATGCCCAGTTCCACTGCCAGGTGCAGCGGCAGGTTATGGGCATTGTCCAGAATGGCGCAAAACCGGGGCCCGGAATAGGGATAAATAAAGTGGGCGAACTTGAGTTCACCCCAGCCCCAACCGAACCACGGTTTTTGGGCGATCAATTCCAGCACATTGGCCCACAACAGCTTTCGGCTTTCGCAACCTGCGGATTCCCGCAGGCGATTGAGCAGGCCGGACTGGGGCAATCCGGTCAGCCATTCCAGCACGACGGGCAGCAAGAACACACCCAGTGCGTACAACAACAACGCGGCACTGGCCAGCACCCGGCTGCGGCGCTGACAGGGCAACCAGCACATCACGGTCACCATGAGCCACTGCAGGGCACCGGTGCGCGAGGCGCTGGCCGCGTTGGCCAGCGCCAGTAACCCCAGTGCGGCCCCAACCAGCCCCATCGACAAGCCAAGGCGCGCGCGCCCAACGGGGACGAAACGCCGGGCCAGGTACAGTAAAGCGATCAGTCCGACGGACGTGAGCGAGGCAAACTGGTTGCGCTGGCGCAAATTTCCAAAGGCCTGCCCCACGGTGGTGACGTTCACCCACGGAGCAAGGGAGTCGGCCAGACCGAAATACTGCGCCAGCCCCATGGCGCTGGATAACAGGGCCGCGGCCAACCAGGCCACAAAAACCGCCGTGGGCTGGCATGGGTTGCGTGCAGATGCGCCGCGTTGCAGCAGGCCATACCCCACCAGCAACGTCAGCGCACAAAAGCCGCTGACCAACAAAGGCACTGTGTTGGCACGTGGACCGGTGGAAAATGGGTTGATCCAGGGCAACACCACGGTTACACCCACCAATACCGCCCACACCACGTAACGACCATGCTGGTGCATGGTCAAAGGCCGCTGGGTATCGTTCGTCATAGAGGCGGTATTGTCGTGTTTTTGTCCGATGAAAACCGCAGGGACGCTGACCAGCCCACCCAGCCGCCGCCCATTGCACTGCACCGGTTCAGCGCAATGGGTGGTGCGCACCGTTGCAGGCATTGCATACCTCCTAAAATCGCAGCGTCAGACAGTTGAACCTATGGCGAAATTTCCAAATAACAAAGCCCATCACGGCATACCGCTGAGTGCCTTCGGGCGCAGCCTCTCGGCATCGATTGCGGGGGCGCGGGCGGGCGGTGCCCTGGCGTTGGACGCTGCGCTGGGGCGTATGCTGCCCGCCTGGAAGCAGCACAGCACCGTCACGCGCAGCGAGGCGCACCGGTTTGTCGCCGAACTGGGTCGCCTCAAAGGTACCTACGTGAAGGTGGGACAAATGTGCGCCTTGCTGGGCGAGCATTTTCTGCCCCCCGAACTGACCGAAGCACTACACGAACTGGAGGCGCAAACCCAGCCCCTGCCCTGGAGCGTGATGGAGCCCGTGCTCCAGCACAACCTGGGCGCTGCCTATTCCCTGCTGGACATTGACCCCACCGCGCTGGCCGCCGCCTCGCTGGCCCAGGTTCACCGCGCACGAATCAAGGCCAGCGGCGAAGAAATCGTCCTCAAAGTGCTCTACCCCGGTGTGCGCGACACCATCGACGCCGACTTCAACGCCGTGGTGCGCCTGCTCAAGATGACGCGCTGGCTCAAGGCCGGGCGTGCGCTGGACGATTGGCTGGAAGACATGCGCACCCAATTGCACCTGGAGGTGGACTACCTACACGAAGCCCGCATGACCCAGCGCATGGCCGCATTGGTGGCGACCGACGCGCGTTACTGTGTGCCATCGGTGTATCCACAGTTCAGCAACAGTGTGGTGCTGGCCTTGCAGTATGTGCCAGGTGAGATGGTGACCAGTGAGCGGGTGGCCCAACTACCGCTGCAGCGGCGCAACCTGCTGGCCGTGGCGATGCTGGACCTGTTTTTGAACGAGGTCTACGCCTGGGACGTGATGCAGACCGACCCCAACTTTGGCAACTACCGCGTGCGAGTGGGATCGACGTCCGACCAACTCATTTTGCTGGACTTTGGTGCACTCATGGAATGTTCGCGCTCCTTTCTGGATGCGCTGGGTACGACCATTTCCGCCGGGCAACAGGGTGACCAGCCAGGGGTGGTGCATGGCCTGACCCAGCTGGGGTGCCTGACGCCCACCAGCAGTGCCCATGCACAACGCACTTTTTCCGACTTTTGCCTGCGTTTACTGGAACCGCTGCGCGACCCTGCCAGCCTGCCTCCGGAACACCTCAACGCCCAGGGTGCCTACCGCTGGGGCGCATCGGAATTGATGAAGCGTGCCGGCTTGCAGGCCGCCGAATCGGCCGCCAGTCGCCACTTCTCGCCACCGGCCCGCGAGTTTGCCTTTGTGGCCCGCAAACTCACGGGCGTGTTTATCAATCGAGCCGCAGAAAGTGCGTGCGGTAGTGCAGCAGCTCATCAATCGATTCATGAACATCCGCAAGGGCGGTATGGCGTTGCTGCTTCTTGAATGCTGTTTGGACGGCGGGCTTCCAGCGTTTGGATAACTCCTTGAGCGTGCTCACGTCAATGTTGCGGTAGTGAAAAAATGCCTCCAGCTTGGGCATGTACTTGACCAGAAAGCGCCTGTCCTGGCCAATGGAATTGCCGCACATCGGCGCACTGCTGGCCGGTACATACTGCTTCAAAAAGGCAATCAAGGTCTCTTGCGCCTGTTCTTCAGTCATGGTGGACGCCTTGACTTTGTCGATCAGACCACTCTTGCCGTGGGTGCCTTTGTTCCAGGCGTCCATCTTGTCGAGCTGGGTGGTGCTTTGGTGAATTACCAGCACCGGGCCCTCAACCCGCTGTTCGAGCATTGGATCGGTCACGATGACGGCAATTTCGATGATGCGATCAACTTCGGGTTGCAAACCGGTCATCTCGCAGTCGAGCCAAACGAGATTCATCTCTGATTTTGTAAGGGTGGGTGGGGTGTCAAGCATGCCCGCATTGTCGCCGATGACCTAAACTCGCAGGCCATGACTGAATTGCTTCCCCTTGCCGCCCCTTCGCCCGCCGCGCTGTCCACCACAGTGGTATTTGCCCTCGCGCTGTGCTGCAGCCTGCTACTGAAGGTCTGGTTATCCACGCGCCAGATACGCCATGTTGCCCGGCACCGCGATGCGGTTCCACCAATGTTCGCCAGCAAAATTGCCCTGGCCGCACACCAGCGTGCAGCCGATTACACCATTGTCAAAGCACGTTTTGGTCTGATTGAAATGGCCTGGGGCGCTGCCATTGCCCTGGGTTGGACTTTGCTGGGCGGATTGTCGCTACTGAACCAGACACTGGTCGGCATAGCGGGACATGGCCTGGGCCAGCAGGTCGCACTAATCGGTGCGTTTGTGCTCATCAATGGCCTGCTGGAGTTGCCTTTCACGCTGTACCAGACTTTTGTCATCGAAGAGCGCTTTGGTTTCAACAAAACCAGCATCCGACTGTGGCTGCAGGATTTGCTCAAATCCAGCGTCTTGTCGGCCTTGATTGGGCTGCCCTTCATCGCACTGGTGGTGTGGATGATGGGCGCCATGGGCACGTGGTGGTGGCTGTGGGTGTGGGGTGCGTGGATGGGCTTCAACCTGCTGGCACTGCTGATTTATCCGACCTGGATTGCACCCTGGTTCAACAAGTTCCAGCCCTTGCAAGACGCCGAAATTCAGCAACACGTTTCGCAACTCATGGCGCGCTGCGGATTTACCTCCAAAGGCTTTTACGTCATGGATGGCAGCAAACGCAGTGCCCATGCCAATGCCTACTTCACGGGGTTTGGTGCCTCCAAGCGGGTGGTTTTTTATGACACCTTGCTGGCGCAACTCAACCCTGCGGAAGTGGACGCCGTGCTGGCCCACGAACTGGGTCATTTCAAGCACCGCCATGTACCCAAGCGCATTGTTTCGTTGTTTGCGCTGAGCCTGGCCGGCTTCTTCGCACTGGGGTGGCTGAGCCAACAAACCTGGTTCTTCACGGGGCTGGGCGTTAGCCCCAACATGACGGGTGCGAACGACGCGCTGGCCCTGCTGCTGTTTATGCTGGTACTGCCGCTGGCGGGGACCTTATTGGGGGCCCCTGATGGCCCAGCTGTCACGCCGACACGAGTTCGAGGCCGATGCCTATGCGGTCGAACAAATCAGCGACGCCGCCCTGTCGAGCGCCTTGCTCAAGCTGTTTCAGGACAACGCCGCCACACTGACACCCGATCCAGTGTATGTGCAGTTTTACTACTCACACCCGCCTGCCATGGAGCGTTTGGCGCGGCTGGCAAGCCCATCCACAACACCTTGAGCCGGAGTGATCTTGAAGCAAAAAACCCCTTCTGCGCACGCCCACCAAGCGCTGACAGCTACACAAATCATAGCAAAGCTGGGCCAGCTTCCAAGCTGGAAACTCTCGGGTGACGGTGCCGATGTGGCCATCGAGAGAACCTTTCAGCTAGCCGGCTTTCTGGAAACCATGGCCTTTGTGAATGCCGTGGCCTATATCGCCCAACGCCACAACCACCACCCGGAACTGCGTGTATCGTTTAACCGCTGCAGCGTACGCTGGCAGACCCACGACGTGCACGGCATCTCCCAGGCCGACTTTGACTGTGCCGCCCGCGTGGATGCACTGGTCAGCCCGGAATAAGCCATTGTGGCTGCATCCCCCCCCCTGGAAAAAGGCCTGGTCATTGCCGGACACGGGCGCCACGTGTGGGTGGAAACCCCCGATGGCCGGCGCCTGATTTGCCACCCGCGCGGCAAAAAAAGCCAGACCGTGGTCGGTGACCAGGTGCTGTGGCAAGCCACACAAGACGAAGGTACCATCGAAAAGGTAGAGCCCCGGCGCAATCTGTTCTATCGCCAGGACGAGATTCGCACCAAGTCCTTCGCGGCCAATCTGGACCAGGTGCTGATTCTGATCGCCGCCGAGCCGGAGTTTTCGGAGAGCCAACTAACACGGGCCCTGATTGCCGCCGAGGCCGCCCATATCCGCCCCCTCATCGCACTCAACAAAAGCGATTTGACGCTTCCGTTTGCGAGGACATGGGCCCGTTTGGCTGCCTACCGCACCATGGGGTACACGGTACTGCCCATGGCACTCAAACCACGCGACACCGCCGCACCGCCCCCGGAACACCCCCTGGACGCCCTGCTGGAGGGCAAAACCACACTGGTGTTGGGTCCATCGGGCTCGGGCAAGAGCACCCTGATTAACCGCCTGATTCCTGATGCCCAGGTGCTGACCAACGCCATCTCCACGGCACTGAATTCGGGCAAACACACCACCACCAGCACCACCCTCTACTGGGTTGATAAAAGCCGTGGCACGGCTGTTATCGATTCACCGGGCTTCCAGGAATTTGGCCTGCACCATATCGAGCCCCAACACCTCGCGTCACTGATGCCAGACATCAAGGCACATGCATCGGACTGCCGGTTCTACAACTGTAGCCATCTGCATGAACCGGGTTGCACGGTGATGGCTGCCGTGCAGCCTCAATCTGAAGCGGTTTATGACCCCAGCGCACACGGGATAAGCGCAACACGCTATAAACTTTATAGCGAATTATTCGCGGAATTGGGCCAGAGACGCTATTGAGACCTTGGCTGCACGACGGCACCGGGTGCGAAGACCACTGTGCGGCGCCCAGCGGTCAACCCAGCAAGCGCGCCAGCGAGAGCAGAGCCAAAAATACCATCCACATCACCACCGTGCGCCACACGAGCCCGACCACCGCACGCAGATGCACCGACTGGGGCATCTGCCCTGGGCCGCTACCTTCTTTTGGCCCCAACTTGACATTCACGGCGCCCGCAGTAGCCGCCAGAATCACGCCATCGTTATTCCCCGGGTACTGCGCCTCGTGTTGACGCCAACTGTCCACAGCATCTTCAAAACTGCCAACAAAGGCAAAACCCAGGGCGGTAATGCGTGCCGGTAGCCAGTCCATGGCGGCCCAGGCGGCATTGGCATTGTCTTGCAGGGCCTCGCTGACGGGCGTGCCCGATGGACTGATCGTGCGATTCACGTAGCGCGCCATGAATTCTCCGACACGGTAGAGCACCGCACCTGCAGGGCCGAGGCCCAAGGCCGCGAGCAATGAATACCAGGCAAACACACCAAATACATGGCGATGGGCGCTTAACACCGAGTATTCGATGACGTGTCGCACAATTTCACTGCGTGGCAAGGCACTGGCGTCGATGTGCATCCACTGCGCCAGACGCTGGCGTGCGAGATCCTCGTCACCGGCATGCAAGGCGTCGCGTATGCCCGTGAAATGGTGGCTGAACTGGCGAAAGCCGAGTGTGGCATACAAAATCACCACACTCCATACCACCGCCGCCATCCAGCCCAAAGACCAGACCAACAGCCAATGCACCGCGCACACCAGGAATGCAGGGGCGACCACGGCCACCCACCACGCCAACCAGCCGTGATGGGGTTTGCCGGTATCCAGGTTGCGAATCACCCAGCGCACCCAATTGCGCACACTGTTGTGCAGCGCATTGAGCGGCGCCAATGGTCTGGCCTGCTCCAGCAACAACGCAAATAAGATGGAAATAAAACTCATGGGCCCATCATAGCGACCCACATGGATGGGGAAAAATGCGCCCTATTGCGCAAATCCAGCAGTCGCCACGCACCACGGCACTCAGTCCAGCAAGAATCGATAAAAGTTGCGCAAAATACCGGCCGTAGCACCCCAAATGAATCGCTCGGCACTGGCATCCGTGTAGGGCATGGAAAGCCACTCCCGGCGCTGCCCCGCCCACTGCACGGCATGGCGCCGGTGGTGGGCCGGATCCATCAGAAATGCCAACGGCACTTCAAAGATGTCGGCCACCTCGTTTGGGTTGGGCTGCAAGGTAAACCCAGGGTGTACCACGGCCACCACCGGGGTAATCATGAACGCGCTCCCTGTGGTGTAGATTGGAAACTGCCCCAATACTTCTACATACTGTGCATCCAGCCCAATTTCCTCCTGCGCTTCGCGCAGTGCCGTAGCGGCTGCGTCAGCATCCTCGGCGTCGGCCTTGCCACCTGGGAAAGCAATTTGCCCCGAGTGGCTGGAAAGGTTAGCGGTGCGCAACGTCAAAAGCACCTGCAATTGATCGCCACGCATGACCAAAGGCACTAGGACAGAAGCATGCACGGGCTCCCGCTCCGAAAACCGCGGTTCTGCGTGCATCTCGGGCAACCAGGGCTTGGCACTAGCGAAGCGTTGCGCCAAGGCCGCCGGCTGCAAGGACTCGGCCCGTACTTTGGGCAGGTGGCTGTCCACGCCGACCACTGGCACCAGGCGTGGATCAAAATTTGGCAAGGCAGTCATAGGCAATCGCAAAAAAACCGCCACAACTTTCGCTGGGCGGTTCTTTGAAAAACAGCGCGGTATTAAGCGGCTGTCTTTTTGGCTGGCAATTTTTCTTTGATACGTGCCGACTTGCCGCTGCGGTCACGCAGGTAGTACAGCTTGGCACGGCGCACATCACCGCGACGCTTGACTTCGATACCAGCGATCAGCGGGCTGTAGGTCTGGAACGTACGCTCCACGCCTTCGCCGCTGGAAATTTTGCGAACGATAAAGCCACTGTTCAGGCCACGATTGCGCTTCGCAATCACCACACCTTCGTAAGCCTGCACACGCTTGCGTGTACCTTCAACCACGTTAACGCTAACGACAACGGTGTCACCAGGGGCGAACTCAGGGATAGTTTTGCCAAGGCGAGCAATTTCTTCTTGCTCAAGAGTTTGGATCAGGTTCATGATTTCCTTACTTGATCTTGCATGCGCCGGCATCGAAATGACGCCAATTTGCCAAAACAAATCTGGCCGTGCAGAGGATCGGTTAGCCTTGCATTATAGCAAGCTCACACAAGTTGCCGCAACACGCACTCATCTGCCGCATCCAAGCGCCCCGCCTCACGGGCGGCATCCAGGACATCCGGGCGATGTGAAGCGGTCAATCGCAGCCGTTGGTCGCGTCGCCAGCGCTCAATGTGGGCATGATTGCCCGACAACAACACCGGCGGCACCGCATGCCCCAGCCAGTCTTCGGGTCGCGTGTAGTGCGGGCAATCCAGCAAGCCATCAAGCAAGGGGTTAAAACTATCCAGCTGGTGGCTACCGGCATCGGACAGCACGCCGGGCTGCAGGCGCGCAACGGCGTCCAACAACGCCATGGCGGCTACTTCGCCGCCCGACAACACAAAATCACCCAGGCTGATCTGTTCATCCACATGGACATCAATGAAGCGCTGATCAATGCCTTCGTAGCGTCCACAGACCAAAATCGCGCCACTGCTATCCGACCACCGCTGCACTGCGGCATGGTCCAGACGTTTGCCGATGGGAGAAAAAAGTACCACGGGGGCGGCATCCACACGCTGCGTGCGAATATGCGCCAAGGCCTTGGCCAGCGGCTCGCCCATCATGACCATACCGGGGCCGCCGCCAAATGGTCGATCATCAATGCGGCGGTAGTTACCTAGTGCGTGGTCACGGGGATTGGAAAACTGGACCTGCACCTGGCCCGATTCATAGGCCCGGCGGGTCACGCCACGGTCAAAAATGGGGCAAACAACTCAGGAAACAGGGTAATGACATCAAAGCGCATGCACCCTGCACTCAGTAATCCGACTGCCAATCAACGCGAATACAACGCGCTGGCAAATCCACATCGTCAATATAGGCTGCAACAAAGGGAATCATCCGCTCAAGCGCCTTGCCATCTTGGGAGTATTCCAGCACCAATACAGTTTGTGGGCCGGTCGATAAAAGCTCTTTCACCGTGCCCAAGGATTCTTGCTGGCGGTTGACGACCGAAAGACCGATTAAGTCCACCCAGTAATACTCATCCGTCTGCGCAGTGGGAAAACTGGAACGCGGCACGAAAATGCGCGCACCACGCAAGGCTTCGGCGGCGGAGCGATCTTCTATGCCCTTGGCACAGGCCACCACAGTGTCAGAGTGCTCCTTGGACTCCTTCACAGCAAGCGTCAGAACGCCCGAGAACGTTTTACACCTTTTTCTGAAGGCAGGATAAACCAGCGTTTGGAAGAAAAAGGGCCTCAGGATCTGCACTGTAAGGCAAGACCTTGAACCACCCCCTTAACACCCCACGCCTCTGCGACGCGCCCAACCTCGACAGCGTCCGCTGGCAATTCAGCAGGTTCGAGCTGGGATAGCATGAAAGAGAGAAGAGGTGCGCCCTTGGTTGAACCCGTAAGCCCAACCAAGGGCGCAATCAATCAGGCTGCTTTTAGCAGCTTGTTGAATCAGGCGTTCCACGGTAGGGGAAGCCTGAGCGCCTACGCCTTGCCAGTAGGTCAAACGATCCTGGGCAATGCGGATGCTCTCTTCGGTGGCTGTAGCGATGGGGTTGTAAAAACCAATACGCTCGATAAAGCGCCCATCACGGCGGGTGCGCTTGTCAGCCACAACGATATTGAAAAACGGGCGAGCTTTGGCTCCGCCACGGGCGAGTCGAATAACGACCATGATTTATCCTTTGGGAGATCGAAAATAATGTTCGACCATTGAATTCAAAGTTGAGACACGCAACTGACCACCCGGCCAGTGACACCCTGAATAGCCCTGCATTATATCGTTTCTGAAGCACATGATAAAAATTCGTCCTGCCGTAGATCGAGACACGTACTGGGTTTCGCCTATTGCAACTGGTTCAAGCCGCGCCCTGCCTACCGTTACTCGGCTGGGGACTCGATCTATCCTCGAACTGCGGCTGGAAATTTGAGCGCTGGCTGGACGTGGTGTTGATGGAAAAAACCATCGGTTTGGGCAGCGCATGCACCACACCCCCATGACCGATCCAGATTAAAAAATCTGCAGACTGACCCAGTAGGCAACAGCGGCTACAAAAGCGCTGGCCGGAATAGTCAACACCCACGCCCACACAATATTGCCAGCCACCCCCCAACGCACAGCACTGGCACGCTGGGTAGACCCCACACCCACAATGGCGCCGGTGATGGTGTGGGTAGTGGAAACCGGAATACCCAGCGCAGTTGCCATAAACAGGGTGATGGCACCTCCCGTTTCGGCACAAAACCGCCCACAGGTTTGAGTTTGGTAATTTTCTGCCCCATGGTCTTGACGATGCGCCAACCGCCAAACATAGTTCCAGCACCAATGGCCGTGTAGCAGCACAAAATAACCCAGGTTGGCGGAGCCTTATCACCCGGCAACGCGTAATTGGTCGCAATCAAAAGCATCCAGATGATGCCAATGGTTTTTTGCGCATCATTGCCACCATGGCCCAAGCTGTAGGCACCGGCAGACACCAACTGCAATCGTCTAAACCACTTATCCACGCGGGACGGTCGTGAGCGCCTGAAAATCCACGCTACCAGCACCATCATCAAGGAGCCCAAAACGAAACCCAGCAATGGTGATACGAAAATAAAGATGACGGTCTTCATGATGCCGGTGGAAAGCAAGGCCGAAGCTCCCGCCTTCGCAATCACCGCCCCTACAATGCCGCCAATCAAGGCATGGGACGAGCTGCTGGGAATGCCGTAGTACCAGGTAATCACGTTCCAGGTGATGGCACCCAGCAAGGCGCCAAACACCACATGGGTATCGACCACCCCCGGCTGCACAATACCTTTACCCACCGTGGCTGCAACACTCAATTGAAAGACAAAGATCGCAATCACATTGAAGAACGCGGCAAACAAAATCGCCTGACCGGGCTTGAGCACGCCGGTAGAAACCACGGTTGCAATCGAGTTGGCTGCATCATGAAACCCGTTCATAAAGTCAAACGCAAGCGCCAGCGCGACCAGCATCACAACCACCCACAACGCCGTTTGTACGGTATCCATAATCGTTTTGTCGGGGCTGGGATCAGGAGTTTTCGAGGACGATGCCCTCAATCACATTCGCCACGTCTTCGCACTTGTCGGTAATGGTTTCCAGCAATTCATAAATCGCCTTGAGCTTGATGACCTCGCGCACATCCGGCTCCTCACGAAACAGCTTGCTCATGGCGGTGCGCATCACCCGGTCGGCATCGGACTCAAGGCGGTCAATTTCTTCGCATGTTTTAAGTGCCGCCTCGGCCGTGGACGGATCGGCAATGTTGCCCAGCAACTTGACCGCATCGCGCAAACGCTCGCAGCATTTGACGCTCAAATCGGTCAAGCGACTGATCTCCTCGGTCATATGGCGTACGTCATACAGTGCCATGGTTTCGGCAGAATCCTGAATCAGATCCGCCACATCGTCCATGGTATTTATCAGTGCGTGGATTTGCTCCCGGTCAATCGGGGTAATAAACGTAATGTGGATGGCCTTGTTGCAGTCATGCGTCACCCGATCGGCGGCCCGCTCGGCATCATCCACTTCCTGGTTGTATTTGGCGCGCAAATCCAGGTCGCTGTAGTTGGCGACCAGCTTCGAGAATGCCTGCACTGCCTCAACAATACGGTCGGCGTGCTGGTTGAACATCTCAAAAAAATTGCCTTCACGGGGCAAGAGTTTTCCAAACAGCATCACATTCTCCTCAACCGGTAGTCCAACATCAGCACATACTTTCAAGAGGGCGAAGTGTAACCGCCTGCTTTCGCCACGACATGACCCGAATCAAGCAGTCCGGAAAATAAAATAAACAGCACCCACCAGGCAAAAACCAGCCCACAAATAATCCAGTTTGAAGGGCTCATTCATATAAATCAGCGCGAACGGCACAAACACACTCAGGGTGATCACCTCTTGCACAATTTTCAGTTGCGCCAGTGAAAACCCGGCCTGCTGAAAGCCAATGCGGTTACCCGGCACTTGCAGCAAATACTCGAACAGCGCAATCCCCCAGCTCACCAAGGCCGCAAAGTACCACGGAGCCGTGGCCATGTTGCGCAAGTGCCCGTACCAGGCAAAAGTCATGAATACATTGCTGGCAATCAGCAGGCAAACGGTTTGCACCGAGAACGGTATAGCGGATAAAAATGACATGGAGGTGCGTGCGCGACTGAAATCGTCCTCGTGCAATTGAGTTTCACTTCACTCACTGTGACTGACTAGAGGGTGGGGGGGGAGACTTGATCCTCCACAAGGATACTGCTGACCAGCACGGCTCCACAGCAGAGCGCAGTATCAACTGTGCAGGCGTTGCCCCATACCAGGCGATAACCACAAACCCAGTTTGGGCTCCACGATGAGCGCATCGACCGATTGCAAAGGTTCGAGCATCGCGCGCCCGGCTGCAGCACCGGCCACCATGATGGCTGCGCCCAGTCCGTTAATGTCTTCGAGTGTGCGTGCAATTAGTGCAACCCCATGCGGGCCGCGGGTGGGTTGCCCCGTTT
Organism: Candidatus Aalborgicola lynettensis; assembly: GCA_016719405.1. Classification (GTDB taxonomy): domain Bacteria; phylum Pseudomonadota; class Gammaproteobacteria; order Burkholderiales; family Burkholderiaceae_C; genus Allorhodoferax; species Allorhodoferax lynettensis. Next base: position 149,341 of record JADJZE010000002.1, read on the forward strand.
GCGGATCCAGAATGTGGTGAAAGCGTTGTCCATCGCGCATAAAAAAGCGTTCGTAGTCGCCCGATGCGGCAACAAATCCTTCGCGCAGGTGCACGGTGCCAAGAATGCGCTCCGGTGCCCGAGGGTCGCGCAAACCGATACGCCAATCGCGACCTTGCAGTTGGCCACTGACCAGCACATCCCCGCCGCCGTTGAGCATGGCATTGCGGATACCGTGGTCTTTTAATACCCGCATACCGGCCTGCAAAATAGGCAATTTGGCGATACCGCCAAGTCGATGCGCATGCCACGCAGACGCAAGTATGCCGTCGATTTTTTCTCATCCAGCACCAACTGACGGTAGTCCACCAACGGCAATTCCCGCGCGATTTCGTCAGCAGGCGGAACCACGCCCGCGCTTTGGCTGAAATCCCAGCCAGTGAATGCGCCCACCGTGATGTCAAAGGCGCCCCCGCTTTGTTGCGAACGATGTAGCGCCATTTGCAGCACGCTCAGCATTTCAGGCGTTACGGGTACAGCCTGCACTCCAGCGGCTAGGTGCAGCGCATGCACCGAATTGCCAATGCGGTAGCGACTGAGCATGTCATGCAGGCGCTGCATTTCAGAAAATGCGGCCGTCATTGCGACTTGTGTATCGATACCCCGATCGGCCTGCACCGTCATGTCCACACGCGTTCCCATGAGTGGGCGTGCGGCTTGACGAACCGTGGGGTCGGCCAGGGCAGGACGCAAATACAGTGCAGTTGCCACCATTGGAAGGGTGGCCAGCAGGCGTCGACGCCCACGATTTGGAGCCATGGGCGTCATACGTGGTGTTAGCGCGACTGCGCCACCATAAAGTCCACTGCGGCTTTGACCTCGTCGTCCTTCAGCGCAGGGTTGCCACCGCGGGCGGGCATGGAGCCTTTGGCACCGTTGAAACCTTCGATGGCATGTTTGTACAGCATGTCATTGCCTTGGGCAATGCGCGGGCCCCAGTCGGCTTTGTCGCCTGGTTTGGGCGCTCCGGCTACACCGGCAGCATGGCACAGGGCGCAGGTTTTGCCGTAGATGCTTTTGCCGACCGCATTTTCAGCCTCGGGGGCGGCCGCTGCGACAGCCGGTGCTGTGGTGGTGGTCTCTGCAGCGGGTGCAGTGGCCTCGGGTTTACCACAGGCGGCTAAAAGGGCGCTGCAAACCAGCAGCAAACCGACGTACTTCTTTTGCATCGAAAAATCCTTGTATCAAAAGTTGAATTGTAGAAAAGGTAACCAGCGCTATTTTCGCATCCCGTGACGTGTTGGAAAAATACGGCTGTTGGACGGCCCCTGATTGAGATAAATCAAGTTTTTGTAAAAGGGTTAACCCGCGATGGCGCAGTCGGCCTAATATCCGCACCAGCCCGAAATAATTGTTTAAGCGGGCGCGATACCTAAGGATTACTGTGATGAGCAAAGACCAATCAGCCAGCGCCGAAGCTTCTACCGTGTTCGGACGCCGCAAATTCATGAATACCGCAGCGCTGGCCGGTTTGGCTGGTGTTGTGGCCTGTACCGACAAGGGTGCTGCCACGGCGCCTGCTGCCGCTCCAGCGGCTGCCCCAGCCACTACTGCATCGCATGCAGCAGGAGGCGTCTCAGTTCACCTTAAACCGGGTGAGCTCGACAGCTACTACGGCCTGTGGAGCGGTGGTCACACCGGCGATATGCGTGTTTTGGGTATGCCATCCGGCCGCGAGATTCACCGCATTCCTGTGTTCTGTCCAGACGCGTTGGTCGGTTGGGGCATTACCAACGAATCCAAAAAAATCATGGGCACCAAGCCCAATGGCGAACTGCGCTATACCGTGGCGGACACGCACCACACGCATGCGTCGTACAAAGACGGCAATTACGATGGCCGTTACGCCTGGGTCAACGACAAAATCAACGGCCGCATGGCCCGTATCCGTCTGGATTATTTCATCTGCGACAAAATTGTCGAAATTCCGAATATCCAGGGATTTCACGGTATTTTCCCGGACAAGGCCGACCCGGTTGATCCCAAAATCAACTACACCACCCGGGTTTTTGCCGGTGCTGAGTTCTCGATCCCCTTACCCAACAATGGCAAAGACGCGGGCAATGTGGAAGCGTACCGTTCGCTGTTTACCTGTGTGGACGCCGAGAGCATGGAAGTGCGCTGGCAAGCCCTGATCGATGGCAACTGCGACTTGGTTGCAACTTCATACGACGGCAAATTGGCTGCGACCAATCAGTACAACACCGAAATGGGTGCTGTCTACCCGGACATGATGTCGGCTGAGCGTGATGCCTGTACTTTCTTCAACATTGCGCGTATTGAAGAAGCAGTCAAAGCCGGAAAAACCAAGACCATTGGCGACTCCAAAGTCCCCGTGGTCGACTGCACCCGCGCTGCCAACAAAGACCCCAAGACCGCCTTGGTCGCTTATGTATCGGTGCCTAAGAACCCCCACGGTGTCAATGCTTCGCCCGATGCCAAATACTTCATTTGCGCCGGCAAACTGTCGCCCACCGGCACGGTGATTGAGTTGGCCAAAGTGCTCGACTGGTTCGACGGCAAAATGGAAAAATTGGACGATGCCATCGTGGCCGAAGTCGAACTGGGCCTGGGCCCACTGCACACTGCCTTTGACGGCCGTGGCAATGCCTACACCACCTTGTTCCTGGACAGCCAGGTGGTTAAGTGGAATGTGGACAAAGCGATTGCTTTCCACAAGGGTGACAAAACCGCCAAGTACGTGGTGGATCGTCTGGATCTGCAATACCAGCCCGGCCATTTGAACGCTTCGCAATCGGAAACCCGTGCGGCCGACGGCAAAATTTTGGCCGTGGGTTGCAAGTTCTCCAAAGACCGCTTCCTGCCGGTGGGCCCTCTGCACCCCGAAAACGAACAGTTGATCGACATTTCCGGCGAGAAGATGGTGCTGCTGGCCGACCACCCTGTGCGTGGCGAGCCGCATGACTTCATCATCTTCAAGCGTGAACTGGTCAATCCCAAGCAAGTCTATGCGCTCGATGACTTCCCATTGGCGGTTAAAGACCCCAAAGACGGCGGCATCACCCGCAACGGCAAACAGGTTACGGTGCGACTGACATCGCAGGCACCAGCGTTTAGCATGACCGAGATCAAGCTAAAGAAGGGCGACAACGTGACCCTGATTTTGACCAACCTGGACAAGATCGAAGACCTGACCCACGGTTTTGCGATTCCGAAGTACAACGTGAACTTCATCGTAAATCCGCAGGAAACCGCATCGGTGACCTTTGTGGCGGATAAACCCGGTGTATTCTGGGCTTACTGCACCCACTTCTGCCATGCTTTGCACTTGGAAATGCGATCGCGCATCATCGTGGAAGGCTGATTGGAAGAGTGAGTGACCCACCCGCGCACAGCCGGTGTGCGCAGGTGGGAATCACAAGGGGAATTCATGCTAGTTTTGAGTCAACGGTGGGTGGCCCTGGTGGCCACTTTTTTTCTGGTGCTGTTTGTGGGTGGTGGCGGTGCGCGTGCGGGCTCCGGCGCTTATGAAGCCACCTTGCCTGCCGAGTTGGCGACGGCTAAAGATATGTGTGCGCTGCTGCCTTGCGCGGAAGTTTTCCCAGGTGCCACCCGCTTTTCTGAACGCAAGGGCCAGCCTCCTTACGCAGAAGCCTACGGTGAAGCGCAAGGGGATGAAAAAAAGCTGTTGGGCTATGTGATGCTGTCCACCGACATCACGGATACGCCGGCCTACTCAGGCAAGCCAGTCGTGACTCTGATCGGTATGGACATTACGGGCCATTTTGTGGGCGTCAAAGTGCTCAAGCATTCAGAACCCATTTTGCTGCTGGGCATTCCGGAGTCTGCGTTGCTGAACTTTAACAACCAGTACATCGGTAAATCGGTTGCGCAAAATATTGAGGTGGGCCAATCCCGTCCGGAAGAAAACATTCTGGGCCTGGATGCCATATCGGGCGCCACGGTGACAGTGATTGCACAAAACCAGGTCATGATGACCTCGGGCACCAATATTGCGCGCCAGGTTGGCATTCTGGCACCGACCGTGCGCGATGCCGCGAAGTATGTCGAAACCCGCAAATCCTTCACCTGGGATGAACTGGTCGAGCAGGGCAGCGTACAGCGCTTGCTGGTCAAGACCGAACAGGTGGGGCTGGACCCCAGTTCAGACCCCTTTATTGAACTGTGGTTTGGCGATTTGAACCATCCCGATGTGGGCCGCAGTGTTCTTGGCGAACTGGGTTTCAGGAATTTGCGTGACCGCTTAAAGCCGGGCGAGCATGCGATTTTCATCGTTCGTACCAGGGGGGGAGAGTCCTTCAAGGGCTCCGGCTTTGTGCGGGGGGGTATTTACGACCGTATTCAGGTCAAACAGGGCGCTGATGCGTTTACCTTTCGCGATCTGGATTATTTGAATCTGTATGGACTGTCGGCACAGGGTGCGCCCAGTTTCAACGAGTCCGGCATCTTTCTCATCCGTGACAAGGCGTTTTCTGCAGCCTATCCGTGGAAACTGGCGTTCTTGGGCAATCGGGTCGATCGCGCAACGGGCGCACGCAGTTTCACCAGTTTCGATGCCAAATACTGGCTCGCAGACGCCCTGTTGCAGGGCGGCCGTCCGGTTGTAGAGGAAGCCGCGGCACCGTGGGTGCGGGTGTGGCAGTCGCGCGCCGTGTCGATTGCCCTGTTTGCGGTATTGCTGGTGGCGGTGACCGTGGTGTACGCATTTCGCGAGCGTCTCACGCGTTTGTCGACCCACAAAAACAAGTGGCCGGTCAACGTGTTCAAGTACAGCGCCTGGGGCTTGAGCATCGGGTTTGTTGGCTTTGGTGCCATGGCCCAGCCTTCTATTACCCAGGTGCTGACCTGGTTCCATTCGCTGCTTTTTAATTGGACTTGGTCGCTCTTTTTATCCGACCCCTTTATTTTCCTGTTCTGGATCTTCATCATCCTGACCGTGTTTCTCTTTGGCCGTGGTCTGTTTTGCGGCTGGATGTGCCCGTTTGGTTCGCTATCCGAAGCCCTGTTCAAGGTGGGCCGTGTGCTGGGGCTCAAACGCTGGCAACGCCCGGTGCCGCAATGGTTGCATGACCGGCTGAAATGGCTCAAATACGCCATCTTCTTCGGCTTGCTGACAGTGTCCATGTTCTCCATGGGCTTGGCCGAAGTGTTGTCGGAAGTAGAGCCTTTCAAAACCACTTTTTTGGTCGGCATCACCAACAGGGCCTGGCCATATGGTCTGTTCGTGGCGGTTTTGTTGGGGCTTTCGCTGTTCATCGAGCGCCCGTATTGCAAATACATTTGCCCGCTGGGCGCTGCGTTGGCCATGCCCAGCACTTTCCGCTGGTACGGCTTGCGCCGCAAGCAGGACTGCAACAGCTGCAAGGCCTGTGCAGTGGGTTGCGGAGCGCAGGCCATTGATGCGGCGGGTCGCATTGACCACCGTGAGTGCCTGCACTGCCTGGATTGCATGGTGCTGTACACCGACACCAAGGGCTGCCCGCCTCTGGCCAAGGAACGTAAGCGCCGGGAAAAAGACGGCCTGGAGATCACCCCCATTGGCGTCAACGGCTATTTCATTCCCATCCATCCTGCCACGGGTTTTGAGGCGCAAATCAGCACCAAGGCTGCCAATGGCCCCGATCCGCGCATGCCCACCGACCCGGTGGCACCTGCGCACAAGGTGGATGTCACCCGCCTACAATGGTTGTGGCTGGAGGTGCGTGACCATCTGTTGCCCTGGAGTGCCGAGGGCTGGGCCTCCAAACACGTGCTCCAGGTCGTTGGCATTATTTTGGCGCTGGCGGCCACCCTCGCTTGGGGCTTGGCAGCCATGGGCTATTTGTCATCGAATGCGGTGATCGCCTGGTGGTTTGGCTGGAGCGTGTACGAAGTGCTCATCCGCTTGTCCGGGCGGCGTTATGTCAAAGATGGCCCCTGGTGGCAAGACAACTACCGCTATGCGGGGGTAATGGACATGCTCAGCTACGTGGGCTTTAAAAACCTGTTGATTGGTGCGGCCTTGTTCCTCACGCTCAAAGCATTCGGCTTCTTGCTGGCATGATCCACTGATGGTGTGCATGCGGCAGTTGGTGTGGTGTGGATTGGTACTCGGCTTGCTGTGGGGTGGTAGTGCGCACACGGCCACGCTGCAGGTCAAACCCGGTGATGCCCTGCAAGCGGTGATTGACCACGCACACGCGGGCGATGTGGTGGAAATTGCCCGCGGGCTGTACCAGGGCAATTTTGTCGTCAACAAGCCGCTGACCTTGCGCGGTGTGGGGCGGCCCACCCTGAGTGGCGGTTTGGTCGGTAACACCCTCAGCGTGGAGTCGGCCGATGTGGTGCTGGAAGGCCTGATTGTGCGGGACTCGGGCGATAGCCTGAAAGACCAAAACAGCGGTATCTACATCCGCCCCGGATCGCACAGGGCCGTCGTGCAGCACTGCACTTTGAGTTACAACCTGTTTGGGCTGTGGATCGAAAAAGCCAATGACGTTCGCGTGGAGGCGAATAACATTACCGGCAAGCGCGACTACAACTCGGCCCAGCGCGGCAACGGCGTGCAGCTCTACAACACCAAGGGTGCGCGCATCATTGGCAACCACATCAGCTTTGTGCGCGATGCCTTGTATGTGGATGTGTCGCACCACGCCATCTTCCGAGGCAACCGCTTGCACCACAGCCGTTATGGCACCCACTACATGAATTCCTACTACAACCTGTGGGAAGACAACGAGAGTTACGCCAACCGGGGCGGTCTGGCCTTGATGGAGGTGCGTGACCAGGTGGTGCGCAACAACCGCACTTGGGGCAATACCGACCACGGCATCATGCTGCGCACACTGCAGGACTCGGTGGTTGAAAACAATGTGGTCGCAGGCAACGACCGAGGATTCTTTATTTACGACGTGGAGTACGCCACCCTGCGCGGCAACCTGGTGATGGACAACCATGTAGGCGTGCATTTGTCGGCCGGCTCCACGCGCAACATCGTGCAGCGTAATGACTTCATTGGCAACCGCGAACAGGTGCGTTACGTGGGTGCGCGCGACGAGGCCTGGGGTATCACCCCGCGCGACCCGTCTGGCAAAGGCAACCATTGGAGCAACTACCTGGGCTGGGATCGCGACGCCAATGGCGTGGGCGACATTCCCTATGAGGCCAATGACATGGTGGACCGCCTGACTTGGCGCCACCCCAGCATGGCCTTGTTGCTGGGCAGCCCTGCCGTACAGGCCCTGCGCCTGGTAGGCAGGCAGTTTCCGGTGCTGCGGGTGCCCAGTGTGGTGGATGCCTATCCCCAGGTGCAACCGTTTAACAAAAATTGGAGCGCATGGCGTGACAAATTCAAGCGTGAACGCTGACTCGGCAGCGATTGTGCTGGCTGGTGTCAGTAAGCACTACGGCAACGTATATGCCGTCGATGGCATCGACCTGACCGTGCAGCGCAGTGAACTGTTTGGCTTGATCGGGCACAACGGCGCGGGTAAAAGCACCCTGTTCAAAATGATGCTGGGCTTGATTGCGGCTAGCGCGGGCACCATTCATGTGGCCGGTGTCTCGGTGCAAGGTTCAGACTTTCGCGCCGCACGGCGCAAGATTGGTTACCTGCCGGAAAACCTGGTCTTGTACGACAACCTGACTGCGCTGGAAACCATGCGTTTCTTTGCCAAGCTCAAAGGTGCCGATGTGGGGACATGCCCCGCATTGCTGGAAATGGTGGGCCTGGGCGGTGTGGGCAAACGCGCCGTGCATGAATTTTCCAAAGGCATGCGCCAGCGTTTGGGCTTTGCACAGGCTCTGTTAGGCCAACCCAGCGTGTTGTTTTTGGACGAGCCCAGCAACGGCCTGGACCCCGGTGCCATACGCGATTTTTATGCACAGTTGAATGCACTGCGTGCGCAAGGCGTCACCATCGTGATCACCTCCCACATTCTGGCCGACTTGCAAGAGCGCGTCGACCGGCTGGCGATCATGGTCAGCGGGAAAATCCAGGCTATTGGCAGCGTGCATGCCTTGCGCGAACAGCTTGATCTGCCCTTGTCGATCGCCTTACGCGGTGATTCCATGCAATTGACCGAATTGCAAAACCATCTGAAGAACATTGCGGGCGTCAGCATGGACATGGCGGCGGGTGAGGCCACCATCCGTTGCCCCCGCCCAGCCAAGATGGCCGTCCTGGCGGCGCTGGCACCCTTTAGCGGACGCTTGGTCGATTTGCACATCCACGAACCCTCCTTGGAGGATTTGTTCTTTGGACTCAGGAGCTGAGGGCTCGTCAAGCAATAACATGCACATTTGGCTCGTCAGTTTTGGGCGCATTGCGTCGTTGCAAACCGTTTGTTTAGCGGAGCTAAACGGCACACTTTGCGCCTAACACTGCATCCCAAATCTGACGCCCAAATGCACAATTTATTATTTAACGAACCCTACCCATGCTAAATATCGAATGGCGCCAGGTCGCCACCCTCGCGGGCAAAGAGTTTCGCGACCGCATGCGCAACCGCTGGGTGCTGGCCGTTGCGCTGGTGTTTGCGGTTTTCTCTCTGGTGATCACGTATTTTGGCGGTGCGCAGCAGGGCCAAGTGGGTTTGCGCTCGATTGAGTTCACCATTGCAAGCTTGGTGAGTCTGGTGATCTACCTCATCCCTTTAATTGCATTGTTGCTGGGTTTTGATGCCGTGGTGGGCGAGCGCGAGCGTGGCTCGCTGGATTTGCTACTGGCTTTGCCCATCACCCGCTTTGAGTTGCTGCTGGGCAAATACCTGGGCCTGGCGTGTGCATTGACCCTGTCCACGGTGGCGGGTTTCGCGCTCGATGCCGTGTTGTTGTACCGCCAGTTCGGCTGGCCCGGGCTGTACCACTACCTGGGCTTCATGGTCAGCTCCGTTCTGTTGGGCTTGGCGTTTCTAAGCCTGGCCTTGTTGCTCTCCGTGCTGACCCGTGAGCGCACCCGTGCCTCGGGCCTGGCGATTGCGCTGTGGTTTGTTTTTGTTCTGGTGTTTGACTTGCTGCTCTTGGGTTTGCTGGTGGCCAGCGGTGGCGAGTTTGGCGGACAGGCCCTGGCCTACGTGTTGCTGCTCAACCCGGCGGATGTGTTTCGCATCCTGAACGTTTTTTCACTCGACCAGATGCGCAGCCTGTATGGCCTGACCAGCATCGTGCCCCCCGCACTGGCCAACCCCTGGCTGATGGGCGGTGCCATGCTGGCCTGGATTACCGCGCCACTGGCCCTCGCAACCTGGAGATTTCGCGCATGAAACCTATTCGATCCACCCTTCGGTACACCCTTCTATTGGCCGCATTGTGCGCACTGGTCGGCTTGAGCGCCTGTGGCGAGAAGTCCGATACCGCAGTGGTTCCCATGGAAATCGACCCTGCGACCACCTGCGATCTCGATGGCATGCTGTTGGCCGATTTCCCCGGCCCCAAGGCGCAAATCCACTTTAAGGACGAAGCCAAGCCCACGTTTTATTGCGACACGGTCGAGATGTTTAACACCCTGCTCAAACCCGAGCAGGTCAAACCCGTTCGCGCGGTGATGGTGCAAGACATGGGCAAGGCCGACTGGGAGCAACCACGTGGCAACTGGTTTGATGCGCGTACGGGCATCTACGTGCTGGGTAGCAAACGCAAGGGTTCCATGGGCCCCACCATTGCCAGTTTTGTACAAGAAGCCGACGCCCGGGCCTTCGCCAACCAATACGGCGGCAAGGTGCTGCGCTTTGGCGAGATTACCCTGGGCATGGTCGACCTGAGCGGCGGTGCCCAGCAAGACACCCGCATGTGAAACACCCAAGCGCAAGCGTAGCTGTGGTTGTGCGCTTTGGCCTGATGATGTTCGGTGTTGCGCTGACCAGCGTGCTGTGTACCGGTTCCGTACCCCTGGCGGGGCCGGCAGCAGCGCCGCAGGACGTCTGCATCGTGGCACCCCCGCTGCCTTACGACCCGGCTTCGGGCCTGGCATTGCACGCACCGCGCCCAGTGCCGCTTGATGCCCGGTGCCCCGTGTGTGGCATGTACCCGGCCCGCAACCTGGACTGGGCGGCGCAGGTGGTGTTTTCCAATGGCGACACCCATTTTTTTGACTCCCCGCTCACCCTGTACCAGTACCTGCACGACGTAGGGCGTTTCAGCCCCGGTCGCAGCGCCGCCGACATCGCCGCGCGGTATGTGACGGCGGTGGATACCCGCAGCTGGATTGATGCCGACCACGCCAGCTATGTGCTGGGTTCGAACGCAATGGGCCCCATGCGTGCAGGCAATCTGCCTGCCTTCGCGCATCAGCAAGCGGCCCAAGAGTTTGCGCAGCGGCGCGGCGGCGAGGTGGTGGATGCGGGCCGCATCACGCCACGCCTGGTCAACAGCATGACCACCGGCCCGGTACACCGACACTGAAAGCTCCACGATTGAGGGCCAAATCGGCCTGTTGCGCTTGTTGGATGTGCGCAAGCAGCTATGAAAAGTGTAGCGTTTTGCGGGTATGGCGAAGCGGCCATTCGCCCTGCGCCGCCCCGTAGCAGTCCCGGCGTCTGCAGCAACCACAGCCGCTGCAGCTGCCCTTACATCAACAGATGTTCGCCTGCATTGTCTCCACCCAGGGTCACGTAGTTCACTTTGCGGATATCCATGAGCTTCTTGCCGCCGGCATAACTAATAGAGCTTTGAACGTCCTGCTCCATCTCCACTAAAGTCTCGGCCAGTTTGCCTTTGACCGGCTCCAGAATGCGCTTGCCTTCCACGTGTTTGTATTCTCCCTTGTTGAAGTCGCTGGCCGAGCCGTAATATTCTTTGTACAACTTGCCATCCACTTCCACGGTCTGGCCCGGGCTCTCTTCGTGCCCCGCCAGCATGGAGCCAATCATCACCATGGTGGCGCCAAAACGGATGCTCTTGGCAATGTCGCCATGTTCGCGGATGCCACCGTCGGCAATGATGGGTTTGGTCGCCACGCGGGCACACCACTTGAGTGCGCTCAATTGCCAGCCGCCCGTGCCAAAACCGGTTTTGAGTTTGGTGATGCACACCTTTCCCGGGCCAATGCCCACCTTGGTCGCGTCGGCGCCCCAGTTTTCCAGGTCAATCACGGCCTCGGGTGTGGCGACATTGCCGGCAATCACAAAACTGGATGGCAGTTTTTCTTTGATGTAGCCAATCATGTTTTTCACACTGTCTGCATGGCCGTGGGCAATGTCGATGGTGATGTACTCGGGCGTCAAGCCGTGTGCAAGCAGCGTGTCTACGGTGGCGTAGTCGGGCGGTTTGACGCCCAACGAGATGGATGCAAAGAGGCCGCGCGCCTTCATGTCTTTGACAAACTGCACGTTGTCAAAGTCAAAGCGGTGCATCACATAAAAGTAGCCGTTTTGTGCCAGCCAGATGCAGATGGACTCGTCCACCACGGTTTTCATGTTGGCAGGCACTACAGGAATGCGGAACTTGCGGCTGCCCAATTCAATGCTGGCATCACATTCGGAGCGGCTTTCCACGCGGCATTTGCGGGGCAGCAGCAGGATGTTGTCGTAGTCAAAAATTTCCATGGTTCCAAGCTCCTTCAGCGGTGATAGGCATGTTGGTGCAGGTGCACAGCGCGGGCGAGTGACCTGTCCCGGTGGGTTTTCCAACACGGGGCGCTTGGAACGGAGTCGGCCAAAAAAAAACCGGCTCCCAATTGCTTGGGCCCGGTGGCGGATTGTATACACATTTGCATGAGAGATCGCACGGCAAAACGCGTGAATGCGCACGCACGCTGCCATGGGCTGCGGCAAAAAGCCGAGGCACACGCTGTATGGTATGTAAAGCGAAGTGACCCCGGTCCATGTTGCCATTGGATCCAAGTGCTGCACGATTCCGGCAAGTTCTGGCGGTGTACAAGCTGGTCAAAACCCGTCAGCCCTTGCCATGCCCGGCTTTATGGGATTGAATCGCCTTATCCGCCCTCCACTCCAGAGCCAGGGAGCCAGCATGGGAATTCTGTCCAAAATTCTGCTCACCTTTATTCTCTGCTTCGGGTTGATGGCTGGCATCAGTTTGGCCCTGTTGCAGCACAGCCTGGGCCAAAGCTACAGCGCAATCGAGCGCCGCGAACTGAGTGCACACATGGGCCGTGTGGTGCAAAGCCTGGAGGCCGACCTGGCCCATTTGCAGAGTCTGACCCGTGACTGGTCGGTGTGGACCGACATGTACAACTATGTGCGCCAACCCGACCCTGCCTGGGCCAGAGAAAACATCGGTCTGCAATCGATGGAGCCTGCCAATTTGTCCCTGGTCATGGTCTACAACGGCAAGGGTGAACCGGTCTCCATGGACACCCGCAACCGCCAGGGTGGCACGCTGACACTACCCCATTTGCTAACTGGACCCTACGCCGACTGGTTCAAAGAAGTATCCAAAGAAAGCCGCTGCGGCCTCATGAACAGCGATGCGGGCCTGATGCTGATGTGCAAGGCCAATATCACCCGATCCGATTCCAGTGGCGATTTGGTGGGCTCCGTGGTGCTGGGGCGCCTGCTGGACAACTACTTCATTTCGAAACTGCGCGAACAAACCAGGCTGCCGTTTAACGTCCAGGCGGGGCAAACCATGCCACCGGGGTTGACGCAGTGGTCAGGCACCGTCACCCCCGGCCCCTTGGGTGGAGGCGATTTTTGGACACAGCACGAACCCAACGTCTACCACCTGTACTATGGTTTACAAGACCTGCTGGGGAAAAACATCGGCAAGATTGCGCTGGATGTCTCACGCGAAGTGCATGAAGAGGGTGAAAAACTGTTCTCCCAAATGCGCCGACAGCTCCTGTGGACGGCGTTGGTCACCGCGATCTTGTTGACCCTGGTGGTGCACTTGATGCTGATTCGTCGGCTGCGCCAGTTCACCACGGAGCTGGTGCAACTGACCCAAATATCAAATTGGGGCGCCCGCATCCGCATTGCCGGACGCGACGAACTCGGCACCCTGTCTGACAAGGTCAACACCTTGCTGGGCGTGATTGAATCCCAGATGGAAACACTGGAGACACTCACCATTACCGACGCCCTGACCGGACTGTCCAACCGGCGCGCCTTTGATACCCGTCTGGCGCTGGAGTATGCCCGCTCGCAACGTGAGCAGCAGCCCTTGGCCATGTTGATGCTCGATGTGGACCACTTCAAGCGTTACAACGACCACTACGGTCACCCCGGAGGCGACGCCGCGTTGCAGGCGCTGGCACAAGTGCTGCAACTGTCGGTTTGCCGTGCCTCTGACCTGGTGGCGCGGCTGGGCGGCGAAGAGTTCGCCGTGTTGGCCCCGGAAACCGACGCCGCCGGTGCAACCGCCCTGGCCGAACGGGTACGCGCCACCCTGCGCGAGCGCGCCATTGCCCACGCAGACTCCCCGGTTGGGCCGCTGATGACGGTCAGCATTGGCATCGCCCTTGCAGTGGTTGACCAGGAAACGCCAAGCGCTTTTGTCCAGCGGGCCGATCAGGCGCTCTACCGCGCCAAGCACAATGGACGCGACCGTGCCTTTTGCGACGCAGTAGACAGCATGCTTACCGGTCGTTAACAATCGCAGCGACGGCCCCGTGAGATTGGCGTCGCGCTTACCCCGGTCGGTCTACGAACTGCCAATTGCGCTGGTTGGCGAACACCGCATTCGGGTATTGGGGCTTTCCGCGCGAGCCGTTGTAGCGGCCCAATGCCATGTACAAATCACCCCGCTCGCGGTCGATGTAATGGCGCAAAATCACGCAGCCAAAACGCAGATTGGTCTGCATGTGAAACAGCTTGCCCCCATCGCCATCGCCCAAAACACGGGTCCAAAACGGCATAACCTGCATGTAGCCACGCGCCCCTGCACTGCTCACCGCAAACTTGCGAAAACCACTCTCCACCTGAATCAAGCCCAACACCAAGTCCACATCCAGCCCGGCGCGCTTGCTCTCGTACCACACGGTTTGGAGAAATTCTTTACGAACTTCCAGCTCCGGTTTTTTCTTTTTGAGCCGCTCGCTCATGGTGCCCAGCCAGCGCAGGTATTTCAGGCGGGCCTCGGTGCTGGCAAACTCCGGCACGGGGGGCGCAGCATTGCCAATGGCCGAGCTCAGAGCGGTACGTACTGAATCAATCAGCGGCTCTTCAGCCTGCCGACCGGCCCACGCACGCTCCTGAAACAGGAGCTGCCCACACACGGCCATTGCGGCCTGAAGGCCCAAACGCCTTGACATTTTCAGCTTTGGCAGGGTGGAGAAAGGTGTGGGAGGCGCCACCTCCCGGATTGACACCTGCTGCACTGAATCCAGGTCGTGGCGCAAACCCGCTCAGGCCTGTACTTTGGCCAGCAACATATCCCGTACTTCGGCAACGGCAACCTTCGTCGCGGCCGCATCACGGCGGTGCTGGTACTCCACCTGCCCTTCCTTGAGCGCACGGTCACCGATGGTGACGCGGTGGGGCACACCAATCAGCTCCCAATCGGCAAACATGGCGCCGGGGCGCTCGTTGCGGTCGTCCAGCATCACGTCCACACCGGCAGCCAGCAACTCGGCGTACAGCGTGTCGGCAGCGGCCTTGACCTCGGGGAAACGGTCTGGGCTGATGGGGCAAATCACCACCGTAAAGGGCGCCAGCGCGTCGGGCCAGATGATGCCTTTGTCATCGTGATTCTGCTCAATGGCGGCAGCGGGCAGGCGGGTGATGCCAATGCCGTAACAGCCCATTTCCATGAACTGGGGCTTGCCGTTCACATCCAGGAAGGTGGCGTTCATGGCCTTGCTGTATTTGGTGCCCAGGTAAAACACGTGGCCGACTTCGATGCCCCGCTCAATGGCCAGCACGCCCTTGCCGTCCGGAGACAGGTCACCGGCCACCACGTTGCGAAGATCAGCCACCCTATCGGGTTCAGGCAGGTCACGGCCCCAGTTCACGCCGCGGATGTGAAAGTCTTCGGCATTGGCACCGCAAATCCAGTCGGCCATCACGGCCACTTCGCGGTCGGCGATGATCTTGAGCGCTCCGGTCGTATGCGGTGCCTTGGACTTCGCGACCGAATCCGCTACCAAATTCAATGGTCCGAGGTAGCCCGGCTTGCAACCAAAGTAGGCCTCAATCTCGTCCACGGTAGCAAAACGGAACTCGGCCAAGCCGGGCAGTTTGCCCACCTTGACTTCGTTCATGTCGTGGTCACCGCGCAGCAGCAGCAGCCAGACCTGAGTCTTGGTGACGTTGCCCTTGTCGTCCTTGGCATCGGTAGCCAGCACCAAGGATTTGACGGTGGTAGCGAGCGCAACCCCCAGCAAAGCCGCCACGTCTTCGCAGGTACTCTTACCCGGAGTTGCTATCTTTTCCATAGCTGCTTGCGCTGGTCCCCTGGGCGCAGAAGGCGCAAAAGCCTCTGCTTTTTCCATGTTGGCGGCGTACTCGCTGCCCGGGCAGTAGACGATGGCGTCTTCACCAGTCGCGGCAATCACCTGAAATTCCTCGCTCAAGTCTCCACCAATCGCACCGCTGTCGGCGGCTACGGCCCGGTAACGCAAACCGAAGCGGTCAAAAATCTTGCGGTAGGCACCGGCCATGACCTGGTAGCTGGCTTTGGCCGAATCCTGGTCACGGTCGAAGCTGTAGGCGTCTTTCATGGTGAATTCGCGCCCACGCATCAGGCCAAAACGCGGGCGGCGTTCGTCGCGGAACTTGGTCTGAATCTGATAAAAATTCTTGGGCAGTTGCTTGTAACTCTTGATTTCCTGGCGGGCGATGTCGGTCACCACCTCTTCACTGGTGGGCTGTACCACAAAGTCGCGGTCATGGCGGTCCTTGATGCGCAACAACTCGGGCCCCATCTTCTCGAAGCGCCCGGTTTCTTGCCACAGCTCGGCTGGCTGCACCACGGGCATGGTCATCTCCACAGCCCCGGCACGGTTCATCTCTTCGCGCACGATGGCCTCCACCTTGCGGATCACGCGCAGCCCCATGGGCATATAGGTGTAAATGCCAGCGCCGAGCTTTTTGATCATGCCAGCGCGCATCATCAGCTTGTGGCTGGCCACTTCCGCGTCCGTGGGGGCTTCTTTGAGGGTGGAAATGAGGAATTGGGATGCTTTCATGGCGGAACCTGGGAAACTACCGATGTTTTCGGCCCTTGATACCCAGCATTGGCTGTGCATAATGGACGAAGTTAAAAAATTGGGGTTTGATTATGCTTGACCGGGACGGCTTCCGACCCAATGTCGGCATCATCCTGCTCAATCAGAAAAATCAGGTATTTTGGGGCAAACGCATACGGACCCATTCGTGGCAGTTTCCGCAAGGCGGCATTGACCGGGGTGAAACCCCCGAGCAGGCCATGATCCGCGAACTGCACGAAGAGGTGGGGCTCTTGCGAGAACACATCCATATTGTTGCCCGTACCCGAGACTGGTTGCGCTACGAGGTGCCGGACCGCTACATCCGACGCGATGCACGCGGACATTACAAAGGCCAGAAACAAATCTGGTTTTTACTGCAATTGATTGGTCACGACTGGGATTTGAACCTGCGTGCCACCAATCACCCGGAGTTTGACGCTTGGCGCTGGAACGACTATTGGGTACCGCTGGATTCCGTGGTGGAGTTCAAACGCGGTGTCTACGAGACCGCCTTGATCGAACTGGCGCGCTATTTGCCGCGCCATGAACCGCATGGTCGGTTTTTGCGACAAGGTACGCGCCCCCGGGATGGCGGGCAAAATATGCCTGCGCCACTGCAACACGCAAGTGATTCATCGGATACGTCAACACCCAGTCCCGTTAACGATGTAAAAACGGCGCTACCCCCTTCGCACGATGCTGCAAAGTAGTCGATCCCATTGGTTGGTGCTGGCACTGTGGGCCAGCGTTGCCGCTGCGCAAACCGCACCGCCCCTGCCCGAGTGGGTGGAAGAAAAACCCATGGTACCACCCGCCTTTGCCACCGATCAACTCATCCCCATCGAGATGCCGCGTTATGTGTCGGTCGACGTCGGAGTGGACCCGGCCACGATCACGGTCAGTACCGACCGTGTGGTGCGGTATGTGGTGGTGATGCGCAATGCCTCGGGCGCCAGTAGCGCTGCTTATGAAGGCCTGCGCTGCACTACCGATGAAGTAAAAACCTACGCGCGATTCGGTGCTGCAGGGCAATGGGTGGCGGTTAAAGAGCCCGAATGGAAACCGATCAACGGCAACATGCCCTCCAAACATGCCTTTGCCATTGCACGCCAGGGTGCATGCGACGCCCATCTCAGCAGCAACCGCGAAGAAACAATCAGACTGCTCAAGCAGCGTCAGCGCATCCCACGCTGACCGTCATCCGCGCGAGGTCTGCGCCCCATCGCATGCGGGCTGTTTCACGCCAACCGGGCTCATCGGGCCAGCACCATGTTGTCGCGGTGCAGCATTTCCGGTTCACCGGCATAACCCAGCATTTTTTCGATGTCTGTAGAAGGTTTGCGGCACAGCAAGCGTGCCTCCGCACTGGCATAGTTGGCCAGACCGCGTGCAATTTCAATACCGCGTTCATCACGCACGGCGATGACGTCACCCCGTGAAAAATCCCCTTCAACCTGCACCATACCGATGGGCAACAGGCTTTTTCCTTCCTCGCGCACCTTGGTGGCAGCGCCCGCATCCACCACAACGGAGCCGCGCAATTGCAAATGGTCGGCAATCCACTGCTTGCGGGCCTGGGTTTTTTGGGTGGGTGCCACGAGCAAGGTGCCAATGGACTCGCCCTGCGTCAGGCGCATCAACACATCAGGCTCGCGGCCCCAGGCAATCACCGTGGAGGCGCCCGAACCGGCGGCCCGCTTGGCGGCCAGAATTTTGGTAATCATTCCGCCGCGACCGATGCTGGAGCCGGCACCACCGGCCATGGTTTCCAGTTCGGCACTGCCCGCTTGCGCCTGCGACACAAACTGTGCTGACGCGTCTTTGCGGGGATCGGCGGTGTACAAACCTTTTTGATCGGTAAGGATGACCAGGGCATCCGCTTCCACCAGATTCGCCACCAAAGCGCCCAAGGTGTCGTTGTCGCCAAACTTGATTTCGTCGTTCACAACGGTGTCGTTTTCGTTGATGACCGGAACTACCCCGAGCTTCAGCAAGGTCAGCAGTGTGGAGCGCGCATTAAGGTAACGCTCACGGTCCGCCAGGTCAGCGTGCGTCAACAGCACCTGGGCACTACCCAAACCGTTGAGTTTGAGCTTGGTTTCGTACATCTGGGCCAAGCCCATCTGCCCTACCGCCGCTGCGGCCTGCAGTTCTTGAATGGCATGGGGCCGCACGGTCCAGCCCAAGCGCTTCATGCCCTCGGCAATGGCACCGCTGGAGACCATGATGATTTCACGCCCGCCACGGATTAACTGAGCCATCTGGCGGCACCACTCGCCAATGGCCGCTTCATCAAGACCACGACCCTCATTGGTCACCAGGCTGGAGCCGACCTTGACAACGATGCGCTTGGCATCACGTAACACCGTTACATTGGAAATTTGCGTCATTTTGACCTCTTACGCCCGCCCATCAGGCGCAAGCAGCTACTATTTTGATAGTAAATCAGGCTTTGGGCAGCTCGACAAAGCGGGGATCGATTTCGACCACGGGTTGTTCAGCAACCTGCTGCGCCTTGATATGGCGGTACACCTCTTTGACCAGGTGTTCGCAGCCTTCGCGGGTCAGAGCCGATATTTCAAAAACAGGACCCTTGAACTTGAAGCGCTTGACAAAATCTTTGATCAAAGCGGCCCGCACGTCGGAATCCACCATGTCCAGCTTATTCAACACCAGCCAACGCGGCTTGTTATACAGCGCATCGTCGTACTTCTTCAGTTCGTTGACAATGGCTTTGGCCTGCGCCACTGTATCGACCCCTTCGTCGAAAGGCACCACGTCCACAATATGCAGCAACAAACGCGTGCGCTGCAGGTGGCGCAAAAACAAATGTCCCAGTCCGGCACCTTCAGAAGCACCTTCAATCAAACCAGGCAGATCCGCCACCACAAAACTTTGCTCCGGCCCCACCCGCACCACACCCAGGTTGGGGTGCAAGGTTGTAAAAGGGTAATCCGCAATGCGCGGACGGGCGTTGGAAATTGCCGTGATGAATGTGGATTTACCTGCGTTGGGCATCCCTAGCAAGCCCACATCGGCCAACACTTTTAATTCGAGTTTGAGGCTTTTCTTATCACCCGGCCAGCCAGGAGTTTTTTGGCGCGGTGCACGATTGATGGCGCTTTTGAAGCGCATATTGCCAAAGCCACCGTCCCCGCCCTTGGCGATGGTGATCACCTCGCCCGGGTTGAGCAACTCGTACAAAACCTCGCCGGTTTCAGCATCTGTGATGATCGTGCCTACCGGCATCTTCAAGGTGATGTCATCGCCCGCAGCGCCAAACATGTCGGAGCCCATGCCATGTTCACCCCGTTTGGCGTCATGGCGACGGGAATAGCGGTAATCCACTAACGTATTGAGATTGGGGTCTGCCACTGCAAACACATGCCCACCCCGGCCGCCATCACCGCCGTTGGGGCCGCCAAATTCTTTGTACTTTTCATGCCGAAACGAGACGCAGCCGGCCCCACCGTCTCCGGCAGAGATATCGATATAGGCTTCGTCAACAAACTTCATGGCATGTTCCGTAGTTATAAACGAAAAACCCCGCGCACAGGCGCAGGGCTTCGCTGGGGAGCTTACAGCAGATCAGGCCGCTGTTACGCTTACCGTGTGCTTGTTCAAGGGACCCTTGGTGGCAAACGACACATGGCCATCTGCCGTGGCAAACAAGGTGTGATCCTTGCCAATACCCACATTCACACCGGGGTGAAATTTGGTTCCACGTTGACGCACGATGATAGCGCCAGCGCTGATCAACTCACCGCCGTATTTTTTCACACCGAGCATTTTGGGCTTGGAATCACGCCCGTTTCGCGTAGAGCCGCCGCCTTTTTTCTGTGCCATGACCTTGTCCTTAAATGGTTGAGGACAGAGCTAAAGGTCTGTCCCGCAAATTCTCAGGCTGCAATAGCACCGATTTGCAGTTCGGTGAACTGCTGGCGGTGCCCTTGACGTTTCTGATAGTGCTTACGACGGCGCATTTTGAAAATGCGCACTTTATCGTGCTTGCCGTGAGAAATTACTGTGACCGTAACGGTCGCGCCGGACACCAAGGGTGTGCCAACCTTCAGTTCAGCGCCGTTACCGACTGCTAGAACCTGGTCGATCACAATCTCTTGGCCTACGTCCGCAGCAATCTGTTCTACTTTAATTTTTTCGCCGGAAGCAACGCGATACTGCTTGCCGCCGGTTTTTATGACCGCGTACATGTTGACCTCTTCAATGTGAGATTCTGCAAACGAATTTTCGCAGAGCCTTTGAGTATACCATCCACCCTCATTGCATGTAAATACCAACAAACACCACACAGCTACCCGTGATTCAAACTGCTGCGGAGTTTCACTCGGTCAAAGGAGACTGTTGAAATGACAGAATCATTACTGAGTGACGCAGTGCTGGGCTGCCGCAGCGCGGCGTGCGCTAAGCAATGCACACCCTCAGCGGTGGGCAGCATCCAAGGCCAAAATGCCCGCCACGAAGTGCCGATAGCGGGCGATTGACCAACCGCCCCCCGCATGTTTCAGCACCACCCAGGGGCCACCGGCTACGCCACAAATAGCCGGCTAACACCACCGCCAGCACCCGATCCAAAGTGATCACTACCTCGGCACACCCGTTCGCTTGGAGAACAAATTTACCGTGTCAATAAACCGCACATCGTTGCACGCTTCCTATAATCTGCCAACTAATAAAACGAATCATTGCCTTGGAAGCCACCAAATCCGACACTTCAGCCAGCTTGTCACTTATTGCCGAGGACATGCGGCAGGTTGATCTCGTCATCACTCATAGGCTGACCTCCGGCGTGCCACTGGTCGGAAACATTTCTCAGTACATCATGACCGCCGGAGGGAAGCGTCTGCGACCTGCATTGTTGCTGTTGTGCTGTGGAGCGCTCGGGTATACAGAAGCACAGAGATTCAACATGGCTGCCGTGGTGGAATTCATTCATACCGCCACGTTGTTACACGACGACGTCGTGGACGAATCGGAAATGCGCAGAGGTAACTCAACCGCAAATGCAAAGTTTGGTAATCCGGCCAGTGTACTGGTTGGCGACTTTCTGTACTCCCGCGCATTTCAGATGATGGTCGATAGCCAAAGCATGCGCATCATGCAAGTACTTGCTGATGCAACCAACATCATTGCAGAAGGTGAAGTCATGCAGTTGATGAACATGCACAATGCTTCACTGGATGAGGCCGGATACCTGCAGGTTATTCGCTCAAAAACCGCCAAGTTATTTGAGGCCAGTGCACGCGTCGGCGCCATTCTGGCAAAAGCAGACGAAACAATGGAAGCCGCTTGCGCAGAGTACGGACAAGCACTTGGAACCGCCTTCCAAGTAATCGATGACGTACTGGACTATGCGGGTGATACGTCCATCATGGGCAAGAATCTAGGGGACGATCTGCGCGAGGGAAAGACAACACTTCCACTAATTGCAGCCATGCAACGTGGAACCATCAAAGAACGCGAAACCATACAACAAGCCATTGAAACCGGTGGCGTCGCGATGCTGGTTGAAATCATTCAAATTGTCAAAAAAACCGGAGCGCTGGAAGTAGCGCGCTACGCCGCCCAGCAAGAGGCTAAACGCGCAATAGCTGCTGCGAAATTGCTACCCACTAGTACATACACATCCTGCATGATTGGCTTGGCGACACAATTGCTACAAAGAACGCATTAAATTTCTATAAAATCCGCGCTTTGGCGGGGTGTAGCTTAGCCTGGTAGAGCGCTACGTTCGGGACGTAGAGGCCGGAGGTTCGAATCCTCTCACCCCGACCAGCGTTTTTGTTGTCAATCGGCATCCTGCGGTAAATGAAGTCGCTATTTCCGATTTACTTTGAACTTGCAATCGACGATGATGCGCTGACGTTACTTCCAACGTATATCCTCATTGGGTTATGGCAGCTGTCGACATTCTTCAAACTACATCTTCGACCATCGCATTGCCGGGTCTTGGAAGAGCCTTGGTCAGCGCAGGTAAGCTGGGACAAAAATCCGCCGAAGACCTTTATCGCAAGGCCTTGTCCAGCAAAAACAGCTTCATCGCTGAACTGGTCGGCTCGGGCGCTGTTTCGGCGTCCGATTTGGCACACACATTGTCCGTTGCGTTTGCTGCCCCCCTTCTGGACATCGACGCCATTGACAAGCAGCGCCTACCAAAAGATTTGCTAGATAGCAAAATTTGTAGCGACTTCCGCGTCGTGGTCCTGAATAAGCGAAGCAATCGTCTGCTTGTAGCAACCGCAGACCCGTCCGACCAAGCAGCCGCAGAAAAAATCAAATTTTCAACCCAGATGGGCGTCGATTGGGTCATTGCCGAATTCGACAAGCTGTCAAAACTCGTGGATTCGCAGGGTACTACCGCCAGCGAAGCCATGGAAGACATCATTGGTGGCGACTTCGAATTCGATGCCGAGTCCGCTGAGGTCATTTCTGACAACGACAAAACCAATACTGCGGAAGTAGAGGACGCACCAGTAGTCAGGTTCTTGCACAAGATGCTGATGGATGCATTCAGTATGCGTGCCTCCGACTTGCACTTTGAACCCTTTGAACACACGTACCGCGTTCGATTCCGAATCGACGGTGAATTGCGTGAAATAGCCTCTCCACCGGTTGCCATCAAGGATAAGCTGGCCTCCCGAATCAAGGTTATCTCACGCATGGACATTTCAGAGAAGCGGGTTCCACAGGATGGCCGCATGAAACTGAAGGTCGGACCGGATCGCGTAATCGACTTCCGGGTCAGTACGTTACCTACCTTGTTTGGCGAGAAGATCGTTATCCGGATTTTGGATCCCAGTAGCGCACGCCTCGGAATTGACGCCCTTGGGTACGAACCGGAAGAAAAAGAACGCCTGCTTAAAGCCATCGGGCGCCCTTACGGAATGGTTCTGGTCACCGGGCCAACCGGTTCTGGCAAAACGGTTTCACTTTACACATGCCTGAACTTGCTCAATCAACCAGGCGTCAATATCGCTACTGCGGAAGATCCATCAGAAATTAATCTGCCTGGCGTCAATCAGGTTAACGTAAATGAGAAGGCAGGACTGACTTTCGCAGCTGCGTTGAAATCATTTCTGCGTCAAGATCCCGACATCATCATGGTAGGTGAAATTCGTGACTTGGAAACGGCGGATATCTCCATAAAAGCGGCCCAAACAGGACACTTAGTTTTGTCGACGTTGCACACCAACGACGCCCCTACCACCTTGACGCGTATGCGGAACATGGGGATTGCGCCATTTAACATTGCATCCAGCGTCATTTTAATTACCGCTCAGCGTCTGGCCCGCAGACTATGCCCAAATTGCAAGGCGCCCGTGGAACTGCCACGCGCGACCCTTGTCGCCGCAGGGTTCAATGAGGCAGATCTGGATGGCACTTGGAAGCCCTACCGTCCAGTTGGATGCTCGATGTGTAACAACGGTTACAAAGGTCGTGTGGGCATTTACCAAGTGATGCCCATTTCAGAAGAGATCCAGCGCATCATTCTGCGCGACGGAAGCGCTATGGACATTGCCGTGCAAGCGCAGTTAGAAGGGGTGCGGTCTTTGCGGCAATCCGGACTGCATAAAGTTAAACAGGGACTTACCTCACTGGAAGAGGTCCTTGGCGTCACCAACGAGTAATAGCAATTCAGGGGACCGTATGGCTACAGCCAAGTCAGTTCAAAGTTCAGATGCCGTTTATGAGTGGGAAGGCAAAGATCGCAACGGCAAGCAGGTTCGCGGGGAAATCCGCGCAGCAGGAGAAAACCAGGTAAAGGCCTCCTTGAGGCGCCAAGGAGTTACTCCAACCAAAATCAAAAAACGTCGCATGAGTGCGGGAAAGGCCATCAAACCGAAAGATTTGGCTATCTTTACCCGGCAACTAGCGACCATGATGAAGGCCGGTGTTCCCCTGTTGCAAGCGTTTGATATTGTCGGTCGCGGCAACCCCAACCCACGTGTCACGAAGCTGCTCAATGACATCCGGACAGATGTCGAAACTGGAACATCCCTGAGCGTTGCATTCCGAAAGTATCCGCTTTACTTCGACGCGCTGTACTGCAACTTGGTTGAAGCTGGTGAATCTGCTGGCATCTTGGACCAGTTGCTGGACCGGCTTGCTGTGTATATGGAGAAGACAGAAGCCATCAAATCAAAAATCAAATCCGCGCTGATGTACCCCATCAGCGTGCTGGTCGTTGCGTTTGTGGTTGTGGCCGTGATAATGATTTTTGTCATTCCTTCGTTCAAGCAGGTGTTTAGTTCGTTTGGGGGCGAACTACCAGGCCCGACGCTGGCCGTCATTGCTATGAGCGAGTTTTTCGTCAGTTATTGGTACCTTATATTTGGCGGTCTCGGAGGCGGTATTTACTTCTTCATGGAGTCTTGGAAGCGCAACAAAAAAATGCAGGCGATCATGGATCGCGTGATGCTGAAGATGCCAATTTTTGGTGTTTTGGTCGAGAAGTCGTGTATAGCAAGGTGGACACGAACACTATCGACCATGTTTGCTGCGGGCGTTCCTCTTGTGGAAGCGCTGGACTCAGTCGGCGGAGCAGCAGGAAACAGTGTCTTTGAAGATGCCACACTGAAAATTCAACAAGAAGTCTCCACCGGCACCGCTCTCACGGCAGCTATGTCCAACGCCAATCTTTTCCCGTCCATGGTTTTACAAATGTGCGCCATTGGTGAAGAATCCGGCTCAGTTGACCACATGTTAGGAAAAGCCGCTGATTTCTTTGAATCGGAAGTAGATGACATGGTGGCAGGTATTTCGAGCTTGATGGAACCGATCATTATCGTGATTCTCGGCACTGTCATTGGTGGCATTGTTGTCGCCATGTATTTGCCGATTTTCAAATTGGGGCAAGTCGTTTGATGGAGATTTCGCTAAGGGAATTGGAGTCCTTCATCGCAGGTGCGTTTGGACTCCTGATTGGTAGTTTTCTTAACGTTGTCATTCATCGACTTCCGAAAATGATGGAGCGGGCATGGATCGCTGAATGTGCTGAATACGCGCAGCGCCCCGTGCCGGAGAATGACTCATTTAATTTGATGGTACCGCGCTCCCGCTGTCCACATTGCGGTCATGCAATTCGATGGCATGAAAACATTCCCGTACTCAGCTACTTGTTTCTTGGAGGCCGCTGCTCTGCCTGCAAGGCAGCTATCAGCATGCGATACCCAATCGTTGAATTGGCTACTGGATCTCTTTTTTTCTACTGTATTTGGCGCTGGGGCGCAACACCTACTGGCGTTACATGGTGCGTATTTTCAGCCATATTGCTGTCACTGGCCCTCATCGACTGGGACACAACGTTACTGCCCGATGATCTAACGCTCCCTCTGCTGTGGTTGGGATTGATTTCTGCAACAGTACACTGGACGCAAGTCGATTTGCACTCCGCTGTGTGGGGTGCGGTTGCAGGGTATATGTCTCTTTGGTCGGTTTATTGGTTATTCAAGCTCGTTACCGGTAAAGAGGGTATGGGATATGGTGACTTCAAGCTATTTGCGGCGTTAGGTGCCTGGTTTGGGTGGCAGGCACTTATTCCCATGATTTTGCTGGCATCCGTGATAGGAGCGGCTGTGGGCATCACCATGAAATTAAGCACCGGTCTCCGCGAAGGCGGTTACGTACCGTTCGGGCCTTTTTTGTCCGGTGCGGGTTTGACCGCTTTACTTGCCGGCCCAGCAGCACTGCAAAAAGCCGTCGGACTTTGATGCTGTGGCAACTCGAGCCATTCGAATAGGCCTCACAGGCGGTATTGGAAGTGGAAAAAGCACTGTTGCCTCCCTGCTAAATCAAGCGGGCGCCACACAAATTGATGCAGATGCCATTTCCCGCGCCGCTACTGCCCCCGGAGGGGAGGCCATTGCAACAATCGCTACACGTTTCGGCCCAGAATTTATTGACGCTTCCGGTGGGGTTGATCGCGCTACCATGCGTCACCGCATATTTTCCGACTCCAGCTCAAAATTCCGACTTGAAGCCATCATCCACCCCATTGTTCGCCAAGAAATCATTCGTCAAACATCGCTTGCCGAGGCGAGCCAAGCGCCGTGCATCGTATTTGATATTCCCTTATTAGTGGAGTCTGGCCACTGGCGTGAAATATTGCATCGCATCATAGTGGTCGACTGTACGCACGAAACCCAAATCGCGCGCGTCACAGCGCGCAATGGGATGCATCCTACGGAAGTACGTCAAATCATTGCGCGTCAGGCAACGCGCGCGCAACGTCTGCAGATTGCGGATGCCAGCATCTTCAATGAAGCTATCACCATTCACGAACTTGAACAGGAGGTGCGCAAAATTTCACACCAGTTCGGGCTATGATTCGCCCACCGGAAATATCAGCGTGATCCTATACGAATACCCCTTTAACGAACGCATTCGCACGTACTTGCGTCTGGAACATCTGTTCCTACGCCTGTCGACGTTGATGGCGCGCTCGGATCCACTGGATCATCACTTCGCTATCACCACGATTTTTGAAGTGATGGATGTAGGCGCCCGGGCCGACCTGAAATCAGATGTTTTACGCGACCTTGAGAAACAAAAGCAGACACTGAGTGCCTACCGCGGTAACCCTGCAATTGCTGAGGGTGTGCTGGATGCCGTCATCGATCAGTTGGACCATTGCTTCATAGCGTTAAATGCTCTTCCTGGAAAAGCCGGCTTGACGCTAACTGAAAACGATTGGCTGATGAGCATTCGCAGTCGGGTCGGCATTCCTGGAGGCACCTGTGAGTTCGATTTACCTGCCTACTATTCTTGGCAACATCATGATGCAGCCGCGCGACAGGCTGACTTGCGATACTGGGCCAGTTCTTTAACCCCCTTGGCTGAATCTATTCACTTGTTGTTGAAACTATTGCGTGATTCAGGAGCGCCGCAGAAAGTCATCGCCATTGCCGGACAGTTTCAACAAAATTTGCCGCAAGGGCGCACATTCCAATTGCTGCGCTTGTCTTTGGCCCCTTCCCTGAACGTCATTCCGGAGATCAGCGGCAACCGCCTTATGGTGTCGATACGGATGATGCGCCATGCCCAAGACGACCGACTACATGCAAGCAGTGACGACTGCGCGTTTGAGCTCACGTTGTGCTCATGAGTCAGACAGTACGTGTAACCAATCACGCAGCCGATCCAATCGTTACTACGGTCACCAATCGTACGGTGACCTGTCCAACATGTGCAGGCGACAGTCCTTACGCCCCAAGCAACCCGGTGCGACCTTTCTGTAGCGAGCGCTGCAGGAACTCGGATTTTGGCGCTTGGGCAAATGCTGATTTCCGCTTTACAGCCACCGACATCGATACCGTCAGCGCGCCCCCGACGACGGAATACGATTCCCGGCTGGAGTAAACTGATACCGTCAATTCTAGCCACCAAAAACAGCGTTCCCGCTCGCCAGTCATGCGTTATCAGCTATAAAAAGCGTAGCATTAACGTATTCACGTTCTTGGGCCAGCCACTGCAGCACAGGCACTGTTCCAGCCAATATGGGCGCCACCTGGACCGGCAACTGCGCCCATGAGAAGGATTGTTGCTCGCGCATCTGCAAGGAGCCCGACCACTGCTCTACTTTGCAGAAATGCAGGCACACCAATGCGTGGGGATAATCCACCATCTCAGTCTTCCAAAGCTGTGCCGCCGCAATTTCTATACCGAGCTCCTCGCAAAGCTCGCGTTTTAGCGCCTGCTCCACACTCTCACCGGCCTCCAGCTTCCCGCCGGGAAATTCCCAATAACCGGCATATACCTTGCCTGAAGGCCTGGATGTAAGCAAGAAACTTCCGTCTTGTCGAATCAGTACGCCGACTGCAACATGCACTACAGGACGTTCCGCACCACCATCGCGTCGTATTAGCGGGTCTGCAACCAAAGGGGATGTTGTCATGGTGTAGCAGGGTTCCGCCCGGCGAAATCACGTGCGAACTGCCATGCTACCCGCCCGCTGCGCGAACCGCGCTCCAAAGCCCATAACAAAGCCTCAGACCGAGCGGACGCGATTTGCAGAGGTGAGAAACCATATGCTTGAAGCCACTGCTCTGCAATGTGCAGATACTCTTCCTGGCTGAACGGATAAAAACTCACCCACAAACCAAAACGTTCGGACAGCGATATTTTTTCCTCAATGACCTCACCCGGATGCACCTCACCGTTTTGCTTATGGGTGTAGGTCAAATTTTCAGCCATGTACTCCGGTAGCAAATGGCGCCGGTTGCTGGTGGCATACACCAGCACATTGGGCGTGGATGCCGCCACCGAGCCATCAAGCACCGACTTCAACACCTTGTAGCCCGGCTCACCTTCATCAAAACTCAAATCATCACAAAAAACAATAAATTTCTCTGGGCGTTCAGCGACGATGTCAACGATATCTGGCAAATCAACCAGTTCTGCTTTATCCACTTCAATCAAACGCAAACCCTGCCCCGCAAACGCATGCAGACAGGCACGAATGAGAGATGATTTTCCCGTTCCACGGGCTCCCGTTAAGAGCACATTATTAGCAGGACGCCCGTGCACAAACTGCTCTGTATTACGGTAGATCTGTTCCTTTTGAGGCTCAATTTCTTTGAGGTCGTCCAAGCTGATCGCCCCCACGTGCTGCACCGGCAAGATAACCCCCTGGCCCGAACTGCGCCTGCGGTACCGGAAAGCGATGGAAGCCCCCCAATCGGGCGCAGACAATCCCTGCGGCAACGCCGATTCAATACGATCCATCAGCTTCTCGGCGCGTGCCAAAAAAGCAATCAAAGGATCCGCCATATGTCAGGAACGATAGTCTGCGTTGATGGTGACGTAGTCGTGACTCAGATCACATGTCCAGACGGTATCGCTGGCATTGCCACGCCCCAGGTCCACCCGCACCGTAATTTCGCTTTGTTTCATGACCCTTTGGCCATCTTGTTCACGGTAAAGGGAATTACGCCCACCCTGGGTCGCCACATGCACATCATCCAGAAAGAGCTCGATTTTGCCCTGATCCAAATCAGCAATACCGGCATAACCGACGGCTGCGAGAATACGTCCCAAATTGGGATCACTGGCAAAAAATGCGGTCTTGACCAGCGGTGAATGGGCAATGGCATATGCAACTTGACGGCACTCGGCCGTATCCCGACCGCCATCGACTTGTATGGTGATGAACTTGGTGGCACCTTCACCATCTCGCACAATGGCTTGTGCCAACTGGCGGGCCACGTCCAGCATGGCATTCTTCAGAAGCAGCCCCTCCGGGCTGGACAAGGATGTAATCGGAGTGTTACCGGCTTTGTTCGAAGCAATAACGACCAGTGAATCATTGGTCGATGTATCGCCATCCACGGTGATCCGATTGAATGAACCCTCTGCCAGGGTCAGCGCCAATTCCTGCATCACAGCCTGGCTCACGCAGGCGTCTGTGGCCATAAACCCCAACATGGTGGCCATATTGGGGCGAATCATGCCGGCCCCCTTGCTAATGCCCGTCACATGCACCACCTTGCCTGCAATTTCCACCTGCCGCCCGTAAGCCTTGGGGGCGGTATCGGTCGTCATGATGCCTTCTGCCGCACGCAGCCAGTTACCCGGTTGTGCATCGGCGATCGCCGCAGCGAGCCCGGCCTCAATACGATCAATGGGCAGGGGCTCCATGATGACGCCCGTCGAAAACGGCAAGATCTGTTCCGGTAACACACCCAAACGCTGCGCCAAAGACTTGCACGTACTCAGCGCGCGGGCCAACCCGTCTGCGCCAGTTCCTGCATTGGCATTCCCGGTATTGATGAGCATCGCGCGAATACCCTGACTACCTGCCAAATGCTGGCGACAGAGTTGCACCGGTGCAGCGCAAAAACGGTTGGAGGTAAATACCCCGGCAACCGAAGCCCCCTCATCCAGCAAAACTACTGTCAAGTCCTTGCGCGCGACCTTGCGGACACCCGCCTCGGTCACGCCGAGGCGTACACCAACGATGGGAAACAGGGTCTGAATATCGGGTGCAGACAAATTCACAGGCATGATGTTCCCTTAAGTCAACTGACCATGGCACTGCTTGTACTTCTTGCCACTGCCGCACGGGCACGGATCGTTGCGCCCCACACGGGCGACACCCTGCACACCAGCAACCGGGCGCACCGTACCGGGATCGGTGGTGGTTTGCGTTTCACCCGTTTCAGTAGGGGCGCTGTAGGTGATGTTAGTAATGCTCTCACCCCGGGTTTCCATGGCATCTGCGGCTTGCTCCAGTTGGGCACTGGATTGAACTTTGACCGTCATCAGTACTTTGGTGACATCGTTCTTGACCGAGTCCAGCAACTGCCCAAACAGCTCGAATGCTTCGCGCTTGTATTCCTGTTTGGGTTGTTTTTGCGCATAACCACGCAAATGAATACCTTGGCGCAAATAGTCCAACGCACTCAAATGGTCCCGCCAGTGGGTATCAATGCTTTGTAATAGCACCATTCGTTCGAACTGGGTGAAATTGCTTTCCCCAACAAGTTTCAACTTTGCGCTAAATGTATCGTGCACCGCCTGAATTACTGTCGCCAAAATATCTTCATCCGTGATGGCACTGGCTTCCTGCACTTGTTTGTGCAAATCCAACTCAATTGCCCATTCATCGGCCAGGATTTTCTGCAGCGTCTTCACGTCCCACTGCTCTTCAACCGATTCATGCGGTATGTATTGGCGCACCAAATCCTGAAAACACCCTTCCCGCAGAGAAGATATTTGGGCATTCAAATCAGTCGCATCTAGGATCGCGTTGCGCTGCTGGTAAATCACTTTACGCTGATCGTTGGAAACATCATCATATTCTAGGAGTTGCTTGCGCATGTCAAAATTGCGCGCCTCCACTTTGCGCTGTGCACTTTCAATGCTGCGGGTCACGATGCCAGCCTCAATGGCCTCCCCCTCAGGCATCTTCAATCGCTCCATGATCGCCTTGACGCGGTCACCAGCAAAGATGCGCATCAGCGCATCATCCAGACTTAAATAAAAACGGGATGATCCAGGATCGCCCTGCCGCCCCGAACGACCCCGCAACTGATTATCTATGCGACGGGACTCATGGCGCTCAGTCGCAATAATGCGTAAACCGCCCAGGGATTTCACATGTTCATGGTCTATTTTCCATTGCGCACGCAACGCTTCGATCTTGGCCTGTTTAACTGCCACAGCAACCGAAACGTCAGCCTCTATGGCCTCCACCGCACCCGATATGCTGCCCCCCAGAACAATGTCCGTACCCCGACCGGCCATATTGGTTGCAATAGTGATCATTTTTGCCCGACCCGCCTGCGCCACAATATCGGCCTCGCGCGCGTGCTGCTTGGCATTCAGCACCTGGTGCGGCAACTTTTCTTTATCCAATAACTGGGAAATAATCTCAGAATTTTCTATCGATGTTGTACCAACCAGAACCGGTTGCCCACGTCCATAACACTCACGAATATCCTGAATCGCTGCTTCGTATTTCTCACGCGTGGTTTTATAAATACGATCCAGTTGATCATCTCGTCGGCTAATTCTGTTCGGTGGAATGACGATAGTTTCGAGACCATAAATTTCCTGAAACTCGTAGGCCTCAGTATCAGCCGTTCCCGTCATGCCGGCCAACTTGCCATATAAGCGAAAGTAATTCTGAAAAGTAATAGAAGCCAGCGTCTGGTTCTCAGCCTGGATAGAGACACCCTCCTTAGCTTCAACAGCCTGATGCAAACCATCACTCCAGCGCCGTCCAGTCATTAGACGTCCAGTGAACTCATCCACAATGACAATTTCACCGTTCTGGATAACGTAATGTTGATCCTTGTGGAACAAATGATTCGCACGCAATGCCGCGTAAAGGTGGTGCATCAACGTGATGTTGGCCGGGTCATACAACGACGATCCTTCAGGAATCAAGCCTAACTCAGCAAAAATGCGCTCGGCCGTTTCGTGCCCTTGCTCGGTCAAAAAGACCTGGTGTGTTTTCTCATCCACCGTGAAGTCACCAGGCTTGGTAACCCCTTCACCAGTACGGGGGTCTGCCTCACCCTCCTGTAGCTGAAGTTGCGGCGCTGCCTTGTTGATCGCCACATACAGGTCAGTGTGATCTTCTGCCTGACCACTGATGATGAGGGGCGTGCGCGCCTCATCAATCAAAATGGAATCAACTTCATCGATAATGGCGTAGTTCAAGCCACGTTGCACGCGATCTGCAGCCTCGTAGACCATGTTGTCACGAAGATAGTCAAAGCCATATTCGTTATTGGTACCATAAGTAATGTCGGACCGATAGGCAGCCTGCTTTTCTTCCCTTGGAACATTAGGCAGGTTGATACCTACGCTCAAGCCCAAAAAGTTATACAAACGCCCCATCCACTGGGCATCGCGGCTGGCGAGGTAATCGTTTACTGTGACAACGTGAACCCCCTTACCGGTCAATGCATTCAAATATACCGGCAACGTTGAAGTCAGTGTCTTGCCCTCACCTGTCCGCATTTCAGAAATCTTACCGTAGTGCAAAGCCATTCCACCCAGCATCTGCACATCGAAATGGCGCATTTTCATGACACGTTTGGACCCCTCACGCACCACCGCAAACGCTTCCGGCAAAATCGCGTCCAAGGAATCGCCCTTACCCAATCGATCCTTAAACTCCTGAGTCTTAGCGCGCAAACCCTCGTCGGTCAGTTGCTCCAGTTGCAACTCCAAGGCGTTGATGCGGTTCACAACAGCCTGATACTGCTTTAACAAGCGGTCATTGCGACTGCCGAAAATTTTGGTGAGAATGTTAATGGCCATGCGTGCAAGACTGGCCTGAGACCCACTGGGGCCCACAGAACAGCACAGTCCTTCTTTCAGTCAAAGTGAAATGGAGGTTTTCCCACGAATTGCAACCCAAAGCAAGGAGCTGAATAACGCCAAAAAACCAAAAGGGGGATTTTACAGTTCCGCGAAGGCTGCCACGCCCAAAATCCGCACGATAGGGCCGTTATCGGGTGTGATGTTTAACTTGCACCGACTGCGCTACAGCCAAGTGGTGACCCGCATTGAGGAACTTTTGCGGATCCTGCGGCACACCCTGGACCAACACCTCAAAGTGCAAATGCGATCCAGTCGAACGACCAGTACTGCCGACATCCGCAATGTGCTGTCCACGTTTTATCAAATCGCCCTTCTTTACGTGGGCCTTGGAACCATGGGCATAACGGGTTATCAAATCATTCCCGTGGTCAACTTCTATCAAATTTCCATACTCAGAATGAAACTCCTGCACCACTACTACGCCACCAGCAGCAGCATGAACCGGTGTTCCACTGAGGGCAGGAAAATCAAGCCCTGTGTGCAATGCCGAACGGCCTGAAATCGGATCAATGCGCCACCCGAATACGGAACCTAGGTTGGCATTGGAAACCGGTGTTTGAGTTGGAACCATCATCTTCTTAATTTTGCGTTCAAACAAGCGGGACTCCAGGGCTGCCATGACGTCAGCGCGCTGATCTGCGAGCCTATTCAGACCTTGCAGCATTGCATCCAGTTCCTCCAACGTCAAATCCCGCCCAGCAACCAACCGTCCGCCTTGACCTGGCTTAATTTTGACATCCGCAGAACTCACACCGGCAAGACCAGATACTCGCTCACCCAGCGACTCCAGTTGCATCATTTTCGCCTGCATCTCGCCAAGCTTTTTAGCCAACACCTCAATGTTTTCACGCAGGTAGCGATCACGCTGGGCGAACTCATCCTTGACTACCAGTTTGACCAATGCACCAACAACGGGCCACCCCTCACGCGCACCTTTGAGAAAAACCCAGTAGTACAAGCCAGCAGAAAACAGCATCAATACAAGCGACAAACCCACCAAGGCCAACAACAGTTTGGCTCCGCTCAACTGTACGGCTCTGCTTTTTGCCAACCATGCATCCGTGATAATCAATTGCACTGCGTAATCCCTCGCACTTCAGATCATGAACCGCCGCAACCACTCCGTCACACTCCAACAAGCAGCACAGGAATCCCCAACCTTTGCACACCTCGCCACTCTGGCACTGGAATCATCCGAAAGACTGAAGTCTATTCAAGCACTTATCCCGGCAGCATTGCGCTGCACAGTCAAAGCGGGCCCAATCGACGGGGAAGTTTGGTGCCTCATTCTTGACAGCAACGCCGCTGCAGCAAAAATTCGCCAACTACTGCCATGTTTTGAATCCCATTTACGAACGAAGGGATGGAATGTGAACTCTATACGTTTGAAAATTCAAACTCAAAAGCCAACGGGTGAAGAACTCACATGAAAATGGTGCCGATTATCGGATTCGAACTGATGACCTACCGCTTACAAGGCGGTTGCTCTACCAACTGAGCTAAATCGGCACGTCTTTGATTCTACCTTAACGCAGACATCCCAAAGACCGCAAAGCGACACAAAAACTACTTAATTCGCGTCAAAGCCGGTTTGGCGGCAGTCGGTGGGCGTGGAGTATCTGATCCAGCACCCTCAGGCTCAGTTGAGGTCACCTGTTTTAAAACTGCATGCTTGCTATCCACAGGCGCAGGCACTTCTTTGGTAGCAACCGAGGCGGCCAGCATAGGGAAAGCCATACCTTGCCCATTCTCGCGCGCATAAATGGCCAAAACGCGGTCGACGGGCACGTAAATATCACGCGCCACACCACCAAATCGACCTTTGAATTCAATAAACGCATTGCCAATGTTCAACGCACTTGTGGCATCGAAACTGATGTTCAGCACAATTTCGCCATCTTTCACGTACTCAATGGGAACTCGCACGGTTTCATCCACCAATACCGCAATGAACGGCGTGAACCCATTGTCAGTACACCACTCGTACAAGGCACGAATGAGATAGGGGCGCGTAGAACTGGATTCGCTTGCGTCAATCATAGGCACAGCCTCGCGTGATGTTTACTTGCGCATGACCTTTTCTGAGGGCGTCAGCGCTTCGATATAAGCCGGACGGGAGAAAATACGTTCAGCATACTTCAACAGGGGCGCCGCATTTTTGCTCAAATCAATGCCGTAGAAATCAAGGCGCCACAGCAGCGGGGCAATTGCAACATCCAGCATCGAAAAATTGTCACCCAGCATGTATTTGTTCTTCAAGAATACAGGGGCCAGTTGGGTCAGTCGATCGCGAATATGGGCACGCGCCTTGTCAAGTGCTTTTTCGTTGCCTTTGACATTGCGGGCTTCCAGGGTCGAGACATGCACAAAAAGCTCTTTCTCGAAATTCAGCAAAAACAAGCGCACACGCGCCCGATCCACAGGGTCACCGGGCATCAACTGGGGATGCGGAAAGCGCTCATCAATGTATTCATTAATAATGTTCGACTCATACAAGATCAGATCCCGCTCCACCAGGATAGGAACCTGCCCATAGGGATTCATGACGCTGATGTCTTCCGGTTTGTTGTACAGGTCGACATCGCGAATTTCGAAATCCATCCCTTTTTCAAACAGGACAAACCGGCAGCGGTGGGAAAAAGGGCAGGTTGTTCCTGAATACAAGACCATCATGGGATAAGACTCCTAAAAATTAAAAAGAGTGGGTTGCCGACGCGAACCCACTCCCATCACACACCGACCCATTGCTTACTTGACGTCTTTCCAGTACGCGGCATTCAAACGCCAAGTGCAAAAAGTCAAAATCAGCAAGAACAACAACACGCCCACACCGATTCGGGTGCGACTATTTTGGGCTGGTTCGGCCATCCACTGCAAGTAGTTCACCAAATCCCCCACGGCCGAATCGTACTCGGCAGGCGACATGGTGCCCGGTTCAAGTTGCTCCCACTTGCCCTTAAAGACATGGACTTCCTGTCCGTGCTCTTGAACGGTTTCAAAAACCGGCACGCGCTTGCCTTGCAGTTCCCACAGTACATGGGGCATACCTACGCTGGGGAACGCCAGATTGTTCCAGCCCGTCGCTTTGGTATCGTCAGGATAGTAGGTACGCAGATAGGTGTACAGGTAATCGGCACCCGTTCCCTGCCCGATTGCAGAGCGGGAGCGGGCAATTACCGTCAGATCGGGTGGATTGCCACCAAACCAGTCCTTCGCTTGGCGGGGGTCAATCGCAGCCTTCATGGTTTCCCCCACTTTTTCGGTGGTGAACAACAAGTTGTCCTTGATCTGCTGCTCGGTAAGACCAATGTCCTTCAACCGATTGAAACGCATGAACGCCGCCGAGTGGCAATTCAGGCAATAGTTCACAAACAGTTTGGCACCGTGCTGCAGAGAGGCCAGGTCATCGGTCTTCTTGGGTGCCTTGTCCCAGGCAATACCACCGGTGCTGGCGTATGCACCGGCAGCCAGACCCAAAGCGGCCACCACAGTCATCAAAATCTTTTTCATTTGTGCGTTCTCCGTCTCAGTGGGCCACAAAATTGACACGGTCAGGAACTGGTTTGACCTCACCAATACGACTCCACCACGGCATCAAGAGGAAGAATCCAAAGTAAAACAACGTGCCAATCTGGGACACCCGCTCACCCACCGCAGAAGGCGCTTGGGTGCCGAGATACGCCAGGATCACGAAGTTCAGCACGAACACGGCATACAGGTACTTGTGCCAGTCCGGACGGTAACGAATGGACTTCACCGCACAGTTGTCAAGCCAAGGCAGGAAGAACAGGATCACCACCCCACCACCCATGGCCACAACACCCCAAAACTTGGCGTCGATACCACCCAGGAACGGGATGGCAGTGAGCAGTCCGTTCACAAGCGGGGCGAGGAAGCCAAACCAGTTGGCCAAACCGGGCAGAACGCCCAAGCTCACCGCAATGGCCAAGCCTACAACCCACAGTACAGCCTTGAAGACCGAGGGAAGACGGGCAGATCCGTAATACACCGCAGCCAGCACGATCAATGCCAGCAAGGTCGCCATCTCACCTGTGACGGCACGCAACATTGAATAGAACGGCGTAAAGTACCAGACCGGTGCGATATGCAGTGGCGTCTTGAACGGATCAGCGGGAATGAAGTTGTTGTACTCGAGGAAATAACCACCGAATTCGGGCGCGAAGAAAATGATGGCGCTAAACACAATCAGGAACACGCTCACACCAAAAATATCGTGCACCGTGTAGTAAGGGTGAAAAGGAACACCATCCAGGGGATGGCCAGCGGCATCGCGCGGAGCATTGGGGCCCTTGATTTCAACACCATCGGGATTATTCGAACCCACATCGTGCAGCGCCATCAAGTGCGCCACCACCAGGCCCAGCAGCACCAGCGGCACCGCAATGACGTGGAAGCTGAAGAAGCGGTTCAAAGTGGCGTCACCCACCACAAAGTCACCCCGAATCAGCAACGCCAGATCAGGACCGACAAACGGAATCGCAGCAAACAGATTCACAATCACCTGTGCGCCCCAGTAGGACATTTGCCCCCACGGCAGCAAATAGCCCATGAAGGCCTCGGCCATCAGGCACAGGAAAATGGCGCAACCAAAAATCCACACCAATTCGCGCGGCTTGCGGTAGCTGCCGTAGATCAGGCCCCGGAACATATGCAGATACACCACCACAAAAAAGGCCGAAGCGCCGGTGGAGTGCATATAGCGAATCAACCAGCCCCACGGCACATCGCGCATGATGTACTCCACCGAGGCAAAAGCCAGTGCGGCATCGGGCTTGTAGTGCATGACCAAAAAGATGCCCGTAACGATCTGGATCACCAGCACCAGCATGGCCAGTGAACCAAAGATGTACCAGAAGTTGAAGTTCTTGGGCGCGTAGTACTCGGACATGTGGACGCGGTAGGCGTCAAATGCCGTGGGCAGGCGGTTCTCGAACCAGTTGGAGAGCTTGGCACCCGCCGACGCGTTGGGAGAAATTTCCTTGAATTCAGCCATTTCTTGTGTCCTTAGGCTTTTTTATCTTCACCAATCAGCAACTTGCTGTCGGAGAGGTACATGTGCGGCGGTATTTCCAGATTGTCGGGCGCGGGCTTGTTCTTGAACACCCGACCCGCCATATCAAATGTGGAACCATGGCAGGGGCATAAAAAGCCGCCCTGCCAATCATCGGGCAACGAGGCTTGTGCACCGGTCTGGAACTTGTCCGAGGGCGAGCAACCCAGGTGGGTGCAAATGCCGACCGCGACAAAAAATTCGGGCTTGATGGAACGCGCCTCGTTGCGTGCGTATTCGGGTGTGAGTTCGCTGGGTTTGCGTTTGGAGTCGGGATCGGCCAGCTGACCCGTAATCTTGGACAACACGGCCAACTGTTCTGGCGTGCGGCGAATAATCCAGACCGGTTTGCCACGCCACTCCACCGTCAGCTTTTCACCCGGTTTGAGGGCGGCAACATCAACTTCCACCGCCGCGCCAGCCGCTTTGGCCCGCTCAGACGGTTGAAAAGTGCTCACAAACGGAATGGCGGTTGCACCTACGCCGACTGCACCGACACAAGTTGATGCAATGATCCAGGTGCGTTTGCTGGAGTCGATCTGCTGCGTGCCGACAAGGGTTTCACTCATGAGAATCCTCAATGAACATCACTGGTAAGGGGGTAACCCGGCATTGTAGCTGACCCCAAAACACGCGCCACCCGAATCGCCTCCAGCAAACTGGCCGCGTCGGCGCGACCGGTTCCGGCAATATCAAACGCGGTTCCGTGGTCCGGGCTGGTGCGTACCAAGGGCAAACCCAGGGTGACGTTGACGCCCTTCTCTACGCCCAAGTACTTCACGGGAATCAAACCCTGGTCGTGGTACATGGCCACCACCACATCGAACTCACCCGGCCCATCGGCCTTGCTGCGGGCGCGCATAAAAACCGTATCCGGTGCCCAGGGGCCACTGACGGCACAGCCCTGCTCCCGGGCGGCCGCCATGGCTGGGGCAATCACATCAATTTCCTCCCGGCCAAACAAACCGCCCTCGCCCGCGTGCGGATTGAGCCCCGCCACACCGATGCGCGGGGCGCGGCCCAGCATTTTGGACAGGGAGGCGTGGGTGATCAGCAGGGTCTGCAACACGTTGTCAAAAGTGACTGCGTCCAGGGCCTGGCGCAAGGAGATGTGGATGCTGACCAGCACGGTGCGCAGTTCGTCGTTGGCCAGCATCATGCGCACCGGCACATCGGCCACCGGCTTGCCCAGAAACGCGCAAGCGCGGTCTTGCAGCATTTCGGTGTGGCCGGGAAAGCGATCGTAGGGGGCGCCTGCGGCCGACAAAGCCTCTTTGTGCAGGGGGGCCGTCACCAAGGCGGCAACCTGGCCGCGCAGCGCGGCATCGGCAGCCCACAACACACAGTCCCCCGCGTAGGCGCCCGCCACTTTGCTCACGAGTCCCCAGGGCACTGGCGCCAGAGCGGCGCCCACTTGCAGCACCGGCATACAGCCCGGCGGTATATCGTGCACGTCGGCAGGGCTGGCAATCAGTGCCACCGGCAACGGTGCCTGCCCGGGCAGCATGGTGACGGCGGCGGCGCGGCGCAGGGTGCCCACGTCGCCCGCCACCAAACAGCCGCGCAACACTTGCGGAGATTGGCGGTAGGCCTTGGCAATGATTTCGGGGCCAATGCCGGCCGCGTCGCCCATGGTGATGGCCAGGGGCAGCATGGGAGGCTGCGCAGCGGAGCGCTGCACGGTGGGGTGTTGAACGGGTGGGGCTGTTGGAATGGCGGGCATGGCTGGCGGGATTGGCGGGATTGGCGGGGTTTGGGCTGTGTTTAGGGCGGCCCGGATTCAGGCCGGGTTGTCGATATCGATAAAAACATGGTCGACCTGCAGTTGTGCCGCCACATGGGCCGCCACTGCCTGTGCGCCATACCGCTCGGTGGCGTGGTGGCCACAGGCCAGATACGCCACACCACACTCCCGCGCGTAGTGGGCCTGGGGCTCGGAAATTTCTCCGGTGATAAAGGCATCCACACCGGCGTCGATGGCAGCCTCAAAATAACCCTGTGCGCCCCCGGTGCACCAGCCAATACGGCGCAGCGACCGCGGCGGATCCCCCACCACCAGCACCGAATGCCCCAGCACCGGCTGTACATGGTCTGCCAGTGCCTGGGCGTTGGCAAAACCGCCATCTGCCACACCTACCGTGGCGTGCAGGGGGGTGCCGAGCCAGCCCAGCTGCTGCTCACCGAAGCGCCCGCACTCCTGCAAGCCCAGGCGCAACCCCAGTTGTGCGTTATTACCCAACTCCGGGTGGGCGTCCAGCGGCAAATGGTAGGCCAGCACATTGATGTTGTGGGCCAGCAAAAGCGCCAGGCGCTGGCGCATCCAGCCGGTAACCCGCCCGTCATAACCGCGCCAAAAAAGCCCGTGGTGTACCAGCAGCGTGTCGGCTCCCACATCAATGGCGGCCTCGATCAGCGCCCGGCTTGCGGTCACGCCGGAGACGATTTTGCGCACCTCCCATTGACCCTCTACCTGCAATCCGTTGGGGCAATAGTCTTTGAAGCGCTCGGGCTGCAGCAAGGCATCCAAGGTGGCAAGCAAGGTCGGTCTGTCGGTCATGGTGGGGTATCGGTTGGGCTATCAGCCTGTCGGTCTTTGGGAAGCATCGGCGGCATTGTCGGCGAATCGGGCAGCACAGCCTCCAAGGCACTGTCGCAACCCTGCCCGGCCGCAATCCAGCGCAAAGCCAAACGCCGCAACACCGGGGCCAGAAGGTGGTTCAGTGCGCCCCACCCTGCAGGCAAGGCGCGTTGCAACACATCGGGCGCCACCACCGCACCACACTGGTACAGATTGCGCTCGGCACTCCAGCGCAGGGCCTCGCAGGCGCCCTTGCGTTTGCGCGACAACACCACCCCCAAAGGGCACGGCTCAACCAAGCAGCACACGCCGCAACCGTTGCAGGGCGCACCCGCAAGCGGCTTGCGCGGGGCCTCGGGGTGGATGTGAATCACGGTTTGCAGCGCTGCCATAGCCCCGAAAATATAGCCGGTACGCACAGCGTCCTACAATTTACCCCTGCAACACCGACATCCGAGACGGCGCCACGCGCGCCACACCCCCCATGAAACGACTTTGGCTCCTTTTCTCCCAAACCGCCACCATTGTGCTGGCAGCCTATTTTGTGGTGGCTACCCTTAAGCCCCAATGGCTGGGCAGCCGACCCTCGTTGACGCAGGCCGTGGCCGTCATAGAGGCACCGGCGGCACCCAGCGGTGAAGCCCCTGCGGGTAGCCTGCGCTTGGCAGCACAAAAAGCCTCGGCCGCGGTAGTGAGCATCAACACCAGTAAGGCGGCCCGCCGCAACCCCAACGGCAATGACCCCTGGTTCAAATTCTTCTTTGGTGACCAAGGGGATGAGCCCCAAGCCGGTTTGGGCAGCGGCGTCATCGTCAGCCCCAACGGCTACATCCTGACCAACAACCACGTAGTTGAAAGTGCCGACGAAATTGAAGTGGTACTCAACGACAGCCGCAGTACCCGCGCCCAGGTCATTGGCACCGACCCGGACACTGACCTGGCCATTCTCAAAATCGAGCTCGACCGCCTGCCGGTCATCGTGCTGGGCAACTCCGACACGGCCCAAGTCGGCGACCGGGTGCTGGCCATCGGCAACCCCTTTGGCGTCGGCCAGACCGTGACCAGCGGCATTGTCAGTGCGCTGGGGCGCAACCAGCTGGGCATCAACACGTTCGAGAACTTCATCCAGACCGACGCCGCCATCAACCCCGGTAACTCGGGCGGCGCTTTGGTGGACACCAGTGGCAACCTGCTGGGTATCAACACGGCCATTTATTCGCGCTCGGGCGGAAACATGGGCATCGGTTTTGCCATACCGGTATCCACCGCGCGGCAGGTGCTCGAAGGTATCGTCAAAGACGGGCAAATCACCCGCGGCTGGATCGGCGTGGAACCCAATGACCTGACGCCTGAGCTGGCCGAAACCTTTGGCGTCAACACCCGCCAGGGTGTCATCATTACCGGCGTCTTGCAGGACGGCCCCGCCGCCCGTGCCGGTATACGCCCAGGGGACGTGATCGTGAAAATTGCCAACCAACCCGTGACCGACGTAGCGCAATTACTGACCACTGTGGCAGCACTAAAACCCGGGACCCCGGTGCATTTTGGCGTTGAACGCAAAAACCAGGTGCTGGATCTGGAGGTAAGCCCCGGCGTACGGCCCAAGCCCCGCCTGACACCCCGATGAATCGATAGATTTGCTATACTTTTTATAGCTGCTTGCGCTTGCTACACGGGCGCCAATGGCCTATTTGGCATATAGAAAAGGGGTCAGGCAGGGGTATCGGCTTCGCCTGCCGGTGGCGCCTGGGTGTGCTTGATAAAGATCTGTGCGGTCCAGATACCCACTTCGTACAACACACACATGGGCACCAACAGGGCCAGCATCGAAACCGGGTCGGGTGGAGTTACCACACCTGCCACCGCAGCAGCGCCCACCACAAAGTACGAACGGAAGGACTTGAGTTGCGCCACCGTCACCATGCCCATGCGGGCCAAAATCACCACCACAATCGGCACCTCAAACGCCACACCAAAAGCAATAAACATGGTGATAACAAAGTCGAGGTAGGCGTCAATATCGGGGCTGACCGCCACTGACACCGGAGCCATGCGCTGAATGGCCGGAAAAGCCTGGCCAAACACAAAAAAGTAGCAAAACGCAGCACCGGCATAAAACAGCAGTGTGCTAGCCACCACCAGGGGCATCACCAGCCGCTTTTCGTGCTGGTACAGGCCCGGTGCCACAAATGCCCACACCTGGTAGAGCACCCACGGCAAGGCCAGCCCCAGGGACGCCAGCACCGACACTTTGATCGGCACCAAAAACGGCGACACCACCCCCACGGCAATCATCTTGGAGCCTTCTGGCAAAGCGCGCACCAGTGGCATGGCCAGCAAATCATACAAAGCCGACGGACCGGGAAAAAACACCAGCACCGCAAACACGGCCGCCACACCGTACAGGCAATACAGCAAGCGGTCCCGCAGTTCGACCAGATGGCCGACAAAGGGCTGCTCCGTGCCGGATAAATCCTCACTGGAGGATGGTTGGTCAGACATGGAAATCAGTGGGGTTTGTAGGGTCGAAACCGGGCCACCCGGGCCGCGCCGGAAAGGGCCTTGGTGCGCACGCCCGTGCGGGCTTTGTACCACTGGGGTACGGCACCCTGCTTGAGGCGCCAGCGCTTATTGGGGTGGCGGTACTGTGGAGA
Organism: Candidatus Aalborgicola lynettensis; assembly: GCA_016719405.1. GTDB lineage: Bacteria > Pseudomonadota > Gammaproteobacteria > Burkholderiales > Burkholderiaceae_C > Allorhodoferax > Allorhodoferax lynettensis. Next base: position 192,600 of record JADJZE010000002.1, read on the forward strand.
GTGAAACGCATCGGCATGCGTGCGGGGCCCGTCCAGCGCGGGCGGCTCATCCAACTGGGCGGCCTCGGCTACGACCGATTCCAACTCGCTCACGCCGGTACGCATGGATTGCTCCACCTCCTGCGCCGCACTTTGCACCGACTCTTTCATTTTTTTGAGTTCATCAAGCGCCATGGAGCGGTCGACTTCGGCTTTGACATCGGCCATGTACGATCGCGCCCGGCCCAGCAGGGTACCCAAAGTGCGGGCAAGACCAGGCAGACGCTCCGGGCCAATCACCACCAGGGCGATGGCGCCGATGATGGCAATTTTGGTGACGCCGATGTCAAGCATGCAATGGCAATCGCAATGTCCGCGTCAACCCTTGACCTTGGCTTGCACGTCAATGGTGGACTGGGCATCGGATTTTTCAGCCGTCACCAAAGTGGGGGCGGGGGCTTCGGCAGTCTTCTCGGCCGGCGTGTTGCCGTCTTTCATGCCATCTTTGAAACCTTTGACGGCACCGCCGAGGTCGGACCCAATGTTTCTGAGCTTCTTGGTGCCAAAAATCACCACGATGATGACCAGAAAAATAATCAGATGTGTCGTCGAAAAGCCCATGGCTTACTCCTTGGTTGAGTCGCTATTTTAGAGCAGGCACTGCTGTTATGCCGCGTGCACACTAGGGTGGTCACCTTTACGCACCAATTAACCCCGCGCCCACGGACGTGGCCCACCCATCACATGAAAGTGCAGATGGTCGATTTCTTGGCCGCCCTCGGCGCCGGTATTGGCGAGCAGGCGAAAGCCCCCATCCGGGTAAGGGTTGCAGCCTTCCTGCAGGGCCAGTCGTGGCACCAGCGCCATCATGCGGCCCATCATGGCCGCATGGTCGGCCGTGATCTGTGCCATGGACGGGATGTGCATCGTGGGAATGACCAAAAAATGCACCGGCGCCCACGGATGGATGTCATGAAAGGCATAAAACTCGTCATCCTCGTACACGCTGCGCGAGGGGATTTGTTTGGCCACAATTTTGCAAAACAGGCAATTCGGGTCGTGTGCCATTGATTTCAAACCTCCATGGTTTTTTTGTCGCTCCAGTTCAGGAAGCCTTTGACCAGACGGTACAGGTACCAAATACCCGCCGCCGCCAGCACCAGAAAACCGATGCCAAACCAGAACGTGCTTCCCCCCACCACACACCACAGCAGCACCCACCAAAAGGTGCGAATCTGCCAGGTGAAATGGCTCTCGTACAGCGTGCCTCGGGCATCCTCACGCTTGATGTAATTGATGAGCACGGCAATCACGCCGGTGATGCCGTTCATCCACGCCAGCGCGTAGAGTACGTACACCACCAACGTAATCTGGCGCAGGCTGGCCAGTTGCTCGGGCGTCTTGGGGTCAAGGTCGATGATGAGATCGTTCACACAATCCCCTCCGTGCGTTGCGCTGCGCTCATACCACACCGCCCTCGCCCGCTTCGCGCGCCAGCACCTTGCGCATGGCTTTTTCCTGGATGCCACTGGTGCCTTCGCGGCGCACCAGTTCGGCAATCACATCTGCGGGGCTCAGTTCGTAATGGGCCAGCGCAATCAGGCTGTGGAACCACAAATCGGCCACCTCGCCCACCAGCTTGGCCTTGTCGCCGCCATGGTCCACGTCCTTGGCGGCCATAACCACCTCGGTCGCCTCTTCGCCAATTTTCTTCAGAAAGGCATCCGGGCCCTTGTGCAGCAGGCGCGCCACGTAGCTGGACTGCGGGTCGCCGCCGTGGCGGGGTTTGCGGGTTTCGATGGTGGCGGCCAGGCGGGCCAGCGCGTCGGATGAATTGGGGATGGGCATTCTATTCAATTGGGGACAGAGCTAAAGATCTGCCCCGCAAAGTTGTTAGTTATATTGCGAACAGCGTGGCAACACTGTAGCGCCTGTTTGTTGCCGGTGTGTTACTTGTAGAGGGTACTCGGGTCTTTCAAGACCGGATCAACGCTGTGCCAGACGCCGTCTTTGAGCACACTGAAAAAACAGCTGTGGCGCCCGGTATGGCAGGCAATCGACTGGGGCGGCAACCCCGGCGTGGCGCACGCGTGGCTGGGCTGGGTGACTTTGAGCAAGATGACATCGCTGTCGCAATCCATGCGAATTTCATGCACGGTTTGCACATTGCCCGACTCTTCGCCTTTGTACCAAAGTTTGTTGCGCGAACGGCTGAAATACACCGCCTGACCCAGCTCCACGGTCTTTTGCAACGCCTCACGGTTCATCCAAGCGAACATCAGCACGTCGTTGCTGCCTTGCTCCTGTGCGATCACGGGCACCAGGCCTTGGGAGTCCCAGCGAATGTGCTTGATCCAGCTCACAGAGGGGTCGTTGGTAGTTTGCATTTGCTATAAGTTTAGTAGCTACTTGCGCACGTTGTACGCGCGCAAGAGGCAAAAAAGGCTACATACGCACGGTGATGCCGCGCTGCGCCATGCAGGCCTTGGCTTGGCCCACGGTGAATTCGCCGTAGTGGAAGATGCTGGCAGCCAATACGGCATCGGCACCACCCTTGGTGACACCATCGGCCAAATCCTCCAAGGTGCCCACGCCACCCGAGGCGATGACTGGCACTGCCACTGCATCGCTGACGGCGCGGGTCAAGGCCAAGTCAAAACCCGACTTGGTGCCGTCGCGGTCCATGCTGGTGAGCAAAATCTCGCCCGCGCCGCGGCGCGCCATCTCGACGGCCCAGGTCACGGCGTCCAGTCCGGTGTTTTTGCGCCCGCCGTGGCTGTACACATCCCAACCCTCGCCGCGGGCCATCAGGTCGTCGCCAAAGCGGCGTTTAGCGTCAATGGCCACCACGATGCACTGCGCGCCATATTTGGCCGAAGAATCCGTAATCACCTGCGGGTTGGCAATGGCGGCGGAGTTGAAACTGACCTTGTCCGCACCGGCATTGAGCAGGCGGCGCACATCGGCCACCTCGCGCACACCACCACCCACCGTCAGCGGAATAAACACCTGCGAGGCCACGGCCTCGATGATGTGCAAAATCAGATCACGCCCATCGCTGGTGGCGGTGATATCCAGAAACGTGAGTTCGTCGGCACCCTGCGCGTTGTAGCGTGCGGCAATTTCCACCGGGTCGCCCGCGTCACGCAACTCGACAAAGTTAACGCCCTTGACAACGCGACCGCCGGTCACGTCCAGGCAGGGGATGATCCTTTTAGCGAGCATTTTTGCCCCCACGGTCGCTCACTGCGTGTAACTTCCTGCCCCCCAAGGGGGCCGCGTTTTGCCTTGGGGCGGCCCTGCGGCAAAACACCTTCATCCGTTCAACTCGTCGGCACGCTCTTGTGCAGCTTGAAAATCCAGATCACCGCTGTAGATGGCACGCCCGCAGATCACGCCTTCGACACCCTCGTCCTCCACTGCACACAGGGCTTCGATGTCGGCCATGTTGGACAGGCCCCCGGACGCAATGACGGGGATGGTCAGCGCCTGGGCCAGCTTGACGGTGGCTTCGATATTGATGCCAGACAGCATGCCGTCGCGGCCAATGTCGGTGTAGATGATGGATTCGACGCCGTAGTCCTCGAACTTCTTGCCCAGGTCAATCACATCGTGGCGCGTGAGCTTGCTCCAGCCGTCGGTGGCCACTTTGCCGTCGCGGGCGTCCAGGCCGACGATGATGTGGCCGCCAAACGCGGTGCAGGCGTCTTGCAGGAAGCCAGGGTTCTTGACCGCGGCCGTGCCAATGATGACGTAGCGCAGGCCCGCGTCCAGATAACGCTCGATGGTGTCCAGATCGCGGATTCCACCGCCGAGCTGCACATCAATCTCGCTGCCCACCTCTTTGAGAATCTTGCGGATGGCGGCCTCATTTTTGGGATGCCCGGCAAAGGCGCCGTTCAGGTCCACCAGGTGCAGGCGCCGCGCGCCCTTGTCCACCCACGCGCGGGCCATGACCGCAGGGTCCTCGCCAAAAGTAGTGGATTGGTCCATATCGCCCTGTTTGAGGCGAACACAGTGACCGTCTTTCAGGTCGATTGCGGGGATGAGCAGCATGGTGTCGGCGAGAACCGGTAGGTTTAGGGATTCCAGTGAAGGAAGTTGCGGTAAAGAGAAAGGCCTTGGTCGGCGCTTTTTTCAGGGTGAAACTGGGTGGCGAAAATGTTATCACGCGCAATGGCGCAGGCAAACTGCTGGCCGTAGTCGGTCAGGCCCACGCTGTGGCGCACATCCGACGGTTGGGCGTAGTAACTGTGCACAAAGTAAAACCAGCTGCCATCGGGTACATCGCCCCAGACCGGGTGGGGTGCACCACCATGATTGGCTTGCCAGACCTGGTTCCAGCCCATTTGCGGCACCTTGAAACGGCTGCCGTCCTGCTGCATCTGGCCGGTCAAATCGAACTTGATAACTTCTCCAGGGATCAGCCCCAGGCACGGGGTATCTTGCTCCTCAGAGTGGTCCAGCAGCATCTGCATACCCACACATACGCCCATCAGCGGTTTGTGCTGCGCGGCGTGCATGACGGCGCCAAACATGCCGCTGTCATGCAACTCCCGCATGCAGTCGCGCATGGCACCTTGACCCGGCAACACCACGCGCTGGGCGGTCATTACCTCGTGCGGCGTGCGGGCCCATACCACGTCCACACCTGCACCTGCTGCCGCATGAACCACCGCCTGCGTCACCGAGCGCAGGTTGCCCATGCCGTAATCGACCACTGCCACTGTTCGTTTCATGCTATATATTTAGTAGCTGTCACCGCACGTTGTGCGTGCGCTAGCGGCCGATTCTACCCATGAATTTACAAACTTCCCTTGGTGGAAGGAATGATGCCCACTGAGCGGGGGTCGCGCTCCAGCGCAGCACGCAAGGCCCGGGCGAAGGCCTTGAACACGGTCTCGGCCTGGTGGTGGGCGTTTTCGCCCTTCAGGTTGTCGATGTGCAGTGTCACCAGTGCATGGTTGACAAAGCCCTGGAAGAACTCGTGCGTAAGCTGGGTGTCAAAGCTGCCGATCATGCCGCTCTTGAAGGGCACATCCATCACCAAACCGGGGCGGCCCGAGAAATCAACCACCACGCGGCTCAAGGCCTCGTCCAGCGGCACATAGGCGTGGCCGTAACGGCGAATGCCTTTTTTGTCGCCCACCGCCTGCGCAAAGGCCTGACCCAGGGTGATGCCCACGTCTTCCACCGTGTGGTGGCCGTCAATGTGCAGGTCGCCATCGGCCTCAATATCCAGATCGATCAAGCCGTGGCGGGCGATCTGGTCCAGCATATGGTCAAAAAAACCAATGCCGGTGCTCAGGCGCGCCTGGCCGGTGCCGTCCAGATTGATTTTGACCCGGATGCGCGTCTCTGCCGTGTTGCGCTCGACTTCGGCGATGCGGTCCGGATTGGGTTGCGCGGGCAGTTCAATCAGCGATGTGTTGGTCATAAGATTTCCGACAGAGCCGCCAACAGGCGCGTGTTCTCGTCAGCAGTGCCAACGGTCAGGCGCAGGCAATTGGCCAGCAAAGGGTGCATTTTAGAAACGTTCTTGACCAAAATGCCGCGCGCCTTCAGGCCATCGAAGACTTTTTGTGCCGTATCAGTGCCAGCGCCCTCCCCCGCCAAGGCGGATATGCGCACCAAAATCATGTTGGCGTCGCTGTTGAATGGCTGCACACCGGGCATGGCGCGCAAGGCATCGAGCAGGCGTTGGCGCTGGGCGCGGATGTTTTCTGCCTGCGCCGCAAAGGTATCGGCATGTTCCAACGCAAACAGCGCACACTCGCAGTTCAGCACGCTGATGTTGTATGGTGGGCGCACCTTGTCCACCTCCGCAATCAAGGCCTTGGCGCCCATCATGTAACCCAGGCGCACGCCCGCCAGGCCAAACTTGGAGAGCGTACGCATCAGCAGCACATGGCCATGGGCACCGGGGTTGGCGCGAATCACATCGATATAGCTGCGGCTGGAAAATGGCTGGTAAGCCTCGTCCAACACCACGATGCTGCCCACTTCGCCCGCCGCGCGCACCACCTGCGCCATGGCTGCAGCGTCCCACAGGTTGGCGGTGGGGTTGTTGGGGTAGGCCAGGTAGACAATGGCGGGCTGGTGCTGGGCAATGGCGGTGCACATGGCCGCTGCGTCCAGCTCAAAATCGGGGGTGAGCGGCACGCCCACAAAATCCAGGCCCTGCAACTGCGCGCTCATGGCATACATCACAAACCCGGGCAGCGGCGCCAGGACGACCGGTTTTTTGCCACCAGGTTCCACCGGCACGTCGCAGGCCATGGCCAACAGGCTGATCAATTCGTCCGAGCCGTTGCCCAGCATGATGTCAAAGCCCTCGGGCATGGCTGCGTAATCCGCCAAGGCTTTACGCAAATCATTCACCCGGCCATCGGGGTAGCGGTTGAGCGCCAGTGCACCCAGGCGGGCACCCAGTTCGGCCTGCAAGGTAAGGCTCAGGCGGTGCGGGTTCTCCATGGCGTCGAGCTTGACCATGCCTTTGGAGTCCTGAATGGCATAGGCGTGCATGGACTGCACGTCCTGGCGGATGCGGCGCGCAATGAGCGCGGAAATATCGGATTGCACAATCAATTCCTAGGTTAAGAATTTCACACTGGGTCCAGCACGGTTATCAAACGCTTGACGAAGTATTGACCCGACCCCCCTAGGTATCGCTATTGAGCAAAGACCGATTGCCCGGCCATGGCGACTACCATTGAGTACCCGTAGTGCAGCCCATTTTAGTTTCTGAATCCGCAAGCCTCCGCTGCAATGGCACACTCAGCCCCATGCCAGCACTACCCGACTACCCGCCCAACCCACAACTCAGCCAGCAGTTGCGCTTTCTGATCGAGGTCGACAAGGTCAAATCCATCTTTCGCAAATCCATGTTGTTTGACGGCAGCCGGTTCGAGAACGACGCCGAGCACTCCTGGACGATTGCACTCATGGCAGTGCTGCTGCGCGAACATGCCAACTTTTCCGTGGATCTGGAAAAGGCCATCACCATGTTGCTCGTCCATGACATTGTCGAGATCGATGCCGGAGACTCCTTCCTGTATTCGGCGGAGCGTTCAGACGCTTATGGCAAGGAACATCAGTCGGCCCAGCGCATCTTCGGCATGCTGATGCCCGCCCAGCGCGACTATTTTCTGCAGCTATGGGAAGAATTTGAAGCACGGGAATCGAACGAGGCCCGGTTTGCGTCGGTTTTCGATCGCATGGAACCCATCCTGCAGAACTATGCCAACGAAGGCTCCACCTGGAAACAAAACCACGTGACCTATGAGATGGTCGTGTCCAAGAATTGCCACATTGCAGAGGGCTCGCAAGCGATTTGGGAGTTTGTGCTGTTTCTGCTGAACGATGCGGTACACATGGGATATCTGCCCCGCGAGGCAAATTGTGGGTGTGAGACTCAGCAGAGTGCATGACACGGAATTAAACTGGGCCACGGATTCCCCAACGACCAGGAGAGCAGCTCTTGACCACCAACACCGTTCAACTGCACCGCGTACTGCGTGCCCCACCCGACAAGGTGTACCGTGCCTTTCTGAACCCAGCCGCCATGGCCAAGTGGCTGCCCCCATTTGGGTTTACCTGCACGGTGGAGCACCTTGATGCGCGGGTGGGTGGCACATTTCGCATGGCATTTGAGAACTTTTCCACCGGTAACGGGCACGCCTTTGGCGGCGAATACCTGGAGCTGGTAGCCGGTAGGCTGATCCGCTACACCGACCGGTTTGACGACCCCAACTTGCCCGGCGTGATGGAGGTGACCGTCGCCCTGAAACCGGTGCTATGCGGCACCGACTTGCACATCACCCAATCGGGCATACCAGCAATGATTCCGGTGGAGATGTGTTACCTGGGCTGGCAGGAGTCGCTGGTGCAACTGGCCCATCTGGTGGAGCCGGAGATAGCGGAGTAATACCACTCCTGCCGTGTTAGCACGGATACCCCGCTTCCAGCGCATTGCGCATAACCAGCTCCACCGGCATGTCGGCCTCGTACAGATCCGGGTTGCGGCGCAATTCACCATCGAATAGGCCGCGCGCCATGCGCGGCTCCAGGCGGCGCCCATTGGGGCAGATGCGGGGCTTGGCCCCCTGGCGCACGGCGTGGTGGTGGGCTTCGAGCACACCTTCCATAACGCCGACCAAGTAGTAATCCGTGTAGGTGCGGCCCTGCTTTTCGGTCTTTTCCAAGGCCCGCAGTTCGCGCAGGCTCATGGCCTGGGCGCTGGGCGCCAGCAACAAACACAACAGTCCCAGTGCGGCCAGTGCCCTGCTGGAGGGCACAGCGCGCGATAGCCCGGCACCGAAGCGTGGCAGGTCAAAGCAGTTATGCACCATTTCAGCCTCCTGCGCGCGTCCAGCAAGCGTAACCAGCTACGTTATTGATAGCAAACCACACCCATGCGCGCAACAGTGCACGCGGGCGCGGCAATCAGGCAGCGCCCTTGAGCCGCATCTCCGCCGCACGCGCATGGGCTTGCAGGCCTTCGCCGTGGGCCAGCACGCTGGCAATCTGGCCCAGCGTCTGGGCACCCTGCTCGCTCACCTCGATGATGCTGCTGCGCTTCTGGAAGTCGTACACACCCAAGGGGCTGGAGAAACGCGCCGTGCCGCTGGTGGGCAGCACGTGGTTGGGGCCGGCGCAGTAGTCGCCCAGGCTCTCGCTGGTGTAGGCCCCCAGAAAGATGGCCCCGGCGTGTTTGAGCAGCGGCTCCCAGCGGTGCGGGTCGCGGCTGGAGACTTCCAGGTGCTCGGGCGCAATGCGGTTGCTGATGGCACAGGCTTCTTCCATGCTGCGGGTGTGGATCAGCGCACCGCGGCCAGTCAGGCTTTTGGCGATGATCTCGGCGCGTGGCATTTCGGGCAGCAAACGGTTGATGCTGGCCTGCACGGCATCAATGTAAGCGGCGTCGGGGCACAGCAGAATGCTTTGGGCCAGCTCGTCGTGTTCGGCCTGGCTGAACAGGTCCATGGCCACCCAATCGGGCGGGGTGGTGCCGTCGGCCAGCACCAGAATTTCACTCGGCCCGGCAATCATGTCGATACCCACAGTACCGAACACGCGGCGCTTGGCTGCGGCCACATAGGCGTTGCCCGGGCCGGTGATCTTGTCCACACGCGGCACGGTGGCCGTACCATAGGCCAGCGCGGCCACGGCCTGTGCGCCACCGATGGTGAAGGCGCGTGTGACGCCGGCCACATAGGCCGCCGCCAGCACCAGTTGGTTGAGTTCGGGTTTGGCGTCAGGCGCCGCACCCTGCCCGCCCGTGGCCACGCTGCCACGCACCGGGGTGGGCACCACCATGATGATCTCGCCCACACCGGCCACGTGGGCGGGAATGGCGTTCATCAGCACCGACGAGGGATAGGCCGCCTTGCCGCCCGGCACGTAGATGCCCACGCGGTCCAGCGGGGTGACCTTCTGGCCCAGCAGGGTGCCGTCTTCGTCGCGGTAGCTCCAGCTCTCGCCGGAGGCTTTTTTCTGCGCCTCGTGGTAGCTGCGCACACGCGCTGCGGCGGCCTGCAAGGCATTGCGCTGCACCTCGGGAATGCTGTCAAAGGCCGCTTTTAAGGCGGCTTGTGTGAGTTCCAGCGCGGCCATGGAGGGCACCTGCAGCCCGTCAAAACGCGCGGTGTATTCGAGCACCGCGGCGTCGCCACGCTTTTGCACATCGGCCAGGATGTCGGCGACCCGCGCCTCGATGGCGGCATCGGTGTCGGCGGCCCAGTGCAGGCGGGCCTGGAATTGGGCATCAAAATCGGCATCTGCGCACGCCAGACGTGCGGGAGCAGCTATCAAAGTCATAGCATTAAAAAGTTAAGCAGAGGTTTGAACAGCGCTGGCAAAGGCGTCGATGATTTTGCGCAGGGGTTCGCGTTTGAGCTTGAGCGCGGCCTGGTTGACCACCAGGTGCGAGCTGATGTCCATGATGCGCTCCACTTCCACCAAATGGTTGGCCTTGAGCGTGTTGCCGGTGGAAACCAAATCCACAATGGCATCGGCCATACCAACCAGCGGGGCCAGTTCCATGCTGCCGTACAGTTTAATCAAGTCCACATGGACGCCCTTAGAAGCAAAGAATTCGCGCGCAATGGCCACGTACTTGGTGGCCACCGTCAGGCGCGAGCCCTGCTTGACGGCACTGGCGTAGTCGAACTCCGAGCGCACCGCCACGCTGATGCGGCATTTGGCAATCTGCAAGTCCAGCGGCTGGTACAGGCCCTGGCCACCGTGCTCCAGCAGGGTGTCTTTGCCGGTAATGCCCATGTCGGCACCGCCGTATTGCACGTAGGTGGGCACGTCGGTGGCGCGCACCACCAGCAGGCGCACCCCGGGCAGGTTGGTGTCCAGAATGAGCTTGCGGGATTTTTCGGGGTCGTCCAGCACCTCGATACCGGCGGCACGCAAGAGCGGCAGGGTTTCTTCGAAGATGCGGCCTTTGGAGAGGGCGAGGGTGATCATTTGAGCACCGCCGGGCCGCCCCAAGGCGCGAAGGCCCCCTCGGGGGGCAGTGAAGTACACGAAGTGACGAACGTGGGGGTCATGATTTTCATTTGATGCGTTCAATATCTGCGCCAATGCCGCGCAATTTGGCTTCCATCTGGTCGTAACCACGGTCCAGGTGGTAGATGCGGTCGACCACGGTTTCGCCTTCGGCCACCAAACCGGCAATCACCAGGCTGGCCGAGGCCCGCAAATCGGTTGCCATTACGGTAGCGCCAGACAACCGTTCCACCCCCTCGATCACCGCGATCTTGCCGTCGATCTGGATGTTGGCACCCAGGCGCACCAGTTCGTTCACGTGCATGAAGCGGTTCTCGAAAATGGTCTCTGTGACCTTGCTGTGCCCGTGGCCCATGCAGTTGACGGCCATAAACTGGGCCTGCATGTCGGTCGGGAAACCCGGGTACTCCGTGGTGCGAAAACTTTGTGCCTTGAAGTGGGCATACGCCGGACCTAGAGCCTGCACACGGATGCCGCCTTCCACCGCCTGCACGGTCACCCCGGCTTCGCGCAGCTTGTCCACCACCGCGTCCAGATGGTCGATGCGGCCGTGCTTGAGCACCACATCACCGCCGGTAGCGGCCACAGCACACAAAAAGGTGCCGGTTTCAATGCGGTCAGCTACCACCTGGTGGGTGCAGCCATGCAGGCGCTCCACACCCTGGATGTGGATGCGGCTGGTGCCGTGGCCCTCGATCTTGGCGCCCATCTGGATCAGCATTTCGGCCAGATCGGGGATTTCGGGCTCTTGGGCGGCGTTTTCCAGCACGGTTTCGCCTTCGGCCAGGCTGGCGGCCATCAAAAAGTTTTCCGTACCGGTGACCGTGACCATGTCGGTGGCAATGCGTGCACCGTGCAAGCGCGTACGGCCCTTGGGCAGGCGGGCAATCATGTAACCGTGCTCGACCACAATCTCGGCACCCATGGCGGCCAGGCCCTTGAGGTGCTGGTCCACGGGCCGTGAGCCAATGGCGCAGCCGCCGGGCAGCGACACGGTGGCCTCGCCAAAACGTGCCAACAAAGGGCCCAAGGCCAGCACCGAGGCGCGCATGGTTTTAACCAACTCATACGGCGCTTCCGGCGTGCTGAGCGTGCTGGCATCCACCCGTACGGTACCGTCGGCCCCCTGCTCTATTTGCACACCCATGTTGCGGATGAGCTTGAGCATGGTGTTCACGTCTTGCAAGCGCGGCACGTTGCGCAGGGTGACGGGGTCTGCCGTGAGCAAGGTGGCGCACAACTCCGGCAAAGCGGCGTTTTTGGCACCAGAGATCAGCACCTCGCCCCGCAAGGGGTTGCCGCCGCGTATCAATAGTTTGTCCATGGTGTGGGCTTTCGGGTGGGTGCGCTTAAGCGGCCTGAGCCGCCCATTCGGCGGGGGTGAAGGTTTTCATGGACAGGGCGTGCACTTCGTCGGTCTTCATGCGGGAGCCCAGTGTGGCGTAGACCTTCTGGTGGCGCGCAATCGGGCGCAGGCCTTCAAAAGCGGTCGACACGATGGTGGCGTACCAGTGGCGGCCATCACCTTCAACGTGGCAGGTTTCACAGGGCAGGCCTGCAGCGATCAGGGATTGGAGTTGCTCAGCGGTCATGGATGGAGGGGGATAAAAAGGTTAGCTGCGGATTTTGTAGCCAATACGCAGCAGGTGCATGGCCAGTGCGCTGGCCACCAGGGTGGTGCCAGCGACTACAGCCAGACTGAGCCAGGGTGAAGCGTCGCTCAGGCCAAAGAAGCCGTAACGAAAGCCGTCGATCATGTAGAAAAATGGATTCAGGTGGCTGGCACGCTGCCAGATGTCTGGCAATGAGGCAATCGAATAAAAGACGCCGCTCAAAAAGGTCATGGGCATGATGATGAAATTCTGAAACGCGGCCAATTGGTCAAATTTTTCGGCCCACAGACCGGCAATCAGGCCCAGCGCGCCCATCAGCGCCGCGCCAGTCACCGCAAAAACCAGAATCCACAGCGGCGCCACAAAACCCAGCGGGGCAAACCACGCACCCACCAGCAGCACCCCCACACCCACCACCAGACCGCGCACGATGCTGGACCCCACGTAGGCCACAAACCAGCTCCAATGCGACAAGGGTGTGAGCAACACAAACACCAAGTTGCCCATGATCTTGCTCTGAATGAGCGAAGACGAGCTATTGGCAAATGCATTTTGCAAAACGCTCATCATCACCAGACCAGGCACCAGAAAGGCGGTGTAGCCAATGCGGTTGTAGACCGTGACGTGGTCTTCCAGCACATGGCCAAAAATCAGCAGGTACATCACGGCGGTGAGCACCGGCGCGGCCACGGTCTGAAAGCCGACCTTCCAGAAGCGCAGCACTTCCTTGTAGAGCAGGGTTTGCCAGCCGGTCATGCCGGTGTTCCCTCTTTCGTCGATAGCGGTTCAACGCCCTGCACCTGGGGCGCACTGTTCGCGTCGCGATTCATGATGTCGATGAACACGTCTTCCAGATCGGCTTTGCGCATCTCCACGTCTTCCACCACCAGACCGGATTCCCGCACTGCGGCGAGCAACTGTTCAATTTCGAGCGCATTGTGGGCGGGCAACTGGACCACGCTGCCGGTTACCCGCGCGCGCTGTGCCAGGGCCGGAGGCAGTACGCCGGAGGTTTTGAAACGCAGCACATTGCCCGATGCGGCCTTAAGCAAGGCACTGGTACGGTCCAGGGCCACGATGCGGCCGCTCTTGAGCATGGCAATGCGGCCGCACAGGGCTTCGGCCTCTTCCAGGTAATGGGTGGTGAGCAGCACCGTATGGCCCTGCTTGTTGAGTTGGGAGATGAATTGCCACAGCGTTTGGCGCAACTCCACGTCCACACCCGCAGTGGGTTCATCCAGCACGATGACCGGTGGTTTGTGCACCAGGGCCTGCGCCACCAGCATGCGGCGTTTCATGCCACCGGAGAGCTGGCGCATATTGGATGCGGCCTTGTCGGCCAGCCCCAGGCTATTGAGCAACTCGTCAATCCAGGCATCGTTGTTGCGCACACCAAAGTAGCCGGACTGGAACTGCAGCGCTTCACGCACATTAAAAAACGGGTCAAACACCAGTTCTTGCGGCACCACGCCCAATTTGTGGCGCGCCTGTGCCGCCTGAAGCTGCACGTCGCAGCCCAATACCGACACCTGCCCGCTGGTGGCCCGGGTCAAACCCGCAAGAATGCTGATCAGGGTGGTTTTACCGGCGCCGTTGGGCCCCAGCAAGCCAAAAAACTCACCTTCTTCGATGTCCAGGCTGACATGATCCAACGCCAAAAAAGAAGCCCGTTTGGTGCCTTGTGGCGACGCATACGCTTTGGAGACGGTTTGGAAAGAGATGGCAGTCATGGGAGTCGGCCATTTTAAGCCACGCACCCAGTGCAGGCGCGTGCAAGGCCTCTTGTGACGGGAGTCAGACCAACGCGAACAACGCAAAGCGTTAGGCGCTGGGCAACAAGGCTTCAACGCCGTACAAGGCCGCCAAATCACGCAAACCGGTCGGCAGACCCCGCACCACCATCGGCTTGCCTGCCCCTGCGCAGGCGCGGCGCAACTCCAGCAGCACGGCCAGCGCAGACGAATCAAAGTGCCGCAAAGCAGCAGCATCCACCTGCACCGGCGCAGCCTCTGCCGCCAGGTTGGCGACCAGAGCGGCCAGGCACGCAGTGGCTTGGCCGTGGGTCAGCTGATCGGGCAAGGTCAGCACATCAGCCCTTTTTGCTATTGGCTTTGTTGCGCTCGGCAAGCGAAGCAATCAAGCCGTCAACGCCCTTGGCATTGATTTCCTGGGCAAACTGGCTGCGGTAGGTTTCTACCAGCCACACGCCCAACACGTTCAGGTTGTAAATGCGCCAACCTGCCCCTTGGCCTGGCGTCTTTTCGAGCCGGTAATCCAGTTGAATCGCATCGCCGCTGCCCTTGATTTCGGTGCGCACCACCACTTCCTTGTCCTCTGCAGAACCCCGCAGAGGTTTGACCACGATGATTTGGTCCGTTACCTGCGCCAGCGCACCGGAATAGGTGCGCACCAGCAAAATCTTGAATTCTTCCTGCAAGCGCTTTTGCTGTTCGGGTGTGGCCTGGCGCCAGGCGGGGCCCACGGCAGAGGCCGTCATGCGCTGAAAATTCACATTGGGCATGATGCGCGTCTCGACCAGGCCGATCACCCGGGCCATGTCGCCGGCGCGAATGGCCTTATCGGACCGAATGGCATCCATCACATCGACCGACAAGCGCTTGATCAGCGCATCGGGTGCCTCGTCTTCTGCATGGGCTGCGGGCATCAAGCCCATACCCAGCGCAGCAACGATGATCAGCAAACCCTGTCTAAAAAACACGCGTTTCATATTGACCTTTTGATAACTATGTACACCGCATTATCTAACGCGGCACACCACCGTTGCGACGACATCCGCAATGCCTCAGGGCTCGGGGGAAATATCCGCCATCTCATCATCCGGCGGATTGCCGTCGTACACCTGGTTGCGCCTGCGCTGCAAATACCCGTCGCGGATGAAACTATAGGGGTCTAACGCCGCTCCCTCAACCACCTGTCCCGCGCCGAGAAAGCGGGCCCGCGTATCGACAATATTGAGCACGGACAGTCCGTCACGGGTGCCGGTATCGACCACACTGTTAACCAAATCACCCCGGTAGTCGATCGGCAAAGCCGCCACTTCGCGCAAAGTGGATGGCCCCAAAAGTGGTAGCACGATATAGGGCCCCGCGCCCACGCCCCAGCGCCCCAGCGTCAAACCAAAGTTGGACGTATGGCGCTCGATGCGCAAACCGGTAGCCATATCGACAAAGCCCAGCAACCCAATGGTGGAATTGATCAACACACGCCCGGTGCTGTCGGCCATATCCTGGCCCCGCAACTGGAGTGCGTTGTTTACGACGGACCAGGCATCCTGCAAATTATTGAAAAAATTGCTCACCCCCACCTGCATCCAATGGGGGGTGCCATCCCGGTACACGGTGGCAACGGGCTTCAGGACTGCGCGGTCCAATTTGTCGTTGAAGGTAAAAATACCCCGGTTCATCGACTCCAGTGGATCGCGGCGATCCGGGTACGGCACCGCGGCACAGGCCTGCAATAGCGCCAGCAACACCAGCACGCCCACGCGCGCCGCGCCGCGGCGCACCAAGCGTTGCCTTGCGAAAAAGGCCACTCGCTCCACCACCCTCACCTTCCGGACGGATCGGAGGATGCCCCCTCCGCCGCCTTACTGTAGAGAAACTGGCTGATCAGGTTTTCCAGCACCACGGCGGACTGCGTTGCACCAATGGTGTCGCCTGCCACCAGGTTGGCGGCATCGGCCCCGGCTTCCAGCCCCACATACTGCTCGCCCAGCAAACCGCTGGTCAGTATTTTCAAGGAACTGTCTTTGGGAAAAACATAACGCTTGTCCATGGCAATGGTGACACGGGCCTGGAAGGTTTTGTCGTCCAGTTCAATCGACTCCACCCGCCCGACCACGACACCCGCAGTGCGTACTGCGGCCTTGGCCTTGAGGCCACCAATATTGTCAAAACGTGCGGTCACCACATAGCTGCCACCAGAGCTGGTCATGCTACCCAAATTGGCCGCCTTGAGCGCCAAAAATACCAGCCCCATAAAGCCCAGCAGCACGAAGCCGCCAACCAGTATTTCGATGTTGCGTTTTTGCATAGGTAGTCCGAAAAAATAGGCCACCACCGCCTAGGCAGTGGTGAACATGAGCGCGGTAAGTATGAAGTCCATGAAGAGAATCCCCAGGGAGGCGATCACAACGGTGCGCGTGGTGGCGTAGGCCACACCTTCGGGCGTGGCCTCGGCCTCATAGCCCTGGTAGAGCGCCACAAAGGTGCAGATGACGCCAAACACCAAGCTCTTGACAATGCCATTGCCCACATCGCGAATCACATCCACACGGTTTTGCATGACGGACCAAAAATTGCCCGCGTCGATACCAATTAGCAGCACCGCCACAATGTAGGCTCCAATAATGCCTACGGCAGAAAACAGGATCGCCAGCAGCGGCATAGACACCACACCACCAATAAAACGCGGCGCCAGCACGCGCTGGGTGGGATCCACTGCCATCAAGTCCATCGCGGCAATTTGTTCGCCAGCCTTCATCAAACCGATTTCAGCCGTCAGCGAGGTACCGGCGCGCCCTGCAAACAGCAAACCGGCCACCACCGGGCCCAACTCGCGCACCAGCGACAGGTTGACAATCAGCCCCAAGGATTCGGCGGCGCCATAAATCACCAAGGCGTAATACATTTGCAACGCCAGCACAAACCCGACCGCCAGGCCAGACGCCAATATGATGCTGAGCGAGCGGTTGCCCACGGCATGAATCTGCGCCACGATCAAAAATGGGCGGCGCATGGCCGGGCCAATGGCGCGCAGCAATTGCCAGAAAAACACCGCCGCGCGTCCCAACCCCGCCAGCAGATCCAGGAAGGCACGCCCCAGCGTTGCGATGCGATCCAATGCAGCTTGCATCATGCGCTGGCTCCAAATTCTTCCACCACCGGGCGGGCCGGGTAATGGAAATTAATGGGGCCATCGGGCTCACCACGTACAAACTGGCGCACCTCCGGGTCTTGGGAAGCCATCATCTCGGCCGGTGTGCCCTGCGCGATGATGCGACCCTGGTTGGCAAACAACACCACGTAATCACTGATCGCCATGCACTGGGGCACATCGTGGGAAACCAGCAGCGAGGTTGCACCGGTAATGTCGTTGAGCTCGCGAATCAGCTTGGCCGCAACCCCCATGGACACCAAGTCCAGACCCGCAAAAGGCTCGTCGTACATGATGAGTGTGGGGTCCAGTACGATGGCACGCGCCAGCGCAACACGCCGCGCCATGCCGCCGGACACTTCGGAGATGCGCAACTGGGCCGCGCCACGCAGCCCCACGGCGTTGAGCTTCATCAGTACCACATCGCGAATCAGCGCATCGGACAAATCGGTGTGCTCCCGCAAAGGGAAGGCCACGTTCTCGAAAACCGACAAATCGGTAAACAAGGCGCCAAACTGAAACAACATACCCAGCTTGCGCCGGTACTGGTACAGGGCGTCACGGTTGCGGGTGTCGATGACCGCACCGTCAAAACGCACCTGGCCAGCGGTAGGTGCATGCACGCCCCCAATGATGCGCATCAAGGTGGTTTTGCCGCAGCCCGAGCCACCCAAAATGGCAGTGACCTTGCCACGGGCAAAATTCAACCGCACGTCACGCAGAATCACGCGGCGCGCATCGTAGCCAAACGACACGTTGTCGACTTCAATGAGAGATTGCGCGGCAGTGGGGGGTGTGGAGGCGGTCATGGAATGAAAAGGCCGGGGAGTCCCCGGCCCGCAAATCATACGAGAAAACGCGATCAGCGTGACAGCTTAGCGCGGCAGCTCGGATTGTCCCATCAAAAACGCATCCACCGCGCGCGCTGCCTGGCGCCCTTCGCGAATGGCCCACACCACCAGGCTTTGGCCACGGCGGATGTCGCCTGCAGCAAACACTTTGGGCACGCTGGTGGCGTAACCACCGTTGACCTCAGTGGAGGCCTTGGCGTTGCCGCGTGCATCTTTGTCGATGCCAAAGCTGTCCAGCGTCGCAGCAACCGGATTGGTAAAGCCCATGGCCAGCAACACCAAATCGGCCTTGTATTCTTTCTCGGTGCCCGCCACTTCAAGCATCTTGCCGTCTTTGAATTCGACCTGAACCGTCTTCAGACCCGTGACTTTGCCGCCTTTGCCCGTGAACTCCTTGGTGGAGATGGCAAATTCGCGTGTGCACCCTTCGTCGTGGCTGGAACTGGTGCGCAGTTTGAGCGGCCAGTAGGGCCAGACCAGGGGCTTGTTTTCCTGCTCGGGCGGCATGGGCATGACCTCGAACTGGGTCACGCTGGCCGCACCGTGGCGGTTGCTGGTACCCACGCAGTCGGAACCGGTGTCACCACCACCAATCACAATGACGTGTTTGCCCGAGGCCGACAACTGGCCTTTGAGCTTGTCACCCGCATTGACCTTGTTCTGCTGCGGCAAGAACTCCATGGCGAAATGGATACCGTCCAGGTCACGGCCGGGCACGGGCAGGTCGCGCGACTGCTCTGCGCCGCCGGTTAGCAGCACGGCGTCAAAGTCTTTTTGCAACTGGGTCGCCGAAATGCTCTCTTTGGCCCAATTGGTCACCTTGGACGCTGCGCCACTCTGGGGCCACTCGCCCACCAGCACGCCAGTACGGATGGTGACGCCTTCTTTTTGCAACTGGTCGGCACGGCGGTCAATGTGCACCTTTTCCATCTTGAAGTCGGGAATGCCATAACGCAGCAGGCCGCCAATGCGGTCGTTCTTTTCGAACAGGGTTACATCATGGCCGACACGCGCCAACTGCTGGGCGGCTGCCATGCCCGCGGGGCCGGAACCCACCACGGCGACCTTTTTACCGGTCTTGTGCTTGGGCGGTTGCGCCAGCACCCAGCCTTCGGCCCAGGCGCGGTCGATGATGGCGTGTTCAATGGATTTGATGCCCACCGCGTCGTCATTCACATTGAGTACGCAGGCCGCTTCACAGGGTGCCGGGCAAATGC
Source organism: Candidatus Aalborgicola lynettensis (assembly GCA_016719405.1). Lineage (GTDB taxonomy): Bacteria > Pseudomonadota > Gammaproteobacteria > Burkholderiales > Burkholderiaceae_C > Allorhodoferax > Allorhodoferax lynettensis. The sequence continues at coordinate 211,674 of JADJZE010000002.1, forward strand.
GGCCGGTGAATTCCGGAAAGTTATTGGTGCTGTGCAGCACGTCAATGGCGTTTTTCCAGTCGTCCCGGTACACCAAATCATTGAAATCCGGAATGATGTTGTTGACCGGACAGCCGCTGTTGCAAAACGGCGTGCCGCAGTCCATGCAACGCGCCGCCTGCAGTTTGGACTGGGCGGTGTCCAGGCCGATGACGAACTCTTTGTAGTGTTTCAGGCGCTCGGTAACGGGCTTGTAACCCTCTTCGATGCGCTCGTATTCCATGAAACCCGTAATTTTTCCCATATTTCTTCTCCTTAGGCGGCAGGTTTTTTGCCCTGCCCCCACTATTGCGGATGACTAATTGCGACTGACCAGTTGCGGCCTACTTGGCCGGAGTTGCTATCTTTTTAGTAGCTGCTTGCGCGCTACTGGCGGGCGCAAAAGCCGTTTTTGACACCACTCCAAGTCCGCGTGCATGGATTTCACCCAAGGCACGTTTGTACTCGTTGGGGAATACTTTGACGAACTTGGCACGTGCAGCCTCCCAGTTGTCCAGCAACTCGCGGGCACGCTTGCTGCCCGTCCAGCGGTTGTGGTCTTCCAGCAGTTTTTTAAGCTGGACTTCGTCGCTTTGCCCTCGGTGCCAGACAGCCTTGTCGACGGATGCCTCCTGCTCTTTGGCCGACAGCACTTTTTCCAGGCTCACCATGGCGGTGTTGCAGCGTTTGGCAAACAGGCCGTCTTCGTCGTACACGTAGGCAATGCCGCCACTCATACCCGCGGCAAAGTTGCGCCCGGTTTTACCCAGAACCGCCACCGTACCGCCGGTCATGTATTCGCAACCGTGGTCACCGGTGCCTTCGACCACTGCCGTGGCGCCGGACAGTCGCACGGCGAAACGTTCGCCACCGACACCGCTGAAGAACGCCTCACCCGTGGTGGCACCGTACATGACGGTGTTGCCCACGATGGTGTTGCGAACGGCGTCGCCCCGGAAGTCGATACTGGGGCGCACCACCACACGGCCACCGGACAAGCCCTTGCCGGTGTAATCGTTGGCATCCCCAATCAGGTACAGCGTGATGCCGCGGGTCAGGAAAGCACCGAAGGACTGGCCGCCGGTCCCTTCCAGCTGGATGCGGATAGTGTCATCCGGCAACCCCTCGGGGTGCACCTTGGTGACGGCACCCGAGAGCATGGCGCCCACGGAACGGTTGACGTTGCGCGCCACTTCCATGAACTGGACTTTCTCGCCCTTGTCGATGGCGGCACGGCTCTTGGCGATCAGCACGTTGTCGAGCGCCTTTTCCAGGCCGTGGTCTTGGGTGAGGGTCTGGTAGCGGGGCACGTCGGCAGGTGCTTGTGGCATGGCAAACAGGCGGCTGAAGTCCAAGCCCTGTGCCTTCCAGTGTTCAATGCCTTTGCGCATGTCCAGCAGGTCGGAGCGGCCAATCAGGTCATCAAACTTGGCAATGCCCAGCTGGGCCATGATCTGGCGCACTTCTTCAGCGATGAAGAAGAAGTAGTTGACCACGTGCTCGGGTTTGCCAGAGAACTTCTGGCGCAAGACCGGGTCTTGTGTGGCCACACCCACCGGGCAGGTGTTGAGGTGGCACTTGCGCATCATGACGCAACCCTCGACCACCAGCGGTGCGGTGGCAAAGCCGAATTCGTCGGCACCCAACAGGGCACCGATGGCGACGTCACGGCCGGTCTTCATCTGGCCGTCCGTTTGCACACGGATGCGGCTGCGCAGGCGGTTGAGCACCAGCGTTTGCTGGGTTTCGGCCAGACCGATTTCCCACGGGCTGCCGCAGTGTTTGATGGACGACCAGGGCGACGCACCGGTGCCACCGTCGTGACCGGCAATCACCACGTGATCGGCCTTGCACTTGGCGACACCGGCGGCAATCGTGCCCACACCAATCTCCGATACCAGTTTGACGCTGATACCGGAATGGGGGGCCACGTTTTTCAGGTCGTGAATCAGCTGCGCCAAGTCTTCGATCGAATAGATGTCGTGGTGTGGCGGGGGCGAAATGAGGCCCACACCTGGTACGGAGTGGCGCAGTTTACCGATGTATTCCGACACCTTGGTGCCTGGCAGCTGACCACCTTCACCGGGCTTGGCGCCTTGGGCCATCTTGATCTGAATCTGATCGGCACTGTGCAGGTATTCGGCAGTCACACCAAAGCGGCCCGACGCCACCTGCTTGATGCGGCTGCGCAGCGAGTCGCCGGCCTGCAGAGGCAAGTCGACTTCCACATTCTCGGCACCGATCACGCTCTTCAAGCTGTCGCCCTGCTTGATCGGGATACCCTTGAGTTCGTTGCGGTAACGGGCCGCGTCCTCACCGCCCTCACCCGTATTGCTCTTGCCGCCAATGCGGTTCATGGCCACCGCCAATGTGGCGTGGGCTTCGGTCGAAATGGAACCCAGCGACATGGCACCGGTGGCAAAACGCTTGACGATTTCTTTGGCAGGCTCCACCGCATCGAGTGCAATGGCCTTGGACGGATCCACCTTGAACTCGAACAGGCCACGCAGGGTGAGGTGGCGCTTGCTCTGGTCGTTGATGATCTGGGCATACTCTTTGTAGGTATTCCAGTTGTTGGCGCGGGTGCTGTGCTGCAGCTTGGCAATGGCGTCGGGCGTCCACATGTGCTCTTCGCCACGGGTGCGCCAGGCGTATTCGCCACCGGCGTCCAATGCGTTGGCCAGCACCGGGTCGGCACTGAAAGCCGCCTTGTGCATACGAATGGCTTCTTCGGCGATTTCGAACACGCCAATGCCTTCCACACGGCTGGGGGTACCGGTGAAATACTTGGCCACGGTCTCGGTAGACAGGCCAATGGCTTCAAACAACTGGGCGCCACAGTAGCTCATGTAGGTGGACACACCCATCTTGGACATGATCTTGGACAGGCCTTTGCCGACGGCCTTGACGTAGTTGTAGATGGCTTTGTCGGCGCTCAAGTCACCTGGCAAGTCCTTGTGCATGCTGGCCAGGGTTTCCATGGCCAAGTAGGGGTGCACGGCTTCAGCGCCGTAACCGGCCAAAACCGCAAAGTGGTGCACTTCGCGTGCGGTGCCAGTCTCTACAACCAATCCGGCCGTGGTGCGCAAGCCTTCGCGCACCAAATGCTGGTGAATAGCCGAAAGTGCCAGCAGTGCCGGAATCGCGACCTGCTTGGCGGAGATGCCGCGGTCGCTGATGATGAGGATGTTTTTGCCGCCCTTGATGGCATCTACCGCTTCCGCGCACAAGGATGCCAGCTTGGCTTCTACGCCCTCGTGTCCCCAGGCCAAGGGATACGTGATGTCCAGTGTGTAACTGCGGAACTTGCCTTGCGTGTGCGCCTCAATGGAGTGCAACTTGGCCATATCGGCAAAGTCCAACACCGGCTGCGCCACTTCCAGCCGCATGGGCGGGTTGACCTGGTTAATGTCCAGCAAGTTCGGCTTGGGGCCCACAAAAGACACCAAGGACATGACGATGGCCTCGCGGATCGGGTCGATCGGCGGGTTGGTCACCTGGGCAAACAACTGTTTGAAGTAGTTGTACAGCGGCTTGTTTTTGTCCGACAGGACCGCCAAGGGGCTGTCATTACCCATCGAACCGATGGCCTCTTCGCCATTGGTGGCCATGGGGCTCATCAAAAATTTGATGTCTTCCTGGGTGAAACCAAAAGCTTGCTGGCGGTCGAGCAGACCCACCTTATCGGTTGCGCGCTTGGGTTCAACACCGGCGACGACCTTGGTCAGGGCGGCTTCCGTGCGGCGCTCGGCGAACTGAACGTCGTCGAGCTTGATGCGCAGGTTCTCAATCCACTGCTTGTAGGGCTTGCTGTTGGCCAGGCTGGCTTTGAGTTCTTCGTCGTCGATCATGCGGCCCTGTTCCAGATCGATGAGGAACATCTTGCCGGGCTGCAGGCGCCATTTGCGCACGATTTTGTTCTCGGGCACCGGCAGCACGCCCGACTCGGAGCCCATGATGACGATGTCGTCATCGGTAATGCAGTAGCGTGAGGGACGCAGGCCATTGCGGTCTAGCGTGGCACCGATCTGGCGGCCGTCGGTGAACACGATGGAAGCCGGGCCGTCCCACGGCTCCAACATGGCAGCGTGGTACTCGTAGAACGCCCGACGGCGCTCGTCCATCATGGTGTGCTGTTCCCACGGCTCGGGAATCATCATCATCACGGCCTGACTGATGGGGTAGCCCGACATGGTCAGCAGTTCCAGACAGTTGTCAAAAGTGGCGGTGTCGGATTGGTCGGCAAAGCTGATGGGGTAGAGCTTTTGCAGGTCAGCTCCCAGCACAGGCGACGACATCACACCCTCGCGCGCTTTCATCCAGTTGTAATTGCCTTTGACGGTGTTGATCTCACCGTTGTGCGCCACATAACGGTACGGGTGGGCCAAGGGCCACTCAGGGAAGGTATTGGTGGAAAAACGCTGGTGCACCAAGCCCAGGGCCGACACACAGCGTGCGTCTTCCAGATCATTGAAGTACACACCCACCTGATCGGCCAGCAACAAGCCTTTGTAGACCACGGTGCGGCTGCTCATGCTGGGCACGTAGTACTCTTTGCTGTGCTTGAGCTTCAAAGCCTGGATGTTGGCACTGGCGGTCTTGCGGATGACGTACAACTTGCGCTCCAACGCGTCTTGCACGATGACATCGTTGCCACGGCCAATGAACACCTGGCGCAGGATGGGCTCTTTCTCGCGCACGGTGGGCGACATGGGCATGTCGCGGTTGACTGGCACATCGCGCCAACCCAGCAGTACTTGGCCTTCGGCCTTGATGGCACGCTCCATCTCCTGCTCACAGGCCAGCCGCGACGCGTGTTCCTTGGGCAAAAAGATCATGCCCACGCCATACTCACCCAGCGGCGGCAGGGTGACACCCTGCTTGGCCATTTCTTCACGGTACAAAGCGTCGGGCAGCTGAATCAGAATACCGGCGCCGTCGCCCATGAGTTTATCGGCACCCACCGCACCCCGGTGGTCCAGATTCTCCAGAATCTTGAGCGCGTTTTTGACGATGGCATGGCTCTTTTCGCCACGAATATGGGCCACAAAGCCGACGCCGCAGGCATCGTGTTCGTTAGCTTGGGAATACAAACCGTGGTCTTGAAGGTGTTTGATTTCGGCAGCCGATGTCATGGCGCACTCCTGAAAATGACAGTGGGCCTCTAGGATACTGCAATGCAGCATGGCAACCAAACAAAATAATAGGGGTCAGATTCCAATTATTAACACCATTAGTCACTCTTAAAATAATTAGGGACATATTAAATTTGATAGCAATAAACCTAATACAGGCAAGCGGAAACGGCAAATTAGCTATGCAAAATAAGTGGATGCACCGGGCGCCCAGCCAGACCTTTGCTGACCCGGCGCTGGGTCTTCTTTTGTAGTTGGGCAACAAACTCGCCATCCCCCAAGGCCCAGCCGCCCAGGGTGGCATCTGTCAAACCTTGTTGCTGTGCAGGATTGATGCCGGCTTGCACCAGGGCGGCATAAGCGGCCTCGCGTGCGAAGGGTGTGTTGCCAAGCGCCCACCACAGCGGATGCGCGGTGATGATTTTGTCGACCCGTGTGCCGGTGTAATGGCCGCAACTTGACCACGGATACATGGGTGCCTGCGCCACCATGCCTGCACGCACCGGATTGAGGTCAATGTAAGCCATACAGGCCAGTAAATAGCGCTCGGACTGAACCACGGTGGACTTGTACCGCCCCTCCCACAAGGTGCCGCTGCGCAGGTGGGTGTCGTTGAAATAACGCACATAGGCGCGGCCCAAGGCCTGCATCATGCGGGGCACACCCTCATTGGTTTGAGGGGTTGCCAGCAGATGGAAGTGATTGTCCATCAGCACGTAGGCATGAATCGCTACGCGATTGGCGCGGGCCTGCTGACCGAGTAAATCCAGAAAGGTCTGAAAATCGCCGGTGGTGACGAATACCGTTTGCCGGTTATTGCCCCGCTGGATGATGTGGTGCGGATACCCCGCAAGCGTCAATCGGGGCAGGCGTGCCATGACGCAGCCAATCCGCTACGGATTCACCGGTGCGGGATCAGACGAAATTTTGGGGGCTTTGGTAACCCGAATTTTGCCCCCAGTGGTAATCAAAATGACGGCATCTCCGGCGGCAAACACTTCGCTGCCTTTTGCCTGCACGATGGCACGGCGGTCACCACTCTTGAGCTGCACCAGAATCTCCAACGCTTCCTCGCGGGTACTCATACGCTCGATGGCATTACCCGCTGCAGCACCGGCTACGCCGGCCAGAACACCCAGCACCTGCCCTTCCCGCTGCACACCACTGCCCGCGTAGCCACCGATGGCACCCACCACGCCACCCACTGTGGCACCAATGCCGGTCTGGCTGCCATCCACAACGACCGGGCGCACACTCAGCACCACGCCGTCTTGTACTTGCGCCAATCGCTGTGTATCGCCGCGCTGGATCACGTCCGGGCTACTGCTGGCGCAAGCGGCTAACAACCCAGCCAGCGCCAGGGAAAGGGTTACGTTCAAAATTTTCAACATTTCAATCTCCAAATTCGGGCAAAAAACACGGTAGACGCTGCAACGGCTCAGCTGGTCACTTGGTTGTCCAACACATTGTCGACGGGCAATGTAAAGCGGGTATTAAGCAACTCTGACAAACCAAACTCCGCCAACAGTGCGCGCAAGCGCTGCGCCGCCGCCCGGTTGGCGCGCCCCGTATGGCGGGCAATGATAAGTTCATTTTTCATGCTGTGCTCCCAGCCAACCAGTTCCGTCACCGTGACCTGGTAGCCACGGGCTTCGAGGTACAAACAGCGCAGCACATTGGTAATTTGGCTGCCCATCTCACGCGTGTGCAGTGGATGGCGCCACAACTCTGCCAGGGGCGTGCGCGACAAAGACAGTGCTTTGTTCTGATTCAGGCAACGGGCAATTTCTGCCTGGCAGCACGGCACCAAAACCATATATCGGGCTTGTTTGAGCAAACCGAACGCAATGGCGTCGTCGGTCGCCGTATCACAGGCATGCAATGCAGTAACGACGTCGATGCGTGCGGGCAATTCAGCGCAGTGGGCCGAATCGGCAACACTCAGGTTCAGGAACGACATTCTGTCGAACCCCAGCGTGTGTGCCAGTTCCTGCGACTTCTTCACCAGTTCGGGGCGGGTTTCGATGCCATAAATGTGCCCCGAACGTGCACTGGACTGTTCCTTGAAGAACAGGTCGTACAAGATAAAACCCAAATAAGACTTTCCCGCCCCATGGTCTGCCAAGGTAATGCCTTGGCTTGTTGTCGGCAATTCCAGTAACAGCTTTTCAATGAACTGGTACAGGTGGTAGACCTGCTTGAGCTTGCGCCGGGAGTCTTGGTTGAGCTTGCCCTCGCGGGTGAGAATGTGAAGGGCTTTGAGCAATTCAATCGACTGCTCCGGCCGAATCTCAGGCGCTAGTGTGCCTGCCAATGCCGTGGTCGGACGCGCGCCGCCTGCTGATGCACCGTTTTTACTTGGGTCAAGCGTCTTTTTTGTTTTCATTTTATTTTTTTGTCTGGCTCACTTTGTCCGCCCGTTGCGCTACCCACGGCATGGTGCGGGCAAGCTTGCGAGCGCCCTACCTTCAATGCATCCCATCCCTCCGGCCCGAGGCGCTCCATCGTTTCCATGTTTCTCTGGAAAATGGTTTCGGCCTGCGGAAACGCGTCTACGGCGCGGTCAATGCTGTCTTCGCGCAACAGGTGCAGTGTCGGGTAGGGGGAACGGTTGGTGTAGTTGGTGATGTCGTCTGCCCGTGTACCCGCAAACTGGTAGTCGGGATGCAAATTGGCGATTTGCAGTACCCCATCCAAACCCAAATCATCCAGGGCTTGGTCGGCCAGCGCCAGGAAATCGTTAAAGTCCAAAAAGTCGGCCAGGCAGTGCGGTGCGATCAAGAGCGTCGTGTCCCGCGCTGCTGGATCGGACTCTGCAAGGTCTTTTAGCTCTCGCAGCAGATCCTGCAAAAAATCTTCCGCTGTAGTGGCCTGGCTCACTGCGTAATGAATTTGCCCCTTAACGTGTACGCTTTTGGCAAACGGGCACAAATTCAGCCCGATGACGGCACGCTCCAACCAGTTGCGGGTGTCGTCAATGGCGATATGGTCGGGTGTGGTCATGGCGCATTTTAGCGACCGCACACCTACGGTCATGGCTGCTTGAGTAAGCGCCCCCCGATCAATCGCTCATGCTCCCGCGCGGCAAAACGGTCGGTCATGCCTGCAATATAGTCCGCCACCACCCGCATACATGCATCCCTCGGAAGCCCGGATGACTTGAGACTGGCCGCTTGTGTGGCATAACCCGCTTGCATCTCGTGCGGTCTTACGCTGTAAACATCAAACAGTTCTCGCACGACCTGCTTGGCTTGTGCCATGGTGTCCACCACCTGGGGGTGCCGGTACAACTTTTGCATCAAAAAGGTTTTGAGCACGCGAGAACCTTCCCGCATTTCGCTGCCAAACAGAACCAAAGGCGGCATGGTGCGCGCATCATCCGCGCAACGGAGGTTGGCAACGTCCAATGCTGCCTGGGTGCTGGCAATCACGTCATAGACCTGGGCACTGAGCATCAGCCGTATGGATTCATACAACAAGCGCCGCGATTGGTTTGGCTCTGCCAAACGGGCATGTGCCGCCAAGGCTTGCTGGCGGAAAGCATCAAACAACGGCACGGCCTGCAACTGCTCCAGCGTAATCAAACCGGAGCGCACGCCGTCATCAATGTCGTGTGCGTTGTAGGCAATTTCATCGGCCAAGTTGCACAGTTGCGCCTCCAGACTGGGCTGGGTGCGTGTAATAAACCGTCTGGCCACACCGCCTTGACCATCCGGATAGGCGGGCTCGTCACGCTCCAACACTTCGGCGTTGCGCAGAGAGCAGTGTTTGAGTATGCCCTCGCGGGTTTCAAAGCACAGATTGAGCCCGTCAAACGTCGGATAGCGCTCTTCCAAACAATCGACCACCCGCAAACTTTGCAAATTGTGCTCAAAGCCACCGTATGCAGCCATGCAACTGTTCAGCGCGTCCTGGCCCGCATGGCCAAACGGCGTGTGACCCAGGTCATGGGCCAGCGCAATGGCCTCCACCAGGTCTTCGTTCAAACCCAGGGTGCGGGCAATCGAACGCCCGAGTTGGGCAACCTCCAGGGAATGCGTCAAGCGGGTGCGAAAAAGATCGCCTTCATGGTTCAAAAAGACCTGGGTCTTGTAGACCAGCCGACGAAAGGCCGTCGAGTGCACGATGCGATCCCGGTCGCGCTGATAGGCATTGCGCGTGGGGGCGTCCGCCTCAGGATAGTGACGCCCGCGTGAGCAAATAGGATCACTAGCGTAGCGGGTCATAGTCATAAAAAGTGCGCTTTGTGCACGTCTACCGTGCGTTAGCAGCTATAAAAAACATAGCAAATCGATGTTAAGCGCAGCAACAATCAATCACCTGGCGCACCACGGCGTCGGGCGCGGCGCGCATGGCTGCGCGGGAGGGGCCGTCTATAACAACAAACCGGATCGCACCACCCTCTGATTTCTTATCAAAACGCATCAATTCCAGATAACGACCTGCGTTATCGGTTTCATCCAGCCGGGGACCAACTACTGGCAACCCTGCTGCGCGGATGATGTTCGTCAAACGCTGCACAAAAGCAGCATCCACACGCCCCAGCTCGCAGGACAGATGCGCCGCCATCACCATGCCACACCCCACGGCTTCGCCATGCAACCAACGCCCATAACCCATGCCGGCTTCGATCGCGTGGCCAAAAGTGTGCCCAAAATTCAAAATCGCACGTAATCCGGATTCGCGCTCATCTTGCCCCACTACCCATGCCTTGATTTCGCAACTGCGCTGAATGGCATGCGCCAGCGCTTGCACATCACGCGCCAACAGCCGGGCCATATTGGCTTCAATCCAGTCCAAAAATTCCATATCTGCAATCGGGCCGTACTTGATGACCTCTGCCAAACCCGCGCTCAGCTCGCGGTCAGGCAAGGTTTTGAGCGTATCCAGGTCACATACCACTTGCAGGGGCTGGTAAAACGCACCGATCATGTTTTTACCCAGGGGGTGGTTAATGCCTGTTTTCCCGCCTACTGACGAGTCCACCTGGGCCAGTAGCGTTGTCGGCACCTGAACAAATGGAACACCCCGCATATAACAAGCGGCTGCAAAGCCGGTCATATCACCCACGACACCGCCGCCCAAGGCAAAAAGGACGGTTTTGCGGTCGCAACTGTTCGCCAGAAGGGCATCAAAAATACTGTTGAGCGTTTCCCAAGTTTTGTACTGTTCACCGTCTGGCAAACTGATCAAATCAACCTTGCGGAACTTTTGCGACAAAGCCGTTATGAGCTGCTGTGCATACAGCGGCGCAACCGTGGTATTGCTTACTACCAGTGCCGTGGAGGAAACCGATACAGCGTCGTAGGCAGAAGAGCGGCCTAGAAGTCCGGAGCCAATGTGGATGGGGTAACTGCGCTCACCCAGCGCAATTTGAATGGTGTGAAATAGGGCAGAGGTCATGCCGCTAGTTTAGAGCCAATCACGCGATGGCTCAGCGACTCCCGCCACAACCAGTTGTTACTCCAAAGGAGCAACAACACTTCCGGAAAGTTCCAACTGCATGACAATCATATTGACCAGCGTGCTGACCGACGGTCGACCGGTTTCAATCACAAAATGAGCGGTCTCACGGTACAGCGGGTCACGGGCAACAAACAATTCCCTAAGCCGCCCCAATGGGTCAGGCACCTGCAACAGTGGTCGGTTGACATCATGCCGCAAGCGACGAAACAACTCATCGGGTGTTGATTTAAGGTAAATCACCTTTCCTCGTTCACGCAGATGGCGGCGATTGACGGGGCGCAGCACTGCGCCACCGCCGGTTGAAAGCACTCCATCGGAAATCTGCGTCAGTTCATCGAGAACCGATTCTTCCAAATCACGAAAGCGGTCTTCACCCTCGCGTTCGAAATAGGATTTCACCGAGCAACCAACCCTTCCCTCAATGATCTGATCAGAGTCAAAGAATGGAAGGTGAAGACGCCGGGCTAATTGCTTACCTACGGTCGATTTACCGGAGCCGGGGAGGCCCACTAACGCAATCACACAGCCGCTGCCAATCTGGTTATTTTGTATAAGGCGAGTCTGGAATGTAGCATTTTTTTACCACACCCAAATCATCAACCACCTTATCAACCTCAGATGGAGCCAACCGGAAAATGATAGAGCCAGAAGACTCAGTGCCACTTGCTGACACGGTTGCCGTCAACTGATCGACTATATAAATCGAAGACGCTTTCAGATAGGTCAGAGTGAAAGAAGCTGTACCGCCTGCCCCTGTCAAAACAGTAGATGGAACCGAGCCACCAACGGAGTTCGCCGGAGTGAGTAAGCCATCCACCGCTGTAGCCGACAAGGCAGGAGGCTGAGCGGAACAAAGGCCAGCTGTAGTGGCCGAAATAGGAGCCCGGTTACTATCCTCACCGGCATCAAGTGACCCATTGGCATTGATATCTTCAGAACAGAATGTTGCTGTTGGCGTACAAAAAGAACCCGTACTAAAGGCCACTGGCCGTAATCGCAAAGTGACGGTTGCGTTCGGCACTGGATTGTTGTTGGCATCGGTCACGATGACCGAATAATCCGACAAATATAGTGTCTTGTCAGCACTTTCGCGCAATACAGAAGAAGCCCCAAACGCTACCGACAGCGCCTGCCCGCCAATGGTCAATGCAACATTGTTACTCGATGGAGACACGCCAGTCGCGAAAGACGTGCCTAGTATATTGGCGCCTACAGAAATTCCATTTGCGATAGAAACTGCGGTACCCGAATAAAAATCCGCATACGCGTAGCCCGAGCTATCCGTCAACTGAAAGGAAGTCGCCAAATACTCTCCTCCTCCAGGTCCACCAGTCATACTAAACACAATGGGTACGTTCGCAACGGCCTGGTCAACTGAACCGACAGCAACAACGGCTTGGGCACGCACACGCACCGTGGGTGTCGTCTGATCTGTAGCTACAGGCAAAGAGGTTTGATTGACCGTAAGAAGAACTTTATTAGCGGCAGAAACAGGAGGTGACACTTTTAAGATAATCGACGCTTTTCGCCCTAAATTATCGGTCACATCGAGGGTCGACGTACCTGCCTGGGTATAAGTCACATCGGCAGACGCAACATCTGCAGTAACCGAAACTCCCTGGCTTTTCGCACCATTAGCAAATGTTCCAGACACACTTGAAAAGAATACGGTCGTTGCCCCGGGGGCAGAAACTGAAATGGTCTGCAGCTTATTGGTCTCCAAGGCTGTGTTGTTGGACGGAGCGGTAATCGAAAGCGCCGAAGTCGCGGCACCTGCTGTGTAACTCTGCGCAGCCACGGTACCCAGGGCAGTCACGTCTACGTTGGCCAATCCTGCAGCCAGTCCTTTTATCGTTGTGGTGGCAATTCCTTTAGCATCGGTATTCACCGTTGCGGACGCGACACTAACCTTGGAAGGATCTGTAGAGGCAAAGGTCACGGGAACCCCTGCCATCAACACGCCTGAGGCATTTTTAACCTCTGCACTTAAAGTGGATCCAGTGCCCCCAACCACCAGATTGGCTCCGCCGGGGTTAGTGAGTTTTAATGCTGCACCCAACACAACAACCGTTTTGGTTCCAGCACTGGCAGCACAACTACTGCACGCCGCAGCCAGCGTTCCGACTCGATTGGTCTGGTCCGCTGCGCTGGCAATAATTGATACGGTCGCAAGTCCATCCGCGTCGGTGGTGACGGTCGATGGACTGACAACTAGCCCCGCAGAGGCACTGACACTGAGAGTGGCACCCGAAACAACCGCATTACCGGCATCCAGTGCACGCACCGTGTACTTGGCTGGCGTTATTCCATCTGCTTTGATGGACTCTATCTGTGGGTCAACAGCCGAAATGAGGATGCTTGCGATACTTTGAGTTGTCCCCGTAGTATCTGGGGGCGGCACAGGTGCACTTGCATTACCCCCCCCTCCACACGCCATCAACGTCGACGTCATCAGAACAATTGACAACAAATTTATGTATTTCATATACTGAATCTCTCTACCGAATGCTACGACACTCATCAACGGATTGCTGCACGGGAATCCAGCAATTTGGGAGTTATAAAAACCAACATTTCACGCTTGTCCGTTCCGACATCCGATTTTCTGAACAATACACCGATGCCAGGCAAATCACCAAAGAACGGCACTTTGGTGACCGTATTATTTTCCACCTCGGTGAAAATACCACCAATCACAACGGTTCCACCATTTTCGACCAAGACCTGCGTTTGAATGTGTTTGGTATCGATAGCATACCCCGCGTCAGTTTTGATACCTTGCGTATCCTTGGAAACATCCAAAGTGAGAATAATGCCACCTTCCGGGGTAATTTGCGGCGTTACTTCCAACTTGAGTGCTGCTTTTCTAAATGCGATAGAAGTCGCACCACTCGCAGACGCGACCTGATAAGGGAACTCGGTTCCCTGCTCAATGATGGCCTTGCTTTGATCAGCAGTCACCACGCGAGGACTGGATACCACTTTCCCCTTGTTATCCGACTCCAAGGCAGAAAGTTCCAAATTCAACAATCGATTCGAGGATGCACTGAATATCGACAAAGCCACCGTTCCTGCAGCCCCAGATACTGGCAGATTGACAAAATTGGAATTGGCCATGTCGACCGATCCCCCATTGAGGCCTGTGCTTGCAACGGCATTGGCATAACTCGACCCAATAACCGCACGGTTTTCGCCATACACCTGGTAACCGCCATCGCCCCCTTTTTGAGCCCGCAAATCACCCCCGCCAAGCTTCACGCCCAACGACTTACCGAATGTGTCGTTTGCCTCAACAATCCTGGCTTCAATCAACACCTGACGCACTGCAATATCCAGTTTTGTGATCAATTGCTGCACCTGCTCCAGCTTCGATGGAATGTCGGTTACAAACAATTGATTGGTGCGAGGTTCGGCAATTACACTTCCCCGCGCGCTCAACATGCGCGCACCCGCCGCTGCTGAACCTGTTCCACCCGAAGTCAATTGCGTCGCAACATCGGCAGCTTTCGCGTAGTTGATCTGAAATGACTGGGTGCGTAACGGCTCCAAACCTTGAACCGCTGCAGCTGCTTCCAGATCCAGTTTCTCTTTGGCAGCAATTTCATCCTTAGGCGCCACCCACAGTACATTCCCGCTTTTGCGCAGCCCCAAACCTTTGGCTTGCAAAATAATATCCAGCGCCTGATCCCAAGGCACGTCCTGCAAGCGCAAGGTGACGGAACCTGAAACTGAATCAGAAGTCACGATGTTAAAGTTGGTGAAATCTGCAATCACCTGCAACAAAGAGCGTACTTCAATGTTCTGGAAATTGAGTGACAGTTTCTGCCCGTTGTAGCCGACACCCTGGGTCAACTTCTTGGCATCCACTTTAATTTCTTTGACTTCAATTACGAATTGCTCATCGCTTTGATAAGCACTGTGTTCCCAATCTCCTTTGGGCTCAATCACCATGCGCACCCTGTCGCCAACTTGCTGTGTAGCAACAGCCTGAACCGGTGTACCAAAATCTCCAACATCAAGGCGTCTGCGTAACCCTTCAGGTAACGTCGACTTCATAAACTCGACGACAAGTGTTTTGCCCAGTTGACGTATATCAACACCGACCTGATTATTGGGCAGTGACACGACTACACGACCCGCGCCGTCCGGGGTTCTACGGAAATCAACGTCTTTCAATGGGGCAGAATCTCGACTCCGGTTTTCTGCAAACGTTGTCTTGGCCGCAGCCGTGTCAGTACTTCCCGCCACTGCCTCCAATGCAACCAACAGAGATTTTCCCTGAATTTCCGCCTTGTATGCTGTTGGTTGCTTTAAATTCAAAACAACCCGGCTTCGCTCACCGGCCTGAACCACCGTAACAGACTTCAAATTACCTTGATTTACATCAATCGTGGACCGCCCCATGGCGTTAACAACACCGGGGAAGTCAAGAGCAATACGGGCCGGCGACTGAATGGCAAAACCGGTTGGAAGCGCCTTTAGCGCCTGCGACAAATCGATGCGAATCACCTCGGCCCCACCCTGCAGCGACCCCGTGACCGATTCAATTGCGGTCTGTGCATTTGCACCAGACCCCACTAGCATTGCCACTGAGGCAACCAAACGTTGCCACATGCGCAACCCAATTCGCTGATTCTGCTTATTCATTTAGACCTCTCTTGCAACTGCAAAGTCGCAATACGTTCAATCCACTCACCGACGGCATCTTGCACAATTTCACGCAAAGTTATCTCAGCCTCGCTGATTTTGATAACCCGACCATAGTTTTGACCTAAGTAATTACCCAACTTGACTTGGTACAAGAGATTGTCAACTTTGATCAACGCTACAGGTTGCCCTGCCTTGATGATACTACCCACCACGCTCATTGAATCCAATGGAAAAGCCTCCAGCGGTTCTTTGCGCCGCGCCAATTCCGGCGCCACCAACCCTGCGTTCACAACGGCTTGCGAAGCATCTCTCTTCAACGCCTGCGTCAATTTCTGGTTGCTAAAGGGTTCGATAGCAGCAGCCCTGTCATACACCTCTGGCTTAAACTGCTTTGGCGCAGGAATCGGAGGTACTTTAGGGCGTGTTTGATTGCGTTCCTCAACCATCCATTGGCGAATATTATCTTCACCCGAAACTCCGCAACCGTAGATGAGTACAATGAAGCAAGAAAGTACCAGCAAATAAAACCGCCTCATTTTTTACTCCCCGCTTTGCGTTGAGCATCTACCTCATCACGATCCAGATACCGGAATGTTTTTGCAGTTGATTCCAAAATGAGCGTTCCGTCCGACTTGGGGGAAATCATCAAATTATTCAAGGTCACAATTCTTGACAAATTTGCGATATCCGATGCAAACGAACCAATATCATGGTAACGGCCAGTTACTTTAATAGCAATAGGGAGCTCGGCGTAATATTCTTTTACTGCAACCTGGCCTGGTCGAAACAAATCAAACTGCAAACTTCGCCCCAAACCCGCCTGATTAATATCCGACAACAAAGCATCCATCTCAGCTTTACTAGGCAATTGTTTTTCCAGTTGTGTCACATACTGTTGAACTTCTTCACGCTGTTTTTTCAACACGTCTAAATTCACCGCTTTGCTGAGTTTTGCTTTATATTCTTCTCGCAGTTTTAACTCTTTATCCTGTTCCTGCTGAAGCACTTCTTGCGACCCCGACAGCCACGCGAACCAAAGCACAACCACAATGGCGACGGCAGTTACTGCGAACAACGCTACACGCGGTAAAGAGGGCCAATTCGAAGGATCTTTCGGATCGAGATCACGAAACTGACTGACAAGCTGCTCTTGCAGCCTCGCGAAATCGATAGAATTTTTTATATTGGTTGCCATGGTTACCTGCTATTTCTTGACATTGCCGACTGCGGACGCAGCCGCCGGCACAGGTACCGCTTCAGGCGAAGAGGCGGCGGACAGGGCAGCCGCAGCCGCTTTTTCTGCCTCGCTCGCACGCACCAACTTAACCCGAATCGCAAAGTTTGCAACCCGCCGCTGGTCGCGTGTAGTCAAGGCAACAGAACCGGCAACGATCTCAACTAACTCAGGCTTGCTAAACCAGGGGGTATTGTTAGCCAAGTTGCGCAGTAGCTCAGATACCCGCTCATTTGTCTGCGCGGTTCCGTTAATGGTAACCAATTGATCGGTTTGGGCCATTTTGGAAATGAACACACCGTCTGGCAACTGATTCACCAACTCGGTCAGCAAGTGGACTGGCAAGTTGCGATCAGACTGAAGGTCTTCAACCGCTTGTTGCCGCGCACGCAACGCGGCAATCTCTGCCTCCAAACCAACAATGTCCTTGATCTGACTTTCGAGTTTTTTAATCTCTACTTCCATCGCAGTGTTGGTGGACTGCTGCGCTGAAATTGCCGCTTGGTACCAAGAAAAAATAACACCCGCGACAACCCCACCCAAAACCGCCGAAGCGCCAAGTGTGACGTAGAACAACTCTCGCCGCTTTTTGCGTGCGACCTCCCTGTGCGGAAGTAAATTGATGAGGATCACTGTGCAAATCTCCTCAGAGCCAATCCGCAAGACGTGAGATAGGAAGGCGCTTCACGCGTCATGCGCTTCAGGCGCACACCATCTCCGATCTCCATACCATCAAAAGGATTTAACAGGGCACATTGGAAGGTCGTGTGTTGCGTTACCGCCGTGGTTAAGCCAGGCAACGCCGCAGACCCCCCGGCCAGCATAATGTAGTCAACTTTGTTATGCGGTGTGCTGGTAAAGAAAAACTGCAAAGCTCGACCCAACTCCTGCACCATTGTTTCAATAAACGGTCGCAGAACACTCGTTTCGTAGTCTTCAGGCAATTCACCACTGCGCTTCTTACTTTCCGCCTCTTCTTGGGAAAATCCGTACTGGCGAACAATCAATTGAGTCAACTGTGCTCCACCAAAGGCTTGATCACGGTCATACAAGACCTCCTCATCGCGCAATACCTGCATGCTGGTTGTCAAAGCACCGACTTCAAACAATGCAACAATCAAACCTGCCCCTTTGCCGGGCAGGTTGTCAATTAACCGCCCAGCAGCCAACCGGGAAGCATATGACTCAACATCCACAACTACAGGCGTCAGACCAGCCGCTTCTGCTAGGCCCTGAATATCTTGCACTTTTTCACGCCGCGAGGCTGCAATCAACACCTCTATATCACCCACAGAGGTGGAACTGGGCCCAATGACGCAAAAATCAAGACTTACCTCGTCCAAAGGAAAAGGTATGTACTGATTAGCTTCGGTTTCAACTTGCTGCTCCAGTTCCTGATCTGTCAAACCACCTGGCAATATGATCTTTTTGGTGATCACTGCAGAAGGTGGTAGAGCCATGGCGACATTTTTTGTACTGCTGCCACTTTTTTTGACCAGTCTGCGCAATGCATTCGCTACCTCGTCAAACTTTTCAATATTTCCATCGGTAATCCACCCTCGCTCAAGCGGCTCTATAGCGCAGCGTTCAAGGACCAAATTACCTGCCTTGTCACGACCGAGTTCCACCAACTTGACGCTGGATGAGCTAATGTCCAAACCGAGCAACGGAGCCGGTTGGCGACTGAATAACGACCCCAATGAGATCAAAACATTCCCCTGAAAGAGACCGCTTGAACGCCGGTCAAACCTAAGAATTCGCTTGAATGCTATCAGCAAGCACCTTGTCCCGCAAAGGTTTTTGCGCATTTAGGCACATGCAACCGTTGTCAAAAGCCGACGGATATTTTTTCATTTGCAAAATGAGGAACCAATGGAGACACAGCGCAGGTCAAAGCAACAATGGCAGCCCTCCGCTGTAATGATCTCCTTTCTATAATTCGGCACCGCGCGCACTCATCCCTATGCCAACGTCTCAATCGCCCGCTCCCAAAGTCCCTGCCCGAACAGCAACCAGCAAGAGGATGGGGTGGCCCGCGAGGGTGTTACTGTGGACTGCTGCCAGCCTATTGGCTGGTTTTTTGTCCTTGGTGTTAACGATCGGACTGGCCTTGACGGTGGCGTTCCCCAACCTTCCGGACATCTCCGATCTTTCCGACTACCGCCCCAAACTCCCGTTGCGCATTTTCTCGGTAGAGGGTGATTTGATCGGTGAATTTGGTGAAGAACGTCGCAATCTCACTCCGATTGCTGAAATTCCAAAGGTCATGACCAATGCCGTACTGGCCATTGAAGATGCGCGCTTTTACCAACATGGCGGTGTCGATTACCTGGGTGTTGTGCGTGCAGGATTAGCCAATGTTGGCAAAGCCAAGAGCCAAGGGGCATCTACTATCACCATGCAAGTGGCGCGCAACGTATATTTGTCCACCGAAAAAACGTTTACACGGAAAATTTACGAGATTCTGCTGACGTTCAAACTGGAACATCTCCTGAGTAAAGATCAAATTTTAGAAATTTACATGAACCAGATTTTCCTGGGCAACCGAGCCTATGGGTTTTCTGCAGCATCTGAAATCTACTTCGGCAAACCCCTCAAGGAAATCACCATCGCCGAAGCGGCCATGCTGGCGGGTTTGCCCAAAGCCCCCTCCAAATACAACCCGATCAGTAATCCACAGCGTGCGCGCATTCGCCAGCGTTACATCATTGACCGGATGGTGGAAAACGGCTTTATCAGCCAAAAAGATGCGGACGATGCAAAAAATCAGGAACTCAAAATCCATACGGCAGGACACGACAGCCTGATTCATGCGGAATACATTGCAGAAATGGTGCGCCAACTGATGTTCAATCAGTACGGCGACGAGACATACACCCGCGGCCTGGATGTGCAAACAACCGTGCGCACGACGGATCAGACTGCTGCCTACAAGGCCCTGCGGCGGGGCATCATGGACTACGAACGTCGCCAGATTTACCGGGGCCCTGAAAAGTTCGTAGTGCTACCCGCCAATGTGCAAGATCTTGACGATGCCATTGATGATGCATTGGATGAACACCCGGACAACGGCGATGTGATGTCCGCCGTTGTACTAGACGCAGAGTCAAAGAAAATACGCGCCAAACGACAGGGCGGTGAAGTGCTGGAAATTATTGGCGACGGACTCAAACCCGCCCAATCCGGCCTGTCCGACAAAGCACCGCCCAACATCAAAATTCGCCGTGGCGCGGTTATCCGTGTCACAAAAACGACCAAAGACACCTGGGAAATCACCCAACTCCCAGAGGTCGAAGGCGCTTTTGTCGCGATGGATCCCCGCGACGGCTCCATCAAGGCACTGGTGGGAGGTTTTGACTTCAACAAGAATAAATTTAACCACGTAACCCAGGCCTGGCGCCAACCCGGCTCCAGCTTCAAGCCGTTTATCTATTCGGCAGCACTCGAAAAAGGCTTCACACCATCCACAGTCGTTAACGATGCACCACTTTTTTTTGACGCTGGTGTGACCGGAGGACAACCGTGGGAACCCAAAAATTACGACGGCACGTTTGAAGGCCCCATGACCCTGCGACGCGGATTGGCAAAGTCCAAAAACATGATTTCAATCCAGGTTCTTCGCTCCATCGGTACGCAGTACGCCCAGGATTGGATCACCCACTTCGGCTTTGAAGCCGACAAACACCCCCCCTACCTGACCATGGCACTGGGAGCCGGAGCGGTAACACCGATGCAAATGGTGGTGGGCTATTCGGTGTTTGCCAATGGTGGGTACCGTGTCAATCCATGGCTTATTGCCAAGGTCAGTGAACAACGCGGCAAGGTATTGATGGAAACCCGTACACCCGCACTGGAAGAGTACGAACGGGCGATCGATGTACGCAACGCATTTCTAATGACGAGCCTGCTGCAAGAAGTCACGCGTTCCGGCACCGCAGCACGCGCCCAAGCAACACTCAAGCGTCCAGACATATACGGGAAAACCGGTACCACCAACGACTCCATGGACGCCTGGTTTGCAGGTTACCAACAAACCCTGGCAGCAGTCACCTGGATCGGGTACGACACACCACGCAAACTAGGAGAGCGGGAAACCGGTGGTGGATTGAGTCTGCCCGTTTGGATCAGTTACATGGACAGCGCTCTGAGGAACATCCCAATCATGGAGGCGTCAGCACCAGAAGGCGTAACCTACTTGGATGGAGAGTGGTATTTCGAGGAGTTTGCAAAAAATACCGGCGTTTCAGAACTGACGGTCGATGAACCCAGTAAAGAGTCCGATGCAACCGTATCACCGCCCGACGAGAAAAAGAAAATTCTGGATCTATTCAAAGACTAAACACTGGGCGAAACGCCAGTACCAATCCTGATTGCGCGCTAGCATTGCGCGTAAGGGATGCAAAAAACTCTCCCTGTCCTTTCGTGTCTTGCCACTGGCCGTCTTGCCAACGGAAATGAAATCCTCCAGCTTGGGCTGCGAGCCACACCTCTTGTAAAGGTTTTTGCAAATTGATAACGATCTGACTGCGATTTGGAAAAGTCAGTGTCACCATGCCACCCACCCGCTGGTTGTCCACATCCGCATCGGTTTCGTCATTGATACGGTCGCAGCAAGCCTCTACCGCCTGCAGCAGTGCTTCCGCCTGATCGAGAAATTCGGAATCGGTCATTACAATTTCACCATGTTGAGAACAAAGCAAATTTTAGTCAGGACCCTTGTCCTTGGCGTTGGTGTGTTCAATTTGGTGGCGTGCGGCCAAACCGGTTCACTGTATTTGCCCACACGCTCCACCCCGGTCAAGCAGCCGGTATCTGCCGATTCAACCCAATCCGTGTCACAAGCGATACCCGCCCCAGCAGTCAGCACAGGCGCCCACTGAGTTTCAAGATCGGTTCCAGATGAACCATTGGTTTCCCCGCCACCACCGTCTTACAGGGTGCCGTAGCTGTGTAAACCACTCAGGAACATATTCACGCCAATAAAGGCAAACGTCGTCACCGCCAACCCTACCAAGGCCCACCAGGCGGCGACCGTACCGCGCAAACCCTTCATCAGCCGCATGTGCAACCACGCCGCATAGTTGAGCCACACAATCAGCGCCCAGGTTTCCTTGGGGTCCCAACTCCAGTAGCCCCCCCACGCCTCTGCCGCCCACAGGGCGCCCAGTACCGTCGCGATAGTGAAAAATGCAAAACCGACCGCAATGGATTTGTACATCACATCATCCAGCACCTCGAAAGACGGTAGCCGTTCGGCCAGTCGGCGACGCCCCAGCACGATACCCGCCACCACCAGGGCCGAGATGCCGAAATACACCGCCCAATAGTCACTTAAGCCCGACGCCGATGATTTGCGGAACACAATCGGCTCAAAACACAGCACCACACCCAACAACCACAGCGGCGCCAGTTTGTACCAGCGCGTCTCACCAGCTTGCTGCTTGATCAGGTAGGCAAACGCCACCATGGCCGACAAGGCAAACGTACCGTAGCCGATGAAGTTGGCTGGCACGTGCAATTTCATCCACCAGCTTTTCAGCGCCGGCACCAGCGGTTGAATTTCATGCGCTTGGCGCACCAGGGTGTACCACAGCAAGAAGCCCACTGCCGCACTCACCACCAGCATCACAAAAGCACCCAGGGTACGGGTCTGGTACTGGGCTTCGAAGTACAAATAGAACGCGGCGGTCATCCAGCAAAACAACACGAATACCTCGTACAGGTTGCTGACCGGAATGTGCCCAATATCCGGCCCCAGCAAATAGCTCTCGTACCAGCGCACCATGGTGCCCACCAATGCCATAGTCACCGCAACCCACAGCAAACGCGAGGCCACCAGTTCCATGCCATCGGCACGACCTTTGGCAAACACCCCAATCCAGTAGAAAACGGTGCTCATGAAAAACAGCATGCTCATCCACAGAATCGCCGACTGGCTGGACAAGAAGTACTTGAGCCAGAACACCGACTCGGCACGCTCCAACTGGCCTTGGTACGAGGCAATACCCATCAGGGACAAGGCCGCCACCAGCAGCATCAAATTGCGCAATGGTCGCCAAAACCACCCCAGAGCAATGGCGCTGGGCAGGGCTGCCAGCAAAATGCCTTTTTCATAGACATCCATGGCACCCGCATACAGCATGAAGGCGACCAGACCACCCGCCAGCACCGCCACCGCAAATGCCCAATCCTGCCAGTTGCGTTTTTGAAAATACCCGCCATTCAGCGTGATCGTCGCCCCGGATGCCAAACCCTGCGGTGCCATGGTGCTCATCTACCTACTCCTTCCAACCCAAAAGGGTAGTTTTCAATTGTTCAAACTCCCGATCGCCGTCCATCGTTTTGCGATTGGTGGACAAAGCCATCGTTGCCTGTGCACCGGGCACGCCGTTGGCAACCTCCCCGTCAGTCGGCGCCAACCATACCCACAAACGCCGTTCACGCACGTACAACATGGCAAATATCCCTAAGATCAGCAGGGCACAGCCGAGGTAAACCACCTTTTTTCCGGGTGCGCGGGCGACCTGAAAAACACTGGCCTGCACCTGGGTAAAGTCGGTCAACTGCAGGGTCACCGGTGCGGTGTACAAGGGCGAATCGCTGAGCGCCAGCACCGCCATGGTCATGAACGCCTGGCTTGTGGCATCGGCCCCGGCAGGCGGCAAACCCGCAGCCACTCGGCTCATCTGCGCCAGTTCAAACAAAACACCATTGAGAATGCGGATCAAAACTTCACCCGCCCTATCCCGCTCGGCTACGGGCACATTGGACTCGATAAAAGCAGCCACCGCCTGAAGTCCCGCCTGGGGTGACTCCGATGGTTCCGTTGTGCCTTGCGCAAAAAGCGACAAGGCCCGCCCGGCGGAGCGCGCCAATTGCTGCGCCAACTCAGGGCGGCTGGCATCCACCGACTTGGCCGCATACCGTTGCACTGCACGCTCGCGCATCACCGGGTCCGCCAAAGCCGCCTTGAGGCGCAAGAACGCGTCCATCGACTGCTTTTCGTCGGCTGGAATGCGCAAATACCGGAATGTTTGGGCGGGAGTGTCACGCATACCCAGTAAAAACACGGGCACCCCGTCGCCCATGTCCAGCGGCAGCATGTAGTTGTTGAACTCGCGCGCCTGCCCGGCCGCATCGCGCAATTTGTAGCTGATGCTGGGGCCCACGTTGCGCAAATTTTTGCTGGCGCCGACCTTGTTGGCGGCACCCATGCGGGCTTTGAAGGACTCCTGCAAATCCACCTTGCGCACATCCACCGCACCATCGGCCTCTTCGGCAAAGTTCTCCACATTGGTGACCCGCAAGCCGGTGAATTCGACGGTCAATGCGGCCGATGCGTCGCCCTGAGCCTGCGCCAGCGGTGTCGATCCACCAATGCGCCCCTGCAACTCAAGCGCCCTGCCCTGCCCGCTCATGGGAATGGCGCGCACGCGAACGCTGGAGCCACCGTCGTCAAAACTGGACTGGTAAATCTCGATACCCCGATGACTGACCGGATGGTTCACCTCCACCCGCGCCGGCAATTTCTCACCGGTTTGTTTGTCGTGAATCACGATGTCACTGGCAAACAGCTTGGGCATGCCGGTGGCGTAATACTCGACTACAAATTTTTTCAGCTCAACAGAGAACGGTAACTCTTGCAGCACGATGCCGTCGGCCTGGGTCAGAATGGCGGTGCTCGACTGGGTCCCCTCGGCCACCAGCAAATTTCCCCGAAACGTCGGATTGCCGTCACCCAAGCGGTGCTGCGCGGGCACATCGGCCAACATGCCACCGCCACCAAAAGGCGTTTTGCCGTTGAACAGCATCTGGGCACGCACCATCAACTCACCGTCCATCAATCCACCCAGGCACACCAGTACGATGGCGCTGTGTGCGGCGATGTAGCCCAGCTTGTTGGCCGCACCCGCTTTGGCAGCCACCATCCAACCCGCACCCGACGAGGTATCACGCTGCTGCAGGCGCACTTTCCAGCCACCGCCTACCAGCAACTGGCCGATGCGATGGGCCGCCGCCTCGGGTGATTCTTTCAGGTCCGCTTCCGCGCGATGCCCAAACGCCTTGAGACTTTGCTCGCGGATATTTTCTTTGTAGGACCGTACATCCACCCATATCTTGGGCGTGTTGCGCGCCACGCACAACGAGGTACTCAGCACCAGAAATCCCAGAATCAGCATGAACCACCACGCGCTGTACACGTTGTACAGGCTCAGGACCGCAAACACCTCGGCCCAAAAAGGGCCAAACTGGTTGATGTAGTTACCAATGGGTTCATTCTGCTTGAGCACGGTGCCTATGACGGAGGCGATGCAAATCACCGTCAGCAGTGCAATCGCAAACCGCATCGACGACAGCAATTCCACCGCCGCACGCCACGTGCGTGATCCGGACTGCAACTCAAGGCCTTGGGTGGAAACGGTCATGAAGGGAACAACCAGAACTCAAAGAAAAAGGGCAGACCATCGATGATGCGTCCGCCCTGTTGGGGTGCCAAACCGACTTTTAGTTCACTGCGCCGGGTTCATTCCACACCCGCAACGCGATGGAACTGCCAATTAGTGCAATCCAGCTACATAGTCGGCGACAGCCTTGATTTCGCGGTCATTCATCTTGGCTGCAACCTGGTTCATGGTCAGACTGTTTTTACGCACACCATCACGAAACGCAATCAGCTGTGCCACGGCATAGTCGGCATGCTGGCCACTCAAACGGGGGTATTGCGAGGGAATACCCGCGCCATTGGGGCTATGGCAACCGGCACAGGCAGGAACCTGGCGCTCGGCGATACCACCGCGGTAAATACGCTCACCCAGGGTCACCAGATCCTTGTCGCTGGCAGAACCGGGCTTGGCCTTCTTGCTGGCGACCCAATAGGAAATATTCTTCATGTCCTCATCCGACAACGCCGAAGCAAACCCTTTCATGATCGCGTTGTTGCGCTTGTCAGATTTGAATTCCTGCAGCTGTTTGACCAGATATTCCGGGTGCTGTTGCGCCAGCTTGGGGTAAGCGGGAGAACCCGAGTTGCCATCAGCACCATGGCAACTGGCACACATTGCAAAACTGGCCTCGCCTTTTGCCAAGTCCGGCTTGGCCACCTTGAGAGGCGCTGCGTGCGCCGCAGCCTCTGGCTTGGCGTCGGCAGCGAAGGCAACAAAGGGAGTCGCAGCGGCAGCAGCGGCCAAAATCAAATAGGCAAACAACTTCATAGGGCGTTCGTGTGGGGTGAGCAAAACCCCGCCATTCTACAATGGCGCTTCGGGTTTACTTATTCCAATCATGACTACCCATACAAACCCACCCCCACCAGCCCAGTCAGCCACCCGCGCCAGCGCCGACGAAAAATCGACCGCCGCCCTTGCGACGGGCTGGCTGCACACGGCCAAATTTCTCACCACCGCACCACAGTTGCACTTTTTACCGGCGCTGGAGGTGCCTGAAATTGCGTTTGTGGGGCGCTCCAACGCTGGCAAATCTACCTGCATCAATATTCTGACGCAACAAAAACAACTCGCGTTTGCATCCAAAAAACCAGGCCGCACGCAACACATCAACCTGTTTGCCCTGGGCAAACAGGGCATTACCGACGCGGTGCTAACCGACTTGCCCGGCTACGGCTATGCCGCCGTGCCCAAGGCCGACAAAATCCGCTGGCAACAGGTCATGGCCAACTACCTGGTCACGCGTGAAAACCTAAAAGGTATTGTGCTGATGTGTGACCCGCGCCAAGGGCTCACGGAGCTGGACGAGATCCTGCTGGACATCATCCGGCCCCGTGTCGAAGAGGGTTTGAAGTTTCTCATCATCCTGACCAAGGCCGACAAACTGACCCGCAGCGAACAGGCCAAAATCCTGTCCATCACCAAACTACAGGCTGGTGGCGGCGAAGTCATGCTGTTTTCCGCCACCAAGCGCCAAGGCATTGAGGAAGTCTCCAAACTGCTGTGGCAATGGGCCCATCCAGCGTCTGAGGTACCCCGAGCCGACTGATTTTTTTGCATCACGGTTTTTGCATACAGAGTCGGGGTGCATGACGCAGTGAGGTAAAGGAGGAGCCCGCAACGCGGGCGGGGAACACGAACGAAGGTATGTACCCCAACCCTGTTGCGGACGAATAGCTCAATACGGTGGTACTTCCCCATTGGGCCTATCCTTGAAACGCTTGTGCACCCAGTAATACTGGTCCGGCATGGGGTCAATATAGCTTTGCAGTTCCAGGTTCATACGTGCGGTGTCGGCCTCTATGTCGGCGGTAGGAAAATTTTCCCATGCGGGCAGGACCTGAATTTCATAGCCCTGCGGGGACAAACGGGTCACAACGGGAACCACCTTGGCCCGCCCCAGCTTCGCAAAACGCGACAAGGATGGCACCGTGCAGGCCGACACGCCATAAAACGGCACAAACAACGATTCACTAGGGTCAAAATTCATGTCCGGCAGCAGATACAGCGGCTCACCCTTGCGCACCGCCGCCACAATCGGCTTCACCCCTGCCAAGCGCGCTACCAATTCTGGCGCACCAAAACGCTGGCGGCCGTTCAAAATCCAGGCATCCGACACCGGGTTCACCTGCGCCGAATAGATCGTGGCGAAGCGCCGCGGCACCTGCTGCGTCAATGCAGTCCACGCCGCATCGAGCCCGACAAAATGGGGCGCAAACAGCACCGTGGGCGCGTCGCCTTCCAGCTCGTGCAGCGCCCCACTGAAAGACAGGCGTGAGCGCACCACCTCGGGTGGGGCGTGCCACAGCCAACCGCGATCCAGCCAACTCTGCGCAACATACACAAACACCTGGCGCGCGCACACCTGGCGCTGCGCAGCGGTCCAATGCGGAAAACACAGTTGCAGATTGGTCAGCACCACGCGCCGACGCGACCCCAGCACCGCATACAAGAACCGGCCCAGCCCCCAGCCCACCGCACGCAGCCACGGCAAGGGCAGGCACGCCAACCACTGCATGCCGACCAGAAACATTCGGGTGATCACAGCACTCATGGACGTTCAGGGGTTTTCACGCGGCATTTTGTAACGTGCGTAGCCCCACAGGTACTGCTGCGGCGCTTGCATGATGAGATGCTCCATGGCCTGATTGACCTGCGCGGTAGCCGTCGACAAATCGCTGGACAACGCTGCGTCCAAAGGCTGCACGTGCACCACATAACCGCGCCCCCAGGACAAACGCTCGCCCCAGGTCAACAACACACAGGCGCCGGTCTGCAAGGCCAGCCGGGCGGACAGTGTCATGGTGTAGGCGTCTTTACCGAAGAATGGCAACCAAAGCCCCTGCCCCAGCGGCGGAACCTGATCTGGCAGCACGGCCACGCAATCGCCTTTTTTCAATGCCTTAATCAACTGTTTGACGCCCGCCAGGTTCGTGGGCGCAGTGTTCAAACCCGGGCGGATTCGCGAGGCAATGACCAACGGCGCCAGCCAAGGTTGGCGCGGCGGTCGAAACAGCACTGTGACCGGATGACCGTGCTGGCCATAACGCTGCGCATAGGCGGTTGCCGCCACTTCAAAACACCCTACATGCGGGGTTAAAAAGACCACTCCCTTGCCGTGGGCCAGCGCCGTATCCACGTGTTGCGCCCCCTGCCACTGCACAGGCACCGAGCGCCCCAACCACAGGCGCGGCAATTCGCTTACCAATTTTCCAGCGGCGCCAACGGCCGGTAACCACTGCCGCGCAAGCAGGCGCGCCTGCTGCACATTGTCCAAAAACCGGCGGCGGTACACACCCGAAAACATAAACGCCACCCAGCCCATCACCCACCCCATGGCATGTAATACCCCCAAGGGCCAAAAGGACAGGATTTTGAAAAGCGTCGTCATGTCTGGGCTAGAATCCGCGCAGTCGCTGAGTTAGAGAACTACTTGCAGGGCGACGAACACAGGTGTGCCCCAACGGGTCGCCATTGTGCCTTGTCCAACCGGACAAATCTGCTAAAGCGTTCGCTGCAAGCTCCAAAGCCCAGGCAACGCAATCGGTTGTAACTTTTTTTGGAGCATTGCCACATGTCAAACGATTTCCTCTTCACGTCCGAGTCCGTATCCGAAGGCCACCCCGACAAGGTGGCGGACCAGATTTCCGACGCCATCTTGGACGCCATTTTCAAACAGGACCCCCGCTCACGCGTGGCCGCTGAAACCCTGACCAACACCGGTCTGGTGGTGCTGGCTGGCGAGATCACCACCAACGCCCACGTGGACTACATCCAGGTGGCGCGTGACACCATCAAACGCATTGGCTACGACAACACCGAATACGGCATTGACTACAAAGGCTGCGCCGTGCTGGTGGCCTACGACAAACAGTCCAACGACATCGCCCAGGGCGTAGACCACGCGTCCGACGACCACCTCAACATCGGCGCCGGTGACCAGGGCCTGATGTTTGGCTACGCGTGTGATGAAACACCCGAGCTGATGCCCGCGCCCATTTACTACGCCCACCGCCTGATGGAACGCCAGGCCCAGCTGCGCAAAGATGGCCGCCTGCCCTTCCTGCGTCCGGACGCCAAGAGCCAGGTCACCATGCGTTATGTGGACGGCAAGCCCCACAGCATTGACACCGTGGTGTTGTCCACCCAGCACAGCCCCGACCAGTCCCAGGACCAGCACCACATGAAGGCCAGCTTCACCGAAGCCATCATTGAAGAAATCATCAAACCGGTGCTGCCCAAAGAGTGGTTACAAAACACCCGCTACCTGGTCAACCCCACTGGCCGTTTTGTCGTTGGCGGCCCCCAGGGCGACTGCGGCTTGACCGGACGCAAGATCATTGTGGACACTTACGGCGGAGCCTGCCCCCACGGTGGTGGCGCGTTCTCCGGCAAGGACCCCTCCAAGGTGGACCGCTCCGCTGCCTATGCCGCACGCTACGTGGCCAAAAACGTGGTAGCAGCCGGCCTGGCGCGCCAGTGCCAGGTGCAGGTGGCCTACGCGATTGGCGTGGCCAAACCCATGAACATCACGGTCTATACCGAAGGCACGGGCGCTATTGCAGATGACAAGCTGTCCGCCATCGTGGCCGAGGTGTTTGACCTGCGTCCCAAGGGCATCATCCAGATGCTGGACCTGCTGCGCCCCATCTACGAAAAGACCGCCGCCTACGGCCACTTTGGCCGCGAAGAGCCAGAGTTCACCTGGGAACGTACCGACAAAATTCAGGCACTGCGCGCTGCAGCAGGCCTGGCTTAAAACCCTGCGGGTCAGACCACTCGCTTGCGCGATGTGCTCTGACCCCAACCGATTTGATTCATGAAAATCCAGACACAACGTTTCATTGACCGCTGGCTAGGCCAGTTGCTGTGCAGTGCGGTGTCGATCTGGGTGCGTTTTCTAGGGCTTTTTTCGCCCCCCGCCACGCTGCGCAAGGAACCTAAAAATATCCTGGTGATCTTGTTGTCGGAGATGGGCAGCATCGTGCTGGCCGGCCCCATGTTTGCGGCCATTCGCCGCCAGCACCCTGGCGTCACCATCCACATCCTGCAACTCAAAAAGAACCAGGAAGTCTCCAAGCTGCTGCAACTCACGCAGATTGAGGCCATGCACAGCCTGGACGACAGTTCGGGTGGCACCCTGATTCGCGACATTCTGAAAGTCAGCCTGGCCATGCGCCGCCTGGGGCTGGACGCCGTGATTGACTGCGAGTTGTTCTCACGCGTCAGCGCCCTGCTCTCCTTTTCAACCGGTGCACCGGTGCGCGTGGGCTTTACCCCGCACACCCAGGAAGGGCTGTACCGCGGCAGCTTCATCAACCACGCCATTCCCTACAACCCCTACCAGCACATCAGCAAGCAATTTCTCTCGCTGGTCGATGCGCTGGGCAGCGCCGGCAGCCAGCCGCGCAACAAGGCCGCCCCCATTCGCGCCCTACCCGCCCACACGGAGTTGTCGGTGGACTTCACAGCACCGGAGCTGCAAGCCTACCGCGCCAAGGTGCAGGCTGACCACTGCGTTACCCGTGACCGGCCATTGGTGCTGATGTACGCCGGTGGCGGCATTCTGCCTGAGCGCGCGTGGCCCGCAGCGCATTACGTGCGCGTGGGCCAAGGCCTGTGCGACGCCGGTTATGCCGTCGGCCTGATCGGCCTCAAGGACGACGCGCAACTGGCGCAAGACCTACAAACCCAGATTCGCAGCGACGCCTGCATCGACCTGACCGGCTACACCAAAAGCATCCGCGAACTGCTGATGCTGTTCCATTGCGCACAGTTGCTCATCACCAACGATGGGGGCCCTGGCCACTTTGCCACGCTGACTCCCATCCAGACCATGGTTTTTTTCGGACCTGAGACCGGCAAGCTGTATGGCCCACTGGGCACACGCAATATGGTGTGGGAGTCGGGCCTGGCCTGCTCGCCCTGCCTGTCGGCCTACAACCACCGCCTGACCTTTTGCGACGGCGACAACCAGTGCCTCAAACGCATCGCCCCGGACCCGGTGCTGGACCAGGCCCTAGCCTTTTTGCAAACCCGCACCGCGGCCCGTGCCGCATGAGCGCTGTAATGCGCCACCCCATCCACACGTGCGCCGCAGTGCACCGCAAGAAAGTCTCTCCGTGAACAATGCACCTCCCTTGCAACGCGCCGTGCTGTGGGCGTTGGGCTGGATCGAACGCTACCGATTTTTTAAGTTCGGTATCGTCGGTGCCAGCGGAACAGTGGTAAATCTTGCGGTTCTCTATGTTGGTCACGAGTACATTTTCAACGTCATTGAAAGCAGTTACAAGAGGCCTTATTTCTCTCTAGCTCTGGCAATTTTTCTGGCCACCATCAACAATTTCACCTGGAACCGCCTGTGGACTTGGCGTGATCGCGTCAAAGAGCTAGAAGCTGACGTCGCTATGCAGCCGGTGGGCCTACGCGTGCTGAGCATGGAGTTTGGTCAATACGCCACCGTTGCGATCCCTGGCATCGTTACGCAATTTGCATTGACTATGCTGCTCTCAGGCAGCATGTACTACCTTATCGCCAACCTCCTATCGATTGTGGTGTTTAGCGTAATTAGCTTTTTGGCCAACGACCGCTGGACCTTCCGGCGGCGCTAAACTTCTGCGGCCGCGTAGCCTGCGCCCCCCCGCATGAAAGTTCTGTCACGTGAAGGACGCGGCGCCCCACTCCACCCGCCCCGCCATGCGCAATATTTTTAAGCAATTTAGCACTCTAGGTCTCGTAGATATTGCGTGGCTAGCTCTTGTTTTTATAGCATGTGGCGTGTACATATTTGGTCTGGGCAGCCCCTACGCCCCCACCAATGGCGACGAGATGGTCTACATCCACATCGCCCGCATGACGTCCGAGTCCGGCCACTGGTTGCCGCTGCAGTCAGAGCTGCTGGGCACCCGCAACACCAAACCGCCCTTGCTGATCTGGCAGGCCATGGTGGCAGGGGGCTGGGGTGACCATTGGTCGATGGCGTTCTTGCGGCTGCCCAGCGTGCTGTACACCTTTGCCACTGCCGCGCTGGTGGCCTTCTTCACCCACCGTATTACGCCCGATACCGCCACCAAACTGCGCAACGCCTGTGTGGCAGTGGCGCTGTACCTGCTGTTTTTCTCCACTTTTCGTTATGGGCGCGCCTACCTCACCTCGGCGCCCGAGACCTTTTGGCTGGCCCTGCCCATGTGGTGGGTGCTGTGGCTGCGCGTGCGCACTGGCCGCCCCGCCACACTGGGCCCGTTGGCCTACACCCTGTTTGGCGTCGCCATGGGCCTGGGCTGCGCCTACAAGTCGTTTGCATTGGTGGCACCCACCGCCGCCGCCGTGTGGTGTGCCGTGCTGTTGAGTGAACCCAAGTTGTCCTGGCGCACCACCCTGCGCACCACCGTGGGCCTGGGCTGGAGTGCCGCGCTGGCACTGGGTATTTTTGCCCTGTGGTTTGTGCTCGACCCCGACCCTGCCGCCGTGTGGCAGGAGTTTGTGGTGGCCGAGAACGCCGGCAAGATGTCCGGCAGCCAAGGGTACTGGCACGCGGCGCTATTTGGCATCTACCCCATGTGGACGCAGTTGCTGGCCTACCCCGCCAACGCCGGTCTGCTTTTTTTTGCCGTGCTGGCCTGGGGCCTGGCGCTGGTGCCGCGCGCCGTGCAACGCACCAGCTACCGCGCACTCACCCCGGCGCAATGGACGCTGCTGGTATGGCTGGTGGTGTGGCTGGTGGTGTTCACCATTCCCAGCCAGCGCTCCGAGCGCTATGTGATTCCGGCCATGCCGGCGCTGGCCATTGCCATGGCCTTGGCGTGGGACAAGTTGCCGCGCATCGGTTTCTGGATCACCCTGACCCTGCTGACCCCGGCACTGGTGTTGCTGGCGCGTGTGGCATGGGTGATGGGCGACTTGCACATTGCCAGCGGCCCGCAACTTGCTATTACTTTGGTAGCTGCTTGCGCAGGCCTGGCGTGCGCAATGGCCGGTTTTGTTAACAAAAAATGGTGCTGCGCAGCCACCCTGGCTGCCGTTCTGGCGGTGTATGCCACCTTTGGCCTGATGGTGGCGCCCCTGAGCGGCCCCAACACTGGCTACCCGCGCCCAGTACAAGACGCACTGGCCGGTAAGCGTATTGCCGTGCCCAACGGGTTTACCGGCCAGTACGAGCGTTACCGCTTTGTGCTGCCCGGCAAAACACTGATTCCCTTTGACGCCGAAGGCCGCAACACCGGCGCCTACCAGCCCGACATGCCCCCGCAGGAGCGCCTACCCTACCTGCTGGGCCAGTTCGACGCCGTGGTCTGGCTGCAAGACAGCCTGGACCAGCCCCAACCCAGCTGCCTGCCCCAGTGCCGCTGGCTGGGCAGTCGCTGGCACGTCAAGAGCCGCCACAAGGCGGGCGAAGTTACCCTGGCCAACCTGTGGTACCCGCAAGAATGGCTGTTCCGGCGGGAATGGCTGGTGGCCAAGGCGGCCGACTGAGCGTAGCAACCTCGGCAGGGGTGGCGCAGGTGCAACGATCGGCCTTACTTCCAGTCAGCCCCTGCCACTTCGATATTCCACTCGCTGTCTTCATTGATCGACTTCACGATCAGGCCCACACTGGGTGCGTACCAGCGGGTGGATTGCTTGGTGCCGTTGATGAAGATGATGCCTGCATCCCAGTTGTCTTTGCACTCAATTCGAAACGCATCGACCTTGCCGGCCTTGGTGGTGACGGACTCAAACGCGGCGGATTCACAGTTCACCTCGCTGGTCCATTTTTGAATGCCCTTTTGGCCCTTGTACTTACCCGTCCACTTTTTGCCTACAAACAGCGGGAAGTTCAGATCGGGGTAAAACGGCGTGAAGCTGGCCACCGTTTTGCCGTCTTCATTGACCGCCTTGACCGGGTTCATGGCGTCGGCGGTCACGTACATGGTGTTCTCGCCGCATTTGGAAACGGTCAATCCGCTGCTATTGGCCACCTCCTTCACCTCCCAACGGTTGCACTTGAGCAGGAAGGCACCATCCACATACGAGAATCGGCTGCCCACCGCGGTGGGCAAAGGGGCTTCGACTCGGGGCGGCGCCACGTCGGCCTGGGCGGTTTGGCAAAAGGCTGCAGCACAGGCCAGTGCGATACAGGTACGGGAAATCAGCGTGTTCATGGGTATCCTCGGGTAGTTAAAAAGTAAGGGGTTGGAAGGTTTTCCGGGCCACATTGTGAACGCCTTTGGCCTGGCCATTGGCACCACCGTGCAGCGAAGTGCCCGGCCGTGGCGGGCACCTTGCGGATGCCACCTGGTGGCTGCACAGTGCAGGCATTGGATATATTCCACCCCGAGCCCCGCACCCCTCCCGATCACCGCCCCCTTGCCCCTGCACCACACACGCCCCCCTGCCCTTTACGACCATGCGACTCCTCACCCACCACGACCTGGACACCCACCGCGTGCGCGCCCAGTTTGCCAAGCTGCAGCAAGCCCTGGCGCGCGACGACTTCAAAAGCCCCAACCTCAAAAAACTCAACCCCACCCCGTATTGGCGCTTCAAGCTCGACCAGACCAACCGCCTGCTGGTGCAGTTTGCCCGCCATGGGAACGAGACCGTGTGCCTGGCGCTCGAAGTCATTTTGAACCACGCCTATGAGCGTTCGCGGTTTTTGCGCGGCGCCACCCTGAACTGGACAGACCTCGATCTGGACGATGCCAGCTCCACGGACACGCCCGAGCCCGACCCACAGGCCACCACGCTGCGGTATGTACACCCCCAGCGCCAGGAATTTCATGTGCTCGACAAGGTGCTGTGTTTTGACGATGCGCAGCAAGCCGTTTACGACACCCCGGCACCGCTGATTCTGGTGGGCTCGGCCGGCTCGGGCAAAACCGCACTCACACTGCAAAAGTTGCGGCTGGCGCGCGGGCGGGTGCTGTACGTCACCCAGTCCAGCTTTTTGGCGCAAAGCGCGCAGGCCATGTACTTTGCCCACGGGTTCGAGCCCGAGGGGCAGGAGCCCGAGTTTTTAAGCTACCGCGAGTTTGTCGAAACCCTGCATGTGCCACCGGGGCGCGAAGTCACGTTTTCCGACTTTTGCGGCTGGTTTGAACGCTACCGCAGCGCCGCCAAAAAGCACCGGCGGGCTCGATGCCCATGCCCTGTTTGAAGAGTTTCGCGGTGTGCTCTCCAGCCGCGCCGACGGTGTGCTCACGCGTGAGGCCTATTTGGCTTTGGGCGTGCGCCAGTCCCTGCTGGCCGCGCCCCAGCGCAGCGCCGTTTTTGATCTGTTTGAAAAATACCGCGCCTGGCTCTCCAGCGCCAACTTATTCGACCTCAACCTGGTGGCCCACCAGTGGCTGGGCCGCGCCACACCGGTCTATGACTTTGTGGTGGTGGACGAGGTGCAGGATTTGACCACCGCACAACTGGCGCTGGTGCTCAAAACACTGGCCAAACCGGGGCAGTTTTTGCTGTGTGGCGACGCCAACCAGATCGTTCACCCCAACTTTTTCTCGTGGGCAGCCGTCAAAACCCTGTTCTGGCAAGACGAGGCGCTGGCGCGCGCGCAAACCATCTCGGTGCTGCGCGCCAATTTCCGCAACGCCCAGGCGGTGACCACGCTGGCCAACCAGTTGCTCAAAATCAAGCACGCCCGTTTTGGCTCCATCGACCGCGAAACCAACTTTCTGGTGCAGTCCTGCGCCAGCCAAAGCGGCTCGGTGCAACTGCTGGCCGACAAAGACGCCACCCGGCGCGAACTCAACACCAAAACCCGCGGCTCCACCCAGTTTGCCGTGCTGGTGCTGCGCGACGAAGACAAGGCCGCAGTGCGCCAGCAGTTCCAGACGCCGCTGGTGTTCTCGGTGCACGAAGCCAAGGGCCTGGAGTACCCCAACGTCATCATGGTCGACATGGTCTCCGGCCAGCGCCAGGCCTTTGCCGAACTGGCCCAGGGCGTACAACTGGACGACCTGCGCGGTGATGAACTGGCCTACAACCGGGGCAAAGACAAAACCGACCACACGCTGGAGCTGTTCAAGTTTTACGTCAACGCCCTGTACGTCGCCATTACCCGTGTGGTGGAAAACCTGTACTGGGTCGAATCCGACACCCGCCACCCCCTGCTGCAACTGCTGGAGCTGCAAACCGCCGAAGCCCTCACGCTGGCGCAAGCCCAAGCCTCCAGCCAGCAGGAGTGGGCGCAAGAGGCCCGCCGCCTGGAGCTGCAAGGCAAGCAGGAACAGGCCGACGCCATTCGCCGCAGCGTGCTCAAAACCCAAAAACCCGCCTGGCCGGTGTGGGACGAAGCCGCCGTGCAGGAGCTGCTACCCAAAGCCTTGGCGCCCGGCCAGATTTCCAGCAAACCGCGCCAGGCTTTGCTGGACTATGCCCTGTGGCACGGCCAAAGCAGCTGGATTCGCCAACTGGCGGCCAGCAGCCGCTTCGAACCCGCCGTGCAACTGGCTTCAGCCCTGCAAGCGGTGCACGGCAGGGCCGTCCTGCCGCACCAGCCGGGCGAAGCCCATGCCGCCTACATGCACCGCCTGGACAACTGGCGCCGGGACGCCGCCAAACTGCTGGAGAAACGGTTTGACGCCGTGGCCGAGCGCCAACGCCAGCCCTACGCCACCCGTGCCTTCAAAGAGGTGCTGCGCCAGTGCGACCAATACGGCGTGGACCACCGCACCTACTTCAACGCCACACCCTTGATGATGGCCGCCCAGTGCGGCAACACCGCCCTGGTGGAAGCGCTGCTGGAGCGCGGCGCCGACCCGCTGGCACGCGACCACTACGGCCAATGCGCCTGGGACTACGCGCTGGAGCGTACGCTGGACGACCCCACCCACACCGCAGCGCACCTGGATGCCCTGTACCCCCTGCTGTCGCCCCCGGTGCTGGACGTGCAAACCGGTGGCCGCCTGATCCGGCTGGAGCGCCACCAGGGCGAATACTGGGTGTTTGGCCTGATGCTGGTGGGCTACAAAAAAATGTACTCCGAACTGGTGCCCAACGTGCAAGTGCAGCACAACCTGATTGGCTATTGCGCCGACTACCTGTTGCGCGGCGTGGAGCGCATTCCTGACAGCGTGCTGCGCCCCCAGCGCAAAAAACGCAGCTACCTTAACGGCGTGCTGGCCCGCGCCGAGGTGCACAGCAGCTACCAGCCCAGCCGCCAGCTGTGGCTGCGCGCCCGCAATGGCTACTACGTCATCAACCCCGATTTGCAGCTGCGCGCCAGCAGCACCGCCCCCTGGCAGCCCTGGAAGCAGTGGCTCAACCAGCCGCTGGTGTGGGCTGGCTGCGGTATCCGCGCCAACTCCGACGCCAACGGCTGATTTGCATACCCCGCCTTGATAGTGTTCAACCTGCCCCAAGCTGCTCGATTGGGGCAGCGTACACACCCGTTGCCATGGAGGTCTTATGCACCCAATTCGCCCGCCGGCGGTGGCCGGCACTTTTTACCCCGGCCAAGCACAGACACTGGCGGCGGAGGTGGGCCGCCTGCTGGCCCACGCACCGGCGCCCGCTTCCACGCAGAGCGGCTTGCCCAAGGCGCTGATCGTGCCGCACGCCGGTTATGTGTATTCCGGGACCACGGCGGCCAGCGCCTATGCCACGCTTACGGCGGCGGCCCACACCATCGAGCGCGTGGTCTTGCTCGGGCCGGTACACAGCGTGGCCGTGCGCGGCCTGGCGGCGCCGGGGGTGGAAGCATTCGCTACACCTTTGGGCACGGTACCGGTGGACACAGCGGCCATTGCCGCACTGGCGCACCTGCCCCAGGTGGTGGTGAGCCCGCCAGCGCATGCGCTGGAGCATTCGCTGGAAGTGCAGTTGCCCTTTTTGCAGACCATGCTGCCGCGCTTTAGCCTGGTACCGCTGGCGGTGGGCGACGCCACGGCGCAGGAAGTGGCGCAGGTGCTGGACGCGCTGTGGGGCGGGCCGGAAACCCTGATCGTGATCAGCTCCGACCTGTCGCACTATTTGCCTTACGCTGCCGCACACATCACAGACCAGAACACGGTGGACCACATCCTGCATCTGGACGGCCCCTTGACGCACACCCAGGCCTGCGGCGCCACCCCCATCAACGGCTTGCTGCTGGCAGCGCGCGCGCACCAACTGCGGCCACAGTTGCTGGCGCAATGCAATTCGGGCGACACAGCGGGCGACCGCCAGCGTGTGGTGGGCTACGCCGCCGTGGCATTTTCGGAGCACCACCATGGCGCCCATTAACCGGGGCCCCGCCTTGTTGGCGCTGGCCCGCGCTGCCATTGCGCAGGCACTGGGCCTGCCCCACGCCAGAGTGGACAGCATCAACAGCGACAACCCCACCGCCGATCGTGCCACCACAGACGATGCCGACTGGCTGCAGGAACCCGGTGCCTGCTTTGTGACCCTGACCCAAGGTGGGCAATTGCGCGGCTGCATTGGCTCGCTGGAAGCGCGGCGGCCGCTGCGTGACGACGTGCGTGCCAACGCCGTGGCGGCGGCGTTGCGCGATACCCGTTTCCCACCCCTGACGACCGCCGAACTGGCGCACACCCGCGTCGAGGTGTCTGTGCTCTCCCCCACGCAGCCCCTTGCTTTCAGCAGTGAAGCGGACGCGCTGGCCCAACTGCGCCCGCAGGTGGATGGTGTGGTGCTGGAATACGCCGGGCACCGGGGCACGTTTTTACCCCAGGTGTGGGAACAGTTGCCCACGCCGCAGGCCTTTATGGCCCACCTCAAACGCAAGGCCGGGTTGCCAAGCAACTTTTGGACCGATGGTGTGCGCCTGCAGCGCTACACGGTGGACAAATGGCAAGAAGAAACCGGGCCCGCCAACGGGGCCACCGCATGAACACCCCAGCCGCCTATCCCGCACGTTACTGGCACTGGCTGGAAGATGGCCGCATGCAGTGCGACCTGTGCCCGCGCGACTGCAAGCTGCACGCGGGGCAGCGCGGCGCCTGTTTTGTGCGCATGCGCAGCAACGAAGGTACAGGCGATGACGCAGGCGACCGCATGGTGCTCACCACCTACGGCCGATCCAGCGGCTTTTGCATCGACCCGATTGAAAAGAAACCGCTCAACCAGTTCTACCCCGGCTCCAGTGTGTTGTCCTTCGGCACGGCAGGCTGCAACCTGGCCTGCAAGTTTTGCCAGAACTGGGACATCAGCAAATCCAAAGACATGGACCGTCTGATGGACCAGGCCTCACCCGAGGCCATTGCCGACGCCGCACAGGCCCACGGCTGCAAAAGCGTGGCCTTTACCTACAACGACCCCGTCATTTTTAGCGAATACGCCATGGACGTGGCCGATGCCTGCCACGCACGTGGCATCCAGACCGTGGCCGTCACCGCCGGCTACATCCATGCCCAGCCCCGGCGCGACTTGTTCGCCAAGATGGACGCGGCCAATGTGGACCTGAAAGCCTTTACCGACGACTTCTACTTCAAGCTCACCGGCTCGCATTTGCAGCCGGTGCTGGACACGCTGCGGTACCTCAAGCACGAAACCGCCGTGTGGTTCGAGATCACCACCCTGCTGATTCCGGGCCACAACGATTCGGATGCCGAAATTGTGGCCCTGAGCCGATGGGTTGCCAAAGAACTGGGGCCGGACGTGCCCTTGCACTTCAGCGCCTTCCACCCCGACCACAAAATGCCCGACACCCCGGCCACACCGCTGGCCACGCTGGTGCGCGCCCGCGCGTTGGCGCATCAGCAGGGGCTGCACTACGTGTACACCGGCAACGTGCACCACCCTGCGGGCGATAGCACCGGCTGCCCGCACTGCGGCGCCGAGCTGATTGCACGCGACTGGTTCCAAATTGAGCACTACCGGCTCACTGCGGAGGGCCACTGCCCGCACTGCGGTGGCACCATTGCCGGGCGCTTTGAGGCAAGGGCTGGCAACTTTGGCCGCCAGCGCATTCCCATTGCGATTGGCAGCTGACACTATCATTTTCGTAGCTGTCTGCGCACGTCTGGCGGGCGCAAATGGCCGATTTTGCTATGCATCACGCCACCTGCAAAAATCCCGCGCGCAGCGCCTTGCGCATCATCCATCGCATTGCCCTGAGCCGCCTGCGCTATCAAAAGGAGTGTCCAACAAGGGCGACAGGGTGGGTGCCAGCAGCTTGAGCAGCTGCACCGGCAAGGCGCTGGTGAAATCGTATTGGGCCGCCTGCGGCCCGTGCACATAGGCGGTGATGGAGCCAAAAAAGCGCTGCCCGATGTTAAACACAAAGGTGGCCGAGCGATTGACCACGCGCGACTCCAGCAACTGGCCGCCGGCACCGTAGACATCAAAGCGGTGGTCGCCAGTGCCGGTCTTGCCGCCCACCGCAAACACGTGCCCATCGGCGCCCACAAAGGCGTTCTTCACGCGCCGGGCGGTTCCTTCGTCCACCACGTCCTGAATGGCGCGCAATGCCACCTGCGCCACCTGCGGCGCCAGCACCTGCTCGCTCTTGCCGCTGTGGCGCTGCAAATTCGCCTCATACGGCGTATCCGGCGCAAAGCGCAGGCCCCGTATACGCTGGGTGGGCTTGCGCACACCGCCGTTGACCAATATGCCCATCAACTCCGCCAGGGCGGCCGGCCGGTCCGCCGAGGCACCCAGTGCCGTGGCGTAAGACGGCACCAGCGAGGCGAACGGGTAGCCCATGCGCTTCCACTGGCGGTGGATTTCCAGAAAACCCTCCACTTCGAGCAGACTCAGAATGCGGCTGTCCTGCGCCTGCTTGCGGCTGGTGCTGAACAGCCAGTGGTACACCTGCTGGCGCTCGGCCTGGCTGGCGGCAATCACCTGCGATGCACTGGCCTGCGGGTGGCTGCGCAGGTAACCGATGACCCACAACTCCAGCGGGTGCACGGTAGCGATGTAGCCGCGATCGGCCAGTGACATGGCGTCGGGTGCGTACTGCGCGTACAACTGCGCCAGCCGGGCCGGTTCGGGCGCGTGGCTGTTGGGTAAATACTCCTTCAAAAAGGCAGCAAACTCTTCTAGGCTCGCCGTGGGGGCAATGGTGCGGAAAATGGCCGCCAGGCGCACCGGCGTGGGGCGCACACCCTGCATCAGCAACTGCTCGGCCTCTTGCGCCGTTTTGCCCTGGTACTTGGGCAAAAAGCGGTACATGAACTCGCGCCCTTCGCGGTCTGCAAAGCGGCTCAGGTAGGTGGCGCGGCGCGGGTCGTCGGCGTCTTTGAGCAAACCCGCCGAGGAGCCAGGCGCCAGGAACATGTAGTGGTGCACCACGTCGCGCAGCAGGCGCACAAACACCAGGTTGACCGAATGGCGCAGCCCCTCGCGCACGGACATCACACGTCCGTTGTCCTCACGCTTGAAGTTGTTGAAGCTGTGCAGACCGCCGCCGGTAAAGAAGCGCTCCGCCGGGCTGGCCGAATACGGGCGCTCCAGAGCCGCCTCCAGCATGGCCGTCAAGTCAGCCTCGGGGTGGCGCGCCAGGTAGTCCAGCGCCCACTGGGTGATTTTGTCCTTGGGGTCCACCGCAGTCTTGCGCAGTTCTTCCTCAGACAGCGGGCGCAGGCGCTGGTGCAGGTTGGCCACAATGTCCAGGTAGCTGACCAGGGTGCGCAACTTGGCGGTGGACCCCAGGTCCAGCTTGGCGCCATCGTTGATGTCCAGCGGCTGCTCGTAGTTGTCCGACTGCACGCGTAAATAATTGGCCGTGGCCCCGCGCTCCAGCAGCGTAAAGCTGTACACCACGTTGGCGGGGTTGCCGTTGCCCAGCAAGCCCTTGCCATGCAGCGCAGTGGCCTTGGCCACATCGTCTTCACGCAAGGTGCGCAGCAAGCGGGTGACGTCGCCCTGGGTCTGGGCGTCCAGGGTGCTGAGCACGTTCAGATCGAGCCGGTCCAGGCTGTACAGGCGCGGCGTGCCCAGCATGCCCGCCAACTGGGTGCGCACGGCGGTAGACGCCTTGTGTGCCACAAATGCAGGGGTCTGCACCAGGGTCTGGCTGGCATGGTCGAGCCGCACCGCCAGCGCGGCATCGCGCAGCGCCGCCGGGATAACCCCCTCGGACGCGAGCAGGCGCAAATGGCTGTTGGTCAACTGCTCCAGGTCGCTGCTGCTGTCGGCCAGGTAGTAGGACGGGCGGCGCTGCGCAATCAGCAGACTGAGCGCCTGCTTGTACGCCAGCGCTGCGGAGCGCGATGGCGCGCTGTCCTCGACACCGGCGCCCAGCAACTGGTTGACCTCGGAAAAATCGCGGCCATACCACGCCCACAGGCCGTCACCCATGCCGTTGACCTCACCCAAACCACGCTTGGCCGACAGTGGCACGGTATTGAGGTAGTCCAGCACCAACTGGCGCCGCGCGGCCGTCGTGTCCTCGCCACCCAGGTACGCGCGCACGGTGGCCGACGCCATCTGGCGCAACTTGTCTTCAATGGACGAGGTGCGCCCTTCGGCCGAGTGGCGGTATTTTTCAATCTGCGTGGCCAGCGTGCTGCCCCCCGCTGACCGGTGCTCGCCGCCCAGGCCGAGCAGGGCTTTTTCCAGCACCGCCTTGGCCAGCCGGTCCCACTCCACCGCCGGGTTGCGCTGTGGGTGGTCGGTGTCGAGCAATTCGCGGTTTTCAATAAACAGCAGGCTTTTCACCAACACGGCGGGCGCGGCCTCAAACGTGCGGTACACCCGCTGCGGGTAGCGTGCAGCAAACAGCGTGTCCTGGCGGCAGTCCAGAATGGTCAGTCCGACCTGGGTTTTTTCCCGGTACGGGGCAAACAGCCCCTGATCGATCACACCGGTCATGTCGGCACTCATGCGCGCCTGGGACGCAATCGAAAAGTCCCTGGCCTGCAGCCGGGTCAAAAACTCCGGCAAAGTGGAGTAACCCACGCGTTCGTCGTAGGGGCTGCCATGGGGATAACGCACCGCGGCCGCCGGGGCGGCGCCCGGTTCAACCCGGTATTGCATCTTGCTCGCCAAGGCGGAAAAAAAAGCCGCCTGCAGGCGCGAACTGCGCATCTCATACACCGCCAGGCCCACTAGCAACACCAGTACCAGAAACACCACCCCGCCAATCAGGCGCCAGCGCCGCTGGGGCAAAGCAGGCTGCGGCATCGCAACGGCCTGCGCCTCGGTATCAACGGGCAGTGCGTTATCCACCGGTGGGTGCACGGGGTGAGCCGACGCAGCAGGCCTGCGCCGACGCCGGGGGGAGTAGCCCGCGCCGGCAACGCGTGCCATCAGTCTACGTGTGGCGCGGACATAGGCCTTGGGCCTGCGCCAACTCGCGTGTTTTTTCATTGTCTGGTAAACAAGTCGTCAAGGGTTGCGGCTGCAAGGGCCTGCGGTTCGAATGCAGCCAGAGTTGCGCCCATTATGGGTGCCATTGCCACCCTCTGCGGCCCCTGGTGGTGATGTTTAGGTGCACGCAGCTAACACCAAGACACACCCGCATTGACCCCGTGTGCTGCCCCCATCACAACATCAGGCCGCCAGCGCAGTGGCCTTGATGTGGTCCAGCACCCCAAACAACTCATCCACCTGGGCAGATGTAAACAACACATCGGGCCCCTGCGGTGCGTAGCTGGTACCAGGAGAACGGCCGGCACGCTACGACCGAACACAGAGTGCCATCACCCGGTACAGCTCCATCACAGTCGTGTCGCCGATGGTTTGCTACATCAGCAAATAATGTTTAATTTAGATGCGCCACCAGTTCCAAAGTGCCGACAGCCGCTTCATAGCAAGAGAGTTGGGGTCGGCGA
This sequence comes from Candidatus Aalborgicola lynettensis, assembly GCA_016719405.1. Taxonomy (GTDB): domain Bacteria; phylum Pseudomonadota; class Gammaproteobacteria; order Burkholderiales; family Burkholderiaceae_C; genus Allorhodoferax; species Allorhodoferax lynettensis. The sequence goes on from JADJZE010000002.1 coordinate 255,322, forward strand.
GGCTGTCCACTTGTCGCTCCAACAGTCTCACCATCTCATAGGCGGCGTCGGCGTTGTGCTGTTCGATGTACTCACCGATGGCCATCAAGTCGTTGTCATAGCGTGGCGTGCGAATGACCTGCAACAAACGACTCATGCGGCTTGCTTGCCCTTGAATCGGGCGAAAATTTCAGCGCGCCGGACTTCCCATTCCTCTGGGGTGTAAGGTGTATTGGAGCCGTCTTTCAACCCATCAAGCGCGGCCTGGGCTTTGGCACGAAACCACTTGTCGTAGTCGGCATCGGCCTGGGCGGCTTCGTGCGCGGCTTTGAGGGCGGCGCTGCGGTCGGGGCGGGCTACTTTTTCTGCATCACGCTCTTCGGGGCGCCATTGGGTGGCGTCGATGCGGCATTCGCTCCAGCCTGCGCCGCGCAGCACTTGCAGGGCTTTGCGGGGGTCGGCAAAGCGGCGGGGCTGCTTTTTAGAGGTAACCAAAATGCCCTCGTCGCGCTGGGTATGCACGTTGACCACAAAGGCCGCGCCGTCGCCGCGCAGGGTGATGCCGGTAACGCCGCCGGCAGCGGTGGCGGCTTTGAGCTGTTCGAGATTAAGGTTTTGCATAGATGGCAGTTTAACTTTTTGTCAACATTCAAGTAATAGTTATTTGAATTTCACACTTCTTTTGCCAACATTCCAACCGCAGTATCCCAAGCCAATTTCGCCTTCATTTCACTCTCATTTTGGTAGCTGCTCACGCACATTCCACGCGCGCCAGAGGCCGATTTGACTAACATTGCGCCAACGCAAACCGCACCACCGATTCGCTCAACCAAATGCCCTGCGCACGCATCCGCTGCAACGCATCGGGTATGGACACTTCATAGCCCAGGCGTTTGGCTTTGAGCAGCACGCCCACGGAGCCCGTCAGGCTGAGCCCACACAAGCGCGCCACCCTGCGGCCTGCCGTCTCGTCAATACACACCAAAGGTAGGCCCAGGATCATGGCCGTTTGAATGACGGACGCTTCGCCGCGATCTAAGGAGTTTTGCAAGAACGGTTGCAAAACCACGGGCCCGGTCTGGACTTCCAACCACCCTGCGCCGTTGAATGCGTCCACCCCAAACGACTGCGCCCCCCCAGCGCGCACCTCTTCTGCGACCTCCAGCGGCACCACCACGCGGGAATACAGAAACTTCAAAACATCCAGGCTGCCCGTAGCGGCAGCAATGGCGATGAGTGGTGTGGTGTTGGTAACGAGTACCTGCGCGCGCTCAGGCATTACGGATGTCCGAGGCCAGTTCGTCGTCTTCCAGGTCAATCATCGGCACGCCGAAGCGTTGCAACTGGGCAAGAAAGGTCACGCGGTCCATGCCGATCAGACTGGCGGCCATGCCGGATGAGAGGCGCTTCATTTCAAACAGCTTGGCGGCCATGGCCAGCTTGGCCTCTGCGGCAAAGTCTTCTGGTGCGCGGTGCATGGCGTCCAGGTAGTGGTTTGGCACATCAACAACGATTTGCATGGTGAGTCCTAGGTGGTGGGGTGGCGTTTGAGTATCGTACTGTGGCGCTGGGCTTAAGAGTTTTCAAGCATTTTTTCCAAGGCCTTCATCCCCACCGCAATTTCGCTCTCCAGCTTGGCCAGTTCCGCCAATATCTCCTGTGGTGCGCGGTGCTGTACCTGTGCATGCACCACTTCCTTGTAGCGGTTGATGCTCAGGTCGTAGCCGTTGGCGGCGATGTCGGCTTTGGGTACGCAGAAGCTTTGCGCGGTGCGGGGGCGGGTTAGCTCCGACCCTTCAACAGGCTCAGGACGAACGGCTTTTAGGGAGTCCCAGCGCTCCAGCACGTCGGGCAGGTTGTTTTTGGAGTGCTCTTCTTTTGATAGCTTCTCACGCACAGCGGACGTGCGCTGGAGGCCTAAAAGATGCTCAGGCAAGAGCGGCTGGCCTTGTTTTCTTCCAGGGTGTGCAAGTCGTCCAGGCGGCGCAGGAAGAGCAGGTAGGTAATTTGCTCGATGACTTCGATGGGGTTGGCGATGCCGCCGGACCAGAAGGCGTTCCAGATCTGGTCGATTTTGCTTTTGAGGTCGCCGGTGAGCATGGGGAGAGCGAAAGGGGTTGGTCAGACAGGGCCTGAGGATAGCCTATTGCCAGCCCCTGCCCGCCACCCTAAATGCTCTCTTTTTTATAGCTGCCTGCGCACGTCTGGCGTGCGCAAAATGCCTTTTTAGTTATAAGCCTTGCCCTTGTAAAGGCTGGCAAACAGCACATTGAGCTTTTGGCCGGTAACAGGTTCCACCACGTCGCCTGCCACATGCACGCTGCGGGCCTTGGCGGCTTCGGCGCGAACCTCGGCGCGGGTACCGATGGATGCCACCGGTGTGCGGGTGTAGGCAGCGGGGAACATTGCGCTCAGCTTCTGGCCGGTAGCGGGCTCCACCACGTCGCCGTTGTTGGCGCTGGCTTGGGCTTGCGCCAGTTCAGCCTGCACTTGCGCGCGGGTGGTGGTGCTGGTTTGGCCGTAGAGCGCGGGGAACAGGTCGCCCAGTTTCTGGCCGGTAGCGGGTTCCACCACGTCGAAGCCACCGCGCAGGGCGTCGCGCTGGGCCTGTGCAGAGTTGTCGGCGGCCATGGTGTGGCCTGCGGACAGGGCAGCGAGGGCGATAACGATGGCAGTGGTAGTTGTGTTTTTCATGATGCAGATCCTTTTCAAGTTGAGAATCCTGCCGGGCGGCGGTATGTCGTCTTGGGCAGCATCGATGGGGCGTTGTGTTCTTCCGTCTCGTCGATGGGTTGAACTGTACTCTTGCATATTCAGTAGAAAAACAGCGTTTTATTCATCGCATCATTGCCATTTGTGAAACAATCAAGGTCTTGAATTTTGCATGGGAGGTTGGGGATGGACCGATTGCTGTCGATGCGGGTGTTTCAGCGTGTGGTGGACGAAGGCGGCTTTGCCAGCGCCGCACGGGCGCTGGATTTGTCGCCCGCTGTGGTGACCCGCCTGGTGGCCGACCTGGAGGACCACCTGGGCGCACGGCTGCTGCAGCGCACCACACGCAAGCTGTCGCTTACCGAAGCCGGCGAGACCTACCTGAACCGGGTGCGGGCAATTTTGCAGGACATTGACGAGGCCCACAGCCTGGCCAGCGCCCACACCCACGCGCTCACCGGCACGCTGCATGTGCTGGTGCCGCCGGTGCTGGCCACGCATGTGGTGGCGCCGCTGCTGGCGGGGTTTCGCGCCACGTACCCGGCCATCGTGCTGGACCTGACGGTGGAGCTGTACAAAGAGCCACCCATTGAAGACTTTGACATCACCCTGTTTGCCGCCGATGCCGGGTTTGATGGCGATGTGATTGCGCGCAAGATCATCACCTCCGAGATCATTCTGGTGGCGGCACCCGCCTACCTGGCGCGCAAAGGCACACCGCAGCAGCCGCCGGACCTGGCGCAGCACAACTGCCTGCGCTTCAAAACCGCCGGGCTGCGCCCGCGCGTGTGGCGCCTGGTGCAGCGCGCCGCGCCCCACACACCGTGCGAGGTGGAGCTGGACCCGGTGCTGTGGGCCAACCACAGCGATACGCTGCTGCGCGCCGCGCTGGACGGCACGGGCATTACCTTTGGCTCGGTGGATGTGGTAGCGCCCCACCTGGCCAGCGGCGCACTGGTGCAGGTGCTGCCCGACTGGAGCTTTGGCCAGGTCACGCTGTACGCGGCCCTGCCCAGCCGCAAGTTTTTGCCCCAGCGCACACGGGTATTTTTGGACTATTTGACGCAGCAAACACAGGCGCTGGTGCGCACGGCATTACGGGTTGAGTAATTTCGCCAGCCCCAGGCCGCTGGACATTGCCTTCCACTTGCTGTTGTCGAACCCGCCCAGATTGACGTACATGTATTGCGGATCCAGCGTGGCCGCGGGTGTGATGACCATGTGGTCGCCCAGGCCCGCTTCGTCCTGGGCGTCGAGCGCGGTACCGTCTGGCCACAGGAACGTGACATCGCGGGCCTTCGCCGAAGGCTCCCAATCGCCGATATCCACACTGCCAGCGGTGCCGCTCCAGTTGCCGTCGGCGTAGACGAAGCGCAGCGGCTTGCCACTTTGGGTGCCGCCACTCTGGTCTTCGTAATACATTTTGTAGCTGGCCCCGCCCAGCGGCACCAGTACCGGGCCATGGGCGGCGCTGACGATGGGCGTGGCGCAGCCCGCACTGTCGGTTGCCACCGTCCATTTGCTGCCATCCCATGTGGCGTAAAACAGGGCGTCAACTTCCTTGCCGCAGGCATCGGCGCCGGTAATGACCATAAAGGTGCCGACGGCCTCGTCCCAACGCCAGTCTTTCAGCCAATCCCAGCCAATCTTGAATTGGCGTGCCTGGCTCAGTGCCGACTTTTTGCTCCCCGTGTCGGTGGATACACCCACGGTCACACTGGGCGCGCAGGAGCCGCCAGCCATGTAGTCGGTCGAACCCACGCCGCCGCAATAGGCCACGGAGGACGAGGCATTGAAATCCTGGCCCACCAGCCCGTCCTGGCTATCGAGCTGGTAGATGCGGGTGGGCTGGGCGGTTTCGGTTGCATCGAGCGCTTCGAAGAAGATCCGCATCTTGTTGGAGGTCAGCGGCACGGCCTGAATGGCGTTGATGAAATACGCCGCCGAGCTGGGGCAGTCGGCCGTGGAGTCGGGGCCGTTACAGGGATTGCGCAGGCCGGCCGCAGTGTTCTGGGTGAACGCACCCAGCGTCGATGTGGATGTGCCGCTGGCGCTGGTGGTGGCAATGCCGATGCCGCGCGTCGAGGCCAGATTTGATTTGAAATAGTACTGGTAGCGCCCGCTGTAGCTGCTGCCGGCCTCGCTGCCCCAGCGCATCACCCACGACAAAGAACTGCCATCGGCGACCACCTTGCTGACTGCGGCGTAGCCATTGCCGCTGCCTTGCAATTGCCAGTACTCGCCCGGCGTGGTGGTGGTGGCGGCGGTCGAGGTGGCCTGCACGGAGCAGGCCGTGTTGAAGCAGGCGGTGACATTGACCACATAGTCGGTGGATGCCTTCAGCCTGGTCAGAGTGGCGCTGGTCGCGCCCGCTGTGGCGGAGGTGCTGATCTTGCCGACGCCGCTGATCTCGCGGGCGTCGATCTGGTACGACGTGGCGCTGGCGCCACTGGGCGCAACCCAGCTTACGGTGCGCTGGGTGCTGGAGGCGATGCTGCTGGTGCCAACGGTCTGGCTATTGACGGCGGCGATGGCGACGCTGCTCGGTTTGCTGCTGCCAACGCTTTTCAGGCTGCCGTTATCGACGCTGAAACTGGCCAGATTGTTGCTGCTGACAAGATTCACCGCATAGGTCTGGCTGCCAACGCTGACACTGGGAATTTCCAGCACGTAGTTGCCATTGACCAGGCTCAGGCGCGGTGTGGTCGCCGGGTCGGCGGCGCTGTTGGCACCCACGGCGCTGGCGGAGATGGGGGTGAAACTGGCCAGGTTGTCCGTTGACACCAGGTTGGCCTGGTAGGTGGTTTTGCTGCCGCCGATGAACACCTCCAGGTAGTCCAGCACCAGGGTCGATCGATCGCTGGCGATGACCAGACTGGACGCCGCCAGTGCGCCGTTTGCGACGCAAGCCAAACCCAAAACCAGGGCCAGGTGTTTGTTCATTGTTGTCTCCTGTTCATCACGCCAGTTGCGCTGGGCGCCCAGTATCAGCCAATCACCACAATCCGGCAATCGCAATGCTGTGGCGCGCACGCCGCAGCCCGCCCTGGCACGTGTACCCGTTGCGCAACTGGGCAGCGGTTGACCCGCACGCGGTGGGCGTGGATACTTTTGCGTTTTGACCACACGCTGCAGGGGAAATCCATGTCCGCTTTGAACGAAGAACAGGCCCGCGCCTACATGCACAAGCTGCTGGCCGCGATGCGCCAGGCCGGGGGGTCTGACCTGTTCATTTCCGCCGACTTTCCCCCGAGCATGAAGGCCCACGGCAGCATGCAGCCCATCACCCAGCAAAAATTGACCAGCGAGGTCACGCGTGGCCTGGCGCATGCCTTGATGAATGAAAAACAGCGTGAGGAATTTGCCAAGGAGATGGAGTGCAACTTCGCCATCTCGCTGCCCAATATTTCGCGCTTCCGGGTCAACGTGTACGTGCAGCAACAAAGCGTGGCCATGGTGGTGCGCACCATTGCGTCCGAAATCCCCAACTTCGACAAGCTGGAGTTGCCGCCCGTGTTGCGCGAGGTCATCATGAACAAGCGCGGCCTGGTGCTGGTGGTGGGGGGCACCGGCTCGGGCAAGTCCACCACCCTGGCCGCGCTGATTGACTACCGCAACAGCACCTCGCCCGGCCACATCATCACGGTGGAAGACCCGGTGGAGTATGTACACGTCTCCAAAAAGTCGCTCATCAGCCACCGCGAGGTGGGCGTGGACACCCACTCCTGGCACCACGCGCTGAAAAACACCTTGCGCCAGGCGCCCGACGTGATCCTGATCGGCGAAATCCGCGACGCTGAAACCATGGAACACGCCATTGCCTTTGCCGAAACCGGCCACCTGTGCCTGGGCACGCTGCACGCCAACAATGCCAACCAGACCATCGACCGCGTCATCAACTTCTTTCCCGAGGAGCGGCGCAACCAGCTTTTGATGGACCTTTCGGCCAACCTGCGCTCCATTGTTTCGCAGCGCCTGGTGCGCACCGAAGATGGCAAGGGGCGCAAGGCGGCCATCGAGATTTTGCTCAACACGCCGGCCATTGCCGAGCGTATTTTCAAAGGCCAGTTTGGTGACATCAAGGGCCTGATGGACAAATCCCGCGAGTTGGGCATGCGCACATTTGACTGGGCCTTGTTCGAGCTCTACGACGCAGGCCACATTGGTTTTGAGGAGGCGCTGCGCAACGCCGACTCCGCCAACGAACTGCGCCTGGCCATCAAACTCAAGAGCCGCCGGGGCGAGCCCGCAGCCGCGTCCGGGCTGTCGCTGTCGATCGAGCAAGGCCCCTCCAGCGAAGAGTTGGCCGCGCAACGCGAAGCGGAGCTGGAGCGCCAGCAAAAACGCCGCCGCGAGCTGGAGGACCAGGAACTGGAGCGCAAGATGAAAGAAAAAGGGATGGACAGCCGCTTTACGGGATAACCCTGGGCGACCAGCCCCACGAAAGTGCCATGTGCGCCACGCGTGCACCATGGGCTGACTGCGCCAACAGGCGTCGCTATACTGGTCCGGTCACGAACTTTTACCTGGAGTTTTGCATGGCCATCCCCATCCGCCCCCCCTTTTTGCAGTGCATGGCACAGCGTACGGCGCGCGCGGCCGTTCTGTGCGCGTGGGCAGCCATCGGCCTGCCCGCCTTGGCCCAGGTTGCCATCACCGATCCGCCGGTCACGCACAACTTTGGCAATATCGCCATCGGCAGCACCTACGCTACGCAGTATTTCTCGGTCTTTAACCAGGGGCAAACAGCCGTTACGCTGGGCCAGGTGGTGGTGGATGGCACGGATCTGGTGGTCTGTATGGCGTTGGGTTGCGCAACCGTGGCACCGTCGGACTTTGTGGTCAGCACAGGCACCGGTTGCAGCGGCATGACGCTGCAACCCGGAGTGGGGTGCTCCACTTTGGTCAGCTTTGTGCCAACTGCAGCCGGCGCACGCCTGGCGCGGCTGGTGGTTCCGGTAGAGGGTGGCAACCCGGTCACACGGGTGGTGGAAGGTACTGGAACCAGTCAACCCCTGGATTGCGTCCTGGATTGGGCGCAACAGCAATACAAGGACGTTTTAACCACCCCGACCGCGACCTTTATGTCCTCGCCCTACTATGCCCGCTGCTACCAGGGCGGCGCGCTGTGCGTGGGAGCCGACACGGCGGTGCCCACAGTCGCGCCGGCCAATGTCTATTTGTACCAAAACCAGACTTTGCAATCGCTGGGCTTGTTGAGCGACTTTGCTGCGCTTGCCAAGTGCCAGTAAGAGTCACCGCCCTCTCAGGGCGCTGAACATCCTGCCGAACCCAAAAAACCTGCAGCGGGTCCGAGGTCAAGCAACTGGCCGCCAGTGGCAGTACCCAGGGCCCAGATATGGTTATCGGCCGCGTTGCTGGCCAGGTAATTACCGGTGCCTGCGTAGTAGCGATAACGGTAGGGGGTCGAGTTCTGCGAAGCCGATCCCGCCGGAGCAAAGTACTGCGCAAACGCCTTTTCGGCCCAGTTGAAGAGGCAGTCTGCCGTGGACGTGTCAGTTGGCGTTCGGGGTGAAGGCACAAACTGGTTCAAAGCGGTGGTGACGTTGCTACTGCTGAGCATGAACCCGCCATGGCCCCCGTTGGGGTCGTCGATCAGCAGCTTGACAGTGGCGCCGTATTGGGTCACCCAGCTTTTGGCCGCAGTCATGGCCGGGCAGCCATTGATGGTGGGGTCGGGGTCGAGTTCGCCGCAATACATCACCCACTGAATGCCGCTGAAGGGCGAGACACCCAAAGCGCCGGCCGCGATTTGCTGGTTGGGTGGAAAGTCCGCAGCGGCACCGCCCGCGTTGGACAGTGTCATGTTGATATAGCGATTGCCCGACGAGGTGTCCAGCGCCGTCACGGCGTAGGAGTTGGCAGAACCACGCGAATAACCATGCAGCAGCACGGTGCCGGGTTGGACACCCTTTTCCTTGAGCAGGCTGGCGATGATGGGGTACATCTCGTGCGGCTGGTAATAGTCGGCCACGGTTTCGCCACCACCAAACCACCACTGCAGCGCCAGGATGGCATACCCCTTGGCCTGCAAATAGGGCTGCCACAGGTAGAACTCGTCGCTTGCGTAGCTGCCGTGCCCGTGCAGGGTGACAAGAACGCCTGCTGGCGTGCCGGTGGACGGTTGCCACCAGATGGTGAAGGCCTTGTTGTCACTGGTGTTGCGAATCTCCGCGTTATTGTTGACGGCGAACTGGTAACGCGTGGGGTTGGCCGCGTTGGCCTGGCTCAGAAGGCTGGTCGAGTCGGCCAACGCAGCCACAGGACAGCACAGGATAGTCACCAACGCGGAAAGCAGCCGGCAGGCAAAGCGCATCATGTGGACTCCTTATGGATTGAGCAGCACCGCGGTGGCCGCAAAGGGCGTGACCACCCCATCGGTAATCGACAGGTACAGCACCTGAATGTCCAGGCTGCCGGTGGGGGTGAGGAAGTGGAAGTCGTCGATATACCCTTCGGCCGCATCGCTGAGCGCTTCGCCATTGGGCCACAGGAACACCACGTTGCGCGCGTTACCCACGGCCTCCCAATCTTCATAGTCCACCAGGCTGGCGGAGCCGCTGCTGCGGCCATCGGCGTAGATGAGTTTTTTGGGTCCGACAAAGGGCAGCGGGGAGCCGGTAGTCTTGCCGGTGGTTACAGACGGATCGCCAAAATACATTTTGTAGCGCACGTCGCCAATGTGCATGGGCAAGGCCGCTTGTGCACTCTTGAAGGCTTTGGGGCAGCCGCTGCTGTCGTATTGCGGCACAAAGCTGGTTCCGTTCCACACCGCGTAGGCGTGGTTGTGCGAGGCGGTGGTGCAGCCACTGACCTGGTCGATGGTGAACACCATAAAGGCGCCCTCTGCACCGTCCCAGCGCCAGTCGGTCAGGGTGGGCCAAGCGACCTTGTTCTGGCGCGCGGCGCTGATTTTGTTGGTGGGGTTGGTGGCATCGCCCTGAATACCAATCACCACCGTGGCCGGGCAGGCGCCGGTGGCAAGGTAGTCGCCCGATGCGCTGCAGGTGGTGCTTGACCCGCTGTTGAAGTCGCGCCCGGTGTAGCCGTCCACGCTGTCAACCGAGTAAATGCGGGTTTTGCCATCGGCGTCGTTGGATTCAAAAAACAGCCGCACCTTGCCCCCCATGGCGGCAGACAGGGGCACGCCCTGCCCGGTCATGATGGACTTGATGCCGCTGGTGCTGGAACTGGGCGAACGCACGCCGCTGGTGCTGGCATAACTCGTAAACCCGCTCAGGTAGCTGGCCGCATTGGTGGCGGACACGGCGCCACTGCTGGCCACCGCCTGCCCGGACACCCCCTGGGGTCCGTAGTAAAACTGAACCGTATTGGCAACCGCGCCCGCCTCCGCGCCAAAGCGCGTGGCAGAGAGCCGCGCATTGCCGTCGGACACCGGTTTGGTCAGGGTGGACACGGTGTTGCCGCTGCCCTGCAGCTGCCAATACTCACCCGGTGTGGTGGCACTGACCGCTTGCGCACTGCCAGCGCGGGTGCAGGCGGCATCCGTGCAGGCCTTGACCACCACCGCGTACGTGGTGGCCGCTTTCAGGGGGGTGAGCGTGGCGCTGGTAGCGGACGCGCTGGTGCTGACCGTGGCGCTGGTATTCATCAACGCCTCGGTGGCGGTAATTTCGTAGTGGTCAACGCTGTAGCCAGTGGGCGCAGTCCACGCCACCTGCAGTTTGCTGGACGAACCGAACGTGGTGCTGCCGACGGTTTGCGCGCTGGCTTGCGCCAGGGTCACGGCGCCGGGTCCGCTCAGCGCCGTGCATCCGGCGGTCGCGAGGTAACCCGCAATAGGCCCCAGGTCCACCAACTGGCCCCCCGTGGCCTGGCCCAGGACCCACAGTTGCGTGTCGGCCGAACTGCTGGCCAGGTAGTTGCCGGTGCCGGTGTAGTACCGGTAATAGTAGGGTGCAAAGGTTTGCGAGGCGGGCGCCGCAGGCGAAAAGTACTGCGGATACACGTTTTCTGCCCAGGTGAACAGACAGTCCGAACTGCTGGCGTCGGCCCGCGCCATCAGGGGAGTCAACACCAGTGAAACAACAGCCAGAAACAGGTAGCAGAAACGGCGCATAGGACATATCCCCCAGGAGTTGGAACGGCGTGGCGGCGTCCAGTATCCATCACGCACTGGGGCCGGTCAATGGGAAACAAACCGGGAATCCAGGCGCATGGTGCCAAGTGCCGTCTGCCACGCTCTTTACTCCTTAATTGATAGCTGCCTTCGCTTGCTGGACGTGCGCAAATGGCCTATTTGACATAGGGAAACCCAGTACCTGGAATCGTTTGCGCCAAAGCGCCTTGGCGCAGAAGGTGCTAACTGTGGCGTAAAGGCGCGATGCTTTTGGCAAGCGCCCGATCAAGAACGCGGTGAACCTGCCCTGCCACCGCCTTCAATGGAAATCCCGGCTGTGCGTGCGCAGCTCGCCCAGCAGCGGCGTGTGGTCGCCCAACCACCGGGCGATCACATGGCGCACCTGGCCGCCACTGCCCTCATCACGCTGCCACACGCCGTGCACGGCCAGCAGGCGGGCTGCATACAGCGTGTCGCGAAAGCGCTCTTTGATGGCGCTCCACACGATGACGTTGACGCTGCCGGTCTCGTCTTCCAGCGTGACGAACACCACGCCGTTGGCGGTTTGCGGTCGCTGGCGGGCGGTGACCAGGCCGCAAGCGCGCACCAGGCGCCCGCTGGGCAAGTGGGCCAGCTGCACGCTGGTTTGGTACTTCTTTTTTGATAGCTGCTCCCGCAATAGCTGCAAGGGGTGGGCGCGCAAAGTAAGGCCCAAGGCGGCGTAGTCGAACACCACCTCTTCGCCCTCTGGGGCGCTTGGCAACTGCAAGGCGTCTTCCAGCACGGGTACGCCTTGGAACAGGGCTGGTGCAGGCTGCAGCGCGGCGGCGTCCCACACCTGCTGGCGGCGGTGGCCGCTGAGCGACTGCAGCGCGTCGGCACTGGCCAGGGCTTTGAGGTCACCCGCATCAAGCGCGCAGCGCAGGGCCAGGTCTTGGGTACTGGCAAAGGGCGCGTGGCTGCGCGCGGCGACGATGCGCTGGGCGGCGTCAACAGACAGGCTGCTAACCAACCGCAGGCCTAAGCGGATAGCGGGTTGCGCCGAAGTGCCGTCCGAATGGGGGTCAGAGCACGAGTTTTGCTGCGCAAAATCGGAGAAAACGGGGTCAGAGCACGACTTTTGCTGCGCAAAATCGTGGTCTGACCCCGTTTTCTCCAGCGTGCAATCCCAATCGCTGTGCGCCACATCCACCGCCCGCACCTGCACGCCGTGGCGCTGCGCGTCTTGTACCAGTTGCGAGGGGCCATAAAAGCCCATGGGGTGGCTGTTGAGCAGGGCGGCCAGAAAACAGGCGGGCTCGTGCCGTTTGAGCCAGCTGCTCACATAGGCCAGCAGGGCAAAACTGGCGGCGTGGCTCTCGGGGAAACCGTATTCGCCAAAACCTTCTATCTGTTTGAAGATGGCGTCGGCAAACTCCTGCGTGTAGCCATTTTTCAGCATACCGCCCACCATGCGTTCGTAGAACACGTGCACGCCACCCTTGCGCTTCCAGGCGGCCATGGAGCGGCGCAGTTGGTCGGCCTCGCCCGCCGAGAAGTCGGCCGCCAGCATGGCAACCTGCATCACCTGCTCCTGAAAAATCGGCACCCCCAGCGTGCGCTGCAAGGCCTTTTTGAGCGCCGGGCTGGCATACACCACGCCCTGCGGGTTGGCACGGGCCTGCAAGTAGGGGTGCACCATGCCGCCCTGAATGGGGCCGGGCCGCACGATGGCCACCTGCACCACCAGGTCGTAAAAGCAGCGCGGTTTCAGGCGCGGCAACATGCTCATCTGCGCGCGGCTCTCAATTTGAAACACGCCCACCGTGTCGGCCTGGCACACCATGTCGTAAGTGGCGCTATCTTCCGCGGGAATGTCCTGCATGCGCAGCGGCTTGCCGCGCCACTGGCCAATCAAGTCCAGGCAGCGGCGGATGGCGCTGAGCATGCCCAGGGCCAGCACGTCCACCTTCAAGAGGCCCACCGCGTCCAGATCGTCCTTGTCCCACTGGATGATGGAGCGCTCCGCCATGGCGGCGTTTTCTACCGGCACCAGGCGCGTGAGCGGGCCTTGCGTGAGCACAAAGCCGCCCACATGCTGGCCCAGGTGGCGCGGGAAACGCTGCAACTGGGTGGCCAGGTCCAGCCACAGTTGCAGCCGTCTGGTATCCGGCAACACAATCTCTTCGTGGTCTTTTGGGCCATTTCCGCACGCCAGACGTGCGCAAGCAGCTATCTTTTGTATAGCATTTTGCAGGCGTTCCTGCAGCACGGCGCGGCTGTACATGCCGGGGTGTTCGCGGGCCATGGCGCTAATCAACTCCTCGGGGATTTCCAGCGCACGCCCCACGTCGCGCAGCGCACTGCGCGGGCGGTAGCGGATGACGGTGGCGGTCAGGGCCGCGCGCTCGCGGCCGTATTTGGTGTAGATGTACTGGATGACCTCTTCGCGCCGCTGGTGTTCAAAGTCCACATCAATATCGGGCGGCTCGTCGCGCTCTCTAGAGATAAAGCGCTCAAACAGCAGGTTGCTGCGCGAGGGGTCCACCTCGGTAATGCCCAGGCAGTAACACACCGCCGAATTGGCCGCCGAGCCCCGGCCCTGGCACAAAATGCCCTGGCTGCGCGCAAAACGCACGATGTCGTGTACGGTCAAAAAATACATCTCGTAGTGCAGCTCGGCAATCAGCGCCAGTTCGTGCTCCAGTTGCTGCAACACGGCGGGCGGCGTGCCGTCGGGGTGGCTGTGCGGTGGGTAGCGCACGGCGGACCCCTGCTCGGTGTACTGGCGCAAGGTCTGCGCGGGCGTGTGGCCGGGCAGCACCGCCTCCATGGGGTACTGGTAGCGCAACTCGTCCAGGCCGAACTGGCAGCGCTGCGCCACCACCAGCGTGTGGGCCAGCAGATCGGGGGGGTACAGGGCAGCCAGCCGTGCGCGGCTGCGCAAATGCGCCTCGGCATTGGGCTGCAGCGCCACGCCGCATTGCGCCACGGGCGCACCTAAGCGCACGGCGGTGAGCACATCGTGCAGGGGCTTGCGCGAGCGCACATGCATGCGCACGCCGCCTGCCGCTACCAATGGCACGCCGCTGAACCGGGCTAACTGCTGTAAGCGGTGCTGCTGCACGGCATCGTCTGGCCCCAGCAGGCGCGACATGGCCAGCCATAAATTTGAGCCAAAAATGCCTTTTGCGCACATGGATACTGCGTAAGCAGCTTCCATATTGATAGCAGACGAAAAGTCCAGCAACACCTCGCAGTCGCGCAAGCTGGCCCACAAAGCCTGCTCCTGCGCGCCGTCCCAGCCCAGGTGGTACGTCCCCTTGGGCGCACAGCGGCGCGCCGCCGTGATGAACTGGCACAACTGCCCCCAACCCTGCAGGTTGCGCGCCAGCACAATGGCGCCAAAGCCCCCCGCTGGGGCTCCTTCCAAACCCGCCCCCCCATCGACCGCGCTGCCCCGGTTCACCCGCCCTCCCCCGCCAACGCCCGATCGGCTGACCGCAAACGTAGCGCCCAGCAACAACTTCAACCCACAGCGCCGCGCCGCCTCGTGCGCCTGCACCACCCCGGCCACCGAACATGCATCGGTAATCGCCAAGGCGCTGTAACCCAGCGCCGCCGCCCGCTCCACCAACTCGTCGGGCTGCGAGGCGCCGTGCTGGAAGCTGAAGCTGGAGAGGCAATGCAGTTCGGCGTAGGCGGGGTCGGCGTCGGGAATGGCGGAAGTTGGAGGCAGTGGCGCGGGCATCCACTAACTGTACAGATTTACAGTACTTTCGGCAAATACACCCCCCACAGTGGTGCTGCAACCGCGTTCACACGTTCGCGATGCTGGCATCGCCACAAAAGCCGCGCAACTGCCCGCTACAGCAGGGGCCGTATGGACTCATGCCCGGAAGCCGTTTTTTGCTCCACGCATTCGGGCGCCACGCGGGGCAGGCGCAGCGAAAAAACGGTGCCTTGGCCCCATTGGCTTTTCACACTGATCTTGCCGCCCATCGAATGCACCACAATGTTATGCACGATGTGCAGCCCCAGGCCCGAGCCGCCGTGCCCCAGTCGGGTGGTGAAGAAGGGATCGAACACGCGGTCGAGGTACTGCGGTGCAATGCCCCGGCCTTCATCGCGGACATCCAGGCACACAAAGTCATCGCCGTCAGCACGCACGTCGATATGAATCGCGCCAGAGGCACCTTCGCCATAACCATGCACGATGCAGTTGTTGATGAGGTTGGCAAGAACCTGCCCCAGCGGCCCGGGGTAGCTGTCAAGTTCCACAGGGACGCGTTGTTCGGGCAACACCACGCTGCAGCCGGAGTGTTTCAATGTCGGGCGCAAACTGGTGGCAATTTCGTCAATGGTTTCCAAAAGATCAAAGCGCCTGCGCTGCGAGGTTGTCTGGTCCACAGCAACCTGTTTGAAGCTCGCCACCAGGGTCGCTGCGCGCTGAAGGCTGTGGGCGAGGATGTCTGCAGCCTCGGTCAAGTCTTCCACAAAATGCTCCATCGTCGCGCGCCGCGGATTGGTCTGCATCGCTTCCTTGAAAACCCTGATGCGCTCATCCAGAGAGGTGGCCACCATCAGCCCATTGCCAATCGGGGTGTTGAGTTCGTGCGCAACGCCGGCCACCAGTGCCCCCAGCGATGCCAGTTTCGCCGACTGCACCAGTTCGTCACGCGCGACCGACAGGTGCTCCAGCATGTGGTCCAGATCGTCATTGCGTTTGGCCAGTTCGCTGGTGCGCGCCTGCACGCGCAATTCCAGTGAAGCATTGAGATCCTTCAACCGCCGACTCAACACCATGGCGCGTACCGCCGCTGTTGCAAATGCCAGCAAACCGGCCATAAACACCAGTGCGGGAATCCGGTATGCGTTCCATACATCGCGCAACGACACCCCACTGGCACTGTCAAACGGCGGCAACTTCAAGGCGCGCATGACCTGGCGTACCGGTTCATATTCCGTCGGCAGTGCGAACCCCTGTATGCCCATGGCCCGCGCGGTGGCTCCGCCCCTGGGCAGCGACAGCAGCGCCCCCGACACCCGTACTGCCAGTTCCTCGCGCACATGGGGCATGGCCAGCACGGGCCACTGCGGGTACAGTTTGGTGGACGAAGCGAAGGGGTAACCACTCAAATTCTGCGGATTGACCACCTGGATGCGGCCCAGGTCCAGGCGGCCCTCACGTGCCAGCTTTTCAATCAGCCCATTGCCTACAAAAGCGGCATCTGCCCGCCCGTCCAATACCGCCTGCAACGCGGTGTCCTGCGGCTCCCCTGTGAGCAGGTATTTTTCTACCGCAACCCCGGCCAACTGCAGTGTATGGGCCTGCAATTGATACCCCTCAAAGGAATCCATGGAGGCAACAGCCACCTGTCGGCCCGACAGATCCTGCAAGGTGACCATGCCCGGCATGCCCTTGCGGGTCACAATGGTGCCACCCACCACCCGCAGGGGTTTACCAGCCTCCATGTCGGTCAGCGTGGCCAGGGGTGCAGACAGGCCACCTTCGTGCGTCATGCGCACAAACTCTGAAGGCTCGGTCAGCACAAAGTCCACGCGCCCCTGGCGGATGGCTGCACGCAAGGCATTGCTCTCCATGGTCTGCACAACAAAGCGGGCTTCAGGCAACTCTTTGTTCAAATGCTGCTCAAGTACCTGCCAGTTGTGCTGGGAATCCACTTTGGCGTGCGGGGTCATCACGGCAAACGTCAGCGCTTGCACAGCGTGCGTCGCCTGTGGTGCTATCGCCGCTGCCATGAGCAAGGCCAGCAGCACACGCCCGGCAAAAAAACGGCGCACGGGTGTCACAGCGGGTCTGGCAAATAGTCGTCGGTAAACAGCCCGTCGGGCTGGACGGGGCTGACCATGGCGCCAGACTGCACCATGATGTTGGAGAGTTTGTGCGACACCGTAGCAAGGTGGCCATTCTTCTGGTTCAGGTAGCTGCGGTTGGCCACCAGGTCCGGCAACTCCAGGCCGCGCAAAGACTCCACCAGTTCCTCGGCGGAGATACCGGCGTGCGGGGCCATGCGGTACGCGGTGTCCCAGGGGTTGCTGCGCAACTGTTCCAGCGCTTTGAAATGGCCTTGCAGTGTGGCACGCAGCGTATCGGCGCGCGCACGGGCTGCATCGGTTCGCACCGCGAGTACGTCAAACACCGAATCGGGCAGCTCGCGGGTGGAAATCAGCCGCTGCGCGCCCTGGCCCATGAGCCTGCCTACCACCGGCTCGTAGCTGATGAGCGCATCAATGCGGTTATTTAGAAAGGCGGCTTCCTGTTCTTCATACGCAATGTAGACCGGCTGGACATCGCGCAGGGTCAAGCCCGCTTTTTCGAGCACCATGGTCAGCATCAATTCACCCAGGGCGCTGTGCTCCAGTCCGATGCTGCGTCGACGCAACTGCTGCAGGGTGGCAATGCCCGGGCGTACAACCAGGGCATCGGCTCCGCGTGAAACGTCGAATACCAGAACAATTTCCAGTGCGACGCCTTTATCCCGCAGGGCCAGTGCCTCGTCCAGCGTCAGCATGGCGGCATCCACCGTACCCGCTTTCAAGCCATCAATCGACTCTTTCATGGTGGCATTGGACTGCAAGACCACACCGGGCGGCAACCACTGTTGGGCCTGGGCATAAAACAGTGTTTCGTAGCCGGGCCAAGGGTGCCCGGCAATGCGCAAGGGTACTGGTTTGGAGCAGGCTGCCAAGCCAAGCAAAGCAAGCGTCCCCAGCACCAGGCTGCGCCGACTTGTCCACCCCCTTGCCCACTGTGTTGCCATTCGCGCCCTCTGGAACAGAATTTTGCCGACTGCAGTGTAGCGGCGGTTACCCGTTACGGCCAGCTACTTTCACCCCGGTTCGCCTCACGTTCACTGCCCTGATGCCACAGAAGGGGACCGCGTGGACACGACCAACTGCCACACCACCAAAAACATCGCCGCAATGGTAGGCCCCACCACAAAGCCGTTAATCCCCATCACCGCCATACCCCCCAATGTGCTGATAAGCACCACGTAGTCGGGCATGCGCGTGTCCTTGCCCACCAGCATGGGGCGCATCACGTTGTCCACCAAACCAATCACCAGCACACCCCAGGCCACCAAGGCAATGCTGGCCCCCACGGCGCCGTTAATCAGCAGGTACAGCGCCACCGGCACCCACACCAGCCCGGCCCCCACGGCAGGCAGCAGCGACAAAAAGGCCATCAGCACCGCCCACAGCACGGGCGCGCCAATGCCCAGAAACCAGAACGCCAGCCCACCCAGCGCCCCCTGCATGGCCGCCACCAGCAAGTTGCCCTTGACCGTGGCGCGCACCACGGTGGTGAACTGCGTCCACAAGGCCCGCTTGTGCGCCGGTGCCAGGGGAATGCCCTGCTGGATGGCGCGCACCACCGTGTCGCCATCGCGCATCAGAAAGAACGCCAGGTACAGCGCAATAAACAGGTCCACCAGCACATCAAAGGTGATCTGGCCCACGCCCAGCGCCTGCGTGGCAAAAAACTGGCTGCCCTGCGCCAGCACGGCACTCAAACGGCGCTGCAGCGCGGCGAAGTTGGTCAGGCCAAAGCGGTCCAGCACCGACGTGACCCACGTTGGCAAAGCGTCAAACACCGTGCGCAAGTAAAGGCCCGGGTTCAGTTCTCCCGACTGCATCCGCTGGTACAGGGCCGCGGCCTCATGCGCCAGCGAAAGGGCCACCAAGGCCACCGGCAACACCACCATCACCAGCACCACCAGCAGCGTGAGCAGCGCCGCCGCCGTGCGCCGCTGGCGCAGGCGCGGCAGCAGCCACTGGTACCAGGGTGCAAACAGCAGCGCGATGATGAAGCCCCACAAAATGGCGCTGAAAAACGGCAACAAAATCCAGCCCAGCGCCGCCGATGCGGCCAGCAGCAACAGCAGCAGTGCGCGGTTTTCCAGGTACGACGACGCAGTTTCAGCGGGTGGTTTCATGGGGTGCTCCAGATGGCCGGTGGCGCAGTGGGCACGCGCGGCAACGGCTGGCGCATGGTAGCAGCGCCCGCATGGTGTTTGCGCAGCAGACAGGCCCGCCGCAAATAGGCCCCAACCGCCCGCAGCGCAACGCTATCATGGCCGCGTAGCGGCGCCTTACAACGCCCGCACGCTGTTGCCAAGGAGGGCTGGCCATGTTGAAGGTACGTTCGCTGGTGGGTGGTGTCATCCTGGCTTTGCTGGGCCTGTGCGCGCTGGTGCCTGCGTGGGCCGCACAGACGGTGCGGGTGGGTGTGTACCAGAACAGCCCCAAGGTGGCGCTGTCTGACGCCGGGCGGGCCGAGGGCATTTTCATCGACGTGATTGAACATGTAGCGCAGCAGGAAGGCTGGACGCTGGAGTACGTGCCGGGCACCTGGGCCGAAGGGCTGGAGCGGCTGGCGCGGGGAGAGATCGACCTGATGCCCGACGTGGCGCGCAACACCGAGCGCGAGGCGCTTTATGGTTTTCACGACGAGCCGGTGCTGGCCAGCTGGAACCAGGTCTACACCCGCAAAGGCAGCGGCGTGCGCACCCTGCTCGACCTGGGTGGCAAACGCGTGGCCGTGCTGGCCGGTTCGGTGCAGGAGCGCCAGTTGTCCCAAATGGCCGCCAGCTTCAGCCTGGAGCTGCAGTGGTTGCCACGGGTGGATTTTGATGCCGCCTTTGCCGCGGTTCAACACGGCGAGGCGGATGCCGTGGTCACCAACCGGTTTTTTGGCGTGCGCAACGCCGCACGGTATGGCCTGGAAGACACGGCCATCATTTTCAGCCCCTCCAAACTCTTTTTTGCCACCCCGAAAAACCAGCACCCGGAGTTGCTGGCGGCGATGGACCGCCACCTGCTGGCGCTGAAAAAAAATTCGGACTCCGTCTACTACCGCGCCCTGCGGCACTGGTCGGTGGATGACGTGCGCACCACCAACCCCGCCTGGCTGGAGCCCACGCTGGTAGCGGGTGTGGCACTGCTGCTGTCCGGGGTGGTGTGGGTAGGGGTGCTGCGCCGCCAGGTGAAGGCCGCCACGCGCGCGGTGCGCCAGCGCAACAACGAAATTTTGATCGTCAACCGCACCCTGCGGGCCACCGGTTCGCAGCGCGAACTCAGCGCGGTACTTGATGAAGCCACCAAGGGCGCGCTGGCCCTGACCGGCTTTGATGGTGGCGTGCTGTGCCTGCGCGATGCCCAAAACGGCACCCTGAAAGTGGGGGCGCGCATTGCCGCAATGCCGCTAACCGACCGCGCCGCCAACGGGGGCCCGCTGTGTGATGTCGGCTGCCCCGCCATGCTGCAAACGCTTGCCAGTGGCCAGCGCCATGTGCTGCTCCCCGCCGGTGCACCCGGAACACCACAGGCCTGCGGCAATGTGCATGACGCCAGCGTGCGCTGGAATGCGTATTTTCCGCTGGTGGTACAGGGGCGCACTACCGGTATTTTGTGCCTGTTTTCACGCCAGCCGCAGCCGCCCGACGCCCACCTGCTGGAGCTGGTGGAAGACCTGTGCGGCCCAGTGGCGCTGGCGATGGAAAACGCGCGGCTTTATGAACAAGCGCAGCAGCATGCCCAGCAACTGGAGCGGCGTGTGATGGAGCGCACATCACAATTGGCGCAGACCAATGCTGAGCTGCTGGATGCGAAGCTCAGGGCGGAGGCGGCGGACCGCATCAAATCCTCCTTCCTGGCCACCATGAGCCACGAGCTGCGCACCCCGCTCAACTCCATCATTGGCTTTACCGGCATCGTGCTGCAGCAGCTGGCCGGCCCGCTCAACGCCGAGCAGGCCAAGCAGTTGGGCATGGTGCGCGACAGTTCGCGCCACCTGCTGGCGCTCATCAACGATGTGCTGGACATTTCCAAGATCGAGGCCGGTGAACTCAAGGTGGGGCGTGCGCCGTTTGACCTGGGCGCGTCAGTCCGCAAGGTGGCCGCCATCGTTGAACCACTGGCGGACAAGAAACACCTGCAACTGCAGGTAGACATCCCTGCAGACCTGGGCACCATGCACAGCGATGCACGCCGGGTGGAGCAGGTGCTGCTCAACCTGCTGGGCAATGCCATCAAGTTCACCGACAAAGGCAGGGTGCACCTGCAGGCCCGGCGGGTGGACGACTACCTGCCTGCAGAGGGCACCCACGCGGTAGCGGCGGTGCGCATCCAGGTGCAGGACACCGGCATGGGCATTCGTGACGAAGACCTGTCGCTGCTGTTTATGCCGTTTCGCCAGCTTGACTCCGAACTCTCGCGCAAGCATGATGGAACGGGCTTGGGGCTGGCCATTTGCCGGCGCCTGACAGAATTGATGGGGGGCCAGATTCAGGCCAGCAGCGTCTGGGGTCAGGGCAGTGTGTTCACCGTTACCCTGCCCCTGGAGGCACCCCACCCCGCGGAGCACGCATGAATAAACGCATTTTGTTGATCGAAGACAACCCGCAAAACCGCTACCTGGCCAGCTTTTTGATGGAGGCCCGGGGCTGGGAAATGGTGCACGCCGAAGACGGGCCCACCGGGGTCGATCTGGCCGCCACGACGCTGCCCGTGCTGATCCTTTTGGACATTCAGCTCCCCGGCATGGACGGTTATGCCGTGGCCAAGGCATTGCGCGCCAACCCCACGCTTGCGGGTACGCCCATTGTGGCCGTCACCTCCTACGCCATGGCGGGTGACCGCGAACGCTGCCTGGCCGCAGGGTGCAACGGCTACATTGAAAAACCCATTGACCCGGAAACCTTTGCTGCCGATGTGGAGCAATTTATCCAAGGGGCTGTGTGATGCTGGTGCTGATCGTTGACGACCGCGAAGACAACAGCTACCTGCTACGGGCCCTGCTGCAGGGGCATGGGTATGTGGTGGACGAAGCCCCCACGGCGAGCGTGCGCTGGAGCTGGCGCGTGTGCATGCCCCCGACCTGGTGGTGAGCGACCTGTTGATGCCGGTGATGGACGGCTACACCCTCTTGCGGCACTGGAAGGCCGACCCCGCGCTGTGCCACATTCCCTTCATCGTCTACACCGCAACGTACACCGAGCCCAAAGACGAACAACTGGCCCTGGACATGGGGGCCGACGCCTTTGTCCTCAAACCGGCCGAACCCGATGCCTTTATGGCCTGTGTGGCCAGCGTGATGGCCAATGCACAACGCCACCGGGCCGTGCGCGCACCCACGGTGTCGACCGACACCCAGTTCAAGCTGTACAGCGAGGTGCTGGTGCACAAACTGGAAAAACGCAGCACCGAGCTGGAGCAGCGGGTGCACGAGCTCGATACCGCGCAACACCGCATTGTTCGCCTAAACCGCCTGTATGCGGCACTGAGCGAGACCAACCAGGCCATCGTCCACACGGCCAACCGCGACCAGCTGTTTACCCGCCTGTGCCAGATTGCAGTCGAGCGCGGTGGCCTGAGCATGGCCTGGGTGGGCCTGCTGGACGTGCACACGGGCCACCTGGTTCCGGTGGCACGCTGCGGCATCGAGCCCGAGTGGCTCACCCGCTTGGCACCGCTGCATGGACACGGGCTGGCGCGTATTCCGGCAGAAATTGCCCTGTTAAAAGGTGCGCCGTATTTGTGCAATGACCTCACCGGTGACCCGGCCCTGGTGCCTATCCACGACGACTTGCAGCGCCATGGCCTGCGCGCAGCGGCCAGTTTTCCGCTGCGCTGCGGGGGTGTGGTGCAGGGCAGCTTGTCGCTGTTTGCGGCGGAGACCGGATTTTTTGACCACGAGCTGATCAAGCTGGTGACCGAGATGGTGGGGGACGTGTGTTTTGCGCTGGACAATTTCGAGAAAGACGCACAACGCCGCCAAGTGCTGGCGCAATTGCGCGCCAGCGAAGAGGCCTCGCGCCTGAGCAGCAGCGCGGTGGCGGCCTCGGCCAACGGCATCATGATCACCACCGCAGGCCCTGGAGGTGTGCGCCTGACCTATGTGAACCCGGCGTTCGAGCGCATCACCGGCTACCGTGCCGACGAAATACTGGGCCGCGACCCCGCATTGCTGATGGGCGACGACCTGGATCAAATGGGCTTGCAAGACATTACCGCCGCCATTCGCGAGCAGCGACAGGGCAACGCGGTGCTGCGCAACTACCGCAAAGACGGCTCACTGTTCTGGAACGACCTCTCTATGGCCCCGGTCTGCGACGACCAGGGCGTGGTGACCCACTTTGTGGGCATCGTCAACGACATCACCGAGCGCAAACGCTACGAGGAGCAGCTGGAGCGCCAGCACAACACCGATGCGCTGACCGGGTTATCCAGCCGCAACCGGTTGCAGGAACGCACCGAGTTGGCCATTGCCTTTGCACAGCAGCACCAACGCTGTGTCGCCCTGCTGTTTTTGGACCTGGACCACTTCAACCGCATCAACGACAGCCTGGGCCACGCCTTTGGCGATGCGGTGCTGCGCACCGTGGGTGAGCGACTTGGCACCGACCTGCGCGAGCGCGATACTGCCGCCCGCTTTGGCGGCGACGACTTTGTGGTGGTGCTCTCCGACCTGGCCAGCCCGCAGGATGTGGCCCTGGTGGCCAACAAAATCCTGCGCGACGTGGAACGCCCCATTACCGTGGATGGGCGCGAGATCATCCTCTCGGTCAGCATCGGCGTGAGCATGTTTCCGCAGGACGGTACCGACTACGACACCCTGCTGCGCAACGCCGACGCCGCCATGTACCGTGCCAAGGCCTCCGGTCGCAACGCCTTTTTCTTCTACACCGCCGACCTCAACACGCAAGCCCTGCACAAGCTGGAAATGGAGGCGCAGCTGCGCCGCGCCCTGGAGCGCAACCAGCTGCTGCTGCACTACCAGCCCCTGCTGCACATGGCCAGCAACCGCGTGACCGATGCAGAGGCGCTGATCCGCTGGCGCAAGGACGATGGCAGCCTGGTGTCGCCACTGGACTTTATTCCCCTGGCCGAGGAAACCGGCCTCATCCTCCCCATTGGCCAGTGGGTGCTGCGCACCGCCTGCGCCCAGGCACGCCAATGGATGCGTGAGGGGCTGCACCTGCGCGTGGCGGTCAATTTGTCGGCGCGCCAGTTCCGCGATGAGCAACTGGTGCACACCGTGCGCCAGATCCTGCACGACAGCGCCCTGCCCGCACAGCAGCTCAAGCTGGAAATCACCGAAGGCACGGTGATGGACAACGCCGAGCAAGCCGCCCACACACTGGCCGCACTCAAGGCCCTGGGCGTGGGCGTGTCGGTGGACGACTTTGGCACCGGTTATTCCTCACTGGCCTACCTGCGCCGGTTTCCGATTGACCAGCTCAAGATTGACCGCTCCTTTGTGATCGAGATGCTGCAGTACCCCGACAGCGCGGCCATCGTCAACAGCATCATTGGCCTGGCACGCGCACTGCGTCTGCAAACCGTGGGAGAAGGGGTGGAAACCCAGGCGCAGCGCGATTTTCTGCAAGCGGCGGGGTGCGACCTGCTGCAGGGCTACCTGTTCAGCCGCCCGGTTACGGCTGACGCGCTGCTGGAGCTGGTGCGACAGCACCACGCGCTACCCCATTAAAAACCCTGTTTGCGCTTGTCTGGCCGGCGGATGCAGCTATTAATACAATAGCATGCGTGATCTGCCACTACGGAGAAGACCGCATCGCGCAAAATGTTACATCGCTGCTGTCATAAAGGACTATCCATGAACACCGAAACACTTGAACAGGCCGTCTTGCATTTACCCATGCAACAACGCGCCGAGCTGGCGCACAAGTTACTGCTCAGTCTGGAAGATCAAGACGAGGATGAAATCAACGAGGCATGGCGCGTAGAAGCGCTTCGGCGCTCGGCTGAAATTGATGCCGGATCAGTTAAAACCATTTCTGCTGAAGAAGCCAGTGCTGCGGTGCGCTTGCTTTTGAAATGAATTATCAGTTTCACCCGGATGCGTTTGACGAGCATCATGCCAGCGTCGCGTATTACCAAAACCGTTTACCCGGTTTAGGTGCAGACTACATTGCCGAATTCGATGCCGTTATGGCGCGAATTTGCCGTAACCCCAACATGTACCCGACGATCGCCGATCCTGAAATTCACCGGGTGGGATTGAAGCGTTTCCCTTTTAGTGTTATCTATCGCGTGATGCCCGCACAAATCATGGTGCTCGCCGTGGCGCACCAGCGGCGGCGCCCCGGCTATTGGACGGGGCGGGTTGAGTAGCGTTCGTAGCCTGCCACTACGGGGCAGAAGCGCAATTGTCCAGAAAGACGGTGGGCTCGGTATCGTCCGCTGACACGAAGCGCGCCATTTTCAGCACGACCTCGCCACCCTTGAAGCCCGCATCACCTTTTTCACACACAAAAAACAGACCATCTTTGGGGTCCACCAGCAAGACCTTTTCGCCACTGCGCTTCAGGTTCATTGCCAATGTTTTACCAGCGATTTTGTCGGTCACCGTCTTGGAATCGCCCGCGGAAGCCTCAATCAGCGCCATGACCTGCGCATAGTCGAAGTCGGCCTTGGCTGCCGCGTGTGCCGCAGCCGCCGATCCCAGTACTGCCGCGCCCATGGTGAGGGCCGCCAAAGTGGAATGCATTTTTTTCATGGGACTTTCCTTGGTAGGGGTTACTGAAAACATTTTTATGGGAATTGGCAAGGGCAATCAGTATCGCACCAGGATGCGTACTACGCCACCGAACTGTCGGTGTAGTAGTGGCTGCGCATGCGCCGGCAATAGACTTCCAGCTGGGGGTAGCGCGCGGCGTGTTGTTGGAGGGCGGATTCCAGCGGCACCCAGACCAGATTGGCCAAAAAGGCGTAGGCACTGGCATCGAGCGAGCAGGGCTCGTCGCCCATAAAGTACGGTTTGTGGCCCAAGAAATGGGCCAACGCGGTGATGTCGCGCTGGCCGATGGCGTGAATCTCTTGTGTGGTGTGGCGGCCCATGCCGTGCCCGCGCAGCTGTTGGCGCATGCCGCGGCGGGCCAGTGGGGGGATGATCCAGCGCAATGGCACCGGCAGCGCGCCAAAGAAGGCCGCTTGGGTCATGGCCCAGCCTTGTGGCTCCATCCAGCGGCTGTGCAGCAAGGCCCAGTACAGGTTTTCTTCCAGCAGGCGCTGAAAGGCCAGCGCCACGGCGCGCTGCTCGGCGCTGAGCCAGGCATCGAGCGGGTCGCCGTAGGTCGCTTTCAGGTAATCGATGACGAGGGTGGAGTCGGCCAGCACAGTGTCGCCGTCGCAGACGTAGGGCAACTTGCCTTTGGGTGCGCGGCCTATTTCGCGCCAGGTGATCTGTGGCGCCACAAACGGCAACTGCGCCATGCGCAGGTAGGTTTCCAGCTTCATGCAAAACGGGCTGGCGTTGGGCAGCCCGAAGGCGGGCTCGTACTGGTACAGGCGGATCACGCTGCGTCTCCTGTGCCGGACTGCGGCGGGATTTTCGGCACGGATTGCGTCGCTAATGGCGCTGCAGTGGGCGGCGCATTGCGGCGCACCTCCCGCAGCATAAACAGATAAAGCCCTTCCACCTTTTCTCGCGCCCACGGCGTCTTACGCAAAAACTTCAGGCTGGACGCCACGCTGGGGTCGTGGGTGAAGCAGCGCACCGGTATGCGCACGCCGAGTTCGGCCCAGCCGTAGTGGCCGGACAGTGCCTCCACCATGGCCTGCAGTGTCACCCCGTGCAAGGGGTTGCGCGGCTGGGCAACAGGAAGCGCAACGGGTGGCGCTGCGGCTGGGGTTGCGTGTGACTGGTCAGCGGGGGCAGCAGCAGAAGGCGGTAAATCGGTCATCGGCCGATTTTGACACCACCCGGGCAAACACCGCCAGCCCCTGCAGCTTCTCCACCAGCGCCAGGGTGATACCGCTGTGTGCGATGTGCAAAGTAGCGTTTTTCGCCAGTTGTTGACATTGAACAAGTTCAAAGATTGCGAACCCGGGGGTGCACAGGCACACTGGGTATGGCACGGTGCCTGTGCAACGCAGCAGAGGGTTGATTGCACCACCCCCCCGAGGTTGCCGCAACACAACTGCAGGAAACAAGACATGGATACCTTGAGACAGTGGACCGCAGGCTGGATTGCCGCACTGGTGCTGTGCAGTGGCGCCATGGCCGCCGACAACAAGGTGGTCCGGCTGACTTCGCTCGACTGGCCCCCCTATACCAGTCCGTCCATGCAGGAACAGGGTGCGTCTGCCGCCGTTGCCAGGGCGGCGTTTGGCGCCATGGGGTACCGCCTGGAGATTGATTTTTTCCCATGGTCGCGGGCGGTGAAAATGGCCCAGCACGACTCCCGGTACATGGGGTATTTTCCGGAATACTACGCACCCAACCAGGCCAGGACGTTTGTTTTTTCAGACGCCATGGGATCGGGCCCGCTGGGCTTTGCGCAACGCACCGACGCCCCCATCACATGGCACACAATCGACGATCTGGCGCGATACCGCATTGGTGTGGTGCAGGACTATGTCAACACCGAAGAATTTGACCAGCGCGTCGCCAAAGGCCAGTTGAAGGTGGACGTCACGATGAACGACCTGCTCAACCTGCGAAAGTTGGCCAATCAACGCATCGACCTTGCCATCATTGACCGCAACGTCATGAACCACCTGCTCCATTCCGAGAGCTCACTGACTGCAGCCAAGGGAAAAATACAGTTCAACGCAAAGATGCTGGAAAACAAGAAACTCTACATCTGCTTCAAAAGAAGCGCAGAGGGCGAGAAGCTGTCCAAAGTGTTCAACGCCGGTCTTAAAAAAATCGATGTCGACGCCATCATGGCACGGCACTTGAAGTAAACAGACCTGTCAATTGCACATTCGCCGCAGCGGCGGCGCACCCAACCAGCCGCACGCGCACAAGCGACTCAATGGTGCACCACGCTTCTGCCAATCTCCGGCCAACGCCTGCGGATGTACACCCACGACAGCAGGCCCACCCCCATCATCAGCAACGAAGCGCTGGCCAGCGCCACGGTGGAATGCATGATCAAGGGTGAAATAACCCCGGCCACTACGCCGTTGGCAGTGGAGCCAACAAACATTTGCAGGCTGGACGCCATGCCCCGGCGCTCGGGGTGCAAATCGAGCACCAGCAGGGTGACTACCGGCACCATCATGGCCCAGCCAAATGCAAACACGCAGATGGGGAACATGGCCCACACCACGTCAGCCTTGAAAAGCAGGTTGGCCACCAGATTCACCACACCGATTACGAGCATGACCACAAAACCATTGCGAATCTGCTGCTGGGGTGTTTGTGTGCCAGCCACCCGCCCGCTGACCATGGCACCACCCATGATGCCGCCGATGGTCAGAATAAAAAACCAGAAGAACTGCTGGGGCAGCAAACCCAGGTGTTCGCCCAGAAATACCGGGGCACTGAGCACATACAAAAACATGCCGTTGAACGGTATGCCGCTGGCCAGCGCCAGCAACAGAAAGCGCGGGTCCGACCCCAACTGCCAGTAACCGGCCAGCAAATTTTTGACATGGAAGGATTGGCGTTGCGTGGTGTGCAGGGTCTCTGGCAAAAGCCGGAATATCGCCAGCCACAAGCTGACGCCCACGCCCGCCAAAAACCAGAAGATGCCGTGCCAGCTGACGTGCACCAGCATCCAGCCGCCCACAATGGGCGCAATGGCCGGTGCCACACCAAAGAAGATAGTGACCTGGCTCATGACCTTTTGCGCCTGCGAGGGGGCAAACATGTCGCGGATGATGGCGCGCGACACCACAATACCCGCCCCGGTCGATAAACCTTGCATGGCGCGGAAAAAGATCAGTTGCCCAATGTTGTCGGCCATGGCGCAGCCCACTGATGCCACCGTAAACGATGCCAAGCCCCACAGGATGACGGGGCGGCGGCCAAAGCTGTCGGAAATGGCGCCGTGGAACAGGGCCATGAACGCAAAGCCAAACAGGTAGGCGGACAGGGTTTGCTGCATTTGCACGGGCGACGCGCCCAGCGACTGCGCAATGCCGCCAAAGGCCGGCAAGTAGGTATCGATGGAAAACGGGCCCAGCATACCCAGCAAGGCCAGCAAAATTGCAAACGCCCACTGCGGGGCCTTCCAAAGGGTGTGTGCATCGGGGTTCATGCATTCCATTTAAACACGCCGCAAATTGTTGCCACGCTGCTAATAGATCCGCTACGATGATTGCGCCTTGAATCCACCTGCACCACTTTGGAGCTGTACATGAAATTTTTTAGTGTGTTTTCTTCGCTTGTTTTGGGTTGGGGGTTGGTCGCCTGCGGCCAGTCCAATGGCCCCAGCGTGAGCACCGTTGCCACGACTGCACAACCGGCTGCCGCCACCACCGCACCGGCCAAGCAGCAGATCGCACTGGTCATGAAAACGCGCAGCAACCCGTTTTTTGCCGAGATGGAAACCGGCGCCGTGCGGGCTGAAAAAGAGATGGGCATCACCTTGGTAGTCAAAGCGGCCTCTAATGAGACCTCCATCGAAGAACAAATCCAGATCGTCAATGACCTGGTGGATGCCAGGGTGCAGGCCATTGTGATTGCACCAGGCGACTCCCAAAGCCTGGTTCCGGCCCTCAAAAAAGCGGCTGATGCCGGCATCAAGGTGGTCAACATCGACAACCGGTTAGACCCCGACGCGTTGCAAAAAGCCGGCATGCCTGCGGTGCCATTCATTAGTGTGGACAACGACGCTGGAGCCTACAAGGCAGGCCAATTTTTGGCGAAGGACGTAACCAAGCCCACTAAAGCCGCCATCTTGGAAGGCATTCGCAGTGCCGACAACGCCCGCCAGCGCATGGAGGGCGCCAAACGCGCGCTGCTGGAAAACCCGAATATCAAGGTAGTAGCCATGGAGACCGCCAACTGGAAGACCGACGAGGGCCGCAAGGTGACCGAAGCCATCTTCAGCAAGAAAGGCAATGGCGACATCAAACTGCTGTTCGCCGCCAACGACATGATGGCTTTTGGTGCCATTGAATACCTCAAGAGCAATCCCAAAATCACGGGTGTCAAAGTGGTGGGCTACGACGCCCTGCCCCAGGCCCTGGCCGAAATCAAGGCCGGCACCCTGGCCGCAACGGTGGACCAGCAGGCCGCCGAACAGGGCCACCAGGGTGTGGCGCTGGCGCTGCGTCTGCTCAAAAACGAGGCCGTTCCCCCCGTCACCCTGATTGACACCCGGCTGATCACGGCCGCCGAGACACCTTAAGCGCTCGCTCCAACGGCGAGCGCGTGCAGACCGTGAAGATTCGCTTCAACATCACCGTCAAACTGCTCGGCTACCTGCTGGTGGCGGGCATCGTGCCACTGATTATTCTGGGACTCAGTGCGCTGGAGATTTCGCGGCGCGTCGTCATGGAGCAGGCCCAGGCCGAGCACATTCGGGTGGTGGGCAGTTTTGCATCCTACCTGGCGCTGTACCACGACCAGATTGAGAGTCTGGCCACCAACATCGCTGGCAACGAGGCCATTGGTGGCGCGCTGCGCGCGGTTGACGACCCCAGCATCAGCAGCTACGACGCACTGAACCTGCGTGTGCAGGTGGGCAACAACCTGAACTTCTACCAGCGTGTCAAGGGGCTCACGTCGCTGGATCTTTTTTCTCTCAAAGGTGCGCGTTTTCATGTGGGTGAAACGCTCAATGTAAGCCCCGTCCCCCAGCAGACCATGGATGCGTTGCTGCAAGAGGCGCTGGCAGCACCCTCGCCTACCCTTTGGCGGGGCATTGAGCCCAACATCAACAGCCACTCGCGCACGGCGCAGGTGAGCAGCGTGGTGCGCCCGGTACGGCATTTTTCGGCACAAACCGGCAAGACCGAAGTGGTGGGCATTCTGGTCATCAGCCTGACCGATGAAATCATGCACGAATACCTGCGCGGTGACGCGCTGCCCCCCAGCCAGCGCCTGATGCAGATCGACCCCAAAGGGCGGGTGGTATTGCACAGCGACAGTGCCATGGTAGGCCAGCCCATTGGCCCGGCACTGATGGACCTTATTCGCAAAAACCAGGGCACCCAGCAGTTTTCTCTGGACGGTGAAACCGTGTTGATGGATGTCGGCAAACCCGACCCGGCCCACGGCTATATGGTCATCATCACCCCACGCCGGCTGGTCACGGGGCGCGTGGACCAGCTCACGCAAACCACCCTGGTACTGCTGGGAGTCGGGTTGCTGGGCATTGCCGCACTAACCTGGCGTTATGCACGCACAGTGGTACAACCCATACGCGCCGTGGCCGATGGTTTTAAGCGCTTGCATGAGCGGTCGCAGGACGCGCAAAGACCCCTGCCAAACCCTCAAACCAACGACGAAATTGGCCAACTGGTAGAGGGCTACAACAACCACCTACAAGCCCTGAAAGCACAATACGATGCCAGTGAGGAGCTCCAAACTGCGCGCGAAGCAGCGGATGCGGCCAGCCAGGCCAAGAGCGAGTTTCTGGCCAATATGAGCCACGAAATTCGCACCCCCATGAACGCCATTCTGGGCATGCTCAAGCTGCTGCAAAACACCGCGCTCGACATGCGCCAACGCGACTACGCGGCCAAGACCGAGGGTGCGGCGCGTTCCCTGTTGGGCCTGCTCAACGACATTCTGGACTTCTCCAAAGTCGAGGCGGGCAAGATGACGCTGGACCCGCGCCCTTTTCACCTGGACAAGATGCTGCGCGACCTGTCGGTGGTGTTGTCGGCCAACCTGGGGGGCAAGAATATTGAACTGCGTTTTGTGGTCGATGACAACGTGCCACGCGGGCTGCTGGGCGACGACATGCGCCTGCAGCAGGTGCTAATCAACCTGGGCGGCAACGCCATCAAGTTCACCAGCCAGGGCGAAGTGGTGCTGCGCGTGCAGGCCAAAGAACGCACAGCGTCCGATGTGCTGCTGGAATTTGCGGTACGCGACAGCGGCATTGGCATTGCGCCCGACAAACAGGCCCACATCTTCAGCGGTTTTTCGCAGGCCGAATCCAACACCACGCGCCGCTTTGGTGGTACCGGTTTGGGCTTATCCATTTCCAAACGCCTGGTGGCGCTGCTGGGCGGTGAGCTGCAACTCCAAAGCACGTTGGGCCAGGGAAGCACCTTTTACTTTGCGATTCGCTTGCCACTGGCCGAGGTGGCCGACACCAGCCGCCCCGGCGGCGCAGTGCAAGCGCACACCAGCAGCAGCCCCAAACGCCTGTCCGGCATGCGCCTGCTGGTGGTGGAAGACAACAAGATTAACCAGATGGTTGCCGACGGCCTGCTAAGCCAGGAAGGCGCACACATCACGCTGGCCGACGATGGCCAGCGCGGCGTGGCGGCCGTGGCCGCGGCGCAGCCGCCGTTTGACGCCGTGTTGATGGACGTGCAAATGCCGGTTATGGACGGTTACACCGCCACACGGGCCATTCGCGGCGAACTGGGACAAACAACACTGCCCATCATCGCCATGACCGCCAATGCCATGGCGTCGGACCGGGCAGCGTGCCTGGAAGCGGGCATGAACGACCATGTGGGCAAGCCGTTTGAACTGGACCATCTGGTTGCCATACTGCTGCAACAAACCGGACGTACGGTGCCAGCATCCGAACCCGCGCACCCTTTGCCACCCACGGCGCAGGCCACGCCCGCCACCACGGGGCTGGACCTGGAAGGTGCGTTGCAACGCCTGGGTGGCAACACCACCATGTTGGCAAACATCCTGCACCGCTTTGACCAGGATGTGCGGCTGGCGCCTGCGCAACTGCGCACCCATCTGCACCAGGGCGGTACAGCCGATGCCATACGCCTGCTGCATACCCTGAAGGGATTGGCCGCCACAGCAGGCGCCACGCATTTGCAACAGGTGGCCGCCGGATTGGAGGCACAGGTCAAAAATGCACCCTCGCCACCTGATACCCTGGCACAGGTGCAACAACTCCAGACTGCGGTGGATGCCACACTGCCCCACTTGCAGGCAGCGCTACAGCAATATCCCCTTGCATCAACACCTCTTGCCAACGCACCGGATGCACACACGCCGATGGGGCGTGCGCGGTTTGTGGCCGATGTGGGCGTATTGCGCAATTTGCTGCGTCACTCCGACATGCTGGCCATGGACCATTTTGCGCAATTGCGTTCCAGCCACGCAGACCAACTGGGGGCGGCGCTGGAACCTCTGGAGGTGGCACTTTCCAACCTGGATTTCGACGGCGCCGCACAGCTGTGCGACGCCTTGCTGGCGCACCAAGCAGGCTAAGAAAGAAACTGCCACCAGAGCAGCCAGAGCAACCCGCGTTGGGGTAGCCCTCTGCGCTGCCTTATGCGGGAATACTGTCCTGCACTTCGTGCGCGTGCAACACACCGGCCTGCATGGCCACCACGCGCTCGACGCTGCGGCTGGCCAGAATCATGGACGATGCCTTTTCGGCAATCATCACCGTGGGCGCGTTGGTGTTGCCACCTACCAGGGTCGGCATGATGGAGGCATCCACCACACGCAGGCCCTGCATGCCGTGCACCTTGAGGGTGTCATCGACCACGGCCATGGCATCGTGGCCCATTTTGCAGGTGCCCACCGGGTGGTAAATGGTGGCGGCCTTCTCGCGCACAAAGGCTTCAATCTGTGCATCGGTCTGCACATGGCGGCCGGGGAACATTTCGACCCCCCGGTACGCATCAAAAGCCTGCGCCGCCAGCACGCTGCGCGCAACCTTGACCCCCTTGACCATGGTTTTCATGTCGTCGGGATGGGACAAATAGTTGGGCTCGATCAAGGCGTCGGCGGCCGGGTCGGCACTCTTGAGACCAATATAGCCACGGCTCTTGGGACGCAGATCGCACACATGCAGGGTGTAGCCATGGCCAAACATGGTGGACAACGCACTTTTCAGATTGCGTGCATGGTCTTCCAGATGCACCGCCGCAAAATGGAATTGCAGGTCCGGAATGGTCTGGCTGGCATCGCTCTTGACGAATCCACCGCCCTCGGCACCGTTGGTTGTGAGGGCGCCTTTGCGGTTAAAAATGTAATTGAACAGGTGTTTTACCTGGGCCAGCAAGGTCGTGGGAGACACCCCGAGCGATACCGGTTTGGTGCACTTGTGCACCACCATCAAATCCAGATGGTCTTGCAGGTTTTGCCCCACACCCGGTAGTGCGTGCTGCACCGCAATGCCGTGTTTTTGCAGCTCGTTGACAGGGCCAATGCCCGAGAGCATCAGCAACTGGGGGGAGTTGATGGCGCCGCCGGACAAAATAACTTCCTGCGTGGCGGCAATCTCAACCGTCTTACCGCCTTTGATGTACGCCACACCCCGTGCGCGCTTGCCGTCCAGCAACACTTTGGTGGTGCGCGCTTCGGTAATCACGGTCAGGTTAGGGCGCTTTAAGACCGGGTGCAAATAGGCGCGTGCCACGCTCCAGCGCTCACCGTTCTTTTGCGTGACTTCGTAGGGGCTCACACCCTCCTGGTTGGCGCCGTTGAAGTCTTTGTTTTCAACAAACCCGGCTTGCACGGCCGCCTTCACATACACGCCGGTCAGCAGGTTGGGCGAACGCAGTGGAGCGACGTTGAGTGGACCACCGACACCGTGAAAGGCATCGGCGCCGCGCTCGTGGTTTTCGGCACGCCGGAACAGTGGCAGCACCTGGGCGTAGCTCCACCCGGCATTGCCCAGTGCGGCCCAGTGGTCATAGTCCCACGCGTGGCCACGGGTGTAGACCATGGCATTGCTGGAACTGCTGCCCCCCAGGGTTTTGCCACGTGGCCAGAACAGGCGCCGGTTGTTGAGGTTTTTTTGCGGCTCGGTGAAGTAGCGCCAGTTCATGACCTTGCTCATCATCATGGCGATGATGCCAATGGGCATACGGATGAATGGACTGCTGTCCACCGGCCCGGCTTCAAGCAGGCAGACCTTGACCGCAGGGTCTGCCGACAAGCGGTTGGCCAGCACGCAACCGGCAGAGCCGGCACCGACGATGATGTAGTCGTATGTAGTCATGGTTTGCAAGGCCACCATGGGCCTGGGTTTGTTGGAGTGGGTCGCCATGGGTGGCGCCAAAGTAGCACGCACTGTAAGAAGAAAACCGTGCAAAGCGCAGGACAAATCAGGACAAAAAATCAATAATAAAGGACAATTGCCGGACCATTTTGGAGACCATGACATGTTTGAGTGGGATTTTGTTCGCAGCGTAACCAGCATGCGCCTGATGGCAGAACTGGCAGCCGACCATGGCATGCCACTGTCGGCCAGCCTGACGGGAACCGGTGTGACACAAAAAGACCTGGACGATCCGTCGGTCATTGTGACCGCCCACCAGGAGTTGCGCATGATCCGCAATCTGGTGGAACACCTGCCTGACGTACCAGGACTGGGCATGCTGGTGGGTAGCCGCTACCACTTCACGGCCTTTGGGTCGCTCGGGTTTGCCATCGTCAGCAGCCCTACCGCGCGCAGCGCGCTGGACGTGGCGCTGGGTTATTTTCACCTGACGTTTGCGTTTACCCATTTCAGGGTAATGGACACGCAGGGGGAAAGCATGCTGACGCTGGACGACACCGGCATTCCTGCGGATCTGCAGCGCTTTATTGTCGAGCGCGATTTACGCGCCCTGGTCACGGTGCAGCGCGACCTGTTTTCATTCAACGCACCGCTCAAGCGCCTGTCGTTTCGTTTTTCCAGACCGTCTTATGCGCAGGACTACGTCGAGATTTTCGGTGTGGAGCCGGTGTTTGATGCCCCCATCAACGAAGCCGTGATGGACCGTTCGGTCATGCTGCTGCCGCTGCCGCAAGCGAACAGCCTGGCGCTGCAAGCCGCAGTCGCGCAATGCCGCAGACTGCTGGACGCACGCAACGCCCGCACCCTGCTGGCCAAACAGGTGCGCGACCGCCTGGCCAGCAACACCGCACAGCCGCCGACCATGGAGACCATTGCCAGCGAGTTGTGTATGACACCGCGCACCCTGCGCAGGCGCCTTCTGGAAGAAAACACCACCTTTGCCGAACTGCGCGACGAGGTGCGCCAGACCCTGGCCGAAGAATGGCTTTCGGGCTCCGACCTGGCGGTGGAGCACATTGCCGAGATGCTGGGTTATGCCGAGTCCACCAGCTTTATCAACGCCTTCAAACGCTGGACGGAGCAAACGCCCCATGCCTACCGGCTGCGCAAACGTGCGGGTGGTGCGGTGGCGGCATAGCGAAGAAATTGCCCGCAAAACACCCCTCACTTCGAGGCGATGACGGCGCCCGCTACGACCATAGTGACCGTATCCAAACGCCCATGCAGGAGATCATCATGCTGCAAGCACCCTCCCCCTGTGAGATCCGGTTTCAATCACTGTTCCACGAAGGCCGGGCACTGAGTTTTCCATGTGACCCACACGGCAATGTGGACCTGGAAGCACTGAGCCCCGAGGCCATTGAGAATTACTTTTTTGCCAACATTGCCGTCGGGCTGGAATACGCCCTTCCGGTGGTGTGGAGCAACACGCTCAACTGAGCGGCGACACCAGGTCGGCCGCAATCCAGCCGCGCAGGCTGTTCACAAATGCCCATTGCGTGACATCGGCCACGTCGGCCACACGCACCACCGCCTCCTTCACCCGGCCCTCGACCAAGGCCTTGGCGCGCCCCACCCCGGGCAGTAAACCACAACGCAACGGGGGGGTGACCCACTGGCCGTGCAGCAGCATGGCCACATTGCCGCGGGTGCATTCGGTAATTTCACCCTGCGTATTCCACAGTACGGTGTCAAACACGTCTGGCTGGGTTGGGGTGAAGGCGTCGTAGTGCGCGCGGTGGGTGGTTTTGAACCGCACAAATTCGCTGTCGGTCTGCTCCAGCGCCTGTGTTGCCAATTGCAGGCGCACCCGTGCGGGCGATGCGGGCAGGGCGTAGGCCTGCGCCGCCACCGCGCCTTGGGACTGCAGCAACAGCCGCACCCGCCAATCACCCTGCCCATGCGCGCCCAGCAAACCCTGCAGCGCAGCACGCACAGCACCTTCATCCAGGGGTAGCCAAAATGCGCCGCTGCGGTGGCCATACGGGCGAGATGGGCATTGATCGACTGAAACACGCCGTTACGCAGGGCCAGCGTTTCGAGCATCAAACACGCTGCTGGCGCGGCGCACAAAAGCCTGTTTGTGCGCCCATTCGTCCCACTCGGCCGGCGCCGTGGAGCCGGCGGTGATGCCACTGCCAATGCCACAGCGCGCCACACTGCCCTGCAGCGTCACCGTGCGAATAGGCACGTTAAAAGTAGCCACCCCACCCGGCTGCACCAGCCCCAAGGCGCCACAGTACACGCCGCGCGGCCCACGCTCCAACGCGCGAATGGCCTGCATGGCTGCGGCCTTGGGTGCACCCGTGACCGAACCACACGGAAACAGGGCACCAAACACATCCGCCAGCCCCACCCCAGCACGGGTGCGCGCCGTCACGTCCGATGTCATTTGCCACACCGACGGCAAGGCCTCGGCATGGAACAGGCGCGGCACCTGCACGCTAAAGGGCGCGGCGATACGCGACAGGTCGTTGCGCAGCAAGTCCACGATCATCACGTTTTCGGCCCGCTCTTTGGTGGATGCCTGCAAGGCCTGGGCCTGGGCGGCATCGTCTTCAGGTGTTGCGCCACGGGCGGCGGTGCCCTTCATGGGGCGGGTTAACACGGTGCCATCGCGCCAGTCAAAAAAAAGCTCGGGCGACACGGTCAAAATTTGCTCCGCACCGGTATCCAGGTACACGCTGTAGCCACCCGGCTGCGCCCTTTGCAGGGCGGCACAGGGCTTGCGCGGGTGCTGCAGGGCTTGCGCGGGTGCTGCGGCTGCGGCCACGGGCGCAATGTTGCCCACCATGGGTGCCGTCAAATTGACTTGGTAGTACGCCCCGGCGGCAATGTCGGTGTGGATGCGGTGCAGCGCGTGGTCAAAGTCGGCACGCGCCGTGCCGTCGTGCCACACCACCTCCACAGTGTGTGTGGGCACCGCTGGCCAGGGCTGCACGGCCTCAAACACGGCAAACCAGGCCAGCGGCCCGTCTGCAGCATGCACAAGCAGGGCCTCATCGAAGGCAGGCGCGGCCTCATACCGCATACCCCACACACCAGGCACCGGCAAGCGCGGCGGCCTGCACGGCGTCCAGCACACCCCGCACCTCGGCCAATTGGTGTGCCACCAGGCACTGGCGGGGCGCCGAAAAAGCCAGGCGCGTGCGCGCGCCGCCGGGGTGGTGCGGGTCGGCAAAGTCGATGCGGGCGCAAACGGTTGCGGTGTGTTCCAAAGGGGTAGGGGCAAACGAATCCAGGATCCCGCAGTCTACGCGGGATGGGGCGCCACCAGCGGCAAGCTCAGGCCAATCTCGGTCCCCATGCCGGGTGTGCTGTGCAGCCTGATTTTTCCACCCAACACCGAGGTAACCAGATTGTACACCAGGTGCATGCCCAGGCCCGTCCCCCCCTGGCCCATGCGGGTGGTAAAAAACGGGTCGAACACACGTTTTTGGTTTGCCGGCGAAATACCCACACCGTCGTCGCGAAAAACGATTTCAACTCCCTGGCCATCGGCCGTCAGGTGGCTGTGCAGTTGCATGTGCCCTTGCGGGCGGTCATCGAAGGCGTGGACCAACGCATTGATGACCAGATTGCTCAACACCTGGCTGATGGCGCCGGGGGTAACTGTCCATGCAAATGCCGTTGTCCAGCGCCAATTCCACCAGGTGGCCGCAGCGGCGCAGGCGCGGGCTGAGCGCGAACAGCGTGTCGGACACCACGTCCGACAGGACAAACTGGCGCCGGTTCTCGCTCGTCTGGTCCACCGCCATTTGTTTGAAGTGGCCAATGATCTCGGCCGCCATGCGCAGGTTGCGCTCCACCATGTCGCCCATTTCTTCGCTGTCGGACACATAGTGCATCAGGGCACTGCGCGTGAGCACCCTCTTCGACGTGGCGTTTGATCTGGCGCGCCTCGTGGCACAAGGAGGTGGACACCGTCAGCGCCGTGCCAATGGGTGTGTTGAGCTCGTGGGCCACGCCAGCCACCAGGGAGCCCAGCCCGGCCAGCTTTTCCTTGCGCACCAGTTCGTCCTGCGCCTGCTGCAGTTCCTGCACGGCCTCAGACAGACTTTTGTTCGCCAGCGCCAGCGCAGCCGTGCGCCGGGCCACCCGGCTTTCGAGTGCCAGATTGGCATCGGACAAGGCCCACTTGGCCTCCTGCAGTTCATCCACTTGGCGGCGCAGGCGTTCGGTCACCGCGTGGTAATCGGCCTGGGTAGACGCCAGTTCACGCGCCAAACGCTCGTTACGGGCGTTGGCAGTGGCCACCTCTTGCGACGTCTGGTCCACCCGTTCCATGCTGCGCAGCCAACCACCAATCAGCATGCGCGACACATCGTCCAGCTCGGGCGCCAGGGTGGCATGCCACGCGTGGCTCGACAGGGCGTGCAGGCTGGTGGGCTGGCCGGGGGTGATGATGACGCCCACAAAACGCTGGCGAAAATCCGGCAACACCGATTCGACCTGTGCCAACGTGGGCACCAGCAGGGCCACCGGCCCATTGAGCAAGTGGCGTTTACTCAGGGTAACCGCGCTAAACCCTTCTGGTGCCGGATGCACCACACTGAGCCAGCGCGAGGGGGTTTCAGCCATCGCATTGCCCCAGCAGCACCAGCACGTAGGTCATGTTGTGGAACAGGTTGCGCGTGTAGCGCCCCTGGTGGCGCAAAGGCCCGATTTCGCCGAAGGACGAAAACCCGACCATGGGAAAAGGCTGGGCACAGGCGTCGCGGATGGCTTCGACCTCAAAGTCAATTTTGCCCCCCAGCAGTGACTTGCGCCCGGCACAACTGATGATCAGGGCCGCGCTGGGCGCCATGCCACTGCTTTGGACGGTTTGCGCAATCTTGTACACCTCGTCGCGCAGCTGCGATGGGCTGGCCAGGCAGACCTGGACCATTTCACCATCACCAATGCCTCCGTGCAGGGTCAGGCTGCCGTCGTTGGCGCGGTAGTTCTCCACCAGCGCACGCAGGCACTTTTCGCCCGCAAAACCGGTGTGCGCCACGGTCAATGCAATGCTGCCCTGGTCGGTGTGCAAAAAAGGCTTGCCGGTTTCACGCTCAATGAACTCGGTGGCGTCGATGCCATCGATCTTTTGCAACGTTTTGCCCACCGCCCCGGCCACACACCCGGCAGACCCCACCGGCGCAATGGAGTTGCCGATGTGCACCTGGAACGACAGCGGCCCCTCGCACGCCAGCATGACCACGGCATCGGCGTAATGCTGCCGGTTGCAAAACACGCGGCACTGCTCCATTTTGGAATTGTCATCCGCCGCCAGCCCCCCCATGACGGGCACTTGCACCTCGTCGCGCAGCACCGATTCCAGCACGCTGGCGTCGGTGTGAAAATCCGAAAACAGAAAATACGCGGCGGGGGTACGACCCTGCAGCGCCGCCTGCAGTACGCCCAGCGTGTCGCGCACCGCGCCCCGGGGGTCTTGCTGCACGCCGGTGCTTGCGGCCACATGCCAGCGCAGCGCACCGGCACTATTCAACCCCAAAGCGCAAGCCCCCAGGTCGGCCACATGGGAGCGCTCCAGAAACCGTCCCCGTGGCGCCAATGAGTTGCACACTGGCATCGTCCAGTCCGTCGTACAAACCCTCCAGCAATTCGTCCCATTTGGCGTAATGGGCGGTGCAAAACAAAAACACCACTTCGGGCTGGATGGCGGCCAACTCCAAGCCCAGGGCCAATCCAGCCCGGTAGGGGTCAACAAGCGTGGTACTGGTAGAGAGGGTGCGCATGGAAATGCCCTGGTTCGGTTGGAGCGCAATGCTCTCACAACATACATAAAAAGGATAGCCGCGATTTCCCTATGCCAACACCCTCCGAACCCCTTCCCTGGCATGCGGCGGTGCGCCCTGCCGCCCCAGGTTTACACTCCCCCCGCACCTCCCGTTGCCCCCCCCGCGCGAGCCCCACCCCATGAACCCATCCTCCCTTGCCGCGCGCAGCCTGCGCAGCGTGTGGCACCCCTGCACCCAGATGCAGTTGCACGAAGAAGCGCCGCCTCTGGCCATCGCCCGCGCCCAGGGCGTGTGGTTGTACGACGAAGGCGGCCAGCGTTACCTGGACGGCATTAGCTCCTGGTGGGTGAACCTGTTTGGCCACGGCCACCCGCACATCAAAGCCGCGCTGGTAGACCAGTTGGACCAGCTGGACCATGTGATGCTGGCCGGCTTTACCCACGCGCCGGTGGTGGAACTCTCCGAGCGGCTGGGTGCACTCACCGGCCTGG
This sequence comes from Candidatus Aalborgicola lynettensis, assembly GCA_016719405.1. GTDB lineage: Bacteria > Pseudomonadota > Gammaproteobacteria > Burkholderiales > Burkholderiaceae_C > Allorhodoferax > Allorhodoferax lynettensis. Next base: position 296,273 of record JADJZE010000002.1, read on the forward strand.
GCCACGCCTTTTATGGCAGCGATGGTGCCAGTGCGACTGAGATTGCGCTGAAGATGAGCGCCCACTACTGGCGCAACACCGGGCGGCCCGAGAAATGCGGCTTTATCGGCCTGGCGGGCGGCTACCACGGCGAAACCGTGGGCGCGCTGGGCGTGACCGACATTGCGCTGTTTCGCACCGCCTATGCCCCGCTAATACGCCTGGCTGCGACCGTGCCCAGCCCCGACGCCCGCGCTGCGCTGCCAGGTGAAACGGCAGCGGACGTGGCCCGGCGTGCCGCACAAGCCTTGCAGCAGTGGCTGGAGCATCACCACGCACAAACCGCCGCGCTGATTCTGGAACCCCTGGTGCAGTGCGCCAGCGGCATGGCCCTGTACGACCCCGAATACCTGCGCCTGGCACGCGCCCTGTGTGACCGGTATGCCGTACACCTGATCGCCGACGAAATTGCGGTGGGCTTTGGGCGCACCGGCACGCTGTTTGCGCACCAACAGGCCGGTATTCGCCCCGACTTTATTTGCCTCTCCAAAGGCCTGACCGGCGGCACCCTGCCCTTGAGCGCCGTGCTGACCACCGACGCCGTGTACGCCGCGTTTTACGACGTTGACGTGGCACGCGGCTTTTTGCACTCGCACTCCTACACCGGCAACCCGCTGGCCTGCCGCGCGGCGCTGGCCACGCTGGAGCTGTTTGAGCAAAGCGATGTGCTGGCCGATAACGCCCGCACGGCGCTGCAGCTGGACCAGGCCTTTGCACCACTCACCCAGCACCCTGCCATTCGCAACGCGCGGCGCATCGGCATGCTGTGGGCCTGGGACGTAGACCCCACGTACATCCACGCCCCCCCACTTTGCCCGCCGCTACGCCCGCCATGCGCTGGCGCAGGGTGTGCTGCTGCGCCCGATTGGCAACACAATTTATGCCATGCCGCCGTATGCCATTGATGCAGAAACGGGCGCCCACCTGGCCCAAGGCGCGCTGGCGGCGCTGCAGGCCACGCTGGCGGAGGATGCGCCCAACAGCTCGGCGCTGGCGTCCCAGCCCATCAGCCAACCCTTGCCATGAGCCCCACCGAAGCGCCCCAGACTCCTGCCGCCCCCTCCACTACCGCGGGGCCTGATGCGCGACCACTGCCCGGCCTGTTTGTGACAGGCACCGACACTGGCGTGGGTAAAACCCTTATCAGCGCCGCGCTGTTGCACGCGCTGGCCGCCCACTACCCGCGCGTGGTGGGCATGAAGCCCGTGGCGGCAGGCACCGAGCTGGTGAACGGCGTACAAGCCAACGACGACGTGCTGGCCCTGCGCGCCGCCTCCACCGTGCAGGTAGACCCTGCGCTGGACAACCCGGTGCTGCTCCCCGACCCGGTATCGCCCCACATCGCCGCGCGGCGTGCCGGCGTGCAGATCACCGTGGCCCAACTGGTAGGCGCCTACCAGGCCCTGCGCTTGCAGGCCGACGCCGTGGTGGTGGAAGGTGCTGGTGGCTTTCTGGTGCCACTGTCGGACACGGAAACCGGCGCCGACCTGGCCCGCGCCCTGGCCCTTCCGGTGGTGCTGGTGGTGGGCCTGCGCCTGGGCTGCCTGAACCACGCCCTGCTCACCGCGCAGGCCATTGCGGCCAGCGGCCTCACCTTAGTCGGCTGGGTGGCCAACCATGTGGACGCCAGCATGCTGGCGCAGGCCGACAACATAGCCTACCTGCAGCACCAGCTTGCCACCCGCTACGGCTCACGCGCGCTGGACGTGCGGTGACGGCCACTAAAACCATAGCAAAAACATTTCAACCCTTCACCGATGGCTGCTCCCACCCCGGCACGTTCACCGCGTAACGGGTGGCCTTGCCCAGGCCCTCTACACGCAGCAGGCCATTGGCGATCAAGTCGGCCAGATCGCGGGTGGCGGTGGCTTTGGAGGTGCCGGTGATCTTGGCGTACTTGTCGGTGGTCATTCCACCCAGAAAGCCGCCGCCAGAGCCTGCGTGCCCTGCCTCCAGCAGGCGCTCCAAGACTTTACGCTGGCGCTCATTGGTTTGACACTGCGCGGCCCGTAACCAAAACTGCCCCTTGTCTCTGGCGTCCCGCACAACCGCCTGGCTGGCAACGCACGCGCTGGTAAAGGTCTGCACAAACCATAGCACCCATGGAGTGGCGTCAATCGTGCCGCTTTCTGGCGCTATGCCGCGCAGGCGCTGCGCATGGTTGAGCGCATCGTAATACGCGCTGCGGGTTTTGAGCATCTGGTGTGCCATGCCATACACCCGCACCAGCGCGGGGCTGGCCTGTGCGTCTTGCGACCGCATGTCCTGCGCCAGAGCCATGTCTGCCAATGCACGACCCAGGCGGCCATTGCCGTCTTCAAACGGGTGAATGGACTCAAACCACAGGTGCACCAGCGCCGCCCGCGCAATTCCATTTATGGCGGGCGACATACCCGTCGCAGGCCGCGTACGCTCAAACCATGCCAAAAAGCGCTCTGTCTCTGAAGTGATTTGGGCTGAGGGCGGTGCCTCGTAGTGCACCACCTCGCGGCCAAGTACCCCGCTCACAATTTGCATGGCATCGGCATGGTCGCGCACGCGCCCCACTGCAATCCGCGTGATGCCCGACGTTCCCCCCGGAAATAACGCCGACTGCCAGCGGCATAGCCGGTCCAGGTCCAGCAGCGCACTATGGTTACCCAGCGCGTCGCCCATCACCTGCACCAAGCCTTCTACCGACCGGTCTGTGCCCGGCGCATCTGCCAGGCTAAGCCGGTGCGCAACTGACGAGCGCAGGGATTCGAGGTTGAGCTGCTCTCCCTCAATGGAAGCAGTGGCCAGCGCCTCTTGCACCCACAGTTCGCGCTGCACGGCTTTGGCCTGCTCCAGCCCAATGGCGCCCAGCAGCCCCAACAAGCGGCCCTGCTCAAGTCGTGCTTGGTCCAGCGCGGGCGCCAACACAACGGCATCCCATGTGAGCTGCGGCCATGCGGAGTGTTGCCAGATATAGCGGGGGCGAGGTTGTGAAGTGGGCATGAGGCGTATTTTGAAGGATACGACTCAAAAAGTGACGCGTATTTTTAACAATACGCCAATACAAAATACAAATTAGTGGGCTGGGTCGCCAACCATGTCGACGGCAGGATACTGGCCTAGGCCGACAACATTGCCTACCTGCGCCACCAGCTGGCCACCCGCTACGGAGCGCCCCTGCTGGCCAACGTGCCCTACCAAACCAGTCCCGACGCACTTACGATACAAAAACGCCTCCCACGCCGGTGGGACGTGCGCAAGAAGCTATCTAATTTATAGCAATTCATTGATCTGCCCGAGATCGCCATTCAGGTCATCACAATCAGGAAGAGACCAAACTCCACACGGACGCAGCGTACAGAGTGCCAGGGTTTTTGAACAAAATTTGCTACCATGACCCAACCGGTTCATCAAGCTGCCGGGGAGATTGCTTATGCCAAACAAACCGTCGGAAATGCTGCACCAAAACCGGGACATGATTCGCCGCATTGCGGCATCCCACCGAACCGAAAACTTGCGGATTTTTGGCTCGGTGGTGCATGGTGATGACACCGCTGCGAGTGACCTGGATTTACTGGTTGACCCTCTTGCGGGCGCCACGTTGCTGGACTTGGGCGCCATCCAGATCGAACTACAGGAAGCGCTTGGCATTGCGGTAGACGTGCTCACCCCGGGTGACATCCCCGCCAAATTCAGAGACCGCGTCCTGCGCGAGGCTCAACCTGTATGAATGCCAAACAGCGCCAACTACGGCATGCCGATTACGTGGAACATATTGGTTACGTGTCGGGCATCAACAAAGCTCTGGACGACCTGCGCCGTGAAGCACCCCTGGGCTCCCGCACCGACTTCGACCGGTTTATGGGCGCGGTGCCAGATGCTGCGCCAGATGCCAAAGATACCTTGCCCTCCGTGAACTAGGCCCATGCGCATCGCCATCCTCAGCGATATCCACGGAAATATGCCCGCACTCGAAGCCGTGGCCGCAGACATCACGCGCCGGGGTGTCGATCACGTGGTCAATTTGGGCGACAGTCTTTCTGGCCCCCTCATGGCGCTGGAAACCGCGCAATACCTCATGCACACAGGCTGGCTCAGCTTGGCCGGCAATCACGAACGGCAAATGCTTACCCACGGACCCGAACGCATCAGTCTTTCTGACGGCTGTGCCCGCTCTCAACTCACAGAGAAAGAGTTGACATGGCTGGCCACACTCCCGGCCACCGCACACCTCACGCAGGGCGTGTTTTTGTGCCATGGCACGCCCGACAATGATTGCGCGTATTTCTTGGAGACGGTAGAGAGAACGGCAGCGTAGGGCTGCCCGCCTACGATGACACACACCCCATCCCACACGTGGTGGAGACCGGCTCACCCGACGCGCGTTATGCCATCGTGGAGCGGCAAGGCAACACTTGGAACGTGGCGCTGCTATCCGTTCCTTACGATTTTGAGTCCATGGCCCGGCTTGCCGCCAAGCGCGGACGCGACGAGTGGGCCCATGCGTTGCGCACGGGTTACATGGCGTAGTGTCCGTGGCGAAAACATCTAGTAAAAACAGCCTTCCCCGCACGCCGGACGTGCGCAAGCAGCTACTAAAACAATAGCAATGCACCCTCCTGCCCCCCCCTCCTGGCTGGACGCATTCCCCCAGCGCCTGTCGGAGCTCGACGCCGCCCACCTGCGCCGCACACGCCGCGTGGTGGCGCCGCAGCTGGATGCGCAAGGCCACTTCAGCGGCGGTGCGCGGCTGGTGGTGGACGGTGTGCCCATGCTGGCCTTTTGCAGCAACGACTACCTGGGCCTGGCGCAGCACCCGGCGCTGATCGCCGCCGCCTGCGAGGGCGCGCGGGCTTTTGGTGTGGGCGCCACCGGCTCGCCCCTGGTCAGCGGCCACAGCACGGCCAATGCGGCACTGGAGCAGGAGCTGGCCACGTTTGTGGGCCTGCCGCGGGCGCTGTATTTTTATGCCGGTTTTGCCACCAACGTGGGGCTCATCCCCGCGCTGGTGGGGCCGGACGACGCCATTTTTTCCGACCCGCTGAATCACGCCTGCCTGGTAGACGGCGCGCGCCTCTCGGGCGCCAAGGTGCACCGTTTCCCCACGCCGACCTGGCCGCGCTGGAGCGCCAACTGCAAGCCAGCAGCGCGACGCGCAAGCTGGTACTCAGCGACGCGGTGTTCAGCATGGATGGCGACTGCGCCAACATTCCCGCCCTGCTGGCCCTGTGCGAACGTTTTGACGCCCTGCTGCTGCTGGACGACGCACACGGCTTTGGCGTACTGGGGCCGCAAGGGCGCGGCGCGCTGGCGCAGGCCGGGCTGACGGGGCCACACGCGTCGCGGCGCATTCTGTACATGGCCACGCTGGGCAAAGCCGCCGGTGTGGCAGGCGCGTTTGTAGCGGGTGACGATACGCTGGTGGAGTGGCTGCTGCAAAAGACCCGCAGCTACACCTTTGCCACCGCCGCGCCTGCCCTGTTGGCCAACGCCTTGCGCGCCAGTCTGCACGCCATGGAACACGAGCAATGGCGGCGCACGCATCTGCAAGCCCTGATCGCGCAGCTGCGCAGCGGCCTATTCACAGCCCTGGCGGGCCACCACTGGCGGCTGGCAGATTCGCACACCCCATCCAGCCGCTCATCATTGGTCGCAACGACGAAGCGCTGGCAGTGGCCGACGCGTTGCGTATGCAGGGCCTGTGGGTCAGCGCCATTCGGCCACCCACAGTACCGGTGGGTACGGCGCGCCTGCGCATTGCGCTGTCGGCGGCGCACAGTGAAGCCGATGTGGCGGGGCTGGTAGCGGCGCTGGGTGCGTTGGCTCAAGGCGAGTTGGCGCAGTCGGCAGGTGGTCAGAAAATGAACCCACAGCAATGAGCCCATCGACGTTGGGGCTGCAACTTTCCGCGCTACCATCGCCACACCTTCACTGACACGCTACAAATAATTGCTCATTCACGGACACAACACCATGTTGCTTGATGAATTGCGTCAATTGAAAGCCCCCCTCGAATCATTGGCAGGCCGCTGGTGGCCAGCATTTGCGCGTGTTTGGATCCGTGGCACGCGGCGAGGAAACACCTGATAGTGATGTGGATTTTTGGTTGAACTTCCGCGTGGCTATGACCTGTTTGCACAGCGTTTACCCCTGGCGCAGGGGCTTGCTGATTTGTTGCACCGCAAGGTGGACTTGGTTCCAGAGCACGAACTCAGCCGCCACATCCGTGACCACGTCTTGAAAGAAGCCATTGCGCTGTGACTAAAACCTGGCAGCCTTACGCCCTGCATGTGCTGGAGGCGATTGAGAAAATTGCCCGTATTCAGACACGTGGAGATTTGACCCAGGACGAAATTTTGTACGACGCCACTTGGGCAATTTGCAAACCTTGTCTGAGGCGACACTGATGTTGCCCGACACCCTCAAGGTCTTGCATCCATTGATTCCCTGGCGGGAAATAAGCGGATTTCGCAACATTCTGGTGCACAACTATTTGGGTGATATTGATCCTTTGACGGTGAAAGCCGTGGCGGATCAGCACCTTCCAGCCTTGGCGCAATGTATGCAGACCATGCTACGAACCGGCACCGAAGAAGCCTGATTCAGCTCCCATTCCTTTTGCGACGCGTGGGACGTCCCCCCACCGACCATACCGGTTGGCACGGCGCGCCTGCGCATTGCTCTTTCACCACCGGGGTTTGATCCGAATATGCCGCTCTGCGCTTACTGGTATTGCGTTACCAGCTCCTAAATATGGAGCAAAAAGTCGCCAGCCGGGCGCCATACGTGCCGCCACCCCCTTCAGCAAGTCCCACACTGAATACGCCAGTGTCGCCACCACTGCCGCGCCAAGCACCCACACCAACGCCAGCCAGAATTTGTTGTCCATGGTGCTTGCTCCTTCGTGCGTGTTGCGTACCAACTTCTCTGGTTTATCGGCACACCAGCGGGCAGAACGTAGGGCAAGTCCGGTTTCAGTGACTAACTACACGACCATTTGACGGGCGTGACCCAGCGGCATTTGGGCGCAAAGCCGGAGTGGCCACCGGGGTCGTACACGGGTGGGGCGGGTTCAGGCTCGGCCGGCCTGGAGGGTGCCTGCGGCTCGGGCGCCTTGGCGGGGGCAGCGGGCTTGGTTTTACGGGCAACGGCACGTTTGGGACTGCGTGCCGCCTTGGCCGGTGCCGACACGGCTGCCGTTGCTGCGGCAGCGGCCACCACGGCAGCGCTTGTGGCGGTGGCAGCAGAAACCACATCCACAGCCGGGACTGCCGGGTTCGACACACCCGCCTCGGCGGCCACAGCCGGTGTGCCTGCAGGCACCACTGCCGAGGCCGCCAGTGCGGGCTCCACGGGTGGCTCCACATAGGTGGAGTGAATATCCGGCGTGATGGGCTGAGCGGGCTGCGTGGCCATATGGAAAACACGCAGCATCCACGGTGCCAGAGCAATCACGGCAATACCCAGCACCACCACACCCAGCAGGGCCGCCGGGCGCTCGCGCAACCATTCCACCGCCGCGTTGCCCCGCACGGGAACAGGTGTCTCCCGAACGGTGCACACCTGCAGCGGCGCAGCCACCCCCTGCGGCCGGGTATCAACGAAACCGGATTTCTCCGATGGCGGCGACTCCATGATGGTGGGCGCAAAGTCCAGCGATCCGCTGGTGGACGCGGGCGGCGGAAATTTCGGCGCCGTCCGTGGGGATGGTGCACCGGAGTCGATTGCACCTTGGCCGTGCCGGGTGCGGCTGCGGGTGCGTGGGTGCCGCAGTCGCCGCCACGGACGTGGCAGCGGGGTGCTGTGGGCAATGGTGGAATGCCGGGCAGCTCCGGAAAGTCTGGCGGCATCACGATGGGCGGGAACATGGAACTGGCAGCTTTGGCGGCCTTGGCCTCTTCTTCGGCGCGCATCTCGCGCTCGCGTTTGGTAAGCGAGAGGTCGTAGGCAAACCGTTTATCCGAATCCGACAACACCGCATACGCTTCGCTGAGCTGCAGCATCTCCGGCGTGGCCCCCACCAGATCGCCGGGGTCCTTGTCGGGGTGGTACTTCTCACACAGCGTCTTGAACGCGGCCTGCAACGCCGCATCGTTTGCCGAGCGGGAAACCTGCAGGGTGTCGTAAAAAAGGTATTCATGGGTTTCATGGTGATCCGTATCCGCGAAGCGACCGCAACCGTGGTGCGGGCGCTGACCGCACTGCACCGGGCCACATCTTACGCGGGCGCAGGGTCAATGCAAAATATATGCAAAATGCCTTTTCCGCACGTCCGGCGTGCGCAAGCAGCTCCTGATTTAATAGCAAAGCCGCAGCCTGCGCGCCACATGGACGTGCAGCGCCAGCCACAACCACGGGTCCAACACGGCATCCCACACATTTCCACTGGGCAGGCGCAGCAGCACAAACACCATCACCGCCACCGCACACCGCGGTGCCCAGGCCGCCGCTGCGGCCCCACCTGCAAAGCCAGGGCGTCAAGCACAGCAGCAACAGCACCGCCGCCGCCATGGGGCGAAAGCCCCAGGCAGCAGCTCCACCGGCAAAAGTGCGAAAGTGTCCAGCAACAAAGCCCAGCCCAGCAGCACACCCAGCACCGCCAAAACAGCATCCGGCGTGCACCAGCGCACCACCCGGGGCGCATCCCTACCCGCAAACTCTGCAGGCACCGCGCCAGACCCCGCCACCGGTGCCGCCCCCTGCGGGGCATTCGCATGGCCCGCCCACCACCGCGCCCACTGGGCACGCAAAAGCACCGCACACAGCAGCACTGCGCTCATGCTGGGGGCCTGGAACGCCAACCCAACCAGTAGCTGCTTGCGGCCTGGCCGGGCAACCAGGCACTGGCGGCCGAGGCCACGGCCACGCCCGCCGTAACAATCACCGCGACGACCACCGGCACGCCACGCCGCCCCATGCAGCGCGCCGCCAGCATGGCGCCCAGCCAAGCCAGCACCACACTCCAGCTGGCCTGCAGGCCCCATTGCATGGCTGCAGGTGACGGCAGCAGGGGGAAGTCACCCATCCACCCTGCCACTGCGGCATCCATCCAGGCCATGTTCATGGTTGTCCCCCTGTCCGTGCAGGCTTGCTTGCCAGGCGTTGCCACGCGATGCGCTGGCGGTCTACGGTGTAGCTGACCCACAGATCGCGATCCACCCAGGCCATGGCGGGGTACGAAAATTCATCCAGCGGGGCGCCGGTTGCCAGCGTCTGCACACGCGCCCACTGGCGGCCATCGGCAGATTGGCTCAGGTCCAGCGTCGCACGGGACCCCAGTGACGAGTTGTGGGCCAGCAGCAGCGCGCCCGGCGCCACGCCCATGCCGGCCACCGCAGCATCGGGGTTGTCCAAGGCCAGGTCGGGCAGGTCGCGCCAGTGCTGGCCACCGTCGGTGGTGTGGGCGACGCCAATCTTGCCGTTGGCACGTTCATCGCGCATGAGTGCCAGCCACGACTGGGGCGACTGCATCACCAAAGCAGGCTGGAGCAAATAGCCGCGTGCCGAAATGCGCGCGACGCCAAGAAACTCGCCCTGCGCGTCGAACCGCAGCGCCGTGGGGTATTTGATGCCCAGCTCAAAATGCACCGGCAACACCATGCCACCATCGGCCAGTGGCAAGGGCGCGTTGCGCACCAGAAAGCTGGTGTTCCACAACCACGACAGCGGCAACACCCGCACCGGCGCAAATGCCAGCGCGTCCAGGGCATTGCTGCCGCTGCTTTGGCGCAGGTGCACCACGCGCGACGCGGCCCAGCCACCGCCACCCGTGGCCACTACAAACAGATGCACCCTGCCCCGCCCGTCCAGCCACGCCACCGGGTTGCCCAGGCGGCGCACGCCAAAGCCCAGTTGTGCGCCCAGCACCTGGCGGTTGACCACAAACCGCGCCGCCGACCATTGCTGCGTGGTGCGGTCGTACTGCGAGGCGGCATTTGCACGTTAGGCCTCTCGCGGTCGCCCGAAAACCAAAAAATCGACAGCGCCGCCGGGTGAGCGGGCGGCATCACCAGCAGGCTGCTGGCGTGGGCCGCCGCCATGCCCGGCGGCATGGGAATGTCGCCCTGGGCCACGGTATGCAAGGCCCCCCACGGGTTGCGCGCTGACCATGGCGGGCCACACCGCCAGGGGCCACTGGAGCCGTTAGTGCCCTTCGTGCCGTTAAAGCGGTGGGGTCTGTGGCGCCATTGTTGCGTTGGGTGGAAGCGGGGCCGGGGTTTGGGCGCGGTGTTGCGCCCACTCCAGCGCACCGATAGCCCACACAGCCAGCACCACGGCCAGCAAGCGAGCCCACACAGAACGGTAAAAAAATGACCAGTGCAAAATGCGCGTGCCTCGCGGTTAGGTGGCCTTTACCAAGGCCCGTGAGAAGGCCCCGATCTTAGTAGTTCGCCCGGCCATTGCATTAGACTGGCGCACTCCCCATACACAGGACACGCAACATGAGCCAACTGGTGAACTACCAACTGAACGACGGCATTGCCACTTTGACGCTGAACAACGGCAAGGTCAACGCGTTTTCCCCCGATTTGATCGCCAGCTTCAACGCGGCGCTGACCAGGCCGAACAAGACAGGGCCATCGTCATTGTGACCGGCCAACCCGGCATTTTGAGCGGCGGCTACGACCTGAAGGTGATGATGGCCGGTCCCCAGCAAGCGATTGATCTGGTCGCACTGGGTTCGACGCTGGCCCGGCGCATGCTGGCGCACCCTTCCCCATCATCGTCGCCTGCCCCGGCCATGCGGTGGCAAAGGGCGCTTTGTGCTGCTTTCAGCCGACTACCGCATTGGTGTGGAAGGCCCGTTCAACATCGGCCTCAACGAGGTCAAAATCGGCATGACCATGCACCATGTGGGCATTACCCTGGCGCAGGACCGCTTGGGAAAGGCTGCATTTCAGCGCAGCGTCATCAACGCCGAGATGTTCAACCCCCAAGGCGCCATGGAGGCCGGTTTTCTGGACAAAGTGGTGGCGGTGGAGCAACTGATGCCGACCGCCTTGGCGTGGCGCAGGAGTTCAAAAAGCTCAATATGTCGGCGCAAAAAACACCAAACTCAAAGTGCGCAAGGCCTTGCTGGACACCATGGACCGGTCGATTTGCGCTGGACAAGCAAACCGGCTTGACCACCGGCGACTGAGCCCACCCCGCACCCAGTGCGCCGTATGTCAGGCTTTGCCGCCAGGGGCCACCTGCGGCAGGTCAATTGACCATGTGGTTCCGCTGCCCTCGGTACTGTTCACGCCAATGGTGCCGCCCAGCGTTTTGGTAACCAGGTTGGACACGATCGACATACCCAGCCCAGTGCCGCCGCGCTGGGCCTTGGTGGTAAAAAAGGGCTGGAACAGGTGCTTTTGCGCCTCGCTGGACATGCCCACTCCATTGTCCGCCACCGTGAGCAGCACCCGGTCACCGCTGGCCGATGCCGCAATGGCCAGCACACCATTGCTGCGGCCTTCAAACGCGTGCAGGTAGGCATTGTTGACCAGATTGATGACCACCTGCCCCAGTGGCCCCGGATAGCTGTCCAGCGTAATGGCATCGGGGATGGCAAGGTCGATCCGGTGCGGATAGCGCTTCAGGCTGGGTGCCAGGGTGTCCACAATTTCCTGCACCACGGTGGCCAGTTGAAAAGTGCGGCGCTGCTCGCTGGCCTGGTCGTTGGCAACCTGGCGGAAGGTCCGCAGCAACGCCACGGCCCGTTGCAGATTGCGCTCCATCAGGTCATGGCCTTTGCGCACTGCGGCCACAAAGTGGGTGAGATCGGAGCGTTTGATGTCATTGGCGTCCAGGGACTTCTGGAATTCCCGCCCCTGCTCCACCAGGTTGCCGGCCATCATCAGGCTGTTGCCCAGGGGGGTACTCAATTCGTGCGACACGCTGGCAATGACGGTGCTCAGGGTGGCGCGTGTTTCCGCACGGGCCAACTGATCCTGTGAGTCGTGCAGTTTCTCCAGCGAGATTTGGGCCAAATCGTGGGCGGAACGCAAATCGCTGGATATTTGCTCCAGCGCGCGCCGCTCTTGCTCCTGGCGCGTGTGGCGCCTGAAAAGCGCCACCGCCGCCACCAGCAGCACAACCATTTGCCCCAGCGTGAGCGCCATGATTTTTTCGCTCTGGTCCAGCAGTTCGAGAGCCTGGTGCTCCAGCAGATGCGCCACCTGGGAATTGGCGGCCAGGGTCAGCACCCGTACATCGGCCGCCAGTGCGTTGACTTGCACCAACAAACCCGCCAGTGCCCTGGGGTCCGGTGGCGTTTGCAGCATGACCGCATCCGCCGCCATGGCCCATTGCGTGAGTTTCGGCATGGCCGACTGGTATTCGGGGCGTTCTCCCAACACCGCGGCCGCAGAACCGTCGCGCAACAGCACCAAGCGGCTCAAAAACAAGTCGTAGCGCAGGGTTAGTTGTTCGGGGTCTGGCGGCACCCGGCTATTCACCGCGTTGTCGAGCGCCTGGCGAAACAATAAAAATTCGCGCTCGCATTCCACCGCTGGTGCGTTGATGGAGTCGGTTCGCAGCCCTATGCTGCGTTGGACCACCCGGCGTTGGCCCATTTCAACCACCAGCAACACCGCCATGGCGGCAGCCATTGTCGACACACCCAGTGCCAGCCAGAAGAGATAACGGCCACGGCCGGCACCATCGGGCATGGTCAGGCTACTCCACGCGCATGGTCTTGAGCTGCCATGCAGAGCGTTCGTAGTAGGTGGTCGCGCGCAGTGCGGGGTTGGTGTCGTAGGGATACACGATGAACAGCGGCCCCTTGGTTCGCACCGGGATGCGGGCGTCGTTCATGCGGTGGGCAACGATGACGTCGAACTGCCGCGCATCTTCCAGCGGAATGTGGGTCTGGTAGTCGTTCAGCGCCAGCGCCTTGATCGTTTGCCCCTGGGCCTTGACTGACTGCAACACATCGCGCAACAAGGGGCCGGTAAATTTGATCGGGGCTTTGTCCCACGGCGTCATGGTGGTAAAGGTTTGCTGCGGCAATTTTTCCAGCATGGCCATGTCAAAGACTGCGGCATCGGGGGTGTTCTTCTCGCCAATTTTGCCGGCGATGGTCAGCACCACTTTGCCACTGGGCGACTCCAGCGCGATGGCCGGCAGGCATACCAAAAACACCAGGCCACTCACTCTGTGTGCAAATGACCGACGCGAAACGGATGGCATAAGCGCTCCTACCGGCACCGCCCTATGGCACCAGAAGCCAGATGGTAACGACAGTCGGTCCGAAAAGCCATAGTCAAGAATGGGGCGAACACCCTGTTGAAAAGCATTCTGCACTGCAGCATTTTTTCGGTGCAAAAACCCCATATCGGCGCAAATGGTGCATCTATACTGTTTGCGAAGTGCCAATTGGGAAACAGGATGCGCCAGGTTTCTTTCTATCGGGGTCGGTTGTTGCTGTTGGGGATTGGCCTGTGGTTTTGTCTCCACTGCACCTTTGCTGCCAACCGGCCACTGGACGTGGGCGCCGCCCCTGTCGCATCCGTTACCCTAACCCAGTACTTTGACATTTTGGAAGATCCAGCGCTGGCGTGGACATTGGACGATGTACGCACCGGTTCCGCAGCGGCGCAATTTGTGGGCAACTTGCCCGACAGTTCCAGCGTTCGTCTGGGCTATAGCCAGTCTGCTTTCTGGCTGCGATTGCGGCTTGCCAACACCGGGAATCAGGCATTGAACCGTTTGCTTGAAATTGGCAATCCGTCGCTGGCGGTAGTGGAGTTCCACCAACCCGACTCCAGCGGTGCTTACGTAAGCCGGCGTACGGGAGGTCAGTTGCCATTTGATACCCGCGCGTACGCCCATCGCCATTTTGTGTTTCCCATTACCCTGCCCCCACACAGCGACCAGGTGGTGTATGTGCGCTTGCAGTCACAGCGTCCCATGTCCATTTTGGCCAAGCTGTGGACGCCTGCGGCATTCGAACGGCACGAGCGAATCGACTATATCGGGCAGGCTTGGTATTTTGGTATTGCCAGCGCCATGGTTGTGTTCAATCTGCTGCTTTTCATCGCCTTGCGTGACCTGATTTATGTGCGCTACGTGCTGTTTGTGATGGCCATGTCACTGACCATCGCCACCCAAAACGGGCTGATCAAGGAATTTGTTTTGCAGGACGCGCCGTGGTGGTCCACCGTGGATGTGATGGTGGGTTTTTGTTTCACGGTATTTTTTGCGCTGGGGTTCATGCGCAATATGCTCAACACGCAACACGTTGCGCCCCGGCTGGATTCCATCGCACGCCTGTTGACCTGGAGCATGCCGCTGTGCGCAGTGGGCGTCATGCTGGCACAGCCGCTGGTCATTCAGCCCCTGACCCGTTTTATTGCAGTGGTTGCGATGTTCATTCTGGCAACCGGCATCGTGTGCGCATGGCGGCGTGAACGCGTTGCCTATTTTTTCCTGGCTGCGTTTGGTTTGTTGTGCCTGGCCGGGGTGCTGGTCGTGGCGCGCTCACTTGGTGTACTGGCACCTTCGTTCTGGACGGAGAATGCACTGCGCATCAGTTCCGGGCTGGAGATGTTGTTGCTTGCTTTTGCGCTGGCAGACCGGTTTAACGTGATGCGCCAGGAAAAGGTCAATGCCCAGCGCGCCGCCATTGCCACCCAGCAGCGTTTGGTCGAAACCTTGCAGAACTCCGAACGGGAATTGGAGCAACGGGTGGCCCTGCGCACGGCAGAGCTGGACCAAAAAAATCAGGATTTGCGCCAAGCGATTGCCTCACGTGAGGACGTCGAGCGCATCGCCCGTCACGACATCAAAACACCGCTTGGCAGCCTCGCAGCCGGGCCCGGGTTACTGCGTGCCGGTGGTGATACAAGCCCACATGGGGAAGTTATCCTGGGCATGATGGAGAAGGCCGCCAACCGGGCGTTGGATATGGTGAACTTGTCACTGGATTTGTACCAGATGGAAAACGGCAGCTACGTGTTTCACCCACGTACCGTGCACTTGAGCGAAATCCTTCAATCGGTGGTTCACGATCTGGGAGTACATGCACATTCCAAGTCGGTGCAGCTGGTTATTGCCGCCCCGGAGTCGGCGGTTTATGTGCAGGGTGATGACTCGCTGTGTTATTCCATTGTTGCCAACCTGACAAAAAATGCCATTGAAGCCGCACCGGAACATTCCACGGTGACCCTGACGGTGGTGGAGGGCCCCTGGGTCCAGCTTCAAATCCATAACAACGGCGAGGTACCGGCTGAACTGAAGGCGCACTTTTTTGCCAAGTACAGCACCTCCGGGAAGAAAGGTGGATCGGGTCTGGGTACCTATTCAGCCCAATTGCTGGCACGCGTACAGGGCGGCACCCTCAACATGGCGTCCAGCGCCAGTGCAGGAACCACCCTCACACTCACGTTGGCCCACGCCGATGCACCCGCCGCAGCCACATCGGTCGTCGCGCATGCTGAAGGCCATGCAGAGCCATCGATTCACGCGACTGCGTCCGATTGGCCGCCTTTAAAGGTACTGGTGGTGGATGACGATGATTTCAATCTCATGGTGATTGACTCCTATTTGCCACAGCCACCGCTGCAGGTAAGCACCGCCGCCAATGGCCGTCTGGCCCTGCAAGCAGTGGCGCAAGCTCGGCCCGACATCATCATCCTGGACGTCGAAATGCCGATCATGGGTGGATTGGAGGCCCTGGAACGTATTCGGGAGTACCAGGCAACACATGGGCAGAAACCCAGCTACGTGGCCGCATATTCCGGCAGCGACGATCCACAAAGTCTGCGCAATTACCTGGCAGCGGGTTTTGATGTTTGCCTCAAAAAACCCAGTTCGCGCGCAGCCGTCCTGGCGCTGCTGGTGCAAGGAACTACTGTGGCGCAGTGACCGGCGAAGCGCCCTGCTCTATGCGCTTGACCGTGAGTTCAGCGTAGTTGTCGTTGCCCAGGTTGACGCGAATGCGAACCGGCAAGTATTGCAAACTGGGCGCAAACCACAGCTCCGCATTGATCACCCCCCGCGGGTTGACCAAGGGACGGGGTTTGAGATGGAACGCGGGCACCTCGCCCAACTCCGCTAGTTGCAAGGTCTCCAAGGCAGCTACATCGTAAGTCCACAAATACATTTCGTGCGGGCGTGCCAACCACACGGGTACTTCGGCCCCCACCACCAAGGCCTGGCGACCGGAAGAAAAACGTTGTGTTAATTCGACAAACTGACTCGCCGTGTCCTGCAAACCCGGGGGTTGCGGCATCCGGTTGCCATCGTTGAGGGTGACCGTAACGCCATCAAACACCAAACGCCGCGATCGCCCCATGCCCCGCTCTTCATACACACGTGGCTGCAAGCCATCTGCGGTCAGCTCCCCTTGACTGATCAAAGTGCCTGTGAATAACAATGCCAGGCGCATATCGACCTGCACCTGGTAACGCCCCTCGCTATGCTGCCATTGCACTTGCCCCCAACCATAAAAATCACCCCGGTAGTAGCCCTTAACGCTGTAGGACAGGCGCGTATCGGCCGGCCACGCGTCTTGCGTAACGGTTGAAGGCGCAGGCGGCTCTTGCAGCGTTGGTGGTTCTGCGCTGGCAGACTCCACGGCATCCGGCACAACCTGCGTGTCGGCAACAGGGGCATCTCCTGCACGATCTGGGGCAGATTCGACGGCAATGTCTGATACAGGATCGGGCTGCTGCTGCTGCTGCTGCTGCTGCTGCTGCGTTTCAGTGTGTTGGGCGGCGCGTTGGCGCGCTGGGTGAATATTTTTCTTGCGTGGTCTCGGGGGTGCGGCGCTCGCCACGGGCCGCAAAACATGCAAGAGAAGTGGCTGCGGCATGGGTGTGATGGACGTCGCACCAGCGGACAGTCGTTGGTAAAAATACTCCAGAAGAACACCGTGCAGGGCCATCACTATGGCCAGCAGAACCAACCAGCGGCAGAGAGTTATGCCACCGCTTCGTTTACGGGTCCTGGCTTGCGCGGCGCCTTTTGCTGTGCCTTCTGTGGCTTGGAGGCTACCACCTTCAACTGGGGACGGCTGGCTGCCGTTGGACGCGGTTTGCGCCGGGTAACCGGTTGCACCAGTGCAATGTACTCTTGGAAACTGTCGCGCAAACACTGGGCAAACACCTCGGGGTCGGGCAACTGCTCGTAGCAGGCCGTAAACGAAATCACAATGGTACTGTTGTATCCGGTTACCGAGAACACCAACCCCATACCATCAGAGATAGGCATGATTGCGGATAAATAGGTCAATCGGGCGCCACGCAAATACAAAGGTACATTCGCCCCGGGCACGTTGGTAATGGCACAATTGCCCAAAGGCGCCCAGCCCCCCAATAGCGCGGACGCAGAACGCAGCATCTTGCTGGTGGCAGCGATGGCCACCGATGGGGCGTGTTGTGCGAGATTGGTCAACTCTCGGGCGCTGACGGCCTGCGCCATGACGCTCGATGACGAACTGGCTTTCTGGATGGCCACCAAGCGCCGCACTGGGTCTGCAATGTCCGTACCCAAGCCAATATGTACCCAGGAAAAAGCAGAACCGGACTCGGAACCCGCTCCGCTGTTCAAAGCAATGGGGGCCACCGTGACCATGCTTTGGGATGGCAATTCGCCTTGCAGACTCAAATACCGCCGCAAGCCACCAGCACACACGGCCAGAACGACATCGTTGACCGTTGCTCTGGGCGCTAAAGATCGAATGGCCTTGAAATCTTCGAGTGCAAATCTGCGCGTTTCAAATACCCGGTGCGACGACACCTCGGTATTGAAACGGGTGATTGGGAACTGATGGGGCCGCTCCATGAGCTCGCCCACAAATGTGGCAACCGTTGACTTGAGCGATGTCCAACTGGCGCTCAAGGGTTGCATGACGCGCAGCGGCAAAGTGGCCATATTGAGACCCGCCAAACACAGCAACAACAAATTGCCTGGAGCTGCTTCCGGGAACCACGGTACAGCCGGTGTTGGTGCGGGTGTATCAGGGGACAGATCGTGAAGCAGCGTCGTGATTTCGTTCCCGTGCGCAACGTCAATCGCAGCATGGTGAATTTTGAGCAATACCGCGAAACTGCCCACAGGCAGGTCCAAAAAGCTGTCCAGACCTTCGATTACATACATTTCCCACAATGGACGGTGCAAATCCAGTGGACGGGCATGAATGCGTGACGACTGGATACAAAACTGCCGCCAATCACCCGGTTTGGGTAAGGCGATGTGGCGAACGTGGTAATCGATATTGAAATTCTCATCCTCCACCCAGTACGGATAGTCCAGATCAAGTGGTACGCGCAGAATTTTTTCCCGGAAATTGGGCAGTCGCCCAAGGCGACTCTCGACATGGGCACGAATTTGCTTGAAGCGAACTACCCCACCCGGCGCAGTTGACTGGTCATATATGTGGAGCAATGTGACATTTGAGTTGGCGTGTGCAGTGTCGGAATAAATGAAGGCCGCGTCAGTTTCGCTCAGTTGTCGCATGGATCTCTTTCTTCAATCAGGAAGCAATAGCGGCAGAACTCTGCCCGGACCGCCTGCGACAGGTTGTAATGGACAACACACGCCGCAGCAGGCCTTTGGGCTCAAACGGCTTCCAGTCGTTTTCTGGCTGCGCCAGGCGATCTGCAACGATGGACAGAACAATGCCGTTAAAAACCAATCCGACATGGCTTCCCGGAACCTGAATGTTTTCGTGCAAAGCCGGATCGCCATCAATCGTCGCTTCCTGTGGCGGGACCACGCCGTCAGACAACGAATACAGGCAACTGGTAGGAATCGCCAAACGCCGATGCTCCCGCATAGACTTGACACGGGGCTGCATCATGTGGGCCGAAGCACCGAGACGATGGGCCACCAGACGGTACAGCGCCCTGACGGTAGGCGGTGACTGGTTGCCCGCGGTATCCACACTCACAGGGCTCCCCAGGGTGATGACAGATCGCACGCATTCAAGGGCACTCTCCGCACCATGAATTGAAAAGACGCCACCCAAACTCCAACCAACCAGGCTCACCTTACGCCCGGTAATGTGGTGCAGATAGCGAATCTTTTGCTGCAAAGCGTTGGCATGCTTGGTGCGAAAACCGACATTGCGACCCAGACCCCACGTGTGCACGTCGTAACCCTTGTTCTGCAAAAAAAGCTTCAGGGCAATCAGGGTCGATTCACCGGCCATGAAACCAGGCAACAGCAACACGGGATGACCATCGCCGCGTGGAACTTCCATCAACAACGGTAACGAAGTCGGTAACAGCGCCATCTCCAACAAAGCGCGTGCTTCCATGAGCGAGCTCAGCGTACTGGGCGAGCCGACATGGGTATGACGGACAACGGGACGACGTCTATGCATATGGCTAACTCCTGTGACACACAAACACAAGCATCACTATCAATTTTTCAGTCTAAAGGGTATTGGGATCCAAAAACTTAGGAGAGCTACCTAATACAGTTGATGTATGTCACGTTTATGTCAGCCTACTGACAGGTTTAGTCAAAACGATGGGCGGAAACCTGCGGAAAACGGACCGGAAAACGCCTGCTCGGACACGGTGCTCAACCGGCACCAGTACGCAAGCCGCTCGCGCGGACGGGGTGGTGACACCGCACGGGCAATGTTGCCACGCCATGGTCGGTCGCTGGGGCCGCGGCGCCGGCCGGCCTCGCCTGCCGCGCGCCTGGCCCCTGGAATGACGTTGCTGAAACGGAATTGGCTGCGATCGGTACCAGATCACGGTCAAAACCGTCACCCGACCCAGCAGGTCCCGCTGCGCCAGCGCGTTGTGGATCCAACTCTGCCGCACGCCCACTGAAATTGACCACTGCTATTAAACGGCTCCAGTCTAAGCGCCGGGTTACGGCTTCAGCAAGCATGTCAACGAAAGACCTGTGCCGTTAGATAGACGTCCATCGTACACAGCGCACAAAACAAACAGCCGCCAGAACTTGCATTCAGGCGGCTGCATCCATTGCAACAGCGTTTCGCTGTCGCCGTAGGCGCGGATTAACGCTTGGAGAACTGCTTGCGACGGCGAGCGCCGTGGAAACCGACCTTCTTACGTTCGACCTCACGCGCGTCACGCGTCACGAAGCCTGCTTGACTCAAGGTTGACTTGAGCGTTGCATCGTAGTCAATCAGGGCGCGGGTGATACCGTGGCGCACGGCACCGGCTTGACCGGACTCACCACCACCGGCAACGTTAACCATGACGTCAAAGGTTTCGGCGTGGTTGGTCAGCAACAGGGGCTGCTTGCAGATCATGATGGACGTTGCACGACCAAAGAACTTGTCAATGGCCTTTCCATTGACAACGATTTGGCCGGAGCCTTTTTTCAGAAACACGCGGGCGACGCTGGATTTGCGACGGCCGGTGCCATTGTTCCATTCACCGATCATTTGGCGGCCTCACGTTTCACTGCATTGGCGGAAATACCAGGAATGTCCAGAACCTTGGGCTGCTGGGCGGTGTGAGGGTGCTCAGCACCACCGTAGACCTTGAGCTTCTTGATCATGGCGTAGCCCAGAGGGCCTTTTGGCAACATGCCCTTGACGGCTTTTTCCAAAGCACGGCCAGGAAACTTGTTTTGCATGTCACGAAAGTTGGTGGACGAGATACCGCCGGGGTAACCCGAATGGCGGTAGTACACCTTGTCCAGGGATTTGGCCCCTGTGACGCGCAGCTGGGCTGCATTGGTGACGATGATGAAATCGCCGGTATCGACGTGAGGCGTGTAAATGGCCTTGTGTTTGCCGCGCAAACGGAGAGCAACTTCGCTGGCTACTCGTCCGAGGACCTTGTCGGTCGCGTCAATCACAAACCACTCGTGCACGACCTCAGCGGGTTTTGCGCTGAAAGTTGACATGAGAATTTCCTAGTAAGGAGTGGGTTTGGCGGGTTCTTTTCCACGGTCGGGGCTCCTTCTGATGGGAATCTCTTAGGTGGGGATCAAGCTTCGCCGCGGAACCACAAATTCGCTGCGAAGCCTGCCATTATACAAAATGCCGGAAAATTAGGGAAGCCGCTCCCGATTACGTCCCTCCCAACGTTTGCGATCCTCAATACAAATGGGCAGATTCGCATTCTCTGGCTTTTGGCATTCACGGTAGACACACATGGATCGGGTGAATACATTGGCGGCCGCACAAATTTCTTGCTGCTCCGCTTGCGCCGGAGGGTTTGTTGCCACACCACCAGCTGTGGCATTCACGGGTTTTGTAGTCCCCGGAGCCACTTTTGGGAGCATCGCCGTTGTTTTCCCATCTGGTGCAATAGATCGCGCGCTCGGCTTGACCTCTGTCGCAAGGGGACGCATAGGCACTGGCGCCACCACCTTGGACGGAACGGAGGCAGATATCGGTTGAAGTTGAGGTTGCGCTCGTGTTTCGAGTACCTCTTTAACCTCCGGTACCGATGTTGGCTCAGATACCGCGGAAATCACCTGCGCAGTTGCGGGTACAGGCACGGCGGTGGGCGCCGCCGGATTTGACGACGCATCGATCCTGTCGGTAAATGATCCGTTGTAAAACACTCCCACGGCGGCAAGGGCCACAAATACGACACCCAACAGCACCAGTCCAACACCGATTGCGTGGTCACGCAACCACGCGGTCACCACATCAAACCTAAGACCTCCCCCATTCGGCAGTCTCACATGCCGGTCATCACCGGCGTAAGCCACAGGGCATGTTGGCAGACTTGCCTGGGTGTTGGTCCCATCATGCATGGCACCCAAAGTAACCCCATCACCCAACTGTACGCGCCAATCAAAACTGGCCATGCGCTTGGGGGTGCGCAAGCGCAACTCGCGGGCAAACGTTTCGGCATCTTTGGTGCGTTTGGCCGGCTGTATGGTCAGCGCATGGTCGATCGCGCGCACAAAAGCCGAAGAGTAGGATTGTCCGAAATGGGTTTCCACGGTTTTGGCGACCGATGCAATGGTGGGCATGCGGTCCCGTACCACCCGAAAAGTGGCAGGTAAAGGCGCCTCGTTGCATAGGCAACCGTGCACCACAGCGGCCAATGCGTAAAGATCCGTCCAAGGCCCTTCTTTGAGATCATGCGCATCCGCATACTGCTCAATCGGCGCGTAATTGACCTTCAAAATCGCCGTATGCTTGCGGCTACTTTCCACTACGGCGTGTCGCGCTGCACCCAAATCCAGCAAAACCGGCGGCCCCACATCTTGCAAGAAGATGTTGTCCGGCGACACATCACGGTGCAAGGTACCATTGGCATGTAACACCTTCAAGGCCTCCAGCACCGACCACATGACTGCACGCAGCCAGACCTCTGGCGGGGGGCCACTCATCAATGAACGGGCCTGCTTGAGCGTAATGCCACTGTAGAGTGGCATAGCCATGTAGGCGGTATTGTTCTCTTCCCATACACGGTAGACCTTGACCAGTGACGGGTGGTCAAACTGGGCCAGCAAGCGGGCTTCGGCCATGAAGGAGGCCAATCCGGTCATGAAGGACTGTGTATCAGCAGTGGAACGCGCCGATACCTGTAAACTGACCGCACGCCCCACCAAACTGGTGGGCATGTACTCTTTGATCGCCACCGCGCGGTGCAAGGAGTGGTCGTAGCCGCGGTACACCATGCCAAAACCACCCACACCGAGCAAACCCTGCACCTCGAACTCGCCCAGCATGGTACCGGGCGGCAGGGCATCCATGTGGCTAAGGGGGGCCGCTGGCTGTGCTTCGGTGGGGGCTTCGTCACCCATCATGGTTGTGGTCGTGTCATGGTCATGCGAAACATCGCCCGGCAAACGATAACGTCCATCCTGAAATCAATCAAACCCTCGGCAGAGGGCTGCGCTCGCTATCATAGGGGATGTTCAGTTATCGACACGCATTCCACGCTGGCAACCACGCCGATGTTCTTAAACACACTGTATTGCTCGCCGTTTTGCGACATTTGACGCAAAAAGACACCGCCTTTACCGTATTCGACACCCATGCTGGCGCAGGCTTGTACCGTCTGGATGGCGACTATGCGCAAACCAGTGCCGAGGCCGCAGAGGGCTTCCTCAAACTGGTTGCCAGTACCCCGCCCAACCCCGTTGCACCCATCTTGCAAGATTACCTCGACATGGTGGCCAGTTTCAACAAAGCGGGTAGCCACAAGGTGTATCCGGGGTCACCATTCATCATTCAAAGCTTGTTGCGCGATCGCGACAAACTCAAACTGTTTGAGTTGCATCCCACCGACAGCAAAACGCTCACGGCCAACATTGCCCAATTGGAAGCAGGACGCCAGGTCGCTATTCTGCGTGAGGACGGTTTTGAGGGAATCAAAAAGTTTCTGCCCCCACCCTCGCGCCGCGCTTTGGTGCTGTGCGATCCCAGCTATGAGTTAAAGGGCGACTACGGCCGCGTGGTCACCATGGTGGCCGATGCATTGCAGCGTTTTGCCATCGGCACCTACGCCGTCTGGTACCCCATCATCCCGCGTCCCGAAGCGCATGACCTGCCCAAAAAACTCAAGACCTTGGCCAACAAGGCAGGCAAAAGCTGGCTGGGCGCCACGCTCACGGTCAAATCCAGCAAACTGCTGCAAGACGACGCGGGGGAAACCATTCGCCCTGGCTTGCCAGCCAGCGGCATGTTCATCATCAACCCGCCGCACACGCTCCGGGCGTCACTGCAGCTGGCCTTGCCCCAGATGGTGGCGACACTGCGGCAAGATGCCAACGCCACATTTACGCTGGAGTCCGGCGGCTGAAAGGTTTTCCGGGTCACAAACGGGGCCGCATTAGGACCGACAGCGGCGGCCGCCATCGCTTGGCGATATACGTTCCGGGGGCCGATGCGGCTTTTGTTTCAGCGCTTGTGCGCACCGGCGTCACGCACGCCAACAACCCGCCCCTATTTAAGGCCTTAGCTAAACCCAGGCGCTGGCACAGCGCCAAGGTGGCGGCGCTTTGGTTCATGGTGTAGAAATGCAAGGCAGGTGCCCCGCCGGCACGCAGTTGTTCGCACAAATTGGTGACCACATCCAGTCCAAAAGCTTTGATGGATGCCAGGTCGTCACCGTAGCTTTGCAGGCGTAGGCGAATCCAGCGCGGAATTTCCGCCCCGCACGCATCCGAGAAACGCATCAGTTGCGTGGAACTGCCAATCGGCATGATGCCGGGCACCACCGGAATATCCAGCCCTAGAGCGTCCATGTCTTCGACAAAACGGAAATACGCATCGGCGTTGTAAAAATACTGGGTAATGGCCGAATCGGCGCCCGCGCGCACCTTGGCAGCAAAAGCCTGCAGGTCGCTGGCGGGGCTCTTGGCCTGGGGATGTGTCTCGGGGTAGGCCGCCACTTCAATGTGGAAGTCAGCGCCCGTCTCCGAACGGATAAAGGCCACCAGGTCACTGGCGTACTGGAATTCGCCGCCATTGCCGTAGCCACTGGGCAAATCACCCCGCAGCGCCACCAGGCGCTTCACCCCCATGGATTTGAGCGTAGCCAGCTGGTCGCGCACGGTGTCGCGGGTGGCGCCGATACACGAGAAGTGGGAGGCTGCACTGACGCCTTCGGCCAGAATATCGCGCACGGTATTGAAGGTACCTTCCTGGGTCGAACCACCGGCACCAAACGTCACCGAGCAAAACTCCGGTTTCAAGGCATACAACTGCTGGCGCACGGTGCGCAACTTTTCAACGCCCTCCGACGTTTTGGGTGGAAAAAATTCAAGACTGACGGGAATTCTCAAGGTTGGAGGCATGGCTCTCTCTTGTTTACGCCTTTTGGGCGCAGATAAAAAATTCGCGGTTCCCGTCACCACCGGCAATCGGCGAGTCGAACCACGCGGTCACGGTCAATTCCAAGTCGGCGCAGCACGCACGCAGCTTGGCCTCTATCAGCGGGTAAAAGGACGCATCTTTCACAATACCGCCCTTGCCCACCTGACCCGGCTGCAGCTCAAACTGGGGTTTGACCAGCATCAGCAAGGTTCCGCCCGGCTTCAGGAATGGAATCACCGCCGGCAGCACCAGCGTTTGCGATATGAAAGACAGGTCACCCACCACCACATCAAACGTCGGCGCCCATTCTTCCATGCCCTCGTTTTCGGGGTCAAAAAGGCCGCCTGCGCCCGTGTAGTTGGCGCAAGCAGCTATCAAATCGCTAGCATCCAGCGCTCTGGCATTGACACCTTCCACACACAGCACACGGCCGTCTTCACGCAACTGCGGGTGCAACTGGGCACTGCCCACATCCACCCCTACCACGCTGCGCGCGCCGTGCTGCAGCAGGCAATCGGTAAACCCGCCAGTGCTCTGGCCCACGTCCAAACAGTCCAACCCTTGCACGAAAAGTCCCACCTGCCTGAGCGCAGCTTCCAGCTTCAGTCCGCCCCGGGAAACGTAACGCGCCTCCGAGTCGTCCAAGAGGCGGATGGGGGCTTCTTCTGGAACCTCATCGCCATTCTTGGCAATGCGTTTCCAGACTTCCCCGTTTTGCCACTCCACACCATCCGCAATCAGGCGCTGCGCCTGGGAGCGGGTGGTGGCCAGTTGTCGCTGCACCAGCAGTTGGTCAATGCGCATGGAGGCTATCAGTACCTGTAGGTGTCTTTTTTGTACGGACCGGACTTGGACACACCGAGATAGGCTGCCTGCTCGTCGGAAAGCTCCGTCAGCATGGCGCCGACTTTGCCCAGGTGCAAACGCGCCACTTTCTCGTCCAGGTGCTTGGGCAACACGTACACCTTGCCCACCTTGTATTCCTTGGTCTTGGTGAACAGTTCGATCTGCGCAATGGTCTGGTTGGCAAAACTGGAGGACATGACAAAGCTGGGGTGGCCGGTGCCGCAACCCAGGTTCACCAGGCGGCCCTTGGCCAACAGGATGATGCGTTTTTCAGGCTTGGCATTCTTGCCCTTGGTGGCCGGGAAAATCACATGGTCGACTTGCGGCTTGATCTCTTCCCACTTCAGCTTCTCCAGCGAAGCGACGTCGATTTCATTGTCGAAGTGGCCAATGTTGCACACAATGGCCTGGTCCTTCATGGCCTGCATGTGCTTGAAAGTGATGACGTTTTTGTTGCCGGTGGCGGTAACAAAAATATCGGCCTTGTCGGCAGCGTATTCCATGGTCACGACCTTGTAGCCTTCCATGGCCGCCTGCAGGGCATTGATCGGGTCGATCTCGGTCACCCACACCTGGGCCGAGAGCGCGCGCAGGGCCTGGGCCGAACCCTTGCCCACGTCGCCGTAACCCGCCACCAAGGCCACCTTGCCCGCCACCATGACATCGGTGGCACGCTTGATGGCATCCACCAGGGACTCGCGGCAACCGTACAGGTTGTCGAACTTGCTCTTGGTTACCGAGTCGTTGACGTTGATGGCGCGCAGCGCCAGCGTGCCCTTGGCGGACATTTCTTCCAGGCGCATCACGCCGGTGGTGGTTTCTTCGGTCACGCCGATGATGTTCTTCAGGCGGCGGCTGTACCAGGTGGGGTCAACCTTCAACTTGGCCTTGATGCTGTTGAACAGGCAGATTTCTTCTTCGCTGCCGGGCTTGGCCAACAGTTTGATGTCTTTCTCCGCCTTGGTACCCAGGTGCATCAGCAAGGTGGCATCGCCGCCGTCGTCCAGAATCATGTTCGGGCCTTCGGTCTTGCTGCCCTTGGGGCCAAATTCAAAGATGCGGTGGGTAAAGTCCCAATACTCTTCCAGCGATTCGCCCTTGTGCGCAAACACGGGGGTACCCTGCGCCACCAAGGCCGCTGCGGCGTGGTCTTGCGTCGAGAAAATATTGCACGAAGCCCAGCGGACCTCGGCACCCAGGGCTTGCAGCGTTTCGACCAGCACACCGGTCTGGATGGTCATGTGCAGCGAGCCGGTAATGCGTGCACCTTTGAGCGGCTGGCTCTTGGCAAATTCCTGGCGGATGGCCATCAAGCCGGGCATTTCGGTCTCGGCAATGGTCAACTCTTTGCGACCCCAAGGGGCCAGGCTCAGGTCGGCAATTTTGTAGTCTTCGGTCTTGGCAGGTTTCAACGCGCTCATAGTTCAGTCCAAAAATAAATTTGAAAATACCAGCCTGCGGGAAAACTTTTGGGGAAAGCTCACCACACAGACCCGTGGGTGAGCGCAGTTGATGATCCGAGCCTCGTTCAATGGATATGAACTGCAGCGCTCCTCGGAACGGTGGATTATACGAAGCTGTTGGCAATGCCACTGCGTAAATACCCTAATCTCCGCCATCCAAGCTGTGGCGTCCGATCCATCGGGATGGGCGGTGAGGCATACGTCGGTGGCACCTCCGCTAAAATTCGCCCCTTTCGGGCCATCGCCCGCAGGGTGTACACGCACCCGCCCCATCTTCTGGAACCCCCCTGTGTCCTACACCGCCGAAACCCGCCGCCGCCGCACGTTTGCGATCATCTCTCACCCCGATGCGGGTAAAACCACGCTGACCGAAAAGCTGCTGCTGTTCTCGGGCGCGATCCAGATTGCCGGTTCGGTCAAGGCCCGCAAGGCCAGCCGCCATGCCACCAGCGACTGGATGGAGATTGAAAAGCAGCGCGGCATTTCGGTCGCCTCCAGCGTGATGCAGATGGTCTACCGCGACCACGTTATCAACCTGCTCGACACACCCGGCCACAAGGACTTCAGCGAAGACACCTACCGCGTGCTGACCGCCGTGGACTCGGCTCTGATGGTGATTGACGCCGCCAACGGTGTCGAATCCCAAACCCGCCGCCTGATTGAGGTGTGCCGCCAGCGCGATACACCCATCATCACCTTTGTGAACAAGATGGACCGCGAGGTGCGTGACCCGTTGGACATCCTGGACGAGATCGAACGGGAGTTGGGCATGCCGTGCGTGCCCATGACCTGGCCGGTGGGTCAGGGCAAAACCTTTGGCGGCATCATCAACCTGCGCACGCGGGGCATGACCGTTTTTGAGAGCGGCTCCGAGCGTCGCCCGCAAGATTTTGAAACCATCCCGATTACCAACACCGAAGAACTCACCAAACGCTTCAAGTTCGAGATCGACGCCGCGTTTGAAAGCATGGAGCTGGCCACCGGCGCCTCGCCCGAATGGGACCACGCCGCTTTTCTGGCCGGCAAACAAACCCCGGTGTTCTTCGGCTCCGGCGTGAACAACTTTGGTGTGATGGAAGTGCTGGACGCGCTGGTGGATCTGGCCCCGTCGCCGGGCCCGCGCACCAGCTCGTTGGTGGTCAACAAACAGCCCGTCGTCAAAGAAGTGCAAGCCGCAGACGATGCCTTCAGCGGCGTGGTGTTCAAAGTGCAGGCCAATATGGACGCCAACCACCGCGACCGCATTGCCTTTGTGCGCGTGGCCTCGGGCAAGTACACGCCGGGCATGAAGCTCAAAGTCATGCGCACCGCCAAAGAGCTGCGTCCCACATCCGTGGTGACCTTCATGAGCCAGCGCCGCGAGGCGGTGGAAGAAGCATACGCGGGCGACATCGTGGGCTTTACCACCCACGGCGGCGTGCAGTTGGGTGACACCATTACCGATGGCAGCGTCAACCTGCTCTACACCGGCCTGCCCTTCTTTGCGCCAGAGATGTTCATGACCGTGGTGCTGCGCAACCCGCTGCGCACCAAGCAGCTGCAGCAAGGCCTGGCCCAGCTGGGCGAGGAAGGCGCCATTCAGGTCTTCAAGCCCGAGATGGGCGGCAACATGCTGCTGGGCGCCGTGGGCCAATTGCAGTTTGAAGTGGTGCAACACCGCCTCAAAGGCGAATACGACGCCGACATTCGCCTGGAAGGCTGCCAGTACACCGGCGCACGCTGGATTACTGCCGACACGCCCAAGGAGTTGCAGGAGTTCGTCAACGCCTACCCGCAACGCATGGCACGCGACGCGGCGGATACGCTGGCCTATTTGTGTACCAGCCCGTATGACGTGCGTCTGGCGCAGGAACGCTTCCCAAAAATCCACTTCCACCCGCTGCGTGAGCATGCGGGCCTGGCGCTGCAAAACGCAGGGTGATGCCCAGTAACTGACGTATTGGAATTTTTATTCAGGTCTACCCGTGGATAAACAGGGCCACCGCACGTTCCATGAGCCCCATAAATGCCTGATCCAGCATTGGCAATGTGACGGCAATGCCGATAAGTCCAACAGCCAAAGTCACCGGAAACCCCACCGCAAAAATGTTCATCTGTGGTGCGACGCGCGAAATAATCCCAAGGGCCAGATTCACAAACATCAACATGCCCACCATCGGTAATGCAATCCAAAGTGCACTGGCGAACAAGTCGGTTCCCAGCCGCTGCAACTGCATACGGGCCAATGTTTCCAGAAAATTCTGATCCAACGGGAAGGACTGAAAACTTCGGTGTATTGCCAACAACACCATCAAATGCCCGTTCAGAGCCAAGAACAGCAACGATGTCATCTGGCCAAAAAACCGGGCAACCGCACTTGATTGTGCATTGAGCGTGGGGTCAAAAAATGCTGCAAAGTTCAATCCCATCTGAAATCCAACAACCTCGCCCGCCAACTCCATGGCCGAAAAGACAACGCGAATGGCAAATCCGATGGCCAAACCTACACCGACTTGCTGAACTACCACTCCCATAGCCCGGGGGTCATTGAAACCAATGAGTGGCATGTCTGGCAAACTGGCCTGCATGGCAACCGCCACAAAAAAAGCGAGTGCAATCTTGGCCCGCATGGGGAATGCGCGCGATGAGAAGACCGGCGCTGCCGTAAACACTGCCAGAACCCGCAAAAATGGCCAGAATATCGGTGAAATCCAGGCGACCAGTTGGGCCTCAGTAAGCGTAATCAAAACAGCACCGCCATCACGCTACCACACCGGGAATGGCCTCAAGCGTACGGCGGATGTACTCCACCAGCATGGTCAGCATCCAAGGGCCAGCGATCGCAAACACGGCAATAACAGCAACCAACTTGGGAACAAAGGCCAAAGTCGCTTCGTGAATTTGTGTAACTGCTTGGAACAAACTCACCAACAAACCCACCACCAATGCAGCACCAAGCACGGGGGATGAAACCATCAGCAACATCAACAAGGCATCTTGCCCCACTGTCAAAACCATTTGCGCATTCATTCCAATGCCCCTTTTGCCCTTAGCTGACAAAACTCGCAGCCAACGAACCAATCAGCAAATTCCAGCCATCGGCCAACACAAACAGCATCAACTTGAATGGCAGGGCCACCAAAACAGGAGAAAGCATCATCATCCCCAAGGACATCAATATGCTGGCCACCACAATGTCAATCACCAGAAAGGGGATGAAAATCATAAATCCGATTTGAAAAGCTGATTTCAACTCGCTAATCACAAAAGAAGGAATCAACACCCGCATCGGCGCAGTATCGGCCTTGGCGTCCGGGCCGAGTTTGGCCAACTTCGCGAACAGGGAAAAGTCCGATTGGCGGGTCTGTTTGACCATAAATGTGCGAACGGGAGACTCCGCCTTTTCCAATGCCTTCTCAAACGTGATCGCGTTCTTGGTATAGGGTACATAGGCATCGGCATACACTCTGTCCAGCGTAGGTCCCATAACAAAAAAAGTTAAGAACAGTGAGAGGCCCACAATCACCTGATTGGGAGGAGCGGACTGGGTTCCCAATGCTTGTCGCACCAACGAAAGGACAATGACGATACGGGTAAAGCCAGTCATCATCAATAACATTGCTGGCAAAAACGACAGCGTCGTAAAAAAAAGCAGGGTTTGGATGGGAACTGAAAAATTGACACCCGACGCACCGGACCCCACCAGCAAAGGAAGCTGTCCGGCGTCCTGCGCGCAGACCGCCGTCTGCAGACAAAACGCTACTGCCCCTAAAAAAAACTTACCTGATGGCCGGTTCACACGATACCTCCAGAGAAAACGGTTAAACCTAATCCGTTCCACGCGGCACAACCGGGTCTGCAGAACCAGTGTGCAATCGGGTGATCGATTGCGCAGTCACCCCCAAAGTTAACCATACTCTGGCCCCGGGCGGCCCAACCTCCACCGTGACAACACGCTGGTGCGGGCCGACCGCCACAGCAGAAATCAGCTTGGCCTGCCCTTCGGTTTGGCGAAGCCCCCCGGCAGACTGTCCTTTAAGCCATTTCACCGCGAACGGCAAACAGACAAGAACCGCCAGAAAAACCCCCACCGAGCACAAAGATTGGTTCATGTTTGGCAATTAACTCTTGCTCACCCGACGCAAGCGCTCCGACGGTGTGACCACATCGGTCAAACGAATACCAAATTTGTCGTTCACCACTACAACCTCACCTTGGGCAATCAAATAGCCATTCACCAACACATCCATCGGCTCACCCGCCAAAGCATCCAACTCCACGACCGAGCCCTGGCCAAGCTGCAAAATGTGCTTGATAGGCACTTTGGTACGACCGAGTTCCACCGACAACTGGACCGGGATATCTAGCACCATATTGATGTCATGCACAGGTACTTCAGCAGCACCCGTCATGGACGAAAACGGACGCGGTGCTTCGCCAGCAAGCACACCGCCCGACTCACCGTCGGCGGAGGCTGACTCCGTCGATTTTTGCTCCAATAACGCCTCGGCCCAATCGGCCATCCCGTCATCGGCGGCGGCGGCGTCGTCTGGAGTTTCTTCAGATGCCATTTCAGTCTCCCAACCAGTTTCGGTCATTGCCCCGCAGGGCTTTGTCTATGCGAAGCGCATATTTCGAATTATGGGTGCCATACTGGCACTCAAATATAGGTACACCGTCCACAGTCGCCTGTATTTTGGGTTCCCGCTCCAGTTCAATGAAATCGCCTTTTTTCATTGCCAACAACTGCTCCACCGTCGCATCCGCACGCGCCAACTCCGCCACCAAAGTGACCTCTGCAGCCTGAATTTCCCGCGTCAATACATTCACCCACCGTCTGTCGACCTCAATTGCATCCCCCTGAGTGGATGAATACAACACGTCACGAATCGGCTCCAGCGTTGAATACGGGAAGCAAAAATGAATGGCGCCGGTGATGTCGCCAATTTCCAGCTGGAATGAAGTTGAAATGACAATTTCGCTCGGAGTCGCAATATTTGCGAACTGGGGCTGCATCTCCGATCGTTGGTAATCGAGTTCAATCGGATAGATACCCTTCCAAGCTTTTTTGTATTCTGTGGTGATGACATCGACAAGCCGGTTGATGACCCGCTGCTCAGTGGCGGAGAAATCCCGCCCCTCGATACGGGTCTGGAACTTGCCAATTCCGCCATACAAGGTGTCAATCACACCAAACACCAAGGCCGGCTCACACACGATGAGGCCGCTTCCACGCAGCGGACGGATAGCTACGATATTGAAATTGGTGGGCACCGCCAATTCCCGCAAAAATGCGCTATAGCGCTGCACTGTCACAGGGCCAACCGAAATTTCCGGACTGCGACGGATGAAATTAAACAACCCCACGCGCAAGTTCCGGGTAAATCGCTCATTAACGATTTCCATCGTCGGCATGCGCCCACGAACAATCCGCTCCTGGCTGGAAATGTTATAGGCACGGACTTCACCGTGCTCAGGCGTATCTTCAACCGCTTTTTGACTCTCGCCCGTTACCCCCTCCAAGAGGGCGTCAACTTCTTCCTGGGATAGGAACGACTCAGCCATGATGAATAGATCCTTGCACCACTGCTATTGCACTATGAAACTCGAAAACAAAACCCCAACCACCGGCATTTCTGCGTGCTCGGACTTTGCAGCTTTCTTTTTCTTTTTGGGAGGGGGCGGCTCATCTTCATGCGCTTCATCACCACCACCAAATGGCAGAGACGTCTCGCGAAGAATGTCTTTTGCAAGCTGCTGTTTGCCTTCGGGTTTTAACAATTCTTCCGCCGTTCGCTGCGAGATAAGCAAAAGAATGCCACTTCGAATGGTGGGCAAAAAGGCTTTGACCGTATCCACGGAATGGGCATCCGCCAACTCCAGCGTAATACCGACCTGCGCCACCTTTTCGCCGCCGGGATCGGCCAGATTAACCACCATGCTATCGAGCGGCAAATACGCAGGCGGCACCTTGGCCTTGGCCGGTGCGGTCGTTTTTTCAGTGCCCCCGTCCTCTGCGTCTTCTGCAGCCGCCGCGCGCTGTTTGCTGATATAAAAGAACGCCCCTCCAGCGAGCAGAGCAACAATCAATACAGCAGCGCCGATGATGATGAGCAATTTCTTGCTTTTAGCTGGTGCTTTGGGCGGTTCTTCAGTTTCGGGCTTGGCAGACACAGTCGTTCCTTTGTTTCAACAAGGTTCGCACATTATTCTCAGGGATAGGCAGTCATTAAACACAGATTTGACCGGCAAATTCAAATCTATGGGATGGGGATTTGCGATCCCATTTATACAAACAGGTCCAGTGCCCGCCCCACAGTGGTGTGTCCCGTCTTCGCACCGTCCAGGCGCGTGGGCTTGTCCACCATCGCGACCACGTTTACATGTCCACGGCGTGCGTTCGGGTTCTGCTGCGCACCTGAGCCTGTTTCACCGCCAGCGGAAGTTCCAACCGACATTCCCGACAGCACAACCCCGTCTCTTTGCAGCATTTCCTTCAACTGCAAGCTCGCGTTCTCAAGCGCATCACGCGCCTGCACCTCATCCGTACGAAACGCCACATGCGCCTGATTGCCATTCATGCTGATGGTTACTTCAACCGGCGTGTCTCCCAAACCTTCCAGTTTCATTTCAGCCTTCTGAACGTCATTGGATATCCAGTAAGAAACCTGTTGGGCAATGGCGGATGGCGTGGTTGCCACAGCTGCATCGGGCGTTGACATGGTCGCAAATCCGACCCCACTACCGATCCAGCCCGAAGGGTTGGCAAGGCCCACTACGTCATGGTTGTGATTAACCTGGAATAGTCCATGCAAGGGGCCTCGCTCTTCCTGCTTTGCCGTACCGAATACCATCGAGGCACTGGCGCCTGCAGCGGGTGGCACTACTTTTGCGGTCAGTTCAGCTGGACTGAATTTCACGTCCCGCCCATCTGTACGGCGTGCATCCAGCGCCTGTGCCGTGCCCTCCACGCCTGACAGGGACTGCAAAGCTGCGGTATCCATCGAGTCGTTCAATTCCTTGCGTTGAGCGGCACTGCCGACAATGATTCGTTTGGCATCCAGCACTGCATCCAAATGCAAACCCCCGTCACTTTTTTGCCCCAACTCCGAAGTAACCGCCGCTTCGATCACCAGTGGCCCCGATTGCGGCTTGGGAACCGCTTCGATCACCAATGGACCTGGCTGCGGCTTGGGAACCGCTTCAATCACTGAAAGTCCCTGCACACCAACTGCGGCACCCACAACCTGGGCACTGACACCGTCAAGGCCCTCTACCTCTGCAGACAAGGTGTCAGATGGCACTGCCCATTGCAAGGCCTGTGCCAAAAGAGACGTCGCATCCTGCGGAGCTGCGCCACTCATTTCCGGAGCGCGCAAATCCATTGCAGCTTCTGCGGCGATGGGCGCACTGGCATCGGGCAAAGGTACAGAAGAAGTGTTCTCCAAAGACGCCAGGATGGCCATAAACCCTGCGGGATCAGCCATCTGCGATTTTTCGGGCGCAGTAGATTTCTCCTTGGCCCCAGCCGCTTCATTTGCCGATGCGACTTTAACGGGCGCGATGGGTGGTGCAATTTCGATGCTCATGGTAATTCCCCTGTCCTGGATGGATGTGTTTTCCGTGCATGCAACATTGCAGCAAATTCATCTGTTTGCCGCTGTTCGCGGCGCCGTTCGACCAGCACCAAATCCGACTGGCGCGTCTTCAAAACCTGGTTCAACCCCGCCAAACGGTATTCCGCCTGCAAAAGAACTCTCTTTGCCGACTCCACTTGCAAGCCGGTGTTGGTTATGACTCCCGATTGCAAGCCAATGGCATGCTGAAGCCGTTCCATGAATTGGTAATGGTGGCGCAACATTTCCACCGACCGGCCCTCACTTCCCGAACGAATCCACCGCGCATCGGTTTCTGCGGCGTACCCCTCCAGTTGATTCATTTGATTCTGGGCAAACTGCAGGGTTTTCTCCACACGCGCCACTGCTTTGGCAAATTCATCCCGTTTGCGGGTTGCCAATTCAATCGCCAGCTCAATGCTTCTGAGTTCCGACATGGTCAGCTCTCATCCATTGGTGTACTCATACGTATGCCCCTTGCAAAGATGTAGCCGCCGTCATATCGGTGACCACCGCATCCATGGGGGCATATTCATACATATCCTGTCGCAAAAACTGCTCCATGCCTGCATGCAGCGCAATGGCTTCGTCCAATGCGGGATCGCTGCCGTGTGCATAAGCCCCGATCTGCACCAAATCCCGGCCGCGTTCGTATTTGGAATAGAGGGCACGGAACCGCCGCGCCAACTCAAAATGCTCCCGGTTGACGACGTTGTGCATCACCCGCGAGGCAGACTGCTCTACATCAATGGCCGGAAAGTGCCCCGCCGCAGCCAGTCTGCGTGACAAAACAATATGCCCGTCCAATATGGCCCGGGCTGCGTCGGCTATCGGGTCTTGCTGGTCGTCCCCCTCCGCCAATACGGTGTAAAACGCAGTAATGGAACCCAGTCCATTGAGTCCATTGCCACTGCGCTCGACCAACTGCGGAAGTTTGGCAAAACACGACGGTGGATACCCCTTTGTGGCCGGTGGTTCACCAATGGCCAAGGCGATTTCCCGCTGCGCCATCGCGTACCGGGTTAATGAATCCATCAGCAGCAACACGTGTTTGCCGCGGTCTCTGAAACTTTCAGCAATCGCGGTTGCATAAGACGCACCTTGCATACGCAACAAAGGTGGCGCATCAGCAGGTGCAGCCACCACCACCGAGCGTGCACGTCCCTGCTCACCCAAAATGTCTTCGATAAATTCCTTGACCTCGCGGCCGCGTTCACCAATCAGACCCACCACAATCACATCGGCCTGCGTGTAGCGCGCCATCATTCCCAACAACACACTTTTTCCAACGCCGGAACCCGAAAACAGCCCGATGCGCTGGCCTCTTCCAACGGTCAACAGGGCATTGATGGCCCGCACGCCGGTATCGAGAACCTCCCGAACAGGGGCACGGTCCATGGCATTGATCGGTTTGCGGTCCATGGGCCGGGATACCACGTCCGCAATCGGCCCCATGCGATCCATGGGATTGCCCTGTGAGTCCACCACCCGCCCCAGCAACCCCTCGCCCAAAGGCAAGCGCAAAACACCCACATCCCCCACCAACGTGGAAATGGGGTCGCCCAGGCGCGGAACCGGAATATAGGCCGATGCCGGTGCCACACCGGCACCACTGGAGAGGCCATGCACATCACCAGCCGGCATCAAAAACGCGCGGTCTCCCGAAAAACCCACCACCTCGGCCAGCACCGGTTCTCGCGACTTCATGGAAACCACACATTGCGACCCCACCGGGGCGCGTATTCCAGTCGCCTCCAGCACCATGCCGGTCAAGCGGGTCAAAGTGCCACGCACTTCCAGATCGCAATCTGAACGCACGCGCTGGCTAGCACCGTCCAGGTACGCTTGCCATTGCATGGGTGCACTAACGGCTGTCATCGGAGTCCTCCCACGCAGATTCCAGGCCCAAACTGGCAACCGCCCGCGTCCAACGCTTTTGAACCGTACCGTCCACCACCGTGCCCGCCGCCTCAACCAAACAGCCACCGCGGGTCATGGCCTGGTCCGCAACCAAGGTGAGCGCCAAGTTGGGAAACTCCTGTTGCAACACATCAGAAAACACATCCAGATCCAGAGGATTCATACGCACCACGGCGGCTTTGCAATCCGCCGCAATCAGACCCAAAGCCTCCCGAATAACCGGTTGCAGCACATTGGGATTGGCCGACAATTCGTGGCGCAGGA
Source organism: Candidatus Aalborgicola lynettensis (assembly GCA_016719405.1). Lineage (GTDB taxonomy): Bacteria > Pseudomonadota > Gammaproteobacteria > Burkholderiales > Burkholderiaceae_C > Allorhodoferax > Allorhodoferax lynettensis. The sequence goes on from JADJZE010000002.1 coordinate 333,076, forward strand.
CCTGGCGGGCCAACTCACACGCCAACTCCAGGATGCCTTTGGCCATCACTTGCTCGGACTCGGCAATCTGCATTTGCGCCATCTCGAACAACTGACCAAACGTACGCGCAGCCTGTTGCCCCTGGGTGTCGATATAGGCACTGATCTGGCGCTGTCCTTCCAGGGTGGCATGTGCATGCCCCTGGGCATGGCCCTGAGCGTAGCCATCCGCAAAACCAGCTTCCCGTGCAAGCTTTTCCCTGCTTTGCTCCTCGGCCAGTTCCTGTGCCTTGAGTTTGGCGGCAAAGCGCACGGACGCCTGATCCACCGCGCCAAAATTCCACTCCGAAACGGAGCCCAAATTCTCGCCAGAAATAAACCGGTTGGGTGTGCGTGTCATCAAATCATGGCGTCATCGCCACCTCCGCCGCCAATCACAATTTGCCCTTCGTCCGCCAGTCGGCGTACCGTTTTCAGGATTTCCTTCTGCTGTGCCTCAACTTCGGACAGCCGCATCGGCCCACGCGATTCAAGGTCTTCACGCAAGGTGGCCGCAGCACGCGAAGACATATTGGCGAGAATTTTTTCCTTCAGCTCTGGCTGAGCACCTTTGAGTGCCACGATCAACACGTCGGTGGACACTTCTTTGAGCACCATCTGGATGGCCTTGTCGTCGAGCTTCAGTACATCGTCGAAAACAAACATCTTGTCCATGATCTTCTGCGCCAGGTCCGCATCGTGGTTGCGGATGGATTCAATCACCGTCCCCTCAATGGCGGTGCCCATCAAATTGATCATTTCGGCAGCGGTCTTCACGCCACCCAATGAGGACTTGCGAATCTTGTCCCCACCGGCCAGGACCTTGAACAGCACTTCATTGAGGTCTTTCAAGGCCGTGGGCTGAATACCTTCCATGGTCGCGACGCGCAGCATGACTTCGTTGCGCTGGCGCTCGGTCAGGTTTTTCAGCACATCGGCGGCCTGGTCATAGTCCAGGTGAACCAATATCGCGGCCACGATTTGCGGATGCTCGTTGCGCAACAATTCGGCCACCGACAGGGGGTCCATCCACTTCAAACTCTCAATGCCGGATACGTCTCCGCCCTGCAAAATGCGGTCAATCAGCAATGCCGCCTTGTCGTCACCCAAGGCCAGCTTCAAAACCGAGCGAACATAGTCCCCCGAGTTGGAAACCAGCAGGCTTTGGGACGCCGCAATACCGGTAAATTTATCCACCACTTCATCAACCCGCTCGCGCGTAATTTGTGTGGTTTTGGCGATCGCCTCGCCCAGCTTCTGTACCTCCTTGGGTGACAGATGCTTGAACACCTCCGACGCCTCTGCTTCACCCAGAGACATCATCAGGATTGCCGCATTTTGTAAACCGTCTTCTTGTGCCATGGTGTCATTCTGCTCCCAACATCACGCGGGAGCCTCGCCATTGATCCACGTTTTGACGATGTTGGCGACCGCAGCCGGGTTGTCGCGTGTCAGCTTGCGTGCATCCTCCAGTCGCAACTCACTCGCAGAGGTTTGTGCAGGCTCGCTGGAATCACGCGGAGCGCCCAACTGCGGCCGGTCTGGCTGCTCTGCCTCAATCGCATCCAGTTGTCCCCCTCTGGCCGCGCCCTCTGCTGCGGCAAAAGTAGGCGCTTTGCCCATGGATTTCAAGGCGGGCCGAATCACCCCCATCAACACCATTGCGGCAAACAACAGGGTTCCCGCTGGCCACGCAAAACTGCGTGCAATGTCCTGCACCTCTGGCTGCCGCCATAGCGGTACTTCATTGATTTCCACCTTCTCGGCCGCAAACGGTGCGTTAACCAGATTCACGGAGTCTCCGCGGTCCTTGTTAAAGCCGACCGCCTCCCTGACCAGCGCTGTCATTTTCTCGACCTGTGCATCCGTCAACGGTGTGCTAACCGTTTTGCCCTTGGCGTCCACCGTCACCTGGTTGTTAACTACCACCGCCGCATTGATGCGCCGCACCACACCTGTGGCGCCCTTGACCACACGCACCGTCTTGTCCACCTCGTAGTTGATGATCGATTCACGCTTGCCACCACCACTGGCAGAAGATGCGGCCTGACCGTTGGCTGCCAGGGTTTGCGCCGCACCATTGATGGGAGCAGACGCTTGCGCCGGGGGTTGATTGCTTGTGGCCCCTGGTACACCCGCCGGGGGGGATGCTGCTGCCCCATTGGTACTCTCCACCACCTGCTGGCTTCGTACCACGCTGTTTTCGGCCGACAAATTCGGCTTATGCGATTCGGTTGTGGACTCCGTTTGGGAAAAATCCACCTCTGCAGTCACCTGCGCCTTCACATTTTGCTTGCCCACAATGGGCTCCAGAATGTCCAGGATTCGGCGGTTGTAGGACTGTTCAATCTGCTGCGTGTGCTGAAGCTGCTCCGCGTCGGCCCCCATCAGCCCACCCGAGCCATCAGCGGAAGTCGACAGCAGCTTTCCCGTATCGTCCAGCACGCTCACTGCGGATGGACTCATCTCCGGCACACTGGATGCCACCAGATGCACAATACCGGCCAGCTGGGCCCGATCCAGCGCGCGCCCCGGATGCAAACTTAACAACACCGAAGCCGACGGCTTCTGCTGTTCACGAAAAAAACCGTTTTGATTGGGCAGTGCCAGATGGATACGTGCACTTTGCACCGACGAAAGGGCTTGAATGGAGCGGGTCAACTCGCCCTCCAGACCACGCTGAAACGTCAAACGCTCCTGAAATTGGGTCATTCCAAAGCGGTTGGATTCCATCATCTCAAAACCACTCACCGAGCCTTTTGGCAACCCGAGTGAAGCCAGCTTGAGCCGCACGTCGTGAACCCGGTCCGCAGGCACCAAAATGGCCCCGCCGCCTTCGGTGTATTTGTAGGGAACATTCAGGGTCGTGAGTTGGGCAATCACCGCGCCACCGTCTTTGTCCGCCAGATTGGCATATAAAACCCGCCACTCGGCTTGGCGTCCCATCACCAGCCCCACGATACCGATCGCCACAAACAACACCACACCCAACGCCAAACGCAAACGCTGCCCCTGGTCTAGCGCTGCCAGGCGCTGGCCAATGGTGGGACTGACTGGAACGGAGGCAACTGCAGACATTTTGTTTTCCGGTTCAATGGACGGCACTTCGCCTTGAGAATGGGTTTGATTATTCGACCCACCTTCCAAAACATTAGGGCAATAAGAACCGGCTTTACCCACCAATTCAAAATAATGCCCACTTCCCCCGGGGCATACGATTACCGCACCCCCCACGCATCAAGGGAGAACCCCTATGGACCTCAAACTTACACCCGTTTCAATGCCCACGTCAGTCCGCCCGAATGCCGGGGTGCGGCCTTCCACGTCCGCCGGGGCAGAGGGCGTAGGTGGTGGATTTTCTGGTGCGTTAAAAAGTGCATTGGGATCGGTCAGCGCCGCACAAAACGAGTCATCCCGGTTGCAACGCGAAGTGCAAATGGAAAACCCCAAAGTCAGTCTGGAAGAAACCATGGTGGCCATCCAGAAAGCCCAGATTGGATTCCAGGCCACCTTGCACGTACGCAACCGCATGGTGCAGGCCTATACCGACATCATGAACATGCAGGTGTGACACCTTGCGCCCGGCGCCCATAGGGTCATTACCTACTTTTTGCCACAGTGATTACAAGCATAATTAGCCTCCGGCGCTTGCTGTATATGCGCAAGCAGCTATATATTTTGTAGCATTGCAACCCATTGAAAGCACCCCAGCGATGAAAGCAGTAATCCTGGCTGGCGGCCTCGGAACCCGCATTTCAGAAGAGACCGACACCAAGCCCAAACCCATGGTGGAGATCGGCGGCAAGCCCATTCTGTGGCACATCATGAAAATCTACTCCGCCCACGGCGTGAACGATTTCGTGATCTGCTGCGGCTACAAGGGCTACCAGATCAAGAAGTACTTCGCCAACTACTTCCTCTATATGTCGGACGTGACCTTCGACATGAGTAAAAACACCATGGAAGTCCACCAACGCAGCGCTGAACCCTGGCGTGTGACGCTGGTAGACACCGGCGAAGCCACCATGACTGGCGGACGCATCAAGCGCGTGGCCGAACACATCCAGGGCGACGACGCCTTCTGCCTGACCTACGGCGACGGTGTGAGCGATGTCAACATTACCGCGCTGATAGCCTTTCACAAAGCCCAGGGGGTGCAAGCGACGCTGACCGCCACGCTGCCCCCCGGACGCTTCGGCGCACTGGAATTCAATGGCCCCAAGGTCGCCAGATTCATGGAGAAACCCAAGGGGGACGGTGCCATGATCAACGGTGGTTTCTTTGTGCTGTCACCCAAAGTACTTGACCGCATCGAAGGCGACGGCACCATCTGGGAGCGCGGCCCCCTGGAAACCCTGGCGCATGATGGTCAGCTCGCCGCCTACCAGCACACCGGCTTCTGGCAGCCCATGGACACGCTACGCGACCGGGTATTCCTGGAAGAACTCTGGGCCAGTGGCAGTGCCCCCTGGAAGGTCTGGCAATGAACCCGGCGTTCTGGTTGGGCAGGCGTGTCTTCCTGACCGGCCATACCGGCTTCAAGGGCAGCTGGATGGCCCTGTGGCTGCAGCAACTCGGCGCCCAGGTCACCGGCTACGCGCTGGACGCACCCACCCAACCCAATCTGTTTGACGCAGCCCGGGTGGGCAAAGGCATGCAGTCCGTGCACGGCGACGTGCGCGACCTCCCAGCCCTGCTGCGCGCCATGCAAGCAGCGAAGCCCGAGATCGTTATTCACCTAGCGGCACAGTCGCTGGTGCGCCTGTCCTACGACACACCTGTGGAGACCTACGCCACCAACGTCATGGGTACCGTCCACCTACTCGAAGCCGTGCGCCAGACGCCCGGCGTGCGGGCGGTGGTCAACGTCACCACCGACAAATGTTACGAGAACAAGGAATGGGTCTGGGGTTACCGCGAGAGCGAGCCCATGGGCGGGTTTGACCCCTACAGCAACAGCAAGGGCTGCTCCGAGCTGGTCAGCGCAGCCTACCGTTCCTCCTTCTTCAACCCCGCGCACCATGCCCAGCACGGCGTGGCGCTGGCCACCGCACGCGCCGGCAATGTGATTGGCGGCGGCGACTGGGCCAAAGACCGGCTGATTCCCGACATCCTGACCGCATTTGAAGCTGGCATACAGGTGCCGATCCGCAACCCACACGCCACACGCCCCTGGCAGCATGTGCTGGAGCCGCTGCGCGGCTACCTGACGCTGGCTGAACACCTGTACACCAACGGCCCGGCCTTCGCCGAGGGCTGGAACTTTGGACCGCACAGCGACGACGCCAAACCGGTGGAGTGGATCGTCAAGCAACTGGCGCAGCGCTGGGGCCAGGGTGCCAGTTGGCAGTTGGATGCCGGCAACCACCCGCACGAGGCCTGCTACCTCAAGCTCGACATCTCCAAGGCTGGTCAACGCCTGAAATGGCAACCCGCACTGCGTCTGGACGATGCGCTGGGTCTGATTGTGGACTGGGCGCGTGCACGGCAAACCGGCGCCGACATGCACACCGTCACGCTGGCACAAATTGCCTCCTACCAGGCGCTAGCATTGGCATCCAGCCAAGACTGATTTCCAATCACTACACCTTATGCAAAACGCCAAGACCCAAGCCCTGCGCGAGCAGATTTCCAAGCTCGTCGAAGAATACGCAGCCATTGCGCTGGCCCCCGAACTGTTTCTTCCCGGTGCCTCGGTGGTGCCGCCTTCTGGCAAGCTGCTGGACGCGGCAGAACTAAAGAACATGGTCGACGCCTCGCTCGATGGCTGGCTGACCACCGGGCGCTTCAATGCCGAGTTCGAAAAAAGGCTGGCCGCCTTCATAGGCGTCAAGCACCTCATCACCGTCAACTCCGGCTCGTCTGCGAACCTGGTGGCATTCAGCACACTAACTTCGCCCAAACTGGGCGATCGCGCCATCCGACAGGGTGATGAAGTCATTGGCGTGGCGGCAGGCTTCCCAACCACCGTCAACCCCATCCTCCAGTTCCGCGCCGTGCCGGTGTTTGTGGATGTGGACCGACTGACGCACAACATCGACGCCGACAAAATCGAAGCCGCCATCGGCCCCAAGACCAAGGCCATCATGCTGGCGCATTCGCTGGGCAACCCGTTCAACCTGGACGTGGTCACCGAACTGTGCAAGAAGTACAACTTGTGGCTGGTGGAAGACTGCTGCGACGCGCTGGGCAGCACCTACCGCGGCCAGATGGTCGGCACCTTTGGCGACATTGCCACCTTGAGCTTTTACCCCGCCCACCACATCACTATGGGCGAAGGCGGCGCGGTGTTTACCAACCACGACGAGCTCAAGCCCATCGCTGAAAGTTTCCGCGACTGGGGCCGCGACTGCTATTGCGCCCCCGGCAAGGACAACACCTGCGGCAAACGGTTTGACCAGCAATTCGGCACCCTGCCCCACGGCTACGACCACAAGTACACCTACAGCCACCTGGGCTACAACCTGAAAATCACCGACATGCAAACCGCCTGTGGCCTGGCGCAGCTGGAGAAGGCACCGGCCTTCATCGCGGCGCGCAGGGCCAACTTCGCCTTCCTGAAGGAGCGTCTCAAAGACTGCGAGGAATTTGTCAATTTGCCCGAAGCAACTGAGCACTCCGACCCATCGTGGTTTGGATTTCCCATCACGCTCAAGGACAACTGCCCGGTCTCGCGCTTGGACCTGCTGACCTACCTGGACCAGAACAAGATCGGCACGCGTCTGCTGTTTGCAGGCAACCTGACGCGCCAACCCTACATGGTGGGCGCCACATACCGCGTCAGCGGCGACCTGACGAATACCGACAATGTGATGAACAACACCTTCTGGATTGGCGTTCAGCCGTCGCTGACGCAAGAGATGATGGAGTTTGCCGCGCGCAAGATCGAGAGTTACCTCGGAGTCAATTTCTGATGAGCCTGGCGCGCATGCAGGCCACCTGGGATGCGGACGTCGCTGCCATCGCTGCGCGCGATCTACCCTGGCACAAGCTCTCCGGCGCGCGGGTGCTGGTCACCGGTGCCGGCGGCTTTCTGGGCGGTTACCTGGCGCGCACGCTACTGGGCCTGCACGCCCTGGGAAAGGTGGAGGCACCGGTGCAGGTGGTCGGCCTGGTGCGCAACGCCGCACGGATGCAGGAGAGTCTGGCCGACCTGGCTGCCTCGCCCCATTTCACGCCGCTGGCCTGGGATCTGAACACCATAGGTGTGCCGGACGTGGGCGACATCGACTACGTGCTGCACGCCGCCAGCCAGGCCAGTCCGCGCTTCTATGGCAGCGACCCGGTGGGCACGCTGCTGCCCAACACCATCGGCACAGCAGCACTGCTGGAGGCCCTGCGCCGCGCCAAGGCCCCCAAAGGTTTTTTGTTTGTCAGCAGCTCCGAGGTCTATGGCGCGGTGGCCGGTGATGCCACGCTGGGCGAGACCAGCTACGGCAGCGTCGACCCCGCCACGGTGCGCGCCTGCTACGCCGAGAGCAAACGCATGGGCGAGACCATGTGCCTGGCCTGGCACCAGCAGTACGGCATCCCCACCTTCATCGTGCGGCCGTTCCACACCTATGGCCCGGGCCTGCAGGCCAATGATGGCCGCGTGTTCGCCGACTTTGTGTTCAACGTGCTGCGCAATGAAAACATCGTCATGCACAGCGACGGCAGCGCACGTCGCGCCTTTTGCTACGCGTCGGATGCCATTGCCGGTTTCTTCAGCGTGCTGCTCAAGGGCACGCCGGCCCAGGCCTACAACGTGGCCAACCCGGGGGGCGAGTTGTCGGTGATGGAGCTGGCCGAGCTACTGGTCGGCCTGTACCCCGCCAAGCACCTCGCGGTGGACCGCCGCCACGCCCCCGACAGCCCCGGCTACATCCCCAGCGCCTACAGCCGCCTGGTGCCCGACGTGGCGCGCCTGAGCGCCCTGGGCTGGACCGCGCATATAGCCCCCCCCGCCGGATTCCGGCGCATGATTGAGGCTTACACCGCATGAACCCCACCACGCTCGCCGCACTCAAGGAACAGTTCCAGGCCGGCACGCTGTCCAAGCCCGACTTCATCCGCACGGCACTGCAAACCCACAAGACGCTGTTTGACTATGTGGACATCACCCGCAGCACCGACGTCAAGGAGATCCTAATTGCCGCCGACGGTGTGTCCTTCGTGCTGGGCGAAGAACGCATCCGCCTGTTCTGCCCCGAAAACGAAGCTCGCGTGGCGCCGATCGAGGTGATGAACTTCAACCACTACGAGCCTTATGAAACCCGGGTCATGGACCTGCTGGCCGCCAACGCCCGCAGCATCCTGGACGTGGGCGCCAACATCGGCCTGTATGCCATCCGCTTTGCCAAGCGCTTTGCCCAGGCGCGCGTCTATGCGTTCGAGCCCATGCCGACCAGCCATGCATTTTTGCAGCGCAATGTTGCCGCCAACGCCGTCGGTGACCGGGTGAGCTGCTTCAACTACGGCCTTTCGGAAACCAGCGGCACGGTGGACTTTTTCATTTCGCCTGCCGCCGGCACCAATGCATCGCTGCTCAACGTGGCCAATGCGCAGGACGCCCAGCGAGTCGTCGGCCTGACGCTGACCATGGACCAGTGGACCGCGAACCAAAAGGTGGCTCCCGACTTCATCAAATGCGACGTGGAAGGGGCAGAGCTACTTGTCTACCGCGGTGGGCGCGCCACACTGGCCCAGCACCAGCCTATTGTGTTTGCCGAGTTGCTGCGCAAATGGTCCAAGCCCTTTGGCTACCACCCCAACGACATGCTGGCGTTCTTTGCCGAGCTAGGCTACCAGTGCTTTGCCGTGGGTGGGGCTGGCGTGCGCCGCATAACCGAGGTGACCGACGAAACGCCGGAAACCAATTACGCATTTTTGCACGACCAAAAGCATGCCGACACCATCCAACGTCTGACGACACTTGCCGGGTAACACTGCCGTGACGGACACCACCCAACTCGCCCGCCGCATGCGCATCCATGCACTACAAATGGTGCACCGTGCCAAGGCTTCCCACATCGCCAGCGCGCTGTCCATCTGCGACATCGTCGCCGTGCTCTACGGCCAGGTGCTCAACGTGGACCCGGCGCAGCCCAAGGCGCCCAGGCGCGACCGCTTCATCCTCAGCAAGGGCCACGCCTGTGTGGCCGTGTACGCCGCGCTGGCCGAATGCGGCTTCCTGAGCGCCGACGAGCTGCTGACCTATGGCCAGGACGACTCGGTGCTGATGAACCACATCAGCCACAAGGCCAATGGCGTGGAGTTCTCCACCGGCTCGCTGGGCCACGGCCTGCCGTTTGGCGTGGGCAAGGCGCTGGCGGCCAAGCGCATGCGCGCGGCATGGAAAACCTTTGTGCTGCTCAGCGACGGCGAGTTGGGCGAAGGCAGCAACTGGGAGGCGATGATGTTCGCCGCCCACCACGGCCTGACAACCTGGTGGCCGTCATCGACTACAACAAGCTGCAAAGCCTAACCACCGTGGACCAGACCCTCGCATTGAGCCGCTGGCCGACAAATTCACCGCCTTTGGCTGGAGCGTGCGCGAGGTCGATGGCCATGACCACGCGGCGCTGGCCGCCGCTGGGCACCACGCCACTGGGACCGAGGGCAGGCCATCGATGCTGATCGCCCACACCACCAAGGGCAAAGGCGTGAGCTACATGGAGAACACCGTGAAGTGGCACTACAGCACGCCCAACGCCGAGCAGCTGGCGCAGGCCCTGCAAGAATTACGAGGGTAAGAGCACCATGCGCAACGCCTTCATCGAAGAACTCGTGAGCCTGGCCACCCAGTACCCGCACATCGCGCTGGTGGTGGGCGACCTGGGCTACTCCGTGGTCGAGCCCTTTGCCGACCGCTTCCCGGACCGCTTCATCAACGCCGGCGTGGCCGAGCAGAACATGACCGGCCTGGCCGCCGGCATGGCGTCCGAGGGGTACCACGTCTTCACCTACTCGATTGCCAACTTCCCCACCTTCCGCTGCGCCGAGCAGATCCGCAACGACGTGGACTACCACCGCCTGCCGGTGACCGTCGTTTCGGTTGGTGGTGGCCTGGCCTATGGTGCGTTGGGCTACTCGCACCACGCGGTGCAGGACTATGCGCTGATGCGTTCGTTCCCCAACCTGCTGATCGCCGCCCCCGGCGACCCGATGGAAGTGCGCGCCTGCATGCGCTACCTGGCCGGCAACCCCCAGCCGTCCTACCTGCGCCTGGGCAAGGCCGGCGAGCCCAACTTCCACACCACCGTGCCCGATGTAGCGCCCGGCAAGTGGCTCAAGGTGGCCGATGGAGTGGACCGGGGCGATGGTCGCGCCACGCTGCTGTCCACCGGTGCCGCCATGGGCATCGCCATGGGCTGGCGTAACGCACCGCAGTACCACCACCACAGCGTGCACAGCATGCCGCTGTGGAGCATGGCCAGCAAGCCCGATCAGATCGCCGCTGTGCAGCCGTTTGATGTGGTGGAGACGCTGGAAGACCACCTGCGCGACGGCGGCTTTGGGTCGTGGCTGATGGAAGCGGTTGTTGGACAGCCGGGTGTGGAGACGCGGCTGCGGGCGCATGCGCTGACGCCAGCGGTCTGCGGAACCGTGGGTTCGCAGAAAATGCTGAATGCGCTGGGTGGGTTGGGACCAGTTCACCGGTTTGACGCACTGGGAGTCATTGGGGCCGCTGATTTTAGTCAAATCGGCCTCTATCAACCGTCAATACTGCGCACATAGCTACAAAAATAATAGACAAATATTGCCCACGCTTTGCCCGTACAAGCGCCGTTCAGGCCGAAACGGCCTTGACCACGTATTGCAGTGGCATGCTGTCCTGCACGGCCAGATCCGGGTCGGCGCCGACGCCGATGGCCATGGAACGGATGGCGGCGATGACATGCTCGTTCTTCAGCTCACCAAAGATACGGGGGTAGCCCTGCGCAATCTTCAAACCGGCACCGGAAAACATCTCCAGCATGGTGGCGCGGGTGAAGAAGCGCATGTGGGTGCGGTCCATCAGGCCACCGCCTTCGTAGCGGAAGTCGCCCACGGCCAGCTTGGCCTGCACGCTCCAGTGCTGGGCGTTGGGCAGGCAGACGATGACACAACCGTCGGCCGGCATGTTGCGGCGGATGCGGGCCAGCACCTCCCAGGGGTAGCGCAGGTTTGCAATTTCATCGTCCAATATCCAGACATCGCAATCGGCGTACCGGGCGTAAAACGCTTCGTCCACCCCCTCGATGTCAATCATCAGAACTTCGTCGCCAACATTTCGGGTGCCCTCGGCATTGGAACCAGCCTGAACAATGCGGGTGTATTTGCAGGCTGGGTTGATCGCCTTATAGGCCTGAGCCAAAGCGCCGTTGGCGCCGCCCACCTCAACCACACTGCGCGCAGTGGGTGGGATCAACAGCAGCAGATCGCGGTTGTAGCCACCGGACACGTTGGCAGTCGCCACCGGCGCCTGTGCCAGCTGGCTTTGTTGTTGGAGTTGCCGCTGTTTTTCCTGAACACTGCGTTGCCATTCTTCCAGGTGGTAGCCACCCGTGCGTAGCACCGTACCTTGCCAGTCGTGCCGCAGGTAGTGTTTGGGGGCCTCGCTGCGTGAAAAATCTTCCTTGACCCACTGCACACCCTCAATCAATTCATGCCGCCCCGCCCGGTGAATCGCCAGCATGGGTTCGATATTCGGCGCACCATGCTTGGTGGGCATGGGCCATTGACGCACGATGTCGATATTGCAAAGCATGCAGGCGGGGTGCAAATAACGCACGGCACCCACCTCATAATCCACATCAAAGCCGCCTTCGTTGACGTGGTTGACGTAGCCCACGCCGTACATGCCTGGCTTGAGTGCCGCGGCCAGCGCCTCGATCAAACCCGGATTGAGCACATACACATCCGAGTCCAGCACCAGCACCGGGCCTTGCAGGTCCAGGTTCTGGTAGGCCCAGGCCATGCCGGGACCGTGGTGGATGTTGTAGTCGAAGTGGATGAACTTCACGTCCGGGTACTTGGCGCACACCGCCTCAATGGCCGATACATGCTCGGCGCTGGAGCCATCGATGATGGTGACCGGGTTGGTGTGAAAGCGCCGAAAGGAACTGAGCAAGTCTTCAATCAACTCGGCCGAGTTGTATGAGACGGAGATCAGCGGAATGGTCTGGATGTCCATAGTCTTGATACTTCATCAACCCCTGTCGTAGACCGCTTGTTCGGCCGGCGCAAGTGGGAAGGATGGCTTGCCTTTCATTCTGGCATGGGGCGCCGTCATGGCACGTTTCTCGATCACCAATATGCTGTCGTAATAGTGCATAGCGAACGCCGTTCGCGTAAACCCGTTGACAACCAATCCACTGCCGTCCACCGCATACCACGCATTGAGCTGATCGATGAGATTCTTGGTGTACTCCATGAAATTGGTAGGCGCCTTGTAGGCCCCACCAAACGCGGGCCAATAGCTGGTGTGCATGTCCTCGATCAGGTAAATTCCGCCGATCTTCAGTTGGCCCCACAGCTCCTCAAAGGTAGTGGCCTGCTGCAGCATGGTGTGGCCACCATCGTCGATGATGATGTCGAACGGAGGCAAGGTCTTGCAAATGTTTTGCAAAGATTCCCGGCTTTCCTGGTCGGCCAGCAGGATAGTGATCTGCTCCTCGGCCAGCTCGGCGCAGCGGGGTTGATGTCAGCGCCATAAATCTTGGCCTGCTTTCCAAAATAGTGCTTCCACATCTGCAACGAACCACCGTGCAGCACGCCAAACTCCAGCAGTGAAATCGGCTGGTTGCGGAATTGACCGAAATGGCGCTCGTAGATCTCGAAGTAGTGCATCCACTTGTGGATCATGCGGTGTTCGTGGTTCTCAAAATAATCAATCAATACGCTGCCATTCGCCTGTTGGTCCATCGTGCCTCCGGTGGGTGTGTTGTTGCGTGTGGGTATCCCGTTGGTCTTGCGGACGGCTCTATTGCCACCGGTTCCAAACAGGATGGACGTAGCCTGCTGCAGCACGGCCTGAATGCGCTCCAGCGGATAGGCGCCAGCCTTGACCTCGTCGCGCACCGACAGCAAAAACCAGATGCAGGTCACCAGCTTGGAGCCGAGCTGGTCGTGCACGGCCTGGGTATCGTTCAAAAATGTTTGCTGCTGGTGCGCGTCACAAAACAGCTCCAGCCACTCCACATTGGCCTTGATCTTGATGCCATTGCTGCGCTGGTCCTGCCCGCCGTGGATGCGGAAATAGCTCAGGGCATCGGGCAGGTAGACACCATCCCTGTGCGCCAGCACCGCCAGCCAGGTGGCCACGTCCGATAGCGTGGTGTACTGCTTACCCAGAAAGCGGCCAAACACCGGCCCCGCATCACTCTTGCGAAACAACACGGTGGTGGGCTCGCCGATCATGTTGTGCCCGTTGGACAGGATCATGGTGCCCAGGGAGCGCCCGCCAATCAGCGTGTCCACATGGAAGGTGCGCTCGGTACCGGCAATCGGCTGCAAGTCGGCACCATCGGCGTCGATGAGCTGGCGAAAGGATGTGACCAGGCCAATGTTGGGCTTGGCCAGCATGAACGACATCATCTTCTGGATTTTGTCCGGGTGGAACAGATCATCGTCCATCAGGTAGTTGACATACTCCCCCGTGGCACGGGCATAACAGTACTGAAAATTTTCCAGTGGACCACAGCCCGGCACCCGCGCGTAGTGGATGTGGGGGTGGCGCTCGATGTAGGGCGCAAAACGCTCTTGGGTCAAGGTATCGTCACTGTTGTCGTTGACGATGATTTCGATGTGGGGGTAGGTCTGCGCCAGGGCGCTCTGCAACGCCAGTTCAGCGTAGTCGGGCCGGTTGTGCGTCGGAATCAGGATGCTGACCAGGGGCAGGCCCGAGGGGTGGGGGGCAATTTGGCGTTGGTGTTCCACGGTACGAATGCGTCCTCATTCTTGCGGTTGCAACCGGGCCCATCCTCGCCTCGCGGCCAAGCCCATCAGGGTGTCCATTAAACCCCAATTAAAACCCGGCGCTGGGGCAGCAAAACCCTAAAAGACCGGTGAAGTCCCGCCCAGTTATGAAGACCGCAGGCATTGCAGTCCGTCCGTACCCAAGCGAAAGCCACCCGCACAAACCGTGCATTGGCGCCGACCCGGGCGTTTAACTACGCGCCATTTGGAACACCGTCTCTTCCCGTTTGCCTACTGCCACTGCCAGGCGTACGCCAGGCCCAATATGTTGCTGGTCTGCATAGGCACAACTTCGACTCCGTTGGGGCGGCTTACGGCGTCGTTGCGTTGCTGCCCCAGGGTGAGGGTTGCAAGACCGGACGCACCCACCGGCACGGAAAAACTGGTTTGCAGCGCACGCTGGATTTGCCCGAACACCGTGCTGGTGTGCTGCACCGTTGCGTGCACCGAGACGGCGGGCGTGGCCTGCCACTGCAGCCCGAGGGCGTGGCTGCGCTCGGAAAAGCCGGTCAGCCCCAAGGCGGCGCTGGTGCGCGGCACACGCAGCAACAGCAACGCGCGCGCCATGGCCACGGGGTCCGAGCTGTACTGGGTGAAGCTGGTTTGCGCATCCCAGGCCCAGCCCGCTCGCAGGTCTTGCGACCAGCTCAGGGTCCAGCTTTGCTGGTCGGGCACCTGTCCGCTAAAGGCCAGGCTGCTGTCACGCAGGCCATTCAAGCCCCTGCGCCAGCCCAGGCCCAGGCTGGCGTCGCGCTCCCAGTGCGCCAGGTCGGCAACACGCACATGGACTTCTGCGGTTAGGCCTTGCGTGCGCAGCACCTCGTCTTGTGCCTGATCGGTTGTCAAGGCCACGGCCCACGCTGGTACGACTTGCCACTGTGAGCGCAAGGAATGGTTGGTATCAGTTTCGCGGTTGCCGCTGCGCCCAGTACCCAGGCTGAGGTACAGATCCCAGCGATCCGCCTGCCCCATCCCGATACCCACCTGGTGCGCAACATGGTCGTCGGAACCACCGGTCAGGCTGTAGTCCACACCGCCTGCCAACGCCGTCACGGGCAGCAGGGTGATGGCCATGCCGATGGCCACGCATTGCCACCGGACGACCGGGGTGCGCCGCGTGGCGGCGCAGAAGGCTAAGGGATTATTGGCCATGGGGACGTGTTTTGTGTTTGCGGCGCAATTGTCGTTTCAACGCCTCGCGCTGGGCGGGCGCCAGGCGCTGCATGCGTTCGCGCAGAGCCTGCAGCTTTTCCGGGTGTTGTGCCAGGGCCTCTTGCAAACGCTGCAATACCACGGCGCGGCGTTGTTCAACCCGCTCTTCCAACAGCAACTTGCGGCGCAAAAAGAAGCCCGGGCGCACGTCCATACGCCGGGGCGCTGCCTCTTGGGCCGATTCCACAATCCCGTCTTCACCGGCCTGCAGTTCCAGCGCGTCTCCGGCGCGGTTGCGCAGCACGGTGGCGCCTTCGTGCACGCTGTCGTAGGTGCCTGCCACGTCGTTTTCTTCCGCATCCAGCAGCACCGTTACTTCATGGTCGGTGCCGCGAATGCCCACGGTGGCCGTGGGGGTTGTGATCCGGTAGCCCCCGGCATTGAACTGGCCAATCCAGCCGGTAATGGAGCGCAAAGCACCTTGCAGCAAGTTCAACTCCATGCGCGCCTCAGTCCCCTTGGCGGCGTTGTACTGGGCGATCGTAAAGTGGGTCTGTGGCCGAATGGCCAGCATGCCGCCATCGGCCATGTCCAGGTGGGTTTCGCTGCCGGTGCTGGTGATGATGGTAGCGCCCACCTGCACCGTCTGCCCCTCGCGCAGCGGCTGTGCGGGCACATCGGGCGCCAGGTACTGGGCCTGCCCCAGCAGTTTTTCGACCGTGCCAGCCACTTGCGCTGCGGCCGTGTGCGACAGGCCCACACAAAAAGCCACCACCAGGCACAGGCGCCGTATTTGCCACAAGAAACTTCGCCGCTGCGTGGGTGGCATTTTTTGAACTCCGGGAAAACAGGGGGAGGAAACAGAAATTCAAGCGCGCAGCGCCAAGTATGGCACGGGCTGGGCGGGCCGAAAATCGCACGCTACCGTCATGCACGCGTTGACGCCCACGGCCAGGGTGTGCGGTACTTTTTGCCCGCGTTGGGTAACGACTGTGGTCGTCGCGCGCCTTGCTCAGTTCGGTTACCAGCTTGATGCGCCGCGCCGCAGCCTTGTCGAACGGTTCACATAAAATTCTCCTGTTGAAGCCTCTGGGTAATTTACGATGAAAGTGATTCTGATAATCACCCTTGCTCTCGCTGCGTTGGCGCCCGCGTTCGGCGCTGAAATGGTTCGCTGTACGGCCGCCGACAAGAGCTACAGCTACCTTCGCAAGCCGCCTTGCCCCATGGCCACCGACGTTCAGACGCAGGTTTCCGCCACCAAACCGCTGATGGCGCGCGAGCCATCTCACAAGGGGCCTGTGAAGTGCACATCGCACGACGGCAAGCGCGAATCCATCCAATCTGGCAATTGTGCAGACCCGACCGACTACCAGCAGAGGCTAGGTGATCGATGAAGTTCGCCGGTACCTAACGGGAGTAAAACAATGCAAGCACGTGTCGTCGTCGGCGTTGCAGTCGTTTTGATTACCCTGGGCTTGCTCTTCAAGTGCAGCGGTGTGCCGAACCCGCCTGAGCAACACTCGGAGCCGCCTCCAACTACTCCTCGGCAACCTTCGGTGGCAAGTGCGCCGACCACTGATTGCACCCCTGCTCCGGCTTCGATTGCCCACGCGCAGCGCACGCCAACCGAAGACGGGCTGAAGCTGACCATGGCAGCGAGCTCCGGCAACACGCAGGCCGTGGCAGCACTCCTCGCGAAAGGTATCCCCATCGATTCGACACGGGAAGTCGGCTGGACGGCGATGTATGTCGCTGCGGTGAACGATCACCTTCCCATGGCGCAGTTTCTGGTGAACGCCGGCGCCGATGCAGACATGCCGAATGTGGACGGAACGCGCCCGCTCGGCGCGGCGCGCAACCGACCGATGGCCGAGTTCCTTCTCGCGCAAGGGGCCGATGTTCGAGCGGCGAACGATCTTGGTGCCACCGCCTTGCATCAGGCCATCGATAACGACGCAATGGAGGTCGCCGCACTCCTGCTTTCTCGCGGAGCCGCCGTGGACGCCCGCCAGTTCGGTTGTCAAACCGCATTGCATCTGGCGGCTTCCAAGGAGCGCACCGACCTGTTGCAACTGTTGCTGGATCACGGCGTGAACCTCAACCTGCGTGACTCGGAGGGCCGGACGGCTCTATTCCTCGCAATCGAAAAAGAGCGCGGCGAGTCGGCCCAGCTTCTGGTTAAGCGCGGCGCGGACGTCAACGTCGCGAACGACGGGAGCATCACCCCGCTGATGAGAGCCCTCTACACGCGCAATGAAGACCTTGCCGCATTTCTCATCTCCGCTGGTGCCGACGTCAAGAAGATGACACCCAAAGGCGAGACGGCACTGCATGTCGCATCAAGCTATGCAAGTCTGCGCACGGTGCGCCTGCTGCTGGACCACGGCGCCGAGGTCAATCCCACGGCAACAGAGGACAGCGGAAGTCCGCTTGAATGGGCGGAGCATCGCGGTAGCCCTGGCGTCGCGCAGCTACTGCGTGACCGTGGCGCAGCGACCCAGAATTACAGCTGTACCTTCGACACCAAGACCTACCACAAGGGCACGCAACGGCGCGGGGCTTGTCCGCAAGGATGGGTCGCCGAGAAGATCGACGGCTGAAAGTTGCGTTGCTGTGTCGTACGCGTAATCACACGCGCGCGGCCTTGCCCACGCGGGCACTCATTCACTCCTGAATTGATAGCTGCCTGCGCACGCCAAACGTGCGCAAAAGCACTATTTTGTTCACAAACCCAGCGTCAACCCCGCCCCAGCACCGCCGCCAATTCCCGACCGGTGTGCGTACCCAGCGCCACCAGCGCCTCGGGTGTGCCCGCCGCCACAATGCGCCCGCCACCCGTGCCGCCCTCAGGCCCCAGGTCGATGATCCAGTCGCTCTCGGCAATCACATTCAGGTCGTGTTCAATTACCACCACGCTGTGCCCGGCGTTGACCAGGCGGTACAGCACGTGAATGAACTTTTCCACATCGGCCATGTGCAGGCCTACGGTGGGTTCGTCCAGCACGTACAGGGTGTGCGGTACTTTTTGCCCGCGTTTGGTGATGTCGTCGCGCACCTTGCTCAGCTCCGTCACCAGCTTGATGCGCTGCGCCTCGCCGCCGCTGAGGGTGGGTGAGGGTTGGCCCAGCGTAAGGTAGCCCAGGCCCACGTCTTTGAGCAGTTGCAGCGGGTGGGCAATGGATGGCATGGCGGCGAAGAAGTCGACCGCCTCGTCCACCTCCATTTGCAGCACATCGCCAATGTTTTTGCCGCGCCAGGTGACGGCCTGCGTTTCGGGGTTGAAGCGCGCGCCTTTGCAGGTTTCGCACAGCACTTTCACATCGGGCAAAAAGCTCATGCCGATAGTGCGGATGCCCTGCCCTTCGCAGCCGGGGCAACGGCCTTCGCCGGTGTTGAAACTGAAGCGGTTGGCCGCGTATCCGCGTGCCTTGGCTTCCAGCGTGTCGGCGAACAGTTTGCGGAGCAAAATTCAAATCAGGCGAGTTTGTAAAACCTCAAGCCTGAATTTCTTTTTTGGATACGCTATTCGCATTCGGTCGCCATTTTTACGTTTTTCATCCCGCTACCAACTTGGATGCGTCGTGGTTCCATGACTGCGTCCGATAAAATTGCCTGTACGTCCACCCAAAAATATTGTTCGATTACTGAGGAGCTTTCTTTGAGCCATTACGCAGTCAACCATGCGCCGAGAAATTCTGTGCGCGTCATACGCAGTCTCAGCATGATTGGAGTTGCGTTGTTCGTAGCGGCATGTGGCTCTGTATCAACATCGGGATACATCGCTAGGCTCAGTCCGCCTTCGCCGGACCAATTCAATTCGCCTGTGGATTTTGCCAAGGCATACACGGGAGGGGCAGACTCTACGAGTTCCGACGGTATTCGATCAACTAGTACCCGAATGTGTGGGGTGCTCTTCGGAGAGCCAAGGAAGGCTTTGTATCGTAAAGGCGCTGAGAGCATTTGCGCGCGGCAAGGCGGGGTTTTCGATTACCAAATGTGCATGGACGAAAGTGAGGACACCATAATTTTTATAGCTGGTACCCACGATACGCCGTCAGAGGAGCGGTTATGCAATAGAGAACTTGAGGACTTCTATGTTGTCGCAATAGAGCCTGTTCCCGCAGTTCAACGAAGTGAGTTTACTGCGCTGATGGACAAGCTAGGATATAAGACAAGAACCGCATTGAGCGCAGAGGTGCAGCGGAAACGTGCTGCTGATGCGGAAGAACAAGTCCGCCACAACGCTGCGGCGATTGCGGCACAAAACCGTCATAATGCCGCCGCTGCGGAAGCGCGGAATCGTTTGCTGGTTGGTGGTGTCGAATTCCGTAGGTCCATCAAGATTGGTGACAAGAGCAACTGTGGGCCTGTCATCGAGATCCGACAAAAGTTGGCTAAGGTCTACCGTCCGGTTGAAAACTATGGGAGCGAACACTGGTTAGAAATTGACACCCTTTTCCCTGAAGGTTCAACATGCAGTTTCTTCAACGGTCGGTACCAACCACCTAGGTAACCCAGAGCAAGCAAGTATGTCCGCCGAAGTATTCATCGTCCGATCTGCTGCGTTGCAATTACGCGTCGTGTATTTACGGAGGCTCTGAATTACTCCCTGCGCGTTGCTTCAGCGCGGGCGGCCTCTGCGGCGTTGCATTTCTTGCCAATAACACGAGTTATTGGCTGCAAAACGGTGCACTGCATCCTATCCTGATCCGCGCTACCACAGTTGCACCAGATTTATGCAGAGCATTCATAGTATTCGGGGGGGGGTAATAATTTGATGTTTATGAATATAGTACGAAGCGTCGCCATAGTTGGATTCTGCTGTCAAATGACGCATGTTGCTTTGGCAGCATCTGGCTGTGCAACGGTGATTGATATCACGGCTGTTAATAAGCCGCCGATGGCTGATATTTACAGGTTGGACAAAAGAGGTATTGCAACAGGCGGCGTAGTTGCGCAGATGCTGACTTCGTTCACACCTCTTGGGGTTTTTGCTTCTGCCGCAGCTGACACGACCGTAGAAGTTGCAGGATCTGCGATTCGCCGTAGTGCGACAGAAGCAGAGCGTGCGCAAGAATTAGCCAGCCAAAAATGGGATGACGTCTTTGAGGTTTCTTATAAGCCGGATTATGGAGGAGTGATAGCAATAATCATCCGTGAATCTGAAATTAAGCGGTATAGCTTGGAAAAAAATTCTCGGGTCGTGATGTTTGATCCCGCGCATGACATTGTATTTACGACGGATGATGGAAAAAAAGTGACCCGAACCCGACCAAGTATCGAGGTTCCTCGTTCTGGACTATGGACAACGAAACAGGTTATTCCGATACCCGTGACGAGCGAGTTGACAGAGGATTACAAAAAATTCTGTTACGCGGGTCAAGCAGGGCCAAACTATCGGTCAATGAGTGGGCCCTGGAAATTCAAGGAGTACAAGCAACCATACTTAACCAATGACGAAATTGACGAGGTTTGGCAGATGATTAACACGCTTCGGTCTGATTTGAAGGATAGATCGCAAGGCACAGATGTTGAAAGGAATCAAACTGCAATAGACCTACAAGTGATTGAAGTGGCAAACAGTCGTCTGTGGAAATACAGGTTCACTCTAAATGGAAGATCTGAACATGACTTAATTGCGCATGACAAAAGAATTGCATTGCAATCTCAAAAACTCAATGATCTCAAGCAAAGCGCGGGATTGGATACGTCGTTTGGAATCGATGATTGGCTTGGTTTTGTCAATAAAAGTATTAAGGCGAGGGAGCAAGAGTACTTGGCAGGTAATGCAAAAAGTTCGACAAATTAAAACGTCGTCTGCATCCTGGATTCGCGTAATTTCGCTGCTCAATGGCTGGCCTGCTGGTCTCCCCTGTCAACGCTTCGATGTACACCTCGCGATGTGCAACGCATGACTCGGGGCCAGAGTGAATTCGCTATTTCTTCCCTGTATTGAACTTTCATCAACTACGATTTACCGGCTTTCGCTGGCGCACTAGCTACCTGCGCACGCCAGACCTGCGCAAAGGCACTATTTGATTCACAACCCAGCGTCAATGCCGCCCCAACACCCCCGCCAGCGCTACCCCGGTATGCGTACCCAGCGCCACCAGCGCCTCGGGCGTGCCCGCCGCCACCACTTGCCCACCGCCCGTGCCGCCCTCAGGCCCCAGGTCGATGATCCAGTCGCTTTCGTCTGGTCTACTTCGAGCGCGCGGTCTACGGCCTCGAAGCCGCTAACGCACTGGCGCACCCCAACCATGCCGCATGCGCTCCTCTGGCTTGCAGCAGCAAAACTATTGCAGTGCAAATAGCAAACTGGAACTTAATCGCACCAATCGTTCGATTCGTGCTAAATTATCCGCATGCAAACCTTTACAGCCAACCAAGCCAAAACCCAATTCGGCCAATTCATTGACTTGGCCCAGCGCGAGCCTGTGCGTGTGATGCGACGCGACCGGGTGGTGGGGGTCATGGTGTCGGCCCAGGACTTTGAGGCCATGCGCGCTTTTTACGCCAATCGCTTGCAACACACGCTGGTCGAGTCCGCCAGCCACGCGCAAGCGGCCGGACTCACCCCGGATGCACTGGAAGAGTTATTGCGTGACGAGTCCTGAGGATGGTGCAGATTCTCAGCCTGGTGCTGGACACCAATGTGCTCATCAGTGCGGCACTCTCGGCGCAGGGGGCACCGGCGCAGTTGCTGCGCCGGGTGCTGCAAGACCATCGGCTGGTGTTCTCACAGCCCACGTTTGACGAACTGCACACCCGGTTGTACCGCCCCAAATTTGACCGTTACCTGACGCTGGAGTTGCGCCAGCGCCTGCTGCACGACTTCAACGCCAGCGCCCACTGGGTCGAATTGGCAGCACACCCCTCCTATTGCCGCGATCCGGACGACGACCAATTCATCGCCACGGCGCTGCAGGCACAGGCCGATGCGCTGGTAAGTGGTGACAAGGACTTGTTGGAAGCCCCCCCGATGCCGGATTTGCGCATCCTGACGCCCGCACAGACGCTGGCGTGGCTGAGTCCAGCGGCAACCTGAATTCCCGGCATCACGCCCGCCCCAGCACCCCCGCCAGCGCCACACCCGTGTGCGTGCCCAGCGCCACCAGTGCCTCGGGCGTGCCCGCAGCCACAATGCGCCCGCCGCCGGTGCCGCCTTCGGGCCCCAGGTCAATGATCCAGTCGCTCTCGGCAATCACGTCCAGGTCGTGTTCGATGACGACCACGCTGTGCCCGGCGTTGACCAAGCGGTGCAGCACGTGGATGAGTTTTTCCACATCGGCCATATGCAGCCCGAGTTCGACACCATTTCCCCAAATTTCCAGAATTTCCGCGCGGCCCGCTCAATAAAATCAACAACTTAGCGCTGCTTTCTGGTTCATAAACAAAAATGCTTGTAGTGGCACGTATTGAATAATAAGTAGTTTTATTTTGGCGGGTTGCGTTACACTAACCCCATGTTCATCAAAGTCACTCAATCCGGTGCTCGGCGCTACGCCCAACTGGTGGAGTCCTTTCGTAATGAGGACGGCAAACCCCGCCAACGCACCGTCTGCACCTTGGGGCGCCTGGAAGATGGCGGCGAAGTCGACACCCTGATTGCCTCCCTGCAGCGCGCCCGTGGCATTGCACCAGTGCCATCCCCAATGGACGGCTTGCGCTTTACCGACAGCCGCCACGCGGGTGATGTTTGGGCATTGTCCGAACTCTGGCGCTCCCTGGGCTTTGATGACCTAGCAAGCGCCTGGCGTCGCTCCAAAACCGAGACCGATGTATTGGGCTGTCTGCGCCTCATGGTCTTCAATCGCCTGTGCGATCCGGGTAGCAAACTCGGCGTACTGCGCTGGTTGGACACCGTAGCTCTGCCGGTGGGCGTGGCCTGCGTTCCTGAGCACCAACACCTGCTGCGCGCCATGGATGTGCTCGATGAATACAGCGACACCTTGGGTGACAGACTGGCCACCCTTATGCGCCCCTTGATTGATCAAGACCTGTCCGTTGTGTTTTATGACCTCACCACCGTGAGTGTCACCGGCCAGACGGATTTGGAAGATGATGCGCGCCTATGGTCGCGCCAAGTCAGGTTTGGTTGAGCGCCAATTCATGCTGTCCTTGGTGCAAACCGCAGAAGGTTTGCCCATCGCCCACGAAGTGCACCCCGGCAATACCGCAGAGGCAAAAACACTGTTGCCGATGATCGCCAAGCTACTGGCACGCTACCCGCTCAAGCGCGTGGTACTGGTGGCCGACCGTGGGTTACTCAGCGTGGGCAACCTGGAAGAATTGGACAAACTCCAGGCGCAGCTCAAAGAAGACGGGCGTGATGTGGCGCTGGAGTACATTCTGGCGGTGCCTGCGGCGCGGTATGGTGATTTCGCCGATGACCTCCAAGTATTGAACGAGGCTCAGGCCGTCGATCAATCGTGGTGTAGCGAGACCCAATGGAAGAGCAGCCGCTTGGTGGTGGCGCATGACCCGCAAGTTGCTGCACGGCGTGCTGCAGCGCGTAACAAAACGATTGCAGAATTGTGGCCATGGGGCAGCAATGCAGCGACAAGCTCGATGGCCAAGATGCTGGCAAAAAAAGCCAAGGGGCCGCCCGATGTCGGACTCTGGCACCAAGGCGCGTTTCTATCACGCGGTCAAAGATGTCCATATGGCACATGTGATCAAGGTGGACTTGAAGGCGGATTTGTTCAGCTACTCCATTGACGAGGAGAAGAAGCGTTACCTGGAACTGCTTGACGGCAAGTTGCTGCTGGTGACCAATACCGACGCCCCAGCGGCTGAGGTGGTGCGGCGCTACAAGAGTCTGGCTGATATTGAGCAGGGCTTTAAGGTGCTTAAGTCCGACATTGAGATTGGCCCGGTGTACCACCGTCTGCCCCAGCGCATTCGCTCGCACGCTTTGGTGTGTTTTATGGCGTTGATTCTGTACCGGGTCATGCGTATGCGGCTTGCCGCCGCCAAGAGGTCAGAGTCCCCGGCCACGCTGCTGGAACAGCTCAAGCGCATTCATCAACAGACGGTGCAAACAACGGACGGAAAAACACTGACCGGTTTGACCGAGATGACGCCTGCGCAGAAATCATTGTTTGCCGCCCTGGAGCTGGCACTGCCCACCCCCGAAAACATCACCAAACCCGTTTTGTAGTCTGCGATTTAGAACCCGTTTCCAATGAAATCAAGGACTTACGTGCAGGAAGTGTCGAACTTAAGATGCAGGCCCACGGTGGGTTCGTCCAGCACATACAGGGTGTGCGGTACTTTCTGCCCGCGTTTGGTGATGTCGTCGCGCACCTTGCTCAGTTCCGTCACCAGCTTGATGCGCTGCGCCTCGCCACCGCTGAGCGTGGGTGACGGCTGGCCCAGCGTGAGGTAGCCCAGGCCCACGTCTTTGAGCAGTTGCAGCGGGTGCGCTATGGATGGCATGGCGGCAAAGAATTCGACCGCTTCGTCCACCTCCATTTGCAGCACGTCACCAATGTTTTTGCCACGCCAGGTGACGGCCTGGGTTTCGGGGTTAAAGCGGGCGCCCTTGCAGGTTTCGCACAGCACTTTCACATCCGGCAAAAAGCTCATGCCAACGGTGCGAATGCCCTGCCCTTCGCAGCCGGGGCAACTGCGTGGGGTTTTGCCGATGGGGGCTATAGAAGCGAGTAAGACTATTGAGTAGTTAATGTTCCACGCGTAGAATGTGTACACATTGATTCACAAAATACATTGAAGGATGCATGATGGAAACGACCAAAGTTGGTATTCGAGAGTTCAGGGCTGATCTGGCGGAGTTCATAGCAGCGAGCCGCCCCGTGGCAGTCACACGCCACGGGCAAACCGTGGGCATTTTCATCCCTACCCATGGTCAGGTTGAGGGCAATATTGCTGCTTTGAAAAAGGCGGGCAAAGCCCTCGATCGCCTCATGGAGACACAGAAAGTTGACATTGAAGACGTAGTGGCTGATTTCAAGATAGCACGCAAGAAGGCGTCTCCCGCAAAGAAGCCCAAAGCCAAAACAGCGTAAGGTGCCAATGTCTACCAAAGCGATTGTTCTGGATGCCAACATCCTAATTCGTGCAGTGCTTGGCAAACGTGTGCGAGAGCAAATTCTGGCAAACGCCGACCACGTGAAGTTCTACGCGCCAGCGGTGGCGTATTTCGATGCCCGAAAATACCTGCCTGCTCTCTTGGAGAAGCGCGGTATTGACAGCAAGCTTGCCTTGACAGTGCTCGATAGCCTGGAATCTGTCGTTCAATCGGTCGAGGAAGACCTCTACGATGGCATGCGACAGGCGGCATTGCAGCGCATTTCCATGCGAGATGCCGACGATTGGCCCGTGCTTGCCTGTGCCCTGACACTCGGATGCCCGGTTTGGACGGAGGATGCCGATTTCTTCGGTACCGGCATTGCGACCTGGACAAGTGACCGTATTGCCTTGTACTTAGCTTGAACAAATCGGCGTTTTGCAGTTACTCCATCGAGCCAATCAGGCCACCAACTGTCCTCACGCACCTTGGGCTGCGCTGCGCCTCGCAACCGTTGAGCGTGGGCGACGGCTGACCCATCGTAAGGTAGCCCACATCCACGGCTTTGCAATGTTCTTACCGCGCCAGATGACGGCCAGGTGTTGAAGAATTTCAGCACTGAATTTCTACTCCAGCATCAAACCCGCCCCAGCACCCCCGCCAGCGCTACCCCGGTGTGCGTACCCAGCGCCACCAACGCCTCGGGCGTGCCCGCCGCCACAATGCACCCGCCACCCGTGCCGCCTTCGGGCCCGAGGTCGATGATCCAGTCGCTCTCGGCAATCACATCCAATTGACCAGGCGGTGCAGCACGTGGATGAGTTTTTCCACATCGGCCATGTGCAGGCCCACGGTGGGCTCGTCCAGCACGTACAGGGTGTGGGGTACTTTCTGCCCGCGTTTGGTGATGTCGTCGCGCACTTTGCTGAGTTCCGTCACCAGTTTGATGCGCTGCGCCTCGCCACCGCTGAGCGTGGGTGACGGCTGGCCCAGGGTGAGGTAGCCCAGGCCCACGTCTTTGAGCAGTTGCAGCGGGTGCGCTATGGATGGCATGGCGGCGAAAAAGTCGACCGCTTCGTCGACCTCCATTTGCAGCACGTCGCCAATGTTTTTGCCGCGCCAGGTAACGGCCTGTGTTTCGGGGTTAAAGCGCGCACCTTTGCAGGTTTCGCACAGCACTTTCACATCGGGCAGAAAGCTCATGCCAATGGTGCGTATGCCCTGCCCTTCGCAGCCGGGGCAGCGGCCCTCACCGGTGTTGAAGCTGAAGCGGTTGGCCGCGTACCCGCGCGCCTTGGCTTCCAGGGTGTCGGCAAAGAGTTTGCGGATGGTGTCCCAGAAGCCGATGTAGGTGGCGGGGCACGAGCGCGGGGTTTTGCCGATGGGGGTTTGGTCGACTTCGAGCACGCGGTCTACGGGCTCGAAGCCGGTTACGCCGTGGCAACCAACCCAGGGTGGACGCTCTCCTTTTGAGAGTGCCTCCCGCCCGTCCCGCGTGCTCTGCAGGCTTACTACGCTTTGAACATTGGCCAGCAGCACGTCACGCGCCAGGGTGGACTTGCCGGAGCCGGAGACGCCGGTGATGGCGACCAGGCGTTGGAGCGGGACGTGGGCGGTGACGGCTTGCAGGTTGTGCAGGGTGGCAGCGTGGACGGTTAGCCAGTGGATGGAGGCGTAGGCGGGGCCAGCGGCTACGGAACCCGCAGCGGGTGAGCCTGGGGCGGGGGCCTCATACACTCGCTGCGCGATTGCCAAATCGGCCCCCACCCCAGGCTCACCCGCTGCTGCGACGGTGGCTCTTTCCATGGAGCGGTTGGCCAATTCGGCGTAGGCGGCAGCAACCCGGTTGCGCTCTACAAACTCGGCGTTGACGGCCACACTTGCGGCTGCATTGGCGGCAGCAACCGCCGCAGCCTTTGCCGCTTTTCCCGTTAGCTTCTTTACAACAAAACCATCTGCCGATTCGCCCCCAACGAGCGTCACACCAACTCCCAGCCCGGAGGCCGGAGTCGGTACGCCGGGGGCCGATTTGGCAACGCCCAAGCGACTGTATGAGGCCCCCGGCGCACCGGCTCCGGCCGCAGCACGTGATGAGGCGTACCCCGTAGCGGTATCCACAGAAAGCCCCGCAGCAACCGCCGCATCCAGCTCCAACGACTCGGCATAAGCAACCGTAAACCGCCGCGCCGCCAACGGATGCCGCATCGCATGCGCCAAATACCGCCCGGTCTGCGAATCTGCAGCAGCCTGCACATCCGCCACCGAGCCCTGCGCCACCAGCCGCCCACCGCGCTTGCCCGCGCTGGGGCCAATGTCGATGATGTGGTCGGCATGGCGGATGGTGTCCTCGTCGTGCTCCACCACCAGCAGCGTGTTGCCCTGGTCGCTCAGGCGGCGCAAGGCGCTTAGCAGCATCTGGTTGTCGCGTGCATGCAGCCCGATGGTGGGTTCGTCCAACACGTAACACACGCCCTGCAGATTGCTGCCCAACTGGGCCGCCAGTCGAATGCGCTGCGCCTCGCCGCCCGACAGCGTGGGTGCGCCCCGGTCCAGCGTGAGGTAGCCCAGGCCCACTTCTTCCAAAAACTCCAACCTCGCCTGAATCTCGGGCAACAGATCGCGGGCAATGTCGGCCTCGCGGCCGGTCAGCCCACCGGCCACCAACAGGCTCTGCACCCACTGGCGCACATCGGCCACGCTCAGGCGGGCGATGTCGGTAATCGAAACGCCTGGGGTACGCCCCGCATTGGGATCTGACCCTATTGCTCTGTCGGTACTTTTCAATGCATCAAAAGTGCCTTCTGCGCTTGCTGGACGTGCGTGAGCAGCTCCTGAATGCATAGCAAACCGCACGGCGCGCGCGGTGGCATTCAGGCGCGTGCCGTGGCAGGTGGGGCAGGTGGCGTCATGCAGGTCTTCCACATCGGCCTCGGCAAAGGTCTGCTCGCGGCCTTGTGTGTCGTCGTCCTTCACGGAGTCATCGAACACCTTGCGCTGCTCTTTGGTCAGCGCCACCCCGGTGCCCACGCAGTCGGGGCACCAGCCATGTTTGCTGTTGTAGCTAAACAGGCGTGGGTCCAGCTCGGCATAGCTGGTCGCGCACACCGGGCAGGCGCGTTGGGTGGAATACACCTGCACCGTGCCAATACCCGCGGTGGGCGTGCCCGCCGCCATGGCCTCGCGCAGGCCGTGCATGGCACTCATCACATGCACCACACCCTTGCCGTGGGTCAGCGCCATGGCCAAAGCGGCGCGAAGGGCGCCCTCGTTTGCCGGGTCTACGTCCAGGCTGATGACGGGCAGTTCGATGTTGTGCTCTTTGAAGCGGTCGATACGCGGGAAGTTGGTGGTGGGCACAAAGTTGCCGTCCACCCGCAGGTGGGTAAAGCCGCGGGGGCGTGCCCAGTCCGCCAGCTCGGTGTACACGCCTTTGCGGCTGCTCACCAGCGGGGCCAGCAGGCCGATGTGCTGGCCACGGAATTGTTTCAGCAACTGCGCCGCAATGCTGTCGGCGCTTTGCGGTTGCACGGCTGCGCCGTCGTGGATGCAATGCTGCGTGCCCAGCTTGACGTAGAGCAGGCGCAAAAAGTGCCAGACCTCGGTGGTGGTGCCCACGGTGCTTTTGCGGCCACCCCGGCTCAAGCGCTGCTCGATGGCCACCGTGGGGGGAATGCCGTAGACCGCGTCGACCTCGGGGCGGCCTGCGGGTTGCACGATGCTGCGGGCGTAGGCGTTGAGGCTTTCCAGGTAGCGGCGCTGGCCTTCGTTAAAAACGATGTCGAAGGCCAGGGTGGATTTGCCGGAGCCGGAAACGCCGGTGATGACGTTGAACTGGCCGCGCGGAATGTCCACTGAGAGTGATTTGAGGTTGTGTTCTTTGGCGTTGATGATTTGGATGGAGTCGGTCGCGCCTCCGTGCTGAGCCGCTGGGGCGGACGGGCTGGGGTCCACGGCCTCATCAACTCGCTGCGCGAGTCGCAAATCGGCCGCGGGCCCCAGCCCATCCGCCCCAGCTTTGCGCCTGTAGGTTGGAGCGGGTTCCGCTACGGCGTGCACGGTTCCCATGGCCTGCGCGTAGTCGCGCAATGCTTTGCCGGTATGGGAATTGGGGTGTTGCGCTACGTCTTCCGGCGTGCCTTGGGCCACCACTTCGCCACCGGCGTCGCCGCCCTCGGGGCCCAGGTCGATGAGCCAGTCGGCGGCGCGGATGACGTCCAGGTTGTGCTCGATGACCAGCAGGGAGTGGCCCGCGTCCAGCAGCTTGCGCAGGGCGCGCATGAGTTTGGCAATGTCGTCAAAGTGCAGGCCGGTGGTGGGCTCGTCCAGCATAAACAGCGTGCCACGGCGGGCCAACGGCTGGCGGCTGGCGGTACTGCTCTTGGCTGCGTCGGCCAGAAAGCCGGCCAGCTTGAGACGCTGTGCCTCACCACCACTGAGTGTGGGCACGGGCTGGCCCAGCTTGACGTATTCCAGGCCCACGTCGACGATGGGTTGCAGGGCGCGGAGGACGTCACGGTCGTTTTTAAACAACTGAACGGCTTCGCTCACCGTAAGGCCCAGAATGTCGGAGACGTTGAACCTTTGCAGTGTTGCAGCAAGGGGGTCAGAGCCCGATTCGGTGGCACGCAGCGCTGCAGGGCGAACGCCGTGGGCCGAATCGGGATCTGACCCCCTTGCTGCTGCGCCGCGCTCTATGGTCACTTCCAGAATCTCAGGCCGGTAGCGTTTGCCGTCGCAGTCTTGGCAGCGCAGGTACACGTCGCTCAAAAACTGCATCTCAATATGCTCAAAGCCCGAACCACCGCAGGTGGGGCAGCGGCCATCGCCGCCGTTGAAGCTGAACTTGCTGGCGGTGTAGCCGCGCTCGCGTGACAAGTCGGCGGTGGCAAAAATTTCACGAATGGCGTCCCACGCGCCCACATAGCTCACCGGGTTGGAGCGCGCGGTTTTGCCGATGGGCGACTGGTCCACAAACACCACTTCGCTAATCAGGTCGGCACCCAACAGCCGCTCATGCGCGCCAGGTGTTTCAGTGGCCTTGCCAAAGTGGCGTAAGAGCGCCGGGGCCAGCACGTCTTGCACCAGCGTGGATTTACCCGAGCCGCTCACCCCCGTGATGCACACCAGGCGCTGTAACGGAATCTCGACGCTGACGTTTTTCAGGTTGTGCTCGGTGGCGCCCTCCAGCACCAAGCGCGGGGTGTTTTCGGCCACCAGGCGTTTGAAGCCCATGCCCACCTGTTTGCGGCCGCCCAGGTAGGCGCCGGTCAGCGTGTCGGCGCTGCGCAGGGCGTCCGTTGTGCCGTCAAACACGATGTTGCCGCCCTTCTCGCCCGGGCCCGGCCCCATGTCGATCATGCGGTCGGCGGCCAGCATCACGGCCGGGTCGTGCTCCACCACCACCAGGGTGTTGCCCGCGTCGCGCAGGCGCTGCATGGCGACAATGATGCGGTGCATGTCGCGCGGGTGCAGGCCAATGCTGGGCTCGTCCAGCACGAAAAGTGTGTTGACCAGGGAGGTGCCCAGGGCGGTGGTGAGGTTGATGCGTTGTACCTCGCCGCCGCTCAATGTTCTGCTTTGGCGGTCGAGGGTGAGGTAGCCGATGCCGACGTCGCTGAGGTATTTGAGCCTTGTGCAGACTTCTTCCAAAAGCAGCTTCAGGGTTTTGGCTTCGGCTTCGGATTGTGCGGGGGCATTGCCGCTTTGACCCGCAGGCATGGGGGCCGCGACTGCATCAACCTCGGGGGCCGAAGGCAGGAGAGCGCCGGGCGCCTCATGCATTTGCTGCGCAACTGCCAAATCGGCTCCCGGCACTCCCCTGCCTTCGGCGCCGTGATCGGAGGCACTGCCCCCTGCAAAGTGAGAGGAAACGGCTGTTGGCTGTTGGCTGTCCTGCTCCAACAAGCGCACAGCGGAGTCTGGGGTGCCGGTGGGGGCCGATTTGGCAATCGCGCAGCGAGTGTATGAGGCCCCTACCGGTACCCCAGACTCCGCTCCCCCGTGGCGCTCCCCACCCAAATTCAAACCAGATTGCAACGCATCAAAAAACCGCCGCAGCTTGTCCAAGGGCAACAACATCAAATCATGCAAACACAGCCCCGGCAGCGCCTCCAGCTGCGCCCTATTCCAGCTAACGCCTTGCGGCATAAAACGCCGAGAAGGCTCCAGCACCGCATCGGCCTGTTCTTTGCTACCAATGCGCCACAACAAGCTCTCGGTCTTCAACCGTGCCCCGCCACAGGTGCCGCACGGCGTGTAGCTGCGGTACTTGGACAAGAGCACCCGGATGTGCATCTTGTAAGCCTTGCTCTCCAGGTACGCAAAAAACCGGTGGATGCCAAACCAGTGCTGGTTCCACTTGCCGTTCCAGTGGGGCGAGCCGTGAATCACCCAGTGTTGCTGCTCGGGCGTGAGTTTGTACCAGGGCGTGTCGCGCGGAATGCCTGCCGCCTCGGCGTGGCGCATCAGGTCGTCCTGGCACTCCTGCCAGGCCGGGGTCTGCATGGGCTTGACGGCACCGGCGCGTAGCGTGAGTTTGTCGTTGGGGATGACCAGGCCCAGGTCCACCCCGACCACGCGGCCAAAACCACGGCACACCTCGCAGGCACCGACGGCCGAGTTGAAGGAAAACATCGACGCGATGGGATCGGCGTAGCGAATGTCGCTGTGCGGGCAGTGCAGGCCGGTGGAAAAGCGCCAAATGGTTGGCTCCACATCTGCTATCAATTCAGTAGCTACCTGCGCTTGCTGGACGTGCGCAAAAGGCTCATTTGATACATAAACATTGAGCCTGCCACCACCGCGTCGCCCGGCGCAGCAACTCGGCATACACCGTCTCGGCCGTGTCGTGCTGCACGGCCTCTGCGGTCTGGCGGTCAAACAGATTGCCCGCACGCGCAAACAAAAGCTTCAGGTGGTCGTTCAACTCCGTCATGGTGCCCACGGTGGAGCGGCTGGAGCGCACCGGGTTGGTCTGGTCGATGGCAATGGCCGGGGGCACACCCTCCACCTTGTCCACCGCCGGTTTGTCCATGCGGTCCAGAAACTGGCGCGCATAGGCGGAGAAGGTTTCCACGTAGCGGCGCTGGCCTTCGGCGTACAGGGTGTCAAACACCAGGCTGGACTTGCCCGAGCCGCTGGGGCCGGTGACCACCGTCAGCTCGCCGGTGTGAATGTCGAGGTCCAGATTTTTAAGGTTGTGCTGCCGCGCGCCGCGGATACGGATAGTGCCCTGTGTCATGCCTGTGCTCCGGTGGGGGAGCGACATTCTAGGAGCGCAAGGCACCGGCGTGCTGCATGGGGGTATTTACGCAGCGGTGGACGGCGGGGCCGCTCGGGCTGGGTGCGCGCAAGGCACACAGCCGGGCAGAGGTATTACGGGGCTGCAGACGCTGCGGATGCCGCAGCCACTGGCGCAGGTGCTGCTGCGGGCGCAACGGCAGCGGGGGTGGCAGGTGCGTGGTCTGCCGACGTGGCTTCGGCGCCATGTTTTTCACCACCCATGTCTATGTCGCCACCCTTGCTCAAGATAAACAAGGCCAAGCCTGCGAATACCAAAAATCCGATTCCAATTTTCCACATAGCAGTTTCTCCAAAAAAATGCCCCGGACCAATGTGGTCCGGGGCTTTGATACCCGCAACGGATTAGTCGTTGGCGTAAATATCCACGTCTTTGGTCTCTTTGACAAACAACATGCCAATCACAAAGGTCATACCGGCCACGATGATGGGGTACCACAAGCCGTTGTACATATTACCGGTCTGCGCCACGATGGCAAACGCCGTGGTGGGCAACAAACCGCCAAACCAGCCGTTACCAATGTGGTACGGCAAGCTCATGGAGGTGTAGCGAATGCGGGTGGGGAACATCTCTACCAGCATGGCGGCAATGGGGCCGTACACCATGGTCACCAGAATCACTAGGTAAGTCAGGATGGCAATCACCGTCACCTTGTCAAACTTGGCCATATCCGCCTTGGCCGGGTAACCTGCGGCCTTGAGTGCAGCACTCAGGTTGGCACCCAGCAAGGCCCCATTGGCTGTCTTTTCAGCACCCAGATCCGCCACCGACTTCTTGGCCGCTTCCAGGGCCTTGGCATCTTGCGGCTGTGCAGCGCTCAGTGCGGCCAGTTTGGCTTCGGCAGCGGCTTTGGCAGCGGCAATTTCTTCAGGGGTGTACTTCACCTTCACCGTGGTTTCACCCACTTTGATGGTGGCCGGTGTTCCCGCAGGGGCTTCGATGTTGTCATAGCTCACCGACGCGCCAGCCAAACGTTGTTTGGCAATGTCGCACGAGCTGGTGAACTTGACGGTACCTGTGGGGTTGAACTGGAACGAGCACTCTTTGGGGTCGGCAGTGACCGTCACCTTGTTGGCAGCTTGTGCGGCAGCCAGGTCGGGGTTGGCCGCTTTGGTAAGGGCCGTGAACACGGGAAAGTACGTCACCACGGCCAACAGGCAGCCGGCCATGATGATGGGCTTGCGGCCAATCTTGTCGGACCAGGCACCAAACACGATGAAGAACGGTGTGCCGATGATCAGGGAGATCGCCACCATGATGTTGGCGGTTGCGCCGTCTACCTTGAGCGCTTGTGTGAGGAAGAACAAAGCGTAGAACTGGCCGGAGTACCAGACGACGGCTTGACCGGCAGTCAAACCGACCAGGGCCAAAATAACAATCTTCAGGTTTTTCCACTGGCCGAAGGATTCGGACAGGGGGGCCTTGGAGGTTTTGCCTTCGGCTTTCATTTTGGTGAAAGCAGGCGACTCGTTCATGCTCAAACGGATGTAGACCGACACGGCCAACAACAGAATGGACACGATGAACGGAACGCGCCAGCCCCATTCGGCAAATGCGGCTTCGCCGATGATGGTACGGGTACCCAGAATCACCATCAGGGACAAGAACAGGCCCAGTGTGGCCGTGGTCTGAATCCACGAGGTGTAGGCACCGCGCTTGCCCTGGGGCGCATGCTCGGCCACGTAGGTGGCGGCACCACCGTACTCACCGCCCAGCGCCAAGCCCTGCAGCATGCGCAGGGCGATCAAAATCACCGGCGCGGCCACACCAATGGTGGCGTAGTTGGGCAAGATACCCACGATAAAGGTCGACAAGCCCATGATCAGAATGGTCACCAAAAAGGTGTACTTGCGACCGATCATGTCGCCCAGGCGGCCAAACACCAGCGCGCCAAAGGGGCGCACGATGAAACCGGCAGCGAAGGCCAATAACGCAAAGATGAAGGCCGAGCCTTCGTCCAGTCCGCTGAAGAACTGCTTGGCAATGATCGCGGCCAATGAACCGTACAAATAGAAGTCGTACCACTCAAAAACGGTGCCGAGCGAGGAAGCGAAGATAACTTTCTTCTCCTCCGCCGACATCGGACGCGGGGCTGTTGTTGCCATAGCTTTGTCTCCTTATATAAAAGTTTCCAACCACCCCATACGAAGCGGGTGGCGCAACTATGGCGCGTGGTTCTGACCGATTTCTGACGGGCGTCAAGGCGCATTTCCCGCCTATCTGAACGCCGACTTACATAGCTAGTAACAACCCTTGTGCCGCATTTCTTATTGTGGAAAATTGAGCCAAAAACGGTGAGAAATCGGCGTTTTACACGCGTCGCAACCTAGGGTAAATCCTTATAAGGGAGTGGTGAATGAAGGCGATGTGCAACCCGCGCCAGTAGCGCGCTACCGGCGCCGAATGCCAGCTGGGATGTCCGACACGCCACCCCAGTCCGGCCCATCAAACCAGGGCGCGCCTTCCATGAAGGCGCGCAGCATGGGCAGCGCGTCCAACCCCCAAAACACCTTGCCGTCGACCACGTAGGCCGGAACGCCAAACACGCCCTGCCCAATCGCATCGTCGCCGTGGGTTTTGAGCTGGGCTTTGACGCTGGCATCTGCCACGTCGCGCTCCGGCTTGAGTTGCTGCACCAGGGCGTTCAAGCGCCCAGTGTCGGCGGCATCAGCGCCGCCTTGCCACACGTGGCGAAACAGGGTTTCGCACACGTAGCGGTTGGGGTGTCCGTTCGGGTCGGTAGCCACCGCCAGACGCAGCAGGCTCAAGGGGTTGAACGGGTGCAAGGCCGGCATGTGCAAGGCCAGGCCCTGCTGCTGCGCCAGCCACAACACCTGGCGGTAGGTCCAGTCCCGCTTGGCCGGAATTTCGGCGGGGCCCAACTGGCCGTGGTGCGCAAGCAGGCTGCCCAGCAGCACCGGCTTGTAGGTCACGCTGTAGCTCAACCCCATTAACGCGCCGGGCATGGCGTCAAACGCCAGGTAGGCGTAGGGCGAAATGAAATCCAGGTAAAAAGTAATGTGCTTCATGGTGCATGGCGTTTGTTAAGCAGCGCAGTGGCCGCGCGTGCGTTGGGCTTGCGCCCCAGCGCGTCGCTAATGAACACCCCGGCGTCGATCAGCCGGTCCATGTCGATACCGGTGGCAATGCCCATGCCGTGCAGCATGTACACCACGTCTTCGGTGGCGACGTTGCCCGTTGCACCCATGGCATAGGGGCAGCCGCCCAGCCCGGCAATGGACGATTGAAAGTTCCACACCCCCAGCTCCAGGGCCGCATAGGTGTTGACCAGCGCCTGCCCGTAGGTGTCGTGAAAGTGGCCGGAAATATGGTCCACATCAAAGTGCGCCAACGTGGCCTCGATAGCCCGCTGCACTTTCAACGGAGTACCCACACCAATGGTGTCGGCCACGTCCACACGCTGCACGCCAATGGCCTTCATGCGCGCAGCCAGCATGCCTACCTGCTGCGGGGCAATGTCACCCTCATACGGGCAGCCCACGGTGCAGCTCATGGCCCCGCGCACAGCAATGCCTGCGGCACGCGCTGCGGCTACTACGGGGGCAAACCGCTCGATGCTCTCGGCAATGGAGCAGTTGATGTTCTTCTGGCTAAAGGCCTCGCTGGCGGCCCCAAACACCACAATCTCGTCGGGTTTGGAAAGCAGCGCGGCTTCAAAGCCCTGCAGATTAGGGGTGAGCACGCTGTAGCGCACGCCGGGCTTGCGGGTGATGCCGCACATGACCTGCGCGTTGTCGGCCATCTGCGGTACCCATTTGGGTGAAACATAGCTGGTGACTTCAATCTCTTGCAAGCCAGCGCTTTGCAAGCGGTGCACCAGTTCGATTTTGGTGGCGGCAGAAATAAGCTGCTTTTCGTTTTGCAGGCCGTCGCGCGGGCCGACTTCGACGAGTTGAACGCGGGAGGGCAAGTGCATGGGATTCCGTGAAAGAAGTTAATTTCAAAAGATGCGTACTTAGGCAGACGGCATTGGCGTTATGGCCCGCTTCCGTTCAGCGCTGCAGTTTAAACAACTGCAGTAGAGGCGCCAGACGCAGTCACAGATTTGACATACCCGCTGGCTAACCTTAGCAAGTTTTACTCACCCCATTCACTCCATTTCCTTCTACGAGATTGACTCCATGAACAAAAACCTGCTGGCAGTTGCCCTCGCGTTGGCCTTGAGCCCCATGGCTGCTTCGGCCCAAACCTTTTCTGGCATGAGCAAAGCCTGGACCTACAACCACACCGCGTCCGGTTTTGCCGGGCAAACGGCCGAAATTGTGGCGTTTGACAACACCACCAACGCGCTGTGGGTGGCCGGCGTAGCAGGCGTGGACATTCTCAACGCAACCAACGGCAGCTTCATTGGGCACATTGACACTCGCAGCTATGGCTCCATCAACAGTGTGGCCATTCACAACGGCGTGGCGGCTTTTGCCATTGAAGCGCCCACCAGAACCAATGCGGGGATGGTTCAGTTTTACGACACGGCCACCCGCACCCTGAGCGCGGGCAACAACAACGTGGCTGTGGGGGCTTTGCCCGATATGCTGACCTTTACCCCCAACGGCAGCAAGCTGCTGGTGGCCAACGAAGGCACGCCATCCACCTACGGCACCCCTGCGGTTGACCCGGTGGGCAGCGTCAGCATCATTGACATGGCTTCGCGCACCGTGGTGGCCTCCCCCACCTTTCAAAGTGCACCGCAAACAGGCAGCGCCATCCGCACCAACACGGGCATGGACTTAGAGCCGGAATACATTGCTGTGAGCAAAGATGGCTCCAAAGCATTTGTGAGCCTGCAAGAAGCCAATGCCATGGGGGTTGTGAACCTTGCCACCAACACCACAGAAAAAGTAGTGGGCCTGGGCCTCAAAGATTTCAGCGTGGCAGGCAACGAGATGGACCCGAAAAAAGGCGGAGGCATCAGCTTTAGCACTTACGCCGCCAAAGGCCTGTACATGCCCGATGGCATGGCAAGCTACGATGCGGGTGGGCGCACCCTGGTCGTCATGGCCAACGAAGGCGACTTTCGGGAAGACGACGTTGACCGCTCTAAAGCGTCTGATATTGGTGCCAGCGGTGACTTGGCGGGTCTGCGCGTTTCCAACACTGACTCCAGTACAGGCAACCTGATTACTGCCGGTGCGCGGTCTTTCTCGATTCGCGATGCCGACGGCAATATGGTGTACGACAGTGGTTCGATCTTGGACCGCGAAGCCGCATTGCGCGGCATTTATGACGACGGCCGCAGCCGCGACAAAGGGGTAGAGCCCGAGGGTGTGGAACTGATGGTGATTGGTGGCAACACCTACGCATTTATCGGGCTGGAGCGCACCACCAAGGGGGCCGTGGCCATATTCGATATCACCACCCCGGAGAACGCCAGCTTTATTGACATGATCGTGACCAACGGCGACCTGGCCCCCGAAGGCCTGAAGGGTTATCAGATGGGCGGCAAGCACTACCTGGCCATCGCCAACGAAACATCCAACACCACCACCGTGTACGCGCTGGCACCGGTACCCGAACCGGAAACCTACGCCATGCTGTTGGCGGGGCTGGGCCTGTTGGGCGTTGCGACGCGCCGCAAAAGCAAATTCCAGTCAAGTTTTTAGAAGCCGCTTCATTAACAGCGTGGGGAAGTCTTGCCGATGCCCCGCGACGGCGTACACATAGGTGTCACCGCTGATACGCCGATAAACCAGTTTGTGGTGTGAGGTAAAGACATTCTGGTACTCAAAAATACCCACCGACGCCAGCTCCTGGACGGGCGCGCCGGTCAAAAAACCCGAGTCAACATTGGTCAGCTTTCCGAAAATTTCATCTTCGGCTTTAAGCCAATCCGATTCGCTCCACTTGTTGAGCATGTACTCCTGAAGTGAGAGCAAGTCATCCTGAGCATCCGGAAGGATGATGATGGCCATGGTGGCGTGCCGCCTGAACCTGAATTACGCGCGACGTTGGCGCGCTGCAGCCAGTTGGGCGCGCGATTCAGCGGCGGAAATGCCTTTGCCCTGCAAGCGTTCTTTTTCGCCCAAAGCCATAACTTTCAGGGCGGCAATGAGTGCTTCTTTTTCCTGAAACTGGCGCACACTTTCAATCACCATGCTGGCTTCGCCATTTTGGGTAATGAAGAACGGGTTGCCATTCATCTCCAAGTCTTCGGAAATTTGCGCGGCGTGGCTTTTGAGGTAGGAGATGGACTTGATGTTGGCAACGGATGGCATAGCGACCCTTGGCTTGGAAACGACTGAATTTAGTACTGAATTTGGGTATTGTCAAATCAAATCAACTGACTATTCGACTAGCGCCAGCTTCAGCAACTCAGCCCCTTCAGTCACCTGATCGCCCGGCGCAAACAGCAACTCGGCCACTGTGCCATCCGCCGGGGCGGCAATGGTGTGCTCCATCTTCATGGCTTCCATCACCGCCAGCGCTTGGCCTTTCTTCACCACGTCACCGGCCTTGACGGCAAACGACACCACCTTGCCCGGCATAGGCGCGGTCAGGCGGCCACCCTCTGTTTGCGCTTCACCGGCGTGCGCCAAGGCATCAATTGCTACGATTTGTGTAGCGCCTTGCGCAGTAAATACGTGCGCTACCTCGCCTTTTTTATATAAATGCACAGTGGCACGCAGGTCGCCGTAACGCACATCCAGCGCGCCGCCGGCCACTTGCGCATAACGCAACGCAGCCGTGTGGCCGTCCACAGTCAGCTGCAGGCCACCGTCGTGCAGGCGGGTGAACAGCGCGGTGTGGGGCTCGCCGTGAAATTCCAATTTGAACTCGCGGTTGGACGCGCCGTGCGAGCGCCAGCCGTCACGCTGCGCCCAGGGGTCGATCCAGCCGTGAACGGTGGCATGCTGGGCCAGTGCATGCTCACGCACCAACATGTCGGCCACCATGGCGGCGGTGGCCATGGGCAGGCCCACTTTTTCCTGGTTGAATAACACGGCAGCCTCACGCGGAATCAGCGCCGTGTCCAGTTGCGCCTGGGCAAACGATGCACTGGTGGTCACATGGCGCAAAAACTGCACATTGGTCGCCAAGCCCACGATGTGGGTTTGTGCCAGCGCCGTGTCCAGCCGGGCTAGCGCCTCCTCACGGGTGGCGCCGTGCACGATGAGCTTGGCCACCATGGAGTCGTAAAACGGGCTGATCGGATCAAACTCGCGCACGCCGGAGTCCACACGCACGGCGTGGTCAGCCCGCTCGAAAGTGGTGCAAACCGGCAGTCCGTAAACGTGCAGCGTGCCGGTGGCGGGCAGAAAGTTGTTGTCCGGGTTCTCGGCGCAGATGCGGGCCTCAATCGCGTGGCCGTGGATCTTCAAGTCTTCTTGTTTGCACGGCAGCGGCTCGCCCGATGCCACGCGCAGTTGCCACTCCACCAGGTCCTGGCCGGTGATGGCCTCGGTAACAGGGTGCTCCACCTGCAAGCGGGTGTTCATCTCCATAAAATAAAACCGCATGGCCTCGGGGTGATCGTAGCCCCCGGGCTGCTCCACGATGAATTCCACCGTGCCCGCACCCACGTATTTCACGGCGCGTGCGGCCGCCACGGCGGCCTCGCCCATCTGGCGGCGCAGGTGCTCTGTCATGCCCGGCGCGGGCGCTTCTTCCAGCACCTTTTGGTGGCGGCGCTGCACCGAACAATCGCGCTCAAACAGGTAGACGTAGTTGCCAAACGTGTCGCCAAACACCTGAATCTCGATATGGCGCGGGCGCTGCACATACTTTTCAATCAGCACCGCGTCATCACCAAAGCTGTTGATGGCCTCGCGCTTGCAACTGGCCAGGGCGGCGGCAAAGTCTTCGGCCTTGTCCACCGCACGCATGCCCTTGCCACCCCCGCCCGCGCTGGCCTTGATGAGCACGGGGTAGCCAATGGCATCAGCCTCGGCCTGTAGCAAAGCTGCGTCCTGGTTGACCCCGTGGTAACCGGGCACCAGGGGCACATTGGCCGCTTCCATCAGGCGCTTGGATTCGGCTTTGAGGCCCATGGACTGGATGGCCGAGGGTGGCGGGCCAATGAAGACCAGCCCCGCATTGGCACAGGCTTGCGCAAATTCTTCGTTCTCGCTCAAAAAGCCGTAGCCCGGGTGAATGGCCTGTGCACCCGTGGCCTTGGCCGCGGCGATGATCTTTTCCCAGCGCAGGTAGCTGTCTTTGGGGGCACTGCCGCCGATGTGCACCGCCTCGCCGCAGGCGGCCACGTGCTTGGAGGCGGCGTCGGCATCGGAGTACACAGCTACGGTTTTGATAGCTAGCCTCGCACAGCTGGCGGCCACGCGGCAGGCAATCTCGCCACGGTTGGCAATGAGGATTTTGGTGAACATGGGGGCTTTCAGAGAATGAGCGGGTTCAGTGCGGCCACGCCTTGAGCCCGCGCAGGGTTTTCATCACATCAAAATCCGAATCACGGTGCAACAGCATGTGGTTGTGGGTGATGCAGTAGCTGGCCAGCAGCACGTCGATGGGGCTGCGGATGGTGTAGCCCTTGGCGCGCAGCGCACGGTCGTGCTCGGCGGCACGCAAGGCATTGTCGATGCCGCCAATTTCTACGACGGGCAGGTCAAGCAACAGGGCTTGTGCTTCCATTCGGGCCCGGTCGTGCCGAAAACCGCGCATGACCTCAAAAATCACCAAGTCTGCCGTGCCTATCACTTCGACTGGCGTGTCGAGCCACAGATCCAGCTGCGCCGTATGCGGGGTGGATTCGTTGCGGAAATAGTCGATCCAGACGCTGGCATCCACCAAAATCATGGTGCTTTGCCCACCGCAGGCGCATAGCTTGCTGCAGGCTCCTGAACAGTAGGCGCAGGCTGCACATGGAGCCTAAAGCTGGGGTCCAGAAAGATCGGGTCGATCTCCCCTTCAAAGGGCAAACCAGCAGCCTGGGCTTGCACCTTGGCTATTTGCTCTTCGCGGTACTTGGCCCACGCGGCTTCGTCATCGCCTATCCATTGCAGTTTGCCGCGCAGTGCGCGCAGCCCGTCATAAACCATGCGACGCTTGACCATGCGCAAGCCCTCTTCCACTGCTTCACGCTTGGTCTTAAAGCCGCCCATGCCCATCACGTCGGCCATGAGCTTGTCGTCGATCACGATATTGGTTCGCATGATTTTCACCTTTGATGTGTATGAATTTCACAAATCATACACATTAAACACAAAATTGCCCATCACATCCGGAACACGCCAAACTTCACATCCGGGATCGGCGCATTCAGCGCCGCCGACAAGCCCAGCGCCAGCACGCGGCGGGTGTCTACCGGGTCGATGATGCCGTCGTCCCACAAACGGGCGGTGGCGTAGTAGGGGTGGCCCTGCACTTCGTACTGCTGGCGAATCGGCGCTTTGAAGGCTTCTTCTTCCTCAGTGGACCAGGCGCCGCCCTTGCCTTCAATGCCATCGCGCTTGACGGTGGCCAGCACACTGGCAGCCTGCTCGCCGCCCATCACGCTGATGCGGGCGTTGGGCCACATCCACAAAAAGCGGGGCGAGTAGGCGCGGCCGCACATGCCATAGTTACCCGCGCCAAAGCTGCCACCAATGATGATGGTGAACTTGGGCACATTGGCCGTGGCCACCGCGGTGACCATCTTGGCGCCGTTGCGGGCGATGCCTTCGTTCTCGTACTTGCGCCCGACCATGAAGCCGGTGATGTTCTGCAAAAACACCAGCGGGATCTTGCGCTGGCAGCACAGCTCGATGAAGTGCGCGCCCTTCAAGGCCGACTCGCTGAACAAAATGCCGTTGTTGGCGATGATGCCCACCGGCATGCCTTCGATGTGGGCAAAGCCGGTGACCAGCGTGGTGCCAAAGCGGGGCTTGAACTCGTGGAACTCGGAGCCGTCGACGATGCGGGCGATGATTTCGCGCACGTCAAAGGGCTTGCGGGTGTCGGTTGGGATCACCCCATACAATTCTTCTGCTACATATTTAGGAGCTACTGGCGCACGCAGGGCCGGCGCAATAGGCTTTTTTTGATTGAGGTTAGCCACCGCGCTGCGGGCAATGGAGA
Organism: Candidatus Aalborgicola lynettensis; assembly: GCA_016719405.1. Classification (GTDB taxonomy): domain Bacteria; phylum Pseudomonadota; class Gammaproteobacteria; order Burkholderiales; family Burkholderiaceae_C; genus Allorhodoferax; species Allorhodoferax lynettensis. The sequence continues at coordinate 375,552 of JADJZE010000002.1, forward strand.
GCGCATGCAAATCGTTTTGCGCCAGATGATCCGCCACGCCAGACAGGCGCGTGTGCACATCGCCACCACCCAGGTCTTCGGCCGTCACCACCTCGCCCGTGGCCGCCTTCACCAGCGGCGGGCCGCCCAAAAAGATGGTGCCCTGGTTTTTGACGATGATGGTCTCGTCGCTCATGGCCGGCACGTAGGCGCCGCCTGCGGTGCACGAACCCATGACCACGGCGATCTGCGCGATGCCCTGCGCGCTCATGTTGGCCTGGTTAAAGAAGATGCGGCCAAAGTGGTCGCGGTCCGGGAACACCTCGTCCTGGTTGGGCAAATTGGCGCCGCCCGAGTCCACCAGGTAGATGCACGGCAAACGGTTCTCAGCTGCAATCTCCTGCGCGCGCAGGTGCTTTTTAACGGTGATGGGGTAGTAGGTGCCGCCCTTCACCGTGGCGTCGTTGCACACGATCATGCAATCCACACCCGACACACGGCCAATGCCGGCAATCACCCCGGCGCAGGGCGCGCTGTCGCTGCCGTCGCGGTCCGGGTACATGCCCATGGCCGCCAGCGGCGAGAGTTCCAGAAACGGCGTGCCAGCGTCCAGCAGGTTGTGCACGCGGTCACGCGGCAGCAGCTTGCCGCGGGCGGTGTGCTTGGCGCGGGCGGCATCACCACCACCCATGGCAGCCTTGTCGGTCTGGGCGTTGAGGTCGGCCACCAGGGCCCGCATGGCGTTGGCGTTGGCCACAAAATCGCTTGATCGGGCGTTGAGTTGGGTTTCCAGTACGGGCATGGCGTGCTTTGCAGAGTGGGCAAGGGATTGCGCATTGTGTCCCCGGACCGGTAAAGAGTGGCGGTCAGAAAGGTTGCAAATCACGCCAAAAGCACACCCACATTCTTCAAAGTTTGGCACACTCACCCCATGGTCACCCGCCAACCCATTGCCGCTACGCCCATCTCTTTTGTGCACTCCATTTTGTTGGCTTATGCACGCTATGGTCGTGACCCGGCGCAGGTGTTAAAGAAGGCGCAGATTGCGCCAGACCTGCTGACGCAGCCCGGTGCCCGCATTACCGCCTGGCAAATGCAGCAAATTTCGGGCTGCGCCATGCAGGAGCTGGACGACGAGGCGCTGGGCTGGTTCAGCCGCCGCCTGCCCTGGGGCAGCTACGGCATGCTGGTGCGAGCGTCCATCAGCGCGCCCACCCTGGGCGTAGCCATTACCCGCTGGTGCCGCCACCATGGTTTGATTGCCCCGGACATCACCCTCACGCTGGAAACCACCGGCAACACCGCCACGATTCGCATCACGGAACATGCCGAACACCGCCGCGGGGAGCGGGGCGGCTGGGACTTTTGCGCAGGTTAAGGAGGAGCCCGCGCAGCGGGCGGGGGACACGGAGCAAAAGTTCCAGCCGCCCCGCTCCCCGGAAACTCGAGACTATGCCCCGGGAGGCCGGGGGCCATGGGATTCTGCTTCGTGTCCCCCGCCTGCTGCGCAGGCTCCTCCTTTACCTACGCAGAACCCCATGGCCCCCGGCCTCCCTGCACCGATGCGCGAGTTTTGCCTGGTATCGGTACTGCGCAACGTACTGGGCGTTGCCTGCTGGCTGGTCGACTCGCGCATTGCCCTACGCGGCGTCCAAATGCCCTTTTCTGCGCCAGCCCACCAAGACGCATATTCAGTGCTTTTTACGGCTCCCACGCAGTTTGGCTGTGCACAAGCAGCTATCATTTTTGATGCACGTTACCTCGCCTTGCCACTGCGCCGCGACGAAGCCGCCCTGCAGCACATGCTGCAAAACGCCCTGCCCCTGACCGTTCTGCAATACCGGCGCGACCGCCTGCTGGTGCAGCAGGTGCGCCAGGCCCTGCTGCAACACCCCGACGCCACCCACAGTGCCGAAGGCTTGGCCCACCTGCTGCACCTGTCCCCCCGCACCCTGCACCGCCAGTTGCACGACGAAGGTGCCAGCCTGCAGGGCCTGAAAGACAACGTGCGCCGCGAACGCGCCACCGACTTGCTGCTGCGCACCCAACGCCCCATCAAACAGGTGGCGCAGGCGGCGGGTTTTCAAAACGAGAAAAGTTTCATTCGCGCCTTCAAACTCTGGAGCGGTACCACACCCGCAGAGTTCCGCCGCCGTCAAACCGAGTCTGAATAAAAACAGCCATTTGCGCAAGCCGGGTGCGCGAAGGCAGCTACAAAAATAGTAGCAATGACGCTGCAGTTGCGACTTTAAAGCACCGACACGGACAGCGTGTCATACAAGTTTCACAAAACCTTCATGGCACCGTCATGGACGCCCAAGACACTTCAGCACTGTCGATCAGTTGGCGTTGCCCACGCAACCGCGCCCCTGTCGGGAGCCGCTGTTTGTCGATTAACCCTTCGATTTGGAATCATGAAAAAACACTACCTTGCCCTCGCCATTAGCAGCGTTTTTGCTGCACCTGCTGCCTTTGCCGACGTCGCTGTTGGCCCTTTTGCCATTTACGGCACCCTGCAATCGGCAGTTGAATTCGTCAACGTGGAAAGCAATGGGGTTGTGCTGGCCAATACAGCGGTCAGCCAAACCCGCCTGGCCGACCAGGGCTCCAAAATTGGCTTCAAGGTCAAACACGATCTGGGCAATGGCATGTTCGGGCTGGCGCAAATCGAAAGCCGCGTCTACCTCGGCAACAACGGCAGCGCCACCGACAACAAAGCCGAATGGGGTGGCCGCAACACGTTTGCCGGACTGGGTAGCAGCACCCTGGGCACCGTGCGCATGGGTCGTTACGACAATGCCTACAAACTGTCGTCCAAGTTGATGGGCGCATTGCGCGACAACCTGAACGATTCCAGCGACGACACCGGCGACAAGCAAATTTTGAACCGCCTGGGCGCACGCCAGGGCGACATCCTGGCCTACGAGTCGCCCAACTTCGGCGGCGTGTCTGTGCTGGCCAGCTACAACATGGGCAAGGACTCCACCGGCACCGCCACCGACTTGATGACCCAGCTTGCTTTTGGTGTGGGCTACAAAGCGGGCCCCTTCAGCGTGGGCGTGGGCACTACCTCCCTTAACAACGCAGCCTGGCAGCTCAACACCAGCAGCGCCGCCAAAGCCACCAATTACACCGGCGGCAAGAGCCTGCAGGCCTGGCAAGTAGGCGCGGGCTACACCTTTGGCGATTTCAAAATCGGCGTCGTCACAGAGCGCACCAATTCCAGCCTGGTCAACGGCAAAGACGGCACCAAGCCTCTGGAATTCGACCTGTACCAAACCTCCCACGGTGTGGTGGGCGCGTACCAGGCTGGCCCAATGAACGTGGAAGTCCGCTGGGCCATGGCCGATGACGTGTCGGGCACCGCCAACGGTGTATCCACCGGCGCTGGCGCAGACACCGGTGCAACCCAGATGGGTATTGCCATGGGCTACCAGTTGCAGAAGAACGTGAAGGTGGTGGGCTCCTATACCCGCATCGACAACCGCAAAAACGCCAGCTACACAACGGCGTCCGGCTTTGGCCTGGGCAAAGGTGTGGACATGAACCAGTTGGCCGTCGGTTTGGCGGTGAATTTCTAATCGCTTTTCTTCAGATTTCTCCTTTTTTCAAGGCGGCCTGCACGGGCCGCCTTTTTTTTGGTTCCGTGGTGGCATCATTCACCCATGATTACCCTTCACCATTGCGTTAGCGCCCGCTCGTTTCGCCCTTTGTGGATGCTGGAAGAACTCGGCCTTGACTACCACCTCACCCTGCTGCCGTTTCCGCCACGGCAACACGCCCCGGATTATTTGCAGGAAAACCCGCTCGGCACCGTGCCGCTGCTGATTGATGGCGACACCCGCATGACCGAGTCCGCAGCCATCTGCCACTACCTGGCCGTACGTTACCCGCGCGCCGACCGGCGCGATGCGCTGGATGTGGCCGTGCAAGAACCCAGCTATGGCAGCTACCTGAACTGGCTGCACATGAGCGACGCCACGCTCACCTTCCCGCAAACCCTGGTACTGCGCTACACCCATTTCGAGCCTGTGGAGCGCCGCCAGCCCCAGGTAGCAGAAGACTACCGCCGCTGGTTTCTGGGTCGCCTGCGTGCGGTAGACGCCGCCTTGCAGCGGCACGAATTTCTGTGTGCCGGGCGTTTTACCGCCGCCGATGTTGCGGTGGGCTACGCGCTGATGCTGGCCACCCACCTGGGGCTGGACGCGCAATTGGGGGGGGGGGGGGGGGGGGGGGGGGGGGGGGGGGGGGGGGGGGGGGGGGGGGGGGGGGGGGGGGGGGGGGGGGGGGGGGGGGGGGGGGGGGGGGGGGGGGGGGGGGGGGGGGGGGGGACGCCACCTTGGCCACCCTTCGGGGCCCACCCCCCGGGCACCACCGTGGGCTTTGTGCCCTGCGCGGGCCAGCCTTGTTGGCCACGGCGGCCAGGATGCCAGCAAACGAGCATTTGCGCGCTTTCCCACCCGCCAATGATGCTGGCCCCAGCTGTTACAAGCTGCCACACGCCCGTGATGGGGGGGGCTGCACCCCCTGACCTGGCCACACTGCGCAAAAACTGAGCCCCGTCAGTTGCACACCGGCGTGGCCCGCGCAATGATCGTCGCACAATCCACGCCCCGTGGCAGATTGCCAAAGGTCAGACCGCTGTAGTCTGCGCCCAGGCGGGACGCACAGAAAGCATCGGCCACTGCCGCATTGCCACTGCGCAGCAACAAAGAGCCCTGCAATGCCAGCGCCATTTTTTCCACCACCCCGCGTGCGCGGAATTCAATGTCGGTCTGGTCAGCCAACTCACTGCCCAGGGTGGCAATAGCGCGGTCCAGCCGCGCATCGGCACCGCGCCCGGTCCACACCTCAGCCATGAAAGCGTCCACCGATCCGGGGGTGCGGTGCATGGCGCGCAGCATGTCCAGGCACTGCACGTTGCCACTGCCTTCCCAAATGGAATTCACCGGCGACTCACGAAACAGGCGCGGCATGATGCAGTCTTCCATTACCCCGCTGCCACCAATACATTCCATGGCTTCGACCGCGTGGGCCGGGGTGCGTTTGCAAATCCAGTACTTGCCCACCGCCGTGCCGATGCGCACCAGCATTTTTTCGGCTGCAGTATCGCTGTCCAGGGCGCGGGCGATGCGCATGGTCAGCGCCAACGCGGCCTCGTGCTCAACAACCAAATCGGCGAGTACGTTTTGCATCAGCGGCTGCTGCGCCAATCGCTTGCCAAAGGCGGAACGGTGGGCACAGTGGTGCAGTGCCTGCGCCACGGCCTGGCGCATGCCGCCGCTGGAACCAATCATGCAATCAAAACGGGTCATGGCGACCATGTTCAGAATGGTGGCCACACCCCGGCCCTCTCCACCCACCATCTGCGCATAGGCACCGCGCAATTCGGTCTCGCACGAGGCGTTGGCCACGTTGCCCATTTTGTTTTTCAGCCGCTGGATCTGCAGCGGGTTTTTGCTGCCATCAGGCCGCCAACGGGGCAGCAAAAAGCACGACAGGCCACCCGGGGCCTGGGCCAGCACCAAAAAGGCATCACACATGGGAGCCGACACAAAATACTTGTGCCCGACCAGCTCATAGGCTTGGCCGGGTCCACCGCTACCCAAGGGGTGCGCGCGCACGCTGTTGGAGCGCACATCCGATCCACCCTGTTTTTCGGTCATGGCCATACCGATGGTGAGCGCCTGTTTCTGCGCCACCGGCACGTTGCGGTGGTCGTACTGGCAGGCCATGATCTTGGGCGCCCACTGGGCAGCCAGATCGCTCTGTTCGCGCAGGGCCGGAATGGCCGCCGAGGTCATGGTCACGGGGCAGCCGTGTGCGGCATCCACCTGGCTTTGCAGGTAAAACTTGGCAGCGCGGGCCACATGCGCGCCGGGGCGTGGATCGGTCCAGTGCGAGGAATGCAGGCCATGCTCCAGCGACACCTGCATCAGCCGGTGGTAGGCCGGGTGAAAGCGCACTTCATCAATGCGGTGGCCGTAGTTGTCGTGCGTGTAGAGAACGGGCTTGTTTTCGTTGGCCTGGAAGCCCAGTTCAATCATCTCCTGCGAGCCGGTCAGGGCGCCAAAGGCTGCGATGTCGGGCTCGGCCCAGGCAGCGCCCTCACGTGCCACGGCCTCGCGCAGGGCCACGTCCTGCTGGTAGGTGTTGGTGTCGCGCAGTGCCGGGGGCTGGTTGTCCACGGTATGGGTTTCGGCCCAGTAGTTGGCTTGGGTTGGTGCGTCGGACATGTTCATGGTGATTCCCTGGGCTCTGCCGGTATTCAAAAATTACCGGCAACACAATAAAGTGAATTATGGTTCACATTATTACGTTGCCGCTACACTTTGTCAAAAAATCGCACCCCGTTGACCACCCATGGCCTACCGCCCTACCGAAAAAACCCTGGCCCGCAAAGCAGCCGTACGCGATGGTTTGCTGGCTGCAGCCCTGGCCTGTGTGGTCCGCGACGGCTTCAATGGCCTCACCATTGCCGCTGTGGCCCAGCAGGCGGGCATGGCCACCGGGGCGGTGTACAAACACTTTGAATCCAAAGCCCACTTGTGTGCGGCAGTGTTCTGCCTGGCCACCGAAAAAGAAGTGGCCATGGTGCGCGCGGCGGCCACCAGCGTAGGCACGCCCGAACAACGTCTGCGCCATGCCATTGCGGTGTTCGCCGAGCGTGCCTTGCGCGGGCGGCGCCTGGCCTATGCGCTGATTGCCGAGCCGGTCGATACCCTGGTCGATGTGGAACGCCTGCGCTTTCGCCACGCCTATGCCGAAATCTTCCAGCAACTGGTGGAAGACGGTATGGGTTGCGGCGCCTTTGTGCCGCAACTTGCGCCGGTGAGTGCTGCGGCCTTGGTGGGAGTCATATCCGAGGCGCTGGTGGGGCCGCTCTCATGGCAGCGCGATGGGGCAACTGAACCCGCAACGGCCGCAGAACCTGCCGACGCAGCCTGCGCTACCGCCACGGCGCTGGTAGCAGCCATCCAGGCCTTTTGCCTGCGCGCCGTGGGCGCCAGCGCATAGCACCACAGGTCAATGCCCCCGGCACGACTGCCAGGCGGAGCGGTGGGTGCCGCATGGTTTGGTATTCAAAACAGCCATTTGCGCTCGCCTAGTCTGCGTAAAAAGCTATAAAAATAATAGCAATCGTGCTGAAATTAGAGGCTGCTGACAGCCAATTGTCATCAATCCTGCGTAAGCTGACCGCAGTAGTCCTTCACGCAAAGAGTCTGTATGAGTGTCCGCAACCTTGATTCCCTGTTTGAACCCGCCTCGGTCGCCGTTATTGGCGCATCCAAGCGCCCCAGCAGCGTGGGTGCCACGGTGTGGCACAACCTGGCGCACGGTGGCTTTGCCGGGCCGCTGTACCCGGTCAACCCCAAATACGAAGAACTGGACGGGCGCACCGCCTACGCCAGCATTGCTGACCTGCCCGAAACGCCCGAGTTGGCGGTGATTTGCACCCCCGCCAGTAGCGTGGTCGCCCTGGTGCAGGCGCTGGCCGAACGGGGCACACGCGCCGCCATTGTGCTGACCGCCGGGCTCAGCACCGAACAGAAAGCCGCCATGCAGGCAGCGGCCCGCCCGCACCTGCTGCGCCTTTTGGGACCCAACTGCATTGGATTGTTGTCGTCCCACTCCAAGCTCAACGCCAGCTTTGCCCACATCAACCCGCGTGAGGGCAATTTGGCGTTTGTATCGCAGTCCGGCGCGCTGGTTACGGCCGTGTTGGACTGGGCCGATGCGCAGGCGATTGGTTTCTCGCACATCGTGTCGCTGGGTGAACACCTGGATGTGGACTTTGGCGACATGCTGGACTACCTGGCCACCGATGTGCACACCCGCGCCATCTTGCTATATATCGAGTCGATTGAGGCGCCCCGCAAATTCATGTCAGCAGCCCGCGCAGCCGCCCGTAACAAACCGGTGATTGTGGTCAAGGCCGGGCGCTCCGCGCAAGGGCAAAAAGCCGCCGCATCGCACACCGGCGCGCTGGCCGGGTCGGACGATGTGTATGACGCGGCCATCGCCCGCGCCGGCATGCTGCGCGTGGACACCTTGCAAGAGCTTTTTTTGGCCGCCGAAACGCTAACCCGCGCCCATCACAGCACCACGCCCACCACCACCCCTGCCAGTGAGGTGCTCACCATCCTCACCAACGGCGGCGGCGCCGGGGTGATGGCTGCCGATGCCGCTGCGCGCGAAGGTGTGCCGCTGGCCACATTGTCCGCCGACACACTGGCCCGGCTGGATGCGGTGTTGCCCGCCAACTGGTCCCACGGCAACCCGGTGGACATCATTGGCGACGCGCCCGCGCAGCGGTATGTGGATGCGCTGGAAATTTTGGCATCCGACGCGGCAACGGGCACCATTTTGTTCATCCACGCCCCTACGGCCATCGTGCCCAGCTCCGACATTGCCCGCGCCTTGGCGCCGGTAGCCGCCCCGGAGGATGGCCCCGCGCCGCGCCTGCTCAGCAGCTGGCTGGGTGGGCACGCAGTGCAGCTGGCACGGCTGCGGTTTACCCACAGCGGCATCGCCAGTTATGACACGCCCGAGCAGGCCGTGCGCGCCCTGGCCATGTTGCAAGCCTACGCCCGCAACCAGACCGAACTGATGGAGGCACCTGCGGCCCAGGCCGTATCCGTGGCCCCCGACCGGGAGGCCGTGCGTGCGCTGGTACGCGAGGCCCTGGCCAAAGGCCAAACCCTGCTGACCGAGCCCCAAGCCAAAGCGGTGCTGCAGGCCTACCGCATTCCGGTGGTGGACACCCGCACGGTGCCCCCCGATGCAGACGTGGTGGCCGAAGCGGCCACGCGCATGGGTTTTCCGGTGGTCATCAAAATACTGTCGGAACAAATTTCACACAAAAGCGATGTGGGTGGTGTGGCGCTCAACCTCGACAGCAGCGACGATGTGCGCAATGCCGTGCGGCAAATGCTCGCACGCGTCAAAACACTGCGCCCCGACGCCGTGGTAGACGGCTTCACCCTGCAGGCCATGGTGCGGCGCAAACATGTGCAAGAAGTGATTGTGGGCGCCACCATCGACCCGGTGTTTGGCCCCATCATCCTGTTCGGCCAGGGTGGCACGGCGGTTGAGGTGATGGCCGACCGTGCCGTGGCCCTGCCCCCTTTGAGCGAACCGCTGGCCCGCTCGCTGGTGGCACGCACCCGCATTGCCAAACTGCTTAAAGGCTGGCGCGACACACCGGCGGTGGACGAAGCCGCACTGCACGGCGTGCTGCTGGCGGTGTCGCAATTGCTGGCGGATATTCCCGAACTGGCGGAGCTGGACATCAACCCACTGCTGGTCAATTTTGAAGGGGCGATTGCACTGGACGCGCGCATTCGCCTAAGCGCGAAGGCCAGCGCTGGTGCACTGAACTTTGCCATTCGCCCCTACCCGGCCGAGTTGTGCGAAACCATCGAATTAAAAGGCCGCACGCTGGAACTGCGCCCCATTCGCCCCGAAGACGAGGCGCTGCACACTGAGTTTTTGCAGCACCTCGACATCGAAGACATCCGCATGCGCGTCTTCTACAGCCGGCGCACCATGGAGCGCAGCGAGCTGGCACGCCTGACCCAGATCGACTACACCCGCGAGATGGCGTTTGTGGCCATTGCACCGGGCCCCGACGGGCAACCCCAAACCCAGGGTGTGGTGCGCGCCATGGCCGACCCGGACAACATCAGCGCGGAGTTTGGCATCATCATCCGCAGCGAACTCAAAGGCGACGGACTGGGGCGCGTGCTGATGAACAAGTTGATTGCCTACCAACGCAGCCAGGGCACGCAGCGCATGGTGGCCACGGTGTTGCGCGAGAACCATCGCATGATCGATTTGGCCCATTCACTGGGGTTTGTCGATGTGCCGCAGCAGGAAACCGATTCCACCCGCGCCGTTGCGCTGAATTTGCAGGCAGGTACCTAGAGTGCCAGCCGCTGGGCGGCAAAGCGTTTTGCTCCGTGTCCCCCGCCCGCTGCGCGGGCTCCTCCTTTACCTGCGCAAAACGCTCTGCCGCCCAGCGGCTTACAGGCGTTCTCTAATTGTTGTAAATCCAATTGCCGTGAACCGTAGCGGCCCCCGAGCGCACTAGGTCTTGCACCAGCTGGTCCACACCATGCGCAAAGTCGTGCCCACCAAAATGTTTACCCAACATGGCGGCGAAATACGGCGTGGCCTGGGCCCAGGCCAGCAGGTTGGCGCGCTCCATACACTGCACTTCCAACAGCTTGAACTTGAGCAACACTTTGGCCGCGTGTTGCAAGTGGCGAATGGGGTCAATAACAAAACCATTGAGCCGTTCGCGGGCTATTGCAATCGACTGGTGCACGGTCGTAAACGGCGAACCATGGCCGGGGATAACGGCCAGCGGCTGCAGCGATTCGATCAAATCCAGCGTGGCGGCCACGGCATCGAAAGCATCCACCCCATCCAACTCCGGGAACACCACACCAAATCCACGCGCCCACAAGGCGTCGGCGGTAATGACGGTGCGGCTAACCGGCTCAAACAAGATAACCGCATGCGGGTCATGCCCCGGCGCGGCGTGCACCTGCCACTGCCAATCACCCAGGCGCACGGTGCTGCCCGGCTGCAGCAGCGCGTCAAACCTGAATGGCGGGCACTGCTGCCCGGTGGGGGTGTAGCTCAGCGCATCGGCATTCCACTCCCACACAAAATCGGATTGGCCGGGTGGAATGTGGGTTTGCAGCGCCGGGTAGGCGGCCTGCAGCGCCGCATTGCCGCCGCAGTGGTCGCTGTGCAAATGGGTGTTGAGCAGCCAGTCCAGCGGGCGTGTGTGCAGCGCCGCGCGCACCAGTGCCACGGTTTGCGGGGCGTGGGTGCAGTAACCACTGTCGATCAGCGCGCAGTGGTCGGCACCCTGGATCAGGATGTTGTTGCTGGAGAGCCAGCCGCGCTCAAAAACCGTTACCCCGGCTGGCAATGGCACGCCGTGGGACGCGGCGTGGTGCGCCGCTTGGGGTGCAGCATGGTGGGCGAGGTTGGGTGCCTTGCCTGGTGGGGTGGACGAAGCGCCAGAGGTGACGGTGGTGGCCATGGTGGTGCTCACTGCGCCAGCGCGCGGGCGATGATGATTTTTTGCACGTCGGACGTGCCTTCGTAAATCTGGCACACCCGCACATCGCGGTAAATGCGCTCCAACGGAAAGTCGCTCACATAACCGTATCCCCCCAAGGTCTGGATGGCGGCGCTGCACACGCGCTCGGCCATTTCGCTGGCAAACAGTTTGGCCATGGCGGCCTCCTTCAGGCAGGGGCGACCGGCGTCGCGCAAAGCGGCGGCGTGCCAAATCAACTGGCGCGCGGCCTCAATCTGCGTGGCGCACTCCGCCAGGCGGAAACCCACCGCCTGGTGGTTGAGGATGGCGGTGCCAAAGCTCTGGCGCTCTTTGGCGTAGGCCACGGCCACGTCCAGCGCGCTGCGCGCCATGCCCACGCTTTGCGCGGCAATGCCAATGCGCCCGCCCTCCAGCCCACCCAAGGCAATGCCGTAGCCCTCGCCCTTCTTTACCAATCCGGTTCTCCACCGGAATGCGGCAGTTGTCAAAGTTGATTTGTGCGGTGTCGCTGCTGTGCTGGCCCAACTTGTCTTCCAGGCGCGCCACCACATAGCCCGGGGTGTTGGTCGGCACCAGAAAGGCGCTCATGCCCTTCTTGCCCGCACCCTTGTCGGTTACGGCGATGACGATGGCCACATCGCCGTTTTTACCGCTGGTGATGAACTGTTTGACGCCGTTGATGACATATTCACCTCCCTCGCGCACAGCGGTGGTGCGCAGGCCCGAGGCGTCGCTGCCCACGTGCGGCTCGGTCAGGCAAAAAGCCCCCAGCAGTTGGCCTTGTGCCAGCGGCTCCAGCCACTGGCGTTGTTGGGCTGCGTTGCCGTACTTCATCAGAATGGCGTTGACCGGGCAGTTGGTCACACTGATCGCGGTGCTGGTGCCGCCGTCGCCGGCGGCAATTTCTTCCAGCACCAGAGCCAGGGTGACATAGTCCAGCCCGGCGCCGCCCTGCGCTTCGGGCACGCAAATACCATAGGCCCCCAGTGCGGCCAGGCCCCGATGGGCATCCTTGGGGAAGGTGTGTTCTTTGTCCCAGCGCGCCGCGTTGGGCCACAGTTCGGCTTGGGCAAAAGCCCGCACGGCGTCGCGTACCGCTTCTTGCTCAGAATTAAGTATCAAATTGGCCTCCCGCGCTTATCTGGTGTGCGTAAGCAGCTATGAAGTTTATAGCATTTCCAGTGCCACCGCCGTGGCTTCACCGCCACCAATACACAGCGTGGCCAGGCCCTTCTTCAAGCCCCGCGCCTGCAGCGCATACATCAGTGTGACCAGAATACGCGCGCCGGACGCGCCAATGGGGTGGCCCAGTGCACAGGCGCCGCCGTTCACATTGACCTTGTCGTGGGGCACGCCCAGCTCTTTCATCAGCGCCATGGACACCACGGCAAAGGCTTCGTTGACTTCCCACAGGTCCACATCACTTACAGCCCAGCCCGCCTTGGCCAATACCTTTTGGGTGGCGCCCACCGGGGCGGTGGCAAACCACTCGGGCGCCTGGGCGTGGGTGGCGTGGGCCACGATGCGGGCCAGCGGCTTGCAGCCCAGCGTGGCGGCGGTGCTGGCCTTCATCAGCACCAGCGCGGCGGCGCCGTCGTTGATGCTGGAGCTGCTGGCGGCGGTGATGGTGCCGTCTTTTTTGAATGCGGGCTTGAGGGACGCGATTTTTTCCAGCTTGATTTTTCCTGGCCCTTCGTCGACCGACACCAGCACGTCACCGCCACGGCCTTTGACCGTAACCGGTGTAATTTCGGCCGCAAATGCGCCCGACGCAACCGCAGCCTTTGCGCGTTGCACGCTCTCAAGGGCAAAGGCGTCTTGCTCGGCACGGGTAAAACCGTACTTGGCGGCGCAGTCTTCACCGAAGGTGCCCATGGAACGGCCGGCCTCATACGCATCTTCCAGCCCGTCCAGCATCATGTGGTCAAAAATGCGGTCATGGCCAATGCGGTAGCCACCGCGGGCTTTGGGCAGCAGGTAGGGGGCGTTGGTCATGCTCTCCATGCCCCCGGCCACCAGCACCTCGTGGCTACCGGCCAGCAGCATGTCGTGCGCAAACATGGCTGCACGCATGCCTGAGCCGCACATCTTGCTGAGGGTCACAGCGCCCGCGCTTTGGGGCAAACCGCCCTTGAATGCCGCCTGGCGCGCGGGGGCCTGGCCCTGGCCCGCCATCAGGCAGTTACCCATCAGCACTTCGCCAACCGGTGAATTGGGGTCCAGGCCGGCACGGGCAAGCGCTGCCCGGATGGCCGCGCCACCGAGATCGTGCGCTGCCAGAGAAGAAAAATCGCCCTGAAAAGCACCCATGGGGGTGCGGGCCGCGCCGACGATGACGATGGAATCGGACATGCTGGTTCCTTGAACGGTTTGACGTTTACGTAAACGTCAATTGTGCCAGAGTTGCTCCGAAACGCCCCTCACCGGGGCACCAGTCGCAACGGCGCCACGGAAGATTTCCGCTTTCGCCCGGAATGGGTTATGTTCGCAGCTTGCTATGATTTTTCGCGCACCAACCCAGAATGAGCCCCGCACATGACTGACACGACCGCCACCCCCGAATCGAGTGCAAACGGCCACAACAAGCTGATGTACGAGGGCCTTGGGCATGTAGTGCGCGCCTTGCACGACGCGCTGACCTACGTGGGCGCAGACGATGCGCTGGCCGAAGCCACCCACGAATTTCCATCGGCACGCGAGCGCCTGATCCATGTTGCCGAGCTGACGGAAAAGGCCGCCAACACGGTGCTCAACAAGGTCGATGAAACACTGCCGATTCAGCAAAAAATCGAGTCCGAAGCCACTGCACTGGCCCAGCAATGGGAGGCCAATGCGGTCGAAAATCTGTCCAAAGAGCAACTGCTGGCGCTGGGCGCGCAAACCCGCGCCCACCTGGCCAACAGCAGCCAGGCCAGTGCCACCATGCAGCAAGCCCTGACCGACATCATGATGGCGCAGGACTTTCAGGACCTGACCGGCCAGCTCATCAAAAAAGTGGTGGCCGTGCTGGAACGCACCGAAACCGACCTGCTCAGGCTGCTCATCAGCGGGGCCCCGGCCGACAAAGTAGCCGCCATCCCGAAGCCGGAAGAACTGGCCGGCCCCGGTGCCGTGGGCGACGTGGCCATGGACCAGAGCGACATCGACGCCATGCTGGCCGACCTGGGGTTCTGACGCATCGGCAAAATCGCACCGCGCAAGCACCCATGCGCGGTCCGTGCGATCATCTGCGCCAACGTCTGTGAATTCGCGCACCCCCCATGACACCCATTCCCTGGCGATCGATCCAACTGCGGGTAACCCTGTTTACCCTGGGCATCTTTTTGCTCAGCATCTGGTCGCTCTCCTTTTTTGCCAGCCGCTTGTTGCGTGACGATATGCAGGCCATCGTGGGCACACAGCAGTTTTCCACCGTCACCATCATGGCCGCCGAGCTGAACCAGCAGCTCCAAGACCGACTGAAGTCGCTGGAAGATGTGGCCGCCAGCATCAGCCCGGCCACACTGGCCAACGCCACCGCCCTGCAAACGCAGCTGGAACAGCAGGTGGTGTTTCAGCACCTGTTCAACGCCGGATTTTTTGTCACCCGAACCGACGGCATTCCCATTGCCGATGTGCCGGTAGCGGCCAAACGGCTCGGGCTGGGTGTGGCCGAACGCGACTACATGGTTGCCGCGCTGCAAGAAGGGCGCAGCAGCGTGGGCAAGCCGGTGATAGGCAAGAGCCTGGGCACGCCGGTTTTCTCCATGGCGGCACCCATTCGCAATGCACACGGCCACGTCATTGGTGTGGTGGTGGGTGTCACCAATTTGAATGCGCCCAACTTTCTGGACCAGGTGACGGGCAACCGCTACGGCAAGTCGGGCGACTACTTTGTGGCCTCCTTGCCGCACCGGCTCAACGTCACCTCCAGCGACAAAAAGCGGGTCATGCAGGCCTTGCCACCGGTAGGTGCCAACCCCCATGTAGACCGATTTGTGGATGGCTACGAGGGGACGGCCCGTTACGTCGACCAGCGCGGCGTGGAAATACTGGTATCGGTCAAAGGCATCCCTGCGGCCAAATGGGCCATGGTGGCCACCTTGCCCACAGCGGAAGCGTTTGCGCCCATTGCCGCCATGCAACAGCGGGTGCTGTGGGCCACGGTGCTGCTCACCGTGCTGGCAGGCGCAGTGACCTGGTGGCTGACCTGGCGCATGCTGCGCCTGCAACTCGCGCCCGTTTTGGCGGCCACCCGTTCGCTGGCGGCGCAGGCCGATGCAGGCCAGCTGGTGCAGGCACTGCCGGTGTCGCAAAACAATGAAATTGGTGAATTGATTGGCGGCTTTAACCGCATGCTGCAAACCCTGTCCCAGCGCAGCCGCGCCTTGCAGGACAGCGAAGCCTACAACCGGGTGCTGTTTGCCGGCTCGCACATTCCCATGGCGGTGATTGACCCGCAAACCGGAACACTGGTGGACTGCAACCAGGCGGCGATGACCCTCTACGGCTTTAGCAGCCGCGAGCGTTTGCTGGCCGTGTCGCCTGCGGACGTATCGACGCCACAGCAATACGACGGTCGCGACTCGCTGCAGGCCGCAATGGAGAACATACAAACCGCCCTGCACAACGGGGCACACACCTTTGAGTGGCGCCACCGGCGTCCCACCGGTGAGATTTGGGATGCCTTTGTCCACGTCATGGCGTTTGCGCATGCGGGCAAGCCCCTGCTGCAATTCAGCCTGCAGGACATTACCGAGCGCAAACGCGCGGAAGCCGACCTGCGCGTGGCGGCGACCGCGTTCGAGTCCCAGGAGGGCATGATCATCACCGATGCCGCCATGCAGATACTGCGCATCAACGCCGCCTGCAGCGCCATCACCGGGTATGCGCTGGAAGAGGTGATTGGCAAAACGCCGCGCGTGTTCAGCTCCGGAAGGCACGACGCGGCCTTCTACCAGCAGTTGTGGGCCAGCATCCACCGCACCGGCGCCTGGAAAGGTGAAATCTGGAACCGGCGCAAAGGTGGCGAGGTCTACCCGCAGTGGGCGCACATTTCGGCGGTAAAAGGCGCGGGCGGCGCCGTGACCCATTACGTGGCCTCCTTCATTGACCTGTCCGCGCGCAAGTCGGCCGAAGACGAAATTCGCCACCTCGCTTTTTACGACCCGCTCACCCGCCTACCCAACCGCCGCCTGTTGCTGGACCGCTTGCGCCACGCCGTGCTGGCCGGCTCGCGCAGCGACAGTGCCGGGGCCTTGCTGTTTATTGACCTGGACAACTTCAAGACCCTCAACGACACCCTGGGCCATGACAAGGGCGACTTGTTGCTGGAGTCCGTGGCGCACCGGCTGAGCGCCTGCGTGCGCGAAGAAGACACCGTGGCCCGCCTGGGGGGGGACGAGTTCGTCATCATGATGGAAGGCCTGAGTGTGCAGGCCGACGACGCTGCCGACCACGCCCGCACCGTTGCGCAAAAAATACTCGATGAATTCAAATCGCCACATGATCTGAACGGCCTGCCCTACACCTGCACCGCCAGCATTGGTGTGTGTTTGTTCGCCCACGCAAACGACACGGTGGACGAATTGCTCAAACGTGCCGATCTGGCCATGTACCAGGCCAAAGCAGCCGGGCGCAACACCCTGCGGTTTTTTGATCCGCAGATGCAAAGCATGGTCATGGCCCGTGCCGCGCTGGAGGCCGACCTGCGCGAAGGGCTGCAGCAACGCCAACTGGTGCTGCATTACCAGCCCCAGGTCAACGCCGACAACCACATTACGGGCGCCGAAGTGCTGGTGCGCTGGCAACACCCCGGCCGGGGACTTATTTCCCCGGCCGAATTCATTCCCCTGGCCGAAGAAACCGGCCTGATTTTGGCACTGGGCCACCACGTTTTGGAGAGCGCCTGCCAGCAGCTGGTGGCGTGGGCCGCAGACCCCGCCACCGCGCATTTCACACTGGCCGTGAACGTGAGCGCCCGCCAGTTCCACCAGCAGGACTTTGTGGAACAGGTGCTGGCCGTACTGCACGCCACCGGCGCGCGCCCACAGCGCCTCAAGCTGGAACTGACCGAGAGCCTGCTGGTGTCCAACATCGAGGAAGTCATCGCCAAAATGCAGGCCCTGCGCGCCCAGGGCGTGGCTTTTTCACTGGATGATTTTGGTACCGGCTACTCGTCGCTGGCGTACCTGAAACGCATGCCGCTGGAGCAACTCAAAATTGACCAGTCGTTTGTGCGCGATGTGCTGACCGACGCCAACGACGCCGCCATTGCCAAAACCATCATCACCCTGGCACAAAGCCTGGGCTTGGGCGTGATTGCCGAAGGGGTGGAGACACTGGCGCAGCGCGAGTTTCTGGCCGATTCGGGTTGTCGTGCCTACCAGGGCTACTACATCAGCCGCCCGCTGCCGATTGCAGCGTTTGCGCAGTTTGTGCGGGCTCAGGGTGCATCTACCCCTGAAACCATGTAGTCAAAAACGCCTTTTCCGCACGTCTGACAAGCGCAAGCAGCTATCAATTCAGTAGCAGCAGATCATGCGCCAATCCGTGCGTCAAGTGCCCTGCAGCGTGGGCAATCCAGGCCAGCAGCGCCCCGAAGACCTGCACTGGGACGGTCTACGCGCCCACGGCCCACCACAGCGACAGCGGCACGGCCCACAGGTTCTCGCCAAACGGCACCACTTCGCGCCCCGCGTACAAAACAATGCCGCGCTGGAAGATGGCGCTCTCGGTGGTTTGCAGGTGGCGCAAACCTTTGAAGTCTTTGCCATCCACCGTGGCACTCGCTTTTACCTCGATGCCGGTAATCTGACCCAGGCGGTTCTCCAGAATAAAGTCCACTTCAATATCCGTCTGGGTGCGGTAATGCCACAGTGACAAGCGCTGCGCTGAAAACGCAATGTGCTTGAGCAACTCGGTCAGCACAAAGGTTTCGACCATGCCCCCAGGCAGGCCGGGCTGTGCCAGCAGGCGCTGGGGCGTGTCACCCAAAAAGTAGCCCAGCAAGCCCGTGTCGGGCAAAAACACCTTGGGCGCTTTCACCACCCGCTTGCCCACGTTGCGCTCCCATGATGGCAGGCGCACTACCAAAAACAGCATCTCCAGCAGGGCAAAGTAGCGCTTTAGCGTAGTCTGCGCCAGCCGGGCGGTGCGCGACAGTTCGGCCAGGTTCAGCAGCGTGGCGCTGCGTGTGGCAAGCAATTGCAGCAGGTTGGGGATTTCGGTGAGTTGTTCGATGTGGGCCAATTCGCGCACGTCGCGCTGCAAGATGGCTTGCACATAACTTTGAAACCAGGCCTCGCGGCGGGTGGCGCTGGCACGGGCCGCCGCTTCGGGGAAGCCGCCGCTGGCCAGGCGGGCAACCAGATCGGCCTTGTCGCACGGCGCAATCTTCAGCGCGGCCCAATCGCCCGCAAAGAGGGCATCGGCGCGGTTGACGCGGGCCTGGTCGGCCAGTTCGGCACTGGACAAGGGCCACAGCGACAGCACCTCCATGCGACCTGCCAGCGAATCGGCAATACCGGGCAGCAGCAGCACGTCGGCAGAACCGGTCAGCAAAAATCGCCCCGGCGTGCGATCACGGTCTACTGCCGCCTTGATGGGTAAAAAAAGCGCTGGCGCGCGCTGCACTTCGTCCAGCGTCACCGGGCCTTGCAGGCCATTGATAAAACCCGCCGGGTCGCTCTGGGCGGCACGCAGCACGGCGGTGTCGTCCAGCGTGAGGTAGCGGCGCGGTGCAGCCGGGGCGTCGGCTGGCGTGCCCGCACCTGCCGCACCTGCAGCGGGCGTGCTGAGCGATTGCACCAGCGTGCTCTTGCCGGTTTGGCGGGCACCGTTGACGAGGACAACGGGGGTGTCGGCAAGGGCATCCCGCAGCAGTGGGGCAATGTGTCTTGTGTGCATATTCAGCCGTATTTTGGTCGAATATCAACCACTTGGTGGACGATTTTATACATTCAATGGGTACTAAAATCTGAATTTTTTCCCAATCTCAGAACCTGTCAGGCGAATTGCGCTGGAGCCGTGCGCTATTTGACGGGTGCAGTAGTGGGATATTCAGCTGGGCGGCAAACATCGCAGACCAGCGCCTGCAATTAGTGGCAGCACCGGTCCGGCACGCTAAATGTTGTTGGCGTGGTTGCGAAATAAGCAAAAAACGACACAGCTTGACGCTTCGATGCACTAAATTAAACGCATCACTTCAACGCAAGCACGCATGTCCACTGACACCGCCACCGACAAAAGCAGCTACGGCCACCGCTTGGTGCAGATACTCAAAAAGCTCAACCAAGGCGACAGGCTCGACCCCAAGGCCCTGTCTGACGAGTTTGGCGTGAACCTGCGTGCCATCCAGCGCGACCTGAACGAACGCTTTGCTTTCTTGAACCTGCACAAGGTGGACGGGCGCTACCAAATGCCCCCGGCCCTGCTGGGCAAGCTCAACTTGAGAGACGTGGAGCGCTTTACCAGCCTGGCCGGCGTGCGGGGGTTGTTTCCGTCGCTCACGGACGATTTTTTGCGCGAGCTGATCGACACCCGCGTGCAAAGCGCCCTGCTGGTCAAAGGGCCGGAATACGAAGAACTCAATGGCAGCCAGCAAATCCTGTTTGGGCAACTGGAGGACGCCATTCGCGCCCACCAGCACATTGCCTACACGTATGAGAAGGCCGACGGCATCAAGACCTACCAACACGTGGAACCCTACAAGCTGGTCAACCACGATGGCATCTGGTACCTGGCCGCCAAAGACGACGGGCGACTCAAGTCTTTTACCTTCGTCAACCTCGACCGGCTGCAAGTGGAAAACACCCTCTTCATCCCACCCCCCAGCCTCCATGCAACGCTGCCCCTCAATATGTCCACCACGATACTTTTAGGCTACCCCCTTCATTCCTTGGCAAATGGCCCAATCAGCTTTTCAAATGTTGAACTTTGCACAAAGTCACTTAACGGCGTTTATTTGCATTTCGCCTATTTGGTTGCTCTTGGAAACGAGCCAACCATTGCATTAGATTTCTTTTTAGACACCGTTCCTAGCTGTGTTCGCATTGGTGAAATTGGTGCACTAAAAAAATATGATCCCGATGTTTCGAATGAGAAAATGATTTCTGTAGTGCTGAAGGAATTTGGTGAATCTGTGCTCCTTCCCAAACCAATACGAACTGATTGACCCATGACACAGCCAACTGCGCATTTCCGGTGCCGATTGCGGCTTTTCCTGACAGTTGCAACCGGCCGAAACAAGGCACCCACCTCTGCATCGAAATTTCGACCATGCCCACCATCAGCCAGTTTTTCGGAATATTCATTCACATGTACATTCGTGGTGAGCACAATCCACCGCACTTTCATGCGCTCTATGCTGAGTACGAGGCACAAATCGACATCCATACGCTGGAGGTCATCAAGGGAAAGCTGCCACGGCGGGCGTTGGTCATGGTGCTGGAGTGGGCCAACGAGCACAGGGCAGAACTAATTGAGGACTGGAATCTATGTCGAGCGAAGCAATTACCCAAGCCCATCAAACCACTGGAATAACACCCGCCGCACCGTGGCGTGTGCGCGCGCTGAGTGTGCTTCCAGACTGGCAATTGGCGGTTACGTTTAACGACGGGCTGCGTGGCACGGTCGATATATCTGCACTGGTGCAAGGGCCTGACGCGGGCGTTTTCGCGGCACTGCGCGACCCGGCGGTGTTTGCCAGTGCTTACCTCGACTGCGGCGCAGTCACTTGGCCCAATGGTGCTGACCTGGCACCCGATGCCATGCACGAGGCAATTCGCCGCAGTGGTATGTGGCTTGTTTTGGACTGAATGGGGCTGTAGAAAATCAGGTTGCAGCCACCCCACTCGCCCCACGCGCAAACCCCGCCATCAGCTCCCGGCAGGCCTGCGCCGGGTCTTGCGCCTGGGTAATGGCGGTAATCACCGCTGCACTGGCCGCACCTGTGGCAGCCACCTCGGCCACGTTGTGCAGACCAATGCCGGCAATACCCACCACCGGCAGCGGCAGCAGCTGCGCCCAGTAACGCAGGTTGTCCAGCCCTTGGGGAATCCAGGGCATATCTTTGCTCTGGGTGGCAAAGATGGGGCCGCAGGCGATGTAGCTGGGGCGCAAAGCCCAGGCGCGGCATACCTCCCAATAGCTGTGGGTGGAGAGGCCAAGGCGCAGACCGGCTGCCCGCATAGCCTGCAAATCGACCTGCTCCAGATCCTCCTGCCCCAAGTGGACGCCATAGGCGCCGTGCGCCATGGCCAGTTGCCAATGGTCGTTGATGAAAAGTTGTGCGCCGGGCGTGTCGCGGGCAATGGTGACCGCCTCCTGAATCTGCGCTGCCAGATTGGGCGTTTGCGGGTCTTTGATGCGCAACTGCACCGTGCGGATCCCGGCGGCCAGCACGCGGCGCACCCACAGGGCGGAGTCGACCACGGCGTAGACACCCATGGCCGATTGAATCAGGGGCGCAAAGCCGGCACCGGACGACGCCCCTATCGCCCCCATCGCCCCTGCCGCATCGGGCACCTGCACCGCTTGCGGCGCTGGGTGTAGCGCTGGGTGCAGCGCGGGCAGATTGCGGATGTGCTGTGCAAAATCACTCTGCGCGCACACCGGCCCTGCGCCCTGCCCCGCCGCGTAGGCATGGCGCAGGGCATGGGTGGTGGCCATTTTGGCCAGTACCACCGCATCGGCCACGCAGTAGCCGCTGGCCAGCGCGGCGGCGGCGGTGGATGCAAAGGTGCAACCGGTGCCGTGGTGGTGGGGCGTGTCCACACGCGGCAGGCTGAGCCAGCCGCTGGCCTGGGGCGAATGAAGCCAGTCACGCGCTGCGAGTCTGTCGGCGCCGGGAAGCGTGGCTGCAAATCGAAAGCGATGTCAGCACCCCAATCCGATCGGCTTCGAGCGTGGCACCGCTCGCCCAGTCTGGCGCGTCAAGCTGCGCCTCGTCAGGCGCGCGGCGCGGCGCCGGACCGGGATGTGTGTCGCCAGCCGAAGCCTGCAGCACGTCACCGCCCGTAATAACCACTGCCAGTTGCGGGTAGCGCAGCGCCAGAGCGTGGGCCATGTCTACCGTTGCGCCGTCGGTGGTGGAATGTGCGTCCGCGCCCTGCCCCAGCAGGCGCGCGGCCTCGGCGCGGTTGGGGGTGATCAGGGTCGCGCGCGGGAGCAGTTCGTCCACATAGGCCTGCAGCACCTCGGCACTGGCAAATGCAGCGCCGCTGGTGGCACCCAGCACGGGGTCTACCACCAGCGCCACGCTGTGGCCCCGGGCGCGGGCGGCGTCGCGCAGGCGGTCAACCCAGGCGCACACCACGCGCACATTGGCCACGCTGCCCAGCAGCCCGGTTTTGATGGCGGCGGGGGGCATGTCTTGCGCCAGTGCGGCGAGTTGGGCATCCAGCAGTTGGGGGCTGACCGGCTCCACGCGGGTGACGGTCTGCGAGTTTTGCGCGGTGATGGCGGCCACCACGGTGCAACCGTGCACGCCAAAGGCCGTCAGGGCTTTGAGGTCAGCCTGCAAACCGGCACCGGCGATGCCGCAATCGGACCCGGCGTTGCCGCCATCGCCACACCAGCGCCGCTCGGAATGGGCACATCGATCTCGGGGCAGCAAATTCAGTGCCAAATGTACTTCTAGCCCTTATGGGACGCGCGCAAGCAGCTATTAAAGTCATAGCAGAATGGGATATCCGGCCACCGGGGTGGAGGCCACGGCCATGTCTTGTTTGGGCATGATGCCGGCCTCAAAGGCCAGACGCCCGGCTTCAATACCCAGTTTGAAGGCATGCGCCATGCGCACCGGGTCCACGGCGTGGGCCACGGCGCTGTTGAGCAGCACGCCGTCCAGCCCCAGTTGCATGGCTTGTACGGCGTCCAGCGGCGAGCCGATACCCGCATCCACAATCAACGGCACACCCGGCAAACGGGCGCGCAGGGTGCGCAGGGCGCCGGGGTTGACCAGGCCCTGGCCGGAGCCTATGGGCGCGCCCCAGGGCATGAGGATGTTGCAACCCGCGTCCAGCAGGCGCTGGCAGCTCACCAGGTCGTCCATGCAATAGGGGAACACTTCAAAGCCGTCTTTGACCAGCTGGGCCGTGGCTTCCAGCAGTGCAAAGGGGTCGGGCTGCAGGGTGTGGGCGTCGCCCACCACTTCGAGCTTGATCCAGGTCGTGTCGAACAACTCGCGCGCCATGTGGGCCAGGGTGATGGCCTCGCGCGCGGTGTGGCAACCGGCGGTGTTGGGCAGCAGGTGGGCGCCGGTGGCTTTGACCATGCTGAAAAAGTCGCTGGCCTGGGCACCGTGGGCCAGCTGGCGGCGCAAGCCGACGGTGACGACTTGGGCTCCGCTGGCGGCGATGGCGTCTTGCAGAACTTGCGGCGAGGGGTAGCCTGCGGTGCCGAGGAAGAAGCGGCTGGTAAGGGTGCGCCCGCCGATTTTCCACGCGAGCGAGGCGAGGGCTTCGGAGTCGGCGCTGGCTTGGAGACCGAGCCGATGACGCTGGGCGTTTTGCTCCGTGTCCCCCGCCCGCGTTGCGGGCTCCTCCTTGACCTGCGCAAAACGCCCAGCCTCACCGGCTCTCGGTGCGCTAGGTGTGCCATGTGTTACTGCAACACGTGCATCCGGTGGGTTGATACAAACGGTGGTCATGGGTTTAGCCTCCGACGATGGGTTGGAAGGTGAGGATGGCGTCACCCGTCTGTAACGCGGTGGTAGCGCGCAGGCTGCGCGGCACAAACTGGCCGTTCAGCGCGGTAGCCACCGCATCCGGGGCCACGCCTTGCGCCAGCACCCAATCGTGCAAAGTGGCGGCGGTGGTGGTCTGACGCGCGCCGTTGACCATCACGTTCAACTCCTGCACCGTGTCGTTCATATGACCTGCCGCTGTGTCACTGCGCGGCAGGTCAGCCCTGCCGGTGGCCATCGACGCGTGCAATGGAGTGGCTTGGGGACTCATAACTCCAACTCCTGGCACGCCTGCTCCACCAGCGCCGGGGCCAGCAGCCAGCCGTGGCGGTACAGGCCGTTGATGCGGGTGCACGCGCCGCTGTGCTGCAACAGCGGCAGGTTGTCGGGCAAGGCGGGACGCAGGTTGGATTCAGAATGCACCACGCGCGCCTCGGCCAGCGCGGGGATGGCACTGTGCGCGGCGCTGAGCAGCTCCAGTGTGCTGCGCAGCGAGACGCTGGAGCGGTCTTCGCTTTCGATCTCGCTGGCACCCACCACAAAGTAGTTATCGGGGCGCGGCACGATGTAGACGCTGTGGCGCGGGTGCATCAGGCGCAGTGGGCGGCGCAAGCTGACCTCGGGCGCGTGCAGCAGGAAGATTTCGCCGCGCACACCGCGCACAGGCAACTGCGCTCGGGCACCGACGCCGCGCACGTCGAATACGTGGTCAAACGTCCGCCGCTCATCCACCACCAGGGCACCCTGCTCCACCGCATGCACCGAGCGCCCCCAGTGCCACTGCACGCCTTGGCGCGTGCCCTGGGCGTGCAAGGCATGCAGGGTGTTGTGTACCTCCACATACCCTTCACACGGCAACAACCAGGCCAGGGCGGGGCCGTGCACGCTGGCCTCCAGCTCTGCCAGTGCGTCCACGCTCAGGGGCTGCGGCTGGTGCTGCGCGCCCGCCTTGGTTTGTAACAGCCCCACCAGCCGCTGGGCCGCACCCGCATCGCTGCGGTGCGCCACCAGCAGGCTGCCGTCAAAGTGCACCACCTCGGGCATGCCCAGCGCCTGGGCAATGCCGGGCCACAGCGCGCAGGAGCGCAGGCCCAGGCGGAACACATCCTCGTTGCTACGGTCCAGCTCGGCCACCGGACTGAGCATGCCCGCCGCCGTCCAAGCAGCACCCTCGGTGCCTGAAGTTTCACGCGGCCCGGGGTCGCGCGCGCCATCGAACACCTCCACGCGGTGCCCCTTGCGACTGATTTCCAGCGCCAGCAGGCGCCCCAGCAGGCCCGCGCCCGCAATACCAATGTGCATGTTTGTTCTCCTGATTCGGTGGCGACTGGCGCCGGTTCGTTTCGGTCGTGCCAGTGAGTGCCCGTAAGTTCTCGTTGGTGCCACTCAGCCTTGCGCGGGGGTGATGGGAATGTAGATTTCGCCACCCACTTTTTTGAACTCATCCGACATGGTTTGCATGCCGTCTTGAATGGCCTGCTCGTCGCTTACACCTTTGTTTTTGGCGTATTCGCGCACCTCTTGCGTGATCTTCATGCTGCAGAACTTGGGACCGCACATGGAGCAAAAATGCGCCACTTTGCTCGAATCTTTTGGCAGGGTTTCGTCGTGGAAGTCGCGCGCCGTGTCGGGGTCCAGCGACAGGTTGAACTGGTCCATCCAGCGGAACTCAAAGCGCGCCTTGCTCAAGGCGTCATCCCGTGCGCGCACACCGGGGTGGCCCTTGGCCACATCGGCCACATGGGCGGCGATCTTGTAGGTGATGATGCCGTCCTTCACGTCCTTCACGGTCGGGCAGGCCCAGGTGCTCCTTGGGCGTGACGTAACACAGCATGGCCGTGCCGAACCAGCCAATCATGGCGGCGCCAATGCCGCTGGTGATGTGGTCGTAGCCAGGGGCAATGTCGGTGGTCAGCGGGCCCAGGGTGTAGAACGGGGCTTCGTCGCAGTGCTTGAGCTGCTCGGTCATGTTGGCCTGCACCATGTGCATGGGCACGTGGCCGGGACCTTCTATCATGACCTGCACATCTTGCTGCCAGGCTTTCTTGGTCAGCTCACCCAGTGTGCGCAGTTCGGCAAATTGCGCTTCGTCATTGGCGTCGGCACCACTGCCGGGGCGCAGGCCATCGCCCAGCGAGTAGCTCACGTCATAGGCACGCATGATCTCGGTCATCTCGTCGAAGTGCGTGTACAGGAAGTTCTCTTTGTGGTGGGCGATGCACCACTTGGCCATGATGGAGCCGCCGCGCGAGACGATGCCGGTCATGCGGTTGGCGGTCAGGTGGATAAAGGCCAAGCGCACACCGGCGTGCACGGTGAAGTAGTCCACGCCCTGCTCGGCCTGCTCGATCAGCGTGTCGCGGAAGATGTCCCACGTCAGGTCTTCGGCGATGCCACCCACCTTCTCCAGAGCCTGGTAGATGGGCACGGTGCCAATGGGCACGGGGCTGTTGCGCACAATCCAGTCGCGTGTGGTGTGGATGTTTTTGCCGGTGGACAGGTCCATCACCGTGTCGGCACCCCAGCGGATGGACCAGACCAGTTTTTCCACTTCTTCTTCAATGCTGGACGTGACGGCCGAGTTGCCGATGTTGGCGTTGATCTTGACCAGGAAGTTGCGGCCAATCGCCATGGGCTCCAGCTCGGTGTGGTTGATGTTGGCGGGGATGATGGCGCGCCCACGCGCCACCTCGTCGCGAACAAACTCGGGCGTGACGATCTTGGGAATGCTGGCGCCAAAGCTGTTGCCGGCCAGGCGTTGCTCCCGCTCGACGTTGCCCAGGTACTGCGCCTGCCATTCCAGGTTCTGGTTTTCGCGCAAGGCCACGTATTCCATCTCGGGAGTGATGATGCCTTTGCGTGCGTAGTGCATTTGGGTCACGTTGGCACCACTCCGGGCGCGCCGCGGTTGGCGCTGCAAACCAGCTGCTTGGGCGCGCAAGGCGGCCAGCGCATCGGTCTCGCCGTTCTTAAGGCCATCGTCCAGCGCAAACGGTTTGCGGCCTTCGTAGGCTTCGGTATCGCCCCGGTCGGCAATCCAGCCCTGGCGTACCAAGGACAAGCCCTGGCGCACATCGATGCTGGCAGAAGGGTCGGTATAGGGGCCGGAGGTGTCGTACACCGTAACCGCCTCGCCAATGCTCTGCATGATTTCACGCAGCGGCACCTGGATGTCGGGTCGGCTACCGCTCAGGTAAATCTTGCGCGAAGCGGGCAGCGGCTCGCGGGTGAGGCGGATGAACTGGGCAAGTTTGTCAGGGGCGTTCATGCTGCCTCCTGCCGAGCCGCCTCAAAGGAGGCAACGGCCCCCTCGGGGGGCAGCGAACGCATGTGAGCGTGGGGGTTCATAAGGCAAGTCTCCAGAGTGGGTACCCGAAGACAAAACGCACTCCCCACTACGCGAACCCCAGATCGGTTGCAGCCCGCACGGCGCTCGGCCTGGGACTGCACTGCCTTCTTACGCTGGTATGAACCAGATCAAGTTCGCGGGTTTGGAATCCATCTCAGCGCAACCACTGCGCACCCCGGGCGGGGCAGAGTGTACGCGATGCCATGGATCACCCCGATACCAAAGGGTCAAAGCCAGCCCACAAGTGAACACCGGTGGCCTCTGCGGCGCCCCGGACGCCGAGGTCATGTTGGGCGAAGGGCTGGCCAAAAGCCTCAAGGCCCAACCCGGCAGCAGCCTGACCCTGCTGGCACCAGCTCGGCCGAAGGTGCCTTGAACGCGCTGGACGTGCGCGTCAAAGGGGTGTTCTCCACCGGCGTTCCCGACATCGACCAACGCCTGGTCTACGCCGATATCGCCACCGCGCAAAAGCCGCCGCGCTTGCCCCTACCCTGACACGTCCAGCGCACTTCCGGTGATGGCCCCGCTTGCGGATACTGCCATGGACAAATAGACCTGCTTTGACGGCCTTCTTCTCGCTTTGAGAATCCGGGCCGCCAGCGTCCAATACTGACACTGGGTAAATGGAGCATGACATGAACGTTGGTAGCGTCAGCAATTCGACCGATGGTGCGTCCGCGACGGCGCTGCTAAGTCCCCTGCAGCATGGCCACACCGGGTTTGTGGTGCAGGCCCCGGTGCATGGCCGCATGTGCGATACCAGTCACGACAAATGCGGCCACGTCAGCCTGCCCGCGCTCTCGCTGGAAGCGTTTGCGGCGCTGGATTCTTTCGATTCCGAAGTAAGCCGGTGGAGCCCTGCGCAAGCGTTGGGCCTGCGCAGCGCCGGGCAAATTGGCTTGGCGCCGGAGTGGCCCCACCCTGCTCAATTACCTGGGTGCCCCTGGTTTCATGCAGGATGCACCCCACAGCCAGCTCAGTGCCAAGGCCCACAGGCTGCCCAAACCCCATGCGCCCATCACGGTGTACGGCATGCCGTCTGGGCACAAGCCAACGCCTTATGAAGTGGTTTTGCCCGGAAGCTACGTTGCCCTTTCAAAAAGTCTTGCGCGCCTGATGGCCCAGCTGCCGCCCAATGTGCCAGCGCACATGCATTCGACCAAGGTCTATGCGGACGAGCTGGTGTACCAGGGTGATGCCTATGGTTTTGTCTATGTTCCGCGTTCCCTGCAACTCGGCTTTGAACGCTACCAGGCGGACCGTCAGCGCGTGCTGGGCGAGGCAAGCACCCAGCGGGCCCCACGGCGCGCGCATTCACGCGAAGCCAGCACGCAGTAGCAGACGCTACAAAATTAGTAGCTACTTGCGTTCGTCCAGCATGCGCAAACGGGGTTTTTAATGCTGCTTTTGCCGCCGTAAACAGGCTCCAAGTGACTATTGCGTGCGTGGATAGGCTTGCATGCCATGTATTGCCCGCGCAAGCAATACAGATCGGATTTTTCACCTATTTTCTGTACTGGTACTGTACTGAAAACACGCTTACATTCGAACAGCTTCAAAGCCAGTGAAGCTGCTTTTACCCATCCTTTATTGCCCGTTGAATTGCGCTCTAGCCCTATGAACACCTTACGACTGATCCCCCTCGCTGCGCTGCTGGCAGCCTTTTCTGGCTGCGCCAGCAAACCATCGGCTACCCCACAGCAGGCCAAAGTCGGCGAGGTTTCCGCCAGCTTTCGGGGCTGCGCCTCCGAATCCAAGATCCCGTGGCTGGTCCATATGGTGCTGGAAGACAAGGGCAACAAAAAGCCCATAAAGACCCTGGTGTCCGAGTTTGTGGGCGGCTCATCGGCCGATCAAACCCGTGCGCTGGGCTACCTGAACGACTTGCAGCTTAAAAAGTACAGCAGCGGCGAGCACATGGCTGCCGCCCATTTCAACACCTGCCTGGCGCAAAAGTCCACACCGGCATTCCCCCCCGGCCGCGCGCTGGGTTGTTACAAAGAGCAGCGCATCCTCTTCGCATTGGAAGGGCTGCGCTTTGATCAAGGGGCGACCCAAGAGCAAGCCGCTCAGCATTTGATAGCAGCCAACCCGTCAGGCGATGGTGCGAACGAGCGCATGATTCAAAGGCTCACCAAAGACGTGTACACCATCCTCAAACCGGGTGGTGAAAGCGCGTTCGGCCAAGCGCAATTCGATGTATGCATGAGCAAGCCGTAGTGCCACCCATGATCCATCTGCCACTGGCTGCCTTTTTCCTGCTCTGCGCCAGCTTCATGGCGTTCCCGGTCCACGCCGCCGACTATTCCCGGCAAATACTCGCCATGGTGGCCAATTGCCCGGCAATGGCCAAACGCGACTTTCCGGCGGCCACGGGTGCGCAGGTCACGTCGGCCTGCGCCTGCATCACGCCGCAGATGGAAGGCGCACTCAAACGCTTCGGCACCGTTGCACCCACCACCGCGCAATGGACCGACATGGGCCGGGAAGCCGCCCAGGTTTGCCTGGAGCCGCTGGGCAAAGAAATTGCCATTGCCCAGTGCGTGGCCAATGCGGACTACCGGCGCGGGCTGAAGGCGCAAGCGGGCATTACTGATGAACAGTTTGACCGCTATTGCGCCTGCCATATGAACCTGACCTTTGCCGAGATCAAGGCCGGGCTGGACATGGACGCCCCCCGTTCCGGAAAAATCATGCAGGAAAAGAGCCGGCAGCAGTGCCTGGAGCCTATTCGTACCGGGGCCAGCGCACAGTAGCGGGTGCTACATAATTAATAGCTGCTTGCGCCCGTCCAGTAAGCGCAAACGGCTGTTTGGATACTGCATTTGCCGCTACTGTCTATTTGTATAGTGGGTCTACTGTGCCCATCAAACGGTCCCAAAAGAGGAAGTAGAGACCATAGTTGTAGCGCCCCTTGCCATGGTGTGCCGCGTGCGCCGTAGAGGTGTTGATCCAACGGCCCCAGCGATGGCTTGCCATGCCCTGCGGATAGAACTCACGCCCGCAATGGCCATACACGTTGTAGGCGGTCGACAGGGTTTGAAAGACCAGAAAGGCCAGGGGGTGTACCGGCAGGATAAAGATGATGGCAGTCACAATCAGTGCCTCGGCCAAGGCCTCCGTCGGGTGAAAACTGTAGGCCGCAAACGCGGTGGGGTGAACCGATTGGTGGTGCACTTTGTGCATCACGGCAAAAAGTTTGCGCCAATGCATGACCCGGTGTCCAGTAGAAAAGGTGTCGTGCAAGAGCAGCATGACCACAATGCTCAACCCGAACCACCACGCCGGATAGCTGTCCCACTGGAAATAGAAGCGGCTGGAACCCATCCAACCGGTACCAATCAGCGTGGCGATGACCATGCCGAATATCAAGACCGTGAAAAAGGAGTATGTGAGTTCCCGGCGGATGTGGCGCTGGCTGTCAAACTTTTGCGGCGCATTGTGGTGAACCCGCCCCCACCCACGCCCATCCGCAACGGGCCGCGCAACCAAAGACACCGCCAGTGCCATGACGAGGTATCGCCCGCCATAGACACTCGTGAAAAACAGCGCTGGCAGCAACCACCCGTTGCTGGAATAGAGGTCTTGCAAGTTCATGGCTTGGGTACCGTTGGTTGGAGTAGGTGGCGTGACATTGCCGGCGTGGTCAATGCCACGGCGCCAATTTTAGGACCTTAGTCAGAATGGGCTCCATGCCCCAGTGCCAGGAGCCCCTGCATTTCGGGGCTTGTATGCAGCAGCTGGTGCTACATAATTTATAGCTGCTTGCGCACGTCCAGCAAGCGCAAACCAGGTTTTTAATGCTGGCTTTTGTCTCCGTTTTGTTTGCGCAGCTCTGCCTGCAGCGCGGGCGAAGCAATGTCATCCAGGTCACGCATGGCGGGGGCCAGTTGGTCGATCAGGCGGCCCATGCCGGTGTTGCTGGCACCCATTTCCTCCAGCGCGGTGCGCCACTGGCCCAGCGCGCCCCAAATGCGGCGGATGATGGCGATGGCGGTGCTTCTTTGCGGGGTGAAGGCGCTGTAGGCCGACATGGCGTTGTCCAACGTGGCCAGCTTGCCCTGCGAGCCCACTTGCAGGTGCAACTGGCGCTCAAAGGCCACACTGGGGCGGGGCACCACGTCGTACAACGGGCTCAAGCGCCAGCCGGGCAAGCGCGGGTCGCGCACAAAGCCGTGGTTGCGCAGGTGGTCGTCATCGTTGCTGACAAAGATGTTGAACACCATACGGCCAAAAAGCTCTTCGCAGTCGGCACGGATGTGGGCGGGGTGGACGGTAGAGCGGACGGCCAGTGCCAGGTCGCTATAGCCTTTCAGCCGGGACTCGAATTCATCACAGGCGACAAGGGTGAGGCCGCTGACAAAAGGCAAGCGCTGCTCTGCAAGCCCCGCTGCGGGCAGTGTGTGGTGCAGGGCGGTGCCGGTGTCGATAGGGGTGCCGGGTGCGTGCCAGTAGCGGTCAAAGCGGCGGATCAGCAGTACCGATTTGCCGCCAATTTTTTGCACGCGCACCTCCGGCACGGTTAGTCCGCAGCGTTGGGCCAGTTGCAGGGTGCAGCACTCCGCTTGGGCTACGTCAAAGGTATCGCCCACAGCGGGAAACTTGGCCAGCCAGAGCAAACCTGTTTCGTCGCGCACCGTTGCCTTGGGCCGTGCACCGCCCGCGCCGGGCGTCGAGCCAAAAAAATCGGTCAAGGTCGTGGGCAGGGGCAGGCCTTGGTCCACGCGCTCTGCGGCCTCCAGCAGGTAGGGTAAAGACTGTACCGGCGCGGCACCGGCTTGCGCGGGGCTGGTCGGCCAGGCCCAGGCTGACGGGGTCGATTTCAAACGCATCGGTGCGGTCGATGTAACGGGTGCCATAGGCGAAGCGGGATGCCACCACATCGCGCTCTTGCGTGAGTGTCAAGCGCCCGGCGGGTGCCCAGCCTTCGGGGAGGTGCGCAAACACGAAGAGGGTGTTGGCGGCCATCAGAAGTCCAATGTGCGCAGCTCAGTGGGAGACATGGCGCGTACACGCTGGGTCGCTTCGGCTTGGGCGAGGGCGGCGAGGGCGGGGTCGGTTTCCTGCAGCAAGGCCGGCAGCGTCAAACCGGGGGCAATGGCCTCCAGGTAGCGAAAAATCTGGCCCAGCGTGCGGCCAGGGTCGCCTTTTTCGATCAGCACTGCCGTGGAGCGGGCCAAGCCAGCCCGTGCCGCCGCATCCACCTGGCGTACTTTGCGGGCATGCCGCAGCCGCGCCAGCTTGGCACCCATCGCCACGGCTTGTGCCAGGTGCTGGGGGGTTAACAGCGGTTCTTCCTTGTACTTCATGGCCGTAATTACAGTCAAAAACTATTTAGTGACTGATAATACAGACATTTGTAGCAATATCAAGCCGCGCCAACCCCAGGGCGCAACAGCGGCACCTTGGCCTCGATGTGGTGTAACACCAGGGGCCAAATTTTGGCTTCCGCCACGCGCTGGAACACACCAAAATGCCCGACCGCTTTGCGTCCTACCGCGCGCGGGTGCAGGTGCAGTCGCTCGACTTGGCCCCCGCTCTGACCAAAACACGCGGCCAGTGCGTCCACCGCATCGACCGGCCCAAAGGTTTTGTCGTCTTCAATGCTCCACAGCTGCATGTGGCCCTGAAACTGGTCGGGCTGGTACCAGCCCTGGCAGGCCGGGTCATCGCGAAAGTAGCCCGGCGACATGCCCCAGCGCGACCAGTCCATGGCAGCGGTCCCGGGCAGCGTCTCGCCACCGCCCAGCGCCCAGCCCGGCAGTGTGCCGGTCAGGCGCACCCACAGCGGCACCCAGCGCCCAAAAAACACCCGGGTTACTTGGCGGTGCCATCCGCGTGGCCACAGTTTCCAGTACCCGAACTGGGAACCCAGGGTAATAACCGCATGGATGTGCTCCAGCCCCTGTACCAGTGGCAAGCCATTGCCCCCCAGGGAGTGCCCCACCCACAGCAGGGGCAAGTGTCGGTTGCTTTGGGTGCTGCGCGCTTTGGCACAGGCCAAGGCCCCGGAGAGGTCGTGGCGCACCCACTCGCGCATGCCGGTGCGCCCACGGGTGGTGGTGGTGCTGCGCTCGCCCATGCCGCGGTAGTCAAAGCACAACACGGCATAACCGCGCGCGGCCAGCCAACGGGCAAAGGCGTGGTAGTAGCGCTGCGGTACCCCGGTGGCGGGGGCCATGACCGCCACCGCGTGGGCGGGTCGGTGCTGCGGCGCAAACCAGTGCCCGTGCAGGGGGTGACCGTCGGTGGCGGCAAATTGCACCGCGCCCATGCCCACTTGTGCGCACTGTGGGGCGGGTGCGTCCTGGAATGGCAGTTGGGCATGCAGGTGCACTTGGTCGGGGGATTCCAGGGTAACCCGCGCATACGTGCCAAGGGTGGCAGGGGCGGCGGCAGACAGGGCATGGGACATAGTGGCTCCAAACAGGTGGTACATGAAACTGCATGGTAGATTTGTACTAATTCTTTGACTAGACCTACTTTTTTCACCACACTGTTTACATGAGCTCACCAAAAGACGCGCTGGCCTTGTCCGCAACCCAGCTGCACCGCCATCGCGAGAACGCCGCCTTGGATGCCAACGCGCTGGAGCTGTTTGCCCGTGTGGTTGCGGCCGGCAGCTTTTCACGCGCAGCGCGCCAACTGGGGCTGACGCGTGCGGCCGTCAGCCGCCGCGTGGCCGCCATGGAGCAACTGGCCGGCCAGACGCTGTTGGCGCGCACCACCCGCTCGCTGGGGCTCACCGAGGCTGGGCGCGCGCTGGCGGCGCGGGCCCAGGTGGTACACGAAGCCGCCAACGCGGCACGCATGGCACTGCGCAAGGAGGGCGATGCCCTGCAGGGGCGCTTGCGCATCACCAGCATGCGCGCCTTCGGCACCAGCGTGCTGGTGCCGGTACTGGCCGAGTTTGGCCGCACCCACCCGGGTGTGGCCATGGAGTTGATGTTCACCGAGCGCCGGGTCGACCTGGTGCGTGAGGGGGTGGATGTGGCCTTTCGCATTACCCGCAAGCCGCCGGAGGACTGTGTGGCCCAGCCGGTGCTGCGGTATCGCATTGGTGCCTACGGCAGCGCGCCATCGCCCCTGGCGGGTCCGCAGGCCTTGCAGCAATGGCCATTGCTCATGCTGGAGGGCGGCGCGCAAAGCTGGCCGCTGCAGTGGCACAGCTGCAGCGGCCCCGCGCGCGAAACCGTGGAGCTGCAGCCGCACATCAGCGCCGACAGCCTCGAAGCCCTGGTCGCGCTGGCGCGGCTCGGCCAGGGGGTCGTGTTGGCACCCGACTTTTGCGTAGCGGAGGACGTGGCGACCGGGCGTTTGCACAACCTGCTGCCCGACTGGCACTTGCCCATTGCCGAGGGCGACTGCGTGCAGGCCCTGACCTTGCCGGTACACACCGCCGGTGCCAACGCACGCGCCCTGGTGCACCTGGTGGCGCAGCGGCTTGCGCATGCCCAAGAGACTTGATTGCGGTACGGCCAGGACATGGACACCGCCCATTGCCGCGGAGGGGTGCATTGGCGGCGCCTCCATATGTGCGTTCACGTTCGTGTTGCGCGAGAAACGGGATACAAACACGCATATGCGAACATTTTTGTGTACGTTTGCGCTCTTTTTAAGGGTTTTCCCTCGCTGCCAAATCCGGAGTACGCGTTAATCTCCTGATGCGTCACGATCGTGACATCGGACTCTGGAGCGCTAACACGAGCAGCACCGCCAGGAATCCACCGCGACAGCGCCCCCATCCCAGAGGTCGCACCAAGCCCCGGTTAACTGACCGGGCGGCAACCCACCCCAGGGTTGCCAATGACCCAATAACCACCACGCACCCTCACTACGCACGGGACCATCTGGAAACCGATGGGACGCCACATGAAATTGACTAACAAACTGTATTCCTCAGCCTTCGCGCTGTGTTCGCTGTTCGCACTGGCAGCACCTGCCCATGCATGGGTCGCAGGCGACACCCAAACCAAATACCCCATCGTCCTGGTGCCGGGCGTCATGGGTTTTGACAAGCTGTTTGGATCGGTCGAGTACTTTTACAAGGTAGGCGACGGCATCCAGAAGTACTCCGGCGGGCAAAAAACCTACAACGTCTCGCTCTCGGCCTGGATGACGACTGAAGAGCGCGGTGTGGCCCTGAAAAACGAGATCACCCGCATTCTCAAAACCCACTATGGGGTCACCACCCTGACCCCGGCCCACAAGGCCAACATCATTGCGCACAGCCATGGTGGGACCACCTCGCGCGTGGCGGCCAAACTGATGGAAAACAACATTGCATCCATCACCACCGTATCCACTCCCCATTACGGCGTACCTCTGGCCGAATCGGCGAGCTTGGTGCCCAAGTGGGTGGTGAACGGCATCGTTGCGGTTTGCAATCTTGCCGGCAATGCGTTGGCCGTGTTCAGCGGTCGGCTGGACTGGATCAATCAGCAAGACGCCAATGCCGTGTTGAACGATTTCACCCAGACCGGTATCAAGCAGTTCAATGCCAAATACCCCAGCGCCGGTGTGCCTACGGGTGGCAGCTACGGAACACTGCAATATGGGGCGGACGCCACGGCGCCGGGCAAGTGGGCGGGGAATGGTCAGGGCGCTGAAAAATCCGTGAACGATCCCAACGCGATTCTCTTTTACTCCTTTGCCGGCAATGTTGGCACATCTGCCATCACCAGGTGGGCTGACCCAGCGGACTACGTCTTGTCTGCGATTCGCATGATGAGCAATTGGGTTGGCTACAAAGGCAACGCTGACTCCTTCGTCCCGGTGTCGAGCGCCCAGTTTGGCAAGAACATCAATTCGAGCTACTACTGGAACCATGTGGACGAGCAGAACCAGATACTGGGCCTGCTGGCCGCAGGTGCCGCAGACCCGGTATCGGTGTACAGCACGCATGCCAATCGTCTGAAGCTGGCAGGTCGCTGAACATGCACGCCAAGGCACGACGCCTGGGCATGGGCGCGCTGCTGGTGCTGGGTGCGGGCGCCGCATTCTGGCACTTCGGCGCCGCTCCGCCAGAGCCGACCCAGCACACCAAGGCAATCGGGTCAGCGGCACCCGCCCACACTTTCTTTGCGCAGACCGGCTATGGCGACAGCGCTGCTGCTGGTGCGCCGGTGCACGGCTTTCGAACGCTGGCGGAATACGAGGCCGTGTCGCGCTACGGGCGGCTGCCCAATTCGCTGACCGGACTCCATGTCACCTGGAATATTGCAGCCGATGCCAACGGCAAGTTGGTGGTGACGCGCGACCTGGCCGCGCTGTTCGAATTTTTCCTGTCCGCGCATACCGAGGAAGGCATGGAGAAATCGCAAGGCCGTATCCAAGAGTATCTGCACGGCCTGCTGCCCGAAGCGGCAGCGGGCGAGGCACTGCACATCATGCGTGCCTACCTGGCCTACAAGCAGGGCCTTCAGCGCTTTGAACCCTCCTCAGACGCCGCCGCCATGGGCGGCGCAGGGCGCGCGGACCAGATGGCCACGCTGGGTGACATCAAGGCGGCCATGAACCAGCGTGCGGCGGCGCGGCGCCAGTTCCTCGGCTCGCACGTGGCGGACATCTTCTTCAAGGAAGATGAAACCTACGACGCCTATACCCTTCAACTGCTTGAAGCGCAGGCCAACCCGTCCCTCAGCGCGGCCAACAAAGAGTCGATGATTGCGCAGGCAGAGCAGCTTTTGCCACCCGACCAGCGTGCACGGGTTCAGCAAGAACGCAAAGAGGCCACGCTGAACCAACGGATTGAGGCCCTGCGGGCCCAGGGCGGCAACGAAGAAGCGATACGCAGCCTGCGCACCGAGCTGGTTGGCGCACAGGAGGCCCAGCGCCTGGCAACGGTGGACCAGGAACACGCCGCCTGGATGCAGCGCCTGCACGCCTACCGCAACGCCAAGGACGGTGTGTTGCGCCAGTCGAGCCTTAGCGCTGAAGCCAAAGCCCTGATGATCGATGAACTGGAACGCACCCAATTCACCGCCGAAGAATTGCGGGAGGTCCAGATTCTGGAGTCCATCCGGGCGCAAAACGGCCAGGCCGGCAGGGCTGCGCAATCCGGTTAGGCGACGCGACGATTGTCCACCGCTCAGGCCAGCGCTTTCTCCTGCAACAA
The DNA here is from genome assembly GCA_016719405.1 of Candidatus Aalborgicola lynettensis. Classification (GTDB taxonomy): domain Bacteria; phylum Pseudomonadota; class Gammaproteobacteria; order Burkholderiales; family Burkholderiaceae_C; genus Allorhodoferax; species Allorhodoferax lynettensis. The sequence continues at coordinate 412,744 of JADJZE010000002.1, forward strand.
CTCCAGAATATCCTGCGCCGTGGCGGGTTTTTTCAGGAACAGGTCAAAGCCTTTGGCCAGCAGTTCTTCCACGATTTGCGGGTCGTCGCTGCCCGAGTAGGCCACGATCAGGCTGGGGGTCTGGCCTGCGGCGGTTTGGTACTCGCGCAGGGCGCGCATGGCCTCTTCGCCGCCCATGACCGGCATTTCAATGTCCATGATGACCAGGTCGGCGCGCTCTTCCATGGCGGCTGCCAGCGCCAGGCGGCCGTTGGCGGCGGTGCGCACCTGCAGCGGTGGCTGGGGCAGGTGCGACTCCATCACCATGAGGTTGAAATCGTCGTCATCCACCACCAGCACCCGCTGCACGGCCGGGGTGGCGGCGCTGCGCTTTTGGGGTGTGCTGGGCGCAGACGGTGCCGCAACCGGCACCGCAACGGGTGCCTCGCTGCGCTGCAATTCCAGAAACAGGGTGGTGCCCGCCGCTGCCGACGACTCCATGCCCAAGGTACCGCCCTGCACCCGTGCCAGCAGTTGCGATGAATAGGTCCCCAGGCCGGTGCCGTCACCCTTGCCCACGGTGCTGTATTTGGTGAAAAACGTGTCGCGAATGGCCAGTGGCACCTCGCCCTGGTTGTGGATGGCCAGCTTGACCATGGCCCCTTCGGACACGGTCAAGGTGACGCGGCTTTCGTCGGGTGCCGCCTCGATGGCGTTTTTGGTGAGGTTGGCCACAATGGAGTACAGCAGCGCATCCTGCGCCTGCACCCACACGGTAACACCACTGCCCCGGTCGGCCGCGCTGCCGCGGGTGCCATCGTTTTCGGACTGCAGCCGCGCAATCTGCACACACACCCCCTTGGACTGGGCGTGCACCGACAAATCCATCACCACAGAAGCAAGAATCTCACCCAGATTGACCGGGTTGGGGTGGAACACATACTCGCCGCGCTCCATGCGGTACAGATCGAGCGACAGGTTCACCATGTCCAGCGCGCGGCGGGCGGCTTTTTCCATCATGCCCAGCACCACCTCATCACCCGCCGAAACCGCGTGCCCGGCGCGCAGCATTGCCGGTGCGGCCGCGAGGCTGCCCAACGGGGTCTTGATGTCGTGGCGGGCGATGCGCTCCACGTCTTCGCGGGCGGAAATGGCCTGGCTCAAATCGCGGTTCTTCTTGTCCAGCTCGGCGGTGCGCTGGGCCACGCGCTCTTCCAGTGCCCGCTCGGAAGACTGCAGGGTTTCGACCAGTTTGCGCTCGGTATCGAGCACCACTTGCTGGGCTGCGAAGTGCTTTTTGCGCAAGACGTTGAAGCGGTCCGCCAGTGCAAAGGCCAGCAGCAGCATTTCCAGCGCCGAGCCAATGCGAAAGGCGTTGTGCGTCCAGAAGCCCGGTTGCACCAGCGCCAGGGTGCGCAGCACGGTGGTCATGCCAGCCGCACACAGCACCACAAACGCCGCCAGAAAAAAGTAGGCGCTGCGCTGGCGTTTGGCCACACACACCGCGCCGGTCACCACAATCAGCATCGCCCCCAGGCCAAACAGCACCGTCAGCGGCATCACGATGTACCGGTACGCCAGCAGCAAACCCAGCGGCGCCACCAGCATGAGGGCGGTGTAGGCGCGCACCACCCGGTCCAGCCGCGGCGCGATGGTGCGGGTGTCGAGCATGCTGCGCATAAACACCATGGCAAACACCAGCGTGGCACAAAAACCCAGCATGGTGACACGGCCCGACCACAGCGCCTGCATGGGAAAAATGAATTCATTGAGGATACCGGCCTGGCTGGCCAGGGTGGCTGCCATGCTGGCGGCGAAGGCAACGTACCAGGCATAGATAGCCTCGCGCAAGGCCACAAACAACAGCAGGTTGAACACGATCATGGCCAGTGCAATGCCGAAATACAGGGCCTGACCGGCGTAGTAGGTGCGCTCAAAGTCGTGGAAGGCGCCCACGCTCCACAAGTGCAGCGGCAGCGAGATCGGGTTTTCCGAGGCCACCCGCACGTACACCGTGTGCACCGCGCCGGGTGCCAGCGTCATGGGGAATACAAAATGCCGGTTGCGGTAAGCCCGCGTTACAAACGGTTTGGCGGCCCCGGTGTGCACCGATGTCAGCACCCCGGCCGCGTCCACCTGGTACCAGTCCACCTCTTGCGGGGAGGATGCGGCCACCTCCAGCAAGCGTTGCACTTCCACGGCGCCGGGGTTGGCAATGTGCAAACGCAACCAGATGGCGGAGTGTGTGTAGCCCTTCTCAATGGATGGCGCCGGGGCAAACCCCTGCACAAAGCGGTCGGCCAATGCGGTGCTGCGGACCTGCTCTATCGACCACTGGCGCTGCGGATCGTCCAGAACGGCGAGTGCGGGCGTCAGCACCAGCGGTTGTTGGGCCATGGCCGAGGCATCCACAACCGGCTGTGCCGCCACGGCCCAGCCCAGTTGCCAGCACACGCAACATGCCCATAACCAGCGCCAGACCTGGCCTGCCCGCTTGCCCATTGCGCCTCCTGAAGCCGTTCTATTGTTTGAAGCGGGCGATTTGGCGCCAATTTCTGCCCGCTGGCAATACGGAAAACCCCCCTCCCAACCCGCCCCAATCGGGTGCACGCCCAGCCCCAATCAGGTGCGCAACGCGTCGCAGGCTGGGGCGCTGGTCAAGGTGCCGTCACACGGGCAGGCATGGGACTGGGCCTGTGCGCAAAAGCGGCGGTCGCGGTCGTAGGGGAACACGTCGTGCACATGGCCCGCCAGAATGCGCTCTTTGTGGGCCTGCCAGAACGCCACTTCGAGCAAATCGCCGTGGTGTTTCATAAAAATTTCGCGTACCGCCGGGTTGCCCAGCAAAAAGGGGCCAAAGGTTTCGGGAAACACGTCTTTGGGGCCCACGGTGTACCAGATTTCGCCGGACATTTCGTCCTCTTCATTGCGCGGTGCGGGCACTTTGCGGAAGACGCAGTCGGTGATGTATTCGATCTCGTCGTAGTCGTAAAACACCACCTTGCCGTGGCGGGTAATGCCAAAGTTTTTCCACAACATGTCGCCAGGGAAGATGTTGGCCGCCACCAGGTCTTTGATGGCGTTGCCGTATTCGACCACGCCACGCTCAATCTGTTCACGCGCGCGCACCGCCGCCGGGCTGTGGTTGTTGGCATCGGCGCCACCGGCGTCAAAGGCCTCTTGCAGGTAGATGTTGAGCGGAATCATGCGCCGCTCGATGTACACGTGTTTGATAACCACCTCAATGGTGCCGTCGCCATCGCGGTCGCTGATTTCGAGCTGGCTGGGTGCGAACTTTTCCAGCTCGGCGATCAGTTCGTCGTCAAAACGGGCACGCGGAAAGCCCACCTCGCTGTACTCCAGCGTGTCGGCCATGCGCCCCACCCGGTCGTGCTGCTTGACCAGCAGGTACTTGTCTTTGATCTGCTCGCGGGTGGTGTCTTTTTGCGGCGGGTAATAGTCTTTGATGACCTTGAACACGTAGGGAAAACTGGGCAAATCGAACACCAGCATCACCATGCCCTTGATGCCGGGCGCGATGCGGAACTTGTCGCTGGAGTGGCGCAGGTGGTGCAGAAAGTCGCGGTAAAACAGCGTCTTGCCCTGCTTGGCCAATCCCAGCGCGTTGTAGATTTCGTTGCGCGGCTTGCGCGGCATCATGCTGCGCAGGTACTGCACGTAGGCGCTGGGTATTTCCATGTCCACCATGAAGTAAGCCCGCGCAAAGCTGAACAGCAAGAGCAAATCGTCTTCACTGAGCAGCACTGCATCAATCAGCAGCCGGGGCGTGTAGGCGGAGCCGTCCCTGGGGTTTTTGGTGTACAGCACCGGCAGGGCAAACGGGAATTCGTTAAAGCCGTTAATCATCTTGCCCACGATGTAACAACCCTTGTTGCGAAAGAACAGCCCGGTGAGTACCTGAATCTGGAAATTGGCACGCAACTTGGCATCCCCCAGGCGCTCCTCCAGCGCCTGCTGCACCCAAGTGCAGTCGCGCGCCAGGTCGGCAAAGGGCACACGCAGGTCAAAACCTTCCACCATGCGCACCAGCTCGGCGTGCAGGGTGTCGCGCGTGGGGTAGTAGGCGCGGTAGGTGGGGCGGGTGTCGGGTTCGCCGTTTTCGATGTACTCGGTGCTGACGGCCGGGCGCACAAAAATGAAGTCGTTCTGAAAGTAGGCGCGGTGCAGTATTTTGGTGGTGACCGAGTTGAAGAACGTCTCCGCCAACTCGGGCTGGTGGTGGTCCACCAGCAGGCCGATGTAGTGCAGCTTGATTTGCTGCCATACCTCCATGGGTTGCTCGTTGGCTTTGAACTCACGCTCCAGCCGTTTGGAACACTCGATCACCCGCAGGTCATAAAACTCGATGCGTTCGCGCTGCGCGCGCTGCTGGCCGTGCCAGTCTGCTGTCTCGAAACGGTGTTTGGCACGCGCCGATTCGGTGCGGAACAGCCGGTAGTGGCGGTTGAAGCCATCCATCATGGCCTTGGCAATGTCGTAGGCAAGAGAAGAATCAAGACGGGTGGGGAACATGGTGCGGCAATGGTGGTTGTTTGCTATGCTTTTAGTAGCTGCTTGCGCACGTCTGACGGGCGGAAATGGCCTTTTTTATCATGAGGTGCGGGCAACACAGCCGCCATTTTCGCATGCTATTGGGCGGGCGATTTCCAGGGGGTGCGATTCAAAGTGATGTGTCGTAGAGTACGCCCCATATTCACTACCGCGACCCAGGCACTCGATGGCATCCCAACAACTCAGCGACGAAGAAATCACCAGCAAACTGCATGCACACCCGCAAATCCGAGAGCGAATCATCTCAATACTGTCGGTTGTGGAGGCTGATGGATCGGGTTTGAGGCGAGCCGATGACGCCGAGGAGCGCTTGGTCGAAGAAGTCAGACGCATGGGTCAAGAGGCCATGCAGGCCTGGGCACTGAGTCAAATTGAGCAGACGGAGCAAGAAGTGCGGCGCACAGGACGGGCTCACCGCGAAGGTAAAAAAAACTGAGTTGGCACACCACCTTTGGCGCCATCACAGTCCAAGAACCCCAATACCGCAGTGCCAACAAACGAATCCGTCCCTTTTCCAAGAGCGCAGGGGTAAGCGCACGCGGCTGCTCACGTCGTTTGCAACGCGCCATGACCGACTTTGGGGCCGACATGCCATACGCCAAGGCCATGGACAAGCTGGTCGAGCACTACGGCGTTGTGCTCTGCGAAAGTACCATTCGCCGGGTCACGCACAAGCACGCCCAAACGGTTCACCAGCGCGGCAGGGGTTTGCCGCTGGGACTGCCCAAAGCAGTTGCACCAGGGCAAACCTTTGTTGTCGAAATGACCATGGTGCCCACGGTGAAGACCGATGCCACACAGTCGGACAAGCGCAAAGGCAAAAGCGTGCAATGGCAAGAGGCTAAGGTAGGCCTTGCACATGTGCAGGGCAGCAAAGAGCTGACCTATGGGGCCACCCTATTGGGGGATGTCAACACGGCAGGCAAACAACTACGCGCCTGCGCCAAGCGTGCAGGCTTTGGCAAAGGCCACCGCATCCATGGTGTGGGTGATGGGGCACCCTGGATAGCGAACCAAATCAAAGAGCGCTTTGGCGCTCAAAGCAGCTACCTCGTGGACTTCTTCCACGTATGTGACTACCTCAGTGCCGCAGCCCAGGCCATCCATAGCGAGGCGCCTGCACAGCAGCTTTGGCTGCAAACGCAAAAGGAGCGCCTCAAGACGCAAGGCCTGGGGCCACTACTGAATGATCTACAAGCCAATCTGGAACCGCTCGACACGCCAGAGGAACTGGCCCCCATACGGCGCTGCCACCGCTACCTCAGCCACAGGCAAGATCAACTGGACTACGAGGGGGCAATACGCAGGGATCTGCCCATAGGCTCCGGGGAAATTGAGAGTGCGCACCGATACGTTGTGCAAAAGCGTCTGAAGCTACCGGGTTCGTGGTGGACACCCGAAAACGCCGAACATATGCTGGCGCTACGGGTGAGTCGCCTCAATGGTGAATGGCACAGTTACTGGGCGACCAACTATCTGTATGCCACTTGATGGGCGGCACATCACTTTGAATCGCACCTACGATCGCTCGCGATCCTCCGGAATACTTGACTTTGATGGTGACGCCGGGCGAGGTGGAATGGTGCTGGCGCCGAAAATGAAACCGCTCGTGGTCCGCTCATCTTCAGTACCAAGAAAAATAGCGAAGCCGTTGTTTTGAACTTTGTTGTACGACGTCCCTCTCCTGTCGCCGCTTCAGGCAGTTGCGGGGTGGGCCTTTCGGATATTGGAGGGGATGGACTGGCGCTGGCGGGCACTGCTCTGGGATAATTGGCAAAGGACCAGCGCGGCTCAGCCATCGTCAAAACCGGGTGCCTGCTGGCACCTATTCCTGGTTTTGCTCCTCAAACGGCAGCAAAACGATTCAAAAAACGCCCAAGGAGGATGAAATGCCAACAACAGCCAATATTAGCAATGATGAAGTATTTGCTTATGCTGAAGCAAATTATCGAAGCATTTTTACAGGTGCTGCCATATCCGGCACGTACCAGCAATATGCTTACCGTTACTACGCAGCCAGCGGGAATTATCTGGGCATAGATACTTCCGGCGGGATCGCCATGCTGGGCCCGTTCACAAATAACGTATTGACAGAGGTCGGGCCTGTAGCAGCTTTTGCAACTGCCATCTCCACCTGGGAATCCAGCATGGGAATGGGGACCATCAGTGCCAGTGGCGAGGTTGATAGCGTCCCTTGCACCATGGTCGCAGGACATCACTACCGGATACAGGTGCAATCCACCTCCGGAAGCTTGCTCGATCCGGAAATTGCACGGGTACTTGACCCCTCACAAAATACGTTAGCCAATGTGTCCAATGCCGACTACGGAATAAGCCAGAACGCACAGGTGACGTTTGCACCAGCGGTCAGCGGAGCCTACAACGTCTGCGTCCAGGGGCAATACAGCACCACAGGCGGATATATCGTCTTGGTAACCGATCTTGATGCGGCCACCAATAGTGACACCCAGACAACTATTGCTGCCGGACAAACCTACTCAGACACCGTCGGCTCAAGTTTCGGGACCAAGACCGTTTTTTTCAGTCTCACCGGTGGTCAGGAATACCAATTCACCTTGCAGACCGCTACATCGGGCGATGCGCTGAACACCCCCGTACTGAGAGGAGTTTACGATGGGGCCGGGAAGCAATTATCGGGAAGCTTTGGTCAGGCCTCCGGCGGTGCGCTGACTGTGGGCATCACACCCTCCTCCACGGGTACCTATTACGCCGTAATTGCCGACTCCTACAATGATACGGGGGGGTTCAGCTTCGCTTTCAACGCGGTTGCAGTAGCCAAGTCGGGCCCTACCTATGCTGTGGCGGAGCCCATCACGCGCACTGCCGACGACTATGCTGCAACCTCGGCTACATCGGGACGACTTATCGCTGGCAGTTCGGTATCAGGCAACATCGAGACCGCCGACGATTACGATTGGTTTGCCATTCCCCTGACAGCAGGATCAACCTATACCTTCGATCTTGAAGGTTCAGCGACCGCACAGGGCACCTTGGCTGATCCATTGCTGGGCTTGCACAACAGTAGCGGTACGGTGGTTGCCCGGGATGACGACAACGGCACCGGCTTGAATGCGCGGATAACCTACACGCCGACCAGCAGCGACACCTACTATCTTGATGCGACGGCAGCGTCAACCACGGCCACGGGAACCTATCGCCTGTGGGCCACAAGCAGTACGGCGACGACAACGAACGATATAGCCGGCAGCACCGCCACAACCGAAACCGTCAGCGTCGGCGACTATATAAACGGAACGATTGATAACACCGCAGACGTCGACTGGTATGGCGTCAGCCTCACGGCGGGCAATGCCTACACCATCCGCTTGCAAGGTAGCTCCTCCAACAATGGCACCTTGGGCGACCCACTTATCTCCGGCATCTACAATTCAAGCGGCACCGTGATCTCCAACTCCTATGCCGACGACCAGGACGGTAGTGATTCCCGCCTCACCTTTACGCCCAGCACCTCCGACACCTACTTCATCGCTGCTGAAGGCTACGGAAGCTCCACCGGCACCTTCCGCCTCACCGTCGAAGGGCAAAATAGCACCGAAATATCCGCCAGCATCACTACCACCGGGATTGTTATCGTTAACAGCTCGGTCACCGGCACCATCGACACCGGCGGTGATCAGGACTGGTTTGCCGTCAGACTGTATGCCAACACCCGCTACCAGGTCGACCTACAGGGGCTTCCCACCAGCAGCGGCACCTTGTCTGACCCGTGCCTGCGAGGCATCTACAACAGCACCGGCACCCTCGTTTCTGGAACAACGGACGACGACAGCGGAACGGGCGCCAATGCCCTGGTCAGCTTTACCCCAACGAGCGCGGGAACCTACTACATTTCCGCCGGTGCCTACAGCGGCACCACCGGAACCTATACCCTCGCGGTCACCAGTCAGGGCGGCGCCGATACCCCGGCAGATTCAACCACCACGGCGACAGTGTCGCCGGGCGGCAGCGTAGACGGCCTGGTTGACCAAACGGGCGACAGTGACTGGTTCGCCGTATCACTCACTGCGGGATTGACCTACACCATCGACCTGCAACCCAAGAGCAACAGCACATCCCCCCTGAATGATCCCTATCTTTACGGACTCTACAACAGCGCCGGCAACTTGATTTCCGGCACCACGGACGACGACTCGGGAGCGGGTACAGGCGCCCAAGTCACCTGCGCCATAAGCACCAGCGGGATCTACTACATCTCTGCGGGAGGTTACAGCAACAACGTCGGAAACTATGCGTTGAGCGTCAGCAGCGGAACGTCCGGAAATTCAGGCGGCTCCAGCGGTGGCACCACTACTACCGATCTTGCCGCCACCACCGCTACCACCGGCACAGCCATTGTCGGCGCCAGTGCCAGTAGCAGCATCAACTCTGCCAACGACCAGGATTGGTTCAGCGTGAACCTTTTAGCCGGACACAGCTATGGTATTAGCCTGAGCGGCGCCGATAGCAATGGCGGCACGCTTACCGATCCTTTTCTGCGCGGAATTTACGATAGCTCCGGCACGCCGATACCTGGCACCACCGATGACGACAGCGGCTACGGCAACGATGCGCTGGTTAATTTCACTCCGACCAGCACCGGAACCTACTTCATCTCCGCCGGCGCATTTTCCAGCGCCACAGGAAGTTATGCCCTGACGGTCAGTGAAAACACCATCGCAGCGCCGACCCCAACTCCCACCCCCCACTACTCCGGGAACCCGCGGCAGTTGGACCGTCATGGTTTATGTCGACGGCGACAACGACCTCGAACCCTTCGCGCTTTCCGACGTAAATGAAATAGAAGCCGCCAGCCTGCCGCAGAACATTCGCGTCAGTGCTCTCGTTGATCGAACACCGGGCGAAAGCAGTGCCGATGGAAACTGGACCGACACCCGTTACGGCCTAATAAGCAGCGATACCAATCTGAACCATATCTCCAGTGATCTCACTAGTTGGGGTGAGCGCAACATGGGTGATCCGGCCACTCTTACCGAGTTCATCAATGCCGCAGCGCTGGCAGCCCCGGCGGATAACTATGCGTTGGTCATTTGGAATCATGGTGGCGGCATTCGCGGCGTCGCTTGGGACGACAGCAGTAACAGCGCCAACCTGTCCCTGAACGAAGTCAGTCAGGCCATCGCCGCCTCCAACGTCACCAGCTTCGGCATGATCGGATTTGATGCCTGCCTGCAGGGCGTACTTGACCAGGCCTACGCATTACGCAACCAGACCAACTATCTGGTTGTTTCAGAAGACACCGAACCTGGCGACGGCTGGGACTATACAAATTGGCTGTCCATCTTCCAGCAATCCACCCCTTCGGCTTTGCAGGTAGCCACTCAGGCAGTCAACAGTTTTGAAAGTTTCTATCGAGCGCAGGGCAATAACCAGGTCACCCTGTCGGTCGTCGATACCGTCCAGGTTGGCGGTGTAGCGACTGCATGGAGCAGTTTTGCGCAGGCGGTTACTACCGCCGGCAGAAGCGCAATCCAGACCTTGCACAGTTCCAGCAGCAGTGCCCTCAGTTTTCAAGACAACACCTATGTCGATCTGCGCAGCCTTATGTCCAACTTCATGCAACTCAATGCCGTGGCGAATCTCGACACCTCGGCCCAGAACGTGCTGACGGCCCTGAGCAGTGCCGTAGTAGAGACGGGTGGGCTCACCACGGCTAGCGGCCTCACGGTTTATCTGCCGGATAGCAGCCACAACGGCTACCTCAATTCCAGCGAGTTCCCTGTTGTTGACCTGACAGGAGTCAGCGACTTCTATAGTGCCTACTGGGCATGATGACGATTAGCGCCTGCTGCACCCAGGTGCAGTCGCGCGCCAGGTCGGCAAAGGGCACACGCAGGTCAAAACCTGCCACCATGCGCACCAGCTCGGCGTGCAGGGTGTCGCGCGTGGGGTAGTAGGCGCGGTAGGTGGGGCGGGTGTCGGGTTCGCCGTTTTCGATGTACTCGGTGCTGACGGCCGGGCGCACAAAAATGAAGTCGTTCTGAAAGTAGGCGCGGTGCAGTATTTTGGTGGTGACCGAGTTGAAGAACGTCTCCGCCAACTCGGGCTGGTGGTGGTCCACCAGCAGGCCGATGTAGTGCAGCTTGATTTGCTGCCACACCTCCATGGGTTGCTCGTTGGCTTTGAACTCACGCTCCAGCCGTTTGGAACACTCCATCACCCGCAGGTCGTAAAACTCGATGCGCTCACGTTGGGCGCGCTGCTGGCCATGCCAGTCTGCCGTCTCGAAACGGTGCTTGGCGCGCGCCGATTCGGTGCGGAACAGCCGGTAGTGGCGGTTGAAGCCATCCATCATGGCCTTGGCAATGTCGTAGGCAAGAGAAGAATCAAGACGGGTGGGGAACATGGTGCGGGCGATGGGGTTTATTTGCTATGCTTTTAGTAGCTGCTTGCGCACGTCTGACGGGCGCAATGGGCCTTTTTCTATCATGACATGCGGGCAACACAGCCGCCATTTTCGCATGCTATTGGGCGGGCGATTTCCAGGGGTCCGCGCCAGGAACTCCCCTGTTCATGTTAGTCCGAACGGGCTATTGCGGGCACGGGTTTACCCTAGGACAATCGGTATCCTGACGTTTTCTTGCTTCTACCTGACCCGCCAATCCGGGAATGCGCCGGGTCACTGTGGCACCCACTGCCATGCTGCCCTAGCGTTTGCGTGCATCGCCATGAAGTGTCTGGCGGCGGCACCGCCATAACAACTTAACTACTTTGACTGATAAGACTCCCATGAACAAAACGACTGGTTTGGCAACGCTATTGGTATGCGTTTTGACGGCTTGCGGCGGTGGTGGCGGCGGCAGCACCGTAACGCCTGTTGACACGGCACCAACGCCTATTGGCACGGCACCCACTCCCTCGGGCGCGCAGGCTTCACTCGCCGCACCGGGCAGCGGAAAAACTCCCTGGAATGTATCCACGCCCATTACCGTGGCCTTGCGCGACAGCAGCGGTGCCACGATTGCAGGTGCGTTGACGTGCGCCAGCGCCAACACGGTGGCTTTGCGCGTAGCGGCGGATTGCAGCTCGGTAACAGGAATGCGGCTGGGGGTGCAAACCTTGGCGGTGTCAGCCGGCAGCGTGTCGGCCAACGTCAGCATCAAGGTGATTCCACAGGCGCAGCCGATTGGCACGTTAGGTTCAACCCAGAACCACAACCTGGTGGTGACCCCCGCAGGCAAGGTGCTGGCGTGGGGCGGCAACTACAAGGGTGTGTTGGGCCAAGGCAAGACCTATACCGCAATGAACAGTGTGGCACTGCCCACACCGGTCAAAGACCAGGCGGGCACCGGGGAGCTCAGTGGCATTGTTGCCGCTTCCACAGGCAGGGAGGGCACTGCACTGGCCCTGACGGAAGACGGTGAAGTGTGGTCATGGGGCGATTACCGGTCACTTGGGCGTACTGCCAACGTCGAAGAAACATTGCCCGGCAAAGTTCGCAATGCTGCAAACAATGGCACGTTGTCAGGCATCGTCTCAGTCTCGATAGGTGACACCAATGCAGTCGCCTTGGCGGACGATGGCACGGTGTATTCGTGGGGCGCATACCCGGGGCAGGCAGATAGCAGTTCGCAAAGGCAGTTTCCGGGGCAGGTTCGTGCGGTTACGGGCGCTGGCGTGCTCAGCAATGTGGTGGCCGTTTCGGCCGGCTGGAACTGGTCTGCCGCTTTAACGGGCGACGGCAAGGTTGTAGCCTGGGGATTTAACTCCGATGCCCGAACAGGACAAAGCACCACGATCATGGTAGTCGATCGCCCCAGTTACGTGCAGCGCGACAGCGATGGTACGGCGGTGGACGGCATTGTGGCAATTTCTGCAGGCTATGGCTTCGGCATGGCGCTGAACAATGCCGGGCAAGTGTACACATGGGGCTCCAACTTTATGGGTCAACTTGGCCAAAACACCAGCAACAACACAAGCCGTCCTCTTGCGTTGCTGGTCAAAAACGCAGACGGCAACGGGCTGCTGAGCAACATCAAAATGGTGTCAGCCGGTGGCAACCACGCCATGGCGCTGGACCAGGACGGCAAGGTATTTGCCTGGGGCAATGCGACCAGTGGCCAACTGGGTGACGGGCCCAACCGCCCGGTAATGAACCAGTCTTTGTTGCCACGCGCGGTGGTGAACTCCCTTGGCATTGGTCAACTGTCCAATATTGCTGCCATCGCAACGGGCGATACCCACTCGCTGGCATTGGACAATGATGGCCGTTTGTTGATATGGGGCGATGATTATCAGCAAAACCTGGGCCAGGGCGGCACCAGCACCACTAATTTGGCAGTGCCTACGCCAGTCAAAGACACAGCGGGTAGCGGCGTGCTGTCGCTCGCACCTTTGAGCACCTGGCCCAACCTGACGAGTCGCGCCCGCTAACACGGTCGCAATGCCGGTACGGTGGCACTCACGGCCGCAATGACGACTGCAATAACGGAAGGGAGCGATGTGGGTCACCCCTCCCTTCTCACTGCCGCCCGCTGCGGCGGCATCCGTAACGCGCAAGGTGAGATCGTGCAACAACTCAACTATTTTTACTGAAAGAACTCCCATGAACAAAACGACTGGTTTGGCAACGCTATTGGTATGCGTTTTGACGGCTTGCGGCGGTGGCGGCGGCGGCAGCCCCAGCAGTGCCGGTGCCCCTGGCGCGGGCACACCTACAGATGCTCCACAGCCCATGCCCTCTACACCCACCGCAGGCTCTCTACAGCCCGTACCCACGGCACCTACCGCTACCGCGACGATCTACAACGAATGTACGGACGCAGTGGGCATGACCATGCCCACCGGCTACAGCCGGCGCGAGGTCTACGCGATGGTCAGTGGCGGCAAGACCACGGGTGAAGTGACCACCGAAGAAGTGATTGACGGGCCTGGCGTTTTTGAAGGTCAAAATGCCATTCAAACTACAGCCACCAGCACCACCAAAATACTGACCACCGACACATCGCCTGGCTACACAACCGTTAACCGCGAAGTGTTGTATTACAAGATTCAAAACAACGGCTTGGTAACCCATTTTGGCGCCGACATCGAAACGGTGACGAGCGGCTTTACGACCGGCGGCCTCCCCATTCCGGGCAACACCACAAAAACCAAAGAAATCTACTCCTCAGACGATTCCTCTCGATACTTAACCCTCAAGTTGGGCGAGAGCATCGAAACGACCAGTGTGGGCACGCGCACAACCCTACTCAGTACCGGCACCAGCATACCGGTGCCCTTCAACTACAAAAGCAGCTTCACCTACGTTGCGCGGGAAGCCGTGAACGTGCTGGGTCGCACGTTTGACACCTGCAAATACACAGAGAAAAGTGGCGACGAATCCAGCGCAACTTCCCTCTGGCTGCTGGTCGGCAAGGGCACCATGGTCAAGACTGAAACGTCTTTGGGAACTGCCGGCACCATGCAAATGCTGCTCCAGTCGGGCACCTACAACGGTGTCGCCCTGTAAGCCTTGGCCGCCACGCCAGCGGCGTTTTCGCCCACAAACGGGGCGACAACCGCTATGTTTTTAGTAGCTGCTTGCGCACGCTGGACGTGCGCAAACGGCTTAAATGATGCTCAAACAAACAGGCGAAAAATAGTTTCCCCAGCAGACCCACCCGCCGCCACGGGTGTTGCAACCGCCGCCTGCCTGGTGGACTCCGATCCCTTTCCATTGCGCCCACACAACACAACTGCACCGCATGAACCCTTCAACCCTTTTCGCCCGGCTGCTCTGCACCTGGGCCAGCGTGGCGACATATGCGGCATTGGCCGCATTGGTGCCTGCGGCGGCGCAGGCGTGCGACTTCAAGACCATGCACTTTGAGAACAACCTGCCGCGCCCGGCCCAGGTTGTGATCAGCGGCGCACAGCCAGGCCAGGTGGTGCTGTACTGCACGTCCATGAGTGCGGGCTGCAAGGGCATGCGCGAACACCTGCGAAAAATCGGTCTGGACTACCTGGACAAAGACATCGTGAACGACCCGCAAGCCTGCGCCGAATTCGATGCATTGGGTGGACAAGGCGTGCCCCTGGCCGTGTTCAAGCAGCGCCTGATGCACGGCTACTACCCCAGCTCTTTCGACCGGCTGTATGCCCAATACCATACCGGGACTGCAATGCCGCCCTCCCCCAGACCAGTCGCTGCCGCACCTGTCACTCCCGCACCCGTCCTTCCTGCGCCAGCCGCTCCAGTAGCAGCCGTTTCCGCAGCGGCCACCGCCCAACCGGTCATTGCAAAACCCGCCAGACCGGGCGCCCGCGCCAGTGCGTCGGTACACGTTGACGACATTGCGCCTGCGGATTTCGCCGCCTACGTTCGGGCAAACCACAGCGTCGTGGTGCAATTCACCAGCGCGGACCCCAATTGCACTTTTTGCGTGGACGGCAGCTTTGAAGAATTTAATGCCGTCGCAGCGTCGCGTACCGGCCCGGACATCCGGTTTGCCAGGGTGCAGTGGTCGCCGTGGTCAAAATTCCCCAGAGAGCTTGCGTCTTTTGTAAACGGCATTCCCTTCCAGGCGGTATTCAAAGGCGGCCGGTTAGTTGACAGCGCACAGGGTTCCCTGCGGTTTGAAAAAGTGAAAAAAGAACTCATCGACTTGCTGGATCAGCAGTCCGGCGCGCCACGGTGATGCTGGCCGCCACTGAGGAAGCGCTGGCGACATAATCCGGCGACACAGTGGGGAGACATCGTGCGCCATTCGTTCCAGCGCTTCTTGCAGCACACCTTGCAGCTCCTCTCACAGCGTTTATGCCTGCTGGTTGTGCTTTTCTGCGCGGCAGGTGCACTGCACGGGGCCGAGGACAAACCGCCGGTGTACCCGGCCCCGCCTGGCCAGGGCGCGCCGCTGGCCTGGCTGGATGCCAGCGATGGCCTGGGCCGCAGGGAGTTGCGCCGCTCGGAGGTGCAAATCAGCCTGGGCCAGCCCGACGAAGTCAAAAAGTGGCCCACCAGCCGGCGCACCGACAGCGGCGGCCACAGTGAAATGCACTACCCCGCGCTGGGTCTGACGTTCCAGATCAACGCCGAAGACGCCAACGATCGCGACCCGCGCCTGGGCTGGATGACGGTTGCGCTGCCGTGGGACGGGCGCACCGCACAGGGGTTGTACCTGGGCATGACCGAAGACGCGGCGATGCCGATCATTCGCGCCGGGTACAAGGTCAAGGGCAGCATTGCCTTGGCGTGGGGTCAGGGTGGCTATACCAAGGGAAAAGCGGTGCTGGCGCAGAACCACGGCTGGCGCAAAACGCAGTTCATCACCTTCACCTTCCGCGAAAAACGCCTGTACCGCATCGAAGCACAGCTCAAGCCCACGCCGCTGGTCAGCCTGAAGGACATTCGCGCCCTGCTCAGGACGATCGTTTCCATTGCACTGGTGGCGCTGCTCGGTTTGGGCTTTCAGGCGGTGCGCGAGCGGCTGGGCTCCAACTGGGAGCGTCTGCGCACGCTGCTGGGCGCCGCCTTGGTGGGCACGGGAGTCTTTGCACTCTTTGCTGCGGTGTCCACCTTCGGCAGTGGCGACGGTTACGCCAAGATGGCCGGTTTGCTGATGGGCCTGGGCGGCGCAGGGTTGGTGGCGTTTGGCCTGGCCCTGCTGTCCCAAGCGCGCAACGCTGCTGTTTCCGGGTTGTCGAAGGTGCTGCTGGGCGCGGCGCTGGTGGTGGTTATTGTTGCCAGCCTGATCAAATAATGGCATCCCCCTGCGGGGGCCGGCTCCACCCGTTGACAGCCGCTTGGGACCAGGGCGCGCTGGGGGGCGGCTATTATGGCGCTGCGCAAAACGAAACGCGCGGGAAATACCATTAACCAACAGGCTCTGATTTCCAGCGACGTCAGGGCACAAACTCAACCCAACTGAATCGAACTCGATTGAAAAGGACAGACATGGAAAAAAAATATGGCGTCAAGGACGGATACTGGCTCATGGGGTTCCAGTACGAAATCACCGGGAGCCTTTACAGTTTTGGACAGATCCCGCGATGCAAGGTCTCCATGCTGGAACACCTCCAACCCGGCAGCAAACTGCTCGTGGCTGGCGCCGGACACGGCACCGAGGCCATTGAAGGGGCCAAGCGGGGTATTGCCGTCACCACCGTTGACATTTCAAAAACCATGATCAGCTTCATGCAGAAGAAGATCGACCGTGTCAAACTTGCCAAGCCGATCGAGATCATCAATGACAACATCCTGAACGTGAACCGGACGGGCCAATATGACATGGTCATGGCCAACTATTTTCTCAACGTGTTCCGCCGGGACATGATGCTGCAAATACTGACCCATCTGTGCACCTGCGTGAAGCCGGGCGGCTCCATGGTGATCGGAGACTTTGCCCTCCCCAAGGAAGGAAATTTCTTCTACCGGGCTTTTCAGAAAACCTACTGGTATTTGGCTGCGACGCTGTATTCAATCACTGCGGACAATTCCGTGCATCCCATCTACGATTACCCGGAACTGCTCAAATCCCTGGGTTTCGAGATTGCAGAGATCAAGTATTTCCGCATATTTGGCATGAAATGCCACTGGTCGGTCAGGGGCGTGAAGAAATAGGGCCCGTGGGCATACGATCCAGGGCATCCTTTACGGCGGTGGACAGGGTGACCGCCCCTGCCCCGCTGGGCAGCAGGTGGTCCGAATCACCAAAATCACTGTCTGCAAAACGTGGGTCATTGAACAGGTTCAATACCGACTGCGCCTTGTCAATGCCCAACTCGTCCAGCACCTGGTACAGGGATTCAAACACGTTGTCTGTGCTGGCCATGCATGTCGCCGTGTAATCCGAACGCGCCGGGGGAATGAGCACCAGCAGGCGGTGGCCCAAGTCCTGGGCCAGGGCAATCATCTGGCGCAAGTAAACAATGCCGTCGTCCACCCGGCTCAGCCGCAAGTGGCCTTGCACACGCCCTTCCCAGTAAGCCTCGGGCATGTACCCTTTGCCATAGGTCGGCAGAAACCCGTAATAACCGTCTTCCATTTCGACCTCCAGCGCATCATTCTTGCCCGCCATGACGCCCGACAGAACACGCAGGTAATCGTCGCTGTATTCAATTCCCAGCCCAAACAACTCATTGAGTGCCACCGCAATTTCCCGCTCGGAAGGTGATTTTTCCAAATCATTACCCGGAGAAAACACCGAGTAGACCACCACCACGGTATCCAGATTTTTCAGTTCACCGGCCAGGCGCCGGTACAGGTGGAAAGAATGCTTCAAGTCCTGCGAGCGGCAGCACAAATTGAATGCGCCAGGGCAATGGTGGGGGTCAAAACCAAAATCCCCGTGCGAACTGCCAACAACCAGCGTACGCACCGAATCACCCACCTTCGCCAGCATGGTTCGCTTGGCCCCGGCCAATATCAGTGCGCCTGGCAGCAGTGCCGATACGTCTACGTCCATCTCACATCCAATCAAAAAAACGTGTACCCGCAAACGGATAAACGACCGACAACAAATAAAAATTCAACCGAACAATGACGAGTATTGCACGGGTTTTAGGCATGCGCGAACGCCTTTGCGCTGCCCAACTGAGAAGGTGCGGCAGGCGGCTTGGTAGCGGCCTGGCACACCACCTTCAAGGAGCGCATTCACTCCTGAATTGATAGCTGCTTGCGCACGACTGGCGTGCGGAAACGGCATATTTGGTTATGAACTTCGGAACTTGGCGCAGCACCTCACCCGGTTACATTGGCACCACAGCCAGTGCAGCCTGCATGCCAGCCCCCCCTCACAAGGTCACCAATTTGACCGGCGGCTTCCAGCCTTTGGCGGTGGCCCGGCGGGCAAAGCGCTGGTCGTCAAACGTGGCCAGGCGCGTGCAGTGGCGGGCCGATGCGTGGTGCAAGGCGTCGGCAAAGTCAAACCCGTCATCGAGCGCAGCCGTGGCCAACTCGACCGCCGGACGGTCTTCCACGGTTACGTTGGGCATGTTCAACAGGTGCCGCAGCACCGTGAGCACGTCTTGCGGCGGGCTCTTGTAGTACCCACGCAGCACCCACTCCAGCTCCAGCACCACCGTCTTGCCAACAAACAGTGCCTTGCCGCTTTCCAGCAATTGCTGTGCGGCGATGCTTTGCTGCCGGGTCGGCGCGTCGCTGCTGGCCACGTAGTAGCGTGCCAGAACATCGGTGTCCAGTGCGATCATGGCGCGTCCACTGCCAGGCTCGCTACATCAAAGTCAGCGGGAACCGGCTTGCGTTGGCTTTGTATCAGTCCCAAGCCGCTGGTTTGCGCCTGCCCCGGTGCGCGGGCCGGCCGCAACGCGATGTGGTCACCCTCAATCTCGAACGCAATGGCCATGCCCTGCTTGAGCCCGAAATGCTGGCGCATATCGCGCGGGATGGTGACTTGCCCCTTGCTGGTCAATGTGGTTTGCATGGTAGTTCCTAAAAGGTAATACGCCGTAATACTAGTACTGGCAACCCTATTTTTGCGAATCGCCTCCAGCACCAACGGCATTCTTGAATGGTTGGGAATGTTGCCTCCGGGGCACGCATTTGATCCTGAATTGATAGCTGCCACCGCACACCAGACGTGCGGAAACGGCATTTTTTTCCATGTACTTCAGACCTGGCGCGGCATCAGCCGCACACCGGACAGGGCGTTGCGATACAGGTGCTCCATCTCATCGGGGCGGCTCACCGTCATGTGCAGGTCTTGCAGCAGGCCGTCTTGCAGGTCGTAGACCCAGCCGTGCAGGGTGACACTTTGCCCGCGGGCCCAGGCGTCTTGCAGCACCGTGCTGTGGGCCACGTTGACCACCTGCTCGATGACATTGAGTTCACACAGCGCGGCCGCGCGGCCATGCGCGGGCAACCCATCCAGGATGTCGCGGTGGCGGTCGGCCACATCGCGGATGTGGCGCAGCCAGTTGTCGGCCAGGCCGATGCGGGCACCGTCCAGCGCCGCACGCACACCCGCGCAGCCGTAATGCCCCACCACCATGACGTGTTGCACCTTGAGCAAATCGACCGCGAACTGGATGGTGGACAGGGCGTTGAGGTCGGAGTGCACCACCACGTTGGCAATGTTGCGGTGCACGAACACTTCACCGGGGTCCATGCCCACAATTTCGTTGGCGGGCACGCGGCTGTCGGAGCAGCCAATCCACATGTATTTGGGTTGCTGTTGCGCGGTGAGGCGGGTGAAAAAACCCGGGCGCTGGGTTTGCATGGTGTGCGCCCAGGCGCGGTTGTTGGCAAACAGGTCTTCGAGGTTGCGGGGCATGGTGAGTCCTTAGCGGTGAACTATTTTTTGAGGGAAACGCGCACATTCCAGTCCAGCAGGCCGTAGCGCGCGCGCTCCTGCTGATCCTCCAGGGCGTTGAAGGCACAAGCCGCGGGGGGCGCGTTACCGGAGTTTGAAGAAGTTGGGGAATTTGCTGAATTTGCGGTGGGTGTGGCGGATGTGGCGGGTTTAAGGGCGGGTGCCGGGGTACAAAAGAACGTGGCTTCGCGGCCCAGTTGCCACACGCCTTGGGCGTTGCGCGCCTCGCCGGTAAAAAATACCGCCCGGGCGCCGTTCAGCGCGGCTTCAGCCGGTGTGGCCGGTGGGGTGCGCAGCAAGTTGCGCCCGGAGTTGATGTAGGGGCCATCCACACCCACCAGGGGCAGCAGGGTGGGGAACATGTCGCGGTGGCTGGCGGGCAGGGTTTGCTGCTGGCCACACGCCAGGTTGTGCCCCCAGATGACAAACGGCACCTGGCGTGCCAGGTAGCGGCGCTGCGCGTCGGCGTAAATGCCAAACGAGCGCACGTTGTGGTCACCCGTGGCGGCAATGAGGGTGTGGGCCTGGAGCGGCCCCTTTTGCACGTCCTGCACAAAGGCGCCCAGCAGGTCGGTGGCGTAGTGGTAGCTGTCCAGGTTGGGCAGCAGCGTGTCGGAGCCGGTTTCGCCCTTCCACTGCGCCATGTCGCGCGGCACGCGCTGGTAGTCGGCGGGCAGGTCATACGGAGGGTGGTTGGTGCTGGTGAGCACAAACACAAAAATCGGTTGGTCGGCGTTTTGGGCGGCAAGGCGCTTTTGCAGGTACTGGAACACATAACTGTCCCACACGCCCCAGATGCCCAGCGTGGCTTCGGGGTACTGGGCTTTGAGGGTGTTGGCGTCCACCACCTCGTCAAAACCCTGCGCGGCCAGTACGCGGTTGAGGTCGCGCCAGCCGGAGCGGGCCGAGGTGACAAACAGGGTCTGGTAGCCGGCGTCCTTCATGACCCGTGGAATGGCCCAGGGGATGGGTTTGCGCCCCACGTCACCCAAGGTCAAGGGCGTGATGGGGGTGGAAAACAAAATTGCCTCCAGCGACGGGTGCGTGCCGGGCTGGGCGGAATCGAAATTGCGGAAATGGCAGGCCCTGGTCGGGTCCGCCAGCGTGGGCGCCATGCGCCCCAGCACGTCGAACTGCGGGCTTTGATAGAGCAGCGGCTCGGCACTCCAGGATTCCATCAGGAAAAAGACCAGGTTTTTCTTGCGAACACCGTTCGGCAAGGGCTCGTGGGCGGATAGCGCCGCCTTAACCTGCGCTGCGCTGCCATGCGGCAAGCCCAGTACCTGTGCCGCCGCCAGCGGCGAATCAAAACCCATGGCTTTGAGGCCGACCAGCGGGTCTTGCAGATTTTGCGACTGGCCCCGGCTGTCCCATGCGTATTTGAGGGCGATGACGCCATTGGGCACCATGTCGTTCAAGAACTGCGAGGTGGTCACGGTGAGGTGCTGGCGCTGCAGGGCCATCTCGCGCAGGGTGCCTTTGCCGGCGAAGACCAACGCAAAAAACGCCACAATGACCAGCACCAGTTTGACACTGGCATGGTGGGTTTGCAGCACGGTGTCGGGTCGCAGGCGGCGCACCAGAACGCGGTGCAAGGCCACCGTACCCACGGTCAGCAGGGCCGCCAACAACAGCGTCCAGACCACGGGAAAGTCGCGCCAAATGGTTTGCAAGACGGCCACGGTGTCGTCTTCCACCAGACCAAACACCAGCGAATCAATCGGTGTTTTGTAAAAGCCGAAGTAATGCAGATTGACCAGCGACAGCATCACATACACAAATGCTACGGCGGCGGCGATGCGCCCTGCCACCTTGCCCGTCACCCAGGGCAGCACCAGCAGCAGCAAAAACCCGGCAATGGCGCTGACCTTCAGGTCAAACCGCAGGCCCTGCACCACCACACTGGCCAGATCGGTGCCCGCAGTCTGGTAGCCACTGGGCCAGAAATGGGCCAGTTGCCCCAGGCGAATCAGGCTCTGCGCCACCACCAGCGGCACCACCAGCACCCAGACACGCAGCAGGCCGCGCAGGCTGCAGTGGAGAAAGGAATTCAGGATGCGGGCAAAGGTGGATGGCATCAAAACAGGTCGTCAAAGACGGAGCAATGTTTCACCGCCGGGCCGCCCCAAGGTGTGGACTTGGGGTTTTGCCAAACGCAGCCCCCTTGGGGGGCAGGGCGCCACACAAAGTGGGCAACCGTGGGGGCAAAACTTACATTGTCTCAGCGAACAGCTCCCGGCCAATCAGCATGCGGCGAATCTCACTGGTGCCGGCCCCGATTTCGTACAACTTGGCATCGCGCCACAGGCGCCCCAGCGGGTAGTCGTTGATGTACCCATTGCCACCAAAAATCTGCACACCCTCCCCGGCCATCCAGGTGGCTTTTTCGGCCGTCCACAGGATGACGGAAGCGCAATCCTTGCGCACCTGGCGCACGTGCTCTCCATTGTTCTGCTTCGCCAGCAGGTCCAGGTTTTTGGCAACCGTGTAGGCAAAGCTGCGCCCGGCCTGCAACACGGTGTACATATCGGCCACCTTGCCCTGGATGAGCTGGAATTCACCAATGCTTTGCCCAAACTGCTTGCGGTCGTGGATGTAGGGCACCACGTTGTCCATGACCGCCTGCATGATGCCCAGCGGGCCGCCGGTGAGCACGGCGCGCTCGTAGTCCAGACCGCTCATCAGCACCTTGGCGCCGTTGTTCACGCCACCGAGCACGTTTTCCAGCGGCACTTCGACGTTGTTGAACACCAGCTCGCCGGTGTGGCTGCCGCGCATGCCCAGCTTGTCGAGTTTTTGTGCGATGCTGAAACCGGGCATGCCTTTTTCGATCAGGAAGGCGGTGACGGCGCCGCGTTTTGCCGACGGGCCGCCCCTAGGCAAAACAGCCCCCTCGGGGGGCAGCGCGGCGTGGGGGTCATGTTTCGTCGCTGGGCCGCCCCGAGACGAAACAGCCCCCGCGGGGGGCAGCGCAGCGTGGGGGTCATATCCGAGTTCGGGTTCGCTCTTGGCATAAACCACTAGTGTGTCAGCGTCGGGGCCGTTGGTGATCCACATCTTGTTGCCGTTGAGCAGGTAGTAGCCGCCCTTGTCTTCGGCTTTCAGCTTCATGCTGAGCACGTCAGAACCGGCGCCCGGCTCACTCATGGCCAAAGCACCTACGTGTTCGCCGCTGATGAGTTTGGGCAGGTACTTTTGGCGCTGCGCCTCAGAACCGTTGCGTTTGATCTGGTTCACACACAGGTTGGAGTGCGCGCCGTAACTCAGGCCCACGCTGGCCGATGCACGCGAGATTTCTTCCATGGCAATCATGTGCGCCAAATAGCCCATGTTGGCGCCGCCATATTCCTCACCCACGGTGATGCCCAGCACGCCCAGGTCGCCTAGCCTGCGCCACAGGTCCATGGGAAACTGGTCGGTCTTGTCGATCTCGGCCGCGCGGGGTGCGATCTCGGCTTGCGCGAATGCACGCACGGCGTCGCGCAGGGCGTCGATGTCGTCACCCAATTGAAAGTTCAGTCCGGGAAGTTGGCTCATGGGGGGTCTCGCTGGTTTGAATCGTGACGGCCAAGGGGGCTGTCACGGGGCTAAGGGGTTATGCGGGTGAAAGCTGTAAGCTAAGGGGCACCGTAGGCTTGCGGCCTTTGGCGGGGCTTTTGGGCTTGGCGGCGGGCGCCTTGTCTGCCTGATCCGCCTGATCCGCCTGATCCAACTGATCTGCCTTGGCCAGCAGGGCCCGTGCCTCGCGCTGGTGCACCTTGATCTCGTCCAGATTGGCCTGCAGATCGGCCATCTGCTCCTCAACCTGCTTGCGGTGCAGAGCCAGCACGTCCAAAAACTTGCTGAGCTGCGCGCCGGTATCGCGCGGGCTGTCGTAGGTGTCGATGATGTCTTTGGCCTCGGTCAAGGAGAGCCCCAGGCGCTTGGCACGCAGGGTGAGCTTGAGCCGGGTGCGGTCACGCAGGCTGTAGATGCGGCTGCGTCCGCCGGGGCCGCTGCGCTGCGGCTGTAATAGCCCCAAATCTTCGTAAAACCGGATGGCACGGGTGGTCAAATCAAACTCGCGCGCCAGATCGCCAATACTGTAGGTGTTGCTCATGAGTGGAACCGCAAGTGAAACCTGGGCGACAGCACCGCTGGCGGGCTGCACCGTAGAATGGGCGCAAACGCTTTTGACGTTTACGTAAACGTCAATTATGTCGCAAATGCCAAAACAATGAACGCACAAGAAGCCGCGCTCCACTACCCCCACGGCGATGCATTGCCCGCACCAGGCTGCGTACTGGAGGTGGTGCCGGGCGTGAAATGGGTGCGCATGGGCCTGCCGTTCGAGCTCAACCACATCAACCTGTGGCTGCTGCGCGACAGCCTGGCCGACCCCGCCGGAAGTGGCAAACCAATCAATGGCTGGTGTGTGGTGGATTGCGGCATCCACAGCGAAGAATCCCAAACGCAGTGGGAAGCTATTTTTGCCACGGCACTCGACGGTTTGCCGATTGTGCGCGTCGTCGCCACCCACATGCACCCCGACCATATTGGCCTGGCGCACTGGTTGTGCGAACGCTGGCAGGCGCCGTTCTGGATCAGCGCCACCGACTTTCAGGTCGCGCGCCTGGGCTGCATCGGCACCACGGGGTTTGGCGGCACACGGGCCGCCGATTTTTACGCCGCGCATGGCCTGAGCAGCCCGCAGGACCGCAGCCGCATTATGGAGCGCACCAACTACTTCCCTACGCTGGTGCCGTCGCTGCCGGCGCAGTTTCGCCGCCTGATGGACGGCACGGTGCTCAACCTGGGCGGCCATTCGTGGCGCGCCATCAGCGGTTATGGCCATGCACCAGAGCACATGGCACTGTACTGCGAAGACCTGAACATTTTGATCAGTGGCGACATGGTGCTGCCGCGTATTTCGACCAACGTGAGTGTCTACGATCAAGAACCCGGAGGCCAACGCGCTGGCACTTTTTGACCTCGATCGACAAGTTTCTGACCCTGCCGCCCGATACCCTGGTGCTGCCCTCGCACGGCAAGCCGTTCAACGGTTTGCACACGCGTGTTGCCCAGCTGCATGCCCACCACGCCGAACGACTGGCCGAGGTGGCTGCGGCCTGCCATACAAAACCCAGTAGCGCAGCCGATATTTTGGGTGTAATGTTCAAACGTCCTCTGGATATGCACCAGACCACCTTTGCCATGGGTGAGGCCATTGCCCATTTGCATGCCTTATGGTTTGAAGGGGTGCTGCGCCGCCGCCGCGACCCCGATGGGGTGTATCGCTTTACAACGGAACCACTATGACTGCCAAGCTCAGCGCTGCCAAATACCGGCAATTGGAACAGGCCACCGACTACGCCACCTGGCGCACCCATGCGGTGGACCTGGACGCCCAGAGCGATATGGACGTTTGGAAGACCAACCCCCATTCGCCGCACTACCAGCACCAGCTGATTCAGCAACGCCTGATTAACCTGCGCGCCTGGCGCAAGGCGAACGACTGGCCACAGCTGATCTTCAGCCTGCGCGAAGGCCTGCACCGCAACCTGGCCAACCTGGCCAACCCCGAACTGTACAAACACAGCCGCGTGGGCACCAAGTATTTGATTGATGAATACATCACCGAGGTCACCTCGCTGCTCAACTATGTGTGTGACCACGACATTGCGGAGTTGCCGTTCGCTGAGAAGTTGCTGTTTTTCCGGCACACCGGGCAAAGTTTTGGCCGCTCGGCGCTGATGCTCAGTGGCGGCGCCAATATGGGCATGTTCCATATGGGCGTCATCAAGGCATTGCACGAACAACGCCTGCTGCCGCGCGTGATTTCAGGCTCCAGTGCTGGTTCGGCCGTGGCGGCGCTGCTGGGCACGCGCAAAGACAACGAACTGGCGGGCCTGTTCACCGGCGAGGACATCCAGTTCGATATGTGGCGCCGCCTGGGGCCACGCGAAATGATCAAACAAAAATCCATCATGGACGTTCGCCAGCTGGAGCGCTTCTTGCGCAACAACCTGGGCGAGATGACTTTTGAAGAAGCGTTCAAAAAGACGCGGCGCATCATCAACATCACGGTGTCCCCCGTGGCCAAGCACCAGCACGCGCGCCTGCTCAATTACCTGACCACGCCGCACTTGCTGGTGTGGAGTGCGGTCATGGCGTCGTGTTCGGTGCCGGGCCTGTTTCCGCCCGTGCGACTGACGAGCAAAGACCGGCTGGGCAACGAAAAACCCTACATGGCCTCCATTCGCTGGGTGGACGGCGCCATCCACAGCGACTTGCCGGCGCAGCGTCTGAGTGAGTTGTACAACGTCAACCACCACATCGTCAGCCAGACCAACCCGCATGTGCTGCCCTTCATCACCGACCAGTCCCGCAAAGAGGGCTGGGGACGCTTCCTGACCGATCTGGTCAAGGGCGAAGTGCAGTACCGCAGCAAGCAGGTGATCCGGCTGGCATCGTACGGACTGGAAAACGGCATCATCAAAAACCTGCTGGACGGCGCGGTATCGATTGTTGACCAGCGTTACTACGGCGATGTCACCATCCACCCCACGGTGGGGCTGAAGGACTATTTGCACGTGCTGGGCAACGTCACGCCAGACGAATACAGAGCCTGGGTGATGGCCGGCGAACGCGCCACCTGGCCCAAGATCGCCATGATCCGCGACCAGACCATCATTGGCCAAACCCTGGAAGACTGCATCATCCGCTTGAAGAAACAACACCTCAACCGCGCCAGCGACGACCATAAGCTGCGTCTGGCGTAACGGATTGGCAAGACCCCATTGGTATTGACCGGTAAATAAATCACTGGCGATGGACGCCCGATGAAAAGACGCGCCGCATCCCCACTCCACTTGGAGTTGCGCGTGCACGAGCTGGCGCAGCTGTTCAACTCCATGGACCCCACGCCGTTTCACAACAAAGCCCTTGATCGCGAGGCTGAGGCGTTTATTGAAAGCTGGGCCCGTGGCGTACCCCCCAAGGCGCAAGTGCATTTAACGGTGCATCTGCAAAATATGCCGGCGCAGGAGGATCCCACCGCGCTGGTGACCGAGGCCATCCACAACCACTTCACCGACAAAGCGGACATCGGGCGGCGCGATTTGAGTGACCTGTTTTGGCAGGGGCGCATCAGCCTGTTAATTGGGCTGGCGTTTGTGGCCGTGTGTTTGGTGGCGGCCGAAGCCATTGGGCAGTTGGGCACCAGCTCCGCCTACACCATCGCCCGCGAGAGCCTGACGATTGTGGGCTGGGTGGCCATGTGGCGGCCCATGCAGCTCTTTCTGTACGACTGGTGGCCACTGGTACGGCGCATTCAAACATCAGGCCCCGGCACACGCCCGTGTGAAAGTGGTGCAGGGCAAGTAAAACGGCGTTTGACAAAGCCCTCGCAGGCATCTGCTGCGCCGTCCTGCAAACACCTGCAAATGCCTACCAGCGCGGCATCGCATCGTCCTTGAGCTGGCTACGCACCTGCGCGTAATCGGGCAACACCGACTCCACCGTTTGCCAAAAACGCGGGCTGTGGTCCATGACCCGCAGGTGGCTGAGTTCGTGCGCCACCACATAGTCAATCACCCCGGGTGTGTAGTGCATCAGGCGCCAATTGAGGCGAATGGAGCCATCCGATTTGGCACTGCCCCAGCGGGTGTTGGCGCTGCTCAGGCGCAGGCTTTTCCACTGCACTTGCAGCAGGGGTGCAAAGTGTTCCAGCCGCTGCTTGAAGTGGGTTTGGGCCTGGCGCATCAACCAGGCTTGCACACTGTCGCGCAGTTGCTGGGGGCTGGCGCTGTGGGGCAAGGCCACATGCAGGATGCGTAGCGGCAGTGCCTGTACCCCGCTGCCCCGATCGGCAGCGGCAGCGCTGGTGGCCCCCAGAAGGCTAGGCGCCTGAGCGTTTTGCGCCGTGTCCCCCGCCCGCTTTGCGGGCTCCTCCTTTACCTGCGCAAAACGCGCTGGCACCCAGCCTTCTTGCGCTTGCAGTTGCGCACCGGCTTTAACAAACGCATGGCTGGGGTCCAGCACCACCTGAATGGTGCCACCCAAAAATGGAAAGGTGGCGCCGTCACGCCAGTCGATACACGCCTCGTCACGGCGGGCCTGGCGCTCGCGGGTTTCGGCCAGTTTGCGGGTAATCCAGGCCGCCTTGGCCTGCAAGGCGGCGTCCACCTCATGCAGAGGAGTCCAGCGCGGCGCGCGCACCACCAGCCCGTCGGGCCCGATCATGAAACCAATGGTGCGCCGCCGGGCCCGCTCGAACAAATAGGCCACCGTGGCATCGGGCAGATGCAGTGTGCGGTTGGCAAGGGGGTGGGCGAATGCGGCGGGTACCAGCTCCTCGCGCAGCGAGCGTGCCGGAGCGTTCGGAACTACCGGTGCAACCGCCGGGGCACACGGGGCAGGCGCAGCGGGCACAGCGTCCAGCGGGGCTTGCGGGGCTTGCGGGGGCAACTTTGCTATGATTTCAGTAGCTGCTTGCGCAGGATGGACGCGCGCAAACGGCTCAAAAAGGTCCAAAGTGTAGCGAAGCAATGCACGCATGGACGTCACGCCGCTGGGCCGCCCCGAGGCGTGACAGTCCCCCTGGGGGGCAGCGAACTACACACCGTGAGGAGCGTGGGGGCCCTGTTGCACGCCGCTGGGCCGCCCCGAGGCGTGAGGAGCATGGGCGCCATCATGCGTAGGCGTCCGGGTCCAGGCGGTGCATTTCGGCCTCGATCCAGGCTTCCACTTCTTGCATCAGCTCGCGGTGGTGGCGCCCTTCGCTGGGAATGGGTTTACCAATCGACACGTGCACCACACCCGGATATTTGAGAAACGCCTTGGCCGGCCAGCAGGCACCCGACGTGACAGCAATGGGCACTACGGGCGCGCCAGTCTGCACTGCCAGGCGGGTACCACTGGATTCGTAGACGCCTTTTTGCCCGCGCGGCACACGGGTACCTTCGGGGAACATGATGATCCAACTGCCCTGCTCCAGGCGTTCTTTGCCCTGGGCCACCACCTTTTTGAAGGCCTGGGTGCGCAGGCTGCGGTCGATGTGGATCATGTCCAATAGCCCAATGGCCCAGCCGAAAAAGGGCACGTACAGCAATTCTTTCTTGAACACATAGGCCAAGGGGTGCGGCATGATGGCCGGCATCAAAAAAGCCTCAAAAGCCGACTGGTGTTTGACCAGCAGCACCGCCGGGGTTTTTTCGCCCTGGGGCAGATTTTCGAGACCGGTGATGCGGGTCTCGATACCCAGAATGACACGCCCGGCATGCAGGCTGACCAGCCCCAGCCACGCGCTGGCAATGCGGTAGCGCTTGGCAGAACCCACCCCCACCGCGGCGCACAAAATGATGAGCAGTGCATAGGGCACCACGGTGACGCCCATCCACAGCATGTGCAGTGAGGAGCGCAGAAACGACCAAAAGATTGTCATCAAGGTTGTGAATGATTGTCTTTATTAAC
This sequence comes from Candidatus Aalborgicola lynettensis, assembly GCA_016719405.1. Taxonomy (GTDB): domain Bacteria; phylum Pseudomonadota; class Gammaproteobacteria; order Burkholderiales; family Burkholderiaceae_C; genus Allorhodoferax; species Allorhodoferax lynettensis. Next base: position 442,038 of record JADJZE010000002.1, read on the forward strand.
ACGCCTCGGTAGCTGCGTTAATAGCTACTCAGTTCCGCCGCCTGGGATGGGCGGGCTTCTTGTGCAATCAGGTAGTCGGCAAAAGCGGCCAGGTCCTGGTGCACCACCTCGGCCCCCGCCAGACTGGGTGGCAAGGGCTTGCTGCGGTAGTCGAAGGCTTTGCCAGTGAGCACCAAATGGGGCTCACATCCGGCGGCCATGGCCGCTGCCAGATCACGCGGCGAGTCACCCACTGCGGGTACGCCGATCAGGTCAACGCCATAACGCTCGCCAATTTGCTCAAACAAACCGGGTTCGGGCTTGCGGCAGCGGCAGCCCTCGTCCGGGGCATGGGGGCAAAAAAAGATGGCATCCACCCTCCCCCCCACGGCCGCCAGCAGGGTGTTCATTTTGGCGTGCATGGCATTGAGCGCAGCCATGTCAAACAGGCCACGGCCCAGGCCCGACTGGTTGGTGGCCACCACCACTTGCCAGCCCGCGTGGTTCAAGCGTGCAATAGCCTCCAGTGCGCCGGGCATGGGCTGCCATTCGGACGGCGACTTAATGTACTCCGCGCTGTCTTCGTTGATAGTGCCGTCGCGGTCGAGAATGACAAGTTTCATGCATGACTCCAAAGTACAAGAGACCCTGCCGCTGCCCCGCCCCCAGGCAGCGCCACCGCCTCAGCGGGCCAGCGACCCGCGCAGCGGTGGAGCCCCGGCTTTCGCAGGAGCGAAAGACGCAAGGGGGTCATGCCGCCAGACGGGACAAATCGGCCACGCGGTTCATGGCGGCGTGCAGGCTCTTGAGCAGGCCCTGGCGGTTCAGCCGCAAGTCCATCGCCTCTGCGTTGACCATGACACCGTCAAAGAACGCGTCCACCACCGCGCGCAGGGCTGCCAGCGTTTGCAAGGAGGCGGTGTAGTCGCCCGCCTCAAACTGCGCATTGGCACGTGGGGCCACGTCTTGCATGGCGGCATACAAGGCTTTTTCTGCCGGCTCGTGCAGCAGCACTTCGCTGACGTGGGCATCCACCTCGGGCACTTTTTTCAGGATGTTGCTGATGCGTTTGTTGGCAGCAGCCAAGGCTGCGGCTTCGGGCAAAGCCGCAAAAGCACGCACTGCGGCCAGACGTTTGGGCACATCACCCAGGCGCTGTGGACGCAAGGCCAGCACCGCATCCACTTCTTGCGCGCTGTAACCCTGCTCGCGCAGGGAACCGGCCAGGCGGTCGTAAATGAAGTCTTGCAGCTTGGGCTGGTGGGCGACGAAGTCGGCCCGCTCTTTTTCAGGCCACAACTCCAGCATGAAGCCAAAGGCTTTGGTCGCGTTCGCCAGAACGGCGTCCAGGTTCAAGGAGAAATCGGCCTCTGCCAGGATGCGGATCACACCCAGCGCGTGGCGGCGCAGCGCAAACGGGTCTTTGTCACCGGTGGGCAAATTGCCAATACCAAACATGCCGACCAGCGTTTCCAGCTTGTCGGCCAGGGCCACCACACTGCCGGTGTGGTTGCGTGGCAAAGCGTCACCGGCAAAGCGGGGTTTGTAGTGGTCTTCGATGGCAATGGCCACACCGTCGCGCAGGCCGTCGTGGCGCGCGTAGTAGCCGCCCATGATGCCTTGCAGCTCGGGGAATTCGCCCACCATATCGGTCAGCAAATCGGTCTTGGCCAGGGTGGCCGCTTGCTGCACCTTGCTGGCCAGTACATCCATTTCTTCTTTGGCGTGTACCGTGTAGGGCACGGTGGCCAGGCGCAGTTGCTCAACGATGAGGGCGGCAATGGCAGCCACACGCTGCGCACGCTCGCCCTGGGTGCCGAGCTTGTTGTGGTAGACCACTTTGGCCAGACCATCCACACGCGAAGCCAGGGTTTTCTTGCGGTCCTGGTCAAAAAAGAACTTGGCATCGGCCAGGCGCGGACGCACCACGCGCTCGTTGCCGCCAATCACAAAGCTGGGGTCTGAGGGGCTGATGTTGCTGACCACCAGGAACTGGTGGGTGAGCTTGTTAGTCGCGTCCAGCAGCGGAAAGTATTTCTGGTTGGCCTTCATGGTCAGAATCAGGCACTCTTGTGGCACATCGAGAAACTCTTTCTCAAACTGGCACACCAGCACATTGGGGCGCTCGACCAGTGCCGTCACTTCGTCGAGCAAAGCGTCGTCGTCAATCGGTTTGCAACCCCCACCGACCTTGGCCGCCGCTGCCGCCAGTTGGCGCGCAATTTCGGCCTTGCGCTCGGTAAAGGAGGCAATTACCGCGCCGTCGCGGCGCAGGGTGTCGGCGTAGGCATCGGCATCGGCGATCACCACCGGCGACACGGCCGCCTCAAAGCGGTGGCCTTGTGTGGTGTGGCCCGCGGTCAGACCCAGCACTTTGACGGGCACCACCGTGCTGCCATGAAGGGCCACCAGGCCATGTGCAGGGCGCACAAAGTTGACGCTGCTCCAGCCCGGCAGGGCGCAATCACGCTCCAGCTGGTAACTCATCACCTTGGGGATGGGCAACTTGGCTATGGCCTCTTCCAGCGCTTTTTGCAGGCCGGTATCCAGCGTGGCACCGGTCACCAGGCTGTCGTAAAACAGGGCCTCGGCCTTGCCATCGGGTGCGCGCTTGAGCGCGGCCACCGCAACGGCCGGGATAGACACGTCCGCACCCAGGGCTTGCAGCTTCTTGATGAGGGCGGGTGTGGCGTTACCTGCCGCATCCAGCCCCACGGAGACGGGCATGAGTTTTTGCTGCACAGCCTTGTCGGCCGCTTTGAGCCACACATGGCTGATGTGCGCGGCCAAGCGGCGTGGGGACGCGAAAGCGGTGGTCACCGAGTCGCCATTGATGAGCCCCAGGGCGCGCAGTTGATCGGCCAGTTGGGTGGCAAAGGCATCACCCAGCTTTTTGAGGGCCTTGGGGGGCAGCTCTTCAACAAACAGTTCAACGAGAAGATTTTTGGTAGTCATAACGTGATCGCGCCCAAGCCAAGCCGTTTGGCGTTGTCATTGAGCACCATGTCCAAGGATAAAAATTCGGTACATTGGCAGCGCATCGCCACTGCCAGATGCAAGGCGTCGCCAGCGCGCATTTTGGTGGCGGGGTCGGCACACAGGCGCGCTGCTTCAAAAAAGTCGGGGGTCTCTACGGACAGCCATGTCGGGCCTGCCACGCAAATCTTCCCAAAAGCGCGGTGTGCGCGTTCGAAATGGTTGTCGTCAATGTCACCACGTCTGCGCTTGATCGACAAGGCACTGGCATATTCTGTTTTCACCCATTCGGCGCAGGCAAGCCCTGTCATACCGCGCGCCTCTACCCAAGCCTGAACGGCTTCGGTTTTGGCCTCGTGCAGTTGCAAGGCAATCCAGGCGCTGGTGTCCACGTAGATCACAACAATGACTCAGTAACGCGCGTCGTCGCGCATGTCTTCAATCACCGATGGAGTGACAGGCATGCTCTTGGTGATAGACCGCACCTCGGCCATGTAGGCGGACAAGTCGAAGGTCTGAGGGGCGATCAGCGTCGCGCTTCCGTCCGCTTGCACCAACAACTCAACCTTGGCGCCTTCACGCAGGTGCATTTTTTTTACCACCGTTGCGGGCAACCGAAGCGCCAAACTGTTGCCCCATTTGCCGATTTGCAGTTCCATATTGCACCTCTTGTGTAGAAACACGTATCTACATTGTAGCGCGGTCAGCAATGACTCGTTCACTCTTTCCACCCTGAGCCATGTGCACTTCGACCGCAGAAAGGTCGGTCGCTGCGGGTGAGAATGCCAACGTATGTTCACGCACGAACCGATGCACTGGCAACTTTTTTGGCCGATGGTGGCATTTGCTCAACCCATTCACGCGGCGCCATGGGGAAGCCCAGGCGCTCGCGGCTGTCAAAGTAGCTCTGCGCCACGGCGCGGGCCAGGTTGCGAATGCGACCAATATAGGCGGCGCGCTCGGTCACGCTAATAGCACCCCGCGCGTCCAGCAAATTGAAGCTGTGCGCGCATTTGAGCACCTGCTCGTAGGCAGGCAAGGCCAGTTGCGCTTCCATCAAATGTTTGGCCTGTTTTTCGTGGGCGGCAAAGGCCGTGAACAGGAAGTCGGCGTCACTGTGTTCGAAGTTGTAGGTGGATTGCTCGACCTCGTTTTGCTTGTACACATCGCCGTAGCTCAGTTTGGAGCCATCGGGGCCTTCGGTCCAGACCAGGTTGTAGACGTTGTCTACGCCCTGCAGGTACATGGCCAGGCGCTCCAGTCCGTAGGTGATCTCGCCGGTGATCGGCTTGCAGTCAATACCACCGACTTGCTGGAAGTAGGTGAACTGTGTCACCTCCATACCGTTGAGCCACACCTCCCAGCCCAAGCCCCAGGCACCCAGCGTAGGGTTTTCCCAGTCGTCTTCGACAAAACGGATGTCGTTTTTCTTCAAATCAAAACCCAGGGCTTCCAGGCTGCCCAGGTACAACTCCAGAATATTGCTGGGCGCGGGCTTCAACACCACCTGGTACTGGTAGTAGTGCTGCAGGCGGTTGGGATTCTCGCCATAACGGCCATCTTTGGGGCGGCGGCTGGGCTGCACGTAGGCGGCCTTCCAGGGCTCAGGGCCCAGCGCGCGCAAGAAGGTGGCGGTGTGCGAGGTGCCGGCGCCGACTTCCATGTCATAGGGCTGCAACAGGGCGCAGCCTTGGTCGGCCCAGTAGGACTGCAGCTTCAGGATGATTTGTTGAAATGTGAGCATGCCCTGATTTTACAGGGGCAAAATCATGACTCTGCGCGCGCTGTTCGTGCGCGGAAAGCTACAAAAACAATAGCAATCGCCAACAGCCACAAGGGCCACAACCCGAAACGCGCCACCCACCACGCAAAGGGAGTGGTGCCGGTGCGACCCTGCACCTCACCCACCAGCACACCCCGCGTATGGCGCGGCAGTGCGGCGCGCACGGCGCCGGTGTGGTCGATGATGACGGTAGCCCCGGTGTTAGTGGCGCGCAGCATGGGGCGCTCGAATTCCAGCGTGCGCATGCGGCTGATCAGCAAATGCTGGTCAATGGCAACGGTGTTGCCAAACCAGCCGATGTTGCTGACGTTGACGAAGATGGTGGGCGCGGTGTCCGGGTCGGTAAAACGCGCCCCCAGCTCTTCACCGAACAAATCCTCATAACAAATATTCGGTGCCAGCCGCTGCCCGCGCCAAGGCAGCGAAGCCTGCCCGACCGCACCACGGTTGAAGTCACCCAGGGGAATGTTCATGAGCTGGGTAAACCATTTGAACAGCGGTGGAATAAATTCGCCAAACGGCACCAAATGGTGCTTGTCGTAATGCCACCCTGCCTCCAGTTGCGGCGCCAAACCGACTACGGAATTGGTATAGCCCTGGCTGTAGCTGCCCAGTGGAATACCGATCAGCGCCGCCTGCTGGCCGGCCTCAAAGTGCTGCTGCAAACCTTGCCAGTAACCGTCGGGGAGCTGATCGGGTAGCAAGGGAATAGCCGTCTCCGGCGCCACGACCAGATCGCTGGTACTGGCCAACAGTTGTTCGCGGTACCACTGCAGGGCCTGGGGCACGCCGGAGCCCTGCTCAAATTTTTCGTTCTGGGCAATATTGCCCTGCAGCAGCGCCACCGACAGGCCACCCGTGGCGCGGGACCAAGTCGGCACCACCTGCGGCAAAAGTGCGCCTAAACCCAACACCAACACCAACGCCATGGCCAGCCCCAAGCCCCATGCTGCGTGCCGACCGCGCGGGCAGAGCCTTTCTGAGGTGGCGGCGGTGGCGGACGCGGAGATCATGGCAGACGTGGTGGACAGCACCGTCGCCAAGGCAGCGGCCAACCAAGCGGCCAGGGCCGTCATGCCGTACGCGCCCACCCAAGGGGCGTAACCCGCCAACGGGGCGTCCACGTGGGCATAGGCCACCGCACCCCAGCCGAAACCGGTGAGCCAGGTGCCACGGGCCATTTCGGCCATCAGCCACAGCGCGGCAAACAATGCAGTTGTGCCCGGCGCCTGGCGCTGCGCCAACCGCCAGTAGAGCGCACACGCCGCCGCGTAGTAAGCCGCCAACGCCAGCGCCAGTGCGACCACGGCCAGCGCCGACAGCATGGCATGTAAGCCACCGTAGGTGTGCATGGAACCAAACAGCCACCAGAAAGTACCGGTCAGCCAGACAGTCGCAAAGGTGAGACCCAGCACAGCGGCCTGGCGGGCGTTGGCGCAGCGGTGAAGCATCCCCACCAGTGTCGCCAACGCGAGGGTTTGCAACCACCAGAGCGGCGCACCCGGTTGAAAAATAGCATCAAAAGGCCATGCAGCGCTTGCTGCATGTGCGCAAGCAGCTATCAAAACAATAGCAAAAACAGGTATTGATGGAGCCATCAGCACCGGGGCTGCGGCAGTGTTCCGCCCGAAACTCAAGGCGTATTCACCGCCACGGGCTGCACCTTGAACCATTTGACCGCGCCGCCCTTGGTGTGTAGCACCAGAAAGTCGAGCCCGCCCAAACTGAAGCGTTCACCACGCTGGGGGACATGGCCCATTTCGTGCGCGATGAGGCCACCGATGGTGTCAAATTGGTCTTCGGGGTCGGCACCCGACAGGATGACAGAAAAGGCCTCGTTGACGCGGTCGATGGCGGTGTCGCCGCTGACGCGGTAGCTGTGGTCGGCCAGGGCAAAAATGTCGCCCTCGTCCTCAGCAATGTCGAATTCGTCTTCGATTTCACCCACAATTTGTTCCAGCACATCTTCAATGGTGATGAGACCGGCCATGCGCCCGAATTCGTCAATCACGATGGCCAGGTGGTTGCGGTTGCCCCTGAAATCGCGCAGCAGGTCGTTCAGGCCCTTGGTTTCCGGCACAAACACAGCCGGGCGCAGCAAGGCGCGGATGTTCAGTTCGGGCGCTCGCTGCAGCTTGAGCAGGTCTTTGGCCATCAGGATGCCAATCACGTTCTCACGATCCCCTTCAAAAACCGGAAAGCGCGAGTGGGCGGTGTCAATCACCGTGTGCAGCAGTGCGTCCAGCGGCGCCTGGATGTCGAGCATGTCGGTGCGGGTGGTTGGCACCATTACATCGCCCGCGGTCATGTCGGCCATGCGAATCACGCCTTCGAGCATGATGCGGGACTCGGCACCAATGACCTTGTTGTCTTCGGCTTCGACCAGTGTTTCGATCAATTCATCCGTGGAATCGGGTCCGGGATGCAGAAACTCGGCCAGTTTGCGTAAAAACGTGCGCTTGTCCTCTTTGGAGTGGGGGAGCGCGGGATGGGGATCGGACACTGACGTGGTGGCAGGGGCTGCGGTTGTGGCTAAGCCTCTAGGATAGCGGATTTGCACCTGCGCACTGTGACACCCCCGTGCAGCGGCACTTTGCGCCACCGAAGCAAGGGGCTGGCACACCCCATGCAGAAGCCTTATCGTAGGGGGGCCGCCAACCCGCCCGTGCATCAAGGCGGCGGTGTGTGATCGGAGTCGGTGGCATCACGTCGGCCATCCTGCAGCAGCGCCAGAAACGCCCAAAATTGTTTGGCCTGCACCTTGAACCGGTAATCGGCCTGGGCCACCTGCTCTTCCAGTATTTCGGTCACGCGGCTGTCCAGTGTGGGCACGGGCAACTGCAAATAGGCTTCGGATTCGCTGCCATCGCGCTCCACCCGTGCACCGGCGTTGCGGGCGATCTTCAGCATGGCGGTGTTTTCGCTCAGGGCATGGATGAACATCAATTGCACCCCGTCATTCACCGCATGCATGGCGGCGCGGTCAAACAGCCGCGCGCCATACCCCCGGCCGCGTGAGTGCGCCAGCACCGACACGCCGAATTCTGCACAGGCCTGGTAGCTGGCATCCTGCGCATAGGCCAGATGGGCCATCGCGATGAGTTCCAGCTTGCGGTTGTAGATGCCAAATATCTCGTCGCGCTCGAAGTTCAGGCCGTCGACGTAACGCTCGATCTGGCTATCCTGGGCCTGGTACCCAAAGCGCAGGTAACGGTCTTGCGGCTCCAGTGCCAGCAAGTGGCGTGCAATGCGCGCGCGGTGGTTGGCCCCCAGTGAGCGTATTGGCACCAAAAAAGGTGCCGGACGGGTATCCACGGTCTCGCGGGGTGCGTCGGATGGCGGGGGGCGCAAAAAGTCGCGTCCCACTTCCAAGGAAGCTTTGAGCAGATTCTTTGCATCGATCATGTGCCGAATGTAAGGGTTTTCCCTAGTTTTTTCACACCAGAACAATTTGTTACGTCGCACATGCGACAAATTATTCGAATATTAGGCACACCACATTGCAGCATATTTATATCTGACATGCATATTTGAGATAGTAAACACTAACACACAATTTTGTCGGTATTTTGCTGCACCGGCGCGCTTTACACTTGCGCCACCTATGGATGCAGCACAAACGATACGCGACGCAGTGGCCCGGGTGGATCTGCTTCGACAGCAGGCACAGGCATTCCCCGGTTTGCATGCCGCCACACTGGCGGTCAAAAAATTCCAGGCGCAACGTTTTTCCGCAACCTACGCCGACCTGCTTGCTTCGCATGAATATGCGGCTGCTACCCGGTTTTTCCTGGATGAGTTGTACAGCGACAGGGATTACTCGGAGCGGGATGCGCAATTTGCGCGCATAGCGGGCGCGCTGCAGCGTTTTTTCCCGGCCACGGTGATTGCCACCGCCGTTTCGATGGCGGAGTTGCACGCCTTGACCGAGGAATTGGATTTCGCCATGGCAAAAGCCTGGTCGCACAACCCGCCTGCCATGTTGGCCGATGATATTGACACCTACGTCAACACTTGGAACCTGGTGGGCCGCGCAGCGGACCGCAACCGGCAACTGGACGTGGTGTTACACGTCGGTGCCGAGTTGGACCGGTTAACCCGCACACCGGGTCTGCGCATGATGTTACGCATGATGCGCAGACCGGCCAATGCCGCCGGCCTGGGTTCGTTACAACGTTTTCTGGAAGCAGGGTTTGATACGTTTGCAGGGATGTCGGGCCAGGGATCCCGGGCCAAAGAATTCCTGTCTTTGATTCATGTGCGGGAAACCTACTGGATCAACCAACTCTTTACCGATGACAGCGGCCCCTGTGTCGCACAGTTGCAGGCGGTAATGAATCCGGCTGCAAGCAATGTGGCTTAAACGCGGTACCGGTCGGTTGTTCCACCCAGCTTATTGAGCAGCGCGGGGGCAATTGCCGTCAGCGGCAACACCTCATCGGCGGCACCGTGCAGTATGGCTTCGCGCGGCATGCCAAACACAATACAACTGGCCTCGTCCTGCACATAGTTGTAGCTGCCCGCGTCTTTCATTTCTTTCATGGCCTTGGCACCATCGTTGCCCATACCGGTCAACATGATGCCAAAAGCATTTTTCCCCACCACCTTGGCAGCAGACTTGAACAACACTTCGACCGACGGGCGATGCCGATTGACCAATTCCCCGTCCTCCACCACACACACGTAGTTGGCGCCACTGCGATCAATCCGGAATTGCTTGCCTCCTGGCGCGATGTAGGCATGACCCGGCAACACCCGACTGCCGTTCGCGGCTTCTTGCACGGTGATTTGGCACAAACCATTCAACCGGGCGGCAAAGCTGGTGGTAAAGCCGGGGGGCATATGCTGGGTGATGACAATGCCCGGAGAGTCAGCGGGCATGCGCGTGAGAATTTCCTTGATGGCCTCGGTTCCGCCTGTAGAGGCACCAATGCATATCAACTTTTCGGTGGACACCCGCCCCAGAAGGGTAGACGCAGAGCGCCCGCCGTCCTGGGCAGCGCCTCCAGCAGCGCCTGACGCACCCGCTGCCGACGTCGGTGCACGGCGAATGTGCGCCGACGCCGCTACACGCACTTTGTCCACAATTTGGGTTGCCAATTCCTTGATGCCATCGGCCAGCCCGATGCGGGGCTTGGCCACGAAATCAACCGCTCCCAGCTCCAGCGCACGCATGGTGATATCGGCACCGCGCTCGGTCAAGGTGGAAATCATCACTACGGGCATGGGGCGCAGGCGCATCAACCGCCCCAAAAAGTCGATGCCATCCATTTTTGGCATTTCGATATCGAGCGTAATAACATCGGGATTGAGCTCCCGAATCATCTCGCGGGCGATCAGCGGGTCATTGGCGGTGCCAACACACTCCATATCGGGCTGCCGGTTGATAATTTCGGCCAGCAGACTTCTCACCAGTGCCGAATCGTCCACCACCACTACACGTATCATCTTCAGTGGTCTTTCTCAAAACAGATCCACAGACCCGCCCGCAGTGGATTTGGCAACCGAGGCGGCGTTTCCTTTGCGCTCTTCCACTGCCAAGGTTTCCGGATGTGCATGGGCCAGCCGCTTCACCAAGGCCTTGCCTGTCACCGGAAAGAAACACACTTTGCGCGGATGGATGTCCAACACATCCTCCGAGACCACGGGAATACGCTCCGTTGCCAGGTAATCGCGCACAAACTGGGTATTGCGCTCGCCCACATTCATGGTGGTAAACCCCGCCATGACCTGCGCACCACCAAAAATTTTGGCCTGCATGGTCTCGCGTCGGGCACCCAGCTTGAGCATTTCGTTGATCAACAACTCCATGGCGTAGGATCCATACCGACCGGAGCCGTCACCGGTATCACCATCGGGCAGCATGAAGTGATTCATGCCACCGGTACGTGCCTTGCCATCCCATATGCAAGCGGCAATGCACGACCCCAGCACCGTCATAATCACCAAATCTTCATTCGACACGTAGTATTCACCCGGCAACACTTTGACGGCGTCATACTGGAAATGGTGATCGGCGTAAAAAAACGATGCTTCACCCGGCTTGCGCGGCTGGGATTTGAGCTGGTCAACACGAGAGACACGGCCATTGGGCAATACCTTGAGGGGCACACCCGCTGACGCAGACGCGTTGCGACTGGAAAATGACCCGGCGCTTGCGAAGGGCTGATTCATGGGATCCCTGCCATCAAAAGTTACCGTGCCAGACAAACCCGTCCAGCGCCAGTGTAGTTTGGTTAACGTCGCTCATAAACTGTCTTGCCCTTCAAGACAAACAGATCCCGAGAATCACTGAAGTTCTCGGCATGGCCAACAAACAATAGCGCCCCCGGCTTCATGACACGATGTATCCGCTCCAGCACGCGGCGCTGGGTTGGAGCATCAAAATAAATCATCACATTGCGACAGAACACCGCATCAAAGGGGTCTCTGAAAGGCCAGTCGTCGCGAATCAGGTTCACCATCAAAAACTCGATCTTGTCCCGCAACTCCGGCTTCACACGGGTAAACCCATCATTCGAGCCTTTGCCGCGCAAAAAGAAACGCTGCATCCGGTTCGAGTCGATCCCCTTAAGCCCATCCATTCGATAAACACCCTGGGCTGCTGAAGCCAGCACTTTGGAATCAATATCGCTGGCAGTCAAAGCAAAATTGGCCCGCGCACCCAATGCTTCCAGCGCAGTCATAACGATGGAGTAGGGCTCTTCACCCGTCGATGAGGCACTGCACCACACCCGCCACGGTGTACTTTCTGGCTTGGACTTGAGGAGATTGGCGAATATCTCAAAATGATGCTGTTCCCGGAAAAAAGACGTCAGATTCGTCGTAAGTGCATTAACGAACTCTTGCCACTCGGCGCTGTCGGTTGAGTCCAGCCAGCTCAGGTATTCGCGAAAACTCTGGTACCCAGTTTCACGCAGCCTACGGGACAAACGGCTGTACACCATGGCGTGTTTTCCATCGTGCAGGCTGATACCCGCACGCTTGTAAATCATCTCCTGAACCCGATCAAAATCGGAGTCGGTCCAAGCAAATTCGCGCCCCTGCATACCCGAAGTTCCAGATGTGCTATCCATCTCGTTCGACGCTGCGAGACAGGGGGTTCGGTGCAGAGAGGTCATCGTCGTTGCGCCGCGAGTTTAGATGAATCAGGGTAGTTTGGCTCAATCCGATGCACTCACAAGTCCCATGTCAGAGGCCGACATGAGACGCTCGATATCCAGCAAAATCAGCATACGATCCCCTAGCGACCCCAACCCCAACACTGCACCACTGTCAATACCGCTATCCAGATCCGGTGCGGGTTTCAGGTTTTCGGGCGGCAACTCCATCACATCGCTCACAGAGTCCACCACGATGCCGACGATGCGATTGCGGAGATTAAGAACAATGACAACCGTGAAGGTGTTGTAGTCAGCGTTCGCACAATTGAACTTCAAGCGCATGTCCACAATAGGAACAATCGTTCCGCGCAAATTCACCACCCCTTTAATGAAGTTTGGGGCATCGGCAACACGGGTCGGAGGTTCGTAACCACGAATCTCCTGGACCTTGAGAATATCAATACCGTACTCTTCCTGATCCAGACGAAAGGTGAGGTACTCACGGGCGCCCGCAGACGTCAAACCATCTAGTTTTTCCATAACACCCATCTCATACTCCTTCGAAGGCGCAAATCAATGCCGTGAGCGGCGAACCAAGGCACCGGTATCCAAAATCAATGCCACTTTTCCATCACCCAGAATGGTGGCACCCGACACATTGGGGACTTTGCGGTAGTTGGACTCCAGGTTTTTCACCACCACCTGTTGCTGCCCCAGCAATTCGTCCACCAGCAAGGCCACGCGGCTACCATCGGCCTCAACAACCACCATGATGTCACTGGTTTTTTCAGAGTTGAAGCGCGGAATTTGGAACACTTTCCCCAACTCGATGACGGGCATGAACTCGTCACGCACCTTGATGAGTTGCGAGCCCTGTCCAATGGTACTCACTGCATCGGCTTTGACCTGGAACGATTCAATGACCGACGACAGCGGCAATATGTAGACCTCATTACCGACGCCAACCGACATACCATCCATGATCGCCAGCGTCAGAGGCAACCGTACGGAAACTTTCATTCCGTAACCTTCGGATGAATCAATTTCAACGGTTCCGTTGAGCGCGGCGATATTCTTCTTCACCACGTCCATACCCACACCACGCCCTGACACATCGGTAACCACTTCTGCAGTTGAGAAACCAGGCGCAAAAATAAGTTGCCACACATCCTGATCCGACATTTGATCGGATACATCCAAACCACGTTCGCGCGCTTTGCTCAAGATCTTCTCGCGTGACATGCCACGACCATCGTCACGGACTTCAATTACGATCGAGCCACCTTGGTGCGCAGCTGAAAGCGTAATGGTGCCGGTTTCAGACTTTCCGGCCTTCACACGATCGGCCGGCATTTCGACACCGTGGTCGCAACTGTTGCGCACCAAGTGAGTCAACGGATCGGTAATTTTTTCCACCAGACCTTTGTCCAGTTCTGTGGCTTCGCCTTGCGTTACAAAATCAACCTTCTTGCCCAGCTTGGTCGCCAAATCGCGCAACATGCGAGGGAAGCGGCTGAATACGATCGACATCGGGATCATTCGGATGGACATCACCGACTCTTGCAAGTCACGGGTATTTCTATCCAGATCGGCCAACCCGGTCAGCAACTGCTGGTACACAGCCGGGTCGAGCGCGCGGCTGTTCTGCGCCAACATGGCCTGGGTAATGACAAGTTCACCGACCAGATTGATGAGTTGATCGACTTTGCTGATGGCAACCCGAATGGTTGCGGCCTCTGGCTGTGCAACCGCGCCACCCACTGGTCTGGCAGGCCCTTTCGCTGGACCCTTGGTCTCCGGCACCGTCACCCCGCCATGGGAAACCGGCGCACCTGGAGAACCGTCGAAGAAACCAAACCCAGGAAATGCTGCCAGCGGTGCACCTGCTGGGGGATCGTCACGGGTGGCGGCGGCAGCGACAGTTGGCTGCGCAACGTTCTCTTTGATAGCAATAAAGTCGCGCGAGACGTGAAACGCAAACAGATCCAATAATTCATCGTCAGTCGACGCCGTGTGCACCGCAAACAGCCTTACATCCTTGCGGTCACTGGGCATCGATGTAATCTCGCCCAGTCCAGGAATATCCCGGAACAGTTCACGAATGGCATCAGCCTGCTCGGGATGATCCAATGGACCAACTTTGATTTCCAGGGAACGACCGGCCTTGCTACCAGGCGCACTGGCTGTGGACGCCGCTGCTGCCACCGCAACGACCGCAACTGGCTGCGGCGCAGGAGCACTTACCGCGACTACACCGCCGCCGGCTGCCAACTCACTAATACGGCGCACCAAATCCGCCGTCGGCATAGCCTCGCCTTCACCACCTGCCTGGTGACGTGCCAACAGACTGCGCGACGCATCGGCCGACTCCAAAAGAACATCCACCATGGCGGCGTTTGGCTGCAGTTCATGGCGACGCAAACGGTCCAGCAAAGACTCCATTTGGTGTGTCAATTCCGCAACATCTGCAAAACCGAATGTCGCTGCCCCACCCTTGACGGAGTGTGCACAACGGAAAATACCATTCAATTTTTCGTCATCTACCGTCTCAATATCAAGATTGAGCAACATTTGCTCCATAAGATCCAAATTCTCGCCAGCTTCCTCAAAAAAAATCTGATAGAACTGGGTTAAGTCGAAATCTCCACCACCGCCGCTATCTTGGTGCGTTTCAGCCATTCGCGTCTCCTGTTATTCGTCTTGTAGTGCACGGGCAGCAAAAACTACCGGATGACCTTCTTGATAACTTCCAAGAGTCGCGCCGGGTCAAAAGGCTTTACCAACCAGCCCGTTGCTCCCGCCGCGCGCCCGGCCTGCTTCATCAAATCGCTGGATTCAGTGGTCAACATCAATATGGGGGTGTTCTTGAACTGGGGATGTTCGCGCAACTTGCGTGTCAATCCCAAGCCATCCAAACGTGGCATGTTTTGATCTGTCAAGACCAGATCAAAATTCTGGCCCTGGGCTTTTTCGTAGGCATCCTGCCCATCCACCGCCTCCACCACCTGGTACCCGGCACCGGTTAACGTGAAAGCCACCATCTTGCGCATGGAGGGAGAGTCATCTACAGCGAGAATTAAAGGCATTTGGAGCTCCGACTAGTTCAATAGGTGTGATTACGCTACGTTCAAAACAATTCAATAGACCCGGCATCCATCTCATCCTGCGTAACCGGATTGGGCCGCTCGGGAACTTCTTCCACAAAAGGAACCGCCTCCCCATCTTCCACGCCCATTGATTCGGACGCCAGACGGTAAGCACACCCCTGGAGAATTTTTGATGTATGAATAATGAGTTGCGAGGCCATGTCCTGAAACTGCAATTCTGTGACAGCCGCACGCAACGTGCTGCGCACCAAATCGAGTTCCTTTGAATTTGCCAAGGACGGATCTGCCAGATTCGCACTGGCGCTGGTAAAACGCTCCATCAGGTTTTCCATGGTGTGCGCCAACAACCCATCCAGCCGGGACAAATCATGCACAACTACCAAGAGGGAATCCTGAACTTCCGCCATCAACATGACGGGCATTTGCACAGATGGCGCGGCAGGTGTTGTCAATGATTGCTGCATTGTCATTTATCCTCAAAACCACACGTCACGTGAACCACACCTGCCCCGTCCAAGGGAACAGTTGCGTAAGGTTCTAGATTAGCAGGAATATGCTCCATTGGGGAACTTTTGGTAGGCGTCAATTAACACACACGGCGCAGCGGTTGATGCAGTCTATACCGATCGCCCCATAATTCACGACCATGATAGCGTTGAATACTACGTGCAACACTCCGGATAACCCTATACGAATTCTTCATCTGGAGGATTCGGAGACGGACCATCTGCTGACTTGCCGCACTCTTCAATCAGCGGGTCTGCATTTTGATATTCACCGGGTTGACACGCTGTCACGTTTTTGCGAATTGGCTGAAGACACGAACTACCACTTGATTTTGGCTGACTACCGACTTCCAGGATTTACGGCCATCGAGGCGTGGGACATCATTTCCAGGCAACCCGCACCTCCTCCGTTCATCGTGTTGTCGGGGACCATTGGCGAGTCGGCCGCAGTCGCCGCCATTCACCTTGGGATCAGTGATTTCGTTCACAAAGATGAACTGGTACGTTTACCCCGTGTGATTCACAGAGCCATGGAAGTTGCCGACGCACGCTTTGCCAGAGACAAGGCGGCGCAGGAACTCGCCGAATCTGAAAAGCGCCTATCGGAGTTTGCGAATTACTTGCAGGCGGCCATTGAAAGAGAACGGGCATCAATTGCCCGAGAGATCCACGATGACATCGGTGGATCCCTGGCAGCCGTCCGGTTAGACCTTGCATGGATTGCACGACACACCACCGCCTCAGATTTGCACGCACACGTGGACGCAGCCTCGGAAATGATTCAGCATGCCCTGGGTGCCAGTCAGCGCATCATGATGAGCCTTCGTCCGTCGATTCTCGATCAAGGTCTGGTTGCTGCGATCCAGTGGCTGGCTGCAGGTTTTGAAAAGCGCACTGGCATAAAAACCACAGTCACGTTCAACGATGACCAACTCGTGGCACCCAAACCGGTTGAACTCACAGCCTACCGAACCGCGCAGGAAGCCCTGACAAACGCCTCCAAGTACGCCTGTTGCACCCTGGTTGGCATTGACATTTCCGACGCCGAAAATGTGTTAACCATTGAAATTGCAGATAACGGCAAAGGCATATCCCCCGACGAACTCCACAATGCCGGTGCATTTGGCATTCGCGGCCTGACCGAACGCGCACGACTGGTAGGTGGATGGCTAGACGTCAGCACAGCCCCCGGAAACGGTACATCCATCATTTTGTCGATACCATTGACACCGCAATGCACCTTGACCGCAGAAGAACCAACCCATGATTAAAGTTGTCCTTTGCGACGACCACGCCATGATCCGCCGCGGCATCCGTGAGGCACTGTGCGAGGCGAGCGACATTCAAGTGGTTGCTGAATCAGGCAGTTACACAGAAGTACGCGAAGCACTGCGCAGCAATCCGTGCGATGTCCTAGTGCTGGACCTTAACCTGCCGGGTCGCGGCGGGCTGGAAGTTCTCAGCAGTCTGCGAGAAGCAGGCTCCCCAATTCGCGTATTGATTGTTTCCATGTTTGCCGAAGACCAATACGCCATTCGCTGCCTGCGCGCTGGAGCAGACGGTTACATGAATAAGGCTGGAAATCCGGCCGACCTGATCCCGGCCGTGCGCGCCCTGGCAAACGGACGAAAACATGTTAGTCCGGAAGTGGCCGAAATGCTGGTTGGCAACTTGTCTTCGCCCGACAGCGGAACACTGCACGCCAGCCTGTCCGAGCGTGAACTTCAAACCTTGATCAAAATCGCGTCTGGCAAACAGTTATCGGCCATTGCAGAAGAATTGATGCTCAGCCCCAAGACCGTCAGCGTCTACCGCGCACGCCTACTTCAGAAGCTGAAACTGTCGAACAACGCCGAATTGACGGTGTACGCCATTCGCAACGAATTGGTGTAAGAAATCTCTGCCAAAACTGAGGAATTCTTACCTTGCGTAGCAACCCGGCAACTTGAACCGCGCTTATGAATGGTAGGCCGTGTTGGACTTGAACCAACGACCAAAGGATTCAGGTTGGTGTGAGTTTCCCCACTCCCTGGACTATCTCATCACCCTCGCCGCGAATTCCTCCGCGCGTTAGGGTGCCGGGCGCTCACGGGATGTTTATCGGATTGGCTCCTCACACCCTAGTCTCTGCACCTTCTCGCCTACCGATCCTTCGACCTGCCTTCAGCGAGCTTGGCTCAGGATTGCCGGGCCCCAAAAAGGCTGACGGTTTCCCTGAATTCACCCGGTTTTTCCACTGCCGCTTTCACGACAAGGTCACCATTTCGATGAGTCCTCTGCTCTAACCAACTGAGCTAACGGCCCATTCATAAACCAATTTAACGAATGCAATACCAACATAATCTTGGGCATGCAATTCACGCTTACCCCCCAATGCCACGTTCACGGAAAATGCGCAGAACGCCCCCGTCGCGATAGCCTGCGTGCGAGGTGAATCCATGCAGAGCACCCATAAATAAACAAGCACACCAAGCCAGACGTTGGTCTGAAGCTAACTCTAACTCGTCGACCTACTCCAGTCTCGATTGTAACGGGCGCAGAGGGCCACTCACTCCAGGTTGCCTATTTATGGTGACTCAGCGCGTTGCTCACCAGTTTGGAGGTGATGTCCACAATCTGGATCATGCGGTCATAGGCCATGCGGGTGGGGCCAATCACCCCCAAGGTACCGACCACCTTGCCATCCACCTCGTACGGACTACTGACGATGGAGAGGTCTTCAAAAGGCACCACCTGGCTCTCGCCACCAATGAAGATGCGCACGCCTTCAGCCTGGCCGGCCACATCCATCAGGCGCATGAGCTGGGTTTTTTGTTCAAACAGCTCGAAGGCCCGGCGTAAATGGCCCATATCGCTGGAAAAGTCGGACACCGAGAGCAGGTTGCGTTCACCGGAAATAACCACCTCGTCCTGCGTCTCCGAGATGGCCTCGGAACTGACATTGACTGCTGCCTGCATCAGAGTGCCGATTTCGGAGCGCAGCGACTCCAGCTCACCCTGCAGACGCTGGCGCACATCCTGCATGTCCAGGCCCAGGTAATGGGTATTCAGGAAATTGGACGCCTCGGACAGCTGGGCGGGGGTGTAATCGACTTCGGTGAAGATGATGCGATTTTGCACATCCCCATCGGGCGACACGATGATGACCAGCAAACGGCGCTCGGACAAACGCATGAATTCGATGTGCCGAAACACCGAGGTGCGCCGTGGTGCAATGACCACACCAACAAATTGCGACAGGTTGGACAGCAGGTTGGCCGCGTTGGAGATGACTTTTTGCGGTTGGTCGGGCGTAAGACTGTGCGCGCTGTAAGTGCCCGGCTGCACCGTCAGCATGGTGTCCACAAACAGGCGGTAGCCCCGCGCAGTGGGAATGCGCCCGGCCGAGGTATGGGGACTGGCGATCAGACCCAGTTCCTCCAGATCGGACATGACATTGCGAATGGTGGCGGGCGACAGCTCCAGCCCGGAAGCCTTGGAGAGCGTGCGACTGCCCACCGGCTGTCCGTCGGCAATGTAGTGCTCTACCAGAGCTTTCATCAACAACTTGGAACGATCATCGAGCATCGGATCATTTTAATGATGTAATTTGCCGATGAAATCGAAATTTCGCCACGTCGCGCTGATTGGCAAGTACCACGCGGTGTCGTCCGGGTCCGGGGGGGCCTCGTCGCGCCAGGCGCTGGACGGCATTGCCCATTTCCTGATGGACCAGGGCTGTGAGGTGTCGATTGAGGCCGATACATCGGCCAACATGGGGCTGGCAAACTACAACACGCTGGACGTAGCCGGTATCGGCGCACACTGTGACCTGTGCCTGGTGGTGGGGGGCGACGGCACCATGCTAGGCATAGGCCGGCAACTGGCGCAGCACGATGTGCCGCTGATCGGCATCAACCAGGGGCGCCTGGGTTTTATTACCGATATTCCGCTGCACAACTACCAGCCCGCCCTGCAGGCCATGCTGTGCGGCGCCTACGCCGAAGACCACCGCGCCCTGATGCTGGCGAAGGTGATGCGCGATGGGCACTGCGTATTCACGGCCCTTGCCATGAACGATGTGGTGGTCAACCGCGGGGCCACGGCCGGCATGGTGGAGCTGCGTGTGGAGGTGGATGGGCGTTTTGTGGCCAACCAGCGCGCGGACGGGTTGATCATTGCCAGCCCTACCGGCTCCACCGCCTACGCGCTGTCGGCAGGTGGCCCGCTGATTCACCCCTCCATAGCCGGGTGGGTGATGGTGCCCATTGCCCCGCATACATTGTCAAATAGGCCGATTGTGCTTGCCAATAGTGCGGAGATAGCTATAAAAATAGTAGCAGGACGCGATGCCAGCGCGAGTTTTGACATGCAGTCATTGGCCTCATTGATGCATGGCGACCGCATTGTGGTCACCCGCTCCAAACACCAGGTGCGCTTTTTGCACCCCAAGGACTGGACCTATTTCGACACCCTGCGCGAGAAGTTGCATTGGAATGAAGGAGTGGCGTAACCGTGGCCCTGAGACGCATTGTTCTGCGAGATTTTGTCATCGTCAGCGAATTGGAGCTGGACCTGGAAGGCGGTTTTACGGTGCTGACCGGCGAAACCGGCGCTGGCAAGTCAATTCTGATTGACGCCTTGCAACTGGTCACCGGCGCGCGCGCCGACACGGGGGTTGTCCGCGAAGGCGCCAGCCGCACCGATGTGTCGGCAGAGTTTGACGCACCCACCAGCGTCCAGCCCCTGCTGCAAGAAGCAGGCTTTGATGCCGACGATGTGCTGCTGCTGCGCCGCACGGTGGATTTACAAGGCAAAAGCCGCGCCTGGATCAACGGCAGCCCCGCCACCGCCCAGCAACTGCGCGCCGTGGGCGAGCAACTGCTCGACATCCACGGCCAACACGCCTGGCAAAGCCTGACCCGCCCCGATGCGGTGCGCGGCCTGCTCGATGCCTATGCCAAGGTGTCGACCCGCGATTTGTCCGAGCGTTGGCAAGCCTGGCGCGCAGCACAAGAGGCGCTGGCACAAGCCCTGCAGGCGCAAGACTCATTGCAGCGCGAGCGCGAACGCTTGGCGTGGCAAATTGGCGAGGTCGACAAGCTCAACCCCCAAAACGATGAATGGGAAGAATTGCAAAGCAGCCACAGCCGCCTGGCCAATGCACAGGCTTTGATGGACGCCGCACAGGGTGCCTTGCAGCGGCTCGACGATGATGAAGGCAACGCGCTGCGGCAACTCAACCACGCACTGCAACTGCTGCAAAATCAGGCCCACCTGGAGGCCGACTTCAAGGACCCGATTGACGCATTGGCCTCCAGCGTGGCGCAGGTAGAAGACACGGTGCACTGCCTGCGTGCCTACCTGCGTCGCACGGACCTGGAGCCCGAACGTCTGGCAGAACTGGATGCCCGCATGGGGCTGTGGGTGTCGTTGGCACGCCGCTACAAACGCACACCCGAAGATCTGCCCG
Source organism: Candidatus Aalborgicola lynettensis (assembly GCA_016719405.1). Classification (GTDB taxonomy): domain Bacteria; phylum Pseudomonadota; class Gammaproteobacteria; order Burkholderiales; family Burkholderiaceae_C; genus Allorhodoferax; species Allorhodoferax lynettensis. The sequence goes on from JADJZE010000002.1 coordinate 462,944, forward strand.
GTCTGCTGGCCCAATGGCGTACCGAGTTGGCCCAGTTGGACGCCGCAGCCGACCTGGACGGCCTGCAGAAGGCCGAAAAGACAGCCCACACAGCGTACCTGACCGAGGCCAAAAAAGTGAGCGCAGCCCGCACCAAGGCCGCGCCCTTGTTGGCCCAATCCATCACCCGGGCCATGCAGGGCCTGGGCATGCAGGGCGGGCAATTCCAGGTAGCGCTGACACCCAGCGCCCAGCCACAGCAAAGTGGTCTGGAGGACGTCGGTTTTCTGGTGGCCGGGCATGCGGGCAGCACCCCGCGCCCGGTCGGCAAAGTGGCATCGGGCGGCGAACTGTCGCGCATGGCCCTGGCGATTGCGGTCACCACCAGCCAGTTGGGCACCGCCCAAACCCTGGTTTTTGACGAAGTGGATTCCGGCGTAGGCGGCGCCGTAGCCGAGACGGTGGGACGGTTGATGCAACAACTGGGCAGCGACCGCCAGGTCCTCGCAGTCACCCACCTGCCGCAGGTGGCAGGCTGCGCCCACCACCATTTGGTGGTGGCCAAACGTGGTGATGGCAAGGTGACATTGAGCACGGTGTCCGCGGTGCACGGCGAGCAGCGGGTAGCCGAAATTGCCCGCATGCTGGGCGGCGAAAAACTCTCCAGCACCACCCTGGCACACGCCCGCGAAATGCTGGCCACTGGAGCCTGATACCATGCCAACGCCCCCCAAACCTATGGAACTGGTGATCATTACCGGCATGTCGGGCTCTGGCAAATCGGTTGCGCTGCACGCGCTGGAAGACGCTGGTTTTTACTGTGTTGACAACCTGCCGCCAGAGCTGCTGCTCGAATTCATCAAGCTAGAGCAGCAACACCAGGCTCCCCGGGTGGCCATTGCCATGGATGTGCGCAGCGCCACATCGCTGCCCTTGGTGCCACAGCAACTGGATTTGTTGCGCAGCCAGGGCATTTCGGTGCGGCCTTTGTTTCTGGACTCGAACACCGACACCCTGGTGCGCCGCTATTCCGAAACCCGGCGCAAGCACCCCTTATCACAAGCCGAATCCGGTCATGGCGAACAGGACGAGCGCCGCGCACTGGTCGATGCCATTGAACTGGAACGCCAACTGCTGGGCGCCTTGCGCGAACAAGCCCATGTGATTGACTCCAGCATCATCCGGTCTTCGCAATTGCAGGGCTATGTGAAAGCCCTGACCTCGGCACCCGGCGCGCAACTGACACTGGTGTTCGAGTCGTTCGCCTTCAAACGCGGGGTGCCGTCGGATGCCGACTATGTCTTTGACGTGCGCATGTTGCCCAACCCGCACTACGAGCCCGAGCTCAAACACCTGACCGGTCGTGACCAAGCTGTGATCGACTACCTGAAAGCACAGGCCGAGGTGGATCGCATGCTGCAGGATATTGCCCGCTTCCTGGAAAGTTGGCTGGACGCGCTGGTGCGGGACCACCGCAGCTACGTGACCGTGGCCATTGGCTGCACCGGAGGCCAACACCGCTCGGTCTACCTGGTGGAACAACTCACCCAGCGTTTTGCGTCGCAGTGGGTCACCCTCAAACGCCACCGCGAAATCGACGCCATTTGACCGTGCCGTGAAGCGCCACGGCCAGTGCGTCAGAGCGTGGCGTTTTGCAGCAAGCGGCGCACCGGCGCCGGCAAACCCAATGCAGGCCAGGCGTCGGCATCTACCCAGCGACCGGTGTCCAAACCGGCATCCCCATTCGGCAATAACAAACGCCAGGTGTGCAAATGCAGGTCTTTATGGGTAAGCACATGGGTAAACACCGGCAATGGCTTCAAATCGGCAGCCCCCCAAGGCGAAGCAGCAGCACGCAAGGCTTCTTCGCTGTCAAACAAGGGCAGGCAATGCAGGCCCGCCCACACACCCGGTGTGGGGCGTGTGCTGAGCCAAACCGCGCCCGAGCGGGTCTGCGCCCATAACATCCAGATGGATTGGCTGCTGCGCTTGAGCTTGCGGCTGCGCACTGGGTAACGCTGCGGATTACCGGCAGCTGCGGCCACACAAAACCCACGAACAGGACAGACCGCACAGTCGGGCTTATTTGGCAGACACACCGTTGCGCCCAAATCCATCATGCCTTGTGTGTAACTTGGCATGGACTGCGCCGCAGTCTCCTGCGCTGGAAGCAAGGCGGTCGCCTGCGCCCACAAGTCGCGCACATGTGCGGCAACCGACAAATCGGCATCAAACCCCGTGACCCGCGTCACCACCCGACGCACATTGGCGTCCAGTATGGCCACCCGTTCACAAAAACACAGGGACGCAATAGCGGCGGCCGTGGAGCGACCGATACCAGGCAGTGTCTCCAGAACCTGCGATTGCGCGGGAAACGCGCCACCGTGTTGCGCCACGATCTGCTGCGCGCAGCGGTGCAAATTGCGGGCACGGCTGTAATATCCCAGGCCGCTCCATAAACCCAGTACCTCGTCCAGGCTGGCATCGGCCAATACGGCCACGGTCGGGAAACGCTGTACAAACCGGGTGAAGTAGGCCTTGACAGTGGCCACCTGTGTCTGCTGCAACATGATTTCAGACAGCCAGACCCGATAGGGATCACGGGTGGCTTGCCAGGGCAAATCGTTGCGGCCATGCTGCGCCTGCCACGCGACCAGCTGCGCGGCGAAGGCCCCCACTGGATGCGCTACTACGCTCAAATTAGTTCAACGTCGGGCACTGCGGCACTCGGCTGGTTGGCACCAATCAGGTAGTTGGTCAGTTCAACCAATTTGGTGTCGATTTGGTTCAACGATGTGCTTTGGCGCTCGATATCCTGGATGCGGTCTTCCAGACCGCCAGCGGCCTGCTGAATACGGTCAATGGCTTCAATACGACGGATAAAATTTCGGCGGCGCTCACGCAATTGGGCGTCCAGTTGCGCCGCAGCCGACTTGCTCCACAGTTCCACTTCACCCAATGCCGCATCATGGATACTGCGCAAGCGATTGGACAAAGCCCGCACCAGACGGTCGGCAAACTCAGGCTGCGCCAGCTTGAATGCGTTGCCAATACCCAGATACTGCAAATGACTGCGCTCAACCATATCCAGATCATTCATGAAGGGAGCCATCTGCGGCTCCGCCGGAGCCTGCAGGGAAAAACCATGCTCCGCGTTAAGCTGCCGAAACGTGGCACCCAACATGGTCTGTATTTCACCACTCAGAGCCTGCACTTTGCGCAGGTTTGCACGAAGGCGCTCAAAGGTCTCGCCATAAGCCTTTTTGACCCCCAACTTGATGCCCTTCTGGGTTAGCGCCGAATTGAGCTGGATCATCTCGGCCTTGAGCGTTTTGGAGCCCAAAATACCAAACACTTCGCGCAACAACTTCAGGTGCACCGACCGCACCGCATGAATCTTGGCACCACCCAAATCAAACTCTGCTTGCTCATTGGAGATGCGTGAGCGCATGTGCTTGATGACCGTGCTGTTTTTCCCCTGAAGCCCTTTGAGCTCCATCATTTGCTCGGTCAGGTCACGCTTGCGGATGTTGATGACCCGATTGGTTTCGGAACGCAAATCCGAGATTCCCGACACCATGGCATCGGCCAGAATTTTCTGCCGCTTGCCCATCATGCCGCGCCCCAAGGCGTCTTCCAGCACCGGAAGGCAACTCTTCTCCAACAGGTCCGCATCATCGGTGACCTTGGCCACCAGGCCTTTTTGGGCCGATACGGCAATCACCCGCTCGGGTGGGATACCCAAAATTTCAGCGGTTGATGCTTTCTGGCGCTCAATCTGCTGCTGAATCTGCTCGGGTGTACTGAGCGCATCCCACAGGGTGTCAATCTTATTGAGCACCACCAAACGGGCATCGGTGCTATCGGATTCCGTAACCAGATGCTCGCGCCAAATCGACAAATCGGATTTGGTCACACCGGTATCGGCACCCAAGATGAACACCACCGCATGGGCTTGCGGAATCAGGCTCACCGTCAACTCCGGCTCTGCACCAATGGCATTGAGGCCGGGGGTATCCAGAATCACCAGACCCTGCTTGAGCAGAGGGTGTGCAATGTTAATCAGGGCGTGGCGCCAGCGTGGGACCTCCACCATGCCTTGCGCATCGAGAACCGGGTTGTCTTCAGGTGCCTGGCTGTGCCAAAAACCCAAAGCACGGGCCTCGTCCTGGGTCACCTTGCGGGTTTCCGCGACTTTTTCCAACGCCGAGGCCAACTGTTGCGGATTTTTCACATCCAGATCGATGCGCGTCCATTTTTCGGGCGCCATGCGCCACTCCATCAATGCCTGCGGTTCCAGCCGGGTCTCGATCGGGAGCAACCGCAGGCACGGGGGCACATCGGCGTCATAGCCCATCTCGGTCGGGCACATGGTCGTGCGCCCGGCACTGGCAGGCATGATGCGACGCCCGTAACCGGCAAAGAAAACGGCGTTGATCATCTCGGATTTGCCGCGCGAGAACTCTGCCACAAACGCCACCATGACTTTGTCCGAACGCACCTGGTTTTCCAGCCGCATCAGGCGCTCTTCAACAGCCGCATCGAGCAGCTCGTTGTCTTTCATCCACTCAGCCAGCAACTTCAGCCGGAGCGCGAACTCTCGCCGCCATGAGCCGTGTAGGTCAAACTGTTCGTTAAATGAAGTAGCCAAGTTTCGCCCCCCCGATGGAAGAGCTCAATATAGCACCGTGCCCGGCGCTTGTGCTCAGGATTTCTGGCAGTGGGGGCAGAAAAATGTACTGCGCTGGCCCTGTCGAATCAATCGTATGAGGGTCCCACACACACGACAAGGTTGCCCTGCCCTTGCGTAGACATTTGCCTGCATCTGAAAATGCCCGACCTCACCATTGGCATTCGAAAAGTTGCGCAACGTACTCCCCCCTTTTTCTACCGCCTGGGTCAACACCTCGCGCACGGCCTGGTACAAAACTTCAGCACGACGCCGACTGAGATTGCTTGCTTTAACAGTTGGACGAATACCGGCACGAAACAAAGCCTCTGAGGCGTATATATTGCCCACGCCCACCACGGCATCGCCAGCCAGCAATACCTGCTTGATCGGTACCCGTCGCTGGCATAAGGTGGCATGAAAACGTGCCAGATCAAAACCCGCCTCCAGCGGTTCCGGACCCAATTTGCCCAATAATTTTTGAGCCGCTGGCGCAGCCTCCCCTGCTGCATAAACCACTGCACCAAAGCGGCGGGGGTCGTGCAAACGCAACACCCCCTGGGTGGTGTGTACGTCACAGTGATCATGCGCACCCGGATGCGGCTGCGCCTTGAAAAAGCCCAGACTCCCCGACATTCCCAGATGCACCAGTAACAGCCCCTGGTCCAGATCCAGCAGCAGGTATTTTCCCCGTCGACGCACACCCAGTACGCGACGGCCAACAAGTGACTCCACGGAACAACCCAAGGGCCAACGCAGGGGCTTACCCATGCGCACAGACACGATGTGCGCCCCGACGATCTGGTCAACAAAACTACGCCGCGTGGCTTCGACTTCAGGTAACTCAGGCATGGACAGCAGCGATTTTCATGGGTCGATTATTATTGCCCGATGCTCCCAATCAAACAATTCCTGACACACACACTGTTGGCCGCTCTATTTAGCAGCAGTGCGTTCGCAGCAGACACCAAAGCGCCTGAACCCAACAACTCCAGGCTCGACGCTCCTTTATTCTTTGAATTTCTGGTCGGTGAACTTAATGCGAAGGCAGGCAACAACGCCGGTGCATTCGCCTACATGCTGAATGCAGCACGCAGAAGTCAGTCGCCGCAGTTGTATGAGCGAGCCATCGATTTGGCGTTGCAGGACCGTGAAGGACAGGCTGCACTGGAAGCCGCGCAGAGCTGGAGCAAGGCGTTCCCGAACTCCCAGGAGGCCCACCGGTATGTGTTTCAAATACTGATAGGACTCAACCGTATTGCCGATACATCAGATCCTCTCAAGCGCATGCTTGCAAGTTTGCCGGTCACCGATCGCGTGGCGGCTATCAGCCAAGTACCACGCTACTTCGTGCGTTCATCTGAAAAAAAACTGGTGGTCAAGGTTGTAGAGCAGGCACTGGCACCTGACCTTGCGGCGCGCGCGACCAGCGCCGCTGCGTGGGCGACCATTGGCGTGCTGCGATTGGCGGCGTCGGACCCCGCTGGCGCACTGGAAGCCGCACAAAGCGGTGCGCAAGCCGACCCCAGAGCACAAGAACCTGTCGTGTTGGCAATTGCCTTGATGAACCCCAAGACCCCTGAAGCGGAAGCACTGGTGCGCAAATATCTCTTAGGCAAACCGGCGCCTGAAATGCGCATGGCCTACACACGCACCCTACTGATAACCCAGCGCTACCCGGAAGCATCTGCGCAAATGATTCTCCTGACGCAGGAAAAGCCCGACTTTCCGGAGGCGTGGCTGATTCGTGGATCCCTCGAATTCGAGGCCAAAGCGCCCGCACAAGCAGAAATCTCGCTTAAGAATTACGTTCCACTTGCAACCTCGCCATCCGCCGCAAAAAATCCTGCATCAGAGCGTGGTCTGGCCCAGGCCTATTGGCTGCTGGCGCAAATTGCCGAACTTGGTCAAAACCTCGATGGGGCATTGTCCTATCTGGCACTCATCGAATCCGAACAGGACGCCATGCGTGTGCAAACCCACAAAGCCATGATTCTGGCGCGTCAAGGAAAGGTGGATGCGGCACGTGCTGCCATTCGCGCCACTCCGGAGTTACATAACGAAGATGTCCGCACCAAAATCAACACCGAAATTGCGCTGCTACGCGAGTTCAAGCAATACCGTGCCGCTTATGACGTACTGACCGAAGCCCTTACGCGACAACCTCAAGAGACCGACTTCTTGTACGAAAAAGCACTGATGGCCGAGAAAATCGGCAAAACCGACGAAATGGAACAGTTGTTGCGCCAAATCATCGCCGCCAAACCAGATCACTTCCAATCTTATAACGCCTTGGGCTATTCGTTGGCGGATCGGGGCCTGCGGCTACCGGAGGCACGGACACTAATTGCAAAAGCACTGGAACTGCTCCCCAATGATCCCGACCTGATCGACAGTCTGGCATGGCTGGAATACCGCTCCGGAAACACCGCTGAAGCCTTGCGTCTACTGGAAGTTGCATTCAAGGCACGCCCGAACGCAGACATTGCAGCCCACCTGGGTGAAGTGCAATGGAAATCCGGCCAGCGCGATGCAGCCAACGCCACATGGCAGGAAGGACTCAAAATAAGTCCCAAAAATGAAACTCTGCTTGAAACAATGAACCGGCTGCGCACCCAACCGTGAATGCGGCATGGCAACAAAGTATGCACCGGTTGCTGCTATTTGCTATTATTTTAATAGCTGGGTGCGCTCACAATACGGGCGCAAACAGCACATTTAACCCACAAAAAACCTCCTGGGAAGGACGTCTCTCGCTGCGGGTGAACAGTGCACAACGACAGGTTTTGCATGCCCATTTTGACCTACAGGGCAGCCCCCAAATGGGCACCCTGAGATTGGCTACCCCATTGGGGACGACCTTGGCGGACATGCAGTGGAGTGCCAACGCCGCTACGCTGCAAACCGGCGGCAAGACGCAGCACTTTGATTCACTGCCCGCACTTGTGCGCCACGTCACAGGAACCGATCTACCCATCACCAACCTCTTTGCCTGGTTACAGGGCATCGCACTGCCTGCAGCAGATTGGCAGGTTGACCTCACTGAAATGGCGTCGGGTCGAATATCCGCGCAACGCATCGCTACCGATAGTCCGGCCGATCTCAAAATCATTCTCGATCCCTAAACCAGGCATCAGATAATCCTGCCATGCAGTCGCTTTACGACATCCCCGCACCGGCCAAACTCAACCTATTCCTGCACATTACTGGACGGCGCGCCGACGGGTACCACTTGCTCCAATCGGTGTTCATGCTCATCGACTGGTGCGACACACTGCATTTCGAACTTCGCCGCGATGGCCAGATAAGCCGGGAAGACCTCAGTTGGCCCCTGCCAACCGACGATTTGGTCGTGCGTGCTGCGCGCGCCCTCCAACAAGCCACCCAATATCCATTCGGAGCACACATTGGCATCTGCAAATCGGTTCCGGCACAAGCGGGCATGGGTGGTGGCTCGTCCGATGCTGCATCCACCCTGTTAGCGCTCAATCGATTATGGAAACTCAACCTCCCGCTACCCACCCTGATGCAAATCGGCCTGGATTTGGGTGCGGATGTACCATTCTTTCTCGGTGGGCACCATGCCTGGGTCGAAGGCATTGGAGAAAAAATCACGCCCATCGAACTGCCTTCCACCCGATGGGTCATCGTCAAACCAGCCGTGGGCCTCGATACCCAATTGATTTTTTCCGATCGTTCATTGAAGCGTGATTCAGAAACTGCTACAATCACAGGCTTCGCTGCGAACGCATTCGGAAATGTAGTAAGTTACGGCCGGAATGACTTGCAAACTGTGGCTCAGAAGCTGTGTCCCGAGGTAACTCAAGTCTTGAATTGGCTGGAAGCAAACGGGTTAAATGGTCGAATGACAGGCTCTGGGAGTGCAGTTTTTGCGCAAGTGCCACACAATGCGGATCAGAAATTTCTGGGTAGCCTCAATGCAATGCCCAGTCAATTTCAGGTCAGGCTTTGCAGCAGCTTGGATGCGCACCCCCTGGTGGGGTGGGCGCCCGGTGATGGCTAAGTAGTTGGTTTAGCGGTGGGCAGCGTGGAGCTGCCAACCTGTGTAGGGGAGTCGCCAAGTTGGTTAAGGCACTGGATTTTGATTCCAGCATGCAAAGGTTCGAATCCTTTCTCCCCTGCCAAATTTGTTGTCCGGAATGGATCCGGCACGACACGCGCCTCATTCAGACACAAACCCAATCTCATCGCTGGAACCCGCATGCAAGCATCCACTCCACCCGATTTCATGGTCTTTACTGGCAATGCCAATCCTGGCATGGCCGCTGACATTGCGCGCCATTTGGGTATTTCCCTCGGTGCCGCAACCGTGGGGCGCTTCTCGGACGGTGAAGTCACCGTCGAAATCAACCAGAATGTGCGCGCGCGCGACGTGTTCGTGGTGCAAAGCACCTGTGCCCCCACCAACGAAAACTTGATGGAACTACTGATCATGGTGGATGCGCTCAAGCGTGCATCGGCCGAACGCATCAGCGCCGTCATCCCTTACTTCGGTTACGCACGGCAAGACCGTCGCCCCCGCTCCACCCGTGTGCCGATTACGGCCAAGGTGGTGGCCAATATGCTGCAAGCCGTAGGCGTCGCCCGCGTATTGACTATGGATTTGCATGCTGACCAGATTCAGGGTTTTTTCGACATTCCGGTGGACAACATTTACGCCTCGCCCGTTTTGCTGGGTGACCTGCGCCAAAAGAATTACGAAGACCTGATCGTGGTGTCGCCCGACGTCGGCGGCGTGGTGCGTGCCCGTGCGCTGGCCAAACAGTTGAATTGCGATCTGGCCATTATCGACAAGCGCCGCCCCAGGGCCAATGTATCGGAAGTGATGCACGTCATTGGCGAGATTGAGGGTCGCAACTGCGTCATCATGGACGACATGATTGACACCGCTGGCACCTTGGTCAAAGCTGCCGAAGTGCTGAAAGAACGTGGTGCGAAGAAGGTGTATGCCTATTGCACCCACCCGATTTTCTCGGGCCCCGCATTGGAACGCATTGCACAAGGTTCTGCCTTGGACGAAGTGGTGGTGACCAATACCATTCCCCTGAGTGCAGCGGCAGCGCAGTGTCAAAAAATTCGCCAACTCTCCGTGGCCCCACTGATTGCCGAAACCATTCAGCGTATTGCCAAGGGGGAGTCGGTCATGAGTTTGTTCTCGGATCAGGAAAATCTCTTTTGAGATTTTGGTCGAGACAATTCCCGACGCCACTGCACGGTGCAGTGATTCAGCGTCTTTTTAAAACCGGAGTCACACTGGTCGCGGTGGACTCTTTATTGGAGTGAGTTATGAAATTTGTCGCTTTTGAGCGCAGCAAGCAGGGCACGGGTGCGAGCCGCCGTCTCCGCAATTCGGGCCGCACACCCGGTATCGTTTACGGTGGAGCAGCGACTGAGCCTTTGGCCATCGAACTCGACCACAACGCTTTGTGGCACGCCATCAAGAAGGAAGCCTTCCACGCATCCGTGCTGGACATGGAACTGGCTGGCAAGGAACACAAGGTTCTGCTGCGTGACGTGCAAATGCACCCCTTCAAGCAATTGATTCTGCACATCGACTTCCAGCGTGTGGACGCCACAACCAAACTGCACATGAAAGTGCCATTGCACTTCAGCGGCGACGATCAGTCTCCTGCTGTCAAAACAGACGGTTGTATTGCCAACCACGTCATGACGGAATTGGAGGTGTTGTGCCTGCCCACCGACCTGCCTGAGTTCATCGCTGTGGACCTGAGCACCCTGAAAAAAGGCAAGTCTTTGCATGTTTCCGATCTGGTGCTGCCAAAGGGCGTGAGCGCCGTGCGCCATGGCAACAGCAACCCCGTGGTGGTGTCCGTGGTGGTCATTGCCGCCCCAGAAGCTGCGCCTGCAGCGGACGCAGCTGCTGCGGCCGCGCCTGCAGCCAAAGGTGGCAAAGCCCCCGCTAAAGCCCCAGCGGCCAAGGCGCCTGCCGCCAAAAAATAAGCCTGCGTTTCACGCTCGCTGCCAACGGCCCACGCAAGTGGGCCGTTGGCGTTTCAGGAACCTCAAAAAGTTGGCCTCCCGTTTTTTGCCCTACCATTGGCACACGCATTTTTGCCTCGCATCGCATGATCAAACTGTTTGTGGGCCTGGGTAACCCCGGCCCGGAATACGAAGCCACCCGCCACAACGCCGGATTCTGGTGGATCAACGCCTTGGCGCACGAACTGAAAACCTCGCTGCACATGGACAAGGGCTACCACGGTCTGGTCGCACGCACCACGGTGCATGGCCAAACAGTGTGGTTATTGCAACCCCAAACCTTCATGAACCTGTCCGGCAAATCGGTGGCTGCGTTGGCGCGCTTCTTCAAGATCACACCGCAGGAAATTCTGGTTGCCCATGATGAACTCGACATCGCGCCCGGCCAGGTCAAGCTGAAATTGGGTGGCAGCCACGCCGGCCACAATGGTCTGCGCGATATCCACGCGCAACTTGGCAGCGGCGACTATTGGCGTTTGCGTCTGGGCGTCGGTCACCCCGGAAACAAGGCCGAGGTTGTTAACTGGGTGCTAAAGAAACCACCCCTGGATGACCGCATTGCCATTGACCAATGCATTGACCGTGCGCTCAAGGCCCTGCCTGCCTACATGGCCGGCGACATGGACAAAGCCATGCTGCTGGTGCACACCCATAAACCTGCGCGCGCGCACGCACCACCACCTGCAACGCCAACCGCGCTGCCACAAGCACCACCACCATGACACTTTGTATGAAGAACCGGCTGTTTTTTGCTCTCATTTCAATAGCTACTTGCGCTCTATCTACAGGCGCTGCAGCCCAAAAAGTATACCGATGTGGCAGCGCCTACAGCCAGACGCCTTGCCCTGACGCCCTGGTGGTAGAAGTGGAAGATACGCGCAGCAAGGCCGAAAAGTCCGAGTCCGATGCACGGGTACGGCGTGAAGCTGCCAGCGCCGACGCCATGGAAAAGCAACGCCTGCACGACGAAGCACAGGCGATGGCCAACGGCAACGCCAAAACGAATTCCCGCACAAAAAACGGCACCCGCAACGAGAAATCTGCACGCCAGACGCCGTCTTCCGCTGCAGACGCCACCCATCCCACCGGCCCAAACGCCAAGAAATCGAAATCAAAGCAAAAAACGCCCGAATTCTTCACCGCCCGCAGCATTGCCGACACTAAAAATACCAAACCGTAGACCACTGGTACACCGCCACAGCGTGCGAACGGCCCAACGCGGGCACACACCGCATTCCCATTGGGCATGGATTGGTCTATAGTGGCCCGCAATCGGCTCTCCGGGCTGTTGCGAGGTTTTTATGACGGACGCATTTGACAGGCAACGCTTCGACACCAACGAACTGGTATTTCAGTGGGGTGACATCGGTGACTCCGCCTATGTCATCGAAGAAGGCTGCGTCGAAGTACTGGCCGGTGGCGGCACCGAGCCCACCCGCATCGCCATGCTGTCCACGGGCGCCATGTTTGGCGAAGTCGCCCTGCTGGACCGGCAACCCCGCACCGCCGCAGTACGTGCCCTGGTGCCCACGCGCCTCATTCGCATCGACCGCAGCCATGTCGAAGAGCTGTTGCTGCGCGCAGACCCGGTCATCCAGTACCTGATGCGCCTGTTGTTGGCCCGGTTTCGCAGCACCCACGATGCGGCCGGCCTGCAGCAACAGTCCGGTGCCCGCAAGGCATTGGCCGCCGATGCAGTGGACACCATCGACCTGCACCACGCCGCCGTGCGCACCCTTTCACTGGCGCAAGACCTGTCCGATGCCATTAACCTGCAACAACTGGAGTTGTATTACCAACCCCTGATTGCATTTGATCAACTCACCATGGTGGGATTTGAGGCCCTGATCCGCTGGAACCACCCGACGCTGGGATTGGTCAGTCCAGCGGAATTTATTCCTTTGGCAGAAAAAACCGGGCTCATTCACCGCATCGGCAAATGGGTGCTGCACCAGGCCGTGGCGGACTGGGCTGCGTTGCGCCCCTATTGCACCCACAACACGCAACACCAGCCCTTTGTCAGCATCAATCTGTCCGCCCCCGAACTGGCAGGCGGCGCAATCGTCCAGGAGATTCAAGACTGCCTCCACCGCTGCGGCATGCAGCCTGCCGAACTGCGCATTGAGTTGACCGAAACCATCATCATCCAGAACATGGAGGCGGTATCGCGGTCCTTGCGCGAACTGCGTGCCTTGGGTGTGGGGATTGCACTGGACGATTTTGGAACCGGCTACGCCGGGCTGGACTACCTGCAATCCCTCCCGTTTACCTGCCTGAAGATCGACAAGACCTTTGTGCAACAGATCCGGCAATCGGAGCGCAGCGTACACATCATCAAGGCCGCGCTGGAACTGGCCCGCTCCATTGGCCTGAGCACCATTGCCGAAGGCATTGAGGACCATGCCACTGGCGAAGAACTGTCCAAGCTGGGTTGCAGCCATGCCCAAGGTTACTACTTTGGCAAACCGATGCCCAAAAACCAGGTTGCGGCCTGGCTGGTCAAACACCAGGCATTACAGCAAACCCTGGCTGCGGCCTCGGCTTCGCCTACGACTTGACGGCCACCACCGGCGCTGCTGCTGCCTGCAAGCGGCGGTATTTCTCCCACAAAGTCTCTTTACTTTCCACGTGCTGCGGGTCAATGGGAATGCAGGACACCGGGCACACCTGCACGCACTGGGGTTCGTCAAAATGCCCGACACACTCGGTGCACTTGGCGTGGTCAATCTCATAGATTGATGGCCCCATGGTGATGGCCTCGTTAGGGCACTCCGGCTCGCACACATCACAATTGATGCAGGCATCGGTAATGGTGAGCGCCATTAACCAACCTCGTCGGGTTTGACAATCATCACCGGCACGGCACTGGCGTGCAGCACCTCGTTGGAGACCGATCCCATCATGGCGCTGCGCAAGGCACTGGTGCCCCGGGCGCCCATGACAACCAGGTCGCAACCAAAGCGCTCGGTCATCTCGATGATGGTGTGGGCCGGGTCGCCCTTGGCTACCTCCACCTCGTAGGCCACGCCGGCTGCATCGAGCAAGGCCCGCGCTTCCACCAGGGCGTGCAAACCCGCATCGGCACTGGCGCGGTCGATCAGATCGGGATCGTGCGCCACCAGCAGCTCATACAAGTGTGCGGGCTCCTGCACATTGGCCAGCACCGCATCGGCACGCAAACCGGCCAGCACCATGCGAATGGCAAAACGCACCGCCTCCAGCGCCAAGGCTGAACCATCCACAGGCAACAAAATTTTCATGACCCTACTCCTGTTCGTTGAGGTAACGCGCACTGCGCGTATTGATCTGCCATCGGTCCACAGTATCGGGCGTCTAGCCCACCGGCATCTGCAATTTTTGCAGCAAACGGCACTGCACTGTGGGCGCCACAAACTGCGCCACATCCCCCTTCAATGTCGCAATCTCCCGCACCAGCGTGCTGGAGATGTACTGGTAGCGGGCTTCCGGCGTCAAGAAAACCGTTTCCACATCCGGCGCCAGCGCGCGGTTCATGCCCGCCAACTGGCTTTCAAAATCGAAATCACTCACACTGCGCACGCCGCGTACCATGGCACGGGCACCCTGGTCCACGGCAAAATCACGCACCAGACCGGCAAACGCATCCACCCGCACATTGGCGTAGGGTTGCAGCACCTCCCGCACCGTTTCCAGCCGCTCCTCCAGACTGAAGAGGGTTTTCTTGTGGTGGGCTGCTGCCACCGCCACGATGACGGTGCCAAACAAACCCGCAGCACGGCGAATAATGTCCTGGTGGCCCAGGGTAATCGGGTCAAACGTACCCGGATAGATGGCGATCACTGAATTCGACATGCGACACCTCCGTTTGTTACGGACCTATTTTGTAAGCAATTGTTAGACATCGGCAGCGCAAACACCCACGGCCCGCAGCAGGTGCGCATGCACGGCACCGGCCTTCAGGTGGCGGTGTACCGTCCAACCCAGCGGGTTCAAAACAGCCTCGGTCCACGCCTTGGGGGCTTCCAGATATACCCAGCCTTGCGGCGCAATGGCCCGCGCTGCGGCGGTTAATGCCGCCTCGTACAAATCGCTATCAAAGGGCGGATCAAGAAAGATCACATGCTGGCTGGCGGGTGCCAATTGGCGCAATGCGGCCAGCCCCTCGCCGCGTTGAATCAGCAGCCGCTGGGGGGCCACGGGGGGCGTCATTTCCAGCGCTTGCAACTGGGAACAGACCCGCTGCAACTGCTCTACCAATACACCCTCGCGCTCCACCAGCAACACCTCGGCAGCACCCCGTGACGCGGCCTCGAACCCCAGTGCACCGGTACCGGCAAAAACATCCACACAGCGCAGGCCAGACAGATCCTGCCCCAGCCAGTTGAACAGCGTTTCACGCACCCGGTCAGGGGTGGGGCGCAGGCCCGGCTTGTCGGCCACTTTGAGCTTGATGCGCTTCCAGTGGCCACCGATCAGGCGGATTTCGCCCGGCGGGCGTTTGTGCACCGGAACGCGGGCCGTTTTGGCGCCCGATGGGCTGACGCGGGAAGGACTTTTTGCGGGGAGAGAACGTGATTTCGTCATGCCTAGAGCTTAACGGACAACGCCTTACAAGCATGGACGCAGCCGATTTACGCCCCTATACTGGCACGCAAATAACACCAACACCCATCATTCAACGCATTCCATGGAACACGCCGTGAGCACCCCCGCAGCCCCCCGCGCGCTCCATGTGCTGCTGGTCGATGACGACGTGTTCCTGCTGGAACTGATGGTTGAACTGCTGGCCAGCATCGGCGTAACCTCCGTGCAGGTAGCCCATTCCGGACTCGAAGGGCTGGCAAGTTACCGCAAAAGCAAGCCCCCCCCCAATGTCGTGGTGTGTGACCTGTGTATGCCCCAGATCGACGGCATGGAGTTTTTACGGCAGCTGGCCAAAGAACGTGCGCAGGCCGACATTGTGATCGTCTCGGGCCACAACCGCACGCCGCCCAACGACCCCAATTGGGAGCTGGCCACCTACGACGGACCGGTACTGCATCTGGCAGAAAAAATGGCCCGTCTGCAGGGCCTGCGGGTGCGCGGCACTTTCGAAAAACCCATCACCCGCGACAAGGTGCTGGCAATGATGCAACTGGTCGGGCACCACCACGCTGCGGCCAGCACCACCAACTGCTAAGAATATCGCCACGCGGCCAGAAAATGGCGCATCAATCCAAAGCCAGTGCTTGATGCAGCCATGGGCCCACATCTTTGGGCAGCAGTGGCCTGGAATACAAAAACCCCTGCAACTCCGTGCAACCCGCGTCCCGCGCCGCATCGGCTTGCGCTTGTGTCTCCACCCCCTCGGCCACCACATGCATGTGCAAAGCCGTGGCCAACTGACAAATCGCCCGCACCACGGCAATCGCATCGGGCGCCGGTAGCGGGTCCACTAAGCCCTTGTCGATCTTCACGGTATTGAGCCGCAAGCGGCGCAGCATGTTCAGCGACGAAAACCCGGTACCAAAATCATCCATGGCCACATCCACCCCCATGGACCGCAGCTCCGCCACCTGTGCCACGGTTTGATCCATATCCTGCACGGCAGAACTCTCGGTGATTTCCAGCGTCAGCCAACACGCGTCTATGCCCGATGCGTGCAGCACGTTCGCCACCAGCGTCGGGTACTCGGGATCCAGCATTTGCAAAGGCGACACATTAACCGCCACTGGCACACAATATCCATACTCCGCCTGCCAGGCGGCAATTTGCTGGCACGCCTGTTTCAACAGTCCCGTACCCAATGCACGAATCAGACCGATGCGCTCGGCAATCGGAATAAAGTCCACCGGACTCACCGGCCCCACCCCCGGGCTATCCCAGCGTGCCAAGGCCTCAAAGCTCACCAAACGCCCGGTATGCGCATCCACCTTGGGCTGGTAGGTCAAGTAGATCTCGGCACGTTCGATGCCCAAACGCAGCGCCTGCTCTTGCACCAGCGCATTGCTGGACCGGCGTTCAAACGCTTTTTCTGCCAGTCGATAGGAGGTGCCAGGCGTGCGCTTGGCCACCTGCAGGGCGGCATTGACGGCGCGCAGCAAAGATTCCGAATCACGCGCGCTGTCGGGATACAAGGCAATCCCCATCGATACATCCAGGAACATATCCTGCCCCGCCACCTGAAACGGCTTGCTGAACAACTGCCGCAGCGCAGACACCATTTCCACTGCGGTCTCGCCACTGCAATTGGGCGCCGATACCAGTGCGAACTCGTCACCCGCCATGCGCATCACCTCGCAGCTGGGGTCCATGGTGGCACGCAGGGCTTGCGCGATGGTGTTCAACACCGCGTCGCCCATTGAGTGGCCATGCGCCTCATTAAACAGCTTGAAGCGGTCCAGATTCAGCAACACCAGCACAAAGCTGGCGTCCTGCTCGTCTCCGGAGCACCTTCTTTTCAAACTCTTGATCAGGGCCACCCGGTTGGGCAAACCCGTGAGTTCGTCGTGCGAGGCCTGGTGCGCCAGCGCCTGGCTGGCCTGGTAGCGCGCGGTCTCGTCCGAAATCAGCACCTGCACCGCCGGTGCACCATCCCACTCGGTGCGGAAATAGTGGAAGCGCAGCCAAACGGGGCTACCGTCAACCCGTTGGCGCAGGGTTTCCAGGCTGGCATCGTTCTGTTGCCCCCGCGCAATGGCCTTCACGATGTGCCGGGCGTGGTCGCGTTCGGCCTTGGGAATGGCCCTGGAAAACGTGACAACCTTCAACTCTTCCAGATTTTGCACCCCAAACAGAGCCAGGCACGCCGGGTTGGCGTACACAATCTGGGTACCGCCCAGGGTGATCATGATGCCCTGGAGCGAGCGCTCCGCCATGCCGGCAAAGCGGTAGCGTTGCTTGCGCAACTCGCGCCCGCCGCGCTCCAGCGCCGCATGCAGCAGCACCAGCCCCAGGGTCACGCGCAGCAAAGCCCCCAGTGTGGCCAGCAGTGCAGCGCCATCGTCCTGGTACACCACGTAGATGAATTGAATCAAACCCAGGGCAATCAACAGTGGCCCCACCAGTTTCTCGGCCAGGGTCGCACGCCGCTCCTTCAGTATCCAGTACGCACACAATACGCCCAACAAGGTATTGATGGTGCCCACGCAAATCTGCGCTGCCTGCAAGCCACCCAGTGCCAGGGCTGCGGCGTCGGTCAGCGCCAGCAACAGAAAAATCAACCAGCCCGCACGGGGTGGCGCTGGTTGACCGGCCAGGTGCGCTGCGCCCAGCGTTAGCAAGGTGGTGTAACAGGCCGCCGCCAGCGGCAGCATCACAAAACCCCACACCACCATGGCAACGTGGGTCTGCGCGGTCAGCCAGTAGCCCATGGGCACCAGCAACTGCATCAGGTTGGCCCAGCCGATGTAGCGCGTGAAGGTTTGCGTGCGGTCGCGCCGCCACACCAGCACCAGTGCCGCACCCATGATGAGGCTGACTACGGCATTGATGATCAGGACATGGGGCATCGGCAGGCTACAAAACGTGACCCACCCATTGTGCGGCCTATCCCTCGCGCTACACGCGCGGAAAACTCCGGGATTACCCTGAACCAGCCGCCGTCTAGGGACTGGAAGCCGGTGCGCCCAGCACCACCGTCACCATTTTTTCGGGCTGCAACTTGCGCCCGAAGGCAGCGCGGATGTCGGCCACCGTCAATTTGCCGATGTGCTGCGTCCAGGTGTCCAGGTAGTCCAACGGCAAGTCGTTCCAGGCAATATTGGCCACGTTTTCCAGCAGCTTGCGGTTGCCGTCCAGCAGCAGCGGGAAGCCGCCAATCAGATTGTCTTTGGCCGACTGCAGCTCTTTCTCGGTCGGACCCTCGGCCACAAACTTCGCCAATTCCTTGCGCACCAACGCCAGCGCCTGTTGCGCCTGGTCCGGTCGGGTTTGCAAGCCTACGGTAAAGGCCCCGGCGTGCAGGCCCGGGGAAAAGTAGCTGTAGACGCTGTAGGTCAGGCCGCGCTTCTCGCGCACCTCGGTGGTCAGGCGCGAGGTAAAACCACCGCCGCCCAGAATGTGGTTGCCCACCACCAGCGCAAA
The DNA here is from genome assembly GCA_016719405.1 of Candidatus Aalborgicola lynettensis. Lineage (GTDB taxonomy): Bacteria > Pseudomonadota > Gammaproteobacteria > Burkholderiales > Burkholderiaceae_C > Allorhodoferax > Allorhodoferax lynettensis. Next base: position 481,656 of record JADJZE010000002.1, read on the forward strand.
GTGATCGGGGTCGCGCCGGGGGTAGCCGGGCTGTCCCAGTAGCACCTGGGCCTGCGCGGCGTCAAAGGCAATGTCGTGCTGCTGCGCCTGGGTGAGCGGCGCCACCTCGGGCACCGGTGGCAAAGCGGTACATGCGCCCTGCGGCAGGCGTGCCAGCAGCTGCGCCACCAGGGCATCGGCCTGGGCGCGGTTCAGCGCCCCCACCAGGCTGACCTTGGCGCGGCACGGGCGCAGCAGTTGTGCATGCAGGGCCGCAAATTCCGCCACGCCTATGCGCAGCAAGGTGGCCTCCGTCGTTTCCGCACCATACGGGTGGCTACCGTACACCGCCTTGGCATAGGCCTTGGCAGCCACATTGCCGGGGCGGGTTAGCGCCTCTTTCAGGCTGGCGATGAGTTTGGGCCGGTCGCGCAACCAGACCGCTTCGGGAAACGCCGGCTCCGCCAGTTGCCGTGCCGCCAAGGCCACCGCCTGGGGCAACAAATCGGGATAGGTGAGCGAACGCAACGCAAAGCTCAGGCGGTCGGCGCTGGCCGAGCCACCAAACGACGCGCCCAGGTCGGCCCAGGCTTCGCTCAGCGCGTTTTCGTCCAGCGCCGGCTCCTGCGCCGTGGCGCGCACGCCATCCCCCATGGCCCCCACCATGGCGCTGGCCAGACCGGCCTGCTCGGTGGGGTCGCGGCGGCTGCCGCCATCCCACTCCAGTCGCACATCCACCATGGGGATGGTCGGGCTTTCCACCAGAAACACCTGGGCGCCAGAGCGTTGTGTCCAGTGCTGAATGGGCAATACCGCCCATGCAAAATTAGAGTAAAAAAGGCTTGATGCGCCCGCCAGTAGAGCGCAGGCAGCTCTCATTTTTATAGCAATCATGGGGCAATCCTAGTGGCGTGAACCGGCTTTGGGCACGCGGGGTTGGGGGGTTTTGTCCATGGGCTGGGGCAGCAGCGTGGCCACGGTGAGGGCATCGTCCCCAAAGTAGCGCTGCGCCACCACCTGCACCTGGGCGGCGGTTACGCCCCGCAGGTGGGCTATCAGGCGCTCGTCGGCATCCAGCGCAGCGCCCTGAACCCAGTTTGCACCCAGGGTCTGGGCCTGGTTGAACACGCTGTCTTGCCGGTACACCTCACCCGCCACCCACTGGGTTTTGACGCGGTGCAACTCTGCCTCGGTCACACCCTCTCGGGCAATACGCTGCACCTGCTCACGCAGGGCCTGCTCCACCTGGGCGGCGGTCTTGCCGCTGGCGGGAACGCCCTGCAGCATGAACAGTTGCGGCCCGCGCCCCGTCAGGCCGTAATGCGAACCGGCGCTGTCGGCCACATGGTCGGCGGGCTGCGTCAACGCGCGGTCGAGCCGGGCGCCGTCATACCCGTCCAGCACGGCAGACAACACGGTGAGCGCCAGGGCGTCCTGGCCCATGGCATCCAGGCTGGGTTGCGCCAGCGTGGTCACGTCCAGGCGGGGCACCTTGAAGGCCAGGTTCACAAACGCCTGCTCGGCCGGGGCTTTGAAATCGAGGCGGCGCATACCGTGCTGCGTGGGCTCCTCACGCGGCTTGCGCGGGGGCACCGGGCGGGCCTTGATGCGGCCATAGGTTTTTTCGGCCAGGGCCCGCACCTGGGCCACGTCCACATCACCCGCCACGACCACGGCGGCATTGGCCGGGGTGTACCAGCGTTTGAAAAAGGCGCGGGCGTCGTCCGGCGTCATGGCGTCCAGGTCACTCATCCAGCCCACAATCGGGCGGTGGTAGGGGTGGGCCTGGTACACCATGGCCATCATGGCCTCGGACAGCCGGGCGTGGGGGCTTTCTTCGGTGCGCATGCGCCGCTCTTCCTTGACCACCTCCAGCTCTTTCACAAACGCATCGTCGGGCCACTGGTTGTTGGCAAAGCGGTCGGCCTCCAGCGCCATCACCGCGCCCAGGTGCTGGGCCGGAATTTGCTGGTAATAACCGGTGTAATCGCGTGCCGTGAAAGCGTTTTCACGCCCGCCCAGGGCCGCCACGCGGCGCGAAAACTCGCCCGCCTTCACGGTGGGCGTGCCCTTGAACAGCATGTGCTCCAGCACATGGGCCACACCACTGGTGCCATCCACCTCGTCCATGGCGCCCACGCGCACCCACAGCATGTGCACGGCGGTGGGGGCGCGGTGGTCGGGCTTGACGATCAGCGTCAGGCCATTGGCCAGGGTGAACTGCTGCACCTTGGGCGTGGCGCGGGCGGTACCCGGCGGCGTGGAGGGTTGCTGCGACGCTGCGGAAGCCTGCGCTAACACGGACGCTGGGGGTTCCCCCGCCGTGGCGGGCAGCAGCGCCCCACCCAGCAATAAACAGGACGCCAGCAGGGCGTGCACGGCCACGGACCTCGCAGGCGACCTGGCAGCCAGGTGCGGGGGCAGCGGGTCGAATCGGGGGGGGAATCTGGGGACAAGGGGGGGGCGTGTGTGTTTCATAGAATGCTGTGATTCTAAGAACGCCCCACATGTTCAGCTTTTTCAAAAAAAAATCCCCTCCCCCGGCCACCGCAACGCCTGTTGCAGCGCCTGTTGCGTCCCCCGCTGCGGCACCCGTGCCCACTGCGGCTGCGCCCCGCCCTGCCACACCGGCACCAGCGCCCAGCCCCCATTTCGCACCAGCCCCCGCCACGCCCGCCCCGGCCTTTACCGGCGGCTCGCTGATCGGCAGCGCGCTGGTTACGCCGATTGACATTCCGGTACCCGGCGCCACGCCGCCCGAGCGGCAAAAGTGGGTCGACAAGCTCAAAGCCAGCCTGGGCAAAACGGCATCGAGCATCTCCACCGTGTTTGGCGGCTCCATCATCGACGAAGCCCTGTACGAGAGCCTGGAAGAAGCCCTGCTGATGGCCGACACCGGCGTGCCCGCCACGCAGTACCTGCTGGATGCCGTGCGCCGCAAGGTCAATACCAGCGGCGTGACCCACCCGGTGGCCATGAAGAACATTCTGATTGCCGTGCTGACCGATCTGCTGCAGCCATTGGAAAAAGCCCTGGTCATTGGCCAACACACACCCACCGTCATCATGGTGGCGGGCGTGAACGGCGCGGGCAAAACCACGTCGATTGGCAAACTCACCAAACACCTGTCCAACGAGGGTGCCAGCGTGTTGCTGGCGGCGGCAGACACCTTCCGCGCCGCCGCGCGCGAGCAACTGGGCGTGTGGGCCGACCGCAACCTGGTCGAAATCATCAGCCAGGAAGGCGGCGACCCCGCTGCGGTGAGTTTTGATGCGGTCAGCGCCGGCAAGGCACGCGGCAAAGACGTGGTGCTGATCGACACCGCCGGGCGCCTGCCCACGCAGTTGCACCTGATGGAAGAGCTGAAGAAGATCAAACGTGTGATTCAGAAGGCAGACGGCACTGCCCCGCACGAGGTGCTGCTGGTCATCGACGGCAACACCGGCCAGAACGCGCTGGCCCAGGTGCGCGCCTTTGACGACGCGCTGGGCCTGACCGGTCTGATCGTCACCAAGCTCGACGGCACCGCCAAAGGCGGCGTGCTGGCGGCCATTGCGCGCGAGAAGCCCATTCCGGTTTACTTTATTGGCGTGGGTGAAAAGCTGGACGAACTGGAAACCTTTAACGCACGGGAATTTGCGCAGGCGATTTTGAGCTGAAGCGGCCTGGGGTCCGTGCGTACCTTGGCAGTGCGTGGGCCAGTGGTTGGGTGGCACCGTGGAAAGGCGCCATTTTTATGCATCAAATAGTGCGTTTGCGCCCGCCTGGTGTGCGGAGACAGCTACTAAAAGAATAGCGATTGTGGCCTGCCCCGGCGGGCACTGCCGCCCGCCTCATGGTGCCAAACGCGCACAAAATCGGCGAGCTCTGATGCCCGCCGGGGCGACAAGGGGCGGTGGGGATTGCGGTACCTGCCGGGAAACGGCGATTTGCTGGTGGGAGAAATCAGATGCGAAGCGACGTGCGGGTAACCGGCGACTTGTGGAAGCAAGCCGCGATGCGACGGGCCCAGCACGCAGCCGGGGCCGCAAAGCGACATCCTGCGGCTGCGTGTCCGCGCCTGTTAGAGCGCATGTCGCAGCGAGCCTAGCATGGGAAGCCAGTACGGTGAGCTGACCACCAAGAGGGTGGGCAGAACGGAGAGCAGGCATGCACGAGTCCGAGGACCCACGGCCAATCCGATCAGGCTCAGTGACGCCGACACGGCCGTACAAGCAACGAACACGATCAGAGCTCGCGCTTCGAAGTTGAACCGCGGGCTCACCATCACCTTCCCGGTGTCTCGAACTGGAACTGCAGGCACAAATTCGGCGGCGTACCACAATGCCAGGGCCATGCCGGCGATTGCGAGGAGCTGTAGAACGAGGCCCGCAGACGTCCAAGGCGAGCAAGTTTTCATGCGTTCTACCGTGATGTCCAGAGCACCAAGAATTGCTCTATAAGTTGGACTCTGCTCCATAAGTTGACCATCCAATCCTCCTGAAAGCGGCTTGCAGCCTCACTTTGGCTGATTTCCGACTTTGTTAAATGGGCCTCGATATTCTGGCAGACCCCATCCAGCCCCCCTCCTCCGCACACCCCAAATCCCTGCCGCCCCAAGGCTCCGTTATCAAACATGCCGTTTGCGCCCGTCTGGCGTGCGGAAGAAGCTATCAAAAATATAGCATTTGCAGCCTCCCACGACGGATTGGAGCCCTTGACCGCTTCCAGTTTCACGGCCTCTCTGTCAAGACCTGCCCGCTACGCCGGATAGAAGTGCAGGTGCGCCGAATACATGCCCCCTGCGCACAGCGCCAGGTAGACAAACACCTTGGCACTGGCCCATTGATCCTCGCCCCACTCTCCACGCAGCAATGAAATCACATCGGGCGTCAGGGCCAGGCGCACACAGTCAAGAAAGCCGGAGATGGATCCAAAAAAAAGCTTGCCCACGATTAACAATACGGGCAAGCCATACAGAAAGATGGTCAGGTATTCGTGTTTGACTGCATCCATAAGTGGTGCCTGCGTGCGTGATGACTTACGTGTTGTCCGGATCATTGGAAAGCGAACCGCAGTATTCTGGCAGAGCCCATCCAGCATCCCCCTCCTCTGCCCTTCCCAAATCCCTGCCGCCTCAGGGCTGCGTATCAAACAAGCCGTTTGCGCCCGTCTGGCGTGCGGAGACAGCTACTAAAAGAATAGCGTTTGTGGCCTGCCCCGGCGTCCACTGCCGCTCGCCTCATGGTGCCAAACGCGCACAAAATCGGCGAGCGGCAATGCCCGCCGGGGCGACAAGGGGCGGTGGGGGGAGTTGCGTAGGTGCCGGGAAACGGTGAACCACAGGGTGGCTAAAAATGGTCGGCATGGTCTGGCAATTCAACGTTGGCGCCGTCACGTTTGAGCTAAGCCGCAGCCCGCTTGCGGGTCGTCTGATTAGCGCGAGTTATGCGCGCCGTTTGCTCGGTAAGTGCGAGAAGCCCTAGAAGCGCCTGATTGACCGCCTCGCCTGTGGGGAACGATTTGGCAACCTTGTCGTCCAGCAAAACAAGGTTTGTTCCCTTCGATACCCGAGCGAAGTATTTGCCTCGAACACCCTTGCCCAAATCTTCGCGCCGATATTCAGTGCGCATTTCGTCTTTAATTTTGCTCATATATTCCTCGTTCATGTCGCGTTGCCTTACGTGCACTGATGATTCTGATGGCTCGCCCTGCCTCTCGACCGCGCCCAATATGACACAACCAACAACGCGGCAAGCAAAGGCAGAAAGCCAAAATTTTCTGGCAAGGGCTGTGGAATCCATGGTGTGAAAGAAAACATCGCGTCGTAAATGGCATGAATAACGACGACAACCACCATACTTCCACCGTAGATGTAAACAGTTCCAAGAATGACGCTGGCCACGAATATTTGAGAAAAGACCCAGGGCGTGAAACTCCAAACTCCGATATGCCAAACGGTGAACACGACGCTGGTTAAAAGAATGGCCTTCAATGAACCAAGTTTCTGGCCCAACAAGTTCTGTACGATTCCACGAAACAAGAACTCTTCTTTGATTGCAACAAACACACTGGCGAAAGCGAACATCCAAGCAACCGTTGCTGATAGTACGTAGTGCCCGATGAGCACCGGGATCGACAGAAACAGGAGCAAACCCACCGCCAGCAACGGACTGCGCAAAGCAGCTTGGTTGCTGGATCGGGACATGATGAGCGGCCGAAAAAGGTACCAACAGGCACCCGCAGTGATGACGCGCAAGACGGTTGAGATCGCCTCAGCCTCAAAAGACGACCAGGGCAGGGAGTGAAGAACCACCCGCCTAGCGACTACGTAGGCGACTTCCAGGATGAGAACAACAAACAGGCGATGAGCAAGTGACATCCAATCTCCCTGAATTAGTCTGCAGCCTCATACGGACTGCTTTACGACGCCGCTCAATAAACCCAACATTCTGGCAGACCCACATCCGGCTTCCTCACCCCCCTGCCACACCCGGCCCCTGTCATCAAGCCACCCCCCACGCCACATTGCACCACCCCGATGGGTGGGCTTTGTCAAGCAGAACTTGAAGGCGTGGGTGCCGTGGCAGCGCGCCAATTTTATGCATCAAATATGCCGTTTGCGCACGTCTGGCTTGCGGAATCAGCTCTCAAACGTATAGCAATTATGGCCTCCCATGGCTTGACCGACGGCCCGCGCCGGTGCAACATGGCGCGCACCGGGAGCCCGCAGTGCCCAAGGGAGTCTGACATGTCCGAATTTATTCTGAATCTGCACGAAGTGGTGCACGCCCTGTCGGACGCGCTCGATCTGGTGGGGGTGGACCACATCCACCACGGCAAACGGGTGGCCTACATCGCCAGCGAATGTGGTGCCGCGCTGGGTTGGGATACTGAAACCCAGAACCGCCTGATCCAGGCGGCCATCCTGCACGACTGCGGGGTCTCCAGCACACGCACGCACCACCAGCTGCTGGACATGGCCTGGGAGGGCGAGCACGACCACTGCCTGCTGGGTGGCCAGATGCTGCGCGCGGTACCCATGCTCGCACCCCTGGCGGACGTGGTGCTGCACCACCACACCCACTGGGATGCCCGCCCACCCGAGTCCAGCATGGACGCCACCACCGCCTTGCTGGCCAACTGCATTTACCTGGCCGACCGCGTGGACGTGCAGGTTACCCGTTTGCGCCGGGAGGAACCCAACGTGCTGCTGCTGCGCGCGCAGGTGTACGCCAGCGTGCGCCAGTACCGTGGCAGCTGGTTTGCACCAGCGCTGGTGCAGGCGTTCGAGCAGGTGTCGCTGCCCGAAGTGTTCTGGTTTTCCATGGACAACGAACACGCCGCCGGTTATGTGGCGCAGTGGGTGCAGGACGGTTGCGCCCAATCGGTGGCGTTTGCACAGGTGCGGGAGCTGGTGGCCATGTTTTCCGCCATTGTGGACAACAAAAGTTCGTTCACTGCCGAGCACTCCGAGGGCGTGGCGCGGCTGGCGCGTTACCTGGGCGGGCAGTGTGGGTTCGACGAACACACCCTTGACCAGCTCGAACTGGCCGGGCTGCTGCATGACCTGGGCAAACTGCGCGTGCCGGATGCAGTGCTGGACAAAAATGGCAAGCTCGACCAGCAGGAGTACGCCACGGTGCAGCGCCACAGTTTTGACACCTTCAACATCCTGTCGCGCGTCAACGGCTTTGAACAGATCGCCCTGTGGGCAGGCATGCACCACGAACGCCTCAACGGTTCGGGCTACCCCTACCACCGCACCGCCACGCAGCTGCCCCTGGAAGCGCGCATTGTGGCGGTGGCCGACGTGTACCAGGCCCTGGCACAAACGCGGCCTTACCGCCGCGCCCTGTCGATACCGGAAATCCAGTCGATTCTGGATGACGAGGTGCACAGCGGCAAACTCGATGCCCGGCTGGTGCAATTGATCGCCCAGCACCCGCAAAGCGCCATGCTGCACGCCACCGGGCGGCAAGCGCACGCCGATTGACGGTCTGCGCATCCATGCAGGCGCGCAATCGGCGTCACAATGCGCACTGCGCTTTCACCCACCAGGAGAACCTCTTTTGAAAAAAATCCTATCCCTCCTGGTGCTTGCACCGGTTCTGGCCCTCATCGGCTACCTGCTGTTCAAGCCCGTGCCGATTGCGCCCGTGCCCTACACCCTGGCGCCCAACACCGGCTACACCGGCGTGCACGCACCCAACACCCGCCTGGCCGGTTTGCAAACCATCAAACTGCATGGCGAGGTGGGCCCGGAACACATTGCCATAGGCCCCGACGGCAAGCTCTACGTTGGCATGGAAAGCGGCAACATTACCCGCATGAACCCGGATGGCAGCGAGCAGTCTGCTTTTGCCTACACCGACGGCCGCACCCTCGGCCTGGCCTTTGACGCCACGGGCAACCTGATTGCAGCGGACGCGCTGCGCGGCCTGCTGTCCATCGCACCCGATGGCAAGATTACTGTGCTGACCAACCAGGTCAACGGCGAAGTGCTGCGCTTTACCGACGCGGTGGTCGTTGCCAAAAACGGCAAGATGTACTTTACCGACGCCTCCACCCGCTTTGGCCCGCAGGAATGGGGCTCCACGTTTGAGGCCAGCATTCTGGACCTGATGGAAAACTCGGCCACCGGCCGCGTGCTGGAGTACGACCCTGCCACCAAGGGCACCCGCATCGTGGCGCACGGCCTGAGTTTTGCCAACGGCATCGTGCTGAGCCAGGACGAAAGCACCCTGCTGGTGAACGAGACCGGCCGCTACCGGGTATGGAAGATTGCCGTGGCCGCCAACAAGCTGGACATGCAGACCCTGGACGCCAGCCAGGCCGCGCTGGCCAGCCTGCTGCTGGACAACCTGCCCGGCTACCCCGACAACCTGATGCGCGGCCTAGACGGCAAAATCTGGCTCGGCTTTGCCGCCACCCGCAACCCCGATGTGGACCGCCTGAGCCGGTGGCCCGCGCTGCGCAAGGTTGTCATGCGCCTACCCCGCGCACTGTGGCCCATTCCCAAGCCCTACGGCCATGTGATCGCCTTCACCGAAGACGGCAAGATTGTGCAAGACCTGCAAGACCCCAGCGGCGCCTACCCCGAGACCACTGCGGTCACCGAGACCCCGCAGCGCCTGTACATCCAGAGCCTGCACGCCAAGCGCCTGGGCTGGATGGAGAGCCCGTACGCCAAAGCACAGAAATAGGCCGCTTTTCCGGTTCTTATCGGAAAAGTGCTTGGGTGGGTGCCATGCCCTGCCGATAGTGCTAGACATGACACCTACCCTTTCCACCCTCCTGCGGCCCCCCACCCCTGAACTGCAGATTTTGTGCTGGAGCCGCCAGCTCAAACCGGTGCGGTTCAACGAATACGCGGCGCTGCGTTTCCTGTCCAACGCCCTGCGCGCCATGCACAACGCCCAGGCGCCGGACTGTCGCCCCATCGACCAGCTGCACACCACCTACGACGGCATTTATTCGCTGTGCCTGGGCTCGCTGTACCTGCATGGGCTGCTGCCCAGCGGCAAGGAGGGCTACCGCGCACTGGCCATCCAGCTCGGCAGTGAGCAGTTGCGCCTGACGCCGTTGCAACGCGACAAAATTCTCAACACCAACCGGTACCTGCAGCTCATGGTGAGCGACTGCCCGGAACAGGTGGAAGACCTGGTGTGCCAGGACATGCTGGGGCTGGGCCAGCACACGCTGCGCCAGGCACGCAGGGTGTATCCGGACTGGTTTGATTAGATATTTATATTGCCCCCACGCTCCACCGCTGCGCGGGTCGCTGCCCCCCCAAGGGGGCGCGTTTCGCCTTGGGGCGGCCCGGCGGCGAAACATAAGCCCCCATGCGTAGCTCGCTACCGCTCACTCCGGGGCTCCGCCGCTGCGTGGGTCGCTTATCGGCATAATCCAGCGACCTTTTCCCCACGGCACTGCCCATGACCGCCCTTCTGCCCCGCATCGAACTCGAATCCGCCCCGCACCCCACTGCCACCGTCATCTGGCTGCATGGCCTGGGCGCCGATGGCAACGACTTTGCCAGCCTGGTACCCGAACTGGTGCGCCACGGCTGCCCGCCGGTGCGCTTCGTGTTTCCGCACGCGCCCAGCATTCCCGTCACCATCAACGGCGGCTACGTCATGCCGGCGTGGTACGACATCATGGGTGCCAACCTGTCCGACCGCCAAGACGACCGGGGCATTCAGAAATCCGAATGGGCGGTGCAAGCCCTGATACGCCACGAGGTAGAGCGCGGCATTCCCCACGATCGCATGGTGCTGGCAGGCTTTAGCCAGGGCTGCGCCATGGCCCTGCACACCGGGCTGCGCCTGCCGCAGCGCTTGGCGGGCATTGTGGCGCTGTCGGGCTATTTGCCATTGGCCGACCGCTTTCCCAGCGAACGCCACACCGCCAATGCCCGCACACCGGTTTTTATGGCACACGGCACCCAAGACCCGGTAGTGATGCTCCAGCACGGCGAAGTGTCGCGCGACGCGTTGGTGCGCCTGGGCCACCCGGTGCAATGGCACACCTACCCCATGGAACACAGCGTGCACCCGCGCGAAGTGGCCGACATTGCCGCCTTTTTGCGCCAGGTGCTGTAGCATGTTGCCCCCACGGTTGCTCACCATGTGTAGCGCCCTGCCCCCCACATGAGTATGAGCACCCACCCGCTAACGCTGGGCATTGACTTTGGCACCTCCAACTCTGCCTGTGCGCTGATCGACGCCAGCGGGCAGCTGTGTGTGGTGCCGCTGGACGGCGCGCGCGCCGAAATGCCCACCGCGCTGTTCTTTTGCAGCGAAACCCATACCGTGCTGTACGGCAGTGCGGCCATGCAGGCCTACCTGAGTGGCACCGAGGGGCGCTTGCTGCGCGCACTCAAAAGCCTGCTGGGCAGCCGCCTGATGGACGAATACACGGCGGTAGACGGCCACAGCGTGCGCTACTTCGACATCGTGGTGCTGTTCTTCAAAGAACTCAAACGCCGCTGCGAGGCCCACGTGGGCCACAGCCTGCACCGTGCCATGCTGGGCCGGCCCGTACACTTTGTGGACGACGATGCCGCGCGCGACGATTTGGCACAAGAGACCCTGGGCCGTGCCGCCCGCGAGGCCGGTTTTACCGACATTGCCTTCCAGATGGAACCGATTGCCGCGGCGCTGGATTACGAGCAGCGCCTGACCAGCGAGACCACCGCGCTGGTGGTGGACATTGGTGGCGGCACGTCCGACTTCACCGTGATCCGCCTGAACCCGGCGCGCAGCGCGCAGCGCGACCGCAGCGCCGACATTTTGGCCACCACCGGCGTGCACCTGGGCGGCACCGATTTTGACCGCCTGCTCGACCTGGAGACTGTGATGCCCCTGCTGGGCTACCGCCACACCGGCCCCAGCGGCCGCCCAGTGCCCAGCAGCGTGTTTTTGGACCTGTGCACCTGGCACCTGATCCACCAGGCCTATACCCGCAAAAACCTGCACTTTGCCAAAGAACTGTGGACCGACTACGCCGACCTGACCCTGCACCGGCGCCTGATGGAAGCCCTGGAAGGCCAGCACGGCCACCGCATGCTGGCCGGGGTAGAGGCGGCCAAAATTGCCTGCTCCATCTCGGGCGACGACGCACCCGTGGCGCTGGACTTTTTGGGCCGGGGCGCGAGCGCCACGCTGCGCGCCACCATTACCGCCGCCGCGATGGCCGCCACCTTGCAGCAGGCGCTGGCGCGGGTGGTGCAGTGCGCCCAGCAGTGTGTGCAGCAAGCGGGCTTAAACGGAGTGGACGCGGTGTACCTGACCGGTGGCTCCTCGGCCCTGCGCCCGCTCATTGAAGCCCTGCGCACGGCCATGCCGGGTGCGACGCTGGTGGAAGGGAATCGGTTTGGCGGCGTGGCCGCGGCCAGGGGGGGGCGGGCGCCGGGGGGCGCGGGGGGGGGGGGGGGGGGGCCCCGGGGGGGGCCGGGGGGGGCGGGGGGGGGGGGGGGGGGGGGGGGCGCGGGGGGGGGGGGGGCGGGGGGAGGGGGGGGGGGGGGGGGGCCGGGGGGGCCCGGGGGGCGGGGGGGGGGGGGGGGGGGGGGGGGGGGGGGGGGGGGGGGGGGGGGGGGGGGGGGGGGGGGGGGGGGGGGGGGGGGGGGGGGGGGGGGGGGGGGGGGGGGGGGGGGGGGGGCGCCGCCGGGCTGGCGCTGGCCGGTGCGGCACGCAGCCAAGGCATAAACGGGTAGGACTTGCGGTCGGCATCCTGGCGGCCATAGACGGCATAGAAGAGCCACGCAAGCGCGGGTGCTGCAGTGCGCCCCGCGTGGCACAACAGGCAGGCATCTGCTATAAAATTGTGAGCTACTCCCGCACGACTGGCGTGCGGAAATGGCGCTTTTTGCTTATACACTGGGCGCCATGACGATGCCCGCCACCCCACCCCATTGGTCCACCCTGCCCCATGCACCCGCACCGGGTACGCAACTGACCATGCTGAACGACCTGCCCGACGGGCAAGCCACCCTGCTGGCGCTGGACACGGGGGGCGGCCCCCAGCAGCCGTTTCGCCTGCTGTTGCTGCGCAGTGGCACGCAGGTGACGGCTTTTGTCAACCGCTGCGCGCACTTTGGTGTGCCGCTGGCGGCGCGGCAGGATTTGCTCATTTTCAAGCCCCACACCAGCATCACCTGCAATGTGCACTACGCCCGCTACCGCTGGGCCGACGGGACGTGTGAATCGGGTGAGTGCGAAGGCGAAGCGCTGATTGCCGTGCCGTTGGACGTAGGGACCGATGGCAGCATCAGCATTGGCGGCGCCGGGCAAACGCCCGGTTCACACCAGATACCCCGATAATCCGGCACCGCGGGCCACCCACAGCCTGCTCCCACACGTTCGTCCGATTCCTTTTTATGCATTACCAGACCAACCTCATCGAGGACGAAGACACCCTTCAGGCGCCCACAACGGCCGTTGGCAGCACGCTGGCACTGGGTGCACTCAAGTTTGATGCGACGCAACTCTCGCCGGCCCAAAAACGCTTCAACCAGCTG
>JADJZE010000003.1 GCA_016719405.1 Candidatus Aalborgicola lynettensis
CACAACTGCGCACTGATATGACCACCCACACGCTCACCGCTTCGTGTATTCGCTGCCCCCGAGGAGGCCTGACATGCCCGCCGTATCCCACCCCCGTGGTCGCGGAAGGCGCACCCATCAACAGGATCAACATGGTGCCGTTTATTGACGTGATGCTGGTGTTGCTCATCATCTTCATGGTCTGCCCGCTCATGTCGCCCAGTGTTGGTTGACCTCCCAGCGTCGGCAAGGCTGCGCGCCAACCCGGCCAGGTGATTAGGTCATTCTGGGCCAAAAACGACCGCCTGGAAATGAAAATCAAGGACCAGACCACCAGCCTGCCGCTCAAGACCTGGCGGCCGCGGTCAAAGCGCTCCAAAACACCAGCGGCGACGCCACCGGCGCCAGCAAAGGCAACTCGGCGGTGGTCATTAGCGCCAACAAAATGCCAAGTACGAGTGTGGTCAAGGTGATGGACACACTGCAGCGCGCCAACATCCAGCGCGCCGGGCTGGCGGTACAACTGGCCAACTAGAAAAGTGTGCCCCCGTCTGCCATGTCGATGACCCTGAACGCCCGTTACGAGTTTGCGCCCCCGCCCCGCCGGGCATGCTGCGCGCTTTCGCGCTGGCCCTGGCTGCGCACTCTGCTGCTGGCGTTTCTGGCCATGGGGTGCAATGGAAACACCTGCCCACGCCGGTGACGGTAGAGGCGGGGCTGTGGTCCAGCGTGCCCGAGCAAACGGCACCACCCGCGCCCAAGCCACTGCCGGTCGGGCCCCACCGCCGCCCCGAGCCGCCCGCGCCCGTAGTAACGCCCAAGCCGCCGCCAGTAGTTCCCCACGCCCGACCCGGCCGTGCCGCTGGCCCGGGGAAAGGCCCGTTTGCTCAAGGAAAAGCAGGCGCTGGAACGGCAGAAGCTGCCCAGTTGAGAAGGAAAAACGCGAAAGAAGCGCTGAAGCCCAAAAAGCTCCAGGCCGAAAAGGACGCCCGTGAAAAGAAGCGCGGGAGAAGGAACAGCGCGACAAGCTGGCACAGAAGAAACCGAAAGACGATGCCGCCGCCCGGCAAGCCGCCAGGATCGGCCCGGAATATAAGCCAGAAAACTCGATGAGTTGCGCCAGGAAAACATGAAGCGGCTGGCCGGTTTGGCAGCCGGAACAGGTGGAGCCCGGTGCGCGGGCACTACGGCGCGGTCGTCCGGCCGGTCCGCTGGCTACGCGGGCAACGATCAGTGCATATCCGGGCCAATATCACCTACATCGAAAGCATCACCAACACCCGTCAGCCGAGGTGGGGTACGCTGCCTCAGGCGGCACCATTCTGAGCCACAAGCACTGGTCAAATCAGCGGCATCCCGTCATGGGACGACGCGGTGCTCAACGCCATCGACAGGCCGAAACCCTGCCCGCCGACACCGACGGCCGGGTGCCAGCGCAGTTGATCCTGTTGTTCCGGCCCAAAGACTGACCGGTTGCGCTAATTGCGCCGGGGGGACCTTATTATTTTTATAGCTGCTTGCGCTTGGTGGACGTGCGCAAGGCCTAGTTTCATTCATAAACAATACTGGCACGGCCCCAAGTCTGCCTGCGCCCGCCAGACCGCCAGAGCCAAGATCGCTAGAATAAAAACTGCTGACCTCGCCCAGGTCCCGGTTCGGCCATGGCGCCCAGGCACGGGGTGGGGGGCCGGTACGCCGGCAGGGGCAATGGGCGCGTCGCACTGCACCCCAGGGCGCACCGCCAGACCGCGCGACAAATCGCCCTGCTCACTGGACTCGCGCACTGCCGGAAACTCGCGCACCATGCGCGCCACATCGGGGCCTTTGCCGTGCGCACCACCGCAGGTGCCGCCCGACCGGCAGCGTGCCTGCTCCAGGTCGAAGATCTCTTTCACTGAGAAACGGGCTTCAAAACCGCCACGCGCCGCCTGGTACTTGCCACTGACGACCAACGGGGTATCGTCCTGCAGCGGGTGCGGTGGGTGCCCAAGTTCGTCGTCCACGGTGACTTCGATAGCGGCGGACTTGTCATCCAGCTTGAACACCCCCAGCGGCCCCGCTCACCATTGATGATCCGGAAGTCGCTGACGATGCCGGCCACCCGTTGGGGTTCGCGGACGTCCTGCAAGTCTGCAATGGGGCGTTTGGCAAAACGGCGCACCTCCAGCTCACTTCGTCAAACAGGTGGCCCGACAGGTAAAACCCACGGCGGTCTTTTCCTAGGTCAGGCGCTCTTTACGCCCCAGGGCAGCGCCTCCACCAAATCGGGCTCCTGGGTGCTGGAGCCATGGTCGTCTTCACCGCCCATGTCAAACAGGCTGCCCTGGTTTAGCGTTGGCGGCTGAAGCGGCGGCAAAGTCAAAAGCCCGGTCAATGCAGGCCACCAGTGCGGCGCGGTTGAGTTGCAAGGTGTCAAAGGCGCCAGCCTTGATGAGCGCCTCCACGCAGCGCTTGTTCAGGCGCGCACGGTCCACCGGCGGGCAAAGTCAAACAGGCTGGTAAACGGCCCTGCCTCGCCCGTGGGGCCCTGCCCTTCGCGTGCCGCCACGATGGCCACAATGGCCTGCTCGCCGGTGCCTTTGACGGCGCCCAGGCCATAACGGATCTGTGTTGGAGATGGGCTCAAAGCGGTAACGCCCCCGGTTGATATTGGGTGGCTCAAGCGCCGAGGCCCATCTTTTGGGCGTCTCTCAAAACAAGACCTTAGGCTTGTCGGTGTTGTCCATTTCCACGGTCATGTTGGCGCAGAAGAACTCGGCCGTGTAATGCACCTTGATCCAGGCCGTGTGGTAGGCCAAGAACGAGTAAGCGGCGGCGTGCGACTTGTTAAAGCCGTAGCCCGCAAACTTCTCCATCGGGTCGAAGATTTCGTCGGCTTTGTCTTGCGTAATGCCGTGGGTGGCTATGGCGCCGGCGCGGAAGTTATCGCGGTGCTCGGCCATTTCTTCGGCTTTTTCTTGCTGCATGGCCCGGCGCAGCATGTCGGCGCCACCAGAGTGAGTAGCCGCCCAGTATCTGCGCGGTTTGCATCGCCTGCTCCTGGTAGACCATGATGCCGTAGGTCTCACTCAGCATCTCGGCGACCAAGGGGTGCGGGTATTCAATCTCCTCTTTGCCATGTTTGCGGTTCACAAAGCTGGGAATCAAATCCATGGGCCCCGGGCGGTACAGCGCATTGAGCGCAATCAGGTCTTCCAGGCGCGTGGGCTTGGCGTCTTTGAGCATGCGCTGCATGCCCGTGCTTCAAACTGGAACACCGCTTCGGTCTTGCCCTCGGTAAACAGCTGGTACACCGGCGGTCGTCAAGCGGCAGGTTTTCGTAGGCAAACTTCTCCTGCCCCGGGTGGCGTTTGCGGATGAACTCGGCAGCAATCTCCAGAATGGTGAGCGTGGCCAGGCCCAAAGTCGAACTTGACCAGTCAATGGCCTCCACGTCATCCTTGTCATATTGGCTAACCGCCGACTCGCTGCCGGGCTGCTGGTACAGCGGGCAAAAGTCGGTCAGCTTGCCCGGTGCTATCAGCACACCGCCGGCGTGCATGCCGATGTTGCGGGTCATGCCCTCCAGCTTGCGCGCCAGCTCCAGCAAGGTTTTAACGTCTTCTTCCTCGGCCTCGCGTCGGGCCAGCTCGGGCTCGGCCTCGCTGGCGTACACATACTTGTCGCTCTTTTTGCCGTCGGTCGGCGGCAATTGCAAGGTCACGTTGGTGCCCGGCTTATTGGGAATGAGCTTGCTGATGCCGTCACAAAAGCCATAACTCATGTCCAGCACGCGGCCCACATCACGCACCACACCGCGCGCGGCCATGGTGCCGAAGGTGGCGATCTGGCTGACGGCGTCCTTGCCGTACTTGCTTTCACATAGTCGATCACCAGGTTGCGGTTGGTCTGGCAGAAATCGATGTCAAAGTCGGGCATGGAGACCCGCTCGGGGTTCAGAAACCGCTCGAACAGCAGTTTGTAGCGAATGGGGTCCAGATCGGTGATCTTGAGTGCATAGGCCACCAGCGAACCCGCACCGGAGCCGCGCCCCGGCCCCACCGGGCAGCCGTTGTTTTTGGCCCAGTTGATGAAGTCGCCCACGATCAAAAAATAGCCTGGAAAACCCATCTTCAAAATGGTGGCCAGCTCAAACTCCAGCCGCTCCAGGTACTCGGGCATGCGCTTCTCACGCTCGGCTGCATCCGGGTACAGGTGCGCCATGCGCTCCTTGAGTCCCTCGTGCGAGGCATAGCGAAAGTACTCCTCGGGCGTCATGCGCACACCGTCCACCAGCGGCGTGGGAAAGTCGGGCAACTGCGGTTTGCCCAGCACCAGCGTCAGGCTGCAACGCTTGGCAATTTCCAGCGTGTTGGCAATGGCAGAGGAATATCGGCAAACAAGGCTTCCATCTGCGCACGGGTTTTGAAATACTGCTCGCGGGTGTATTTGCGCACGCGTTTGGGGTTGCTCAGAATGTCGCCGTCGGCAATGCAAATACGGGCCTCGTGGGCCTCGTAATCGTCGGGCGCGCCAAACTGCACCGGGTGCGTGGCCACCACCGGCAACTGCAGGCGCGCGGCCAATTGCACAGCGGCCATCACATGGGCCTCGTCGTCGGTGCGCCCGGCGCGCTGCAACTCAATATAAAAGCGGTGCGGAAACACGCTGGCCAAGCGCAGTGCCACATCGGCGGCCCGCGCTGCATCACCCTGCACCAGCGCCTGCCCCAGTGCGCCGGCCTGTGCGCCCGACAGGCCGATCAGCCCCTCGCCCAGCTCTTGCAGCCACGCCAGTTTGACCACGGCCTGGTTTTTCACCACGTTTCTGTGTAGGCCAGGCCAGAATTCCGACAGGTTCAAATAACCCTGCTTGTTTTGCACCAGCAGCACCATACGCGACAGGGCCGTGAGATCGCCACCCAGGCCTTCCAGAAAAATTTCGGCACCGATGATGGGTTTGGTGCCCTTGGCGCGGGCCTGTTTGTAAAACTTGATGGCGCCAAACAGGTTGCTCAGGTCGGTAATGGCAATGGCCGGCTGGCCATCGGCCACCGCAGCGGCAATGGTGTCGTCGATGCGGTTGGTGCCGTCGACGACGGAAAACTCGGTGTGCAGGCGCAGATGGACAAACATGCGGGGATTGTAGGGGCCGCAAAGCCCCCCTACCTGGCAGCGCGGCGGCCCGCAGCGGGGCGCAACAGGCGCGAAATTTCGGCACAAAAACCCGCTTTGCGCCCGTCTGGCAAGCGCACAATGCTACAAATTAAATAGCATTGCGCACGCACTGCTTCAGTAGTACAGCTCCAGCCCAAGTTCGTATGGTTGCCGCTGAAACTTTCGGAATGATGGGTAAAGGTCTCATTCACCCCGCGCACGCTCAGCCCCCAAACTGGGGGGCGGCTGTGGGCCGGTTTGCTAACGTCGGTGGAAAACGAGTAGCTGCACCTCGGCCACACGCCCGGCCGCGTTGCTCTCGTATCGGCCCACGCCGGGCCACGATCCACCTTTGCCGGTAGCGGCCATTCGGGCAAACGATTGGCGCACCCCAAGGCCCGCACGCAGGGCATCGGTCAGATTCGCAAAAACCAGCAGTTCGACCGGGTTGTTGGCAAATGTGAGGCTACCGTTGTAACCCATCGGGTCGGAAGTGGACATGCCCACCGAACCCTGCACGGTGATGCGTTCGCCCAAGCGGTAGTCTCCCCCCAGGCGGAACTTGGGCCCTCCGGGCGTCACCTGGAACGGCACCACCTGGGTGGTGCCATCGGTGGTGATGGTTCCCGAAAAAATCGTATCCCCGCCACTGGCCATGCCACCACCGGCAAAACCGCCAGGGGCTTGGGCCACCGTTTGCGCCTGACTGGCCGTACAAGCCCCACCAACGCCACCATCCACACCCACTGTTTCACACGCACCCTCCTGGTTGACTCGCATTCTTGCACAGCTATTGCGGCTGCCAACAATCTCCATGCACTCAATGCCCGTGCTTCATGCCGCAAAACTTGCCAATCGCAATGCCCTTGCAGGCGGCCTGCAGTTCCTTGTTGCACACATCCTCGCCTTTACCCGCTTCGCGGCACTGTGCGGCGGCCTCGTGCGCGGCGGCCATGGCGCGGTGCTTGGCGATGTCTTCCTTGGCTTCTTTGTCGCTTTCAGCTGCTATTGAATAAGTAGCAGCTTGTGCAAGCAGGACGAGCGCAAAAAGGGTTTTTTTCATGAATTTTCCTTGGGTTGTAAAAATGCGGAATCAACGGGTCTGCAACAGACTGAGCACACCCACACGGTAGGCGGCAAAAGTCGGCAGCAAAGCCGACGCCAGCGACACACCCAGTGCCAGGCAAGGCACCACTGCCAGCTCACTCGGCCAGGCCATGCCGCCAATGAGCAAGGAGTTGTCCAGCTTGAGCATCCAGCCCAAGCCAGCGGCAAAGCCCTGCCCCAGCAGCAGCCCCAAGACAGATGCCAGCACACCCAGCCACAGCGCCTCGCACTGCAGCAGCGCCGCCACGCGCGCCGGCGGCGCACCCAGCATACGCCAGCAAGGCCAGATCGCCACTGCGCTCGCGCACCGCGCTCCACAGGGCGATGAATACGCTCAAACCTGCGGTGAGCAGCAGCACACCGGCAAAGGCGCGCAGCACATCCGTGCCGACGCCCAGCATATTGAGCAGGCGGGTAATTTCCAGCGCGGGGCTGCGGCCTGCATCTCGGTGCGGGTGTTAATAAAGCGTGGAAAACTCCAGGGCCGCTAGGGGGTTTTGTAGCGGACGAGGGCCAGGGTGACTTCGCGCTCGTCTTCCATCACTTTGCGGTCTTCGGCACTGTCATCGGCGGAGGCTGTGTAGTCTTCATGCACCTGCCAGACCGAAGCGGTGTCGGTCAAAATCAGGCGGTCCAGCACGCTGCCACTGAGGGCCAGAATGCCGGTCACCACATACGCACTGTCACCACGAGGCGTGCCCGCCCGCGCCCAAACCATGCGCGCCGGTAAAGGTAGTGCCCAGCGCCAGTCCCAGCTTGTGCGCGGCCGTGGCGCCTACCACCACCTGCATGGGTGCATCCCACAAGCGGCCCTGGGCCAGCGTGGCCCCGTAGTGGTGAATGTAGGCGTGCGAGGTGCCCACAATGCGAAAACCACGCAGGTTGTCGCCCAGGCTGATGGGGATGACGCTGTCCACCATGGGGTGTTGCGCCAGCGCGCGCACGGCTTTGAGTGGCACGTTGCCCGGTGGCACGTCGATGTGAAACACGCCCGAAAGAATGAGCTGCATGGGGCTGCCTTTGGCGCCAACCACCACGTCAATACCGGCCAGGTCGCGTCAAAGGCTTTGTTGAGCTGGTGGCCCACCAGCATCAAAAAGGTAATGGAGGCCAGGCCCAGGCTGAGCAGCAGCAGGTTGAGTGCAGCAGCCATGGGGCGTGACCACAGGTAGCGCCAGGCCAACGCGAGCGTATTCATGCTGTGCCACCGTGCGATGGCGGCGCCACAACTTGCATGGTGGCAGGATTGGCCGGGGCGACAGGTTTGGCAGACGCTGCTGGAGCAGCGGGAGCTGCAGGATTGGCAGCTACGGCACCAGATGGAAATTGCTCCTTATTTGATAGCTGCTCCCGCACACTGGACAAGCGCAAATGGCATATTTCGCCATTATTTTCGGCCCCAATGAGCGTGGCCACACGGGCATCGTGTGTGGCGATCACCAATGTGGCGCCCTGCGCCTGGGCGGTTGCAGCAGCAGGCCCACCGCGTCGGCGGCGGCGGCATCGTCCAGGCTGGCGGTGGGCTCGTCGGCCAAAATGACCTGGGGTTTACGCAGCACGGCACGCGCCAACGCCACACGTTGGGCCTGCCCGCCGGAGAGCTGACCCGGTTTACGGTGGGCCAAGTCCTGCACGCCCAGGGTTTGCAAGGTGGCGTGGATGCGCGCCGCATCCTCCGGCTGACCACCGGCCCAAAACACCAGCGCCAGGTTTTGCTGCACCGTGAGTGCGGCGCTCAGGTGCAATTTTTGCGGTAAAAAGCCGATTGCGCGCGCCCGCCATGCGTCAGCAGCTATGTTTTTAAGAGCATCCAGGGGCTGCCCGGCCACCGTCAAGGTACCGGCGGTTGGCGCCACCAGCGCGGCCACCAGCGCCAGCCAGGTCGATTTGCCGCAGCCCGACGCTCCGCTGAGCAACAGCACCGCGCCCTGGGGCACGTCCACATCGGGGAAAGTCAGCGTGACACCGCCGGGGTAGGCGTATTGCAGTTGGCGGGTGCGGATCATGCGGTGGGGGCTGCTGCAGC
This sequence comes from Candidatus Aalborgicola lynettensis, assembly GCA_016719405.1. Classification (GTDB taxonomy): domain Bacteria; phylum Pseudomonadota; class Gammaproteobacteria; order Burkholderiales; family Burkholderiaceae_C; genus Allorhodoferax; species Allorhodoferax lynettensis. The sequence continues at coordinate 8,248 of JADJZE010000003.1, forward strand.
GTCCGTTGCGTTGCCGGGTGGGTTGCCCGTGGTGTTGCCCGTAGCGCAGTCTGCGCACACGCCGCGCACGGCAAAGTCCATGCTCATGCCTTGGTAACCCAAAGCCGACAAGGCCGCCAGGGCGGTTTGCGCGGCGCGGTCCAGATCGTCGGCACTGGCTTTTAAGGCCGCACTCAGGGGGCTGTCCCGGTGGCAGCTTTGGCATTCAAAGTGGGGAATGGCGTGCACGCTGGCGGGCATGGCCTGGTAGCGGCGCACGCGCTGGCTGTCGACCCGGCACAGCAGCAAGCCCACTTGCGTGAGCCGGTCAATCAGGCGGTACAGCGTGACACGATCCAAGGCGGGAGTGGGTGCGGGAGTGGGTGCGGGAGTGGGGGCGGGAGGGGAGTGGGGGGTGGGAGTGGGAGGTGGGAGTGGTGATGGGGCGAGTCGAGGTGCGGCGGCGCTGGGTCCCCCAGCGCGCTGTGCTGCTCGCCCTGGGGGGGCCGGTTTGGGGTGGGCCAACAACCAGCCCAGCACCAAACGCGCCGCAACCGTGCGGCGCAGGCCCTGAGCAGCGAGCAAGGCGTCGATGGGGTCTGCAGCGAGCGGCACAGTGGGATTGGTGGTGGCCATCGGGGGACGGGGTTACTGCAATCGAGTTGCATTATGAATTTTTGGGGGAGCAGCTGACATCCCGCGCCGGCGGGGTTGCAATAAACAGCGGCAATCCCAGTGGGCGTGGTGGGGGCCATCGGGGAAGGCGAGGTCACCGCCCCCCGGGGGGGGGGGGGGGGGGGGGGGGGGGGGGGGGGGGGGGGGGGGGGGGGGGGGGGGGGGGGGGGGGGGGGGGGGGGGGGGGGGGGGGGGGGGGGGGGGGGGGGGGGGGGGGGGGGGGGGGGGGGGGGGGGGGGGGGGGGGGGGGGGGGGGGGGGCCGCCGGCTGCAACAGCGTTTGGCCCCTTCCTTTTTTTTTTTTTTTTTTTTTTTTTTTTTTTTTTTTTTTTTTTTTTTTTTTTCATTTTTTTTTTTTTTTTTTTTTTTGGGGGGGGGGGGGCGATCGCGTTGCGTTCTGAATCGTACCTTGGGACGCCCCTTGGGCCGGGTTGCTTGGCAATAAACTTACCCGGGCCCGGTTGATGGCCTAACCCGAAGGCAAGGTCAACGCCGACCAGCTGCAATAGCCATATTGGCGAAGTGTAAGCGTCTAGGCGAGGCACCTTGATCCCAGGTTAGTTTTGTCCAAAAGATCGTGTCCACGTAATAAACAGGTGGACACGATGGAACAAGAGAAATTCTCTGCACGACGAAACTACAGCGCGCAGTTTCGGACCTTGGTGCTTGAACAATGCGCTGCACCTGGTGCGTCGGTGGCCAAAGTAGCGCTGTCGCACGGGATGAATGCCAACGTCGTGCACCGCTGGCGGCAAGAGGCCCGCGATAGTGCTTCGTCGGTCGGCGTGAGAGAGTTTGTACCGGTGTCTGTGCCCGCGCCTACCCACACAACCCACCAAGACTGCGCAGACATCCGAATCGAGCTGCGCCGAGGCGCCACGACCATGGCCATCACTTGGCCCAGTGCGGCGGCAAATGAGTGCGCGGCCTGGATGCGAGAGCTGCTGCGATGATCCGCATCGACTCCTTGTGGCTGGCCGTGGGCCCATGGACATGCGTGCAGGAAGCGAGCGGCTGCTTGCCCGTGTTGTGCAGGTGTTTGGCTCGGCCCAGGCCCACCACGGTTACCTGTTCGCCAACGCGCGTGCCACACGCATCAAGTTGCTGGTGCATGATGGCTTTGGCGTCTGGTGTGCATCGCGCAGGCTCAATGTGGGGCGCTTCGTATGGCCGCAGTTTGATGCACATAGTACGGCCCCAGTGACTTTGACAAAGCAACAATTCGATGCTTTGGTACTGGGACTTCCCTGGCAGAGACTGGAACAAATGAGGGTGATTACGCGTATGTAATTACGCCTAAAAGATAGCAAAAATCAATTGGAGCATCCCCCAATATCGTGATCATTTGAGGCGTTTTATAGTTCGTGCATGCTCGATCTGCATGCAATAAAAGTCCAAGATATTTCAGCTCTGAATCCGAGCGAATGGGCGTTTTTTGCAGGGCAACTATTGGCCCAGATCAACGAGCAAAGCAAGCACATTGCCGAGCAAACCAAACGCATCAACGCTGATGCCCAAGCCATCAAGTGGCGCGACGCCAAGATTGAGAGCATCACCTTCCAATTGGCGCGCCTGAAGGCTTGGAAGTTCGGTGCCAAGACCGAGCGCATGAGTGCCCAGCAGCGCTCCCTCTTCGAAGAGACACTGGCCGCTGACCAAGCTAGCTTGGAGGCGCAACTGGCCGCCTTGCAGCCCAGTGTTTCGACCCAAGACCGGGGCACACCAGACAAGCAAGCACGTCGCCAACCTCAAACGCGAAGCACTGCCGCCACACTTGCCGCGTGTGGACACCCGTGTTGAGCCTGAAAATACCAACTGTCCATCCCCAGAATGCGGCCAACCCATGGTGCGCGTGGGCGAGGACATCAGCGAACGTTTGGATATCGTGCCTGCGCAATTCTTCGTGCAGCGTCAGATCCGGGGCAAATGGGCTTGCCGGTGCTGCCAGTTGATGGTCCAAGAGCCAGCGGCACCCCAAGTCTTCGACAATGCGCTGCCAACGCCGGGCCTGCAAGCGCACACCGTGGTCAGCCGCTTCTGTGACCACATGCCGTACTACCGGCAAGAGCAAATCAACGCCCGCGCTGGAGTGCACACGCCGCGCTCGACGCTGGCGGCTTGGGGCGGCCAAACCGGGGCGCAGTTGTTGCCCCTGTACGATGCACACCGGGCTTTCGTACTGGGCTCGCGCGTGATTCATGCCGACGAGACGCCCATCGGCTTGCTTGACCCGGGAGGCGGAAAGACCAAGAAGGCTTACATGTGGGCCTACGCCAGGGGAGCATTCGAAGATATGCCCGGTGTGGTGTACGACTTCTGCGAGGGGCGTGGGGTAAGTACCCGCACGAGTTCCTCAAAGGCTGGACAGGGACCCTGGTTGTTGATGCGTACGCTGGCTACGATGCCACCATGTCCCTTGAGGGGCGTAAGACTGCGAATTGTCTGGCTCACGCGAGGAGGAAGTTTGACGAACTGGTCAAAGCCAACGCCAGCACTGTGGCTGCCCAGGCCATCGGGCGGATTGCATGGTTGTACCGCATTGAGGCCGATGCCAGGGATCTGAGCTGCGAGCAACGTTTGCAAGTGCGCCAGGAGCGCAGCAAGCCACTGTGGGAAGAAATGCATGCTTGGTTGCGACTTGAACGCACTCGGGTGCCCGACGGTAGCGCGATTGCCAAGGCGATCGACTACAGCCTGAACCACTGGCAGGCGCTCTCGGAGTTCTTGAAAGACGGCGCTGTGCCCGTGGATAACAATTGGATCGAGAACCAGATGCGGCCTTGGGGCCTTGGTCGTAAAATTGGTTGTTCATAGGCAGCCAGTTGGCCGGCGAGCGTGCCGCCGTGGTGATGAGCCTGCTGCAATCGGCCAAGCTCCACGGCCATGACCCCTTTGCCTACCTCAAGGACGTTCTGACCAGACTGCCTACCCAGCTCAACAGTCGGATCGAGGAATTGCTGCCACATCGCTGGCAGCGTGCGGGCTGAAACCCACTTCACACCCGCTCTCTTGAGCGCCGACACCAGCGCACTTGCACAGCAATGTGCCATCCGGATGGCCGAGCGCATCCAGCGGGCCAATTGCCCAGCTACTCCGCAGTAAATCGCCGCCACCATGTTCAACATACACGCGATGGTCGGCAAACGGCGGAATCAAATCAATATGCCGCGGCTATACGCTTACGGTCGTAGCGCC
>JADJZE010000004.1 GCA_016719405.1 Candidatus Aalborgicola lynettensis
AAAAATCCCACCATTGCGTCTTTGATGCAAACTTTGGAGTCGCTATGAAGGATGTTCAAATGGCAATTCGGGTTGAACCTGCGTTGCGCGCCAGCTTCACCCAGGCAGCGGAGCTTAACCACCGCCCGGCTGCGCAGGTGTTGAGAGAGTTTATGCGTTACTACGTAGAGCAGACGCAAAAGCGGGAAGTGATGCCAACTGTTGCCCTATCCGTTGCCGAACGCCAGCAACGCGAAAAAGCCGTTGCATTTGCTCGCGCCTCGGTTGGCCTTGAAGGGTTCAAACCTTCTGCCAGTGATGAAGATCGCGCACGCCGGTTTATTGACGGCTCCATTGGCCTTGCGGACTTCTTGCGTGTCGATCATTGATCCGGCCAATCAAGATCAATCACTGTCTTCCAGTGCGCGCGATACGCTTGAAGCCCGTTACACGTTTGGGCGCATCGTCGAGCTGGAAATTGACCCCGTTCGGGGCAATTTTGATAGCGAACACCTCTGTGAAGTTCGTAGGCGAATTTTTCAGGACTTGCCGCTTGTCGGATGCAAGGATGTGATGCCTGGCCAATACCGGCCAGCAGCGCTTGGAGCCGACTGGATGAAAAACCGGGTTTTGTCCACGGTAACGGGTTCGTTCTTTGTTGCCTACTCCGACATGCACGAAGCCGCGCAACAGCGATTGGCCACACTACTCAGTGAATCGAAACCAATCCATTTGAACAAATTGGCCACGGATGAATTCGTGACGCACATGGCCCAGCTTTACACAGCGGTTGATTACATTCACCCGTTCCATGACGGCAACAGTCGCACTTTGCGCACATTCACAAAACAACTGGCCCAAAAATGCGGGTACGACCTGGATTGGTCGCGCTTCAATGGCGATGAGGCAAGCCGCGATGCTTTGTATATTGCCCGCGATACAGGCGTCAACAGGTTGGCGATGCCGCATTTACAACATGAACAGACCATGATGAAAATCGCCCGCAGCCTCACCCATTTGCAGGGGAGGGATGATTTGCGCACTCTTTTAAATGGCGCCATTCAGCGGCGAATATTGCCTTTTCCATCGCCCTGACCAAGGCCCCGACCAGCCGGGTGCCACTTACCTGCAAATGATGCGCCACAACGTGACGCAGCTGCCGGCTGGGATGCGGTTGAACTGAGCCCACCGCAACACTATCCCACGTTCCCCAACAGCACACGCGGCAGCGTAATGACAAAACAGCTGCCCTGCCCCAGGGTGGACTCCACGGCAATGCGGCCCTGGAGTTTTTCAACGACCAGGTTTTTCACAATCGACATGCCAAGGCCTGTTCCGCCGCCGCCGATTTTGGTGCTGAAAAATGGCTCGAACAACTTGGTCAATTGTTCGGGGCCCATGCCCACACCGTTGTCCACAAAGCGCAGTTCCACCGCGTCACCGTCGGACCGTGCGCTGATGGTCAGCACACCATCGGGTTTGCCGTCAAAGGCATGCAAATAGGCGTTATTGACCAGGTTGATGATGATTTGGCCCAGCGGGCCGGGCTGGCTGTCCATGGCGATGCCGGGGGCCACGTCCACCACAATGCGCTGCGGTTTGCGCTTGAGGCTGGGGCGCAGCGAGTGCAGCACCTCCTCCACCACCACCGCCAAATCGAAGGGACGGCGCTGCGCGCTGGCCTGGTCGACCGCCATGTGCCCAAAATCGTCCAGCATCTGGGCCGTGCGCTCCAGGTTGCGGCGGATCAATTCGGCCCCTTCGTTGACCTGGCCGATAAAGTGCAGCAATTCCTGGCGTTTGAGCTGCCCGGTGGTGACCCGGTGGCCGGTCTCGGTGGCCTGGTCGCTCAAGGTGCTGACCGCCATTTTGCCAATGCTGACGGGGGTGCGCAGTTCGTGGAACACGCTGGCAATCAGGGTACTCAAGGTGGCCTTGGCCTCGCTTTTCGCCAGCGCGCTGTACGACTGCTTCAATCGTTCGACGGATTGCTCCAGTTCCAGTGTGCGCTGGGCCACCCGCTCCTCCAGGTGGTCGTTGAGTTCCTGCAGTTGCACCTGGCTTTGGCGCAGCAAGGTGATGTCGGTGACCACAATGCGGCATTCCTGTCCGTCTTCACTGCGCATGCCGTGGATGTGCACGCTGCAGGGTGCACCGGCTGACCGCAGGCGCACCTCGCAACTGGGCTGGTCCTGGCCGTCAAACACATGCTGCAAAAAATCGCCAAACACCGGCTGATCGGCCTCAATCACAAAACCGCTAAAGCGTTGTCCAGCCAGCCGCGTGCGGTCGCAGCCCAGCACCCGCGCCCCTGCCAGATTGGATTGGCTGATGGCGCCGGTGCGGTTCAAAGTGACATACCCCACTGGAGCCAGGTCGTACAGTTCGGCGTAACGCAGTGCGGCGGCCCTTTCTTTGGCCTGGGAGGTTTGGAGTTCTTCGTTCTGGATTTCCAGCTCGATTTGTTTGACCTGCAACTCGTGCATCAGGTGCAACACTTCTTCGCTCGACAGCGGGGCAAGGTCGGTGGGTGGGGAGCCCATATAAAGGCGCTCCTTTGCCAAACGGCGCAAATTGGCCGCCACCAGGGACGGCGGCAGGGGCGCGTCGGCGGTCATAAAAATACCCGCCTGAATGTCCGAAGAGGATTACGCCAGCCCCTGATTGCCATATACGGTCCTTTCACCACTTAGCGCCGACGCGCCGAACGCACGCCACCCAACTCGCCCACCTGGGCCATCACCTTGTGCAGGCGCCCGGAATCACTCACCTCGACGGTAAACGTCATGGACGCCCTACCGCGCAAACGCCTGCGTCTGCACCGCCAGCACATGGATTTTTCTTTTGCAAACACTTCCAGAATATCGCGCAACATGCCGGGGCGGTCAACGCCCTCCACTGCCACGTCCACCGGGTAGACGCTGCCCGCAACGGCGCTGGCACCGCCCCACTGCACCTCAATCACGCGGTCGCCGCTGCGCCGCGCCATGTTACCCAGGTTGGAGCAATCCGCCCGGTGCACGCTCACCCCCTTGCCGCGCGTGACAAAACCACAAATCGCGTCGGGCGGCGCCGGCCGGCAGCATTTGGCCAACTGCGTCATCAGGGAGTCCACGCCGACCACCAGCACACCGCCCTTGCTGGCGTGTTGGGGCGTACGCGATTTTTTGAGCAGCAGGTATTCGTCTGGCGGCAGCTCGGGCGGGCGCAGCACGGTCTCAATGGCGCGCAACGAAAACTCGTCTTTGCCCACCACCTCGAACAAATCGTCGGCGGTGTTGAAACCCAGTTGTGCGGCCAGGTCGTCGAGTTTGATGGCGGTTTTGCCTTCGCGCTGCAGCAGTTTTTCCACCGCCTCGCGCCCTTGGCCACCGTTTCGCCCATGGCCAGTGCATTGAACCAGGCCCGCACCTTGGCGCGCGCACGGTGGCTGGCCAAAAAGCCCAGTTCGGGGTTGAGCCAGTCGCGCGAGGGGCCACCCTCTTTCACCGTGGACACTTCCACCGTTTGCCCGTTTTTGAGCGGGGTATTGAGCGGCACCATGGCACCGTCCACCTTGGCGCCACGGCAACGGTGGCCCAGGTCGGTGTGCACGCTGTAGGCAAAGTCCACCGCCGTGGCGCCCTGGGGCAACTCCACAATGGCGGCATTGGGGGTCAGCACGTAAATGCGGTCGTCAAAATGCCGGCGCCCTGCGCTCCCATTTGGGCGCCCGACAAATCCCGCTCCCAGGCCAGCAACTGGCGCAGCACAGCGATTTTGGCGTCGTATTCCCCACTGGCCGACACGCCGCAATAGCCTTTGACTCCTGCCTCTTTGTACGCCCAGTGCGCCGCCACCCCGTGTTCAGCGTGGTCGTGCATGGCTTGGGTGCGAATCTGCACCTCGATGGGTTGGCCGAGCGACCGTCCCGCCGCCAGGCCGCCCCTCAGCGGGACAGCCCCCTCCTCGGGGGGCAGCGACCCGTGCAACGGTGGCGCATAGGGGCTGTGCTCGCGCACTACCGAATGCAGCGACTGGTAGCCATTGGCCTTGGGGCGCGCAATGTAGTCGTCAAACTCGTCGGCAATGGGGGTGAAATGGTCGTGTACCCAGCCCAGGGCGGCGTAGCAGTCCGGTACCGTGGGCACCACGATGCGCAGTGCGCGAATGTCGTACACATGCGCAAAATCCAGCGACTTGCCGCGCATTTTTTTGACAATACTGTAGATGTGTTTGGGCCGCCCCTGCACAGTGGCTGTAATGCCCTGCGCCGCCAGGTCGGCCGCCATGCGGGTGCGCAGCCGCTCCATCGACAACTCGCGCTCCACACGCTTCTCATCAAGCAACTTCGCCACCTGCCTGTAGGTTTCGGGCTCCAGAAAACGGAAGGCAAGGTCTTTCCATCTCCCACTTGATTTCCCAACCCCAGGCGGTTGGCCAGCGGCGCAAACACCTGCAGCGCTTCGCTGGCCAGGCCGGCGGGCACGGGTGACTTGGTGGCGGCATAGTGGCGCAGGGTTTGCAGGCGCGAGGCCAGGCGCAGCATGACCACGCGCAAATCGCGCGAAAACGCCAGCAGCATCTTGCGCACGCTCTCGGTTTGTGCGCTGGCACTTGCGCCATCGGCATGGGCACGGCGCCATGGCTGGCAGCGGTGTGCGCCAGGCGGGCCATGCGCTGCACCCGCACCAGCTTGGTGGTCTCCAGGGCCAGGTCGGCGAAGTTGCTGCCAAAGGCCTTGGCGATGACTTCGTGCGGCTTGTTCAGGTGTTCGCAGGCATACACCAGGTAACTGGCGGCCTGCATGGCCTGCGAGCCACCAATGGTTTTCAGAATGGCGGCCACGGCGTCGGCGTGGGCCAGTATGTTTTCGCCGGTGTCCAGTGTTTCGCTGGCCAGCAGCGGTTCGGCAAAGGCGCGCGCGCGCGCCAGCGCGTCCACCTGCTCCGGCAAGGTGTGGGCGGTGGCCGCCAGCACCTGGGGCGCCGTGGTGCTGGCGTATTCAATGGGCAAACTCTTCATGCACTTACCGCGTGCGGCCCCTCACGCCAACAAAAATGAGGCCACCGCGTCCACCTGGTCCGGCGCAATCAGCGTGGGGCGTGCCCTACCCCGGCAAACTCCACCAGGCGGGCTTCTGGCCCGCGCACCCATCTGGCGCGCCGTGGCAACGGACAACAGGTCGGAGTCGGCACCGCGCAGCAGCAAGGTTTGGGCGGCAATGCCGTCATACAGTTGCCACAACATGGCTTCACCTTGCGCGGCGGACTCGGTCGTCATGGCACCAAAGGGCACAGCAATGGCCGGGTCGTATGCAGGGTAACGGCACCGGTCGCACCCGCCACGGGTTTAACCATGTGGCGCGACAGTTCCAGCCACTGCGCCGGGGTGTGCGGGCCAAAGGTGGTGGACACGGCCCACATGGCATCGGCCGCCTGCTGTGGCGAATCAAACTGCACCACACGCCCCAGGTACTGGCCGATGCGCTGGATAGCCTCCCACTGAATGGCGGGGCGCGTCGTTGAGCACCAGGCGGCGCACGGCAAGCGGCAAGGGAAACTGCTTTTGCCCCAACACCGCCATGCCGATGAGCCCGCCCATGCTGGTGCCTCCCAATCCAGCGTTGCAACACCCTTTGTAGCTGAGCCAGCAGGGCCAGCATGTCGGCGGCGTAGGTGGGAAGCTGGTAGGCCATGGGTCGGCCAGCCAGTCGCTGTGGCCACGTCCGGCCACATCGGTTCACCACCCGCACGGTACCGCCCGAACGCTTCAAAGTGCCTGCGCCAGCACATCAGTGTCACGCCCCTGGCGCGACAGGCCATGCACACACACCACCACGTGCGTGGCCTCTGGCGCGCCCCCCCCAGTACGCCATGAGGTGCCCGGCGCCGGCGTCAGGGCCAAACCAACATGGTTCAGTCGCGGTCTGCGGGCATGGTGGCATCCGGTTGGTTTGATAATGTGCTCCCATCGGCGAATTCCAATCCTCGGAGACTTCACCCCATGCTGCACGGAAAAACGCACTCGTTACCGGCTCTACCAGCGGTATTGGACTGGGCATTGCCAGCGCTGGCCGCACGGGGCCAACATCATGCTCAACGGCTTTGGCGACGTACAAGGCCACAGGCC
>JADJZE010000005.1 GCA_016719405.1 Candidatus Aalborgicola lynettensis
ACAAGCCCAAGGGCATCGCCATCGTGCAGCCGCACGACCTGCACACCCTGATCTGGCCGCTGGCCTGCCGCAAGATCAACGGCATTGGCCCCAAGACCGACGAAAAACTGCAAGGCCACGGCATTACCACCATCGGTCAACTGGCGCAACAAGACCTGCCCTGGCTGATGGCCAATTTGGCCAGAAAACCGGCGCCCGGCTGCACGCGGCCGCCCATGGCCGCGACGACCGGCCGGTGGAAACCGAAAGTGAACCCGTCAGCATCAGCCGCGAAACCACCTTTGCGCGCGACCTGCACGCCGTGCACGACAAAGCCGAACTCGGCGCCGCCTTCACCCGCCTGTGTGAACAAGTGGCCGCCGACCTGCAGCGCAAGGGGTATGTGGGCAAAACCATCGGCATCAAGCTGCGCTACAGCGACTTTCACGCCGTCACGCGCGACCAGACACTGGCCCACCCCACCGCCGACGCCCGCGCCATCCGCCAGGCGGCGGGCCAGTGCCTCAAACGGGCGCCGCTGGACGAACGGCTGCGCCTGCTGGGTGTGCGGGTGGGCAATCTGTGCAAAGTTACCGCGCCAGCGCCTGCGTATCTGGACTTGACTATGCAAGCTAAATAGGCCGTTTGCGCACGCCAGTCGTGTGCAAGCAGCTATCAATTCAGTAGCGGAAAGTCACCCTCAATCACTTGATCTTGCGCTCTGGCTTCAATGGCCCTACCCATGTTAGAACCCGCGCACAGACCTTCATGGCGCCAAGCGGGTGTTTGTTTTTGAGGGGTTTTGGCGGCTATCCAAAACTGCCACCACCGTGGCCGTTCCGTCAGCCACGTGGTAATAAATGCTGTAGGGAAATCGCTTGCTGGTCGTCCAATACAAATCACCAAAGCGTTTTGGGTGAATGCCCGCAAACAGCCCCAAAGAGTCAATATCAGAGTACAGGCTGTCCAGAAAATACCAGCCCAGGTTGGCTTGCTGAAATTCGTAAAACTCAAATCCGTCGAGCAAGTCTTGCTCAGCCCCGGGGCTTAACGCAACCTTCATTGTTTGGTGCGGGCAATCGCGTCTGCCTTGTCACGGATGCGAATCTTTGCCTCTTCCCATGGCGTTGCAGGCGCATCGCCACCGTCCATTGCTGCAATACGCTGGCGTAATATGTCCGCGTGCCAATTGGGTGTCGCGTAGGGTGCGCCTGGCTCGCGGCATAAAGAATCCCAAAGCACTTCCATGGCCAGCAGCCGTTCTGCCAAAGGCAACGCAACAAGATCGGTGGCACGCATAGAAATTCCTGTGATGAGTCGCAACGTCGGCAATGTTAGCAAAACCACTGTTGACGAACGCATTCATACCCGGTCAACCTGCGCAGTTCGAACTTGGACTCGCCATTCCATACCATTTGCAACATGACAAACCCCATCCCAACTCCCCTGCGCCTGCCCGACATCCTGGCCCAACTGCAGCAGCACGCCCGCCCAGACCAACTCGACGGCATGGCGCGGTTTGGCATCGTGGGCGCGGGGCGGCTGGGCGTGTCCATCCCCGCGCTGCGCGCGCTGGCCCGCTCTTTGGGGCGCGACCACGCCCTGGCCCTGGCGTTATGGGACACCGCCATCCCCGACGCACGCATTCTGGCCAGCATGGTCAGTGACCCCGCCCAGCTCACCGCCCACCAGATGGACCAGTGGGCCCGGGACTTCAATTCCTGGGACGTGTGCGACCAGACCTGCCTGAACGCCTTTGTGCGCTCGGCCCTGGCCTGGCGCAAGGTGCCGCAGTGGGCCAAGCAAAGCGACGAATTCGTGCGCCGCGCCGCCTTCGCCCTGCTGGCCTGCCTGGCCACCCACGACAAGCGGGCACCGGACAGCGCCTTCATCGACGCCCTGGCATGGATCGAAGCCGCCGCCCGCGACGAGCGCAATTTCGTCAAAAAGGCGGTCAACTGGGCGCTGCGCGGTATTGGCAAGCGCAACGCGGTCTTGCGGGACGCGGCAATAGCCTGCGCCCTGCGCATCCAACAGCAGGGCAGCAAACCGGCGCGCTGGATTGCGGCGGATGCGCTGCGCGAACTCCACAGCGAGGCCGTGCGGCAACGCCAGCAGCGCGCCACCCCAATCAAGGCATGAACTCAGTTGCCAAATGTGCCATTTCCGCACGCCAGACGTGCGCAAGCAGCTACTATTTTCATAGCATTCATGCTGTCTGCGCGTCTTGGCTCAACGCCGCACCAGCGCCATCCCGTGCGGTAACACCGACTGCGTTGCCCGACGCCCGACGGGTCGGTAATATCCGCAATCGACATTCCGCCCCATATTGGCCAAGGAGCGCCCTTCCATGTTCAAAGTCATTGTCATTGCGGCCATCGGCCTGTTGCTGGTGCTCGGTCTGAGTGGCTTTGCGTGGTTCGGCGGTCCCAAGGCGATTGCGCGCGAGAGCCGTGGACCGTTCGCAATCGAGACCCTGGTCAAGCGCATCTCCGCCGGTGGTTTTCCCAACACGTCGGGCAATCCCTTTGCGCGCACGGAAGTCACCGAGTTTCGGCTTCTCCACCGGGGCAAACCAATAGCCGTCACGGTGAGCGGCGGCACCATCGACCGTTTCTGGGAGGCGCGCTTTCTGGAAGACGCACCGCGCCCTGCGGTGCTGCTGGCGGGCACGGGGCTGTGGCTGGTCACTGAGGAAAATGGCGCGGCGAAGATCGATGAACTCAAGGAGCAGGACACCAGCGGTGCGCTGATGCAGTGGTTGGACGGCGCCGATGGCCAGCCGGCCAAACCGGTCCATGTGGGCATCCGCGATGCACGGGGCGAATCCCGCAGCTACAAGGGCGGCACCTTGCTGCTGCTCGGGCGCGGCGCGGTGCTGGACGTGCGCACGCTCGCCATCCAGCGTTACCGGCCTTACCAGGCCGACGGGTTCAGCGCCAGCAACGATGACGCGCGGCGCCTGTCGCCAGGGCGCAGCCAGTACGTTCTGCTGGGCCATAAATCAAACCGCGATGACAACACCACGGCCTATGCGTTGGTGGTCGCGGACCCCGGCCGCCAGTTGGCCTATGCCGTGCCTTTTGACCGCAAGGCCACCCGCCTGGTCGATGCCAACGCCATCGACGCCACCTGGTTCGATCACCACTTTGCCTGGGGCCGCGACGACAGTGGCGCCGAAAAACTGGTGCGCCGCACCGGCGCGCCGCCTTACCCGCGCCTGGGGCGCATCGTCCAGTTCGGCAGTGTCATGGCGCAATACCACCTGGACGAGGCCACGCCGCCCTTGCAGCAGGCGCTGCTGGCCTTTCTGGTCGAACGCTTCGATGCCAGGGTGCTGCCATCGCGCACCGCAGATGTGCCTGACACCTCCGGCACGTTGATCTGGCTGCGCATGGGCGCGCAGGCGTACAAGCTGCGGTTTGATCCGAAAGACAGGGAAGTGCTGCTGTCATTTCCCTCGGTGCGCCTGGACGAAGAGGCCGATGCCTACGCCCGCTTGAAAGAAGCGGCGCAAGCCTTCAACGCCGTGCTGGCGACCGGCCAGCACCGGGACTTGTTCGACGACGCCCCGGCGAAATAGCCAGCATGGCGCCCTACCCCAGCGCCTGGGCCAAGCGCCCTACCCCTTCTTCAATCCTGGCCACATCGGCCGTGGCAAAACTCAGGCGCAGGGTTGCAGGGTCGGGGTGGGTGGCGTAGAACGGCACGCCGGGCACAAAGGCCACGCCCTTCTCGATGGCACGCTGTGCCAGCGCAGCACCGTCTTGCAGTTTGCCACCCGCACCCGTCAGGCGCGCCCACACAAACAGGCCGCCCTCGGGTTGCACAAAATCAATCGCTTCACCCAGATCACGGCGCAGCGCGTTGCCCATGGCCAGGGCGCGCTCGGCATACACTTGGCGCACATGGGCCAGCGTGGCGGGCATGCGACCAGCCTTCAGGTACTGGGCCGCAGTGGCCTGGGCAAAGGTGCTGGTGTGGGCGTCGCTGAACTGCTTGCACATGGTGGCCTTGGCCAGCAGCTCGGGCGGCGCAATCAGCCAGCCCACGCGCAGGCCGGGGCTGAGTACCTTGCTGAGAGAGCCACAGTGCGCCAGCAACGCGCGGCTGCCAGGTACTTGGCTGCTTAGGGCCAGCAGGGATGGGGGCGGTGCGGCGTTGAAATACAGGTCGCCGTAGGGGTCGTCTTCCACCACCAGGGTCTGGTATTTCACCGCCAGCTCCAGCACTCGTCTGCGCCGCTCCAGGCTCAGTGTGGCGCCGCTGGGGTTGCCGAAGGTGGGGATCAGATACACCAGTTTGGGCTTGTGCTCCGCCATCAGGGCTTCGAGCTGGTCGGTCTGTACGCCGTGGGCGTCAATCGGCGCGCTGATGAGCTGGGCGCCATACAGGCGGAAGCACTGGATGGTGGCCAAAAAGGTGGGGCCTTCCACAATCACCTTGTCGCCGGGGCTGATCATGGTTTTGCCCAGCAGGTCCAGCGCCTGCTGGCTGCCGGTGGTGACGATCAGGTTGTCGGGCGCCACATCGGTGCAGCCCTTGGCGGCCATGAAGGCGGCGAGTTGTTCACGCAGCGGGTTGTAGCCTTCGGTGGCACCATATTGCAGCGCGGCGCCGGGTTCTTCCTGCAGGGCCTGCAGGGTGGCCGCCTGAATGCCGGCCACGTCGAACATGGCGCTATCCGGAAAACCGCCCGCAAAGCTGATGATGCCGGGTTTGCCCAGCAGCTTGAACAGCTCGCGGATGGCGGAGGTTTCTACGTGGTTGAGGCGGTCGGCAAAGGCTATGGGCATGGTGCGGGGCAAAGTGGGTGAAAAACAGAACGGACACATCGGCGAAACGGGGAAGCATTTTCGCGCAGATTGCCCAAACATCGCCCAGGCGTCACCCAAACATCTCCCACACAAGACCCGCTGCGGCCTAGAATTTGCCATCACACCGCAAAGGGGTTGCACATATGCCTACGCATCCACTCGACGAGCTGGTTTCCTTCGCAAAGCACCATGGTGCTGCCACCAACCCACCCCTGGCCGATTTTGTGGCGGCCTACTTTGAAGCCGCCGACCCCGACGAGCTGCAGGCACGCGGTGCGGCCACCCTGTACGCCATGGCCAGCACCCACTGGCGGCTGCTGGCCGTTCCGCGCGCGCCGCAGCAGGCCCGCATACGCGTGTTCAACCCGACGCTGGCCGAGGACGGTTTTGTCAGCGAGCACACCGTCATCCAGATCGTGCATGACGACATGCCGTTTCTGGTGGACTCGGTCACCATGGCCGTCAACCGCTGCGGCTACACCGCACACTGGGTGGTGCACCCCCTGCTGGCGGTGCAGCGCCGCGCGGACGGCACGCCCGAAGCCAGCACGCGCGCCGCCGCAGCCCCACCCGGCACCGCGCTGGAATCGGTCATGCTGGTGGAGTGCGACCGCATGGTGGCGCAGTCCGCACGCGAGGCGCTGGCGGCAGAACTCGAGCGGGTGCTGGCCGACGTGCGCGCGGCGGTGCAGGACTGGCAGGCCATGCTGGAGCGCCTGCACACTGTGGCGGCAGCCGCTGAAGCCGGCGGCCCCGCATCCGCCAGCCGACAAGAAGGTGTGGCCTTTTTGCGCTGGCTCGAAGACCGGCACTTCACCTTTCTGGGCGCGCGCAACTACGACCTGGTGCGCACCGCAGACGGGGTGCAACTGCAGGCCGTGGCCGACTCGGGCCTGGGCCTGCTGCGTGGGCCCGCACACACCCCCACGGCAGTGCTGCCACCCGACGCCGTGGCGGTGCTGGAGTCCGATCAGTTGGTGCTGGTCACCAAGGCCATGACGCGCTCCACCGTGCACCGCCCGGCCTGGCTGGACTATGTGGCGGTCAAGCGTTTTGACGCTGGCGGCGTGGTGGTGGGCGAGGCACGTTTTCTGGGCCTGTACACCGCCAGCGCCTACACCGCGCAGGTGGCCGACATTCCGCAGGTGCGCCTGCATGTGTCGCAGGTCATGGCCCGCGCCCAGGTGGTGGCCGAGAGCCATGCCGCCAAATCGCTGCAAGCCATTTTGGAGGCCTACCCGCGCGACGAGCTGTTCCAGATCGACACCGCCACCCTGGGCGCGCATGCCATGGGCATTCTGCGCCTGCAGGAGCGCCAGCGCACCCGCGTGTTCCTGCGCCGCGACCCGTTTGGGCGCTACACCTCGGCGCTGGTGTTTGTGCCACGCGAGCGCTTCAACACCGATTTGCGCGTGCGCATCGGTGCCGTGCTAACCGAAATGCTCGACGGCCACTCCATCGAGTTCACCCCCATGCTCACCGACAGCCCCATGGCCCGCATCCACTACCTGGTGCGCGCGGCCACCCAGGCGCCGCAGGATGTGGACCTGGCCGAACTGGAGCGCCGCGTGGCGCGCCTGACGCAGCGCTGGGAAGACGACTGCACCGACGCCCTGCTGCGCGCCCACGGCGAAGGCCAGGGCCTGGCGCTGGCGCACCGCTTTTGCCCGGCCTTTCCCACCGCCTACCGCGAAGACTTTGCCCCCGCCGTGGCGGCGGAAGACGCCGAACTGCTGGCCAGCCTGGGCGCCACCACCCCCATGACGGTGCGCCTGTACCGTGCGCTCGATGCGACCGAGGGCAACCTGCGCTTCAAGATCTACAGCGCCACCAAGGTGGCCCTGTCGGACTCGCTGCCGATCCTCGAACACATGGGCGCGCGCGTGCTCGACGAACACCCCTACCGCATCGGCAGCAACGGCAATGCCCTGTGGATTCACGACCTGGGCCTGCAACTGCCCGCCAACCCCGCTGACGCCCCCGGCACCCTGCCCGACCTGGGCGCCATCAAAGAGCGCTTCGAGGCCCTGTTTACCCAGGCCTGGCAGGGCTTGGTGGAGAGCGACGCGCTCAACAAGCTGGTGCTGTGCACCACCCTGGACGCGCGCGCCATCGCCGTGCTGCGCGCCTACACCCGCTATTTCAAGCAACTGGCCCTGCCCTACAGCCAGGCCTACCTGCACGCCACGCTGCTCAAAAACGCCCGTCTGGCGCAGGCCATCCACGCCCTGTTTGTGCAGCGCTTGGACCCGGCGCTAAACGAAGGCCGCGAGGCGCAAGTCCAGCCGCAGATGCAGCAACTAGAGGCCGGCCTGTTGGCGGTGGCCAGCCTGGACGAAGACCGCATCCTGCGCCACTTTGTTGCCGCCGTGCAGGCCACGCTGCGCACCAATGCCTGGCAAACAGCGGCAGACGGCGGACCCAAACCGGTCTTGAGCCTCAAGCTCAACCCACGTGCGCTGGCCTGCGTGCCCGAGCCCCGGCCGCTGTTCGAAATATGGGTCTACGCCCCGCGCGTGGAGGGCGTGCACCTGCGCGGCGGCAAGGTGGCGCGCGGCGGGCTGCGCTGGTCGGAGCGGCCCGAGGACTTTCGCACCGAAGTCCTGGGCCTGGTCAAGGCCCAGCAGGTCAAAAACACGGTCATCGTGCCCGTGGGCTCCAAGGGCGGTTTCGTGCTCAAAAAGGCGCCACCGCCCAGCGCACGCGAGGCCACTATGACCGAGGGCATTGCCTGCTACAAACTGTTTTTGTGTGGCCTGCTGGACCTGACGGACAACATCGTCCAAGGCGCAGTGGTGCCCCCCGCCCGCACCGTGCGCCACGACGGCGACGACCCCTACCTGGTGGTGGCCGCGGACAAGGGCACGGCCACTTTTTCGGACACCGCCAACGCTGTTTCGGCCCAATACGGCTTCTGGCTGGGCGACGCTTTTGCGTCCGGCGGCTCGCAAGGCTACGACCACAAAAAAATGGGCATCACAGCGCGCGGCGCATGGGAATCCGCCAAACGCCATTTCCGCGCGCTGGGGCGCGACATACAAACCCAGCCGTTTACCGTCACCGGCATTGGCGATATGTCGGGCGACGTGTTTGGCAATGGCATGCTGCTGTCGCCGCACATCCAGTTGGTGCTGGCCTTTGACCACCGCCACATCTTCATCGACCCCGCGCCCGATTGCGCGCGCAGTTTTGCCGAGCGCGCGCGCCTGTTTGCCCTGCCGCGCTCCAGTTGGGACGACTTTGACAAGAGCGTGATCTCCGAAGGCGGTGGCGTGTTTGCCCGCAGCGCCAAATCCATCCGCCTGAGCCCGCAGGCGCGCGCGGTCGTTGGTACCGACGTGGAAGAATGGGCGCCAACCGATCTGCTCAAGGCCATTTTGATGGCCCCGGTGGACCTGCTGTACAACGGCGGTATCGGCACCTATGTGAAGGGCAGCGCGCAAACCCACGCCCAGGTGGGCGACAAGGCGGGCGACGCCTTTCGTGTGGACGGCGCACAACTGCGCTGCAAGGTACTGGTCGAAGGCGGCAACTTGGGGCTCACGCAGCCGGGGCGCATTGAATACGCGCAAAACGGCGGCCTGGTCTACACCGATGCCATCGACAATTCCGCCGGGGTGGACTGCTCCGACCACGAGGTCAACATCAAGATTTTGCTCGACCAGTTGGTACAGGCCGGTGACCTCACAAGCAAGCAGCGCAACGCCTTGCTGGTCAGCATGACCGATGAAGTGGCCCGCCTGGTGCTGCAAGACAACTACTACCAGCCCCAGGCGCTGGACATTGCCGGCCACCGCCCGCTGTACCTGCTGGACGGCCAGCAGCGCCTGATGCAATGGCAAGAAGGCGGCAAGCGCCTGAACCGCGCACTGGAGTATTTGCCCGATGACGCCGAAATCGCCCGCCGCCGCGCCCGGGGCGAGGGCCTGACCGCGCCCGAAAACGCCGTGCTGCTGGCCTACGCCAAGATGCAGGTGTTTGACGAACTGCTGGCAAGCAACCTGCCCGACGACCCCTACTTTGCCCGCGCGCTCACCGCCTACTTTCCCGCGGTACTGACCGAGCGCTTTGGCACGGCCATCGCGGCCCACCCGCTCAAACGCGAAATCATCGCCACGGTAATCACCAACACGACGCTCAACCGCACTGGCGCCACCTTTGTCAATTTCATCGCCACCGAAACGCTGGCCAGCACCGCCGACGTGGTGCGCGCCTTTACCCTGGCGCGCGCCATTTTTGACCTGGAGCCGCTGTGGGACCAGATCGACGCGCTGGACGGCGTGGTGCCCAGCGCCCTGCAACTCGACTTGCTGTGGCACCTGATCGCCATGGCCAAACGCGCCGCCCGCTCCATGCTGCGCCTGCGCGCCAACGGCGCCGACCTGCCCTCCCTTGTCGCACGCTACCAACCGGCGGCCCGCGCCCTGCGCGCCCACTTGGAGGCATGGTTGCCCGCCGCGACACGCAGCGAATGGCAGGCCGCCGCCGACACGCTGGTGCGCGCCGGGGTGGCGCCCCCCTTGGCCGAGAACCTGACGGCGCTGGAATACACCTTTGCCGTGCTGGACCTGGCGGACCTGGCGCAGCAGACGAATACCGCGCTGCAAGAGACCGCGCAAACCTATTTTGCGGTCGATGCCCTGCTGGCCTTAAGCGCCTGGCGCACCCAGATCAACCGCCTGCCCACCGACACCCTGTGGCAGACCCAGGCCCGCGCCAGCGCCCGCGACGACGTCTACAGCACCGCCAGCCAGATCACCCACAGCCTGCTGGCGCGCCAAATAAACCCCGAAACCTGGAGCGCCCAGCACCGCAGCACCATCGATCGCCTGCACCGCATGCTCTCCACCCTGGCCACCCAGGCGGCAGATCTGGCCCCGGTGTCGGTAGCGCTGCGGGAGTTGCGGCATTTGGCGTGAGTGTTCAGTTGCCGGGCGACTTCGAGCATGCGCGCGTCATCCTGGGCATTGCGCTGGGCATGCGTCAACCGAACCGCGCCAGGCGGCACAGGCACGGTGGTTGGCAGCATCGCAAAAAAGAACCCACACAACACACCCGCCGTTTACGAAAAACTAAACTGCCCCGGCGCCTGAATGGTGTCCACTTCCACCCGAATGGTGTCTTTAGGGGCAAACTTGCCTTCCAGCAGCAGTTTGGACAGCGGGTTCTCAATACGCTGCTGGATAGCGCGCTTCAAGGGGCGCGCACCAAACACCGGGTCGAAGCCCACCTTGGCCAGCTCGGCCACCGCCGCGTCGGATACCTGCAAGGTGAGGTCCATCTTGGCCAGGCGGGCCATGAGCACTTGCAACTGAATCTTGGCGATGTCGGCAATATGGTCGGCGCCCAGCGCGTGGAACACCACGGTTTCATCGATGCGGTTCAAAAACTCGGGACGGAAATGGTTTTTGAGCTCGCCGGTCACCGCCTCTTTCACGTCGTCGTAGTCCTGCCCCACCATGCTTTGGATCAGGTGGCTGCCAATGTTGCTGGTCATCACGATGACGGTGTTTTTGAAGTCCACGGTGCGGCCCTGGCCGTCGGTCAGGCGGCCGTCGTCGAGCACCTGCAAAAGCACGTTGAACACATCGGGGTGGGCTTTTTCCACCTCGTCGAGCAGCAACACGCTGTAGGGTTTGCGGCGCACGGCCTCGGTCAGGTAGCCGCCCTCCTCGTAACCCACGTAGCCGGGGGGAGCGCCAATCAGGCGGGCCACGGAATGCTTCTCCATGAACTCGCTCATGTCGATGCGCACCAGGTGGTCTTCGCTGTCAAACAAAAAGCCAGCCAACGCCTTGCACAACTCGGTCTTGCCCACCCCCGTGGGGCCCAGGAACAAAAAGGAGCCGGTGGGGCGGTTCGGGTCACTCAGGCCCGAGCGCGAGCGGCGAATGGCATTGGCCACGGCGCCAATGGCTTCGTTTTGGCCGACGACGCGCTGGTGCAACTTGTCTTCCATTTGCAGCAGTTTGTCTTTTTCGCCCTGCATCATTTTCGACACGGGGATGCCGGTGGCGCGGCTGACCACCTCGGCAATTTCTTCGGCCCCCACCATGGTGCGCAACAATTGGGTGCGGCTGCCGTCCTTGGCGTCTTTGGTCTTGCCTGCCTCCTGGGCCTGCGCGTCTTTCAGGCGTTTTTCCAGCTCGGGCAGCTTGCCGTATTGCAACTCACCAGCCTTATTGAAATCGCCCTTGTCAGTCAGCTCCTTGATCTGGAAGCGCAGCTTCTCCAGCTCTTGCATGATGGTCTTGGAGCCTTGGGCCTGGGCCTTTTCGGCCTTCCATATCTCATCCAGATCAGCAATCTCTTTTTGCAACGCGGTGATTTCTTCGTTGATCAATTCGAGGCGCTTTTGCGAGGCTTCGTCCTTCTCGCGCTTCACGGCTTCGCGCTCAATCTGTAACTGGATCAGGCGGCGGTCTTTTTTGTCCATGAGCTCGGGTTTGGAGTCCAGCTCAATCTTGATCTTGCTGGCAGCCTCGTCGATCAGGTCAATGGCCTTGTCCGGCAAAAAGCGGTCGGTGATGTAGCGGTTGGACAGCTCGGCAGCCGCCACGATGGCCGGGTCGGTGATCTGCACGCCGTGGTGCGTCTCGTAGCGCTCTTTCAGGCCGCGCAGGATGGCGATGGTGGCCTCCACGGTGGGCTCGCCGACCAGGATTTTCTGGAAGCGGCGCTCCAAGGCGGCGTCTTTCTCGATGTATTTGCGGTATTCGTCCAAGGTGGTGGCACCCACGCAGTGCAGTTCGCCACGCGCCAATGCGGGCTTGAGCATATTGCCCGCGTCCATGGCGCCTTCGGCCTTGCCGGCGCCCACCATGGTGTGCAGTTCGTCGATAAACACGATGGTCTGGCCTTCGTCCTTGGCCAGGTCTTTGAGCACGTTTTTCAGACGCTCTTCAAACTCGCCGCGGAACTTGGCACCGGCCAACAGCGCTGCCATGTCCAGGCTCAGCACACGTTTGCCTTTGAGGGAATCGGGCACGGCGCCGTCCACAATGCGCTGGGCCAAACCTTCCACAATGGCGGTCTTGCCGACTCCGGGCTCACCAATCAAAACAGGATTGTTTTTGGAGCGGCGCTGTAGCACCTGGATAGCGCGGCGAATTTCGTCATCGCGGCCAATCACCGGGTCGAGCTTGCCCATGCGGGCGCGCTCGGTCAGGTCAATACAGTATTTTTTGAGCGATTCGCGCTGTTCTTCAGCGTCGGCACTGTCCACGGCTTGGCCACCGCGCACGGCGTCAATGGCCGCCTCCAGGCTCTTGCGGGTCAAGCCATTGGCGCGGGCCATATGGCCGATATCGGCTTTGCTGTCGGCCAGCGCCAGCAAAAACAGTTCACCGGCCACAAACTGGTCGCCGCGCTTCATGGATTCTTTCTCGGCCGCTTGCAACAGCGTGACCATGTCGCGCCCCACCTGCACTTGCTCGTGGCCTTGCACCTGGGGCAGCTTTTTCATCGCCACCTCGGCGGCCTGTGTCAAACCGGGCACATTGACACCTGCACGCTGCAACAAGGCCTTGGGGCCGTCGTCCTGGCGCAGCATGGCCAGCAATACGTGGGCTGGCTCGATGTACTGGTTGTCATTGCCCAGCGCCAGGCTTTGCGCCTCGCCCAGGGCTTCTTGAAACTTGGTGGTGAGTTTTTCGATTCGCATGTGTGCCCCTCAATGGTTTGGATTGCTTTACAGCGTGAGGGCGTTGCGAGAATATTTCAAGGGCCTGGCGCACACAAGGCGTGTAGCACCCCACGCTTGTTGATGTGCATCAACCCAATGGGGGCAAAAAGCCGCCTGCCGTAGCAGGCGAGCGCCGCCCAATCAAAGCAGGTCGGCGTCCTGCGCAAAGGCCGTGGCCGCGGCGCCAAAATCGCCCATGATCTGCTGCCAGTCGTAGGCGCGGTGGGTGCCCAAGTACTCAAAGAAAGAGGAATTGGGGTCGTTGAGCAAAATCGCCATGGCGTAGCCGCCTGCGTTGTCGCGCAGCTTGAGCATGGCGTCGTATTTGGTGCCGGTGGCGAGCGCATCGTCCACCACCACCGGAGCGTCGTCAAAATAGATGGCGGGTAAATCGCGGCGCAAACCGACGCCGAAATCGCCCGCAAATGCCGCTTTAACTGCAGAGAAGTCGCGCTCTTCAGAAAAATGGCCGTAGGGGCGGATTTCAAAAAACTCGCGCACCGGCGGGGTTACATCCAGGTCGACCGACCGGTCAAACGCGGCCTCTACCTCTTGCCGGTCGCCTTTGATGAGGCGAATGCGGACAATCAGCGCCTCGGTAATGCCGGCAAAACCTTCGGCCTGAAAATGGCGAACAATGCGCTCGGCAACGTCGTCGGCCGGGAGAACCAGGGTATCGTTCATGGGGGCTTTCGTATGTAAAAAAACACAGTGTACCCAAGCTTGTACACGACAATCGGGCAAGCCACAGTTTTTATGTAAAAACCCGTATCCTCCTACCTGCCCTCCCGCGTTCACGCCCTCTTGCCCCACTGCCCTGCGCCACCGCTTTGAACTCACTGCAGCCCTATCTCGCCTACCTTTCCAACCCCTTGATCGCCTTCGCCTTGTTTGCGCTGGCCTCGGCGCTGATGATCTGGCGCCTGAGCGCGGTTGAGAACAAGGGTTTTGAAGGCACAGTGGTGGGCACACTCATCATGCCCTACTGCTCGGGCTTTGCGAACCTGGTGTTTGCCTTTGTGATGAGCCGCGCCGGGGGCAATGGCCGCGTGGTGATTGAGAACTGCATTGTGAACAACGTGACCAACCTCACCCTGCTGCTGGGCCTGAGCGCGCTTTTTACCGCCGCGCCCGCCATGGCCGGTGCGGCAAAAAAAGGCGCCGCCGCCAAGGCAAAACCTGCCGCAGCCAAGCCGGCCGACAACGCGTACCGTCTGTACCGGCTGGACATGTTATTCACCTTGGTGGCCGTGTTCCTGTTCACCGGCACGCTGTGGGCGCTGGGCAAAGACCGGGTGCTGGACTTTTACGACGCACTGGTGCTGGTGGGCCTGTTTGTGTTTTGGCAAATTCTGCACGTGTTCGAGATTCTGAAAAACAACGTGCGCAAGAACCGCAGCTTTCAGTGGAGCATCGTGTTTGACCTGGCCCTGATCGCCGTGGCCGCCTGGGGCGTGTACCAGAGTGTGGACCACCTGGTGGCCTGGGTTTCCAAGCCCGGGCAGCGTTTCTTTAACCCGGCTTACCTGGGCTGGCTCAGCGGTGCCCTCATGGTGCTGCCCAACGCTTTTATTGCCTTGTACTACACCTACAAGGGGCGCCAGGACATTGTGGTGAGCTCGCAGGTAGGCGACGCCCACATTTGCATTCCCATGTGCATTGGTTTGTTTGCGCTGTTTGACACCATTCAGGTGCCCGGCTTCTTCCAGGTGGGCGTCTACCTGATTCTGGGCGCCGCGGCGGTGCAGTTTCTGTCCATCGCCGCCATGGGGCGCCTGCCGCGCCTGCTGGGGGTGGTGCTGGTGGGGGCCTACGGATTCTTTTTGTACAAGGGGCTGTTGCCGTAGTTGTTGCCTTAGATTTGATAAGCCAAATATGCCGTTTGCGCACGCCAGACGTGCGCAAGCAGCTCCTATTTGTATAGCATTTCCGTCATAACCAATTCAACCACCGGCAACATCCGCCACCCGCAAACAGCATTCAGAGGCCACATGGTAATCTTGCGCCATGTTTACCCCTTCGCAAGCGGACGTCCGCCGTTTCTTTTGTTCGGTTTATGCCAAAGCGCACGCTGGAGAAGCACTAGAGGCTATTGAAATCATAGCGTCGCAGTGGATGAGCGAGCACCCGGAATACGCCGCCGATTTCGGCGATGTTGACGCCGCACTGGCAGCGATAGGCCAGCCCGAGCCCGGCCGCGAAAACCCGTTTCTGCACCTGTCCATGCACCTGTCGATCAGTGAACAGTGCTCCATTGACCAACCCCGTGGTATCCGCCAAGCCGTAGAACTGCTCACCCACCGGCGCAACTCTCTGCACCAGGCCCACCATGAAGTGATGGAGAGCCTGGGACGTATGCTGGCCGACAGCCAGACCACCGCCCGCCCACCGGATGGAAGCGGCTACGTGGCCGACATTCAGCGCCGGGCGACGCGCGATTGAATATTTCGCAGGCGCAATGGCCACACATGGCAAAGGCCCCGAAGGGCCTTTGCTTGCGTTCGCTGCGTCGCGTCCAAAGACGTTACATCACCTTGGCAATCGCCTGGCAGACGTAGTCGATGTTTTTGCTGTTGAGTGCGGCCACGCACATGCGGCCGGTGTCGGTGCCGTAGACGCCAAACTCAGAGCGCAGGCGCACCATTTGGTCTTTGGACAGGCCGGAGTAGCTGAACATGCCGATCTGGGTGGTGATGAAGCCCATGTCCTGCTTCACACCAGCGGCTTTGAGGCCGTCTACCAGCTTCTGGCGCATGGCCTTGATACGCACACGCATTTCGCCCAGTTCTTTTTCCCACAATGCACGCAGCTCAGGGTTGTTCAACACGGCCGCCACTACGGCGCCACCATGGATGGGTGGGTTGCTGTAGTTGGTGCGGATCACGATTTTGAGTTGGCTGAGCACGCGGTCGCATTCCTCTTTGCTGGACGCAACCACGGACAGGGCGCCCACGCGCTCGCCGTACAGGCTAAAGCTCTTGCTAAACGAGGTGGAAACAAAGAAGTTCAGGCCGGATGCAACAAACTTGCCGATCACGGCGCCGTCTTCCGCAATGCCGTAGCCAAAGCCCTGGTAGGCCATGTCCAGGAAAGGGGTGAGCTGTTTGGCGGTGCAGGCGGCAATCACCTGGTCCCACTGGGCGGGGGTGATGTCGTAGCCGGTGGGGTTGTGGCAGCAGGCGTGCAGCAGCACGATGGTGCCTGGGTGCGGCAGCGTTCAGGTCGGCCAACATGCCGTCAAAGTCGACACCGCGCTTGGCGGCGTCGTAGTAGCGGTAGGTGGCAACCTCAAAACCGGCACTGCTGAACAGGGCGCGGTGGTTTTCCCAGCTGGGGTCGGAGATGAGCACTTTGGCACCGGGGCTGACTTTTTTCAGAAAGTCGGCACCAATCTTCAAACCGCCAGTGCCGCCAATGCCTTGCACGGTGGCCACACGGCCGCTTTTGACCACGTCGGAGTCAGCACCAAACACCAGGCCTTTGACGGTGGCGTCGTAGGCCACGATGCCGTCGATGGGCAGGTAGCCGCGCGCGGTGGGCTTTTCCATCATGGTTTTTTCAGCCGCTTGCACGCATTGCAACAGGGGCAGTTTGCCGTTGTCGTCAAAGTACACGCCCACGCCCAGGTTGACTTTGGCGGGGTTGGTGTCGGCGTTGAATTGCTCGTTCAGACCCAAAATCGGGTCGCGGGGGCCATTTCTACGGCGGAGAAGAGAGACATGGAGGGAGTCCTGTGAGTGGGGAATCGGGGGAGGGCGTATTTTAGCGGGGGCCGGTGGTCGGGGGGATGGGTGTTGTGGCTGGTTGCGTGCGCTGTGGTGGGGCCACGCCTGAGGGCGCACTGCGCGCCACCCTGGGATGCTGGTCGCTGCGCGACTTCCCTGCGCTGCTCGCGTCGGGCGGGGTCTGGCTAAACTCGGGGGGGGGGGGGGCCCCCCCGGGCGGGCCGGCGGGGGGGGGGGGCCCGGGGGCCCGCCGGGGGGGGGGGGGGGGGGGGGGCCCCCGGCCCGGGGGCGGGGGGGGCCCCCCCCGCCGGGGCCGGGGGGGCGGGGCCCGGGCCCGGGCGGCCCGCCCGGGGCCGGGGGGGGGGGCCCGCCCCCCCGGGGGGGGGGGCCGGGGGGGGGGGGGGCCGCCCCCCCCCCGGGGGGGGGGGGCGGGGGGCGGGGCCCGCGGGGGGGGGGGGCGGGCCCCCCGCCCGCCGCCCCCCGGGCCCGGCGGCGGCGGGGGGGGGGGGCGGGGGGGGGGGGGGGGCGGGGCGGGCCGGCGCCCGGGCCGGGGGGGGGGGGGGGGGGCGGGGGGGGGGGCGGGGGGGGGGGGGGGGGGGGGGGGGCCCGGCCGCGGGCCCGGCCCCGCGGGGGGGCGGGGGGGGGGGGGGGGGGGGGGGGGGGGGGGGGGCCCGGCCGGGGGGGGGGGGGGGGGGGGCGCCGGGCCCCCGGGGCGGGCGCGGGGGGGGGGGGGGGGCGGGGGGGGCGCGGGGCCCGGGGCGGGGGGGGGGGCCGGGGGGGGGGGGGGGGGAGGGCTCGGCCGCCTCAAACAACGCCAGCCCTAATCCGCCCGCCACTGCGCTGCTCGGCAGCCTCCAAGGGTGGCGCGCAGTGCGCCCTCAGGCGTTGGGGCGACGCTGTGAAAAACCAATCTCCACACCCGCCATTTCGGCTTGCGCGAAGTGGCATTTCTGGGTCGCAATGTCGATGTTAGAGGTAGAGAACATCGCGCTGTCAATTCAGCCCGAAAAACCGCGCGGTATCGTCTCCAAATCCAATCTCAATGCTGACAATTTCATTGAAATGGTATCTAGAAACACGAAGCTCACTAACTTGCGGTGCTGCAAGAATAAGAATTCGAGAGTTGGGTGTTGTTCGCCAGATTCCACCGGGCGTAACCCAGCTGGGGCGCCGAACACTGACGCCACCCACGATTAGATAGGGGATGAACAGAGCCACCCCAGAAAGACCCAGCTCCCAGAGATAGTAGGGTACGACCACGCTAGCTACCATGGCCCCGCCAAAAAAGCGCCCGGTGTGCGGAATAGGCCGTGATCGCCATGACATTTCTGGCTCTGAAAGTCCGTGTTTCACCTATGAGCCCTAACTTGGTGTGTATTGAAAAACTCTGCGCAATACTCCGGGTAATTCAACCATAAAAATGGCCTCCAGCGCTCGTGGAATGTGCGCAACCAGCTCCCAAAAATATAGCGTCATACCGGACAATAAATCCGGAGCGGTCAGGCAACTGGCTGCGTACATTCTCATTTTTTCCTCCAACTCGCGGTTCACCCAATGTACCGCACCCTCACCCCCAGCCGGGCCAGCGCCGGGGTCTGGGCGCCTGTTTTGCGTGGCCGAGGAGCGCACGGGGGATCGGGTCAGGGCTGGAGATTGTTTGAGGCGAAGCCGAGTTCGAGCCAGACCCCGATCCGCCGGAGCACCGCAGGGCAGCCCGAAGGGCCCACGCAGCACAGGCACCCAGGCCCCGGCGCTGGCACGGCGTACGCGCACCACCCGAGCCACCCCAAAACCCTCAGGTCATCCAGAAACCCGCAGCATGGTCTACAGTTCAATCTTTGACCATTCGACGCCACCGTCCCCATGCCAGCCCCCACCCCCATCACAGCGCCCGCGCTTACCGAGATAGACACAGCACCTGCTGCTACGGGCGTCTTTTTGCGCTATCCGGATTCGCCGTTTGAGTTGTACCAGCCCTACCCGCCAGCGGGCGACCAGCCCGAGGCCATTGACCAACTGGTGGAGGGGGTGAACGACGGCGAGGTTTTCCAGACCCTGCTAGGCGTCACCGGTTCGGGCAAAACCTTCACCATGGCCAATGTCATCGCGCGCCTGGGTCGCCCGGCCATTGTGTTTGCACCCAACAAAACGCTGGCCGCGCAGTTGTACAGCGAGTTCCGCGAGTTTTTCCCCAAAAACGCGGTGGAGTATTTCGTCAGTTACTACGACTACTACCAGCCCGAGGCCTATGTGCCTCAGCGCGATTTGTTCATTGAGAAAGACAGCGCCATTAACGAGCACATCGAGCAGATGCGCCTGTCGTGCACCAAGAGCATTCTGGAGCGGCGCGACGTGGTGATTGTGGCCACCGTGTCGGCCATCTACGGTATTGGCCAGCCCGAGGCGTACCACAAGATGATCATGACCCTGCGGGTGGGCGACAAGTCCGGCCAGCGCGACCTGATTGCGCAACTGGTGCGTATGCAGTACCAGCGCAACGACATGGACTTTTCGCGCGGCGCGTTTCGCGTGCGCGGCGACACCATTGACGTGTTTCCCGCCGAGCACAGCGAGATGGCCATACGCATCGAACTGTTTGACGACGAAATAGAGTCCTTGCAGCTGTTTGACCCGCTCACCGGGCGTATTCGCCAGAAGATTCCGCGTTTTACCGTCTACCCCAGCAGCCACTATGTCACGCCCCGCGAGCAGGTGCTCGCAGCCGTGGAAACCATCAAGGTGGAGCTGTCGGACCGGTTGAAAGAATTTGTTAGCCAGGGCAAGCTGGTGGAGGCCCAGCGCTTGGAGCAGCGCACCCGGTTTGACCTGGAAATGCTCAGCGAAGTAGGGCACTGCAAGGGCATTGAGAACTATTCGCGCCACCTGAGTGGATCCGCGCCTGGCGAGCCACCGGCCACGCTGACCGACTATTTGCCCAAGGACTCGGTGATGTTCTTGGACGAAAGCCACGTGCTGATTGGCCAGTTTGGCGGCATGTACAACGGCGACCGTTCGCGCAAGACCACGCTGGTGGAATACGGCTTTCGCCTGCCCAGCGCGCTGGACAACCGCCCGCTCAAGTTTGAAGAGTTTGAGACCAAGATGCGCCAGGCCATTTTTGTCTCCGCCACACCCGCGCAGTGGGAGAAGGACCATGCGGGCAAGGTGGTGGAGCAGGTGGTGCGCCCCACTGGGCTGGTGGACCCGGAGGTGGAGGTGCGCCCGGCCACGAATCAGGTGGACGACGTTTTGCAGGAGATCCGGATTCGGGTGGATGCGCAAGAGCGCGTGCTCATCACCACGCTAACCAAAAAGATGGCCGAGCAGTTGACCGAGTACCTGACGGAAAACGGCGTCAAGGTGCGCTACTTGCACAGCGATGTAGACACGGTGGAGCGGGTGGAAATCATCCGCGACTTGCGCCTGGGCGCTTTTGATGTGCTGGTGGGTATCAACCTGCTGCGTGAGGGGCTGGATATTCCCGAGGTGTCGCTGGTGGCCATTTTGGATGCGGACAAGGAGGGCTTTTTGCGCTCGGAGCGCTCACTGATCCAGACCATTGGCCGTGCGGCGCGCAACTTGAACGGGCGGGCCATTTTGTACGCCGACAAGGTAACCGATTCCATGGAGCGCGCGATGGGCGAGACCGAACGCCGACGCAAGAAACAAATCGCCCACAACCTGGAGCGCGGCATCACCCCGCGCGCCATCGTCAAGAAAGTGCGCGACCTGATCGACGGCGTGTACAGCGAAAAGGCCGGCAAAGAGGCCGATCGCCTGGAACGCGATGCCTTGGCCCGTGCCCAGGTGGAGGACATGAGCGAGAAAGACATTGCACGCGAGATCAAACGCCTGGAAAAACTGATGATGGAGCACGCCCGCAACCTGGAGTTCGAAAAGGCGGCGATGGTGCGCGACCAGCTGCACATTCTGAAAGAGCAGGCCTTTGGCGCACCGGGTGCAGACAACGTGGTGACGATTGGCGCGGCTCTGAAATAGAGAGCGGCACCCAGCTTGCCTGCCGGAGTACCTGAGCAAAGTTGCGGGGCTTTTGCTATACTTGAGTCAATTAGTCAACAACACGACTCAAGGAGCATTTCATGCGACTTACCACCAAAGGCCGTTTTGCGGTCACTGCCATGATTGATCTGGGGCTGCGCCAGGAAAGCGGCCCCGTCACCTTGGCGGCCATCAGCCAGCGTCAGCAAATTTCGCTCTCCTACCTGGAGCAATTGTTTGGCAAATTGCGCCGTAATGAGTTGGTCGAATCTACCCGGGGCCCGGGCGGCGGCTATACGCTGGCGCGCAAAGCGGCGGATATTACGGTGGCCGACATTATTGTGTCGGTCGACGAGCCCATCGACGCCACCCAGTGTGGCGGCAAGGAAAACTGCCATGGCGAGGGCGCACGTTGCATGACCCATGATTTGTGGTCGTCGCTGAATGTGCACATGGTCGATTTTTTGAATTCGGTCAGTTTGCAAAAACTGGTGGACGACCAGTTGGCCAAGGGACTGACGGTGGAAGACAAACCCAGCGTCAAACGGGCCATTTCGGCCATGCCGATGAAGCAGATGGTGCGTGTGAATACACCCAACTCGGTTTTCGCACTGGGCAACGCTTTTTCCAAAAACTAGCCCCATCACAGTCATTCTTAATTTTTAGTAGCGACAAGCCACCATGGACTCCACCCCTCATTTCCCCATTTACATGGACTACAGCGCCACCAACCCGTGCGACGAGCGCGTGGTGGACGCGATGGTTCCGTGGCTGCGTTCGCATTTCGGCAACCCGGCATCACGCAGCCACGCCTGGGGCTGGGAAGCCGAAGCCGCCGTAGAGAATGCCCGCGCCCAGGTAGCGGCTTTGATCGGTGCCGACCCGCGCGAAATTGTGTGGACATCGGGCGCAACCGAATCCAATAACCTGGCCTTGAAAGGTGCGGCGCACTTTTACCAGTCCAAAGGCAAACACCTCATCACCGTCAAAACCGAACACAAGGCGGTGCTCGACACCTGCCGGGAACTGGAGCGCCAGGGGTTCGAGGTGACCTACCTGGATGTGCAGGCCGACGGACTGGTGAATCTGGATGCCTTCAAGGCGGCCATTCGCCCCGACACCATTTTGGCCAGCGTGATGTTTGTGAATAACGAAATCGGCGTGATCCAGGACATAGCCGCCATTGGTGCGCTGTGCCGTGAAAAGGGCATCATCTTCCACGTCGACGCTGCGCAAGCGACCGGCCGCGTTGCCTTTGATTTATCCAAACTGCCGGTGGATTTGATGAGCCTGACAGCCCACAAAACCTACGGTCCCAAAGGCATTGGCGCTTTGTTTGTGCGCCGCAAACCCCGCATTCGCCTGGAAGCGCAGATGCACGGCGGCGGCCACGAGCGTGGCATGCGCAGCGGCACCTTGCCCACGCACCAGATCGTGGGCATGGGTGAGGCCTACCGTATCGCCAAAGTCGAAATGGCAGCCGAAAACCTGCGCATCCAGGCCTTGCACGACCGCATGCTCGATGGCCTGAAAGGTATTGAGCAGGTCTTCATCAACGGCCACGAGACGCAGCGCGTGCCGCACAACCTGAACATCAGTTTCAACTATGTCGAAGGCGAGTCCTTGATCATGGGTATCAAGGGCCTGGCGGTGAGCAGCGGCTCGGCGTGCACCTCGGCCAGCCTGGAGCCCAGCTACGTGCTGCGCGCCCTGGGCCGCAGTGACGAGTTGGCCCACAGCAGTCTGCGCATGACGATTGGCCGTTGGACCACTGAGGCCGAGATCGATTACGCCGTGGACACCATCAAGAAGAACGTCGCCAAGCTGCGCGACTTGAGCCCCTTGTGGGAGATGTACCAGGACGGCATTGATATTTCCACGATCCAGTGGGCTGCGCATTGAAATGTTTTTGTGGGACAGATCTTTAGCTCTGTCCCCAACTGAAAGGAAAAAAATGGCTTACTCAGAAAAAGTAGTGGACCACTACGAGAACCCCCGCAATGTGGGCAGCTTTGAAAAAGGCGACGACAGCGTAGGCACGGGCATGGTGGGCGCGCCCGCCTGCGGCGACGTCATGAAGCTGCAGATCAAGGTCAACGCGCAAACCGGCGTGATTGAAGACGCGCGTTTCAAGACCTATGGTTGTGGCTCGGCCATTGCATCCAGCTCCTTGGTGACCGAATGGGTCAAGGGAAAAACACTGGACGAAGCGGCGGCCCTGAAGAACAGCCAGATTGCCGAAGAACTGGCCTTGCCGCCAGTCAAAATTCACTGCTCCATTTTGGCTGAAGACGCCATCAAGGCGGCGGTGGATGACTACAAGAAAAAGCATTTGAATTAATGGCTCCTCCCGGGGCGGTTCGGCCGGGGGGGGGGGGGGGGGGGCCGGCGGGAACTGACATGAAAGATTGAAATGGCCATTACTGTGACCGAAGCCGCCGCGCGGCACGTGACCCGCTACCTTGCCAAACGGGGCAAAGGTGTCGGCGTGCGCCTGGGGGTTAAAACCACTGGGTGCTCCGGACTGGCGTACCAGTTGGAATACGTGGACGAGCTGGCGCCGGAAGACCTGGTTTTTGAGGGCTTCGGCGTCAAGGTGCTGGTGGACCCGAAAAGCCTGGCCTATATCGATGGCACGGAGCTGGACTTTGTGCGCGAAGGCCTGAACGAGGGCTTTCGTTTCAACAACCCCAATGAGCGGGATAAGTGCGGCTGTGGCGAGTCGTTCCGCGTGTGAATCTGCAGTCGAATGATTTTGAATTGTTCGGCGTGCCGCAGCAGTTTGCGCAGCACCGTGCGGAGCTCGACGACCGCTGGAAGGCCTTGCAGCGCGAGGCGCACCCGGACAAATTTGCCACCCAGGGCGCAGCCGCCCAGCGCGTGGCCATGCAGTATTCGGTGCGCATCAACGAGGCGTATCAGCGCTTAAAAGACCCGCTCAAGCGGGCTGCCTACCTGTGTGAGTTGGGTGGAGCACCGATTCAGGCGCACAGCAATACCGCCATGCCCGCTGCGTTTTTGATGCAGCAAATGGAATGGCGCGAAGCTCTGGATGAAGCTGGTTCTGTAGAAGCGCTGGAAGCCTTGCGGGACAATGTGGCTGTGGTTCAGAAGGAACTGATGAACGCCTGTGCACGCCAGTTGGATGTGGAACAGAATTTCCCCGGCGCAGTTTTGAATGTGCGAGCCCTGATGTTTATTGAGAAATTTGCGCGCGATCTGGACCGGGCCTTTGATAAGTTTGATTGAAGAATTGATTCACCATGGCGCTATTGCAGATTTCCGAACCCGGCCAAGCCCCCAACCCGCACCAGCGGCGTACCGCAGTGGGCATCGACCTGGGGACCACGCATTCGCTGGTGGCCGCCGTGCGACACGGTGTGGCCGAATGCCTGCCCGATGCGCAAGGCCGCGTCATATTGCCATCGGTGGTGCGGTATCTGGCCGGTGGTGGCCGCCAGATCGGGTATGAGGCCCAACAGGCACTGGCGTCCGACCCCGAGAACACCATCGCGTCCGTCAAACGTTTCATGGGGCGCAGCCTGGCCGATGTGCAGGGCGCCGACAAACTGCCGTACCGCTTTGCTGACCATGCCGGCATGCTGGGTGTGCTGACGGTGGCAGGTGAAAAGTCACCGGTCGAGGTCAGCGCCGACATTCTGGCCACTTTGCGTTACCGGGCCGAAGACACGTTCAACGACGACCTGTACGGGGCCGTGATCACCGTGCCGGCCTATTTTGACGACGCCCAGCGCCAGGCCACCAAGGATGCCGCCCAACTGGGCGGACTCAATGTGCTGCGCCTGATCAACGAGCCCACCGCCGCAGCCATTGCCTACGGGCTGGACAACGCCAGCGAGGGGGTCTACGCCATCTTCGATTTGGGCGGTGGCACGTTTGACGTTTCCATCCTGCGGCTCACCCAAGGCGTTTTTGAGGTGGTGGCCACGGGGGGCGATTCGGCACTGGGTGGGGACGACTACGACCACGCCCTGGTTGACTGGGTGCTGGCCCAAACCGGGGCTCAGGCCCTTACTGCGGGTGACAAGGCAGCATTGAAGGTCGCTGCGCGGACCTGCAAAGAAGCGCTGTCTGCTACAGATTCAGTAGCTCTTCACGCACAGCTGGCGCGCGCAAACGTGCATTTTCATGTAGAAGCCAGCCAGTTCATTGCCACCACCGCGCATTTGACTGCACGCACCATTGCGGCCGCGCGCAAGGTGCTGCGCGATGCGCGCTTGTCGGTGCAGGACGTGCAAGGCGTGGTCATGGTGGGTGGCTCCACGCGCATGCCGCAGGTGCAGGCCGCTGTGGCCGAATTTTTTGGTCGCCCGCCGCTGAACAACCTCAACCCCGACGAAGTCGTGGCCCTGGGTGCCGCCATTCAGGCCAACCAGTTGGCGGGCAATAACGCGGCGGGCGATTTGCTGTTGCTCGATGTCATTCCGCTCTCTTTGGGTGTGGAAACCATGGGCGGCTTGGTGGAGCGCATCGTGCCGCGCAACCAGACCATTCCCACCGCCATGGCGCAGGATTTCACCACTTACAAGGACGGCCAGACCGCATTGGCCCTGCATGTGGTGCAGGGTGAGCGCGACCTGGTGGCCGACTGCCGTAGCCTGGCGCGCTTCGAGCTGCGCGGCATTCCGCCCATGGCAGCCGGCGCGGCGCGGATTCGTGTCACCTTTACGGTCGATGCCGACGGGCTGCTCACGGTATCGGCCCACGAGCAGATCAGCGGCGTACAGGCCGAAATAACGGTCAAACCATCCTACGGCTTGGGTGATGACCAGATTGCGCAGATGCTCAAAGACAGCTTTTCCACTGCCACGCAGGACGTACGTGCCCGCGCCCTGGTGGAGGCCCGCGTCGATGCCGACCGCCTGCTGCTGGCCACGCGCAGTGCGCTGGATGCCGATGCCGATTTGCTAGAGCCGACGGAGCGTGCCGCTATTGATGCCGCCATGCTGGCATTGGATGGCATGCGGCTGGGTGACGATGCCGCCGCCATCGAAGACAGCAGCAAGGCGCTGGCCCAGGCGACGGAAGGTTTTGCAGCCCAACGTATGAACCGTGGTATTGCCCAGGCCCTGTCGGGCAAGAACATTGCCACAATCTGAGTATTGGGGTGCAGACAAACCGGCTTGACGCCTCTGCTCTGTACCAAACTAACTGACCCAATTGAGCACTTTATGCCCACCATCAAAATCCTCCCGCATCCGGAATACTGCCCGCAGGGAGCGGAAGTGTCGGCCCCCGCTGGTACCACCATTTGTGAGGCTTTGCTGGACCACCACATCAACATCGAGCACGCGTGCGACATGAGCTGCGCTTGCACCACCTGCCACGTGGTGGTGCGCGAAGGCTTTGCCTCGCTTAACGAACTCGATGAAACCGAAGAAGATTTGCTCGACCGTGCCTGGGGTCTGGAGCCCAACTCGCGCCTGAGTTGTCAGGCCATCCTGGCGCAGAAAGACGTGGTGATCGAGATACCCAAGTATTCGATCAACCACGCCAAAGAGAACCATTAGCCCGGCGCTATACCTTCTACTGAATCGTATTTGAACCATGCGCCAAATTTTTCTG
This sequence comes from Candidatus Aalborgicola lynettensis, assembly GCA_016719405.1. Lineage (GTDB taxonomy): Bacteria > Pseudomonadota > Gammaproteobacteria > Burkholderiales > Burkholderiaceae_C > Allorhodoferax > Allorhodoferax lynettensis. The sequence goes on from JADJZE010000005.1 coordinate 25,791, forward strand.
GATACCGAAACCACCGGCCTTGACGCCCATAACGGCGACCGCATCATCGAGATCGGCTGTGTGGAACTGGTCAACCGCAAATTAACCGGCAACAACCTGCACCTGTACCTGAATCCGGGGCGCGACAGCCACGAAGAGGCGCTGAAGGTGCACGGTATCACGACTGCGTTTCTGGCGGACAAACCCAAATTCGAAGCCGTGGTGGATGATTTTCTGACCTATGTGGCTGATGCCGAAATCGTTATCCACAACGCACCTTTCGATGTGTCCTTTCTGAATGCGGAACTGACGCTGGCAGGGCGAAAGCCATTCAAAGCGCATGTCACGTCCGTTGTCGACACCTTGGTCATGGCCAAGGAACTATTCCCGGGTAAACGTAACAGCCTCGATGCCCTGTGTAGCCGCCTGGAGGTCGACAACTCCGGGCGTGCCCTGCACGGCGCCTTGCTCGACGCGGAACTACTGGCCGATGTCTACATCAACATGACCCGCGGGCAAGATGCCTTGTTGATGGATACGGGTGAAACTGAAGAAGTGGGACTGGTGGTGGAGTCAGTGGATTTGCGGTCTTTCCAATTGCCGGTGGTCGCTGCCAACGAGCAGGAGTTGCAGGCCCACGATGACGTGTTAAGGCAGCTGGATAAATCCAGTGGCGGTAAATCGCTCTGGCAAACGGGTGCGATTTAACGCTGGCGTCACACAAACTTCATAAATTGTTTATACCCTTACGGTTTTCCAATCGCCCGCCGATTCACCTATTTCATCTGTGTCACACCTCCCCCTGCCCGGCAGCGGCGTGCCGCACGCGATGGATGCGGTACTCTGCGGGCAGCCAGAAAGCAGCGGCGTGGTAAGCCAGTGCTATGCTCTGAGCGACCTAACGTAACACACAGAATCAAACCGATGCACATGGGAAATCGCCTGGCTGCCGTGGATCTGGGTTCCAACAGCTTCCGACTCGAAATCGGACTGGTGGAGCACGGCGCGTTTCAGCGTACCGAATACATCAAGGAAACCGTGCGCCAAGGCGGTGGGCTCGATGAAAACCGCAACCTCACACCGCAGGCCATGCAAAGCGGCTGGGATTGCCTTGCGCGGTTTGGCGAGCGTCTGGCGGGTTTCAAACCCGCCGAAGTGCGCGCCGTAGCCACCCAGACCCTGCGCGAGGCCCGTAACCGCGACGAATTTTTGCTGCACGCCAATGCGGTACTGGGTTTCCCCATCAATGTGGTGTCCGGGCGCGAAGAAGCCCGCCTGATTTACCAGGGCGTGGCCCAAATGTTGCCACCTTCGGACGAACGCCGTCTGGTCATTGATGTGGGTGGACGCTCAACCGAGCTGATTTTGGGCCAGGCGCGTGTACCCCAAGTCATGGAGTCGTTTCGCGTCGGCAGCATAGCCTGGTCGAAGCGGTATTTTCCGGATGGCCAGCTGTCGCGCAAGTCGTTTGAAATTGCCGAAATTGCTGCCAAAGCGGTACTTGATGAGGCCCTGGAAGCCTACCGGCCCGACCGCTGGGACGTGGCCTACGGCTCCGCCGGCACCGTCGGTGCAATTGGCGATGTACTGGCGGCTGCAGGTTGGCCTGCGGGCGTGGTAACACAAGACGGACTGGACTGGTTGCTCGACAAATTACTAATCGCCCAAAGCACCGATCGGCTCAGGCTGGCCGGCATGCGTGAAGACCGCAAAGCCATCATCGGCGGCGGGGTCAGCGTGATGCGGGCGCTGTTTGACCTGCTGGGCATCCAGGCAATGCAACAGACATCGGGTGGCCTGCGCCACGGTCTCATTTGCGATTTGATGGGATCCACCCATTGCAATGACGACCTGCGTGAGAAAACCGTGCGTCGCCTGGTGAAAAAATTTGGCGCCGATACGGTGCATGGCGAGCGTGTCGAAAAAGTGGCTACACAGTTGTTTCACCAGTTGCTCAGCGGTGCGGCGCCCGACACCTCTGCCGACATCGACCGCCACGTGCGCAAACTCGGCTGGGCTGCGCAGTTGCACGAAATTGGCAGCCACATTTCCCACAACGACAGCCACAAGCACGGCGCCTACATTCTGGACAACGCCGATGCCATGGGGTTTTCGCTCTCCGAAATGCACCGCCTGAGCCTGCTGGTACTGGGCCATCGGGGTAAGTTGCGCAAACTCGAAGGGGCATTCAGCGATGCGTACCTGGCCACCCAACTGTTGACCCTGCGCTTGGCCGTCATTTTGTGCCACGCCCGACGTGACCCCGATCTGGATGGCATGCAACTGCTGCGCCCCAACCCGAGTGAGCAACGCATCGAACTGCATTGCCGACCCGGCTGGGCGAGTGCGTTTCCGCAGTCAAACTACCTGTTGCGTGAAGAAGCCCTGGCATGGCAAAAAACGCCCTGGTTCCTACACGTGGTTGCCGATTAAAGCGCCGATGGGTGAGTCTGCGGCGCCGCCAAGTGCGTGCCGCACAACGGCAACACCCGTCACAGGTGTGTCACACCCCGTAGTCACTATTGCCATGGTCTGGATGGCACGGAGGTGGAGTGATGAAATGGTTGACTCGATTGCAAATTCGCCAGCGTTTGTGGCTGGTGTTGTGTTTGTCCCTGTTGTGCCTGGCGCTGGTCGGCGGCTTTGCGGCGCACAAGATTGCACTGCAGGCGCAACGCGCAGCGGACTTCATCGACACCGAATTCCAAGCCGTACAAGTATTGACCAATTTGCGCACGGAACTGGGCCAGTTGCGCCAGGCTGAAAAAGACGTTTTTTTGCACATGGGCGTGGACGAGGAGACCAACCGTTACAGCGCCCAGTGGCATGCGGCCATGCGGGCTACCCGCAAGGCCATTGCGGACACACGGGTGTTCGCACAAGCGGGTGAATTACAGGCGCTACAAAGTATGGATGAAGCGTTGGTCCACTACGGCGGGGGCTTCGAAGCGGCGCTGAAAAAACTGGCAATTGGCCAGCTCAACGACCCGTGGGCAGGCATGGCTGCCATGGCAGCATACGTAAAAACACTGGAAGTGGCACAAAAGTCGCTGGACAGCGTATCGACCAGTTTGTCCCAGCGCGCCCAGGAACGCCGCACAGCGCTGCAGGAGACGGCTGGCCAGGCCCCGTGGCTGGTGGTGGTAGCGACGATGGCAGCGGCGCTCCTGGCCGCAGCATTGGTGGTCGCCATCGCACGCTCCATTTTGGGGCCTATACGCGCCTTGCAAAATGTGGTGCGCGCCTGGGCACAGGGCGACTTGCGGACCAATGTGGAACAACACGGCGACTGCGAGATTGCCCAGGTGCGCCAGGACTTGGGCCGAATGCACGCCAGCCTGAGTGCGCTGGTGGCGCACGTGCGCGCAGGCGTTCAGGTGGTGGGGGGCAATACATCCGAAATCGCCACCGCCAACCAGGATTTATCGGTACGCACCGAACACGCTGCCGTATCACTGAAGAAGACCACTGCGGCCATGGCGCAGTTGTCACACGCGGTGCAAGAGACGGCACGCAATGCCAGCGTGGCGGTACAGGATGCACAGCAGGCGCGGGCGTCGGCACAGCATGGCGGTCAAGCGGTACAGCAGGTCGTCCACACCATGCGCGATATCGCACAGTCTTCACAGCGCATCGCCGACATCATCGGCGTGATTGACGGCATCGCATTCCAGACCAACATCCTGGCACTCAATGCGGCCGTGGAAGCAGCACGTGCAGGTGAGCAAGGGCGCGGCTTTGCGGTAGTGGCCAGCGAAGTACGCACCCTGGCACAACGTTGTGCACATGCGGCGCATGAAATCCGCGCCATCATTGCCACCAGCAGCGAGCGCGTGGCGCAGGGTGCCGCACAGGTACAACAAGCCGATAACGCCATGTCGACCCTGGTGGAACAGGTGCAGGCGGTGGCACGCTCCATCACTTCCATTCAACAGGCTGCGCATGACCAGGGCGAGGGCCTGCAACTGATCGGGCGCGCTTTGAACAGTGTCGACGAAGCGACCCAGGAAAACGCAGCCATGGTGCAGCAATCGGCTGTGGGCGCCAGCGCACTGGAACAGGAAACCCGACAACTGGAACACGCCGTGGCGCGCTTTCAGCTGCGCGACGACTACACGGGCAATCGGGCGCTGGCGTTGGCGTTGGCGCAGTAGAGTCAGACCACGCGCTCCCACACGCCCACACCCGCCTGCTTGGCATCGTGTTTGGCCATAGCGGCCAGATTCGCGACCTCTTCGACCCGGGAAAACTGCCCTCCTTCAATCACCACCGCACCGACAGACACGGTTGTACAGGGGAAAAAGCGCACCACACCGTGTCGGTCTTCCGCGTCGATTCCGCCCTTTCTGCGCACTGCCTCGTCGTACATGGCAAACGCCTGTTCGTTGAACACCCGAACCAGCCGCTCGCAGCGTTCGCGCCAGTCAGGGCTTTGGAACAACACAATGAAATCGTCGCCGCCCACATGACCCAAAAAGTCGCGCTGGCTATCACACTGTGCTGCCGCGACGCGAGCCAGCAGCCGTATCATTTCATCACCGCGCCAATAACCGTAATAGTCATTAAACGGCTTGAAGTGGTTCAAATCGGCATAGCAGGCCGCAAAACAAACCTGCTTGCTGAGCAGGCGCTCAATGTGCTGGCTGATGGGAATATTGCCGGGCAAAAACGTCAGCGGGTTGGCGTGGCGCGCCGCTTCGATGCGGGCTTCGGTCACGCAGCGCACCAGTTGATCGCCTGTCCCCAATCCTGCGTAACGGCCATTGTCGATCACGATAATGCCATCGCTCAAATAACGCTGGTCTTGCGACGTCAGAATACCGATCAGTTCGTCAACACAGTGCTCTCGCTCCACCAGGCGCGGCTCGTAGTTAACGTGCATCGCACAGGATTTGCGACCCCACACATCACGGTAGTAGAGCTTGCTGTACTCGTTCATAAAACGGGTGCGGCCGATAATGCCAACCGGACGGTCACCATCGACCAGCGCCAGCGCGTGCAGCGTGGGCCTTTCGATGAATAGTGCCGCCACTGCATCGTTGGTGCTGTGTGCGGTCACAGTGGGCGCCTGCACAATGTGCAGGCTTTGCAATTGACCAACCACCTTTGCACGGCTGAGTTCCGGAAACACCACAATCTGGTTTTCAGTCAACACGCTGCCGACATCCGCAGCGACCGCATGAAGCGGCTGCGCGTGGGGCCGCCCCAACAGGTAACCTTGACCATAAGAAATCCCCAGGTCACGCAACACCCGAAGGTCTTGCTGCGTTTCAATGCCTTCGGCCACCAGTTCCGTTCCAAAAATGGCCGCAATCTGCTGCAAGGCCTGCAAGGTCTTGAGCTTGTCACCGTGCTGGCTGATGTTGCCGGTAAAGTACTTGTCGATCTTCACCACTTCGGGCTTGAGCTGGGACCACAGGCGCAAACTGGATCGTCCGTCGCCAAAGTCGTCCAGCGCAAGCGAAACCCCAGCGCGGCGTACAAAGTGAACGGCTTCAGCCAGCTTGTCCATATCCTCCACACGTTCATGTTCGGTGATTTCCAGCACCACCATGCGTGCATTCAAACCCAGGTCGGAGATCAACTTCAGCGGCGACAAGCGCACGCAGTTGGTAAGCCATTGAATCAAAACGGCCGCGCTGATGTTGACGAACAGGCGTCCGGACATTCTCAGGCGTGCCCAGCTTTGCAGGGCTTCGCGGACACAGGCAATTTCAAATGCAATGCTCAACTGCTCCTGTGCAGCGGCTCGCAGCAATGCGTCGGGCATGTGCAAAGGCGTTCCTGCCGGGCCACGGATCAAGGCCTCATGCGCATAAACAGACACATTCTGCAAATCGACAATGGGCTGGAACACCGCGCACAAATGGCCTTCTTTCAGAACTTTTGCCAACCCACCCTGGGCGTTGACCGCGCGTGACAGTGGTGCCGTGTTCTGAACCAAAAATACAGACATGCTGGCCTTTCTGACTGGATCGTTCACCACAGGTTAGGAACTTGCAATGACGTCTTCGTGACACCCGCGCCACAGCCGCAATACCCGCACTGCATACATCCATTGCATGCGGAATAAAAACGATATAAACTGTATATATCATTTAATTTCCAGGATTCACATGACCACTCAAACCACCGCCACCCCAATTGCAGCCGCCCCGGCTACCAAGCCTGCTGCCACAGGCAAACCTGCGGCAAAGGTAAGCGCCCCTGCAAAAACAAGACAAGTGGCAACACCGGTCGCAAAAAGTACCGAACCCAAAGCGCCTGCCGTCGGCAAAAAAACAGCCGTACGCAAAACACCTGCAGCTGTAAAAACTGTCGCAGTTGCACCGTCAGCCAAAGCCAAAAAAATCAAAATGGTGCGCGACAGCTTCACCATCCCCAAGCCCGAATTTGCCGTGCTCGACGAATTGAAACTGCGGGCCGCCAAACTGTCCGTTCCGGTCAAAAAGACCGAACTGATTCGCGCTGGCATCAAGGCACTGGCTGCCATGGGTGACGCCAACTTCTTGGCAACCCTTCGCGCGGTGCCCAACCTCAAAACGGGACGTCCCGCCAAAGACTAGCGGCACGCTGGCGCGAACCTGCGCTGGCTCAGAGCAGTTCCGGTGTTTGCACCGTAACAACCACCGTGCTGCAGCCGTCGCCGCGCTGGCGATAACGCAGCCACCAAACGGCCCCTTTCTTCACGGCACATTCACCGGCCTGCATTCCCAACAGGGTGGAAAGGGTTTGCCCCAACAAGGGCTGGTGCCCTACCACCAGCACACAGCCTTTGGCATGGGGCCACTGCACCAACTCCAGCAACGCGCCCACTGAACCATCGGGTGCCAGTGCGGCATGGTTTTTGAATTTGCGCCCCAATGCCAATGCCGTTTGTTCGGTCCGCAGGGCCGGGCTGGCCCAAACACGGGTACTGTGTGGCAACTGCCGGTCCAACCAGGCCGCCATGCGCTTTGCCTGCTTGTCCCCGCGGGGGGTCAGCACGCGCGCCATGTCATCCCCACCCGGAGCCACCTCCACCGCTTCAGCGTGCCGCCACAAAATCAGGTCCATTGGGGTTCATCTCCTGCACGGTCCTGGCCAGTGCGCCTGCCTTGGGCGTAGCGCGCCATCAGTGCAGCTTGCGCTGCGTGTGCGCTGGCCTTGTCCGTACCATGCACCCGCTGGTAGGTGCCATCGGGCCCCAAGTCCCAGGCGTCCACACCATCGTGCAAGTAGGCCACCAGACACTCATCCACAATGCGCTGGCGTTGCACCGGGTCGGTCACCGGCCACGCCGCTTCGACACGGCGCACCATGTTGCGGTTCATCCAGTCGGCGCTGGACAAATACAGACTTTCGACCTCCCCTACCCGGAAATAAAACACCCTTGAATGCTCCAAAAACCGGCCAATGATGGAGCGCACCCGGATGTTGTCCGTATGTCCCGACACCTGCGCCGGCAACATGCAGGCACCGCGCACAATCAGGTCAATCTGCACGCCCTGCTTGCCCGCATGCATCAGGCTGCGAATCAGTGCCTCGTCGGTCAGCGAGTTCATCTTGGCCACCAACCGCGCCGACTGTCCCCGGCTTGCCGCCAGGGCCAGGGCATCGATTTTGGCGATCAGCTCGCGCTGCAAGTGAAACGGTGCCAGCCACAGTTTGCGCAGCTTGGGCAGACGGCTTTGACCGGCAAGGTGCACAAAGACATGCTCCATGTCGGTGGTGAGCGCGGCATCCGCCGTGAGGTGGCTGATGTCGGTATACAAGCGCGCGGTGCGCGGGTTGTAATTGCCGGTGGACAAATGCCCATAACGACGCAGCGTTTTGCCTTCGCGCCGGGTAATCAGCATCATCTTGGCGTGGGTCTTGAGGCCAACCACGCCGTACACCACCTGCGCGCCAATCGACTCCAGCATCTCTGCCCAGTTGATGTTGGCCTCTTCATCAAAACGCGCTTTGAGCTCCACCACCACGGTGACTTCCTTGCCTTGGCGCACTGCCTCGCGCAACAGGTCCATCAACTCCGAGTCGGTACCGGTGCGGTAAATGGTCTGCTTGATGGCCAGCACCTGGGGGTCGTGAACAGCTTCACGCAAAAAATCGAGTACGCCGTCAAAGCGCTCAAACGGCTGGTGGATCACAATGTCCTGCAGCTTGAGTTGCTCAAACAGCGACTGCCCGGAACGCATCTGCACCGGATAACACGCTTTGTAGGGGACAAAGCACAGGTCGGGTCGGTCCAGCAAATCAATCAGCTGCGTCAGGCGCACCAGATTGACGGGCCCATGCACCCGGTACAGCGCCTGCGGCGGCAACTTGAACTGTTGCAGCAAAAAATCGGACAAATAGGCCGAACAGCCGGCCGACACTTCCAGCCGCACCGCCTGGCCATAGTGGCGTTGCTCCAACCCCTGGCGCAACGCGGTGCGCAGACTTTTGACGTCTTCTTCGTCCACCGCCAGGTCACTGTGCCGCGTGACACGAAACTGCGAAAACTGCCCCACGCTGCGCCCCGGAAACAGCTCTGCCAGGTGGGCCCGGATCACACTCGACAAGGACACGAACACCACACGCGGCCCCGACACCTTGGCCGGCATGCGGATCATGCGTGGCAAAACCCGGGGAACTTTGACGATGGCAATGTCATTCTCGCGTCCAAAGGCGTCCTTGCCACTCAGGCGCACAATAAAACACAAGGCCTTGTTGGCCACCTGGGGAAACGGATGTGCCGGATCCAAAGCAACCGGAACCAGCAGGGGGCGGACTTCGCGTTCAAAATACTGTTTGACCCACTGGCGTTGCAAAGTCGAGCGTTCGCCGTGCGCCACGACCTTGATGCCTTCACGCTCAAAAGCGGGCATCAATTTTTCGTTGTACAGGGCATATTGGCGATCCACCAGGGTGTGCAGCAGCGTGGCCAGGCGTTCAAACGTCTCCACCGTGTACGGACCTTTGCGGTCGCCCGACTGGTGGGCCAGCAGATGTGGTTCGGCCCGCACTTCAAAAAACTCATCCAGGTTGGACGACACAATACACAGGTAACGCAAGCGTTCGATCAGTGGCACGTCTTCGCGCACCGCCCAGTCCAGTACACGCTCATTAAAAGCCAGCAGACTGTGGTCCCGGTCCAGCAAGGCAGGTTCATTCGCAGATGTTGTTTTGTACCGGCGCAGGAATGACAACATGAATACGACCTTCAAATGACAAAATCAAGTCAGATTGTTGACGATTCAGATGACATTTGTGTGACACCATTGTGAATTGACAAGGCAGGCCAAGCCGACCCCCGCCGCGCTGCCACGAGAAAACTGGCGAATAACTGCGAAGCATACGCCCAGCCGAAGCACTGGGCCCGCGCCCGCGCCTCGTGGCGGGGCACCGCCAACGCCTGGTACCAGGCCTGCGACAAGTCGGCGTTCAGCACACCACCTGCACACGGTTCGCCCACCACTTCCAGCGGCCCCTCCACCGGGTAGGCGGCTACCGGCGTGCCCGTGGCCATGGCCTCCAGCATCACCAACCCAAATGTCTCATGGCGGCTGGGCATCACCAACACATCGGCACACGCATACACCTGCGCCAGCACGTCACGCGGCAAGACGCCCAGCCAGCGCACATGGGGATAACGCGCACGCAGCGACGGCTCCAGCGGCCCTACCCCGCACACCACCTTGCTACCGGGAACATTGAGTTGCAAAAAGGCCTCGGTATTTTTCTCGTACGACACCCGCCCGACATACAGGGAAACCGGCCGCGCCAAAGACCCCAGACCGGCGTAAGGCTGCGTGCGTTCGCTAAACGCAAACAGCTCCATGTCCACGCCATGGGTCCACGCCCGCAGATTGCGAAAGCCCCGCCCCTGCAGCATCTGCAGCACGCTGGGTGTCGGTACCAGCACGCCGGAAGAGTGCCTGTGAAAGTGGCGCAACACGGCGTAGCCCAACCACAGCGGGACTTTCAGTGCGGCCTTGAGCAGTTCCGGAAATCGCGTATGAAACGCAGTGGTGTAGGCCAATCTGCGGCGCATGCAATACCGCCGCGCGGCCCAACCCAAAGGACCTTCGGTGGCCAGGTGGATGGCATCCGGGGCCAGTGCATCGAGCTGATAGGCCAGCGACCTGGCCGGACGCACCGCCAGCTCAATGCCCGCATAACCCGGGCAGGGCCGCGTAGCAAAACAGCCGGGGTGAATTACCACCACCTCGTGCCCCATGTGCTCCATTTCGCGCACCAGCTCGACCAGGGTAGTGACCACACCATTGACCTGCGGTTGCCAGGCATCCGTGACCAGTGCCAGCTTCATGCAGGCACCCCGTGCACAGTGTGTGCAATGGCACGGGAGCTGCCGACCGGCACCGCCGTGCCACTGCGGGGTGTGCCGTTCCAGTACAGCAACTCCAGGCGCCCGTCCAGGTGCTCAACCAGGGCGCTGCGGCTCTCCACCCAATCACCATCGTTGCAATACAGCGTGCCGTCAATCTCGCGCATCTCCGCCCGGTGAATATGGCCACACACCACACCGTCGTGACCCCGGGCGCGCGCCTCGCTGGCCACCGCCACTTCAAAATCGGTCACATAATTCAAGGCAGATTTCACCTTGTGTTTGAGATATGCCGACAGCGACCAGTACGGCAGCCCCATGCGGGCACGCAGACTGTTCAGGTAGCGGTTGAGCTTGAGGGTGAACTCGTACAGGTTATCGCCCACATAGGCCAGCCACTTGGCGCACTGGATCACGCCATCGAAGTAATCGCCATGGGTCACCCACAGGCGGCGGCCATCCGCGGTGGTGTGCACCGTGTCGGCACACACATCGATACCACCAAATTGCTGCCCGACAAATCCGCGTGCAAACTCGTCGTGGTTGCCCGGAATAAACACCACCTTGCAGCCCTTGCGTGCTCGGCGCAGCAGCTTTTGCACCACATCGTTGTGCGACTGCGGCCAAAACCAGCGCCGCCGCAATTGCCAGCCGTCCACAATATCGCCCACCAGATACAGGTATTCGCTAGGGTGTTCACGCATGAACTCCAACAACGCGTGGGCCTGGCATCCGGCCGTGCCCAGGTGGATATCGGATATGAATATGGCGCGCACCCGGCGCGCCGGGTTGTCCTCGTGCGCATCTGCGGCCAGGGCACCGTCCAGCGCCTGCCACTGGCCTGCGATGGAGTCGAATGCGGCACGCATCATGCCGCCAGAAAATGCTTGCGATAGCGGGGGTGTAAATCTGCCAGGCGCATCATCATGGGCAGATCAGCAGCGTTGAAATCCGGGTCCCATGCCGGCGCACCCAACACCTTGGCCCCCAGGCGCAGGTAGCCTTTGATGAGTGCGGGTGGTTCCACATCCAGCGACGCATCCAGCCGCTCCACCGGCAAGGGCAGGCGCGGACGCACCTGGTGCTCAATGGGCGCCAGGTGGGTTGCCTGCACCTGGCGCCAGATGCTGGCCGCCACGTCGCCACTGATGACCCCGTTGTGCAACATGGGGATGCTGGCACAACCGATCATGGTGTCGAGTTGGTTGCGTGTCATGAATTCGCCCAGCGCCCCCCACAACAGCATAATGACCGCGCCGTGGCGGTAGTCCTTGTGCACACAGCTGCGGCCCAGTTCCACCATGCGCTCGCGCAGCCCCCGCAAGCGGGTCAGATCAAACTCGGTGTCGCTATAAGTGCTCCCCACCCGTTGTGCCTGCACCGGTGTGAGCACCCGGTAGGTGCCAATCACCTGCTGCGTCAACTCGTCGCGCACCAGCAGGTGCTCACAGTAGTTGTCAAACAAATCCACGTCATGGCCCGGTATGGCGGTACTCAGGCGCGCGCCCATTTCATCGGCAAACACCTGGTACCGCAAACGCTGCGCCGCACGCACCTCGGACAAGTGTTGTGCCCACGTCACCACCACGCGGCGCTGCTGTGGCGGCACTGCTGGCGGCATGGCAAACGGCTGGTAGCCCAGCGACCGATCCACTTCGGGGTGCGCGCGCGACGCGGTGTTCAAGGTCATGATGCGGGTTTGATCCATGGTTCTAGGCTCCGTGCTGGGTGGAAAGGGAATACTCTTTTTGCTGTGGCGCCAGTGCGTCCAGCCAGGGGCGGGTGCCTGCCTTGAATCGCAAGCCGCCAGGGCTGTTGGCAAGTGCCATGGCGGTGCAGCGCAGCACCCGCAGACACTGTTGTTCAAAGTCATGCAGCGCGTGGCCCGCAGTGCGCCCCGCGCCTGCGGGAGTGGACACAGTGGTGTCGGAGTCGGTGTTCATGGGTATTCTCCTGAGTACGCTTTGGCACCGATTCTGAAAATCCGGGATGACGCCTTCACGTCAGAAAGATGGCATTTTTGTGACATGCAAACTGTCACAAAAACGTCGCACTAGGAGCCAAGAATGGCGCATGACTTCCACCAGCGTATTAGCGGCTTGCGCAAGCCGCACGGGCAAGGTCTATGGTTCCGGATTACATGCGGACGTATGCCTTGCACTCATTGCAGAACTGACCGTGCTGCGCCAGTCCATGCTGGAGCGTGAGAACACCATGGCCACGCAGCTCAAACGCGTCGCACCGCATTACCAGGACAGCGCACGCAACCTGGTGCACTACCTCGCACTGCGCGGGCACGAGTTGCGCCCGATCCAGGAACGCCTGGCATGGTTGGGCCTGTCGTCACTTGGCCGCTCCGAATCGCATGTACTGGCCAACCTGGACAAGGTGCTGGGCATCCTGCACTGCCTGACCGGACAGGACTGGGTGGACCAGTCTCCGCTGGAGCCCGCAGGCAGCGTTACCGGTCGGCGCCTGCTGCGTCGGCACGCGGTGCAATTGCTGGGTGACCATCCCGCAGGAAGACCGGTTCGCATCATGGTGACCATACCCAGCGAGGCGGCAAGTGACTACAGCGTGGTGCGCGAACTGGTGGATGCCGGTATGGACATCGCCCGCATCAACTGTGCGCACGACTGCGCAGCCGACTGGATTGCCATGGCCCACAACATTCGCCGTGCAGCCAAAGCCGCCCGGCGCACCGTGCGCATCCTGATGGACCTGGGAGGGCCCAAAATTCGCACCGGCGACATGGCCCCGCGCCCGGCGGTCTTGCGCATGCGCCCCAACAAGGACGAGTATGGCCGCCCCTACCGCCCCTACCGGCTGGGCATCCAGACCACAGCGCAAAGCGACAAAATCCCCGACATCGATGGCTGCATCGGCGTCGATCCCAAGTGGCTGGCCCATGTTGAAATGGGCACACAAATCGATTTTGCCGACGCCCGTGGTGCCAAACGCCATTTGCTGGTGGTAGAAACCGGTGCGTGGGGCGTCGTAGCAGAAAGCCTGCAAACCGCCTACCTGACCCCCGAAACGCTGCTGACCATTCACGGTGCACAAGGCAAAAAGTGGTCATCGACCCTGCCCTTGCGCATTGACGCCCTGCCCGGCATGCGCGTGCTGCACCGTGGCGACGTGATACGGGTCACTGCCAATGCGCAGGGCGATCCGACGCAGATTGCCTGCACCCTGCCCGAAGTGATCGATCAGGTGCGGGTGGGCGAGCGCATCTGGTTTGACGACGGTCGCATTGGTGGAGTCATCCGCAACATCACCGACGATGCGCTCGAAGTCGAGATCACCCAGGCCCGTGAAGGCGGCGAAAAACTGACGGCGGACAAGGGAATCAACCTCCCGGACAGCGAACTCGATCTTGCCGCGCTGACGGAAAAAGACCTGCTCGACTTGCAGTGCGCCGCGCAGGAAGCCGACATGGTGGGCCTGTCGTTTGTGCAAAGGCCAGACGACGTTTACCTGCTGCGCGATCACCTCAACCAGCTCGGGCGCAGCGACATGGGCATTGTTCTCAAAATCGAAACGATCAAAGGTTTCGAGAACCTGCCCGAACTGATGCTGGCGGGCATGTCGGGGGAAAGCGCCGGAGTCATGATCGCACGCGGCGATCTGGCGGTGGAGTGTGGCTACGAGCGACTGGCCGAAGTGCAGGAAGAAATTCTGTGGTGCGCCGAAGCCGCCCACATGCCGGTGGTATGGGCCACACAGGTACTCGAAACACTGGCCAAAACCGGCGTACCGTCGCGTGCCGAAGTGTCGGATGCGGGCCTGGGTGTGCGCGCCGAGTGCGTGATGCTCAACAAAGGGCCCTTCATTACCGATGCCATCCGCACCCTGGACGACATATTGCGCCGCATGGGCAGCCACCAGGAGAAAAAGCGCTCACTGCTGCGCGCGCTGCACGCCTGGAGTGGAAGCACCACCCCGGACGCCGACGCGTCACCCCCGCGCGCGCCGCTGCAAGAAGCGTGAACGCTGCAAGGCGACCAGTTCCACCAGGCCCCACACCATGCTGCCCCATACGCTCCAGTACCGCACGGTACGGCTTGCGCCGTTGCGCCGGACACGGCGCACAGCCGGGGCGCCATGCTGATTTTCTTTCGGCACCAACACATCCCATTCCATGGTCTACTCCCACGTGGTGATTGAACAGATGGTCAGCTTAGGGTTTCAATGTGACGAAACCAAGACACATGCCTGACCACTCCCACGCACCTTTTTCAGCACCACCACCGCCACCCGCCGTGCAGTACCCGCACCTGCCCGAGATGCAGGCGCTGGAAGCCACGCTGGCACTGGGCGGCAGCCATCTGGATACCCGTGTGGTGCACCAGGTCCGCACCACCGACCCCACGGCGGCGCCCCTTGCGCTGTATTGCATTGCCCTGGGCAACCCCAGCCCCGAGGTGCCGGCCATCGGCTTTTTTGGCGGTGTACACGGGCTTGAACGCATTGGCTCCGAAGTGGTGATTGCATTCTTGAACAGCGTTGTGATGCGCCTGAAATGGGACGCTACGCTGCACCAGCAACTGGAGTCGCTGCGACTGGTCTTCATGCCCATCGTCAACCCCGGTGGCATGTGGATGGGCACACGCGCCAACCCACGCGGTGTGGACCTGATGCGCAACGCGCCTATTGAAGCCGTGGACAAGGTGCCCTATCTGGTTGGCGGGCAGCGCATTGGCCCCACACTACCCTGGTACCGGGGTCGCGCAGGGGACCCCATGGAAGCCGAAAACCAGGCGCTGTGTGCCACCGTGCACCGCGAGTTGCTGAGCCACCCGTTTAGCATGGTGCTGGACTGCCACTCCGGTTTTGGTGTGCGCGACCGCATCTGGTTTCCCTACGCCCACACCCGCGAACCCATTGCCCACCTGGCCGAAATGCGTGCGCTGAAGCAGATTTTTCGCCAAAGCTACACCCACCACGCCTATGTGTTTGAACCGCAAAGCCTGCAGTACCTGGCCCACGGCGATGTGTGGGACTATTTGTACCAACAGGCCTGCACACAAGCCGGGCGGGTGTTTTTGCCCCTTACGCTGGAGATGGGATCGTGGCTGTGGATCAAAAAAAATCCGCGCCAGATGTTTTCGCTCAAAGGGCTGTTCAATCCCCTGATCGAACACCGCCAAAACCGCGTACTGCGCCGCCACCTCTCTCTGCTGGATTTTTTGACCCGCGCCGCTTCCAGCCACGCCCTGTGGATACCACCCGATCACACACGCCAGCGCTGGCATAGGCAAGCGCTGCGAGACTGGTACGGCGCCTGATGGGGCAGCGCCGCGCAGGTACCGAACGCTTGGTGTTTTACGCGCCGGGTGACTGCAAAAACGCGAGAAACTGCACCGCGGGCAGCGGACGGCTATACCAATACCCTTGCGCTTCGGCACAGCCCTGGGTTTGCAAATAGGCGAGCTGGCCCTGGGTTTCCACACCCTCGGCGATGGTCTGCATACCCAGACTGCTGGCCATGGAAATGATGGCCCCCACAATGGCCCTGTCGTCCGGGTCGTCGGTAATGTCACGCACAAAAGACTGGTCAATTTTGACCTTGTAGACCTTGAACTTTTTCAGGTAACTCAGCGACGAATACCCGGTACCAAAATCGTCAATCGACATGCGCACGCCACGCTGGTGCAGGTTGTCCATGATGGCAATGGCCCCCAGCGGGTCGTTCATGGCCACGCCTTCGGTCAATTCCAGCTCCAGCCAGCGGGCGGGCAGGCCGACCTCCGCCAAAATGGCGCTCACCACACTGGGCAAATCGGCATGCCGGAACTGCACCGACGACAGGTTGATGGCCATGGTAAAGGGGGGCACACCGTCGTCCATCCAGGCTTTGAGCTGCTGCGTGGCGGTGCGCAAAACCCACTCACCAATTGGAACAATCAGCCCACTGGACTCGGCTACCGGAATGAACTCGGCCGGTGACACCTGCCCCAGCTCCGGGTGGTTCCAGCGCAAAAGGGCCTCGGCGCCGACGATGCGGCCATCGTGCAGCGCAATTTGTGGCTGGTAATGCAGGCTCAGTTGCCCCCGCTCCACCGCCCGGCGCAGCGCGTTTTCCAGCAGCAGGGTGCGCTCGGAGCTGGCCTGCATCTCGGCTGTGAAAAACCGGTAATGGTTGCGTCCCTGCTCCTTGGCGTGGTACATGGCGGCGTCGGCGCAGCGCGACAGCGCATCAAAATCGGCACCGTCGTTGGGAAACAGCGCAATTCCGATGCTGGGCGTAACAGTCAATTCATGCTGCCCGATGTCAAACGGCTGCAAGGCCGACTGCAACAGTTTTTCCGCCACGTGGGCGGCACCCACCGCGTCCGTGCCGGGCAGCACCAGAATGAACTCATCACCGCCCAGGCGCGATACCGTGTCCTGCTCACGCACCACCGCCTTGAGCCGCGCCGCCAGGGCCACCAGCAAATCATCACCCACCCGGTGGCCCAGCGAATCGTTGACGTTTTTGAAATGGTCCAGGTCCAGAAACATCAGGGCCAAAGGTGCCCCGCTGCGCTGGGCCACACGCAGTGCCGAACGGCAGCGGTCGGCCAGCAATACCCGATTGGGCAAACCGGTCAGGGCGTCGAAGTGCGCCAGCTGGCGAATCCGGTCCTCGGCCGCCTTGTGGCCGGTAATGTCGCGCGACAACACCACAAAACGCGGCGCCTCCCCCGCCAAAGGGGTCTTGCGTGCCACCGAAAGTTCAAACCAGCGTGTACCCACCGCCAGGGGCAAGGAAAATTGTTTGCCGGTGGACCAGGTTCGGGCATGGGCTTCCTGCAGCGCATCCAGCACCACACCGGCGGCATCGCCCGGCATGACCTCACTGACCGTTTTGCCCAGCAACTCCGGCACTGGGCGCGCCAGCAGGTCTTGTCGGGGCGAATGGGCGCTGTAGTAGCGGCCATCCAGCCCCAATTCAAACAGCGGGTCGGGAATGGCCGCCATGGTGGCTTCCAGATGCCGCTGGGCCGCACGAATTTCAGCGGTCCGCTCGGCTACCTCGGTTTCCAGTGCGGCGTCGCGCAGCCGCATGGCATACAGCAGCCAGGCCAGGTGGGACATCAACACACAGCC
The DNA here is from genome assembly GCA_016719405.1 of Candidatus Aalborgicola lynettensis. Lineage (GTDB taxonomy): Bacteria > Pseudomonadota > Gammaproteobacteria > Burkholderiales > Burkholderiaceae_C > Allorhodoferax > Allorhodoferax lynettensis. The sequence continues at coordinate 43,171 of JADJZE010000005.1, forward strand.
AAACAGCCCGATGCCGGCTTTGAGCAGCACACGTGCCGGGTCGCCCCAGCCCTTGAGGGGCGCCACACTCAGGTTCCACTTGCCGTTGGACAACTCCAGCGAACGTTCCACCGGATCGTCCAGCGGCGCGTCTCCCAAAGCGTCAATGCGCTGGCGCTCCCCAGTGTCGGGCACCGTGCGCCACAGCTCGTAGGCGTAACCGCGTTGTTGCAGCAGCGGCAGGCGGGCGGCTTCCAGTGCCTGCGGAAAGCGCAGGGTGACATAACTAAAGCCCCAAAAACGCCCACGTCCATCCGCATCACCCAAAAAGATCGGCAAACGCCCCACCACGCCCAAACCGCCCTGTGCCAGCTTGAGTGGCCCGGCCAGGGTCAGCTTGCCAGTGTCGCGGGCCAAAATAGCCTCTTTGTTTTGTGCAATGTCACGCAACTGGTTGAAGCCAATGCTCTTCTCGTTGCCCGCCAGCGGCACCACGTTGCGGATCACGCCCCCCGGCGACAGCCCCAGCGCGGCAATGCCGGGGTAATACGGCAGCATTTCGGTGGCCACCGCGTCAAACTCGGGTAATTCGCCCTGCCCTTTGCGCACCAAAGCGGCGATTGCGTAGGTGGCCGACAAGGCCCGCTCAATGCCGCGCTGCAGCGACTGCGCATGGTCGGCTGCCAGGTCGGCCGCCAGCACCCGGGCCTCGACCCGTTCCTGCCGTTCCGAATGCACGATCCACACCGCCGCCAGCGCCGCCGTAACCCCGAACACCAGCAACGCCAGCAAACGCTGGCGCACTTTATTGGAAAGGTCGGACACACGCATGGTGACCACAGTCTACCGACTTTGTCACGACACAGGGGGCATGCAGGCCGCTGCTGGCATGGCGCTGCTAGCGGCGCGGCGTGTGCACCCCGGCGTGTACCGACTGCAGCACGTCCTGCAACACACGGTCCATGCTGGCCTCGAAGTCGACCGAATCGCCGCCCCGGCGCGGCCACACCATGCGCACACTGACCGACACCCCCGCCAATTTGGTGCGTTTGGCATCCACGACCGTGTAGGGGGTATCGCCCTGCTGGCCGACTTGGCGGTACATCGTCCAGCCACCGCGGGTTTCCACCACCGGTGCCGTAGCGCCATACTGCTTGGGTGGCGCGGCAAAAGCGCTGCGGCCCGCATGGCTTGTGACGTCGTAAAACGCGATGGCGATGTTGCCCGCGTCGGGCGTATCGGCATCCGCCGGATGGGGGATGCGGTACGCCACCGATGCCACCGGGTAACGGGTCTGCAAGGCCAGCACCGGCCATTGGCCTTCAACCGTGAAGGCCACAAAACCTTTGGGGGTGGGCATCTTGATCTCGACCGGCTCTGCCTGCACCCACGTCAGCACACCCAGGCCGGCCACAAGCAGCAGCGCCTCGCAAAGTCCCTTGCCCAGGAGAAGACGGCCCACGCGCCCCATACCCGGCGCTTCAGCCCGCATTGCGCACCCCAATGCCCCAACGCGCCAGCGCCGCATCGTCGCTGACGCGGGCGTCCACCCAACACGCACCCGCAGGGGTTTGCTCTTTTTTCCAGAATGGGGCCTGGGTCTTGAGGTAATCCATCAAAAACTCGCAGGCCTGAAAGCTCTCGCCCCGGTGGGCACTGGTCACAGCCACCAACACGATCTGGTCGGGTGGCTGCAACAGGCCCACGCGGTGGATGATGCGGGCGGCGAAGATGTCAAAGCGGCGCAGCGCCGCATCAATCATGGCCTCGATGGCCTGCTCGGTCATGCCGGGGTAGTGCTCCAGCTCCATGGATAGCACGCGCTCTGCTTCGGGGAGCGTGGGAGCAACGGTTTCACCGCCGGACAGCGCCAAATTTCTGTCACGCACGGTGCCCACAAAGCTGCACACCGCGCCCACCCGGTGGTCGCCTGCGCGCAGTGCGGCAATTTCAGCCGACACGTCAAAGTCGGCGTTCTGGATGCGGACACGGGGGGTATTATTCATGAATAAAAAAAAGTGGTTCTTGCGCACGTCTGGCGTGCGCAAGCAGCTATCAAAAAAATAGCGTTACCTGCGACAACCCCAGGATTAATCGACGGTGACTGACGGGAAATTCTAATCCGAGCCGCACCGCCTTAACCTGGCAGATTCACGCCTTAGGGCATCAAATCTGCCACACCGTCCCAAACCTCGGGCGCCAAGCGCCCCTCATATCGGGCCACCACTTTACCTTGCGCATCCACCAACAAGGTAAGTGGCAGTTTGCTGGGCACGGACTGACCACTGTCTTGGCGCACGCTCATAGAGCCGGGGGAAAACTGGCGTGTGCTCGCCAATATACGTTCATAGCTCTGCCAATCTTCGCTACTGCGGTCGACGTTGACCGTTACCAGGGCAAACGGCTTGTTACGCCAACCCATCTGGTTGTTACGCAACTCGGGCAAACTGTCACGGCACACCGAACAGGCAGTGGACCAATAGAACACAACCGCTACTTTCCCGTTGAGCTGCTGCGGGTCGAACCGCGCGCCAGCCAGCGTCATAGCCTTCAACGGTGCCAGAGTTGAGAGTGGCGCTTGCGCCTGCGCCGCGAAAGCGGAAAAACAGAGCGCGGCAAACCCCATACGCAGGGTTTTCTTCATCATGGTGCTGGGTTGCAAAGCTGGTGTGTTCATAAAAGCCCAAAAGGTTGAAGGAAATGAAGGATTCAAAAATCCCCTTGTCCACGGTTTAGAAACGTCAAGCCGAGCTTGGCATTCTTCGCGATCTGAATGCCAATTGGTCGGACGAACGTATAAAACCTTACAGCGCCACTTCCTCGCAGCCGCTGTAAGAATCCACCCGCCCGCGCGACCAATGGGGGCAACAACGCGCCTGTCTCCACTATTTACCCGGAAAGCCCTTCACCATGACACGCAAGCACTCCCTCGTATTGGCGGCAACGCTGCTGGTCTCCACCTGGAGCCATGCCCTCACCATCACCCCCTACAGCGCCGAAACCTTTGCCACGCTCCAAACCGCCGGCGCGCCGGTGGCGCTGCACTTTCATGCCGACTGGTGCCCCACCTGCAGGGCGCAGGCCAAGTCGCTGGACGCCCTGAAGGCCGACCCCAGCCTCCAGCTGACGGTCTTGTCGGTTGACTACGACAAGGAAACCACCCTGAAGAAGCAGCTCAATGTACGCAGCCAGTCCACCTTCATCGTGTTCCGTGGCGTGGCCGAAAAAGCCCGGCAAATTGGTGAGACGGCGCCCGAAGCCATTCGCAAAACGCTGGGCGCGGCACTGTAAGCGCGCACTGCCATGCTGAGCTGGAATGAATGGGGCTTGAGCCTTGCCGCAGGCAGCCTGACCACCCTGTCGCCGTGTGTCTTTCCCCTGCTGCCATTGGTTTTGGGGGGTGCCACGCAACGCCACCGGGCCGCGCCGCTGGCCATGGCGCTGGGCATGACGCTGTCGTTTGCCACCCTGGGGGTGGTGATGGGCGTGTTTGGCAACGCCTTGGGTCTGAACCCCGACAACGTGCGCACATTTGCCGCTTTCATGCTGATGGCTTTTGGCCTCACCATGCTGGTGCCTGCGCTCAATGCGCGCCTCACAACGCTCATGTCGCCATTGGCCAGCTCGGCAAATGGGGCGTCCGCGTCGCTGGATACCGCTTCGCTGAAAGGTGCGTTTTTGTTGGGTGGCCTGTTGGGCTTGATCTGGAGCCCGTGCTCCGGGCCGCTGTTGGGAACCGCCCTCACGCTGGTCGCAACCGAGGGCGGCGCAGCGCGTGGTGCACTGATTTTGGGCTTGTTTGGTGCGGGGGCGGCCATTCCACTGGTGGGGGTGGCCTATTTGTCGCGCGCCGGGTTTAGTCGCATGCAATCCTGGGTGGTGGCCCACGCAGACCCAACCAAGAAAATTTTTGGCAGCATTCTGTTGCTAGTTGGCCTCGCCATACTCAGCGGTGCCGACCGCTGGATAGAAGGCCAGATCAGCAACTGGCTTCCCGATGCGTGGCTGGCACTCACGGTGCGTCTGTAGCCATTGCTTACGCCCACAGTGGGCGTTGGCAAAAGAAATTTTCAGTTCTGTGTAAGTTCTTGCCCACTGCGCCGACTATTCACCGCAAGCAGATGCAAACGCATCCAAAGCAAGCGCCCTGATTGCACTCTTCTTCTCTCTATTTTTAACCGTCAAAGGAAACACCATGTCATCCAATTTCAAATCCGCTATCGCCATGGCCAGCGCCGCTGCTGCTTTGTTCGCCGTGGGCGCACCCCTCACCGTTGCGCATGCTGCGGACGACATGGCCGTCAAGTGCTCCGGCATCAACAGCTGCAAAGGTACATCGGACTGCAAGACTGCCAAAAACGAGTGCAAAGGCATGAACAGTTGCAAAGGCCAGGGCTGGAACATGAAAGATTCCGCCAAAGATTGCAAAGCCGCTGGCGGCAAGGTTGTCAAATAAGCCTGTCCGCAGTGGTAAAGGCCCGCATCCCCACCGGGCCTTTTTTCAAACCGGGGCTTGCCATTTTTGCTTGCCCATTTACTTTGCACGAATTTCCATGAACTCCATCCACGGCTTTGGCATTGGGCTGCGCACCGAGCACTACGCAGCGTTTGAAGCGCAAGCCCAGCCCCGCGTCGAGTGGCTGGAGATCTTGTCGGAAAATTACATGGTTCCCGGTGGCGCACCCTTGTGGCACCTGGAGCGCATCCGGCGCGACTTCCCCATGGTCATGCACGGCGTGTCGCTCAACATTGGCGGCAGCGACCCTTTGAACATGGACTACCTGCGCGATTTGAAGACGCTGGTGCAACGCGTACAACCCGGCTGGGTGTCCGACCACCTGTGCTGGACCGGCACCCAGGGCATGAACATGCACGACCTGCTGCCCGTACCCTACACCGAAGAAACCCTGCGCCACATCACCGATCGCATCCTGCGGGTGCAAGACTTTTTGGGGCGCCGCCTGGTGATTGAGAACCCGTCCACCTATGTCGCCTTTGCGGCCGACCAAATGCCTGAGTGGGAGTTTGTTGGCGAAATGCTGCGCCGCGCCGACTGTGAATTGCTGCTGGATGTGAACAACGTGTATGTGAGCAGCGTGAACCACGGTTTTGATGCCCAACGCTACATCAATGCCATTCCAGCAGACCGCGTGCGCCAGATCCACTTGGCGGGCCACGAAAAACACGACGGCTACCTGATTGACACCCACGACCAGCCCGTGTGCGAGGCCGTGTGGCAACTCTATGCCACCACCCTGCGCCACTGCGGCAATGTGCCCACCATGATCGAACGCGACGACAACATTCCCGTATTGAGCGAATTGCTGGATGAACTCGACCAGGCACGCCAGGTACACGCGCGGGCATTGAAACCGGCCCCCCTGGCCCAGGAGTGCGCGCTATGACGCAGCTGCAAAACCTGCAAACCCAGTTCAAAACGCGCTTCTGGACGACCAGCCGGCCCAGGCCGGTTTGCTCCGTGCCCACGGCGTGGCGCAGTTTGGCGTGTACCGCCATGCCTACCGGGCGCGACTGCGCGGCGCACTGCGCGATAACTTCGAGGTGCTGCCTGTAGTCATGGGGGACGATGCCTTCGATGCGCTGGCCAACGCGTACATCGACGCGCACCCTTCACGGCACTATTCCCTGCGCTGGTTTGGCCATGCACTGGGCGACTTTATGGCAAGGCATGGGTCGCTGGTCGATCATCCCGCCATGACCGACCTGGCGCGCATGGAGTGGGCACTGCGCACCGCCTTTGACGCCGCCCCCGCCACACTGCTCACACCCGCTGAACTGGCCGCCGTGCCCGCGCAAGATTGGGCGCAATTGGTTTTCACCGTGCACCCCTCGGTGCAATTGCTGGATTTGCAATGGGCGGTGGGGCCGGTTTGGCACGCACTCAAGTCTGGAACAGCTGAGGTACCGCCCCCGGAAGCCTTGCCGCACCAGCTGCTGATCTGGCGCCAGGGCATGAACACGCAATGGAAGTCATTAACCGCCACCGAAACCGAATTTGTGCAATGCCTGCTGGGCCGAAAGCGTTTTGGCGCGGTGTGCATGGCACTGTCCGGGCACGTCGGCGAAGGAAATGCCGCGTCGGCAGCGGTGCAACTGATCCGCAATATGCTGACCGACGGCACACTCTGCACCCTTGTACCCAACGCCCCGCACCCACCCGCCACGGTGGATTAACACCGTTTCCGCACGTCTGGCGGGCGTAACCAGCTATTAATAATGTAGCAAAAAGCAAGCAAGCCAGATTCAACCACCGGTCACCGGCGGACAGAACGCCACCCCGGCACCGTCACGCACGGCACCGCCCGTGGCGCCGACCGCACTACCCACGCGCCCCATTTGAATAAATAATGCGCCATGCGCCTCATTTCCCTTCTTTCCCGTCTGCACCGCGTGCTTGCGCTGGCAGTGCGCCACATTCTTGTCGTCGAGGGCGCCTGCGCCGATCTGCGCGGCCAATACGGGCATCGACGCAGGCCGTTTGTGCCGGCTTGGCTGGGCGCCCAAACGGTAAAACCGCGCTGGCTGCTGACGGGACTTGTGGCCTTGGGCATGTGCATACCCCTCGCCGCACACGCAGCAGCGCCTGCACCGCTGACCATCTGCATCGAAGACGTACCGCTTTCCCCGTGGTCGATGCCCGACGGTACCGGCCTGATGATCGAATTGCTGCGCCGGGTGGAGGCACAACTGGACGAAAAATTCGAGTTCATCGCCAAGCCCTGGAAGCGTTGCCAGGAAGAAACCCGCTTTGGCGTGGTTGCGGGTGCGCTGGGGGCAGCAGAATCCCCGGACCGGCGCAGCTACGCGGTGTTTCCCAGCGGCCCCAATGGCCGTGCAGACAGCCAGCGTGCGCTGTACAGTGAGCCTTTTCACGTCTACATCCGCCAAGACAGTGGCGCATCATGGGACGGAACGGCGCTGAAAATGCCTGCCGACAAGGCAGTCCTCACCCAGCGCGGCTACGTGGTGACCGATATGCTGCGCAACGCCGGGCTGAAGGTGAGTGAAGCGGTTGCCAGCGGACCGGATGCCATTCGCCACCTGAGCGCGCGCATTTTTTACGTTGCCGTGCTGCAGAGCAACGAGATCGACCGCGAATACGACGCCAACCCGCCGTGGCGCAGCGTCATTACCCGTGCTGAGCGGCCTTACACCATCCAGCATTTCCACCTGATGATCGGCAAGACAACGTACGAACGCGACCCCCAGCGCATCGAGGCGATCTGGCAGGCCATCGCCCAGGTGCGCGCCAGCAAGGAATACAAGCGCCTGCTAGCCGCGGCCACGCGTTGATCGTCCCCAAAAAATAGGCACTCGAAAGTGCCCCTTGCGCCCGTCTGGCAAGCGTTAGACGCTATCACATATATAGCACACCATCAGCCCACGCCGCGCTCACCCGCCGGTCACCGGCGGAAAGAACGCCACCTCGGCGCCGTCCACCAAGGCAGCAGATTCGTCGGCCATAGTCTGGTTCAGGGCCATGCGCACCGCCTTGCCGCGCGCCAGACTCTCGGCGTAAGCGCCGCCCCGGGCGATCAGCTCGTCGCGCAAGGCGCCCAGCGTGGTGGACGGGCTGGACAGCGACTCCTGGCCGTGGCCAATGGATTCGCGGATGGAGGCAAAAAATTTGACGGTAATCATCGTGGCGTCCTTGGTGACATCGCTAACGTGAAATAACTGCTCTGCTGCGGGGTGCAGGCTTCGCGTGCATGTGCATGTGCATGTGCATGTGCATGTGCATGTGCATGTGCATGTGCATGAAGGTTAGCCCAGCAACTCTGAAAACAGCACAAAGTGCACCGTGTCGCCCGGTGCAATGGCGCACCCCGGCGGGTTATCCACCAGCCCGTCGCCCCACACCGCTGAGGTCAGCACCCCGGAGCCCTGGTTGGCAAACAACTCCACCCCGCCCGTGGCGTTGCGGCGCACAGTGCGTGTGCGTGTGCGTGTGCGTGTGCGTGTGCGTGTGCGTGTGCGTGTGCGTGTGCGTGTGCGTGCGCCGGGCCGTTGGCGCCAGCAGGCGCGGCGCCGGGGTGGGCATTGCGGTTAATCGAGCCATAGGCAAACGGTTTGCCGGGCTTGATGGCGATGTACCACAGGTCCAGCGCACCCAGCGCCTGCACGGCGGGTTTGATGTGGTCTTCCTCTCCCACCGAGACGCCGCCGCTGGTCAAAATCACATCGTGCGTGGCAGCGGCTTGGCGCAGGGCGTCCAAGGTGGCGTCCAGGCGGTCGGGCACGATGCCCAGGTCGGTCACCTCGCAGCCCATGCGGCGCAACATGGCCGCCAGAAAGAAGCGGTTGGAGTTGTAGATGGCACCGCTGGGCATGTCTTGCGGGGCCACAGCGCCGGGCATCACCAGCTCGTCGCCGGTGGAAAACAGGGCCACACGCGGGCGGCGCACCACACTCAAGTGGGCCATGCCCACACTGGCCGCCAGTCCCAGCGCCGCCGGCCCCAGGCGGCAGCCCCGCGCCAGCACCACGTCGCCACGGGCCACGTCTTCACCGGCACGGCGGATGTGCTGCCCCAGGCTGGGCGGTATGTTGATTTGCACCTGGGTGACTGCGCCACTGCCACTGCCACTGCCACTGCCACTGCCACTGCTACCGTTGCCGTTGCCGTTGCCGTTGCCGCCACTGTTACTGCCCGCCTCGCCCACCACGGTGCAGTGCTCCTGCATGACCACCGCGTCGGCCCCCGCCGGAATCGGTGCGCCGGTGAAGATGCGCGCCGCCGTGCCGCGTGCCAGTGGCTGCCCCACTGTGCCGGCCGCAATGCGCTGCGCCACCGGCAGCGCCGTGCCCATGGTCAACACGTCGGCGGTGTGTACGGCGTAACCGTCCATGGCGCTGTTGTCCTGCGGTGGCACGTGCAGGGCGGACACCACATCCTGCGCCAGCACCCGGCCATCGGCGTCCAGCGTGGCGACAACGTCGGTCTGTTGCAGCGGGGTGGCCTGGGCCAGCAGGCGTGCAAGCGCCTCGTCCAGCGGCAGCAGGGGCAAACGGGGGGCGGGCGACACACTCATGCAAAACCTCTATTTGCTATTGTTTTAATAGCTGCTTGCGCACGTCTGGCGTGCGGAAATGGCATTTTTATCGATAACCCTGGGGCGGGATGGCTGCGCCATGCGCCGCTGCGCCGGCCCGCCTACAGGGCAGTTCATGGCACCCGCGCCGGCATCAGCCGACTGCTACTGGTCACACGCCGTCGCAATCAGGGCCTTGATGGCAGCCACATCGGCGTCCATCACCTGCACCCGTTTGGGCAAGGCCTCAATGCCCTCAAATTTGGCAGGCCGCTCGGGCTCGCGCCCCAGGGCTTCGACAATGGTGGCGGCAAACTTGATGGGCAGCGCGGTTTCCAGCACCAGCATGGGCACGCCAGGCGTGCGGTGCTCGTGTGCCACCTTCAGGCCGTCGGCGGTGTGGGTGTCAATGACCAATGCGTGCTGGTTCCAGGTGGCGCGAATGGTGTCGATGCGGTTGGCGTGCGTACTCTTGCCGCTGACAAAACCGTAGCAGGTGGCGGCCTGCGCAAAGGCGGGGTCGGCGCTCAGGTCAAATTGCCCTGTTTTAGACAAGCCCTCGCCAAACAAGGCTTTGACGCGCGCGCCGTCGCGCCCCAGGAGGTCGAACACAAAACGCTCAAAGTTCGAGGCCTTGGAAATGTCCATCGACGGGCTGGAGGTTTCGTGCGTGTCGGCGGTGCCGCGCACGCGGTAAATGCCGGTACGGAAGAACTCGTCGAGCACGTCGTTCTCGTTGGTAGCGACCACCAGTTGGTCGATGGGCAAACCCATCATGCGCGCCACGTGGCCTGCACATACGTTGCCAAAGTTGCCCGAAGGCACGGTGAAGCTGACCTTGGGTGTCGGTTCGCGGCGCGGCGTGAGCGCATCGCGCGGGCCAATGGGCTTGGGAGGTGGTGGCTCGGTGGCCTGCAAATAACCGGCAAAGTAGTACACCACCTGGGCCAGCAGACGCGCCCAGTTGATGGAGTTAACGGTACCGATCTTGTATTTGCGCTTGAACTCCAGGTCATTGGAGACAGCCTTGACCATGTCCTGGCAGTCGTCAAACACGCCCTTGACGGCGATGTTGTGGATATTGGCGTCTTGCAGGCTGAACATTTGCGCCTGTTGAAAGGCACTCATGCGCCCGAACGGGCTGGTCATGAAAACACGCACACCTTTTTTGCCGCGCATGGCGTATTCGGCCGCGCTGCCGGTGTCGCCACTGGTGGCGCCCAAAATGTTCAGCTCCTCACCCCGGCGACCCAACTCGTACTCAAACAGGTTGCCCAGCAGCTGCATGGCCATGTCTTTAAAGGCCAGCGTGGGGCCGTTGGACAGGGCTTCGAGGTACAGGCCCGGCTCAGAGGCAGAAGGCGCTTCCAGCGTTTTGAGCGGCACAATTTGCGGCGTGCCAAAAACGGCTTCGGTGTAGGTCTTCTGGCAAATGGCCTTCAGGTCGGCTGCGGGAATGTCGTCAATGAACAGCGACAAAATCTCAAACGCCAAATCGGCATAACCACCGCTCTCACCTTTGCGGAAGGTGCGGCGCAGGCGCTGCAGGGCTTGTTCGTCGATCTGCGGGTAGGACTCGGGCAGGTACAGGCCGCCATCGGGCGCCAGGCCTTCGAGCAGGATGTCGCAAAAGTGCTTGGGGGTCTGGTCCCCGCGGGTGGAGAGGTAGCGCATGTCCGTGTGTCTCAAAGAGGGGTTAAGGATGTGGCATCTTGCAGCCAGGGGTTCAAAGTGGGAATGCCGGTGTCAAGAAAGTGCTTGGTATTGCGTGTCACCAACGTCAAACGGTTCACGGTGGCCACGGCAGAAATGAGCAAATCCAAATCTTCCTGGGGTTTGCCAATGGCTTCCACAGACGCTTTTAAACGCCCAAAAGTGCGCCATACGGGTTCATCGGTGGCCAAAATTCGGGCTGCAAATTGATCGTTCAAGCCATCAAACCACAGCTGCAAACTGTTGCGCATGCGCCCGACCGGCAGACGCTCAATGCCATATTGAACTTCACCCAGCGTGACCATACTGAGCACAGCATCTGCAGCGTGTTGGGCGAGCCACTTTTGCACCAGCACATCGGGTGCTTTTCGGGTCAGCTCAGACACAACACAGGTGTCCAACAGCCACTTCACCGACTAGCCCCCCAACTGCACGGGGTGCTTGCGGCTGCGTCGCACGGGCAGCGGAAAATCATCCGCGCGGGGAACGCTGAGCAAGTATTGCGCAAAACCATCGGGCTGGGCGGTGGCGGGCACTGCCGCGCTGGCGGCAACATCGTCACCAGCGGCGGCTGCCACCACGCGCACCACAGCGCGCCCATGGCGGGTGATGACCTGCGGCCCCTGCGACAGGGTTTGCTCGATCATTTCGCTGAAGCGGTTTTTAGCCTCTTGAACTTGCCAAACTGTGGTCACGATAGCGTCTTATTTTAGCCAATCAGGCTAGAATTATAGACATAAGTTCCCCCAATTCAAGCCAGCTCCTCCTTGCGGATGCGCACAATGGGCGCCAGCACGGTGGGCAGGGCCTGCATCTGCGCCAGGGCGGTGTTCATGTGGGCCTCGACACAGTCGTGGGTGAGGATGATCAGGTCGGTCTGCGGCACATTGCCTTCGCCTGCCACTTCATCGGCTTCGCGCTGCAACACGGCGTCGATATTGATACCGGCACTGGCCAGAATGCCGGTCACCTTGGCCAGCACGCCAGCCTGGTCGGCCACGCGCAGGCGCAGGTAGTAGGCGGTCAGCACATCACCCATGGGCAGAATGGGCATATCGCTCAAAGAGCTGGGCTGGAAGGCCAGGTGCGGCACGCGGTTGGCGGCGTCCGCCGTGTGCAGGCGGGTCACGTCCACCAGGTCGGCAATCACCGCGCTGGCGGTGGGCTCGGAGCCGGCGCCCTTGCCGTAGTACAGCGTGGTGCCCACGGCATCGCCCTGCACCATGACGGCGTTCATGGCGCCTTCCACATTGGCGATCAGGCGCTTGGCGGGAATCAGGCAGGGGTGTACGCGCAGCTCCACGCCTGCGGGCAGGTTCTTGGCCGCGTCGGCTTGCCGGCGCTTGGCAATCCCCAGCAGCTTGATGCGGTAGCCCAGTTGCTCGGCGTATTTGATGTCGCTGGCGCCCAGCTTGGTAATGCCTTCGACATAGGCTTTGTCAAACTGCACCGGAATACCAAACGCAATGGAGCACATCAGGGTGGCCTTGTGCGCCGCGTCCACGCCTTCAATGTCAAAGGTGGGGTCGGCTTCGGCGTAACCCAGTCGCTGGGCTTCTTTCAACACCAAGGCAAAATCCAGGCCCTTGTCGCGCATCTCGGACAGGATGAAGTTGGTGGTGCCGTTGATGATGCCCGCCACCCATTGAATCTGGTTGGCGGTCAGCCCTTCGCGCAGCGCCTTGATGATGGGAATGCCACCGGCCACGGCCGCCTCAAACGCCACCATCACGCCCTTGGCGGAGGCGGCAGCAAAGATTTCGGTGCCGTGCACGGCCAGCAGCGCCTTGTTGGCAGTGACCACGTGTTTGCCCGCCGCAATGGCTTCGAGCACCAGGGTTTTGGCGATGCCGTAGCCGCCAATCAGTTCGATGACGATGTCGATTTCGGGGTTGGCAATGATGGCGCGCGCGTCGTTGACCACCTGCACGCCCTCGCCCACGATGGACTGGGCCCGCGCCACATCCAGATCGGCCACCATGGTGATGGCAATGCCGCGACCGGCGCGGCGCTGGATTTCTTCCTGGTTGCGCTTCAGCACCCCAAAGGTGCCTGCACCCACCACGCCAATGCCCATCAGGCCCACTTGAATCGGTTTCATATCACTCTCTCATCGGTTTGGGACAGGGCGGGTCGCGCTGCGACTGCGGTCTATCCTACTAGGTAAAAAATGCCATTTCCGCACGCCAGACGTGCGCAAGAAGCTATCAAAATTATAGCAATCAGGTTCCCACGCGCTTGCGGTAATGCTCCAGGAAGCGGGCGATGCGGCCAATGGCCTCGCGCAGGTCGTCTTCATGCGGCAGGAACACGATGCGGAAGTGGTCGGGCTTCTTCCAGTTAAAGCCCGTGCCCTGCACCAGCATGACGCGGGTTTCGCGCAGCAGTTCCAGAAAAAACTGGCGATCATCGGCAATCGGGTAGACCGCCGGGTCGAGCCGGGGAAACATATACAGCGCAGCCTGGGGTTTGACACACGTCACACCGGGAATGGCGGTAATCAGCTCATAGGCCAGGTCGCGCTGGCGGCGCAGGCGCCCGCCCTCGCACACCAGGTCGTTGATGCTTTGGTAGCCGCCCAGCGCTGTTTGAATGGCCCACTGGCCCGGCACGTTGGAACACAGTTTCATGTTGGAGAGCATGTTCAGGCCCTCGATGTAGTCGGCAGCCGAGCGCTTGTCGCCCGACACCACCATCCAGCCCGCGCGGTAACCGCAGGAGCGGTAGCTTTTGGAGAGGGAGTTGAAGGTGAGCGTGAGCACGTCGTCCGACAGGCTGGCCATCGCGGTGTGGCGGTTGCCGTCGTACAGCACCTTGTCGTACACCTCGTCGGCCATGATCACCAAACCATGCGCGCGGGCGATTTCCACAATGCCCTTGAGCAGTTCGTCGGAATACAGCGCCCCGGTGGGGTTATTGGGGTTAAGCACGACAATGCCCTTGGTGCGCGGCGTGATCTTGGCGCGGATGTCGTCCAGGTCGGGCATCCAGCCATTGGCCTCGTCGCACAGGTAATGCACCGGCGTGCCGCCGGACAGGCTGGTGGCGGCGGTCCACAGCGGGTAGTCGGGCATGGGCAGCAGCAGCTCGTCGCCGTTGTCCAGTAGCGTGTTGGTGGCCATGGTGATCAGCTCACTGGCACCGTTGCCCAGGTAAATATCGTCCAGCGTGACGCCAACAATGCCCTGCTTTTGCGTCTCGTGCATCACCGCCTTGCGGGCGGCAAAAATGCCTTTGCTGTCCGAATAACCGGCCGAGTTGGGCAGGTTGCGGATCATGTCCTGCTGGATTTCTTCCGGCGCATCGAAGCCGAACGGCGCCATGTTGCCGATGTTCAGCTTGATGATCTTCTGGCCTTCGTCCTCCATCTGACGCGCCGCGTCCATGATCGGACCGCGGATGTCGTAGAGCACATTGGCCAGTTTGGCCGATTTTTGTATGGTTTTCAAAGTCCCTCCAGCGGGTGCAAATTCAGGGCGAAAACTATAATTTGACCACAGTTCCACGCCCTGCTCCCGCCATACGCGTGCACTGCAACACCCCAATAGCCAGGAGTCCCCATGAAATTCCAACCCGATGCCGCTGCAGGCACTTCCATTACCGGCTACGGCGCCGGGTGGATTGCCGTCAACGGCGAGCGGTTTGACTCCAGCATCGTCATTTGCTCCAGTGGAGAACGTTTTGCCTGGAACTGCGACACTTTTGACGCACTGCAAGCCGCGCACTTTGCGCAATTGGCGACGTTGGGCGCTGAACTGATTCTGTTTGGCAGCGGTGAGCGTATCCGCTTTCCCCAGCCCCAGTGGCTGCAAGCACTCTATGCCCAGCGCATTGGCGTGGAAACCATGGACACGCAGGCTGCGTGCCGCACCTTCAACTTTTTGGCTGCGGAAGGCCGAAAAGTAGTGGCTGCAATTTTGCTCTAGCCCGTACTTACCCTGATACGTGCCTCGCAAAGTACGCAGAACCCCAATTCAGAGTAAAATCAGGGGTTGCAGTCGAGGGTGTTTGAGCGCTGTCACGCTCTCCCCCTCTGCTTTGACTGACACACCCAGCACGCGAGACTAAAACACCCTATGGCGATCGTTGTCAACAAACCCCTACCCGAATTTGAGTCCAACGCCACCAGTGGCATCAAGGTAAGCAACACCACCCATGTCGGTAACACCATGGTATTGTTTTTTTATCCCAAGGACAACACCCCCGGTTGCACCACGGAGGCTATGCAGTTTCGTGACAAGTACAAAGACTTTGTAAAAGCCGGGGCCACTGTATTTGGGGTTTCCCGCGACAACATGAAGTCGCACGACGAATTCAAGGCCAAGCTCGAACTTCCCTTTGAGCTGATTGCCGACACCGAAGAAAAAATGTGCCACATGTTCGGCGTGGTCAAAAACAAGATCATGTACGGCAAAAAGGTCAAAGGTATTGAGCGCAGCACCTTCCTGATTGGCCCCGATGGCATTCTCAAGGAAGAATGGCGCGGCCTGAAAGTTCCCGGCCATGTGGACGACGTTCTGAAGGCCGTCAAAGCGCTGAAAAAAGCCGTCTGATCGACGCACCAGCGCCACACCGGCGTTGCAGGGCTCATGCATAATGGCCCAATGCCGTTGAACATCGCAACCGCGCTCCAACAAAAAGCCGCCTTGGCTCAGGGCGGCTTTTTTGCTTTTGCTTTGCCAACTTTCATTTTGTACCCTTCTACGTGAGCCCCTCCCCAATGCCCCTGCCTCCTGCACCCACCAAGCCCGCCGACCGACTCACCCCCAAAGCGTTTGAAACCAGCGCACGTGCAACCCGTCGTCCGCTTCCCAAAGGTGACGCTGCCTTGGTTGCCAGCACGGTAGCCGAAGTGCCAGCGGTGCAGAAACGCAAGACCAGTCCAGTCGCGCGCAGCAAACTAAAGGAAGTACCCGCGTCACCGATGGTATCCGTGCCGACCGCCGTGACCACGACTGCCCAGGCCCAGGCCGCGCCAATTGCCCACCATTCGACTCGCGCCAAAAAAGCCCCGCACGCCGGGCCAACCAAATTGTTTGTGCTGGACACCAATGTGCTGCTGCACGACCCCAGCAGCCTGTTCCGGTTTGAAGAGCACGACATCTACCTGCCCATGATCGTGCTGGAGGAGCTGGACGGCCACAAAAAGGGCATGACCGAAGTGGCCCGTAATGCCCGCCAGACCAGCCGCACGCTGGACGCACTGGCCGGTACACCCGGCGCCGACATCAGCGCGGGCTTTCAGTTAAACAGCACCGGCCATCGCGAGGCCGGTGGCAAACTGCTGTTCCAGACCCAACCCCTGAATTACAGCCTGCCCACCAGCCTGCCGCAGGGCAAGGCCGACAACCAGATTCTGGGCGTAGTGGAAGCCTTGCGCCAGTTGCATGCGCCGCGCGAAGTGGTGCTGGTGTCCAAAGATATCAATATGCGGGTCAAGTCGCGGGCCTTGGGCTTGGCTACCGACGACTACCAGAATGACAAAACCCTGGAAGACGGCGATTTACTTTACTCGGGGGCCTTTGCACTGCCATCGGACTTTTGGGCCACCCATGGCCAGGCGGTGGAAAGCTGGCAACAAGGCCAGCACACCTTCTACAAGGTGGACGGTCCGGTGGTGCCGAGTTTGCTGATCAACCAGTTTGTGTATTTTGAGTCCCCCGGCGAGCCCAGCCTGTATGCCCGTGTGACCGAGATCCGCGGCAGCACAGCGGTCATCAAGACGCTGCGCGATTTCAACCACCTGAAAAATGCCGTATGGGGTGTGACCACCCGCAACCGCGAACAAAACTTTGCCATGAACCTGCTCATGGATCCGGAAGTGGACTTTGTCACCCTCACCGGCACTGCGGGTACCGGTAAAACCCTGATGGCACTGGCAGCCGGCCTGACCCAGGTACTGGACGACCGCCGCTACACCGAAATCATCGTCACCCGCGCCACGGTGAGCGTGGGCGAAGACATCGGATTCCTGCCCGGCACCGAAGAAGAAAAAATGGGCCCCTGGATGGGTGCACTCGATGACAACCTGGAGGTCCTAGGTAAATCCGACACCAGCGCCGGCGAATGGGGGCGCGCCGCCACCAATGAGCTGATTCGCAGCCGGATCAAGATCAAGAGCATGAACTTCATGCGCGGGCGTACGTTTCTCAACAAATACGTGATCATCGACGAGGCACAAAATCTCACACCCAAACAGATGAAAACGCTCATCACCCGCGCTGGCCCTGGCACCAAGATCATCTGCATGGGCAATTTGGCGCAGATCGACACCCCTTATCTGACCGAAGGCTCATCCGGCCTGACGTTTGCGGTAGACAAGTTCAAGGGCTGGCCGCACGGCGGCCACATTACCCTGGCACGTGGCGAGCGTTCGCGCCTGGCAGACTTTGCCAGCGAAGTGCTTTAACAAACCACTATCGAATCGCAACACAGTGCTGTAGACAACTCCAGGGAAGGCGACTTTATGCTATATTTTTTATAGCTAATACCGCCCGACTGGCGAGCGCAAATGGCTGATTTCTTTAATAATCACCGCCACCCGTCCCGCCACCATGGGCCAGGCTTTCAAACTTGGTCAACTCACGCAGGAATGCCAGCTTGACGGTTCCAGTTGGGCCGTTACGCTGTTTGGCGATAATGACCTCTGCAACACCCGGCTCCTTACAGGCTTCTTTGGTGTAATACTCATCGCGGTAAATGAACATGATGACATCGGCGTCCTGCTCAATGGCACCGGATTCGCGCAAGTCACTCATCATGGGGCGCTTGTCGGTACGGGACTCCACGCCCCGGCTGAGCTGGGACAGGGCAATCACCGGGCAACCCAATTCCTTGGCCAGCATCTTTAACCCCCGCGAGATTTCACCCACTGCGGTGGCCCTGTTCTCATCACTCATGCTGCCCGAAGTGCTCATCAACTGCAAATAGTCCACCACGATAAGGCCCAGTTTGCCGCCGCATTGGCGTGCCAGGCGGCGTGCGTTGGCGCGCAGTTCGCTGACGGTCAGACCCGGTGTTTCATCAATGTGCAGCGACACATTGCGCAGCTTCTCCATGGCCTCGGTCAGACGCGGCCACTCGTCGTCTTTGAGCCTTCCGGTGCGTAAACGCATCTGGTCGATACGACCAATCGAACCCACGATACGAATCGCCAACTGCGATGCCCCCATCTCCATCGAAAACACAGCCACCGGAAGTTGCTCATTCATGGCCACATGCTCGGCAATATTGATCGCCAAGGCCGTTTTACCCATGGAAGGACGGGCGGCAAGAATGATCAAATCCCCCGCCTGCATACCCGACGTCATGCGGTCAAAATCGTAGAATCCCGTGGGCACTCCGGTGATGTCGTTCGGGTTGTCGGCCATCTCCGTCACGCGGTCGAGCAGTTGTACCACCAAGCTGTCCAACCCCTGAAAGCCCTGCTTCATGCGGGTGCCTTCTTCCCCGATGTTAAAGATCTTCTGCTCGGCCTCGTCCAGAATCTTGTCCACCGCCCGCCCCATGGGATTGAAGGCATTGGTCGCAATTTCGTCGCTGGCGCTGACCAGCTTGCGCAAAATGGAGCGTTCGCGCACGATCTCCGCGTAGCGCCGGATATTGCTGGCACTGGGCACATACTGGGCCAGTGCGTTCAGATAGATCAGGCCACCCATCTCCTCGGCGCGCCCCTGGCTTTGCAGATGCTCAAAGACCGTGATCACATCCGCTGGCCTGCTGGCATTCACCAACGCTGCGATAGCGCCGAAAATCAGCTTGTGCTCATAGCGGTAGAAGTCAGTGTCGCTAAGCATGTCACCCACGCGATCCCAGGCGCTGTTGTCCAGCAACAAGCCACCCAACACGCTGGACTCCCCCTCAATCGAATGGGGTGGCACACGTAACTGGCTGATTTGACGATCCGGTTTGTAGTCTTCTACGGCAGAAATAAGGGCTGACATGTGTTTTCCTTCAAGCACTCGATGCTACGCCGGGCGGAATCCGATGTCGAATGAATGGCTGGGCATAAACCGTGAAGATCCTGTGGATAGGGCGTGGAAATACGGGGATAACACGGCATTAAAAAAGCAAAAGCCGCAAAGGAACAAACCTCTGCGGCTTCGAATGGTGCGGTGAAGGGTCTTTTCAGACCCTTCAATCACCGATATCAGGCGGTCTCGCCGTACACCGAAACAGTGATGTCCACCACCACGTCGGTGTGCAACGCCACGGCTACCGTGCTGTCGCTGACGACCTTGATGGGGCCATTGGGCATACGAATCTGGGACTTGATGACTTTGTAGCCGTTTTTGGTCAGCTCCTCGGCGATGTCGGCGTTGGTGACAGAACCAAACAAACGACCGTCCACACCCGCTTTTTGGGTCAGCTTGATACTTGTTCCACCTAGCTTGGCGCCCAGCGCCTGGCACTCGGCCAGCTTGGCAGCAGCGACTTTTTCCAGTTCAGCACGGCGTGCTTCGAACTCTGCCTTGGCAGATTCGGTAGCACGGCGGGCGCGCCCGGACGGAATCAGGAAGTTGCGTGCATAGCCATCTTTGACCTTGACGATCTCGCCCAGGTTACCGAGGTTCACGACCTTGTCGAGCAGAATAATTTGCATGGTCGAAACTCCTTAGATCTTGTGCTGGTCGCTGTAAGGCAGCATCGCCAGGAAGCGAGCGCGCTTGATAGCGGTGTTGAGTTGGCGCTGGAAAATAGCGCGGGTGCCGGTCAGGCGGGCGGGAATGATCTTGCCATTTTCGGCAATGAAATCACGCAATGTGTCGATGTCTTTGTAGTCGATCTCTTCGACGCCAGTCACCGTGAAGCGGCAAAAGCGCTTGCGCTTGAACAGCAGGTTTTGTGCGGGGCGCTTGGGGCGCTTGTCTTTGTTGAATTTTTTGAACGTTGCCATGAAAGGCTCCTGAAACAATTAATCTTGCGAGAATTCTTGAATGTGAAAAACAAGGTGTTTGCCGTTACGGGGGGTACTCAAAAAACCGTTGAACTTCCAGACGCTGCCGATGGCTTGCTTAACAAGCCGCTCTGCTACCGATCCAAAAGCCACCGCTTTAATACTTGCCTTGACTTGTCTTGTCTGACCTGCCTCTTGCACTTCTGATGCGTGTTCGAGTAGCAGATTCAGTGCCGGCAAACCAGCCGGTGTGTACCGCATGGTCTCAGCCCCAGCGATACAAGCACCCAAAACAAGCGTATTGGCAGGCACACTCCGTTGGCAAAAAGCCGTTTTAGCCTTGGTATTCAGCCTGTTGGGTCTTGCGCGCATCTTCGCGCTCAACCGTTTTCATCATGGAAGAAGGACCGGTTTCGGCTTTTTTCTTCGACACGGTCAGGTGGCGCAACACAGCGTCGTTGAACTTGAAGGCATGCTCCAACTCCGACATCACAGCCTGGTCGGCCTCAATATTGACACACAGGTAATGGGCTTTGGCCAGCTTGTTGATCATGTAGACCAATTGGCGACGACCCCAGTCTTCCACACGGTGAACCTTGCCACCGCCGGCAACGATCATGCCTTTGTAACGCTCCAGCATGGCTGGAACTTGCTCGCTCTGATCCGGATGGATCATGAGAATGATTTCGTAGTGACGCATTGATACTCCTTTTGGATAGCCCGATATTGAAAATCTTTCGGGAAGATAAGCCGCCCTCCGCGTCGAATGGAGGTGCAGCAAGGCGAAGCCCGCGATTATAGCCCAAGCTGGCCGCCCGGCACCAGCGCCAAAACCGGCCACGCAGCCACGGCTAGGGCCTGGGTGATTCTGATCGCGTGAGCAGGCTCAGCACCAGCGCCACAACCAACCCGGCCGCCACGCCAAAAACTCCGGCCGAAACCGGTTGAATGCCCCACCACAATCCATCGCCCTGCAACTGCAGGGCCGCGCGCACCACTGGCAAATTGGCGCCCATGTAATACAAGGTAACCCCCAGCCCGGCCAACATGCCACCCACCGCACCGCTGCGCGTGAGGCCGGGCCAAAAAATACCCAGCACCATCACTGGCACAAACGCGGCACCCGCCAGGGAAAACGAAGCGGACACCAGATACAAAATGCCGGCGGGTCGTTGCGCTGCCACATACGCCGCCATCAAGGCCACCACCAGCAAGGCAAATTTCGACCACATAACCCGTCGCATGGCCTGTGCTTTGCTGTTGTCGCCATCAAAGTACACATCGTGGGCCAGCGCATTGCCAATCGTCAACAAAAGACCATCCGCGGTCGACAGTGCGGCAGCCAAGCCCCCGGCTGCAACCAGCACCGAAACCACATAGGGCAAACCGCCAATCTCCGGAGTTGCCAGCATCACCAAATCTGCCCCGATCGTGATCTCGGCGAACTGCAAGACACGGTCTCCATTGATGTCCGATACCGACAGCAGCGACGAATCGCGTGCCCACTGCGCCACCCATGCGGGCAACTGATCGAAGGGCAGCCCCACCAAATTCGACATCACCTCAAACTTGACTAGCACCGCCAGCGCCGGCGCTGACACATACAACAAGGCAATAAACACCAAAGACCAGGCCACCGAGCTGCGTGCCTCGGCCACACTGGGGGTGGTGTAGTAGCGCGTCAGCAAATGGGGCAAGCCCGCAGTGCCCACCATCAGGCAAAAAATCAGGGCCATGAAATTCAGCCGCGACGTGTGAAATGCGTCTTTTTCTTCCGCAGTGCCATCCGGCTGGCCCGCATAGGCCGTGGACTGGCTTGGCATGCCCGCCATCGGTTTTGCGCGCTGGCGGTAATCTGCCAACTCGCGCGTCCATTGTTCACGTGCCGCAGCCGCGTCTTTGGGCAGGGATGCCAACGCACGGCGCAGTTGTACAACCCCCTCATCATCCGACTTGTAATCACCAATGGCGCGCAGTTGGGTGTGCAGATTCTGGCGTTCCGCCTGCAACGCAGCCTCCACATCGGTCAATTTTTTTTCCAGTGCCCGGGCACGGTGGGCATATTCATCCGTGACTTCGCGCTCCGCCGGCGAGTCTTTCAAACGCTGCTCCAACGCGGTAATTTTCTCCAATTGCTGGCCGTATACCAGGGGCGCTAGGGGACTGCCGACCTGTTTGTACGCCAACCAGGAAACCGGAATCAAAAACGCCAGAATAACCACCACATACTGGGCAACCTGGGTCCAGGTCACCGCACGCATTCCACCCAAGAACGAACACACCAATACCCCACCCAAACCCAACAAAATGCCAATTTCAAAATGCACGCCCGTCAAGCGCGACGTAATCAGGCCAACCCCGTAAATCTGCGCCACCACGTAGGTAAAAGAGCACAACACCGCAGCCACAGCGGCAATGATGCGAGGCCAGCGTCCGCCAAAGCGGGCAGCAAAATAGTCTGGCACCGTATACAGCCCCATGCGCCGCAGATAAGGGGCTACCAGCAGCGCGACCAGACAAAATCCGCCCGTCCAACCCAGCACATAGGCCAAGCCACCCGCCTGTGTTTCGGTTCCTGAAAAACCTTGCAGATACAGCCCACCAGCCATGCTGATAAACGAGGCTGCACTCATCCAGTCCGCGGCAGTGGCCATGCCGTTGTAGACCGCGGGAATGCGCCGACCCGCCACGTAGTATTCCGCCGCGTCGCCCGTGCGGCCCAACACACCAATTGCCGCATACAAAACCAGCGTGGCAGATAAAAAAATGCCGGCCACCCAGACTTTGGGCAAGCCCCAGCGTTCCGCCAAGGCCAGTGCCAGCAAAAAGGCCAGCAGCCCTATCACATACAGGGCAAATCGGCGGTGCAATTCGCGCGTGTAGATCGCATAACCCGCACCCTCCAGATCCGGCTCGGGTGGCTCGCGCCGGTTAACCCGCCAGGCGAACACCACCACGATACAGATAAACACCAGCACCGAACCCTGCGCCGCAAACCAATAACCCACCTGCCACCCGGCCACCACCCATTGCAGGTCGCGGGCAAAAAACACCACACCAAAAGATGCCAGAAACCACACCACCAACAGGCCTGCATGCAGGGCCCAGCGGCGTGTGGTCGCTGGCCGGGTCATTTGGCGGCGAGTTGTTGCCAGGTGGAGATGACCGAATCGGGGTTCAGCGAGATGGAAGAGATGCCCTCGTCGACCAGCCACTGCGCAAAGTCCGGATGATCGCTAGGCCCTTGGCCGCAGATACCGATGTATTTGCCCTGGCGTTTGCAGGCCGCAATGGCCATGCTGATCAGCGCTTCTACCGCCGGATCACGCTCGTCAAAATCGGCCGCCAGCACCTCCAGACCGGAATCACGGTCTAGTCCCAGGGTGAGTTGCGTGAGGTCGTTTGAGCCGATGGAGAAGCCATCGAAGTATTCCAGATACCGGTCAGCCAGCAGCGCGTTGCTGGGAATCTCGCACATCATGATGACCTTGAGATCGGCCTCGCCGCGGCGCAGGCCATGGCGTGCCAGCAATTCGGTCACCTTCTTCGCCTGCCCCAGGGTGCGCACAAATGGCACCATGACCTGCACATTGACCAAGCCCATGTCGCCACGCACGCGTTTGAGTGCCTCGCACTCCATGGCAAAGGCCTCGCTGAACTCGTTGCTGATGTAACGCGCCGCGCCCCGGAAACCCAGCATGGGGTTTTCTTCTTCCGGCTCGTAGCGACTGCCGCCAATCAACTTGCGGTATTCGTTGCTCTTGAAGTCTGACAGGCGCACGATGACTGGCTTGGGCCAGAACGCTGCAGCAATGCTGGCCACACCTTCCGCCACCCGGTCCACATAAAACGCACGCGGCGAGGCGTGGCCGCGGGCCACCGACTCCACGGCTTTTTTCAGATCGGCATCGACATTGGGGTAGTCCAAAATGGCCTTGGGGTGCACACCAATATTGTTGTTGATGATGAACTCCAGGCGCGCCAGGCCTACCCCTTCGTTGGGCAGCTGGGCAAAGTCAAAGGCCAGCTGCGGGTTGCCCACATTCATCATGATCTTGACCGGGCTCGGCGGCATGGCACCGCGCTGCACCTCGGTCACCTCGGTTTCCAGCAAGCCGTCGTAGATAAAACCGGTATCACCCTCGGAGCAGCTCACCGTGACCAACATGCCGTCTTTCAGCGCCTCGGTGGCATGGCCGCAACCCACCACCGCCGGAATACCCAGCTCGCGCGCGATGATGGCCGCGTGGCAGGTGCGCCCGCCGCGATTGGTGACGATGGCGGCGGCACGCTTCATCACCGGCTCCCAGTTGGGGTCGGTCATGTCGGTCACCAAAATATCACCGGCCTGCACCTTGTCCATCTCGCTGATGTTGTGCACGATGCGCACCGGGCCGGTGCCGATTTTCTGACCAATGGCGCGCCCTTCAACCAACACCGCGCTGGAGCCCTTGAGCTTGTAGCGGTATTCGGCCTGGTTGCCAGCCTGGCTCTTCACCGTTTCAGGCCGGGCCTGCAGAATGTAGAGCTGTCCATCGAGCCCGTCCTTGCCCCACTCGATGTCCATGGGGCGTCCGTAATGCTCTTCAATCACCAGGGCATAACGCGCCAGCTGTTCCACATCGGCGTCGGTCAATGAATAGCGGTTGCGCAGCTCGGTGGGCACATCGGTAGTTTTGACCAGCTTCTTGCCGGCCGCTTTTTCGTCGGCCGTGGTGAATTGCATCTGGATGAGTTTGGAGCCCAGGCTGCGCCGGATGATGGCGCGTTTGCCCGCGCGCAGCATGGGCTTGTGCACGTAAAACTCATCGGGGTTGACGGCGCCTTGCACCACCGTCTCGCCCAGACCGTAGCTGGAGGTGATGAACACCGCATCGGGAAAACCGGATTCCGTGTCGATAGTGAACATCACACCGGCGGCACCAATATCCGAGCGCACCATGCGCTGAATGCCCGCACTTAAAGCGACATGCTCGTGCGCAAAGCCTTTGTGCACACGGTAGCTGATGGCGCGGTCGTTGTACAGCGAGGCGAATACCTCGCGGATTTTGTGCAGGATGTCTTCAATACCATGCACATTCAAAAAAGTTTCTTGCTGACCGGCAAACGACGCATCGGGCAGGTCTTCTGCCGTGGCGGACGAGCGCACCGCAAAGGTGGTTTCTTCATTGTCGGCACTCAGAACTTTGAAAGCATCCCGAATGCCTTGCTCCAAGTCCGCGGGAAAGGGCTGCGCCTCCACCAGAGCGCGAATCTCGGCACCGGTTTGTGCCAGCGCCCGCACATCTTCGGTGTCCAGCGCGTGCAACTTGGCATTGATGCGCTCGCCCAGACCACCAAACTGCAAAAACTCGCGAAAAGCATGCGCGGTGGTGGCAAAGCCGGTGGGCACTTTGACGCCGGTGGGCAGGTGCGAAATCATCTCGCCCAGACTGGCGTTTTTGCCCCCTACGGTCTCCACATCGGTCATGCGTAATTTCTCGAACGGAACGACCAGGTCATTCGGGCTGAAAAGTGTCGACATAGAAAAGCTCCTCAAGTTAAAAAAGCGTTCACCGCAGTACGGGTGGTTGCTGCGCTTGGTGCCGCTACTCCACGCCAGTCTGCCGTTTTATGGGGGTGGGGGTGCAGCGCCGAATGCGCGAGAATGGCACCCCATTGCAGCCATTGTAGGGGCCTATTTCCATGCACCACCGCACCATTTTTTTTGTGTCTGACGGAACCGGCATCACCGCAGAAACCTTCGGCAACGCCATCCTGGCGCAGTTCGAGGCCAAGGCGCGCCACGTGCGCCTGCCCTTCATCGACACGGTGGACAAGGCGCACCAAACCGTGCGCCAAATCAACCACCAGGGTGTGGTGGACGGCCAGCGCCCCATTGTGTTCACCACGCTGGTCAATATGGAGGTACTCAAGGTCATTCAGGCCGAGTGCAAGGGCATGCTGCTGGACATGTTTGGCACCTTTGTGCACCCGCTGGAAGAGGAGCTCAAAATCAAGTCCAACCACCGCATTGGCCGCTTTTCGGACGCCAGCAAAAGCAAGGAATACCAAAACCGCATCGAAGCCATCAACTTCTCCCTGGCCCACGACGACGGCCAGAGCAACCGCGACCTGGAGCACTCCGACGTGATTCTGGTGGGCGTGAGCCGCAGCGGCAAAACCCCCACCTCGCTGTACCTGGCCATGCAATATGGGCTAAAGGCGTCCAACTACCCGCTGATTCCGGAAGACTTTGAACGCCGCCAGTTGCCCAAGGCCCTGCTACACCACAAAACCAAAATCTTCGGCCTGACCATCCAACCCGAGCGCCTGTCCGAGATCCGCAATGAACGCCGCCCCCACTCCAAATACGCCGCGCTGGAGAACTGCCGCATGGAAGTGAGCGAGGCCGAGACCATGATGCGCCGCGCCGGCATCCGCTGGCTATCGACCACCACCAAATCCATCGAAGAGATTGCCACCACCATCCTGCAGGAGATTCACCCGGAACGGCTGGTGTATTGAGATGACCGTGGCTGCGCCAAGCCGCTAAATTACTATACTTTTGATAGCTACTTGCGCACGTCAGCCGCGCGCAAACGCCCTATTTGGCCGCTGGATTGGTGGCATTCGGTCTTGTCCCCTCTTTTCACCATCATCTCCATGCGGAGCTTGTTACCGGCATCGGCAATGGCAGTCGCGTCTTGTTAGCCACAGCGGCGGCGCAGGCCAGCCCCCTGCAAAGCCAAGGGGCGCAATGCAGATCGCGTGGTGTGCGTGGTGCGTCTTTCAGAGAAGCGGGGCTTTTACCGGTTGGGTCATGCGCGGTGCGCAATTCTGGTCCATCAAATAAGAATAGTTCGCATTTTTATTAATTCCTCTGTCAATAGGAGTCATTCGCATTTACAATGTAGCATCCGCACTATTTGTCAATCACGAAAGTACCCGCACCATGCACAGCAAACTCCTTTGCACCCTGCTCACCACCCTGGCCCTCGCCGCACCGCTTGCGCACGCTGCGGAAACGCCCATTGGCAAACACCAAATCGTCAGCGGCATGGAAATTGGCGCGGTCTACCTGCAGCCCGTCAAAATGGAGCCGGACGGCATGATGAAGAAGGTGGAAGAGTCCGACATTCACCTGGAAGCCGACATCCACGCGGTCAAAAACAACCCCAACGGTTTTGCCGAGGGCGACTGGGTGCCCTACCTGGTGGTCTAATTCGAGCTCACCAAAGTTGGCAGCGCCTTCAAACTTTCGGGCGACCTGATGCCCATGGTGGCCAGCGACGGCCCGCACTACGGCGACAACATCAAACTCGACGGCCCCGGCAAATACAAGCTGAAATACACCGTGCAGCCCCCATCGGCCAACGCCCACGCGCACTTTGGCCGCCATGTGGACAAGGAAACCGGTGTCGGCGCCTGGTTCAAGCCCTTTGATCTGAACTACGACTTCACCTTTGCCGGCACCGGCAAAAAAGGCGGCTACTAAGCCATAGCGGGACTGCCCATGCACAAACGACTCGCCCTGGCCGCCCTGACCTGCCTGCTGTTGGCACCACTGGCCCCGGCAGTGGCTGGGGAAGACCTGCTCACCTTGCGCCTCGAATGCAACAACGGCGTGTTCAAACCAAAGACCTTGCAGGTGCCGGTGGGCAAAAAGTTCAAGATTGAGATCTTCAACACCGGCACCGAGGCCATCGAGTTTGAGAGCCTGCAACTGCGCAAGGAAAAGGCGCTCAACCCGGGCGGGCAGTCCTTTGTGGTGATTTTTCCGCTGGAGGCTGGCGAATACAAGTTTTTTGACGACTTCCACATCCAAACCGGGCAAGGCAGCATCGTTGCCAAATAAGCCATGCAAAACTTCAGCCAGATATTGTTTGTGATGTGGCGCGAAACCGTCGAGGCCATGCTGGTGGTGGGCATTTTGCATGCCTGGCTAGCGCACAACCCCGGCGGCGCGCGGGGCCTCAAGTTTTTGTGGATGGGCGTGCTGACCGGTCTGGTCGGCGCGTTTTTGCTGGGCTTGGGCATTGATACCCTGAATTCCGTGTTGTCCGACGAAGGACAAGAGTACTTTCAGGCCGCCTTACTGCTAGTGGCCGCCGCCCTGATTGTGCAAATGGTGTTCTGGATGCGCCGCCAGGGGGCCCGCATGCAGCACGGTCTGGTGCAGTCGCTCGCGCGCAGCACACAGGCACAAAACGGGTGGGGCATTTTTGCACTGGCCGCCATTGCCATTACCCGCGAGGGCAGCGAGGCGGTGCTGTTTGTGAGCAGCTTGGCGTCCGGGGGCAGCGGCTGGGGCTCTGATGCTTTCTGGCTGGCACTGGCGCTGGGTGTGCTGCTGGCCGCAGGCACTTTTTACCTGCTGCAAATGGGTGGGCTGCTGATTTCCTGGCGGGCTTTTTTCCGGGTGACCGAGGTCATGCTGTTGCTGCTGGGGTGCGCCCTGCTGGTGAGTGGCATTGACCGCCTGATTGGCGTGCAACTGGTACCCGCGCTGGTGGCGCAGGTGTGGGACAGCTCCACGCTGCTGGACGACGGCACGGTGTTGGGCGGTGTGGTGTCGGCCTTTACCGGCTACCGCGCACGGCCTTCGCTGATGTTGCTCATGGTGTTTTGCTTGTACTGGGGTGGTGTGCAATGGATATCGCGGCCCGTTCGCCAATCGGCACCCGCCTGAACGGCCTTGCCGCAGCCCTGGGCGACGGGCTGCGCACGCACGGCCACTGGGTTCGCGCCGCCCAATGGGTGGTGGTGCTGGTGTATAGCGTGCTGATCGTCGTGCCCGCCGTGTTGCCGCTGCCGGACGAAACAGCCCATGTGTTCACCCACCTCACAGTGTTTTCCCAGTTTGTGTTCTGGGGCATCTGGTGGCCCTTTGTGCTGCTGAGCATGGTGCTGGTGGGGCGGGTGTGGTGCGGGGTGTTGTGTCCCGAAGGTGCACTCTCCGAATGGGTGAGCGGCAAGGGCCGCAACCACGCCATTCCACGCTGGGTGCGCTGGGGTGGCTGGCCTTTTGTGGCATTTGTTGGCACCACGGTGTATGGCCAGATGGTCAGCGTGTACCAGTACCCCAAGGCGGTGTTGCTGGTGCTGGGTGGCTCCACCGTGGCGGCCATGGCCATTGGTTACTGGTATGGCCGCGAAAAGCGGGTGTGGTGCAAATACCTGTGCCCGGTCAATGGTGTGTTCAACCTGATGAGCAAGCTCGCGCCCCTGCATTACAAAGTAGATGCCGATGCATGGCGTGCCTCCTACGGTCCGCAGTCGGCCCTCCAAAACACGCCGCCATGCCCTGCGAATGGGGCACCCAACACGGCCCGCACCGTCCGCATCCAACCGGTCAACTGCGCCCCGCTGGTGGCCATGCGCAAGATGGAAGGCGCCAGCGATTGCCATATGTGCGGGCGCTGCAGCGGCCACCGCGATGCCATTGCCCTGACAGTGCGCTCCCCCAATACCGAGGTGGTGGCCTTGGGCGGCCACCTGGCCACAGGCTGGCAAACCTTGTTGATTCTGGTGGGCCTGCTGGGCATTGCCATCGGCGCGTTCCAGTGGACGGTGAACCCGCACTTTGGCGAAGCCAAGCAGTGGCTGGCCGAGTGGCTGATTGACCGCGAGGTAATGTGGCCCTTTGCCGAAAACGCCCCTTGGTGGTTGCTGACCAACTACCCCGCCCAGCGCGACGTGTTTTCTTGGCTGGATGGCGGCTTGCTGGTTACCTACATCCTGGGCATGGGGCTGGTGATGGGTGTGGGGCTGGCGCTACCGCTGGCGGGCGCCACCCGGCTGCTGGGGCCCTGGCACACACAGCGCTTTTACCACCTGAGCCAGGCGCTGATTCCGCTGGCGGGTTGCGGCATTTTTCTGGGCCTGTCGGCGCTGACGGTGAACCTGCTGAAACACGAAGGCGTGCCGGTGTACTGGGTGGGCGATATGCGTTTGCTGCTGCTGGTGGGCGCCAACCTGTGGACCCTGGCCCTGGCGCAGGGCGTTTGCCAGCGCTACGCCACATCGCGCAGCCGCCGGTGGCTGGCCCAGGCGGCCCTTTTACCTGCGCTAGCTCTGGTGAATTACCAGTGGGCGCTGATGTTCTGGATTTGGTAACGGGTTCGGCCACCGCCACGGTGGCGATATGGCTCTGAAGTCTGTCACGCGTGAACCGCATAAACCATGCGTCAAATAGGCCTCTAGCGCTTACGGGACGAGCGCAGGCAGCTATTATTTATGTAGCACCTGCCGTTACCTGAATACCCGTTTCCACTGCCCCATCGCTGCGCCCAGCCGGGGTTGCGTTGGCGATTGTGATGGAAATCGTCTCCAACCCCCTGGCCAATGACGACACGCTGGGATTCTCCACAAACACACATTGCTTGCCCGTGCGTTTGCAAAAGTCTTTGACCTTCCAGTAGGCGTTGTGGCTGATACACCCCGTCTGGCAAATCACCAGGTCTGCGGCGGCCAGGCTGGCATCCAGCACGTTGTGGCTGTCCTCCAGGCCACCATCATGGTGCGCAAATTGCCCGCCCACCCGCTCCACCACATCGCGGTAGCTGGCAAGGCTGCCTGTGCGTCCACCTACACACAAAACCACCTTGTGCTGCAAGCCAACGGACTCCACCACGGCCGGGGCCACCGTGGTGGCAGTTGCTGCGCCCGCCACCGCAAGGCCCGCAGTAGCCAGTGCGCCAGCACGCTCAGCCGCCGCCAGCCGCCGGCGCAAATCGGCGTTTTGCTGCTCCAAAACCTGGCTGCGCGCCTGCTGGTCTTGCAAACGACGCTGCAGTCGCCGGTGGGCTTCAAATTCCGCAAAAGAGTCCTGCAACGCGGCCAAATCCTGCTGCAAGAACGCAATCTGTGCGTCTTTGGCCACCACGCGTGCACGCGTGCGCACCAACTCCCCCTGTACCTGCTGAAGCTCTGCTGCTTTCTCCGCCATGACCCGTGTCATGCGCTGCTGCACCCGGCCCAACTCGCGCCCCAGTACCGCATGTTCCTCAGACAAGGCTTTGGCAGCATGCAATCTCGGATATACGGATGCCTCAAAAAATGCCATGTTTGCAAGAGCCGTTTGCGCAGTAGGTACGGGCGCTATGGGCATATTTGATCCTGAATTGAAGGGTAAACGGTTTTACTGAAGTGCTGCAGGGGCACGGTGCAGCAAGGGGTTGCCCGCCTGTGCGCCAGACTGGGCTGCACCCTCGTGCTGCGCCAGCCAGCGTGTGCGCAAAGAATGCAACAGCTGCCGAAACCCGTCGGACAACTGCGGGCTCTCGGCCAGCGCCGCGAGGTTGGCCACAATCTTGTGCGCCATGCGCTCACGGTGGGGGCCGCACTGCGCCTGGGTCAACCCCATCATCAGGGCCAGCGTGCCACCGAGCAACGCTTCGGCACAGGGCATGGTGTATTCCTCATCCGTCGTATGGCAAACCGGTGTCGACATGTGTTTCTCCTGCGGGTGAACCATCTTTTATGATGGATTGCTAGTCAGTATATGCGAATCATTCTCATTTGAAAAGACCATGTTTTAACCATGGTTTTGGTGCAATCCGGCTGAACCGGGTCACGCGGCCGGTGTCCGTGTCCATAATGTCCGCTTTATCCAACCCAGGAGTACCCCATGAAAGGCGACCCCCAAGCCATTGCGTTTTTGCAAGCCCAGCTCAAGAACGAGCTCACCGCCATCAACCAGTACTTCGTGCACTACCGCATGTTCAAACATTGGGGTTTCGACAAGTTGGCCAAGAAGGAGTACAGCGAGTCCATTGGCGAAATGAAGCACGCCGACTGGCTTATGGACCGCATCTTCATGCTCGACGGCCTGCCCAACCTGCAAGACCTGGGCAAGCTCTCCATCGGCGAGACCGTGCCCGAAGCCCTGGCCTGCGACTTGGCGCTGGAACGCGGCGCCCAGCAGACCGTGAAAGACGGCATGGCCCACTGCGAAAGCGTGCGTGACTATGTGTCGCGCGACCTGCTGCAAAAAATTCTGGACGACACCGAGGAGCACATCGATTTCCTGGAAACCCAGCTCGAACTCATTGACAAGGTGGGTGTGCAGAACTACCTGCAAAGCCAGATGGGCGAAGTGGCCTGACCCTCTGCCCCGCCCGCAAAAAAAACCGCTGCAGCCCAAAGGCGACAGCGGCTTTTTTTTTTGCCCCGCGGGGTGTAACTACAGGTCGAACCGGTCCAGTTCCATCACCTTGGCCCAGGCCACTACAAAGTCGGCCACAAACTTCTCGTTGGCGTCGGCACAGGCATACACCTCCGCCAGTGCACGCAGTTGCGAGTTGGATCCAAACACCAGGTCCACGGTGCTGGCGCGCCAACGCAGATCACCCGTCTTGCGGTCGCGCCCCTGCAGAACCCCGGCCACCGCAGACTTCTGCCACTGGGTTCCCATATCCAGCAGGTTCACGAAAAAATCATTACCCAGCGTGCCGGGGCGCCGCGTCAGCACCCCCACCCCGGCTTGCGCGCTCACGTTCAAAGCCCGCAGGCCACCCACCAGCACCGTCATCTCGGGGGCGGTCAGCGTGAGCAACTGGGCCTTGTCCACTAACAGCGCCGCTGCCGCGTCCTCCAGCCCGGCACGGGCGTAGTTGCGAAAGCCGTCAGCCACCGGCGCCAGCACGGCAAAGGAGTCCACATCGGTCTGCTCCTGGCTGGCGTCCATGCGCCCCGGTGTGAAGGGCACCGTGACGGTATGCCCCCCGGCCTGTGCAGCAGCTTCAATAGCGGCGTTGCCACCCAGGACAATCAGGTCGGCCAGTGAAATGCGTTTGCCGTCCGTGCGCTCGGCGTTGAATTCACCTTGTATGGCTTCCAGCTTCGCCAGCACCTGCGCCAACTCGGTGGGTTCGTTGGCAGCCCAGTCTTTCTGTGGGGCCAGGCGGATACGGGCACCGTTGGCACCACCGCGCTTGTCGGAGCCACGGAAGGTGGCCGCGCTGGCCCAGGCCGTGCGCACCAAGGCGGCTGTGCCCAGACCGCACGAGAGCAACTTGGCTTTGAGTTGGGCCACGTCCTGCGCATCGACCAGCACATGGTCCACGGCGGGGATGGGGTCTTGCCACACCAGTTCCTCCTTGGGCACCAGCTTGCCCAGGTAGCGTGCGCGCGGGCCCATGTCGCGGTGGGTGAGCTTGAACCAGGCGCGGGCAAAAGCGTCGGCGAATTCGGCTGGATTCTGGTGGAAGCGACGCGAAATTTTCTCGAAGGCCGGGTCAAATCGCAGCGAGAGGTCGGCCGTGGTCATCATGGGGCGGTGTTTCTTGGCCGGGTCGTGCGCGTCGGGAATCATGTGCTCTTCGCGCACGTCGGCGGCCTGCCATTGCCAGGCGCCAGCCGGGCTCTTCACCAGCGACCACTCGTAGCCAAAGAGCATGTCAAAGTAACCGTTGTCCCAAGTGGTGGGGTTGGGCTTCCAGGCGCCTTCGATGCCACTGGTGGTGGTGTGCACGCCTTTGCCGGACCCAAAGCTGTTGATCCATCCAAGCCCTTGGGCCTCCAGCGGCGCGGCTTCCGGCTCCGGCCCCACCAACTTGGGATCGCCCGCACCATGGGCTTTGCCAAAGGTGTGGCCACCGGCCACCAGGGCCACGGTTTCCTCGTCATTCATGGCCATGCGGGCAAAGGTGGTGCGCACATCGCGGCCCGACGCCACCGGGTCGGGACTGCCGTTGGGCCCTTCGGGGTTCACGTAGATCAGACCCATTTGCACGGCGGCGAGCGGATTTTCCAACTGGCGCTCGCCGGAGTACCGTTTATCACCCAGCCAGGTGGTCTCCATGCCCCAGTAAATGTCTTCTTCGGGCTCCCAGATGTCAGCACGGCCACCGGCAAAACCAAAGGTCTTGAACCCCATGGATTCCAGCGCCACATTGCCCGCCAGGATCATCAGGTCAGCCCAGGAAATGGCGCGACCGTACTTTTGTTTGATGGGCCACAACAAGCGGCGGGCCTTGTCCAGGTTGCCATTGTCGGGCCAGCTGTTCAGCGGCGCAAAGCGCTGGTTGCCGGTACCGGCGCCCCCGCGCCCGTCATGCGTGCGGTAGGTGCCGGCCGCGTGCCAGGCCATGCGCACCATCAAGCCGCCGTAGTGCCCCCAGTCGGCAGGCCACCAGTCCTGCGAATCGGTCATCAATGCGGTAAGGTCTCGCACCACGGCGTCCAAGTCCAGCGACTTGAACGCTTGCGCGTAGTCAAAATCGCCGCCCATCGGGTTGGACGCCGGTGTGTGTTGGTGCAGGATGCCGAGTTTGAGCTGCTGGGGCCACCAGTCAGCATTGGTGGTGCCGCCTGCTACGGCGTTGGGTGCGGTTTTTCCCGAAAACGGGCATTGGGCTGCTTGGGACACGGCGCGCTCCTTTTTTTAGATGTTGAACAGGGTGACGGACCCAGTGTATGTCTCCTTGGGCCAGACAATTTTTAAGTTTTTCAATGCCAGCAATAGCCACCGCCTCAGCCGCGCGCCTACCCCACCCGGTACCACCACCAGCGCATGAAACCGAACTGAAACCCTAAAAATCGTACGGCTTTTTCAATAATACAAATGAGAAGGATTCTTATTACCGTACAATAAAGACTTCCTTCTTTACACCAGCCAGCCAAGTCCGCGCCTACACCCAGGTGCCCCGTTGTCGCCAGCCAATGTACTTACCTACCAAGGCAGCGCAACCATGTTCCGACCGAAAAAATTCAAGCAAAAAGTAGCTATTACGCCCGTCCATACTGCGAAGGCAGCTACCAAATCAATAGCAAATAGCCCCCTACTGCCCATCGGTGCCCTGCTGCTGGCGGGCTCCATGGGTGCCATGGCACAGCCCAACAGCGCCGCAGCAGACAAAACGCTCAAGCCCGTGGTGGTGACCGAAAAAGCCGAAGCCGCGCTAGGCAAAGACACACTGCGGGCCACCGAGACCACTATTGGCAAAGGCAAACAGCAGCTGCGCGACATTCCGCAAAGCATCACCGTGGTGACGGAAAAGCTGATTGACGACCGCAACCTCGACACCCTGAAAGAAGTGCTGCACAGCACCGCAGGCGTCACCTTTCTGGCGGCCGAAGGCGGTGAAGAAGACATTCGCCTGCGTGGGTTTTCCCTGGCTACGACGGGCGACATTTTTGTGGATGGCATGCGCGACCCCGCCTTTTATGAGCGCGACACGTTCAACAACGACCGCATCGAGCTGCTGCGCGGCTCGGCTTCCATGCTGTTCGGCCGGGGCTCCACTGGCGGCGCTGTGAACCAGGTCAGCAAACGTCCCTACGCCATGGACGCCACCGAAATCAGCACCACGCTGGGCAGCTACAACTTTCTGCGGGTAACGGGCGACTTCAATATTCAGGCCGGAGAAAATTCTGCGCTGCGCATCAATGCCATGGCCACCAAAGCCGACAACAACGGCGCTGGTAGCCGTATTGACAAAAAAGGACTTGCCGCAGCCTACCGCTTTGGCATTGGTACCGCTGATGAAGTGACCGTTGACCTGTACTCACTCAAAAACAACAACGGCATGAACTACGGCATGCCCTGGATCAAGCCCACGGCCACATCACCTGCGGATGCCACTACCCTGCTACCCATCAACCCCAACAGCTACTACGGCACGGCCAGCGACTTGAACAAGGGCAGTGCCGATTACGTCACGCTGGGCCACACCCACCGCTTTCAGGACAACAGCGAACTCAAAACGCAAGTGCGGCGCGGCACCTACGACCGGGACCAACGCGCAGGCACGGTGCGCCTCTCGCCCAACACCACCAGCCTGGCCAATTTCAGTGACAGCACGGCAGTCACCCGCGGCAGTCAGCTGAAGATGCAGGATCTGGAAAATCTGCTGGTGCAATCCGACTACAGCAAAAAGTTTGAAGCCCTGGGACTCAAACACGAGTTGCTGACCGGAGTTGATGCCAATACGGATAAAAAACGCGTCTACAGCTACAACCCCGGCGTCACCGGAACAAACTCCGCGCCGTATCTGGCGGCGATTGGGCTGACCAAACCCACCACCACCGTCGGAACCCCCAACGATGGAGCGTCCATTGACGAGTCAACCCGTCGGCGTTTTTTGACCAGCGAATACGACTCGATGAACTGGGGCATTTACGCCCAGGATTTGGTTCAAGTGGCACCGCACTGGAAGCTATTGGGCGGCCTGCGGTATGACAACCTGGTGGGTAACTACACCACCCACGGCTACACCTATACCGGTACGGCGGGCAACCATGGCTACGACAAAGTCAACTACACGGGTGTTTCAGGCACTTACCAAATGACGGTTGCGGGCTGGAGCCAGCGCGTCGGGGCGCTCTACCAACCCAACGAGCTGCAGTCCTACCACCTGTCACTGGGCACATCGTTCAACACCTCGGGCGAAACCTATTCGCTGTCTTCCAGCAACACCAGCACCCCACCCGAGCAGAGCTACAACCTGGAATTCGGCGGCAAGCAGGACTCGGCCGACAAGCGTTTTACCAGCCGCTGGGCGGCGTTCCATTCCATCAAACTGCATGAACGCAATACCGACCCCCTGCAACCCGGCGTGACGGTACTCTCCGGGCGCCGCCATTCTTCGGGAATGGAGTTGGACATCACCGGTCGCCTCACATCCCAGTGGGAAGTCTATGGCTCCTATATGTGGATGCCCGATGCCCTGATTGACATTGGCGGCCAAGGTGCCGAGGCGGCCGGTTCGCGCCCCTCACTCACCCCCGTGCACAGTGGCACCGTATGGAGCACTTACCAGCTCACCAGCCAGTTGCGCGTGGGCAGCGGCGTCAACTTTCGCAGCGAGCAAACCCCCAACCGCAACCCGGGCTGGAAGGCCCCCGGCTATGCCACCCTGGATGTGATGGCGGAGTACAAGTTCGATCCCCGCGTGGAACTCAAACTCAACGTCACCAACGTGTTGGACAAGCTGTATGCCGATGCGCTGTACTCCGGGCATTACATTCCCGGTGCCGGACGCAACTACCAAGCCACGCTCAACGTCAAGTTCTGAAGCGTTAACCGGTTCTGGGTGGGGCCCAGGGGGCATGGCCCTGCCTGGCCCCAACGACAGTCGGCACCGCATACTGCGGCTGCCACAATCGCCCTGAACACGGTTGCAAATGCGATAGATTCGCATTTATAATAAAACCATTCCATTGCATCCCGTCCGTTTGCGCCGATTCATCCTCACAGGTAACTGCCATGATCGTATGTATTTGCCACCGCATCTCCGACCGCGAAATTGCCCGCCACGCCCGTGCCGGCATGGGCTTTGACGACATCCAGATGGAGCTAGGCGTTGCCACCCAATGCGGTTGCTGTGAGAATGCGGCGCGCGATGTGGTGGCGCAATGCTCGGCCGCGCAGCCGGTGGCGGCCCTACGGGGCATACCCGTGCGCTGCTGCGGCACCCAACCCTCGCCAGCCAGCTGTACCGAATGAACGCCCATACCCTTGCCCTACCCGCCGGCCCCATTGCAGAACTGCCCGCTCTTTCTGGCACTGCGCGCAACCTGGTCATTGCTGCCAGTGTGGTGGTGCTGCACGTGCTGGTGCTGTGGGCGCTGCAAAGCGGCTTGCTGCGCCGCGCGGTAGAGGTACTGGTGCCTGCCCAGGTACTGGCCGAATTGATCGAGCCCCCCGCACCCCAAGTGCTACCCCCTCTGCCTGCCCCCAACAAGGCGCCGGTTGCCAAAGCCAAAACCGCGCCCAGCCTGCCCCCGCCGCCCATGCCCCTGGCCGTGCCCGACACGCAGCCAGTCGCCGCAGCCCCCATGGGTGTGATCGCCCCGCCACCACCCACACCCAGCCTGACGGCACCGGTAGCAGCAGTGGCCGTAGCCCCGGCCGCCCCCCCTGCCCCACCCGCACCACCCCGGGTGGATCTGCCCAGCAGCAATGCCGACTACCTGCAAAACCCCAAACCGCAATACCCCGGCCTGAGCAAGCGCCTGGGCGAACAGGGCCAGGTGATTCACAGTGTGCTCATTGGTACCGACGGGCTGCCCGTAAGCGCCCAACTGGTCCAATCCAGCGGCTTTGATCGGTTAGACCAAGCCGCCTACACCGCCGTCATGCGCTGGCGCTATGTACCTGGCAAACGCAACGGCGTGCCCACGGCCATGGCTTTTAATGTGCCCATTAACTGGGTTCTCGAATAACAGGTTTGATTCACTTGGAGTAAGTAATGGATTCGCAATTTGGCCTCATGAACCTTTGGACCCAGGGCGACATCGTCACCCGCGCCGTGGCCCTGCTGCTGCTGGGCATGTCGCTGGCCTCGTGGATGGTGATTCTCATCAAGGCGCTGGACATCGTGCGCTACAAAAAAATGGCCCGCCAGGCCGGTGACTTCTGGCACAGCGAAGACTTTGCGGCAGGTTTGGAAAAACTGGGCTCCGACCCCAGCAACCCGTTTCGCCAACTGGCACTCGAAGGACGCGAAGCCACCACCCACCACCGCAACACCAAAGTGCATTTGCACGACAGCCTGGACGTGAGCGACTGGGTCACCCGCTGCCTGCGCAACGCCATTGACGAATTCACCGCCAAGTTGCAAAACGGCCTGGCCGTGCTGGCATCGGTGGGCTCCACCGCCCCCTTTGTGGGCCTGTTTGGCACCGTGTGGGGCATCTACCATGCGCTGCTGGCCATTGGGCTGTCCGGCCAATCCACCATCGACAAAGTGGCCGGCCCCATTGGCGAGGCACTCATCATGACCGCGCTGGGCCTGGCGGTGGCCATTCCCGCCGTGCTGGGCTACAACGCCCTGGTGCGCGGCAACAAGTATGTAATGACCAAGCTCAACAGCTTTGCCCACGACCTGCACGCCTTCTTTGTGACCGGCGCGCGTGTGGGCAACACCAACCACGCCAACGTGGTGCCCATGAAGAAAGGCAACTAACAATGGCTTTCGGCACCCAGGACGAGCCCGATGCGGTGATGAACGAAATCAACATGACGCCCCTGGTGGACGTGATGCTGGTGCTGCTGATCATCTTCATCATCACCATTCCAGTCATGAAACACGCGGTCAATGTCGAACTACCCCGCGCCAGCAACCAGCAAGAACAGGTCAAACCCGAAACCGTGCGCCTGAGTGTGGACGCCGAGGGCCACTACTTTGTAAACGAAGCCCGCGTGGAAGACGACGCATTGAGCGCCCTGCTGCAGGCCGAGGCCGCCAAAACCCCGCAGCCCGACCTGCACATCCGTGGCGACCGCGCCGTGCGCTACGAGCGTGTGGCCCAGGCCATGGCCACCGCCCAAAAGGCGGGGCTGGGCAAAATTGGTTTTATTACCGAGCCCCCGCCTTGAGTGCACGCCCCCACCCACTGCCAGCCCCCGTTTGCAGACCACCATGACCGTTCCCCCGCCACCCCCCCCTCACACACAGCCCCCAGCGAAGGCCTGCGGCACCGGCGCACCCGACCCATCCGGATCGGGCACCGTGGTGCACAGCAGCACCCTCTTGCAAGGCCAGCGCACCCTCGCCATTGCCCACAACGGCGCCGTGTACCGCCTGCAGACCACGCGCCAGGGCAAGTTGATACTGACGAAATAAACCACAAGCCAAATAAGCCGTTTGCGCACGACTGGCGTGCGCACGCAGCTATGTTATTGATAGCAATAGTCAATAAATACGCCATCGTCGGCAGCGCAAACCCGTCGCCAAATACCGCAGCCGCGTGGCCATTTCCCCTGTCACTTGTAGGCCCAAGGTGTGCCACCCTGGAAAAACCCTAGAATGACCCCATCTGCAGCGTGCAGCTATTGAAGGAGTTTGACCATGACCGACCGCATCACCACCCTATCGCCCAACACCCAGGGCTATCTGGTTTCCGACACCCAGCGCAACAAAGTGCTGCGCAACACCTACGGCCTTTTGAGCCTGAGCCTGCTGCCCACCGTGGCCGGCGCGTGGCTGGGCGTTGCCACCGGCATTGGCAACATGATGACAGGCCTGATGGGCATGCTGGTGTTCCTGGCCATTGCCTTTGGTTTTATCTACGCCATCGAGAAAACCAAAAACTCCGCCGCCGGTGTACCCGTGCTGCTGGGCTTTACTTTCTTCATGGGCATCATGCTCTCGGCCCTGATCGGCCGCACCCTGGGCTACAGCAACGGCCCCCAACTGGTGATGACTGCGTTTGGCGGCACAGCAGGCGTGTTTTTGGCCATGTCCGCCCTGGCCAGCAGCATCAAGCGCGACATTTCCGGCATGGGCCAGTGGCTGTTTATGGGCGTGGTCGTGCTGCTGATTGGTGGCCTGATCAATATGTTCTTCCAGTCCAGCGTGATGTTTCTGGTGATGTCGGTCATGTCCATCGGCATCTTCAGCGCCTTCATGGTGTATGACCTCAAGCGCATCATCGACGGCGGCGAAACCAACTACATCAGCGCCACCTTGGCCCTGTACCTGGACATCATCAACGTGTTCCAGAGCCTGCTGTCCATTCTGGGCATCTTCGGTGGTGAGCGCGACTAAGATCCAACATGCCCGGGCCATGCGCCCCGGCTGATCCCCAGAAAAGGCCCTTACACAGGGCCTTTTTTTCGACCTCTGCGCGCCTTGCACCGTTCAATAAGCCGCACAATGGGCCG
Source organism: Candidatus Aalborgicola lynettensis (assembly GCA_016719405.1). Classification (GTDB taxonomy): domain Bacteria; phylum Pseudomonadota; class Gammaproteobacteria; order Burkholderiales; family Burkholderiaceae_C; genus Allorhodoferax; species Allorhodoferax lynettensis. The sequence goes on from JADJZE010000005.1 coordinate 83,405, forward strand.
ATACAAAGCCATACACCGCCATCCCCGTCCTTTACGCTTCTTGCGCCCACCATGATTGCACGCCCAACCCTTCTCGCCGCCATGCTCACCACCACCGTGCTGCTGGGCGGCTGCGACCTGGAAGCCCTGCTGGCCGACCCCAAAGCCGTGCAAAAAGTGGCCGACGCCAAAGCCATAGGCGGCGCCTGCCGCCATGGCAACCGCAGTATTGAAGACTGTTACGCACTGAACGAGAAGTTTCCCAAAGCCTCCATCTACGACGGCTGGCGCGAAATGGACCAGTACATGCGCGAAAACAAGCTCGAAGGCGTGGAGCCCAAGGGACTGAAACCCGGGCGGAAAGAAGAACAAATCATTGAAGAAAAAGCCAGTGACGAGGTGCCTGCCCCCACAAAGGCGCCCGCCAAGTCCAAGGCAACGGACAAAGCGGCGCATTGAGATAGCTCGCTGGTGCTGCAAACCGGCACTTCCGCACCAAGCCTTGCAACCCGCATCCTCAGGTTTCGTCGGACCGGAAACCTGTTCACACCTTCGCAGCACACACCAGCCCACCAAACCCCAACGCATCCCACGCGCCAGGATCACAGACTTAAAAGAATCACCCCACCCACCTCCGCGCGTTGTGCCACAGCTGCATCCACGGGCTGTGGGCATTCGCGTCCAGGCTGTTCCAGCTCATCTGGATGTTGCGGAACACGCGCTCGGGGTGCGGCATCATGGCGGTGAAGCGGCCGTCCGCGGTGGTCACGGCCGTCAAGCCCGCCGGGCTGCCGTTGGGGTTGAACGGGTAGGCCTCGGTAGCCGCGCCGGTGTTGTCCACAAAGCGCATGGCGGCGATGGCCCTGGCTGCATTGCCCCGGTATTTGAAGTTGGCATAACCCTCGCCGTGCGCCACGGCAATGGGCAGGCGCATGCCGGCCAGGTCCTTGAAGAACAAAGACGGAGACTCCAGCACCTCGACCATCGAGAAGCGCGCCTCGAAGCGTTCACTCTGGTTGGTGGTGAAGCGTGGCCAGTCTTGTGCGCCGGGGATGGTGTCGGCCAACTCGGCAAACATCTGGCAGCCGTTGCACACACCCAGGCCAAAGGTGTCGGTGCGCGCAAAGAAGGCCTTGAACTGCTCCGCCAATGCGGGGTTGAAGGTGATGGAGCGCGCCCAGCCAATGCCGGCACCCAGCGTGTCGCCATAACTGAAGCCGCCGCAGGCCACCACACCTTTGAAGTCAGCCAACTGGGCACGGCCGGTCTGCAGATCGGTCATGTGCACGTCATAGGCGTCAAAACCAGCTTCGGTGAAGGCGTAGGCCATCTCCACGTGGGAGTTGACGCCCTGCTCACGCAACACCGCCACTTTGGGGCGTGCCGTCAGGATGGCTGGCGCAGCGCCACTCGCTACTGTTTCCATAGCTGCTTGCGCACGTTCCACAAGGGCGAGAGCCTTATTTGGCATATAAACATGCAGACCCGGGTCGCCCGCCGCACCGGCAGCGGCGTGTTCGGCGTCGGCACAGGCGGGGTTGTCGCGCTGCTGGCAAATCTTCCAGCTCACGCTGTCCCAGACCTGGTGCAGGTCGCCCAACTTGGCGTTGAAGACGGATTTGGCGTCGCGCCACACCGCCAGCTCGCCCTTGCCGCCGTCGATCTTGCTGGACGCGGGACGGGTCTTGCCGATGTAGTGGGCATGTTGAGAGAGGCCGTGTGCGCGCAGCACCTGCATCACGTCGCCGCGCTCCAGCGTACGCACTTGCAAGACCACGCCCAACTCTTCGCTAAACAGCGCCTTGAGGGTGAGCTCGTCGCGCCGGCCGCTGACCTGGGTGGCCCAGTTCTTGGCATCGCCCGTGTCCATGCGGCTGTCGGAAATGCCGTCACCCTCGGTGACCAGCATGTCCACGTTCAGCGCCACGCCCACGCGCCCGGCAAAGGCCATTTCGGCCACCGTGGCCAACAGGCCGCCATCGCTGCGGTCGTGGTAGGCCAGGATCATGCCCTTGCTTCGTAGGTAGTTGACTGCAGCCACCAGGTTGACCAGGTCTTGCGGGTCGTCCAGATCGGGCACCGCATCGCCCACCTGGTTCAGCGTTTGCGCCAGGATGCTGGTGGCCATGCGGTTTTTGCCATGGCCCAGATCGACCAGAATCAGCGTGGTGTCTTCCTCGGCGTTCAACTGCGGCGTGAGTGTGCCGCGCACATCGGTCAGGGTGGCAAACGCGCTGACGATCAGGGACACGGGGGATGTGACCTTCTTGTCGCCCGTCTCATCTTTCCACTGCGTGCGCATGGACAACGAATCCTTGCCCACGGGGATGGAGATACCCAGCGCCGGGCACAGCTCCAGCCCCACGGCTTTGACCGTGGCGTACAACGCCGCGTCTTCGCCGGCCTCGCCACAGGCGGCCATCCAGTTGGCGGACAGCTTGACGCGGCTCAGTTCAATCGGTGCCGCCAGCAAATTGGTAATGGCTTCGGCCACCGCCATGCGGCCGGATGCGGGGGCATCCAGCGCGGCCAGCGGCGTGCGCTCGCCCATGGACATGGCTTCACCAGCAAAGCCCTTGAAGTCGGCCAGCGTCACGGCACAGTCCGCCACCGGCACCTGCCAGGGGCCCACCATCTGGTCGCGGTGCGTCAGGCCACCCACGGTGCGGTCGCCAATGGTGATCAGGAAGCGCTTGGAGGCCACGGTGGGGTGCGCCAGCACGTCGATGACGGCTTTTTGCAGGTCCACGCCGGTCAGGTCCAGCGGCTTGAACTGGCGCGCCACGGTCTTCACATCGCGGTGCATTTTTGGTGGTTTGCCCAGCAAGACATTCATAGGCATATGGACTGGTGCCCCGCCCCAGCGGTGGTTGGGGGGGGGGGGGGGGGGGACGGGCGACTCCTCGTCGTACACCACCAGCTCGCGTTCTTCGGTAGCCACGCCAATCACCGCAAACGGGCAGCGCTCACGCTCGCACAGGGCCTGGAACTGCGCCAGCGATTCGGGGGCGATGGCCAGCACATAGCGTTCCTGGCTCTCGTTGCACCAGATTTCCTTGGGCGCCATGCCACTCTCTTCGAGCTTGACGGCGCGCAGATCAAAGCGCGCGCCGCGCCCGGCGTCATTGGTCAACTCGGGGAAGGCATTACTCAGGCCACCGGCACCCACATCGTGGATGGCCAGGATGGGGTTCTTGTCGCCCGCGGTGCCCGTGCCGCTTCCCATAATCCAGCACTGGTTGATCACTTCTTGCGCCCGGCGCTCGATCTCGGGGTTGCCGCGCTGCACCGAGTCAAAGTCCAGGTGCGCCGCGTTGGCGCCCGTGGCCATCGAACTGGCCGCGCTGCCGCCCATGCCGATGCGCATGCCAGGGCCGCCCAGCTGGATCAGCAGGCTGCCGACGGGGAATTCAATCTTGTGGGTTTGGGTGGAGTCGATGACGCCCAAGCCACCGGCAATCATGATGGGCTTGTGGTAGCCGCGCTGCACGGTATCCACGTCGCTGACTACGCTTTGCTCATATTCGCGGAAGTAGCCCAACAGATTGGGACGACCAAATTCGTTGTTGAAGGCCGCACCACCGAGTGGGCCTTCGACCATGATCTGCAGCGGGCTGGCGATGTGCTCAGGCTTGCCAAAGTCGGCAACACCCGGTGTGGGCCACAGCTTGGACACGGTAAAGCCGGTCAAACCTGCCTTGGGCTTTGAGCCGCGCCCGGTGGCGCCTTCGTCACGAATCTCTCCACCTGCGCCGGTGGAAGCACCGGGGAAGGGGCTGATGGCCGTGGGGTGGTTGTGGGTTTCCACCTTCATCAGAATGTGGTGCGTGGCGCTACTCTTTTCATAGCTGCCTGCGCACACTCCGTCTGCGGAAAGGGCCGATTGGGCCACAAAACGTTCGACCAACGCACCTTCCATGACGGAGGCGTTGTCCGAGTACGCCACCAGCATGTGCTGGGGGTGGGTCTGGTGCGTGTGGCGGATCATGCCGAACATGCTGTGGTCTTGCGCCACGCCGTCGATGGTGAACTGGGCGTTGAATATCTTGTGGCGGCAGTGTTCGCTGTTGGCCTGGGCAAACATCATCAACTCCACGTCGGTGGGGTTGCGGCCCAGCGTGGTGAAGGCATTGACCAGGTAGTCGATCTCGTCCGCCGCCAGGGCCAGGCCCCAGTCCTTGTTGGCTTTTTCCAGCGCGGCCTTACCGCCCACCAGAATATCCACGTGGTCCATGGGCGCCGCCTGCAACGCACTGAACAGGCCCAGGGCTTGGGCGCGCTCCAGCATGGCGCTTTCGGTCATGCGGTCGTGCAGCAGGGCTGCGGCCTGTTGCATTTGCGCCGCACTGAGCGCCGCCTTGGACAGCAGGCCGCTCTTGAGCGTGATGCGGTATTCCACCAGGCGCTCGATGCGGTGCACACCCAGGCCGCAGTTGTGGGCAATGTCGGTGGCCTTGGAGGCCCAGGGCGACACGGTACCCAAACGGGGCGACACCACGATCAGCGGGCCATCGGTAGCGCCGGTGTAGGGGTCACCATAGGTCAGCAGTGCGGCGAGTTGGGCGCTGAGCGCCGCGTCGGGTGCACTGTCCGAGGACACCAGGTGCACAAAACGCGCCGAAATGGACACAATTTTGTCGTGGATGGCCTGCAGGGCGGGCAGAAGTTGTTGAACGCGGAAGCTGCTCAGGGCGTTGCTGCCCTCGAATTGGGTGATGTGCAGTGTCACAGGGGCGGCCTAGAGAGTGGGCTGAGGAGGAACAGGAAGGCGGGAATTGCGGCAGAACCGGCATTGCGGATACCGGATCCTGACGGGGCGCAATTTTAACTGGCCCCGCGGGGCAGGGCTTCTGTTATGTAGTGTGGGCGTTTGCATGTCACAATTCGGCCATTGAGTCACCCGTTTTGGAATACGCAGAAGAAGGACATCATGGAAATATTCTCCGGATTGCGTGCTCTGTTCAAAAAGCCGACATCCCCAACTGCCGAGACTGCCAGATCGGCCGAGCAGGAAGGCGGTCCGCCGCTGGTGGACCGCCGCTTGCGCAAGCGCCTGAATGCCCGCGATGATTTGCGGGTACTCGTCATCGACGACTCGCCCACCGTGTGTGCCGCGCTGAAAAAGATTTTGCGTTCGGCCGGCTGCATCACGTACCAGGCCCTGGACGCTGAAAGTGGTCTCGAAATGGTGCAGACGGAAAAACCCGAGCTGATTTTTCTGGACATTGTGCTGCCCCGCATGAACGGTTTTTCCGCCCTGCGGCATTTGCGCCGGGACCCCGCTACCCGCGACATTCCGGTCATCATGATCAGCGGCAATGAACAGGCCACTGAACAGTTTTTTGGCAGCGCCATTGGTGCCGACGACTTCATGAAAAAGCCGTTTTCCCGCTCCGAAGTATTCGCCAGAATCGAGCGGCTGCTGGATGCGGATTTGGTTCCACGGCGCCTGGTATCTGCCGCTACCGCTACGGCCGCCACCACTGCAGCACCAGCACCCAACGCTGCCGCACCCAATCGGTAAAACCCGGTTTGGGTTCTTGGACACACAGCAGTGTGCGGCGCAGCGTGTGCCCCGGCGGTGCAGCATTGCAGGCGCTTGGCGGTGGGGGCTACTTTTATGGCAACTTAGCCGCTACGGGACAGAAAATGGCATACAAAAATAGTGTACAAATGAACACCCAATTGTTGCGAATCTATTCAATTTTTAGTGCTAAAACAAATTTACATAATAAAATCAGCAACTTATGTCGCCATATTTAATAGCGAATATGACTATAACGTACACAAATAGCAGTAGTTATCTCAACACCCCATGCCAAAAACCACCCTTGCGGCGGACCGCAAAGACAAGCTGACCCGAACCGAGCGCAAAGACCTCACACGCAACAGCCTGATGCAGGCGGCGCTGGCATTGATGGGCGAAGGCCGCAGTTTCACCAGCTTGGGCATCCGCGAAATCGCCCGAGAAGCCAACATGGTGCCCAACGCGTTTTACCGGCACTTTCGCAGCACCGATGACCTCGGGCTTGGGCTGGTCGAGGAAGTGGGCATTACCCTGCGCCGTCTGCTGCGCGAGGTACGCCAAAACGACGTTCCGCAATCAGAAATGACACGGCGCTCCATTCAGGTTTACCACCAGTACGTCATCGAAAACCGGTTGCTTTTTTTGTTTATTTCGAGCGAGCGCTCGGGCGGAAGCCGCGTCTTGCGTCTGGCCATTCGCAACGAAGTAAGCCACTTCACCAATGAAATGGCACAGGACTTTCGGCGCCTGGGTATCTACAAGGACATGTCCACGGCAGGCCTGCAAATGGTGTGCGGGCTGATTGTGACCACCATGCTTGCCGCGGCGCCCGAGATACTGGATCTGCCCTCAGGGCAACCGCTACTGGAAGCCGAGATGAAGCACAATTTCCTGCGGCAAATGCAAATCGTTCTGCTGGGCGCCTCGCACTGGAGAGAGCACCCTCAAGCTCCTCAATAGTTGCATTGAGCCGCGCGGGAGTCCAAATCGCTCACCAACCTGCGGGGTCCACCTGGTAAAAAGAACGTAACTCCTCGTACAGCGCAGGGTCGTACGCGCGCAAGTCCTGTGCCTGTTCAAAAAACACCTCCGAAACCACGGCAAAAAATTCCGCCGGATCTTGTGCACCGTAATGGTTCAGCAAGCCCGCAATGCCGAGTTGCACCTCCGACTGCAAGCGTGCATAGGCGGCGTGGAAAACCTGGGACCAGCGCCGCGCGCTGTACACCGTGTTTCCCGGTGCGGGAGGGGGCGCACCCATGGCGGCACCGTTTTCCTGGTCCAGCTGGTGGGCAAACTCATGGATAACCACGTTGCGGCCATCGTCTGCCGCCGCAGCACCCGCCAGCGCATCCTGCCACGACAAAACCACCTGCCCTTGTGACCACGATTCGCCCGCCAGTGCCTCGCGGTGTTCCAGTTGCACGCCGGTGCTGTCGGTTGTGGTGCGGTGCACAACAAAGGCGCCTGGGTACACCAGGATCTGCCGCACGTTGCCAAAATAGTCGGTTGGACGATTGAGCAACAGCACACAGGCCTGGGCTGCAATTACCACGCGCATTTCTTCCGTCACCCGCAAACCGGCACAGCCAATAAATGCCTTTTCCGCAATAAACACCTGCATGTGTTTTTTTAGCTGCAACTGCAGGGCACACGGCAAGCGCCACACCAGGGGCACGCGGCGCTGCAAGATCTTTCGCCACGACTGCGGAAATGCCTGCGCAGCGATGCGTGCGCGGCGGTACGCGACCCATCTCGGCTGCAAAGCCAAGCCCGCAACCAGCAAAAGGACCAAAACGCAAAATATAACAAAGGCCACGGTCGGGGGTCCTGCGCAAAGTGAGGCACCCGGCACACGTCTGCCGGTTCGACTGCACGACCTCGGCCACGCATGGACCTTAGCTGCGCACTATGGGCGAAGTTTCAAGGGCAATTTGTCTAAAATTGTGGCGCTATGCGCGCATGCGCCGCAAGGCCCATTGTGCCCCTCGCCGATGCCCCGCGCGTTGGCGCCGTGCCCGCATCCACCACCGCGCGAGCCCTGCATCCACTGGCGTCGTGCCTCTGGCATAGTCGGCGCTGCCACCCATTTTTTCCTTGCAATGTACGATTCGATTTCTGATACCGACCAGACCCTGCTCAAAAATTCCACCGAACTGGGGCACATCAAACTGCACCTGGAATTCACCGGTTCAGGCAGTGAATATTTCCGCATCTGGGCCGGCAACCTGCTGCTCACCTTGCTTACGCTGGGCCTGTACTACCCCTGGGCCAAGGTGCGACGCCTGCGCTACTTTTACGGCAATATCCAGGTCGACGGCGATCCGCTGGATTTTCATGGTGATCCGCGCACGGTGGGCAAAGGCTGCTTGCGCGTGGCCACACTGTTTTCCCTGAGTGCGCTGGCCGTCTGGTTGTCGCCCGCTGCCGGGCTTGCTGCACTGCTGGCCGTCGTGGGCCTGTGGCCCGCCCTCTACTGGTTGCGCCTGCAATTTCACCTTGCCCACACCAGCTGGCGCGGTTTACGCTTTCGCTTCAAGGGATCGCTGCGTGGTGCCTATGCGGCCACTGTTCCGCTTTGTGTAACCGCACTGGCACTGTTCACACTGGCGCTGGTGGCATTGCACTCCACACTAGCGCACCAGTGGCTTCGAATAACCGCAGCGGTGGTCGTGCTTTGCGCCCTGGCGTGGCTGCCCTGGCAGATTTGGAACCTTAAAAACTACCAGCACATGCACTACGCGCTAGGCCATCTGCAAACCCAGTTCAAAGCGACACCTGCTAATTTTTACCGTTATTCTTTCAAACTCTATGCCATTGGTTTTTCCATACTGGCTAGCGCGGCAGCCCTGAGCGGTGCAGAACGATGGACTTGCAATCTGCAATTTGAAGCGCTTGGCAGCGCTCTCGCTCTCGCTGGCGCGGTGGCGGCAATGCCTGCGGGATGCCTGGACACCCTGGCCAGCAGTCTGGCTGTCTTCATCGGCATCGGGGCCTATGCCACTTCACGCTCCCAAAACCTGGTCTGGACGCAGACCGGCAATCGCTCCATTCGCTTCATCAGCGCATTGCGTTTTCGCCCGCTGCTGTGGCTCAAGGTCAAAAACGCTTTGCTGATTGTCCTCACCCTGGGGTTGTACTGGCCATTTGCTGCCATTGCTGTGACACGCATGCGCGTGGAAGCCATCCGCATCAAAACCCGCATAGATCCCAACACCCTGGTCGGATCCGTTCGGGCAGCCGAAGCAGGCGCCACGAAAAATAAATAAAAAGGCCGCGCAGCCCTTATAGAACGTGCGCGGCCAGCTACCAAATTTGTAGCGGATTACGGGGCTAAAAACCCACTACGGGAACCTACAACACTTCAAACACACCCGCTGCGCCCATGCCACCACCGATACACATGGTGACGCACACGCGCTTGGCTCCGCGGCGTTTGCCCTCAATGAGGGCGTGGCCGGTGAGGCGCTGGCCGCTCATGCCGAAGGGGTGGCCCACGGCGATGGCGCCGCCGTTAACGTTCAAGCGGTCGGCAGGAATGCCCAGCTTGTCACGGCAGTAAATGACCTGCACGGCGAAGGCTTCATTCAGTTCCCACAGGTCGATGTCGTTCATGGTCAGGCCCAGGCGTTTCAGTACCTTGGGGATGGCGTAGACCGGGCCAATGCCCATCTCATCCGGCTCGCAACCGGCCACCGCAAAGCCGAGGAAGCGGCCCAGCGGCTTCAAGCCCTTTTGCTCGGCCAGCTTTTCGTTCATGACCACTACCGCGCCGCTGCCGTCGGACAACTGGCTGGCGTTACCAGCCGACACCAGGCCGCCGGGCACAGCGGAGCGCAGGCCCTTGATGCCGTCATAGGTGGTTCCGGCACGGATGCCTTCGTCCACACTGACGGTGACCTGCTTGGTCATCAAACCCATAACCTTGTCGGCCACACCCATGGTGACGGTAATGGGGGCGATCTCATCGGTGAACTTGCCAGCTTCCAGCGCGGCGGAGGCCTTTTGCTGGCTCATGGCACCGTATTCGTCCATAGCTTCGCGGCCAATGTTGTAGCGCTTGGCGACGTTCTCGGCAGTTTGCAGCATGGCCCAATAGACTTCGGGCTTGTTCTTGGCCAACCAGGGGTCTTGCAGCATGTGCTGGTTCATCTCTTGCGCGGTGCACGAAATGGATTCCACACCACCGGCCACATAAATATCACCTTCATTGGCAATGATGCGCTGGGCGGCGGTAGCAATGGTTTGCAGACCCGACGAGCAAAAACGGTTGATGGTCATGCCCGACACGGTGACGGGGCAACCGGCACGCAAAGCGGCCTGGCGGGCGATGTTGACGCCGGTGGCACCTTCGGGGGTGCCGCAGCCGATGATGACGTCGTCCACTTCTCCGGCTTCAATGCCAGCGCGTTGGATTGCGTGCTCCACCGTGTGGCCGGCCAGCGTGGCGCCATGGGTCATGTTGAAGGCGCCCTTCCAGCTTTTTGTCAGGGGTGTGCGGGCGGTGGAAACGATTACTGCTGAAGTCATGTTTTTTTCCTTGTTCGATTGTGGGCGGGGCGCTTAGTTGAAGGTTTTACCTTCGGCTGCCAACTTGGCCAACAGGGGCGCGGGCTGCCAGAACTTGGCGTCGTCCAGCGGATTCTTTGCAAAGCGGTTCATGGCTTGCACGACATTGAACAGGCCCACTTCGTCGGCGTAGTTCATCGGGCCACCGCGGTGGGGAGGGAAACCGTAGCCAAAGATGTAGACGATGTCGACGTCGCTGGCCTTGTTGGCAATGCCCTCTTCCAGAATGTGGGCCGCTTCGTTGACCAGGGAGAACACCAGGCGCTGCACGATTTCTTCGTCCGAAATCTTGCGGGGGGTGATGCCCAGCCCTTGCGGTGCTCTTCGATCATTTTGACCACGTCGGCGTTCGGAATAGCGTCGCGCTTGCCAGCGACATAGTCGTACCAGCCGGCGCCGTCTTTCTGGCCAAAGCGGCCCTGTTCGCACAGCAGGTCCGCAGTTTTGCTGTACTTCATGTCAGGCTGCTCGGTGTAGCGGCGCTTGCGGATGGCCCAGCCAATGTCGTTACCGGCCAAATCGCCCATGCGGAACGGGCCCATGGCCATGCCGAACTTCTCCATGGCTTTGTCGACTTGCTCGGGGGTACAGCCCTCGTCCAGCAGGAAGCCACCTTGGCGGCCATACTGCTCGATCATGCGGTTGCCGATAAAGCCGTCGCATACGCCGGACACCACCGCCGTTTTGCGGATTTTCTTGGCCACGGACATAACCGTTGCCATGACGTCTTTGCCAGTTTTGGCACCGCGCACCACTTCGAGCAGCTTCATGACGTTGGCGGGGCTGAAGAAATGCAGGCCGACCACGTCTTGTGGGCGCTTGGTGAAGTCTGCAATGGCGTTCACGTCCAGCGTGGAGGTGTTGGAGGCCAAAATGGCGCCGGGCTTCATCACGCGGTCCAGCTCGGTGAACACGGCTTTCTTGACGCCGATTTCTTCGAACACGGCTTCAATCACCATGTCGGCGTCGCCGATGTCGTCATAGCTCAGCGTAGTGCTCAACAGCGCCATGCGCTGGTCCAATTTGTCTTGCTTGAGCTTCTTCTTGGCTACTTGGGCATCGTAGTTTTTGCGGATGGTGGCCACACCGCGGTCCAAGGCTTCTTGCTTCATCTCCAGCATCTTGACGGGGATACCGGCGTTCAAGAAGTTCATGGCAATGCCGCCACCCATGGTGCCCGCGCCAATGATGGCAACCGAGTTGATTTCGCGTTGCGGTGTGTCGGAGGGAACGTCTGGAATCTTGGACGCTGCACGTTCACCCAGGAAAAGGTGGCGCAGGCTGCGGCTCTCGGCGGTCATCATCAGGTTGATGAAGATGCTCTGCTCAACCGCCATGCCGGCGTCGAACTTGTTTTTGGTGGCCGCTTCAACCGCATCCACACACTTGGCAGGCGCGGGGAAGTTTTTGGACATTCCTTTGACCATATTGCGGGCAAAAGCAAAGTAGGCATCGCCCTGGGGGTGTTTGCACTTCAGGTCGCGCACCAGCGGCAAGGGGCGCACATCGGCCACCGAGCGGGCGAAAGCCAGCGCCTCTTCCGCCAGGCTTTCCGGCGACGCGGAAATCTTGTCAAACAGCTTTTGGCCGGGCAACATGGCCAGCATTTCAGCCTTGATGGGCTCACCACTGACGATCATGTTCAGCGCGGGCTCCACGCCCACCACGCGCGGCATGCGCTGCGTGCCACCGCCACCGGGGATCAAACCCAGCTTGACTTCCGGAAATGCCACGCTGGTGCCGGGGGATGCAATACGGTAGTGGCAACCCAAGGCCAGTTCCAGACCACCGCCCATGACCACGGTGTGGATGGCGCCAATGACGGGTTTGGCAGAATTTTCCAGTACCGCAATCACGCTGTTCAGGTTGGGCTCTTGCGACGCCAGGGGCGACCCAAACTCCTTGATGTCGGCACCACCCGAGAAGGCTTTACCGGCGCCTGTAATCACAATGGCTTTGACAGCGGCGTCGGCATTGGCCTTGGCCATGCCGTCAGCAATGCCTTGGCGAGTAGACAACCCCAAGCCGTTAACAGGCGGGTTGTTCAGGGTAATGATGGCGACGTCACCATGGACTTGGTATTGGGCTGTCATGCGTGCATTCCTCAAGGTTGAAAGATGAACAATCAAATAAAATAGAACGATCGTTCTTTTTTGTGAATTGTAGGGAGATTATGGACTAGCGAGGCAGGAGGTGTCCCGGTTGCGACACCCTTCAGGGCGTAAAAATATGGTCACACCTCCAGCCACTCCTTGCGGGTGTCGCTGTTGGCGCGCAGCTGGTCGGGCGTGCCTTCAAACACAATGGCACCGTGGCCCATCACCAGGCAGCGGTCGGAGATTTTCATGGCAATGGTGAGCTTTTGCTCGATCAGCAGCACCGAGATGCCGCGCTTGCGCAACTCCAGCAGGTATTCGGCCACCAGCTCCACAATTTTGGGCGCCAGGCCTTCGGTGGGCTCGTCAATAATGACCAGGTCGGGGTCGCCCATCAGGGTGCGGCACAGGGTCAGCATTTGCTGCTCGCCGCCGGACAACACACCGGCCTCGGTGTGTTCGCGTTCTTTGAGGCGCGGGAACATGCGGTACATGTCGTCAAACGACCAGCGGGCATTTTTATGGCCACGCTTTTGCCCCATTAGCAAGTTTTGGTGCACCGTGAGTTTAGGAAAAATATCGCGGCTCTCGGGCACATAACCCAGACCCAAATGGGCGATTTCAAACGTTTTGCGCCCCAAAATCTCCTGCCCTTTCCAGACCACGGAACCCTTGCAGTCCACCAAACCCATGATGGACTTGGCCGTGGTGGAACGGCCGGAGCCGTTGCGCCCCAGCAGGGCCACAATTTCACCGGCATTCACTTGCAGTTGCACCCCATGCAGGACATGGCTTTTGCCGTAGAACGCGTGCAGATTGGATAGGGTCAGCATGACAGCGCTCCGCAGGGCCGCCCCAAGGAGCAGCGCGCCCCCGTGGGGGGCAGAGAATACACAAAGTGAAGAACGTGGGGGCTCATATATTCCCTTGCGCTTGGGCATCCGCCACCGATGAGCCGAGGTAGGCCTCTTGCACACTGGCATTGGCCCGCACCGCTTGTGGCGTGTCAAATGCGATTACCTCACCATATACGACCACCGCAATACGGTCGGCCAAGCCAAACACCACGCCCATGTCGTGTTCCACCGTCAACAGGGTTCGGCCCACAGTGACTTCCTTAATCAGGTCGATGAAGTGGCCGGTCTCGGTGTGGCTCATGCCCGCGGTGGGTTCGTCCAGCAAAATCACATTGGAGCCGCCACCAATGGTGACACCGATCTCCAGCGCACGCTGTTCGGCGTAGGTCAGGTTCATGGCCAGCACATCGCGCTTCTTATCCAGGTGGATCATCTCCATCAGTTCCTTCGCGCGTGTATTGGCGTCGTCCAGATTAGCCAGAAATTTCCAAAATGAATAGCCGTAACCCAGGCTCCACAACACACCACAGCGCAGGTTCTCGAACACGCTGAGCTTGGGGAAGATGTTGGTGATCTGAAAACTGCGCGACAGGCCCAGGCGGTTGATCTCATAGGCCTTCATGCCATTGATGCGCTGGCCATTGAGCAACACGTCACCACTGGTGGGCGCAAAGCGGCCGCTAATCAGGTTGAACAAGGTGGATTTGCCAGCGCCGTTGGGGCCGATAACGGCCACCCTTTCACCGGAGCGCACGGCGAGGTTGACGCCGCGAATGATCTCGGACTTGCCAAAACTCTTGCGTACATCGCGCAGCTCCAGCGCATACTTTTCGGGTGCGCTCATAGTGCGGCCCTCCGCTGCATTTCGTGCTCAATGGCCTCTTGCACGGCACTCCATTTTTGTGAAAAACGGCGCTGCACAGCAATAAACAAACCCGATCCAACCAAAAACACCAGCGCAGCACCCGCCCAACTTTGCGTGGAGTGCGCATTCAGTGTCACGCCCAGGAAACGCAGGCCATCGCCTTGCCCGGAGTCCATTTGCAGCAGGTAGGTCATCTCGATCAACGCCGCCGCCCCCGCCAATGCAACCAGCAGGGCCGCGCCCAGACCTACATAGCTGCCCAGTAACCCACGCAACTTGCCAAAGGCTGCCACCCGCACATTCATCATGATCAGGCTGGCAATGCCCCCAGGCGCATACATCACCATAAACATGAAGATCAAGCCCAGGTACAGCAGCCACGCCTGGGTGAATTCACTTAGCAAGGCAAAAGCCAGCACCATCAACACCGCGCCGATGATGGGGCCAAAAAAGAAGGTGGCGCCCCCCAGAAAGGTGAACAGCAAGTAGGCGCCGGAGCGGGCCGAACCCACCACTTCCGCGGTCACAATTTCAAAATTGAGTGCGCCCAAGCCGCCGGAAATACCGGCAAAAAAACCGGCAATGATGAACACGGTGTAACGGATGCGCTGGGTGTTGTAGCCCACAAATTCCACCCGCTCCGGGTTGTCGCGCACCGCGTTGAGCATGCGCCCCAAAGGGGTGCCGGTAAAAGCAAACATGGCCGCCACACACACAAAGGTGTAGAGCGCGATCAGGTAATACACCTCCACCGGCGGGCCAAACGTAATGCCCATCACAGGAGCACCCACCACGCGGTTGCCAGAGACACCGCCCTCCCCGCCAAAAAACTCCGGAATCATCAGCGACATGGCAAACACCAGTTCGGCCATGCCGAGGGTAATCATGGCAAAGGTGGTGCCCGATTTGCGGGTGGTGACATACCCCAGCAAAGCCGCAAACCCCATGCCCGACACCCCCCCCGCCACCGGCACCAGTGACACCGGAATGGGCAAAGCTCCAGTACCCACGCTATTGAGCGCATGCATGGCCAAAAATGCACCCAGACCGGTGTACACGGCATGCCCAAAACTCAGCATACCGCCCTGCCCGAGCAACATGTTGTAAGACAGGCAGGCAATGATGGCAATGCCCATTTGCGACAACACCGTAATGGCCAGACCGGTCTTGAATACCAGCGGTGCCAAAACCAATACAAGCGCAAACAAACTCCATATCGCCCAGCGCCCGACGTTGAAAGATGGTTTCTTCTGCATGGTTTATCCCTCCCGCGTGCCCAGTAAACCCCGGGGCCGAAAGATCAGTACCAGCACCAAAAACAGGTAGGGCAATATGGGCGCAACCTGCGACAAGGTTAGTTTGACAAACGAGTTGTTACTGGCGGCCTCACTCAGTTGCAAGCCAAGTTGTTGCGCCAGAGTGGCCACCGAGTAATCAAAGGCGACCGCAAAGGTTTGGATCACGCCAATCAGGATGGACGCCAGGAACGCCCCGGACAAAGACCCCATGCCCCCCACCACTACCACCACAAAAATGACCGAGCCGACGGTGGCCGCCATGGCCGGCTCAGTGAGGAAGGTACTGCCACCAATCACCCCCGCCAAGCCCGCAAGACCGGCACCGGCACCAAACACCAGCATAAAAATGCGCGGCACGTTGTGGCCCAACGCCTCCACCGCATCGGGATGGGTCAGGGCAGACTGAATGACCAGGCCAATGCGGGTGTGCGTCAACAGCACCCATACCGAAAACAACATCACCAACGCAATCAGCATCATGAATGCGCGGGTGGCGGGAAACGGCGAACACACAACGCGCAGGGCTGCATCGGCGGCGCTGCACAACTCGGCCGGGGCTGCGCCCCACATCACACGCAGGCCATCTACGGAATGGTGAATCAAAGTAAAGGCCGGGCCTTCGAGTACCGAGGGCGGCTTGAATTCCAAAGCCAGGCGACCCCAAATGAGTTGCACCAGTTCCAGCACCACGTACGACAGGCCGAAAGTAATCAGCAACTCCGCCACATGCCCAAATTTATGGACCTTGCGCAAACACATGCGTTCAAAAGCGGCGCCCATGGCGCCCACCACCAGCGGCGCCAGAATCAGCGCTGGCCAATACCCTAAGACCGTGGAGACGCTATAACCCACATAGGCACCCAGCATGTAAAAAGAAGCATGGGCAAAATTCAAAACACCCATCATGCTGAAAATCAGGGTCAAGCCCGAACTCAGCATGAACAGCAACAGGCCGTAACTCAGCCCGTTGAGCATGGAGATGATGAAGAATTCCATGGCTGTGACCTCTGCCCATAACGATCAATAAAAAAGCCCGATACGGCCAACCCGATCGGGCTCTCGTTTACCCAGCCCCGCAATCAGGGGCGTTTCATCTGGCAACTGGTGGGGGTGCTGGAAACGTAGTTGGGATACTCTTTGACGGTGGCCAGCGTCATGCCGGTTTTTTCTGCGCTGTAGGCGTTTTTGGCATCGGTTTTTTGCCACACCGCCATGTACAGGGGTTGCTGCAATTGGTGATCCGTTTTGCGCATCTCAATCTCACCATTGAAGCTCTTGACCTTCAAACCTTCCATGGCCGCCGCAACTTTGACCGGGTCGGTGGACTTGGCCTTGGCCATGGCATTGCCCAACACCGAGAAAATGTGCGCAAACTGCACACTGGTCAGGTCACCGCCGGTCTTGGCGTTGAATTCTTTCATCCACTTTTCCATTTGGCCACCCATGTTGTAGGTACCCACGCCCACCTGGTATACACGCCCGGCGCCACCCGTTCCCAACGCCGTGGGTGTGCCCGCTGCGGCGGTGTAATAGGTGAATATCTTGCCGTTGTAACCACCTTCGTTGGCCGCCTTGACAAACAAGGACAAATCGGAACCCCAGTTGCCGGTGATCACAGAATCTGCGCCGGAGGCCTTGATCTTGGCGATATAGGGCGCAAAGTCACGCACCTGCGCCAGGGGGTGCAAGTCCTGCCCGACAATTTCAATATCGGGGCGACGGCGTGCCAAAGTCTCTTTGGCGTACTTGGCAACCTGCACGCCGTGGGAATAGTTCTGCCCCAGCAGGTAGACTTTCTTGATGTCTTTCTGGGCTTCCATGAAGCTGGACATGGCCTCCATCTTCATCGACGTATCGGCGTCAAAACGGAAGTGCCAGTAGCTGCATTTGCTGTTGGTCAGATCAGGGTCAACGGCCGAGTCGTTGATGTAAATAACTTCCTTGCCAGGGTTGCGCTCGTTGTGCTTGCTGATGGCGTCGCTCAGGGCCAATGCAACCGACGATCCGTTGCCCTGCACGATGTAGCGCACGCCCTGGTCGATGGCCGTTTTGAGGGCATTCAAACTCTCGGTTGGACTCAGTTTGTTGTCGTGAAATGCGACCTCGAACTTCACACCTGCGGGATTGCCCTCACCGCTGAACTTTTCCGCCAGATACTGGTAGGTCTTTTGCTGGTTGACACCCACGGGGCCCAGCAAGCCGGTGAGCGCATCAATACGCAACATTTTGACCGTTTCGCCCTTTTGCGCCATGGCCGAAGAGGCACACAGCAGCGCAGCAGATACGGCAACAAGTTTGAACGCGAATTTCATCCGGAGGCTCCTGTTAGGAAAATCAATGCTGAACCAAAACCACGCAAGCGTACAAGCATTTGAGCGCTACAAGACAAGGGTTTGCCCTATGGCCTATCACCTAGGTGACCAGCATTCCCCCCGCCATTACGCCGACGGTAATTTGTAGTCGTGCAGCATGTCACGCAGCTTGCTTTTTTGCATTTTTCCGGTGCCACCCAAGGGAATGGCATCGACAAAAACCACATCGTCCGGAATTTGCCACTTGGCTGTCTTGCCGTCATAAAACGCAATCAATTCATCCCGTGTTACCTCGCTACCCGGTTTCTTGACCACGGCGATGATGGGGCGCTCGTCCCACTTGGGGTGCTTGATGCCAATACACGCCGCCATGGCCACCGCAGGGTGCGCCATGGCAATGTTTTCCACATCAATGGAGCTGATCCACTCACCGCCGGACTTGATCACGTCTTTGCTGCGATCGGTGATCTGCATATACCCATCGGGGTCGATGGTGGCCACATCGCCCGTGGGAAACCAGCCATTGACCAGCGGCGAACCACCCTCGCCCTTGTAGTAGTCGGCAATCACCCACGGGCCTTTGACCAGCAAGTCACCATAGGCCTTGCCGTCCCAGGGCAACTCCGCTCCCTCCTGGTTGACGATCTTCATGTCCACGCCAAAAATGCCGCGCCCTTGCTTGAGGCGCACCGTCATCTTGTCGGCCGAGTCCATGGGCAGGTGCTTGTTTTTGAGCGTACACACCGTACCCAGCGGCGACATTTCGGTCATGCCCCAGGCGTGCAACACTTCCACACCGTAGTCGTCATTAAAGGCCGTGATCATGGCCGGTGGGCAGGCCGATCCGCCAATCACCGTGCGCTGCAAGGTGCTGAACTTGAGTTTGTTGGACTGCATGTGGGCCAGCATCATTTGCCACACCGTGGGCACCCCGGCGGCAAAACTGACGCGTTCGCTTTCGATCAACTCGAAAATCGATTTGCCATCCATGGCCGGCCCCGGAAACACCAGCTTGGCACCGGTCATGGCGGCCGAATACGGCAGGCCCCAGGCATTCACGTGGAACATGGGTACCACCGGCAGCACCGTGTCGCGTGCACTCATGCTTAGCGCATCGGGCAAGGCACCGGCCAAGGCGTGCAACATGGTGGAGCGGTGGCTGTACAAGGCCGCCTTGGGGTTGCCCGTGGTGCCACTGGTGTAACACATGCTCGACGCCGTGTTTTCGTCAAAGGTGGGCCACTGGTAGTGGGGAGATTGCGCGCCCATCCAGGCCTCGTAACTTTGCAAACCCGGTATGCCCGAATCGGGGGGCAGCTTGTCGGCATCACACAGGGCAATGTAATGTTTGATGGTGGTGCAGCGGCTGTGCACGGCCTTGACGATGGGCAGGAAGGACAGGTCAAAACACAAAACCTGGTCTTCGGCGTGGTTGGCAATCCAGACAATCTGGTCCGGGTGCAGCCGCGGATTCAGGGTGTGCAGCACCCGAGCGGAGCCGCTCACACCAAAATACAGCTCCAGGTGGCGGTAACCGTTCCAGGCCAGGGTCGCCACGCGGTCGCCAAACGCCAGACCCATGCCGTCCAGTGCGTTGGCCACCTTGCGCGAACGCAGGGCCACGTCTTTGTAGGTGCAACGGTGAATGTCGCCCTCCACCCGGCGCGAGACCACTTCCCCTTCCCCATGGTGCCGTTCGGCAAATTCAATCAGAGACGAAATCAGCAACTGCTGGCTTTGCATTAACCCTAGCATGGGCACTCCTGGTGGCGTTGAATGGGGCTTCATCTTAACCCTTGGCACAGCAGGTTTGTATCGCCTGCAAGACAATGGCGGCATGACTATTTCCCCCCAAACTGACGCCCCGCTTTCGCAGGGGTGGCAGTGGAGCCCTGGCTACGCAGCGCTGGGTTCCCCGTTTTTGACGCCGGTTCCAACACAAGCACTACCGCACCCCTATTTGGTGGCTTACAGCGCCAGCGCCGCGCTATTGGTGGGCCTGGATGCGGATGCCTTCGACTCTTCCAGCTGGCAGCAGGTGTTGGCCGGCAACGCCACGCCACAAGGCTGCCAGGCCACTGCCAGCGTCTACAGCGGGCACCAGTTTGGCGTCTGGGCCGGGCAGTTGGGCGATGGCCGCGCCACGCTGCTGGGGGAAATTGCGCCACCACAACAACATGCGGGTGTGGCCCATGAGTTCCAGCTCAAGGGTGCGGGCCTGACACCCTTTTCCCGCATGGGCGACGGGCGGGCGGTATTGCGGTCCAGCATTCGCGAATTTTTATGCAGTGAGGCCATGCATGCCCTGGGCATACCCACCACGCGTGCACTGTGCATCATGGGCTCGGACGCTCCGGTGTACCGCGAGCAGATCGAGACGGCGGCAGTGGTTACCCGCCTGGCGCCCAGCTTTATCCGTTTTGGCCATTTTGAGCATTTCTCATTTCGCAACCAGCATGCTGAGCTGAAAACGCTGGCGGACTACGTGATCACGCGCTACTACCCGGAATGCCTTGCCACCCAGCAGTTCAATGGCAACCCGTACTGCGCCTTGCTGCAGGCCGTCACCAGCCGCACGGCGCGTTTGCTGGCGCAGTGGCAGGCCGTCGGGTTTTGCCACGGCGTCATGAACACCGACAACATGAGCATTCTCGGGCTGACGATGGACTATGGCCCGTTTCAGTTTCTGGATGCCTTTGACCCCGGCCACATTTGCAACCACTCGGACACCCAGGGCCGCTACGCCTTCCACAAGCAGCCCAACGTGGCCTACTGGAACCTGCACTGCCTGGCCCAAGCCCTGCTGCCCTTGATTGAAGACCCGGCGCTGGCCACGGCAGCGCTGGAGACCTACAAGACCGACTACCCCCAGGCCTTTGATGCGTGTTTGGCTGCCAAGTTGGGCTTTGGCGCCGCCAGCGCGGCGACCCAAACCCTGGCACATGCGGTTTTGCAGTTACTGGCCACCGACCGTGTGGACTACACCATTTTCTGGCGCCGCCTGAGCCACTGGGCCAGGGCGTGTGACCCTGCCGACGCATCGGTGCGCGACTTGTTCGTCAACCGGGCAGAAATTGACGCCTGGTTGCTACAATATTCAGAGCTGCTTGCGCATGTCCCACGTGCGGTAGCGGCCGATTTGATGCTCAAAACCAACCCCCAATATGTACTGAGAAACCACTTGGGTGAAGTGGCGATCCAGGCGGCCCAAAAGAAAGATTTCGTGCCCCTGGCCCAACTGCTGGCCGTCCTGGAGCACCCGTTTGACGAACACCCCGCGTACGCGTCGTATGCCGATTTCCCGCCCGACTGGGCCAGCAGCATTGCCATCAGTTGCAGCTCGTAAACCGCACCCATCTTGCAAAGCCCTTTACACAGCCCAATCACCGCCCTGCCACAGCCCCACTCCACAGACCCTTATGCCGATCCAAGGGCGGCCATGCTGAAACCAGCCTGCGCGACGGCACAAACCCGGCCTCGTTACACTTCACACCCTCATGCGAATATTCATCGACTTCTTTCCCCTGCTGCTGTTTTTTGGCGCTTACAAGGCCTACGACATCTATGTCGGCACCGCCGTGCTGATGGCGGGAACCGTGCTGCAAATGGCCATCATCTATGGCATGGACCGCAAACTGCTGACCATGCACAAGATCACCCTGGCGCTGATTCTGGTTTTTGGAACCCTCACGCTGGTGCTGCAAGACGAACGCTTCATCAAATGGAAACCCACCGTGCTGTACGCGGCCATGGCCCTGGGACTGGCCGTGGCCGTATGGGGGCTGCGCAAAGACCTGCTCAAAACCATGCTGGGCAGCCAGTTGACCCTGCCCGCACCGGTGTGGCACACCCTGAATGTGGCCTGGGTGCTGTACTGCGCGTTTATGTCACTCATCAATGCCTACGTGGTCGTCAACTACAGCACCGAAGCATGGGTCAGCTTCAAGCTGTGGGGCTATGTATTTCCGCTGGTTTTCATCGTCGGGCAGGGCCTGTACATTGCCCCCCACCTTCAATCCAGCGACAAGCCTGACACGGACCCCACCCCATGAACACCGCACCCACCGCCAGCCAACTCGAACTGCGCCTGCGCGAGCGCCTGCAGCCCACCCGCCTGGAAGTGCTGGACGAAAGCTACCAGCACAACGGCCACGCCGGTGCCAACGGCACCGGTTTTGGCACCCATTTTCGGGTGCGGATTGCTTCACACTTATTTACCGGCCAAAGCCGCGTGGCGCGGCACCGCCTTGTGTATGATGCGCTGCAAGATTTCATGGCCCAAGGGCTGCACGCCCTGGCCATCGAGACCGAAGATGCGCTCCCGGGCGTGTCCGCTTAAACCATCCGATTCACCACTTTTTGACCCGCATCCCTGAAGGAACCCGCATGAAGAAGCAATTTTTGTCCGCACTCGCCGCAGCCGCACTCTTGGCAGCCGTGGCCCCCGCGGCCATGGCCCAAAACGTGGCCCAGGTCAACGGCAAGGCTGTGCCCAAGGCCCGCGTGGACGCCTTGGCGCAACAGGTCATTCGTTCCGGGCGCCAGGTCACGCCCGAAATGCAGGGCCAGCTCAAAGACGAAGTGATTGCCCGCGAAATTTTTGCGCAAGAAGCCAAAGCCCGCCAGCTTGACACCACCGAAGACTACAAAACCCAGCTCGACCTGGCGGCGCAGTCCATCCTGATCCGTGAGCTGTTTGCCGATTTCCAGAAGAAGAGCCCGGTTACCGACGAAGAAGCCAAGGCCGAGTACGACCGTTTTGCGGGTGCCAATTCGGGCAAGGAATACAAGTCCCGCCACATCCTGGTCGAAAAGGAAGACCAGGCCAAAGACATCATCGCCAAACTGAAAAAAGGCGCCAAGTTTGACGACCTGGCCAAAAAACTGTCCAAAGACCCCGGCTCCGGCTCCAAGGGTGGCGATCTGGATTGGGCCAACCCCAGCAACTTTGTCAAGGAATTCACCGAAGCCTTGATCGCCTTGGGCAAAGGCAAGTTCACCGAAACCCCGGTCAAGAGCCAGTTTGGTTACCACGTCATCCGCCTGGACGACACCCGCGAAGCGCAATTGCCCAAGTTTGAGGACGTAAAGCCCCAGATCGTGCAGCAGCTGCAGCAGCAAAAAATGGCCAAGTTCCAGGAAACCCTGCGCGCCAAAGCCAAAATCGAATAACTGCGCCGCACATCCCCTGCCCCCCAAAAAAACGCGGCTTCGGCCGCGTTTTGCGTGGAGCACTCCCCAACCCCACCTTTCGTTTCTCGTCTCCCCCCCAGCGGGGTTTCCAGGCCTGCAAGATAATTCCGCCATGTCCCTGCCCGATTTCCACCTTGAACTGCTGGCCCCCGCACGCGATGCGACGATCGGCATCGAAGCCGTCAACCACGGCGCCGACGCGGTGTACATCGGTGGCCCCGGCTTTGGTGCCCGCGCCAGTGCCGACAACAGCGTGCAAGACATCGCCCACCTGGTGCAACACGCGCACCGCTTCAACAGCCGCATCTTCGTCACCCTGAACACCATCCTGCGCGACGACGAGCTGGAGGGCGCGCGCAAGCTAACGTGGCAGCTGTATGACGCAGGCGTGGACGCCCTGATCGTGCAGGACATGGGCCTGCTGGAACGGGACATCGCGCCCATCCAGTTGCATGCCAGCACCCAATGCGACATACGCACCCCCGAGAAAGCACGTTTTCTGCAGGACGTGGGGTTTTCGCAGATCGTGCTGGCCCGCGAGCTGACGCTGCCCCAGATTGCCGCCATCCGCGCCGCCGTTGACCCCGGTCGCTGCGCGCTGGAGTTCTTCGTGCACGGCGCCCTGTGTGTGGCCTACAGCGGCCAGTGTTACATCAGCCACGCCCACACCGGGCGCAGCGCCAACCGGGGCGAATGCAGCCAGGCCTGCCGCCTGCCCTACCAGGTGGTCGACGCCAAAGGCGGCTTTGTCGCCCACGACAAACACGTGCTCTCCATGAAAGACAACAACCAGAGCGCCAACCTGGCGGCGCTGGTGGATGCGGGTATTCGCAGCTTCAAAATCGAAGGCCGCTACAAGGACATGGGTTATGTGAAAAATATCACCGCCCATTACCGCAAGCTGCTGGACGAACTGATCGACGCCCGCGAGGGCTCCGACCAGCCCTACACGCGCAGCAGCAGCGGGCGCACCACCTTTCGCTTCACACCCGACCCCAACCAGAACTTCAACCGCGAATTCACCGACTACTTTGTGCAAGGCCGCAAAGACGACATTGGTGCCTTCGACAGCCCCAAAAACCCCGGCCAGCCCATTGGTTACGCAACCCAGGTCGGGCCAAACTGGGTGGAGCTGGAGTTGAACGACCCCTGCATGGCCCTGCACAACGGCGACGGCCTGTGTTACTACGACCTGCAAAAAGAACTGGTAGGCATGGCCATCAACCGGGCCGACGCCGTCAACGCGGCGCGGGGCCGCTGGCGTGTGTTTCCCAAAGACGCCGTGGCCGGCCTGAAAGACCTGCGCAAGGGCCTGGAAGTGAACCGCAACCGGGACGTGGACTGGGTGCGCGTACTGGAGAAAAAGTCCAGCGACCGGCGCATCGGCGTGTGGGCTGCCCTGTCGGCCACAGACCAGCGCATCACCTTGCGTTACACCGACGAAGACGGCTGCGCAGGCGAAGCCGAAATGACCCTGACGCTGGATACCGCCAAAGATGGCGCTGCGGCCGACGCCAACAACAGCGCCCAAATCAGCAAGTTGGGTGCTACTATTTTTATAGCTACTCACGCCGATGTAGCGGGCGCAAACGGCCTATTTGTTCCAGCATCCGCACTCAACGCGCTGCGCCGCGAAGCCATCGATGCCCTGGAAGCAGCCCGCGCCCAAGCGTGGCAACGGCTGGAGCGCGCCCAAGCCGTAGAGCCCCCGGTGCCCTACCCGCAGGACACCCTGAGCTACTTGGCCAATGTGCACAACAAGGCGGCCCACGCCTTTTACGCCCGCCACGGCGTCAAGTTGATCGACGCGGCCTACGAAGCAAACGAAGAGCTGGGCGAAGTCAGCCTGATGATTACCAAACACTGCGTGCGCTTTTCCTTAAGCCTGTGCCCCAAACAGGCCAAGGGCGTGGTGGGCGTGCAGGGCCAGGTCAAGGCCGAGCCGCTGCAGCTCATCAACGGCAAAGAAAAACTCACCCTGCGTTTTGACTGCAAGCCGTGCGAGATGCACGTGTTGGGCAAGATGAAGACCTCGGTGCTCAACCAGGCCAAGAAGGACTCAGCGGCAGAACAATTGGCGGTGCAAAACGGTGTGCCGCTGACCTTCTACCCAATTGGGGCTGGGCGTACATGGGGGCATTAGCCCAATCAGGTCACAGCCGTGCGTTTGCGCTGGGTTTGCAGCCGCACGGCAACCACCGACCCCAGGGCCAGGGCCAGCGACAGGGCGACGGACGGGTGGCGGCGTGACAAATCCTCAAAGCGGGGAATGGACAAGCGCCACAACTTGCACGCCGCGGCGGCATGTACCGTAGCGCTGCGCGGCAGGCGCGAAAAAAAACTCCCCTCACCCAACGCCGCACCCGGCCCCAGCACTGCCAGGCGGATGCGGCCATGGGCATCTTCGTAGTGCACTGTCAGGTTGCCTTCTTCCACGAAGTACAGCGAACGGTCGGTACCACCCTGGCGAATCAGCTCCTGCCCTGCGGCCAGGGTAAATAGTTGCAGGTATTCGGCAATGGTTTCCCAGTGGCGTACCGGCACCAGCCGACTCATGGAATCATCACTGCCATTGGCCTCGATGGCAGCCAGGAGCCCTTTGAACTGGTCGCGGGCGAAATAGTCGGTATTGGTAGTCATGGTGGGTGGGAACCGGAGTAATCACAGTAATAAAAGTAAATGTTGTTTATTTACGCCACCCACCACCAAAACTCCATGCGGCGGGCTTGTGTAAGATCGCCCAATTGTATTAAAGGAGTGAATGCATGTCCCGTGAAGTCGTTGTTGTCAGTGCCGTACGTACCGCAATTGGTACTTTTGGCGGTAGTTTGAAAGACATCCCCCCCACCGAACTGGCCGCCCAGGTGGTGCGCGAGTCACTCACCCGCGCCAATGTGGAAGGCCGTGATGTGGGCCATGTGGTTTTTGGCCACGTTGTCAACACCGAACCCAAAGACATGTACCTGTCGCGCGTGGCCGCCATCAACGGCGGCTGCGCCGAGGCCACACCGGCGTTCAACGTCAACCGCCTGTGCGGCTCGGGGCTGCAGGCGATTGTGTCGGCCGCACAAAGCATCCAGTTGGGTGACGCCGACATCGCTATTGGTGGCGGCGCCGAGAACATGAGCCGCGCACCGTTTGCTTCTCTGAACATGCGCTGGGGCTCGCGCATGGGCGACACCAAGATGGTGGACATGATGATTGGCGCGCTGCACGACCCGTTCCAGAACATCCACATGGGTGTGACGGCCGAAAACATTGCCGCCAAGTGGGGCATCAGCCGGGAAGACCAGGACGCGCTGGCCGTGGAAAGCCACCAGCGCGCCCAGCGTGCCACCGAGGCCGGTTACTTCAAGGGCCAGATTACGCCGGTGATGCTCAAAAGCAAAAAGGGCGACGTGGCTTATGACACCGACGAGCATTTCCGCCCCAACTGTGCGCTGGCCGACATGACCAAGTTGAAGCCCGTGTTCCTGAAAGAAAACGGCACCGTGACCGCCGGCAACGCGTCCGGCATTAACGACGCCGCCGCCGCCCTGGTGCTGATGGACGCTGCCACCGCCAAAGCGCGGGGTTTGGTTCCCATGGCACGTCTGGTTGCCTATGCCCACGCCGGTGTAGACCCCAAGTACATGGGCATCGGCCCGGTGCCCGCATCACAAGCCGCACTGAAAAAAGCCGGCCTGAGCGTCAACGATCTGGACGTGATCGAAGCCAACGAAGCCTTTGCCGCCCAGGCCTGTGCTGTCACCCGCGACCTGGGCCTGGACCCGGCCAAGGTCAATCCCAATGGTTCGGGCATCTCGCTGGGTCACCCGATTGGCGCTACCGGTGCCGTGATCACCGTGAAAGCCATTCACGAATTGCACCGCATCCAGGGCCGCTACGCACTGGTGACCATGTGCATTGGTGGTGGCCAGGGTATTGCTGCCATTTTTGAGCGCCTGTAGGCCCGGTGCTTGCAGGCGGCATCACATTAGCTATATTTTTTGTAGCGTCTCTCGCACACCAGACGGGCGCAAGAGGCGTTTTTTAGGAGCACTTTATGCCCACCCTCAACTGGTCCGACGACATGGCCCTGGATGTGCCGTTGATGGACGATGACCATAAGGACATCATCGCGCTGCTGGCGGCAGCGGAGGCAGCCAACAATGCTGCCCTGATCCCAGCCTGGCAGCGTCTGGTTGAATCCATGGCAAAACACTTCGCCATGGAAGACCAGTGGATGGTCGACACCGGTTTTGCCAGCGACAACTGCCACAGCGCGCAGCACAAGATCGTGCTCGACATTGTGAAGGACGGCGCCATCAAAGGCGCTCTGGGTGACTTGGGCATGGTGCGCCAAATGACGCGTGAGCTGGCAGGCTGGCTGCCCATGCACGTGGACGCCATGGACTCGGTGTTAGTGACCCACCTGCGCAATGTGGGCTACGACCCCGTGAGCCGCACCGTTAACAAGCCGACAGCCATGCCCATGGAGCAGGTGCAAGGCTGTGGCAGCGACCACCGTTGCGCCACCAAGGGGGTGGAAAGCACCACCACTGCCGCCGAGACCACGGCGTGAGCAACCCACCGGCGCCTGGCTCGGTCGCGCCCGATCCTGCTGGGCTGCCGGTTGCCCGCCACCGCCCCCACGAAGATGTGCAGGCCCTGTTGACGGGCACCCTGTTTGTGGCCTTGGGTGTACTCATGTACCGCCATGCCGGATTGCTGACCGGCGGAACCGCCGGAGTGGCGTTTCTGGCCCATTACGCCAGCGCGGTGGACTTTGGCCTGGCTTTTTTTTGCATCAACCTGCCTTTTTATGCCTTTGCATGGCGCCGCATGGGCGCAGTCTTCACCGTCAAGACTTTTGCCGCCGTGGCACTGCTGTCACTGTGGGTGCACTACCTGCCACAGGTGCTGGCGTTTGAACGCCTGGCCACTCCTTTGGCAGTGGTATTGGGGGGATTGCTGATTGGTGCGGGCATGCTGATGCTGTTCCGGCACAAAGCCAGCCTGGGCGGCTTGAATGTGCTGGTGCTGTACTTGCAGGAACGCCTGGGCTGGCGGGCCGGCAAGGTCCAGATGCTGCTTGACAGCCTGATTGTGCTGGGCGCGTTATGGGTTGCCGATTGGCAGCGTGTGGGCTGGTCGGTGCTGGGGGCCGTGGTACTGAACCTGACGCTGGCCATCAACCACCGGCCCGGTCGCTATGTAGCGGTGTAGCTGCACCTGCAGACCGACCGCGTGCCGCCGTGCACGCCAGCCAACGCCAACACGGCCCGCTACCCTACGCCACCACCAACTGGTTGCGGCCTTGCCGTTTGGCAATGTAGAGCGCCTCGTCGGCAATTTTGATGGCCGTGGCCCCGCCCAGGCCGGGGGTGAACTGCGCAATGCCACCTGAGAACGTGCACGAAAACGAGGTATCGCGCACGGCGTGCTGAAACAGCGAAAAATCCACCCGAATGCGGTCAAGCAACTGATGGGCTCGCGCAGCATCGGCATCGGGCAGGATGACCAAAAACTCTTCACCACCATAACGGCCCACGACATCGGTTTTGCGCAGGCGCTGCTTGAGCAACCAGGCCAGGCTGCGGATAACCTGGTCGCCCAGCGGGTGGCCATAACTGTCGTTGACATTCTTGAAATGATCGATATCAATCATGGCCACACACAGCGCCGTGCGCTCCGCCTCGGCGGCCTTGATCAAGGTTTCCAACCGCTGTTTGGATGTCAGGTGGTTGAGCAGCCCGGTCAGACTGTCCATGGTCATGGAGCGGCGCAGGGTGCGGTAACGGTCAATTTTGCTCTTGACCACCGCATTCAAAATAACCGGATTGAAGGGTTTGGTCAGAAAGTGGTCACCACCCAAACGCAGTGCATCCACTTGCAGTGCGATGCTGGAGTCGCCCGACAGGTACACCACCGGGGTGGACAAAAACTCTTCGTGCTGGCGAATGACACGCGTCACCTCCACACCGGTGCAGCCGGGCATGAACATGTCCATGAGCACCAGATCGGGCTGAAATTTGTCCAGCGCGGTCAACACCTCCTGCGGCTTGGTGATGCCCATGGACTCCAGCCCCGCCTGTTTGAGCGTGCGCTGGATGACGGCGCTGGCAGTCCTGGAGTCTTCCACCACCAGCACCCGGTACGGCGGCTCCTCCTCATGGCCACACATCTTGACGATACGCGCCATGATGACAGCCTGCGCCGTACCCTGCGTAAAACACGACTCGCAACCGGCAACCAGCGCAGCACGCAGGGTCTCAAAGTCAGATGCCAAGTTCAGGCCAATGATATTGCTGGCAGAAAAACGATTTCGCAAGGCCTTGACGCCTGCCGCATACGCTGCAGGCTCCACATCGGCCGCATCCACCAGAACAATCACCGGCTCACGGTCGGTGCTTGGCTGGTTTTGCAGCGTGCACATTTCAACCTGAATATTGAAGTACCCCGCCTGCACCGCCAGGTCCTGCCACATCGCGGGCGTCTTGGTGACAAACCAGATGGTCTTGGACGCCACCAGTTCCGCCAGCGGCTCGAAATCACCCCCTGTTTCATTGTCACCCTGCATGCGCCGATCGAGTACCGGTGGCGCATTCGCCAACAAAAAGGAATCAATGCGTGCGCCCAACTCGCCAATTTGTCGCTCCAGATTTTCGACGGCAGCAGGCGCCAGCGCGTCACCGTCCAACTGATCGAAGAGTGACAACACCTTGTTTTCGAGAGCCTTGGCGCTCTG
Organism: Candidatus Aalborgicola lynettensis; assembly: GCA_016719405.1. Lineage (GTDB taxonomy): Bacteria > Pseudomonadota > Gammaproteobacteria > Burkholderiales > Burkholderiaceae_C > Allorhodoferax > Allorhodoferax lynettensis. The sequence goes on from JADJZE010000005.1 coordinate 112,831, forward strand.
GTGCAGGCCGGAAAGCCCCCCGACCTCCAAAAAACCCGTAAAACTGGAAACGGTTACCGCGAACTCGACAAAGCCATCCAACCCAGCTTGGGTTTTGCAAGCTTGCCACTTGGCGAGAAAATCATCACTTTTGCGCCGGAGTTCTTCTGGGGAACAGGACATGCGTTTCCTTGAGGCTCGTACAGCCGATGCTTCATTCTATGCGTGGTTTAGTGACTGACTGACTCCAAAATACCCCGAACATAGCGCGTTTCGCGTCGCCATTACAACGCTTTACGGCCAAGCATTCCCCCCAAACGCCTGATGAGCCACTTGGGAGTGCCGCGCGACGCGATCATGGCGGCCCGATTCACCACTCCGGGAACACAAATCGCATCTCCCTTCATGCAGGCGGCAAATGCCATTTCGGCAACCTGCTTCACATCGCCCACCAGGAAGCCGGGCAAATGTGCCAACTTGCCGTTGGAATCCGAAGCCTGTGTGAACATGTTGGTCGCCGTAATTCCGGGGCACAGCGCAGTGACCGTCACACCCGTTGCGCGCAACTCTTCACCCAGTGATTCAGACAGCGACAACACATACGCCTTGCTGGCGGCGTAAGAGGCCAGGGTGGGAACCGGTTGAAACGCCGCAATGGACGCCACATTGAGCACCCGCCCGGCGCCGCGCTTGACCATGGACGGAACAAACGCACTGAGCATGGCGGTCAAGCCAGAGATGTTGAGATCGATAATTTGCTGGTGACTGGCGTGCGGTATTGCCGTAAAGGCCCCTTGTTCCAGCACCCCCGCGCAATTGACCAACACATCCACCACGCGCTGCTGACGCTGCAACACTGCCGCCAAATGATCGGCCGCGCCGGACTGGGACAAGTCTGCCACTTGCACCTGTGCCTTGACGCCGTGTTGCTGCGCAAGAGTTCTGGCCAATTGCTTGAGCTTGCCTTCGCTGCGCGCGACCAATATCAAATTGAAATGTGCTGCCGCAAAGCAATGGGCAAGGGCCTCGCCAATACCGGACGAGGCACCGGTGATAAGTGCTGTGCGAATGGCAGCTGGATCTGCAGTGAATGGGGTGGAGTTCATCATGGTGGGTAGCGGTGTCAATCACGGTCCTTGCACAAGTCCGGCGCCAAAACGGGACGCAACTGCATCACCCCGACCAGGAGGGCAATGGTGTCCAAGTGTGTACTGTATCAACCCAAAGCACGGAGAACCACACCGGGAATGCGCCGGGGCCGCAATGTGGTCGCGTCCACACAGCCCACACGCACCCAACCCTCCGCCAGCAGTGTGTCACCGCGCCAAGCTTGCTGCTCAATGCGCATGGAGGCCTGCCCGCGCTCAGCCACCTTGACACTCACAACCACCACATCATCCAGCCGTGCCGATGCCACATAGCGCACATGCACCTCGGCCACCACAAACAACACGCCGTCGTCCGCTTGCAAAATGCCCTGCTGCACGCCCAGGCTGCGCAACCACTCGGTACGGGCGCGCTCGAAAAACTTGAGGTAGTTGGCGTAGAACACCACGCCGCCGGCATCGGTGTCTTCCCAGTAAACGCGCAAAGTGAAAGGATTGGCGAGATGTGGCATGGCAATGAAAAAAGCCCTTGTTTCACATTAGAAACAAGGGCTATCCTGTTGGTAGGCGCGATTGGACTCGAACCAACGACCCCCACCATGTCAAGGTGGTGCTCTAACCAGCTGAGCTACGCGCCTACAGTATTCGAGAGGCCGAAGTATAGCAGTATTGAAAGCACGCTTTCCCAAGTTCCCAAGCATATGCATATGTGGGCTGTGAAAATTTTGCGTCAGTCATAATTAACGTTTACGTCAACGTCAAACATTCCCCCTCAACTGGAGTTATTCATGGAAATTGCAGGCAAAGTATTCATTGTGACCGGCGGCGCATCGGGCTTGGGCGAAGGCACCGCACGCATGCTCACCGCCAAGGGCGGCAAAGTAGTCATTGCCGACATGCAAGTTGAGAAAGGCGAAGCCATTGCCAAAGAGCTGGGCGGCGCGTTTGTGAAGTGCGATGTCAGCCAGGAGGCCGATGGCCAGGCCGTCGTGGCCCAGGCCGTGTCCATGGGCAAGCTGATGGGTCTGGTCAATTGCGCCGGCATTGCCCCGGCAGAAAAAGTCATTGGCAAAAACGGCTGCCACACCTTGGCTACATTCTCCAAGTGCATCACCGTGAACCTGGTGGGCAGTTTCAACATGATTCGCCTCGCGGCAGAAGCCATGGCCAAAAACGAGCCCGAAGCCACCGGTGAGCGCGGCGCGTTGATTTCTACCGCATCGGTCGCCGCCTACGACGGCCAAATGGGCCAGGCTGCCTACAGCGCCTCCAAAGGTGGTGTGGTTGGCATGACACTGCCCATTGCCCGCGACCTGGCACGCAACGGCATTCGCAACATGACCATTGCACCCGGCATCTTCGGCACCCCCATGATGTTTGGCATGCCCCAAGAAGTGCAAGACTCACTGGCCGCAGCGGTGCCCTTCCCCTCGCGCTTGGGCACGCCGCAAGACTACGCCAAGCTGGCGATCCACATTTTCGAGAACGACATGCTCAACGGCGAAGTGATTCGCCTAGATGGCGCCATTCGCCTGGCACCTAAGTAAGGCAAGGCTTCCGTACAGAGCGGAGATTCACTGGCGGGCTGGGTACGCACGGCCCAGACCAACCCCGCCGCCAACCCACAAGCGATATAGCCAGCGGTGCGCAGACCGATTCAGCGATGCGCGCGAATCGACGCCACAATACCCACCACAAACACCCCACTGGCCAGCACCTGCATAGGCTGCGGCCAATGGCCCTGCACCACAAACGCGTAGAGCAACGCAAACAGCGTTTCGCTCACAATTAACTGCCCGCACAGGCTGGCACTCAAACGGCGGCTGGCCACACTCCAGAGCACTGTCGCCAGCCACGTTGAACCCACCCCTGTTGCTATACAAACCATAGCGGCATTCGCTCTACCATCAAGCGCAAGCAGCACTTTTGACTCCGAACCCAGCACCGCCCACAAGGCCACAGCCGCCAGCCCCGCCCCGATACCCAGCCAGTTGGTCCACTCCGTTACCGAAACATCCGGATGGCGCTTGAGCCAGGCCGCGTTCCATACGGCAAAAGCCGTCCAGCTCAGCATGGCCAACACAGCAAAACCGATACCACGCCAGTACACCGCGCCCGCAGGCATCAGGTGCTCACCCCCATGGGGCTGTGCGCCAGCCATCAGCACGACACCCGCCACCGTGAGCAGCAAGCCGGGCAAGAGCTTGCGCCACAACAAGCCCTGCGGCTTGCCCAGCAGCATGACCCAAACGGGAATGGTGCCAATGACGAGCGTGGGCACTTCCACACCCGCATCCCGGATGGCGAGCACCAGCAGCAAGTAGTAGCCGGAAAACCCCAACAGGCTCAAACCCAGCGCGGCGCCAAGCTGGCGCGAGGTCGGCCAACGCTGCGGCCCGCGCGCCAACCCCATTGCCAACAAGGCGGCCAGCCCGTAGCAGGCAAAGCGCCCCGCTGCCAGATCGACGGCAGTCAGGCCGGGCGCCAAATCCGGCGCAACAAACACCAAGCCCCACAGCGCACCCGCCGCCAGCCCGGCCAGAATGCCGGTCAGCAAACGTGCGCTCCGGCCTTACACACCAAAGCCGTCGTCGGCAGCAATGACCGCACCGTTGATGAAATGGCTTTGGTCGGAGCACAGCATCACCAGCAGCGCGTCCAAGTCTTTGGGTTGACCCACGCGTTTGCGCGGCAGCATCTGAATTAACTTTTGGCCGGCATCGGTTTGCCAATGGCGGTGGTTGATCTCGGTGTCGATATAGCCGGGGCAGATGGCGTTGACGTTGATGCCAAAGCGGCCCCACTCCAGCGCCATGGCCTTGGTCATTTGGATCACGGCGGCCTTGCTCATGCAATAAGCGCCAATCTGCGGCAACACCCGCAGCCCCGCCATGGACGCAATGTTGATGATGCGCCCGCCGGTGTAACTGCCCGGCGCAGACCCGGTAGCACGCGCCAGCATGCGTTTGCCCACCTCTTGCGCCACAAAGAAAGCACCTTTGACGTTGGTGTCGAAGATGAAGTCGTAGTCGTCCGGCGACACATCCTGCAGGCGCTGCGTGGTGCTCACGCCCGAGTTGTTGACCAGAATGTCGATGGAGCCCACCTCGGTTTCCGCATGGGCCACGGCCGACTTGATGGCGTCGTGGTCGGTCACGTCCAACTCAATCACATGGGCGTCGCCGCCCTCGGCGTCAATGGTGGCACGCAGTTCTTTGAGCCGTTCTACACGGCGACTGGCCAGCACCACAGCCGCCCCTGCCTGCGCCAGGGTTCGCGCAAACTGCGCACCCAGCCCGCTGGACGCTCCGGTGATGAAGGCCACCCGGCCCGAAAGATCAATGGTGTACGACATTTAGAGAACCTCCACGAATTCGAAAATAGTACGACCGTGCTATTAATGGACAAACCGCGCATAAAATCGCAAAGTTGTCCGGCAAGCACGGGATGGTTGTTGGCAGAATCCCTAGTTCCCATTATTAAGCGAGACTCACCATGACAAACGAGGAAATTCTGGCCCAGTTCGGCCCCCGTGAAGCGATGGAATACGACGTGGTCGTGGTCGGCGGTGGCCCCGCCGGTCTGTCCACCGCCATCCGCCTCAAGCAGTTGGCAGCCGAAAAAGGCACGGATGTATCGGTTGTGGTGCTGGAAAAAGGCTCCGAGCCCGGCGCGCACATTTTGTCGGGCGCCATCATGGATCCCAAGGCGCTGACGGAACTGATTCCTGACTGGAAAGCCAAGGGCGCACCGCTGAACCAGCCCGTTACCGATGATGCCTACATTTTCCTGAGCGAAACATCGGGCACCCGGGTGCCCAATATGTTCCTGCCCCCGTTTGCACACAACGACGGCAATTACATTGTGAGCCTGGGTGCGGTCACCAAATGGCTGGCCGAGCAGGCCGAAAGCCTGGGTGTGGAAATTTTCCCCGGTTTTACTGCGGCCGAAGTGCTGTACAACGCAGACGGCTCCGTCAAAGGTGTGGCCACCGGCAACCTGGGTGTGGGCAAAGATGGCGAGCCCACCGAGAACTTCCAGATCGGCATGGAGCTGCTGGGCAAGTACACCGTGTTTGCCGAAGGCGCGCGCGGCCACCTGGGCAAACAACTGATTGCCAAATACCACCTCGATGCAGGCCGTGACCCCCAGAGTTTTGGTATTGGTATCAAAGAACTGTGGGAGATCGACCCATCCCGCCACGAACCCGGTTTTGTCATGCACACCGCCGGCTGGCCCATGGACGAAGCCACCTACGGCGGCGCTTTCCTGTACCACCTGGAAGGCAATAAAGTTGCAATGGGCTTTGTCACCGGCTTGGGTTACACCAACCCCTACCTGAGCCCGTTTGAAGAATTCCAGCGCTGGAAGCTGCACCCCCGTGTGCGCTATTACCTGGAAAACGCCAAGGGCGAAGTCACCGCCAAGCGCCTGTCCTACGGCGCGCGCGCCATCAACGCCAGCGGCCTGTCGGCCCTGCCCAAAACCGTGTTCCCCGGTGGTGCACTGGTGGGTTGTGATGCCGGTTACCTGAACGTGGGCCGCATCAAAGGCAGCCACGCCGCCATCAAGACCGGCATGCTGGCCGCCGAGGCGGCGTACGACGCCGTGGTGGCAGGCCGTCAACACGATGAACTGAGCGCCTACCCCGAGGCCTTCCAGGCCAGCTGGTTGCACACCGAGTTGAACAAAGACCGCAACTTCAAGAACTGGTTCAAGTACGGCCTGACCGTGGCCACCATGATGAATGGTTTCGAGCAGTTTGTGCTGCGTGGCAACATGCCCTGGACGCTGCGCCGCGACAAGCCGGACCATGCCTACCTCAAGCCTGCGGCCGAGTGCCAACCCATTGTGTACCCCAAGCCCGATGGCAAGATCACCTTTGACCGCCTGAGCAGCGTGTTCATCAGCAACACCAACCACGCAGAAGAGCAACCGCCCCACCTGACACTCAAGGACGCCTCGGTGCCCGTGGGCATCAACCTGGCCAAATACGCCGGCCCTGAAGCCCGCTACTGCCCTGCTGGTGTGTACGAGTTCATGAAAAATGACGACGGCTCGGACCGCCTGCAAATCAACGCGCAAAACTGCGTGCACTGCAAGACCTGCGACATCAAGGACCCCACGCAAAACATCGTCTGGGTCACGCCAGAAGGTGGCGGTGGGCCGAACTACGCGGGCATGTAAGGTTTAACCAAACGGGCACGCGACGGGGCCTTGATAGCCCCGTTTTGGTTGGAAAGTCTAAAAATCAGGAGGATGGATACAGAAGCAAGTGAATGGTAAATCTGGCTTTTTTGTCTGCGATGACGCCGACATCATGAAATTTACCGTGCCCGGATCCCAATGCATTAGCTGGTTGTGCGCAGCCCACATGCGACATTGGGACTTAAACATTACAAGCCAAATTCACGCTCTCCAACGCACTTCGCACTTTCATCTCAGGACGAACCCAAAGTCCCACCGCGTGAGAGAAACCCCGTTACGGAAATGCGTTTTCGGCATCGGTCCAGGTATCGGTTCGAAATGGCGACGCAGGCAAATCAGCACTGTTAGTGAGATTTGGCTCAGCCAGTTGGTGCCAACCGAAACGAACAGCTGCGGGTTTGGTTACCCCTTCTGCGGCGATGACCACCGTATCACCCTCTATCTTGGCACTTGCTTTAACAAATTGCTTGTCGTCGCCAGAAATCGACCACCAAGAAAGATCCTTACCATCGCGGGATTTCAGACCTGACGCGTGATCGAAGGAAATGATCGCTTTGCTCCCATCAACTTTCATGGACTTGTATAACGGGCCGGAGTAGACCAAATCGGCCTTTCCATAAGTCTTCGCCAACGCCCACAGGGACAGTCTTCGTCCGACTTCTTGCTTGTTCGGTGCGTGTATATCGAAGATCGAGGTAATGTCGGTCAACACAGCCATCCCTGTATTTTTAAGCACTAGGGTTGCCAACTGTGCGTCCCAGATGCCAGCAAGATGTGTGGGATCAACTCTGTAAAAGAATGGCGCTAGCTGCGCAAAAAGAAATGGAAAATCACGGTTGACTTGCTGATTCCAGGCGGCACGCCAGCCTTCAATCAACCCTCGCGTGAGATGATAATAATGCATCCCATCTCCGTTGTTGGACTCGCCTTGATACCATACCAGCCCGCGTATACCGAAGGGGACAATGGGATGAATCATCCCGTTGTAGACGCCTGTATGCTGAAAGTTGTTGTTGAGCGGGTGAATAGGGGGATTCGGAGGAGCTGATGGCGATGACTCGACAACGTTTGTAGCCTTCACGGCGAGGTCATAAGCCTTTTTCTGCTCTGCGTAAATGGCGAGATTTTCTGAATGTTTATTCAGCATGGAAAGCCATTCTTTTTTCTCGCCGCCAAGTTCACGAATCGCTTCATAACCCTGTGGCGCAATCCATGACTGAATACGGGTCGAGCCCCAAGCTGCGGTAATCAGACCAACAGGTACATCCATTTGTTTATGGATCTCATGGCCAAAGTAGAACAACAATGCTGACGCACCTGCAACAGTGTCAGGTGAGCACTCGACCCATTGCGCATCAACATCTTTCAACGGCGTCCCTGCCGAAACCAGAGGAATCGTGAATAGTCGCATCTTTGGAAATTTCGCATTTGCGATTTCCTGCTGACCGTTGATCGACTGGGTAAGACTGAACTGCATATTGGACTGGCCTGATCCAACCCAAACTTCTCCGATCAAGATATTGGAAACTTTAATCTCGTTCTTACCTTTGACAATCATCTCATGGGGACCGCCAGCAGTTTTGATCGGGGGCAGCGTGACCCTCCAATTACCCGCTCGGTCTGCCGTTTTTGTTAAAACTGATTTACCAATGGTTACGGTAATCCTTTCGCCTGGATCAGCCCAACCCCAGATCGGAAGTGGAATGTCCTTCTGAAGGACCATGTTATTACTGATCACTGCAGGCAACCTCACATCCGCCTGCACATTTGCGACACCGAAAAAAAACGCCAACAGCAGGAAAGTTCGAACGTCTTTCATACTTTTTTACCTCTCAAGATTACCAATCTAACTGCGCAGGAAAATTTTTCAAAAGTCACCCAAATTGAATGCATAGAAATCAGTTTCTTCTAAGGTTGATAACGCAAAAAACGCACACTCTGGCTCCGCCGATTTCACACGCCAATTCCACGTAACCGAAATCACATATTTCGTGGCAATAGTTTATTACGGTGCGTTAAGTGCCTGCTGATCCAACTCGGCGATGCACTCCACCATCTGACTTCGACAGCGCTCCATCAGCGCAGGCATATCGTCCATCGTCATGCCCTGGGTCGGTATCGCGGGCAGTGCGCGAATGCACACATTGCCGCTGTGCCAACTGGACAGCTGCATGGTATTTTTGTAGCTGCTGCAACACAGGGGAATGACAGGCACACCAGCGGCAATGGCCATTTGAAAAGCACCCTTTTTGAACGGCAACAACCCACGCCCCAGGTTGCGCGTGCCTTCGGCAAAAAACCAGATGGAGGTGTCATGGTGGCGCATGACGTCGGTGGTCTTCAGCATCGATTGTTTGGCTTTTTCGGCGTTACCGCGCTCCACCAGCACATTGCCGGCCAGCCAATACACCTGGCCAAAAAATGGCATCCACTTCAAACTGGTTTTGCCCACCGACACGGTGCGCTGGGGTATCACACTGCCAAAAACAAACAGATCGTAGTTGGACTGGTGATTGGCCACAATCACATAAGGGCGGGGCTGCTTTGTCAGATCACCCAAGTCGGCACGCAAGCGCAAGCCCAGAATGCGCAACGCCGGTACCGAATAGGTGCGCCCACACAAACGGCTGTTGTCCGGGTTAAAAGGGCGCACCAGCACGATGCACAGGTTGACACAACCGGCGACCAAGAAGTGGACGCCCATCAAAACAAGTCGCAGAAAATGAAGCACGGAATAACCCAACAGGATGCGCCAGCACAGCGCGCAAAAAAGCACGCTCCATTGCGCGCCGTATGGGTGTCGATTCTGCACTACCGTTATGCAGCGCCCAGCCACATGCGCCACACACAGGTCACCCGCCCTCCCATCGACTGACAGGCGTGCCAACCGCAGCCCCGTGCGCAAGCTCTCCCGCAGCACAACGCCCGCGCGGTGCTGGTTTAGAATCACCCGGTCAGGAGAGAGCCCCCCAGCGGGTGCCGCCGAAGGCGCAGGACGGCTGATTGCAGCGGTCTGAACGCTCAGGCAAAAAGGACTGACAAACGGTTTGCCGCAGCCATGCGGCAAAACGATCCCCACTGGAGAGAGGCGCCACGCGATGGCGTCCACCGAAGGAGCAACCCGCAGTCTGCACCCCCAGGGTCTGGCAAAAGCGGCGAATCTCTCAGGTAAAGCGGACAGCGGGGGCAGCCTTGGAGCGCACGGTTACCTTGCGCCCCAAATTATTGCGTAGCCCCTGTTTTGGAGACTTCATGTCCGCTCCTGCCGAACCCACGTCCGCCCCCCTGCTGACCACGCCGCTAAAAAACACGCCATTGAATGCCCTGCACATCGAACTGGGCGCGCGCATGGTGCCCTTTGCCGGCTACTCCATGCCCGTGCAATACCCGGCGGGCCTGATGGCCGAGCACCACCACACACGCAACGCCGCTGGACTGTTTGACGTGTCGCACATGGGCCAGCTGCGCCTGGTCGGCCCCGATGCGGCCGCCGCTTTTGAGACGCTGATGCCGGTGGACGTGATCGACCTGCCCGTGGGCAAACAGCGTTACGGCCTGCTCCTCACCGATGAGGGCACCATCATTGACGACCTGATGTTCTTCAACAAGGGCAACAACGAAATTTTCGTGATCGTCAACGGCGCCTGCAAAGTGGGCGACATTGCGCACATTCAAGCCCAAATTGGCACTCGCTGCCAGGTGATACCCATGCCTGAGATGGCCTTGCTGGCTCTGCAAGGTCCCCAAGCCGTAACCGCCCTGTCCCGCCTGGCACCCGGCGTGGAAAAGCTGGTGTTCATGACCGGTGGCAATTTCACGGTGGACACGGGCACACAAAAAATCGACGTATTCCTCACCCGCAGCGGCTACACCGGCGAAGACGGTTTCGAGATTTCGGTGCACAACGACCATGCACAAGCGCTGGCCCGCGCCCTGCTGGCGCAACCCGAAGTCAAACCCATTGGCTTGGGCGCTCGCAACTCGCTGCGCCTGGAAGCCGGTTTGTGCCTGTATGGCAACGACATAGACACCACCACCACCCCGGTGGAAGCCAGCCTGCTGTGGGCCATGCAAAAGGTACGCCGCAGCGGTGGCGCACGCGAAGGCGGGTTCCCGGGTGCTACAAAAATACTAGCTGCTTGCGCACAATCTACGGGCGCTACAGCACCAAAAGGCACTAAAAAACGGGTGGGGCTGGTGGCATTGGAGCGCATTCCCGTGCGCGACCACACCGCCTTGCAGGACGGCAATGGCAACGCAGTAGGTGAAGTCACCAGCGGTCTGCTCGGCCCCACCATCAACCAGTGCGTAGCCATGGGCTATGTGGATGCGGCCTTCAGCGCCTTGGGCACCAAAGTGGTTGCCATCGTGCGTGGCAAGCCGGTCCCCATGGAAGTCTGTGCCATGCCCTTTGTGCCCACCCGCTACTACCGCGGTTAATGACGCCCCCACGCTCCACCGCTACGCGGGTCGCTGCCCCCCAAGGGGGCCAAGTCGCCTTGGGGCGGCCCGGCGGCGACTTATATTTCTTTCATCCACTTTTATCCCAACTTTTTCAGGAGTTTTTCCCATGACCATCCAGTACACACCCGACCACGAATGGCTCAGCGTTGAAGGCGGCATCGCCACCGTTGGCATCACCCACCATGCACAAGACGCGCTGGGCGACGTGGTGTTTGTGGATCTGCCCACCGTGGGCAGCACCCTGGGCGTCAAGGACGTGGCTGGCGTGGTCGAATCCGTCAAGGCCGCAGCCGATGTGTACATGCCCGTGACCGGCGAAATCACCGAAGTGAATGAAGCCCTGCGCGCCGACCCCTCGCTGGCCAACACCGACCCCATGGGCGCCGGCTGGTTCTTCAAAGTCAAACTGTCCAACCCGGCTGAGCTCGATGGCCTGATGAACGAGACCAGCTACACCGCTTTTTCCGCCAACGCATAAGACAAGCCCTGCCCCATGTCTACCCTGACCCAACTCGAAAACGCCAGCGAATTCCACGCGCGCCACATTGGCATTGACGCCGCCGACGAAGCCTTGATGCTCCAAGCGATTGGCGAAACATCGCGCCGCACGCTGATCGACAGCATCGTGCCCCGCTCCATTGCGCGCCAAAGCCCCATGGCCATTCCAGCGGCGATTACCGAAGCAGCCGCACTGGCCGAACTGAAGGCCATGGCGGGCAAGAACAAGGTGCTCCAGAGTTTCATTGGTCAGGGCTATTACGGCACCCTTACCCCCGGCGTGATCCTGCGCAACATTTTGGAAAACCCCGCCTGGTACACCGCCTACACGCCCTACCAGGCCGAAATTTCCCAGGGCCGCATGGAAGCGCTGGTCAACTTTCAGACCATGGTGTGCGACCTGACCGGCATGCCCATGGCCAACGCGTCCATGCTCGACGAAGCCACCGCCGCGGCCGAGGCCATGACATTGGCCCGCCGCTCTGTCAAGGCCAAAGGCAATGTGTTCGTCGTCAGCGGCGACTGCCATCCGCAAACCATTGAAGTCATCCAAACCCGCGCCGCACCCTTGGGGCTTACTGTCAAGGTGGTTCATTCGGCCGACGAATGGCAGGTCGCGATTGCTGGAGACGACTACTTTGCGGCCATGGGTCAGTACCCCGGCTGCAGCGGCTCGCTGGCCGACTGGAAGCAAGACGCCGACCAGATCCACAGCAAACACGCTGCGCTGATTCTGGCAGCCGACCTGCTGGCGCTCACACTTTTGGTGGCCCCCGGCGAGATGGGCGCCGACATTGCCATCGGCACCACCCAACGCTTTGGCATGCCTTTGTGCAACGGCGGCCCGCACGCCGCCTACATGGCCTGCCGCGACGAATACAAGCGTTCCATGCCCGGCCGCTTGGTCGGCGTGAGCGTCGATACCCACGGCAACCCGGCCTACCGCCTGGCATTGCAAACGCGCGAGCAACATATTCGTCGCGAAAAAGCCACCTCCAACATCTGCACCGCACAGGTATTGCCCGCCGTGGTGGCCAGTATGTACGCCGTGTACCACGGCCCCGAGGGCTTGACCCGCATTGCCCAACGTACCCACCGCTTTGCCTGTGTGCTGGCCAGCAGCCTGCAGACCCTGGGTTACACCCTGACGACGGCGCAATTCTTCGACACCATCACGGTGCAGACCACCAAGGCCAACGCCGTTATGGCCATTGCTTTGGGCCAAGGCGTCAACCTGCGTCTGGCGGCCAAAGACAAGGTTTCCATTAGCCTGGACGAAACCACCACCCGTGCCGATGTGGCTCTGTTGTGGTCCATCTTTGCCCAGGCTGAGGTATGCCCCACCAAGAAGCCACAAGTGCCCGACTTTGACGTGTTGGCCGCGCACGTGGGCAGCGCTATTCCAGCAGCCCTGCGCCGCACCAGCGCCTTCCTGACCCACCCGGTGTTCAACACCCACCACTCCGAGACCGGCATGCTGCGCTACATCCGCATGCTGTCGGACAAAGACCTGGCGCTGGACCGCAGCATGATCCCGCTGGGTTCTTGCACCATGAAGCTCAACGCCACCAGCGAGATGATTCCCATCACCTGGCCCGAGTTTGCCAACATCCACCCCTTCTGCCCGGCCGACCAGCGCGCTGGCTACGCCGAGTTGGACGAACAGTTGCGCGCTTGGCTCTGCGCCGCCACCGGTTATGCGGGTATCAGCCTGCAGCCCAATGCCGGTAGCCAGGGTGAATACGCGGGCCTGCTGGCCATTCAGGGCTGGCACGCATCCAAGGGCAATAGCCACCGCAACATTTGCCTCATCCCCAGCAGCGCGCATGGCACCAACCCGGCCAGCGCGCAGATGGTGGGCATGACCGTTGTCGTCACCAAGTGCGACGACATGGGCAACGTGGACATGGCCGACCTTAAGACGAAGTGCGAGCAGCACAGTGCCAACCTGGCCTGCGTGATGATCACTTACCCGAGCACGCACGGCGTATTCGAAACCAGCGTGAAAGAGTTGTGCGCACTGGTGCACAGCCACGGCGGCCGCGTCTATGTGGACGGTGCCAACATGAACGCACTGGTGGGCACCGCAGCCCCCGGTGAGTTTGGCGGCGATGTGAGCCACCTGAACCTGCACAAAACTTTTTGTATTCCCCACGGCGGCGGCGGCCCCGGTGTCGGCCCCGTATGTGTCGTGACCGATTTGGTACCGTTTTTGCCCGGCCACAAGGCGGGCGGCGTTGCGGGCAAGGTGGGTGCCGTGTCCGCAGCGCCCATGGGCAATGCGGCGGTGTTGCCCATCAGCTGGATGTACTGCCGCATGATGGGCCCGGATGGCCTGCAACACGCCACCGAAGCGGCCATTCTGGCGGCCAACTACATCAGTGCCCGCCTGAGTGACCACTACCCCACGCTGTACGCCAGCGCCAACGGCCACGTGGCACACGAATGTATTCTGGACCTGCGCGGTTTGAAGGACACCAGCGGCGTGATGGCCGAAGACGTGGCTAAACGGCTGATGGACTATGGCTTTCACGCCCCTACCCTGTCCTTCCCGGTGGTCAACACGCTGATGGTGGAACCTACCGAGAGCGAAACCCTGGCCGAACTGGACCGATTCATCAACGCCATGATCGCCATCCGGGGCGAAGTGACCAAGGTCGAACGCGGTGAGTGGCCGCAAGACAACAACCCGCTCAAGCACGCCCCGCACACCGCGGCCAGCCTGCTGGGCGCCGAGTGGAACCGCCCTTACCCACGGGAAGTGGGTGCCTTCCCGCTGGCCACGCGCGCCCTCAAACTCACCCCAGGCGGTAATCGCCGCCGATCGGGCGGGTCACACAACGTGTCGTACCGGGGACCGCAACCTGTTTTGCAGTGGCTTCCCATGACCAGAATAGGCACTGCCCCACCCCAGCGCTGGAGAAACACCGTGGACACCATCAACCACCAGCAGTTTGCCAGCGACAACTACGCAGGCGCCTGCCCGCAGGCCCTGCACTGGTTGCTACAGGCCAACGCCAGCGGCCACGAACCGGCCTATGGCGACGACCGCTGGACGCAAAAGTCCACCGACATGCTGCGCTCGCTGTTCGACATCGACTGCGATGTGTACTACGTGTTCAACGGCACGGCGGCCAACTCGCTGGCGCTGGCGTCCCTGTGCCAAAGCTACCACTCCGTCATCTGCTCACCGGTCGCCCACATCGAAACCGACGAGTGCGGTGGCCCGGAGTTCTTCTCCAACGGCTCCAAGTTGCTGGTGGCAGAAGGCACTTCCGAGCAGGCCAAGTTGGGCAAACTCACCCCCGAGGCCATCCACACACTGGTGACCAAACGCAGCGACATCCACTACCCGCGCCCCAAAGTGGTGTCCATCACCCAGGCCACCGAACTGGGCACGGTGTACAGCGTGCAAGAGGTGCGCGAGATTGCGGCCATGGCCAAAAAGCACCACCTGCGCCTGCACATGGACGGCGCGCGTTTTGCCAACGCCGTGGCGCACCTGGGCTGCACCCCGGCCGAGGTGACCTGGAAAGCCGGTGTGGACGTGTTGTGCTTTGGCGGCACCAAAAACGGCCTGCCGGTGGGCGAAGCGGTGGTGTTCTTTGACAAAGCGCTGAGCGAAGACTTTGCCTGGCGCGTGAAACAGGCCGGGCAACTGGCCAGCAAGATGCGGTTTATCTCCGCCCCCTGGGTGGGCCTGCTGGAAAACGACGTGTGGCTGGCCAACGCCCGCCACGCCAATGCCATGGCGCAGCGCCTGTACCGCGGTTTACAAGGGCTGCAAAGTCTGAAAACGACCGGCGGTGTGCAGGTGTTGCACGCGCCCCAGGCGAACGGCGTATTCGCCCAGTTGCCAGCCCCCGCCATACAGGCCCTCTTCGCCCGGGGCTGGAAGTTTTACGAGTTCATTGCCGGCGGCGGTTGCCGCTTCATGTGTGCCTGGGACACGACACCGGAGTCGGTGGACGCGCTGCTGGCCGATATGGGCGATGTGTTGGCGCCCTGAATTTACTATCATTTCTGTAGCTGCTTGCGCACGTCCAGCAAGCGGAAATGGCCTATTTGGCATATAAGAATGGAGACATTCCATGGCAGTTTCGGTATTTGACCTGTTCAAAATCGGCATCGGCCCCAGCAGCTCCCACACGGTGGGCCCCATGCGCGCCGCACGCCTGTTTGCACTGCGCCTGGCCTCCGAAGGCGTCCTCGCGCAAACCACCACCGTGCGCTGCTGGTTGCACGGCTCTCTGGGTGCCACGGGCAAGGGCCACGGCAGCAACACCGCGGTGCTGCTGGGGCTGATGGGGCACGAGCCCGACACGGTGGATGTGGACGCCATTGGCCCTCTGGTGGCCCATGTGCGGGCCACGCAGCACCTCACGCTGGCGGGCGGCCACACCATTGCCTTTAATGAAAAAGACGACCTGCTGTTCATGCGCGCGGCGCTGCCCTTTCACCCCAACGGCATGCGCCTGGCGGCACTGGACGCGGGCGGGGCTGAACTTTGCAGCCGTACCTACTACTCGGTGGGGGGCGGCTTTATCGTCAGTGAAGAGGTGGCGACCGACGGCACCCGCCACAAAACCATTGCCCCCGACGCCACGGTTCTGCCCCTGCCCTTTACCAGCGGCAACAGCTTGCTGGCGCTGTGCCGCACACACGGCCTGAGCATTGCGCAAATCATGCGGCGCAACGAGCAGCACTGGCGCAGCGATGCCGAGATCAACGCGGGGCTGGACCGGATCTGGCAGGTGATGCAGGACTGCGTGCACCGGGGCTGCGCCACCGAAGGCGTGCTGCCCGGTGGCTACAAGGTCAAACGCCGGGCAGCGCCTTTATTCCAGTCACTCAACAACCACCCCGATGCATCCGACCCGCTGCAAGTGCTGGACTGGGTCAACCTCTACGCACTGGCCGTTAACGAAGAGAATGCCGCCGGTGGGCGTGTGGTGACGGCCCCCACCAACGGTGCCGCCGGCATCGTGCCTGCCGTGCTGCACTACTACCGCCGTTTTGTCGCCGGCGCCAACGACGAGGGTGTGTACGATTTTTTGCTCACGGCGGGCGCCATCGGCATTTTGTACAAAGAAAATGCCTCCATCAGCGGCGCCGAAGTGGGCTGCCAGGGTGAGGTGGGCGTGGCCTGCTCCATGGCCGCAGCCGCCCTGTGCGCTGTGATGGGTGGCAGCCCTGCGCAGGTGGAGAACGCGGCCGAAATCGGCATGGAACACCACTTGGGCCTGACCTGCGACCCGGTGGGTGGTCTGGTGCAAATTCCGTGCATTGAACGCAATGCGATTGCCGCCGTGAAGGCCATCAACGCCGCACGCATGGCATTACACGGCGATGGTTCGCATTGTGTTTCGCTGGACCAGGTCATCAAAACCATGCGCGAGACGGGTGCGGATATGCAAACCAAATACAAAGAAACGGCGCGGGGCGGCCTGGCCGTCAATATTGTGGAATGCTGATGGCAAGCAACAAAAAACAAACAGGTGATTGACGCTGGCCCGCAGGAGCCGCGATACTGCCATTAATGCTGCGCGTATTTTTCTTCCCCCCTGCCGGACACACAACCTTTTGGGCTCGCCGGGGGGTGTTGGTATTGACCTTGGTGGTGCTGTGCTTGGGCATGCTGCTGGTGTTGCCGCAGCCTGCTTGGGCCACCGAGCAAGGCGCCAATACAACACCACCTGGATGTGACTCGTGTCGCATCGTCATCGACCAACTCGAACAGCCCACCCCTCTGTCGGGCAAATGGCTGTTCACCCGCAACGACACGCCCGAGAACAAGCAGGTTGACCTCGATACCAGCGACTGGCGACTGGCCCAAACGCCTGGCCGCTGGGGCGGCATCTACCCGGATGATGAGAAATACCACGTGGGCTGGTACCGTGGGGTGTTTGAATTCAGCCCTGATCTGGTGGGACAAGAGGTGGTGCTGCTGTTCAATGCCTATATGGCCCGGGTCACCGTATATGTTGATGGGGTCAGAATCTACAAGCGCCCCAACAACGTCAATGTGGAGCGTTATTACTCCATCCAACCGATTCCCATCCGGTTCAAAATCACCCAACCCCGTCAGGTCATTGCGATCCGCGTGGACTCCCTCATCATGACCGGGGTCTACCAACTGCCGTTTGAACTGCACCAATACAGTCCTTACGACAAGAGCCTGTCGGTTCACCAGTTCTGGAGCGGCGATTTCCGGGTCATCGCCTCGTATGTCATTTTGTTCTTTGGCATTTTCTTTTACCGGATTTACACCAAATCCAAGGTGACGATGTACCGGTCTGCCGCACTGACCACCATCATCGTATTTCCGTTTTTCACCGTGCCGGGCGACTATCTGCTGCGGTTTTTTACCCCGGAAACCTTGTTGGCGGTGCATTACATCGGCTTGTATGCACTCTTTACCGCCTACTTGTTTTGCCAGTCGTTCTACAAAACCACACCCAAAACCAACTGGATTCTGGGCAGTGTCTATGCGGTGATGGCCCTGGTCGTACCGATCAGCGCCCTGATGGGCAGTTTGAGCGTATTTCAAAGCTCCCGCAGCCTCTATTTTCTGACGGGTGCGGCCTGCATCTCACTGGCGTTTTACCAAACCGTGCGCGCCGCACTGCAAAAGAAACAAGGCGCCGTTATTTTGAGCATTGGCACCTTCACGCTGCTGGTGACCGCCCTGCACGACATGCTGCTGGCCACCGGCATCATTACCTCCTTGGGTTTAACGTCTTTCGGTGCCATCGGCTTCATGATCAGCATGCTGTACGTAGCCAGCACCACATTCACCAATACCTACCTCGAAAACCAGCAGTTGGTCAAAAACCTGGGCGCTGTCAACGAAAACCTGGAACACCTGGTGGCCGAGCGCGTGGAAGACCTGTCCATCACCATCCAGACGCTGCAGCAAACCCAGCACGACCTGGTGGAAGCGGAAAAACTCGCCTCCCTGGGGGCGTTGGTGGCCGGCATTTCACACGAACTCAACACCCCCATCGGCAACGCCATGGTCGCGGCATCGGCTCTGCAGGACCAGATGAACCAGATGCAAGTGGCCATTGCCGATGGGCAGTTGCGCAAATCCACACTGACCGAATTCATGCGCGATGGCGCCTCCACCGCCGAACTGGTGTTCAAGTCGTGCGAACGGGCCTCCAGCCTGGTGCGCAGTTTCAAGCAGGTGGCGGTGGACCAGACATCCGAGCAGCGCCGCACCTTCAACCTGAAGGCGCTGGTCAATGACGTGGTGACCATGCTCAAACCCACCTTCCGGCACGACCCATGGCACATTGACACCCGTATTCCCGATGTCATCGAATGCGACAGCTACCCCGGCCCCCTCGGGCAGGTGCTCAACAACCTGGTGCAAAACGCCATCTTCCACGCCTTTGAAGGCCGCGACCACGGCCACCTGCACCTCAGCGCCAACTGCACCAACGGCATGATCGAGATTTGCTGCGAAGACGACGGACGCGGCATGACCGCCGACGTGCTGGCCCACATTTTTGAGCCCTTCTTCACCACCCGGCTGGGCAAGGGTGGCTCGGGCCTGGGTCTATCGGTATCACGCAACATCGCCGTGGGGGTGCTGGGTGGCACGCTGACCGCCTCGTCCATTCCCGAAATGGGCACCTGCTTTGTGCTGACCTTCCCGGTTGTGGCACCTGTACCCAGCGAGGGGGAATAAGCCGTAGCGCGCCGCTGCACCGCATCATGGCAACGCGCGCCAGCACGACCATCGTCTTGGCATATTGATAAAATACCCTTCCTGCGCCCGTCTACCGTGCGCAAGCAGCTATTAAGTTGATAGCAACCTCCTCTGCACCCACCCAAGCGCCACCATGACCTACAGCGTCAAAGAAATCTTCTACACGCTCCAGGGCGAAGGCGCCAACGCGGGCCACCCCGCTGTGTTCTGCCGCTTTGCCGGATGCAACCTGTGGAGTGGCCGCGAAGAAGACCGTGCGGGTGCGGTCTGCCGCTTTTGCGATACCGACTTTGTCGGCACCGACGGCACAGCCGGCGGCAAATACACCACGCCCGAAACGCTGGCGCAGGCCATCGCCGCCCATTGGCCGGTCGCCGCCCACACGCACCGCCTGGTGGTGCTCACCGGTGGCGAGCCGCTGCTGCAACTGGACTCGCCCCTGATCGACGCCCTGCACCAGCATGGATTTCGCATTGCCGTGGAAACCAATGGCACGGTGCTGCCGCCCCCCGGTGTGGACTGGCTGTGTGTCAGCCCCAAACTGGGCTCCGAAATGGTGGTGCAGGCCGGGCAGGAACTCAAACTGGTCTACCCACAGACAGGTGGCGACCCGGCGCAGTTTGCCCAACTGGCGTTTGACAATTTCTACCTGCAGCCCATGGACGGACCCGCGCAAACCGCCAATACCCAGGCGGCAATAACCTACTGTCACGCCCACCCGCAGTGGAAGCTGAGCCTGCAAACGCACAAAATAATCGGCATTCGTTAAGCCCACCATGGCCACACACCCCCACCTTCCCCCCCAGTCTTGCACCCACTTTCACACCGCCCTGCCTTTTGAGGCCGCGCGCCATATCCCCGGCCTGCGCGCCGACCACCCCGCCGAAGCCCCGTATACACGCCTGCACGGCCACAGCTTTCTGGCCACGCTGCGCTGCGCTTTGCCCACCGGTTATGCGCCCTACCCCGGTGGCGAACTGGAGACCCTGCAGGCCCAATGGCGCGCCGAGCTGGACCGGCTGGACTACCGGCTCATCAACGACCACATCGCCGCCCCCACCGACCTGGCCATCGCACGCTGGCTGCGCGCGCAGTGCCAGGTTGCGGGCATGGCACAGGTAGCCCTGCACAGCACCCCCCAGCGCGGTATTGAACTGGGTGCCGATGGTGCTGCGCAAGCCTGGCGGCGCTATGCCTTCCAGTCCGCGCACCAATTACCCATGGTGCCGGTAGGCCACAAGTGCGGCAATATGCACGGCCACGGCTTTGAGGTCATCTTGCACACCCAACTGGCCGACGGTGCCGACCCCCTTGATAGCGGATACGGCGCACTCGACGCCGCCTGGGCACCGCTGCACGCCGCGCTGAACTACGCCTGCCTGAACGATCTGGCGGGCCTGGAAAACCCCACCAGCGAAATCATGAGCAGCTGGATCTGGAACCGCCTGCTCCCCACCCTACCCACATTGACCAAAGTCACCGTGTTCGAGACCGCCAGTTGCGGCGCCGTGTTTGACGGCAGCCATTACCGCATCTGGAAAGACCTGACGCTGGACAGCGCACTGCGTTTCAAGTCCGCCCCGCCCGGCCACCCGCGCCAGCGCCTGCACGGCCACACCTACACGCTGCGCCTGCACCTGAGTGCGCCGCTGGACCAGATGATGGGCTGGACGGTGGATTTTGGCGATGTCAAAACCCTGTTCAACCCCGTCTTCAAGGCGCTGGACCACCAACCCCTGCACCAGATAAGCGACCTGGCCGACTGCGACAGCGCCACCGTGGCGGCCTGGATTTTGAACAAAGCCCGTACCGACCTGCCCCAGATCAACCGTGTGGATTTGATGGAAACCGCAGGCCTGGGTGTCAGCGTGCGCGCGTAGGGCAGCACTCTTTTTGCGCCGAGCCGCGTTGGGAGGGGGCGCAGGCTTCGCGTGTATGAAAGTTAGCGTTTCAGACCAAAGGTGCCCCAGAACTGCTCGGTCTGCTTTTGCATCTGCTCCTTCATTTGCTCCTGCATCTGCGCAAACAGGGCATTGCCCATAGCCCCTTGCACCAGGGGCGCCTGCATTTCCATCAGTGCCTGCATGTTCTTCTCCAGGTAGCCCCCCATCAGGCCCTGCATGGCATGGCCATAAAAGCGAATGATGTTGGCCAGCACCGGCGCCGTGAACATGGGTGAGCCATTGGCGGCCTCTTCTTCCAGAATGATTTGCAGCAGGATGCTGCGCGTCAAATCGTCCCCGGTTTTGGCATCCACCACCACGCAAGGCTCGTTCTCCATGACCAGTTGTTTGATTTCTGATAGCGTGATGTAGCTCGACGTATCGGTGTCGTACAGGCGCCGATTGGGGTATTTTTTAATCACCCTCTGTTTGATTGTTTTTTTGGGGTCTTTGCTGGTTGTGCTGTGCATGGGCGGTTGGCCCCATGAAGGGCCAAAAAATTTACTGCAGTGCAGCACATTCTAGGGACTGCACTGTGCGTGCGCACACAGGAATACCCTATGGCGCAGCACCAGCTAGAACGCCGCAGACGGAATAAATAGTCTTAGCGCTTGGCACGTGATTGTTTCTTGCGGTCCAGGAATGTTTCTTCGACCCCACTGGGATCGAACTCTACATCATGGCTTGCGAGGTAATCGCGAATCAGGCGACGAACCACTTGCGACGGGGTGACATCCTGGCGTGCGCACAAGCCTTCAAAGGCTTTCTTCTTGGACGGATCGATCAATACGGTCAGTCGGGCAGTCTTAAGCTCCATAAGTTCCTTATATGTTAATCAAATTATAATTGCAATCGCATCAAAGGCAAATTACATTTGAATGGTGGTTCAAAGAGAAATTTGCCTATTCATGTATTTCGTAAACGCTGTTCGTCTCATGGCGGACACCAGTGCAGGCAAAACGAGCGCATTGTCGCGCCGCGCATCAAGTGCCACATCAGTGGCATGTGGTTTTCAAAAATGGTTAGCGAGTGATTTGGCGGGTCCGTAAGGACTCGCCACTTTTTTGATCGCCACCATGCAATTTCTTCACTTGCTCACCCCTAGAAACCGGACACGTCGCACCAACAGGCAGTTGGGCGGGTTGTTGGCGTTTGTAGCCGGTGCAATCAATGCGGGAGGGTTTCTAGCGGTCAAGCAGTACACGTCTCACATGACGGGGATTGTTTCCGCCATGGCAGACGATATTGTTCTTGGCCATGTACTGCTGGCCTTAGCAGGACTTTCCTCGTTGTTGTCGTTTATCTGTGGAGCGGTAACCACGACCATTTTGGTCAACTGGGCGCGACGTAAAAATCTGCACGCAGAGTTCGCCCTGTCCATCATGCTTGAAGCGTTTTTGCTGCTTGTATTCGGGTTGCTGGGGGCCAACCTCAATGCACTCATCGAATTGTTTGTGCCAACCACTGTGCTCTTGTTGTGCTTCATCATGGGATTACAAAACGCCATTGTGACCAAAGCCTCCAATGCCGAAATCCGCACCACCCATATGACCGGCGTTGTGACAGATCTGGGAATTGAACTAGGGCGTTTGATCTACTGGAATCGAACCCATACGGAAGACCTTGCCCATTTTGTAAAAGCAGACCGCGACAAGCTGCAAATTCACGCAACCATTCTTGCCCTCTTTATCGTTGGTGCGTTGATTGGCGCTAGTTCGTTCAAGTGGATCGGATTTCTCACCACATTGCCAATTGCAGCGGTTTTGACACTGGTCGCATTGCCGCCATTGCTGCGAGACCTTCAGGCGTATTTGCATTCGTCTAAAGGCGCACTGCAATGACTATGTCGTCCGTTGCCATAGCGGTCCTTCGTGACGCTGATCAGATTGGATTGGTTGAGTACAACCCCGATTCAGGTGATCCAGCACGCGTGGTAGCGGTTGTATGGCGGCATGAAAAACGGGTCCACTGGTCATCGCTTTGTTTCAGTTATGAAAGACACGCGTTCAACCCGCAGCCGTTCATGGCCAAGTATCCAAATGGCATTTGTGATGTCAGGCACTTTGAGCGTGTGATGTCATGGTTCGATGCCCTTTGCTTTTCAGCCGCTGATGTCCTGGAGGTTCAAAGCAAGTGCAATGAGGATGCCCAGTTGGGACTTTGCTTGAAGCAATACTGCGGGACAAAAGAGGTAGTTGATTTGAATAAAAGTTTGGAGGATGGTGTATTGCCTGTTGAAAAAATGAGTCTGGAACACTTTAGAGCGAGTCTCGTGGCGTCGCTTGAAGGCTTGGTTCGTGAATGCCCAAATCTGCGCGATATGTCGCTGGAAGTGCTTTCAACACACCCCTATGCATGTGCACGACTTCACACCCCCAAGAAAAAGGTTCTGGTGTACATCGACCAGACATCGGATCACAACCATGTGGTACCAAGGCTTGCGCGGGAAAACGCTGCATTGGTGAGAAAGAACGACCGCAAAGCACATTCACTCATTGTTTTTTCCAGCATGAAGGGCGATACACCGGTTGCCTTGACTCCGCGAGTGACCGGAACAGGACTCAATTTCACCGCCTTGTCCAAAAGCTTGGCACGTCTTACAACCCTTCAAGTTGGCAAGGCTGCTGGGCTGGCTGACGCACAGATCGCAGCACAATGAAAACAAACCCGAATGACGCCAACACCGCTGCGGCCCAACACCGCATTGCTGCCCTTGAGTACCATGAATTTCCCACACCAGGGAAAATTTCCATTGCTGCCACCAAACAGTTGGTGAATCAGCACGATTTAGCGCTCGCGTATTCGCCAGGGGTCGCGGCGCCCTGTGAGGAGATCGTCAAAGATCCCAACAGCGCAATCAAATACACGAGCCGAGGCAACCTGGTTGCCGTCATTACCAACGGTACGGCTGTATTGGGACTGGGCGACATTGGCCCTTTGGCCGCCAAACCCGTCATGGAAGGCAAAGCGGTTCTTTTCAAGAAGTTTGCAGGCATCGATGTTTTTGACTTGGAAATTAATGAAAAGCATGACCTCGACAAACTGGTGGACATCATCGCGTCGCTGGAGCCCACGTTTGGCGGCATCAATCTGGAAGACATCAAGGCGCCAGATTGCTTCTACGTCGAGCGCAAGCTGCGCGAACGCATGCAAATTCCGGTTTTCCACGACGACCAGCATGGAACAGCTATCACCGTCGCCGCTGCCATTTTTAATGGACTGAAGGTTGCTAGGAAAAATCCCCAAGAGATCAAGCTGGTGACTTCTGGCGCAGGAGCGGCGGCATTGGCATGCTTGGGTTTGCTGGTCAAGCTGGGTATCCCGCGCAAAAACATCTGGGTGACCGATTTGGCAGGAGTGGTCTACGAAGGTCGCACCGAGTTGATGGATGAGGACAAAATCCAGTTCGCACAAAAAACCGATCAACGCCACCTGGCACAGGTCATCGAAGGTGCCGATGTTTTTCTGGGTCTGTCCGCTGGCGGTGTCCTGAAAAAAGCAATGGTTGAGAAGATGGCTGCCAAGCCCCTGGTGTTTGCACTGGCCAACCCAACGCCTGAAATCACACCGGAAGAGGTCAAGGAAGTTCGCGGCGATGCCATCATTGCGACGGGACGTTCGGACTATCCGAACCAGGTCAACAACGTACTGTGTTTTCCCTACATCTTTCGTGGAGCACTGGATGCGGGCGCATCCACCATTACTTCTGAGATGGAGATTGCGGCGGTCAATGCCATCGCGCAGTTAGCGCAGGCAGAGCAAAGTGATGTTTTAGCTTCCGCATACTCCGGGGAGCCGCTGTCGTTTGGGCCGGAGTACCTGATTCCAAAACCATTTGATCCGCGTCTGATGATCATGATTGCGCCAGCGGTAGCCCAGGCCGCAGCGGACAGTGGCGTAGCTTTGCGCCCCATCCTCGATATGGATGAGTATCGCGAAAAGCTTCAAAGCTTTGTCTACGCGTCTGGCACGCTCATGAAGCCTATTTTCAGCGCTGCAAAAAAGGCGCTGAAAAAGCGAATTGCGTATGCCGAAGGCGAGGACGAACGGGTCTTGCGGGCAGCGCAAATAGTGGTGGACGAAGGATTGGCACTCCCCACACTGATCGGCCGACCAGAAATCATTGCGCAGCGGATTCAAAAGTTCGGCCTTCGCCTGGCCTTGGGTGTGGACTATGACGTTGTCAATGTCGAGAACGATGACCGATACCGTGATTTTTGGCAAAGCTATCACCGCCTGACAGAGCGCAAAGGGGTTACGGTTCAGGTTGCCAAAATTGAAATGCGTCGCCGTTTGACACTGATTGGCGCCATGTTATTGCTCAAGGGCAATGTGGACGGATTGATCTGCGGCACCTGGGGCACAACGGCGCTGCACTTGCATTACATCGATCAAGTGTTGGGACTGCGCCCAGGTGGTGACACCTATGCCTGCATGAATGGTCTCATGCTGCCAAATCGGCAGGTCTTTCTGGTCGACACCCATGTCAATTACGACCCCACGGCCGAGCAATTGGCGGAAATCACCGTGATGGCTGCCGAGGAGATGTTACGGTTTGGTATCCAACCCAAGGTGGCATTGTTATCCCATTCGAACTTTGGATCATCCAGTCAACCTAGCGCTGAGAAGATGCGACGGGTTTTGAGCCTGCTGCAAGCGACCGCCCCCTGGTTGGAGGTCGATGGAGAAATGCATGGGGATGTCGCCTTGAATGGTGAGACTCGTGCGAAATTGATACCCAACAGCCATTTGAAAGGCGATGCCAACTTGCTGGTATTCCCTTGTATGGATGCTGCAAACATTTCCTACAACCTGCTGAAAACCGCTGCAGGTGGAAACACGGCCATTGGCCCCATTTTGCTGGGCTGCGCCCAGCCGGTCCACATTCTTACCGCCACGGCAACGGTTCGCCGAATCGTCAACATGACAGCCTTGACTGTCGCCGATGCCAACGCAAAACGCTAAAACTGACCAAGAGTAAAGATGCCAGAAACGTCCTCAATACCAGACCATGTGAAACCGTTCATCTACGAGACGTTGACCAGCAAGTCACTTTTCTTCTCATCGCATCACATCCAAAGCAGTATGCACATACTGCAGCCCGATGAACTGCAGTTTGAATACACCAGATTGATGATGGGTTTTCTGCTGTTTAACCCCCATCCACGCAAACTCTTGATGATCGGATTGGGTGGTGGTTCTCTTGCCAAGTTCTGTCATCGCTATCTTCCCCAAACCCATATCACCGTGGTGGAAATTAATCCCTACGTCATAGCACTGCGACGGGATTTCGCAGTGCCTGATGATGACGAACGATTCGCCATCATCCAAGACGATGCGGCCAAGTATGTATGCACAACAGATTCAAAGTTTGATGTCCTGCTGGCCGATGGGTTCGACATCAGTGGCTTACCGGAGCAGCTGAGCACCAGGCATTTTTACGAAAACTGCCGAAATATTTTGTCTCACATGGGGGTCTTTATTGCCAATCTGCATCGATGCAACCAATGGTTCGACATCTACATTGATCGAATGTCTGCTGCATTTGATGCACCGCTGCTAAAGGTCAATGATCCGGGCGCGACGAATTGCATCGCATTTGCCATTAAAGACGATCAATGGCAGGACGGAAACAAAGTGGGGATGCGTCGCCCGCAACACATTGAAGAACAAGCTTGGAAAGAAATTCTTCCCAGTATTGCACGTGTCTTTTTGGCAGCGAGAGAACTGAGGCGCTGCGATCGCATGCCGCAGTTGCAACCAGGATAGAAGTTTGAAACGAAACCAATCCACAGCCTTTCCTATACAAGTCCACCGGACGCATCCATCACCTAAGTCATGCATAACCAGTACGTTGCGCCATTTATCTACGAAGAAGAGAACAGCAAGTCACTTCATTTCACGATCGATCAACTGCAAAGCAAGATGAAGAAAGCCAGTCCCTACGTGCTTGAAGTGAATTACACAAAAACCATGATGGGATTTTTGCTTTTGAACCGAAGCCCCGGCCACATCGTAATGATTGGATTAGGAGGAGGAAGTTTGGCCAAATTTTGTTACAAGCATCTTCCAGAATCCAAAATTACTGTCATTGAGATCAACCCACATGTCATCGCTTTGCGCAAAGAATTCATGATTCCGGATGACGACGATCGGTTTGAAGTGGTGCACGCTGACGGCGCTGACTTCATCCGCGAATCGGAGGATTGTATTGACGTCCTCTTGGTTGATGGTTTTGACCACCGTGGGCACCCCCCTCAATTGAGTTCAAAGGGCTTCTACTCGGACTGTCGGAAAGCGTTAACACGGGATGGAGTAGTTGCCATTAATTTGCACGAAAGCCATCCACTGTACGAAACATTTTTGGACCGGGTCGATGTGGCTTTCGAGAGCAATCTTGTGGAAATCGAAACCAACGATCCGGGCAATGTCATTGTGTTTGCTGCCAAGGGCGTGGAAATCGCCCCCGCCGCATTTCGCAATCGCGTAGCTGACTTTTATTCGGAGTTGAGTCAGTGGAATACCAGCTATGCCTGATGTCTTTGAATCGCCCAAGCTGGCGCATCCGTACGTACGAGTCCACAATGACGCTCTGTCATTGCATTTCGAGAACGAGTGCATTCAGAGCTTGATGTCTTGCCAGAATCCAGATGGTCTGGAAATTCCCTATACCAGAACCATGATGGTTTTTTTATTGGCAAAACCAAATCCAGATCACATTTTGATGATTGGACTGGGCGGTGGTTCCTTGGCAAAGTTTTGCCACAAACATCTGCCAAACACGCACATCACCGTGGTGGAAATCAATCCGGATGTTATTGCTTTGCGCAACCTATTCAAGGTTCCTGATGATGACGACAGATTCCGTGTGGTACTGGCCGACGGCGCTGATTTTGTTCGCGACGCAAAGACAAACTTTGACGTCATCCTCGTCGACGGATTTGATGAAAAGGGGCAGTCTGCTCAATTGACCACGCGTGAGTTTTACGAAGACTGTTACCGGTTGCTCCAGTCCAAAGGCATTCTGGTGGCCAACCTGGATAACGAACATCCAGCGCATATATTGTTCTTAAAGCGGGCATTGAAAACATTCAAAAATTGTGCCGTGGAATTACAAGTGCCAGAAAGAAGCAACAGCATCCTTTTTGCATGTAAAGATGTTCCGATTACCTCACGCTGGATGAGTTTGAGCTGGACGCTGAATGCGCATACATCCGATGCCAGGGACCAATTGAAGGATGAGTTCCAGCGAATTCTAGGAATCCTTGGCACACTTGAAGCATTGACTGATTTATCGTAAGCGCGCCACCGTCTCCCGACACCACACACCATGCGTGTCTGTAGTGAGCGTAACAACCAAGTCCGCTAGCCCCCCGACCAAGTTGCCCTTTTTGCCTGTCAGCCGTCACCGCCCCCACCCTGCGCCAAGGCCCACTCCACGTGTTCACGCACCACGGCATCGGGATGCTCTGCGTGGCACAGCAAGGCCGCGCGCACATCGGTACCACCGCGCAGTGCGTTGCCCAAGGCCACGGCAATGTTGCGCAACCAGCGTACGTGACCAATACGGCGAATCGGGCTGCCCTCGGTGCGCGCCAAAAACTCTTCTTCGGTCCAGGCAAACAAATCCGCCAGTTGCTGCCCGCTCAAACCCTCGCGCGGGTCAAAGTCCGGCAAGGGGCTGCGCTGGGCGAACTTGTTCCAGGGGCACACCAGTTGGCAGTCGTCGCAGCCGTAAATGCGGTTACCAATGAGTGGTCGCAATTCCAGCGCAATCGACCCTGCATGTTCAATCGTCAGGTACGAAATGCAGCGCCGCGCATCCAGCCGGTGCGGCGCCACAATGGCCTGGGTGGGGCACACGTCGATGCAGGCGGTGCAACTGCCGCAATGCGCCTGCACCGGCGCACTGGGGGGCAGCGCCGTATCGACATAAATCTCCCCCAGGAAGAACATCGAACCCGCCTCGCGGTTGAGCAACAGGGTGTGTTTGCCGCGCCAGCCCTGGCCGCTGCGCGCTGCCAGTTCGGCCTCCAACACCGGGGCCGAGTCGGCAAACACCCGGTGGCCAAAGGGGCCAATGGCTGCCGCAATGCGGTCGCTGAGTTTTTGCAGGCGGCTGCGCAGCACCTTGTGGTAATCGCGCCCCCGGGCGTACACCGACACAATGCCTTCACCGGGATTTTGCAAACGGTCCAACTCCCGCGCCGTCCAGCCCTCGGGCGTGGTGCGGGGCAGGTAGTCCATGCGCGCGGTTATCACGCTCAGCGTGCCCGGCACCAGCTCCGCCGGGCGGGCGCGTTTAAGGCCGTGGCTGGCCATGTAGCCCATGTCACCGTGGAAACCGCGCGACAACCAGGCACTCAAACCGGCCTCGGCGGACGACAAATCCACGCCCGCCACGCCTATTTGAGAGAATCCCAACTCCCGGGCCCACGCCTGTATTTGCGAAACCAGTTGGTTGCCTTCGAATTGCGTGTTGTTGATCGTCACCCCCCGATTGTAAAAACCCTCAGCTGGGCCAACGAGGACGCCACGCAGGCATTCGCGCAGGCGCTGGCCCAATGCCCGGCCATAGTCCAGGCGTTCATTGCACTGCATGGCGATTTGGGTGCCGGCAAAACCACGCTGGTGCGCCACCTGCTGCGGGCCATGGGCGAGACCGGCCGCATCAAAAGCCCCACCTACGCCGTGGTGGAGCCGTATGAATTGCCCACCGCCAACGTGTGGCATTTTGACTTTTACCGTTTTGCCGACCCGCGGGAATGGGAGGATGCCGGTTTTAGGGACATCTTCGCCAGCCCCGGCCTCAAACTGGCCGAATGGCCCGAAAAGGCCGAACCCGTGTTGCCCGTGGCCGACCTGGACATTGCCCTGGTGGCCGAGTCCGAAACACAGCGCCAGGCGACGCTCACCGCCCGCACCCCAACCGGGGCGGCCTTGCTGCAAGCGGTGCTGGGGAATCAAGGGACGGGGGAAAGCCCGTGAAACGGCGCAACCTGCTCCAGTTCGGTGCCGTCGCCCTGACACTGGGCGTGGCGCACCTGGCCCGTGGCGCCACCATTCTGACGGTGCGGGTGTGGCCCGCCCCCGACTATTCGCGCGTGACCATCGAATCCGACGCCGCCCTGGTGGTCACACCCCAGTTTGTTCCCAGCCCGCCCCGCCTGGCGGTCGATATTGCCGGTATCACCCTGAACCCGGCGCTCAAGGAACTGGTCGCCAAGGTGCAGGCCGACGACCCCAACATCGCCGGTATCCGGGTCGGGCAATTTGCCCCCGACGTGGTGCGCCTGGTGATCGACCTCAAACAACCCATTGCGCCACAGGTCTTCAGCCTGCCACCGGTGGCAGCCTACCAGCACCGGCTGGTGTTTGACCTTTATCCACTGGTCGAGACGGACCCCTTGCAAGCCCTGATTGCCCAGCGCCTGCTGGCTTCTGCTCCGGCACCTGCACCTACCCCGCCCGCAACTGGAACTGCATCGGCGATCTCCACTGCCAGCGGCACCGACCCGTTGGGTGAACTGATTGCCCAAAAAATCCTTCCCGCGCCGAAAAATGCTACAAAATCAGTAGCTGCTTCCGCACGTCCAGCAAGCGCAAATGGCCAAATTGACCATCAAGCGCAACAGCCCGCGCCCACCAGCGCTGGCGCTGCAAGTTCTGCGCCATCGTCTGTAGCCTTGTCCGGTGCTTCGTCTGGCATCGCCCCTGCCAACCCTGCCGCCGCAGCCTTGCCGAGCGCTACCGAGCGCCTGATCATCATTGCGCTGGACGCCGGCCACGGCGGTGAAGACCCCGGCGCCATCGGCCCGGGCGGTACGCGCGAAAAAGACGTGGTGCTACGCCTGGCGCACCTGCTGCGCGAGCGCATCAACGCCACCACGGTCAACGGCAATCCGATGCGCGCTTTTCTGACCCGCGACGGCGACTTCTTTGTGCCGCTGCATGTGCGGGTACAAAAGGCACGCCGGGTGCAGGCCGACTTGTTTGTCAGCCTGCACGCCGACGCATTTTTCACACCCGACCCGCAGGGTGCCAGCGTGTTTGCGCTGAGCCAGGGCGGGGCATCGAGCAGTGCGGCGCGCTGGATGGCGGCCAAGGAAAACAAAGCCGACCAGATTGGTGGCATCAACATCAAAGCCAAGGATGCTTCGGTACTGCGCGCCCTGCTGGACATGAGCACCACCGCGCAGATCAACGACAGCCTCAAACTCGGCAAAACACTGCTGGGCGAGATTGGCCGCGTCGGCAAACTGCATAAGGCACGGGTCGAGCAAGCGTCGTTTGCAGTGCTCAAAGCGCCCGACATTCCCAGCGTGCTGGTGGAGGCGGCGTTCATCAGCAACCCCACGGAAGAGGCCAAACTCAACAGCGACGCCTACCAAAACCAGCTGGCCGACGCGCTGATGCGCGGCATTGCGGGCTACTTCGCCAAAAACCCGCCGCTGGCGCGCAACCGCACTTCGGGCTAGCGCGCTGGGCACCTTTGCACTAGAGTGCAGCAGTGCATCCATTGTGGGTGGCACCCCCTCTTTTAGGAGCATGACTATGAATCGCTGGACTCTGTTGCGCACTGTGATGGCCGGGTTACTTTCAAGCTCGGCGTGGGCTGGTAGCTTCACGGTGGGCGTGGAAGGAACCGACTACATGCCCATTTCCAAGGGTGATAGTGCCGCCTATTCAGGCTACGCCAAAGACCTGCTCGATGCGTTCGGCGCCAAGAACGGCCACACTTTTACCTACAAACCCATGCCGGTAGCGCGACTGTGGGACGAGTTTCTGGTGCAAAAAAGTCTGGATCTCAGGTTTCCAGACAATGCGTACTGGAATAACGATGCAAAGAAAGGACTCAAAATCACCTACAGCTACGCCTGGTCGCGCCGCGGAAGGGCTGTTGGTGACACCCCCAACAACAAAACCAGCGTAGCCAAAATCGTCACCATGCGGGTTCCCCCTACCCTACTTCGATCAAATCAAGGAAAACAAGGTCACGCTGGCGAAGTCAACACCGCCAGCGGCTATCAACATGGTCGAGGCCGGTCGTGTGGACGGTGTGTACCTCGGGGTGATGGCCGGCAACTACATCATGGCCGAGGTCATGAAAAAACCCGGTCTGCTGGTCTACAACGACAAGTTGCCACATTCCAAAAACGACTTCTCCCTGTCGTCCATCTCCCACCCCGAAGTGGTTCAACAGATGAATGCGTTCCTGGTCAAGGAAAAAGACACAGTCGCCAAACTCAAAGCCAGTACAGGATTGTTGAATAGGTCGCCACACAGCCGCGAGCGGCAGGCGCGTCAGAATTGGTTTTTTCTGCGCGCCTTCCAGGCACCAAACATGATGACCAGCCCTGGAATCAAAATCATGGCCCAGATGATCTTGTCGAGATGCGTCTTCACGAACGGGATATTGCCGAAGAAATACCCCACCGTGACGATGCCCCCCACCCACAGCACGCCACCCACCACGTTAAATAGGGTGAATCGGGTGCGCGGCATCTCCGCCACGCCCGCCACAAACGGTGCAAAGGTACGCAAAAAAGGCATAAAGCGCGCTGCCACGATGGTGATTCCACCGTATTTTTCGTAAAACGCGTGGGCCGCATCAAACGCGGCTTTGTTGAACAAACGAGAGTTTTCCCATTTGAAAACCTTGGGCCCCAAGTAGCGTCCGATGGTGAAATTGCTCTGGTCACCCAAAATGGCCGCCACCAACAGCAGCCCCACCGACAAGGAGTAGTCCATCAGCCCTACACCACACATGGCGCCCACCACAAACAACAGCGAATCGCCGGGCAAAAACGGCATCACCACCACCCCGGTCTCGACAAAAATCACCACGAACAGCAGGGCATACACCCACACGCCATATGTGGTGACAAACACCTCCAGGTGCTTGTCCACGTGCAGTATGAAGTCAATCAGGTAGTTAATAAGTTCCATAGGGCTGGATTATCCCTTCGCCAGAGGCACGGATCGACCCAGAGCGTGGCTGGCGCCAGGTGCCGATGAGGGTAATCCACTACCCGGCGCCGACTATGATGCGCGGCACACACCGGTGTGTGTCCTGGTTTGGTACCACTACAACGACCCTTGGAGACAAAAATGCTACTGCTCAATCCGCGCAACCTGACGCGCAACTATCCCGACGCACGCTCGCGCGAGATCATGGAAAAAACCGTCGCCTTCTTCGAAAAGAAGGGATTAACCAAGCTGAAGGAAGACTTCAACGGTGCCGTCTGGTATGCCGACTTTCTGGAATTTTGCAAGGCTGAAGGCATCTTCTCCTCCATGATGACGCCCGCCTCCATGGCCAAAGAAGGCGAACAAGCGGCCTGGGACACCTGGCGCGTGTGCGGGTTTGCCGAGATTTTGGGCTTTTACGGCCTGTGCTACTGGTACACCTACCAGGTGTCGGTCTTGGGCATTGGCCCGATCTGGATGAGCAACAACCAGGGCGCCAAAGCCAAAGCCAAGCAGTTGCTGGACCAGGGCGAAATTTTTGCCTTTGGCCTGTCAGAAAAAGAGCACGGGGCCGACATTTATTCGTCCGACATGGTCGTCACCAAACTGCCTGACGGCAGCTACAAAGCCACCGGCGGCAAGTACTACATTGGCAACGCCAACAAGGCGGCCATGGTGTCCACCTTTGGCAAAATGGCCGATGGCGGCGAGAACGCCGGGCAGTACATTTTCTTTGTGGCCGATTCCCGCCGCCCCGACTACAAACTGGTCAAAAACACGGTCTACAGCCAAAACTATGTGGCCGAATACCGCCTTGAGGACTACACCTTCACCGAGGCCGACGTGCTGCACCACGGCGACGACGCCTGGAACGCGGCGCTCAACACCATCAACGTCGGCAAATACAACCTGGGCTGGGCCTCCATTGGCATTGCACCCACTCCTACTACGAGGCCATTGACCACGCCGCCAACCGCCACCTGTACGGCAAAACCGTCACCGACTTCCCGCATGTGCGCCAGCTGTTTGTGGATGCCTACACGCGCCTGCTGTCCATGAAACTGTTCGCCCTGCGCGCGGCCGACTACATGAAGACCGCCAACGCCGAAGACCGCCGGTACCTGCTGTTCAACCCCATGGTGAAAATGAAGGTCACCACCCAGGGCGAAGAGGTCATCAACCTGCTGTGGGATGTGATTGCCGCCAAAGGCTTTGAGAAGGAATCGTATTTTGCGATGGCCGCGCAGGACATTCGCTGCCTGCCCAAGCTGGAGGGCACGGTGCATGTAAACATGGCCTTGATCATCAAGTTCATGCCCAACTACTTCTTCTTCCCTGCCACCTACCCCGAAGTGGCGCGCCGCGATGACGGCGCGAACGACGACTTCCTGTTCAACCAAGGCCCCACCAAAGGCCTGGGCAAGATCAAGTTCCACGACTACCGTATTGCCTACGACAGCTACGACCTGCCCAACCTGAGTGTATTCAAAGAGCAGATTGCACTGTTCCGCGAAATGCTGATGAAGACCCCGCCCACGACTGAGCAGCAAACCGACATTGACTTCTTGCTCACTGCCGGTGAAATGTTCACCCTGGTGGTGTACGGCCAGCTGGTGCTGGAAAACGCCAAAATTTACGGTGTGGCCACCGAAGTGATCGACCAGATTTTTGACTTCATGGTGCGCGACTTCTCCAAATTTGCGCTGCAACTGCACTCCAAACCCAGCAGCACACCCGCGCAAATGGAACAGTGCATGAAGATTCTCAGGAAACCGGTGGTCGACGCCACCCGTTACAACACGGTGTGGGAGCAGCATGCACTGGGCATGAAAGACCAGTACCGCATGCCCCGGTAGTTCCCGGTCACCCAAAGGGGCGGTCGGGGTCCGCTACGGACCGCCCCGCGCCGCCCGTCAGGGGGCCGGATCGGCGTCAGGCAGGCGAACGGTATTGTTCACGCTGAACTGGTAATCCTTGAAGATATGCTCGGCGCTGGGTTCGATGTAACTGCCATCGGCCAACTTGTGCGTGGTGTCCTTCAGTCGGTGCGTCAGCGCCCCGCAGGTCCAGCAGTTGTAGTTGCGCATGTGGGTGCACAGGCAGGTTTTGTCGATTACCGAAATGTTCTTGCCATCCGGGTGCAGCGCCAGCTGCGTGTTATAGGCGTCGATGTAGGCGCATTTACCGCTGCCGTCGAGCAAATAGCCATAGGCTTCGCAGTTGGGGCGAATGCCCGAGCCAATGGCCGGCGTGCTGCGCAGCATGCGCATGGGGTAGCCCGTGGGGGACACGGTGTTGACAATGATGTCTTCCTCGCTGGCCTTGAAGTATTCCTGCTTCACTTTCGACGGTAGCCCGCACTCCTGGGCCACGGTAAAGCGGGTGGCCACCTGCACGGCCGCCGCACCGTTTTGCAAAAGGCTACCGCGTCGCTGCCGGTAAAAATGCCCCCGGCCGCAATCAGCGGAATATCAAGCTGTTCGGTTTTCAGGAACTGCGCCACCTCGGCCACGATGGTGGCCAGGTCGTACTGCGCCCAGTCCAGTCCAAAACCCAGGTGCCCACCGGCCAGCGGGCCTTCGATCACCACAAAGTCGGGCAAGCGTTCCAGCCGCGCCGTTTTGCGCAAAAACAGCTGCAAGGCACGCACCGAGGAGACGATGATGCCCAGCTTGGCATCCCTGAAACGCGGGTTTTCGGCCATGAGGGCGAACGAGCCCAGGTGCAACCCGGCACTCAGGGTAATGCCATCAATACCCGCATCCAGCGCCGCATTCAGGCGCACTTTGAGCGTGTCGCGTGCGGCATTCATGGTGAGCTTTTCCATGATGTTGACAAACACCATGCCGCTGCCCCGCTTGGCTTCCATGGTTTTACCCACGTGCAGTTGGGTGGCTTCGGCCAGATGACCCAAGTCGAACTGGATGATGCTTTTATCGGAGTTATCGACGTTGTGCTTGTAAAAGCGCGTTTTGCCTTTGATGAAGGCGGTATCGAACCGCCGGTCGGCCACGTCGTGGATCAGGGCGTCGGAGATGTGGCCAACGCCGCCCAGGCGCGCCGCCTCCAGGGCCAGCTCGGCGGTAGAAATATCCACCCCCATGCCGCCGATGACGATGGGCACCAACTCGTGGTGGCCGAACTTCAGGCGAAAGTCATCCGTGCATTTCATGATGCGGTCCTGTTGGCTTGGAGCGCGGCGGGCCCGGCAGACCCCAAGCACCGCCAGCACCGCATCCCCGAAAAAATAGATCGCCAGTATACCGCAAGCGCACATTCATCTATACACTTGTGCACTAATTAAAATGACCTGCGGTGGTGCATGCACCGCCGCACTGCAACCCAAGCCTTCATGCCGCCCCGTTCTCCCCATTCCTACCCCTCGGCAGCGGGCCGAAAACCCGTTATCTCGCGTGATGACGTGATTGCAGCCGCCCTGACGCTGCTGGAGCCGCACCGCAGCGTGTCCTCGCTGAGCCTGCGCGAAGTGGCTCGCCAGGCGGGCATTGCGCCCAACAGCTTTTACCGCCAGTTCCGCGACATGGACGAGCTGGCCCTGGCCTTGATCGACCGCGCCGGCAGCTCCCTGCGCGAAGTCATAGGCGCCGCACGCCAGCGGGCCCTGACACAGCGCAGCGTGGTGCGCGCCTCGGTAGAGGTGTTTATGCAGCAACTGCGCAGCGACGACCGCCTGCTGCACGTCCTGCTGCGCGAAGGCACGCTGGGCTCCAACGCTTTCAAACACGCGGTGGACCAACAGCTCAACTACTTTGAAGAAGAATTGCGCCTGGACCTGATTCGCCTGGCAGAGATTCAGAAAACCGGCCTGCACGAGCCGGCCATCACCGCCAAAGCCATCACCCGCCTGGTGTTTGCAATGGGTGCCACTGCCATCAACCTGCCCGATGAACAGTTGCCCGCACTGGCCGAACAGCTGGTGGTGATGGTGCGCACGATTCTGGTGGGCACCCAAACCCTCGCGCGCAACCCGTCGTTGGCCGACATTGACCGCCCACCCGCGCAAAGGGGACGTGTCGCCGCCTAAAATCGGGCGGGTGAACGCCATCCTCGCCCCCTCCCCCCGCCGCCCGATCCGTGAACTGCCGGACGAACTCATCAGCCAGATTGCCGCCGGCGAGGTGGTGGAACGCCCCGCTTCGGTGGTGCGCGAACTGGTGGACAACGCCCTGGACGCCGGCGCCACCCAGATCACGGTGCGCCTGATGGCCGGTGGTGTGCGCCTCATCAGCGTGGAAGACGATGGCATTGGCATCCCGCCCGGTGAGTTGCCCATTGCCTTCAAACGCCACGCCACCAGCAAGATTGCCAACCTGCACGAGCTGGAATCGGTGTCCACCATGGGATTTCGGGGCGAAGCCCTGGCTGCTATTAATTCAATAGCTGACTGCGCAATACTGTCGCGCGCAATGGGCCAAAACGCTGCCTATTTGCTGGACGGCCGCACGGGCGAACTGCAACCCGTGGCGCGCAGCCAGGGCACCACCGTGGAGGTGAAAGAGCTGTTTTACAGCACACCGGCACGGCGCAAGTTCCTCAAAACCGATGCCACCGAACTGGCGCACTGCATCGAAGCCGTGCGCCGCCACGCGCTGGCACGCCCGGACGTGGGTTTTGCCATCTGGCACGAGGGTAAGTTGGTGGAGCAATGGCGCCGCTGCAGTACAGACGCGGCGACCGCCTTGGCTACCCTGAGCGCCCCGACCACCCCAACCGCTTTGGACCAGCGCCTGGCCGACGTGCTGGGCAGCGACTTCATGGCGCAGTCCATTGCCGTGCAGTGGGCCGCCACCGGCGCCCTGCGTGCGGTGGGCAACGCCCAGGTGGGAGGCTCCGCGAGCGCCTTGGGCACGGACGCAGCGGCCAGCGCCGAAAGCACGACCCCGCGCACGCTGCGGGTGTGGGGCCGCGTCGGCATCCCCGACGCGGCACGTTCGCGTGCCGACCAGCAGTTTTGCTACGTGAACGGCCGTTTTGTGCGCGACAAGGTGCTCACCCACGCCGCCCGCAGTGCGTTTGAAGACGTGTTGCACGGCCACCGCCAGCCGGTCTACGCGTTGTACCTGGCCATGGATCCGGCGCGGGTGGATGTGAACGTGCACCCGACCAAAATCGAGGTGCGCTTTCGCGACAGCCGCGAAGTGCACCAGGGCGTGCGCCATGCGGTCGAAAACGCGCTGGCAGTGCCCCGCGCCGGTGCCGGTGCCGGTGGGGCTGCAGCCGCAGTGCCGCGCCCAATCGGGGCAAGCGCAGCGGCCTTGCGGGTGCCACGGGTGCCATGCCTTCCAGCAAGCACACGCCCGATGGCGGCGGGGCACACGACGGTGCGGGCACCTCGGCCAACGCAGCAGGCGCTGTTCATGAGCAAAACAAGCCGTTTGCGCCCATGTACCGTGCGCAACCAGCTATTAATTTCGTAGCAAATTCCGAATCCACCGGGCACCGCGTCAGCGACGTCGGCGCGCTGTGGCAACGCGACCCGGCGCGCGGCAGCGCGACAGCCAACATCCCTGGTGCAGCCACTGCACCGGGCGTGCCCGGCCTGCCAGCCGGGCTCGGGCTCGGGCTCGGCGCATCTTTGGCCCCGTCGGCCACCACGCCGGCCAACCAATCCAGCAGCGCCGACCAAGTGACCGCCATGCCCGGCGCGCCCAGTGCCGCAAACACCCCTGCTGACCGGCCTGCCCCCAGTGCGTCCGACAACGGCGCACCCCTCACTACACCGCACACCCGCCCCGAACCCACGGGCGACTGGCCGCTGGGGCGTGCCCTGGCGCAATTACACGGCATCTACATCCTGGCCGAAAACGCCCAGGGCCTGGTGCTGGTGGACATGCACGCCGCGCACGAGCGCATCGTCTACGAGCGCCTCAAGCGCCAATTTGCCGAGCAGCAAGCCCAAGCGGGCGCCGATAACCCCGCTGCGCTGTCCAGCCAAACTTTGCTGGTACCCGCCACCTTTGCCGCCACACCGGCCGAAGTGGCCACCGCCGAGGCCCATGCCGACACCCTGCACAGGCTGGGACTGGAGGTGGTGCCCTTCTCGCCCAAAACCCTGGCCGTGCGCGCCGTACCCACCGCGCTGGCCACCTCAAACGGGTTTGGCGACGCCGTGGAACTGGCCCGCAGCGTGTTGGCCGAGCTGGGCCAGCATGAGGCCAGCACCGTCATCCAACGCGCGCACAACGAACTGCTGGCCACCATGGCCTGCCACGGCGCCGTGCGCGCCAACCGCAAGCTCACATTGGAAGAGATGAACGCGCTGCTGCGCCAAATGGAAGCCACCGAACGCAGCGACCAGTGCAACCACGGCCGCCCCACCTGGCGCCCCATGAGCCTGCGCGAACTCGACGCCCTGTTCCTGCGCGGGCGCTGATACGCAACCCCCCCCCAACCCTGCCGCCCCTATGCACATCCACCACCCAGCCCCACGCGCCAAGCCCCTTCTTCACGCTTGCCCCCACCCGCCGCTTGCCTGCACGCTTTTCCACACCATGCCCACGACGCTTCCCGCACTGCCCCCGTACATCGCCCTCGCCGGCCCCACGGCGGCCGGCAAAACGGCCGCCGCACTGGCGATTGCAGAAGCGCACGACTGCGAAATCATCAGCGTCGACTCGGCCCTGGTCTACCGGGGCATGGACATTGGCACCGCCAAACCCAGTGCGGCGGAGCTGGCCTGCGTGCCGCACCACCTGATTGACATCCGCGACCCGTTGCAGGCTTACAGCGCGGCCGACTTTGTGCGCGATGCCAGCGCATTGATCGCCGACATTGCCGCGCGCGGCAAGCTCCCCCTGCTGGTGGGCGGCACCATGCTGTATTTCAAGGCCCTGGCCGATGGGCTGGACGCCATGCCCGCCGCCGACCCCGCCGTGCGCGCCGCGCTGGAAGACGAAGCACTCCAAAAGGGCTGGCCCGCGATGCACGCGGAACTGGCACGGGTGGATCCGGTCACGGCGGCGCGGCTGGCGCCGGGCGACAGCCAGCGCATCCAGCGCGCGCTGGAGGTATTTCGCCTCTCGGGCCAACCCCTGTCAGCCTTCCACGCCCGCCAGAATGCTACAAAAACAGGAGCTGCCACCGCACACCAGACGGGCGCAAGAAGCCTTATTTCTTTAGAACCCGCAGAGCGTGGCTGGCTGCACGACCGCATCGCGCAGCGCTTCGACGCCATGCTGGCGCAGGGCTTTGTGGACGAGGTGCGCACCTTGCGTGCCCGTGGCGACCTGCACCCCGATTTACCCTCCATGCGCTGTGTGGGTTACCGCCAGGCCTGGCAGGTGCTGGACGCCCACGCCGCACGCGGGGGCGATGGGGTGCTCAATGCGGCTGAACAAAGTAGCCTGCGCGCGCTGGGCATCATCGCCACCCGCCAGCTGGCCAAACGCCAGATCACCTGGCTGCGCGCCAGCCCCGAGCGTGTGGTGGTGGCATGTGACGCGCCGGATGCGCTGCACGCCGTACTGCGCCACACCCGCGATGCGCTGCGCACCCGGCGCGGCGCGGCCTGATTGGTGCCCATATTGTGTAGACAAAAAAGGGCATTTGCGCGCGTCTGGCGTGCGTTATCAGCTATAAAAAGATGAGCAAGCAGTCACCCGACCGGTGACCACGCATCAGGCGCGGCGGGCGCCACGCCCATCGGTCAAGCGGGCCATCAGCGCTTCGCGCTCCAGCGGCTCGG
The DNA here is from genome assembly GCA_016719405.1 of Candidatus Aalborgicola lynettensis. Lineage (GTDB taxonomy): Bacteria > Pseudomonadota > Gammaproteobacteria > Burkholderiales > Burkholderiaceae_C > Allorhodoferax > Allorhodoferax lynettensis. Next base: position 153,421 of record JADJZE010000005.1, read on the forward strand.
CCCTCAGCAGGCGTTCGAAGGAACGCTCGGAAACGATGGTGTATTTGCGCCGGTTGTTGTTGACCGGCATGGCACGCCAGCCCTTTTCGCTGAGCCAGTCCCAGGTCTCGTCGTCGATCGGGTGTTTCAGGCGAATGCGGAAACGGTCTTTGACAATGCTGGCACCCAGCGAGGGTTTGCCATGGGCGGGCTGGAGTTGGCGCTGGGTGCGCAGGCCCATCATGGTGCGGATGCGGTCTTTGAGTTTGCGTAACAGTCGCATGGTAGATCGGTGCCCGGTTCAAATAGTACGAATAGTAAGGGGAGTTATCCGCACCCGGCAATGTTGCCGGATAGCGGTGGGCCATTTTACCAAAGCACCTGCAAAACACCGTCGCGCAGGGCATAGGCGCGTGTGGCCATGGCGCGGGCCTCACCTTCGTCGTGCGTGACCAGCAGCGTTGCCATGTTCCGCTCGGCAATGCGTTGGACAAACTCGGCGCGCAGTTGTACACGCAACTGTGCATCCAATGCCGAAAATGGTTCATCGAGCAGCAGCACGTGTGGCCGGGTAATGAGGGCACGCGCCAGTGCGACCCGCTGCTGCTCACCCCCCGAAAGTTGTGCCACCCGCCGGTGGACAAACGCCGCCATGCCAAAACGCCCCAGCATGTCGCAGGCCTGTGCACGCGCCGCCGCGCGGCGCAGGCCCTGCTCCACCAGGCCAAACGCCACGTTGTCCTGCACATCCAGATGCGCAAACAGCGCAAAGTCCTGGAACATCAGGGCAAAACCGCGCCGCTCAGGGGCCATGGCGGTGATGTCCTGGCCGCCCCAATACACTGCGCCACCATCGGGCGACTCCAGCCCGGCCACCATTTTGAGCAAGGTACTCTTGCCGCTGCCCGAGGGGCCCAAAATGGCCACCACTTCGCCCGGTTGCAGCACCAGGTTCACCCCACCGAGCAGCACACGCGCCTGCCACATCTTGCACACGTTTCGCAGCTCAAGCATGGGCGTGCTCCACCACAACCCCGTTGTTGCGCACATCCCCGTCACCACCGGTGGCAGAGGCCGGCGCAGCCGACCACTCGATGAGCACAAAAATCAGCAGTGCCAACGCCATCAGCAAACACGCCAGCACCATGGCGGCGTCGCGGTGGGCGGCACCGGGGCGCCCCAGGTGTTCGTAAATCAGGGTGGTCACGGTGGCCCACTCGGGACGCGACAGAAACAGGGTGACTGCAAACTCCCCGACCGCGGTGGCGGCCGCAAAGGCCAGCCCGCGCCGCAGTGCGGGTCGCAGCATGGGCAAGGTCACGCGCACAAACACCCGCCACGGCGTGGCCCCCAACGTGCGGGCGGCCTGCAGCACATGCGGCGGCACTGCGTCCAGCCCGGAGGCCACGGATTTGGCAACAAACGGGTACGCCAGCAAGGTGTAGGCCGCTACCAGCAAACCCATGCTGGCCGTCCATTGCGGGTACAGCAGCAGCAAGCCAAAAGCCACTGCCACCGGTGACACCACAAAGGGCAAAAAGACCAATGCACGCATCGCCAGCGACCGGCGCGCCGCCATGGCATGGGCCAAGCCCAGCACGGCAGAACACGCAACGGCCAACAGGGTAAAGCGCGCAGTGTTCCACAGGGCCTGCCAGGTGGACGCATTGAGCAACACCGACCAGGCCGCACTACCCGCCATCAGCGCCCGCCAGGCAATGGCGGCCAGGGGCGCCACACACACCAGCATCCACACCGCCAGCACAAGCGCCAGGGCCATCCATTGGCCGATGCCGCAGGGACGCCGGCGTGGCATCCTGTCAGCGCGCAGGGGTGTGGCCAGGCGACGCTCCAGCACGGCGTACACCAGCGCCACCAGCCCCGTCAGCAGCAGCATCCACAGCGCCAGCACACTGGCCTGTGCCAACTGCAGTTCGTGTGCCACCAGGGTGTAGATTTCGACCTCGACCGTGGCGTAATCCTGTCCACCCAGCACCAGTGCCAGACCAAAGCCACTGAAGCAATACAAAAAAACCAGGCACAGGGCGGACATGAGCCATGGCGCAATGGCCGGCCACTCCACACGCCAGAAGGCCCGCCAGGGGCTGGCACCGAGGGTGCGCGCAGCGGCCACTCGCGCCGCGCTGACCTGTTGCAGCGCATCGGTGGCGGCGCGCACCACCAGGCACAGGTTAAAAAACAGATTGCCGTACAGCAGCAACCAGGGGCTGCCCTGCAAGTCGGGCCCGCCCCACCCGGCCACCAGGCCTTGGGGGCCCCACAGTGCCAACACCCCCATGGCGGCCACCAGCGTGGGCACAACAAATGGCAGCATCAGCGTGCGCAGCAGGACAAGCCGCCCGGGGAAATCCCATCGCGCCAAAACCCATGCCAGTGGCAAACCCAGCACCAGGGCCAGCCCACAGGTCAAGCCGGCTTGTACAAATGTCCACACCAGGCGGCGCAGCAGGTAGGGGTCGGTCCAGGGCTCCCACCACTGCAGTGGCCCGCCCTCGGCCAGCAGGCGCAGGCTCGGCGCCACCAACACAATCAGCAAAAAACCCACGGGCAGCCCGGGCAGCAGCAGACGCGCGAATTTCTGCATGGCTGCCGTGTGCACAGACCAGGGCGCCAAAGGGGGCTTTGGCTTACTTCAGTACCACCTTGGTCCACCGTGCGACCCACCCGGGGCCTTTGCTGTCCATGTCCTGGGCGCTGGGGCTGCTGCTGGCACCCGGCTCGGGGCAAAACGCATGGCGTCCGCCCGGGGGGCACCGGGTTCAACCGGAAACATCCACATTTCGGTCTGCAGGCCCTGCTGCACGGGGGTGGAACGCATGAACTCGATGAATTTTTCCGCCGCCAGGCGGGCGGTTGCGCCCTTGACCAGCGCAACGCCTTCTACCTGGCGGAACACGGCGCCGGGCAAATTCAAACTGCCCGTGGGGGGTTCGGTGAATTTGCCGTTGCTGTAAAACAATTCGGCGGCGGGGCTGGTGGCGTAACTCACCACCAGCGGGTAGGCGCCACCATTTTGCGAAAACTCGGTGTAATAGGCTTCGCTCCAGCCCTTGGCAACTTTGAGGCCGTTGCTGCGCATGCGGGCCCACCAGGCAAAGGCTTTTTCTTCTCCCATGGACCCAATGGTGGCCAGCATGAAGGCATTGCCGGTGCTGGAAGTGGCCGGGTTTTGTACCGCCAGCAGTTTGGCGTACTTGGGCTGTGTCAGGTCATCGAGTGACTTGGGCAAAGGCAGCTTGCTTTTGGCAAACCAGGCCTTGTCGTAATTGATGGACACGTAACCGTAGTCCACCGGGACCACCGCGCCAGGCAAGGACACGCTGCTGGCACGGGTTGCGGCGGGGCCTTTATAGGGTTCGAGCACCTGCGCCGCCATGGCTTTGCCCACCAGGGTGTTGTCGATTCCGAACACCACGTCGGCCACCGGGGCAGCACGGGTCAAGATCAGTTTGTTCAGCATCTCGCCGGCGTCGCCGGTTTTGGTGATGCGCAGCGTGACACCGGCGTCCGCCTCAAACCGTTCCAGCAATGGTTTGGGAACCGCAAAGGAACTGTGGGTCAGCACCCGCAATTCGGCCGCGTACGCCGCACCGCACGACAGGGCAGCGCCTGCAAGCAACGCACCAGTGAGTGAAAAAATTCGGTAATGCATAGTTTTCTTTCTATTGGCTGGAAACAGCCCAACCCCGGCAAAGGGCGCCCATTGTATCCACGCGACGGTGCCAAATCCGTTCGGTGTGCAGGATGCCCCTGAGCGACTCCAAACCGGTCTATTGCACGGGGACTTCACGCGACGCGGTTGTCACACCCGGCCCCAGCCGCTCGGCGCTCCAACGCAGCAAATCCAGCCACATCTGGCGCATTTCGGCATCCAACGGGGTGCGGGCGGCACTGGGCAGTTCGATGGTCACGACCGGCACCCGCTTGTGAACGCCGCCGTAGTTGCCCAGTGAGCCCGGGAATATGCCGACCTGATCGAGGTACAGCCGCCCGAGCTTGCTCGGTGGCACCGAGGGGCCATCAAAATCCAGCACACCATAGGGCGCATGGATGCTGACAATCAGGTTCGGTTTGAAGCTGTCCATCTCGGCCAGCAAAAAACGCGACTCCGGCTCGGACAAGGGCTTGCTCCCCGGCCAGCGTCGGGGGTCTTTGCGGGTGCGGTCCTCCCAGTAGATGCGGGCGTCGCGGGCCCAGTTGGGCGTCGGGAAATTGCGGTTCAAATCGACGCCGCGCGCATTGACCCTACGTGCCGGTCGTGCAAAAAGGCCATCCGGGTTGAGCGCTGGAATGAAGCGCCAGTGAATAGGGTCCGGCATATCGGCCGGCGCTACCTGCGCCAGACTGATCCAGTGAAACACCATGGAACTGGAGGACATTTCATCACCATGAATACCGCCTACGACCAACACGCGCAGGCGCGCATCGTCCGGGCGCACATCGCGAACCCAGATGGCGCGGTTCAGCACCGAGCGGGCACGGGTATCTTGCAGTTGGGCGGCCTCGCACAATGGCACGCTGACGTTCGGAATTTTGGAAGAAAAGTCCTTGCAAAGCCCCGAAGGCAGAGCGCTGGCAGCTATGCAATGGGTAGCAAACAGGGTAAAAATCACAAATCGAAATAGCATGGCCCATTGTAGGATGCCCCTGCACCGGCTGCGGTTGGTAGAAGCCCGCACGCGGGGCCAGTGGAATTCGGTTAAATTGGCGCGATGCCTTCCCACGCCGACCCACCCCGGGCGCTCCCCCCGAACTTCACGGCCTCTGATTTCCGCAAGGCACTGGGCATGTTTGCCACCGGCGTCACCATTGTGACCGCACGCTCAGCCCAGGGAACGCTGATTGGGCTGACCGCCAATTCGTTCAACTCGGTGTCGCTGACCCCGCCCCTGGTGCTGTGGAGTTTGGCGCGCGCGGCCGCCTCCCTGGCTGCATTCAGTACCGGTTCACACTACGCCATCAACATCCTGAGCGCACACCAGCAACCCCTGGCGCGCCAGTTTGCCCAGCGCGGCGGTGACCGCTTTGCAGGCGTTGCATTCACGCCCGGCGCCGGTGGTGCCCCCTTGCTGGACGGCGCGGTTGCCACGTTTGAGTGTTTCAACCGCAGCCGTTACGAAGAAGGCGACCATGTCATCTTTGTGGGTGAAGTGGAGCGCTGCACACACCGCGAAGGCGCATCGCCACTGCTGTTCCACGGTGGCAGGTTTTACGCCGAACACCCACTGTAACAACCGTCCGCCAGTGCAAAAGGCAAGCGCGGGTACCCGGGGTGTGCGCGGATGCGCCGAGCGCTACAGCGCGGTGCCCCGGTAGGCTCCGCAACCGATTAACTGTTGGTCGTCAATTTGTAGGATATAGGACGCTTTGCTGCGCACGTCTTTCGTCACCGGATTGATGATGGTGTATTCCACCCACCCGCCACCCAACGCGCAACGCTCCCAGGCATCGTCCAGGAGTTGCTGTGCATCCAGTCCGGGGACGTCCGACAGGCTGGTTCCAACACGCGCGGTGTCCGCCCCCATGACGCGGTAAATACCCTGGCGATCAAACACGAAAACATACAGGTCGCGATCGACAAAACCACCCTGCGGGTCGTAAAAGAGGGGCGTGGCTGCTTCCAGACCAATCGACTGCACCAGCGCATGCGCCTTGATGGCAAGGGCCATGGCTTCGTCGGTGGTGCCCTGGCGCAGCCGGATGTGGGTTACCGCGTCTTCCAGTTGTTTGGAGCGCTGCATCAGCCGCGCCGAGCGGTGCGAGGTGCGGTCCACCAGACCCGAGTTTTCAATCGTCACCCGGTCCAGATCACCCACCGCCTGCACCACTTCGGCCAGGGCAATACTTTGTTTGACACTGCCTTCGGCCATGGTGTCGACATTGATTGCGATCTCGCGAATACCGGTGACCAGGCTGCCCATGAGCTGGCTGACGCCTTCAATAGCCTTCACCGTGTTGCCCACGCGCGAGGCGGAATCGGCAATCATGCTGCGCACCTCGCCGGCCGCTACCTGGCTGCGCCGTGCCAGGCTGCGCACCTCGGCAGCCACCACGGCAAAACCCTTGCCTTGTTCGCCCGCACGGGCGGCTTCCACGGCGGCATTGAGCGCCAGCAAATTGGTCTGGAACGCAATGCCGTCAATGGTGCCGATGATCTCGGTCATGCGGTTGGAAGTGGTTTGCAACTCACCCATGCCGTCCATGGTTTTACCCATGAGCACACTGGCATTTTCGGCTTCCTGGTGCAAGCCTTTGGTCATCATGCTGACCTCTTGCGCGGACTCTGAATTGCGTGCCACGGTTTCGCTGACATCCCCCACGCTGGTGGTGGCCTCTTCCAGGCTGGAGGCTTGCGCCTGGGTACGTTGGGACAACTGCTGTCCATCATCGACCAGCTGTCCGCCCACGTGGGTTACCATGGACGACGCACTGCGCACATCGGCCACCAGGGCCGACAAAACGCCCAGCATGGCCTCGAACTCGTGGCTGATGGAGGCCAATTCGTCGGTTCCGTGGGCCTTCACCTTGACCGCCAAATTGCCCTTGGTGCCTTCTTTCAAGGCCAGGTGCAAAACGTTCAGGCTGCTCACGGTGGCGACGGAGAACGCCAGCATCAAATAAAACACCCCCAGCGCACCCGCACTGGCAAAACCACCCAGCAACAGGGCCTGGCGCAGCGCAGCGGATTGCCGCTGATCCAGCCTGTCCTGCAACAGACTGGCGAGTTTGCGCCGCATACTCTCCCCTGCCTGGAGTGCCGTGCCAGCCAAAGTGACAAAGGCACTGGCCGATTCCGGCGTCGGGTTCTTTCCGAACCCATCCCGCGCCGCGCGGGTGAGCGCCTGTGTGGCAGCCAGTGCTTCATCGTTCTTGAACGACGCCGTGCCGCCTGCACGGGCGTGGGCAAGCAACTTTTCCCTCACCACCCAGGTGCGTTCATCGGTCAAATCGGCAATGGTCGCCAATGCTGCGACCTGGGCGTCTTTGTCCGGCAGTTGCCCCACCCACGCAGCGCCCACGGCCTGGAGGTGGCTGGTGGCATCCAGCCAGGGCACCGCCTGGGCGGTGAGTACGTCCTGCAAAAAGTAGGAATCGCCTTCTGAATCCAGCACCAGTTTGGAGGTTTCACCCACGTACAGCGTGAGTTTGCGCAGGCCGTCCACCACCTTGGCGTGTTGTGCAAATACCGCCGCACTGTCTTTGCCCGCCAACTCGTGCGATAGCGCCCCAATATCGGACCGCGTTTCACCCCACAGCGTGCCCAGGTCCAATTCGGGGTTTTGCTTGATCCAGCGGTCCAGTGCGGCCAGTGCCGCATCCAGCCGCTTGCGGTTTTGTGCGCGTTCACTTTCCCGCGCCGGGTCGGCCGACATCAACACATCGGTGCGGTGACGCTGCACCTCGGCCACCATGTCGATCAGCAGCGACGCCCCCTGCACGCCCAAACCCTCAAGCTCGACCAAACGGTAGACCTGCACCTGATCGGCTACCTGGACAAAAGTTACAACCGACAGTGGAATCAACAGCAACGCCGAGATGCAAGCCAGTTTGACCGACATGCCAAAGCGCTGCATGAGCGCCACGCCGGGCGCCAGCCAGCGCGGTGGGGTATACGAACCGGATTCAGGACGCATGGTGGGTTACTCTCCTGTCAACACGCTGCGGGCCGCAGCGGAGCAAATATTACCGCCTGATTGGGCATTCCAACACCAAGAAACCCTATAAAACCAGCACCCGCCGCAATTCAGACCGGAGTTGCTCGATTTCTATGGGCTTGCCAAGGTAGCCGTCGGCACCCGCCTGCCTGAACCGGGCCTTGTCCCCCGATTCCACATGGGCTGTTGCCATGATGACCGGCAAATGCCGACCGGTTTGCTGCTCCTGGGCACGGATGGCCGCCAATGCCTCTAGGCCGTCCATGACCGGCATCATGACATCCATGAGCACCACATCGAACTGGAGCTTGGCCAGACACTTGAGGGCTTTATCACCATCTCCCACCACAACACCGGTATGCCCCAGGGTCGTGAGCATGCCAATTACCAGGCGCTGATTGATGGTGTTGTCTTCTGCGACCAGAATTTTCAGGGGCCTTGTGGCCGCGTTTTGCAGTGTCATGTTGGGACGGGTTCCAAATGCCGGGATGCCCGCATCATGACAAGTTTCAAGGGCATTGAAAAGCGCTTAATCGGCAGCGCACCTTGCCTGCATCCATGAGAACAGCAGGTTACTTGGTTCGTATGCGCGACCATGGTCTTCCCCCCGTTTTTTGCCATACCGTACAGCGCCACAATACGCTATTGTTTACCCACGCACACCCCATGAGCGCCAACGCCCCATTTGACCTGCAAAACGCCGCCCACATCGTCCTGCACTGCCTCGACTTGAGCAGCCTGAACGACGCCGACACCGCAGCCGACATCACCGCCCTGTGCCAACGCGCCCAAACGCCTTACGGCCCGGTGGCCGCGGTGTGCGTGTGGCCGCGTTTTGTGGCGCAGGCCCGCAGCCTGTTGCCGCCGAACATTCGGGTAGCGGCGGTGGCCAATTTCCCCCACGGTGCGCTGGACGTGGAGCGTGCCGTGGCCGATGTGCAGCAGATTCGCGCTGCGGGTGGTGACGAGGTCGATGTGGTGCTGCCCTATTCGACCCTGATGCAAGGACCGCAGACCGGCCAGAGCAACCCGGCACAAGCCTGCACCGACTTTCTGGCCCAGGTGCGCACGACCTGCGGATCACTCACACTCAAAGTCATCATTGAAAGCGGCATGCTGCACAGCCCGGCCCTGATTGCGCAAGCCACGCAACTGGCGATCGCCGCCGGGGCGAACTTTGTGAAAACCAGCACCGGCAAAACCCCGGTTTCCGCCACGCCCAAGGCTGCTGCCGCCATGCTGGGCGAAATCGCCCGCGCGGGCAGGCAAACCGGTGGCCCCACCGTGGGCTTCAAGGCATCCGGCGGCATCCGCACCGTGGCCGACGCCCTGCCCTACCTGGCCTTGGTGGCCGAGCATTTAGGTCCAGGCGCCTTGTCGCCGGAGCGGTTTCGCATTGGCGCCAGCAGCCTGCTGGGCGACATTGAAGCCGTGTTGGCAGGCAACCCACTGTCTACACCAGCGGCCAACTCCGCAACCTACTGAACCGACTCCCCCCTACCGCGAGGCACCCATGCTGGCCCAGGAAATCATCCGCACCCAACGCGACGGCCTGCCGCTCACCACGGCTCAGATCCAACACTTTGTACGCGGCCTGGTCGACCACAGCTGGAGCGAAGGCCAGGTGGCCGCCATGGCCATGGCAGTGTTTTTACGTGGGCTGGACCGCGACGCCTGCGTGGCCCTGACCGACGCCATGATGCGCTCGGGCCGCGTGCTGACCTGGCCCAATATGCCCGGCCCCGTGCTCGACAAACATTCCAGCGGCGGCGTGGGTGACAAAGTGAGCCTGATGCTGGCGCCCATGGTGGCGGCTTGCGGCGGTTATGTGCCCATGATCTCGGGGCGCGGCCTGGGCCACACCGGCGGAACCTGCGACAAGCTTGAAGCCATACCCGGCTACTGCGCCACCCCCGACGCCGCGCGTTTTGACCAGGTAGTGCGCAGCGTGGGCTGCGCCATCATCGGCCAAACCGCCGACCTGGCCCCCGCCGACCGGCGCCTGTACGCCATCCGCGACGTGACCGCCACGGTGGAAAGCGTGCCGCTCATCACCGCCAGCATCCTGTCCAAAAAACTCGCCGCCGGGCTGCAAGGGCTGGTGATGGACGTAACCTGCGGCAACGGCGCCTTTGCCGACACCCGCAGCATGGCCGACGCGCTGGCCCACAGCATCGTCGACGTGGCCCACGGCGCCGGCTTGCGCACCACGGCGCTGGTGACCGACATGAACCACGTGCGTGGCCGCAACGCGGGCAACGCGCTGGAAGTGGCTGAGGCGGTGGCCTATCTCACAGGCACACCCTTAGCCACATCGTTTTCCGGATCACGCCCCGGATCACCCACTGCACCACCCGCTGGTTCCTCCCACGGTGCGAGCATGGGCAACATGAATCGCGGTGGCTTGAATGCCGCCCGCGACCCACGTCTGCACGAAGTCACTCTGGCACTGGGCGCCGAGTTACTGGTACTGGGCGGCCTGGCCCCCAACCCTGCCGCCGCCCGCACCCAATTACAAACCGCACTGGACAGCGGCGCCGCCGCCGAACGTTTTGCACGCATGGTGGCTGCGCTGGGCGGCCCCACCGATCTGCTGGAACGCCCCCACGCTCACCTGGCCGCGGCCCCCGTGGTAGTGCCTGCTCCCGCGCTGCGCGCCGGGGTGCTAGGCACGGTGGATACCCGTGCCATCGGCCTGGCTGTGGTGGAACTAGGCGGTGGCCGACGCAAGCCCGGCGACCCCATCGACTGGCGCGTCGGCCTGAGTGGTTTTGCCGCGCCAGCGCAGCGTCTGGCCGCTGGCGAGCCGATTACCTGGGTGCACGCTGCAGATGCAGCAAGTGCTGCGCGGGCGGTGGAGCAGGTGCAGGCGGCGTGTTGCGTGGGGGATGGAGAAACACTGGTAACGCCGTGCGTATTGGGACGTTTTGGTGCTGGAAATGCGTAGGCCACGGAAGATTGCCACGCGCCGCCTGCGACGGGTGCGAGCCTCTTTCTTCGTACTGTCACATTGCTGCTTTACCGTAGGATATATAGCGCAATGGAGCACATCACCGATCCATCCGACGTAACGGGTCGTATTGTCCACCGTCGCAAGTAATCAGCCACTCACACAAAAACACCTGACTCGGTATGTACAACTCAAACACAAGCAAAATTTCTGAATCTGGCCTGCGCTACGCATCCAAAGAAAACGGCTCTCCGTTCCAGGGAATGGGCTCCAGCGGCGAAATTCGCAGTTGTCTTAAATGCGGCCAGCACAAACTACGCAGCAAAGGAGCGATTCATCGTTACCTGAGCACGCTGATGTTTATTTGCTTTGACTGCAAGCCGGCTAAAAGTAATTAAACCGGTACCCATCGTTTTTCTGGACCAGTCGCAGCACATTCATGCGTACTCGGTCTAACTGTCGTCGTCCGAGGCAGCGCCCGGGTGCAACTTAGGGCAACGCCCCGCATATTGAATCAATCCAGCAGCTTGTAAATGCTGACTGCGTGCGCCAGCTTGGCAGCTTGCTCTCTCTGACTCTCGGCCGCCGCTGCGGCTTGCTCAACCAGTGCGGCATTTTGCTGGGTTGAGTTATCCATCTGACCGATCGCCTGCGTAACGTGGTCAATATCGGACCTCTGCTGCTGACTTGCCAAAGCAATCTCGCCCATGATGTCGGTGACACGCTTAACCGAATTGACGATTTCCTCCATGGTCTTGCCCGCCTCGTCCACTAATCGACCACCGGCATCCACCTTTGCGCCAGAGTCCTCTATCAATGCCTTAATCTCTTTGGCAGCACCCGCCGAACGCTGCGCAAGGCTTCTGACTTCAGAGGCAACAACTGCAAACCCGCGCCCTTGCTCGCCCGCGCGGGCAGCTTCAACCGCAGCATTCAATGCGAGGATATTGGTCTGAAAAGCGATGCCATCAATAACGCCAATAATGTCCGAAATCCTGCGGGAGCTTTCCTTGATGGAGGCCATGGTTTCAACAACCTGTCCAACCACTTTGCCACCCTTGACTGCAACCTCTGACGTTGATCCGACCAGCTGATTGGCCAGATTCGCATTTTCGGCGTTTTGCCTGACGGTGTTGGACATTGCCTCCATAGAACTAGCCGTCTCTTCCAAACTCGATGCCTGCGATTCGGTGCGAGAGGAAAGGTCCGCGTTACCCGAGGCAATCTCACGCGAGGCATCAGAAATGCTTTCACTCGATTGCCTTACCTCGGCAATAATGCCACGGAATTTTTGCAGCATTTGATTTAGGGCTTGCGCCACCCGAACCGTCTCTAACGTGCCCCGCTCTGGAACAGTGCGGGAAAAATCGTCATTGGCAATAACGTACTCCGCCGCAGCCACAACCGACTCAAGCGGACGGGCTATTCGTCGCCCCAACCACCAGATTGGCAAGATGCCAAGCAAAGTAATAATCAGACACACACCGCCGACCCGCAGTACGACCTGTTTCTTCAGGCCTTCAAGTTCAGCTGCTGAAAATACGGCGATCAACTCCCCGCCGTTTTTCACGGATGGAAGCGGAATGCGCACGACGTAAAGTCGTTCATCCTCCAGCAAACCACCGGATTGAACAACACCCGCGAGTTTCACGCCATCCTGTCCCTTTGCAACGAATTCATAGGCTATTTTTTGCGGCGCAATCGCCTCTGACCACTCCGTCTTGGGCGCCCCTGCCGAGGTGCCTTCCATGCGCAAAAACAAGACACGTGTTGCGCCATACAAGGACTGCGCTTCCTTGTTATTCAGAATCATGGCGTTTCCACCGTCGATGGCATTACTGGCCAAACTAATAAGCGGCTGAACCGCCTGCTCTGCCACGGCACTAATTTGGTTGCGCGCCATGCTCGCTTGATCGCGGTACTGCACCAACCCGGAAATAATTTGCGCAATAACCAGCACCATGCTGGTGCTGATGATCAGGATGGTCTTGATGCTCTGGCGCTCACTCACGGCGAATCCTTTCCTGCCTACTAAAAATAAAAGGCGCGCCGGAAGTAACCCAGACGCGCCCCACCAAATTGGCCAACAGCGGTTGTGGCGGCTACTTTTTTGTACCGCACTGTCCGCCCTTGCAAAACGCCTGGTAACCAGTGTGGCAAGTCGTGCAGGTTTCTGCAGCCAGCGGGCCCGATGCGGCCGTAATATCTTTTCCGTCCTCGGTGAACACACCATAAACAGCCGCACCATTTTTATGGCCCGTCACAAACAGTACTTTCATGTCCTTAAGATGCAGAATCATGTTGGTGCCATCGGAAAACTTGCCGCTTCTTGCGGCGTAATCACCGCCAACGCTGGGCTTGACCAGAATGGCCACCTTGCCAGGACCACCCGGTTTAACGGAGCAGTAGGTTTCAACGGTTTTTTGGTAGATTGGCGGGAGTTTGGACACATCAGCCGAACAGTCCGGCAGAGCACCTATGCCAGTCAATGTTGTGCTCATTGCTGTCCAACTCTTCCAATCAGCGGGAAAAGGTGTTCCAGAGCCGGCGATGGCAGAGGCCATCAAAGCCAGCCAGCTACTGACAATCACGATGAGATGTTTCATGGGAAGCTCCTTGTGTGGCTGAAATTACCGGCGGATGAAAGACCGGCCATTTTGGAGCCTCATTATTGATGGAATCACTGTCGCACGGCTTGGTATAAGCCCTACTTGTGGGCGCTATCGACACATTTCATCTTCAGTTCCGGGATTTGCATGACCGGATGCAAACCCACAGCAATGCTTGGCACAAAAAAACCCGCCAACGGCGGGTCTTGCGCAGAGCGATGTACCTTACTTAAGCGACAAAACCCAAGTGGCTAGTTTTTTCGCATCTGCTTCACTCACCTGCGGATTTGCAGGCATGGGCACTGCGCCCCACGTACCGGAGCCACCCTTCATGATTTTAGTAGCCAACATGCTGACTGCTTTCGCATCACCCGCGTACTTCTTGGCAACGTCTTTGTAAGCAGGGCCTACAACCTTCTTATCCAGCGCGTGACAAGCCATGCAGTTCTTGGCGGTAGCAAGCGCTTGGTCAGCCAACACCGGTGTGCTCACGGCAAAAGTCGCCACAACGGACAAAGAAGCCAAAAAGATGCGTTTCATGTGAATTCCTAGTGAATTAATTACGGTTAATGGCTGCGGACGACCCGCGATCATCCAACGGATCCGCAATGGTGGTGGTTGACCACAGCACCTGAGAAGGATAGCAGAATCACGCGGGCACTGTTGCCGTCGTGGTCATCCACTGCAGCTTCCAGTTTCCACTGAGAACGTTTTGCAGCCAGAGGGCGCCAGATACCGTTTTGGCATCTGTTACCTGACCATTCAGGCACCATTGCAGCAGCTCGGTGGGCGTCGCAGTAAATACATCCAGAAATTCGCCACTGTCCAGTTGACGCTCCCCCAATGTCAACCCCCGAGCAAACCAAATATCGATCTTTTCCGTCGAGTATGCAATTACGGGGTGAATAGCACCGGCATGGGCCCACTGCGTTGCGGAGTACCCCGTTTCTTCCCTCAATTCACGCTGGGCACAAGCCAGTATGTCTTCACCGGGGTCAAGTTTACCCGCGGGGAACTCAATCATGACCTGCTTGACAGGGTAACGATACTGCCGCTCCAACACCACGCGCACTTCCCCGGATTTGGATTCCATGACTGGAATCACCATGACAGCGCCCGGGTGTACAACGTATTCACGGACTGCTATTTGTTGATCTGGCAACAACACCGTGTCACGAAAGACATGCAGAAAATGCCCCTCCAGAACGCCGTGACTCGATTGCGTTACTTCAAGCAAATGCGGGCAGCTCATGTTTGACAATGCCTCAAGGCCGCCGCAGGAGCAAATACCGGTAAACAAAACCCGGAAACGCCAAAGTTAAGAACAAAACCACCGTAATGGCAAAGAACTCCCACCTTTGAGGAACTAGTTGTCCGGCGCGCGCCTCCAGCATGAAACCAATGCAACCAACCAGACCGTAACTCAGGCACAACTCCAGAAAACGAAAACCCAGTGACTTTGGGCGATTCAAATGCCAGATCCCAAAGCCCCGCTCAGTGAAAAACGGCGCATTGGCGCCAAGCATTGCAATCACCACGATTACCCAGACATCACCGGATGCAGACACGCCGCTCAGGTTCCCAGCATCTGCCTGATGGCGGCACTGCACAAGGCAAACAAACCGTTTGGAAGCAGGCCCAGAGCCAGTACCAAACCACCATTCAAGCAAAGAACCAACCGAACATCCAAGGGCGCCGCTACCGTGCGGACATCAATTGGAGCGTCGAAATACATTACTTTAATGACGCGCAAATAGTAAAAAGCCGCAATCAAGGACATCATTACAGCAAAGATAGCCAAGCCCAACGACAAGGTTTGCCCCGACGCAATCAGCGCTTGCAGCACCGCCAACTTGGCGTAAAAACCAACCAATGGAGGAATACCGGCCAAAGATAGCAAACAAATCGCCATCACGGCAGCGTACAACGGGCTGCGCTGGTTTAATCCGGCCAAATCGGAAATTTCCTCGCTCTCAAAACCATCGCGTGCCAACAGCAGCAAGATACCAAAGCTAGCAAGCGTCGTCAGCACGTAGCTAATGACATAAAACATGGCTGAACTGTAGGCATTGGCCGTGAATTTCAAGGCGTCGCCATTAACTACGCCAGACATCACACCCAACAAGACAAAACCCATTTGCGAAATAGTGGAAAAAGCCAGCATGCGTTTGATGTTGGTTTGCGCAATAGCAGCCAGGTTACCGATTAATAGGGACGCAACCGCAAGCACCATCAACATTTGCTGCCAATCCCCAGCCAAGGGCAACATGCCTTCCACTAGGAGTCGCATGGTGATCGCAAACGCCGCCAATTTAGGCGCGCCACCAATCATCAAGGTCACCGCCGTGGGAGCTCCTTGGTACACGTCGGGGATCCACATGTGGAATGGAACAACCCCCAACTTAAACGCCAAACCGGCGACGACAAAAACCAAGCCAAATACCAACACTTGGTGGCGAATTTGTCCGGACTGAATGGCGTCAAACACAGCAGATACATCAAGGGAGCCCGTGGCACCATACAACATGGACATACCGTACAGCAAAAATCCGGAAGCCATGGCACCAAGAACAAAATACTTCATTGCAGCTTCCGTGGCCGTCACATGGTCACGGCGCAATGCAACCAACGCGTAACTGGACAGTGTCAGCAATTCGAGCCCCATGTAGATCACAAGGAAGTTGCTACCGGAAATCATCACGCACATGCCCAGCAACGCAAACATGCTTAGGGTGAAAAACTCGCCTCCACGGAGCATGCCTCGATCCGCAGCGTAGGGACGCCCATAAACCAATGTCACCATGACTGCGATGGTTGCGAAACACTTCAACCAGTTCCCCATGGCATCACTGACCACCATATCGCCAAACCCGTACAAAGTCGTACCATTCAGAGCGAGGTCGGCCTGCATATAAGCAACAACCGCCAACGTCAACAAGGTCAATGCATAAGTAAAGCTCCGACCCTTGCTTTGAACGCCCAGATCCAGCAAAGCGATCACACATGCCATCACCAACAGCACAAATTCGGGGAAGGCGGTGATCCAACTGATTTTGTCAATCATCATTCATCTCTCAATTCAGTTTGATCAGTGCAACTTCGATACCGCAACATGCTTGAGCAGTTGGGCAACCGAAACATCCATAACATCGGTAAAAGGCTTGGGATACACACCCATCCAAAGAACAGCAGCCGCCAACAACGCGAGCATCAAAAACTCACGTCCATTGATGTCGGTGAGGTTCTTCACATGGTCATTTGCAACCGGTCCCAAGTACACGCGTTTGAACATCCACAAGGTGTAGGCAGCACCAAAGATCAACGCACTGGCTGCGGCAAAACCAATCCAGAAATTGAACTTGACAGCACCCAAAATAACCATCCACTCACCGACAAAACCGGCGGTTCCTGGTAAGCCGCAATTCGCCATGGCAAAGAACAATGCAAACGCTGTAAACCGGGGCATAGTGTTCACCACTCCGCCGTAGCTGGCGATTTCGCGGGAATGCACACGGTCGTACAAAACACCAATGGACAGGAACATCGCACCCGACACAAAACCGTGGGCAATCATTTGCACCAAGCCGCCCGATACGCCGAGATCATTGAAGATGAAGAATCCAAGCGTCACAAACCCCATGTGTGCAACCGAGGAATAGGCCACCAACTTCTTCATGTCTTGCTGAACCATCGCCACCAGACCCACATAAACCACGGCAACCAGCGACAAGCCAATCAAAAGCCCCGCCCACTCGTGGGCAGCGTCAGGGGTAATGGGCATGGAGAAGCGAAGAAAACCATATGCACCCAACTTCAGCATGATGGCAGCAAGAACAGCGGAGCCACCGGTAGGGGCTTCGACGTGGACATCCGGCAACCAAGTATGAACCGGCCACATGGGAACTTTGACCGCAAAGGCCGCAAAGAATGCAAAAAACAACAAGGTTTGCTCCATGCTACCCAAAGGCATGGTGTGCCACAAAGATAAATCGAAGCTTCCAGCCAGATCAGGACTAGGCTTTGATTTGATATACAGATAGATCAACGCTACAAGCATCAAAAGCGAACCCATCAGGGTATACAGAAAAAACTTGAATGCCGCGTAAATTTTATTAGGGCCACCCCAAATACCAATGATGAGGTACATGGGTATCAGTGTGGCTTCAAAAAACACGTAAAACAGCATTCCGTCCAGCGCACAAAAAACGCCAATCATCAGGCCACTGAGGATCAGAAACGCCCCCATGTACTGATTAACCTTGGTAGTGATCGCCTCCCAGCTCCCAATAATCACCACCACGTTGATAAACGCGGTCAACAACACGAACCACAACGAAATACCATCCACGCCGAGGTGGTAGTTCACACTGAATCGCTCAATCCACGGCGATTTCTCCACAAACTGCATGGCTGCAGTGCTGGTGTCAAACCGTGTATACAAAGGCAGCGTCAGCAAAAAACTGACTAGCGCGCCGACAAGAGCCAACCAACGTACCGCCTTTGCCTGGTCGTCACGCCCCAAGGCCAACAAAATGATGCCGAACGCAATTGGCGTCCAGATCGCTAGACTCAACAATCCCATGTTCTTTTTCTCCCTATCTGCTTAACTGGCCGAGCCATTCACGAACCATTGGCCAAGTCGTGAAATACGTCATGAGTGCAAACACACCCAAAATCATCACCAGAGCGTAGTGGTACAAATAGCCGGTCTGAATACGCCGCACCACGCCAGAGACCATCCCGACGAGTTTCCATGAGCCGTTGACTAGCGCGCCATCAATTAACTGACGATCACCGACCTTCCACAAACCTGCTCCCAATGCACGCGCACCACGCGCCAAAATGCTTTCGTTAATCCAGTCCATGTAGTACTTATTCTCAAGCAGCGTGAACACGGGCATAAAGATGCGTTTGATCGCAGCGGGAAGTGCCTGATTCACCATATACATGTAATACGCCGTCGCAACGCCCCCCAATGCCAGCCACAAAGGCACGCTGGTCAAAGAGTGGAGCGCCATTTGCAGAGGGCCATGGAAGGCATGCTTCAACTCTTGCATCGTGGCATGGCGCTGTGCGTCCACAAAAATGGCACCCTTGAAGAAATCACCATACAACATCGACTCAATGGTGAAATAACCAATCAACACCGAGGGAATTGCCAACAATACCAGCGGCACCGTCACTACCCAAGGTGACTCATGCGGATGGTGGCTGTCACCATGGCCATGGTGGTCATCATGGTGTCCATGGTGCGCATCCGGATTTTGGTCAAAACGCTCCTTTCCGTGAAACACTAGGAAATACAAACGGAACGAGTAAAAAGCCGTTACAAAAACGCCCGCCAGAACCGCAAACTTGGCAAACCCTGCACCTGGCAAGTGGCTTTCCAGTACCGCTTCAATAATGCTGTCTTTGGAGTAAAACCCTGAAAATAATGGCGTACCAATCAGCGCCAACGAACCGAGTAAAGACGTTATCCATGTAATGGGCATGTACTTACGCAGTCCACCCATCCAGCGAATATCCTGGTTATGGTGCACCCCCATGATCACGGAACCAGCGGCCAAAAATAGCAAAGCCTTGAAGAACGCGTGCGTCATCAGATGAAAGACGGCAACCGAATACGCAGAGGCCCCAAGTGCAACCGTCATGTACCCCAACTGCGACAAGGTTGAATAAGCAACGATACGCTTGATGTCGTTTTGAATAATGCCCAGGAAGCCCATGAACAAAGCCGTAATAGCACCAATGACCATGATGAAATTGAGTGCGGTGTCACTCAGTTCAAACAACGGCGACATACGTGCCACCATGAAAATACCCGCCGTCACCATGGTCGCAGCATGAATCAGCGCGGAAATGGGTGTAGGGCCTTCCATCGAATCTGGCAACCAGACATGCAAGGGGAATTGCGCAGACTTCCCCATTGCACCGATAAACAAACAAATGCAAATCACCGTCACGAGCATCCAGTCGGTGCCCGGAAAAGTCAGCGCGGCAAGCTCTGTGCTTTTGCCAAAAGCCTCGGTGTAATTCAAAGTGCCAGCGTACGCTGCAATCAAGCCGATGCCTAAGATGAAACCAAAATCACCCACACGATTGACGAGAAAGGCTTTCATGTTGGCAAATATGGCGGTAGGTTTATTGAACCAAAAGCCAATCAACAAATAGGACACCAAACCTACCGCCTCCCAGCCGAAAAACAGCTGGAGCATGTTGTTGCTCATCACCAGCATGAGCATCGAAAACGTGAACAGCGAGATATACGAAAAGAACCGGTTGTAACCCTCGTCTTCTTCCATGTAACCAACCGTGTACAGGTGAACCATCAAGGAGACAAAGGTCACCACACACATCATCATGGCCGTGAGCCCGTCTACCAAGAACCCAATCTCCATTTTGAGACCGCCAACCACCATCCACGTATAAATGGTTTCGTTAAAACGCGCACCATCCAACACTGCGGACAGGGTCAAAGCCGACAGCACAAATGCCACCAAAACGCCCAAAATGGTCAAGGAGTGGCTGAGGCGACGGCCCATCCAATTACCACCGAAACGGGTGCCAAATACACCCGCGAGGATCGAACCCACCAAGGGTGCCAGAGGAACTGCCAACAACGTAGCAGCAGACAGGGTTTGACTCATCTTTATTAACCCTTGAGCGAATTGAGTTCGTCCACATTGATGCTGGACTTATTTCGGAACAACAGCACCAATATGGCGAGGCCAATGGCGGACTCCGCGGCGGCAACTGTCAATATAAAGAACACGAATACCTGACCGTGCATATCGTGCAGGTAATAGGAAAACGCCACGAAGTTGGTATTAACGGCCAACAACATCAGTTCGATTGCCATTAACAACACAATCAGATTGCGTCGATTCAAAAAAATACCCACGACCGAAAGCGCAAACAACATCGCGCCCAAGGACAGGAAATGCCCAAGTGTCAAAGTCATGCTTTTTTCTCCGCTTGGTCATCTGCAGGTTTAGGTTGAACCGCTTGGGTTGCCGCCATTTTGACGACCGTCATCCGGTCCTTTGCCTTCACCCGTACTTGGTCAGCCGGACTGACATACTTGCTGTCTTTTCGGGCACGCAGTGTCAAGGCAATCGCAGCAATCATGGCCACCAACAACACGGCGGCAGCAACCTCCAGCGGATAGATGTACTTGGTGTACAACAGCATTCCAAGCTCTTGCGTATTGGAGAGCGGAGCCCCGCTCGCTGACATGGATGTCACGGATTTGCCATCATCCACGACCCGGAAACCACCCATCAACACCGCAGCCATTTCGAGGGCAATTACAACGCCGACGATGGCAGCCAGCGGGAAGTGATTCCAAAAACCAATGCGTAAATTCTCAACGTTGACGTCCAACATCATCACGACGAACAGGAACAACACCATGACCGCACCCACATACACCAACACCAGGGTAATGGAAAGAAACTCCGCCTTCAACAACATCCAGATCATGGCTGCCTGAAAGAAAGTCAGCACCAAAAACAAGGCGGCGTGCACTGGATTGCGCGCTGTAATGACACGAAACGCGGCAAACAGCAATACTGCTGAAAATGCGTAAAACAGACCCGTCGTAACACTCATAATAGAAACTCTTTCTTGCGGCTGATCAACGGTATTTAGCGTCGGCCAATTTATTGGCTGCAATCTCGGACTCATAACGGTCACCCACTGCCAGCAACATGTCTTTGGTGAAATACAAATCGCCCCGTTTCTCGCCGTGATATTCGAAAATATGGGTCTCGACAATTGAATCCACCGGACAACTTTCCTCGCAAAAACCACAAAAAATGCACTTGGTCAGATCAATGTCGTAGCGTGTAGTACGACGCGACCCATCCTCACGGACGTCCGATTCAATCGTAATGGCCATGGCAGGACACACCGCCTCACATAATTTGCAAGCAATGCAACGCTCCTCGCCATTCTCATAACGGCGCAGCGCATGCAAGCCACGAAAACGCGGCGACAGCGGTGTTTTCTCTTCGGGGAACTGAATTGTCACCTTGCGACGGAACAAATAACGCCCCGTCAAGGCCATCCCTTTGAACAGTTCAACCAACAAAAAGCTGTAGAGAAAATCCTTGATGGAAAAGGCAGACGGCATAGGAGACACAGTGTTATTAGACATCGTAGGGCACCTTACTTCCAGATATTGAAGGAAGTTTGCATCCACGCCCCCACTACCACCAACCAAACCAGTGTGAGAGGAATAAACACCTTCCAACCCAGGCGCATGATTTGGTCATAACGAAAACGGGGGAAGGTGGCACGAACCCAAATAAACAAGCTGACCACAGCGCATGTTTTCATCCCTAACCATATCCAGCCAGGAATCCAATCGAGCGCAGTCACAGGTGACAACCAACCACCCAAGAACATGATGGTCGCCAAAATAGAGATCAACCACATATTGGCATATTCGGCCAAGTAAAACATGGCATACGACATACCGGAATACTCCACCATATGTCCCGCAACGATCTCTGCCTCGCCCTCGACCACGTCAAACGGATGGCGGTTGGTTTCTGCCAAGCCAGAGATGATGTACACCCCAAAAATGGGCAATAAAGGCAACCAATTCCAGGACAAAAACTCCAACCCGCTTGGGCAAAATAACCCTTGCCTTGTCCTGCTACGATGTCGGTCAGGTTCATGCTGGCCGACACCATCAGCACGATCACCAGACAAAACCCCATTGCGATTTCGTAACTCACCATCTGCGCCGATGCACGCAAGGCACCCAAAAAGGAATATTTGGAATTGGATGCCCATCCCGCAATCACCACGCCATAGACTTCCATTGACGTGATAGCCATCACAAACAGCAAACCGGCATTGATATTAGCCAAGGCCAAATCGGGCCCGAATGGGATCACGGCCCAAGCGGCCATGGCAGGCATGATGGTCAAGATAGGGCCGATAAAAAACAGGGCCCGGTTTGCATTGGTTGGCACCAAAATTTCTTTGGTGAGCAACTTCAACGCATCCGCGATGGGTTGCAACAAACCCCAGGGTCCCACACGATTAGGCCCGAGACGAACCTGCATCCAGCCCAAAATTTCCGCTCCCACAGCGTCAGATAAGCAACAGCCCCCATCAGTGGCAATACCACAGCCACAATTTTGATCAAAGTCCAGATCACAGGCCAGACTACGGCAGCCCACCAAGTAGCAGGCAGCAATGCCTGCCCGGCATTAAAAAACTGATCGATCATGCCAATGTCTCCACGGATTTTTGGGTTGTGCCGCGGGCATCCGCTGTCAACTGCAAAGACGGCGCACGGCGCACAAGACCATCCAGTTGGTAAATCGGAGCTACCACCGGCTCAACGTTGGACGGGGTCAAATCCGGCACAACTGCGCAAACATTACTTAGTCGGGAGGCAGGAATATGCGTGGGTAGCACACCTGTGGTATCGGCATGGATATGGGCCAAAACATCTTGCGAAGACTCAAACGCAAAACCCGGAACATTCAGCAGATTCGCCAACACGCGCAAGACCTTCCAAGCAGGTCGCGTGTCGCCCAAGGGTTTCACCACGGCATGGAAACTTTGTACGCGCCCCTCGGCATTCACAAATGAACCGGATGTTTCTGTAAACGGTGCAACAGGTAGCAAAACGTCGCTGAATTCCAAGTTGGTCTTGAATGGGCTCAAGGTAACAACCATTTCGCACGATGTGAGTCCCTGCTTGCTGCGGGCACCGGCCACGGAATCGAATTCAGGCTCGGTGTTGAGCAAAATGGCTGCTTTCAATCCACCCGCCAATATCTGCCCAGCGTTCAAACCACCAGGGCCGGGCAAGGCCCCAACCACCTGCGCACCAACGGTATTGGCTGCTTCCGTCAAAAAGCCAACACGCGCACCCGTTTGTTCACCAATCCAATTCGCCAACGACAACAAGCTTGACGCCTTGGCGTGATGCGCTGCGGCATTGCCCAACAACACCGCTTTACGCTCACCCGCCAACAACGATTTGGCAATGGCCTGCGCAGTGGAGGATGCATTACCCGGGGCGGGAGCAGCAATACCCTTTTCAGCGCCAATGGCGGTCGCAATGTCGGCCAGCGCCTGTACCCAATTGGCAGTTGCCGCCTGCAAGGTGTTGCGCACAGGCATTGCCCAATCGACCGCGCCAGATGCCAGCACATTCACCACACAACCCGCACGCACGGCTTGACGGATACGTTGCGCGAACAAGGGATGGTCTTTGCGCAAATTGGAACCAACCACCAACACACTCTGCAAGTGCGACAAGGATGCAATAGAAGTACCAAGGTAGCGCGCGCCGACCGGCGTATCGAACTCGGCGTTGCGCAGGCGATAGTCAATATTCTCAGAACCCAGCCCACGCACCAAGGCACCCGCCAGATACAGCTCTTCCAGAGTACTGTGGGGACTGACCAACGCACCAATGGCACCGCCACCCTGGTTGGATTTAATGACTTTCAAACCATTGGCCACATATTCCAAAGCGGTCTGCCAATCGACGTTGATCCACTTTCCTCCCTGCTTGAGCATGGGCGATGTAAGACGGTGGTCGCTATTGAGGGACTCGTACGAGAAACGGTCACGATCAGCAATCCAGCATTCGTTCACCGCCTCATTCTCAAGCGGCACCACACGCAAGACCTTGTTGTTCTTGACCTGCACAACCAGGTTCGCACCCGCAGAGTCATGCGGACTCACCGATTTGCGACGCGACAACTCCCAGGTGCGCGCGCTATAGCGAAATGGTTTGCTGGTCAATGCACCAACAGGACATATGTCAATCATGTTGCCCGAGAGTTCAGAGTCAACCGATTGCCCAACAAAAGTTTCGATCTCGGCATGTTCGCCACGGTGCGACATACCCAGTTCCATCACCCCGGCCACCTCTTGCCCAAAGCGTACGCAACGGGTGCACTGGATGCAGCGACTCATTTCCTCCATGGAGATCAAAGGCCCAACGTCCTTATGGGCCACTACGCGCTTCTCCTCTTCGTAGCGAGAAGTCGCCCCCCCATAACCGACAGCCAAATCCTGCAACTGGCACTCACCGCCCTGATCGCAAATGGG
The DNA here is from genome assembly GCA_016719405.1 of Candidatus Aalborgicola lynettensis. Lineage (GTDB taxonomy): Bacteria > Pseudomonadota > Gammaproteobacteria > Burkholderiales > Burkholderiaceae_C > Allorhodoferax > Allorhodoferax lynettensis. Next base: position 177,723 of record JADJZE010000005.1, read on the forward strand.
GCAATCCAAGGGGTGATTGATGAGCAAAAATTCCATGACCGACTTTTGGGCCTTGATGGCCTTATCGCTCTTGGTACGCACAATCATGCCCTGCGTCACCGGGGTAGCACACGCAGGCATCGGCTTGGGCATTTTCTCCACATCCACCAGACACATGCGGCAGTTGGCGGCGATGCTGAGTTTCTTGTGGTAACAAAAATGGGGAATATAGGTGCCCGCCTTCTCGGCTGCATGCATGACCATGCTGCCCTCGGTTATCTCTACCTTTTTGCCGTCGAGTTCTATTTCGATCATTGTGGGACTCGCTCAAACGTAAGCCGGAACCATACAGGTCTTGTGCTCAACGTGGTACTCAAATTCGTGTCGGAAATGCTTGATCATCGCGCGCACGGGCATTGCCGCAGCATCCCCCAGCGCACAGATGGTGCGACCTTGAATGTTCTCAGCCACGTTATCGAGCAAGTCCATATCAGCCGCCCGGCCATGTCCGGTTTCAATCCGATCGACCAAGCGCGAAAGCCAACCCGTTCCTTCGCGGCAGGGCGTGCACTGACCGCAGGATTCATGCATGTAAAAGTAGCTCAGACGCTGCAGTGCTTTGACCATGCAACGGGTTTCGTCCATAACAATGACGGCCCCCGAACCCAACATGGAACCCGCTTTTGCAATCGAGTCGTAGTCCATGGTGCATTCCATCATGATGGATGCGGGCAACACCGGCGAGGAAGATCCCCCAGGGATAACCGCCTTGAGGCCACGGCCACCGCGCACACCACCTGCCAACTCCAGCAACTTGGCAAACGGCGTGCCCATGGGAATCTCGTAATTGCCGGGACGCTCCACATCACCGCTGATGGAGTAAATCTTGGTGCCACCGTTATTCGGCTTGCCACACTCCAGATACGCTTGACCACCGTTACGAATAATCCACGGCACCGCCGCAAAAGTTTCGGTGTTATTGATGGTCGTGGGCTTACCATACAAACCAAAACTGGCCGGGAATGGTGGTTTGAAACGGGGCTGCCCCTTCTTGCCTTCCAGCGATTCGAGCAGTGCTGTTTCTTCGCCGCAGATATAGGCACCAAAGCCATGGGCGGCATGCAACTGAAAATTAAAACCGCTACCCATGATGTCGTTGCCTAAATAACCGGCCGCGCGGGCTTCTTCCAAGGCCGCCTCAAAACGGTCGTAGGCGGAGAAAATTTCGCCGTGAATGTAGTTGTAACCCACCGAAATACCCATGGCATATGCCGCGATGGCCATACCCTCGATCACGATATGCGGGTTGTATTCAATGATGTCACGATCCTTGCACGTACCGGGCTCACCCTCATCGGAGTTGCACACCAAATACTTTTGCCCGGGGAACTGACGGGGCATGAAACTCCACTTGAGCCCCGTCGGAAACCCCGCACCGCCACGACCACGCAAAGCAGATTCTTTGACGGTCGCAATCACTTGGTCCTGGGTCATACCGACAACACCGGTTTCGCCGTGCGGCACTGCACCATCCTGGCCCAAAATTTTGCGCAAAGCCTGGTAGCCGCCGCGTGCCTCATAGTCCTTGAGGTGCCAGTTGGAGCCATTCAATCCGGCAAAAATTTGGGGGTTGATGTGACGATCGTGGAAACAGGTCTGAACACCGGTGGCGCGAAACTGGGACAGAATGCTATCGGCCTTCATTGCTTACCCTCCGCCGCACGCAGCCCATCCACTAGTTGATCCAGCTTGTCATTACTCATGAAGCTGCACATGGCACGGTCATTCACCAGCATGACAGGAGAATCGGCACAGGCTCCCAAGCACTCACATTGCTGCAAGGTAAACAAGCCATCTTTTGTGGTTTCACCCATTACAACGCCTAGCTTATTCTCTAAGTAGTGCAACGCTTTCTGACCATCGCGCAACTGGCAAGGCAGGTTGGTACACACATTGAGCTTGTACTTCCCAACGGGACGCTGGTTGTACATGTTGTAGAAGGTGGTCACCTCGTGAACCGCCATAGGCGCCATGCCCAAGTAATCGGCAACAATCTTCTCGCTCTCGGGGCTGACGTAACCGAGTTCCTGCTGAACGATGGACAAACACGCCATAACGGCGGACTGTGCCTGCTCAGTTGGGTACTTGGCAACCTCCTTGGCGAAGCGCGCTTTAGTAGCTTCAGAGATCATCGATCAATCTCTCCAAAAACAATGTCCATAGTGCCAATGATGGACACCGCATCTGCAATCATGTGCCCCTTCGCCATTTCATTCAAACCCGCCAAATGGGCAAACCCCGGCGGACGAATTTTCATTCGATAGGGTTTGTTCGCACCATCGCTAATCAGATAAATACCAAACTCACCCTTGGGATGCTCAACGGCGGCATACGCCTCGCCGACGGGCACATGAAAACCTTCTGTAAACAGCTTGAAATGGTGAATCAAGCCTTCCATATTGGTTTTCATGGATTCGCGCGAAGGTGGCGCCACTTTGTGATTGTCTGTAATCACCGGACCCGGATTAGTCCTGAGCCAATCGACACATTGCTTAATGATGCGATTGGACTGCTTCATCTCTTCCATACGCACCAAATAACGGTCGTACACGTCGCCAGTCTTACCTACAGGTACGTCGAAATCCAGCTTGTCGTATACGTCGTAGGGTTGCTTTTTGCGCAAGTCCCACGCAATGCCCGAGCCACGCAACATCGGGCCGGTAAAGCCCATATTCAGGGCACGTTCCGGCGCAACGATACCAATGTTCACCGTTCGCTGCTTCCAGATGCGGTTCTCGGTCAGCAGTGTGTGGTATTCCTCCAGGCACACCGGAAAACGCTGCGTGAAGTCCTCAATGAAATCCAGCAATGAACCTTGACGATTGCTATTCAGTTCAGCCACCCCCTTAGCATTGCGCACCTTGCTGGCTTTGAACTGCGGCATGGTGTCAGGCAAATCACGGTACACACCACCGGGGCGGAAATAAGCCGCATGCATACGCGCACCACTGGCTGCCTCGTACATGTCAAACAGATCTTCACGCTCACGGAAGGTGTAAATCAAGATCGTAGAGCTACCACAATCATTACCGTGCGACCCCAACCACATCAAGTGATTCAACAAGCGGGTAATCTCGGAAAACATGACGCGGATGTATTGCGCACGAACCGGAACCGAGATTCCCAAGAGTTTTTCTACAGCCAGACAATACGCATGCTCATTGCACATCATGGACACATAGTCCAAGCGGTCCATGTACGGCAAATTTTGGATATAGGTCTTGGTTTCAGCCAGCTTCTCGGTCGCACGGTGCAACAAACCAATGTGCGGATCCGCACGCTGAATTACTTCGCCATCGAGCTCCAACACCAAACGCAATACGCCGTGCGCCGCCGGGTGCTGCGGTCCAAAATTGAGGGTGTAGTTTTTAATTTCGGCCATATCAATTCAGGCCTCCGTAGTTATCTTCACGAATGATGCGCGGCGTAATTTCACGCGTTTCAATCGTGACCGGCTGGTACACCACACGCGCCTGCGCAGCGTCGTAACGCATCTCGACATGACCTGTAGTCGGAAAATCTTTGCGAAACGGGTGTCCGATGAAACCGTAGTCAGTCAAGATGCGTCGCAAATCGTTATGGCCATCGAAAACAATGCCATACAGGTCAAACGCCTCACGCTCAAACCAGTTAGCAGAATTCCAGACATCGGTCACAGACTGCACCATCGGCATGCCGTCATTGGAGGCGAACACCTTCAAACGTACACGCTGGTTCAAACTCACCGACAGCAGATGACTCACCACGCAAAAACGCGCCCCCTCGTACGTGCCATCGCCAAACTCGGAATAGTCCACGCCACACAGATCCAGCAATTGTTCAAAACGACAACCGGGCGCATCTCGCAAGGCCACTGCTGCATCGTGGTAGTCCTGCGCAGACACCCACACAGTCACCTCACCCAAATCAGTTGAAATGCGATTAATTTTGTCACCCAACGCGGCTTGAACAGCCGCTTGGGTCGACTCAGGGGATACGGAATACACAGTCATGCCCTTGCCCTTATGCACGTGCAATCGTTTCAGTGCGGCGAATTTTTTGCTGCAATTGCAAAATACCGTAAACAAGAGCCTCAGCCGTTGGCGGACAGCCCGGAACGTAGATGTCCACCGGAACAATACGATCACAACCACGCACGACTGAATAGCTGTAGTGGTAATAACCGCCGCCATTGGCGCAGGAACCCATACTGATAACCCAGCGCGGCTCCGACATCTGGTCGTAAACCTTGCGCAAGGCCGGCGCCATCTTATTGCACAAGGTCCCAGCCACAATCATCAAGTCCGACTGCCGCGGACTGGCACGAAAAACCTCGGCACCAAAACGACTGAGGTCGTAACGGGCACAGGCCGAGTGCATCATTTCGACCGCACAACAGGCCAGTCCGAACGTCATGGGCCAAATGGAGCCGTTCTTGGCCCAGTTCATCACCGAGTCGTAACTGGTGGTGACAAAGCCTTCTTTAAATACGCCTTCAATCATTGCATCACTCCCAGTCCAGGGCGCCTTTTTTCCACATGTAGACAAAGCCGATGGTCAAAATCGCCACAAACTCCAGGCCAATCAAAAACCCAAACAAACCCAATTCCTTCAACGAAACCGCCCAAGGGAACAAGAATGCTGTCTCCAGATCAAACAGAATAAACAGAATAGCAACCAGGTAGTAACGAACGTCAAACTTCATTCGGGCATCTTCAAATGCCTCAAAACCACATTCGTATGGAGAATTTTTTGCCGGATCAGGTCGATTGGGCCCCAGGATGTAACCCAAAACCTGTGGCACTACTCCGATTCCGATACCGACCAAAACAAACAAGAGGACAGGCAAATACTGGTCGATGTTCATTGTTTTATTCTGATCAAAATCTGTGTCTATTGAGTTACTACACAATAAACAGTTAGGTCTGGTGCCGTCGGCGAGACTCGAACTCGCACAGCTTTCGCCACTACCACCTCAAGATAGCGTGTCTACCAATTTCACCACGACGGCGGCTCTAAACTTGTCAAGTAATCGATGGAAGCTGAGACAGCCCCACCCTCCTGAACCCGGTGGAGTTTACCCTGAATTTCCCTCATTTCCCGTAGGGATACGGGAATTCACGGTGGAATTAGAGGCAACTACTTGGCAGGAATTTGCGCTGTATCAGATGCGGCTGCCACAGGTGCCGATGCAGCAGGAACTGCCTGAACAGCGGTCTCCAATACGCTACTCGACGAAGCAGGACGCAAGTTGCCGAAATATGCCAATGCCAGAGTCGCAGCGAAGAAAACAGTTGCCAGTATCGCCGTAGCGCGTGACAAGAAATTGGCACTTCCGCTAGCGCCAAACAAACTGCCGGAGCCGCCGCTGCCAAACGCAGCCCCCATGTCCGCACCTTTGCCATGCTGCACCAAAATCAGGCCAACCATACCCAAAGCCGCCAACATCTGGACTGTCAAAATTATGGTCAATACAACATTCATTACTTACTCCTAAATTTATAGCTATCTACGCCAATCAATATCGGGCTGCAGCGATAATTGACAAGAAATCCGGGGCCTTGAGGGAGGCTCCACCTACCAAGCCACCGTCAATGTCGGCCTGCGCCAGCAACTGCGCCGCGTTGGCCGCATTCATGCTGCCGCCATACAAAATATGCACACGATCCGAATGCGGTGTAGCTGCATGCAACTGTGCACGCAATACCGCATGCACCTGCTGCGCCTGCTCGACCGTGGCAGTCTTGCCCGTACCGATGGCCCACACCGGCTCATAGGCCACCACAATCTCACTGATGCAATGGCCGTTGGTGTGAATCACAGCAGCCAGCTGACGCTTGACTACGTCTTCGGTTCGCCCCGCTTCGCGCTCTGCCAGAGTTTCACCGACACACACAATCGGTGTCACGCCTCCAGCCAGTGCACGCTGGGCCTTCAATGCGACAACCGGATCGGTTTCACCATGGTACTGACGCCGCTCCGAGTGACCCACCAGGCAATAACGCGCACCAAACTCGCGTAGCATGCCCACCGACGTTTCGCCGGTAAATGCGCCAGATTCATGTTGCGACACGTCTTGTGCCCCCAAGGCAATGACCGAACCCGCAAGTAGTTTTTGCACCTGCGCCAAGTAGGGCGCAGGCACACACACCGCCATCAGACAATCCGCTTTCGGTGCGCCCGCCACCAAAGCCTGCACCAACGCTTCATTCGAAGCCAGAGAACCATTCATCTTCCAGTTACCTGCAATCAGCTTCTTTTTCATGCTTCACTCCACAATAAAACAATCTTGCCGATACGGGTTTGCGATTCCATTGAGCTCTAGACACTTTATGCACCACTGTGAGTGAATGTTGCACTTGTCAAACTGCAAACAAACAGTGCCCAACTAGGGGATCAGGGTGTTGGCCCAGACCCAACACACCCGAACCACTAAAGGCGGCAATCTCTACCACTTTCATATACCATTTTGGCCGATAGCGCTTGTGCAACCAGCGCAAGCAGCTATCAAAACTATAGCAATACTGTTTATCAGGCCTGCTCAACCTGCGCCGGACGATCCAACAGCGCCTTCATGGACAGTTTGATACGGCCTTTTTCATCCGTCTCCATAACCTTGACCTTGACGATCTGGCCTTCGGACAGGTAGTCCGTGACCTTCTCGACGCGCTCATGGGCAATCTGGCTGATGTGCAACAGACCGTCCTTGCCAGGCAGCAGATTGACCAGAGCGCCAAAATCCAAAATCTTGGTGATCGGGCCTTCGTAAACCTTGCCGATTTCGACTTCGGCCGTAATCTGCTCAATACGGCGCTTGGCTTCTTCAGCCTTGGCTGGATCAGCGGAAGCGATGGTGATGGTGCCGTCTTCGTCGATGTTGATCTGGGTACCTGTTTCTTCGGTCAGCGCGCGGATCACGGAGCCGCCCTTGCCGATCACGTCACGGATTTTCTCGGGATTGATCTTCATGGTGAACAAGCGCGGAGCAAAGTTGGATACTTCGGTCTTGGCCTGCGCCATCGCTTCCTGCATCTTGCCCAAAATGTGCATGCGTGCTTCTTTGGCCTGGGCCAATGCGACCTGCATGATTTCCTTGGTGATACCCTGGATCTTGATGTCCATCTGCAGCGCGGTAATACCGTTGGTAGTACCGGCCACCTTGAAATCCATGTCTCCCAGGTGATCTTCGTCACCCAGGATATCTGTCAACACTGCAAAGCGGTTGTCTTCCTTGATCAAACCCATGGCGATGCCCGCCACATGCGCCTTCATAGGAACGCCCGCGTCCATCAAGGAGAGGCAGCCGCCGCAGACCGAGGCCATTGACGACGATCCATTGGATTCGGTGATTTCCGAAACTACGCGCATGGTGTAAGGGAAATCTTCCTTGGATGGCAGGCACGCCGCCAAAGCGCGCTTGGCCAGACGGCCGTGGCCAATTTCGCGGCGCTTGGGCGTTCCGACACGTCCCGTTTCGCCGGTGGCAAACGGAGGCATGTTGTAGTGCAACATGAAGCGATCTTCAAAATCACCGCTCAAAGCGTCGATACGCTGGGCATCTCGCTCGGTGCCCAACGTGGTGACAACCAGCGCCTGGGTTTCTCCACGCGTAAACAGCGCCGAGCCGTGGGTGCGCGGCAGCACACCATTGCGGATTTCGATAGCACGCACGGTGCGGGTGTCGCGGCCGTCAATACGGGGCTCGCCAGCCAAAATTTGACCACGAACGATCTTGGCTTCGATTTCAAACAACAGGCCTTCGACCGCCACGCCGTCAAATGCAGCGCCCTCAAGCTTCAAAGCGGCCATGACTTCGGAGTAGGCTGAGCGGCAGGCTTGGGTACGCGCTTGCTTATTGCGGATCTGGTAAGCGGCTTCCAGCTTGGCTTTGGCCAGGCCGTCGATCTTGGCGATCAGGGCTTCATCCTTGGCGGGGCTTTCCAGTCCCACACGGGCTTGCCGGCTTCGCGCACCAATTCGTGGATAGCGTTGATGGCGATGTTGCCTTGCTCATGGCCAAACACCACAGCACCCAACATGATTTCTTCTGACAATTGTTGTGCCTCGGATTCGACCATCAGCACCGCCGCTTCAGTACCGGCAACGACCAGGTCCATGATGGAATCCTTGCGCTGGGTCTGGCCAGGGTTCAACACATATGCGCCGTTGACATAACCCACACGGGCTGCACCGATGGGGCCGTTAAACGGAATACCGGAGATGGACAGGGCCGCGCTCACCGCGATCATGGCGGCAATGTCGGCATCCACTTCGGGATTCAAGGAAACGGTATGGATCACCACATGCACTTCGTTGAAGAAGCCTTCAGGGAACAGCGGGCGGATCGGACGATCAATCAAGCGGCTGGTCAGGGTTTCAAACTCACTGGGGCGGCCTTCTCGCTTGAAGAAACTGCCGGGAATTTTGCCGGCGGCATAGCTCTTTTCCAGATAGTCCACGGTCAGGGGAAAGAAGTCCTGGCCAGCCTTGCCCTCGGTCTTGCCAACAACGGTGGCCAGCACCACGGTGCCATCCATGTCCAGCAACACGGCGCCGGTGGACTGGCGGGCAATCTCGCCGGTTTCCATGGTGACGGTGTGCTGGCCCCATTGGAAAGTTTTGGTGACTTTTTTGAACATTGTCATAGGTATCTCCTGTGATTTTTTGGAAGAAATTGGAAGGTAAAGGCCACCTCACCCAAGCCCGGAGTCACCATCACAGTCCACGATGCCATTCCAGAAATATCCCAACCTGCACCGGGATCGTTTTGGAATGACACAGCTTCGTACTGTTTTTGCTGTCTCCGAAGTAAAAAACGCCTGAGCTAGTGTCCTAACTCAGGCGTTCTGCATTCCATTCAGCAATTATTTGCGCAGACCCAGCTTGGCAATCAAGGCAACGTAACGGTCGTGGTCCACACGATTCAGGTAAGCCAGCAGGCTCTTGCGGGTATTGACCATGCGCACCAGACCACGGCGACCATGGTGGTCTTTGGCGTGGGTCTTGAAGTGGGGCATGAGTTCGTTGATACGGGCGGTCAACAAAGCCACTTGGACTTCTGGACTACCGGTATCACCGGGCTTGCGTGCGTTGTCTTTGACAACTGCGGCTTTGATGCTGGATGCGATCATTTCGATTTCCTGTACTTTGTATTTGTAACTTGCGCCAAGTGCTGGAATTGCTCAAGGCGTGCGTCGTGCACTGCGCACAACCGGCTGATTATAACCGGTGTTGGCACCCCCACAGCCCCCGCGCTGCATAGCGATACGTCAAGCCCGCAGGATATTGTCAAGACCGGCACGACCGTCCGGGCTGATCATCAACACCAACGCCATACCGGGTTTGATCATTTGCTCGTCTGGTGGATTAAAAATCCACCTGTCGTGGTCGTGAATCGCCACCAGGAGATAATCTTTGGACTTGGGCACCAGCGCCGACAAACTCTGGGTGGTAAACCCGTCTGGAACAAGCACCTCTTCCATGCGCAAGCCTTCATCGCTGTGCATCATCTGGTCCATAAAATTGACCACATGCGGACGCACCATGGCCGATGCGATGCGCATACCACCAGTGAAATCGGGCGAAACAATTTCATCCGCCCCCGCACGCCGGGCTTTCTTGCTATTCTGAATGTCGTGCAAACGCACGACCACACGCGCTTTCGGGTTCAGCAGCTTGACCGACAGCGCGATCATGAGATTGTGGCTATCGTCGCTGGTGACGGCAAAAACACCCGCCGCCTTTGCCAAACCGGCTTTCTGCAACGCATCGTCGTCGGCAGCATCTTCGTGCAAATACAGGGCATGGGGGTGGTGTTCCAGCCAGTTATCCAAGGCGACGCGATCGGTCTCGACCACCACGAACTTGCGCCGTGTCTTCAATAGTTCGTGGGCCACGTTGGTGCCAACCCGCCCGATGCCACACACTATGTAATGACCCGACAGTTTGGCGATTTCCTTTTCCATGCGTTTCCTCCTGAGGCCAGCATTGAGATCCGCATCGACCAGCAATGCAACCATGGTCGAAAACAGGTACGACAGCGTTGCAACGCCCACCAAGGCAATGCCCATCGTAAAAATCCGCCCCATGGGGTGGTGTGTCAAATCCACGATCTCACCATAGCCAATGGTGGCGATGGTGATAAATGTCATGTAAAAACTGTCGATCCACGTCGCAGTTGGGCGGCCAATATACCGGTAGCCCAGCGTGCCGATGAGCTGGACTAACAGCAGCAAAACCGAACCATAAACCAGGCCCGAGAAATGCCTGCTGCGAAAGAGTTTATTCAAACCGATGAACCCCTGCTGTGATAGTGGGGGCAAATTGTAGTCCGCTGAAAAACGACTATCCCACCGATCCTTCGCCCCCTACGGCAAGCGGTCGCGTGTCGCTGACCTGCAAATCATTGTCCTTGGCAAAGTTGACACAAAAGTCCCACGCCATCACGTTGTAATCACGCAGGTCGCGGTGAACAATCACGCATTTCAAGGCACCAATCGAGGTTGGAATACACCAGGGAGAGTACTGCAGATGGCTACCAGGTTGCGGCCCACCGGGGCGAAAGGAACCCATCACCCCCGCCAAACGCTCAGCCCAGTCGCTGGGGCGAAACGTTTTTCCCTGCCGGGTGATACCCAGAATGAACAATTCTTTGGATGTATTGGCAACCATCTGGAGTGTGTAGGCGCTGCGTCGCGGTATCCGGGTGGAGTCCCTGTGCAGCGCGGCGAATTTTATCCGAGCGAGCTTTGAGTTTACTGACGACCTCCGCTTCGTACATCGGTGCATCAATGCCATTCCCAATCCGCAACAAACGGAGCCCGCGCATGGGCCTAAAATCGCCGTTCCACGGCCCATCGACCCGGCCCCACGTGCGCCGGGCCCTAGTTGGGCCGCTTTGTTTTTGAGCCCAGACCCAGAAATTACCCAGGAGCCCCCCACATGACCGCCGCCACGCCTTCTGCCGCACCGTCCTCACCCCACGTGATGAACACCTACGGTCGTCTGCCCATCGCCCTGAGCCATGGCCAAGGCTGCCGCGTGTGGGACACACATGGCCGTGTGTACCTGGATGCGCTCGGTGGCATCGCCGTCAACACCGTGGGCCACAACCACCCCCAGTTGGTAGCGGCCCTGCAGGATCAGGTGACCCGGCTGATTCACACTTCCAACTACTACCATGTTCCACTGCAAGAAGAGTTGGCCCGCCTGCTGGTAGAACGCTCTGGCATGACCAATGTGTTCTTTTGCTCCACCGGGCTGGAAGCCAATGAAGCCGCACTCAAGCTGGCGCGCAAGTTCGGCCACGACAAGGGCATTGAGCGCCCCGAGATCGTGGTCTGCGAGAAAGCCTTCCACGGCCGCTCCATTGCCACACTCAGCGCCACCGGCAATCCCAAGGTACAGGCCGGTTTTGGCCCGCTGGTGGAAGGTTTTATCCGCGTGCCCATCAACAACATTGAGCAGCTCAAGGCCGCCACCGCCAACAACCCCAATGTGGTGGCAGTGTTCTTCGAAGCCATCCAGGGCGAAGGCGGCGTCAACCCCATGCACATGGACTACCTGCGCGACGTGCGCGCCCTGTGCGACGCACGCGACTGGCTGCTGATGATTGACGAAGTGCAATGCGGCATGGGCCGCACCGGCAAATGGTTTGCCCACCAGTGGGCCGGCATCACGCCCGACGTGATGCCGCTGGCCAAGGGCCTGGGCTCCGGCGTGCCGGTGGGCGCCGTGGTGGCCGGCCCCAAGGCGGCCGCCATCTTTGCACCGGGTAACCACGGCAGCACCTTTGGTGGCAACCCGCTGGCCATGCGTGCCGGGGTGGAGACCATCCGCATCATGGAAGCCCAAGACCTGCTAACCCATGCCGCCAAGGTGGGCGCCCACCTCAAGGCGGGGCTGGAACAGGCACTGGCTGCCGAACTGGCCAGCGGTGCCGTCAAAGAAGTCCGCGGCCAGGGCCTGATGCTGGGCATCGACCTGGCAAAACCCTGCGCCGCCCTGGTGCAACGCTGCGCCGACCATGGCCTGCTCATCAGCGTGACCGCAGACAGTGTGGTGCGCCTGGTACCACCGCTGATCCTGACCATGGCCGAGGCCGACGAGGTGGTCTCCATTCTGTGCCCGCTGATTGCCGCCCTGCTGAAGGAATAACCATGTCCCCACACGCTTGCTCTTGTTCGCAGCCACCCAAGGAGGGCACATGAAACGCACCACCAACGCCCTGCCCAGCACCCTGCCCCAAGGCGCGCCGCCGCTGCGGCACTACCTGCAGTTTGCCGACTTTACGGCCGACGAATACCACTACCTGTTTGGTCGCGCAGCGCTCATCAAAAAGAAGTTCAAGACCTTCACCAAACACCACACCCTGGTGGACCGCACGCTGGCCATGATTTTTGAGAAGGCCAGCACCCGCACGCGCGTGAGCTTCGAGGCCGGCATGTACCAGATGGGCGGCAGCGTGGTGCATCTGACCACGGGCGACAGCCAACTGGGCCGCGCCGAACCGATTGAAGACAGCGCCCGCGTCATCAGCCGCATGACCGACATCGTGATGATCCGCACCTATGAGCAGACCAAGATCGAACGCTTTGCCGCCTACAGCCGGGTACCGGTCATCAACGGCCTGACCAACGAGTTCCACCCCTGCCAGATCCTGGCCGACCTCTTTACCTACATCGAACACCGTGGCCCGATCCAGGGCAAAACCGTGGCCTGGGTGGGCGATGGCAACAACATGGCCAACACCTGGCTGCAAGCCGCCGCCCTGCTGGGCTTTCACCTGCGCGTAAGCACCCCCAGCGGCTACGAATTGGATGCCAAAATAGCCATTCCCGCACACGGGACGGGCGCAGGCAGCTATCAAACCTATAGCAATCCGCTGGACGCATGCACCGGCGCCGACCTGGTCACCACCGACGTCTGGACCAGCATGGGCTTTGAAGCCGAAAACGAAGTGCGCCGCACCGCCTTCGCCCAATGGTGCGTGAGCCGCCAAATGATGGCCGCCGCCCAGCCCGATGCCCTTTTCATGCACTGCCTGCCCGCGCACCGCGGTGAAGAGGTTGAGGCCGAGGTCATTGACGGCCCCCAAAGCGTCGTCTGGGACGAAGCCGAAAACAGAATGCATGTGCAAAAGGCACTCATGGAGTACCTTTTGCTGGGGCGGCAAGCATGAAATGCTTGACCGACATGCATTCTGTTTCGGCGCAGGCTAACAATTGCCCGAAGGGCTTGTTACGCCGCAGCCAAAACATCTTGTCCGTGCAAAAGGCACTCATGGAGTACCTTTTGCTGGGGCGGCTGGATTGAGGCAAGCGATGGTCCGGCGTGTTGCTGCCCCTACCAAAGGCCACCGGCCATGAGCGCGTGCATGGCCTGCGGCGCCTGCTGCGCCTGCTTTAGGGTGGACTTTGCGGTCTACGAACTCGACGACATGGGCGGCACTGTGCCCAGTGGATTGGCGGTGGAAGTCAACGGCAGCACCGCCCGCATGCGTGGCACCGACCACGTGCCCATCCGCTGCGCCGCATTAACCGGCACGGTGGGTGAACAGGTGGGTTGCGGCATTTACGAGTGGCGCCCCTCGCCCTGCCGTGAATTTGAAGAAGGCTCCGACGCCTGCCACCGCGCCCGCAGCCGCCATGGGCTGCCGCAGTTAAAAGAAAATTTAGCCTGAACGCTATTGTTTCGATAGCTGTCTGCGCTTGTCTGGCGTGCGGAAATGGCATATTTCGCTTAAACCCGCCAAACCCTCACCCCCGGCCCACATACGGCATGCGGGTGGCCATGATGGTCATGAAGGGGATGTTGGTAGACAGCGGCAGCGCCGCCATGTGCAGCACTGCGCTGGCCACCTCGGCCACATCCATCATCGGCTCCACGGCAATCTGGCCATTGGCTTGCAGCACCCCCTGGGTCATGGGGGCGGCCAGTTCGGTCAGGGCGTTGCCAATATCAATTTGCCCGCAGGCAATGTTGTATGCGCGGCCATCGAGCGCAATGGATTTGGTCAGGCCGGTGATCGCGTGTTTGGTTGCGGTGTAGGGTGCCGAGTTGGGGCGCGGTGAATGGGCCGAGATGGAGCCGTTGTTGATGATGCGCCCGCCCTGCGGGGTCTGCGCTTTCATCATGCGGTAGGCGCCCTGGGCGCACAAAAACGCACCCGTCAGGTTGGTATCGACCACGGTTTGCCATTGTGCGTAATCCAGATCTTCAAACGCCGCCTTGAAGGCACTGACACCGGCGTTGTTGAACAACACATCCAGGCGGCCAAACGCGACTTTTATTTGGGCAAACAAGGCCGCCACCGCATCGGGCTGGCTGACATCCGCCGCCACCACCAGCGCACGGTCTGCACCCCAACCCTGGGCTGCCAGATGCAGGGGCTCCAGACGCCGCCCGGCCAACACCACCCGGTACCCATCGTGCAACAGCGCCTGCGCCACCGCTTTTCCAATGCCACTGCCCGCTCCCGTGACCAGGGCAACCCGGTTGTGCGTGTCCATGCGAATACTCCTTTTTTTGCTGCAAGGATTTTGCCCTACGCGGCGAGTCAGGCATACAAACCCCTACTGGCGCGTCAGCCCCCGGCGTGGTACCGTTGCGGCTCACAAAATGCCTTTGACTACTCCGCGTGAGTTCAGGGATCCATGCTACAAAAAATGCCCGGGTTTTCGCGCAACATCTGGATAGCAGCCGTGCTGATGCTGTTGCTGGCGGGCGTTTTCATCCAGTACACACGCCTGGAGCGGCTGGTTGACACCCGCAACGACCAGCGCAACCAGTCGCTGCAGCTTGCCAATGCGCTGCGCCAATCGTCCGACGATCTGACCCGCATGGTGCGCACCTACGTCGTCACCGGTGACCCGGTTTACAAGCAGCAGTACCACGCCATACTCGACATCCGCAACGGCAAAACGCCACGGCCAGCCCAATACCAGGGCGCTGACTGGGACTTAACCATGGCACCCAACCAGCCCCAAGCGTCCAGCACCGCGCAGGCCGTTGCACTGCTGGATTTGTTGCGTGACGCCGGATGCACAACACAGGAACTCGACAAACTGACACAGGCCAAGGCCCTGTCTGACGCACTCAGTCACACCGAGATAGAGGCCATGCGGCTGGCAGAAAAGGCCGCTCCATCGGCGTTGGCTGACCGGGCACAGGCCCTGTCCATGGTGCATGACGCGGCTTACCACCAGGCCAAGGCCCGCATCATGCAGCCCATTCATGCATTCCAGGACATGGTCCACCAGCGCACCACGCTGGCGGTGCAGAGTGCCCAGGCGCACGCCACCGTGTGGCGGTTGGCATTCATCGGCATCGGCCTGGGGCTGGTGGCATTCCTGGTGCGTACCAGCGTGATATTGCGCAATGCCCTGGGTGGCAACATCGAAGAAGTCCAGGCGCACCTGGCCCGCATCGGACAAGGCGACTTTGCGACAGCCATTGCGCTGGAACATGCAGGTGCCAACAGCGTACTGGCCGGTCTGGCACAGACCCAGCGCAATTTGAGCCGCGTTGCGCAAGAACGTCAGGCAGCGCAAAACGCCCGTCTGGAGGCCATGCGGGAGGCGCAAACCCTGATGGACGCCATCAACATGTACGCCATCGTGTCGATTACAGACCCGTCCGGAAAAATCATCTTTGCCAACGACATGTTCAGCCAAGTCAGTGGCTACAGCAATGCCGAGCTGATCGGGCAAAACCACCGCATCGTCAAATCCGACGCGCAGCCACAAAGCTACTGGGACAGCATGTGGAAAACCATCTCAAGTGGCTACACCTGGCACGATACCGTGTGCAACCGCGCAAAAGATGGATCCCCGTACTGGGTTGACAGCGTCATCGTGCCATTTTTTGGCGAAAACGGCATCGAAAAATACATCTCCATCCGCAACAACATCACCCCCATCAAGCTGGCCGAGATAGCGCTCAAGGAGTCGGCCGCCACATTGCGCGACAACGCCGCCTTTTTGGCCCGCGCCGGTCGCATCGCGGGCGTTGGGCGCTGGCAATTCAATTTGCTGGAAGAAACCCTGGACTGGTCCGATCAGACTTGCCAGATTCACGACGTGGCGCCCGCCACGCGCCCCACACTGCAACAGTCGATTGATTTTTTTGCCCCGGAGGCCCGCGACAACATCCAGAACGCCATCGACGCGGCCATGCGCACCGGGCGCCCCTGGGATCTGGAGCTGCCGCTCATCACCGCCATGAACCGCCGCATCTGGGTGCGAACTGCGGGCGAAGCGCAATACCAGGACGGCAAGCGGGTCTGTCTGGTGGGAATTTTTCAGGACGTCAGCCAGCGCCGCAAACTCGAAGACGAAGTGCGGCAGAAGAACATGCTGATGGAGAACATCCTGAGCAACCTTCCGGTAGGCCTGAGTGTGTTTGACAGCCAGCTCAACCTGCTGGTTGACAACCAGCTGTTCCGGACCCTGCTGGAGTTGCCCGACAGCCTGTTCGAAGGCGAGGTCACGCACTTTGAATCCATCATCCGGTTCAATGCCGAACGGGGGGAGTACGGCGACACGGACCGGGAGGCGTCGATCCGGGGCATTGTCGAACGCGCCCGCCTGGCACGACCGCACCATTTCCAGCATGAGCGCGCAAACGGCCACACACTGGAGATCCGGGGCGCGCCGCTGCCCGACGGTGGTTTTGTAACCACCTATGCCGACGTCACCGACCTCGCCCGTGCCACCCAGGCGGCCCAAGAAGCATCACGCTCCAAAAGCCAGTTCGTAGCCAACATGAGCCACGAAATCCGCACCCCCATGAACGCCATTCTGGGCATGCTGCAATTGCTGCACAACACCGCCTTGACCGAGCGCCAGCTGGACTACACCGCCAAAGCCGAAGGCGCCGCAAAGTCCTTGCTGGGCCTGCTCAACGATGTGCTGGATTTTTCCAAAATCGAAGCCGACAAGATGACTCTCGATCCGCAGCCCTTCCATGTGGAACGGCTGATGCGCGATTTGGCGGTCATCCTGTCGGCCAATGTGGGCAACAAGCCGGTGGAAGTCCTGTTTGAGCTGGACCCCGACATCCCCGCCATGCTGGTGGGCGATGCCATGCGCTTGCAGCAGATTCTGATCAACCTGGGCGGCAACGCCATCAAATTCACCAGTGCCGGGCGTGTGTGCATTCAGGTAAAAGCCGTCTCCCAAACCACTAATGACTTCACTTTGCGCGTGGCGGTCATCGACAGCGGCATTGGCATCGCCGCCGAAAACCAGGAACACATATTTGATGGTTTTTCCCAGGCCGAGGCCTCCACCACCCGCCGCTTTGGCGGCACCGGGCTGGGGCTTTCCATTTGCAAGCGCCTGGTCGAACTCATGGGCGGCACACTGGAACTCTCCAGCGCACTGGACCAGGGCAGCACTTTTCACTTTACGCTCACCCTGCCTGTTGCCCCAGTGCAGGAGCCCGTGCCCATGCTTTCGCACGCGCATTTGCATGCCAACAGTGGCGCCCGTTTGGCCGGACTGCGTGTGTTGGTGGTAGAGGACAACCCCCTCAACCAACAGGTCGCACAAGAGCTGTTGACCGCCGAAGGTGCCGTGATCGACCTGGCCAACAACGGCCAACTCGGCGTGGACGCAGTCGCCCGTGCCATCCCGCCTTACGACGTGGTCCTCATGGACCTGCAAATGCCGGTGATGGACGGTTATGCCGCCACCCGCGCCATCCGCACCGATCTGGGGCTGACCCAGCTCCCCATCATTGCCATGACGGCCAACGCACTGGCATCGGACCGCGCGGCCTGTGCTGCCGCGGGCATGAATGACCACGTAGGAAAGCCGTTTGACATCCACCATTTGGTTGCGGTGGTGTGCGCCCACGTTCACCGGCCCTACACCCTCCCCCGCCAACACGGCCAGCACTGCGCCCCTTGCAGTGCTGGCCCCCATGTCGGCCCCGCACAGCGCCGACTCTGCACCCGGCACCATCGATTCGGCGGGTGCTTTGGCGCGCCTGGGTGGAAAAATAGCGTTGTACGTGCAAATCATGCAGTCGTACCTGGCCGAAATAGAAACACTGCCCACCCAATTGGAAACGCTCTTGCAGCAAAGCGACTTCACGGGCGCCGCACGTTTGCTGCACACGCTGAAAGGACTTTCTGCAACCGTGGGCGCCACGCAATTGGCAGCCACAACCCAACAGCTGGAGCAGGCGCTCAAAGCAAGCCCGGGGAACACCCTGCCACAAACCACGCTGGCGCAATTGCGCGAAACAGTCACCCGCACCCGCGAAGCCATTCACACACAGCTGCAATTGCACACGGCAGGTGACCCGCCCCCGACCGCCGGGCCCACGCGGCCCACGGAACCGACACCGGAACAACAGGCAGCCCTGATGGACGCCATTCGGGAACTCCACCAGTTGCTGAAAGACTCGGACATGCATGCCGTTGACGTGCATGCAGACCTGCTGCGCACCTTTGCGCTGCACACCCACCCAGACTTCGACGCACTGAACCAGGCGATCCACGCGCTCGACTTCCACCGCGCCACAGCGGACTGCGAAAAAATTCTAAAGGATGAACGACGCGTTGCTACAGCCGCCACGGCGCATACATGAGGCTTGGTGGCGCACGAAGGCATGCGCCACTTCAACCATGCAATGTCTGCTCTGTTTTTTGTAGCTGATTACGCACATCCAGCAAGCGCAGAGGGCAGAAAACGCCCTGCAATTTTGGGTTGCTCACCCCTAAAACTTGCGCTCCATACCCTTGTCGTAAATGCGTTTGGATTCGCCGCTTTTTTTCATTTCAGCCAGCACGGCGGCCAGTTTGCCGGCAATCGAGTCGGGCTTGACCATGGTGGGCTGGTTTTCCGGTGAACGCGGCTTGTCGCTCTTGAAAGCGGGGTTGGGCTGCTCGGAAAACTTGCTGGACTTGCGCGAGAAACCGACATCCGCCGAACCCTGGGCCTCCAAACAGTCGGGATGAATTTTCAGACCCAGGTCGGCAAAATCCTTGATGTTTTCTGCGCCTTGTGGTACTCGATCACCTCTTTGTCAGCAAACATCAGGTCCGAACGCCCGGCCGTGATTAACTGCATCAACATCTCGAAATCTATTTTGGTTCCCAGTTCGACGATGCGCAGCTGCGGATGCGTTTTGGGCAAATCGGCCTTGGAGCCGCCAATTTCCTGCCCTACCCGCATGGCCGGAGCCTTGGCCAAGTCGGTGATCAGGGGCACCGCTTTGCCTGTAACACACATCTCCTGGGTTTGCAGACCGTTTGGAAACCAGAACATGAATTCCGTGCGGTCGGCGGCGTAGGCTGCAGCCGGGTAAAAGTCGATTTTGCCTTCGGCCATTTCGGCATAAATCCGCTTTTTTGGCTTGCGCACGATCTCCAGCTTCATCCCCAACCGAGCCGCCGCTGCGGTGTACAGGTCCTTGAAGATGCCTTCGTGGCTGGGTACATCGGCAATCATCGGAATTTTGTCGCGCTCGGGGTAGCCCATCACCAGCACGTTGTCATCAGCATGTGCGCTGGTGACAATGGCCCCCAGCAACATGGCAACAGATACGCTTTTTGAAAGGGTTTGCATAGTGGCATTCATCAGGTGAATTGAAATTATTCAACGCCCGGGCATTCGAACACACATGCACTGCAATTTCAACTCCCGCGGCCGTCCAATGCGGGATTGACAAAAATCATTGACAAAAATCAAACTTGGTCAAGGCCCGGCCGTCATAATCATTCGCAGACGTCCTGCAATGGTGGGACGTTTTGCAGCGGATGCACCACTATCCTGGTTTTGCGCCCTTGCATTGAACGCTAACCCATTCATCCATCGCACAAGGAATCCTCTATGAAAAAGGTCACCGCATTTGTTGCTTCGCTCATTTTTTCAGTCCTGAGTCTGTCGTCGCAAGCCTTTGCCGCACCCAAAGACGACGCCCTGGATTTGGTCGCAAAGGCCGTTGCGCACGTCAAGGAGGTTGGCAAAGACAAGGCCGTGGCCACCTTTAACGACGCAAAGGGCCCATTTGTAAAGGGCGAACTCTACGTATTTGCATTCACCATGCAGGGAGTCACCCTGGCCCACCCTTTGAACCCCAAATTGGTCGGCAAGGATTTGGCTGAGCTGAAAGATTCCGACGGCAAGCTCTTCATGAAAGAAATGATGTCCACCGCCAGTGGCCCTGGCAAAGGATGGGTGGACTACAACTGGACCAACCCCACCACCAAAAAAATTGAAGCCAAGTCGTCCTACGTGGCCAAAGCCGGTGATATTTTTGTTGGTTGCGGAATTTACAAGTAACTTGTAAGCCCGTAAGTAATGCACGCAAGCGTCTTTATGCAGACGCTTGCTCCGCAGCCAATCGACGGCTGCGCGATCCCCCATCACATGAACGGTGTCTGGCTAAATGAAACTCCTCAACAAAGTATTGATTGCACCCGTGGTCACGATCCTGCTCATGCTCACGCTGGCGGCACTTAGTTATATGTCGATGCACTCCCAGGAGCGGGCGCTGCAACAACTCTTTGATGGGCGTTTTCAACATTCTGCGGTTGCCACAGCGATGCGCAGCGACGTGCTTAAAGTGCACTCCCGCGCGTACCGCGTTCTGACATGGAGCGCCAGTCGCGGTGATGGGTACATTGAGAAAGAAACCACAACGCTCCTGGCCGAATTTGACAGTGATGTCGCCAAATTCTCAGCCTGGGCGTCCGGGCCCAATCTAAGCGCTGAAGAGGCCGAATTGGCCGTAAAAATGGTTGCGCAAATCGTGCAATACCGTAAATCAATCGCAAGTGCGCTGGACATGGCCACGGCAGATATCAACTCTGGAATCATGTCCATGCAATCCGCCGACGACAACTTCCAGCAGTTGAGCGAGTCGGCCCAAAAATTGGTCACTCTGGAAGAACAACTCGGCAAAGGCGACGTCAACCAGTCTGCCGCAGTATTCAAGCGCATGCTTGCAACCGGCGTGGTGTTGCTGCTTGTATCCATCGGCGTGGCTGCCGCCATCAGCATTTACATGGCGCACGGCATCAAGGGGCAAGTCGGTGGCGAACCGGCCGAGGTCTCTGCGATCACACAACAGATTTCCCAAGGTGATTTATCGGCGACCATTTCGCTGCAAGCCAATGACCAGTCGAGCCTGCTCCACGCCATTAAAACCATGCGCGACAGCCTTGCGGCCATTGTGGCAAATGTGCGCCAAAGCTCCGAGGGGGTGGCCACTGCCAGCGCAGAAATTGCACAAGGCAACCACGACCTTTCGGCGCGCACCGAGCAGCAGGCCGGTTCCATCGAAAAAACCACCGCCAGCATGCACGAGCTCGACGCCACGGTCAAACAAAACGCCGACAGTGCCCGCCAGGCCAATCAACTCGCCAGCCACGCATCGACCGTCGCCGTGTCGGGCGGGCAAGTGGTTTCGCAAGTGGTGGAGACCATGCGCGGCATCAACGAATCGAGCCGCCGCATCAGCGACATCATCAGCGTGATCGACGGCATTGCCTTTCAAACCAATATCCTGGCCCTGAATGCCGCCGTGGAAGCGGCCCGTGCGGGTGAACAGGGACGGGGCTTTGCGGTGGTGGCCAGCGAAGTGCGCAGCCTGGCCGGGCGCAGCGCCGAAGCGGCCAAGGAGATCAAGAGCCTGATTAATGCCAGCGTCGAGCGGGTTGAGCAAGGTACCAATTTGGTGGATCGCGCGGGTGTGACCATGACCGAGGTGGTTGACTCCATCCGGCGCGTGACCGACATCATGGGCGAGATCAGTTCCGCCAGCGATGCGCAGGCGCTCGGCGTGTCGGAAGTGGGTGAAGCCATCACCCAGATGGATCAATCCACCCAACAAAACGCGGCTCTGGTCGAAGAAATGGCGGCCGCCGCAAGCAGCCTCACCAACCAGGCGCAGGAACTGGTGCAGGTAGTAGCCGTGTTCAAGCTGGGCAGCACACCCCTGCGCATCGGTCAATAAGCCTTCCGGCGCTCGCGCACTATGCCGGGCGGATAGGCGCTTGGGCGCCCCCAGGGCGACTTGCCGCTGCCCGGACAGTTTGCAAGGGTGTATCCTGCACAGGTTTGCGCATGCCACGCCAGCGGCGTGACATGCGCGCACCCTCACCCGACTTGAACACCCTTCCAACCAGGAACACCGATGAACGCCATCCTGAAAGAAAACACCCAGGCGCCCAAAAGCCCTGCCCCGTTAACCGCCTTTGCCGACCTGGACCGCGATCTGCAACTGCTGGCCGACAACCGCCAGCGCTGGGTGCAAACACCGGTGGCCGAGCGCATCACCATCCTCAATGAGATCAAAGACGCACTAATGCCCGTGGCCCAAGCCTGGGCCGAAACCGCGGGGCGCAAGAAAGGCATTGCCGAAGGCTCGCCCCTGGTGGGTGAAGAATGGCTCTCGGGGCCCTACGCCATGTTGACCTACTGCAACCAGATGATGGAAACCTTGTCCAAGGTGCAGGGCAAACACCACCTGGACCACCTGGCCGTGCGCCAACTGCCCACTGGCCAGGTGGCGGCACGCGTGCTCCCAGCTTCTATTTGGGACCACCTGCTGCTCAGCGGCGTAAAGGTGGACGTGTGGATGCAACCCGGCGTAACCCCGGGCAACCTGGCGCAAAACACCGCTGGCCTGTACGACCCGGCCAGCCCCCTGCACAAAACCGGCAAAGTGGCGCTGGTGCTGGGCGCGGGCAACATCGCTTCCATTGCGCCGCTGGACGTGCTGCAAAAGCTGTATTCCGAGAACGAGGTGGTCATCCTGAAGATGAACCCGGTCAACGACTATTTGATTGAGTTCCTCACACCCACCCTCAAGCCACTGATCGACCGCGGCTTTTTGCGCATCGTGCGCGGCGCCACCGATGTGGGCCAGTACCTGTGCAACCACGCGCTGGTGGAGACCATGCACATCACCGGCGCCGGTGCCTCGCACGACGCCATCGTCTGGGGCGTGGGCGCCGAGGGCCAGGCCAACAAGGCCGCCAACACACCCAAGAACACCCGTGCAATCACATCGGAACTGGGCGCCGTGTGCCCCACCATCGTGGTGCCCGGCCCATGGTCACATGCCGACATCCGCTTCCAGGCCGAGCAGGTGGCCACGCAAAAACTGCACAACTCGGGCTTTAACTGCGTGGCCTGCCAGGTGCTGGTGCTGCCGTCCGACTGGGCGCTGAAATCGAGCTTTCAAAGTGCGCTCGAAACCGTCATCACCCAATCACAAGCCCGTGCGCTGTACTACCCCGGTGCGCAGGACCGTTTGGCCGGTTTCCGTGCCACCAACCCGCAAGCACGCGCCCTGCCCCGGGCCGGTGGCGAGTCCGTGCTGATCTCGCAACTCGACGCCAACAGCGAAACCCTGCAAAAAGCCCAGGAGGTATTTGCCCCTGCACTGAACGTGACCGAAATCGCGGGTACTGTCCCCGAAGCCTACCTGCGCGCCGCCATCCGCTTTGCCAACGAGCGGCTGTACGGCACGCTGGGCGCCAACATCGTCATCCACCCCGCCACCATTGCCCAGATGGGCCGCGCGCGCCTGGAGCAGATATTGGCCGAACTGCGCTACGGCACCATCGCCATCAACGCCTGGACTGGCGTTGGTTTTTTAACCGCCCAAGCCACCTGGGGCGCCTTCCCCGGCCACACCCTGACCGACGTGCAAAGCGGCATTGGCGTGGTGCACAACACCAACCTGTTCGACAAGCCGGAACGCACCGTGGTGGAGGCGCCCTTCACGCCCTTCCCACGCAACCTGTTGCGCTTGTCGTTCACTCTGCTGCCCCGCCCGCCGTGGTTTATTACCAACCGCAAGGGGGCCATCTTGGGCAAATTGCTGGTGGCGTTTCAGTACCGGCCGAGTTTTCTGAAGCTGCCGCGCATCTTTTTGAACGCGCTGCTGGGGTAAACCACTGAGAGCGCTGAGGTGCGTGCGCGGGCCTGATAGATGGCGCGCCCCCCCCCGGGCACGGGGGGGGGGGGGGGGGGGGGGGGGGGGGGCGCAAGCCGCGCGCACGCTGCAAGCAAACCGCTACCACGCCACCGCCGTGCTGGCCGCCACTGGCCGGTGCGCCAGTCCCGCAGGCGGCCCACGCCCCGGCAATGCCGCCCCCTACAGCACCGACTTGGGAAAGTACGCATCCATGGCGTCATGCACATCTGCGTCGTGCGCGGGGACGATCACCAGGCCCGGCGTGGCGGCCTGCAGGTCGGCCAGGGTTGCAACAGCCTTGAGGGTTTGCGCAGCGTCGCTGTCGACCACCATGCTCGATATCCACATCTTGGGGCGCTTGGGGGCGATGGCATCGGCACGCCACACGGCGTCGCCCACAAACAAGAACTTCTTGCCAGAACGCAGGCTCACATACATGCCCGTAGACCCCGGTGTATGCCCCGGCAGCGGCACCAACACCACGCTGGCGTCGCCAAACAAGTCCAGGCTTTGGGCAAAGCCTTCATACGGCTTGTTCTCCCACTGAAAGGGCTTCCACTGGATGGTGGGCGCGCTCACCTGCGACGGGAACACGGCCAGATAGTTGGGGTGCGCCATGAAATCGCGCTCCTGCTGGGGCAGCCACACCTGCGCCTCGGGGAAGTCCACCAGACCGCTGGCATGGTCCCAATGCACATGCGACAACACAATACGCCCGATGGGTGGCACACCGGCCGCATCCAACTGGCTGCGCGCAGCAAGCACCGGGCCAAAAGCGGCAAACAGCGGGCGCGCCCACAGCGGCATGTCGGCCTTGACCTGCGCGTCCACCTGGCGGCCCAGACCCGTGTCAAACAGCACCGTGCCCTGCGGGTGGCGCACCAGCACCGCCACGTGCTGCAGTTTGACGCGCTTGGTATAGCCGCCACCGGAGTAGGTCAGCGCCTCCAGCGTGTGGGCCTCGGCAGTTTTGATAATGGAGAGCTGCACCTGCGCGGCAACGGCGTCAGCAGCAACAGCGGCGTGCATGGATGCGGTGATGACCACAGCCACCAGCAAGCGGGAGGCGATTGGGCGAAAAATTGAGCGAAACATAAATGGGTGCATTGGCAAAGTAAAAGAACGCAGCGTAAAGCCTGGACTATGCTCCAAGGTCAAGCACTTTCTGCAAAATCCGTTTCCGAAGGCCGCCCATGAACATCAGCCAACGGGAACAGACTCCCCCCAGTCAAGCGTGGACATCTGCGCTGCGCTACGATGGACTCCTTTTCTTGGAGCATGTGCATGGGCCAGAGGTATCCCGAACTGTCTGACAAACATATTGATTTCATCGCCCAGCAAAAGCTCTTCTTTGTGGGCACGGCCACTGCAGATAGCCGGGTTAATGTCTCGCCCAAAGGCATGGACTCATTGCGGGTCATCAACGCCAAACGTGTCGTGTGGCTGAACGTGACGGGCAGTGGCAATGAAACGGCTGCGCATATTCAGTCCAGCCCGCGCATGACCCTCATGTTTTGTGCGTTCGAAGGCGCCCCCCTCATTCTTCGCCTGTACGGCACAGCAAAAGTCGTTCACCCCACCAGCCCAGAATGGCGCGATCTGCAAGCCCTGCTGCCAGCTCTGCCGGGCGCGCGGCAGATTTTCGACCTGGAGATCGATCTGGTTCAATCCTCCTGCGGAATGGCAGTGCCCTACTTCGGCTTTGAGGGCGAGCGCGAGTTGTTAAATGACTGGGCTACCAAAAAAGGCGATGAGGGCATCAAAGACTATTGGGCCCGCAAGAACCAGTCTAGCCTGGATGACCTGCCCACCCACATCGTCAAATTGGGTGGCTAGCGGCGGATGTGGGCTCCAATCCAAGCGCGACGCAATTGCGCCAAATGGGCAATCTCGCTTGAAAACAGACGGCCGGCAAAGAACGTACATGGGGTTCACCAATAAGAACGAGCGCAGCGTCAAGCTTGGTCTATGCCGCATGACCGATTTCTTCCCGCCTCTACCGCAAAAAAAGGCCACCCATGAACATCAGCCAGCTAGCCAAAATGGCCGAGGTCAGCACCGACACCGTGCGCTATTACGAAAAGCAGGGACTCATCAGCGCCCCCGAGCGCCAGGAAAACGGCTACCGGCGCTACACCGAGGAACACGCCAAAGCGGTGCGCTTTGTGCGCGGTGCGCAGGCACTGGGCTTTTCACTGACGGAGATTCGCGCCATCGTGCCGCAACTGGCCCAGGGCGCAATCGGGCGCACCGACATTGAGCAGCACCTGCAGACCAAGATGGCGCAGATTGATGCCCACATCCAGCAGATGCAAACCCTGAAAACAGAGTTGGCCGCCACCTTCGCCTCCCTGCGCTGCGCCCCTACGCAGCCCATCGGCACGGGTGCTGCCACGGCACCAGACAGTGGCAGCGGTGCCGGTGCAGCCGTGGCACGCAAGGCCTTTGCGCGGAACAAGAAAATGTAGCCGATCACGCCCGCCAGGTGCGCGCAAGCAGCTTCACTTTTGATAGCAAAACCGCTACCTTGCAAAACCGCCGCGCCACACACGCCACAGCATGACCGGGTACAGCAGGCTCCAGGACGGCGCGGTGAGGTGAATCACCGCCAGCAGCGCTTTGGCAACCCGCAGGTCGGTTTGCGCGGCATGCACTACCCGGTCCATAAAGCGGTTCATCAGCGCAAAACCGAACGGGCGTTTGCCCACCACCATGGGCAGGGCCAGGTCGCTGCCCACGGTGATTTCCCACGGCGCGGCAATCAGCCGGGCGCACGCCTTAAAGAAGCGCGGCGCCAGGTGGTCGGCCCCCTGCTGCAGGCACTGGCGCAGTGCCACGGCCTCGCAGGCGGCCACCGTCATGCCCTGCCCGTACACGGGGTTGAAGCTGCACAGCGCATCGCCCATGACCAGGTAGCCGGCCGGGAAGCACGGCATGCGCTCAAAGTGGCGGTGCTCACTGGCGGGGTAGCGAAACTGCACGGGGGTACCAAGGGGCGTGGCAATGGCCGCCACATGCGCGGTCTCGGGCGGGGCATGGCGATGCAGGTAGGCGCGAAAACCTTCCAGGTCGGTCGGCGCCGCCGCGTTGGCAAAGGCCCCACAACTGATGACCCAGCGCTCCCCTTCCTGCTCCAGCATGCCGGACGCGGTGGGAAAGTCGGCCGAGTGGGCGCACAGCACGGCCCGCAATCCGGGTAAGTCGGTATCTTTGCGCTCGAAATAACAACTGGTGTAGGTCACATCGACCGGCTGGCGCGACAGCGGTGGCGCGCCATAGCCCAGTTGCTGCAGCCACTGCAGGCAGCGCGAGCCGCGCCCCGCCACGTCGACGACGAGGTCCGCCGCCAGCAGGCTTGGCGGCTGCGTGGCATCTGGCGGTGCCAGCAGCACACCGGTCACGCGCTGCCGGGCGGCGTCGTGCACCAAGGACTGCACCTCCACACCGCAGCGGATTTCCACATTGGGCAAGGCCGCTACACGGCGGCGAATCACCCACTCCAGCAACGGCCGGCTGGCCACCAGCCCCTGCAGGCCGCTTTGTCCCGCCACCAGGCGCTGGCGCCCAACATAAAACAGGCCGTCTGCCAGCATGTCGCCCACATCGCCGCCGGCGGCCATCACGTCATCTATCACGCCGGGCAGCAAGGCTTCCAATGCAGTTTGGCCGCTGGCCAACACGCCGTGCACATGGGCACCTTGCGGCGCACCCTTGCGCAGTGCCGGGCCATCGGGCAAGCGGTCGCGGTCCAGCACGATCACTTTTTGGTAGCACCCTGCCACCGCCGCAGCGGCCAACAAGCCCCCAATACCGGCACCAATAACCACCACCGTACCCGGTGCCGCAACACGCATGAATAAACTCCTCGCCAAAACGGTATTGCGGATTGTGCGGTACCCGTCAAAGGTGGCGCCCGCCCGCCGTCCAACACCCACATGGGCAGGTCAGCGTACGCACGCATTGACCGGATTTTCGATGTCAGGGATACTGAACCGCGTCCGATCGGCATATCTCCGCTCTTGCTGCCCCCAGCAACACCAACGAAAGGCCCCCAATGAACCGACTTGTCTGCCCACGCTCCCGCACGCTGTGGACCCTGACGGTGGCGGCGCTAATCACCCCTGTTGCTGCGGTAGCTGCCGATGCCAGCTATACATTCACCACTTTTGCAGGCAGTGCCGGTACGGTGATCAGCAGCGTGGACGCCACGGGATCAGCGGCGCAATTCAGCGCCCCGCGCGGGGTGGCCGTTGACAGCGCAGGCAATGTCTATGTTGCAGACAGCACTAACAACACCATTCGCAAAATCACCGCTGCGGGGGTGGTCACCACACTGGCTGGCACCGCAGGCAGCAGTGGCAACAAAGACGCAACCGGCACCGCAGCGCTGTTCAATGAACCGTTTGCGGTGGCTGTTGACAGCGCAGGCAACGTGTTTGTGGCCGACACCAATAACAATGCCATTCGAAAAATCACCGCCCAGGGAGTGGTCACAACGCTCGCTGGTGGCAATGGAAAGGGAACAAGCGATGGAACCGGTACGGCGGCCAAGTTTCACGAACCGCGCGGTCTTGCCATCGACAGTTCCGGAACGCTCTACGTCGCAGATTATGAGAATCAGCTCGTGCGCAAAGTCTCGTCGGCCGGTGTTGTTACCACGCTGGCTGGCGGTGCGGACATCATCGGCAGCACAGACGGTCAGGGCACTGCGGCACGTTTCATGGCTTTGCAGGGAATTGCGGTCGATGGCGCTGGCAACGTATACGTCACCGAGAGCGGTAACCGCAACGTGCGCAAGATCACTGCATCCGGCCTGGTGACCACGCTGACCACGGGCACGGGTAACTTTGGTGAACCGCGCGGCATTGCCGTCGACGCCAGTGGCAACCTGTACGTAGGCGACTACGGCTCCAACGTGGTGCGCAAAGTCACATCCACTGGCACCGTCAGTACCCATGCCGGCACGTCGCCCACCGCTGGCAGCACCGACGGCACCACCAGCAGCGCTTTGTTCAACGCGCCATCTGGGGTGGCGATGGACAGCGCCCAAAATCTCTATGTCGCCGACACGCTGAACAACACGGTACGCAAAATCAGCCCCACTGGCACCGTCACCACCCTGGCCGGTCTGGCGGGGCGCACCAGCAGTGTGGATGGCACCGGCACCGCCGCCCGTTTTCAAGACCCGTATGCGGTGGCTGTGGATGGATTGGGCAACCTGTTTGTGGCCGATGCCACCGACCACAGCATTCGCAAAATTAGCAGCGCGGGCGTGGTGACGACTTTTGCGGGCACAGGAGGCAGCTTTGGCAGCACCGATGGCACGGGTACTGCGGCCCGCTTCAAGGGGCCGCTTGGTATTGCGGCCGACAGCGTGGGCAACGTGTATGTAGCCGACACTGGCAACGCTATCGTGCGCAAAATCACCGCTGCGGGTGTGGTAACCACCCTGGCCGGGAGCGCTGGCCAGAGTGGCAGCACCGATGGCACCGGCACCGCTGCACGCTTCATGAGCCCGTATGGCATTACCGTGGACAGTTCGGGAGCGGTGTATGTGGTGGAGTCGAGTGCGGTGGTGCGCAAAATCACGGCCGCAGGGGTGGTTACCACGGTAGCCGGCACCTCGGGCACCAACGGCTTTACGGACGCAACCGGCACCGCCGCACGTTTCAGCGTGCCGTTTGACATTGCGGTGGATGGCGCCGGCACCTTGTATGTCAGCGACCATGGCAACCATGCCGTGCGCAAGATCACCGCCGCCGGGGTCGTTACCACGCTGGCGGGTTCGGGCAGCGCGGGCAACACCAACGCAACCGGCACGGCGGCGAGCTTTCGGTTTCCTTCTGGCATCGCTGCCGACAGCGCGGGCAATGTCTATCTGGCCGACACCGACAACCAGATCATCCGCAAGATTACCGCCACAGGCGAGACCACCACGCTGGCTGGCAGTGGCAGCGTGGGCTCTGCCGACGGTGTAGGCACCGCCGCCACCTTTTACAACCCGAAGGATGTTGCCGTGGACGCCAGTGGCACCCTGTATGTGGTGGACCGGAACAACCACACCATTCGCAAAGGCAGTGTGTCAGCAGGCCCCAGTACCGCGGTATCGGATTGCGTGCTGGATTGGGCGGAACGCAGCTTCCCCCAGTATTTGGCGCCGTCGGGCGCACCATCACAAACCAGTGCGCCCTACTATTACCGCTACTACACCGGAACCGGCAACTACCTGGCCACCAGTTCAGCCGACAGCAATCTCTGGGCCTTGGGGCCGGACACCGGTGGTCAGGTGCTGAACCTGGGGCCGCTCAGTAGTTTTTTGGCGGCTGCGGGATGCCAGTAGCCAATAGCTACGCTGCCACCACGACGCGCCCATTCACAAAGCCGACGCAGGTGAGCACATAGCCGTCTTCCACCGCGTGGGGGTCCAGTCCATCGGTGTTGGCCATGGGGGCATCGCCCGATACTTTGCGCACCTTGCATTCACCGCAGTCACCCGTGCGGCAGGCACTGGCGATGCGCACCCCCGCCTGCTCGGCAAGATCCAGAATGCTTTGCTGACCGCTGCACGCCACCTCAATTCCCGAGGCCTCAAAACAAACCGTGCCGCCGCTGGCCTGCATGTGAGACCCTTCCAGCGATCCTGCTTGGTTGACCGCGTCAGGCTCACATGCTGCACAAAGCGCGGGTTGGCGGCAGCCATGGCTTGCACCTCGTCACCAAAGATCAGGTCATTCGCAGTGCGGGCGCAGTGAAAGTACACCACGTCGGTGTCGACATGCTCGCCTGCGTTGGAGTGGTGGTTTTGCGGTTGCTCGCTTTGCTGCTGGTCCCGTATCCAGCGCGCCATCGACAGCATGGGCGTGACGCCGCTGCCCGCCGACAAAAACAGCAGCTTCTTGCGCGGCTTGGGCGCACAGGTAAATTTGCCGTGCGGGCCGGTCATGCGCAGGGTTGCACCCACTTGCAGGTGGTCACACAGCCAGTTGGACACGGCGCCGCCCTCCACACGCTTCACCGTCAACTCAAAATAGGCGGGGTTAGTGGGTGTGGATGACATGGTGTACGAGCGGAAGACTCTTTTGCCCTCCACTTCCAGCTCCAGCGTCACAAACTGACCCGGCTTGTAGTCCATGGGGTGGCCGGCGTCGTCCACAAACCGGAAGGCTTTGACGTCAGCGGTCAGGTCCAGCACCTCGGTGCAGCGCGCAACCAGACTGTGCTGTACCGGGTCCGGTGGGGCCAGCTTGGGCGCACTGCCGGCATCGGCGGCAGGCTTGCGGCCCACCACAGGCAATTTGTCGGCGAGGTTACCTATCCATTTGCCCTTGTCACCCAGAAACTCCGGCAGCACCTTGACCGATGCCGCGCCCAGCACGCTGGTAGCCGTCATCACACCCGACATCATGGCCGAGGCCACGCCGCAAAACAGAATGTCTTGCCCGGTCAGGTACAAACCTTTGATGGGCGTGTGCGGCTTGACCCAGCTCTGCGCAAAACGCTCGGGCGTGTGCTCCAGACCATACACCTGCCCTTGCGCGTAGTTGCTGAAGTGGGCGGTGGACAGGGGCGTGGACAACTCAAAGTAGTCCACCTTGCCGCGCACCTGGGGCGCGTGTTGGTACACATCGGCCAAGAGCTTTTCAGACAGGGCCGCTTTGAAGTCGTCGTAGTCGGCGCCCCGGTTTTTCCAGGGCTTGTCGGCCCATCGTTTAAACCACTCATACGGCGCCAGCGAAATCACGTCGATGGTCGATTTACCAGGGTAATGGCTGTCCCACGCCGGGTCTTTGCTGGAGGGGAAGGAGATGTAGTTGAGCGGAAAGTCGATGTTGCCCACCGTGTTGGCATCGGCGTGGGGTATAGCCATGAATTTGCGCAGGCTGGCATCGTGGTCGTACTGCTGGTACACCCACTTGTTGGCTTGCTCCAGGCCCAAGTCTTTGGCGCTGCCATGCAAGCCAATGTACAGCCCGAGGTGCGACACCGACGGCTTGAGGCTGCTCAGGCGCTCGCGCAGCTTCAGTCGGGTGCCCACTGCGTCCGGCAGCAGCTTGCCGTAGGTAGCGTGCAGGCCGGCGGCGCTGATGACGTGTTGGCTCCAAATTTCATCGCCGTTGGCCATGCGCACGCCCTTGGCACGGTCGCCCTCCACCATGATCTGCTCCACCTCGGCCCCCACCACCACGGCACCACCGGCGCGCTGGATCACAGGCTCTATGTGGTGCGCAATTTGCGATGCGCCGCCCACCGGAAAACTGGCCCCGCCCAGGTAATGCTGTGCCACCACCGCGTGCATGGCAAAGCTGCTTTGTGCGGGTGGCAGCCCATAGTCGCCCCATTGACCGCACAACACACTGGCCAGTTTGGGGTCTTGAATGAAGTCGGCCATCACCGACAGCGTGGTACGGCTGAAATAGTCACCGCCAAACCGGCCGGCCAATGGCTGCAGGCGCGTGGGCAGGTAGCGCTTGCCCAAGTGCACGGGCAAGCTGTTGGTGGCAGCGCGGATGTGCTGCAGATAAGCATCAATCTGCTTGGCGCCGTGGGGGAACGACTGGAGCAGTTCTTCCTTGAAGCGGGCCGCACCGGCCACAAAGTTGTACTGCGTGTCTTGGATGATGATTTTGTCGTAGACAGCGTCCATCTTGGCCCACTTGAGTTTGCCGTCTGTAATCACATCAAACACCCGGCGCAGGGGCGAGTTGGGGTTGTGCACCTCGCCGATGTAATGCACACCCACGTCCCATTCGTAACCCCGGCGCTTGAACGAATGGGTAAAGCCCCCTGCGGTGTAGTGGCGCTCTAGCACCAGCACTTTTTTGCCCGCCTTGGCCATCAGCGCGGCCGTGGTGAGCCCACCCAGGCCCGAGCCGATGACGATGGCGTCATAGTGGGTGTCGATTTGGCTGGATACGTATGTCTGGCCGACGATCATGGCATCTCCTGGTGGGGCAGCACGCTGCCGGTCTGGGGTAAAATTAGTTCAGTAGTGAACATTATAGTTCAGCATTGAACCAAAAGGAGCCCCCATGGCAACTCTGCCCGACAAAGCCGCCGCCACCCTGGCCTGGCTGAGCGTGGTGCGCGTCTACAACCTGTGCGACGCGGCCATGACGGCGCGGCTGGCCGAACTGGGGCTGCGCGTGGGCGAGCACGAGGTGCTGGCCAACCTGCTGCGCACCCCCGGCATGACGCAGCAGGAGCTGGCCAAGCGCTGCTTTGTGGCCAAAAGCGGCATCAGCATGATGCTCACGCGCATGGAGGCGCAGGGCCTATTGCGCCGCGAAGCGGATGCCAAAGACGGGCGCATCAAGCGGCTGTATCTGTCGGAGACTGGCGAACCCCTGGCGCAGCAGTCCATGGCCATCCAGGACGAAATCGTCGGTCTGATGATGGCCCCGCTGTCCACCCGCGAGTTGGCCGCCATGACGGAACTCTCCGGGCGGGTGTGCGACACGCTGGAAAACCTGGCCCGCAGCTGACAGAGTGTTATGCGTCAAATATGCCATTTGCGCTTGCCAGTCAAGCGAAAGCAGCTACAAAAAATGTAGCAACAACATCCCTGCACTGCAACCTGCGGGACCACCGCATCGCCGCATGGGCAGGGCTGGTCAGTAGGTGGTATTGACGCTGTTGCGCATGGCCTCTTCGGCCACGGCGTTGAGGGCACCGTCCACCACGTTGCGGTCCGACACGATGCGAAGCTGCCCTGTCGCCATAAGCTTGTCGCGCGAACGCCGGGTCATGGACTGGGTGCTGCCGCCACCCGTGGTGAAGAGAAACAGTGTTTGGTGGGGGCTGGCCCAGGTCAGTTGCGTTCGCACCCACTGTCCGCTAATCTGCAGTTCCACCCAGGCACCCAGCGACAGGTCGGAGTCGTCGGGCAACACCGCGGCATGGGCATCTTGCGTCTGCGCACCGGCGTCTGCGCTATCGGGTGGGGTCGGCGCATCGCTCGCCAGATCGATGAAGTTGGAGGCCTGCGCCTCCTGCGGCGCCACCCACGGGTCTTCTTGCGCCAGCGGTGGCACTGTCTCGGGCGTGGGGGCAGGGGTTGGCTGGCAGGGGCTGCGCTTTCTGCACGGTCCGAAATGCCCGCTGGTGCAGGCCCATCAGGGCCTCCAGAAACACGCTGGTCTGGGTAGTGGGGTAGCCAATGCTGTCGAGCCCCTCGCGCAGGGTTGCCAAGAGATTTGGAACCAGGCGCGTGAGCTTGGCCACGTTGTGCCGTGGCAGATCGGGGTGTGCACTCCACAACAGCGCGCCAATCGCCGCCTGGTAATTTTTGGCACGCGCACCGCCGTCATCGGCGTGGCGGTCCAGGCGCGCCTGCGCCAGCACCAGCGCCCAGGGGCGGCACAAAAATTCCAGCACCACGGCAGGCACCCCCTGGGCCTCGGGGTGGCGCACAATCTCGGCGGCAATTTTTTCGGCCAGTACGCTGCGCTGCTCGGCATGCACCAGGGCGTCCACCGCGGCGTTGCGCTGCGGCGCACGCAGTTGCTCCAGACGCTGCCACTGCTGGTGCAGCTCGGCCAGTGCCTGCTCAAAGGGCTCCGGCCCTTCAATCGGCGCCGTGCGCAGCGGTGCAATGGCCGCCTCCACCGCCGTGAGGAAGCCACCCACCCCGGGGGCATCTTCACTGGTGTAGGCCAGGCTGCGTTCGGTAATATCCATCAGCAGTTGGCGCGCCGGATGGGCCTTGCTGGAAAACAGCCGCGCATCCACCAGC
The DNA here is from genome assembly GCA_016719405.1 of Candidatus Aalborgicola lynettensis. Lineage (GTDB taxonomy): Bacteria > Pseudomonadota > Gammaproteobacteria > Burkholderiales > Burkholderiaceae_C > Allorhodoferax > Allorhodoferax lynettensis. The sequence continues at coordinate 212,413 of JADJZE010000005.1, forward strand.
GACAGCAGCAGCAGTGCCGGCTCCAGGCTGCGCACCAGTTTTTGCACCGAAGGCAGCAAGCGCGGGTCTTTGGCAATGTTTTCAACCATCAGGCTGACCACTTCCAGCCCCAAAGACTGGGCCACACCATCGGCGGCGGCGCGCAGGCAGGCACGCACGGACTCCAGATCGTCTGCGCTTGACGCCATAAAAGCCGGGTTGCGCCGGTTTTCCAGCCGCTGCACCACCACTTGCACCTGCGCCATGTCCTGGAGTGCTTCCAGCGCAGCGGGCACGGTGGCATCAAAATCAGTCATCGGCACATCCACCGCGTGGTGGTGCCCGCCACTGCGCTCAAATTGCTGTGAGAACTGCTGTGCAAAGCGCTCCTTGTCACTCAAGGCCTGCGGCGCGTGCGCCAACTCGCCCGTGAGCAGCATGTGCAGCCGGTCCAGCGTCAGCAACCGGGAGTCCGTAGTCGGCGGTGGTGCAAGCGCTGCAGGCGCCGCAGCAGAAGATACAGCCGATGCGCCAGACCGGGCCGTGCCACCCTGCGGGGCCTGGAGGGCGTCTTGCGCTACCCCGCGCCCAATGCCCACGCCGACATGGCCAGTGCTGACCACGTAGCCCGCCGCCGCCACGCCGTGGCCGCGCAGGGTTTCGCAGTAGCGCAGGTAGAGCTTGCGCAACTCCGGGCCCAGGGCAGTGCCCATGGCGCCAAGCCAGTCCACTTGCACCGCGTGGCTGACCTGGGTGTGTTCGACCACCTCGCGCAGCGCCTGGATGTAAATCTGCGGGCGCAAGGGGTTGCGCTCGGCCAGCACGCTGTTCAGGCCCTGCGCGCCACACACCAGGGTGTTGAGTTCGGCGAGCACGGCCTCCACCGCCTGCATGGTGAGCTGCTGCACGCGCCCCATGGCCACGCTGGACTGCACCTGGGTCTCGTCCATGAGCTCCAGTTCATCAAAGGAAACCTGCGTGAGTGCGCGCACAGACGGGCCTTTGGCCGTTGCGCTGTGTGTGAATGCGTGCAGCAACACCGTGGAGTAGCGCTTGGACATTTCTGACTCAAAGGCACGCAGCTGCTTTTGCGACACCACCAGCGCGTCGCGCTCACGCAGGTCGCGGCACGCCGCTTCGCGCGCTTGCAGGATCGGGCGCGCCGTTGCGATGAGTTTGCCCATGAGCAAGGCACCGTCGCTGGCGGCGCCGTGCAGGGTGTTGCGGTAAAGATCGGAAGGGCTTGGTTTGGCCATGGCGGTGGGGAGGTGCGTTGGGTATGGTACCGCCACCGCGTGCAGCTGCCTAGGCGCTGGCCAACAATGCGCTGGCGAACACGCTATACCGACTGGCTCACACACCGCGCCCTGCCACGGCTTTTGGCCAGGTACATGCGCTGATCAGCCAGGGTGACCAGGTGCATCCAGTCGGTGCCACCATCGGTCAGGCGCTCGGCCAGGCCCATGCTGGCGGTGAGCGGACCACCCTCGGGGCGGGAGCCAAAGCCGTCGAGCATCATGCGGTTGACCACCTCCAGCGCCGCTGGCATTGACGTATTGGTGAGCAAGACGACGAACTCTTCCCCACCCCAGCGCACCACCACATCGGCCTGGCGCAGGTGTTTTTGCAAGTGGCTGACCATGCTTTGGAGCACCTTGTCGCCGGCATCATGGCCAAAGTTGTCGTTGACGGCCTTGAAATGGTCCAAATCCAGAAACAGCACCGCAAATGGTGTGCCCTGCTGGCACGACAGGCGGTAATACACGCCCATGGCGTCTGCACCACTGCGGCGCGTGAGGGCACCGGTCAGTTTGTCGTGGCTGGCTTCACGCAACAAGGCCATCATGTAGTGCAGCTGGATGGCGCAGGCGACCAGGTACACCGCCATCACCAGCATCTGCACCCACAGCATGGAGAGCAGTTCTGCCACGCTGCTGTCCCCGCCCAGCAACTGCACCGCAGCCACTGCGGCGGCCAACGCCAACGCGATGCCCAGACTTTCCACCGCCACCAGCGGAAAAATGCTGATACCCGCCATCACCACCATGGGCAGCGCCGCATACAGCCGCGCGTTGGTCAGTGCAAAACCATGCAGCACCTGGCCTGCAAACAGGTGCACTGCAACGCCGTAAATCACCATCGGTATCGCCAGCAGGGCGACCAGCAGCGCCAAGGTGGCCGTGCGGTTGGCGTAGGTCCGCGGCACCAGGGCGAGGCCTACAAAAACCAGGGCCGCAGCGCTGCGCACCCCGGCCAGAACCAGCCCGTGGCGGGCCTCCAGCGTCAGCACATCCAGAGCAATCCACGCCAGAGTGGGGACAACAAATAGTGCTGCGACCAGGCGAATGCGGGCATGAATGGCCTGCAGCCGGTGGCGCGCCAGTTGTGGGCCGTGGTGGGCGGTGAAAAACAAATCAAAAAGCCGACCGCTGGAGAAATCAACCCCGGAATTCTGGAAAAAATCACGAATGGCATGCATGGGCAAAAATGGGCGGAATTTCCGCCACAGAGTGTGTGTTTTCATTCTGAACCGATGGGCCGCCCCTGTCCAATCGGGTGCCAAAAAGACACTGCTGTGTTGCTTTGTATCAAATGTCCCCGGAAATGTCCCCGGCACAAACCGCGCCGTGGGGCCGCGCGTGGGGTTAACCCGCATGACAAGCCAGGGCGCTGCGTTCATATTGGCCCGTCGCGCACAGCGCCAGCCATTCCTGTCCCATGCCAAGCCCCACACTCATCCTCGATCACGTCTACAACCACGAAACTACCGTTCCCGACCTTGCCTACCTGAGCCAACCCGTGGGTGCCGGCAAGGTGATTGACTACACCTGGTCACACGTGCTGGAACAAGCCCGGCGCATGGCTGCGCACCTGCAAAGCCGTGGCTTGGCACCGGGTGCACGTATTGCCATCCTGTCGAAAAACTGCGCGCATTTCTTCATGGCGGAGCTGGCCATCTGGATGGGCGGCTACACCACTGTGGCCATCTTCCCGACTGAGACTGCCGAGACGGTACGTTACGTGCTGGAGCACAGCGAGGCCAGCCTGCTGTTTGTGGGCAAACTCGACACCTGGCCCCTGCAGCGCATGGGTGTGCCCGAGAGCCTGCCCTGCATTGCCTTCCCGCTGGCCCCGAACACGGGTTTTGAGGGCTGGGACGCCGTGGTGGCCCGCACCCCGGCCCTGCTGGGCCGCCCGCAACGCGCACCGGATGACCTGGCCATGCTGATTTACACCTCCGGCTCCACAGGTGCACCCAAGGGCGTAATGACCAGCTTCAGGGCCATCACCCGCGCCGCCGAAGGCATTGCACAAGACACCCGCACGCGCACCGGTAACCGGCGCAACCGCATGCTGTCCTACCTGCCGCTGGCACACAGTTATGAGCGCACCTGGGTGGAGGCGGCGTCGCTGGTGGATGGCAATATCCACATCTTTTTTGCCGAATCGCTGGACACTTTTTTGGCCGACCTGCAGCGTGCACGACCCACGCTGTTTCTGTCGGTACCACGCCTGTGGCTCAAATTCCAGCAAGGTGTTTTTGCCCAGGTTCCGCCCCACAAATTAGACCGGCTGCTGCGCATTCCACTGCTGGGCCGGCTGGTGGCGCGCAAGGTACTCAAGGGCTTGGGGCTCGACGCGGTGGTACAGGCCGGCAGCGGCTCGGCGCCCATTCCGCCGGACCTGATTGCCTGGTACCGCCGACTGGGGCTGCAGTTGTTTGAGGGTTATGCGATGACCGAGGACAACGCGTATTCGCACACCTCGAACGCACAATTCAACGCGCCCGGTTATGTGGGCGTGCCCTTGCCCGGTGTGCAGGTGCGCATGGGCGAAGATGGCGAGATTTTGATCAAGTCGCCGGGGCAGTTCAGCGGCTACTACAAACAGCCGGAGCTGACCGCCGAGTCGTTCACATCCGACGGCTATTTCCACACCGGCGACTTGGGTGAACGCCGCGAGGACGGCATGCTCAAAATTACGGGCCGCGCCAAAGAGCTGTTCAAAACCGCCAAGGGTAAATACGTGGCCCCGGCACCGATTGAGAACCACATCAACGCCCACGCGTTGGTAGAGCTGTCCATGGTGTCCGGCGTGGGGCAGCCCGCGGCCTACGCCATGGTGGTGCTGGCAGAGGCAGTGCGCCCCCGCCTGGTAGACCCCAACGTGCGCACCCAGGTGCAGGCCGAATTGGCGCAGCTGCTACAAAACGTCAACCAGATCCTGCCGCACTACGAACACCTGCGCATGATTGTGGTGGCGCGCGAACCCTGGTCGATTGAGAATGGTTTTCTCACACCCACCATGAAAATCCGGCGCGCGCGCATCGAGGCATCCGTGGCGCCGCATGTGGACGGGTGGTACGCCAAGCCTTCCAATGTGCACTGGGCGTAAACGGCCGCCCGGCCTGGGCGGCCAAAATCCGCAGCCGAGCATTTGCTATATATTTGATAGCTGTTTGCGCGCACCAGATGGGCGCAAACGGCCTAAAACGCTCTAATCATCAGACCACCGCAGGGGCATGGGCCAGGGCCAGCACTGCACGCGGCGGGCGGTCTTTGAGTTTGTGGTCGCTCCACACCTGGCGCCAGCGGCGCGCGCCGGGCAGCCCATGGCGCAAGCCGAGCATGTGGCGGGCAATGGTGGGCCAAGGGGTGCCGTGCAGGCGCGCCTGATCTTCCATATAGGCCACCATCTGCAACTCCACCGATTCGCGGCTGCCTGTAAACGGCGCGGCGCCGTAAAAGGCCTCGTCCCAAGCCGATAACCACCAGGGGTTGTGGTACGCCTCGCGGCCCAGCATGGCACCATCCACGTGCTGAAGGTGCTTCGCAATTTGCGCGGTTTGGGTAATGCCGCCGTTGATGGCAATGGTGAGGTGCGGGAAGTCTTTTTTGAGCTGGTAAACCGTGTCATACCGCAGCGGCGGCACTTCACGGTTTTCTTTCGGGCTCAGCCCCTTGAGCCAGGCGTTGCGGGCATGGACGATAAACACCTGGCAACCGGCCTGCGCCACCGTGCCGACAAAGTCGCGCACAAAGGTGTAGTCCTCATTTTTATCGATACCAATGCGGTGCTTCACGGTGACCGGCACGTCCACCACGTCCACCATGGCCTTCACGCAGTCGGCCACCAGCGTGGCCTCGTGCATCAGGCAGGCGCCAAAGGCACCGCGCTGCACCCGTTCGCTGGGGCAGCCGCAGTTGAGGTTGATCTCGTCATAGCCCCACTCTTGGCCCAACCGTGCACAGTGCGCCAGGTCGGCCGGCTCACTCCCCCCCAGTTGCAGGGCCAGCGGGTGCTCTTGGGTGTTGTACTGCAAATGGCGCGGTACATCGCCGTGCAACAGGGCCCCGGTGGTGACCATTTCGGTGTACAGCAGGGTGTGGCGCGTGAGCAGGCGGTGCAGGTAACGGCAATGTCTATCCGTCCAATCCATCATCGGAGCCACGCTGAGCCGATGCATGCCACATGGGGGGGGTAAAACGGTCTTTTCAAACACGGCAGAGCCTTCTGTCCGATTCTTGTCCATCGGCACGCAATGAATGCGCCACGCTACTTTCCCACATTCGATCACCCCCGCGCAGTTGCGCTTCACTTCGCTCACTGTGGCCAGCTCGCGGGAGGACTTGCACCTCCTAGGGTGCGCCCATGCTGGGCACACAAAACAAAGGCCACCGAAGTGGCCTTTTTGAACCTGCCCAAGGGCATTAGTTGCGGGTCTGATCCACCAGTTTGTTCTTGGCAATCCAAGGCATCATGGCGCGCAGCTGGCTGCCAACCTTCTCGATGGAGTGGTCAGCAGTATTGCGGCGACGGGCCGTCATGCTCGGGTAGTTCAGGCGGCCTTCCTGGATGAACATCTTGGCGTATTCACCGTTCTGGATGCGCTTGAGGGCATTGCGCATGGCAACGCGCGACTGGTCGTTGATGACTTCCGGGCCGGTTACGTACTCGCCGTACTCCGCATTGTTGGAGATGGAGTAGTTCATGTTGGCAATGCCACCTTCGTAGATCAGATCCACGATGAGCTTCAACTCATGCAGGCATTCGAAGTAGGCCATTTCAGGCGCGTAGCCGGCTTCGGTCAGGGTCTCGTAACCCATCTTGATGAGTTCAACCGCACCACCGCACAACACGGCCTGTTCACCGAACAAATCGGTCTCGGTTTCTTCCTTGAAATTGGTCTCAATGATGCCGGCCTTGCCGCCACCGTTGGCCATGGCGTAAGACAGTGCCAGATCGCGGGCCTTGCCAGACTTGTCTTGGTGAACCGCAATCAGGTGGGGAACGCCGCCACCCTGGGTGTAGGTGTTGCGAACGGTGTGACCAGGGGCCTTGGGCGCCACCATCCACACATCCAGATCGGCACGGGGCACAACTTGGTTGTAATGCACGTTGAAACCGTGGGCAAACACCAAGGATGCGCCTTGCTTGAGGTGCGACTCGATCTCTTTGTAGACACCCGCGATGTTTTCGTCAGGCAACAAAATCATGACCACGTCTGCGCAGGCAACCGCCTCGTTCACTTCGGCAACTTTAAGACCTGCCTTGGCGACTTTATCCCACGATGCGCCGCCCTTGCGCAAGCCCACCACCACTTTGACGCCGCTGTCGTTCAGGTTTTGCGCGTGGGCGTGACCTTGGCTGCCGTAGCCAATGATGGCAACGGTCTTGCCCTTGATCAAACTCAGGTCGCAATCCTTGTCGTAAAAAACTTTCATTTTGAAATCTCCTAAAAATGGTTTGGCGAAATGCCCATCGACAGGCTCAGGGCGAGCGGTGTACGCTGATCGCCACTAACCAAGGTCCGTTCGCGTTGAGCCTGTCGAAACGCGCGCTCGGGCCTGCGAAAAAATCAGACGCGCAAAATACGCTCGCCACGGCCAATGCCGCTGGAACCGGTGCGCACGGTCTCCAGAATGGCAGCATGCTCCAGTGCCTCCAGGAACGCATCGTTCTTGGACTGGTCGCCAGTCAACTCAATGGTGTAGCTCTTGTCGGTTACGTCGATGATGCGGCCGCGGAAGATGTCGGCCATGCGCTTCATCTCTTCACGCTCCTTGCCCACCGCACGCACCTTGACCATCATCAACTCACGCTCGATGTAAGCGCCTTCGGTCAGGTCAACCACCTTGACCACTTCAATCAGGCGGTTCAGGTGCTTGGTGATTTGCTCAATGACGTCGTCTGAGCCAGTGGTCTGGATGGTCATGCGCGACAGGCTGGCATCCTCGGTGGGTGCCACCGTCAGCGATTCAATGTTGTAGCCACGGGCGGAGAACAGCCCGACCACTCTGGAGAGCGCGCCTGGCTCGTTTTCCAGCAATACTGCAATGATGTGTTTCATGGTGTTGGATTCCTCTTTTCGCCGCCCTCCCCCGCAACCGGTAAGTTGCGGGCTTGGCGGACAATAGATTCGCCTGGTAAAACGCTAGCGTTTTGATAGCTAGCTACGCTTATTGGACGGGCGGTAAGTGTCTTATTTATAGATCTTCGCTGCCCAGCAGCATCTCGGTAATGCCCTTGCCAGCCTGCACCATCGGGAACACGTTCTCGGTGGGATCGGTACGAAAGTCCATGAACACCGTGCGATCCTTGAGTTTGCGTGCCTCGCGCAGCGCGGGTTCCACATCCTGCGGCTTCTCGATCAGCATGCCGACGTGGCCATAGGCTTCTGCCAGCTTGACGAAATTGGGCAGCGCATCCATGTAGCTGTGGCTGTAACGGCCTTCGTACTCCACCTCTTGCCACTGGCGCACCATGCCCAAAAAGCGGTTGTTCAAAGAAACAATCTTGATGGGGGTGTTGTACTGCAGACAGGTGGACAGCTCCTGAATACACATCTGCACCGAACCTTCACCCGTGATGCAAAACACTTCACTATCTGGCTTGGCCAGCTTGATGCCCATGGCGTACGGAATACCCACGCCCATAGTGCCCAGGCCACCCGAATTGATCCAGCGGCGGGGTTCATTAAACTTGTAGTACTGCGCCGCCCACATCTGGTGCTGCCCGACGTCGGAGGTGATGTAGGTATCCACATCCTTGGTCATATTCCACAAGGTCTCCACCACATACTGGGGCTTAATGACATCGCCTTTGCCCGGGTTGTATTTCATGCAATCGCGCTTGCGCCAGCCGTCAATAGTCTCCCACCAAGCACCAAGCGCATCGGCATCGGGTTTGACTGCACCTTCCTTGATCATGGCGATCATCTCGGTCAGCACATCCTTGACGTCACCCACGATCGGGATATCAACCTTGACGCGTTTGGAAATGCTGGATGGATCGATATCGATGTGGATAATTTTTCGCTCGTTTTGTGCGAAATGTTTGGGGTTGCCAATGACCCGGTCATCAAAACGCGCACCCACTGCCAACAGTACATCGCAGTTCTGCATGGCGTTATTGGCCTCCAACGTGCCATGCATGCCCAACATACCCAAAAACTTGGAGTCGCTGGCCGGGTAGGCACCCAAGCCCATCAGCGTATTGGTACAGGGATAACCCAGCATATCAACCAGCGTGCGCAACTCTGCCGAGGCGTTACTCAGCAACACGCCGCCGCCCGTGTAAATGTAGGGCCGCTTGGCAGCCAGCAGTAACTGCAGTGCCTTGCGAATTTGCCCACCATGGCCTTTGCGCGCGGGGTTATAGGACCGCATTTCCACCGTAGCAGGATACCCTGCAAAAGGCACCTTTTTGAATGAAACATCCTTCGGAATATCGACCACCACGGGCCCGGGACGGCCACTGCGGGCAATGTGGAAAGCCTTTTTCAGCGTTTCAGCCAAATCACGCGCATCCTTGACCAGAAAGTTGTGCTTGACGATGGGACGGGTAATACCAACCGTATCGCACTCTTGGAAAGCATCCAAGCCGATGGCATGCGTTGGAACCTGCCCCGAGATGATCACCATGGGAATGCTGTCCATGTATGCCGTAGCGATACCGGTTACCGCATTGGTTACCCCGGGACCCGACGTAACCATCGCAACGCCTACCTCGCCAGTCGCTCGCGCGTAGCCATCGGCTGCGTGTACTGCCGCCTGCTCATGGCGCACCAAAACGTGGAGAATGGAATCCTGCTTGTAAAAAGCGTCATAAATGTGCAGCACCGCGCCACCTGGGTAACCCCAGACATATTTGACGCCCTCTGCCTGGAGTGCTTTGACCAGAACCTCAGCGCCGCGAAGCTCCTGGGTAGCAGACGGGTGGCCCAACTGCTTGCTGGCAGCAAGAGCCGCCGCCGAAATTGTTTCGGATTTTGAAATTTCCATGATGAACCTTTGTGAATTTCTCTAACGAAAAACCTTGGGTGCCCCTTCGTAAACTCTCGTGGAGCCACGTCGGGACTTAAGATCCAAGCCATGGGCGCATTGAATAGTACGCCGGACCAGAACCCGTTTGCCTTTTAACTGCAGCGCGCATTATCGCACTGAACCCTGCATTCCGCAGAATCGCACGCAAAAACAGCGCCGACGATGCGATAATTTGACCGATTCGCATGGGCAAAGTGAAACTATCGCCCCCAAGCGCAGTTAAATTTCCTCTCTATCCAGTTGAATTTGCAACTTTGGCAACCGAAAACGAACTGTCCGGATTCTTGAAAAGCGTTGAAAAACGGGCATTCAAGCGGTCCGTTTACCACGTTCGCAATAATGAATCGGCGCTGGATATTGTTCAGGAAAGCATGATGAAGCTGGCCGAACACTACGGTCACAAGCCAGTGGAAGAGTTACCCATGCTGTTCCACCGAATTTTGTCAAATTGCACACTTGACTGGTTTAGACGGCAAAAAACGCACAGTGCGCTGTTTTCCAATTTGGGGGAATTTGAATCTGGTGACGATGGTGATTTTGATGTGCTTGAAACTTTGAATGCATCCAGCGAATCAGAGCAAAATGAAAGCACTGAGGCAAAGGCTGATCGTGCACAAACATTGATGGCAATTGAATCCGAGATTCAACAATTGCCAGCACGTCAACGCGAGGCCTTCCTCATGCGTTACTGGGAAGAGTTGGACGTTGCCGAGACTGCGTCGGCCATGGGTTGTTCACAGGGAAGTGTTAAAACCCACTGTTCGCGGGCCGTGCATGCGCTTGCAAAAGCTCTGGGAGCAAAGGGAATACGATTATGAAAACACACAATGACACGCAGCAAGACCAGCTGGGGCGCAAAATTGCGATCCGCCTGCATGACGGCGCCGAGACGCTCCCACACGACATTACAGAACGGTTAAAAGTGGCGCGCATGCAGGCATTGGCACGACGCAAAGTATCCAAGCCGAAATTGGTCGCCGGAATTTCCAGCCAAGGCAATGCGTTGGCGCTGCACCTCAATGGGGACAACCGTAGTCTGTGGAATCGTGTTGCATCGCTGCTGCCCCTGCTCGCTCTGATCGTGGGGTTATTGATCATCGACGCTGCCCAGGAGCAATGGGGGGCCCAGGAACTTGCTGACATTGACACCGAGCTACTCACCGATGACCTACCCCCCTCTGCCTACACCGACCCGGGATTTGTACATTTCCTCAGCACGAAGCAACGCAACTGAACCCGCTGCTTAGTCCCATGCCATTTGTCGATTTTTCCGTCTTCAGTCGCTTTCGTACGGCACTTCCAGCGCGGCACACTTTTCTTTTCTGTACTACGGCAGCGGCTGCAGTATTCATCAGCGGCAATGCGATGGCACAGGCCACTGCAAAACCCGTCGCCTCGGCGAGTGCATTGCAAACAAACAATGCAGCCAATCCAGGGCCCCAGTGGAGCGAATTGAACCCTGCACAACAAAAAATTCTGCAGCCGCTTGCGGCTAGCTGGAACGCACTGTTGCCGGCGCGCAAAAACAAGTGGCTTAGCGTGACACAGAATTACCTAGCCCTCGCCCCTGCGGAGCAAGCGAAGCTGCAAAGCCGCATGGCCGAGTGGGCCGCACTCAACCCACAAGAACGGGAACGCGCCCGGTTGAATTTTGCACAAACAAAGAAAAAATCGCCTGCCAACCGTGCTGCGGAATGGGAAGCCTACCAGGCATTGAGCCCGGAAGAAAAGCAAAAGCTGGTCGAAAAAGCCCGCTCCAAGCCCGTTGGTGCGGCCGTTTCGCCCAAACTCGTCGCACCCAACGCGCTGACAGTGGTACCAATGACCCGACGGACCACCAAGCAAAACAAGCCCGCAGCGGCTGCCAAACCAACACTGGACAAAAACACTTTATTGCCCATTGCACCCCGGCCACTGCAAGGTACTTCAACCCCGGCGCCATCCACCCCTGCCCCCGTCCGCCCAATAAATACGCAACCGCTTTTGCATGCGCTTGGGACGGGACTTGTTTTCGTGTCTGTGCACCCTTCAAACTGAACAAACCGTGCCCGGCAACGATTTTGACACCATGCAAATCAATCTTTCTGCCCCGAACCTTTGGCCCCGCATGGCCAGTTGGTTCTACGAAGGTATTTTGCTTTTTGGCATTGCCTTCGTGGCCGACTATTTGCTCGACACCTTGAGCCAAAGTCGCCATGGGTTAAAAAACCGGGAACTGCGCCTGGTTTTTTTGTTTGTCGTTTTTGGCATTTACTTCGTTTGGTTCTGGTCCAAAGGGCAAACGCTGGCCATGAAAACCTGGCACATCAAACTGGTAGATCCACAGGGACGCGCAGTCACCCAGGCCCGTGCCTTGGCCCGCTATTGCCTGAGCTGGGTCTGGTTTTTACCCCCCCTCGCCGCCAGCGCCATGATGGGTACCACCGTCCAGCAAACAGCCATGTTGGTAACGGGGTGGATCGTTTTTTGGGCCTTGCTGAGCCGACTCCATCCTGGCGGTCAGTTCTGGCACGACGCGCTAGCGGGTACCCGGCTGGTAAGCGCGCGCTTGTAGCGCACGTACCACCGTTGCCCCTTTTCCTCTTGCACCGATGACCCCAACTCCAGACGCCAATCCCCAAAAGCACCGCAAAGGCCTGAACCGGATATGGCACGCAACCGGTTATTCCCTCGCCGGCTTGAAGGCCGGATGGTTTGAAACCGCCTTTCGGCAAGAGGCTGCTGCTGCGCTGATTCTGGTACCCGCTTCCCTGTGGTTGGGGCAGAACTGGGTGGAAACCGCCCTGCTGTGTGCGGGCGTGGTACTGGTGCTGGTGGTGGAGTTGCTCAATACGGCGATCGAGAGCGCCATCGACCGCGTAGGCCCCGAATGGCACGACTTGTCCAAACGCGCCAAGGACATGGGCAGTGCCGCGGTGCTGCTGAGCCTGCTGCTATGCCTTGGCATGTGGCTTGCCGCCCTGTACCACCGCATCGGTGGATAAACGACCGACCTAGATCGCTGCTTCGTCCTGCTCACCGGTACGGATACGCACGACCCGCTCCACACTGGTCACAAAAATTTTACCGTCGCCGATTTTTCCGGTGTGCGCTGCTTTGACAATGGCGTCCACACAGCGGTCCACGTCGTCGGTTTTAACAACCACTTCCACCTTCACCTTGGGCAAGAAGTCCACCACATACTCAGCACCGCGGTACAGCTCGGTATGCCCTTTTTGGCGCCCGAAACCCTTCACCTCGGTCACGGTGAGTCCAGTCACGCCGCATTCCGCGAGGGCCTCGCGCACCTCTTCGAGTTTGAAGGGTTTCACAATGGCGGTAATTTGCTTCATATTTTTTCCAATCAGAACAAGTTTGTTTTCACGCCACGCCACACCATGCAAACCAATGGCCGTCAGGCGCGAAAGCGATTGGTAATAGGATAACGCCAATCCTTGCCAAAGCTGCGATGGGTTACGCGAATACCCACCGGCGCTTGTCGGCGTTTGTACTCGTTGATTTTGATCAGGCGGGTCACTTTTTCCACGTCGGCACGGGCAAAACCGGCTGCAACGATGGAATCGATGCTCTGGTCGTTTTCCATGTACCGGTCAATGATGGCATCCAGCACCTCATAGGGGGGCAAACTGTCCTGGTCGGTTTGGTCGGGGCGCAATTCGGCGCTGGGTGGGCGGGTGATGATGCGCTCCGGGATGGGGCTGCTGCCGGTGCCATAGGGGTCGTGGGCGTTGCGCCAGCGGGCCATTTTGAACACCAGCGTCTTGGCCAAATCCTTGATGACGGCAAAACCGCCAGCCATATCCCCATACAAGGTGCAATAGCCGGTGGCCATTTCCGATTTATTGCCGGTGGTGAGCACCAGGCTGCCGAACTTGTTGCTCAGTGCCATCAACAGCGTGCCCCGAATGCGGGCCTGGATGTTTTCCTCCGTGGTGTCTTCGGACAATCCGGCAAACTCGCCTGCCAGCGTGGCCTTGAAGGCCTCCAACTCCGGCACGATCGAAATTTCGTCATAACGCACCCCCAGGCGCTGCGCCATCTCCCGCGCATCAATCCAGCTAATGTCTGCGGTGTAGGGCGATGGCATCATCACAGTACGCACTTTCTGTGGCCCCAGCGCATCGACGGCAATGGCCAGCACCAACGCCGAATCGATTCCGCCGGACAACCCCAAAATCACGCCTGGAAAGCCATTTTTGCCCACGTAATCGCGCACGCCCAGGACCAATGCATCCCATAAATCCTGCTCCGGGCTGCGTTCAGGCTCCAGTTTTGCTACCAATTTTATAGCTGCTTGCGCACGCCCCACCTGCGCAAAGAACATATTTTCCTTAAAACTGGGAGCGCGCCCGGCCACACTGCCATCGGCGTCGAGCGCAAAAGAATGCCCCTCGAACACCACCTCATCCTGCCCACCCACCAAATGGGCGTAGACCAGCGGCAAACCGGTGGCCTGTGCACGCTGGCGCATGGTCGCCTCGCGCTCGTATCCTTTGCCCACATGGAAGGGCGACGCATTGATGACCGCCAGCAACTCTGCCCCGGCCGCCTTGGCCTTCTGCGCCGGTGCGTCGAACCAGGCGTCTTCGCAAATCAGCAGCCCTACCCGCACCTGTTCGCCTGCAGCGCCGACGTCAAAAACGCAGGCACTGTCGCCCGGGACAAAATAGCGCCGCTCGTCAAACACCTGGTAATTGGGCAGTTCTTGCTTGGCGTACGTAGCCACCACCTGCCCTTCACGCAACACACTGGCGGCGTTGAATCGCTGCGGGATGGCCACCGAACGTGTGCGGCTATCCCCGCCTGCCGGGTGCCCCACCACCACACAAAGGTCTTTCAACCCGGCCAAGGCCTGGGCTACCGATTTCACGGCATCATCACAGGCATGAATGAATGCCGGGCGCAAAAACAGGTCTTCCGCAGCGTAGCCGCAAATCGACAATTCCGGCGTCAGCACCAGCCGCGCTCCGTTGGCATAGGCCTGCTGCGCGGCAGCGATGATTTTTTGCGCGTTACCGTCGAGATCGCCGACGATGAAATTGAGTTGCGCAACGCACAGTTGGAGAGTCATGTACCTACAGTGTTTCGTTAATGGCGTGCGGTCCGTTCAGGCCCTCGCACACCAGGTGTCGTATGGCTGAAGGGGATTATGTCATTCGGGTGCATAGCAGCCCGCTGGACGTCGACGCCAATGCCTGGGATGCACTGCTGCATGCTCAGCCTGGCGCCACCCCTTTTATGCGCCACGCCTACCTTGCGGCACTGCATGCCAGCGGATGTGCCACTGCGGCCACGGGTTGGCGCCCCCAGTTTTTCACGCTCGAATTAAACAAGCAACTGGTAGCCGCCTGCGCGGTCTACCTGAAAACCCATTCCTATGGCGAATACGTATTCGACTGGGCCTGGGCCAATGCCTACGCCCAGCACGGACTGGACTACTACCCCAAGGCCGTTATCGCGGTGCCGTTTACCCCCGTACCCGGGACACGGCTATTGGCGCGAACGGCGCAGGCTCGCGACAAACTACTGACAACCCTGCTGCAATGGTGCCAGGAGCGGGATCTGTCATCCCTGCACTTGCTGTTTGAAAGCGATGCAGACCGTCAAGTCTGCGTCCAGTCGGGCATGCTGGAGCGCCACACGGTGCAGTTCCACTGGCGCAACACCACACCGGGTTACGGCGATTTCGATGCCTTTTTGGCGTCCCTGTCACAAGACAAGCGCAAGAAAATTCGCCAGGAGCGCCGCAAAGTGGCCGATGCCGGTGTCACCTTTCGCGCCATACAGGGGCCGAACATCACGCCACACGAATGGGATTTTTTCTACCGCTGCTACGAACGCACCTATCTGGAGCACGGCAACGCGCCGTATCTGAACCGCGACTTCTTCCAGCGCATGGCCGACACCATGGCGCAGCACTGGGTGCTGTTTATTGCCGAGCGTGCGGGGCAATCAATTGCTAGCAGTTTGATAGCTGTAGACGCCCATCAGACGCGCGCAAATGGCCGAAATGACACCATAAGTGAGCATGTGGCGTATGGGCGCTACTGGGGTGCCCTGGAGCGGGTGGACTGCCTGCACTTTGAAGCCTGTTACTACCAGCCCTTGCAATGGTGCATTGCCAACGGCTATCAACGGTTTGAAGGCGGTGCACAGGGCGAGCACAAAATGGCCCGCGCCCTGCTCCCGGTCAAAACCACCAGCACCCATTGGTTGGCACATCCGGCCTTTGCCGACGCGGTAGAGCGGTTTTTGGCGCAAGAAAAAGAAGGCGTCAACAACTACCTGCGCCAGTTGGGGGACCGCAGCCCTTTCAGAAACCAGGGTTGAGCGCAACCCGCGCTCAGAAAGTTTCCCACTCCTCGTCCGCACCCGCCGACTTCACACTGGGCTTGCTTTTAGGTGCCGGGGTGGGCAAAGGCACCGCGGCAGCCCTGCTGGGTGCCGCGCTGGCCTTGGACTTTGGTGGTCGTGTTCGCCAGCTTGCCGGTCTGGGCCGGGGCCGGAGAATTGCCACCCGCCTCCAGACGGCGCGCTGTTGCTTCGAAAGCGGGGATGTGGGGCGCGCTGGGCCGCACCTTCACTGTGGCCGCCGAGGGCCCACCAGAAAGCGCATGGGCACCTTCGCCGAGTTTGAACTCCGCAACCGCTTCCACCAATTCCTGCGCCTGTGATTTCAAGCTGCTAGCGGCAGCGGCCATTTGTTCCACCAAGGCCGCATTCTGTTGCGTATTGCGATCCATGTGTGAAATGGCCTCACCGATCTGCGACACACCCAGTGCCTGTTCATTGCTGGCCGAATTGATCTCGCCCATGATGTCGGTCACGCGTTTGATGCTGCTCACCACCTCGGTCATGGTGGTGCCCGCCTGGTCGACCAGGGCGGTGCCCTGCGCCACGCGGTCCACACTGGCACCGATCAGGCTCTTGATTTCTTTCGCCGCTTCGGCAGAACGCCCGGCAAGACTGCGCACCTCGCTGGCCACCACCGCAAACCCCCGCCCCTGCTCGCCCGCGCGCGCGGCCTCTACCGCCGCATTCAGCGCCAAAATGTTGGTTTGGAACGCAATACCGTCAATCACACTGATGATGTCGGAAATCTTGTTGGAGGACTCGTTGATACCTTTCATGGTTTCAACCACCTGCCCGACCACCTCGCCGCCCTTTACGGCAACGCTTGATGCATTCAGGGCCAATTGGTTGGCCTGGCGGGCGTTGTCGGCGTTTTGTCGAACAGTGTCGCCGAGTTGTTCCATCGACGCGGCGGTTTCTTCCAAACCGCTGGCCTGTTGCTCCGTGCGCATCGATAAATCGTGGTTGCCATGGGCAATTTCGGAGCTGGCATTGGCCACCCCCTCGGACCCTTGGCGAACATTGGACACCACCCGCGCGAGCCCAAGCCGCATCGACTCTAACGCATGCAGCAATTGTGCTGGTTCGTCTGTGCCTTTGGGCTGCAAGGCCATGGTCAAATCACCACTGGCAAACTGCGTGGCAGCACGCACGGCGAATGCAATCGGGCGGGTGATTTGCCGCACGATCCATACACCCATCAGCGCAGCCAAGGCAACGCTCAAAACAATCCAAAACACCACGCTGGCCCTGGATCCGGTATAGGTCGATTTGGCACCCGCATGTGCCGCCTCGACCCCCTGCGTATTGCTGGCGATCATTTCTTCGGTACTTTTGAACAGCGTGCGAAACGCCGCCCGGGAGTCACCATTCAAATACTCCATGGCCGCAATGGCTTCTGCCGGGCCAATATCCGACAGGGCCAGCAGCTTGGTGTCGGCCTCGTAATAGGTCTTCAATTCGCTACCGAACCGCTCCAACATCTGTTGCTCTGCGGGGGTGTTCATCAACACCTTCACTTTGCCAATGACCGTCTCCAGCTTGGCCTTGTTGGCAACAATGCGATCGGCCTCGGGTTTTTTATCTTCCGCAGTCACCCCAATGACGTGTTGCAACTCCGCCTGCCGGATACCGTTGAGCAAACCCTGAATGTCGTCCAGATATTGGATGCTAGGAATCCAGGTGCTGGCCATTTCCTCGGTGTTGGCATTAATACGTGCCAACTGAACCAGGGAAAACACCCCCATGACAGAGGTCAGGAGCACCATGATGGCAAACGCGGCACCCAGTTTGACGCTGATCTTGATATTGGAAAAATTCATGGTCACCTCAGAGATCGGGAATCACGCCACCAACGCCGAACCGTCTTTCAGGGTTACATCATCCCCAACTCGGAATTGCTCATCAAAGTTTCGATATTCATCACGATCAGCATGCGCTCCCCCAAATTGGCCAAGCCCACAATGAACCGTGACTCGATCGAAGACTCAAACTGCGGCGCCGGTTTGATGGTGTTTGCATCGAGCGTAACAACATCTGATACCCCATCCACCACCGCGCCCACCACGGTGCCCTTGACGTTCAAAATAATGACCACCGTGAATTCGGTGTATTCGACCTTTGCAATATTGAGCTTCATGCGCAAGTCCACAATGGGCACGATCACACCCCGCAAATTCACCACCCCCTTCACAAAGCTGGGAGAGTTCACCATGCTGGTGGGCTCTTCGTACGACCGGATTTCCTGGACACGCAGAATGTCAATGGCGTACTCCTCCCCTCCCAGTCGCAAAGTCAAATACTGCCCGGACAGGGCGGCCGTGGACGGGGATTGTGTGGCTTGCATGGGTGTTTCCTTGGCAACAAAATGAACTCAGGCACAGGACCCGACGAAAATCATCATACACGCCGCTCCCACACGCGCCAATAGCGAAATGCCCCAATCAATTGCCAAGGTCGGTGGCCGTTACAAAGCCTCGGCCGCACCACCGTCCTGTATGGTCAAACCAGTGCAGAACAGCCCCGCATGCAGCGCAACGACCTGCGCTTCATGAACGGCATCACCAAATCCTTGACGGTACTGGACGCCCAATGCTCCCGCTTCGCCACCCAACACGCTGTGGCCCAGGCGCAGTTATTCAGCGCACAGGGCGGTATGGCCGGCTACTTGAGACTGTAGCGGGCCAGTGTCGTGCGTAGTCCGACGGACTTCACCTGCCCCAATGCGGGGCCGCAAAACAGCGCAGCGGCCAGCGCAAAAAGCCCTCCCCCATTTGAAAACCAGCGTGCAACGCGACGGCAGATGCAGATCATTGGTCCTCCAGACGGCAATACGGTGGCGCTCAGTGTACCGTTTGGCCCAGCCCATGCGCATATTGGGTTGTGCAAACGCCTTGCGCAAAGGGGTGACACACCGGCACCCCAGGTGCCGCGCGCTACACCTTCTTGATGAACTCCGACTTCAACTGCATCGCACCAAAGCCATCGATCTTGCAGTCGATGTCGTGGTCGCCATCGATCAGGCGGATGTTCTTCACCTTGGTGCCGACCTTGATGGCGCTGGACGAGCCCTTAATCTTGAGGTCCTTGATGAGGACCACGGTGTCACCGTCTTGCAGCACGTTGCCGTGGGCGTCTTTCCACACGCGGGCTGCTTCTTGCGCGGCGTCGCCCTCACGGCTCCACTCATGGGCACACTCGGGGCACACCAGCATGGCGCCGTCTTCGTAGGTGTATTCGGATTTGCACTGGGGGCATGGGGGTAGTTGGCTCATGGTTTTCTTTGCTCAAAAAGTTTATTCAATACGGCTGATGCTGCCGGGTTTGAAACCCAGATCTGCCGCCTTACCCTTGCGGCCGCGTGCGGCACGGGCATTGTTCAGGCTGCGAATCTCCAGCGTCTCGTCGCGTTCTTTGCCGCCTCGGCCAATGCCATCCAGACGCACGCTACGGGTATAAGCCGCTGCACCCGCCAGGGTGTCTTTGGCTTCCAGATCGATCAGCATCAGGCCGCGTCCGCCCTTGGCCATCACCTTGAGCTCGGTGATTTCAAAAGTGAGAATCCGTCCGCCAGTGGACGCGCAGGCCACATGCGTTGCCGGTGCCACCAGCGTACCCGGCGTGCCCGCTACCAGCACCTTGCCCTGCGCACCCGACACCAGCGAAGGACAGCACAGGGTTTCATCCGCGTTGCAGCCCACAAAGGCCTTGCCGGCCTTTTGGCGCGACACCATGTTCTCCACCGTGGCCATAAAACCATAACCCCCACTGCTGGACAGCAGCAGCGTGGCGCTGGCAGGCCCGGCAAAGTAGTAGCGCAACTGGGTGCCGGCTTCGAGCTCCAGCAGGGTGGTGACAGGCTGGCCGTCACCGCGTCCGCCAGGTAACAAGGACACGTCAATGGAGTACACGCGCCCGTTGGAGCCAAACACCAACAGGGTGTCGACGCTGCGGCACTCAAAGGTACCGTAGAGGCCGTCACCGGCCTTGAAGGCAAAGCTGGACGCCTCATGGCCATGGCCGGTGCGTGCGCGCACCCAGCCCTTCTGGCTGACCACCACGGTGACGGGCTCGTCCACCACTTTGACCTCGGCCACGGCCTTTTTCTCGGCCTGGATCAGCGTGCGGCGCGCGTCCGCAAAGGTTTTGGCGTCGGCCTCAATTTCCTTAACCATCAACCGGCGCAATGCGGCGGGGCTGCCCAAAATTTCTTCCAGCTTGCCTTGCTCGGTGCGCAGCTCCGACAACTCTTGCTCGATCTTGATGGCTTCGAGCCGTGCCAGTTGGCGCAGCCGGATTTCCAAAATGTCTTCGGCCTGCCGGTCCGACAAGTTGAAACGCGCAATCAAAGCGGCCTTGGGCTCGTCGGACTGGCGGATGATGGCAATCACCTCGTCGATATTGAGCAGAACGGTCTGGCGACCTTCCAGAATATGAATGCGGTCCAGCACCTTACCCAGGCGGTGCTGGCTGCGCCGCTCAATGGTGGTCTGGCGGAAACTGATCCACTCGGTGAGCATCTGGCGGAACGACTTTTGCGTGGGCCGCCCGTCCAAACCCACCATGGTCAGGTTGATCGGTGAAGATGTTTCCAAACTGGTATGGGCCAGCAGCGCGGTAATCAACTCCTGCTGCTCCACGGTGCGGGTTTTGGGCTCGAACACCAGGCGCACCATGGCATCTTTGTTGGACTCATCCCGCACCACGTCCAACACGCTCAAAATGCTGGCTTTGAGTTGGGTTTGCTCCTGGCTCAGCGCCTTCTTGCCGGCCTTGACCTTGGGGTTGGTCAGCTCTTCAATTTCTTCCAGCACGCGCTGGCTGCTCACGCCGGGTGGCAGCTCGGTGACGACCAACTGCCACTGGCCGCGCGCCAGGTCTTCAATCTTCCAGCGCGCACGCACCTTCAATGAGCCGCGCCCGGTGCGGTAGGCATCCGCAATATCAGCAGTCGGGCTGATGATCTGGCCGCCGCCCGGAAAGTCCGGGCCGGGAACCAAGGTCAACAGCTCGTCTTCACTGAGTTTGTCGTTCTTGATCAGGGCCACGCAGGCGTCGGCAATTTCGCGCAGGTTGTGACTGGGGATCTCTGTGGCCAAGCCCACCGCAATGCCGCTGGCGCCATTGAGCAGCGCAAACGGCAGGCGTGCAGGAAGCTGCTTGGGCTCTTCGGTAGAGCCGTCGTAGTTGGGCTGAAAGTCCACCGTACCTTGGTCGATCTCGTCGAGCAACAAGCTGGTAATTTTGGCCAGCCGGGCTTCGGTGTATCGCATAGCTGCAGCGCCATCGCCATCGCGCGAACCGAAGTTGCCTTGGCCGTCAATCAGCGGATAGCGTTGCGCAAAGTCCTGCGCCATGCGCACCAGTGCGTCGTAAGCCGATTGGTCACCATGTGGGTGAAAGCGGCCCAGCACATCCCCCACTACGCGTGCGCTTTTGACCGGCTTGGCGCCGGTGTTGCCATTGGGCCCACCAAAGCCCAGGCCCATGCGGGACATGCTGTACAGAATGCGCCGCTGCACGGGTTTGAGGCCGTCGCACACATCGGGCAATGCGCGGCCTTTGACCACGCTGAGGGCGTATTCTAGGTAAGCACGCTGGGCGTAGGTGGCGAGGTTGAGCTGATCGTCACCGTCGTCGGTGGCGGGGGTAAGGTCGAGAATGGGTTGGTCGGTCATGGTTGTTGTTCCTTGTTATCAGGCCCTGCTAATGCGGCTTGTCCACGCTGCGTCAGCCGGTAGCGCTGCTTGCTGCTGCGCGGTTTGTCCGGTAGGGTCATTTCAATCATTTTGGCCGTCAGGGCAGGCTGTAGGTATGCCGTACGGAAATGGTCTTCGTGTTTGAGCCCCAGTGCGCCCTGAATCTCCGAGCGCTTCATCTCGCCAACCATCACCATCAGCAAGCGCTGGACTTCCCCGGTGACTTCCCCGGTGACTTCCCCGGTGACTTGTGGGGTGATTTGCTTATTTCGGGGACGCCACAGTACGGCCCTGAATTGGTTGGCATCGCGTTCGTCCACCAGGTCAATTTTGGGCCATGCGTGCAAGGCCCTGGGTACACCGGTACCCAGGCCACGGTAGGGCAAGATGTGGGCGGCATGCTCGGCCAGCACTTTGTTGCGGCGGTTGGATGTGCCGGTACGAATCTGTTCAGGGGTGAGGTTGTCTGGCAAATGACCGGGACTGATGATCTCCACCCGGTCGGCAAAAATGAACAGACGAACCGTGGCGTTGGTGAAAAAATCCCGATGCACCAGCGCGTTGACCAACAGCTCAATAAACGCGTCGTCGGGGATTTCCAGCAAACCCAGGCTATTGAAACCCTGGTTGCCCTGCACATGGTGCAAATTGCGCCGAATGAAAGCCAGGCCGTGTTGGTATTGCTCTTCCAGCGTGCCTTGGATGTTTTCGCTGTCGAGGTAGTGACTTTCCGACAATTTGACACCCGGGAAACAGACTGCCGCAATCATGCAAACGTGCAGATGCCGCTCAGGGTTCTTGCCGAACAGCAGAATACCGGCAAGGTTGGGCACGCCGTCGGTGGACAGTTTGAGGTTTTCAAACAAGGGCGGCAGCACCAATCCATCTTGTTGTGGGCTTTGCTTGTAACGGCGCTCAACGTAGCGGCCAAAGGCGCGTTCATCAATATCCGCCCAGCTGGCATCGCGCACCGGCACTTGGTCTGCTTGCAACAGACCGGATGCCTGAAACATGCGCTGCATTTCCTCGCGGGCGGTGACGTGGCGTTTGTCGGCTCCGTTCTTAACCCAGACACGCCCCTGCAAATCCATATAGGGCTTGTTGATGCCTGGCGAAACAGTCACCACCAAAACCAGCCCTTGGTCGGTCTGAATGTTCTGGCTGTTCGGGCTCAGGGGTGGGCGAACATGCTGACTGGCCGCATTCGACAGCAACTGGTTAAGGCGACCAATGTCCTGCGGGGCAAGGCCAACAAGCCGACCACCGTCCGTGACACCAATCAGGATTTGGCCACCCAGGCCATTGGCCAGCGCCGCCAGCTCGGATGCCAAGGCATCGGCATTAGTGAAATCGCGCTTGAACTGATGGCGGCTGTCTTCGCCGCAGGCGAGGATGGCGCGGAGTTCGTCTGCGTCCATCGTTACTCCAAGTAGGCGCGTTGGGCGTAGGTGGCCAGGTTGAGAATCGGTTGGTCGGTCATATTTATGTATCAAATCGGGCATTAGCCCTCGTATTCATTGCGCAAGCAGCTACAAATAAATGAGCAAGTCATTCTTTCCGGCCTTTCTTCGCTGGGATGGATTCTTCTTGCGCAGCCAAATTCAGCTTGCTAAGAATAGATTGCATTTCTATGTCCTTTGCCTTCAATGCTTCAAACGGTTGTTCCCGCTGAAATGCAAGCTCAATGGGTTGACCATGCACCCATGTCTTGACAAGCGGAGCGCCGTAGTTCCGTGCACATGTTGTCAATTTCTTCAATAGTTCATCAGGCTCGGCCGCAATGAACTCAAGTTTCATATCAACCAAAGCATCATTGAGGTCATACCTTGGCCCTAACTTTGTCGCCGCTGAGCAGTAATCGCTCATAGTACAAGGTGTCAATTTGTCGATCCAGCGCGCGGGAACTCCAGTTTTGGGTGGTGGCCTCGTTCATGTACCACTGGCGAGCCTGTGGGTTGCTGACCCGTAACAAATTTCGATAGTGGGTCCAGCTCAATTCGGTACGCACTGCGTTCCAAATCGGGAAAGTCAAATAGAAAGCCCGCATATTGCGCAAATTACGGTCATCAAACCCCTTGCCAAACTCACGACTCAAAATATCTGCCAACCGGGGCAGCAACTTCTTGCCATAAGTCGCCCGGGCTTCGCCCGCCTGTTCGAATTCAACAATGTGATGGCCAGGGCTGCGGTAAAACAAGACGTACCGGTCATCAATGCGCTCAGACGCGAAATGGGCCACGCCGTTGGCATCCTCATGCACCCACACATCGGCTTGGGCATTAAAAGTGGCCATTACGCCCGTCAATAGAGCGCAAGCAGCTATGTTTTTTATAGCAAACGACCATACAACACGCAGGCCCAACATCACACATCAATCTCCACCGAGTCGCCGTGCAACTCCATCAACTCGCGCCGTGAAGCGGCCTCGCCCTTGCCCATCAGTTTGGTGATCAGCGCCTCGGTCGCACCGAAGTCAATCGCACCCAAGGTTACGGGCAGCAAACGGCGGGTATCGGGGTTGAGGGTGGTGTCCCACAACTGCTCGGCGTTCATCTCGCCCAGTCCCTTGAATCGGCTGATGGCCCAGGCGCCTTCGCGCACGCCTTCTTTGCGCAACTTGTCCAGAATGGCAGTGAGCTCGCCCTCGTCCAGCGCGTAGGCTTTGGACGCAGGCTTTTTGCCCCGCGCGGGCGCATCCACACGGAACAGCGGCGGCCGTGCTACAAACACGTGGCCGGTTTCGATGAGCTTGGGGAAGTGGCGGAAGAACAGGGTGAGCAGCAGCACCTGGATATGCGATCCATCCACATCGGCGTCCGACAAGATGCAAACCTTGCCATAGCGCAGGCCGCTCAAATCGGGCGTATCGTTGGGGCCATGCGGGTCAACACCAATCGCAACTGAAATGTCGTGGATTTCGGTGTTGGCAAACAGGCGATCGCGATCCACCTCCCAGGTGTTGAGTACCTTGCCACGCAGTGGCAATATCGCCTGGTTTTCTTTGTCGCGGCCCATCTTGGCGCTGCCACCGGCGGAGTCGCCCTCGACCAGAAACACTTCGTTGTAGGCAATGTCTTTGCTCTCGCAATCGGTCAGCTTGCCGGGTAGCACGGCCACGCCAGAGCTCTTGCGTTTCTCAACCTTTTGTCCGGCTTTTTGGCGGCTTTGTGCGGCCTTGATGGCCAGTTCGGCCAGCTTTTTGCCGTACTCCACGTGCTGGTTCAACCAGAGCTCCAGCGCCGGGCGCACAAAACTGGACACCAAACGCACGGCGTCGCGTGAATTGAGCCGCTCCTTGATCTGCCCCTGGAACTGCGGGTCCAGCACCTTGGCGCTCAGCACATAACTGGCGCGGGCAAACACGTCCTCGGGCATCAGCTTGACACCCTTGGGCAACAGGCTGTGCAACTCGATAAAACTTTTAACCGCCGTGAACAGGCCGTCGCGCAGGCCGCTTTCGTGCGTGCCACCGGCGCTGGTGGGAATCAGATTGACATAACTCTCGCGCACCGGCTGGCCGTCTTCGGTAAAGGCCACGCACCAACTGGCGCCCTCGCCTTCGGCAAAGTTGTCGCTCTGGCTGTCGGCAAACCCTTCGCCATCGAACAGCGGAATAACCGGCTCACCCTGGATGGTTTGCATCAGGTAGTCTTTGAGGCCACCTTTGTAGAGCCAGGTTTGGGATTCTTTGTTTTTCTCATTCACCAGCGTCACGCCCACACCCGGCATCAGCACGGCTTTGCTGCGCAGCAGGTGCGTGAGTTCGCCCATAGGCAGCACGGCCGATTCAAAGTATTTGGCGTCGGGCCACACCCGCACGGTGGTGCCACTCTTGCGGTCGCGCGGGCCCTCGCCGGCTGCATCCGTGCCTTCGCCCGCCTTGCGCACCTGCAAGGGTTCGGTCACGTCGCCGCCTTCAAACACGATGCGCGCCACCGAGCCTTCGCGGTAGCTGGTGGCCTCCAGGCGCTTGCCCAGGGCATTGGTCACACTCACACCCACGCCGTGCAGGCCACCGGAGAAGCTGTAGGCGCCACCCTTGCCCTTGTCGAACTTGCCACCGGCGTGCAGTCGGGTGAACACCAGCTCAATCACCGGGGCTTTTTCTTCCGGGTGCAGGCCAAAGGGAATGCCGCGCCCATCGTCTTCCACCGACACCGAGCCATCGGCGTGCAGCGTGACCTTAATTTTCTTACCGTAACCACCCAGCGCCTCATCGGCAGCGTTGTCCAGCACTTCCTGAATGATGTGCAGGGGGTTGTCGGTGCGGGTGTACATACCCGGGCGCTGTTTGACGGGCTCCAGGCCCTTGAGCACGCGGATGGAGCCTTCGGAGTATTCGGGGGGAGAGGATGCAGGGGGTTTGGCTGACATAGGGCGCGATTGTAGACGCCAAATTGGCGCTAGCTGTACATAACAACAGCCATTCAAAAGGCACCCACGCACCGCCAGCACGGATCGCACAGATTGGCGACAATGCAGGCCATGCGCATGTCCCCCCACTCCCTCTCCACCACCCAGGTGCTGGCCTGTGGCGCCGTCATCGTGACCCTGTCCATGGGCATTCGCCATGGTTTTGGCTTGTGGCTGCAACCCATTACCCAGGCGCAGGACTGGACACGCGAGACCTTTGCCATGGCCATTGCCATTCAAAACCTGGTGTGGGGGGTGTCCGGCATCTTCGCCGGTATGGCGGCCGACCGCTTGGGGGCCTTCCGGGTCATCGTCGTCGGATCGGTGCTGTACGCGCTGGGTTTGTTGGGCATGGCCTATGCCCATACGCCACTGCAGTTCACGCTGGGCGCGGGCGTGCTCATCGGCATGGCGCAGGCCGGCACCACTTACGCGGTCATCTACGGCGTGATTGGGCGCAACGTGTCGGCCGAAAAACGCTCCTGGGCCATGGGGGTGGCGGCTGCGGCAGGTTCGTTCGGACAATTTTTGATGGTGCCCACCGAAGGTTTCCTCATTAGCAGCATGGGCTGGCAACAGGCGCTGGTGGTGCTGGGACTGGCATCGCTGCTGATGATCCCCATGGCCTGGGGTCTGCGCGAACCCGGGTTTGGTGGTGCCACAGCCGTGCCACGCGAGCAGTCCATCTCCCAGGCGCTGCGCGAGGCATTTCAATACCCCAGCTTCCAGTTGCTAATGCTGGGCTACTTTGTGTGTGGTTTCCAGGTCGTGTTCATTGGCGTGCACATGCCCAGTTACCTCAAAGACAAGGGGCTCTCGCCGCAGGTGGCCAGCTATGCGCTGGCACTGATCGGTTTGTTCAATGTGCTGGGCACCTACGCCGCCGGGGCCCTGGGCCAGCGCCTGCCCAAGCGCTACATCCTGGCCTTTATTTACCTGGCCCGTGCAGTGGCGATTACTGTGTTTTTGCTGGTGCCCTTGTCACCCGCCAGCGTCTACGTGTTTTCCAGCGTGATGGGGGTCTTGTGGCTGTCCACCGTGCCACCGACCAATGCTGCGGTGGCGCAGATTTTTGGCGTGGCCCACCTGTCCATGCTGGGGGGGTTTGTGTTCTTCAGCCACCAGATTGGCTCTTTCATGGGGGTTTGGTTGGGAGGTTACCTGTATGACAAGACCGGCAGTTACGACATCGTGTGGTACCTCGCCATCGGCCTCGGCGTGGCCGCAGCCCTGATTAACTTGCCGGTTAAAGAAACCGCCATCACGCGCCCCAACACCCGGGCCATGGCAGCATGACACCACGCAAACGCTTGTTGGTGATTGCCGTGGCTGCGGGCGCGCTGGCGGGTGTGTTCATGCTGTACACCCAGCCGCACTTCATGGTGCAACTGGCCAACCAGGTGTGGGCGTGCTTTTGACGCCATCAGGGAAAACCTGGATGTTGCGGCTGGTCGCCACTGTTCGGCCACCATTCGGCACTGCAGGAGTCACCCTATGGCCTGTAGTTCCGTGCGGCACCCTGAGTGGATGTACATCGCGCGCCACGCGGGTGGCCTGCGTCCCGTCTACCGCGACACCGGGGCAGCACACACTTTGAAGTGCCCCCTCCCACCTGGTGTGTGCCGATGATCAAAATGCATCCATGGCCCCTGTTGCACCCTTGAACTACCGCAGCAATTTGACATGCGGGTGTCACGGCACCACTACCTGTGGTCAGACCCACTGGACGCCCTCCCTTTTGCACCGACTGGGGCCCGGTGGCGCGCCCTTACCGAAACCTTTAAATCAGTGGCAAAGGAAACCATCGGCCGGCCTGCACGCCCGGGGACTGTTTGCCAGCAAGGCCAACAACTGGGCGAACTGGCTAGCAATTTGCGCTTGACAACGTTTCAGGTGATGTGGCCTACGAAAACCGGGTTGGATCTCACTTATGGATTGACGCTGGAACGCATTGCCGCCCTGCGCCCTCGCACCCCCGCCGAAACGCCACAAGCGCCGGTACGCTATCCGCTATAGGCCCCGACACTGGGTAAAATGCCCTCTTCCCGTAAACATTACTGACATGAACGCACCTCAAGGTCAAATCAAGGGCAGCATCGTCGCCCTCATCACCCCGATGCTCGACGATGGTTCTGTAGACTACGCTTGTCTGCGCAAGCTGATCGACTGGCACATTGCCGAGGGTACCGATTGCATCGGCGTGGTCGGCACCACCGGAGAATCGCCCACGGTCAGTGTGGAAGAACACTGCGAAATCATCCGTGTATCCGTAGAGCAAGCCAAAGGGCGCGTGCCCATCATGGCGGGCTGCGGTGCCAATTCCACGCGCGAGGCCATTGAGCTGGCCCACTTTGCCAAAAAGGTCGGTGCCGACTGCCAGTTGCAGGTGGTGCCCTACTACAACAAACCCACACAGGAAGGGCAATACCAGCACTTCAAAGCCATCGCCGAAGCGGTGGATCTACCCGTCATTTTGTACAACGTGCCGGGCCGCTCAGTGGCCGATATGGCGCACGACACCGTGCTGCGCCTGGCGCAGGTGCCTGGCATCGTCGGCATCAAAGAAGCCACCGGCAATATCGAGCGCGCCCAATGGCTGATCAAAGAAGCGCCCAAAGGTTTTGCCATTTACTCGGGTGATGACCCCACCGCCGTGGCCCTGATGTTGTGTGGCGGGCACGGCAACGTGAGCGTCACCGCCAACGTGGCACCGCGCAAAATGCACGAGTTGTGCATGGCTGCCATCGCGGGCGATGTGAAACGCGCCATGGACATTCAGATGCAGCTACTCCCCCTGCACAAAGCACTGTTTGTGGAGTCCAACCCCATCCCAGTCAAATGGGCCGTAGCCCGCATGGGACTTTGTAAAGATTCCCTGCGCTTGCCACTCACCATGCTGACGCAAGCCAACCAAACAGGTCTGGAGCGCGTTATGCAGACTCAAGGGCTGATTTGAGCCCTCTTCTCCCATCAAGGAATTCTGTGAATCGATTTTCCAAAGTAACCCTGTTGGCGACCGCCGTGGTACTGACCGGCTGTGCCGCACTGGAGTCCGACAAGGTGGACTACCGCACCACTGCCAAAGCACCGGCGCTGGATGTGCCACCCGACCTGACCCAGTTGTCCAAAGACTCCCGCTACACCGTAATTGACGGCGCCGTTTCTGCATCAACGTACCAGACCGGTGGTAAAACCAGCGCATCTACTGCACCCGTTGCGGTGCTTGCCACCGGTGACGTGCGCATCGAGCGCTCCGGCAACCAGCGCTGGCTGGTCGTCAAACGGCCGGCCGAAGCGCTGTGGGATCCCATCAAAGACTTCTGGCAGGAAAACGGGTTCCTGCTGGCCATGGAGCAAAGCAATTTGGGCATCATGGAAACCGACTGGGCCGAAAACCGGGCCAAAATTCCGCAGGATTTGATTCGCGCATCGCTCGGTAAATTACTCGACTCCCTGTACTCCACCGGGGAGCGGGACAAGTTTCGCACCCGGCTGGAACGCACGGCCAGCGGCGAAACCGAAATTTTTATCAGCCACCGCGGCATGATTGAGGTGTACTCCTCGTCCGAGCAAAAAGGCAGCACCGTCTGGCAACCCCGTCCGATCGATTCCGAACTGGAGGCCGAGTTTTTGCGCCGCCTGATGGTCAAGCTCGGCGCCAACCCCGAACAGGCCAAAGCACTGGTAGCGGCCAGCGTAAGCAAAAGTATTGCCAGTGTGGTCACCGAAAACGGACAGCCCGCCGTGCGTATTGAAGAGGGATTTGATCGCGCCTGGCGCCGTGTTGGTATGGCATTGGACCGTACTGGATTTACGGTGGAAGACCGTGACCGCAAACAAGGGGTGTACTTTGTGCGCTACGTCACCCTGAACGCGGACGGGCAGCCACCGGGCTTCTTCAAGAAGCTGTTCAGCAGCTCCGACAAAAACACCGATGCCGTCCAATTCCAGATTGCTGTGCGCAGCCGTGAAGAGGTCACCACGGTATCGGTACTCACCAGCAGTGGCCAGCCGGAAACATCGGGCAGCGCACAGCGCATCGTCAAACTGATTGCCGACGACATCAAATAACACACGGGGCCGCAGCGCCCCCTGCTCCGCCCCCAAGCCAGTGAAATGCACAGGCGAAAAAAAACCACCTTGCGGTGGTTTTTTTCGCACTTGCAAAAATTACTGCTTGGCTGGCTCAGAAGCGGGAGCAGCAGGTGCTTAGAGCTGCGGGAGCTGCAGCAGGCGCAGCAGCGTCGGATGCGGGAGCAGCGGCGGGAGCAGCAGCAGCTGGCTCAGCAACGACAGGAGCAGGCGCTTCTTCTTTTTTACCGCAAGCAGCCAAGGCAGCAGCAGCGATCACAGCTGCCAAAACGAGAGATTTGTTCATTTTTAGATACTAGATTGAGTTAACGAAACAATTTCCGGAAAGTGTCAGGCCAGCAAGCCGTCCTAACTGGCGCAAAAAGCATTCGACCTCTTCTTGACCAGCCTGCGATTATACATAGCGCCCCCCAATTACCTAGGGAAAACCCTCTAGGCAAAACCCGTTCGGGATAAACCCCACACTTTTAGAGTCCCAGAGTGGTAGCAGGGAACCCGGGAGAACTCTGGCGCAGACACTCATCCAGCTCCTGCTTCAACACCACCCTGCGTTGCGCTTCATAACCTGCCACGCCCGTGCTGCGCACAGGGTCCAGGCGGCGCATGGCCCAATGCGGGCACCACAGGGCACTGGGCAAATCGTCCGCATCGCGCCCCTTGCTGACACGGCATTCAATGGCGTGATCCCACGTTCTGCGCCAAGTTACAAAACGCGGCTGGTAGCGCTGCACCGAATCAAACGCATTGGCCAGCATTACCAGGCGGCGCCCGGAATGCGCCCACGCGTCCAGCGATTCGATCACCACCTTCTCGCGCAAAGGCCAATCGGCGTAATTCGGGTCGCTCCAAACCATTTCAGTCCACCCCTCTTGCGCAGCACACGCCAAGGCGTCGCGCACCAGTTGGGCAAACGCCTCAGGGCCGGAAAAAGAGCCGTTCAATAGCGGCCCGCTATTTTGCGTAGGAGTGTTCATGGGACAATTCTCCTATGGAAATCACACCACAATGCGTTGTTGCCCTCACCTGGACGCTGAAAGATACTTTGGGCGAAGAACTGGACGTGCTGGAAGAGCCGGTCGAATTTTTGGTGGGCGGCAAAGATTTGCTTCCTGCCATCGAAGAGGCCCTGCAAGGCTATGGCGTCGGCGCCAGTGTCCAATTGCAGATCGAACCAGAACAGGCCTTTGGCGACTTTAACGACCAATTGCTGTTTCTGGAGCCTCGCCACCTGTTCCCTGCGGATTTGCAAGAGGGCCTGACCATGGAGGGCAGCGCCCTGCCCTCCGGCTGCAACCCCGACGCCCCCAAGGACACGCTCTATACGGTGACGGACATCTACCCCGACCATGTCGTGCTCGACGGCAACCACCCGCTGGCGGGCATTGCCATTCGCATCTCCATCCAGGTGGAGTCGGTGCGCGAAGCCACCGAGGAAGAACTCGAACGCGGCACCTGCGGCACCGGTTTTTTCAAACTGGAGGTGGCCGAAGTCGATGCAAATGAAGAAGTGCCCCCCGAACGCACCTTGCACTGAACCCGTCATTGAAGGGACTCTTGGGTTTTCCCAGCGTTGTACGCCTGTTTAATCACACCGATTTCGGCATGTGAATCAGCAACAGTTCCATTAGGAAACGGCTTCGGGTGTTGCAGTCTCCGGGGTGGTAGTGTTTGCTGCGTTTGCTATGTTTTCTGTAGCTGCTTGCGCACGACTGGCGTGCGCAAATGGCAGTTTTGATGCATAGGTGGTTGTGCCCAGATTGTGGGCGGCGTTGGCCAGCAGTTCGGTTACCAGGGGGTCTTGCGGGCTTTGGGCGCTGGCCCACAGGGTGAGGTCGGCTCCGCTGTGGATGGTGCTGCCCTGGTAGTTGGCGTTGCCAGCGGCGTACAGGGTCAGGCCGGCACCGGCCTGGATGTCGGCGCCCTGGGTTTGTTCGCTGCTGTGGCTGGTGTGTACCGGGCGCGGGGCGGGGTTTTCCCACGAATACAGGTCTACGGCAACGGGGCGGCCCTGGCTGCGCGCCCATTCGTCGGCGTCGCGGGTGGTGGTCTCGCTGTGCTGGCTGCTTTGGGTCAGGCGCAGGCTGCCGGTGTCGATGGTGGCGCCTTCGTTGTAGAGGTTGCCGCTGGCGGCGATGTCGGCGTGGCCGCCGCTGTAGAGCGTGCCTTTGTTGGTGATGTCGCCTGCGCTGGCGTGCACGGTGAGGCTGCCTTCGGCGCGCACGCTGGCGTTGTTGGCGATTTCGCTGCCAGTGAGGCTGAGGTTTTTGTTGTTGTGCAGGTCGGTATCGACGGTGATGCGCCCGGTAAAGGCCAGCGACACGGAGCCTGCGGCCTCAAAGAAGGGTTTGTCGCCTGTGCGGTAGTCGCCGTGCAGGGCGGCGGCAAAGTCGCCGCTGGACTGGACCTGGCCGTCATAGCTGAGGGCGGCGGCGCTCAGGCCAAGGGAGGTGTCGGCCTGGATGAGGCCATCGGTGTTGGTGATGTGCAGGGTTTTGCTGGCATCGCCC
>JADJZE010000006.1 GCA_016719405.1 Candidatus Aalborgicola lynettensis
CGTCCTTCGGTATGAACACGACGTGGTACTTGCAGTCCCATTTCGTGTGGTTTAGGCTCTCTATGTTGTCCATCCAGTTTCTCCTTTCGTTTGCTTGGCGGCTCACGATTGGTAGTTTCTGCGATGGACACCCATACCGACGCAAATGTCAAACTTCTACTGTCACCCCGGCAAAGCCGGGGGATTACCTACTGGATTTACGCGCCCTGGTCACGGTGCAACGCGACCTTTTTTCATTCAACGCACCGCTCAAGCGCCTGTCATTTCGTTTTTCCAGACCGTCTTATGCGCAGGACTACGTCGATATTTTCGGTGTGGAGCCGGTGTTTGATGCCCCCATCAACGAAGCCGTGATGGACCGTTCGGTCATGCTGCTGCCCCTGCCGCAAGCGAACAGCCTGGCGCTGCAAGCTGCAGTGGCGCAATGCCGCAGACTGCTGGACGCACGCAACGCCCGCACCCTGCTGGCCAAACAGGTGCGCGACCGCCTGGCCAGCAACACCGCACAGCCGCCGACCATGGAGACCATTGCCAGCGAGTTGTATGACACCGCGCACCCTGCGCAGGCGCCTTCTGGAAGAAAACACCACCTTTGCCGAACTGCGCGACGAGGTGCGCCAGACCCGGCCGAAGAATGGCTTTCGGGCTCCGACCTGGCGGTGGAGCACATTGCCGAGATGCTGGTTATGCCGAGTCCACCAGCTTTATCAACGCCTTCAAACGCTGGACGGAGCAAACCCCCATGCCTACCGGCTGCGCAAACGTGCGGGTGCAGTGGCGGCATAGCGAAGAAAGTGCCCGCAATACGCCCCTCACTTCGAGGCGATGACGGCGCCCGCTACAACCATAGTGACCGTATCCAAACGCCCATGCAGGAGATCATCATGCTGCAAGCACCCTCCCCCTGTGAGATCCGGTTTCAATCACTGTTCCACGAAGGCCGGGCACTGAGTTTTCCATGTGACCCACACGGCAATGTGGACCTGGAAGCACTGAGCCCCGAGGCCATTGAGAATTACTTTTTTGCCAACATTGCCGTCGGGCTGGAATACGCCCTTCCGGTGGTGTGGAACAACACGCTCAACTGAGTGGCGACACCAGGTCGGCCGCAATCCAGCCGCGCAGGCTGTTCACAAAGGCCCATTGCGTGACATCGGCTACGTCCGATACACGCACCACCGCCTCCGTCACCCGCCCCTCGGCCAAGGCCTTGGCGCGCGCCACACCGGGCAATAAGCCACAACGCAACGGGGGGGTGACCCACTGGCCGTGCAGCAGCATGGCCACATTGCCACGGGTGCATTCGGTGATCTCATTGCGGGCATTCCAAAGCACGGTGTCAAACACATCTGGCTGGGTTGGGGTGAAGGCGTCGTAGTGCGCGCGGTGGGTGGTTTTGAACCGCACAAATTCGCTGTCGGTCTGCTCCAGCGCCTGTGTTGCCAATTGCAGGCGCACCCGTGCGGGCGATGCGGGCAGGGCGTAGGCCTGCGCCGCCACCGCGCCTCGGGACTGCAGCAACAACCGCACCCGCCAATCACCCTGCCCATGCGCGCCCAGCAAACCCTGCAGCGCAGCACGCACAGCACCTTCATCCCAGGGGTAGCCAAAATGCGCCGCTGCGGTGGCCATACGGGCGAGATGGGCATTGATCGACTGAAACACGCCGTTACGCAGGGCCAGCGTTTCCAGCACATCAAACACGCTGCTGGCGCGGCGCACAAAAGCCTGTTTGTGCGCCCATTCGTCCCACTCGGCCGGCGCCGTGGAGCCGGCGGTGATGCCACTGCCAATGCCACAGCGCGCCACGCCATTGCGCACCGTCACCGTGCGAATGGGTACATTAAAGGTGGCTACCCCACCGGGTTGCACCAGCCCCAACGCGCCACAGTACACGCCGCGCGGCCCACGCTCCAACGCGCGAATGGCCTGCATGGCTGCGGCCTTGGGTGCACCCGTGACCGAACCACACGGAAACAGGGCACCAAACACATCCGCCAGCCCCACCCCAGCACGGGTGCGCGCCGTCACGTCCGATGTCATTTGCCACACCGACGGCAAGGCCTCGGCATGGAACAGGCGCGGCACCTGCACGCTAAAGGGCGCGGCGATACGCGACAGATCGTTGCGCAGCAAGTCCACAATCATCACGTTTTCAGCCCGCTCTTTGACGGATGCCTGCAAGGCCTGGGCCTGGGCGGCATCGTCTTCAGGTGTTGCGCCACGGGCGGCGGTGCCCTTCATGGGGCGGGTTAACACGGTGCCGTCGCGCCAGTCAAAAAAAAGCTCGGGCGACACGCTCAAGATTTGCTCCGCGCCGGTGTCCAGGTACAGGCTGTAGCCGCCCGGTTGCGCCCGTTGCAGGGCGGCGAACAAGGCTTGCGCAGACGCTTCGGTGGGCGGCGACTGACCGCCCGGCGTGACCGCCAGGGGCTCGGGCACCAAGGTGCCCCGCATGGGTGCCGTCAAATTGACCTGGTAGTAAGCCCCGGCGGCAATGTCGGTGTGGATGCGGTGCAGCGCGTGGTCAAAGTCGGCACGCGCCATACCGTCTTGCCACACCACCTCCACAGTGTGGGGCACCGCTGGCCAGGGCTGCACGGCCTCAAACACGGCAAACCAGGCCAGCGGCCCGTCTGCGGTATGCACAGCCAGGGCCGCATCGAAGGCGGGCGCGGCCTCATACCGCACATACCCCACACACCAGGCACCGGCAAGCGCGGCGGCCTGCACGGCGTCCAGCACACCCCGCACCTCGGCCAATTGGTGTGCCACCAGGCACTGGCGGGGCGCCGAAAATGCCAGGCGTGTGCGGGCGCCGCCAGGGTGGTGCGGGTCGGCAAAGTCGATGCGGGCGCAAACGGTCGCAGGGTGTTCCAAAGGGGTAGGGGCAAGCGGGTCCAGAACCCGCAGTCTACGCGGGATGGGGCGCCACCAGCGGCAAGCTCAGGCAAATCTCGGTCCCCATGCCGGGTGTGCTGTGCAGCCTGATTTTTCCACCCAGCACCGAGGTAACCAAGTTGTACACCAGGTGCATGCCCAGGCCCGTCCCCCCCTGGCCCAGGCGGGTGGTAAAAAACGGGTCGAACACGCGTTTTTGGTTTGCCGGCGAAATGCCCACACCGTCGTCGCGGAAAACGATTTCAACTCCCTGACCGTCGTCCGTCAGGTGGCTGTGCAGTTGCATGTGCCCCTGCGCTCGGGTGTCGAAGGCGTGGATCAGCGCATTGATGATCAGATTGCTCAGCACCTGGCTGATAGCGCCGGGGTAACTGTCCAGGCAGATGCCGTTGTCCAGCGCCAATTCCACCAGGTGGCCGGAGCGGCGCAGGCGCGGGCTGAGCGCGAACAGCGTGTCAGACACCACGTCCGACAGGACAAACTGGCGCCGGTTCTCGCTCGTCTGGTCCACCGCCATTTGTTTGAAGTGGCCAATGATCTCGGCCGCCATGCGCAGGTTGCGCTCCACCATGTCGCCCATTTCTTCGCTGTCGGACACATAGTGCATCAGGGCACTGCGCGTGAGCACCCCCTCTTCGACGTGGCGTTTGATCTGGCGCGCCTCGTGGCACAAGGAGGTGGACACCGTCAGCGCCGTGCCAATGGGTGTGTTGAGCTCGTGGGCCACGCCAGCCACCAGGGAGCCCAGCCCGGCCAGCTTTTCCTTGCGCACCAGTTCGTCCTGCGCCTGCTGCAGTTCCTGCACGGCCTCAGACAGACT
The DNA here is from genome assembly GCA_016719405.1 of Candidatus Aalborgicola lynettensis. Classification (GTDB taxonomy): domain Bacteria; phylum Pseudomonadota; class Gammaproteobacteria; order Burkholderiales; family Burkholderiaceae_C; genus Allorhodoferax; species Allorhodoferax lynettensis. Next base: position 3,722 of record JADJZE010000006.1, read on the forward strand.
TTTGTTCGCCAGCGCCAGCGCAGCCGTGCGCCGTGCCACCCGGCTTTCGAGTGCCGTATTGGCATCGGACAAGGCCCACTTGGCCTCCTGCAGTTCATCCACTTGGCGGCGCAGGCGTTCGGTCACCGCGTGGTAATCGGCCTGGGTAGACGCCAGTTCACGCGCCAAACGCTCGTTACGGGCGTTGGCAGTGGCCACCTCTTGCGACGTCTGGTCCACCCGTTCCATGCTGCGCAGCCAACCACCAATCAGCATGCGCGACACATCGTCCAGCTCGGGCGCCAGGGTGGCATGCCACGCGTGGCTCGACAGGGCGTGCAGGCTGGTGGGCTGGTGGGCTGGCCGGGGGTGATGATGACGCCCACAAAACGCTGGCGAAAATCCGGCAACACCGATTCGACCTGTGCCAACGTAGGCACCAGCAAGGCCACCGGCCCATTGAGCAAGTGGCGTTTACTCAGGGTAACCGCGCTAAACCCTTCTGGTGCCGGATGCACCACACTGAGCCAGCGCGAGGGGGTTTCAGCCATCGCATTGCCCCAACAGCACCAGCACGTAGGTCATGTTGTGGAACAGGTTGCGCGTGTAGCGCCCTGGTGGGCAAAGGCCCGATTTCGCCGAAGGACGAAAACCCGACCATGGGAAAAGGCTGGGCACAGGCGTCGCGGATGGCTTCGACCTCAAAGTCAATTTTGCCCCCCAGCAGTGACTTGCGCCCGGCACAACTGATGATCAGGGCCGCGCTGGGCGCCATGCCACTGCTTTGGACGGTTTGCGCAATCTTGTACACCTCGTCGCGCAGCTGCGATGGGCTGGCCAGGCAGACCTGGACCATTTCACCATCACCAATGCCTCCGTGCAGGGTCAGGCGGCCGTCGTTGGCGCGGTAGTTCTCCACCAGCGCACGCAGGCACTTTCGCCCGCAAAACCGGTGTGCGCCACCGTCAATGCAATGCTGCCCTGGTCGGTGTGCAAAAAAGGCTTGCCAGTTTCACGCTCAATGAACTGGGTGGCGTCGATGCCATCGATCTTTTGCAACGTTTTGCCCACCGCACCGGCCACACACCCGGCAGACACCACCGGCGCGATGGCATTGCCGATGTGCACCTGAAACGACAACGGCCCCTCGCACGCCAGCATGACCACGGCATCGGCGTAATGCTGCCGGTTGCAAAAACACGCGGCACTGCTCCATTTTGAATTGTCATCCGCCGCCAGCCCCCATGACGGGCACTTGCACCTCGTCGCGCAGCACCGATTCCAGCACGCTGGCGTCGGTGTGAAAATCCGAAAACAGAAAATACGCGGCGGGGGTACGACCCTGCAGCGCCGCCTGCAGTGCGCCCAGCGTGTCGCGCACCGCGCCCCGGGGGTCTTGCTGCACGCCGGTGCTTGCGGCCACATGCCAGCGCAGCGCACCGGCGCTGTTCAACCCCAAAGCGCAAGCCCCCAGGTCGGCCACATGGGAGCGCGCCAGAAAACCGTCCCCCGTGGCACCAATGAGTTGCACACTGGCATCGTCCAGCCCGTCGTACAAACCCTCCAGCAACTCGTCCCATTTGGCGTAATGGGCGGTGCAAAACAAAAACACCACTTCGGGCTGGATGGCGGCCAACTCCAGGCCCATGGCCAATCCAGCCCGGTAGGGGTCAACAAGCGTCGTACTGGTAGAGAGGGTGCGCATGGAAGTCCCCTGATTCGGTTGGAGCGCAATGCTCTCACAACATACACAAAAAGGATAGCCGCGATTTCCCCCTATGCCAACACCCGCCGAGCCCCTTCCCTGGCATGCGGCGGTGCGCCCTGCCGCCCCAGGTTTACACTCCCCGCACCTCCCGTTGCCCCCCCGCGCGAGCCCCACCCCATGAACCCATCCTCCCTTGCCGCGCGCAGCCTGCGCAGCGTGTGGCACCCCTGCACCCAGATGCAGTTGCACGAAGACACCCCACCCCTGGCCATTACCCGCGCCCAGGGCGTGTGGCTGTACGACGAGCAGGGCCAGCGTTACCTGGACGGCATTAGCTCTTGGTGGGTGAACCTGTTTGGCCACGGCCACCCGCATATCAAGGCCGCCCTGGTGGACCAGTTGGACCAGCTGGACCATGTGATGCTGGCCGGCTTTACCCACGCGCCGGTGGTGGAACTGTCCGAACGGCTGGGTGCACTCACCGGCCTGGGCCACGCCTTTTATGGCAGCGATGGTGCCAGTGCGACTGAGATTGCGCTGAAGATGAGCGCCCACTACTGGCGCAACACCGGCCGCCCGGAAAAATGCGGCTTTATCGGCCTGGCGGGCGGCTACCACGGCGAAACTGTGGGTGCGCTGGGCGTGACCGACATTGCCCTGTTTCGCACCGCGTATGCCCCGCTGATACGCCTGGCCGCCACGGTGCCCAGCCCCGACGCCCGCGCCGCGCTGCCCAACGAGACGGCAGCGGACGTGGCCCGACGTGCGGCGCAGGCCTTGCAGCAATGGCTGGAAGAGCACCACACCCAGACCGCCGCGCTGATTCTGGAACCCCTGGTGCAGTGCGCCAGCGGCATGGCCCTGTACGACCCCGAATACCTGCGCCTGGCACGCGCCCTGTGCGACCGGTATGCCGTACACCTGATCGCCGACGAAATTGCGGTGGGTTTTGGGCGCACCGGCACGCTGTTTGCACACCAGCAGGCCGGAATCCGCCCCGACTTTATTTGCCTCTCCAAAGGCCTGACCGGCGGCACCCTGCCCTTGAGCGCCGTGCTGACCACCGATGCCGTGTACGCCGCGTTTTACGACCACGATGTGACGCGCGGCTTTTTGCACTCGCACTCCTACACCGGCAACCCGCTCGCCTGCCGCGCGGCACTGGCCACGCTGGAACTGTTTGAACAAACCGATGTGTTGGCCGACAACGCGCGCACGGCGCTGCAGTTGGACCTGGCCTTTGCGCCGCTCACCCAGCACCCTGCTATTCGCCATGCGCGGCGCATCGGCATGTTGTGGGCCTGGGATGTAGACCCGGAGCACATCCACGCACCCCACTTTGCCCGCCGCTACGCCGGCCATGCCTTGGCGCAGGGTGTGCTGTTGCGCCCGATTGGCAACACGATTTATGCCATGCCGCCGTATGCAATCAACGCCGAGACCGGTGCACACCTGGCCCAGGGTGCGCTGGCGGCGCTGCAGGCTGCGCTGGATGAGGATGCGCCATCCGGATCACCCCCGGGCACAAGCGCCTGCGCAGTCGCAAAGTCCATCAGCCCGCCCCTGCCATGAGTAGCCTGCCTGCCCCGGGCTTGTTTGTCACCGGCACCGACACCGGCGTTGGCAAAACGCTCATCAGCGCCGCACTGTTGCACGCACTGGCCAAGCACTACCCGCGTGTGGTCGGCATGAAGCCTATTGCAGCCGGCACCGAACTGATCAACGGCGTGCCAGCCAACGAAGACGTGCTGGCCCTGCGCGCCGCCTCCACCGTGCGGGTAGACCCCGCGCTGGACAACCCGGTGCTGCTGCCCGACCCGGTATCGCCCCACATCGCCGCGCAGCGCGCCGGGGTGCAGATCACCGTGGCCCAACTGGTGAACGCCTACCAGGCCCTGCGCCTGCAGGCCGATGCCGTGGTGGTGGAAGGTGCAGGCGGTTTTCTGGTACCGCTGTCCGATTCTGAGAACGGCGCCGACCTGGCCCGCGCCCTGGCCCTGCCGGTGGTGCTGGTGGTGGGCCTGCGCCTGGGCTGCCTGAACCACGCCCTGCTCACCGCACAGGCCATTGCGGCCAGCGGCCTCACATTAGTGGGCTGGGTGGCCAACCATGTGGACGCCACCATGCTGGCACAGGCCGACAACATAGCCTACCTGCAAAACCAGTTCGCCACCCACTACGGCGCACCCTTGCTGGGCAGCGTGCCATACCAGCCCCACACCGCAGCAAATACGATACAAATCAGCCTTCCACGCCCGCTGGACGTGCGCAAGCAGCTATCAAAAAAATAGCAACGTTTTCATTATTTTTGAACATTGCCTATCCGGTTGAAACGAAATTGGCCACCCCGGTCATTTGGAATGAAGGTCAGGTATTGCGGAAAACGCAAACCCGCAATGCAGCGGAAGCGGTCCATCAAGAACATGGTCCAGTTTGGGGAGGAATCCGCTTCCCGCCTAGAATCGAGCAGAATCCGGGTGCGGGGTTTGTCGGAATTTTTATACCTGTATAAAAAAGTCGAAAATTCGAGGAAACCCAAGCTACAAGCCACTTCCAGGAGGTTTTTATGTCCAGCTTATCGAGCACGAGCCAGTTTATCGAGCAGGTTTTGCTCTGTACATTACGTACTAGTCGACGGCTGGAACAGTGGCGCTAGCACACATACTGGGTATTTATACAGAGACGATTTTCTGGTAGCGTGCGTAGCTGCGACACAGCGCACGGACAAAAGCGAGCTTTTGACACGGACGAAGTGACACAGCTACGTAGGCTGTTGACCAAAAAAGGGACTGTTTTGAATAGACAGAATAAGCGCCAAGAGGTGTTGCGAGCCGCGCTAGAACGCCTCAACCGTACGGACACTTGCTACGCAAGCGCCGCACATTTCGAACGTTAAAGAGCAACATGCGACTCAGGCTTTTCCTCGCAACGCTTCTATTGCCTACGTGGGCACGGGCTGAAGTCCTCGACAAGGAATTCTCACTTCCGACGGTGCTAGCCGTTGCAGTTGTCGCGGCAGTCGTGGCTTTTCGGTCTGCGCGCGCGCAACCTTGGGCGCTCGCTGGGCTGCTTCCTATCGTTGGCACGTTCTTTGGGCTCCATCTTTCTGAGCTTCTGGACCCTTTTGTCGGCCCGGCAATGGCACGCGAAGGTGGACAAACCTATGTCATCGCTTCTTGGGTTAGTCCACTCCTTGTTGTCGCTGCTGCCGTGATCGGATATGTATTGAGGTTGCGCCATGCCAAGTCTGCCCTTTAACATGCCAATCGACACGGACCCACAACAGCAGAAGGCGGCTTCGCCGCAGGTTGTTGTGCTCCGGTCATCTTCACGTTAAATGGCAAAGGCAGCGCCATCCAATGCGTGATCGGCACATCCACCCGCCAGTGCGTTTCCTCGTAGCGGTTCCACTCGTACCAGCCTTCGGGCCAGTAGCTTGTGTCGGTCTTTTCGTCGTAGTCCTCGTCGCCGTCAAAGTCAGAGGCTCCAACTTCCTCGCTGAACTTCGCCACCCAGCAGGCGCGAATGGGGTGCTTGTGCCCGGTGTCTGCAAGTACCGGCGTGCCGTTTGGCGGCATGCGGTCTGCGGTTGGTATCCATTCCATGTTCTTTCTCCGTTCAGGTATTTGCCATTTAACCGGGCGGTCGAGTGGACAAGCCACTCACCTCTGCGTTAGGCACACAGGAGAAGCAGCCATGTCTTTGGGAAAAACGAGCATGTCAACCGGAATGAAGCTCGCCTGGGGGATTGCCAAGATCACCGGAATATCAATCTTGTTGGTTTCGTCGGTAGTGCTAAAAGTTATTTGGGCAGTCGTCGGTGGAAACAAAAAATGATCTCGTCTGAAGAAGAATCCATGGTTCGACAGTTGACCCATGGAAACACGAATAGCCTATTTCGAGTTCACAACCCGTCATGCACAGTCATTGGAGAAAAAATGCAAAGAACAATCTCAGCCTTCGTTATTTTCGCCCTTTTTGGTTGTTCGCAGCCCATCACTGAAACAGAGACACTTTTGGTGTGCGAGGGTGATGCTCAAAGCATTATTGCTGGGCTCGGCGGGAAGGATCAGCAGACATTTACGATCACAAAACTTGGCGACAAAGTAATCAAGGTTAAGGCCGAGCATCAGACGTACACCCTCGACAAAATCGACGTCAGTACCAAAGAAAACAAGGGGCCGATATACGTACAGTTAATCGTGGAAAGCGACAAACTTGTCTTGCGAAGCGAAATCACAGAAGACAAAAACAACAGAGACACCGTACTTTTCAACACCGGGAAATATGAACAAGATCGCGGCCTATTCGGCTGGGCAAAAGGGCAGTGTAGTGTTGGTAAAAAGGCTTTCTGAAGGGGGCATCCCCTCCAAGGCCGATATCGTATGACTCAATAATTGGGAGCCGGGAATGAAAAGCACCGTGAGAAAAATATGCCAATCGTGCAAGACCGACAAGAGCCTTTCTGATTTTCATAGAAACAAAACAAAGCCTGATGGTCATAATGGAATTTGCAAGGTCTGCCAAGCCGAGGTCGACAAGAAAAACAAACCGAAGACGAGTGCCTAACCCGGCAGTCCACACGGACGCTGCGCGATAAAGCCGCGCAGCGCCGGTGACTTCTACGTTAGGCTACTTGGAGCAAGGGAGAGAGAAATGCCAACAGTGACCATCGAAGTCAAGTACCAGTACACGACTGAGCAAGAAGTCGCCATCATTGACGCAGTTCATCGAGCGATGATGGATGGCATCAAAACTCCAGAGTGGGATAAGAACATCCGTCTCATCGTTCATGCACCCCATCGCTTCACAAGCCCACCAGGAAAGTCCGAGCGGTACACCCTTGTGACATTCGATATGTTCTCGGGTCGGTCAATTGAAGCAAAGCGTGCACTTTATTCGGCCATCGTCCAAAACCTCTCAGCCCTCGACATCCAGCCGTCAGATGTGCTTATCAACTTGAGAGAGCATCCTCCCGAGAATTGGGGCGTTCAGGGTGGCAAGCCAGCCTCTGAGGTAGATATTGGCTTCAAAATCAATGTCTAGCCATGTACCAAAACCACCGTGCCTACGCGCCCCAGCCTAACTGTGGGTTCAACGCGGACGCCAACATAGGCCATGCCTTCGGCATTTTCATGGCCTATGTCGGTACCCTCCGCACTTCGTGCTCCGGCGCCGGTTAACCAGGGCGTTAACCAAATGCCTTCTGGTGATTCCTCACGAGTCTGGTTCCCTGAAATGCTTGACGAATTACAAAAGCAGTGGAGCAAGTCGCTGAGCTGGGAAGACTGTGGGTTACTTTGTGCGCGTATGACTGAAGCCAGGACAAAGCTAAAGGTGGAAAAGGGCTTGAGAGGCCCAATGATGCACTGCCGCCATTGCAATGCGGTTCACGAGATGCGCCTAGCGCCGATCACAATCCGCTCGCTGCTGTTCGCCCTGCGCAAACAAGGTATATTGACCGACATTGAATTGAAACAATTGGATTTGGCGTGGCGACGCTACCAAGCCAAGCAGCGCCTTGATGGGTGCGGCAAGAAACGTGTCATTGGTGCAACGTCGAGTCCAGTCCCCAATCACGGCCCCGAATAGCATCTTCTTGAACGGCTGCTTTGGCGCGCCGCGTATGACCGGTTATGGCCTCTATGTGCAGGTGACAACTATGCGCAGATGGTTTTTCTGTGATGGCTCTCAGGCCCACGGGATGCAGGTCCCGGCGGTGTGGCCGAGTGCATATCTGGACATAGTTATTCCGTAGGTGTTCACTGGTGATTCCACTTCAGGAGATCACCATGGAAATCACTCGCCACCTTCGTCGCACCGACACCGATAGTCTCGCCAAAGGGCCGATCGAACCGTACTTCGATGCGTTCAAGCAGTATCTGGCACAGCACGGATATGCTGCGCATACCTCTTCCAGCTATTTGATTGGCATTGCGCACTTTTCGCGATGGGCGCGCACCAAGCGGCTGCGTTTGAACAGGGTCAACGAAGCATCAATCGCTGGATTTCTTGACGACCACTTGCCGAACTGCCAATGCGCTGCACCGGTCCGTCACGACCGCTCGGATCACAGCGCTGCACTCGGCCACCTGCTGGTGGTGTTACGGTCTCTGGGCGCCATTCCACCGGCGGCGCTCAGTGCGACGCCGGTGGATAAGGAACTGCACCGTTACGACGAGTACATGGAACATGCGCGGGGCCTGGTGCCAAAGACCCGCAGCATGGCGCTGAGCATCATTGGGCGACTGCTTACCGAACGCTTTGGCAGCAACGCCATCAACATTGGCGCCATAACTCCCGAGCAGGTTCGGCGGTTTTTTGCCCAAGAGGCGCTCAGATACAGCAAGCCCTCCAGTCTGGCCTCGGTCGTGGCATCACTGCGCGGGTATTTCCGGTACCACGTCTCGCTCGGGGACCACTTACACGGTGGTCTGACCAGCGCGATAGCTTATCCGGCCAATTGGAAGCAGTCCACATTACCCAAGACATTGACCACAGAAGAAGTCGAGCAACTGGTCAACTCACTGGGTCAGCCCGGCCCATCAATGCGACGCGCTGATGCCATCGTGCGCTGTGCACTCGATCTCGGCCTTCGCAGCGGCGAGATCGCCCGACTCAGCCTGGACGATATTGACTGGCGCGCCAGTACCGTGACGCTGCGCCATACCAAGGGCGGCCGCGAAGACTTGCTGCCGCTGCCTGCTACCACCGGGAAGGCCATCGCGACTTACCTCAAGCATGAGCGCCCCCGTTCCACCAATCGCGCCATCTTCGTGCGCCTCATGGCGCCTCTCGACCAACCCGTTGGCCCCGATCTTGTGCGCAAGACCATCCGCCAAGCCTATGCCAGAGCAGCGCTGCCCTACACCCGGTCGCATTTGCTGCGTCACACCATGGCCAACCGATTGCTTGCTGCAGGCTCATCGCTTAAGGAGGTGGCCGATGTGCTGCGCCACAGATCATTGAACACCACGATGATCTATGCCAAGTTGGACAGTCGCAATCTCGCTGCGGTGGCACTGCCGTGGCCAGGGAGCGCAGCATGAGTGCGCGCACTTCCCTGCAAGCACGCGTAGACCTCTATCTTGCTGAACGCACCCGTTTGGGATATTGCGCCGCTAGCGATGCGTGGGCTCTGCATAGTTTTACACGCCATGTCCAGGCCACCGGCCATCGTGGACCATTGACGGTGGAGGTCATGGCCGAGTGGGCACGATGTGACAGTCAGCACAGCGCAGACCCCCACACATGGGCACGACGGCTCAAGAAGTTGCGCGTGTTCATGCGATGGCTCCAACAGTTTGAGCCACGCACCGAGGTGCCTGACAACACCATCTTCGGAAGCCTTCCCGAGCGCCAGACCCCACATATTTACAGCGATCAGGAGGTCGTTGACTTGCTGGCTGCAGCGCGACAACTTGGCCCTGCGCCCGGACTTCGGGGCATCGTCTTTGAGACCTTGTTTGGTCTGCTTGCATCAACTGGCTTGCGCATCGGCGAGGCACTTGCGCTGCGCAATAGGGATGTCGATCTCAAGACGGGGATGCTGACCATCCACCAAGCCAAGTTCGGCAAATCACGCCAAGTACCGATGCATCCCAGCACCTTGGAGGCCCTGCGTCGGTATCGTTGGATGCGCGACCTGTGCGCTGAGCAATCTGAGCCAGATGGTGCATTCTTCATCGGCACACGAGGTCGGCGTCGGGGTCTGCCACTGGGGGATCGCCAGGTGCACCGCGTCTTTGGCGAACTGCGCAAACAACTGCACTGGCATAACCGCGGAACACACCAGAGCACCCGCATCCATGACCTGAGGCATACCTTTATCGTCCGACGCATCGTGCAGTGGCAAGCACAGGGCGTGGATATCGACCAGGCCATGCTGTCGTTGTCCACGTTTGTCGGACATACGAAGGTGAGCAATACCTACTGGTACATGTCGGCAGTGCCACAGATGATGGAGCTGGCCGCTAGTCGCTTCGAGTCGTTTACAGAGAAGGCGCAGGTGCATGATGAATAAGACCATCGCACCAAAGCCGCCGACATTCCCCGCCTTGGTCCAGCAGTTCTTCACCGAGTATTTGGTTGCGCAGCGCGCCGTCAGTACGCGCACGGTAGCCTGTTACCGCGACGCACTGATGCTGTTCCTGGACTTCGCCAGCCGCAAGTTGGGCAAGGTGCCAACGGCTATGCGGCTCGCAGACATCCAACCGGAGCTGATTCTGGCCTTTTTGGACCACCTGGAGAAGGACCGGCATAACGCTGTGCGCAGCCGCAACCTGCGGTTGACTGCACTGCGTGCGTTCCTCAAGTTCGCGGCCCGGCGCGATGTGGCCTCGCTCAATGATGTCGAGCGGGCGTTGGCTGTGCCGATGAAGCGATTCGAGAGGCCGATGCTAGGGTTTCTCACCCGAGCAGAGATGGTGGCGATACTCGGGCAGCCGGGGCAGACCTGGTCTTCTCAGCGAGACCACTTGTTACTGGCCATGCTCTACAACACGGGCGCTCGTGTCTCCGAGATCATCGGTGTACGCGTGATTGACGTCGTCCTCGAAGGCAGTGCGTGCGTGCATCTGCACGGCAAGGGTCGAAAGCTGCGATCACTACCGCTGTGGAAATCAACCGTCATGGAGATTCGCGCCTGGCTACGACTCAATCCATCGCTGCGCGGTGAAGCCGCTCTGATACCCAATCGCGACGGGCAGGCGATGTCCAGAGTAAGCGTCTAGGCGAGGCACCTTGATCCCAGGTTAGTTTTGTCCAAAGATCGTGTCCACGTAATAAACAGGTGGACACGATGGAACAAGAGAAATTCTCTGCACGACGAAACTACAGCGCGCAGTTTCGGACCTTGGTGCTTGAACAATGCGCTGCACCTGGTGCGTCGGTGGCCAAAGTAGCGCTGTCGCACGGGATGAATGCCAACGTCGTGCACCGCTGGCGGCAAGAGGCCCGCGATAGTGCTTCGTCGGTCGGCGGAGAGAGTTTGTACCGGTGTCTGTGCCCGCGCCTACCCACACAACCCACCAAGACTGCGCAGACATCCGAATCGAGCTGCGCCGAGGCGCCACGACCATGGCCATCACTTGGCCCAGTGCGGCGGCAAATGAGTGCGCGGCCTGGATGCGAGAGCTGCTGCGATGATCCGCATCGACTCCTTGTGGCTGGCCGTGGGGCCCATGGACATGCGTGCAGGAAGCGAGCGGCTGCTTGCCCGTGTTGTGCAGGTGTTTGGCTCGGCCCAGGCCCACCACGGTTACCTGTTCGCCAACGCGCGTGCCACACGCATCAAGTTGCTGGTGCATGATGGCTTTGGCGTCTGGTGTGCATCGCGCAGGCTCAATGTGGGGCGCTTCGTATGGCCGCAGTTTGATGCACATAGTACGGCCCCAGTGACTTTGACAAAGCAACAATTCGATGCTTTGGTACTGGGACTTCCTGGCAGAGACTGGAACAAATGAGGGTGATTACGCGTATGTAATTACGCCTAAAAAGATAGCAAAAATCAATTGGAGCATCCCCAATATCGTGATCATTTGAGGCGTTTTATAGTTCGTGCATGCTCGATCTGCATGCAATAAAAGTCCAAGATATTTCAGCTCTGAATCCGAGCGAATGGGCGTTTTTTGCAGGGCAACTATTGGCCCAGATCAACGAGCAAAGCAAGCACATTGCCGAGCAAACCAAACGCATCAACGCTGATGCCCAAGCCATCAAGTGGCGCGACGCCAAGATTGAGAGCATCACCTTCCAATTGGCGCGCCTGAAGGCTTGGAAGTTCGGTGCCAAGACCGAGCGCATGAGTGCCCAGCAGCGCTCCCTCTTCGAAGAGACACTGGCCGCTGACCAAGCTAGCTTGGAGGCGCAACTGGCCGCCTTGCAGCCCAGTGTTTCGACCCAAGACCGGGGCACACCAGACAAGCAAGCACGTCGCCAACCCAAACGCGAAGCACTGTCGCCACACTTGCCGCGTGTGGACACCCGTGTTGAGCCTGAAAATACCAACTGTCCATCCCCAGAATGCGGCCAACCCATGGTGCGCGTGGGCGAGGACATCAGCGAACGTTTGGATATCGTGCCTGCGCAATTCTTCGTGCAGCGTCAGATCCGGGGCAAATGGGCTTGCCGGTGCTGCCAGTTGATGGTCCAAGAGCCAGCGGCACCCCAAGTCTTCGACAATGCGCTGCCAACGCCGGGCCTGCAAGCGCACACCGTGGTCAGCCGCTTCTGTGACCACATGCCGTACTACCGGCAAGAGCAAATCAACGCCCGCGCTGGAGTGCACACGCCGCGCTCGACGCTGGCAGCTTGGGGCGGCCAAACCGGGGCGCAGTTGTTGCCCCTGTACGATGCACACCGGGCTTTCGTACTGGGCTCGCGCGTGATTCATGCCGACGAGACGCCCATCGGCTTGCTTGACCCGGGAGGCGGAAAGACCAAGAAGGCTTACATGTGGGCCTACGCCAGGGAGCATTCGAAGATATGCCCGGTGTGGTGTACGACTTCTGCGAGGGGCGTGGGGGTAAGTACCCGCACGAGTTCCTCAAAGGCTGGACAGGGACCCTGGTTGTTGATGCGTACGCTGGCTACGATGCCACCATGTCCCTTGAGGGGCGTAAGACTGCGAATTGTCTGGCTCACGCGAGGAGGAAGTTTGACGAACTGGTCAAAGCCAACGCCAGCACTGTGGCTACCCAGGCCATCGGGCGGATTGCATGGTTGTACCGCATTGAGGCCGATGCCAGGGATCTGAGCTGCGAGCAACGTTTGCAAGTGCGCCAGGAGCGCAGCAAGCCACTGTGGGAAGAAATGCATGCTTGGTTGCGACTTGAACGCACTCGGGTGCCCGACGGTAGCGCGATTGCCAAGGCGATCGACTACAGCCTGAACCACTGGCAGGCGCTCTCGGAGTTCTTGAAAGACGGCGCTGTGCCCGTGGATAACAATTGGATCGAGAACCAGATGCGGCCTTGGGGCCTTGGTCGTAAAATTGGTTGTTCATAGGCAGCCAGTTGGCCGGCGAGCGTGCCGCCGTGGTGATGAGCCTGCTGCAATCGGCCAAGCTCCACGGCCATGACCCCTTTGCCTACCTCAAGGACGTTCTGACCAGACTGCCGACCCAGCTCAACAGTCGGATCGAGGAATTGCTGCCACATCGCTGGCAGCGTGCGGGCTGAAACCCACTTCACCCCGCTCTCTTGAGCACCGACACCAGCGCACTTGCACAGAGATGTGCCATCCGGATGGCCGAGCGCATCCAGCGAGCCAATTGCTCAGCTATTGCGCAGTAAATCGCCGCCGCCATGTTCACCATACACGCGATGGTCGGTAAACGGCAGAATCAAATCAATATGCCGCGGCTATACGCTTACTGTCCAGATCCAACGTCGCACAACGACTGACGCTGGCAGTAACTCGCGCCGCGCGGGAGCAACCCAACCTTCTCAAAAAACGCATCTCACCCCATACGCTGAGACACACCTGCGCAATGCACATGCTGCAGTCAGGCGTTCCATTCAACGTAATTGCGCTCTGGCTGGGCCATGAAAAAATGACAACGACCCACCGTTACGTAGAGGCAGACCTTGCGATGAAAGAGAGGGCCCTTGCGAGGCTGGAGGCACCCAATACCAAGATGAGCCGATACAAATCTCCCGACTCGCTTATGCAATTCCTTCAGACGCTATAACTATGCGCAGACTTCGCTGGCCCCGAAATCTCTTCGACAGAGGGGGGCGCGGCATTCGCAAACACCCATCTGCGCATAGTTGTCACCTGCACATAGAGGCCATTATGTAGAGCTCTACATAATGGCCTACAGCCGGTATAGGTTTTTTTGTCTTGCCCCACCCTGCCACCCACAGCGCTGTGCCGACCCACGCCGCTTGCCCCGCGTTGGGCCACCCGAAGCGATTGAATCGCCGCCCGCAACGGCGCACCCTTGCTGGCCAGCGTCCCCTATCAACCCATCCCCGACGCAACGACCATACAAATCAGCCTCCAACGCCCGCCGGATGTGCGCAAACAGCTACTAAAACAATAGCAATGCAACTAATAAAGCAGCCATAGTCATCACTCCAGTAATATCCGTGGCGATGTACACCGAGTGGCAGGCGGTGACCCCGGCTGAATTTTTGCAATTATTGAAGGAGGTGTGACATGAGCGCATTGACCATTCGTTTGCCCAACTCGGTGCATGAGAGCATCAAGGCGCTGGCGCGCAAGGACGGCATTTCCGTCAACCAATTCATTGCCAGCGCAGCAGCCGAGAAGATGGCGTCTTTTCAGACCCTGGACTACCTGCGGCGTGAAGCGGCCCAGGGCTCACGCGCCGACTTCGACCGGTTTATGCGCGCGGTGCCAGACACAGAACCGGATGGCGCAGATGCCTTGCCCTCCAAGAAATAGGCCCATGCACTGCATACGGGCTACAGGCGTAATGCTTACAGCCAACATTTGATACCATGGTTCGTCAGTTCCATCCGCCCGCCGAGGAGATTCCTTATGCAACACAGACCCTCTGAAGTGCTGCGCCAAAATCGGGACATGATTCGCCGAATAGCCGCGTCGCACAAAACCCAGAATTTGCGCGTTTTTGGCTCGGTGGTGCATGGCGATGACACCAGCGTAAGCGACCTGGATTTGCTGGTTGACCCTCTTCCGGGTGCCACGTTGCTGGACTTGGGGGCCATCCAGATCGAATTGCAAGAAGCACTTGGAATTGCGGTGGACGTGCTCACACCTGGTGACATCCCCGCCAAATTCAGAGACCGCGTCCTGCGCGAGGCCCGAACCGTATGAATGCCAAACAGCGTCAATTGCGGCATGCCGATTACGTGGAACATATCGTCGAAGCCGCCCATCTGGCACGCAGTTACGTGGCGGGCATCAGTAAGGAGACCTTCTTGCAAGACCGCAAGACACAAGACGCTGTGATCCTGAAAATTTTGGTCATTGGCGAAGCTGCGGCCCAGGTGTTGGATGAACACAGCACCTATGCACAAACACGGACGGACATTCCGTGGCACCAAATGAAGGGCATGCGCAACCGCATGGTGCACGGCTACTTTGAAACCAATCTGGAACTCGTCTGGGAAACCGTTGCCGTTTTCCTGCCGGAATTGGAACGCAAGCTGAGGCAGGCGCCGGATTGATTCTCCCATCAAATCAGGCCCCCACGCCCGCTGAACCTGCGCAAGCAGCTACTAAAACCATAGCAATGCAACCCACCCCCTCCTGGCTGGACGAGTTCCCCCAGCGCCTGTCGGAGCTCGACGCCGCCCACCTGCGCCGCACCCGCCGCGTGGTGGCGCCGCAGCTGGATGCGGAAGGCCATTTCAGCGGCGGTGCGCGCCTGGTGGTGGACGGTGTGGCCATGCTGGCCTTTTGCAGCAACGACTACCTGGGTCTGGCGCAGCACCCGGCGCTGATCGCCGCCGCCTGTGAGGGCGCGCGGGCTTTTGGTGTGGGCGCCACCGGCTCGCCCCTGGTCAGCGGCCACAGCACAGCCAACGCGGCGCTGGAGCAAGAGCTGGCCGCCTTTGTGGGCCTGCCACGTGCACTGTATTTTTATGCGGGATTTGCCACCAACATCGGGATCATTCCGGCGCTGGTGGGGCCGGACGACGCCATTTTTTCCGACCGGCTGAATCACGCCTGCCTGGTAGACGGCGCGCGCCTCTCGGGGGCCAAGGTGCACCGTTTCCCCCACGCCGACCTGGCCGCGCTGGAGCGCCAACTGCAAGCCAGCAGCGCCGCGCGCAAGCTGGTGCTCAGCGACGCGGTGTTCAGCATGGATGGCGACTGCGCCAACATGCCCGCCCTGCTGGCACTGTGCGAACGTTTTGACGCCCTGCTGCTGCTGGACGACGCGCACGGCTTTGGCGTGCTGGGGCCACAGGGGCGTGGGGCGCTGGCGCAGGCCGGGCTGACGGGCACACACGCGTCGCGGCGCATTCTGTACATGGCTACGCTGGGCAAAGCCGCCGGTGTGGCAGGCGCGTTTGTAGCGGGTGACGATACGCTGGTGGAGTGGCTGCTGCAAAAGACCCGCAGCTACACCTTTGCCACCGCCGCGCCTGCCCTGTTGGCCAACGCCTTGCGCGCCAGTCTGCACGCCATGGAACACGAGCAATGGCGGCGCACGCATCTGCAAGCCCTGATCGCGCAATTGCGCAGTGGTTTGGGCGCGGCATTGGCGGGCCACCACTGGCGGCTGGCAGATTCGCACACCCCCATCCAGCCGCTCATCATTGGTCGCAACGACGAAGCGCTGGCAGTGGCCGACGCGTTGCGTATGCAGGGCCTGTGGGTCAGCGCCATTCGGCCACCCACGGTACCGGTGGGTACGGCGCGCCTGCGCATTGCGCTGTCGGCGGCGCACAGTGAAGCCGATGTGGCGGTGCTGGTAGCGGCGCTGGGTGCGTTGGCACAAGGCATTTAAGGCATTTGCGCTCGTCTGGCGTGCCCATGCAGCTATTAAAAATGTAGCAATTGGGATGGGTCGCGGTAGTGGCCTGTCAGACCCTCCACCCCAATGCAACCAACCATCAACGCCCCAGCATCACCGGAATTTGATGCGCACCAAGCTCCGTGCGCTTGCGGGCATTGCGTAAACAGCCGCAAAAACCATAGCAAAAAAAAGCCAGCCTGCAGCCAGGCGCCGGGCCAGCCACTTCAGCCCATCGCCCAAACCATAGGCCAGCGAGGCCACCACTGCGGCGCTGAGTATCCACACCATTGCCAGAAAAAATTTGTTGTCCATGATGCGCCCCTCCTACGTGTTGCGTACCGACTTCTCTGTCTTATCGGCACACCAGCGGGCAGAACGTAGGGCAAGTCCCGTTTCAGCGGCTAATTACACGACCATTTGACGGGCGTGACCCAGCGGCATTTGGGCGCAAAGCCGGAGTGGCCACCAGGGTCGTACACGGGTGGGGCGGGTTCAGGCTCGGCCGGCCTGGAGGGTGCCTGCGGCTCGGGCGCCTTGGCGGGGGCAGCGGGTTTGGTTTTACGGGCAACGGCACGTTTGGGACTGCGTGCAGCCTTGGCCGGTGCCGACACGGCTGCCGTTGCTGCGGCAGCGGCCACCACGGCAGCGGTCGTGGCGGTGGCGGCAGAAGCCGTATCCACAGCCGGGACTGCCGGGTTCGACACACCCGCCTCGGCGGCCACAGCCGGTGTGCCTGCAGGCACCACTGCCGAGGCCGCCAGTGCGGGCTCCACGGGTGGCTCCACATAGGTGGGGTGAATATCCGGCGTGATGGGCTGAGCGGGCTGCGTGGCCATATGGAAAACACGCAGCATCCACGGTGCCAGAGCAATCACGGCAATACCCAGCACCACCACACCCAGCAGGGCCGCCGGGCGCTCGCGCAACCATTCCACCGCCGCGTTGCCTCGCGCGGGAACAGGTGTCTCCCGAACGGTGCACACCTGCAGCGGCGCAGCCACCCCCTGCGGCCGGGTATCAACGAAACCGGATTTCTCCGATGGCGGCGACTCCATGATGGTGGGCGCAAAGTCCAGCGATCCGCTGGTGGACGCGGGCGGCGGAAATTTCGGCGCCGTCCGTGGGGGATGGTGTACCGGAGTCGGTTGCACCTTGGCCGTGCCGGGTGCGGCTGCGGGTGCGTGGGGTGCCGCAGTCGCCGCCACGGACGTGGCAGCGGGTGCTGTGGGCAATGGTGGAATGTCGGGCAGCTCCGGAAAGTCTGGCGGCATCACGATGGGCGGGAACATGGAACTGGCAGCTTTGGCGGCCTTGGCCTCTTCTTCGGCGCGCATCTCGCGCTCGCGTTTGGTAAGCGAGAGGTCGTAGGCAAACCGTTTATCCGAATCCGACAACACCGCATACGCTTCGCTGAGCTGCAGCATCTCCGGCGTGGCCCCACCAGATCGCCGGGGTCCTTGTCGGGGTGGTACTTCTCACACAGCGTCTTGAACGCGGCCTGCAACGCCGCATCGTTTGCCGAGCGGGAAACCTGCAGGGTGTCGTAAAAGGTATTCATGGGTTTCATGGTGATCCGTATCCGCGAAGCGACCGCAACCGTGGTGCGGGCGCTGACCGCACTGCACCGGGCCACATCTTACGCGGGCGCAGGGTCAATGCAAAATATATGCAAAAAATGCCTTTTCCGCACGTCCGGCGTGCGCAAGCAGCTCCTGATTTAATAGCAAATCCGCAGCCTGCGCGCCACATGGACGTGCAGCGCCAGCCACAACCACGGGTCCAACACGGCATCCCACACATTTCCACTGGGCAGGCGCAGCAGCACAAACACCATCACCGCCACCGCACACACCGCGGTGCCCAGGCCGCCGCTGCGGCCCCACCCAAGCAAAAGCCAGGGCGTCAAGCACAGCAGCAACAGCACCGCCGCAGCCATGGGGCGAAAGCCCCAGGCATACAGCTCCACCGGCAAAAGTGCGAAAGTGTCCAGCAACAAAGCCCAGCCCAGCAGCACACCCAGCACCGCCAAAACAGCATCCGGCGTGCACCAGCGCACCACCCGGGGCGCATCCCTACCCGCAAACTCTGCAGGCACCGCGCCAGACCCCGCCACCGGTGCCGCCCCCTGCGGGGCATTCGCATGGCCCGCCCACCACCGCGCCCACTGGGCACGCAAAAGCACCGCACACAGCAGCACTGCGCTCATGCTGGGGGCCTGGAACGCCAAACCCAACCAGTAGCTGCTTGCGGCCTGGCCGGGCAACCAGGCACTGGCGGCCAAGGCCACGGCCACGCCCGCCGTAACAATCACCGCGACGACCACCGGCACGCCACGCCGCCCCATGCAGCGCGCCGCCAGCATGGCGCCCAGCCAAGCCAGCACCACACTCCAGCTGGCCTGCAGGCCCCATTGCATGGCTGCAGGTGACGGCAGCAGGGGGAAGTCACCCATCCACCCTGCCACTGCGGCATCCATCCAGGCCATGTTCATGGTTGTCCCCCTGTCCGTGCAGGCTTGCTTGCCAGGCGTTGCCACGCGATGCGCTGGCGGTCTACGGTGTAGCTGACCCACAGATCGCCATCCACCCAGGCCATGGCGGGGTACGAAAATTCATCCAGCGGGGCGCCGGTTGCCAGCGTCTGCACACGCGCCCACTGGCGGCCATCGGCGGATTGGCTCAGGTCCAGCGTCGCACGGGACCCCAGTGACGAGTTATGGGCCAGCAGCAGCGCGCCCGGGGCCACGCCCATGCCGGCCACCGCAGCATCGGGGTTGTCCAAGGCCAGGTCGGGCAGGTCGCGCCAGTGCTGGCCACCGTCGGCGGTGTGGGCGACGCCAATCTTGCCGTTGGCACGTTCATCGCGCATGAGTGCCAGCCACGACTGGGACGACTGCATCACCAAAGCAGGCTGAGCAAATAGCCGCGTGCCGAAATGCGCGCGACGCCAAGAAACTCGCCCTGCGCGTCGAACCGCAGCGCCGTGGGGTATTTGATGCCCAGCTCAAATGCACCGGCAACACCATGCCACCATCGGCCAGTGGCAAGGGCGCGTTGCGCACCAGAAAGCTGGTGTTCCACAACCACGACAGCGGCAACACCCGCACCGGCGCAAATGCCAGCGCGTCCAGGGCATTGCTGCCGCTGCTTTGGCGCAGGTGCACCACGCGCGACGCGGCCCAGCCACCGCCACCCGTGGCCACTACAAACAGATGCACCCTACCCCGCCCGTCCAGCCACGCCACCGGGTTGCCCAGGCGGCGCACGCCAAAGCCCAGTTGTGCGCCCAGCACCTGGCGGTTGACCACAAACCGCGCCGCCGACCATTGCTGCGTGGTGCGGTCGTACTGCGAGGCGGCAATTTGCACGTTGGGGCCACTCTCGCGGTCGCCCGAAAACCAAAAAATGGACAGCGCCGCCGGGTGAGCGGGCGGCATCACCAGCAGGCTGCTGGCGTGGGCCGCCGCCATGCCCGGTGGCATGGGAATGTCGCCCTGGGCCACGGTATGCAAGGCCCCCACCGGTTGCGCGCTGACCATGGCGGGCCACACCGCCAGTGGTGCCACTGGAGCCGTTAGTGCCCTTCGTGCCGTTGAAGCGGTGGGGGTCAGTGGCGCCATTGTTGCGTTGGGCGGCAGCGGGGCCGGGGTTTGGGCGCGGTGTTGCGCCCACTCCAGCGCACCGATAGCCCACACAGCCAGCACCACGGCCAGCAAGCGAGCCCACACAGAACGGTAAAAAATGACCAGTGCAAAATGCGCGTGCCTCGCGGTTAGGTGGCCTTTACCAAGGCCCGTGAGAAAGCCCCGATCTTAGTAGTTCGCCCGGCCATTGCATTAGACTGGCGCACTCCCCATACACAGGACACGCAACATGAGCCAACTGGTGAACTACCAACTGAACGACGGCATTGCCACTTTGACGCTGAACAACGGCAAGGTCAACGCGTTTTCCCCCGATTTGATCGCCAGCTTCAACGCGGCGCTGGACCAGGCCGAACAAGACAAGGCCATCGTCATTGTGACCGGCCAACCCGGCATTTTGAGCGGCGGCTACGACCTGAAGGTGATGATGGCCGGTCCCCAGCAAGCGATTGATTTGGTCGCACTGGGTTCGACGCTGGCCCGGCGCATGCTGGCGCACCCCTTCCCCATCATCGTCGCCTGCCCCGGCCATGCGGTGGCAAAGGGCGCTTTTGTGCTGCTTTCAGCCGACTACCGCATTGGTGTGGAAGGCCCGTTCAACATCGGCCTCAACGAGGTCAAAATCGGCATGACCATGCACCATGTGGGCATTACCCTGGCGCAGGACCGCTTGGGAAAGGCTGCATTTCAGCGCAGCGTCATCAACGCCGAGATGTTCAACCCCCAAGGCGCCATGGAGGCCGGTTTTCTGGACAAAGTGGTGGCGGTGGAGCAACTGATGCCGACCGCCTTGGCCGTGGCGCAGGAGTTCAAAAAGCTCAATATGTCGGCGCATAAAAACACCAAACTCAAAGTGCGCAAGGCCTTGCTGGACACCATGGACCGGTCGATTGCGCTGGACAAGCAAACCGGCTTGACCACCGGCGACTGAGCCCACCCCGCACCCAGTGCGCCGTATGTCAGGCTTTGCCGCCAGGGGCCACCTGCGGCAGGTCAATTGACCATGTGGTTCCGCTGCCCTCGGTACTGTTCACGCCAATGGTGCCGCCCAGCGTTTTGGTAACCAGGTTGGACACGATCGACATACCCAGCCCAGTGCCGCCGCGCTGGGCCTGGTGTAAAAAGGGCTGGAACAGGTGCTTTTGCGCCTCGCTGGACATGCCCACTCCATTGTCCGCCACCGTGAGCAGCACCCGGTCACCGCTGGCCGATGCCGCAATGGCCAGCACACCATTGCTGCGGCCTTCAAACGCGTGCAGGTAGGCATTGTTGACCAGATTGATGACCACCTGCCCCAGTGGCCCCGGATAGCTGTCCAGCGTAATGGCATCGGGAAGGTCGATCCGGTGCGGATAGCGCTTCAGGCTGGTGCCAGGGTGTCCACAATTTCCTGCACCACGGTGCCAGTTGAAAGTGCGGCGCTGCTCGCTGGCCTGGTCGGCAACCTGGCGGAAGGTCCGCAGCAACGCCACGGCCCGTTGCAGATTGCGCCCATCAGGTCAGCGGCCTTGCGCACTGCGCACAAAGTGGTGAGATCGGAGCGTTTGATGTCATTGGCGTCCAGGACTTCTGGAATTCCCCGCCCTGCTCCACCAGGTTGCCGGCCATCATCAGGCTGTTGCCCAGGGGGTACTCTGTGCGACGCTGGCAATGACGGTGCTCAGGGTGGCGCGTGTTTCCGCACGGGCCAACTGATCCTGTGAGTCGCAGCTCCAGCGAGATTTCAAATCGTGGGCGGAACGCAAATCGCTGGATATTTGCTCGGGCGCGCTGTCTTGCTCCTGGCGCGTGTGGCGCCTGAAAGCGCCACCGCCGCCACAGCAGCACAAACCATTTGCCCCAGCGTGAGCGCCATGATTTTCGCTCTGGTCCACAGTTCGAGCCTGGTGTCCGCAGATGCGCCACCTGGGAATTGGCGGCCAGGGTCAGCACCCGTACATCGGCCGCCAGTGCGTTGACTTGCACCAACAAACCCGCCAGTGCCGTGGGGTCCGGTGGCGTTTGCAGCATGACCGCATCCGCCGCCATGGCCCATTGCGTGAGTTTCGGCATGGCTGACTGGTATTCGGGGCGTTCTCCCAACACCGCGGCCGCAGAACCGTCGCGCAACAGCACCAAGCGGCTCAAAAACAAGTCGTAGCGCAGGGTTGTTGTTCGGGGTCTGGCGGCACCCGGCTATTCACCGCGTTGTCGAGCGCCTGGCGAAACAATAAAAATTGCGCTCGCATTCCACCGCTGGTGCGTTGATGGAGTCGGTTCGCAGCCCTATGCTGCCTTGGACCACCCGGCGTTGGCCCATTTCAACCACCAGCAACACCGCCATGGCGGCAGCCATTGTCGACACACCCAGTGCCAGCCAGAAGAGATAACGGCCACGGCCGGCACCATCGGGCATGGTCAGGCTACTCCACGCGCATGGTCTTGAGCTGCCATGCAGAGCGTTCGTAGTAAGTGGTCGCGCGCAGTGCGGGGTTGGTGTCGTAGGGATACACGATGAACAGCGGCCCCTTGGTTCGCACCGGGATGCGGGCGTCGTTCATGCGGTGGGCAACGATGACGTCGAACTGCCGCGCATCTTCCAGCGGAATGTGGGTCTGGTAGTCGTTCAGTGCCAGCGCCTTGATCGTTTGCCCTGGGCCTTCGTGACTGACTGCAACATCGCGCAACAAGGGGCCGGTAAATTTGATCGGGGCTTTGTCCCACGGCGTCATGGTGGTAAGGTTTGCTGCGGCAATTTTTCCAGCATGGCCATGTCAAAGACTGCGGCATCGGGGGGTGTTCTTCTCGCCAATTTTGCCGGCGATGGTCAGCACCACTTTGCCACTGGGCGACTCCAGCGCGATGGCCGGCAGGCATACCAAAAACACCAGGCCACTCACTCTGTGTGCAAATGACCGACGCGAAACGGATGGCATAAGCGCTCCTACCGGCACCGCCCTATGGCACCAGAAGCCAGATGGTAACGACAGTCGGTCCGAAAAGCCATAGTCAAGAATGGGGCGAACACCCTGTTGAAAAAGCATTCTGCACTGCAGCATTTTTTCGCAAAAAACCCCATATCGGCGCAAATGGTGCATCTATACTGTTTGCGAAGTGCCAATTGGGAAACAGGATGCCAGGTTTCTTTCTATCGGGGTCGGTTGTTGCTGTTGGGGATTGGCCTGTGGTTTTGTCTCCACTGCACCTTTGCTGCCAACCGGCCACTGGACGTGGGCGCCGCCCTGTCGCATCCGTTACCCCTAACCCAGTACTTTGGCATTTGGAAGATCCAGCGCTGGCGTGGACATTGGACGATGTACGCACCGGTTCCGCAGCAGCGCAATTTGGGGGCAACTTGCCCGACGGTTCAGCGTTCGTCTGGGCTACAAAGCCAATCTGCTTTCTGGCTGGGATTGCGGCTTCCAACACCGGGAATCAGGCATTGAACCGTTTGCTTGAAATCGGCAATCCGTCGCTGGCGGTAGTGGAGTTCCACCAACCCGACTCCAGCGGTGCTTACGTAAGCCGGCGTACGGGAGGTCAGTTGCCATTTGATACCCGCGCGTACGCCCATCGCCATTTTGAGTTTCCCATTACCTGCCCCCCACAGCGACCAGTGGTGTATGTGCGCTTGCGGTCACAGCGTCCCATGTCCATTTTGGCCAAGCCTGGCGGACGCCTGCGGCATTCGAACGGCACGAGCGAATCGACTATATCGGGCAGGCCCGGTATTTTGGTATTGCCAGCGCCATGTTTGTTCAATCTGCTTTTCATCGCCTTGCGTGACCTGATTTATGTGCGTTTGCGTGCTGTTTGTGATGGCCATGTCACTGACCATCGCCACCCAAAACGGGCTGATCAAGGAATTTGTTTTGCAGGACGCGCCGTGGTGGTCCACCGTGGATGTGATGGTGGGTTTTGTTTCACGGTATTTTTGCGCTGGGGTTCATGCGCATATGCTACCACGCAACACGTTGCGCCCCGGCTGGAATCCATCGCACGCCTGTTGACCTGGAGCATACCGCTTTGTGCGCAGTGGGCGTCATGCCGGCACAGCCGCGGTCATTCAGCCCCCGACCCGTTTTATTGCAGTGGTTGCGATGTTCGATTCTGGCAACCGGCATCGTGGTGCGCATGGCGCGGGAACGTTGCCTATTTTTCCTGGCTGCGTTTGGTTTGTTGCAGCTCTGGCCGGGGTGCTGGTTCAGGCGCGCTCACTTGGTGTACTGCACCTCGTTCTGGACGGAGAATGCACTGCGCATCGGTTCCGGGCTGAGATGTTGTTGCTTGCTTTTGCGCTGGCAGACCGGTTTAACGTGATGCGCCAGGAAAAGGTCACCGCCCAGCGCGCCGCCATTGCCACCCCCCAGCAGCGTTTGGTCGAAACCTTGCAGAACCTCGAACGGGAATTGAGCAACGGGGTGGCCCTTGCCACGGCAGAGCTGGACCAAAAATCAGGATTTGCGAAAGCGACGCTCCTCCTCACGTGAGGACGCCGAGCGCATCGCCCGTCACGACATCAAAACACCGGCTTTGGCAGCCTCGCAGCCGGGCCTGGGTTACTGCGCGCCGGCGGTAGCTACAAGCCCACATGGGGAAGTTATCCTGGGCATGATGGAGAAGGCCGCCAACCGGGCGCTGGATATGGCAATCGGTTACGCGATTTGTACCAGATGGAAAACGGCAGTTACGTGTTTCGCCCCACGTACCGTGCACTTGAGCGAAATCCCTTCAATCGGTGGTTCACAAGATCTGGGGAGTAAGCATGCACATTCCAAGTCGGTGCAGTTGGTTAGCTGCCGCCCCGGAGTCGGCGGTTTATGTGCAGGGTGATGACTCGCTGTGTTATTCCATTTTTGCTAACCTGACAAAATGCCATTGGGCCGCACCGAACATTCCACGGTGACCCTGACGGTGGTGGATGCGGCCCCTGGGTCCAGCTTCAACCATAACAACGGCGAGGTACCGGCTGAACTGAAGGCGCACTTTTTTGCCAAGTACAGCACCTCCGGGAAGAAAGGTGGATCAATTCAAAAAATCTATTCAGCCCCAATTGCTGGAGACACGTACAGGGCGGCACTCCTCATTACGGCGTCCAGCGCCAGTGCAGGAACCACCTCACACTCACGTTGGCCCACGCCGATGCACCTGCCGCAGCCACATCGGTCGTCGCGCATGCTGAAGGCCATGCAGAGCCATCGATTCACGCGACTGCGTCCGGATTGGTCGCCTTTAAAGGTACTGGTGGTGGATGACGATGATTTCAATCTCATGGTGATTGACTTATTTGCCACAGCCACCGCTGCAGGTAAGTACCGCCGCCACGGCCGTCTGGCCCTGCAAGCAGTGGCGCAAGCTCGGCCCGACATCATCATCCTGGACGTCGAAATGCCGATCGCGGTGGATTGGAGGCCCTGAACGTATTCGGGAGTACCAGGCAAACACATGGGCAGAAACCCAGCTACGTGGCCTTCGCATATTCCGGCAGCGACGATCCACAAAGTCTGCGCTACTACCTGGCAGCGGGTTTTGATGTTTGCCTCAAAACCCAGTTCGCGCGCAGCCGTCCTGGCGCTGCTGGTGCAAGGAACTACTGTGGCGCAGTGACCGGCGAAGCGCCCTGCTCTATGCGCTTGACCGTGAGTTCAGCGTAGTTGTCGTTGCCCAGGTTGACGCGAATGCGACAACCGGTAAGTATTGCAACCGGGGCGCAAACCATAGTTCCGCATTGATCACACCCTCGGGCTGACCGGCGACGCGGGTTTCAGATGTAACGCGGGCACCTCGCCCAACTCCGCTAGTTGCAAGGTCTCAAGGCAATCATCGTAAGTCCACAAATACATTTCTGCGCGGGCGTGCCAACCACACGGGTACTTCGGCCCCCCACCACCAAGGCCTGGCGACCGGAAGAAAGCGTTGTGTTAATTCGACAAAACTGACCTTGCCGTGTCCTGCTAACCCGGGGCTGCGGCATCCGGTTGCCATCGTTGAGGTGACCGTAACGCCATCAAACACCAAACGCCGCGATCGCCCTTGTCTCAGCTCGGCATACCACGCGGCTGCAAGCCATCTGCGGTCGGGGCTCCCTTGACTGATCAAAGTGCCTGTGAACAGAATGCCAGGCGCATATCGACCTGCACCTGGTAACGCCCTCGCTATGCTGCCATTGCACTTGCCCCCAAACCATAAAAAATCACCCCCGGTAGTAGCCCTTAACGCTGTAGGACAGGCGTTTAGTCGGCCGGCCACGCGTCTTGCGTACTTGCTGAAGGCGCGCAGGCGGCTCTTGGGCAGGCGTTGGTGGTTCTGCGCTGGCAGACTCCACGGCATCCGGCACAGCCTGCGTGTCGGCAACAGGGGCATCTCCCGCCCGATCGGGGGCAGATTCGACGGCAATGTCCGATAAGCAGGATCGGGCTGGGCTGCCGCCGCTGCTTTTGCTGCTGCTGCGTTTGCAGGTGCTGGGCGGCGCGTTGGCGCGCTGGGTGAATATTTTCTTGCGTGGTCTCGGGGTGCGGCGCTTCGCCACGGCCGCAAAAC
Organism: Candidatus Aalborgicola lynettensis; assembly: GCA_016719405.1. Taxonomy (GTDB): domain Bacteria; phylum Pseudomonadota; class Gammaproteobacteria; order Burkholderiales; family Burkholderiaceae_C; genus Allorhodoferax; species Allorhodoferax lynettensis. Next base: position 30,026 of record JADJZE010000006.1, read on the forward strand.
ATGCAAGAGAAGTGGCTGCGGCATGGTTGTGATGGACGTCGCACCAGCGGACAGTCGTTGGTAAAAATACTCCAGAAGAACACCGTGCAGGGCCATCACTATGGCCAGCAGAACCAAATCAGTGGCAGAGAGTTATGCCACCGCTTCGTTTACGGGGTCCCTAGCTTTTGCGCGGCGCCTTTGCTGTGCCTTCTGTGGCTTGGAGGCTACTTACACCTTCAACTGGGGACGGCTGGCTGCCGTTGGACGCGGTTTGCGCTGGTAATTCGGTTGCACCAGTGCAATGTACTCTCTTGGAAACTGTCGCGCAAACACTGGGCAAACACCTCGGGTCGGGCAACTGCTCGTAGCAGGCCGTAAACGAAAATCACTTCGGTACTGTTCCATCCGGTTACCGAGAACACCAACCATACCATCAGAGATAGGCATGATTGCGGATAAATAGGGCCAATCGGGCGCCACGCAAATACAAAGGCACATTCGCCCCGGGCACGTTGGTAGCCGCACAATTGCCCAAAGGCGCCCAGCCCCCAATAGCGCCGCCGACGCAGAACGCAGCATCTTGCTGGTGGCAGCGATGGCCACCGATGGGGCGTGTTGGGCGAGATTGGCTCAACTCTCGGGCGCTGACGGCCTGCGCCATGACGCTCGATGACGAACTGGCTTTCTGACGGCCATACCGTTACCGCACTGGGTCCGCAATGTCCGTACCTGGGGCCAATATGTACTCAGGAAAAAGCAGAATCTGACCCCGAACTCAGCTCCGCTGTTCAGCAATGGGGCCACCGTGACCATAAGCTTGGGGATGGCAATTCGCCCCGCAGACTCAAATACTGCCGCAAGCCACCAGCACACACGGCCAGAACGACATCGTTATCCGTTGTCTGGGCGCTAAAGATCGAATGGCCTTGAAATTCGAGTGCAATCTGCGCGTTTCAAATACCCGGTGCGACGACACCGGTATTGAAACGGGTGATTGGGAACTGATGGGGCCGCTCCATGAGCTCGCCCACAAATGTGGCTACCGTTGACTTGAGTTGATGTCCAGCTGGCGCTCGCGGTTGCATGACGCGCGCAGCGGCAAAGTGGCTATATTGAGCCCCGCCAAACACAGCAACAACAAATTGCCTGAACTGCTTCCGGGAACTACGGTACAGCCGGGAAGTTAGAGGCGGGTGTGTCAGGGACAGATCGTGGAGCAGCGTCGTGATTTCGTTCCCGTGCGCAACGTCAATCGCAGCATGGTGAAATTTTGAGCAATACCGCGAAACCGCTCAAGGTGCAGGTCCTAAAAAAGCCGTCCAGACCTTTCGATTACATACATTTCGCCAATGGACGGTGCAAATCCAGTGGACGGGCAGGAATGCGTGACGACTGGATATGCCAGAAACTGCCGCCAATCACCCGGTTTGGGTAAGGATGTGGCGAACGGTAATCGATATTGAAATTCTCATCCTCCACCCAGTACGGATAGTCCTGATCAAGTGGTACGCGCAGAATTTTTTCCCCGAAATTGGGCAGTCGCCCAAGGTCATTCTCGACATGGCAATGAATTTGCGCCGAAGCCGAATCATCCAACGCCGGCGCAGTTGACTGGTCATATATGTGAGCAATGTGACAGCGGAGTTGGCGTGTGCAGTGTCGGAATAAACGAAGGCCGCGTCAGTTTCGCCCAGTTGTCGGCTCGGATCTCTTTCTTCAATCAGGAAGCAATAGTGGCAGAATCCTGCTCGGACCGCCTGCGACAGGTTGTAATGGACAACACACGCCAGCAGGCTCCCTTGGGCTCAAACGGTTTGCAGTTGTTTTGCTGCGCCGCGCGATCGCAACGATGGACAGAACAATGCCGTTGAAACCAATCCGACACGGCTTCCCGGAACCTGAATGTTTTCGTGCAAAGCCGGATTTGCCATCAATCGTCGCTTCCCGTGGCGGGACCACGCCGTCAGACAACGAATACAGGCAACTGGTGGTAAACCGTTAAACGCCGATGCTCCCGCATAGACTTGACACGGGGCTGCATCGCGTGGGCCGAAGCACCGAGACGATGGGCCACCAGACGGTACAGCGCCCCGACGGTAGGTAGGCGGTGACTGGTTGCCCGCGGTATCCAACACTACAGGGTTCCTAGGTGATGATATTAGATCGCACGCATTCAGCGGCACTCTCCGCACCATGAATTGAAAAGATGCCACCCAAACTCCAACTAACCAGGCTCACCTTACGCCCGGTAATGTGGTGCGTAGAGAGCGAATCTTTTGCCGCAAAGCGTTGGCATGCTTGGCGAAAACCGACATTGCTACTCCAGACCCTGCACGTGCACGTCGTGCACCCTTGTTCTGCAAAAAGCTTCAGGGCAATCAGGGTCGATTCACCGGCCATGAAACCAGAAGAAGAAACACGGGATGACCATCGCCGCGGAACTTCCAGTATCACCAACGGTAATGAAGTCGGTAACAGCGCCATCTCCAACAAAGCGCGTGCTTCCCAAGGAGCTCGAGCTCAGCGTACTGGGCGAGCTGACATGGGTATGACGGACAACGGACGACGTCTATGCAGATATATTTAACCCCAGACACACAAACACAAGCATCACTATCAATTTTTCAGTCTAAAGGGTATTGGGATCAAAAACTTAGGAGAGCTACCTAATACAGTTGATGTATGTCACGTTTATGTCAGCCTACTGACAGGTTTAGTCAAAACGATGGGCGGAAACCTGCGGAAAACGGACCGGAAAAGTACTGCCATTCGCTCTTGGACACGGTGCTCCAACTCGGCACCCAGTACACGCAAAGCCTGCTCGCGCTATCGGGAAATTGTGACACCGGTATAGGTGGTGACCATCCTGCCACCGGGCAATGGATTGCCACAGACCTCTATGATGGTTCCATCAGGACGCACGCGCTCAAAGCAATGGGGCAAGAATTGCCGCGACAAATTCATGCGCTGACGCACCTGCTCATCGGCGTCACCAGTGCCGTACTCGCCCATTGTTGCATTGTGGTACCGCGCGCCTTGCATCGTTGCACCGGGACGACACAAGGCATCTGGAAAGTTGAACAGTTGCTGAAAACGGGAATTGGCTGCGATCGGTACCAGATCACGGTCAAAAACCGTCAACCCGACATCCAGCAGGTCAACCGCTTGCGCCAGCAAAGCCGACTTGTTGTCGGAATCCAACTCAATTGCCATGCACGCCCCACTGAAATTG
>JADJZE010000007.1 GCA_016719405.1 Candidatus Aalborgicola lynettensis
CAAAGGACTTTCTGATTTCACCGGAAGTTAGATTGCGCTTTACGAGGCGTTTATGGAAGTGCCCGTCCGACACCGAACGCGCCGTGATCGGCGAGCTGGTGCCCTGGACGATTTCTACTGTGGTCGCGGGTTGGTAGGATTAAACCGGTCAAGCAATGCCCATTGACCCGCCAGTGGGAAACAACCTTCATTCCTTACCATACGTGCCAAGGGGCTGGCCCGCAAAGGTCGTGTTGGTGCTGGCGCCCCACGCAGACGATGAAGTATTTGGCTGCGCAGGCGCCGTTATACGCCACGTGCCGACAGGCTGCGCCATATCGGTCGTCGTACTGAGCGACGGTGCCTATAACATAAGGGATCCGACCAGCCAGGTGATTGCAACCCGCGAGGCGGAAAGCTGCGCCGCTGCGGCTTTGCTGGGTGCCTCCTGCATTTTGGCGCTTGCCGGATCGCGGCATCGTCTGCGGCGAGACATTGATTGACAGGTCATGGCAGCCATTACGGCGGCAGGTGCGGATTTGGTTTATGCCCCTGCGGTGACAGGGTATCCAGACCACCGCGCCGTCGCCATGGTGGCGGCGGGGGCCATCCAGCGCCTGGGGCCGGTTTTCGACCTGGCCATGTACGAGGTGGAGTGCCTTTGTCGCCGAATGTGCTGCTGGACATAAGCGCACAGGCCGAACTGAAGCAACGGGCCATGCAATGTTTTGCGTCCCAACTGAAAGTGCAAGCCTATGACGCACACATTGCAGCACTGAACCGGTTCCGAACCTACACGCTTGCGGCATCCGTCCACATGGCGGAGGCATATTGCGTGCTGGACGGCAAGCGCTCGCAAACAGGTGACATTGCGGATGCCGCGCGCGCAGATTGCTGATAAATGGTCGCAGCAGGCACAGCACATTCTGGAAATTGAAAACGGGGCGCAGCGACAAGTCTTTGAGCTTGCCGAAACCCGTGCAGCCCTGCTGGACATGCAAAATTCAACCAGCTGGCGGCTGACACGCCCTGTCCGGTTTGTTGGTCAGCGGTTGTTGCAACTGCGCTTGCTTGTGGATCGGCTGCGGACCTGATTGTTTTGGTCCATGCAGAAACGAAAAACCCCTCAGACATTCCTATCTGAGGGGTATCGTTTGGTGCGGCTGGCAGGAATCGAACCCACGACCCCTTGGTTCGTAGCCAAGTACTCTATCCAGCTGAGCTACAGCCGCCAAGCCTTGCATTGTAGCCGTATTTTTTGATCAAAAATAAGCAACGGGCTACAAATAATTGGCAATCAACGGAAATCGGTATCGCCCCCCATCAACCACCACCTGCCAACCAGGGTTTCGTGGGCGGGCCCCTGCGTCCAGCCGTTGCCCGGCACGATGACGTCCAGGTCCTGCACAGCGGCGGCACCGTTGGCATTGAACACCGGCAGCAGTGCATCGCTCAGCCACGCCGTGAGCACTGCCCCGCCCAGTGCAACCAGCAGTCTGCGCGCCTGGTGCACCACCTCAGCAACCCGGTCGAGCGGTGCGAGCACGTCCATCAACTCGTACGCCGCGGCGCCCGGCTCGCCACCGGTTGCACGCAGCACAAACGCCGCCAGGGGGCGCTGCCCCAAACGGGTTCGCAACAGGAATATGCGGTAGTTTTTATCCGGATGTCGGCAGTAACGCCGCTCGATGTAGTCGGCATCGCGCACACCCACGGCGTGTTCGCCCAAAGTGGCCGCCATGGCCTGCCAGCAGCATTCGATTTCGGCCCGCAGTTGCGGCGTCCACGCGGGAGCCTCACGCAATTGCATGCGCCAGGACGGTCTGGCGGACAGGGCCGTCCAACGGAGTTCGACGATGCGGGCCAATGCACCCCGGTAAAGGCCCAGCCGTTCTGGCATGCGATAGGCACGGAGATTGGGAAAACCCACACCCACCTCGTAGGGCGCACCGTAGCCGAGTTCGTGCTCAAGAAAGGTGGCGGTTGCCAGAAACGCGGGGCCCTGTCGGGACAATGTGCCGCGCACTGCCGGTTCCACCATGAAGTCGCAGGCCTGGAACGCAACCGACGGGCGCCCCAGGAGCAGCGCATCGCGCCGCATGCCGCCGTAGTGGGCAACCAGGCGCCCCTGCTCCCACACGCCAATGGCAGAACCCCGGCCATTTGCATACTTCCAATCCCACAGCGCGGGACTGATGGGATGGCCAAACACAGATGCAAAAAGCGTTGCCACTTCTTCACGGTGCTGCGGCAAGATGCGGCCAAGCTGCCAGCGTGGCAGTCGCTGCCGGGTAAAGCGCAGCAAAAGGTATGCGTACACACCGCTGGCATACTTTTCCCGGTACCCCTCCAGAGCCACCAGCAGGGCATCCAGTGTTGCATCGGTAACGCCGGGCAAGTTCAGCAGTGCTGACCGATGGTGCGTTACGCGCGAGGACAGCCAGTCGATCGTCGGTGCGGCCTGCTTGGTCAAATCTTCACAGTGATCGAGCGTAAAACCGGCGCGCTCGGCCCAGCGCTGGACATGGGGCCAATAGTGCATGTTTTCGCGTTCGCCCGGTCGCCTTAACACGGCGAATTCGTCCATGATGACCAGCGTGCCATCCGGGCGCAACAACTGGCTGGCCTTGGAGAAAATGTCCAGCGCATCAATGTATTGCGCGCTTTCCTGAAACAGCATGGCGTCCCAGGCGCCAGTGTTCTCTTCAAAGTCTTCCAGACGGGAGGCCCGCACCGGCGCGTTGGGCCCCAGGCGCCGACGCACTTCCGCAATTTGGCTAAGGTCTGGCGTAATGCCGCACACCGCATAGTCCATTGCCTGCAAACGCGCCAATGTGGTGCCCAGCCCGATGCCAATCTCCAACAAACGGCATGGCGGGGGCAAAACGCGCATCAGCGCGGCACTGGCCCGTACCTGGGCACGCCCTCCCCCTTCGCCAGCCTCGGCAAACAAGCCATAGTGCAAATAATCAACGGCCCCGTCATCCCAGGCGATCAGGTGGGCATACACATTGAGCGGAAAAGAAAACTCGGCCAGTCGCGCAATAACCGGCATGGGCGCCGGTGCCGATGCCAGTGCCGACAGCGTGTTGGGGCCGGTCATGCCAGAGGCTCCCAGACATGCGGCAGCACCACCAGCCCCTGGGCCAATCCGCGCTGTTTTATTTTCAGCAGGGCAAAGCGATCGACAAAATCGTAGACATGCAAGCCCCGTTCGCAAAACAGGTAAACGCCAAGCCAGTAGTCACCTTTCAACAAGGACAGTGCCGGAAAGCGGATTTGCGCCGCACCCCGGCCATCTGCCGCACGCGACAGGGGCACAGCGTCGTTCACACTGCCAGCGCTGGACACCATCGCCCCACCGGAGTGCGCCACGGTCACCGCCAGCGAGGGGCATGGCAGCGCGGGGTCGGAGGCAAAACGCACCCGAATGGTTACTTCGCTTTCACCCGACATGGCGTCCAGCTCGCGCCCGACAAGCCCGTCAACCGACACCTCAATCCCGACGATGCGGGCCGACCCCGAACCGGCAGGTGTGGCAGGCGGCGCGGCCGGCGCAACATCCTCCGCTGCGCGCAACTCTTGCAGCGCGACACCGTCAAGCTCGGCCTGGTAGGCGGCAATCACCACGGCTGCGTTGTCGAGCATGCGCACGCGCCCCTGTTCGAGCCAGAGCGCACGCGAACACAAGGCCTCCACGTAATACAGGGAGTGTGAGCAAAACAGGATGGTTACGCCGGACTCCTTGAGCGCCATGATCCGGTCGAAAGAACGGCGGGCAAAATCGCCATCGCCAACCGAAAGCGCCTCGTCGATGACCAAAATGTCCGGATTCACGCTGGTCGCCACCGAAAAGGCGAGCCGCACATACATTCCGCTTGAATAGGTTTTGACCGGTTGGTCGATGAACGCGCGCACGCCAGAAAAATCAACGATGGCTTCAAAGCGCTCGGCCATTTCTGCGCGCGACAGGCCGAGGATGGCACCCGCCAAATACACGTTTTCGCGTCCGGAAAATTCCGGATTGAACCCGGCGCCCAGCTCCAGCAGCGCAGCAATGCGCCCTTGCACCGCACGCGCCCGCCCGTTGGCTGCATGGTTCCGCATAACAACTGCAGGAGCGTAGATTTTCCGGCACCGTTGCGGCCAATCACCCCGAGAACCTCGCCCCGGCGCAGCGAAAAAGACACCTCGCGCAAAGCCCAAAACTCGGTGTAAAAACGCCGCCGCCCCCGCCACAACATTTGCTTGAGGCGGTCCGCTGGCTGCGCATACATCAGATGGCACTTGCTGACGGCCTCGATATTGACCACGGTGTGTGCTTCAAAGGACATCTGCAAACCCCTTGCGCGTGCGTGCAAACCACACACCACCCGCCAACGCCACCACCGAGCCCACCGCAAACACCACCGCCAGCGCAGCGTAATCAACACTGCCGACACCAAACGCAAGCGCACGCACCCCTTCAATTACGGGCGCCACCGGATTGAGCAAGAGCCACCCCTGCAATCGGTCAGGCAGGGCACTTGCCGGGTAAAAAACCGGCGAAAGAAACATCAGCAGTGTCACCAGCATCGCCACCGCCTGCCCGATGTCCGAAATGAACACCCCCAACGACGACAACAACCACCCCAGCCCCAGCAGCAAAGGCAACATGACCAGACCAAGCAAGGGAAGAAACAACCACGAAACCGATGGTGCAATGCCGATTGCCAGGGCTGCCAGCATCAGCACCGCCAGGTTGAGCAAGAAATCAAAATAGGCAACGGCACAGGCCACCCATGGCAGGATTGCCAGGGGGAAAATCACCTTTTTGACCATGTTGGGCTGGCTCCTGACCAGATTGGGCGCACGGGCAACCACGTCGGAAAAAACCTGGTAGGTGAGTAGCCCCGCAAAAAGACGCAAGGCAAAATCGGCCTGTCCACCGCCGGCCCCCGGCCAGCGTGCCTTGAATACTTCCTGAAAAACAAAGGTGTAGACCACCAGCATCAGGAATGGCTGCAGCAGCGACCAGAACACCCCGAGGTAGGTTCCGCGGTAACGCGACAAAACTTCACGCCGCGCCAGTTGCAAGGCGAGCGAGCGGTATCGCCAGGGAATAAATTCGTGCATGGGAAAAGAGAACAAGAAAACGCAGCCTTACTGCACGCGAAAGCAAGGCGGGATGATAACCGTACCCGGTCACCGGGTTTGCCGGCCCGCAGGAAGCGCGCATTCCTCCCAACTGGCGGTTCAACGCGCAAGGGTGCAATTAACGGCATCAATTTGCTACATTTTCAATAGCTGTCTCCGCACGACTGGTGTGCGCAAAAGGCCTATTTGATCCTGAATACGGCGGCATCAGCGCCATGGCGCGTTCGGCCATGGCGGTAATGGTCAGGCTGGGGTTGACGCCCACATTGGCGGGAATGGCCGATGCATCCACCACGTACAAGCCGGGGTAGCCAAACACCTCGTGGCGCTCGCTAATCACGCCATCTGCCGCCGACGCGCCCATCACGCAACCGCCCAACACATGGGCGGTCATAGAGGCATTGCCCAGCGTCTCCAACAAGGCATTGCCGGCCACCCCTTTGCTCACACGGGCAAACACCTGCGCGATCTGGTTGGCCTGTGGTACATAGGCCGGTGCCCGGGTTTCGTTGGCAGGCACCTGGGAGCGCAGACTCCAGCGCCCGCCACGCAACCAGCTGCGGCCATAGTCAAAGGCCAGTTGGTTGTCCAGCGCCTGCATGATGAGCAGCACCGATGTGCGTGCCGACCAGCGCCGCCCGGCGCGGATGCCCGCGGTAGACTCCAGCGGGTGCGCCACAAAACGCCACAGGGTTTTGAGCGCACGCCGCCAGGGCACGGCGTCGTCCACCAGCGGGCCGGTCTGCCAGCGCAGCACGCCGTGCGCGGGGGAAAAGCGGTTTTGCGTAACGTGCGCCGCGCCGTCGTAAAAGTGCGAGGAAATGGTGGCACCGTCGCTTACATCGGTCTGCGGGTCGCGCGCCGTGACCGGGATGATGCTCTCGCTATTGGTGCGCACGTGCTGGCCCAGCACGGCAGACAGGCGCGGCAGGGTGCGGTAGCGGTCGCGGCAGGCCATCAGCAACTCCAGCGTGCCCACCACACCCGCTGACACGATGACCTTGGCGGCAGTGAGCGTCTGGGTGGGCTGACTGGCATCCCACGGGTGCGCTAGCACTACCTGATAACCGCCACCCGGCAAAGGCACGATGCGCTGCACTTTGCGCTCCGCCAGAATTTGCACACCCAGGGCCTGCGCCAGGTGCAGGTAGTTTTTGTCCAGCGAATTTTTGGCGCCCTGCGCGCAGCCCGTGGCACAGCGGGCGCAGAAGGTGCAGGCGCTGCGCGCGGGGCCTTTGCCGTCGAAGTACGGGTCGGGTATCTGCGCCGGGGTTTCCTGCGGGCGCGCGTTCAGGTTCGAGTGTGGGCCAAAGTAAATGGCCTGGCTGACGGAGCCAAAGGTCTCGGGCACACCCCGCTGGCGCGCGGTCTCCAGCAGCCAGTCGTCTTGCAGGGTGTGGCGTGGGTTGGTGGCCACGCCCAGCATGCGGCTGGCGGTGGCGAAGTGCGGCGCCAGCTCGGTGCGCCAATCGCGTGCGGGTAGACGCTTCCAGGCCGGGTCGTCGTAAAAGCCCTGCTGTGGCTGCAGCGTGACGGCCGCCCACACCACACTGCCGCCGCCCACGCCAATGCCGCGCACCAGGCTGACATGGCGGTACACCTCCTGGGCAAAAAAGCCGGTGCGCAGGCCCAGGGCGGGCATGCGCAGCAGGTGGCGCGCGTTTGTAGCAGCGGCGTCCATATCCTTTGGCGTGATGTGGCGCCCCTGCTCTACCACCAGCACACGGTAGCCTTTTTCGGCCATGCGCAGCGCGCTGACCGCACCACCAAAGCCGCTGCCGATGATGATGACATCCCAGTTCCATTCGCTCGAAGGTGCTGCGGGTTGCATGGGTCAGGAAGTGGTTGTGCTGTCCGTATAGGAGGAGCGGAGTGACAAGCAGTGCAAGGTATTGCCAATGGTTTTAGTGCCGCAAGCCCAGCAAAGCGCGGGCTTGCGCCGGGCTGGCAATGCTGCGCCCAGCGCGTTGGGCACAAGCGGCCAGTGCGGTGATCAGCTCGCCATTGCCCTTGGCGCGTTCGCCGTTGGGCAGGTAGAAGGTATCTTCCAGACCGGTACGCAACATGCCGCCCAGGTCGGCCACTTTTTGGTGAACCGGCCAGATCTCGGTGCGGCCAATCAGGGTGGCTTGCCACAGGCTGTTGGGGGCCATCCACTGCGGCAACAAGGCCAACAAATCCGCATCACACGGCATGCCGGATGCCACGCCCATCACCAAGTTGTATTCGGGGCGCCCCATCTCGGGCTTGAGCATGCCGTTTTTGATGAACATACCCACGGCGCGCACAATGCCGACGTCAAAACACTCAAACTCCGGGTGCGTACCGCACTCGGCCATCACGTCCAGAAACTGCTGCACCTTGGAGACCGGGTTGTCAAACACCATGGGCGGCCAAGCCCACTGGCCATCGTCCTTGATCTTCAGGTAGTTCAGGCTACCGGCATTGCAGGCGGCAATTTCGGGCATGACGCGGCGAATACAGGCCAGGGGGCCGGAAATGTCTTTGCCCACCACGCCGGTGGTCAGGTTGATGATGACGCCGGGGCAGGCCGCGCGAATGGCGTCCACCACCGAGGCCATCACCTCCGGGTCCCACGAGGGCATGTGGCCCATGCCCTCCTCCTGGTTGCGCACGTGCACATGCATGATGCTGGCGCCGGCGTTAAAGGCGTCGCGCGCCTCGGCGGCCATTTGCGCAGGCGTCACGGGCACGGGGTGTTGTTTGGGGTTGGTGAGCACGCCGGTCAGGGCGCAGGTGAGTATGGCTTTTTCCATGTTTCGTCCTTGTTGTGAAGGGGTGCAGCGCAGCGCAAGCGGTCTGCGGCGCCACGTGGTTTATGTTTGCAATTCCAGTTCCACCAGCACCGCCGCAGATGCCACCTGCTGCCCCACTTGCGTGTGCACGGCTTTGACCGTGCCCGCCGCTTCGGCACACAGCCACATTTCCATCTTCATGGCCTCCACACACACCAATTGCTGGCCCACTTCCACTTGCGCACCCGGCGCCACCAGAATTTGCGTAACCTTGCCCGCCACGGGAGAACGGGCTTTGCTGGCGTCTTTGAGGGCATCGGCATCGGGGAAGGGCGACACCTCGGTTACCACATGGGTGTGCCCGTCCATGGCCAGATGCAACTGGGCACCCGCGCGCACCACAATGGCACTGCGCGTGACCCCTTCCAGCGCGTAGCGCAGCACACCGTCTTGCAAAGCCAGCACCTGCGCCTGCACGGTGGTGCCGTCCAGCGTGATGGCTACGCCCCCCTGGCGGTCGGGGCGCACGCGCAGGCTGCGCACAGTGTCACCACTTTTAAGCTGCACATCAAAGGCTGCCACGCTGTCGGCACGCCAACTGCTGCCGTTTTGCATCGCCAACGCCATGGCAGCCACACGCCACACCGTGTCGGTGGCAGCGGGCGCGATCAGCAAGGGCTCGCCCTGCTCCAACCACTGGTCGATCAGGGTGGTGGTCATCTCCGCCTTGCGGAAGGCCGGGTGGTCCACCAAATCGCTCAAGAAGCGGCCATTGTTTTTGAGGCCCAGCAAAGGCGTATTGGCCAGCGCGGCGCGCAGGCGGCGAATGGCGTCATCCCGGTCACGCCCGTGCACGATGATCTTGGCCACCATGGGGTCGTAAAACGGTGACACCACCGCACCCTGGCGGATGCCGTCGTCGACCCGGACGCCGTAGGCGTACGCTCCCCCGTTCTGGACGCCATGGCCCACACCCGGCGCCGCCACTGCGGGGTGCAGCGCGCGCTGGGGCTGCCACCACAACACGGTGCCGGTTTGCGGGGTGAAGCCGGTGTAGGGGTCTTCCACATACAGGCGCGCCTCAATGGCGTGGCCGGTGAGTGTGATGTCGGCCTGCTGCACGGGCAAGGCATCGCCCGCTGCCACCCGCAGTTGCCACTCCACCAGGTCGTAGCCGGTGATCATCTCTGTCACCGGATGCTCCACCTGCAAGCGGGTGTTCATTTCCAGGAAGTAGTGGTTGAGCTTGTCATCAACGATGAACTCCACCGTGCCCGCACCCCGGTAGCCCACCGCCAACGCGGCGGCCACGGCGTCTTTACCCATGGCTTCACGCATGGCGGGTGTAACCACCGGCGACGGCGCCTCTTCAATCACCTTCTGGCGGCGGCGCTGGGCCGTGCAGTCGCGCTCGCCCAAATAGACCGCGTTGCCATGGGCGTCGGCAAAGACCTGGATTTCGATATGGCGGCCGTTGTCAATCAGGCGCTCCAGCATCAGCGTGCCGTCGCCAAAGGCACTGGTGGCTTCGCGGCGCGCGCCATCAATGCCCTGCTGCAACTCCGAAAAATGGCGCACCAAGCGCATGCCCCGCCCGCCGCCGCCCGCCACAGCCTTGACCAGCAAGGGGAAGCCCAGCTTCTCCGCCTCGGCCAGCAAGGCGGCGTCACTCTGGTCGGCGCCTAAATAGCCTGGCGCACACGGCACCTTGGCCTCCAGCATGCGCTTCTTGGCCAGCGCTTTGTCACCCATGGCCGTGATGGCACTGGCGGGGGGGCCGATGAACACCACACCCGCATCCACACACGCCTGCGCAAAGGCGGCGTTTTCGCTCAAAAAGCCGTAGCCAGGGTGCAGCGCGTCGGCACCGGTCTTGCGGCAGGCGTCCAGAATGGCGTCGACACGCAGGTAGGACTCGGCGGCGGGCGAGGCGCCAATGTGCACCGCTTCGTCGGCCAGCGCCACGTGCGGCGCGTCGCGGTCGGCATCGCTGTACACGGCCACCGTGCGGTAGCCCAGGTTGCGCGCAGTGCGGATGACGCGGCAGGCGATCTCCCCGCGATTGGCGATGAGTATCTTGTTAAACATAAAACACCTAAGGAGTCGGGTGGCAGAGCGCTGGCGAGGCGAAGCAAAGCCGCCACCCAGACTCCGCCCTCAAAATAGAAAAAACTCATACCGGCACCCAATTCGGTTTGCGCTTCTGCATAAACGCGGTCATGCCTTCGAGCCCCTCCGGCCCCTGTGCTGCTTGGGAGAAAACGGCGGCGGCGTGCTGCACCAGCGTCTGCGGTTCCTGTAACCGGGCCTGCGCCATCAGCGCTTTGGTGGCGGCCAGCGCACCGGGCGCACAAGCCAGAATGTCAGCCAGCACACGATTCAGCTCGGCCTGCAGTTCTTCGGTGTGCACCACCGCATGCACCAGCCCCACGCGCAAGGCGGCCGCAGCATCCAGTCGCCCGCCGGTGACGGCCAGGCGTTTGGCCTGCGAGTACCCCAAGCGCTCCACCAGGAAAGGTGCAATCTGCGCCGGCACCACACCCAACGACGTTTCGGGCAAACGAAACGCGGCCGTGTCACTGGCAAGGGCCACGTCAGCCACACAGGCCAGACCAAAGCCGCCGCCCATGACCGTGCCCTCCAACACCGCCACCACGGCCAGCGGCGTGCGCGAATAGGCCACACACAGTTCACCAAAGGCGGCGTTGACCTCCGCAATGGGGTCACTGGCAGGTGCACCCGCACTGGCAGGTGCCTGCATGGCCCGCATGCGTGCACCGGCCATGTCCTTCAAATCGGCCCCGGCACAAAAGTGCCCACCGGCACCGCGTAGCACCACGGCCCGCACGGCGCCCGGGTGCCCCGCAGTGGCTTCGGCAGCCGCCAGCGCCTGGCGCAACTCGGCCACCATTTGCAGCGACATGGCGTTGCGCGCCTCGGGGCGGTTGAGCGTAACGGCCAAAACCGGGCCCGATTGCTCCACCCGAATTGCTACATAATTTGTAGCTGCTTGCGCGCGTTCTACGGGCGCTAGAGCCTCATTTGTTACTGAATTTGTCATACGGTGTGCCCTCACAGACGGCTTCAGGCTTTGCCCGGCAAAGTGCCTTCAAACTTGCAAATAATGCCCAGCATGATTTCATCGGCACCGCCGCCAATCGAGATCAGTCGCCCATCGCGGTAGGCCTGCGAAATGGGGTTGTCGGCGGTAAAGCCCATGCCCCCCCAGTACTGCAGGCAGCTGTCGGCCACCTCGCGGGAGAGGCGCCCGGCCTTGAGTTTGGCCATAGAGGCCAGCTTGGTCACGTCTTTGCCACTCACATAGGATTCGACCGCGCGGTAGGTCAGCGCGCGCAGGCACTCCACCTCGGTGCGCAGCTCGGCCAGGCGGAAGTGCACCACCTGGTTATTCAAAATGGGTTGGCCAAAGGTTTTGCGCTCGCGGGTGTAGACAATGGTCTGGTCGATCAGGTTGTCGAGTGAACGCAGGCTGCCCGCCGCGCCGTACAGGCGCTCCTCCTGGAACTGCAGCATCTGCAGCATGAAGCCCATGCCCTCCTGGCCAATCAGGTTGCGCTGGGGCACACGCACGTTGTCGAAAAACAGCTGGGCTGTGTCGCTGGAGTGCATGCCAATCTTTTCGATCTTCTGGCGCGTGATGCCAGGCGCATCCATGGGCACCATGATGAGCGACTTGTTTTTGTGCACTGCCCCCTCGCTGGTGTTGGCCAACAGGCAACACCAGTCGGCCTGCATGCCGTTGGTGATCCACATCTTGGAGCCGTTGATGACGTAGTCGCCGCCATCCTTCTTGGCCGTGGTTTTGAGGGCGGCCACGTCGGAGCCGCCGGTCACCTCGCTCACACCAATACAGCCCACCATGTCGCCCGCAATGGCCGGGGCCAGAAACTCTTTGCGCAAATCGTCACTGCCAAAGCGGGCCAGGGCCGGGGTACACATATCGGTCTGCACCCCAATGGCCATGGGCACACCACCCACGTTGCACTCGCCCAGGGCTTCGGCCATGACCATGGAGTAGCTGAAGTCCAGCCCCATGCCGCCAAATTCGGTGGGGTACTTGATGCCCAAGAGGCCCAGGTCGCCCATTTTTTTGAACAACTGGCGGGCCGGGAAGATGCCCGCCTTTTCCCACTCGGCAGTAAAGGGGTTGATTTCGTTGGCGACAAACTTGCGCACGGTGTCGGAAATTTGGACGTGTTCGGGGGTGAATTTCATGGTGTGTTCTCGGTTGGACTGGAAAGGCTGTACGCGGCGGGTTCAGCCCGCCATGCAGCGCGTTGGTGTAATTGGTGCAACTGGTGCGCAATGGCTGCAGACATCAGCAGGCACATCAGCAAAGACATGGAAGTGGACATGGCGCGCGGGCTTCTGCAGTTCACTTACATGCGCGCCACGCCAAAGGTGTTGGGGCGCAAAGTGCGCGCTTCGGCCTCTTGTGCCAGCGCCAGGCACAGGCCCAAAAAGCGGCGCGTGTCGCGCGGGTCGATGATGCCGTCGTCCCACAGGCGGGCCGTGCCAAACAGGGCGGCAGATTCTTTGTCCAGGCGCAGGCGCAGGCCGTCGGACATGGCGGCCAGGGCCTGCTCGTTGGCCTCCATACCCATGCGCTCGACCTTGGCGCGATTGACAATGTCCATCACCTTGGCCGCCTGCGCGCCGCCCATGACGGCGGTGCGCGCGGTGGGCCAGGCGAAGATGAAGCGCGGATCGAACCCCCGCCCACACATGCCGTAATTGCCCGCGCCGTAGGAGCCGCCCAGAATGACGGTGAACTTGGGTACCCGGGCGTTGGCCACGGCCTGAATCATCTTGCTGCCGTGTTTGATGGCGCCCCCGCGCTCGGCTGCCGAACCCACCATGTAGCCGGTGGTGTTTTGCAAGAAGACCAGTGGCGTGCCACTCTGGTCGCACAACTGGATGAACTGCGCCGCCTTCGTGGAACCCGTGGGCTGGATGGGGCCGTTGTTGCCCAGAATGCCCACCAAATGCCCCTGGATGCGGGCGTGGCCACACATCATCTCGGCCGCGTATTCGGCCTTGAACTCCAGAAAGTCGGAGCCATCGACCAGGCGCGCAATCACCTCGCGCACGTCGTAGGGCTCGCGCTCGTCTGCGGGCACGATGCCCATCAACTCCTGCTCGTCAAACAGCGGCTCGGCAAAGCTGGGGGCAGCCGGGGCCATGTCCCACTTGAGCTTGTCCATCACCTCGCGTGCCATGCCGATGGCATGGGCATCGTCTTCACACAGGTACTCGCCCAAACCGGTGACCTGGGCGTGGGTCTCGGCACCACCCAATTCGTCTTCCGTGCAGTCCTCGCCAATGGCGGCCTTGACCAGCGGAGGCCCGGCCAAAAAGATGTTGGAGCGCCCGCGCACCAGAATCACATAGTCTGACAAGCCCGGCAAGTACGCCCCGCCCGCTGTGCTGGAGCCGTGCACCAACGCTGATTTGCGGCAGACCCATGGCCGACATGCGCGCCTGGTTGGCAAAGCTGCGCCCGCCTTCAATAAAAATCTCGCTCTGGTACATCAGGTTGGCGCCGCCGCTTTCCACCAGCGAGATCAGGGGCAGCTTGTTTTCTTGCGCAATCTGCTGGCCGCGCAGGCCTTTTTTCAGGCCCATGGGGGCCACGGTGCCGCCCTTGACCGCGCTGTCGTTCACGGAGATGACGCAGCGCTTGCCCGCCACCACCCCAATACCAATGATGGAGCCACCGCCCAGCACAGCCTTTTTGCCATCGTCATCGTGCATGTTCAGCCCGGCCAGGCGGCTCAACTCCAGAAACGGCGTGCCGCGGTCCAGCAGGCGGGCGACCCGCTCGCGCGGCAGCAACTGCTTGCGCTTTTCGAACTTCTCACGCTTGGATTCGGATTCGGCAATCACCAGGCCTTCGAGGCGCTGCACTTCGGCCAGCAGGTCTTGCACGCGCCGGGCGTTGGCAGCAAACGCCTCGGACTGGGGGTTGATCTTGGAACGGATAACAGGCATGGAAAGCGTCCTTGCTAAAAACTTGACGCATTAGAAGCCATGGTGACGTTAACGTCAACGTAGTTTCGTATAGGTATTTATACTGATAACCACGGAATGTGATGCTGGTAGCATTCGAACCCTCACGTAATCGGACTACCCTCCTCTTTCCATTTTTCTGCCATAGGACACCACCATGAACCTCGAAGCCTGCACCCAAGCCATCCGCACCAAAGTGGGTGCCGACAGCGGCCTGGCCGCCACCCTGAAATTTGATTGCGGCGCCGACGGCGTAATCTGGATCGACGGCGTATCCACCCCCAACTCGGTCAGCAACGACAACACCGACGCCGACTGCACCGTGGGCATTACCCTGGAAAACCTGGGTGCCCTCATCACCGGCGACCTGGAGCCCACCACCGGTTTCATGGCCGGCAAACTCAAGGTTTCGGGCGACATGGGTGTGGCCATGCGGCTGCAACGCGTTCTTTAAGCACCCACACCATGCCAGCCTCCTCCGCGCAGGCCTTCGTTGACGCCCACCGCGACGAGGGAACCACCGAACTCTTTGGCATCACCGAGCTGTGCCGCGAGTTCGGCATCTCCCTGCGCGCGCTGCGCTTTTATGAAGACAAGGGGTTATTGGCCCCCCGGCGCATCAACGGCGCGCGCGTCTACACCCGCCGCGACCGTGCCCGCCTGTCGCTGATCCTGCGCGCCAAGGCCATAGGATCCTCGCTGGCCGATATCAAGCGTTACCTCGATTTGTACGGGGACCACGGCGAGGGTCGTGCACAGCAGCTCACCTACGTCATCGACCGCACCGATACCGAAATAGCGGAATTGGAAAAAAAACGCGCCCAGATCGAGGAAACCCTGGCCGAGCTGCGCGTCATCAACAGCACCTGCCGCGGCTACCTGCAGGCGCGACTGCAGGCGGAAAAAAAATAGGCAAATTGGCCGTTTGCGCTTGATGGATCAGCGCAAACAGCTATCAAATATGCAGCACATGGCGCCATGGCGTGGCACGCCCGCGCCGCCGCCCGATACCCACTCCCCGCCACGCTGCAGTGGCCGCAGGTACCCAAAGCGTCGTGAGTTTGTTCATGCGTGGGCGCGCGTGATCGCGTAGAGTCGCGCCGTCGCCAAAAGACCATACCGGCGTGAACCGGGATGGCCGATGCGACGCCACCACCCGACGAAACTTTCATACTGAAACGTCCGGCCACTTTGTCACAGCGCGTGAAGCTGCGGGTTTCGCGCGCCTTGGTAGCCTGATTGGACGTTGGAGACCGCCGATGACCATTTCTGCCCCATGGGTTCGCCCGCTCGCAGCAGCCGCTGCGCCATTGCGTGCCTAGCATGCGCCCTGCCATGCCCCCATCCACCGCGCAGTCCTGTGTTGACACCCACCGCGACGCGGGCGCCACCGAACTCTTCGGCATCACCGATCTGTGCCGGGCGTTTGGCATCTCCCTGCGCGCGCTGCGTTTTTACGAAGACAAGGGGCTGCTTAGCCCCCGGCGCATCAATGGCGCACGCGTCTACACCCGCCGCGACCGCGCCCGACTGACGATCATCCTGCGCGCCAAGGCCATCGGCTCCTCGCTGGCCGAAATCAAACGCTACCTCGACCTGTACGGCAACCACGGCGAAGGCCGCACCCAGCAGCTCAACTACGTGATCCATCGCACCGGCAACGAAATTGCCGAACTGGAGAAAAAACGCGCCCAAATCGACGAAACCCTGGTCGAGCTGCGCCTCATCCACAGCACCTGCCAGGGCTACCTGCAGGCCCGGATACAAGCGGAAAAATAGCAGTAAAATCACCCGCTTGCGCGCACTGGATGCGCGTAAGCAGCTATGCTTTGTATAGCAGAAACAAAAAAGGAGCCAATGGCTCCTTTTTTGCTGTGCGCGAGGAAACTCAGGCCGCTTTGGATTTGCGGCGTTGGGCGGCACCAATCAGGCCCAGACCGGCCAACAGCATGGCATAGGTTTCGGGTTCCGGCACGGCAGTAACCGAGACGTTGTCCAACAGCGCGCCAATATTGTCGCCACCGTTATTGGCAAAGCTCAGGCTGTAGGTGCCGGTGGCTCCGGGGGTGAACACCAATTGGTAGGCAGAAAACACCGCATTGGAGGCCAAATTGAAATTCAGGCTTTGCGAACCGAACGACACGGTACCGGTGTCCGACCCGCCGCGATGGTTACCGGCCAATTCAAAACTGGCGGTGTATTGCACACCGGCTGTCAAATCGAAGGATTTGGACAAAACACCCGCATTCCAAGTGCTGCCGTCCAGATCAATGCATTTGCCCTGGCCGGCTGCGCAATAGGAATAAAAACCGGGGCCGATGATATCGACCGTGCCGTCGGTAACCGTCCAACCGGCGGGAACTTTATTGAGTTCCAAGGGATTAGCGTCAAAGTTGTCGCTGAAAACCGTGGTTGCCTGGGCTGCTGCCGAGAGGGCGAACAAAGCGGCGAGGGTAAGTGCTTTTTTCATGGTGAAGTTTCCAAGTAGGGTAGGTGGGACTAGGCGCGTGGAGTGTATGGGGGCGACAGCCCCAAGGGCAATAGTCCGTTTGGACTATGGCGCGCATGATGCGTGCAAGAAATCACGCTTTTCGCGCTTTTATTGAACGTCTGCTCTGAATGCATGCATCCTGTGGGCATTCCCCGCAGAACCGGCAGCCAGTTAATAAGCAGAGAAAGTGCCATTTGCGCTGACCAGACAAGCGCAGACAGCTATGCCTTTAGTAGCATCAAACCACCCCGGCTCATGCTGTGCGCACCAGGGTGACCAGCAAACACATCTTGGGCTGTTCGTTGGCCTCGTATTCGTGGATGGCCAATTCCATGCCCTGCACGGCAAAGCCGGTTTGCCGGGCCAGCGTGTGCAGGTAGTCGCGGCCATGCACGTAAATGCCGCCCTGGGCCATGCCGTCGAGGTGGTCTACCGCAAAACCGCCCGGGTCTTTGTCGTTGGGGAAGACGGTGAAGATAAACAGGCCACCGGGGCGCAGCGTGGTCGCGGCGGCCTCAAAAATGCCTTGCAGACTGGCGAAGTGGACCAGGGTGGCGGCACTGACCACGGCGTCGTACTGCTGCGGGCGCTGGCGCATCAGCGCAACCATGTCGCCACACGCCAAAGTGTCGTAAACGGCCTTCTCGCGGGCGCGCTCCAGCATGGGCTGGGACATGTCCACACCGTCCAGGCGCGCGGCCATGCTGCGCACCAGCACACCCACCAAACCGGTGCCGCAGCCCGCGTCCAGCACATCCATAGCGCGTGCGCGCTGCTGCGCCAGCAGTGCCCGGCCCACCAGCTCGGCACCCTGGTAGTGGGCATTGGCGTCGGTATCCCACACCGAGGCTTTGGCGTCGTAGAGCTTGTGCAGCAGCGCGTCGGGGATTTTGTCGGGCATGGGGACTGCGCCCAGCGCCGCAAGGAACATGCGTGCGCCGCTGCTGTCATTGGTGTCGGCCGCCAGTGCGCGCCGTGCCGCCGCTTCGGCCTCGACCAGGCGCTGGGCCTTGGCCAAGGCCATGGCGTGGCACAAATGCTGCTCGGGTGCGTCGGGCAGCAACTGGCAGGCTTTGTCAAACATGCGAATGGCGTCTTCCAGACCGGCCGGCGTGGAAGAAAACTCCTGCAGCGTCAGGCCCCGGTTGAGGTAGGCCTCGGCAAAGTCGCTGCGTAGGGCGATGGCGCGGTCAAAACTGGCCATGGCGGCGTCAAACTGCTGCAGCGCGCGCTGGGTCATACCCCGGTTGACAAAAGCCTCGGCAAACTCGGGCTCCATGGCCACGGCCTGGTCGAAGCTGGCCACCGCCGCCTCCAACTGGCCCAGCGCACGCAAGGCGTTGCCGCGGTTAAAACACACCACCACATCCTGCGGGCGCAGTGCCAAAGCGCGGTCAAAACTGGCCACCGCAGCTTCAAGCTGCTGCAGTTCGTGCAGGGTGTTGCCGCGCAGAACGTGGGCGTCGGTGAAGTCTGGCGCCATGGCAATGGCCTGGTCAAAGCTGGCCAATGCGGCTTGCATGTGCCCCGTTTGCCGCAGCACGTTGCCGTGGTTCATGTAGTACATGGCGTTGCCGGGGTTGATGGCGATGGCCCGGCCAATCCAGTCCAGCGCGCGCAGCGGGTCATCACACTGAATGGCCAGCACACCCAGAAAGTGCCAGGCATCCGCATGGGCGGGGTCGGCCGCCACAATGGCTTCGTACGCCGCCTGCGCCGCCGCCAGTTGGCCGCTGTGGTGCAGGGCAACGGCCTCGTCAAACCGGGCCTGGAGGTCGTTGAGCGGCGCAGCAGCAACCGGCGCACCGGCCGGCGCGGCAGTGGCGGGTGCGTGGGGGCTGGAATCGGATGGGTAGGAATGTGTCATTTAACAATCTCAGGCAAGCCGGAAACGGGCGATTTGCTGCGCCAGGCGGGTGGCCTGGCCGCTGGGCAACGCGGTTTTTGTCGGGCCATCATACAGACGAAGCCGGCCAGCAACCCCACCCACGCCCGGCAGGGTTCAGTGCAAAAAAGGCCGTTTGCGCCCGCCAGACGTGCGGATACAGCTATCAAAACCATAGTGTTTGCGCCGCCTGAACCGCCTTGTCAGGCCGCCCAGGCAGTCCGGGAAGTCCAAGCAGGCAGGCACCCCTGCCCTACTGCCCTACTGCCAGTTGGCCGCAATCACCGTGTTCAAACTGCTGGCATAACTGGCAGGCAGCGTGGTCTGCCCTGCCGCCGGTGGCGCAAAGGCCGCCATGGCGCTCACCAGGTTTTGCACCTGGCTGTCGAGCAGCGTTTTGCCATTGCTGGTTTTGAATTGCTCGACATGGTACTGGTTGCCCAGGTACCAGTTGGTCATGGTCAGCTTGTCGCTGGTGCCGATGATGCTCACCTCCAGGTTGTTGGATACCTTGCGGAACCACAGCTGGTCGGTCGCCACGCTGGCGTCAAAACGCGCCACGTCGGTGTTGCCAGCCGTGGTGTCGTTCTCGGTCACGCTATCAAACCCGTAGCCCCGGCCCAGCCAGTAGGTGTCGTTGCCGGTGCCTCCCACCAGTTTGTCCGCACCTGCCTTACCGTCCAGCGTGTCGGCGCCGGCACCACCCGTCAGGGTGTTGGCGGCGCTGTTGCCGGTGAGCACATTGGCCAGGGTGTTGCCGGTGGCGTTGATGGCGCTGGTGCCGGTCAGCGTCAAGTTCTCCACATTGGTGCCCAAGGTGTACGTGACGCTGGCCTTCACCAGGTCGGTACCTGCGTCAAGGGCCTCAGTGACCACATCGCCGGTAGCGTCCACCACATAGGTGTCATTGCCCAGGCCACCCACCATGGTGTCGGAACCAGTGCCGCCATTCAGCACGTTGTCCCCCGCGTTGCCGGTCAGCACATTGGCAACCGTATTGCCAGTGGCGTTGATGTTGGCACTGCCAGACAGGGTGAGGTTTTCCAGGTTGGTGGCCAAGGTCCAGTTTAGGCTGACCATGACCAGATCGGTGCCTGCCGAAGCGGCCTCGGTGGTGACATCCGCAGTGTTGTCCACGTAGTAGGTGTCGTTGCCAGCGCCGCCTACCAGGGTATCCGCACCCGCGCCGCCATCCAGCACATTGGCTCCGGCATTGCCGGTGAGGGTGTTGGCCACGGTGTTGCCCGTGCCGTTGAGGTTGGCCGTGCCCGACAGGGTGAGGTTTTCAACATTCGCGCTCAGGGTGTAATTGACCGACGCCGTGACCAGGTCAGTGCCTTCGCTGGCGTTTTCGGTGACCACGTCGCCTGCATCATCGACCACGTAGCTGTCGTTGCCAGCGCCGCCTTTCATGGTGTCCGCACCGGCACCGCCCGACAGGGTATTGGCGGCACTGTTGCCGGTGAGCACGTTGGCCAGGGAATTGCCGGTGGCGTTGATGGCGCTGCTGCCGGTGAGGGTTAGGTTTTCTACGTTGGCAGCCAGGGTCAGGCTGACGCTGGATTTGACCAGGTCGATACCTTCATTGAGGTTTTCTGTCACCACATCGCTGGTGCTATCCACAATGTAGGTGTCGTCACCCAGACCACCTTTCATAGTGTCGATGCCAGTGCCACCGTCTAAGGTGTCATTACCCGCAAGGCCGTTCAGCATGTCATTGCCACCTAGGCCATTGAGCGTGTCATGGCCTGCGTCGCCATTGAGGGTGTTGGCGTTTGCGTTGCCGTTGAGCACAAGGTTAGGTACGCCGATCACGATATCGAAAATGTCTGACACCGTCTCTCCCGCCTTATTGGTAGCCGTTACCTTCACACTGGTTGTGCCAATCGTTTCATTGGTCCCGGTAAAGGTTAGTGTGACAGCGTCGAATCGCAACCATGCCGGAAGTGCTTCTCCAGTCGAGAGGGTGGCGTTGTAGCGCAGTGCATCTTGCGCGTCTGCGTCGGTAAACGCGGTTGGCGCAATCGTGTAGCTGACCAGTCCAGGCGCGAAACTTCCATCCGCCAATGGCTGGGTAAGCAGGATTGGCGCTGTGTTGGCGTCGACACTGGCCAGTTGCTGCAATTGCGCCAGGCTCCAGTTTGTTCCGTCCGCAAATTCCACGCGTTGCAGTGGGTTGTTGGCATGCACTGGGCTGTTGTTGAGGTAAAAGCCCTCAACCAGCAAGCTATCGCCCGTGGATGCGATAGTCATTTCAATGTTGGAGCCCCAGCGCTTCACGACCACGTCCGAAGCAAGCACATCCTGTGTGAAGCGCAAAACGTTCAATGCATTCACGTTGCCATCGGCCGCAAGTTGCCGCACTGTATCGTGCCCGTCCCCTATGCCAAACACGATCACATCGTTGCCGACGCCACCATCCAGTACGTCATTGCCAGTTCCGCCGTTCAAGGTGTCATCGCCATTGCCACCGTCGAGCAGGTCACTGCCAGACCAACTGATTAGGGTGTCATTGCCGTCGCCCCCATACAGCGAGTCAATGTCGCCCACCAGGTAAGTGTGATTGGGGTTGACCAGGGTGCCGCTGTCCTCCACCACGTCATCACCCGCACCACCTTCCAAAATATCGTTGTAGCGTGAACCGCCCACCGTGTTATTGGCGGCAGTGCCCACAATATGCATGCCCATGGAACTGGTATCACCATCCGATTGCGAAACGGCGGCAATGTTTTCCACATTGGCGTAGTCCGCTAGCATGACAACCTTGCCACTGGTCTTCCAGAATCTATAGTCGTTGCCATCCACAATTACCGTATCAGTGCCACCGTTGGCGGCTTCCACGACAATATCCTTGGTATCGATTACGTAGATATCATCACCACCCTGGCCCGTCAAGCACGTTGACGGCTGAATTTTTGGAGCTGCGCAAATCGTTGTTGTTGGCGTCCCCGTTGCGTTCAGCGTCAAATCCCCGGTCAACTCCAGCACCTCAATATTGGCCATCGCGTTCAGCGAGACGGCGGATGAGGATATGACGTCGTACGACGTCGCGAAATCACCCGTCTCAATCACCACATCGCCGGGGTTGTCAACCACGTACCAGTCATTCTCCGTCCCACCAATCAAGGTATCTGCACCCTCGCCGCCGTCTAAAAGCGTACCCACAGACCCCGACACGGTTCTGGTTGTCACTCCGCCACCGGTTGCGTCGATTATGTTGTCCTGCGTGTTGCCGATGTACCAGGCCCGAAAATCATGCATTTGAATACGGCTGCCATAGGATTTGTAGACGTCGAGCACACTGGCGTTATCCCCGGCCGGAGAAAAGGTAAGGCCGCTGGCAACAGTGTTTGCCACCCGCAGGTTTTCAACATTGTCGGGGAGCTGTGCGCGAAACAGATTGGTTACCAGCGTGTCCACCCCGGCACCGGGCTGATCGGTGATGGTGTCCCACAGCATCGACCCAATCCAATCCTGTGTCACGTGGTACTGCGTGGTATCCACAAGCCGGTAGGTATCATTGCCCGTGCCACCCGCCAGTGTGTCGATTCCCCATCCCCCATCCAGCACGTTGTCGGCTGCGTTGCCGGTGATAACGTTATCGCCATCGTTTCCGAGTGCAGTGGCATTCAGACTACCCGTCAGCGTCAGGTTCTCTACATTGGTGGGGAGCTGAAATGACACCGAACTGCGCACCGTATCAGTGCCCGCATCGGCAGTCTCGACCACCGTGTCGTTGCGATGGTCCACCACAAAGGTGTCATCCGCTGCAGAGCCGTTCTGACTATTGGCCGTACCTGCAACATTGACCACGCGGGCGTTGAGGTCTGTAAAACTCCAGGCCGTGTTGTCGGCAAACACAATGGACTCAATTTCGTTACCTGCAGAGAAGAAATTGTTTAACCAAATTTGGTCGTTGCTTCCCGCAATCGAGATCACCAGTGAATCAGCGGTTAACGCAAAAGTGCTGAAGTCTCGAAAGTTTGGTGCCAGATCAGATGTACGCGTCAAGGTAACTTGACTAGGGCTAATGCCCGCGCCCAATCGCAAGGTATCGGTTCCCCCGGTTTCAAAAATACAGTCTTGCAAACTTCCGCGATCAAACAGATAGGTGTCGTTCCCAAGCCCTCCGACCAATTGATCGTAGCCCATGCCACCATCCAACGTGTCGTTGCCTGTGCTGCCAATCAGTCGGTCGTAACCCGCGCCACCCGACATCACATTATTCTGACCGGCGAAACCACTCAAGGTGTCATTCTCCCAACCACCGGTCAGGGCCATCTGCTGCAAATCGGCAATTGTCCAAACAGTACTCGGGGAGGACGCAAACCGCACGCTGCCAAAAGCCAAGCCGCTCGAAAGCAGGCTATCGAACTTGACGCTGCTGCGCGCACTCAGAGATGACCCGGATGTCACCAGCATAACCCCATCACGCACCACAACGTCTTGTGGGCGAATGCTGGCGTCGAATTCGACGATGTCCTGCGCCTGACCGAACCCGCTGATAGTGTGTACCCCTGTGCTCCCGATCACGTAGCGGTCAAGCCCCTGGCCACCGTCCATCAACGTGCTGACAGAAGACGAATACAGCACATCATCACCGTCCCCACCGTACAGCGAGTCACTGCCTTCACCACCATGCAACGTATCGTCGCCCGCACCCGCGCGCAATTCATCGTCGCCCGCAAAGCCATCCATCTGGTCCGCCCCCGCCGTACCCGTCAAGCTATCGTCGCCCGAAGTTCCCGTCAGGTTGGCGGCTGGCACCACGATATTGAAAACGTCCGACGCCGTGTTGGCGTGGATGTCCGTCACGGTCAATTGCACGGCCAATGTTTCAGCACCCACCGGCATGCCGCTAAAAGTGCGGGTGTTGGCATCAAAAGCCAGCCAGCCTGGCAACGGGTCGCCGTTGGCCAACTTTGCGCTCCAGCTCAGCACATCACCCTCCGGATCTGTAAATAGCCCTTGCGGCACTGAATAGGTAAACGGTGCAATCTGCGAAGCGGTCTGGTCCGGTATGGGCGACACCAACACCGGTGCCTGGTTCGCAAGCAAGTTCAAGGCCGCCAGCGCAATGGTGGCGCCATCGTCAAATACCACCCCATCCAAGGGGTTCTCGCCATAGGCCCCCAACACCGTCACGCGGTCATTGGTACCTTGGATTTTGACAACCAGATCATCCCCGCTGCGCTGATAAATCACATCAGTCTGTGCCACGCCGGCCTTGAAGCGCAGCACATCTTTGTCAGTGGGCAAGCGCTCGCCTGGGTACTCACGCCACACCGTGTCTTGCCCGTCGCCACGGCCAAACAAGAAGGTGTCACTGCCCATGCCGCCATCCACCTCATCGTCACCCGCACCCGCGTCAATCACGTCATCGCCTTCATTGGCGTGGATGTAATCTCTCAGTGCGGTGCCGGTCACCACATCCTTATAGGCACTGCTATTGCCCTGTCCAGAGTAGTAGGTGTAGTCATTCCAGTTCACCCGCACACCCTTGGCCTCCAGTTGCTCCCAGGTCAATTCAGTGCTATCGGAGAATTTGAAAACGTCAAAGGCGCGCCGAACACTCTGAGTTGCCGTGTCCCAAGCGCCACTGGTGATGGCAATTGAATCCCCCACATCGCCATACGACACCTGTGGCACGAAATATTCACCCTGGGCATCCATTTTGTATTCCAGCCGAACGCTCTCTTGGGTAATACCTGCACCAAACTGCAGCACATTGGCTGCGCGGGTCGCCAGCGTACCCGCCACCACGCTGATGCCATAACCATCGTCACGCCCATCACCTTGGTTGAGCGCAATCGCCACACCACCGGTTGCATTGGCGGTGTAGAGCGCATACCGGTCATCCCCCGCACCGCCATAAAAACTGCCACCGCCGCTGGAGGCATAAAACCGGTCATTGCCACCCCCACCAAACACCGCCTGCCCTGGCGTGGCCGTTACCGTGACGGTACTGGTAATGTGCTGTTGCGCCCAGTCCCTTACCAAGCTGCCGTCAATGGTGCCAAATGTTCCATTCATGGCACCCTTTATTACCAAGGCGCGTTGATCTGCCGGGTTGCCCAGTGCCAGCACCCAGGTCGCCATTGGCAGCACCCGCATACGTGACGGCCCCACTGAACTGCACACTGTTGTTGCCCAATGCGTCATTGATCACTTCGGCTGCCGCGTTGCTGTTGACCGGTACATCGTTGGTGGCTATGAGGTAGGTGTCATCCCCTCACCGCCGTCCAGATAGTCAA
Organism: Candidatus Aalborgicola lynettensis; assembly: GCA_016719405.1. Lineage (GTDB taxonomy): Bacteria > Pseudomonadota > Gammaproteobacteria > Burkholderiales > Burkholderiaceae_C > Allorhodoferax > Allorhodoferax lynettensis. Next base: position 24,532 of record JADJZE010000007.1, read on the forward strand.
CCCCTTGGCCGCCCGCCAGCACATCATGGCCCGCCCCAAGCAGCGTGTCATTGCCATCACCGCCCAGCAAGGTGTCGTCCCCTCCACCGCCGTCCAGGTAATCAATCCCAACACCGCCATCCAGATAGTCATTGCCGTGGAATGCCAGCGCCAAATCGGCTATTTGGTCATCGCCGCGCAGGGTGTCGTCGCCCGCGCCGCCCAGCAGGGTATCGTCATTGCCGCCGCCCTTGAGCACGTCATTGCCGTCTCCTGCGTCCAGGTAGTCTTTGCCATGGTTTTGCCCGGCCAGAAACGCCTGCTGCGTGTCACCATAGAGCAGGTCATCGCCGATGCCCCCAAACAAGGTGTCGTCGTTGCCCCCGCCTTTGAGCACGTCGTTGCCGTCTTCGCCGTCCAGGTAGTCGGCTCCCTGGTGCTGTGCCTCCAGGGCCACGTCGTCATCATCGCCATACAGGTCATCATTGCCCGCGCCGCCGTACAGGGGTGTCGGTGCCGCCGCCGCCCACCAGTTGGTCAATGCCGTCTTCACCGTCGAGGTAGTCATTGCCGTGGTACTGGCCCGGCAAGTCATTTGCCTGATCGTCACCCCACATCTGGTCATTGCCTGCGCCGCCGTACAGCACGTCGCTCTTGCCATTGCCTTCGATGTAGTCATCGCCCAATCCGCCGTCGAGGAAGTCGTTGCCGTTCACTGCGGGATCAATGATGTGATAGGGGTGGGCACCCGTGAGCACCAGGTTGGCTTCATAGTCGCGCCCCACATTCAGGTAGGCCGGTGTGGGGTTGCTGTCGCCGTACAGTTCGTCGTCCTGGTCGCCGCCTTCCACTATGTCGTTGCCTCCCAGGCCAAAGAGCCGGTCCGCTCCAGCGTCGCCGCTGATGCGGTCATCTCCGAGCCCACCCCACACGTAGTCTTCGCCCGAGCCGGCATGCACCGCGTCGCCTTGCGCGTCTTCCGCCAGGGTGTTGCTGGTGTAGGGGTCGATGCTGCCGGTAATAAAGAAGCCGGTCATGTTCAGCGCCCCGTTGGCGTAGCGCTTCACGCTCCAGGTTGTGCCGGGGCGTAGCCGGTGTCCAGGGTGGCGCCGCTCCAGGCGGTGCCGTTGTCGTCCATGCGGGAGCTGCTGCTGAAGCGGGCGCTGGTGTTGGCCAGGATGATGTCGTTGCCCGCGCCGCCCTGAATTTGGTCTGTGCCAAGGCCGCCAAAAATGACGTCGTCACCATCGCCCCCGTCGAGCAGGTCGTTGTTGCGCATGCCGGTCAAAATGTCGTTGCCGCCCAGTGCTTTGAGGTCGACTTGCGTGACCAGTTGGTGCAGGCCGGTCGCGTTGTCGGACAACATGACATCGATGCTGGCTTCGTCCCCGTAGCCGACGAACATTTCGTCATGGGAGCCCAAGCGCACACCGGCACCGGCTCCGCTGAGGTTGCCATCGGGGTGGAGCTGCCAGTTGCTGTTGTCCCAAGTCTGGTCGCCCTGGCGCACGTAGCGGTTGCTGGCGTCCTGGTTCTTCAAGTTGACACCCCAGGCGTTGCTGGTGACGCTGCCACCGGTGCCGTTGTAGGTAACGCTGACTGAACCCGACACATCGGCACTGATGGCGCCGTCCTGAATCAGGGCAAAGCGGATTTCGGTTTGCCCCTCGGCCAGGGTAATGGTGGCGCCATTGGCATCGACCACACTGTCGCCCAAAATGGCTTTCATGCCCGCGCTGGCCAGGTTTTGCAGGTTCAGCACCGCCGTTTCACCCGCCTTGGCCGCCTGGCTGAGGTAGACGCTGATGGTCTTGCCGGTGCCTTCCACCACGTTGGAGGCCTGCCCCGCCAGGGATGAAGCATCGGCACCCACCTGGTTGAAGAAGTTGCTTTGCCCGGCGGGCAGATTGCTGCCCAAGGTGGCCACTTTGACGGCGGGGTCCAACTGGATGCCCAGGTAGCCAGTTGGACCCTTGGCTGCATTCACGTCAAAGTTCTGGATGGTGATACTGTTGGCCGGGTCGCCCTGGGTGGCCGTGGTGGGGCCTTGGGTGATGACCAGGCTCTTGCCCGCACCGCCACCAGCGGCGTCCACCACTTTGAGAAACACCGACACGCCGGGGCTGATTTCATAGCGCCAGGTGCTGTTGCCAGCGGTGCCTATGGCCTGGGCCAAGCCAATGCTGTGGCCGTCGATGGTGAGGCTGCCTTTGCCATCGGTGTCGCACACAATGTCTTTGCCCCAGTTGCCGCTGAACTGGTAGGTGTCGGTGCCAGTGCCACCGTACAGGCGGTCATTGTTGGCACCACCGGTAAGGCCTGTGTCATCGCCCTCACTACCAAACACCACGTAGCGGGTGCTGCCAGTGGTTTGGCCGCGCTGGATGGTCTGGTCGGTGGCGCCTTCTTTCCATTTCCAGACGATGTCTTCTTTGTCGTACAGGTTGTTGATGGCATTGCCGTAGGCGTCTTTTGCCCCCCAGGCGCCGGGCTGGCTGCTGTCGTAGCTGGCGTTGCCGAGGTTGTAGTAGTTTTGCGCTCCAGCAGGGCGGCGCGGTCCTTTAGCCATTGGTCGGAAACGGTGGATGGGTGAGTGTCTGTGGTGGCCCAGTCGGTGTAGATGTTGCCCCACAGGGCTTTGACCTCTGCCTCGGCTGCGCTGGTACCAAACTTCAGGACAAATGGGCTCAGGCTGTACAGGGCGGCATAGGCGCCAAAGTCGGTGCGGGCCAGGGTTGCCAGTTCGGAAGTGGGAGTCGCCAATTGCAAGGTCAGGGTCCCATTGGCCGCTTTTTTGAACAGGGAACTGTCTTGAATCTGCTTGAGCAGGTTGTAGAACCGGGTGCGGCCCGAGTTCTCGTCACCGATATCGGCCCAGGTTCCGCCGTCGGTTGAACCCGTCAAACGCAATGCTTTGGCAGCGACAGGGCCCAGCACCAAATCGGCCAGCGCATTGAGCGTGTTTTCCAGCACATTGCCTTCGGCTTTGCCTTGGCCGCTGCCAAAGAGCGCGTCGCCATTCGTTTTAACCAAGTTGGATGCAACATTCAAAATGGCCCTGACAACCCCCTGTGCGGTGCTGCCGCGCTGGTCAGGGGGCAACAATTGCAGCAAGGTGTTTTGCACATTGAGCGAGTCTTGCAGCAGCACCAGGCTGTGGGTGTCGCCAAAGTCTTTGTTGGCATAACCATCGACCAGCAGTTCCACGTTGCCGTAATCCCACGACTGGTCTGCGGCAGACAAGACAATGCCCCCTCGATACAGAGGCTGGTCTTCAATGGTCACGCGCACATTTTTGCCATAGTGCCACTGGCTGTTGGCCACCATCGATGGACTGGTATCTGCCACCACATCAAATTGGTTGAGCAGCGCGGTGTTGGTCACCGGAATTCCCAGCATGGCTTTGCTGCCATAGGCCTGCACCGCGCCGCTGATGATGGCCGCCGATTTACTGCTTTGGCCCGACAAGTAAACGGCCATGCGGTAGTCCAGGTTCAGCGCCGCAATGACCGTGGCGGCTACCAGATCGGGGTGTGACGAATCGGTCGCGGAGGCCGTCAGCGTGTTTACCCGCACGGCCAGATCGGCGATGGTTTTCATGTCGCCCAGCATCTGCCACAGCTCCAGCGCTTTGCCGCTGACGCCGCCGGTCGCGCTATAGGCGTTGTCCAGATAGGTTTGCGCCGACGTATACGTCATGCTGGCATTGGCCAAACCTGTGCGGATGGCGTTGTAGTGCCCGGTGAGCACGCTGTCGTTGAGCTTGGCGGCAATGAGAACGGTGTCACCACCGCGCATGAGATTGAACTCATCCAGGGCCTGGTTCAAAGTGCCTTGGGTGATTTGACCCACACCGGCGCCGTTGAAGGTGACGGTTTGGCTGGCTGCGGTCGGGTTAAGCAGGTTGAAGGCGGTGGCCAGGTGGCCGCCCAGACTGTAGCCGGTGAGGCTGAAGGATTTGCCCTCCAGCGGGCCACCGGTTTTGGCAAGGGTATTTTTGTACCAGTCTTGCATGTCCGATATTTGGCCCCAGGCAAAGCCGGTTTTTCTGATTTCCAGGTTGTTGGTGGCCTGGTTGTCGCGGGCTGCGTCGTCGATGAATTCGGTGCTGCGCATGGACAGGACGAGTTCGCCGTTGGTCCTATTTTGAAACAGGGTTCCACTGAAGCCGGTTTTGGTGTTGGCCTTTTGATCCAAGACTTTCCAGTTTTTCTCGAATTCTTCGGCTTGGGTTTGCGTAAATTTGCTGGAGTGGTCATTACCCCTGACGAGCGCAGCTTTTAGCGCATCACCTGAGTAATTCTCTGCCCCAAGGGTCTTCAGGAACGCTTCCGCTGCCATTTGCAGGTCGGCGTATTTCAATAGTTCTGCGGTGGTTGGTGTAGTCATGATTTCATTCCCTGATGTTTAGTTGGCCGGTTTAAGTACTTTTTCGACAAATTGTTCTGTCTGCTCTATCTGCGCGGAGGAGTGTTCGCCCAAAAATTTTGGACAGGCTTGGCGTGTAGCAAGCAACCATGGGGATCGTCCACCGGCTTGACTGCCCTGCGCCCAATCCACCATGTAGCCGACGCGTTCAGCAATGATTTCATTGGTTTGCAGATCAACCACTTTGAGAGAACTGCCTGCTATCCAGTATTCGCGTTCTTCGCGGGTGGAAATGTCGTCGTAGGTCACGCCGTAACGGGGCGAATTGCCGGAGGCAGGCTTACGGTCCAGTACAAAACTGTAGATATTCAGATCAAAGTTGGGGTTGCGTTTGAGGTCAACTTGTACATTGGGTGCATTCACATCCATCTTGCCGATGGCTTTCATTTCACCCGTGTACCGATACCTTTGTCCGCCCTTGGGGTCTAGGGCTTCCACGTATCCAAAGGCTACGCGAGGAGGTGTTTCAGCAGTGGGGTTGGCAAGTGGCTTATAAAAGCCATGCAGAAAACTCCTGATGTAAGCGTCGCCGCCGAAATCACTGCCGTAAGGATCATCCAACTTGAACTGGTCCCCATAATTTATTCCGTCGGGCCGCAACTTCATCAGATAGACCCCTCGACGTTTTCCACCGTCTTGTAAATCTTCTCGCCCGCTGTTTTACAGCGTTCTTGCCACATCGCCATTGCCTTGGCTTGCCGTTCGCTGGGCTGAGCGGCATGGGGGCTACTGCTGCACGCGCCCAGCAGGCTCAGACTCAGCAGCAGGGCTGGTAACAGTTTTGGAAATGCGAATCGGGTGCGCATCTCAAAACCCTCCGCGCACTGTCCATGAGCCTTACAGGCCTCTTTCGCCCTGCAAGCCGCATGGAATGGGCGTAAAGGTTTTGCAGGGTTGCGCCTTGCGCACGCCATCGCAAGCGCTGTGTGCCAGTGTGTCGGCGGTGAGATTTGCAGGCAAACAGCTCTCAAATCCATATCAATTGTTTTCATATCGTGGTGTTGTCTAGTCATATGGTTCCTTCTTACCTCTCCCTCAAACTCTCTGATCCCGCCCGCTGCACCGGACTCAGCAGAAACTCAATAATCCTTCTCTGCCCGGTCTTGATCTCCGCCGTGATGTTCATCCCCGGGCTCAAATTCACCCGCTTGCCGTCAATCAGCATGTCCTTTTGGCTCAATGTCAGCGTGGCCGGGTAATAGCTGCCCTTCTTCTCATCCGTCACCGCGTCCGCCGTCACCAAATCCACCCGGGCCTGCACCGTGCCGTATTTGGTGTAGGGAAACGTCTCCAGCTTCACCTCCGCCATCTGCCCTGCATTCACAAAGCCAATGTCCTGGTTGGCGATGGTGATCTCCGCCGTCACGGTAGGGCTATCGGGCACCACAATCATCAAAGGTTGGGCACTGGTGACCACGCCGCCGGTGGTGTGGATGGCCAGTTGTTGGATGATTCCATCCACCGGCGCCGTGAGCTGGGTTTGGCGTTCGCGCTGGGTGGCTTTGGTGGCCTCAAGCTGCAGTTGGCTGTATTTGGTACTGGCCTGGGCATGGCGGTCGCTCAGGGTGCGCAGGGTTTCCGACTTGTAGGCGGCCTTGGTTTGTTGGGTCTCGTTCAGGGCAGACTGGGCTTCAGCCAAGCGAGCACGCTGCACGGTCAGGTCGCGCTCCAGCTCCACCCGTTCTCGGGTTTTGTCCTGCGTGGCGTGGCTGGAGATAAAACCCTCCCCCACCAGGCGTTTGAAGTCGGCCTCGCGGGTCTGGGCCATGGGCACGGTGGCTTCCAGCTTGGCGATGGTTTGTTGCACGGTGGCTATCTCGGTCTGGCGCCGGGCGGCCTCGGCATCCAACTTGGCCAGTTTGGCCTGGATGTCTTGCCATTCGGACTGGAGCTGGGCCTGGTGCTGTGCGGCAGAGTCTTGGGTCAAATTGGCCATTTGCGCCCGTGGGACAAGCGCAGGCAGCTTCTGTTTTGATAGCATTTGCAGCAACTCAAAGGTGCGCAGGGCTTCCGATGCCTGGGTTTTAAGCTGTTCTTGCACACTGGCACTGTCGGCTGTAGCCATGGTCGGGTCCAGCTCCACCAGCACCTGGCCTGCTTTGACCCTGTCACCGTCTTTCACCCGCACCGCTTTGACCACACTGGCCTCCAGCGGCTGAATCACCTTGGTGCGGTCAGACACGATGATGCGCCCTGGGGCCACGGCCACAATGTCCACATGGCCCAGGATGGCCCACAGCAAGGCCAGCACAAACAGAATCATCAGCCCCCAGGCCAGGCGGCGCGGGGCCGGGTGCACGGGGGTGTCTTGCAGGCTCAGGGCGGCTGGCAGAAAGGCCAGTTCGGTGGTGTGGCGCTCGGGGCCGGCCAGTTCGGCGCGGTGGGCCCAGGCGTGTTGGAAGACGGCGCGGTAGCGGGAGAGCAGTTCGCGGATGGGGTGGCGCATGGGCGAAGCGGTGTTGTCGGTCATGCGCTTGCCTCTTGCGTATTTATATTTGTACTTAGATAATCCCCAGCATGAAGGCACTTCAATTTATGGGCGACAGTCAAGCGGCTTTGGCCAGTTTTCCCTTGGATGCCAAGCGCGAGGCCGGTTTTGAGTTGTGGCAGGTTCAGTTGGGGCTGATGCCGTCGGACTTTAAGCCCATGCCCACGGTGGGCGCGGGGGCCTATGAGATTCGCATCAAGATGCAAGGCCAGTGGCGTGTCATTTATGTGGCCAAGCACCTTGAGGCGGTGTATGTGCTGCATTGCTTTCACAAAACCACGCTCAAAACGGCCAAGCCCGATATTGAGCTGGCGGCTAAACGGTACAAACTGATAGGGGTACAACATGGCAAAACTTAAAACCGATCCGGATGCGCAAGTCACCGAGTCCAGCGGCAATGTGTTTACCGACCTGGGCTTTGCACCCGGCGAGGCGGCAGTGCTGGCGCTGCGTGCAGACTTGATGGGGCGGCTGCGGCTGCTGATTGAAGAGCGCGGCTGGAGCCAGGTGGAAGCGGCCCAGCAGTTGGGCATAGGGCAGTCGCGGGTGAGCGATTTGGTGCGCGGCAAGTGGGATAAGTTCAGCTTGGACATGCTCATTACCCTGGCCGCGCGGGCCGGCAAGCGGGTGACGATGGCGTTGGCGTAGGCATAGGTGGGTTTCATACCGGTTGCCCTCCGTCCTGCATGGCCCAAAGGTGGGCGTACAGGCCACCCGGCTTTTGCACCAACGCGTCATGCGGCCCACTTTCCACAATCTGCCCCTTGTCCATCACGATGATGCGGTGGGCGTTTCTGACCGCACTCAGGCGGTGCGCAATGATGAGCACCGTGCGGCCCTTGCAAATGTGGGCCATGTTCTTCTGGATGATGGCTTCACTCTCATAGTCCAGGGCGCTGGTGGCTTCGTCCAGGATCAGGATGCGCGGGTTGGTGAAGAGTGCTCTGGCAATGGCCACACGCTGGCGTTGGCCACCACTCAAGCTGCCGCCTTGCTCCCCCACCAGGGTGTTGTAACCCTCGGGCAGTTCGCTGATGAACTCGTGGGCACCGGCCAGTTGGGCCACACGCATCACCGCCTCAATGGGCGCGGCGGGGTCGGTAATGGCGATGTTCTCGCGTACGCTGCGGTTAAACAGCAGGTTTTCTTGCAAGACCACGCCGACTTGCCTACGCAGTTGGGCGGCGTCGATCAGGCTGATGTCGATGCCGTCTACCAGCAAACGGCCACCCTCGGGGGTGTACAGGCGCTGCACCAGCTTGGTCAGGGTGCTTTTGCCGGAACCGGAGCGACCGACGATGCCAATGACTTCCCCGGCTTTGACGTTCAGGGTGATGCCATTGAGCACTGGGGCCACTTCCGGGCGGTAGCGAAAGGTCACCTGGTCCAGCGTAATCTGGCCCTTGAGTTGCGGTAGTTGGGCGGTGCTGGTGGGCGGTACTTCGGTGCGGGTGTTGAGGATGTCGCCCAAGCGTGCGACAGAAATGCCGGTTTGCTGGAAGTCGGTCCACAGTTGGGCCATGCGCATGATGGGTTGGCTCACCCGCTGGGCGAACATGTTGAAGGCGACGAACTGGCCGACCGACAATTGGTTGTCCATCACCAAATGGGCGCCGTACCACAGGGTGGCGGCGTTGACCAGCTTGCCAATCAGGTTGACGCCTTCATGGGCCACCGTGGCCAGGTTCTGGGTTTTGAAGCTGGCGGAAACATACCCTGCCAGCTGGCTGTCCCAGCGTTTGGCAAAGGCGGGCTCCAGGGCGGTAGCCTTTACCGTTTGGATGCCGGTAACAGTTTCGACCAGCATGGACTGGTTTTCTGCACCACGGGCGAATTTGACATCCAGCCTGGCACGCAGGATGGGGACGACTGCCAAGGACAAACCGAAGTACAGGGGCAGGCTGACCAGAACGATCAGGGTCAGGGGCACGCTGTAGAACAGCATGACGGCGATGAAGACGATGGAGAAGAACACGTCCAGCACCACCGTCAAGGCATTGCCGGTGAGGAAGCTGCGGATGTTTTCCAACTCGCGCACGCGGGCCACGGAATCGCCCACGCGGCGGGCCTGGAAGTAGGCCAGCGGCAATTGAATGAGGTGGCGGAACAGCCGGGCACCCAGTTCCACATCGATGCGGCTGGTGGTGTGGCTGAAGATGTAGGCGCGCAGGGCGTTGAGGATGGACTCGAAGATGACGACGATGACCAGGCCGATGACCAGCACATCCAGCGTGGTCAGGCCCCGGTGGACCAGCACCTTGTCCATGACGACCTGGAAGAACAGGGGCGAGACCAGGCCAAAGAGTTGCAGCATGAAGCTGATCAAGAGCACTTCGCCCAAGAGTTTGCGGTATTTGACCAGGGCGGGAATGAACCAGGAGAAGTCGAATTGGGCCAGGCTGCCGGCCAGGGAAGCGCGGCTGCTGATGAGGATGAGTTGGCCGGTCCAGCGCTGGGCAAACTCCTCTAGGGGCTCAATGCAGGGGCCGGTGCTGGCACCTGTACCCCCCCCCCACGCCGGTGGCAGGCGATGCGCTGGGGTCTTGGTAGAGCACGCGCTGGCCGTCGCATTGGGCCAGGATGACGGCGTGCAGGGCTGCGGATGGGGTGCTGGTGCCATGGTCGCCCCCATTGTCGGCCTGCGGGGCGCTGTGCATCAAGGCCAGCGCCGGCAAGGGCGTCAGCGCCAACCGGTCGCTCCGGGTGCGGGTCAGCTTGGCTTTAAGGCCCAGGTGGCGGGCGGCGTGCACCAGGTCGGCGGCGGCAAGCGGCTGGTTGGGTGACAGGCCGAGTTGGTGCGCCAGGGTGGCGGGGTCGGCGGCGACCTGGTGGAAGCGGGCTACTGCGCACAGGGCGGCAAGCGGGGCCAGCGGAGCCAACTGGGCAGCGGGTTGGATAGCGGGCTGGATAGCGGGCTGGGTGGAAGGCGCCATGGTCAACGTTTCAATTCCCGAATGGGGTGTTTGCAGTCACAAAAGAAAAGTCGGCCGTGCGCAATGCAAACGTGCCTGACGGGGGTGTGGGGACTGTACGGGACTAAGGGTTTACCCGCAATCCTGCTTTGGAACTATTGACAAGTGCCAAAGAACCAGACACAGCCCCTGGCCACCGTGCCCACGGCCTGTATTTTCCGGGCAATGACCCAACAGGCCAAACCTTTGGGGGCCAGTTTGTTGACCCTGTACGCCATGGGGGTAAACATTGGGCGGTGAACGCTCAGTTGGCAAACAGGGTATGAGCCTTGCAGCAGGGATGCTGCCACGTTTCGCCCACCCGGCGCAACGTCACCATCGACGAGGTGGGCAACGTGGCGGCCTTTTTGCTCAGCAACCTGGCCAGCGGCGTGACTGCCGAAATCACGTACGTGGACGGCGGCCACAGCAAGACCATGGGGGTCGCGCAGAACCATCCGCTCAAAAATACCAGTCAAACAGGCCACTCGCGCTCGTCGGAGTAAGGCTTGTCGCTATATATTTTGTAGCAACAATTGGCTGGCGTGCACGTGGCAAGGCGGGTTGCTGCGCCGTAGCGCCCTATGCCGCCTAAAATCAAACGCACCCCCTGGTCTGTGTGCCCCGATAACTGCCAACCCTACCGGCCCCCGGGGACCCGCCGCTCAACAAGGAATCCCATGACAACACTGGAAGTCAAGCTCGATTTGCCCGACCGGCTGGCCCGGGAAGCCCTGGCTGCAGGGCTGCTGACGCCCAAGGCTCTGCGCGAAATGGTCAAAGACGCCATGCAGCGCCGCGCTGCCCAGGCGTTACTGGCGGGAGCGCAGCGTGCCAGCGCGGCAGGCAGCAAACCGCTGTCGATGAAGGAGATTCAGGCCGAAGTCACCACGGTGCGCCGCGAGCGCAAAACCCTGGCTGACAGGGCCGCATGAAGCACCGTGCGCGCTGGGTGGTGGATACCAACGTACTGGTGTCGGCCTTTCTCTGGCATGGCACGCCAGGGCGTGTCATCGCATTGGCGAGTGAACACGCTGTCCAGCTTTTTACCAGCCGTGTCTTGCTCGATGAACTGGCCGCCACGCTGGCCAAGAAAAAGCTGGCCAAGTATGTCGCCGCCACGGGCTTGACGGTGGACCAAATGTTGGCCCACTATCGGCGCGTCGCCACTTTGGTGAGCGCACGGCAACTCGGCACACCCGTTTCACGCGATGCCGATGACGACGCCGTTCTGGCTTGCGCCGTGGCCGCAAGAGCCGATCTCATCATCTCGGGTGATGACGATCTGCTGGTGCTCAAAAACTTCAACGGCGCTTCTATCGTTACGGTCGCCCAGGCTATCAAAGCGTATGCGTCCGCTGGGGATACTACGTAGCTTTATTGGCCAGGCCTGCCGCGTGCTCCTTTACTGCCAGTTGGCCGCAATCACCGTGTTCAAGCTACTCGCATAGTTCGCGGGCAGCGTGGTCTGCCCTGCTGCCGGTGGCGCAAAGGCCGCCATGGCGCTCACCAGGTTTTGCACCTGGCTGTCGGGCAGCGTCTTGCCATTGCTGGTTTCGAGGCGCTCCACGTGGTACTGGCTACCCAGGAAGCTGTGGGTGTGCTGGGCCTCACATTGCGCCATGCCCCGGTGTTAGGCAGATCACCTGCGGGGCGTGACCACGCCGGGCCTGGTGGTGCAAAGTGGGCGGTGTAATAATTGAAGTATTACCGGATTGGAGTTCATCATCATGACCATGACCGTCAAACTCGATGCGCCGCTGGAGCGCGCGTTGCGCAGCCGTTGTGCCGCCGTGGGGCGCTCTGCCAGTGCGCTGATGCGCGAGGCTTTGCAGGCCTACCTGGCGCAAACGGAGCCGCCCGCCCCGTCGGCCTACGCCTTGGGCCAGGATTTATTTGGCAAACATGCCGGTGCGCAAGATCTGGCCAGCGGGCGCAAGGCGGAGCTGCAGCAGATCTGGGAGCAAAAGCACCCCGCATTTCCGCTTGCCCCAGAGCATGACAAGGCGTGAAGCCAAGGCGCAGCCTGCCAGCGCCCCGGCCCTTTCCCCGCACTGTGTGGTGGCAGACAGCGGGCCGCTGCTGGCGCTGTTCAACAGCGCCGACCATTGGCATTTGCGCGTGCTGGGGTGGCTGCAGGCGAATGCGCAGGCCACGTTGCTGACCACGTGGCCGGTGCTCACCGAGGTGTGTGCGCTGCTGACGCGGCGCGTTGGCAATGCAGCGGCGCTGGATTTTTTGCGTTGGGGGCAACGCGGGGGCTTCACGCTGGATTCCCCCACCCCGCAGGCGCTACCCGATGCCCTGGCCCAGGTGCTGCAAATCAGCGAGCGCTTCCATGATTTGCCGTTTGACCTGGCCGATGCATCCGTTGCGCAAGCCGCCGCGCGGCTGGGGCTGCGCCATGTGCTGACGATTGATTCCGACTTTGATGTGTACCGCGATGCCCAAGGCCGCTCGCTGCGCCATGTGCTGCGCGATGGCTGGCTGTCATAAACAGGGAACTTCAAACAGTAGCAAAACCATTTACCCGGCGGCAACCACCCTGCAACTTTGGCCGCGCTGCACCAGGGTGTTGCAATAGGCCGCAGACGCCTCGCGGTCCGTGAAGCCGGTGACGGTTACGCGGTACCAGGCCTGGGCGGTTTCGCCAGGGGTATCGACGTGGCCGAGATGGGCGGCGTGGATCCAGGGCGTGTTGCGCCCCGCAGGCCGCGCGACTGCAGGTCGCGCCACAGGGGCAACAGGCTGCTGCGGTGGAAGACGCCGGGCAACTCGACGCCCCATGTGCCCGCAGATTCGGGCGGTGCGGTGGCGTCGTCGAGCAACGCCACAGCGCCGTTGACCATCCCCACACGCACATCGCGTTGCAAGGCAGCCTGCGCGGCTTCGCTGCGGGCGGGCGGGGTTGGCCCATCGGCCAATACCGCACCCAGGCCCAGGGCATAGGCCAGCGTGGCGTAGCTGCGCAGCAGTTCGGCTTTCATGCGCTGCGTTTCATCGGAACTGCGTTGGTAGTTTTTGCGGTGTTCCAGCAGGGTGGCCTGGTCGAGTGCGCCCACGGCGAACGCCTCGCTGCCCTGGCTGAACAATTTCAGCGCCGCCCGTGTGATGCCTTTTTGGGCTTCGAGCTTGCGGCTGGCCGTGCGCAGGTTGGACAGGGCGCTTTCCACGTCGCGCACGGCCTGCAGCACCGTTTTGCCGTAGACCTCCACCATTTCTTCGTAGTAGGACTGGGCAAAGGCTTTCTCTGCCTTGCGTTGGCCACCATCAAATATGCTGAGGGCCAACGAGGCGGCGGCATTCACCAGCAGGTTTTGTGGCTGCACCAGACTGGCAAGCGCAGCGCCGCTGTAGCCAACTTGTGCCGACAGGTCGATGGGCGGCAGCATGCGGGCACGGGCAACGTCGATATTGGCATTGGCCGCACGCATGCGCGCCTCCATCATGCGGATGTCGGGGCGCCCCAGCAGCAAGGCCGACGGCAGGCCCACTTGCACCGTGGGGAGTTGCAGCGCGTCGAGTCCGGCCTCGCTCAGGACCAGTTGGCCTGGCAAAGCGCCGACCAGCCTGGAGAGGGCGTGGCGCAGGTCTTCCTGCTGGTTTTCGAGCCCGGGAATCTGCACCTGCTGACTGAACACCACAGCACGCTGCTGCTCCAGGTCGTCCAGCGTTGCATCGCCCAGCGCCAGGCGGTTTTCCACCGCGCGCAGTACACCGGTGGCCAGCGTTTCGTTTTCTTTGGCCAGCAGAATGCTGTCGCTGATGGAGAGGCAGGCGATATAGGTCGTCACCAGATTGCCAATGACGTTGCGCTGCACGTTCTCGCGCTCGTGCACGGCGCGCGCCAGTTGCATGTCGGCCGAATCCACCAATGCGCGCTGTTCGCCCCACACATCGAGCCGGAAGACGCTGGTAATGCCGGCCTGCGAGTACTGCTGGGCATCGGTGGTGCTGCCCTGGGCCTGCCCCACTGCCTTGATGGGGGCGTTCACATTGGGCAAGGTGCCAGCGCGGGCCTGGTCGGCACGGATTTTGGCCTGTGCCACCTGCAGTGTGGCGATGCGCAGGTCGGCATTGTGGGCCAGCGCCTGGTCAACAAGGCGGTTGAGCTCCTGGCTGCCGTACTGCGTCCACCACTGCGCTGGGGGGCTGTTGCGCGACGCGCTGGTTTCGCCAGCAGGCGGCGCATGGCGGTACGCACCGGGTAGCGGGAAAGCGCCGCTGTCCACCTTGGGGCTGGCGCTTTGGCAGGCGCTGAGCAGCACGCCCGCCCCCAGCGCCAGGGCCAGCGCCAGGCGGCGCGGACATGGCGACAAGAATGGCAGACGGGGGGCGCGTTTCATGGCTCGCGAATCGATTCTTTGGCGGCTTTGGTGAGCGGCCACAGCAGGTAGGACAGTACCGAGCGCTTGCCGACCAGGATTTCTGCGGTCAGCGTCATACCGGGCAGCAGCGTGGAGTTGGCGGGCATTTCGTCCAGGCGGGTGTTGCCCAGGGTGATGCGCCCGCCGTAGTAGGCGTCGGTCACGTTGGCGGAGGTGGCGTCGCGCCGGAAGGCATCCTGGCTAACGGTGCGCAGCGAGCCCTCCAGGGTGCCGTGTTTCTGGAATGGGTAGGCATCAATCTTCAAGTTGGATTTGGAGCCGATCTTGATGTAGCCGATGTCCAGCGAGTCGATTTGCACCTCGGCCTCCAGCACATCGCTGATGGGCACCAGGGTGACAAAGGGCTCGGCCTCCTTGACGATGGAGCCCGGCGACAGCTTGGCCACCTCCAGCACCACGGCGTCCGCCGGGGCCGTCAGCACCACGCGGCTTTGCCGCAGGTTGGCCTTTTGCAGCTGGTCGCTGATGGCGTCGCGCTCGCGGGAGACGGCCAGCATTTCTTCCAGCAGCTTCTGGCGCCAGCCGGTTTCGTAGGCGGCTTTTTCTGCCTCCAGTGCAGAGAGTTCGCGGCGGATTTCCACCTGGCGGTTGCGGGCCAGTTCGGCGCCCCGCTCGGCTTCCATCAGGCGGTCGCGTACGTCGAGCAAGCGGCCCTTGACGGCGAGTTTTTTGTTGACCAGGTCGTCGGTCATGTGCTCCATTTCGCGCAGCCCCTTGACGCGGGCCTGCTGCCCTTCTTCGTCGCGCCGTGCGGTTTCCAGCGACGAGCGCAAACGGGCAATGGATTCGGTCTGGCGCTTGATGTGCGAGCCGTAGCTGGCCTGGCGTTCTTTGGACAACCGGGACTGGATGACGCTGTCGGGCGTGTCGGTTTCCACATCGTCGGCCATGCGCCCGCCGGACAATTCGGCGTCCAGACTGGCCCATTGGGTGTTGAGGCTGTCGAGCTTGCTTTTGAGTTGCGAGCCGTCGGCGGCGGCAAAGGTCGGGTCCAGGGTGGCCAGGCGGTCGCCTTTTTTGACCACCTGGCCCGCGCGCACTTCGATGGACTGGACGATGGATGTCTCCAGGGGCTGCACCACAATGTTGGGCAAGGGGGTGACCAGACGCCCCTTGGCGGTAACGATCAGGTCCACTTCGGACAACCAGGCCCAGACGAAAAAACTGACCAGCGCCGCGATGAGCAGATGCACCGTGATGCGGGCCATGGGCGGCAGCGGGCGGCGCTCGATCTCGTCGGCGTCGGGCAGGAAGTCGATGGCGGTCTTGTCGGAGCCGCCCTTCGCCGGGGTGCCGGATGCTACAGGTGGCTTGTCTGTTGATGCCATAGCTGTTGGTAGGTGGGGCTGCGCGATAGCAGCTCTTCGTGCTTGCCGGCATCGGCCAGTTTGCCCTGCTGCATGACGAGAATGGCGTCGGCGTTGACCAGGGTGGACAGGCGGTGCGAGATCATGATGACGGTGCGGCCAACGGCCATCTTGCCGAGGTTGCGGATAAAGATGGCCTCGCTCTCGGGGTCCAGCGCGCTGGCGGCCTCGTCCAGAATCAGGACGCGGGGCTTGAGCAGCAGCGAGCGCGCAATCGACAGCCGCTGCTTTTGGCCTCCGCTGAGGTTGGAGGCGTTTTCTTCCAGCAGGGTGTCATACCCCTGGGGCAGGCGTTCCACAAATTCATCCGCGCCGGCCATTTGCGCCGCAGCGACGATCTCCTCAAACGTGGCACTGGGCTTGGCGATGGAGATGTTGTCGCGCACCGAGCCGCGGAACAAAAAATTCTCCTGCATCACAATGCCCACCTGGCGGCGCAGGTGGGACAGCTCGATCTCCCGCGCATCCACGCCGTCAAAGCGCACGATGCCTTCCTGCACCTGGTACATGCCCTGGATGATTTTGGTCAGCGTGGACTTGCCTGATCCGCTGCGCCCCACGATGCCCACTACCGTGCCAGCCGTGATGGTGAAGCTGGTCTTGTCCAGCGCCGCAACATTGGCATTGGGGTAACGGAAGGTGACGTTGTCAAAACTGATTTCCCCGCTCAGGGTGGGCCGCAGGCCACCGGCGCCACCCCGGCCTTCGGAGGGGCGGTTCATGACCTCCCCCAGGATGCGCACCGAGACTGCGGTTTGCTGGTAGTCGTTGATGAGGCCCACAATCTGCGTCAGCGGCCCCATTACGCGGGTGGAAAACATCTGGAACGCGATCAGCGCACCAACGGTGAGGGTCTGGTCAAACACACTTTGCGCACCCACCACAATCACCACGATGGGCAGCAGTTTGCCCAGGAACTCGGTCATGGCGTTGCCTGTCATGGCGGTCTTGGCTACGCGAAAGTGCGAGGTGATGGTTTGCGCCGACAACTGGTCCCAGGTGCGGCGCTGGGCCGGCTCTATGGCCAGGCCCTTGACCGTGCGCATGCCGTGGATGGTTTCCACCAGCAGGGCCTGGCGCGCGCCTTCGGCGGCGTTCAGGGTGTCGAGCTGGCGCCGGTAGGTGGGCAGCAACACGGCGATGATGAGTGCAATCAGCATGGCAAACACCAGCACGATGGAGCCGAGCTTGACTGAATAGGAAAACAGCAGGGGCACGTAGATCAGCAGCGTGAGTGTGTCCAGACAGGTAAAAAACAGCCGCCCGGTCAGAAAGCCCCTGACCGCCTCCAGTTGCTGCATGACCCGGGCCACCACACCGGCGGAGGTGCTGTCAAAGTAGTCAATGGGCAAGGACAGCAGGTGGCCAAACGCGCGGCGTGTGATCTGCATGTCGATCTTGTTGGTGGCCGACAGCAGCAGCAGCTGGCGCACATAGGAGAAAACCGTCTCAAAACCCAGCGCCACCAGAATACCGGCGGCCAGCACCCACAGGGTGGAGACGCTTTGGTGCACCAGTACCTTGTCGATCACCAGCTGGAAGAAGACGGGCGACGCCATGGACAGCAGGCTGAGTGCCACCGCCGCAATGGCGATATCGCGGAAGGCGGCCTTCTGCTTGAGGATTTCCGGTATGAACCAGCGAAAGCTGAAAGGCTGCTGGGGGTCCGTTAACTCATGGCTGTGTTTGAGGAATATGACATTCCCGCCCCACGCCTGGGTGAACATATCTTTGTCAAGATAGTGCACTGCGGCCGCCGGAATCAGGGGGTTGAGTATGGCGACCTCCCCCTCGGCACCACCGCCCCCCGCCCGCACCCCGACAATGATGACGGCTTTGCCATCCTTGAGCAGGCCAATGAATGGGAACACGCCCTCCTGCGCAAACAGGCCCTTCCACGAGAGTTTGGTGAGTTTGCCCTTGAGCCCGATTCCGGCTGCCATCCGGATCACCTGGGCCGGGCGCGGCTCCTCATCCGACAACGCGTGTTCTTCAATCAGGCGTTCGGGGTTGACCTGGAGGCCGTGGTGCTGCGCAATGGCGGTGAGGCACTGCACAACGGAGTGGGATTTTTGCTCGGCCATTGACGTGAGGAGCTGGGGGTGAATACGCGCGGGTACCGTTGAAACTGGACCCGTTCATGCTCCCACTTTCGCACCGCACTGAACCGGCAAAAAGACCGTGGTTCCCGGCCCTATTTCTGTCCGTGGGCCAGCAACCACTCCTGGGCACGGCGGTCTGCCTCGGTCTGTTGCGCCGGGCTCAGCGTTTTTCTGGCGCGCTCCCAATTGGCCGACGCGGCGGCGTCACCACCCAAGGCCGCCAATTCGAACCATTTGGCGGCCTCTATCACATCCAGCGCCACGCCGTCGCCGGTGGCGTAGGCCAGGCCAATGCGCGACTGCGCCACCGCCAAACCACCCTGGGCGGCCTTGAGCAACAGGGTAAAGGCCTTGGTTTCGTTTTTTTGCACGCCCAAACCCAGGCGGTAGGACTGCCCGGCATTGAACAGCGCCTCCAGGTCCCCCTGGGCCGCAGCCATGGACCACCAATGCAGTGCCCGGTCGTGTTTTTTGGCGCGCGCAAACAAGGCCCCCAAAGTGGCCTGGGCCGGCACAAAGCCGGCGTTGGCAGCGCGCTTGCACAGTGTGGTCGCTTTTTTGGCGTCTGCTTTCACACCTGGCAAGCCGGTGGCATACAGCTCACCCAGATTCCACTGGGCCTGCGGCAGGTTTTGCGCGGCCGCTTTTTCGTACCACGCGAAAGCGTGCGCCAGGTCTTGACGGACACCCCTGCCCTCTGAATAACAACCGGCCAGTGCACACTGGGCCAGGGCGTCGCCCTGTTCTGCCGCCATCTGGTACCAGCGGCAGGCTTCAAACCAGTTTTGGGCCACGCCGGTGCCCAGGCGGTATCGCTCACCCATGGCGTACTGGGCTTGCGCCTGGCCGCCTGCGGCCGCTTGGGCCAGCGCGGTATGGGCCATGCTTTCGGCATGGTTTTTGAACAGGTCGCCCAGGGCAAACTGGGCCTGCGCGTCGCCCTGTTCTGCCGCCCTGGCGTACCAGGCCAACGCACCCATCGGGTCCTGTTCCGTGCCCAGACCAAGGAAAAGCCGCTCAGCCAGCGCACACTGCGCCCGTGCGTGCCCCTGCAAGGCAGCCTTGTGCAGCCACGCCACGGCCTGCGGCAATTGCGCCTGCTCGGCGTCACGCCCCAACGCATACTGGGCCCGTGCATCCCCCAGTTCAGCGGCTTTTTTGTACCAGGCCCTGGCCTGCTTGAGGTTGCGCTCCAGGCTGTGCCCGGTCTCGTACAACAGACCCAGGTGGTAAAAATCGTCTTCACGCCCGTGCGCCGCATACTGGCTCCAGCGGGTGTCCGCCGTTCGGCGTTCACGCGCACCGGGCCTGTGTTTGGCGCCTTGCCGGCCATGGCCGGCCGCATCCAGGCGGTCCAACGCAAGCTGCGCCCCGGGGTGGCCCATTTTGGCGGCCCTGCGGTACCACTGCCCGGCCTCGGCAAGGCCCTGCGCATCCGCACTCGCGTGTTCCTGCAACTGGCCCAACGCGTACAGCGCAGGCGCATACCCTTGCGCTGCGGCGCGTTGGTACCAGTCTGTTGCCTGCCCGGTGTCTGCGGCAACGCCGTTTCCGCACGCATAACAGTCTCCGACATTGAACTGTGCTTCGACCAACCCACGTTCTGCCGCGTCCAGTGCAAACTGGAAGGCCAGCGCGGGCTGTTGGGTCGCCAGAATTCTTGACAACTTGAACGCGGCCTTCTCGTTGCCGAATTCGTAGGCTTTCAGAAAGCAAAACAGTGCTTTTTGCTCATTTCTGAGCGTGCCCAAACCACCCAGATAGGCGCTCCCCAGCAGGTACTGGGCGGCGGGGTGCCCCTTTTCCGCCGCGGCCTTGGTCCACTCGAATGTTTGCGATATGTTTTTGCCAACACCCACACCGTTGGCGTACATCAACGCCACGTCGTATTGGGCAACCGGGTCACCAATGCGTGCCTCCTTCAGGCGCGCCGCAAACTTGCGTTTGTCCCGGGCCGATGCACTGTCACTCATACCGCCGCCGCCTGAACCGCACCCGGGAGGGCTTGAACCAGCTCCAAAAGGCGCGACTCCAGATCACGCACAAAAGTCGGCGTGTCAAACAGGACGCCGTGCTCGCGCACATCGCCAAGCCGGGTGCGCAGCTGGGCACACCGTGCGGGATCGTTGGCCAGTTGCAGGGCCAGGGCTTCGTAGTCGGCCAGGTTGTAGGTAATCAATTCGGGCAGGCCCGCTGCGGTCAGCAAGGCGCCCGCCATACGGGCGCCGAACGAACGTCCGGTCAACGTGACCAGCGGGCACCCCATCCACAAACAATCGTTGGCGGTGGTTCCGGCATTGAAGGGAAAGGTGTCCAAAAACAAATCCGCGATCAGGTAGCGGGCCAAATAGTTTTCGGGCGAAACACGGGTCGCAAAAACCAGCCGATCGGGTGGGAAACCCCGGGATTCGGCTACCTTGCGCAGGTTGCTCTCGGCCCAGGGGTTGTCAGCCAGCAGCCACAGCACACTGCCGGGCACTTTGGTGAGCAGGGACAGCCAGACATCAAACACTTCGGGGGTGTATTTGTAGCTGTTGTTGAACGAGCAGAACACAAACCCCTGCTCCGGCAACCCGCAACTGGCGCGCGTGGGCTTGGGGCCCTGCTGGCGCTTGCGGTCGCTGACCTGGTAGATGTGCGGCATGTACAGGGGTTTTTCCGAGTAGTAACGGGCCTCTGCAGGCGGAATCAGAAACGCGTCGGCTATCACATAGTCGATAAACGGGAACCCGGTGGTGGCGGGCAGACCCAGATAGGTGATCTGGATGGGCGCTGGCCGGTAGGCCAGGATATTGGCACGCGCACCGGACGTTTGCCCTTGCAGATCCACCAGAATGTCGATCTCGTGCGAGCGGATCAGCCGCGCTGCGTCTTCATCTTTCATCTGGTGAATGGTGAAGAAGTGGTCCATCGCCGCCCTGACGCGCTGGCGGGTGGCCGAACCATCTTCCGGACTCCAGCAAAATCCGTACACCTCAAACTGGTCCCGGTTGTGCAGCTCAAACATCTCAACCGTCAGCAGGGACACCGGGTGCAGGCAAAAGTCCGATGAGCAGTAGGCAATACGCAGCTTGCGGTGGCCGTAGCTGCGTCCGTCGGTCAA
Organism: Candidatus Aalborgicola lynettensis; assembly: GCA_016719405.1. Lineage (GTDB taxonomy): Bacteria > Pseudomonadota > Gammaproteobacteria > Burkholderiales > Burkholderiaceae_C > Allorhodoferax > Allorhodoferax lynettensis. The sequence goes on from JADJZE010000007.1 coordinate 45,338, forward strand.
ATGCGGCACGTCTTTTGCCAGCTTGGTTGCAACAAACTGCTCGGCGGCATGCAGCTGCTCTTTCGGATCGTCGGAAATGCTGAGCATGGCCAGCGCCGAAGTGGCCTCCCGCATCGCCTCCTTGCTGACACCCGGAACGTCCGCGTAAACCGGCCACGCGCATTGTTTTTGCCGCAGGAAGACCCAGTGGTGCAAGACGTCAGGCTGGTTCGGCTCCAGCAGCAAACTCTGTATGAGCCAGGCGTCGGCATCCGGAAACTGTTTGCGCCCTTCGGCCACCCGTCCCAGGTGGTTCAGGGCCAATTGCACCAGGGGTTTGGTGGCTTCGTCGCGTGGGCAGTTGGCAACAATCCATTTCCACTCCGCCATGGCCGCGTCCATCTGACCGGTGCGCTCCAACAGCAGCCCGAGGTTGAGGCGTGGTTGCGCAAATACCGGCAGCATGGCAAGCGCCCTGCGGTATGCCGCTTCCGCGCCCACCAAATCACCCAGATTGGAGAGGGTTGCACCCAGGTTGAAATTGACCGCGTGCGCATAGGGCGACTGGGTTCGACTCAGCCACGTCTGGTAGAGCACCGCCGCAAGCGGTGACAGCCCTGTGGATTCGAGCCGGGTCGTATAGTCAATCAACTCCGCAAACTCCAGCCTCCCTTCCCATGCGGCAAGTACGGTAGTTCCGAAGTTCTCAGCAATTTCCATTCGCTTTCGCCCCTAGACTGACACACACATACGCCAACCGGGCCCGGTTTCCTGAGGAAACCGGGCCCGGCAGGGTTGGGCCGCTTACTTGCCCGAGGCGAGTATATCGGTGTCTGGCTTGCGAACCGTGCTGGTATTGAGTGTCGCAGCCACAGCCTCGGCAGACAGCCCACCTGCAAGTCTTGGCTGGCCGTTGGCGTCGAACTGCTTCATCGCATCGACCAGTCCAAGCACCCCGGAACCGCCTGCGCCAGGTACCGGATTCGGGACCACTGCAGTGGTCGGCACTGCCAGTGGCCCCTCACTGCCTGGCGCCCCTGCGCTGTTGAACGAGGCCATCGCATCGACCATACTGACCACCTGCGAGCGCATGCCATCGGCAGGTGCCGCAACGGCGGGCGAACGGTCCGCAGCGACATTCGCCGGCGGTAGTTGCAGGCTGGAAAGCGCCACCGGTGCCCCTGCAGCGATGTCCACTGCCGGTGCATCCTTGCTGGTCGCAAACCACACGTCCGCCATTTCATGCGTAAGCCCGTCGGCCGTCGTGTAGCTGGATGTCAGGCCAATCAGGTTGCCGTTGTCCACTTCGCCCGATGTCTGGACCTTCAGGTCGAGTTGGGTAATACCCAGGGAACCCAGGCTGTGCAGCTCGGTGCCTTGGCTCACACCGTCGGAATCACCATCAACCCAAACCATCAGATCGGCAAAGTTGGCATCCGATGCATTGACGACGCCATCGCTATTGGCATCCAGCTCGGCCAGCGCAACATACCCGTTGGCAGCCTTCTGGCCACTGGCAAGGGCGGTGCCTTCACCAAACAACTCCGTACCGCCGTTAATCGATCCGTCGCGGTTGCGATCCATCACCAACAACCCATCTCCGCCGGTCACCCAGCCGGTGTTGACCTTCTGGTCTACACCAAAGATGTCGAACTTGACACCATTGTTGATGCTCTGGGTCGATATACCATCGCCATTGAGGTCCAGCACAATGGGAGTACCCAGGGCCAGGTGCGGAACCTGATCCGTGGTCAGTGCGGCCTTTTGGGCGGTCGACAACGCTTCGACCTGTTTGGTAGTAAGGGCAGTGATCTGATCCGTCGTCAATGCCACGATCTGGTTGGTCGTAATACCCTGCTGAACCTGCGCTGTGGTCAGCGCAGCCACGTCACGCGTCTCCATTGCCGCGACCTGGTTCGTCGACAGGGCTGCAATTTGGCTGGTTTTCAGGGCCACCACCTGGTCAGTGCTCAAAGCCACCACCTGGTCGGTGGTCAGGCCTTTGTTGACCTGGTTGGTTGTCAACGCGCCCACGCCAGCCGTGGTCAGCGCCGCTACGTCCGCAGTTTGCATCGCCGCTATGCCGTCCGTGGTCAGCGCTGCGATCTGGTGGGTCTTCAGAGCCGCTACCTGGTCGGTGCGCAAGGCCACGACCTGGTCGGTCGTCAGCGCGGCAACACCCGCGGTGGTCAGCGACAAGGCCTGTGCCGTCGTCAGCGCTGCAACCTGGTCGGTGGTCAGGCCTTTGTTGACCTGGTTGGTCGTCAAGGCGCCCACGCTGGCGGTGGTCAGCGCCGCTACGTCCGCAGTTTGCATGGCGGCTATGCCGTCCGTGGTCAGCGCCGCGATCTGGTGGGTCTTGAGGGCAGCGACCTGGTCGGTCCTCAAGGCCACGACCTGGTCGGTGGTCAGCGCGGCCACTCCAGCGGTGGTCAGCGCGGTTGCACCGGCTGTCGTCAGGGCGGCCACCTGGTCGGTGGTCAGGCCTTTGCTGATCTGGTCGGTCGTCAGTGCGCCAATGCTGGCGGTGGTCAGCGCGGCTACGTCCGCTGTTTCCATCGCCGCTATGCCGTCCGTGGTCAGGGCTTTAACTTGGTGGGTCTTGAGGGCCGCTACCTGGTCGGTTCGCAGGGCCACAACCTGGTCGGTCGTCAGGCCTTTACTCACCTGGTTGGTTGTCAAGGCGCCCAGGCCAGCCGTGGTCAGCGCGGCGACGTCTGCAGTTTGCATCGCCGCTATGCCGTCCGTGGTCAGCGCTGCGATCTGGTGGGTTTTGAGGGCCGCGACCTGGTCGGTGCGCAGGGCCACGACCTGGTCGGTCGTCAGCGCGGCCACACCCGCAGTGGTCAGCGACGAGGCCTGTGCCGTCGTCAGCGCTGCAACCTGGTCGGTGGTCAGGCCTTTGTTGACCTGGTTGGTCGTCAAGGCGCCCACGCTGGCGGTGGTCAGCGCCGCTACGTCGGCAGTTTGCATGGCGGCTATGCCGTCGGTCGTCAGGGCTGCGATCTGGTGGGTCTTGAGGGCAGCGACCTGGTCGGTTCGCAAGGCCACGACCTGGTCGGTGGTCAGCGCGGCCACTCCAGCGGTGGTCAGCGCGGTTGCACCGGCTGTCGTCAGGGCGGCCACCTGGTCGGTAGTCAGGCCTTTGCTGATCTGGTCGGTCGTCAGTGCGCCAATGCTGGCGGTGGTCAGGGCCGCTACGTCCGCAGTTTGCATCGCCGCGATGCCATCCGTGGTCAGGGCCGCTACCTGGTGGGTCTTGAGGGCTGCGACCTGGTCGGTGCGCAGGGCCACGACCTGGTCGGTCGTCAGGCCTTTACTCACTTGGTTGGTTGTCAATGCGCCCACGCCAGCCGTGGTCAGCGCCGCTACGTCTGCAGTTTGCATCGCCGCTATGCCATCCGTGGTCAGGGCTGCGATCTGGTGGGTCTTCAGAGCCGCTACCTGGTCGGTGCGCAGGGCCACGACCTGGTCGGTGGTCAGCGCAGCCACACCCGCAGTGGTCAGCGATGCCACTTGTGCCGTGGTCAGGGCTGCCACCTGGTCGGTGGTCAGGCCTTTGCTGATCTGGTCGGTCGTTAGTGCACCAATGCTGGCGGTGGTCAGCGCTGCAACGTCCGCAGTTTGCATCGCCGCTATGCCGTCCGTGGTCAGGGCTTTAACTTGGTGAGTCTTGAGGGCCGCTACTTGGTCGGTTCGCAAGGCAACCACCTGATCGGTGGTCAGCGAGGCCACACCCGCGGTGGTCAGCGCGGTTGCACCGGCCGTCGTCAAGGCTGCCACCTGGTCGGTGGTCAGGCCTTTGCTGATCTGGTCAGTCGTTAGTGCCCCAATGCTGGCCGTCGTCAGCGCCGCTACGTCGCGGGTTTCCATCGCCGCTATGCCGTCCGTGGTCAGGGCCGCTACCTGGTGGGTCTTGAGGGCTGCAACCTGGTCGGTTCGCAGGGCCACGACCTGGTCGGTCGTCAGGCCTTTGTTGACTTGGTTGGTTGTCAACGCGCCCACGCCAGCCGTGGTCAGCGCAGCGACGTCTGCAGTTTGCATCGCCGCTATGCCGTCCGTGGTCAGGGCTGCGATCTGGTGGGTTTTGAGCGCCGCAACCTGGTCGGTGCGCAGGGCCACGACCTGATCGGTGGTCAATGCGGCAACACCAGCGGTAGTCAGCGACGAGGCTTCGGCCGTTGTCAAGGCCGCTACCTGGTCGGTCGTCAGGCCTTTGTTGATCTGGTTGGTGCTCAGTGCGCCAATGCTGGCCGTGGTCAGTGCCGCTACGTCGCGCGTTTCCACCGCCGCTATGCCGTCGGTCGTCAAGGCGCCTACCTGGTGGGTCTTGAGGGCTGCGACCTGGTCGGTGCGCAGGGCCACGACCTGGTCGGTGGTCAGCGCGGCAACACCCGCGGTGGTCAGCGCGGTTGCACCAGCCGTCGTCAGGGCTGCCACCTGGTCGGTGGTCAGGCCTTTGCTGATCTGGTCAGTCGTCAAGGCGCCAATGCTGGCGGTGGTCAGGGCGGCTACGTCGCGCGTTTCCATGGCCGCAATCTGGTCGGTCGTCAGGGCCGCTACCTGGTGGGTCTTGAGGGCCGTTACCTGGTCGGTTCTCAAAGCCACCACCTGGTCGGTGGTCAGGCCCTTGTTGACCTGGTTGGTTGTCAAAGCGCCCACGCCAGCCGTGGTCAGCGCGGCGACGTCTGCAGTTTGCATTGCCGCTATGCCATCCGTGGTCAGGGCGGCGATCTGGTGGGTCTTCAGAGCCGCGACTTGGTCGGTGCGCAGGGCCACGACCTGGTCGGTGGTCAGCGCGGCCACGCCCGCAGTGGTCAGCGCGGTTGCACCGGCCGTTGTCAAGGCTGCTACCTGGTCGGTGGTCAAGCCTTTGCTGATCTGGTCGGTCGTCAGTGCCCCAATGCTGGCGGTGGTCAGCGCCGCTACGTCGCGGGTTTCCATGGCCGCTATGCCGTCCGTGGTCAGGGCTTTAACCTGGTGGGTCTTGAGGGCCGCTACTTGGTCGGTTCGCAAGGCAACCACCTGGTCGGTGGTCAACGCAGACACACCTGCGGTGGTCAACGACGAGGCCTGGGCTGTCGTCAGGGCTGCCACCTGGTCGGTGGTCATGCCTTTGTTGATTTGGTCGGTCGTCAAGGCGCCTATGCCAGCAGTCGTCAGCGCCGCCACGTCGCGCGTTTCCATCGCCGCTATGCCGTCGGTCGATAGCGCCGCTACCTGATTGGTCTTCAGGGCTGCAACCTGGTCGGTTCGCAGGGCCACGACCTGGTCGGTCGTCAGGCCTTTACTCACCTGGTTGGTTGTCAACGCGCCCACGCCAGCCGTGGTCAGCGCGGCGACGTCTGCAGTTTGCATCGCCGCTATGCCATCCGTGGTCAGGGCTGCGATCTGGTGGGTTTTGAGGGCCGCGACTTGGTCGGTGCGCAAGGCCACGACCTGGTCGGTGGTCAGCGCGGCCACGCCCGCAGTGGTCAGCGCGGTTGCACCGGCCGTTGTCAAGGCTGCTACCTGGTCGGTGGTCAAGCCTTTGCTGATCTGGTCGGTCGTCAGTGCCCCAATGCTGGCGGTGGTCAGCGCCGCTACGTCGCGGGTTTCCATGGCCGCTATGCCGTCCGTGGTCAGGGCTTTAACCTGGTGGGTCTTGAGGGCCGCTACTTGGTCGGTTCGCAAGGCAACCACCTGGTCGGTGGTCAACGCAGACACACCTGCGGTGGTCAACGACGAGGCCTGGGCTGTCGTCAGGGCTGCCACCTGGTCGGTGGTCATGCCTTTGTTGATTTGGTCGGTCGTCAAGGCGCCTATGCCAGCAGTCGTCAGCGCCGCCACGTCGCGCGTTTCCATCGCCGCTATGCCGTCGGTCGATAGCGCCGCTACCTGATTGGTCTTCAGGGCTGCAACCTGGTCGGTTCGCAGGGCCACGACCTGGTCGGTCGTCAGGCCTTTACTCACCTGGTTGGTTGTCAACGCGCCCACGCCAGCCGTGGTCAGCGCAGCGACGTCTGCAGTTTGCATCGCCGCTATGCCATCCGTGGTCAGGGCTGCGATCTGGTGGGTTTTGAGCGCCGCGACTTGGTCGGTGCGCAGGGCCACGACCTGGTCGGTGGTCAGCGCGGCCAATGCCGCTGTTGTCAGCGATGCTACCTGTGCCGTTGTCAAGGCAGCAACCTGGTCGGTGGTCAGGCCTTTACTCACCTGATTGGTTGTCAGTGCCCCAATGCTGGCTGTGGTCAGCGCCGCTACGTCGGCAGTTTGCATGGCGGCTATGCCGTCAGTCGTGAGGGCTGCGATCTGGTGGGTCTTGAGAGCAGCAACCTGGTCGGTCCTCAAGGCCACAACCTGGTCGGTGGTCAGCGCGGCAACACCAGCGGTGGTCAGCGCGGTTGCACCGGCTGTCGTCAGGGCTGCCACCTGGTCGGTGGTCAGGCCTTTGCTGATCTGGTCGGTCGTCAGTGCGCCAATGCTGGCGGTGGTCAGGGCCGCTACGTCCGCAGTTTGCATCGCCGCAACCTGGTCGGTCGTCAGGGCCGCTACCTGGTGGGTTTTGAGCGCCGCTACTTGGTCGGTTCTCAAAGCCACCACTTGGTCGGTGGTCAGGCCTTTGTTGACCTGGTTGGTTGTCAACGCGCCCACGCTAGCCGTGGTCAGCGCGGCGACGTCCGCAGTTTGCATCGCCGCTATGCCGTCGGTTGTCAACGCTGCGATCTGGTGGGTCTTCAGAGCCGCTACCTGGTCGGTGCGCAAGGCCACGACCTGGTCGGTCGTCAGCGCGGCCACACCCGCAGTGGTCAGCGACGAGGCTTCGGCCGTTGTCAAGGCCGCTACCTGGTCGGTCGTCAGGCCTTTGTTGATCTGGTTGGTGCTCAGTGCGCCGATGCTGGCCGTGGTCAGCGCCGCTACGTCGCGCGTTTCCACCGCCGCTATGCCGTCGGTCGTCAAGGCGCCTACCTGGTGGGTCTTGAGGGCTGCGACCTGGTCGGTTCGCAAGGCCACGACCTGGTCGGTGGTCAGCGCGGCCACTCCAGCGGTGGTCAGCGCGGTTGCACCGGCTGTCGTCAGGGCGGCCACCTGGTCGGTAGTCAGGCCTTTGCTGATCTGGTCGGTCGTCAGTGCGCCAATGCTGGCGGTGGTCAGGGCCGCTACGTCCGCAGTTTGCATCGCCGCGATGCCATCCGTGGTCAGGGCCGCTACCTGGTGGGTCTTGAGGGCTGCGACCTGGTCGGTGCGCAGGGCCACGACCTGGTCGGTCGTCAGGCCTTTACTCACTTGGTTGGTTGTCAATGCGCCCACGCCAGCCGTGGTCAGCGCCGCTACGTCTGCAGTTTGCATCGCCGCTATGCCATCCGTGGTCAGGGCTGCGATCTGGTGGGTCTTCAGAGCCGCTACCTGGTCGGTGCGCAGGGCCACGACCTGGTCGGTGGTCAGCGCAGCCACACCCGCAGTGGTCAGCGATGCCACTTGTGCCGTGGTCAGGGCTGCCACCTGGTCGGTGGTCAGGCCTTTGCTGATCTGGTCGGTCGTTAGTGCACCAATGCTGGCGGTGGTCAGCGCTGCAACGTCCGCAGTTTGCATCGCCGCTATGCCGTCCGTGGTCAGGGCTTTAACTTGGTGAGTCTTGAGGGCCGCTACTTGGTCGGTGCGCAAGGCAACCACCTGATCGGTGGTCAGCGAGGCCACACCCGCGGTGGTCAGCGCGCGGTTGCACCGGCCGTCGTCAAGGCTGCCACCTGGTCGGTGGTCAGGCCTTTGCTGATCTGGTCAGTCGTTAGTGCCCCAATGCTGGCCGTCGTCAGCGCCGCTACGTCGCGGGTTTCCATCGCCGCTATGCCGTCCGTGGTCAGGGCCGCTACCTGGTGGGTCTTGAGGGCTGCAACCTGGTCGGTTCGCAGGGCCACGACCTGGTCGGTCGTCAGGCCTTTGTTGACTTGGTTGGTTGTCAACGCGCCCACGCCAGCCGTGGTCAGCGCAGCGACGTCTGCAGTTTGCATCGCCGCTATGCCGTCCGTGGTCAGGGCTGCGATCTGGTGGGTTTTGAGCGCCGCAACCTGGTCGGTGCGCAGGGCCACGACCTGATCGGTGGTCAATGCGGCAACACCAGCGGTAGTCAGCGACGAGGCTTCGGCCGTTGTCAAGGCCGCTACCTGGTCGGTCGTCAGGCCTTTGTTGATCTGGTTGGTGCTCAGTGCGCCAATGCTGGCCGTGGTCAGTGCCGCTACGTCGCGCGTTTCCACCGCCGCTATGCCGTCGGTCGTCAAGGCGCCTACCTGGTGGGTCTTGAGGGCTGCGACCTGGTCGGTGCGCAGGGCCACGACCTGGTCGGTGGTCAGCGCGGCAACACCCGCGGTGGTCAGCGCGGTTGCACCAGCCGTCGTCAGGGCTGCCACCTGGTCGGTGGTCAGGCCTTTGCTGATCTGGTCAGTCGTCAAGGCGCCAATGCTGGCGGTGGTCAGGGCGGCTACGTCGCGCGTTTCCATGGCCGCAATCTGGTCGGTCGTCAGGGCCGCTACCTGGTGGGTCTTGAGGGCCGTTACCTGGTCGGTTCTCAAAGCCACCACCTGGTCGGTGGTCAGGCCCTTGTTGACCTGGTTGGTTGTCAAAGCGCCCACGCCAGCCGTGGTCAGCGCAGCGACGTCTGCAGTTTGCATCGCCGCTATGCCATCCGTGGTCAGGGCTGCGATCTGGTGGGTTTTGAGGGCCGCGACTTGGTCGGTGCGCAAGGCCACGACCTGGTCGGTGGTCAGCGCGGCCACGCCCGCAGTGGTCAGCGCGGTTGCACCGGCCGTTGTCAAGGCTGCTACCTGGTCGGTGGTCAAGCCTTTGCTGATCTGGTCGGTCGTCAGTGCCCCAATGCTGGCGGTGGTCAGCGCCGCTACGTCGCGGGTTTCCATGGCCGCTATGCCGTCCGTGGTCAGTGCTTTAACCTGGTGGGTCTTGAGGGCCGCTACTTGGTCGGTTCGCAAGGCAACCACCTGGTCGGTGCTCAACGCAGACACACCTGCGGTGGTCAACGACGAGGCCTGGGCTGTCGTCAGGGCTGCCACCTGGTCGGTGGTCATGCCTTTGTTGATTTGGTCGGTCGTCAAGGCGCCTATGCCAGCAGTCGTCAGCGCCGCCACGTCGCGCGTTTCCATCGCCGCTATGCCGTCGGTCGATAGCGCCGCTACCTGATTGGTCTTCAGGGCTGCAACCTGGTCGGTTCGCAGGGCCACGACCTGGTCGGTCGTCAGGCCTTTACTCACTTGGTTAGTTGTCAATGCGCCCACGCCAGCCGTGGTCAGCGCAGCGACGTCTGCAGTTTGCATCGCCGCTATGCCATCCGTGGTCAGGGCTGCGATCTGGTGGGTTTTGAGGGCCGCGACTTGGTCGGTGCGCAAGGCCACGACCTGGTCGGTGGTCAGCGCGGCCACGCCCGCAGTGGTCAGCGATGCCACTTGTGCCGTGGTCAGTGCGGCCACCTGGTCGGTGGTCAGGCCTTTGCTGATCTGGTCGGTCGTTAGTGCACCAATGCTGGCGGTGGTCAGGGCGGCTACGTCCGCAGTTTCCATCGCCGCTATGCCGTCCGTGGTCAGTGCTTTAACCTGGTGGGTCTTGAGCGCCGCTACTTGGTCGGTTCGCAAGGCAACTACCTGGTCGGTCGTCAGGCCTTTACTCACCTGGTTGGTTGTCAATGCACCTACGCCAGCTGTGGTCAGCGCAGCGACGTCTGCAGTTTGCATCGCCGCTATGCCATCCGTGGTCAGGGCTGCGATCTGGTGGGTCTTCAGAGCCGCTACCTGGTCGGTGCGCAGGGCCACGACCTGGTCGGTGGTCAGCGAGGACACGCCGGCCGTAGTCAGGGATGCCGCTTCAGCCGTGGTCAGGGCTGCCACCTGGTCGGTGGTCAGGCCTTTACTCACCTGATTGGTTGTCAGTGCCCCAATGCTGGCCGTGGTCAGCGCCGCTACGTCGCGCGTTTCCATGGCCGCAGTGCCGTCTGTGGTCAGAGCTGCTACCTGATGTGTTTTGAGTGCTGCGACCTGGTCGGTTCGCAAGGCAACCACCTGGTCGGTGGTCAACGCAGACACACCTGCGGTGGTCAACGACGAGGCCTGGGCTGTCGTCAGGGCTGCCACCTGGTCGGTGGTCATGCCTTTGTTGATTTGGTCGGTCGTCAAGGCGCCTATGCCAGCAGTCGTCAGCGCCGCCACGTCGCGCGTTTCCATCGCCGCTATGCCGTCGGTCGATAGCGCCGCTACCTGATTGGTCTTCAGGGCTGCAACCTGGTCGGTTCGCAGGGCCACGACCTGGTCGGTCGTCAGGCCTTTACTCACCTGGTTGGTTGTCAATGCGCCCACGCCAGCCGTGGTCAGCGCGGCGACGTCTGCAGTTTGCATTGCCGCTATGCCATCCGTGGTCAGGGCGGCGATCTGGTGGGTCTTCAGAGCCGCGACTTGGTCGGTGCGCAGGGCCACGACCTGGTCGGTGGTCAGCGCGGCCACGCCCGCAGTGGTCAGCGCGGTTGCACCGGCCGTTGTCAAGGCTGCTACCTGGTCGGTGGTCAAGCCTTTGCTGATCTGGTCGGTCGTCAGTGCCCCAATGCTGGCGGTGGTCAGCGCCGCTACGTCGCGGGTTTCCATGGCCGCTATGCCGTCCGTGGTCAGGGCTTTAACCTGGTGGGTCTTGAGGGCCGCTACTTGGTCGGTTCGCAAGGCAACCACCTGGTCGGTGGTCAACGCAGACACACCTGCGGTGGTCAACGACGAGGCCTGGGCTGTCGTCAGGGCTGCCACCTGGTCGGTGGTCATGCCTTTGTTGATTTGGTCGGTCGTCAAGGCGCCTATGCCAGCAGTCGTCAGCGCCGCCACGTCGCGCGTTTCCATCGCCGCTATGCCGTCGGTCGATAGCGCCGCTACCTGATTGGTCTTCAGGGCTGCAACCTGGTCGGTTCGCAGGGCCACGACCTGGTCGGTCGTCAGGCCTTTACTCACCTGGTTGGTTGTCAACGCGCCCACGCCAGCCGTGGTCAGCGCGGCGACGTCTGCAGTTTGCATCGCCGCTATGCCATCCGTGGTCAGGGCGGCGATCTGGTGGGTCTTCAGAGCCGCGACTTGGTCGGTGCGCAGGGCCACGACCTGGTCGGTGGTCAGCGCGGCCACGCCCGCAGTGGTCAGCGCGGTTGCACCGGCCGTGGTCAGGGCGGCCACCTGGTCGGTGGTCAGGCCTTTGTTGATCTGGTTGGTGCTCAGTGCAGCAATGCTGGCCGTGGTTAGCGCCGCCACGTCGCGCGTTTCCATGGCTGCTATGCCGTCCGTGGTCAGGGCCGCTACCTGATGTGTTTTGAGGGCCGCGACCTGGTCGGTCCTCAGGGCCACGACCTGGTCGGTGGTCAGCGCGGCTACACCCGCGGTGGTCAGCGCGGTTGCACCGGCCGTCGTCAGGGCGGCCACCTGGTCGGTGGTCAGGCCTTTGCTCACCTGATTGGTTGTCAGTGCCCCAATGCTGGCCGTCGTCAGCGCCGCTACGTCCGCAGTTTGCATGGCGGCGATGCCGTCGGTCGATAGCGCTGCAACTTGGTGGGTCTTGAGGGCCGCCACCTGGTCGGTCCTCAGGGCAACCACCTGGTCGGTGGTCAGGCCTTTGTTGACCTGGTTGGTTGTCAAGGCGCCTATGCCAGCCGTGGTCAGCGCTGCTACGTCCGCAGTTTCCATGGCGGCTATGCCGTCCGTAGTCAGGGCGGCGATCTGGTGGGTTTTTAAACCCGACACCTGATCGGTTCTAAGTGCCACGACCTGATCGGTGGTCAAAGCCGCAACACCGCTTGTAGTCAGTGCAGCCACGAATTGCGTCTGCAGAGAAGCAAACTGGTCCGTTGTAAGCGCTCGCACCTGATCCGTTGTCAGCAGAACATAGTCCGCCGTGGACAAACTATTGAGCTGGGTCGTCGTCAGAACAGCGATATTGGCTGTGCTTAGTCCTAGGAACGGTGAGGCCATGAGAAGTTCTCCTACAAGATGCCGTACCTAAAGGGAATAGGCCAGCCCAGCAATTTCACTAACGGATTACCAGTATCCGAGAACTATCGGCACAATATTTACAAAATTAATCGACTTGTTCGCACTTATTTTTGCCCTTCGCGTTGCCGTATTGGCGTGTTTGTTCAACCAATCAGGGTATTCCCTTATCTCACCTGGAACCTCTGGCCCTGCATTCAATCGGTCGATGCCCTGCGATGGCAGGATCATTTGGCAGGCGTTCTGCCAACGCCGCAGCGGCAGGCCTCATCACCGCCACATGCAGCACAAAACGCTACACATTTAATAGCTACTTACGCAAGCCAGACGTGCGCAAATGCCATTTTTCATACCCCAACCACTACTACCGCAACGCTTCCGCCCGCAGCCGCCCGAATGCATCCCAAAACTGCGCCTCCTGCGTGGTGGTGAAATTGATGCGCATCAGCGTACTCGGCTGGCGCTCGGCATGGAACAGGGCGCCGGGGGCGAGCAGATAGCCAACGTCGAGCATGCGCTGGGCCAGCATGCCGGTGTCGACCCCGGTGTCCACCCAGCCAAACAGCCCCGCCGGTGGCGCGGCAAAAGTGCAGCCTTGCGCCAGAGCCAGTTGCACGCTGCGTGCGCGTGCAATATCCAGCCGGGTGCGGATGCGTTCGGCGTGGCGGCGCAGCTGGCCCTGGTCGATGCACCAGGCCAGCGCTTTTTCCAGCAGTGCCGGCGTGGTCAGCGTGGCCAGCAGTTTGGTGTCTACCAGGCGCTCCACCAGCATTGGCGGCGCGGCCATAAAGCCCACGCGCCAGCCCGGTGCCAAAATTTTGGAGAACCCGCTCACATACACGGTGCGCTGCAGGCCGTCGAGCGCGCTCAGGCGCGTGGCGTGGTCGGGGGCCAGGTGGCTGTAGGTGTCGTCTTCCAGAATGTAGAAGTTGTGCGCATTGGCCAGTTGCAGCACGCGGTGGGCGCTGCCGGGCGTCAAGCAATAACCGGTGGGGTTGTGCAGCACGCTCACGCTCACAAACAGCTTGGGCGCATGCAATTCGCAGTAGCGCGCCATCACCTCCAGGTCCGGCCCGTCGGCACGCCGGGGTACCGGCAATATGCGCATGCCTAAGGCGGTGAGGCGGGCAAACTCAATGGCCCAACCGGGCTCTTCCACCATCACACAGTCGCCCGCGCGCAGCAGGGTGCGGCTCACAATGTCCAGCGCGTGGGTGGCGCCCACGGTGGTGACGATTTGGCTGGGGGCCGCGTGGATGGCGTGCACCGCCAGTTTCTGTGACAGGGCCTGGCGCAAGCTGCTGTCACCCGCCGGTTCGCCGTATTGCAACGAGAACGATTGCAGCGCCCGCGTGCTGCTCACCTTGCGGATGGCTGCGGGCATGAAAGTGGTTTCCAGCCAGTCGGGCGGAAAAACGCCCATGCCGGGCTGAGGCTTGTCGCTGTTGCCGTGGAACATACCGCGTATCAGCGCCGTAGCGCTGACCGGCACATGCTGTGCCATGCCGGTCGGCGCAGCCGAGCCAGCTGCCCCCTCGCGATCCATCTCCCACGCCTCTGCTGCGCCTCCATTTGCTATTGTTTTAGTAGCTGCTTGCGCACGTCCATCGTGCGCTACAGGCATTTTTCGCACATAAAACCCGCGGTTGCGCCGGGCCTCTACCAGGCCTTGCGCCAGCAACTGGTCGTAGGCCGCCACCACGGTGGAGGGGCTCACGCCCTGCTGCTGCGCACACAGGCGCACCGAGGGCAGGCGCGCCCCCGGTGCCAACAACCGGGTGCGGATGCGCTCGGCAAAACGGCTGCACAGCTGGTCGGTGAGCGATTGCGAGGCGGTCTTCAACAACATGGCAGCCGTCCTGATGAATGGACACGAACGTTCATGCGATGGGGCGCGGGCTGTAGGTGCATGACAGTGTGGGTGGTGGTTATGGTGGCGTGGCTGTGCTGCCCAAACAGGCAATACAGTTTCTGTATTTGAATGCGTAACTGTACTGCATCTGTACTGCTTTTACCACTACAGTCAAGGCCATGCACGCCACGCACCACGCCCACCCCACCCGCCACGAAATCCTGGGCATGGCCTTGGGTTTTTTGGGTGTGGCCATTTTTGCCCTCACCTTGCCCATGACGCGGCTGGCCACCGGCACGGTGGATGCGCCCCTGCTGTCGCCCTGGTTTGTCACCTTTGGCCGTCTCGCACTGGCGGGCGCCCTCTCCTTGCTGTTTTTGGGTTTGACCCGCTCGCCCCTGCCAGCCGCTGCCCAACGCAAGCCGCTGCTGCTGGCTTTGTTGGGCAACGCCATCGGTTTTCCGCTGCTACTGGCGTGGGGCCTGCGTTATGTGCCCTCGGGCCACGCCGCCGTGGTCACCGCGCTGCTGCCGCTGGCCACGGCGGCCATTGCCGCATGGGTGCTGCACCAGCGTGCGCGCCTGGGCTTTTGGGTGTGTGCCTGCCTGGGCAGTGCGTTAGTGCTGGTGTTTTCGGTGTCGCGTGGCCTGCAACAAGGCCATGGTCTGGGGGTGGAGTGGGCCGATGCCCTGCTGCTGGGCGCTGTGTTGGCCGCTTCCATGGGCTACGTATATGGCGCGCAGGTCACGCCCACACTGGGGGCCGAGCGGGTGATTTGCTGGGTGTGTGTGCTGGCGCTGCCCGTCAGCCTGCCCGGCGCACTGCTCACCTGGCCCAGCCACAGCGTGCCGGCATCCGCCTGGTGGGCACTGGGCTATGTGGGTGTTTTTTCGATGTGGGCCGGTTTTTTTGCCTGGTACCGGGGCTTGGCGATGGGCGGAGCGCTTAAAGTTAGCCAAACGCAACTTGTACAACCCTTTTTGAGCATATTGGCGGCCGTACCTTTATTGGGCGAAGCGCTGGAGGTCTCTACACTGGCCTTTGCAGGCGGTGTGGTGGCCACCGTATTTTTAGGCAAATACTTCGCCACCCGCACCTTGCCACGCCCTTAGAGCCCCATAGCCACCTTACCGCGCCCTGCCCTTTGAACCATTGCCACTGAAACGCACCCCATGACACACGCTACCCCCTGGACCCTGGCCCGCCGCGCCGCCCGCATGAACCCCTCGGTCATCCGCGAGATCCTCAAAATTACCGAGAAGCCCGGCATCATCAGTTTTGCCGGTGGGCTGCCCTCCAGCAAGACCTTTCCGGTCACCGAATTTGCCGCCGCCTGCGCCGAGGTACTGGGCACCGATGGCCGTGCCGCCCTGCAATACGCCGCCAGCGAAGGGTATGGTCCGTTGACCCAAATGGTGGCCGATCGCCTGCCCTGGGACGTGGACCCGGCGCAGGTGCTCATTACCACCGGCTCGCAACAGGGGCTGGACCTGGTGGCCAAGGTACTGCTCGATGAGGGCAGCCGCATGCTCGTCGAAACCCCCACCTACCTGGGTGCCCTGCAGGCCTTTACGCCCATGGAGCCGGTGATCGACAGTGTGGCCAGTGACGATGAAGGGGTCGATATTGCCGACCTCCGCGCCAAAGTGGGCACCGGTGCCAACAAGGCGCGTTTTCTCTACGTGCTGCCCAACTTTCAAAACCCCACCGGCCGCACCATGAGCGAGGCCCGCCGCGCCGCACTCTCGGCCACGGCGGCCGAGCTGGGCTTGCCCCTGATTGAAGACAACCCCTATGGTGACCTGTGGTTTGACAAAGAGCCCCCCGCCCCTTTGACCGCACGCAACCCCGAAGGCAGCATCTACCTGGGCTCGTTTTCCAAAATATTGGCCCCTGGCCTGCGCATGGGCTTTCTGGTGGCACCCAAGGCCATCTTCCCCAAGCTGCTGCAGGCCAAGCAGGCGGCCGACTTGCACAGCCCCAGCTTTAACCAGCGCCTGATCACCACCGTGATGCAAGGTGGCTTTCTGGACCGCCACATCCCCACCATCCGCGCCCTGTACAAAACCCAGCGCGATGCCATGTTGGCGGCCCTGGCCAAAGACATGCCTGCCGACGTGACCTGGAACACGCCCAGCGGCGGCATGTTCCTGTGGGCCCGCCTGCCCGAAGGCATGAACGCGCAAACCCTGCTGCCCCTGGCGGTAGAAAAAGGTGTGGCCTTTGTACCGGGTGCGGCTTTCTACAACGACCATGCCGACCCGCGCACCATGCGCCTGTCGTTTGTCACACCCAATGTGGACGAAATCCGCACCGGCGTGGCCGCACTGGCTGCCGCCATCCAGCAGCACCGGGGTGCGCCATGAGCGCAGCGCCGGGCCGCTCCAAGCTAACTTGCACGGTGGCAAACCGCCCGGAGGTTTTGCAGTGAGCACCCGCCCATTCAAACAAGTCGACGTCTTCACCACCACCCCTTACCGCGGCAACCCACTGGCCGTGGTGCTGGACGGCACGGGTCTGGACGACGCCACCATGCAGCGCTTTGCGCACTGGACCAACCTGTCGGAAACCACTTTTGTATTGCCACCGACAGAGACAGGCCGACAAGGCGGAGCAGACTACCGCGTGCGCATCTTCACCCCCGGTGGCGAACTGCCCTTTGCCGGCCACCCCACACTGGGCAGCTGCCACGCCTGGCTGCAGGCCGGCGGTCAAAGCCGCGTGGCACAGCACATCGTGCAGGAGTGCCAGGTAGGTTTGGTGACCATTCGCCGCCAGGGCGCGCAACTGGCCTTTGCCGCCCCGCCACTCCAACGCAGCGCCCCCAGCCCCATGTTGCTGGCCAAGGTGGCGGCCGCACTGGGTCTTCAATCGCAGCACATTGTGGCGGCGCAAGTGCTGGACAACGGCCCGGTGTGGTTCAGCCTGTTGCTCGACAGCGTGCAGACCGTGTTGCAGCTCACGCCCAAGCACCAGGAGCTCATTAATTTAGGGCAAAAAGTGGGTGTAGCCGCCGTGGAATATGCGCAAGCAGCTCCTGTTTTAATAGCACGCTCCAACCGCGAAGCGCGTGCATTTGGGGGCAGCGGGGCAAGTGATGCCGCTTGCGGAGATGCAGACGCAGCACCCGCCCACGTTGAGGTGCGTGCTTTTGCCGCCCCGATTGGTGTCAACGAAGACCCGGTCACCGGCAGCCTCAACGCTGCGCTGGCGCAGTGGTTGATCGCCGATGGCCACGCCCCGGCACGCTACGTTGCCAGCCAAGGCGCCTGCCTGGGCCGCGACGGCCGTGTTTCCATCGAACAAGACGCCCAGGGCCAGGTGTGGGTGGGTGGTGAGTCGGTCACCTGCATCGACGGCAGCGTGACCCTGTAACGACCGCTTCAATTCGTGCGTTCGGGAACGGCGGTGCCGGGGTTGACGCTTTTGGTGCCGGCCCGTTGCTGTACCCGCGCCTGTTCCACTGTATTGGCAATACCCTGGTTGATTTGCTGCTGTTGATCCTGCGCGGCCCGAGCTGCTTGTTCACGGGCGGCACGGCTCGCCTGCACCTGATCGGCCAGTGCTTTGTCGCGTTCGATCCGGGCGTCACTCTCGGCCTTGCGCTGCGGTGAATCGGATTGCACGTTCACACGAACCTGCACCCCGCCACGGCACAGCCGATCGGAAAACTGCACCGTTCCGTCTGCCGCCTTGCATTTGTAGGTGGTTTGTGCATGTGCTGTGGGCGCCACAAGCCCCAGTAGCACCAGTGGGATCAGAAAAGGTTTTTTGTTCATGGCCGTTAGTCTGACAGGGTGCGCAATGCAGGTCAACGCGCGGGCTTTGGCAAACCACTGCACACAAACCCGCAACCGCCACGCTGTCACCCCCAAGACAAGCCCGCCACCCTGATTGCCTTAGATTTGGCGCATGGGAAATCTCTATTTGGTACGACACGCTCAAGCGTCTTTTGGCGCGGCAGATTACGACAACTTAAGCGAACTGGGCCACCGCCAAAGCGTGCGCCTGGGTGAATATTTTGCAAAGAATGGCGTGCAATTTGACGCCGTGCTCACCGGCACCCTCAAACGCCACGCGCAAACGTATGCAGGCATTTGCCAAGCCA
Source organism: Candidatus Aalborgicola lynettensis (assembly GCA_016719405.1). Classification (GTDB taxonomy): domain Bacteria; phylum Pseudomonadota; class Gammaproteobacteria; order Burkholderiales; family Burkholderiaceae_C; genus Allorhodoferax; species Allorhodoferax lynettensis. The sequence continues at coordinate 63,267 of JADJZE010000007.1, forward strand.
GCGGCCACACCGTGGCACCGCTGCTGTGGCCGGGTCTGGACGAATACGACAGCCTGGCGCTGATTGCCACCGTGCACCCGCAGCCGCTGGAGAAACCCGGCACACCCGAGCAGTACCGCCACCACTTCCGGCTGTTGTGCAATGGCTTGACGCAGTGGATGGACGGCGTGGTCAGCCCCAAAGGCATGCCCAGCTACGCACAATTTGTGCACGGCGTCACCAGCGCCCTCGAACACATTCGAAAGAACCACACCGGCAACGTGCTCATCGTGAGCAGTGGCGGCCCCATTGCCACGGCGCTGGGCCACATTCTGGGCACGGCGCCGGAGACCACGGTCAAGCTGAATATGCGCATTCGCAACAGTTCAGTCACCGAATGCACGTTCAACACCAAACACCACCAGCTGTTGACCTTCAACACGCTGCCGCATTTGGACGGTGCAGAATATGCACCATGGATTACATACGCTTAAAACACACCAGTGCGGCCCTGCTGGCCCTGTGCCTGATCGGCTGCGCCCCGCTGGCGCCCGGCTCGACCTCTCCCGCCCCACACCCCACCCCGGCGGGGACTGCTACTGGCACTGAATCTGCATCTGCATCGACCACCGCGCCCGCACCCGGGCGCATCGTCAACACCATCGGCATGCCCCTGGTGCGTATACCGCGCGGCGAGTTCCTGATGGGCAGCGACGAGCCCATTGCCCAACTGGAAAAAGACTTCCCCCTGATGGAGCGCCAGCGCCTGGAAGACCTGCGCGACGAAGCGCCGATGCACCGCGTGCGCATCACCCGCGACTTCTATCTGGGTCAGACCGAAGTGACGGTGGGGCAGTTTCGCCAGTTTCTGAAAGTATCCGGCTACGTGCCCGAATCAATCACCGACGGCACGGGTGGTTATGGCTACAACCCACAGCACACCCCCAGCGGCCCACGCGGCGAACAGTTTGACGGGCGCAACCCACGCTACAGTTGGGCCAACCCCGGCTTTGCGCAATCCGACGCCCACCCTGTTGTCAACGTCACCTGGAACGACGCCCAGGCGTTGGCGAAATGGCTCAGCCAGACCGAGGGCCGCGTCTACCGCCTACCCACCGAAGCCGAGTGGGAATACAGCGCCCGCGCGGGCACCCGCACCCGCTACCACCATGGCGACAACCCCGAGGGCCTGACGGCGGTCGCCAACGTATTTGATGCCCATGCCCGAGCGCTGTGGCCGGCCTTTGCGTCCCACGCCGTGCGCGGCGACGACGGCCACGCCTTTACCGCCCCGGTGGCCAGCTTTGCGCCCAACGCCTTTGGCCTGCACGACATGCATGGCAACGCCTGGGAATGGACGCAGGACTTGCATGACGAAAATTACTACGCCCACTCGCCGGTCGACGACCCGCAAGGCCCGACGCAGGGCACTGTGTACGTGCGCCGTGGCGGCTCGTGGCACACCTGGCCGCTGTACCTGCGCGCCAGCTACCGCAACTGGAACTCACCACAGACCCGCTACACGCTGGTGGGCATTCGCCTGCTGATGGAAGTGCCGCGCTGAACAGAACCATGCAAGGCGCAAAGGTAGAAAGCACCTCCGCTGGTGCCCCGGTTGCGCCCCGATTGCGCTAGCATGGTTGCCACCATGACGCCCACCCTCTTTGCCACCTTCAAATACCAGCACACCGGCGCAGTGCAGCGCAGCACGGGGCGCAAGGTATTTACAGGCCTGGCCGCGCTGGTGGCGCTGGGCGTGCTGGTGCAGGCCTTTGTGCCGGGGCTGGTGGTGCTGATAGTGCCCGTGGTGGCCTGGTTTTCTGCACCACGCCATTTGCTGCTGGGGCCACGCTACCTGCTGTGCGGCGACCGCATCGTGTATTACGCCAATGTGCGCCGTGTGGTGGCATCGGCCAGCCGCGGCACACTGCGCCTGGTGAGCGCCAGCGGCCAGTCGTTCACGCTGGAGCGCGACAAGTTTCCCACCGCCGCCCGCAAGGCCGACAAAATCGCCAAAAACAAGGCCGCCAAGTTTGACAAGGTGGCTGCCAAGATCACCGAGCGGGTGCAAGCGCTGGCACCGGGGGTGGAGTGCAGCAGCGCTTAACGACCATGCCCGCCTTGGCCGCCCCGCCCCCCACTCCACCTGGCCAAGCGTTTGTGCGCTTCATCCATCTGCTGTATGTCCCCACCCTGTGCTGCAACCTGAGCTGCAGCTACTGCTACCTGGGGCGCCAGACCACCGAGGCCAAGCTACAAACCGACGCTGCCCGCGCTGTTGCCACGCTGGAGCACGCCTTGCAGGCGCTGGAGCAGGCCGGGGTGCTGGCGTTTAACGTATCTTTGCATGGCGGCGAAGTCACCACACTGCCCGCACCGGTGCTGGAGCAACTCCTGGAAGTGATTGAGCGCCACTACCACCGCCACTTTGACGCGCTGCAGGCGCAGGGGCACCGAAGATCGGCACCGCACATCAAGACCAACCTGGTGCGCTTTGCGCCGCTGTACACACTGCTGGAGCGCCACAAGGTTTCCATCAGCGCCAGCATCGACCTGCCGCTGGCGCTGCATGCCGCACACCGCACCACCCTGGCAGGCACCAGTTGGCTGGATCGCACGCTGGAAAACCTGCGCCTGCTGGCACGTTACCCGCATGGCAAAAAGATTTCGGCCACCCTCAGCAGCGTGCACCTGGAGAACGTGCAGGCCCTTGTGGATGACATCTGGTTCTTGCACCGCGACATCGGTTTTGACATGAACCAGCTCAACCTGATGTTTGCCTTTGGCTCGGCCCTCAACCGCACTGCCAAGGGCGATGGGGCGCTTGCGCCGGCCACCGAAGCACAGCAGCAACAGTTGTACGCAGCACTCAAATCCGCCTTTATGGGGACCGAATTACAGGAAGGCTTGCAGCGCCACTGGTTTGAAGAATTCAAACCCGGCTACTGCACCAACTGCGTGAATTGCGCCGAGCGCTTTTACCTGCTGCAAAGCGACGGCGCGGTCTACTCCTGCGTGCGCGGCCAGGGCATCCCCGAGTTCCACTATGGCAATGTCTGGCAGGACTCGATTGCCAGCATTCTGGAAACCGGCATGCGCAAAATCGCCTTGCAGCATGCCAACCACGGCCTGGATGCGGCGTGCCAGCGTTGCGCGCACCTGAGCCGCTGCAACACCGGCTGTGCGGTGGTGAAGTTCCAGCGCGGCGCGGCACGCTCCTACACCTGCGCGCTGCAGAAAGACCTGTATGCGGACCAGCCCCTGAGCTACCCGCCCGACGATGCAGCGCAGCAGCAGGCCTACCTGGCGCAATACCGCCAGACCATGCACCCGTCGCTGGCGTTTGCAGCGCCCGCCGCACCGCCACCTGCCCCTGGCCTGGTGCTGCCCAATGACCTGGGTGAGCCCAAAAACACGCTGGCGGCGCTGATTGCCGCCGACGCCACGCTGGGCCAGATGTTCCGCAACGATGCGTTTGTGCTGGAGCTGGGCGCGCAATGCGTGCCCCTGGAGTCACAACTGTGCAAAACCCGGCGCAGTGTGTACACGCTGGTGCCGGGCGACCGCGTGGTGCTGCACCTGCGCCGCGAGCTGCTGCAGGTGGCCATAGCCGAGCCCATCCGCAACACCCTGTACCTGCAGTTGCTGCGCGACACGCCGGTGGTGTATGGCGACGAGCAACGCACCAAGCAGGAGCACCTCTTCACCTACCAGTTGTATGCCAACTGCCTTCAGGCCAGCGAGCGCCTGGGGGCGGACTACGTGCAGTGCGACGTGGGTGCGCTGCTGGCGTTGCACGGGACTCTGTTTTTGCGCGGGGTACTCAACAACCTGTTCGTGACAACATCTGCCCTGCGCGACTACCATTACCAAAAACAGCGCAACAATGCCTTTTACCATCTGCAAACGGCCAACCTGCCGTTTCAGAACTTCGAGTTCCATTACCTGCCACCCCTGCCGCCATCGCCATCTTCGCCCTCACCACCGCCCGCCCACCATGACCACGCCTGACCTGCAGCGCACCGCCTACACCGTGGAGTGTTTTCTCAATGCCCTGCGGCTGGAAGACAGCGCCACGCGCACCGCGCTCGAAGAATCGCTGGTGCAGTGGCTGGCAGCACCCGTGCGGCGCAAGGAGGACCACCTGATCTACCAGGCCAACACCATCAGCGCCTACAGCCAGTGCCGGGTGTTGCAGCAGTTTGCCGTGGCGCTGGCGCGCCAGACGCATACCCTGTGGTGCAACGGCGCAAAAATTTCCATACTCGACGCCGATGCTTTCGCACGGGGTGGCAAACTCGTGATGCTGGGTACCACCGGCCTCCTGATGGGTATGCCCGGCAGCAACCCCAACGCCGCCGCGCAAGAGCGCCAACGCAACAGCAATAACAACAATAACAATAACAATAACAATAACAACAACAATAACAACGGGTAAATGCGGCAGATCCCTGCAGGCAATGGGCACAGGCATCTGCCTTGCCAGGTATCCAGACGGAATTACATACGCGTGTCGGTATGGGTGAACACCACTACCGTCAGGCAGTTGCCGTTGGAGTGGCTTTGGTAGATGTCGCCGTCGCCACTGGCGTCGAACACGTTGGCGTAATTGGCTTCGGTCAGTTTGAAAGGCAGTGAAAGGCAGTCCAATGTCCACCGGCTGGTCAGGGTACAGGTTGCGGGCGATGCTGTCGGAAAAGATGTTGCACACCTCGGAGCAGGCGTCGGCCAGGTCTTCGGGCGGCACATTGTCCACCGCGTCCCCAAACATGGCTGCTGCCACGGTGGCGGCGCAGGCACGCTGTATCAGCACACCCACCGCAAAGGTGGAGCCATCGTCGCGCACCGTCATGGGAATGACAAAACTGAACTCGGCATAGGGCGGGTACAGGTGCGGCGAAAACACCCACGCAAAGCTGCGCGCCTCGCCACTGAGCATTTCCCAAGCGCGCGCCAGTTCCCCGGAAACCAGGGCCGTGTGCGGGGAGGGGCTCGATGTAGTGCTCACGTGCCCACTTTGACGCTTTCGACCACAGTCGTCAAGGGCAGGCGGTGCACCTCGGCCAACAAAGTGGCCAGCGCGCGCCCCGCCGCCGCCAGCACCGCACGCCCCTTGTCTGGCGTGGCTGCAGCGGCGTTACCCACCGCCCCGGCCGGGTTGTAGTCCTGCATCTGCCAACCCAGCTTGGCACTGCTGCCGTTGCCCAGAATGGAATACTGCTGCGCCCGCTGCTCGGACGTGGAGGCAAAATTTTGCGCCTGCGCCATGTCCACCCGCTGCGGCTCCAGCGCCAGCATCATGGAGGTCTCGATGTCCCCGGCATGGATGCCAAATCGGTGCTCGTGGGCACTGAACAGCGCATTCACGTCCTCCCCCTGCGGCCCCAGCAGCGGCAAGTTGTACCAGTTGACGCTGTACACCAGCAGACCCAAACGGGCACGCAAATCGCGCGCCACAATGTCCATCACCCCGGCCTGCCCGCCGTGGGCGTTGAACAGCACCAGCTTGCGCACCCCTGCAGCGGCCACGCATTCGCCGATCTCGGTCCACAGCCGGATCACTGTGTCGGCGCGCAGCGTCAGCGTGCCGGGAAAAGCCGCGTGCTCGGGGCTAAAGCCGACCGCCTGCGTGGGCAAAAATACCGCTGGCACTCTGGCATCCAACCGCGCGATGGCCGCAGCAACCACCCCATCGACCACGGCACTGTCGACCTTCAGTGGCAGGTGCGGGCCATGCTGCTCGGTGGCGGCCACCGGCAATACGGCCACGGCATTGGCCATCGTGCCCGCCGCCTGGCACAGCGCAAAGTCGCGGCTGCTCCAGTCGGCCCAGAAACGCGAGGGGGAATGGGTTTGGCTCATGTCTCTATCCTTGAAGCAGGCGGGTGTGCGGTGTCGCCGTGGCGCTGCTGGCGCTGATTCATTCCCTGCGCCGCCCCGGCCATGATGGCGCCACGGCGTGGCAGGTGGTCTTTCAGGCACACCGGCCTGGCGTGGGCGCCGCTGGCCTGATAGTCCTGCAGCAGCAGCGCGCGCGCGCGCTCGGGCGGCAATTGTGCCTGCCCAGTCAGGTAATCAAACAGCGCGTCCACCAGTTGCTCAGGCGCCACGCGGTGGGTGGCGCCCATGCGCGCCCACAGGTGCCGCGCAAAGTCGGCAAAGGCCGCAAATGCGCTGGCCTGCGTGGCCAGCAACACCGGCAAGGTGGCGCCAAAACGCCCGGAGTTGGCCACCAGGTCCCAGTAGCGGGAAAAACGCACAAAAGTCTGCACCACGTCGCGCGACACGGCATCGTTGTACTGCAGGATATAGGGGGCCTGCGCTTCGTACACCATGCCGTACTCGGCCACGTTGCCTGGCATGCTGCGCTGGGCCAGCGGGGTGCCGCGCAGGCGTTTAAGCAGCCCCAGCTGGATTTCGTGCGGGCCCAAGGCCCACAAACGATCGAACCCGCTGGCAAAACTGTCCAGGCTTTCGCCCGGCAAGCCAAAAATCAGGTCCACATGCAGGTGCGCGTGGCTGTGGCTGCGCAACCAGCGCAGGTTGGCTTCGGTTTTGGTGTTGTCCTGGCGCCGGGCAATGCGCTGCTGCACGTCCACATTGAAGCTCTGCACCCCCACCTCCAGTTGCAGTACACCGGGCGGAAACTGCGCCAGGCTGGCCTTGAGGCGATCGGGCAAATGGTCGGGCACCACTTCAAAGTGCAAAAACAGTGGCGCCTCTGGGCGTTCGGCCAGGCGGTCCAGAAAAAACTGCAGGATGCGCACCGACGCATCCATTTTCAGGTTAAAGGTGCGGTCCACAAACTTGAAACTGCGCGCCCCGCGGGCGTACAGGGTTTGCAGCGCCGCCAAAAATGCGTCTGCGTCAAACGCCCAGGCGGTTTTGTCCAGGGCACTCAGGCAAAACTCGCACTTGAACGGGCAGCCGCGCGAGGCTTCCACGTACAACACACGGTGGGCCAGGTCGGCGTCGCTGAACTCGCCATAGGGCATGTCGATCTGCTCCAGTGGCGCTTGCTCACCCGCCATCACCTTCATCAGCGGGCGCGGGCCGTACACCAGCGCGCGACACAGGCGGGGAAAGCTCACATCGCCCCAGCCGGTAATCACATGGTCGGCCAGCGCCACAATGGGCTGGTTCTCCCACTCGTGGCTGACCTCGGGGCCACCCAGCACCACGCGCACGTCCGGGCGCGCCGCCTTGAGCTGGCGCACCACCTCGGTCGTAGGCACCGTATTCCAGATGTACACGCCAAACCCCACAATCGGAGGGACCTTGGAGGCCTGCGCCATCCCCGCATCCGCTGTGGGCGTCGGCAAAGCCTGCAGCAGGTCGGCCACAATCTCTTCAACCGGGCGGGAGATGACGTATTCGCGCAATTGCGTCGCCGCGCGCAACTCCGGCCCACCGTGGCGCGCCATATTGGCCAACAAGTAACGCAGCCCCAGCGATGCATGGATAAAGCGCGCATTCAAGGTGGCCAAGACGATGCAAGGCACAGGCTGGCGGTCGCACGCGGCGGGAGCGACGGGCGCCATGGCAGGAGCAGCGGCGAAAGCGGGGATCATCGCCGTATTATGGGAGCATGGCCCGCACTTCCCGATCCCCCACGCCGCGCAACCGCACCGGCGACTCATTTTTTGCCTGGGATGGCGACACCCTGGTGGTCAACATTCTGGGCAAACCGTCGGCCAGCAAAGACGCTATTGGCAAACCCAAAGGCACACAGCTCAAGGTGAGCGTGACCGCCGCGCCCAAAGACGGCAAAGCCACCGACCACATGGTGCGATTCCTAGCGCCCCTGTTTGGCGTACCGGTGTCACGCATTGAAGTGGTGTTTGGGCAGGAAAACGTCAATAAACAGCTGCGTATCACGGCGCCCAGCAAACTGCCGGCCATTTTTTCCACCCCGGCGCAGGACACACCTGCGCAAAATAGCGGCCACCCGACAGATTTTGTTAAAAGACGTAACTGATTGCGTGACTGGACAGCCGCGTTTTGATGGGGGCTCCAGGGTGTGTGGCGCGAACACGGGTACACAGGGTGCAAGATCATTTAGCAACACCGGTCTAATTATTCGTATTGACCCCCGGAAACCAAAAACTATACTCGGGTAAACGCTAACCCAACCTTGTTTCCCGCCATGAAAAAACACGCTACACCGATCGCGCTGTGCTTGGTTCTGGCTGCGCCGCAGGTTTTTGCGCAAGCAAAAAACTTTGAAGGTTTCAGCCTGGGTGGCGGTTTGGATTTCAACCGCTCCAGCATCCAGCATCTGAACGCAGGCTCAGACAGCAGCACCCATTCCGGAATGGATCTCCAGGCGCAATACGCCATTGCCTTGAACGACCAATTTATGGTGGGACTGGGCGCTTCGTACAGCCTTGGCAACCGCAAGGTCGGCAGCCTGGGCGCGCCGGCTGCCGACTACACCACCAAAAACGCCATGTCCTTCGACATCACACCCAGCTACGCCATTTCGGACTCGCTGCTGGTCTACGGCAAAGTTTCGTCCGTGGGTTTGACACTCGTTTCGGCCTCTCCCGGCAGCGACTACAGCGACTCGTTGATGGGCTTTGGCTACGGGCTGGGGGTGCGCTCCATGCTCGACAAAAACCTGTACATCCAGGCCGGTTACGACATGAACCGGTACAACGAAAAGACGTTTAATGCCACCACGTTCTCAGGCAGCTCCAACATTTTCTCGCTCACTGCGGGCTACAAGTTTTGATGCCCCCCCGGCCTGCGCCGCCCATGCCCACCCCGGTGGGCATTTTTTTTGCCCCGGGAACTTTTACACTGCACGCGGCTCCGACACTGACATGTTTATGACCCCACTTTCCGCCGCCCCCATCGCCCGCTGCCCCTCCCAGCGCCACATCCTCTTGCGAAATGCTATTATTTTCATAGCTGCTTGCGCTTATCTGGCGAGCGGAAATGCCGCTTTTTCCTTGAAAGACCTGGGCAAGGCAAACTCCGCAGCAGTCGTCCAGACCGAACAGGTGCGCGCCGAACTGGTTGCCCACGCGCCCGACGGTGTGGAACCCGGCAAAACCGTGTGGGTAGGGCTGCAGTTGCAGCACCAGCCCCACTGGCACACCTATTGGAAAAACCCCGGCGACTCCGGCCTACCCACCACACTACAGTGGACTGTGCCCACCGGCGTCACGGCGGGTGACATCGCCTGGCCCACACCCCAACGCATCGCTGTGGGCAATCTGGCCAACTACGGCTACGAAGGCACGGTGCTGCTGCCGGTGCCGTTGACGATGGCCCCACCTGGGCCCCCGGCGCGGGTGCGGACGCGGTGGACATTCAACTCCACGCCTCCTGGCTGGTGTGCCGCCAGGAATGTATTCCGCAGGAAGGCCGCTTTACCCTGCAGTTGCCCGTGCGCGGCTCCACGGCAACCCATGGTACCGATTTTGACGCCGCCCGCGCCGCCGCCCCACTGCCGTTTAGCGGTGTACTGAGCGCCACACCGGACGGCGACACCCTGCTGCTGCGCGCCACCGGTTTGCCCGCCGCGTGGCAGGGCAAAGCACTCAACGGCTTCCCCGAAACCACCAACGTGCTCGATGCCCCCCGCACCCCGCAGGTCAGCGATGCCGTGCGCACCAGCGCAGGAGCGACCCCGCAGGGCACCCAGACCTGGAACCAAGGCGTCTGGAGTGCACGTATCGCCTTGTCACCACAACGCGACACCAGCCCCACCACACTGCCGGTGGTGCTGGCGCTGGGCACCCACAGCCTGCGCGCAGTGGCACAGGTTGACGGCACCTGGCCCCCGGTAGTGGGAGTGACGGGTGTGGCCGCCATTCCACCGGCACTGCAGGCCGCACTGGACGCCAACGCCAACGCAAGCACCAACTCCAGCGCCAGTGGCGCCACGTCGGACGCAGCCCCCCAGGCATCTACGCCACCCGCTGCAGCTGCAGCAACCACACCCGATGGCAGCTGGTTTTTGGCCCTTGCCGCCGCCCTGCTGGGCGGGTTGATTCTGAACCTGATGCCCTGCGTGTTGCCGGTGCTGGCCATCAAAATCCTGGGTCTGGTGCGCCACGGCAACCACAGCCGTGCGTCGCAGCGGGCGCAAGGCACGGCCTACACGCTGGGAGTGGTGCTGTCCTTTATGGCCATTGGCGGCCTGATGCTGGCCCTGCGTGCCACTGGCGAACAACTGGGTTGGGGCTTTCAGCTGCAATCGCCCGCCGTGGTGGCTGGCTTGGCGGCCCTGTTTACGCTGCTGGCGCTGAATCTGATCGGCGTTTTTGACGTCGGCCACTTGCTGCCCTCCCGGTTGGCTGCGCTGCAGGCGCACCACCCGGTGGCGGACTCATTTCTGACTGGCATTCTGGCCGTGGCCGTGGCGTCGCCCTGCACTGCCCCCTTTATGGGCGCGTCGCTGGGGTATGCCATTGCCCTGCCTGCGCCCCAGGCGCTGGGCATTTTTGCGGCACTGGGCCTGGGCCTGGCCTTGCCGTTTTTGGCGGCCAGCTGGGTACCGGCGGTCGCCCACTGGCTGCCGCGCCCCGGCGCCTGGATGGACACTTTCCGCAAGCTCATGGCCTTCCCCATGCTGGCCACCGTGGTGTGGCTGGTGTGGGTGCTGGGCCATTTGACCAGTATCGACGGCGCCGCCAGTCTGCTCATGCTGCTGCTGGCCCTGGCCCTGGTGGTCTGGTCGCTGGGTTCACGCAGGCACCGCCACTGGCTGCTTGCTACATTTTCGATAGCTGCTCTCGCACTGCTGGCGGGCGCAATCGGCCAAAATGTCTTACAAATGGAGCCCGCCCAGACCCGCACCGCCGACACCCCACCCGGTGCCACCCCTGGCACTACCGGTACGGCCCCTGCGGGCGCTTGGCACGCCTGGACACCCGGTCGCGTCGATGCCGAATTGCGCGCTGGCCATCCCGTATTTGTGGATTTCACCGCCGCCTGGTGCATTACCTGCCAGTACAACAAAAAAACCACCCTGGCCAACCCCGATGTGCTGGCCGACTTTCAAACCCGCCAGGTCACCCTGCTGCGCGCCGACTGGACCCGCCGCGACCCGGCCATCACCCAAGCGCTAGAGCAACTCGGGCGCAGCGGTGTGCCGGTGTATGTGCTCTACCGCAACGGCCATGCGCCGGTGGTTTTCTCTGAGATACTGCAGGTCAAGGCCCTGCGCGAGGCGCTGGCGCGCCTGTGAATGTGCCTGCTGCATCTGTGAATGCGTCCGTTGAATGCCCGTTGAAAGCCCCACCATGTCCCAGGAACACCCCGCCCCCCTCAGCGCCGCCGCCGAAGCCGCCCTCACGGCCAGCGCCTGCGCCTTTGCCCTGACCCAGTGCCGCACGGTCGCCGTCGTCGGCCTGTCACCCAAAACCCACCGCGACAGCTACGAGGTGGCGCACTACATGCAGCGCAAGGGCTGGCGCATCATTCCCATCAACCCCAATGCCAGCGAAATTCTGGGCGAAAAGGCCTACCCCACGCTGATGGAGGCAGCCAAAGAACACCGCATCGAGCTGGTCGACGTATTTCGCAACAGTGCCGATGTGCCCCCCGTGGTGGACGAGGCCATCAGCATCGGCGCCAAGGCGATCTGGCTGCAGCTGGGGATTTTTCACGAAACAGCCGCAGCCAAAGCCCGCGCGCTGGACATCCCGGTGGTGCAAAACCGCTGCCTGATGGTGGAGCACGCCCGATCTGTGTAGTGCCCCCACGGTCGCCCACTTTGTGTGGCTTCCTGCCCCCCCCAAGGGGGCCGTGTTTCGCCTTGGGGCGGCCCGGCGGCGAAACCTAGCCCCCACGGTCGCCCACTGCGTGTGGCCCCTGCGACAATGGGCGCATGAACGCTCAAAATTCCCCCATCTTCGACCCCCTGCACAACGACAGTTTTTTACGCGCCTGCATGCGCCAGGCCACAGACCACACACCCCTGTGGCTGATGCGCCAAGCGGGGCGCTATTTGCCCGAATACTGCGCCACCCGCGCCAAAGCCGGCAGTTTTATGGGCCTGGCCACCAACCGCGACTACGCCACCGAAGTCACGCTGCAACCGCTGGAGCGTTACCCGCTGGACGCTGCCATTTTGTTCAGCGACATTTTGACCGTACCTGATGCCATGGGCCTGGGCCTGAGTTTTGCGCAGGGCGAAGGCCCGCGTTTTGCCACCCCCGTGCGCGACGAGGCCGCCGTTGCCAAACTGGAAGTGCCCGACATGGCCAAGCTGCAGTACGTGTTTGATGCGGTGAGCAGCATCCGCAAAGCCCTCACCGTCGACGGCAAAGGCCGTGTTCCGCTGATCGGTTTCTCTGGCAGCCCCTGGACGCTGGCCTGCTACATGGTGGAAGGTGCGGGTTCCGACGACTACCGCCTGGTCAAAACCATGCTCTACAGCCGCCCCGACCTGATGCACCGCATTCTGGCCGTCAATGCCGATTCGGTGGCCGCCTATTTGAACGCCCAAATCGACGCCGGTGCCCAAGCGGTGATGGTTTTCGACAGCTGGGGCGGCGTGCTGGCGGACGGCGCTTTTCAGTCGTTCAGCCTGGCCTACACCGCCCGCGTGCTGGCCCAACTCAAACGCACCGGAGCCCAGGGCCAAACCATTCCGCGCATCGTCTTCACCAAAGGCGGTGGCCTGTGGTTGCAGGAGATGGCGGCACTGGATTGCGACGTGCTGGGCCTGGACTGGACCGTGAACCTGGGCCGTGCCCGCGCACTGATCGGTGGTTCTGAGAACGGCCCCGGCAAAGCTCTACAGGGCAATATCGACCCCAACGTGCTGTTTGCCCCCCCCGCACACATTGCCGCCGAAGTGGCCCGCGTGCTCGACAGCTTTGGCACACCGTACCAAGGCACCGGCACGGGCCCCACCCACATTTTCAACTTGGGGCATGGCATCAGCCAGTACACGCCACCGGAGCACGTCGCAGCATTGGTGGAAGCGGTGCAAACCCATTCCCGCCAATTACGCACCTGAACCCCTACCATTTTTTCGACCCATTCCCCATGATCGCGTTCACTTATGCACAAAAAAGTGTAAGCGAGACCAAGGGTTCCTACGGGGGTACGAAAAATGTGCTATTAAACCGATAGCGATCGTAAGTTGTTGATTTATAAGGATTCGGTTCTTTGCTTTTTTTCTGTGCAGCGTAAGCAAAGCCTTGATTTACAAGGCTTTCGCGGCGGCTGACGGGGGATATCAACAAAGTTATCCACAGAAAATCTGGATTTATCCCAAAATTCTTTAAAATCAAGCACTTAGCGTAGATTCCTAAAAATTTAATGACAAACCACGCACAAGTAGGAATATTTTCTGCCCGCACAGCTTTGGTGCAACCTTTCAATCCATGACCCACTGGCTCAGTATTCTTGTCCACACACCGGCGCATGCGGCGCTGGGGTCGGTGCTGAGTTACCGCAGTGCGAACGCGTTGACGCCCGGCACTTTGGTGCGCGTGCCTTTGGGCAAACGCGAAACCCTGGGGGTGGTGTGGAGCCCCGATGCGGCCCAGTCCACCGGTGAGATCGATCCCGGCAAGGTCAAATCAGTGGCCGGTGCTTTGGAAGGTATTGCACCACTCAGTTCCGCCTGGCAACAGTTGGTGACCTTCACAGCCCAGTATTACCAACGCTCGCTGGGCGAAGTGGCCCTGGCCGCCCTGCCCCCCCAGTTGCGTGATTTATCGCCCGAGCAAGTGCAGCGCCGCCTGCAGCGTGGTGCGGCGCGGGCCAAATCCGCACGCTCAGCAAGCTGCACGGACGCCCGGGGTGGCGGGGGGGGGGGGGGGGGGGGGGGGCGGGGGGGGAGGCGCTGCAGGGCCGCGGGCGGAGGCAGACTACCCCGGCAACCCCCGCACCGCACCGCCCACAAGCCCAAGCACCCACCTTGAGCCCCGAACAAACCGCGGTACTGGAACAAATCCACACGCAAAAAGGCCCGTTTTTGCTGTTTGGCGCCACCGGCAGCGGCAAAACCGAGGTCTACCTGCAAGCCGTACAAGCCGCACTGCAAACCAACCCGCTGGCGCAGGCTCTGGTCATGGTGCCCGAGATCAATCTCACGCCGCAACTGGAGGCCCGCTTTACCCAGCGCTTTGCACCCGAATATGGCGAAGCCGCCGTGGTCTCCATCCACAGCGGCATGACCAACCCGCAGCGCCTGCGCAGCTGGCTCGCGGCCCACAGCGGCCAGGCCCGCATTGTGCTGGGCACGCGTATGGCGGTGTTTGCCTCCATACCCCACCTGCGCCTGATCGTGGTGGACGAAGAACACGACCCCAGCTACAAAAGCAGCGAAGGCGCGCGCTACTCGGCGCGCGACCTGGCGGTGTACCGCGGTCGTCTGGAAGGCGCGAAAGTGGTGCTGGGCTCGGCCACGCCTTCGCTGGAAAGCTGGCACCACAGCCGCCCGGCGGCGGAAGGCGGGCGCTACCTGCGCCTGCACATGCCCAGCCGCATTGGCCCAATCACAGGCAGCACGCACGTTGGCACACACTCTGCCATTGCGACCAGGCCCAATGTGGCACCCACTGCGCAAGAGCGCACCCGGGCGGCTGCGGGCACGCCCGACGGCCTGCCCCTGGTGCGCCGGGTCGACATGAACCACCAGCCCCGCAACGCGGTGTTTTCCATCCCGCTACTGGAAGCCATCAAGGAGCGCATCGCACGCGGCGAGCAGTGCATGGTGTTTCTGAACCGGCGCGGCTACGCCCCGGTGCTGCACTGCGCCGACTGCGGCTGGAAAAGCGAGTGCCCGCACTGCAGCGCCTTTCGCGTGTTCCACAAAATCGACCGCACCCTGCGCTGCCACCACTGCGGCTTTACCGAACGCGTGCCCCGCGCCTGCCCTGGCTGCGGCAACCCCGACATCGCCCCGCTGGGGCGCGGCACCGAGCGGCTGGAAGAACACCTGGCCGAACTGTTGGCCGATGTGCGCCGCCCCAACTCCGTCAGTGCAGAGTACCCCGACGGCGAACCGGTGCGCGTGGCCCGCATCGACGCCGACACCACCCGCCTGCAAGGCACGCTGCAAACCCAGCTGGCCGCCGTGCACGCGGGCGATGTGGATGTGCTGGTGGGCACACAAATGATTGCCAAGGGGCACGACTTTCGCCGCATCACGCTGGTGGCCGCCGTCAACCCCGATGGCGCGCTGTTCTCCAGCGACTTTCGCGCCCCCGAGCGCCTGTTTGCCCTGCTGATGCAGGCAACAGGGCGCGCCGGGCGCGACGCTGCGCTGGGTGCGGCCAGCGAGATGTGGGTGCAAACCTTCCAGCCCGCGCACCCGCTGTACGCGGCACTCAAGCAGCACGACTACCCGGCTTTTGCCGCGCAGCAGCTGCAGGAGCGCGAACAGGCCGGCCTGCCGCCCTTCAGCGCCCAGGCGCTGGTGCGTGCCGACGCCAAAACCCAGGAGGCCGCCCAGGCTTTTTTGAACACTGCATCCAGCGCCGCACAAGAACAGATGGCGCAGTGGGAGGGCTGGCCCGAGGTGCTGGCGCAAATCACGCTGTACCCGGCCGTGCCCATGGCGATTCAGCGTGTGGCCAATGTGGAGCGCGCCCAGATGCTGGTGGAAAGCCCGTCGCGCGCAGCACTGCAGCACTTTTTGAGCGGCTGGCAATCGGTGTTGCACGCCACGCGCAAGGCACCGGAGTGCAAGGGCCTGATCCGCTGGGCGATTGATGTGGATCCGCTGCTGATTTGAGCCGACAAGTGGCAGGTGATAGCGGTCAATGCCATGCCCAACCGGACACCGACAAGCTCCCAATATTGCTATTATTTCAGGAGCTGCTTGCGCACATTCCATGGGCGCTAGAGGCACTTTTCATACCTATCGACACGAAAAGTAAACGATATTTTTTTCCCGGTGCCACGGTTGACCGATTTAAATGACAAAGCTGACCAATTGAAAATGAGTACGCCCAAAACGGCCCATGGCCCCAGCGCCACCCGGTCAAGCAACCGTTGGAACGGATGGGCTTAATTCGCCTCAAATGTCACCGCATCCACGCCACAGCAGCCGAAAATGTCAGAAATGACACCGCCGTAGACGCCAAAATAATGCGGGCTATGCGCCCATTGTCTGCGCCATATCGCTCGGCCAGCAAGGAAACATTGCTGGCACTGGGCAAGGCCGCCACCAGCACCAGGGCCGTCAGCGAAAAGTGGTCTATGGCCACACCCATACGCATCGCGGCGCTGCCCACCAACAGCACCAATACGGGATGCACCAGCAGCTTGATGGCGGCCACCGGCACATAGTCCTGCCACGGCACATGGTGGGCCACGTCCACCTGCGCCAGCATGTGTGACCGGGCCAACACGGCGCCAATGGTAAACAGCGCCACCGGCGAGGCTGCATCGGCCAGCAGCCCCACGGTTTGCACCAAGGGCTGCGGTAACTGAAGCCCCAGCGCCGATACCATCGCCCCCAGCAAAATCGCCCACGGCATAGGATTGGTGGCCACGCCTTTGAGCGCATTGGCTGCGGCCTGGCGCGCAGAAGTCACTCCCTCGGCGCCTTCACCTGCCCCCAAACCAGCCCCACCCAGCCGCGACAGCGCAATACACAGCGAGGTGGTCAATACCATGTCCACCAGAATCGTCACAATCACCGGCCCTGCCGCCGCAGGCCCCAGCAGGGCCACCAACAGTGGCACGCCCATAAAACCGGAGTTGGGAAAAGCCCCCACCAGCGCACCAAAGGCGGCATCGTTCCAGCCCATGCGGCCGCGTCGGGTTAACGCCACCACCAGCGCCACCATGAACAAGGCGCACAACAGGTAGGTCAGTGCAATGGCGGGGTCCAACAGCTGGGCAATGGGGGTGCTGGCGCCAAAACGGTACAACATACACGGCAGTGCAAAAAACAGCACAAAGCCATTAAGGCCCGGAATTGCCGCCAAAGGTAGCGCACCACGGCGTGCGGCCACAAAACCGCACAACACCAGGGCGAAGAAGGGGAAAGTGACGCTCAGTATTTGCAGCACACCTGCATTGTCAGCGCATTTTTGTCCCCACCAAAGCCGCATCAACGCAACCGTTAAGATGGCAAGACTTGGCGCCCTGTTTCGCTCTGTTGCGCCCCACCCCACCCGGCCCCCCCTCCATGTCTGCCCCCGCTCCCGCCCACGGCCTGAATCTGGCCCAACAAGAAGCCGTCAATTACCTGCACGGGCCCTGCCTGGTGCTGGCCGGTGCCGGTTCTGGCAAAACCCGCGTCATCACCCACAAAATCGGCCGCCTGATCCAGATGGGCATGCCCGCGCAGCGCATTGCGGCCATCACCTTCACCAACAAGGCGGCAGCCGAAATGCGCGAACGCGCCAAGGGGCTGATTGGCCGCGCGGCCAAAGATGTGCTGGTGTGCACCTTCCACGCCCTGGGCGTGCGCATGTTGCGCCAGGACGGCGCGGCGCTGGGCCTCAAAGCCCAGTTCAGCATTCTGGACACCGACGACGTGACCAGCATCCTCAAAGACGCCGGTGGCAGCACCGACGCCGCCACCGCCCGCCAATGGCAGTGGACCATCAGCGGCTGGAAAAGCGCCGGCCTGAATGCCCAGCAAGCCTTGGCACAGGCCGAGGACGACAACGCCCGCATTACCGCCACCGTGATGGCGCGTTACGAGGAGCGCCTCACCGCCTACCAAAGTGTGGACTTCGACGACCTGATCAGCCTGCCGCTCAAACTGCTACAAAATCATGAGCAGATCAGGCAGAAGTGGCAAGCGCAAATGGGCCATATCCTGGTAGACGAATACCAGGACACGAATGCCACCCAGTACGAGATGTTGAAGTTGCTGGTGGGCGGCAACGTGGCCGACGAGGCCCGCTTTACCGCCGTGGGCGACGACGACCAGAGTATTTACGGCTGGCGCGGCGCCACGCTGGACAACCTGAAAAAACTGCCCATCGACTTTCCCGCGCTCAAGGTCATCAAACTGGAGCAAAACTACCGCTCTACCGGCGCCATCCTGCGCGCAGCCAACAACGTGATTGGCCCCAACCCCAAGCTGTTCCCCAAAAACCTGTGGAGCGACCTGGGTGAAGGCGAGCCAGTGCGGGTGGTGGACGCCGACAACGAGGAGCATGAAGCCGAGCGTGCCGTAGCTCGCATACAGAGCCTGCGGGCCGAAGGGGCGCTGGCACAGACCGGGGCGCAGTTCAAAGAATTTCGCCATTTTGCGGTGCTGTACCGCGCCAACCACCAGGCCAAACCGTTTGAAAAAGCACTGCGCCGCGCCGGTATTCCCTACAAGGTGTCGGGTGGCCAGAGTTTTTTTGACCGCGCCGAAATCCGCGACCTGTGTGCCTGGTTTCGCCTGTGGGCCAACAACGACGACGACCCGGCCTTTCTGCGCGCCGTCACCACCCCCAAGCGCGGCATCGGCCACCAGACTTTGGGCACGCTAGGGCTGTACGCCAGCCAGTACAAGCTGAGCCTGTTTGAAGCCCTGTTTTCCTCGTCATTGGCGGGGGCCTTGGGTGCCAAGGCACTGGGCAGCCTGCACGAATTTGGCCGTTATGTGAACGACCTGCAGTACCGCGCCCGCCAGACCGAAGGCGCCGAGGCCGCGCGCACCTTCATCACCGATTGGCTGAAGGAAATTGGCTACGAGCAACACCTGTACGACGGTGAAGACAGCGAAAAAGTTGCCGCTGCCAAATGGACCAATGTGATGGAGTTTTGCGACTGGATGGCCCAGCGCTGCGGTGGGCAAGTGGACGACGCTGCCGGGGTCACCACCACCAAAGAAATCAAAAACCTGCTGGAGGTGTCGCAAACCATTGCTTTGCTATCGACCATCAGCGAACGCGAGAAAGACCAGGACGTGGTGACCTTGTCGACCCTGCACGCCTCCAAAGGCCTGGAGTGGCCGCATGTTCTGTTGGTGGGCGTGAACGAAGGCATGTTGCCCTTCAAACTGGCGGACGGCGCAGACAGTTTGGGCGGATCATCCCAAGCGGATGAGGCGGCCAATGACGACATGGCCACCCGCCTGCAAGAAGAGCGCCGCTTGATGTATGTGGGCATTACCCGCGCCCAACGCAGCCTGGCGGTGACATGGACACGCAAACGCAAAAAAGGGCGTGAAATGGTGGCCGCGCTACCCAGCCGTTTTATTGCCGAAATGGGGCTGGACCAAGCCACCGTAAAAGAAGACCCGCGCGAAAAATTGAAAGCCCTGCGCGCTGAATTTGCGCTGAAAGCGGCCGCAACAACGGCCGCTGCACAGAATGCGCGCTGAGCGCCGGTATTTAACGCAAGGCGTCCCAGCCCGTACGGGGCGAAAGGCCGCCGAACCCGGTGCCAGTGCTGTCGTCAGACGCACCAAACTCGGCATCGTGCAAGGTGGCCAGCACCATCATGGCCTCAGCGGCCTCCTGGTTGAACCCCATGCGATTGGCGCCTTTGACGTCTGCACCATCCATGATTAATTTGGAGATGTAGGTGCTGCATTCTTTGTAGCCCCACATGGAACGGATGGTTTGGGCAATCCGGCTGTGGTGCATTTCTACAACATTCAAGGCGGCATCGCGGCGCTGGGCTGGGCTCATGTCCTGCAAGGGCATGGGTTGGGTGGCAGCATCAAAATCCGGTCGCACCGTGGGCACACCGGCCCGCATGGCGGGCTCGCCGGCCGCTGCGGCCGCATTGAAACGCGACTCCTGATCGGCCAGTGCACTGTCCCACAAACCCCAGGTTGTGTCCGGATCGTCTTCGATAACCTCCAGACCCCGCGAATCCACCGCGTCCTTGGCTGGCGGCTTGGCAGATTTGTTATCTTTGCCAAAGAAACCACTGAACATAAATTACCCTCACAACGTTTGGCGGATATTACTCCAGCCATTGTCAATTTACCAGCAAGGCCCACAGTTGGCGTATGCCACACCACACGGACACCGCCGGGACGGCCTTAACGGCCATACACGTCTTCAAAACGCACAATGTCGTCTTCCCCCAGATAAGAGCCTGACTGGACCTCAATCATCTCCAATGGCACGCGCCCCGGATTTTCCAGCCGGTGCGTGGTACCCAGCGGAATAAAGGTGGATTGGTTTTCCGACACCAGAAAACTCTTCTCACCGCAAGTGACACGCGCTGTACCACTCACCACAATCCAGTGCTCGGCACGGTGGTGGTGCATCTGCAGCGACAAAATGCCTTGGGGTTTGACCACGATGCGCTTGACCTGGAAACGCTCACCCGCATCCACACCGTCATACCAGCCCCACGGGCGAAACACCTTGCGGTGGATGCTGCTCTCGCTGCGCCCCTGGGCTTTCAGGCGATCCACAATTTTCTTGACATCCTGCGTCGCATCCTTGTGGCACACCAGAATGGCGTCTGCCGTCTCCACCACAATCAGGTCATTCACCCCGACGCAGGCAATCAGGCGCCCTTCTGACAAGGCCAGGGTATTGGCGCAATCTTGCAACAACACATCGCCCTGGGCCACATTGCCAGTCGCGTCTTTGGGCAGCACCTGCCACAGCGCATCCCAGGAGCCCACATCGGACCAGCCTGCGCGCAGAGGAATGACCACCCCCACCGGCAGCTTGGCATTGGCTAATGAAGCCAAACGCTCCATAACGGCGTAATCGATCGAATCGCTGGGGCACTGCGCAAACGCTGTTTTTTCAACCCGCGTAAATTCGCCATCGGTTTGGCCCTGCTCCCAGGCGGTGCCACAGGCCGCTGCAATGTCGGGGCGGCAGGCGGCGATGGCCGCCAGCCACACACTGGCGCGCACCATAAAAATGCCACTGTTCCACAAATACGTGCCCGCATCCAGGTACGACTGCGCGGTGGCCAGATCGGGCTTCTCGACAAACCGCGCAATGCGGTGGGCACCCGCATACGCCTCGCCGGCCTGGATATAGCCATAACCCGTTTCCGGCGCATCGGGCGTAATGCCAAAGGTAATGACCGCACCCTGCTCGGCCAGGGTTGCCCCCTGGCGCACGGCGGCCTGAAACGCCGCGCCATCCAGAATGACGTGGTCCGCCGGCATCACCAGCAACACCACATCTGCTCCGTTTTTGATAGCTGCTTGCGCAGCAATGGTGAGCGCTGGGGCTGTATTACGCCCCAAAGGCTCCAACACGATGCGACCAGGACGGTTCATCAACCGCAACTGCTCGGCAATCACAAAACGGTACTCTTCACCACAGACCACCATGGGCTCGGTCAGAGCCACGCCATCAATGCCATCGACGCGCCGCACCGTAGCTTGCAGCAAGGAGTCTTCCCCCACCAGCGAGAGCAGTTGTTTGGGGTATTTTTCGCGCGATAGCGGCCACAAACGGGTACCGGAGCCGCCGGACAAAACGACAGGTTGAATCGTAATCATATTGGGTCTAAATGTAGGAACGGAGTGGGGTTGGGTAAGGTGTCAGGCGCGGGCGTCGCCCCAGCGCAATTGCACGTTGTCATCGCCGCGGTAGAGCGTGACACCGGCCCGGGTCACGCAATAGTCGGGCGACACAATCATTTCGTCGAAATGCATACCCGCCGCAATGCGGGTGTACTCCATCAAAATGCTGCGGGTGACCGTGGCGCCAGATCGGATCACGCTGCCATGGCCAATCCAGCAGGGCCCGATGATGCGCGCACCGGCCTCGATTTTGACACTGGAGCCCAGGTACACCGGCCCCTGAATATCCACCTGATCCCACGCTACCGAGGTATTCAAGCCACTCCAAACGCCCGGCCTGACTTCGCGCCCCGGCATGGTCATCTGCGCCAGTTCACCACGCAACACGCGCTGCAACACCGACCAGTAGTCACTGACACGGCCAATATCGATCCAGTTAAAGAAGCGCTTTTGCGCATAAAACGGCAACTTTTGCTCCACCAGTTGCGGGAACAATTGCGCGCCAATGTCGTAGGTCTGCCCAGGAGGAACCAGGTCGAGCACTTCCGGGTTAAAAATATAGATGCCGGTACTGGCGAGCGTGGACTTGGCCTCGGCGGGTTTGGGTTTTTCCTGGAAGGACTGAATTTGCCCTTCGGCATTGGCCACCACAATGCCGTAGTTCTGCACCTCTTCGCGTGGCACATCCAGCGCCACCACACTGGCAATGGCGCCTTTGGTCTTGTGCTCGTACAAGGCGGCACCAATGTCCAGATCGATCAACGCGTCACCACACAGCACCAGGGTGGGCTCGTCAAAGAATCCACTGAAATCCTGGATGCGGCGCATGCCACCGGCGGAGCCCATGGGCTTGGGGATCACGTCGCCCTGCTCGCGCACACCCTCGTACGAATAGCCAATTTCCACGCCCCAGCGGTGCCCATCGCCAAAATACTGCTCAATCTTATGGTTGTGGTAGGCCACATTCACCATGATTTCCACAATCCCGTGGCAGGCCATGTGTTCAATCAGGTACTCCATCACTGGCTTGCCCAGTATCGGGATCATGGGTTTGGGCAAATACTTGGTCAGGGGTCGCACCCGTGTGCCCTGACCGGCCGCCAAAATCATTCCTTTAGCCATGGCGTAGTCCTCGCATGTTCATCATTTTTCCCTTTTTCTCGTTTTTCGGTGTTCAGTTCACGGTTGTGCGTACCCCGTGGGGTTGGTACTTTGCCAGCGCCAGGCGTCTTCACACATGGTGTCCAGGCCGCGCTCAGCCTGCCAACCCAGCAGATCGCGCGCCGTGCTGGGGTCGGCATAACACGCAGCCGTGTCGCCGGGACGCCGTGGCCCCACCTGATACGGCACGGCGCGCCCACTGGCGCGCTCAAAGGCGCGCACCATATCCAGCACGCTGTAGCCCACACCGGTACCCAGGTTGATGGCCTGGCACTGCGCATGCTGCCGCAAACGCTCCAAGGCCTTGAGGTGCCCCAGTGCCAAATCGACCACATGGATGTAGTCGCGCACACCCGTTCCATCGGGCGTGGCGTAGTCGTTACCCCATACGTTCAAAAACGGACGCCGCCCCACCGCCACCTGGGCCACAAACGGCAACAGGTTATTCGGAATGCCCTGCGGGTCTTCACCAATCAACCCACTGCTGTGCGCGCCCACCGGGTTGAAGTAGCGCAGTATGGCAATGCGCCACGCAGGATCACTGTGGTGCAGCGCACGCAACATGTCTTCAATGACCAGTTTGGTCTGGCCGTAGGGGTTGGTTGCCGACAAGGGATGGTCTTCCGTCAAGGGCAAGCGCTGCGGCTCCCCATACACCGTAGCCGACGAGCTGAACACCAGGTTTTTGACGCCACACACCTGCATGACTTCGAGCAACCGCACAGTGCCCACCACGTTGTTGTCGTAATAGGCCAGCGGCTGCGCCACCGATTCCCCCACTGCCTTCAACCCGGCAAAGTGAATGACTGCGCTAGCGCCACTATCGCGCAGCGCCGACTCCAGTTGCGCCGGATTGCGAATGTCGCCGGTGTACAGCCGGGGCTTCTTGCCGGTGATGCGCTCCACCCGTGCCAGTGACTCGGCCTGGCTGTTGCAAAAGTTGTCGAACACGGCCACCTCGTGGCCAGCCTGGAGCAACTCCACGCAGGTGTGCGAACCGATGTAGCCCGCGCCCCCCGTCACAAAAATAGTCACGTCCAACACCCCCAGAAATTAACTGCCGCCATTGTCAATGAAAAAGAGCCCCGCTTGCGCCCCTGCACCGTGCGCCCGTTAGCCCGAATGGACTATTGCCGCAAAAATTTCACGGTGGCACACTCGCCTGCGCTCTTATACCAATGGGCTCTATCAAGACCCATTCAAAGCCACAATGCCATCCAACTTTGCCGAATTTGAACCCAACCTGGAACGCCTGGGCTGCGCCAGCGATTTCATCAACGAATTGATTGACGCCATCGAACCTCACCCCCTGTTCGAGGACTTCAGCCGGGAAGAATACGCACTGCTGAGCAATTACCTGCTTTGCTTTGGGGTGCCGCGCCAAGCCGTTGTCATACGCGAAGGGGACACGGGCGACTTTCTGGCCATTCTGGTCACCGGCAGTGCCGTCATGCTCAAAACCTATGCCGGCATCGAAAAGGTGGTACACGCGCTGGCGCCCGGCGAAATTTTTGGCGAAACCTCACTGATTGACGGCCAGGCGCGGCGCGCCACCTGCATCACCACCGAACCCAGCGATTTTGCCGTACTCACCCGCCGCCACCTGGACAGCATGCTCGACGATCACCCCCGCCTGGGAAACAAGTTTTTATTGATGTTGCTCAACGTTTCAGCCAACAGGCTACGCAACGCAACGGCCATCATGCTGCCCGGCGTTCAGGAAAACCTGGCCTGATGAACGTAAAAGCACTTTTGTGCTGCGGGGCGCAAGCGCCGCGTTGATAAAGTCAAGGCAGCGTTTATGCGCGCCCATCTACCGCAAAGGCGGTACCCGCGGCGTCTTTTGCCGACAGCTTGGGCGGCTCCCCCACATCCGGCCACGCAATCGCCAAAGTAGGGTCGTTCCACGCCATGCAGCGTTCAAACGCGGGGGCGTAGTAGTCGGTGGTTTTGTACAAAAACTCGGCGCTGTCCGACAGCACCAAAAAACCGTGTGCCAAGCCCGCAGGAATCCACAACTGCCGGTTGTTTTTGGCACTCAGCACCTCGCCCACCCAGACGCCGTAAGTGGGTGAATGGGGGCGAATGTCCACCGCCACGTCAAACACCTCCCCCGCCACCACCCGCACCAGCTTGCCCTGCGGGTGCTGCTCCTGGTAATGCAGGCCGCGCAGCACACCTTTGGCGGATTTGGAGTGGTTGTCTTGCACAAAATGCACATCCAAACCGGTGGCCTGGGCAAAGGCGCGTTGGTTGAAACTCTCGTAAAAAAAACCGCGGTCGTCGCCAAATACCTTGGGTTCGATCAGCAGCACATCGGCAATGGCGCAGGGCGTAACTTGCATCAGTACACCTTTTCTTTCAACAAACGTTGCAGGTACTGGCCGTAGCCCGACTTGGCCAGCGGCGCAGCCAGCTTTTCCAGTTGCGCATCGCTGATCCAGCCGGCCCGCCATGCGATTTCTTCGGGCGCCGCCACCTTGAGGCCCTGGCGGTTTTCAATGGTGTAGATGAACTGGCTGGCCTCCAGCATGGATTCGTGGGTACCCGTATCCAACCAGGCATAACCACGGCCCATGGTTTGCACGTCCAGCGTGCCCTGCTCCAGGTACAAGCGGTTGAGGTCGGTAATTTCCAGCTCACCACGGGCAGAGGGCTTGACCTGTTTGGCCAGCGCTACCACCTGGGCGTCGTAAAAATACAGACCGGTCACCGCATAACGCGACTTGGGGGCCGTGGGTTTTTCTTCCAGACTGATGGCGCGGCCTTCGGCATTGAATTCCACCACGCCGTAGCGCTCGGGGTCTTGCACGGCATAGGCAAACACAGTGGCACCGTCCTGCTTGGTACTGGCCTGGTGCAGCAGGCCTGCAAAGTCGTGGCCATAAAAAATGTTGTCGCCCAAGACCAAGGCACTGGGCGCTCCGTTCAAGAACGACTCGCCAATCAGAAAGGCCTGGGCCAGCCCGTCAGGGGAAGGCTGCACGGCGTATTGCAGCTGCAGCCCCCACTGGCTGCCATCGCCCAGCAGTTGCTGAAAACGCGGCGTGTCTTGCGGGGTGGAGATAACCAGCACCTCGCGAATACCGGCCAGCAACAAGGCGCTCAGCGGGTAATAAATCATGGGCTTGTCGTAGATGGGCAGCAACTGCTTGCTGACCACCTGGGTCGCCGGGTAGAGCCGGGTGCCGGAGCCGCCCGCCAGAATAATGCCTTTGCGGCCATGGGCATTGCGCGCCGCAGTCGTGGTTGGACTCATGTTTTTTGTGCCTCTCCTGTGATTTCCTGCAGCATACGCTGCACCCCTTGCTGCCATGGCGGCAGTGTCAAGCCAAATGCTGCCTGCAATGCGCGGGTATCGAGCCGCGAATTGAGTGGCCGCCGCGCCGGTGTGGGATAGCTGCTGGTGGGGATGGCGGCCACGGCGTCGGGCGCTACTTTGAGCTTCCAGCCCAGTGCACGGGCCTGGTCGAACACATAACCGGCATAACCGTGCCAACTGGTCTCGCCACTGGCCACGCAGTGGTACAGCCCGGCGTGTTGCGCCCCCTGCGGCCCCGCCAACACGGTGCGGATGGCGTGCGCCGCGACATCGGCCAGCAATTCAGCCGAGGTGGGTGCACCGAACTGGTCGGCTATGACCGACAGTTTTTCACGCTCCTGACCCAGGCGCAGCATGGTCTTGGCAAAGTTGCCGCCGCGTGCGCCATACACCCAACTGGTGCGCAGAATCAGATGGCGCGGGCACGTGGCCACGGCCTGCTCACCTTCC
Organism: Candidatus Aalborgicola lynettensis; assembly: GCA_016719405.1. Lineage (GTDB taxonomy): Bacteria > Pseudomonadota > Gammaproteobacteria > Burkholderiales > Burkholderiaceae_C > Allorhodoferax > Allorhodoferax lynettensis. The sequence continues at coordinate 89,564 of JADJZE010000007.1, forward strand.
AGCTTGGTCTGGCCATAGACGTTCAAGGGGCCGGTGGCATCCCCTTCGCGCCAGGGCTGCGCGCCGCTGCCGTCAAACACATAGTCGGTGCTGTAGTGCACCAACCATGCTCCTATTTTGATAGCTGCCTGCGCAAGCGCAGCGGGCGCAAAAGCATTTATTTGCCTTGCAAGTTCGGGCTCGCTCTCGGCCTTGTCGACGGCCGTGTGGGCGGCCGCGTTGACGATCACGTCGGGCTGCACTGCGTACACCGTTTGCACCAAGCCCTCAACATTGGTGAAGTCACCACACCACAGCTGCGGGTTGTGGGCGGCATCGCTGCCCAACGCCACCACCTCACCCAGCACGCCCAGTGCGCGTTGCAGTTCCCAGCCTACCTGGCCGGTTCGGCCGAAAAGAAGAATTTTGGTCATCGTCGGTGTCCGCAATTAAAGCAACAACAATTACCTTAACCCAGACAAGTACGTAAGTCTTTGAATTAAATAGGGTTTTTTGGTTCGCCATACTGCTTGGCCAGCCACTCCCGGTAGCCTCCGCTTTGCACGTTGGCTACCCAGTCCGGGTTATCCAGGTACCACTGCACGGTCTTGCGAATGCCGGAATCGAAGGTTTCCGCCGGGCGCCAGCCCAATTGCTGCTCGATCTTGCGGGCATCGATGGCGTAGCGACGGTCGTGACCCGGGCGGTCGGTCACGTAGGTGATCTGTTCCCGGTAGGGCTTGCCATCAGGGCGGGGCTTGAGTTCGTCGAGCAGGGCGCAGACGGTGTGCACGATGTCGAGGTTGGGCTTTTCGTTCCAGCCCCCCACGTTGTAAACCTCGCCCACCGCACCCGCCTCCAGCACCCGGCGGATGGCGCTGCAGTGGTCTTTGACATAAAGCCAGTCGCGAATCTGCTGGCCGTCGCCGTACACCGGCAGGGGTTTGCCCGCCTGGGCGTTGACAATCATCAGCGGAATGAGTTTTTCGGGAAAGTGGTAGGGGCCATAGTTGTTGCTGCAATTGGTGGTGAGCACCGGCAGGCCGTAGGTGTGGTGGTAGGCGCGCACCAGGTGGTCGCTGGCGGCCTTGCTGGCACTGTAGGGGCTGTTGGGCTCGTACTTGTGGGTCTCGGTAAAGGCGGGGTCGCTCTTGCCCAGCGAACCATATACCTCGTCGGTGGACACATGCAAAAACCTGAAACCCGCCTGCTCTGGCGCCGCCAGAGCCACCCAGTAGGCCCGCACGCATTCCAGCAGGTTGAACGTACCCACGATATTGGTGTGAATGAAGTCGCCGGGGCCATGAATGGAGCGGTCCACATGGCTCTCGGCAGCAAAATTCAGCACCGCGCGGGGTTGGTGGGTAGCCAATAGCGAATTCACCAGCGCCGTGTCGCCAAAATCGCCGTGAACAAACACGTGGCGCGGGTCGCCGGCCACTGCGGCCAGGTTGTGCAGGTTACCGGCGTAGGTAAGCTTGTCCAGGTTCACCACGGTTTCATGCGATGCAGCCAGCCAGTCGAGAACAAAATTGCTGCCAATAAAACCGGCGCCGCCGGTAACCAGAATGGTCATGAAGTGGGTTCCCCGCTGCCAATAAATCTGCGGCGATTATCACCCAAACCCAGGGCGCGCCAGCGCTATTGGGTCACCACACCAGTCACCGTTTTAGCCGGGGCGCTGCCTTGACGCCCAAGCCCGGAAAACATCAGACATGGATGGCGGGCCACTCCTGCTCACGTAGCTGAAAAAACTTACCCAGCATGTGGAAGCCGGCTTTTTTTGCTGCACGTCCGACTTTCCGGGATGCGTCTGGCAATAGTCCATTCGGACTATTGCGACGAAACCGGCATGCGACAAAAATGGCCTTGGATTGTGCTTTTGGATGAGAGGTAGGGAGTCAGTTGCCTTCTGCATTCATGACGCCCTATCCACCTGCAAAACCAGCAATTCATTCACCCCCTACAGACTACACAAACGAGGACTACCTATGTCTACCAAACTCAAATTTGCCCTCTCCGCCCTGGCGCTGGCTGCTGCAGCCGGTGCCAATGCAGCCGATATCAACAGCGAGTCGGATGTATCGCTGACCGGTGCTACTTTGTATGACTTTGAAGCAGGTCCATCCGGCACCTTCGCGACCCATAGCTTTGGAAGCCTGACTGTCACTGCATTGGCAGGCGTCAATACGCCAGCCCCCCTTTTTTCAGTGGACGGTGACTATGCAGGCAGTTACAACACCCGCGGCCAATTGCACATCACAAACCATGGCGACGAGTTTCAGTCACTGCGCTTTGACTTTGGCGCGCAAACGTCCGCTTTCGGCTTTTTGTTTGGCGCCAGCGATTCCACTTGGACTCTGAGCGCTTTCAACGCCGGGAACGTAAATGTCGGGTCACGCAGTATTTCTGCAACTTCCAGCAGCAACGCCGGTGATTTTTTTGGCCTGTCCGGCCTCACAGGCGCAACCTACGCCACCCTGACACAAGTGCAGGACGGGGCCTACAACGGCGGTGGGGTTGACTACGTGTTTGTAGACAACATGCGCGTCGCCGCTGTCCCCGAACCCGAGACCTACGCCATGCTGTTGGCCGGACTGGGTGTGATGGGTGCCGTGGCACGCCGTCGCCGCGCGCGCGCCGGATAATCGGCCCGCACTGGGGAGCACAGTCCCAAAAAAAACGCCATGAAACACGCGCTGCATGGCGTTTTTTTCGACCGCCTGCGCTGCGCTGCCGAGATGGACTCCCGCGGCGGTGACCGGTCAGCGCTCGAGGGGTGGCATGGATGACCAGCTGCCCCTGTTTTAATAGCCATCTCCGCTTGTCCAGCGTGCGCAAATGGCCCATTCGGCATCAAACCGTTTCGGCACTTTGCTGCAGCGCCCACATCTGGGCGTAGCGCCCCTTTGCGGCCAGCAGGGCGGCGTGGTTGCCGCGCTCGATGATGCGCCCGGCGTCCATCACCAATATTTCGTGGGCATCGACCACGGTGGACAGGCGGTGCGCGATGACCAGCGTGGTTTTGTTCTGCGACACGCCCGCCAGTTCGGTCTGAATGGCGCGCTCGTTGGCGGAGTCCAGCGCCGAGGTGGCTTCGTCAAAGATCAGGATGGGCGGGTCTTTGAGCAGGGTGCGGGCAATAGCCACGCGTTGCTTCTCGCCGCCCGATAGCTTCAGGCCGCGCTCCCCCACCATGGTGGCGTAGCCCTGCGGGGTGGAGGCGATAAAGTTGTGGATGTGGGCCGCTTTGGCCGCCTCTTGCACCTGCTCCAGCGTGGCACCGGGTTGGCCGTAGGCAATGTTGTACTGCACCGTGTCGTTGAACAGCACTGTGTCTTGCGGCACGATGCCAATCGCTTGGCGCACGCTGGCCTGGGTGACGTGTTTGATGTCTTGCCCGGCGATCAGGATGCGCCCCGCACCGACGCCGGGTGTGCCTGCGTCGGCAACGGCCCCCTCGGGGGGCAGGGAGCCATGCGAAGCAGAGGACCGTGGGGGCGGCATGCCCACGTCGTAAAAGCGAAACAGCAAGCGCGCCAGGGTGCTCTTACCCGAGCCACTGGGCCCGACCACGGCCACGGTTTTGCCCGCCGGGATGTCGAAACTGATGCCATGCAGGATGGTACGGGCAGGCTTGTCGGCACTGCCACCCGTGGGGTCGTAGGCAAACGTCACGTTTTCAAAACGCACACTAGCGTCCGCACCGCCCGGGAGCCAGTTGGAGCGGCTGCGCGCCGGGCACGTCGGCTATCTCGCGCTCGCGCTCCATCAGCGTAAACATCTTGTCCAGGTCGGTCAGGCTTTGTTTGATCTCGCGGTAAATCACGCCCAGAAAGTTCAGCGGAATGTAGAGCTGGATCATGAAGGCGTTGACCATGACCAGGTCGCCCAGCGTCATGCGGCCATCCACCACGCCCTGCGTGGCCCGCCATAACATCGCCACCAGCGCGGTGGCGATGATGAGCTGCTGCCCGGTGTTGAGCAGCGAGAGTGTGCGCTGGCTCTTCAGAGCGGCACGGCGGTAGCGCTCCAGATTCTCGTCGTAACGCCGGGCTTCAAATTCTTCGTTGTTGAAGTACTTCACCGTTTCGTAGTTGAGCAGCGAATCAATGGCGCGGCTGTGGGCGCTGGAATCGAGCTCGTTCATCTTTTTGCGAAACTGCGTGCGCCACTCGGTGACGGTGATGGTGAAGACGATGTACACCGCCAATGCGGCAATGGTGATCCAGGCAAACCACATATCAAACTTGACGGCCAGCAGCGTGAGCACCAGGGCCACTTCGATCAGCGTGGGGATGATGCTGTAGAGCGAATAACTGATGAGCGAGTGCACGCCGCGCGTGCCGCGCTCAATGTCGCGCGTCATGCCACCGGTCTGGCGCTCCAGGTGAAAGCGCAGGCTTAAAGCGTGCAGGTGGCGAAACACTTGCAGGCTGATGGAGCGCGCTGCACCCTCGGTGGCTTTGGCAAACACCAGTTCACGCAGTTCGGTGAACAGCGAGGTCGACAAGCGCAATGCCCCATAGCCCACCAACAAAGCGGCGGGCACCACCAGCAGCGCACTGGGGTCGCCGGGCTTGAAGGCCATGGCGTCGACCAGGTTTTTGAGCAGCACCGGCACCCCCACATTGGCCAGTTTGGCGCCCACCATAAAGGCCAGCGCTGCCAGCACCCGCCACTTGTAGACCCACAGGTAGGGGAAGAGGCGGCGCAGGGTGGCCCAGTCGGTGCGGGGCGGCACTGCGGAGGTGGCATTGGCGTTGGCCGTTGGGGTGGCAGAGCGGGGGGCGTGGCCGTCAGGGCGCATGGGCAGCAATCGTGGTGAACAGGTGGTGGGCAGCGCAGCGTAATTATGGGGATGGCGGCGCGTGCGCCTGTGCGCTACGCTATGCGGCGCACCGCCCGGTGCCATGAATAAAGGATTGTGCCCATGTCTACAAATACAAGCCCCGAGAGTGTTCAATTACCCACCGACGAGGAACTGGTTCTCAAGGTCATTCCCATGCCGGGTGACTGCAACCAGAACGGCGACATCTTTGGCGGCTGGGTGATGGCGCAGGTGGACTTGGCCGGCTCCGTGCTGGGCGGGCGCCACACCCACGGCCGTTTTGCCACCGTGGCGGTGAACGAATTCATTTTCAAACACCCGGTGCGGGTGGGTGACATTTTGAGTTTTTTCTCCAAGGTGAGCCGCATTGGGCGCACGTCAATCACCGTGAAGGTGGAGGTGTATGCCGAGCGGTATGTATCGCAGGGGCAGTATGTGAAGGTGACCGAAGCGTCGCTGACCTATGTGGCCATTGACGAGCAGGGCCGTCCACGGGAAATCCCTAAGGCCTGAATCCACCAAGCGAAAAGCTAGTGGTTTTCACTATCGTGGTTTGTACTATGTAGCGTCTGATTTGCACCAAATGGGCCCGCACCATGGGGGTGAACCCTATCACGCCCCCACTAGCCTGCCGCTATAACTGAACGCAGGAACAACGGGGAGTCAAGGTGCTGCTTCTTCAACTGCTGATCGGCGGACTGGCGCAAGGTTGCGTCTACGGGCTGACGGCGATGGGCATTGTGCTCATCTACCAGGCCAGCCAGACCATCAGCCTTGCGCAGGGTGAGTGGATGCTGCTGGGCGCCTGGCTGACCCTGCTGTGCACCACGGGCTGGGACTGGCCCTACTGGCTGGGAGCGCTCGTTGCGCTCCTGTCGGTTGGTGTGTTGGCCTGGGTGATGGAGCGTGTACTGGTGCGCCCCTTGCGGACTCGCCCGGGTTGGTTCATTGCTGCGGTAACCCTGGCAGTGGCCTTGGGTGTGCGCAAGCTGGTTATTGGTCTGGGCAGCGCCAGCATTCCCTCTACAACCCTGCCAAGCCCCAACCGCGATGCGGTATGGATGCTGGGAGACCTTGCACTGCGCGCCGAGCACCTTGCCGCCATCGGCGTCACAGCCGCAATGTGCACTGCATTATTTGCGCTGTTTCGCTTCACCAAAGTGGGTTTTGCCATGCACGCTGCCCTGCACAACCGCCTGGCGGCCCGGCACATGGGCCTGCCGGTGCGGCATTTGGACGGCGCCACATGGGTGCTGGCGGCGCTGCTGGCGGTGGCTGCAGGCTTGCTGCTTGCAACCTGGGCGCCGGTAGATGGGGACATGGCATTGGCCGGCTTCAAAGCACTGCCGGCGGCGCTGCTGGGCGGTTTTTTCCGCTTGCGCGGCGCCATGTTGGGAGGCCTTCTGATCGGGGGGGTAGAAGCGGTTGCCAGCGCCGCTCTGCCTGAGCCCTGGCAGGACAGCCCCGCTTTCGTTCTGGGCTTGCTGGCCATACCCTTCATTCGACGAGGCCGCACATGAGCGACATACCCCCGCCGGTTAGTGACCAACCCGTATTGCAACTGCAAGATGTTGAACAATCTTACGGCTGGTCGACCGTATTGCGCGGTGTAAGCATTCAGGTACGCCGCGGTGAAATCGCAGCCGTGCTGGGGGCCAAGGGTGCTGGCAAAACCACTTTGCTGCAAACCATCTCGGGCATGCAATCGCCCCAGGCGGGTAGCACGGTCTTCAAAGGCGAAAACATTGCCGGCGTGGACCCCAGCCAGATGGTGGAACAGGGTTTGAGTCACGTGGCACACGGGCGCGCAGTGTTTACCCACCTCAGCGCCGACGACAACCTGCGCATGGGCGCCTATACCCGTACCGACGACCAGGGGGTGGCCAAAGACATGGATGCCATGTACCGCTACTTTCCCGTGTTGCGCAACTGTGCAAACCGCCCGGCAGGTGCCTTGAGTGCCTACCCGCAACTGCTGCTGGCCGTGGCCTGCGCCCTGATGGCCAACCCCGACCTGTTGTTGCTCGATGACCCGGTTAAAGGCCTGACGCCAGTCCAAAGTGCGGAATTCATGGACCGCGTGGTGCAAATCAACCGGGAACGCGGCATCGCGATGCTGGTGACCGAAGACGGCAACGGCAGCCACGCGCTGTCCATCGCCGACTATGGCTATGTGCTGGACAAGGGGCGCATCGTGCTCGAAGGCACGGCGGCCACCTTGCGCGAAAAGATCCGCTTCGCCGCACAGGGCATGCCGGCACGCCGCCTGCAAGAAACCATGTAGGCACCCGAGCGCAATACCTACACACCCAGCTGGCGCGACGCCAGTTCTTTCATGATCTCTTCGGTGCCACCCCCAATGGTCATGACCTTCACCTCGCGGTAAATACGCTCGCAATGCGTGCCGCGCATAAAGCCCATGCCGCCCAGAATCTGCACACCCTGGTCGGCACAGAACTGCATGGTTTGCGTGGCGTGGTTCTTCAGCAAACACACCTGTGCTACCCATTCGGCGCCCTTGGCTGCCTTGTCACCCCGGTCACCAGCATCGGCCCGCGCGGCCACCGCATTGAGCCAGGCGCGGGTGGACTCGATGCGCATTTTCATGTCCATCAGTTTGTGGCGAATCACCTGGTGGTCCACCAGCGCGGTGCCAAAGGTTTTGCGCTGCTGCGCCCAGCTCAAGGCCTCGTCATAACAGCACTCGGAAAAGCCCAAGGCCATGGCGGCCATGGACAAGCGCTCGCCATTGAAGTTGGTGAGGATCATCTTGAAGCCATCACCCTCGTTGCCCACCAGGTAACGCGCAGGTACCCGCACGCCGTCAAAACGCAGTTGGGCGGTGTCGGAACACAGCCAGCCCATTTTTTTGAGCGGACTGCGCGACAGGCCCACCGCGTCGCCCGGCACCATCAGCATGGAGATGCCCCCCGCGCCCAATTTCTGGCCCTTGTTTTTGAGGTCGGTGCGCACCGCCACGGTGTACCAGTCGGCCCGGGTGCCGGAGGTGATGAACACCTTTTCACCGTTGACCACGTAGTCGTCGCCGTCGCGCTGCGCGGTGGTTTTGAGCGCCGACACATCGGTGCCCCCACCCGGTTCGGTAATGGCCAGCGCGGCAATCTTTTGGCCCGCCAGCACATCGGGAATCACCTCGCGCTGCAAGGCGACCGAGCCATGGCGCACCACCGGGGGCAGGCCAATGTTGTGGCTGAACAGGCTGGCCATCAGACCCCCGCTGCCGCCGGTTCGGGCCATGGCAATGGTCAAGGCATTGCGCAGCTTCCACGGACTGGGCGTGCCACCAAACTCCTCGGGGTAGCCCATGGCCAACCAGCCCATATCCGCTGCACGCTGGTACAGGCTGCGCGGAAATTGCCCCGCCTCTTCCCATGCTTCCAGATGAGGGGCCACTTCGGTGCGGACAAACTGGCGTGCAGCGTCTTCAATGAGGGCGATATCTTGATCCGAAATATCCGTGGGGTCCATGTTGGGATCCTTTTTTGGAGCGCGCACAGCGTCCGCGCAAGCTAAGCTCAAAAGCGGGTTTGTCGGCGCACACGCATGTAGCGCCGAACGTGTGCCACGCTACACCTGAAAAATCTTGGGAACGGTAGCGCGGTGGAAACCGTTGAAGGGTTTCACCGCATCGCGCTGCTGCACGGCTGCGTCGGGCACGCGCATGGGGTAGCCACTGCGCGCTTGGGGGCGGGCACCGTCGATGCGCAAGGTGGTGCCACTGATAAACGAAGCTGCGGGGCTGAGTAAAAAAACTATACCTGCGGCAGTTTCGGCCTCGGTACCAAAACGCCCTGCGGGGATGGTCTTGGCCATCTCGCGAATCATGGGGCCGGCTTCTACCGGATAGTTGTCCATGCCACTCGACGCGATGTAGCCCGGCGCCACGGCATTCACCCGCACACCGCGCCCGGCCCATTCCACGGCAGCGGTTTCGGTCAAGCTCTTCATGCCCGCACGCGCCGCACCGCTGTGGCCCATGCCGGGCATGGAGCCCCACATATCGGCCACGATGTTGACGATGGCGCCACCGTGCTTGTTCATGCCCTGCAGAAAGCATTCGCGCGCCATCAAAAATCCACCAGTCAAGTTGGTGTTGACCACCGCCTGCCAGCCTTTGGCGCTAATAGCCTCTAGCGGCGTCATGAACTGGCCACCGGCGTTGTTGACCAGGCCGTCGATACGGCCATGCGCGACCACGATGGCGGCCACAGTCTGTTTGACCGCGTCTTCGTCGCGGATGTCGCACACCTGAAAACTCACCTTGCCACCATCGGCCGTAATTTCGTCGGCCACTGCTTGCAGCTTCTCGACCTTGCGCCCGACCAACGCCACTTGGGCGCCCAGGAGGCCAATTCGTGCGCCACGCAGCGCCCAATGCCCGAGCCGCCGCCCGTGACGACCACCACCTTGCCCGCAAACAGATTGGGGGCGAATACAGAACCGTAAGACATATAAATCCTCTATTTAGTTGGGGACCGAGCAAAAATGCTACGCACTTATTGGTCCGTCCCACAAGACTTCAGAAATAAGGCCATGGCCGCGTCCGTCAGCTCTGGCAGAGACGCGCCTTTTTTGGCATCAAACCATTGCACCGACCAGTTCAGTGCACCCAAAATCAACAAGCGCGCCAGCTTGACGGGCGCACGCAACTGCCCTGCCTCGTGCAACGCGGTCAGCACGGGTATCCACAGAGCCTCGTAATCGGTGGTCAGTTGTGCCAGTTGCTTGCGCTGGCGCAGCGCCAGGGATCTCGCCTCGTACAGCATCACTGGCACAAAGTCGTTGCCCGGGCCCAGCAGCACGTCCAGGTGCACCTGCACCAAAATACGCAGTTGCTCGCGGGGGGTGAAGGTGCTGCCTTCTGGCGCCTGCAGGGCCGCCTGCTGGCGCTCCTTGGCGCGGTGCATACCCTCTTCCATCACCGCGTACAAGAGTGCGTCTTTGCTTTTGAAGTGGTAGAAGGGCGAGCCGCTTTGCATGTCGGCCGCAGCGGCAATGTCGCGCGTGGTGGTGGCCGCAAATCCCTTGCGGCGAAACAAATGCGCCGCCGCCGCCAACAGCGCTTGGCGCCGGTTGCCGTCATCGCGCGCGTCGACCGTTTTGCGGGGGCGGCCACGTGGGCGTTTGGCAATGGGGGGGGCGATTTCTGGCGTCGCGCGAACGGTGTTCATGGCGCGAGCATACCAAAGATTTGTATTTTTAGAGAGCGCTTGCTTGGTTAAATTAAATCAGGGTTTCGGAGGGTGTGTTTGGTTGTTTCGGGGGTGGGGCTTGATGACCCGGGCGATGTGTGCGGGTACCCCCGGGCCTTGCACCACTGGTCTTTCACACTGAGCAAACCTTGCTCGAACGGCAATCCCCGCCGTGGCGGCCGAAAATGCTATTGTTTTGGTAGCTGCTTGCGCACATCCACCGGGCGCAAAAACCCATTTTGACCATTAAAATCCAGCCCCACCTGCACACACCAAAGCAGTCCATCCGTGCAGCCTGAAACCAGCACGCTGTCTACAGCCCCCGCCCCGCGCAGCCCATTTCTCGGAAGACTTGTATGACCCCGCATCACCTTGTCCCCTGCACCCATGCGAAGCACGCCCAGGCCATTCTGGACATCTTCAACGAGGCCATCGTGACCTCCACCGCCTTGTACGACTATGTGCCGCGCCCCCTCTCCAGCATGGAGGGCTGGTTTGCCGCCAAAGACAAGGGCAACTTTCCGGTGATTGGCGTCGAGGACGCGGCAGGAACGCTGCTGGCCTTTGGCAGCTACGGCACGTTTCGCGCCTGGCCCGCTTACAAATACGCGGTGGAGCACTCGGTATACGTGCACAAAGACCACCGCGGCCACGGTTTGGGCCTGGAGGTGATGCAGGCACTGATTGCCGCCGCCCGCCAGCGCGATGTGCACGCCATGGTGGGCGCCATTGATGCGTCCAACGCGGGCAGCATTGCCCTGCATGCGCGCCTGGGGTTCCAGCACGTGGGCACCATGCCGCAGGTGGGTTTCAAATTTGGCCGCTGGCTGGATCTGGCCTTGTACCAGCTGCTGCTGGATACGCCCATGCATCCCGTGGATGGCTGAACGCATCCGCTATTGTTTTAATAGCTGCTTGCGCACATCCACCGTGCGCAAACAGCCGTTTTGACCATTAAAATCCTGCCCCAACCTGAACACGCATAAAGCTTCCGGCGGTGCCACCCCCATCAGCACACTGCGGTCGATTCAGACGCACTACAGAAAGACAGCACCATGACCGAACCTACCTCCACCCCCGTCGCCACGCCAGCGGCCACCCCCACCCTGCCCGACCGCCTGTCGGTTGACCCACGCAGCCCGCACCATGTGGCCGCTGTGTTTGAAAAAGACGTGGGCATTCGCCTGAACGGCAAAGAGCTGACGAATGTGGAGGAGTACTGCATCAGCGAGCGCTGGGTAAAGGTGCCCGCAGGCGGCAAGGCGGTAGACCGCAAAGGCCAGCCGCTGATGATCAAGCTCAAGGGAGCCGTGGAAGCCTTTTACAAGTAAGCACCGGCGTCTCCAGGGCGCCAGCGAAGCGGGGTGTGCCGTTGTCCGATTTCTGCGGTCCCGCAGCATGAGGACGGCGGCACACCCCGCTTCGCTGGTGCCAGGGCACCGCAGCCCACCGGATGTAATGCCGCAATGGCATGTTGCGCATAAATTTTTCTGACATTACGACCGATTTATGCGAATCGGCCGACTCCGATCAATCCACAAAGAAATCCGGCAAGAACTTCGTGTTGCCGGGTGTGACGGCGTAACAGCCCAGATCGGTAATGCCGTGCGCGGCCAGCACCGTGTCGTCGATGTGGAAGTTGCCGGTGTCAAACTCGGCAGCAGTCAGTACGCAATAGGCCGCGTCGGCCATGATCTCGGGGGTGCGGCACAGGGCCAGGTCCACGCCGGGAATCATCTGCATGGCGGCGGTGGCAATGGCGGTGCGCGGCCACAGGCTGTTGACGGCAATGCCAAACTTTTTGAACTCACCCGCGTGCCCCAGGGTGCACATGCTCATGCCGTATTTGGCCATGGTGTAGGCGGTGTGGGGTGCAAACCAGTGCGTTTTCATGCTCAAGGGCGGCGACAGGGTTAGCACCTGGGGCTTGCGCCCTGCGGCGGCGGACTTTTTCAGTTCAGGCAGGCAGGCCGCGGTGCACAGGTAGGTGCCACGCGCGTTGATGCCGTTCATCAAGTCAAAGCGCTTCATGGGCGTGGCCTCGGTGTTGGTGAGGCTGATGGCGCTGGCGTTGTTGACCAGGATGTCGATGCCACCAAAGGTTTGCACGGCCTTGGCCACGGCAGCAAACACCGCGTCATCGTCGCGAATGTCCACCGCCAAGGGCAAGGGCACGGGCCTTGCCCGGGGCGGGGGGGGGGGGGGGGGGGGGGGGGGGGGGGGGGGGGGGGGGGGGGGGGGGGGGGGGGGGGGGGGGGGGGGGGGGGGGGGGGGGGGGGGGGGGGGGGGGGGGGGGGGGGGGGGGGGGGGGGGGGGGGGGGGGGGGGGAGGGGGGGGGGGGGGGGGGGGGGGGGGGGGGGGGGGGGTCATGGTGTTTCCAGTTGCAGGGTGGTCGCAAATCGATTCATTGCCCGGTTTTTTGACCGGATGCCACGCGCACGACCTGTCCGGCACGCATGACAATCAAGTCCGTTCCCGTCTGTTGCGCCACTAGGCGGGCGCGCTGGGCCGCCCGGCGTATGGCCAACAGCGAACCCCGAATATCAGGAGGTGCGCTGCCCGGCAAAGTGCCGTAAGTGGTAGGCGGTTCATTCACATGATGGGATGTCGTCATTGTTTCTCGCTCCAGTCGACCAGCACAGGCTCGTCGCCCGCATTGTCATACACAACCCATTGGTCTACCAAAGACTGGTACACCTCGGCCAGCAACCGTCGCCCGGCCTCAAACCGGCGGCGGATAGTGGGCTCGGGAATGTTGTGCCCTCCCTGGCGCACCCGCTCGGCCACCCGTTGGACTGCCATGTCTGCCGTAGGCAGGCCCAAGAAGAACAACTCCACCCGGTAACCCAAGGCCTGCCATTGGGGAATTTGCCGTGCGTAGGCTTTGCCCGACAAGGTGGTTTCAAACGCAAAGCTCTCCAGGTGGGCGACATGCTGGGCAATCGCATCCAGTGTGAGGCGCCCGGCCTGAATGGCTGCACGTTCGGGCGCAAAGGGCGACAAACCTGCAGCAATCAAATCGGCATTGACAAACACTGGGCATCCCGCCTCGCCCGGCAAAAACTCGCGTGCGAACGTGGTTTTTCCCGCCCCATTGGGGCCGGCGATGATGATGATTTTCGGTTGCACGGCGAATGCACTCCGGGTTAGGTGGCGGGAATGGCAGCGCCGGTAGATACCAACGGAGAAGAATCGTTCATGGCGCCTCTGTTTGCTATGGTTTTGGTAGCTGCTTGCGCACTTCAGACGGGCGCAAAGGCCCATTTGATGCTGTGAAATCTTGCGGGGTTTACTCTTTGTAGTAGACGACTTGGTGCGAGGTGGCCAGCAGCACACCGGCCTGGCTCCACAACTGCGCGGTGTGGTCGAAGAAGCCGTTGCGAAAGGCCTGCGCTTGGGCTTGCCCCAGCAGATACCCGCTGCCGCATGTTTGCAACTGGGCCGCGCTGGCATGAAAGTACACGGTAAAAGACACGGTACCGGCCGGCACGATGGCCGAGCGGCGGATGTACACGCGGGGGATAAAAATATCGGCCAGCGCGGCAAGCGACGCAAAGTCCAGCGGGCGGGCGGGATGGTCGCGGCACCACAGGCGCGTGAGGCTGCTGTGGCCGCTGCCGTCGAGCACTTCGGGCGGAGCACCCTCCAGAAAACGCAACTCGTATTGCTTAAAAAGTGCCAGCGGCGGTTGGGCTTTGGGCAGCGGCACCTGCTCGGGCGCTGCAACCTGCGGCATGGGGGCATCGTCCAGGCTCCAGGTGTCGCGGCGCGTGGCGGTTACTGCCGTGGCGGTCACCACGGCCTGGCCTTGCTGCTGCACCTCCAGCACCCAATGCTGGGTAGAGCGGTTGGTGCGCGCCGGGCGTGCCAACACGGTGAAGGGGCCATCGGCCAGGGCTGCGGCAAAGTTAACGGTCAATGAAACGGGCTCACCCAGCAACTGGGGATGCTGCAGCACGGCGTTGAGCACCTGGGCCGCGGTGATGCCGCCATAGGGCCCCACCATGTTGGCATAGGCGGGGCTGGTGTGGCCCTGAAAACTGCCGTCCGCTTGCGCGGTCAGGGCAATGGCCTGGTCAAAGGCGTGTGTGGTCATGGGAATGCATTGCTCCATAAAAAAAGGCCACCCGAAGGTGGCCTGGGGTGGGCGTGCTTACACGCGCTCAAAAATACCGGCAGCCCCTTGGCCCATACCGACGCACATGGACACCATGCCGTATTTCAGCTGGTTGCGCTGCAGGGCATGCACCACCGTAGCGGCACGGATGGCACCGGTAGCACCCAGGGGGTGGCCCAGGGCAATGGCGCCGCCCATGGGGTTAACCTTGGTTGGGTCCAGACCCAGGGTATTAACCACGGCCAGCGATTGGGCGGCAAAGGCTTCGTTCAGCTCAATCCAGTCAATGTCTTGCTGCTTGAGACCGGCGTAGCGCAGGGCTGCGGGAATGGCTTCAATCGGGCCAATACCCATGATGTGCGGTGGCACGCCCTTGGATGCAAAGGACACAAACTTGGCCAGGGGCTTGAGTCCGTATTGCTTGACCGCTTTTTCGCTGGCCAAAATCAGAACACCGGCACCATCCGAGGTTTGCGAGCTGTTACCAGCGGTGACGGAACCGCGTGCCGAAAACACGGCGCGCAGTTTGGCCAGGCCTTCCATGGACGTATCGGCGCGGGCACCTTCGTCCAGGCTGACGGTGCGGCGCTTTTCCACCACCTCGCCAGTGGCCAGGTTGGGGCTGCGGTCTACCACTTCGATCGGGGTGATCTCTGCGGCAAAATGGCCGGCGGCCTGTGCGGCCAGCGCACGGCGGTGCGATTCGACGGCAAACGCGTCTTGCGCTTCGCGGGTCACTTTCCACTGGTTGGCCACCTTTTCGGCGGTCAGGCCCATTCCGTAGGCCAGGCCAATGTTTTCGTCCTTGTCAAAAATAGACGCGGACATGGACGGCGCATTGCCGCTCATGGGCACCATGCTCATGCTCTCGGTGCCAGCGGCAACCATCACATCGGCTTCGCCCACACGAATGCGGTCAGCCGCCATTTGAATGGCGCTTAAGCCCGAGGCGCAAAAACGATTCACGGTAATGCCACCCACACTGGTGGGCAAACCGGCCAACACGGCAGCCGTGCGGGCGATGTTCAGGCCTTGCTGACCTTCGGGCATGGCACAACCGCAAATCAGATCTTCAATGGACTGGGGGTCCAGCGTGGGCACCTGCGCCAGCGCCGACTGCAGCACCTTGACCAACAAATCGTCTGGACGGGTATTGCGGAAGTAACCACGGTGCGAGCGCCCGATGGGCGAGCGCGTGGCGGCAACGATATAGGCTTCTTGAACTTGTTTCATGGATCACTCCTGTTATTTCGGCTTACGGGGCGCGGACGGTATCCAGGCCCAGATAAATTCACACTCGATGGGCTCGGCGCCCGACTCGTCGAAGACTTGCACGGCGACCGTGACTTCGCCTTTGTCTTTTTGCTGCATCAGGCTGCGCTGGGCGGGGCTGAGCACCGCCACGGCGCGCAAAGCGCCCTGTGCGCGCTTCTTGAAATCGACCTTGAGCTGCTTGGCCAGTGGCACACAATCGTCACGCACATTCATGCCCACGACCATCCCGGTGGCGGTTTCGGCAAGCAGAGCCATAGCCGCGGCGTGCACACCATGGATATGGTTTTGTACACGGCGGTGATTGGCGATGGCGACCTCCACCCGCTCATGCGTCATGACGGCAAACTCCAACCCCGCCGTACCGGTGAACGGTACAGCGCGCCCCAATACACGGCTGCGCACCCACGAGCGGGCAAACGACGGCACGATCTCCAGTTGATTCATGGAGCGTGCCAAGCGATTGGCCTTGGCAGGGGGCGCAACGCGGCTGCGTGCGGCGTGGCTGGTCATGTTAGTTGCGCACCGGTTTGCCAGTGGACATCATGCCCATGATGCGCTCTTGCGTCTTGGGATGCACGATGAGGGAGCAGAACGCCTTGCGCTCCAGCGCCATGAGGTATTCCTCGCTCACCAGGCTACCGGCATCCACGTCGCCACCGCACACCACTTCGGCGATCAGGCTGGCGATGTGGAAGTCGTGCGCGCTGATGAAACCACCGTCGCGCATATTGACCAAAGAGCCCTTGATGGTGGCCATACCGCTGCGCCCCGCCACGGCAAACTGGCGCTTGTGGGGCGCACGGTAGCCGCTGTGGAACATGGCTTTGGCTTCGTTGATGGCGACGAACAGGAGTTCATCTTTGTGCGGCACGACCACGTCGCTGTCGAGCAAATAGCCCAGCTTGCGGGATTCCAGCGCGCTGGTGCCCACTTTGGCCATGGCCGCGGCGGTAAAGCCTTCGGTCAGGAACGGCAGCAGGTCTTTGCCCGTGGATGCAGCGGCATTCTCGGCAGCGCGGCGGGCAATGTAGGTCAAACCACCGGCGCCGGGCACCAGGCCCACACCCACTTCCACCAAGCCGATGTAGCTTTCCATGGCCGCCACGCGTTTGCCGGAATACACCGACATTTCGCAGCCACCGCCCAGCGCCAGGCCACGGATGGCGGCGATGGTGGGCACATTGGCGTAGCGCAGTTTGAGCATGACGCGCTGCAGCTCAGCCGCAGCGCCGTCGATGGCTTTGGCGCCCCCCATCATGAAGGCGGGCAGCATGGACTGCAGGTCGGCACCGGCAGAGAACATTTCATCGGGCGACCAGATCACCAAACCTTTGTAACCCTTTTCGGCCATGTCGATGGCGCTGTCCAGGCCTTCGATCACACCGGCACCGATGGCGTGCATCTTGGTCTTGATGCTGGCAATCAGCACTTCGTCGTCCAGTGTCCACAAGCGGATGGCTTCGTCTTCGTGCACCGTCTTGCCGGCTGTGGCCGCAGACGGTGCGTTGGCTCCCAACACGCTTTCGGGGAAGTGCTGGCGTGCGTACACCGGCAGGCTGCGCACGGGTACAAACTTGCCGGTAGTGGGGTTCCACGAACCTTGGGGTGTGTGCACGCCACCGGCATCGGCCACGGGACCTTTGAAAACCCAGTCGGGCAGCGGGGTGTTGCACAGGGCTTTACCGGCGTCAATGTCAGCCTTGACCATGTTGGCCACTTCCAGCCAACCGGCTTCTTGCCAAAGCTCAAACGGGCCTTGCTTCATGCCGAAGCCCCAGCGCATGCAGTAGTCCACGTCGCGTGCGTTGTCGGCAATGGACGCCAAATGCACGGCCGCGTAGTGGAAGGAGTTGCGCAGAATAGCCCACAGGAATTGGCCCTGTGCACCTTCGGCGTTGCGCAGCAATTTCAGTCGCTCGGCTGCAGGGCGCTTGAGCATGCGGGCATACACCTCGTCGGCCTTTTGACCGCCCGCCACGTACTCTTTGCTCTTCAGATCAAAGCGCAGAACGTCGCGCCCGACTTTCTTGAAGAAACCGGCCTTGGTCTTTTGACCCAGGTTACCCATCTCCAGCAAGGTCTTGAGGACGTCAGGCGTGGCGTAGCTGCCGTATAACGGATCGGTCTCGGCACTTAGCGTGTCTTGTAGCGTTTTGATCACGTGGGCCATGGTGTCCAGACCCACCACGTCCGCCGTGCGGAAGGTGCCGGAGCTCGCGCGACCGAGCTTTTTGCCGGTTAGGTCGTCCACCACGTCATAGGTCAGACCAAAATTCTGGGTTTCTTTCATGGTGGCCAGCATGCCGGCGATACCGACGCGGTTGGCAATGAAGTTAGGGGAGTCTTTAGCACGCACCACGCCCTTGCCCAGGTTGCTGGTCACAAAGGCTTCCAGGTCATCCAATGCCTGGGCTTGGGTGGTGGGGGTGTTGATCAACTCCACCAAGGCCATGTAGCGCGGTGGGTTGAAGAAATGGATACCGCAGAAACGGGGCTTGATTTCTTCCGGCAGGGCTTCACTCAGCTTGGTGATGGACAGGCCGGATGTGTTCGATGCGACGATGGCGTGTGCTGCAACGTGGGGCGCGATCTTTTTGTACAGATCGAGCTTCCAGTCCATGCGCTCGGCAATGGCTTCGATGATCAAATCACATTCGCCCAGCACCGCCAAGTGTTCTTCGTAGTTGGCTTGCTGGATCAACACCGCGTCTTCGACCACGCCCAGGGGTGCGGGCTTGAGCTTCTTCAAACCCTCAATGGCTTTGGTCACGATGCCATTCTTGGGACCTTCTTTGGCGGGCAGGTCAAACAGCACCACAGGCACTTTGACGTTAACCAAGTGGGCGGCGATTTGCGCGCCCATCACGCCTGCGCCGAGCACGGCGACTTTGCGAACATTAAAACGGGACATAGGTTTTCCTGAAAAGTATTACGGGGCACACACCCCACACCGGGGTGCCTGTGCCACGGCACCGGCCGTGGCACCCGCCGCCAGTGCGACAACCGCGATGGATTGCAGCCTGGCGGATGCGGTGCGTTGCGCAACGCGTCTTAGGCGAAGACGGCGTCGGTGTCCATCAGCACCTTGGAGCCGGCGCGGGCCGTGCGCATCAGGGTTGCGGTCTCGGGGAACAACTTGGCAAAGTAGAAACGGGCGGTCTGCAACTTGGCCACGTAGAAGGGGTCGGTGTTGCCGGCAGCAATTTGGCGCAATGCGACTTGGGCCATACGGGCAAACAGGTAACCAAACACCAAGTGACCGGCCACGCGGAGGTAGTCGACCGCAGCGGCGCCCACTTCGTCGGGATTTTGAAAACCCTTGAAACCGATTTCGGTGGTGAACTTGGTCATCTGGTCGCCCAAAATGGCGATGGGGGTGATGAACTCAGCCATCTTCTCGTTGACACCTTCTTCGGCCACCAGCTGACCAATCAGTTTGCCGAACTTCTTGAGGGTCGCGCCGTTGTTGCCCAGAATCTTGCGGCCCAGCAAATCCAGGGACTGGATGGTGTTGGTGCCCTCGTAGATCATGTTGATGCGGTTGTCGCGCACAAACTGCTCCATGCCCCACTCCTTGATGAAACCATGGCCGCCAAACACCTGCATGCAGCTGTTGGTCGAGATGTGGCCGTTGTCGGTCAAAAAGGCTTTGGCAATGGGGGTCAGCATGGCCAGCATTTCGCCGGAGTCTTTGCGCACTTTTTCATCGGGGTGACCATGCTCTTTTTCCAGCAGCAGGGAGCAATAGGCTTGCAAGGCACGACCACCTTCGGCGTAGGCCTTGGCGGTGAGCAGCATCTTGCGCACGTCGGGGTGCACGATGATGGGGTCAGCGGCCTTGTCTTTGGCTTTGGTGCCGGTGAGCGAACGCATCTGGATACGGTCTTTGGCATAGGCCAAAGCGTTTTGGTACGCGACTTCGGTCAGGCCCAGTGACTGGTTGCCCACGCCCAAGCGCGCGGAATTCATCATCACGAACATGCCTTGCATGCCCTTGTTGGGCTGGCCGATCATGGTGCCGATGGCGCCTTCCATCACGATCTGCGCCGTGGCATTGGACTTGATGCCCATCTTGTGTTCCAGACCACCGCAGTAAATGCCGTTGCGCGAGCCTAGAGAGCCGTCTTTGTTGACATTGAACTTGGGGACAACGAACAAACTCACACCCTTGATGCCGGGAGGGGCATCGGGCAAACGCGCCAACACCAAATGAATGATGTTGTCGGCCATGTCGTGCTCACCGGCGCTGATGAATATCTTGTTGCCGGTGATCTTGTAGGTGCCGTCAGCCTGAGGCTCAGCCTTGGTGCGCATTAGGCCCAAGTCGGTTCCGCAATGGGGTTCGGTCAGGCACATGGTGCCAGTCCACTCGCCGCTGGTCATCTTGTGCAGGTAGGTCTGCTTTTGCTCATCCGTGCCATAGGTGTGCAGAGCATGGTAGGCACCGTGGGTGAGGCCTGGGTACATGGTCCAAGCCTGGTTTGCGCTGTTGAGCATCTCATAAAACATGCTGTTAACGACCAGCGGCAAACCTTGACCACCAAAATCCGGATCGCATGCCAAAGCAGCCCAGCCACCTTCGATGTACTTTTTGTAGGCTTCTTTGTATCCCTTGGGGGTTGTTACCTCGTGGGTCTTTTGGTCAATGGTACAACCCTCTTCGTCGCCGCTGATATTCAACGGAAATGCGACTTCAGCCGCAAACTTGCCGCCCTCTTCCAACACTGCATTGATGGTGTCTGCATCCATGTCAGCGTGGGCCGGAATTTGTTTCAAATCGGCCGTCACGTTGAGCACTTCGTGCATCACAAACTGCATATCACGCAGGGGCGGGTTGTAAGTAGGCATGCTGAATCTCCTGTTGTTGAAAGGTTGACTAAGAAAGGGAACAGGCGCCGTAGCGCACAAGAACATTGTCAAACCCCTTATTGGCGCGCTCAATGGAGCCTGGGGTTTGTAAAAATCGGGCTTCGTAGTGCAGCGCCAAAATCAAGCCATGTATTTCGAAAGCCATTTGATGGGCATCAGTATCTGCTGCAAGATGTCCCTGCTCTCTTGCACTGAGCACCGCGCGATCGAGTGCGTTGAGCCAAATGCGGACGGAAGCCACCAGTGCATCTCGCACGGGGCCCGGGCGATCGTCCAGCTCCGCCGCGCCGCTAATAAAAATGCAGCCCGACTGAATCTCGACGGCAACACGCTTCATCCAGTTGGAAAAAAGGGCTTGGACGCGTGGCAACCCGCGGGGCTCTTTCATGGCGGGGTAAAAAATTTCTAGTTCAAAACGGTTGAAGTACTCACGAATAACCGATATCTGCAACTCTTCACGCGAACCAAAATGCGCAAACACGCCCGATTTGCTCATGTGCGTGGCCTCTGCCACCGCACCGATGCTCAAACCCTCCAGGCCGATCTGGGTCGCCAGACCAAGCGCCGCGTCCAGAATCGCCATTTTGGTCTGCTGCCCTTTTTGCAAAACGGGCACAGACGCCGACAAACCCGCATGCGCCGCGCTTGCGCCATGCAAACGCGTTGCGCTGGATTGCTTGACAGTGGCAGCACCGACGGACATAAACACCTGCTAAAAATAGAACGACCGTGCTATTTTGAAGCATTTTTTTGAAACCGGGCAATTAAATTTCAGCTTCTAGAGGTTTTTTTCTAACCTGCATGCGGGTTTACCCGTGCATTTGTGTTAGCCGAAACAGCGCTCTACCCACTTTGAATATCCTGCAAACGCAAGCACTCTCTGCGGCAGAATACATCCAACCATCCAACACGCCGCTCTGTCGCGAAGAGATTTTTTTGACCACCCACTCCTCCATGCTATCCACCAGCGCGAGCTTGGCACGACCAGGTCTTGCCGCATCGCCCATTGCGCCTGCCCTTGCGGCGCAGCTAAGGGATTGCCTTGCCGATTTTCCCAACGTGGAATTGGCACTGGTTTTTGGCTCCGTGGCTACAGGGCAAGCCGCTTCGCGCCTCGCATCGCGCGCGCGCATTGAACACAGGAAAAGCAGAACATCATCAGCGCGCTGGCTGCGTGCACCGGCCGCCCGATTGACCTCATCGATCTGAAAACCGCTGGTGAACCGCTTGTGGGGCAGATCGTGCGCCACGGCGTGCGCATTCTCGGCAGCGACCGCGCATATGGCGATCTCATCAGCCGCCACCTCCTGGACTGGGCGGACTTCATGCCCTACCGCAACCGCATATTGGCAGAAAGGCGTGCAACATGGATCGGCAAGTAGTTGAGCAAAAGCTCGAATCGCTACGGCGCTGCCTGGCGCATGAAACCATCAACTGGCACATCGTGCACAATATTGTGAAACTGCATCTGGCCGACTTCACAGCCTTTGCGCGCGCCGTGTCGGCCCAGTTTTCGCCTTGAATTGACGCACAACCAGCAATACGCCTGCGCCCACGCATGCTGTTGCATGTAATCCACACGGTGTTTGCCCCATGCAAACCGTTGCAACGCCCCGTTTTTCCCTCTGCAAGCGGCGAAATCTCCGCGCTAAGCAGCGCTCGTACGCCCTGTAACAGGGTTTCGGGCTTTGTAAGTGTGTGCAACACCCCTCGATACAGGGGGATAAGCCTTCCACACTGGGTTCATGAAAAACCCATTGACCACCCTTGTCGTTGCGCAATCTGCGTGGGCCCTGACTGCCTGGTGCGGTGCAGATGCAACCCGCCAACCCGGCAGCACCCGTTGCGCCCTGCGACATACCAAGGTAAACGGCGCAACAAGAAAAAACGCGGTTTTCGCGCAAATAAGTCACATTTTTGATACCGATCTCAGCAATATCCCGCATGGCACAAAACGGTTTGCATGCAAAAATCGCGCTGCGGTCAAGGGTCGGGTCTATTGGAAGGAAGTGCCATGGAAACTTTTGCACACACTGAACAGAAGTCACGGCTGGGTCAAATCCTGGTCAGCAAGAAGCTCATTTCAAACGAGCAACTGAGCCAAGCCATGACCCGACAAGCCAACACCGGTGAGCGCCTGGGTGACATTCTGACGCAATGGAATGTCGTGACCCAACGGCACATTGAATCTGCACTGAAAACCCAGCGCCGCCTCAGGCTGGTGGCCTCATTGGTCACCGCCACGATGACACCCATGATCACCGCCTGCGGCGGTGGTGGCGGCGGAGGGATGAACCCGTTCAAGCCACCACCCAAATCAGTGCCGCCGAACGTGCTGCCGCCGCGGCGCAAAGCACAGCGGCTGCTGCCGCAGCTGCGGCCACCGCCACCGGACAAAGCGCAACCACCAGTGATATTGCACCCGCAGTCAATACGGCTGAAACCGGCCCGGCCAGTGCGCCATCCAGCAACGTGTGGTCGTTCATACAGGATTACGTGTGCTGCAGCACCAGTACAGGGGCCACCAGCCAACCTACTGTTGTGGCTGCAACCACTACCGTGACGCCGATTGTGGTGCCACCCAGCACTGCGAAACCGGTTGCAGTGGCGCCCAGCGCTTCGCCTGCGGTATCCACCACTGCCACCGTAAGTGCAACGCCTCCCGCCGCCCCCGCGACAGCCACGACTCAAACCACCAGCAACCCTGGAGTCAGCACCAGCACTGCTCCCCCCAGCACGACACAGCCCAGTATCGCAACAACGGTAATCGACACCGTCGCCAGCGCGATTAGTGCGGTAACGGATGCCATTGGCATCACCACACCCACGGTGGCGGCCTCTACAACACCTGTGGCATCCACAACTGCCAGTGCGCCCGATACGGTGACAAGTTCAACTCTTACAGCAACCACTCAGCAACCCGGCAACCAGTTCCAGCGCGAGCACGACTCCCACTGAGACAACTGCGCCAGTCACAGCAATGCCGCCAGCTCCATCCAATCTGGCAGCCTACGCCGCAAAAACGAACCGTGTTGTTCTCTCGTGGGATGAAATTCCATTAGGCACCCCTGGCCTCACCACCTACCGGGTATTTCGCAACGGCAGCGCCATTGCGATGAGTGAATTAACCGGAAATACATTTTTTGATACCACTGCTGCAATACAACCTACACCTATCAAATTCGTACGGTGGACTCATCCAACAACATGTCGAGCTTGTCAACCGTAGCAATGGTGACAACGCCTTCCACATAACCGTCATCAAAAATAGTTACGACCTTTGAAAATGTTCAGCAGGCCTTTGCGTTGTGCCTTTCAGTCATCCGGTGCACGATGGGAATAATATATTTTATAAAAGCACGGGACAATGATGTACTGCATTTTCATTATGCGCATCTAAGCTATGCATCCACACATTATGCACGCGCGAGCAATTAGCCGACTTCGTCATATATAAATTGAATTTAAAGGTAAATAAAATGAGAAATAAGGCATTTGTTTTTGTTTCGTTCTTTTTAGCATTGGTGCACATAAATTTAGCCCATGGGGAAACTGACCTCATGATGAGCCGTGCGTTTCCCAGTCAAAAAATATATGACGCAGAAGGTAACCCCTACGGGTTGCGACCGAGGACTGGGCGTCCGCCGCTTCGTTGGTCGCCACAAATTCTGGATGGACCTCGTGGGTTGGCTCTCGACAGCAAAACATGGACAAATGGATGTCCGTCGTACGTGATCGCGCCGACATGGAGGCTGGTCATATTTTTAAGTTACTTGACCCAAAAACCAAGTTACCAGTTACTTGGTCGGTAGATATGCCCGAACCAGCCAAAGTAGGTGTAACTGGTGGCGACTATTGGCGAGCATGGGTTGCCTACGTACGTAGTCGTAATTTAGACAATATCGTAGAGGCGGCACGACTATATAAATTAACTGGCCGCACAAATTATCGTGATTGGGCTATTGATCAGCTTGATTTTTATGCCGCTAATTATCAATCTTGGCCTCTACAAACCTGGAATGGCAAAGCTAGAATGATGGGGCAGAGTTTAGATGAGGCTTCTGCAGTACCTTCTTTAGTAGACGCGGTTCGCCTGCTTTCGCCCGAAGTTACCGTGCCGCAGGAAAGAATGGCAAGACAAGTTATTCACACCCATTGCACAAAATCTTATTGACTTCAATCAGGGGGTTAACAATATTGCAGTATGGCATGCTGCTGCAATTGGTTTAATAGCGCTTGAATTTAACGATGCCACTTTGCTAAATACGGCACTCAATGGAGACAAAGGTATTAGCACTTTGTTAAATAAAGGCATAACCAAAGACTACATTTGGTATGAAGGTGCTTTTTCTTACAACAACTATGTTGTAGCAGCCATGGTTCCACTCTTTAAATTTGCATCCATTAAAGGTAAGAGTGCAATATTGAAGACACCTATGTTGATGGCACAGAATATGTTGCTGTCTCCACCGCAATTTCAATTTGATAATGGGTATCTACCCACAGTGGGCGACACCAGGGGGCAAATCAAAGCAATTGATACCGGTGCGCTTCACGGCGCCGTTCGTGTATTGCCCACAGTCACCGGCGTTGCCGAAGCAAATCGTGTAAGAAACTGGGATTCTTTGTTGGATCCGCTGAAAAACAATTCAACGGCCCCCGCTCCGGCACCATTACTTACGAGTAAGGTTTTTGAATCCAGCCGTGTTGCAATTTTGAAAAACCTACCTGGCAGGCATTTGTGCACTATGGGCAGTTAACTTATGCCCATGCGCAGGCAGAGGTCCCGAGCTATGAGTTGTATGCTGGCAACACAAAAATATCGACGGACCAAGGAACTATTGATTACGCATCTCCTTTTCACGAGCGGTACTTTCGGCGTGCGGTGGCGCACAATGTGCCATTGATTGATGGTGAGGGACAGGAGTTGGACCGGTGGACGTGGCTCGAAGGTTGTTTAGAGCGGTTCAGTCCTAGGCAGGCTTCAATATCTGTAACGCAACCTGCCCACCAAAAAGGCGTGGATGTTGGTCGTCAAATAACACTGCAGGGAAATATATTTGTGGACTCTACGCGTATCAATGTAACCAACGGCACCAAGCGGCGACTGGGGATTGTGTTTAATACCGACTGCCAGTTTGATGCAACTGGGGGGTTGGCTAGCCTAACCCCAACATCCGCACCGCTAGGCACAGGTTTTGAATATTGGAAAGATGTATTAAAAGGCTCCGCTCCGGCGCTATGGTCTACCACTTTGGATTGTTCCGGAGAGAAATTCAATTTTCAAGTAACCGCAAGCAAGCCGCACCAGTTGTATCGCGCTCTGGCACCGGCCACCCCAATGCCAAAAACCAGAAACGCCATTTATATGGAAATGCAGGATTCGGAAGCGACTTATTAATCGGCGCGTTGCAACTCACTCAACGCCCAATCGCCAGATATTCAAATCCCATTGTTTTAAATAAATATGCCTTTTCCGCACGCAGAACGTGCGCAAGCAGCTATCTATTTGATAGCGAAACAGCGTATTCTGCGGCTATTTAACTACCTTCCAATGCCCACCCTTGGCCGGACCTATCCGAACCAGCCGACCATCGACCCGCAGTTTCCTAATGGCCCGCTCGACGGCGCTGACCGACCTGCCCAAGCGCGCAGCCAACTCCGACGTCGAACTATTGGGTGCGTTTTGCAGGTGCTGGAGGACTAGCCCCGGCGTTTTCCGGCTTTTCCCGGCGTTTTCCCCGGCGTTTTCCCCGGCGTTTCTAACGCAATACCCGGCGTGAAAAACGTCATGGTTACAAAATCAGACTGCACGTGCAGCCGTGGGGCTGGCAAACCGGCCTCTTGCATCAAACGCAGCATTTTCAGCGTACCGCGGCCCCACGTCTCAATATGGCCACGCCGGTAAAACACACTGGCAATCAGTGGATTCCATGGCCTGGATTCATGCGGCTGGAACAACACTTCTGGCGTCAGGCCAAAATGCAGTCCCCCTGCCGAAATAATCTCCAGACGGTCGTCAAACAAGGCCAGTGCCACAGCGCCGCTACCGCCCGCATAGTCGCGATGGACAAAAGCGTTCGCCAAGGCTTCACGCACAGCCTCCACGGGCAAACTTGGCGTGTCGACGCGCTGCATTTGACCCGCAACCACGCGCCCTGCGACGGGAAGCCAGTCAATCAAAAAACGCTCCGCCCTGCGCTGCAGTTCAAACGCGTTGCCGTGGAACTGCCGGTTGTCCAGAAACTCGTCGCGCTCGAGCCCCTTAAACCGGGCCAAGCGCAGCGTGAGCTGTGGAAAATCCGGGTAGATCACATCGTTTTTGCAAAACAGCGCTACGGCGGCGCGCGTAACCTGGTTATTGGCCGCCAAAAGCCCCAGGCCGCGCAAAATTTCATGCGGATCACGGGTGCCAGGGTCTTCGCTGCGCCCACGGCGAATGGCCTCCTCCAGGGTCAACACCATTTCACGCGTGTCCAGCCCCTCTACGCTCCAGCCAGTTGCAGACTGCGTTTCCCAGCGCTGGGTGGCATGCAGCGATTCAATCAACAGGTTTTGGTAGGTGCTGCGCGACATCACCCGCGTGGTGTTGAGCACCCGCTCATACGGCACGCCGCGAAACGACACGGGGCGTGCGTCGCCACTTCAACCTGCAGCAGCAAAACCTCATGGTCGTCAGACACCTTGATTCGGCGGATTTGCGGGAACAATGGTGGCTCAAACCCCTGAAACTCCTGTGCAAGCTCTTCGAGTGTGCGGTCCGCAACCTTTTGCCCAACCACCTTTCCAGCCGGGGTTACCCCAAACACCACCTGGCCACCCTGCCCATTTGCCAGCGCACACACGGTGCGACAGGCACGATCCTTTTCTGCCGTGGACTTTTTGAGCTCCAGGGTCAGTGATTCACCGCCGGCAACGAGAAGTTCGAGTGATGACAAATCCATGGAAAATTATTAGTGGTTTATGCCTTTTGCGCCCGCCCAGCGTGCGCAAGCAGCTCCCTATTTGATAGCAAAAGTGCGGTCACATAATCCTTGGTGTAGCGGTGCACATCGGCAGACTCTGCCGCCCGGGCCAGCGGCCACCAGCGCAAGGCGCTGTGTTGGGCATCGGCGGCGGCCAGCTCGGTGCCAGCGGGCAGGTGCACCAGGTTGCCCATCACCACGTAGTGGGTGGACACGCCCACATCGCCCGCAAAGCTGTCGGGGTAAAAGTGCTCAAAAGCCCCCATGTGTATGGGTCGGGCTGGCAGTGTGGCCAGGTTCAGCCCCAACTCTTCGCGAGCCACACGGGCCAGTGCCGCCTGCATGGACTCGTTCTTGCGGATACGCCCGCCGGGCATAAACCACTGGCCTTTGGCGGGCGCGTTGTTGCGCAGACCCAGCAGCACCTCGGTGCCGCCACGCACCACCACCAGGTCCATGGCCACCAGCGGGGCGACATCCACAACGCCCAAGAAAGCTTCTCTACTCAACATGGCGGGCTGCCAGCTGGAGGCTATCAGAGCCGCCAGACCTTGATGCCCACCTGTTCGAAAGCATTTGCATCGAAGCAGGCTTTAACGTCGATAAAACAGCCGCCTTTGATCAACTTTTGTTGAAAATCTTCTACCGGCAAAGAAACAAACTGCTTGTGCGACACCGCAGCCACGATGGCGTCGGCGCGTGGAAGGTCGTTCCAGGCAAACAAGCGCACGCCATATTCGTGCATGGCCTCTTCAGGGTCGCCGTAAGGGTCATGCACAAAAACCTCCACTCCATAGGTCTTGAGCTCATTGATCACATCACCAACCTTGGAGTTGCGCAGATCGGCACAGTTTTCCTTGAACGTCAGGCCCAGAATATTGACCCGCGCACCCTTTACGTAGCTGCCGCCGGCAATCATCTGCTTGATGGTTTGCTCGGCAATATATTTGCCCATGCCATCGTTAATGCGTCGCCCAGCCAGGATCACTTGGGGGTGATAACCAACTATCTCCGCCTTGTGCGTCAAGTAGTAAGGGTCTACACCGATGCAATGGCCACCCACCAAGCCCGGGCTGAACTTTAGAAAGTTCCATTTGGTACCCGCCGCCCTCAACACCTCAGACGTATCAATCCCAATCTTGTCGAAGATGATGGCTAACTCGTTCATCAGCGCAATGTTCAAATCACGCTGCGTGTTCTCGATCACCTTGCAGGCCTCTGCCGCCTTGATACTGGAGCAGCGGTGTACGCCGGGCTTTACGATTTGCTCGTACATGGCGGCAACCTTGTCCAATGTCTCTGGGGTGTCACCTGACACCACTTTGATGATGGTGGTTAGCGTGCGCTCGCGGTCACCGGGGTTGATGCGCTCTGGTGAGTAGCCTACAAAAAAATCCTTCTTCCACTTTAGGCCCGATTCGCGCTCCAGCACCGGGATGCAAATCTCTTCCGTAGCGCCAGGGTACACCGTGGACTCGTACACCACGATGGCACCCTTTTTCATATTCCGTCCTGCACTCGTGCTGGCGCCTATCAGAGGCGTGAAGTCGGGAATGTGCGCAGAATCCACCGGCGTCGGCACGGCCACAATAATCACATCTGCTTCGCCCAGTATTTTGGGGTCACAAGAGTATTCGGCATGCACTGCGGCCTGCATCTCTTCGTCAGGCAATTCGCGCGATGGATCCACCCCGCGCTTGCACGACTCCACCTTGGCAGTAGCTATGTCAAAACCGATGGTCCGTGCGTGTTTGCCAAATTCAATGACCAATGGCAGGCCAACGTAGCCCAAGCCCAAAACTGCAATCGTTTTCATTGTCGTCCCTTACAAATAAAAAATAGAAACAAATAACTATCTGCGATGGCTCACTGGCCAACCTGTGCAGCCACTCCAAACCATTTGCACGCATCCAGCTTGGCGCACGCCGCACCGTACCCGCATGAAAATCAAACGCTGCGCCCACACCCAGCATCACAGCATTGACCTGCCCCCTGTGCTGCAGCATCCAATACTCTTGCTTAGGACACCCAAGTCCCACAAAGACTAAGCCCGCACCACTGCTGTTGATTCGCATAACGGAATCTGCATCCTCCTGCTCGGTCATCGGTCGAAACGGTGGCGCTTCGACCCCTGCAACACGCAGTTTGGGAAACACCTGCCTAACACGCTCCATTAGTAATTGCAGCGTTTCAGGCGTACTACCAAAAAAATACACCGGCAACGCCACTTGCTCACACTGTTTCAACAAGGACCAAGTTAAGTCCGGCCCACTTACTCGCACCTGTTCAGCGACCCCCAACCTGCGCAACATCCATGCAATGGGAGCACCATCAGGCGTAGCCATGTCCGCACCCGCCACAGCCACGCCAAACTGCGCATCACGCGATGCGGTTACCACGACATGCACATTTGCCAGTACGACATAACGGCTTTCTCGCGCAAGCCCCCATTCAATGATCCGCTCCTGTGCAGCAGCAAACCCGACTGCGTCAATTGGAATGCCCAGCACATCCAGCGTATCCCTGCGCGGGGTCATTTCATTTTGTGCCATTCGCATTACTGACCCAGACATTTTTCTACCCCATCCGCAAATTGTGTGACCATGTTTGTCAGGGTATAGCGCTTCGCGCTTTGCGCAGCAGTGGCGCACATTCGGTCGTATACAACCCGGTCTTCCCAAATTTGCATTATTCGGTCTGCATACTCTCTTGCATTACCGGCCACCGCCAAACCATTTATGCCATCTTCAAGATAGGCAAACTCCGGCCCATGCCGCGCATCGCTTGTTGTAGCCATTGGTATGCCCGCACAAAATGCATCTATTACATGCAGGCCAACTGCGCCAGGGTTAAATACCACACTGGCAAGGCGAAAATACGCTGCTTTTTCGAAACCTTTTCGCACCCCCACCATCTTCAGCCACGGCCGCTTATTTGCTGCATCCTTCACCACGCTAGCACCCGGGCCATCACCGATAACGATCAGGCGAAACGATGGCATAGCTGCATGAATTCGATCTGCAGCTTCGACCATGTAGTGCAGCCGTTTATCCACATATAACGAACCGCAAAACAAACCCACCAATGCACCAGGGCTTACATCCAAGTCCCGTTGCAACTGACTTAAATGGGCATCCGATACAGCGGCCAAATCCTTTACAAAACCTTCGTTATCAATCGCATTATCAAGACACGTGATTTGCTCCAGCGGGTACTGTGCATCACGCAATATTGAAACAGTGGTCTGCGTATAGGCAAACCACCAGTCCACACGCCGCAACAAAAAGTTCTTCCACTTTTCACGCAATCCAGTGGGGGCGTCGCTTTGAAAGTTTTTGCCGTGCCCCCAGTACGCCACTTTCCGCTTAGACCACAAGCGGCCCAGCAGCAGCGGGTAGTTAGACAAGATGCGGCTCTCTTGCATTACCACCACCAGGTCAGCATCTTTGAGTTGACTGGGGAAAGGTTGCCAACAATGTCGCGCGAACCGATTTCCCAAAACCTGTTCACAACCTTGTGCGCCCAGGGTAGCGAGCCTTCATCCTTTTGACCGCTTCGCGCCGAGAGGCCTGGCCATGCACCAGCTCAAGCTGATACGCCTTTGATGGCAGGCATCGCGCAGCTGGTCAAAAGCTTGGTTCGGTAGTGCAGCAGGCGGTATTGAAATATGACTACTTTTTTCATTCGCACTTTCTTCCGCAATTGCGGTTTGGATAAGTGACATCACACGTTGAACTTGTTTCTCCCAGGTCAGATCGTTCGCGCGCACGAGTGCATTGCGACGCAATTGCTGGTGCCATGCCGCATCGCCAAAAATCTTTTGTAAGGCATTGGTCAATGCCGATATGACTTCGGATTCGGTCGCATGGTGCGCTGGCACCACCACGCCGCAACTTGCGTCTACAAAGCAACTGGGGCCACCCAAATCCAAGCAAATCACGGGCAAGCCAAATGACAACGACTCAATCACCACGTTGCCCCCCGAATCGTGCAAACTGGGAAACAACAAAACGTCGAATTCTGCATAGCGGCGAAACAGCTCTTCTTGTGGCAGCTTACCGACGAAATGGACGAGCGCCCCCAAACCTAACTCGGCCACCTGACACTTGAGGATTGCATCTACAGGACCTTCACCGACAATAGTGAACTGCCCCTTGCCTCCGGCTTGTAGAAACTGCGCAAAGGCACTAATGGCAAGGTGGGTGCCCTTCCAACCCAACAGCCGCCCCGCAAACAGAATATTCAGAGTGCCTGAATGCCCCTTGAGTGCCGACGCTGCAACGCGTGCCGGATAGCCACCAATTTCTTGCTGCACTTTTGTTTTGGCCTGCACCCAAGCGGGGAATATTTGACGCGTATCCTCCGTGCGGGCGATTACCAAATCCGCGTTTTTATAGGTGGCGCGCAAACCAGGCATTACCCAGGCAAGCTGGTTTACCACATCCTCGCAAACTCCCGCAGTTGCTCGCCAAATGGCATGCTTTTCCAAAGACGCATGGGTGCCCGCTCGCCACCCCCTACCGGGCCAAAAACAAATGGCTTGCCCACCTTCCACATCCAACTGGGTTGGCGAAAAACACCATACGTCAAATGCCAGCAAACGTCGAATTGAAACTGATGGTCGAGTTTCCTTGGCCACACGCCATGCCCCCATCTGCCATGCCTGATAGATGAGGTGCGCTGTTTTCGAACCGAGGCGCAATCTTCAAAACCTTTGGTCGGTAATAAACAATCGTCAAGTTGTCTGGCAATGGCACAGCATGATTCTCAATTGCTGGCCTACGCGACGCATCGGTCAGCACGACCACCTGATGTGACTTCGCCAATTCGACCGCATACATCCAGCCCCCGCCAGTTTCGCTACCCGTATTTGGGGCACAAGCAAATGCCGACAAAAGAATCCTCAT
>JADJZE010000008.1 GCA_016719405.1 Candidatus Aalborgicola lynettensis
CTGCGGGGTGGCGCCGTGTGGAAAACTGATGCGAGAAGCGGGCTGACGTGGGTGTCGGGTCTGCAGCGTTTGCTGCCGGTCGCCGAGCACAATGGAATCGAACCGTTTTCTCCAAAGCAGTCATTGCCGGTGCTGGTCCAATTTCCCCATCGCCAAAAATCAGCGTTGAAACGATGCATTTGGAAAGTAAAAAATCGCAGGTTTATCAGAGCGAATTCTTCAATGCCCTCGAAAAAGCCTCCTCAGTAGACACCCCGTTCATTATCGATTTAATAATCAATTCCCGACTTTCGCGGAGGTTTTTTCGGTCACTCTCTGAAAACTCACTTTTATGCTCTTGAAACCAACCAGACATAATTTGACTCGCCTCGTCATATTTGATCTTTCCTCCGGGTTCACTGTCCTCACGTCGATTGGTTGGAATCTTCTTACTGCGCACCGGTGGCACCGAAACCTCTCCGGTAAGGATTTTTTCCCCTTCCTCAGTAATCTTCCATATACGTTGATGTTGATCAAAGCCTGGTTTATGATCCCTTATCCAATCATCACCTCCAAGTGTATTCCCTTGAACTCCTTTTTCGTAAAACGGGCTTGTGAGCCATTTCAATTCATCTCTCATATTGATTAATGCCCAGGAAATCAAGTTCGCCCATTCATCTTTTTGATCATCCGTAACAATCAAACTCAATGCTTTTTCAACAATGGGGCGCAGTTCTTCGGCAACCGCAGTGCTGTCTTGACACTGGGCAATTGCACGGAGAAGTTCTAACTGCAACTTAATATCTGTGGATTTAGGTAGCTCCATAACGTCTCCAAAAAATTTGTTGGGCGCGGTCGTACAGGTTTCAAATGCAGTCCAATACTCTGATTGAGTGAGAAATGAACTTTCGCGTTTTGAAAAATCTATCACTCCATGAAGGTGAAGGCATACGTCTCGACATCAGGCGATTCATCTTGTGGAACGCCATAAAACATAGCCATACAGCACCCTCAATCAATGGTGTCAAACCAGAATCCCAATTCTTCTTCCATGTAGTCAAAGCGAAGATCGACGGTGACAGCCTTTTCAAATTCGTCGATTTCATCAAGAGTCAGATCCCGTTTATCGGCGCGAGCTATCCAAAACTGGTCGTAACCAACACTTCTGACAATCCCCAAAATCCAATTGGGCAGAGTGACTTTGGCACTGCGATCCTGCCGTAAAAACGGCTACAGACGTCAAATGTGACTAGGTAGACCGTATCCGGCAAACATGCAGGTTCATAACACTGGTGAGCCAAGAAATCATTCAGTGGACGCCCATCCATCATCAACATGGCCACACAAAATCGAACAAAAATTACTGTTCCCTCCAGTAAGAGGGCGGGTTCATCGGGCAGATCAAGCCTATTGATGTGGTCGCGAACCAATAGGAGTCAATTCAGGCTTGTGAGCGGAATACTTGCTCCCAATCTGAGAACTGGACTTTGTAGGACTCTTGATCATTCATATGTTGCTTTCATGAAGTGTTGAAAATTAATACGCCGAATATCTAACTGAGTCACAGTCCCCGAGATGACAAGTTGTTGTGACATTTAGGATGCCTTCAGTTGATAATCCTTGGCGGATAATGTTTTGTACCTATAAGAGATCTGCATCCGAGCCTTGATTCCGCAATTTGTTGCCAGCTGCAGTCGAATTCTTGGAGAGCAAGTGAACGTTAGAATCGCCGTCATTGACTCGGTTACGAATATGCTCTATTTCACTTTTCAAGAATTTTCGCCGTTTAGACTTATACAGATCAACGCTCTGAATTTCGAACAGCAACTTCGCCGGTGAAGCTGGTTGACTCAATTGTTCTGGATAGAGCAAGAGAAGGCATTCTGGATCGTGCGCCTGAAGTTCGTCCCTTTGTTTTTTATTTAAACAGGCAGAGTTAATATTTTCAGAAAACAAAATAAAAACTCTCTTGGCATCGCCGTGTTTGTCTTTCATTTTCAACACATCGCCTTTGCATGCGCTAAATATGCTGCTATTGTTCTTGCAAATTTAATTTCAACGACGATCTGCTTTTGATCTCCAAGCACAAGATCAGGAAAGTTCATATCGCCATCGCTTAATTTGCCGTGTGTTGCTTTAGGAAATACCCCCACAGCAGATTGGAAATGATTGACTATTCCACGATAGATGTGGCATTGAATACTCTCTTCGTTAACTGGGACGAATAGACCATTATTTGTCCATTCAATGAGATCGCTCCAAGTTGATTCCAAGGCCATCATGTAATTCATTGCGTACTCCTTGTTCATTCGTCATAGGGAATGGTCACCAACCATTGACTTAACCTTGATGCCTCTTTTGCGGTTAGGTCTTCAGGTAGCTTTATTGAAACGACTAGGTCTCTTCGAAGTCGGTACTCATGCGTAAGAAGTTCTGCCGCTCCATCATCTTGCTCATCTTCTTCATCTAAGACAGAATCACTGACGGAAGTGATGAGTTCGTCAATTTCTTTCTTCCGTGCTTTCTCGATATCTGCTGGTCGTACATCCCACGACAAGCGAGTCTTCTTGCCCTTGCGCCCCATACGTAACCTCCCCAAACCAATCTTTCAAGCTCTCTGAAGACTTGAACCATTTCAGATCTCGCTACATCAGGAACATCTTTAATGGCTTGATCAACTGTGAGCTCTCGTGTGTGCCGTTGCTTCTTGGCTAGGTAATCGAAGAGGCTTGCGGCGAGCGCATCGTCACGAGCTAAATCCTGGATTTTCTTTGCGTCTATCTTCATGCAGATCTCCCAATGTCGATCGGTTGGTAAAAATGTCTATGGCTTATTATAACCCTTACCAAGTGTTAAGGCAAGTAAAACGCTATATGACTGTCTTAAAGTTTTAAAAACATTTTATGGCCATCACCCCTTGTCAGAATGGGAAGACTGGCTTATTGATGCACTTCCCGGAGGATCGCCCGCACGCAGGCAACAATTCCTCGACGCTGAAGCCCGCTGCGAGTGTCAGCTTCCAACAAAATTGAAGGTCAGCTTTGGACAGTCAGTGGGGGCTTCTGGCAGTTGTGGCGAACAGCCGCTACTGGCCTCTAAGCGACGATCAGGGACGTATCCAATTCGCATTTGGACTGGTCATGTCGCCGAATAGCTGGGTTAATTTTCTACTGCTAGGTTGGGCGTCAGAACAGTGGCCTGGTTTGCGCTGGAGTCGGCGCATTCACTATTTTTTTGATAGCTGCTTGCGCCCATCTGGCGTGCGCAAACGGCCAATTCGACCATCAATGCAGCTTCGGATACCCGGTAATTCTCTGAATCGCCCGGTATAGCGGCTGCAGCCGGCCATACATCTTTTGGTAGACGTTGTGGTACAGCGCATCGTAGGTGGCGTGGTGCGTGGCAACCGGCTCAAAGGTCTGGCCTATGCGGGTCATGGCTTTGACCGCCGTGTCAAAGTCGCGGTGCAGTCCCAGGCCCACGGCGGCGTCGATGGCGGCGCCAGGCCGAGGTTTCGTAGATGGGGGCGCGAGGTGGGCAGGCCAAAGATGTCGGCGGTGAGCTGCATGGCGGCGTCGCTTTGCGAGCCGCCGCCGGAGATGCGCAGTTCGGTAATGGGTGTTCCGCTGCGTTTTTCGATGCGCTCCTTGCCTTCGCGCAGGGCGTAGGCCAGGCCTTCCAGAATGGCGCGGTAGACGTGGGCGCGGGTGTGCACATCACCAAAGCCAATGATGGCACCCTTGGCCTCGGGGCCGGGCACTTTGATGCCGGGTGACCAGTAGGGTTGCAGCACCAGGCCCATGGAGCCGGGTGGCACGGAGTTGACCAGTTCGTCAAACAGTGCCTCGGGCGCCACGCCGGACTTAGAGGATTGGTGCTGTTCGTGGTGGCCAAACTGCTCCTTGAACCAGTTGACCATCCAGTAGCCCCTAAAGATTTGCACCTCGGTGCTGTAGGCGTCGGGCAGGGCGGAGGGGTAGGGCGGTATGAAGGGTGTTACCTCCAGGTACTTGGCGCTGGTGGTGTTGATGGTGGCGGTGGTGCCATAGCTCAGGCAGCCAATGTGCGGCTGCTGGCAGCCCGCGCCGATCACCTCGCAGGCCTTGTCGGCTGCGGCGGCCAGCAGTGGGGTGCCCACAGGGATGCCGGTGTCGGCACTGGCGCTTACGCTGATCTGGCCCATGCGTGTGCCGGGTGGCACCAGTTCGGGCATCCATTCGGCTTTAACGGCCAGGGCCTGCCATTTCCAGTCGCCGGGTTTGGCCCAGGCCAGGCGTTTGTAGTCAAACGGCAGGTAGCCCACTTGCGAGCCGATGGAGTCCACAAAGCTGCCGCACATGCGGTAATTCAGGTAGCCCGACAGCATGATGTATTTGTCGGTCTTGTTCCAGATCTCGGGCTGGTGGGCCTTGATCCAGTTGGCCTCGGCTTCGCCGCGAAAGTAGTTGATGGTGTTGGACACACCGGCCAGCTTGAAGGCCAGGCTCCACAGCGGGTTGATGGGCGGCACCACCTCGGTGCGGCGCTGGTCCAGCCAGGTGATGGCAGGGCGCAGGGGTTTTGCCATCTTTGTCCAGGTTGATCATGGTGCCACGCTGCGTGGTAATCGCCACACCCTGCACGGTGGCACGGGCGTGTGGGTGAGAAGTCCAGAGGCGCTGGCAGGCAGTGCACACGGCCTGCCAATAGTCTTCGGGGTCGTGTTCAGCCCAGCCGGGGTGCTTGGAAAAGTAGGCTTCCAGAAACACCTGTTCTTTGGCAACGATGTTGCCGTGCAGGTCAAACAGCAGGGCGCGCACGCTTTGCGTGCCGTTGTCGATGGCCAGTGGTGGGCTTAGACTACGAGTGTCCGTTGGGTGGTTGGAAGTGTGGGCAGTGGCTGGTGGCTGCGCCACGCTGCAGGTTGCACAGGCGTAGGCGGATTCTGCGCTTGCCACTGGGCATCATTCCAGCCCAGTTCACTTTGGCAAATAGTGCGGATTTTGGGCAGCAAGTCGTTGCCGCCGCCCCGCAGCAACAGCCCCAGCCGGGTGCGGCGCAGTAACAGGTCTTGCAGATGCACCACGTGTCCACAGCGGGCCGCCCAGCGTAACTCAACCCAACGTGTCGGTGCCCGGTATGACGCAACTCGCCCGGCAGCGCGGCCGCCACCACGGCAGCCGCTTGCGCCCCGTAGTGGCCTTGCAGGCGTTGGCTTTGTTGGTGGTTCAGTTCTAGGTGGGCGGCAAGCGTCGCACTGGCTGCGAATACCGGCGCGCTGCTGCTGGCTGCAGGGTGGGGCGGCAGCAGGGGCGCAATGTGTTTGAGCGCGTCCAGCGCAATCAGCCTAAAGGTGGTCAGCTTGCCGCCGGTCACGGTCAGCAGGCCCTGCTCCATCCACACGGCGTGGTCACGGCCTTCTTTGGACGGATCGGCCTTGCCGGTATCAATGACCGGGCGCACACCGGCGTAGGTGGCAAGCACGTCGTCGGTCGTCAACTGCAGGCCCGGAAACTGAAACGTTAGCGCGGCCATCAGGTAATCCACCTCGGCGGCGGTGATGCGCGCGTCCATCTGCATGTCGCCACGGTGGTCCACGTCGAGTGCCCACCAGCGTAGCGCCTTCCCAGGGGAAGGTAAACACCGGGCGACCATCAATCGGGTGCATCAGGCTCACTGCCTGCGCTACCGGCAAGCGCCAGGCCGGAAAACCAGATGGCTGCCGCGCAAGGGGCGCAGTTTGGGGGCGGCGCCTTGCTGTTGGCGCAGCCCGTCGGCCCACGCGCCGGTGGCGCTGATGACCACTTTGGCGCGCACGCGGTGGGTTTCGCCGCGCACGCCGTCAAGCAATTGCACGCCGTTGACACGGCCCGTTGTCGTGTCGCCTTCGCGCAGCAGTTGTTGTGCGCCCACGGGAGTTGAGGGCCACACCGCCCAGGTCGCGCGCTTGCAACACGCGCAGCACCATGCGGGCGTCGTCCGTTTTGGCGTCCACGTAACACAGGCCACCTTTCAGGTCGGTGCGGCCAATGTGGGGCGCCAACATCAGGAATTCGCCAGCCGGGTAGTAATGGCGGCCCCGCAGGCCAGCCAGCCAGTCGTACACCGCCAGGCCAATCTGGAATAGCCAGCGCCCTGGTTTGCGGCCCTGGTAATCGCCAAAGGCAAAACTCTGCGGGTCCACCAGGCCCGGAGCTTCACGCAGTAGGCTTTGGCGCTCGCGCACCGAGTCGCGTGTAAGGCCCAATTGGCCTTCTTTCAGGTAGCGCAGCCCGCCGTGCACCAGTTTGGACGATCGGCTGGACGTGCCCCAAGCAAAGTCCCGCTGCTCCACCAGCAAGGCTTTGAGGCCGCGCCGCGCGGCTTCGAGCAATATGCCCGCGCCGGTGATACCGCCACCAATGATGACGATGTCCCACCTCTGCGCCAGCTGGGGCGCCAGGTGGTCGCGGTTCATACGGCCTCAGGCCCCAGCAGCTTGCCGGGGTTCATGATGCCTTGGGGTCAAAGTGCTGGAACAGGCTGCGCATGGCCGACATGCCCAGTGGGCCCTTTTCGGCCTGCAGGTAGGGCGCATGGTCCACCCCCACGCCGTGCTGGTGGCTAATGGTGCCGCCGGTGGCCACAATGGCCTGGCACACGGCCGCTTTCATGCGCTGCCAGCGGGCCAGGTCTTTGTCGTAATCACCCGTCAAGCGGTAGGCAAAGGTGGTGTACACACTGGCGCCCTGCGCGTAGATGTGCGAGAGGTGGGTGTAGGCGTGTACGCGTTCGCCGTCACTCGCCAGGGCCTGGGTGGCGGCGCCTTCGAGTGCCAGCATCATGGGTTTGACGCGGCCCCAGTCGCAGGCGGTCTCGACGGTGTCGATCGCATAGCCCTTGTGCCACAGCGCGTTGCGCAGGTACACATTGCGAAAGCGGTTTTCCTTCCACTTCTTGCCCAGGGCCTGGCCAATGGCTACGCCCTCAAATTCTTTGGCAATGCGCATGGCGTCTTGCAGCGCCCGCGCCACGCTGGTGGTGCGGCCGGTGGCGCCGATCATCAAAATGCATTTTTCAGTCTTGCAGCCGCGCAGGCCCAGATAGCCTTCCAGCAGGCCAATCAGCTTTTTGTGCCCGGCCATGGTCAGCGTGGTGAAGGTTTCCACCGGGTTGGACAGGCGCAGCATGGACAGGCCCAGTTTGGCCTGGGCCATGGTGCGCACGGCGTCTTGGGCCTTATCCCAGGTGGGGAAGAAAATGGTGTGGAACTCTTCGCGCTCGGGCAGCGGCGTGATGCGCACGGTGGCTTCGGTCAGTAGCCCCAAGCGGCCCTCAGACCCCAACACCATCTCGCGCAAATCGGTACCGGCGGCAGAGGCCGGAAAGGTCGGCACCGTCAGTGTGCCGCTGGGGGTCTCGACCCGGCCACCGGCAACAATTGCTCAATGCGGCCATAACGCAGCGACTGTTGCCCGGAGGAGCGCGTCACCACCCAGCCACCCAGTGTGGAGTATTCAAACGATTGCGGAAAATGCCCCAGCGTGTAGCCCTGTGCGCGCAGTTGCGCTTCTAGGTCGGGGCCCAGCACGCCGGCACCAAAGGTGGCCAGCTGCGATTCAGGGTCCAGGTTGAGCAATCGGCTCAGGCGCGACAGGTTAATGGTGAGTACCGGTGTGTCGTTTTGGGGCACCGTCAGGTGGCCCACCACGCTGGTGCCGCCACCCATGGGGATGACGGAGGCTCCGCAGTCTTTGGCATAGGCCAGCAGTTCTTGCACCTGCTCGCTGCTTTCGGGAAAGGCCACGCCGTCGGTCACTGTGCCGACTTTGCCGCTGCGCAGTTTCAGCCAATCGGGCAGGCTTTGGCCCAGGCTGTGGCGCAGGCGGGTTTCGCGTTTGGTGTCGACCAGGCGGTGCTTGGGCAGGCGGCTGGGAGTTATGCCTTTGCAGGCCTGTGCCAGGGTGGCGTCCACCATGGGGGTGCCGGGTCCGATGCGTTCGTTCAAGAAGTTCAGCGCGTCGGGGTTCACTTCCAGCTCAATCGATTCGTCACCCCAGCCGTTCCAGCGTTTCATGTCCAGTTCCTTTAGTCGGTGTGCAGCAGTCCATTGCTACACTTGCCCGCACTGTAGACCCCTGCAGCCACCCTGTATTTCGCTTTCATGACAATCGTCTTGTCCAATCATGCCAACCCCTCTGTAACCCACGCCAGGCACTTTGGCGGGCGGGTGGCAATCGCCTATGTGCAGCCCCTCTTGGAGCTGGTGCAGGAGCGCGGTGTGGCCCTGCATGCGTTGGCGCTGGCGGCGGGGCTGGCCGACAACGCGCTTTCGCCACTGCCGGAGTCCCTTGCCGCACACGACTTTGTGCGCTTGCTCGACGCCGGTGCTGCGTTAACCGCCGACCCGCATTTCGGTATGCACGTGGGTGAGCGCGTCAAACTGGGCACCTACGCCGTGTACGGCCTCATTCTGTTGAGCTGCC
Organism: Candidatus Aalborgicola lynettensis; assembly: GCA_016719405.1. Classification (GTDB taxonomy): domain Bacteria; phylum Pseudomonadota; class Gammaproteobacteria; order Burkholderiales; family Burkholderiaceae_C; genus Allorhodoferax; species Allorhodoferax lynettensis. The sequence goes on from JADJZE010000008.1 coordinate 8,424, forward strand.
GGGACTTTGGCCAGGTGTTCCAGCAGACGCAGCGTTTTGAGAGTCTGGCGCACGACCTGGGCGTATCGTCACTGGTAGGCCAGCCGCCATTTGGCGGAGAGCGTGTTTGCCGGGGTGCGGGTGTTTAGCAACTGGCTGGCGGGCGGATGCTGCCGGCGGCACGTTTGTTGTTTACCCACGCCGCGCCAGGAGATACGCAGGAACATCGCCGCATTTTTGGGACCGAGGTGGTGTTTGGTGCGCCCCACCATTGCGCCGAGTTTCCGGCCATTTTGCTCACGCTGCCGGTGCCCAATGCCGATGTGGGCCTGTACCCGGTGCTGCAGCAGCATGCCGAGCAGTTGCTGCGCCAAAAAGTGGGGTCGCAAGCGGGTGCCGGTATCGTGGCCCAGGTGGCGGCGGTGATTGCCAAGAACCTGTCGCAAGACCGCGCCCGCGTGGCCCAGGTGGCGCAGGATTTGAACCTGACCCCGCGTACCTTGCAGCGCAAGCTGAGTGACGCGGATACCAGTTTCCAGCAGGTGCTGGACCGTACCCGCCGGGAACTGGCGCAAGACTACCTGCGCCAGCGCGGTTTAAGCCTGGCCGAGATCGCCTTCTTGCTGGGCTTTCAAAACCAGAGCGCCTTCAACCACGCCTTCAAAGAGTGGACGGGCGTTAGCCCCGGCAGCTACCGCGATTCCTTAGGCGCAGCATGAACGCCGCGCCGGGTGCTGATTCGGTCCGCTGGGTCGATACGCATTGCCACCTGGATGCGGCCGAGTTTTTAGTGCCAAATCGGCCTCTAGCGCCCGAAATACGTGCGCAAGCAGCTATCAAAGGTATAGCGATGATTGCAGCCCCTGGCGGGCCTTGAAGGCGGCGGCGGGTGGTGTAACCTCTATCCCCATAAGAAACCCAGGGGCACCCATGTCTGAAGCGACACCATCCAAACGTAAATCGAAGCCAGCTCCTGCCAGCGACCCATCCAGCAGCAGTGATCGCCCCGACTTCGCCTTGAAATCCGAAGAAGTCACCCCCGATATGCTGGTAGCCGCAGCCAAAGCCGCCGCTGCCAAAACCAAAAAGCCCGCCAAAGCCAAAGCCGCCCCCCAAGCCCCCGCCACCGGCGACGCCCAGGTGCTGGCCTACCGCCACAGTGACCGGCGCAAAAACAACCCCGAAGTCGGCTTGGTCAACGAGGCCAGCGACCCCGAGCAGGCCAAAACCCCCTGGGCCTACGACCCCCACCTGGACCCGGCCCTGCAATTCGACTCTGCCCGCGCCGGGGCCGAAAAGCTGATTGAGGATGCCCTGGCTGGTAACGACCCCGCAGCCATGCGCCACGCTTTGGAAGAACTGCGCCGCATGAGCGCGCCCTACCTGCAGTGGACTGGCAAGGCCGAGCGCACCAGCTTCGAGGTGGACACGGTGAGCCTGCATGTGCATGAGCGCATTGACGCCATGAGCATCTTGAGCGCGGTCAGCAAGCGCCACGTTGCCCAGCAGAACGCTATAAAAAAAGGAGCTGCTCCCGCACGTTCTACGGGGGCTACAGGCCAAAAAGGCATAAATTCCGCGCCCAACCACTCCCAGGGCTTCCAGCCGGGCCTGTTTGAAGCCCCGTTCGAGAGCATGCCCCTGCGCGCGGCGGTGGACTTTTACAAACACGACCGGGGCTGGGCCAACCGACTAATGGCGGGCGACAGCCTGCTGGTGATGAACAGCCTGCTGCAAAAAGAAGGCATGGCCGGGCAGGTGCAGATGATCTACATCGACCCGCCTTATGGCATCAAGTACGGCAGCAATTTTCAGCCGTTCACGAATAAGCGGGATGTGAAAGACCGCAGTGATGCCGACCTGACCCAAGAGCCAGAGATGATCAAGGCGTTTCGGGATACCTGGGAGCTGGGTATTCACTCGTATTTGACGTATCTGCGCGACCGGTTGCTGCTGGCGAAGGATTTGTTGAGTGAGACGGGGAGTGTGTTTGTTCAGATTTCGGATGAGAACTTGCACCTGGTACGTAATCTGATGGATGAGGTCTTTGGACCGAACAACTTTGTCGCCCAAATTCATTTCAAAAAAACTGGCGCTCTCGAACAAAAGACTTTCTGTTAACTATGACCACATAGTTTGGTACGCAACCGATGTAGATAAGATCAAGTACCACCAGCTGTATAGCGACCGAAGAGTCAAGTGATTCAGTCGCGTTCCGCTACGTTTATTCTGGCTTGGGACGTGTTCTCGACGATGGCATCAGCGTCGTCACTCGAAAAAAAAGAAGGCAGCCTTTGTCAATCAGTGTCGCTGACTTCACAAGGCCATTCAGCGAATACATCGGGGGGGTTTTCAATAAATGGACTAACGTGCCTCCCACCGACAGATCGGCATTGGAGCGTTGAGAGGCAAGGCCTATTGCGCGTGGTAAAAGCCGGGCGGGTTTTTCTTGCAGGATCGAGTCCAAGGTTTGCATATTTGATGGGCGATTACCCGGTAGAGCCAATAACCCACGTATGGGCGGATTCCGGTACTGGCAGTTTCACTGAGCAAAAACGCTATGTCGTGGAAACCCAGACAAAGGTCATCGAGCGCTGCATGCTCATGACCACCGACCCCGGCGACCTCGTTCTAGACCCGACCTGCGGCAGCGGCACCACCGCCTATGTCGCCGAAAAATGGGGCCGCCGCTGGATCACCTGCGACACCTCGCGCGTGGCCATCACGCTGGCCAAGCAGCGCCTGATGACCGCCAGCTTCGACTACTTTGCCCTGCGTTACCCGCACGAAGGGCTCAAGGGCGGTTTCATCTACAAGACCGTTCCGCACGTCACGCTTAAAAGCATTGCCAACAACCCCGGAGATTGACGCCATCTTTGATCGCCTGCACCCCGGTATTGACTCGGCGCTGGCCGGGTTAAATGCCGCGCTGGCAGCCAACCCGCCTGCAAACGCCTTCACCGTGACAGAGGGCGCACGCAAAGGGCAAAAGCTGGCCTTGGGCACCAAATGCGTGGCGCTGCTGGAGTGGGAAGTTCCGTTTGACTTCCCTGATGAATGGTCCGCTGACCGCACGAAACCGGAATCACCCACCGGCCCCGTGGTGGAGGCCTTCCAAGCCTTCCAAACCGCCCGCCAGAAGATGCAGGCCGAAATGGACCGGTCGATCGCCGCGCAGGCCGATAACGAAACCCTGTACGACCAGCCCGAGAAAACCAAAAACAAGCTGCGCGTGTCCGGCCCGTTCACCGTTGAGGCGGTTCCATTCCCCACAGTGCTATCTTTACAGGAGCATGCTGCGCACATTCCACAAGGGCTAGAGGCCCATTCGGCTCATAATTCTGCGCTGGCCGATATGTCGGTCGCCCGCAGCGGCAACACCAGCCGCCAGCACACCTGGCGTGACGAGTTGCTGAAGGCAGGCATTCGCGGCAAGGGTGGCCAGATGCTCAAGTTTGCCGAGCTCGAAGTCTTGCCCGGCACCGCCTGCCTGCACGCCAGCGGGCACCTCGATACGGGCGAGCGGGTAGTCATCAGCTTCGGCCCCGAGCATGGGGCACTGGAGCAGCGGCAGGTAGAGCACGCCCTGGGCGAAGCGGCGGACCTGTTCCCCCGACCCAAGATGATTGTGTTTTGCGCCTTCGCGTTTGACCCCGAAGCGGCCAAAGACATTGATGCCCTCAAAGGCATCACCGCGCTCAAGGCCCAGATGAACACCGACCTGCTGACGGAAGACCTGAAGAAAGCCAGCTCCAAATCCACCACCAACCAGAGTTTCTGGCTGATGGGCCAGCCGGATGTGCAGGTGACGCAGTTGCCCAGCGGCTTGTGGCAGGTGGAGGTGAATGGTTTTGATTACTTTGACACGGCCAAGGGCGAACTGGTGTCTGGCGGCAAAGCCAAAATTGCCGCCTGGAGCCTGGACACCGATTACGACGGGCGCAGCCTGTTCCCGCACCAGTTCTTCTTCCCCATGGCGGGCAAGGACGAGGGCTGGATGAAGCTCAAGAAGGACATTCGCGCCGAGTTGGACGAAGACTTGCTCAAACACTTTGTCGGCACCGTATCACTGCCGTTTGAGGCGGGGGCCAACAATACCGTGGCGGTCAAAATTGTGGACGACCGGGGGATTGAGTCGCTGAAGGTGATGCGGCTTGAAACAGGAGAAATGAAATGACAGAAATTGTGAATGGCATTGCCGCCCAGAAGACGCGTCGGCTGCGCAAACCCAAACCGGATGTGCTGCGTATCGAAAATCTCGGGCCCATCCGCGAGGCTGAAATTGCTTTTGGTGATTTGACCGTGATTGTTGGGCCACAGGCTACCGGCAAAAGCATTTTTCTCCAGACTCTCAAGCTGGTTCTGGACCGAGACCAAATCCATGACGCATTCAAGCACCACAGCGTCGCTTTCAATGGCGACAGTGCTGCCTTTTTGGGCGGATATTATGGAAAAGGTATGGCTGCAGCCTGGAAAGAAAATTCGTCCAAACTGCACTGGAATGCAAAGTCGCTTAATTTGCCAGGCTTGGCCAAGGCAACCAAGGCCCGAGAGCGCAAGGAGAGCCTGTTTTTCATCCCGGCGCAGCGGGTGATGAGTTTGGCAGGCGGTGTAACGCAAAATTTTGGGCAATTCAATTACGGCGACCCGTATACCCTGCGCTACTTCAGTGACGCCGTGCATGACCTGTTGCAGAACGAATTTGGAGCAAAAGGCGAGCTGTTTCCGCAGCCCAACCGCCTAAACGACACACTCCGAAAGCCCATTACCGATCATCTTTTTGGCGGGAGCAAACTGGCGGTAGATGCCAGTGACTTCACCAAGCGATTGGTGCTGAAAGTGCCCGGGCACAAAGAGGGCCTGCCGTTTCTGGCATGGTCGGCAGGGCAGCGAGAATTCACCCCGCTATTGCTCGGGCTGTATTGGCTGTGCCCGGCGGGGGGAACCCGCAAACGCGACGACATTGAGTGGGTTGTGATCGAAGAGCCAGAAATGGGTTTGCACCCACAAGGCATTGCCACCGTTTTGCTGCTGGTTCTGGAGCTTTTGCGGCGCGGCTACAAGGTGGTGTTGTCCACCCATTCCCCAGTGGTGCTGGACATGGTATGGGCACTGCAGGAGTTCAAGCAACTGGAGGGAACCGAAGGTGACGTGCGTGCGCTGTTTGATTTGCCAAACAATAACTATTCGAAAGACCTTGGGAAAGTTATTTTGAAGAAAGACTGTCGTGTGTATTACTTCGATCGCGACCAGACCGTGCGCGATATCTCGAACCTAGACCCAGGCGCCGCTGATGCTGCTGAGGCGCAATGGGGTGGTCTGGTTGGTTTTGCCAGTCGCACAGGCGACGCGATTGCCAACGTTGTCAACCGATATGAATCCAAGCCCCGGCGAAAAAAACGCACTGCCAGTGTCACCGGAGCAGATTCACGATGAGTACCGCTGGGAGGAAAACAAAAATCACTGCAGCGCCTATACCAGCAAATACCAGCGGGTTCGAACGTGCTGCAAGTACCGCGGGACTCACTGCGTCAAAGGGTAAGGGTGCCGTCAAACACCAATATCAGGCTGGCATTGCAAGCGGTGCGTCGTTGAAATTTACCGGCAGTGTGGATATGGATGAGGCCTGTCGGGCGGCCGAACCGGAATCCCACCGTTGGGACTATGGATTGGGCTTGCAACGCAATGGCGAAAGCGAGTTTGCTGTATGGGTTGAACCCCATCCCGCTTCCAGCACGGGTGAGATAGCCAAGATCATTGCTAAACTGGACTGGCTGGAGCGTAAGTTGGAGCGGCCAGAATTCAAGGACTTGAAAGCCCTGACCCGCAGAGCAGCCCAAGCGGGCGTGAATCGATTCCATTGGTTGGCTATGACGGGGGATATTCGTATTCGCCCCGGGAGTCGAGAGGCTGCGATGTTGGCCAAAAAGGGGTTGCGATTGCCTACTCGGTATTTGGCATTTTCATGACCACCACGCCCACCTCCCTCATCATTAATTCGGCGTTTGTCGAGCCGCATCAGCATTGGGCCGAGAACACCGACCGTACCCTGCGCCTGGAGCCCACGCGACGCGCTGCGGGTTACGAGATCATCGACACGCGTGAAAACACGCGCCGCCAGGTAGCGATCCCCCTGGTGGACGACATTCGCCAGCGCGTGGGCCAGTGGCGCAATGCTGGTTGGCCGGGCGTGACCGCCGTGACGCTGGAGTTGCTGACCCATTGGTGGGATTTGGACAAAGTATCCCGCCGCCAATATCCGTTCTACTTTTGCCAGCTTGAAGCCATTGAAACCCTGATTTGGATGCTGGAGGCGCAACCCGAATACCGCCAAGGCATTAATGTGCAGGGCGACGGTGGCGCGTTTGAGCGGCTGTGCAACAAGATGGCCACGGGCAGTGGCAAGACCACGGTGATGGCCATGATCATCACCTGGCAGGTGCTCAATGCGCTGACCTACCCCAAGTCGCCACGCAAGTATTCGAGCGCCATTTTTCTGGTGGCCCCCGGCCTCACCGTCAAATCCCGTCTGCAAGTGCTCATGCCGGGCCACACGGACAACTATTACGACAGTTTTGAGCTGTGCCCGTCTGAGGCCATGCGCCAAAAGCTGAACCGCGCCGAGGTGCTGATTGAGAACTGGCACACCCTGATGCCGCTCAAGCAGCAAGAACGCTCCGTGGTCAAAAAGGGCAAGGAAAGCGACGAAGCCTTTACCAAGCGCGTGCTGGGCAAGCTGGCCACGTACAAAGACCTGGTGGTGATCAACGACGAAGCGCACCATGCCTACCGCACGCCCGCCGACGTGAAAATCAGCAAGGCCGAGGCCGAGGCCCTGGGCATTGACCTGGATGAGGCTACCCGCTGGGTGGAGGGGCTGGACCGCCTGCACAAGACCCGGCGCATTACCCGCTGCTATGACCTGTCGGCCACGCCCTTTGCCCCCACCGGGCGCACCAACACCGAAGCCGGTTTGTTTAGCTGGGTGGTGTCTGACTTTGGCCTGAACGATGCCATTGAAGCCGGTTTGGTGAAAACCCCGCGTGTGGTGGTGCGCGACGATGCACTGCCCAACGCGCAAACGCTGCGCCCCAAGCTGTACCACCTGTACCGCGAACCCGATGTGGCCGAAGACCTGAATCGCAAGGCCGAAGCGCATGAAGCCCTGCCCGCGCTGGTGCAGCAGGCCTACACCCTGCTGGGTGCCGACTGGCGCGTAACGGCAGCGGAGTGGGCGGCCTTGGGCCACTTGTCGCCGCCCGTGATGCTGACGGTGTGCAATCGCACCGAGACCGCAGCCCGCGTGGAACACTACTTTGCCAAAGGCCATGCCCAATGGCCCGAGTTGCACGATGCGGCCCGCACCTTCCGCGTGGATTCCAAGGTGCTGGAAAAAGCCGAGTTGGGCGAAACCGCTACGGCTGACAAAGACTACGAGTTGCGCCTGAAAGAGATCATGGAGGCAGCGCGTATTCCTGAATCGCGCAAAGAAGCCCTGCGTGCCATGAAGAAAGAAGAACTGCTGCGCGAGCTGGTGGACACGGTGGGCAAGCGCGGCCAGGCCGGGCAAGACCTGCAAAACGTGGTCTCGGTGGCGATGCTGTCCGAAGGCTGGGACGCCAAGAATGTCACCCACATCATGGGTCTGCGTGCCTTCACCAGCCAGTTGCTATGTGAACAAGTCATTGGTCGTGGTCTGCGCCGTGTGGCCTATGACAAGGATGACAACGGCCTGTACCTGCCCGAGTTCGTCAACGTGTTTGGTGTGCCCCTGTCCATTGCCATGCAGCCGGGCGATGGTGGCACCAGCCCGCCACCGCCCAAGCCCAGCACGCAGATTGAGTCGTTAAGCACCCGCAATGTGTTCGAGATCAAATGGCCCAACATCCTGCGCGTGGACCAGGTGGTGCGCCCGCAACTGGTGGTGGAGTGGACCAAGGTGGGTGTACTGAAGATCGACCCGGCCACGGTTGCCCTGCACGCAGACATTGCCCCCGCCCTTGGCGGCGCTGCCGACTGGAGTCAGGTCGTGACGATTGATCTGGAGAAGTTACCTGAAGAATTCCGCCTGCAACGACTAGTGTTCAAGGCGGCGCAGCGGGCGTTTGAGCTGCTGCAAGATCAGTTCAAAGGGCAACGTGAATACCTGCTGTTCCAACTGGTGCGGCTGGTTGAAGCGTTTTTGGCGTCCAACAAGATCGATATTCCGTCGTTGTTTCATCAAGAGCCGTTGCGCAAGCGGATTTTGTATTCGCTGCACATCGACCTGATCACCCAGCACCTGATGAAGTACGTGGTCGAGCAAAATACCTTGAGGCTGGAGCCGGTGTTTGATGGCGAAAGCCCCATTGGCAGCACGCGTGACATGCGCACCTGGTACACCACCCGCATTGCAGAGCCAACGCAGCGCTGCCAGGTAAGCCACATTGTGGTGGATAGCGGCTGGGAGAAATACGCGGCCAACGTCGTGGAGGCGCACCCCAAGGTGGCTGCTTGGGTGAAAAACGATCATCTGGGATTTCACATTCTGTACTTGTGGAATGGCTCCAAGCGCAAATACATCCCGGATTTTCTGGTGCGCTATGCGTCGGGCAAGACGCTGGTGCTGGAAATCAAAGGCGTGGATTCACCGCAAGACCAAGCGAAGCGCGCTGCGCTGGCGCAGTGGGTCGAGGCAGTCAACGCGCATGGTGGTTTTGGAACCTGGGCCGCGGATGTGGTGGTGGGCGATGCGGCGGGAATGCAGGATGTGGTCGACAGACATGCTGAATCGCTGATACCCCAGCAATCTGCGGTGGCTTTGGGCGCGGCATGAGCACTGCGCCGGGTGCTGATTCGGTCCGCTGGATCGACACCCACTGTCACTTGGATGCAGCCGAGTTTTTAGAGCCAAATAGGCCTCTAGCCCTCGTGGTTCGTGCGCAAGCAGCTATCAAAGGTATAGCGCATTGCGTGATCCCTGCGGTAGAAGTGGCCAACTTCGAAGCCGTGCGCGCCCTGGCCCATGCGGGTGGCGATAGTTATTGCCTGGGCATCCACCCGCTGTACGTGGCGCAGGCTGCGCCCGATGCGTTGGCGCAACTGGACGCCGCGCTGGCGCGCCACCGTGATGACCCCCGCCTGGTTGCGGTGGGCGAGATTGGGCTGGACTTCTTTGTGCCGGCCCTGTGCGAGAGCCCCTTGCGTGAGAAGCAGGAGGCTTTCTACCGCGCGCAGTTGCAGTTGGCGCGCCAATACGGTTTACCCGTGGTACTGCATGTGCGCCGATCGGCCGACCGCTTGCTGAAGCACCTGCGCGAAGTGGGGCAGGACGATGCACAGTGGTCAGGCATTGCCCATGCCTTCAATGGCAGCGACGTCCAAGCCCAGGCCTTTATCCAACTCGGTTTCAGGCTCGGCTTTGGCGGTGCCATGACCTACCCCCGCGCCCTGCAGCTGCGTCGCCTGGCCCAGACGCTGCCGCTGGACGCCATCGTGTTGGAAACCGACGCACCCGACATTCCGCCGAAGTGGTTGTACGTGGACGCCGAGCAACGCGCGCAGGGCGTGGAACAAGGCCGCAACGAACCGGGTGAAATCCCCCGCATTGGCGCGGTGCTGGCCCAATTGCGCAACATACCCGTGGCGGCCCTGGCGCAGGCTACTACCACCAATGCATGCGTGGCTTTACCGCGACTGGCTGCTCTGCTGGTATAAAAGCCCATGGCAAAAAACGTATCTCTCGCTCTTCCCGAAGTCAACTTCTCCGACGATGGCCCCATTCGGCATCTCCACCTCGACAGCATCTGGATACAAGGCTCCATGCTGGTGGACGCACCCTTGGTGCTGGTACATGAATACATCCAGCGCATGATGGCCTGGCTGCTGTTTGTGGAGCCCGATACCGTGGCCAAACGCCAGGCACTGCAGCTGGGGCTGGGGGCAGCCTCGCTCACCAAGTTTTGCCACAAGGTGGTGCGCATGAAAACTGCCGCCATCGAAATCAACCCCCAGGTGGTGGCCGCGTGCCGGGGCTGGTTCAAGCTGCCGCAAGACAACAGCCGCTTGCAAGTGGTGCTGGCCGATGCGTCACAGGAGATTCGCCAGCCGCGCTGTCTGGGCACGGGGGATGCCCTGGAGGTGGGCCTGTACGACCAGGAGGCTGCGGGCCCCGTGTTTGACAGCGTGGAGTTTTATACCGATTGCCGCAACACCCTCACCGAAGAAGGCTGCATGACCGTGAACCTGTTTGGCCGCATGTCGAGCTTCCAGCGCAGCGTGGACAACATGGCTGCAGCCTTTGGCAAAGATGCCATCTGGGCCTTCAAGGCGACACGCGAAGGCAATACCGTGGTGCTGGCCCAGCGCACGCCCCGGCGCCCTTCGCGCGCGGTGTTGTTGGCTCGGGCCGACACCATCCAGCGCCAATGGGGCTTGCCCGCCGACAAGTGGGTGCGCGTTTTCAAACCGGTGGTCGCATGAGCCCCCATCCCAAACCCGCGGCCAAAACACCGTTTACCGGCCCCCTGCATTGGCGCAATCTGGTTGAGTGGATGCGCCAGGACGGCGTGATCTCCGATGAAGAGGCACAGCGTACCGTAGCCCGTTGCGCGCAAGCTGAGAGTGCGCAGCATCCACTGGTGCGCCTGGCCAACGTGTCGCTGCGCCGTGTGTCCGATGGCAAGCCGCTGGACATGGAAATGCTCACCCAGTGGTTGGCCACGCGCGCGGGGCTGAATTACTTGCGTATCGACCCGCTCAAGGTGGATGTGGGCAAGGTGGCCGACGCCATTGGTGCGGCCTACGCCGAGCGGCACAAGATTTTGCCGGTGCAGGTGAATCCGTCGGAGGTGACCGTGGCCACGGCCGAGCCTTTTGTGACGGGTTGGATTGACGAGGTGGAGCGCCAGTCGCGCCGGCGCGTGCGCCTGGTGGTGGCGAGTCCGGTTGAAATTCACCGTTACACGGCGGAGTTTTACGCGCTGGCCAAATCCGTGCGCACGGCGGCCAAGACGGGCAGCAACAACGGCGCCAGCTTTGAGCAACTGGTGGAACTGGGCAAGACCAACCGCCAGCTCGACGCCAACGACCAGGGCGTGGTGCAGGTGGTGGATTGGCTTTGGCAATACGCGTTCGATCAGCGTGCCAGCGACATCCACCTGGAACCCCGGCGCGAGCAGGGCGTGATCCGCTTTCGCATCGACGGTGTGCTGCACCCGGTGTATCAGATGCCCATGGGCGTGCTCAACGCCATGACGGCGCGCATCAAGCTGCTGGGGCGCATGGACATCATCGAAAAACGCCGCCCGCAGGATGGCCGCATCAAAACGCGCAACCCGCGTGGCGACGAGATCGAAATGCGTATTTCCACGCTGCCCACCGCCTTTGGCGAAAAGATGGTGATGCGTATTTTTGACCCCGACAACGCGGTCAAGGATTTGGACGCGCTGGGCTTTTCTAGCCACGACGCCGCGCGCTGGGAAGAACTGGTCAAGCGCCCGCACGGCATCATTCTGGTCACTGGCCCCACCGGTTCCGGCAAGACCACCACGCTGTACTCCACGCTCAAGCGCGTGGCCACTGAAGAGGTCAACGTGAGCACGGTGGAAGACCCGATTGAGATGATCGAGCCGTCCTTCAACCAGACCCAGGTGCAGACGCAGCTGGACTTTGGCTTTCCACAGGGGCTGCGCGCGCTGATGCGCCAGGACCCCGACATCATCATGGTGGGCGAGATCCGTGACCAGGAAACCGCTGACATGGCGGTGCAAGCCGCACTCACCGGGCACCTGGTGTTTTCTACCCTGCACACCAACGATGCGCCCTCGGCGGTCACGCGCCTGATGGAGCTGGGCGTGCCGCCGTATCTGATTAATGCCACCTTGTTGGGCGTACTGGCCCAGCGCCTGGTGCGCACGCTGTGCAAGCAGTGCCGTGTGCGGGACGAAGAAACGCCGCGAGAAACCTTGTGCGAATTTATCAAGCCCTGGCAGATCAATGGCGGCTACAAGCCCTACCAGCCGGTGGGCTGTGTGGACTGCCGCATGACCGGCTTCATGGGGCGCATGGGCCTTTACGAACTGTTGGTGGTCACCGAGGATTTCAAGGCCTGTGTGGTGAACGACGCCAATATCGATACCCTGCGCAAGCAGGCGGTGGCAGACGGCATGCGCCCCCTGCGCCTGGCCGGTGCGCTGCGGGTGGCGCAGGGGCAAACGGTCATGGCAGAGGTGCTGGTGGCAACACCACCTTTGTGAGCCGATGTTCCGCTACCCCGCCAGCAGCTTGTGCACCAAATCCCCCGTGGTGCTGGACTGGTATTTGCGCATGAGCCGCGCGCGGTAAATTTCCACCGTGCGGTGGCTGATGGCCAGTGCCTTGCCAATTTGTTTGCTGGTCAGGCCCTGCATCAGGTGGGCGGCTACCTCGCGTTCGCGGGCGGTGAGTTCGGCCTTGACCACGCGCCGGGCGCTGAGGTCTTCAAAACTCCAAATGCCGGCCTCGTGCGGCGCCTCGCGGTTCAGCGCGCGCCCTGTCACGTGGCACCAGAAGGTTTCGCCCCTGTGGCGGCCGTCCAGGCGGCGCATGATGCGGTCGTCGGCGTAGGTGCCGTTGCGGTTGAGGATGGGGCCGATACGTGCGCCGGTGCGCTCAAACTCGTCGGCACTGGGGTACAGCACCTGAAATGACTGGCCGATGAGCTGCTCGCGTGTGGTGCCAAAGATGTCGCACAGGTGCTGGTTGCAGTCCAATATGCTGCGGTTGCGCGACAGCGCCAGGCCTACAGGAGCCAGGTCGAATGCGAGGCGGTAGTCGATATCCATATTTCCTTGCGGGTTAGACCAATCGCACTAGCGATGTGCTCTGACCCCAACTGATTTTGGTTCTCTGCGGGTTTGGCTTTACGAAATACTACGTATGCAGATAAGTAGTATCGTACGGTTATTCACTTTTTCTAATGGAGAGCGGTGCAATGAACAAGTTGTATCCCAGCGCCCAGGCGGCGCTTGAGGGCATCGTCCACGACGGGCAGTTGCTGGCTGTAGGTGGCTTTGGCCTGTGCGGCATTCCCGAGGCACTGATCGATGCGCTCAAGGACAGCGGCGTCAAGGGGCTGACGGTGATCTCCAACAACGCCGGAGTCGATGGCTTTGGCCTGGGCAAGTTGCTCGAAACACGCCAGATTAAAAAAATGATTTCCAGCTACGTGGGCGAAAACAAGGAGTTTGAGCGGCAGTACCTCTCCGGTGAATTGCAGCTCGAATTTACGCCCCAGGGCACGCTGGCCGAGAAGCTGCGCGCTGGTGGTGCCGGTATTCCGGCGTTTTTTACGCGTACCGGCGTGGGCACCATGGTGGCCGAGGGCAAGGAGTTGCGCGAGTTTGATGGTGAGATTTACGTCATGGAACACGCACTGGTGCCCGAGGTGGCACTGGTCAAGGCACACCGCGCGGACAAGTCGGGCAATCTGCAGTTTCGCCTGACGGCGCGCAACTTCAACCCGGCGGCGGCCATGGCGGGCAAGATTTGTGTGGTGGAGGTGGAAGAGGTGGTGGAAGTGGGCGACATGGTGCCCGACCAGGTGCATTTGCCTGGCATTTATGTGCACCGCATCGTGCATAACCCCCATCCCGAGAAGCGTATCGAGAAACGCACCATTCGATAAATTTTGTAGGTGCGGACCACTGCGTGCAGCGCATGTGCTCTGACCCCAACGCATTAACAGGAGTTTGATCATGGCCTGGACTCAAGACCAAATGGCAGCCCGTGCGGCACAGGAACTGGAAGACGGCTTTTACGTCAACTTGGGCATCGGCATTCCCACGCTGGTGGCCAACTTTGTGCCCAGCGACAAAGAGGTGTGGCTGCAAAGCGAGAACGGCATGCTGGGTATTGGTCCGTTCCCCACGGAAGACGAGGTGGACGCTGATCTGATCAACGCTGGCAAGCAGACGGTGACCACGCTCAAGGGCTCCAGCATTTTTGGCAGCCACGAGAGTTTTGCCATGATCCGTGGCGGCAAGATCAATCTGTCCATTTTGGGGGCCATGCAGGTCAGCGAACGGGGTGACCTGGCCAACTGGATGATCCCCGGCAAAATGGTCAAGGGCATGGGGGGCGCCATGGACCTGGTGGCCGGGGTGAAGCGTGTGGTTGTGCTGATGGAGCACGTGGCCAAAAAGAAAGACGGCACCATTGACCTGAAAATTTTGCCGCAATGCACCTTGCCACTAACTGGTGTGGGGGTGGTGGATCGCATCATTACGGATCTGGCGGTGATGGACGTCACGCCGCTGGGCCTGAAAGTGGTGGAGCTGGCACCCGGGGAAACCCTGGCCGATGTGCAGGCAAAAACGGGGGTTCCACTGGTCGGGTGAATGCCGTTATCTACGGGTAAGATAGCCCGAAACTTAACCCGGAGAGACAATGTCCAGAGCCCTTAAATTTCTCGCGTTCATCTACTTCGTGGTTTTTCTGACGACGGGTGCCTTCATGGTGCTGATCGTCAACGCCGATGAGGGCTCTGCTCCTTGGATTGCGCTTTTGGCACGCAACCACGGTATTGTTTTCGTGTGGCACTTGGCCTGCTGGATGACCTTGGGCATGTTTTCCAACTATTACTGGGATTTGTTCAACATGGGCCGTGGCCTGGACGCCGTGCAGGTGGAACGTATTGTGTTGCCCCTGCTGGTGTCGCCGATCGTTTTTTACCCCACCTACAACCTGTGGTTGTCGAGCAGTTCGCAAAGTTACATCCTGTTTGAGGTCATTGCCTTTCAAAGCGGATTTTTTTGGCAGGCATTGTTTACCAAAGCCAAACCAATGGAGCAGGCAGCCGTCATTCCATGGTCGGTGAACAACGGTGGTGCGCGCGCTGCTGCTGCAAAAGCCGGGGTGACGCAGGTCGCAGGTGCCGAAGTCGTACGCTAATCGGCATCTGTTCGGGGGTGTTGTGGACGCAAGTCAGCGCCCAACAGACTGGTGGCTGGTTTGTTGTTGGTGGTTTATTCGCCAGAATTTGCTGCTTGCCTAACAATATTCCGGTGCGATACTGGGCGCTAGTGATGGGAATTCTCGCCTACACTTGAGCTTATGCCACGCTATAACGCACCCTTCGAAATCCACGTTCACGGTCAGGTGCCTTTGCGCACAGATATTCGGTTTGAGCAACTGCAAGACGTACTGAAGCCGCTTTGGAAGTACGCTGGGGCACGCTCCTTGGCCGATGGCGCTGGCAGTTCTTATAGCGACGAGCCGGGTATTAAATTTGATGCGCAAGAGCATTTGCTGCAAATGTGCTGGACAGTCGCTGGTGACCACGACTTTCGCCAGGCACTCGACGAAATGTGCATGAATCTCAATGACGTTGCCGTCGCAGGTGCTGCCATCGAGGTTACCTTTTATGACGCCGACTTTGATGAAGAAGAGCAAGATGTCGATGCTGAATCACGCGATGATTTCTTGATGCTGTTTGTTGGCCCTAATCCTGCTGCCATCATGCAGGTACAACGCGATTTGCTGGTGCAGGATGTGGTGAGCCTTATGGAACGCCATTTTGATGGTGCTGAGCTGGGTGGGGTCGTCGCAGAGGTCGATAAATTGTTTACCCAGCGTTTTGATGCACTCGTCAATTCGCTGGCCATTGGCAAGCCGCCTTCGGGTCCCGGTGGTGGGCACGGTGGTGGCCACGGTGGTGGGCGCAAGCCGCGGCATTTGCATTAGCCGTACCGCTGGTGAGCGCGGGAGTCCGAGCTGGGCTAAACTGGGTCCAAGCGCACCCGCGTCTTTGACCTCCGGTTTCTCTGTTTTTGAATCCGTTACCAGACTGACATGCTCAAAAAAATTCGTGTAGACCAATTAACGCTGGGTATGCATCTGAAGGAGTTTTGCGGCTCGTGGATGGAACATCCGTTCTGGCGAACGGGCTTTGTCATTGTGGATCCCAAAGATATTACTGCGGTGCTCGCAAGCAGCATCAAGGAAGTCTGGATTGATGTTGGCAAGGGTTTGGATGTGCCGATTGGTCAACCTGCCATTACCGAAGCGGAGTCGGACGCGCAGGTGGATACCGAGCTTCGCCAGGCCGATGCCGCAAAACGCGATGTGGCCCCGGTGTCGACCGCCGTGGAACTGGAGCGCGCTGCAAAGATCTGTGCCCAATCCAAACAGGCCGTGATTTCCATGTTTCAGGAAGCCCGGATGGGCAAGGCGGTAGACACCGGTGGTGCACGGAAACTGGTAGAGGAAATTTCGGATTCGGTGGCCCGTAATCCTGGTGCCCTAATCAGCTTGGCGCGCCTGAAAACGGTGGACGATTACACCTACATGCATTCGGTCGCTGTGTGCGCCATGATGGTTGGCCTGGCCAAGCAGTTGGGCCTGGATGAAGAACAAACGCGCCAAGCTGGCATGGCGGGTTTGATGCATGATCTGGGCAAGGCGTTGATGCCTATGGATGTGCTGAACAAACCGGGCAAGCTGACCGATGCCGAGTTCGCCATCATCAAGTCCCACCCGGTGGAGGGGCACCGCTTGTTGCTGACAGGGCAGGACGTTGATCCACTGGTGCTGGATGTATGTTTGCACCACCATGAAAAAACCGATGGTTCGGGTTATCCCAAAGGCCTCAAGGGCGACGAAATCAGCCTGTTTGCCAAGATGGGCGCGGTGTGTGACGTGTATGACGCCATTACATCGAATCGCCCCTACAAAAGTGGCTGGGATCCGGCGGAGTCGTTGCGGAAAATGGCCGAGTGGGCCAACGGCCATTTCGACGGCAAAGTATTCCAAGCCTTTGTGAAAAGTCTGGGTATTTACCCCATCGGGTCTTTGGTCAAGCTGACATCCGGGCGTCTGGGGGTGGTGGTTTCGCAATCTGGCAAGTCTTTGACCACACCGTGTGTGAAGGTTTTTTATTCCACCAAGTCCAGCATGCGCATTGTTCCGGAAGTGATTGATTTGTCGGGCGCGGGCTGCACCGAGAAAATTGTCAGCCGGGAAGACCCGGCCAAATGGCGCTTTGCGGATCTCAATTCCTTGTGGTCTGGTCTGCTGGGAACAAATGCATAAAAATTGCCATTTACGCTCGTCCAGTCTGCGTGAGTAGCTATAAAAAAAGGAGCGAACGCGGTATGCGTTGGCTCCCTTTTTATGGGTAGTGCCGTGTGTGTTGACGGAACTCAGCGGGTGGGTGCGAGCGTATGCGAGGCCGTCGCTTTGGGCGGAGCGTATTTACCCAATTCCATCTTGGCAATGGCGTTGCGGTGCACTTCGTCGGGGCCGTCCGCAAAGCGCAAGGTGCGGGCATTGACGTAGCTCCACGCCAGCGGAAAGTCGTCGCACATGCCGCCGCCGCCATGCACCTGAATGGCCCAGTCAATCACTTCGCAGGCCATGCTGGGCGCCACGACCTTGATCATTGCAATCTCGTTCTTGGCCAGCTTGTTGCCGCCAATGTCCATCATCCAGGCGGCCTTGAGCGTGAGCAGGCGTGCCATGTCGATCTTGCAACGTGCCTCGGCAATGCGCTCTTGCGTGACGGTTTGGGCGGCAAGGGGTTTGCCAAAGGCCACCCGTGCCATGGCGCGGCGGCACATCAATTCAAGTGCCCGTTCGGCGAGACCGATCAAACGCATGCAGTGGTGAATGCGGCCGGGTCCGAGGCGGCCTTGGGCGATCTCGAACCCACGGCCTTCGCCTAGCAGTATGTTGGATACTGGAACCCGCACGTTTTCAAACAGCAGTTCCATATGCCCGTGCGGTGCGTCGTCGTAGCCCATCACGTTGAGGGGCCGCACCACAGTAATGCCCGGGGTGTTGGCGGGCACGATGACCATACTTTGCTGCGAGTGACGGGGTGCCTCTGGGTCGGTTTTTCCCATGGTGATGTACACGGCGCAGCGCGGGTCACCGGCGCCCGAAATCCACCATTTTCGGCCGTTGATGACGTATTCATCGCCGTCGCGCTCAATGCGGGTCTGGATGTTGGTGGCGTCGCTGGAGGCGACCTCGGGCTCGGTCATGGCAAAGGCACTGCGGAATTCGCCTTCTAGCAGGGGTTTGAGCCAGCGTGCCTTGTTTTCTTCGGAGCCGTAGCGGGCAATGGTTTCCATGTTGCCGGTGTCGGGGGCAGAGCAATTGAAGACTTCGCTGCTCCACATGACGCGGCCCATGATTTCGGCCAGCGGAGCGTACTCCTGGTTGGTCAGGCCTGCGCCCTCGTAGCCAGAGGCCGCCGCGCTGTCAACTGGCAAAAACAGGTTCCACAAACCAGCAGCTTTGGCTTTGGGTTTGAGGTTCTCAATGGTTTGCAAGGGCGTCCAGCGCTTGCCCGCGGCGGTGTTGGCGGCAATTTCTGCGTGGAAGGCACCTTCGGCGGGGTAGATGTAGTCATCCATGAACTTAAGCAGCCGTGCTTGCAGTTCTTTGGTTTTGGGGGAGTAGTCAAAATCCATAATTTCTCCGGGTGGTTATTGCACAAAAATGGGGGTCAGGCTTGTTGGGCGAATTTCCAGGCCAGTTGAGCCATGGGGCGGGCACCCGCGCCCGAGGCCACGGCCTGGGCACTCGATGCCGTACCGGCTTCTACCCGTTTGGCGATGCCCTGCAAGATGGCCGCAATACGGAACATGTTGTAGGCCATATAGAAGTTCCATTCGGCCTTGAGTTGCTCGGGGGTAGCGAGGCCTGTGCGTTCGCAGTACAGGTGGATGTACTCTTGCTCACTCGGGATGCCGAGTTCCGCCAGATTGAGCCCGCCAATGCCGCGAAAGCCACCGGGGGGAATGTGCCAGGTCATGCAGTGGTAACTGAAATCCGCCAGGGGGTGGCCTAGAGTGGATAACTCCCAGTCCAGTACCGCAATGACTTTGGGTTGCGTGGCGTCGAACATCAGGTTGTCCAGCCGGTAGTCCCCGTGCACGATGCTGACCATGGTGTCGTCGCGCGCCATGGTCGGGATATTGCGCGGCAGCCACTCCATCAACTGGTCCATCTCCGCAATGGGCTGGGTGATGGAGGCCACGTATTGTTTGCTCCAGCGTCCAATTTGGCGTTCAAAATAGTTGCCGGGTTTGCCGTAACCGGCCAGGCCGCGTTCGGCGAACTTGACCGTGTGCAGTGCGGCAATGACGCGGTTCATTTCGTTGTAATACACGCCGCGCTGTGCGGGTTCCATGCCCGGAAGGGACTGGTCCCACAGCACACGACCTTGCATGTACTCCATGACATAAAAGGCGCGCCCAATGACCGATTCGTCTTCGCACAGGCAGTACATGTGGGGTACGGGTACGTCCGTATCCTGCAGCCCCCGCATGACGGCAAACTCCCGCTCCACCGCATGTGCCGATGGCAGCAGCTTGGCCACGGGGCCTGGTTTGGCGCGCATCACGTAACTTTTACCCGGTGTATTGAGTTTGTAGGTGGGATTGGATTGGCCACCTTTGAACATTTCCACAGACAGTGGGCCGGCAAAACCGGGCAGATTGGCGTCGAGCCAGGTGCTCAGGGCATCAAGATCGATGGTGTGTTGTCCGGACACTGGGCGTGTACCGACAAAATGGTCAAATTCGCTCATGGGAGGTCAGTGGTTGGGAGTAGTGGGGGGGAGGGGAAGTGGTCACACGTCGGCTTCAATGATGTGCATCAGCGCTTGGCGGTTGCGTATCACCAAACCCGCTTGCTCGATGCGAATAACGTCCTCGCGTTCCATGGATTTCAGCTCCTGGTTGACGCGCTGGCGTGAGGCACCCAGTAGTTGTGCCAATTCTTCTTGCGCCAGTTGCAAGCCAATACGCATTTCGCTGGCATCGCTCAGCGATGGCACACCGTAGCTGCGCACCAGATGCAACAGCTGCTTGGCCAAGCGCGCGCGCAGGGGCAGGGTATTGAGGTCTTCCACCAGGCCGTAAAGTTGGCGAATGCGCCTGGAATGCAGGCGTAAAAGTGCTTCGTACAGCTCCACATGCAAGGCCAGTATTTTTTTGAAATCGGCCTTGGCCACACACAGCACGGTGGTGTCCCCGTGGGCGTAGGCGTCGTGGGTGCGCCGGTCGCCGTCGAAGATGGACACATCGCCAAACCAGATACCCGGCTCCACGTAGGTGAGTGTGATCTGTTTGCCAGAAATCGATGTGGAGCTCACCCGCACGGCACCCTTGGCGCAGGCAATCCAGTCTTCTGGTGGTTCGCCACGGGCTGCGATCAGGTCGTCGTCTTTGTAACGTTTGACGTAGGCACATCGAAGTATGTCGTGTTTTAGCGACGGAGAGAGGGACGAAAACCAGCGACCGCTGTTGATTGCTGAACGTTCGTCAATGGTAAGAATAGGTTCGTCCATAGTCTGTCCTTTGGGTGACTGTCGGTGTTGAAAGCGACGCTGTCATTGTCATGCGTTGCACGGCCGTGCACGCAAAATTTTGTCGCCTGTGCGTCTTGTGGTTCAATGGCTTATTGGAAAACTGCTTGGTGCTTGGCCTTGCGTAAAATTTTGCTAACCAATGAAATCAGCTATCTATTTTCGGAAAGTCACACTGACGTTTACTTTTCTGTGTGCGGCTTCGGGTGCATCGGCTCTGACGCTGGGAAAAGCGCGTGGAGTGGCGGTGTTGGGCCAACCCTTGGTTTTGACTGTTCCGGTTGAATTGGGGTCTGCTGAGAATGAGTCGGCCCTGTGTTTTGATGCGGACGTGTTATATGGGGACAATCAGCAGGAGCGTAGTCGAGTGTCGGTTTCTTTCGATCAGTCGCAGCGCGTTTCTCCAGTCGTGGTTCGGGTTGCCGCACAAGCGCGTGTTGATGAGCCCGTTGTCACGGTGTACCTGAGCGCCGGATGCCAGCACAAGGTGAGCCGGAAGTATGTGTTGTTGACCGAAGTAGCCAGTGATGCAGGGTTGGCGTCGACTCCAATTGGGGTTTCGGCTGGGCATCAATCGGTCATTGCAGGGAGCGCGCCCGTTGACAATCCGCATGCATTGGTCTTGAGGCCGAGTTCAAAAGTTTCAACTTCTGGTCGAGGCGGTAATTTTTCCGCCCAGCGCCGGGGTAAAAAAATGTCGCCACCTGCCGTGGTTAACCCGGCAAGTGCAGAAGCCAGAATGCCTGCTCCATTCAGGATTGCGCAAAGGGCGCGCTTGAAACTCACACCCCTGGACTTAAGGATTGAGCGGGATCCCGTTTTGAAGAGTAGCGACGTATTGTTTGATTTGCCGATTGAGGATTTGCAAAAACGTGCACAAGCAGTGGCGACTTGGAAGGCTTTGAACGCAACACCTGAAGATGTTTTGAGGCAAGATACCCAGCTGCTTGCGCTTGACGGCAGTATCAAAAGTCTCGGTGAATTGACGATCAAGAATCAAGGAGCTTTGATTGATCTCACAACGCGACTTGAGAAGGCACAAGCCGAACGGTATCGCAATCCTTTGATTTATAGTTTGCTCGCTGGATTGGCTGTATGCCTCTGCGGTATGGCCTATTTGTGGGTGCTTCTGCGTCGACAAAACGAAACCAATGGTCCCTGGTGGCGTGGTAATGGCACCGTTGGGCGTTCGGACGCTACAACCTCCAATGGGTTGGGGGCGATGTCATCCAAGGAAGTTGCGAAGGCGGACATAGGCACGAGGGCAGCCGCCACCAATTTGGGGGCGGTGCCTTCTGTACCGAATGAGGCGGGGGTCGATATTGACCTGGAAGCGAGGGAATCTGCCTTTGCACGGTTGGTGCAAGACAGCACGCAGGATTCTGGTCATTCGGTGTCGGATGTTGTGTTGCCAACGGCTGCACCGCTACCCGGGCATCGTGATTTTTCATACAGCGTGAATGCAACCCTGCGGGCTATCAATACCCAGGAAATGTTGGATGAACGTCAGCAGGCAGAGTTTTTCATGACCTTGGGTCAGCACGAAGATGCTATTCATTTGCTGGAAGACAGCATTCACCACAACGAGGATGCAAATCCACTGGTGTATCTGGATTTGCTCAAAATGCTGCATACCCTGAGTCGCAAAACCGCATATGAACATTACCGGGATGAATTCAACGCCGTGTTTTCAGGACGCGTGCCGCACTTCGCCCAGTTTTCCGTGAAAGGGCATGGCCTGGATGCCTATACCGATGTGTGCCAGCACATCGCTGCCTTGTGGCCCACAGAAGATGCGTTGCATTTTATTGAGGAGTGCCTTGTACGAACGCACGACGGGTTGAACCAGGAGTTTGATCTTGACGCCTTTCGCGATTTGTTAACCTTGCACGGTGTGTTGCTGCGTATTTTTGCGACCCCTGACAAGTCGAATCTGGTGCCTTTTAGTACGTTCAAGACACAGGCGCTGAGTCAGGGTAGTGCGCCACCCCAGAGAGGGGCTGTGCCCGAGCCTTTCACTGCGGATCAAACCATGCCACTGGCAGCTTCGGTGCAGGGTGTGGCCAGCGTGGATTTGGATCTGTCTGAAAGCAGCAATCTGCTGGAATTTGAAGAAATGACGCTGGTTCCGGCAGATCCTCCAACGGTTCCAAAATAGCAGGCGCCGATCAGCGACGGACTTGCAAGGCACCGGGATTGATAATGTTGGAGGGGGTTCCTTTGATGTAGTTGGTGACATTGTCAAAGGCTGCACCGAACAAGACTTCGTAGTTGCTTTGTTCCACATAACCAATGTGGGGTGTGCAAACGCAATTTTCCAATCGCAATAGGGCGTGCCCCTGCAAAATGGGTTCGTTCTCAAACACATCGACTGCGGCCATGCCGGGACGACCACGGTTGAGTGCACCGATCAGTGCGTTGGCTTCAATCAACTCGGCGTTGGATGTGTTCACGACCAGTGCCGAGGGGTGCATCAGCGCCAAATCATTGGCGGTGACAATCTCGCGGGTGGATTCGCTGAATTTCAGGTGCAAAGTCAAGACGTCACTTTGGCTGAATAATGCCACGCGGCTGGGCGCCAGGGTGTAACCGTCTTGCAGGGCTTTGTCCATCGACGCGGCACTTCCCCATACCATGACGTGCATTCCAAATGCACGACCATATCCAGCGACGATTTGCCCGATGTTGCCGTAACCCCATACGCCAAGGGTCTTACCGTGCAAAACGTGGCCCAATCCAAAGTTGGCCGGCATGGAGGCGGACTTCAACCCCGACTGCTGCCAGGCGCCATGTTTCAGGTTGCCGATATATTGCGGCAGCCTGCGCATGGCGGCCAGAATTAGCGCCCAGGTCAACTCCGCAGGAGCGACCGGTGAGCCCACCCCTTCCGCAACCGCAATACCCCGTTCGGTACAGGCCTGCACATCGACATGGCTCCCGATGGGGCCTGTCTGGGAAATCATTTTTAGCTTGGGCAACTTGTCGATTAATTGTCGATTGATGTGCGTGCGGCTGCGTATCAACACAATCACATCGGCATCTTTCAGGCGAACCGAAAGTTGCCCCAAACCTTTGACGGTATTGGTGTATACCTTGGCTTGGTAATTTTCCAACTTGGCGGCACAGGCCAACTTGCGAACGGCATCTTGGTAATCATCCAGTATCACGATATTCATAGGCGCAATTGTGCCTTGTTGAAGACGTGATTCGACGTTGCAGCCGGTCGCTTGTTTGGTGGATGCAAACTCGGGTGAATGCGACGAAACAAGAGTCTTAAGAAAGAGCCGCCTCGCGTGCAACCAAACGATCCAATTCGGCACAAACGTCGGCCATGCACCCCGAAATCACCATCCGTCCGACGTGGGAGCGTGGTTGCCCCGCTTCAAGTACCCGAACAACCCGCAGGGGGCGATGCAAAGCACACAATGCATCGGTTTCGACAGGGTGAATTTCACCGCACGTGGCTGAAATCGAGTCGGCGCAGTGTGCCTCGGGGACCGTGGCAATCGTGGGGGAAGAATGGGGTGTCTTGCGCACAGGCCAGCAGCGCGCCAGCTTGTGAAACGATGCGGAAAAACCGAACTGAAGCAAGAGGGCGAGGTTCATAAAAGTGCCTGCTGTTAGGGGTTTACATGACAAGGGGTTTACATGAGCATGGTGTTGCGAATCAGGCCAACTGCAAGTCCTTCTACTTCAAATGGTTCTCCAGGCTCTACCACAATGGTTTGGTAGTCCGGGTTTTCCGGGTGCAGTTCGATCAGGTGTTTATTACGGCGAAAACGCTTTACCGTGACTTCATCTCCCAAACGGGCAACGATAATTTGCCCATTTTTGGCCTCTTTGGTGGACTGGACTGCGAGCAGATCGCCGTCCATGATGCCGGCATCACGCATCGACATGCCGCGCACTTTGAGCAGGTAGTCGGGTTGACGTTGGAATAAACTGTTTTCCACGTAGTAGGTTTTATCTACGTGCTCCTGCGCGAGGATGGGGGAGCCTGCAGCCACGCGACCAACCAGTGGCAAGGCCAACTGGGCCAGGCCAGGAATCGGAAGGGGAAACTGTTTGAACCGGGATTCATTGATGGATCGCAGGGTGTCGCTTTTCAGGCGGATGCCGCGCGACGTGCCGCTGACCAGCTCAATGACGCCTTTGCGAGCCAAAGCTTGCAAGTGTTCCTCCGCTGCATTGGCGGATTTGAAGCCGAGTTCGGTGGCAATTTCTGCACGGGTCGGCGGGGCGCCGGTGCGTGCGATCGCGCTTTGAATCAGATCCAGAATTTGTTGTTGCCGTGCGGTGAGTTTGGGCTTGTCTAGCATGGGGGCTCCTGGGAATGGACTTGGTAAACTGGAAGTTCAAACAGGCTGTTTCTTCATACAGTAACTGTATTTTTAATCAGTTTCTTAATATTTGCAAGGTGTGATTGCAGTAATGTCAAAAAAAATCGTTGTATTGGGGACAGGGGGCACGATCGCGGGGACATCGCCGTCTGCCAATGACAATGTGGGTTACCGTGCTGCGCAGCTGGAAGTGGGCGGGTTGTTGCAGTCCGTTCCTGGCTTGGCGCAGTGTCTGGGTGGCCATGGTGTGGTGACAGAACAGCTGGCCGATGTCGACAGCAAGGACATGGGATGGACGCAGTGGCGTGCGCTTGCCCAGCGTGCGTTGCACTATCTTGGCCAGCCAGATATCAGCGCAGTGCTTGTGACGCATGGTACGGACACCTTAGAAGAATCTGCGTATTTTTTGTCGCGCGTTCTGCCGGCCAGTGTGCTGGCCCACAAGCCGTTGGTGTTGACGTGCGCCATGCGACCGGCGTCCTCCATGTCCGCAGATGGTCCTCAAAATATGCGTGATGCGGTGCGTGTGGCGTGTACGCGTGGTGCGCATGGGGTGCTGGCGGTTTGTGCCGCCACCGTGCATGCGGCGCGCGATGTTCAAAAAGTGCATCCGTACCGATTGGATGCCTTTGATTCTGGCGACGCGGGGCCCTTGGCTTATGTAGAAGAGGGCGCTGTGCGCTGGGTGCACCCGTGTCCGGCGGTGGGTGCGCAAGATGTGCAGTGGATGGATTGCGTGCGTGAATCGGTTTGGCCACGGGTTGAAATTGTGTTCAGTCACGCCGGGGCGGATGGTGCGCTGGTGCGCACATTGTGTGCCACCTCACCGGATGCGGAGCCAGTCCGGGGTCTCGTCATTGCCGCTACCGGCAACGGTACGGTTCACCATGCGCTGGAAGTGGCGCTGTTGCAGGCGCAATTGCAGGGTATTCGGGTGGTACGCAGCACCCGCTGCGCATACGGTCAAATTGTGCCTGGCGACGGTGCTGTTAACCCGTTTCCTGCCGTAGGCCTGTCTCCAGTTAAAGCGCGCATTGCCCTGATGCTGGACCTGATGCGCTAGCGAAGCGCAGCATACAAAAAATAGGCCGCAATTGCGGCCTATGGAGGGCAGAGGGAACTTAACCCGCTAGCGCTTCCAAAGCCCGGGCGGTAATGGCATTCACATCGCCCAGACCGCTGATGGCGCGGTATTTGGGCGCGCGCGACACGTCGGCCTTGGCCCAGTTGGAGTAATACTCCACTAGGGGGCGGGTCTGGGCACTGTAAACATCCAAGCGGTTTTTGACGGTTTCTTCCTTGTCGTCTTCGCGCTGAATCAGGGGCTCGCCGGTGATGTCGTCAACGCCTTCCACCTTGGGTGGGTTAAATTTGACGTGGTAGGTGCGACCCGATGCGGGGTGTGAACGGCGACCGCCCATACGCTCAATAATGGCCTCAAACGGAACGTCGATTTCCAGCACGTAGTCCAGCTGTACGCCCGCAGCCTTCATCGCGTCCGCCTGCGGAATGGTGCGGGGGAATCCGTCAAACAAGAAACCGTTGGCGCAATCGGGTTGGGTCAGGCGTTCTTTGACCAAGTTGATGATGAGGTCATCGCTGACCAAGCCGCCGGCAGCCATCACGGCTTTGGCTTGTAGCCCCAGAGGGGTTCCGGCCTTGACGGCAGCACGCAGCATATCGCCGGTGGAAATCTGCGGGATTCCGTATTTTTGACAAATGAACGTGGCTTGTGTGCCTTTACCGGCGCCTGGTGCGCCCAACAGAATCAGTCTCATGGATACCCTTGGATGGAATGTAAACCGGAGCGCAGCAGCGGACAGTGGAACACTCGACCTGACTCAAACTGCGCGTAATCCGCGAGAATAGCACGCGCGAGGATTCAGTCGGCTTACAACGCGGGTTTTGGTGTTGCAAACAAGGCCCTGACACGCTCCAGGTCTTCGGGTGTGTCGACCCCGGGGCCTGGCGCACTGTTGCTCACATGCACAGCGATTTGGTATCCATGCCACAAGGCGCGCAATTGTTCCAATGCTTCCGTGACTTCAATGGGGGCTTGTGGAAGTTGCGGAAAACGGCGCAGAAAACCAACGCGGTAGGCATAAATCCCGATGTGGCGCAGGGGCGCCGGGCTTGGGAGGGTGTGGATGCCTTGTGCAAAACCATCGCGCCACCAGGCAATAGGCGCACGGCTGAAATAGAGCGCCTGTCCTGCCGCATTCAGCACCACCTTGACCACGTTTGGGTTGGTAAAGTCGCCCAGGTTATCAATGGCGTGGGCTGCAGTGCCCATGCTGGCACTGGTGTTGTTGCCAAGCAATTGCGCTACAGCTTGTACCAACTGGGTATCAATCAAAGGCTCATCACCTTGCACATTGACCACAATTTCGTGATCACCAAGGCCCAGCAATTGGCAGGCCTCGGCCAGACGGTCGCTGCCAGATGGATGGTCTGTGCGGGTGAGAACCGACTCGATGCTGTGGTGTTGGCAGGCTTGTGTGATGCGGGCGTCGTCTGCCGCTACCACAATGCGGGTCGCTGGATCTACCCCGCTGCGAACCCGTTGCGCCACCCGTACCACCATGGGAATACCACCCAGATCGGCCATTGGCTTGTTGGGCAGGCGCGTGGAGGCCAGGCGGGCAGGAATCAGTACGGTGTAGCGCATGGCAGGTGCTCTCAAAGACCGAGTTCGGTATCGGTGAGGGTGCGGGCCTCGTTCTCAAGCAATACGGGAATGCCGTCGCGTATGGGGTAGGCCAGTCGCGCACTGCGGGAAATCAGCTCCTGGCGCGCGCGGTCGTATTCAAGTGGGCCCTTGGTGACAGGGCAAACGAGCAGTTCAAGTAGTCTGGTGTCCATGGTTTGATGATAACTTTGTGCGCATGCGCGGATGGATGCACTGGTCCAGTGCAGAATAAAAGGCCGGTTCGATGGCCAGGTGCAGCGCCACAGCCAGCGCGTTGGGCGCTACGCGCCATAACTTGCTGGCGTCTTTTTCGGTACAAATAAGCTGATACCGCTCGTAGATAGTGCGGGGAAAGCTATCAAAATCATAGTGATCCGGCAACGCCAGCGTGTCGTGCAGCGGCAAACCCAGGTCGCGCAGCATGCCAAAAAATGCCTCCGGTTGCGCAATGCCGGCCAGCGCCAACAGCGGTGGTGCTCCGGGATCGGTAAGCGTGCTAAGGGCCACTGCGCTGCCGTCGGCGCGTTTTGCGGTAGACGCGAGGCTGCGCTGTGCGTGGTAGCCAGCGAAGGCGGGTTGGTTGCCGGTGTGCAACACCAACAGTTGGCCCTTTTTTTGCCCCGCTTGCGCGACGGCACGGCGCGGCCAGGCCTCGCGCAGAGGACCGGCGGGCAGCAGAAAGTGGTTGCCACACCCACGGTCATCAAAAACGCAGACTTCCACATCGCGGTACAGCGCGTAATGCTGCAGCCCGTCGTCGCACACAATGATCTCGGTGTCGGGGTGGCGCGCCAGCAGGGCCTCGGCTGCCGTAACACGGTTGTCGGCCACAAAAACCGGTACCTGCGTGGCCTGCTGGATCAGCAAAGGCTCATCGCCCACCTGGCTGGCCGTGCTGTCGGGCAGCACTTGCAGGCAGGTTTGGCTGGCACGCCCATAACCCTTGGAAACTACGCCGACCCGCATGTTGTGCCCATGCAGATGGCGCACAACGGCAATCACGGTGGGCGTTTTTCCGGCCCCGCCAACGATGACATTTCCGACCACCAAAACCCGGGCACCAACCCGGTGACTCTTCAGTATGCCCCAGCCATACAACTGGCGCCGCAGCGCCACGACGCCCCGGTAGCACTGTGATAGCGGCCACAAAAGCAGGGCCAACGCGCCGCGTGTTGACCAGGCTCGGAGCAATGTGGCCTGCCACGCGGGCTGCGCCACGGTTGCCGACCGTTCGCTATTGCTCACCCGCTTGAGCCGAAGACTGCGTGGCAAACGTAATCTGGTTCAACCCCGCGCGCCGCGCTGCTTCCATTACGGTAACCACCGACTGGTGCTTGGCACTGGCATCGGCACTGATGATGACTACGGTCTCTTTGGCCCCCTTGGCACCTTCGGTCAACGCCGCAGCGATGGCCTCCATGCTGCGCCCCACCACCACCTGCTGGTTGACGCTGTAGCTGCCGTCGGCGCCCACGGCAATGATGAGCTCTTTGGCGTAGTCCCGCTGCGCGTCGGTGTCGGCCACCGGCAACTTGACCTGGAGTTCGGTGAACTTGCTGTAGGTGGTGGACAGCATCAGAAAAATCAGCACCACCAGCAACACGTCGATAAATGGGATCAGGTTGATTTCTGGCTCTTCCTGGTGTTTGGGGCGAAAGTTCATGGCGTTTACTTGCGAACGGTCTTGAGGTGGCGTGCCAGACGGCCTGCCGACAATTCGAGCGTCAGCAGGTAGGCATCAACGCGGCCCCGAAAATAGCGCCAGAAAATCAGCGACGGAATGGCCACCATCAAACCAAAAGCGGTGTTGTACAGCGCAATCGAAATGCCGTGTGCCAACTGTGCTGGATTGCCTCCGGTGGAGCCGGCGGGGGCCTGCGAGCCAAAAATTTCGATCATGCCCACCACCGTGCCAAACAGTCCCATCAGTGGGGCTGCGGAAGCAATGGTGGCCAAGGTGCTGAGATGACTTTCCAGGCGGTGCGCCACGACGCGGCCCGCACCCTCCATGGTGGCGCGCAGGTCGTCTTCGGAGCAACGTGCATCCACGTTGATGGCGCGCAAACCACTGGCCAGCACCTCACCCAAGGCCGAGTTCTTTTCCAATTGCGCAACGACATCTGCTGCAGGTACGCCCGTGCGAGTGACGCTAAGCACCTCGTCAAGCAGGCGCGCCGGTGCTACCTTGCTGGTTTTGAGGCTGACAAAACGTTCAATCACGATGGCCAGAGCCAGGATCGAGCATGCAATAAGGGGCCAGATAGGCCAGCCGGCGGCTTGTATGATGGAAAACAAAAGAGTCGCTCCGTGCAAATAGGTGCAGGCGATTATGGCGCAGCTGGCGCGCGATTGAACCGGTTCTGTATTCCACAATTTCTGTGGATAACTTTGTGTGCAACTTGTTGTGCATGGAGTGTAAAGCCGCACCAGCAGGTGCATGCAACACAATGATGACAAAAGTGGCAGAAAAAAAGTTAACAAAATCAAGTGCTTACACGGTGGCCTCGTGTGATGCGACCGGTCATATCGGCAATGTGGGAAAGGTGCAGCGCTGTGGAGTATTGACTTGCGTCCAGTTTTTGCCGGCTATTTTTTGGGTGTGGCTGCGCCATGGGTGACGGTGCTTTGGTGTTGAATGGTTCGCGGGTCTGGAATGTAGGCGCCCTGTGCCGGGCGATTGCCGACGCGCTGGATGCGCGTTTTAACCCGGTTGCCGTCGCCGGAGAAATTGCCGGTTTCACCCGCGCTGCAAGCGGGCATTGCTACTTCACGCTGAAAGACGACAGTGGGCAAATCCGCTGCGCCATGTTTCGCCGTGCTGCGGCGTTGCTGGACTTCCCCGTGCGTGAGGGTGATCGGGTCGAGGTACAAGGGCGTCTTGGCGTGTACGAAGCACGCGGTGAATTGCAACTGGTGGTAGAAGGTATGCGCCGCGCGGGGCAAGGAACCCTGTTTGAGCAGTTCTTGAAACTCAAGGCCAAACTCGAACATGAGGGCCTGTTTGACGCGGCGCGCAAACGGGCTTTGCCCGTCATGCCGCGCGGTATCGGCATCGTTACCTCTCTGGGGGCGGCGGCGTTGCACGATGTGGTGACGGCGCTGCAGAGGCGGGTACCGCATATACCGGTTCTGGTTGTGCCGGCTGCGGTGCAAGGTGAGGGTGCTCCACGCGAGTTGATCCAGGCGTTGTCGTGTTTGTACGCGCGTGCCACGGCGATGGATTTGCGTACGATGCCTATTGATGTAATTTTGCTGGTGCGGGGAGGCGGGGCCATGGAAGACCTGTGGGCATTTAACGATGAACAGTTGGCCCGCACCATCGTCGATAGCCCCGTTCCCGTTATCTGTGGCGTAGGCCATGAAACCGACTTCACGATTGCCGATTTTGTTGCGGATCTGCGCGCCCCCACGCCCACGGCGGCTGCAGAGTTGGTGTCAGAGTCGCGCCAAGCCTGGTTGGGCGCAAGCTGTTTGCTGGAAGATCGCATGACCGCTGCGCTGGAGCTGTTTGCAGACCGGCAAGCCCAGCGACTGGATTTGGCAACGGCGAGGATGGGGCGGCCGTCTTCCTTGGCCAGTCGCCAGCGTTTGAAGCTGCAGGCGCTTGAGCAGCGGGCGCACCATGCTGTGCACGTGGCGGTGCAGATTTTGACAACCGGGTTGGATCAACAGCAGCAGGCGTTTGCAATGGCTTGTACGCAACATTTGAAGCACCAGCACGACCGCATGGATCGCGCTGGACTGCGTTTGGGTCTGCTGGATCCTTCTTTGGTTCTGCAGCGCGGGTATGCCTGGCTGACGCTGGAGGATGGAGGCACCATGGTCAGCCTGGATCAAGCCCATCCCGGTGCGCAGGTATGCGCTACCCTTGCGGACGGAAAGGTTGACTTGCGTGTACTCGGCACGCGTTTGATTTAGTTCCTACTATCGCGTTTTTTCTTGCTACTCCAAAGAGGACTTATGGAACACACTTTGCCCGCCCTGCCTTATGCAATTGACGCCTTGGCGCCTGCCTATTCCAAAGAAACGCTGGAGTTTCATCATGGCAAACACCATAACGCCTATGTGGTCAACCTCAACAACTTGCAAAAGGGAACCGAGTTTGAAAACATGGCGCTGGAAGAAATCGTTAAAAAATCCAGTGGCGGCATTTACAACAACTCGGCGCAAATCTGGAATCACACCTTCTTCTGGAATTGCATGAAGCCCGCCGGGGGTGGCGAGCCTGCGGGTGCATTGGCTGCAGCCATCAATGCCAAATGGGGTAGTTACGCTGCCTTCAAAGAGGCTTTTGTCAAGTCGGCGGTGGGCAACTTTGGGTCCGGATGGACGTGGTTGGTCAAGAAGCCCGATGGCTCGGTGGACATCGTCAATATGGGTGCCGCTGGCACCCCCTTGACCACCCCTGACAAAGCCTTGCTAACGGTAGATGTGTGGGAGCATGCTTACTACATTGATTACCGCAACTTGCGCCAAAAATTTGTCGAAACGTTTTTTGACAAGTTGGTAAATTGGGCTTTTGTTGAATCAAATTTCGCCTGATTATCTGAAAAAATAAAAAAGCCGACCCGCATATCGGCTTTTTTGAGTGCTCCTTATCGGAGTGTAAATTATTTTGGATTCGTGAAGGGTTGGCCGGTTAACTTCATGCCAACCTTGATTCCTTTTTTTGCGAACCACCCTCTGTTCATTTCCAGTACGTAGCGAACCGACTTGATGGAACAGTGCGATTCCTCGGTTTGTGGCTTCATGTCGTCCATGTTCAAAATCATTCCGTCGTCTGCAAGGAATGCAACGGTCAACGGAATTAGCGTGTTTTTCATCCAGAAACACTGAAGTGCAGGTGTGGGAAATACAAACAGCATGCCTTCATGCTGTTCCATTTCCTTACGGTACATGAGCCCGATCGCGTGTTCGGCTGGGGTGATCGCCAATTGTGCGTCGATCTGGTGAATCCCTGCCGACAGAGTGGTGCGCTGGAGATTTTTTTGAGGTACTTCCTGTGCTCGGGTGACGGTGGATGTCACGGTAAGCGCGGCGAGAAAGACGACTAAAGAGTTTTTCATGTTGCGATTGTTGCCTGGGCCATGCGATGTTAAACGGTGAAAAATCCCTTGCGCTGACAGGATTGCGTAATTTTTTGGGAATAGAATTTGCATCGCTTCCGAAAGCATTACAAGCTGCTTTTGACAGGTAATTCAGATTCACAAAATCCTTGGAGACCTCTTCCTCATGTACCAGCACATCAAAGTCCCTGCCGAAGGCAAAAAAATCACTGTCAACGCGGACATGTCCCTGAATGTTCCCGATCAGCCGATTGTTCCTTTCATTGAGGGTGACGGTACCGGTTTCGATATTACGCCCGTGATGTTGAAGGTGGTCGACGCCGCCGTGGCCAAAGCCTACGCTGGTAAGCGCAAAATTCACTGGATGGAGGTGTATGCGGGTGAGAAATCGACCAAGGTATACGGCCCTGATGTTTGGCTGCCTGAGGAAACCCTGCATGCCTTGCGTGACTACGTAGTATCGATCAAAGGTCCATTGACAACCCCCGTGGGTGGTGGCATTCGGTCGCTGAATGTTGCCCTGCGTCAAGAGTTGGATCTGTACGTGTGCCTGCGACCAATCCAGTATTTCGATGGTGTTCCCAGTCCCGTTAAAGAGCCGCACAAGACTAACATGGTCATCTTCCGCGAAAACTCGGAAGACATCTATGCCGGTATCGAGTTTGAGGCCGAGAGCGACAAAGCCAAGAAGCTCATCAAGTTTTTGCAAGACGAAATGGGTGTCAAAAAGATCCGTTTCCCCAATACATCCGGTATCGGCATCAAGCCGGTTTCGCGCGAAGGCACTGAACGTCTCGTGCGCAAAGCCATGCAGTACGCCATCGACAATGACAAGCCCAGCGTGACCATTGTTCACAAAGGCAACATCATGAAGTACACCGAAGGTGGATTCCGTGATTGGGCCTACGGTTTGGCGCAAAAGGAGTTCGGAGCCGAACTGATTGATGGCGGCCCATGGTGCAAATTCAAAAACCCGAAAACGGGTAAAGACATCGTGGTCAAAGACAGCATTGCCGACGCCTTCTTGCAGCAAATTTTGCTGCGCCCGGCGGAGTACAGCGTGATTGCAACCCTCAACCTGAATGGCGACTACGTGTCCGATGCTTTGGCTGCGCAGGTGGGTGGTATCGGCATCGCTCCTGGCGCCAACTTGTCGGATTCGGTCGCATGTTTCGAGGCCACCCATGGCACTGCTCCCAAATATGCGGGCAAGGATTACGTCAACCCCGGTTCCGAAATCTTGTCCGCTGAAATGATGCTGCGGCATATGGGCTGGAAGGAGGCGGCGGACCTGATCATCAGTTCCATGAAAAAGTCCATTAACAGCAAAAAAGTCACCTACGATTTTGCACGGTTGATGGACGGAGCTACCCAGGTCAGCTGTTCCGGTTTTGGACAGGTGATGATAGACAATATGTGATAGCGTACAAAGGCCGCTAAAGGCCGACACAGAGAACCCCTAAGTGATTGATTTACTTAGGGTTTTTCTTTGCCAAAATCCAATCACTACCAAGGATACCAATCAAAATCGCCAGGGGTTTTGAATGTGCAAATCTGACGGTCAGCTAGGTTGACTCGCGCTCGGCAGCCTCCAGGGTATTGACCAACAGCATGGTGATGGTCATGGGGCCCACGCCACCCGGTACCGGTGTGATGTGACTGGCCACTTGGCTCACTCCGGCAAAGTCGACATCGCCACACAGCTTGCCTTCGTCATTGCGGTTCATGCCGACGTCCAGCACCACGGCACCGGGTTTCACCATGTCGGCGGTGAGCACATTGCGCTTACCCACTGCGGCGACGATGACGTCCGCCTGCAGGGTCATGGCCTTGAGGTCGGGTGTGGCGCTGTGGCAAATGGTGACGGTTGCGTTTTGCTGCAAGAGCATCAGTGCCATGGGTTTGCCAACAATGTTGCTGCGTCCAATGACCACGGCGTGTTTGCCGCGCAGAGAGTAGCCGATGGATTCCAGCATCTTCATGCACCCGTAGGGCGTGCAGGGCCAGAAGCCGGGCCGACCCACCATTAATGCACCGGCGCTGGCAACGTGAAATCCATCCACGTCCTTCGCTGGCGAAATGGCCTCAATCACCTTGTGCGCGTCGATGTGGGCGGGCAGGGGCAGTTGCACCAGGATGCCGTGGATAGTGGGGTCGTTGTTAAGGGCATCGACGCGCGCCAGCAGTTCCGCCTCCGTCATGGAAACATCAAATTTTTCCAGCACCGAGTGCAGGCCTGCATCCTGGCAGGCCTTGACCTTGTTGCGCACATACACCTGGCTGGCGGGGTTTTCACCCACCAGCACCACGGCCAGGCCGGGGGTTATGCCACGGGCCTTGAGGGCGGTGGTGCGTGCGGCGACATCTTCACGCAGTTGTTTGGAGAGCGCGTTGCCGTCAATCAGTTGTGCTGTGGTCATTTCAAATTCCAATTAAAAACGCCCGCAATCCTTATGGGGCGGGCGTGAGGTGCTATTAAATAAATAACATTGCGGGACAGACCGCAGCGCAGCAAGCTCTGTCCTCAACATGCCAGGGGTCAGACTTTGGCAACCGCCTGGCCCAGGGCAATCTTGAGCAAATCGGCCACGGTGTTGGCACTGAGCTTTTCCATGATGTTGGCGCGGTGCGCTTCCACGGTTTTGATGCTGATGCCCAGGTCGTCGGCAATTTGTTTGTTCAATCGACCCGCAACGATGCGTTCCATGACCTGCGATTCGCGCAGCGTCAGCTTGGACAGCAGGGCATCCCGGTCCACCGATAACTGGTATTCCGCAAACGCGTCTTTGGCCTGCTCCAGCATGCGCTCTACCAAACCGACCAACTGGTCTTCCTTGAAAGGTTTCTGGATAAAGTCCATGGCCCCTTTTTTCATGGTGTCTACCGCCATGGGTACATCACCGTGGCCGGTGATGAAGACAATAGGCAGGGGCGAGCGGCCTTCGATCAGGCGGCTTTGTAGCTCCAGCCCGGTCATGCCACCCATGCGGATATCGACAATCAGGCACGCCACTTCGCGTGGGTCGTAGCGGCTTAAAAACGATTCGGCGGAGTCGAAGCAGCGGACCCGATAACCTTTGCCTTCCAGTAACCACTGCAGTGAATCACGCACTGCTTCGTCGTCGTCCACAACGTACACCATGCCGCGTTTGGGTATCAAGCTCATTCAGGGTTCCAGGGTTTTATCAGTGGTTGGTGGATGAATTCCGGCATCCGTGGGGGCCTCGGTGAGGGGGATCCAAAACGAAAACCGGCACCCCGTCACATCGTTGCCATTGTAGAGGTTCTCTGCCGTCATCCGCCCCAGGTGCGATTCGACAATCGAGCGACATAAAGACAGTCCGATGCCCATGCCGTCGGACTTGGTGGAGTAAAAAGCCTCGTACAGCCGGGCCATGACTTCGGGCGCCAAACCCTTGCCGGTGTCTTGTACCGAAAACTCGATCACCGCCTTGTCGTCGATCGTTTTGGGCAGTACACGCAACTCAATAATGCGCTCCGACGTCTGGCGCAGTGCCATGTCAATCGCTTCGGCCGCGTTGCGCAGCAGGTTGACCAGCACCTGCTCAATCAGAATCGGGTCGACCATCAGCGCGGGCAGGCGCGCCGCCACATAGGGGTTGAGCCGAACGTTGAATTTGCGCAATTCGATTTCAGCCAACTCCACCGCCTCGGCCACCATGGTGGCAATCTCCGCCCGCGTGCGGTTGGGCTCACTGCGCTTGACGAAGGCGCGGATGCGCTGAATGATTTGCCCCGCGCGTTGCGCCTGCTTGGCCGTTTTTTCCAGCGCGATGAGCAAATCTTCTTCGGTAATCTGTTTTTCCTTGATCCGCGACACCATGCCGTTGCAGTAGTTGTTGATGGCGGTCAGGGGCTGGTTGAGTTCGTGCGCCACGCTCGACGCCATCTCGCCCATGGTGATCAGGCGGCTGGCGGTTTGCGCCCGCTCAATCTGGCTGGCGGCCTGTTCTTCGGACAGGCGCCGCCCGGTGATGTCGGTGGCAATCACCATTTGTGCCAGGCGGCCGTCTACCCAACTCAGGTAACGGGTACGCACCTCCAGCCATTTGCCCAGCTCGGTGATAAAAATTTCGGCACTTTCGGCTTCGGTTTCCGGCAAGGCGGCGATGGGTAAACCGGCAAACGAATCCACACTGTCTTCGGTCTCATCACTGTTGGCGGGAGCGGGTGGCACACCGGCCTGCGCCACCAGTTGCAGGTGGCCGCCGGTTTGCACGCCAAACCACTGGCGGTACAGCTTGTTGGCAAACAGCAGTTCATCGCTGCCCAGGGGCGCCACCGAGATGGAGGCGTCGAGCGCCTCCAGCACGGTGGTAAAGCGCTGGTGCGAGGCCGACAACTGCTCGCGCACCCGGTTGGGCTCGGTGATGTCGGTCATGGAGGTCATCCACCCGGTTTGTTTGCCCACGGCATCAATCAGGGGCGACACGTAGAGCCGCGCATCAAACACGGTGCCATCGCGGCGCTTGACGCGCAACTGGATGCCCCCGGGATTGGTTTTGCCGGTTACCTCATCCTCCAGTCGGGATTCCTGGTGCTCACGCTCGTTGTCGGGCCAGTACGGGAAGGGGGCCGTGCGCCCCACCAGTTCGGACTCGGCCCAACCCGTCATCTGGCAGAACGCTGCGTTCACGTAGGTAACGCGGCCCTGCAGATCCATGGCGCGCATGCCGGTGAGGATGGAGTTTTCCATGGCGCGGCGAAAGGTGGTCTCCGACATCAGTGCCTGCTGGGTTTGCATGCGCCTGCGGTTGTGGCGCCAGTTGGCAATCAGCATCCAGGCGGTCATCAGGCTCAGGGTGCTGACCAGCCAGAACAGGCCACTGCCAATCACGCCCAGCGAAGCGCGGTAGGCCTGCGCCCGCACCACCAGGCCGCGCCCCACCAGTGACACCGGCATGGCGTACTCGTTGGTGGGGCTGCTCCAGGGAATGAGTTTGGTGACAGCCTTTTTGGTGGGAATGGCTGTGCCCGCCAGCACGGTGCCATTGCCATCGAGCAGCGATACCGCATACCGTGCCGACACCTCGGTGGGTACCCCGTAGCGAAACAGCCCGTCGATCGAATACTCAACCAGCAACACGCCCGAAAAACGCTCGCGCTCGTTCAGGGGGATGTGCAGTTGCAACAGCGGCGCGTCGTCAGTGCTGCGGGTGCGTTGCACGTACACCGGTTGGTTCAGTTCGCGGGCCTGGGTAAAGCCACTTTGGCGGTCGCGGCGGTTGAGCGCTTCGTTGCCCTGGTGCACCAGGTTGGCGGCGGCAATGGCGCTGCCCTGGCTGAAGCGAATGCGCCTGCGCTCGTCGAGCCAGGCCACACCTTGCAGCTCGGGGTACTGGTTGAGCATGGTATCCACGCGCGATTTGAAGTCTTCCAAACCCATGTCGCGGTTGGCCAATTCGCGCGCCATGCGCATGAATTGTTCCTGGCGCTCTAGCAGGCGCAGGCGCAGGCGCTGCTGGGTGTATTCCACATCGCGCTGCACGGCCTGTTGCTCGCGGTCAATTTCTTCCAGCTGCAAATACGCCAGCGCGGCGACGATGGCGGCAAAAAACAGAAGAACCGCCAGCAGAGGGGCCAACACGGCGAAACG
The DNA here is from genome assembly GCA_016719405.1 of Candidatus Aalborgicola lynettensis. Lineage (GTDB taxonomy): Bacteria > Pseudomonadota > Gammaproteobacteria > Burkholderiales > Burkholderiaceae_C > Allorhodoferax > Allorhodoferax lynettensis. The sequence goes on from JADJZE010000008.1 coordinate 46,450, forward strand.
ATCCTGGCGCTGGGGGGTTAAGTGACGCCACCAGTGTTGGGCCCGCTCCACAGTGGGAATCCCGATTTGGCCGGGCAATGAACTCAGGGTAGACAAAGACATGGGCCGAGTGTAGGGGAGTGCGGTTGGGCTGTTTTCTCAATAATTCATAATATGAAATTATCAATCGTAATTTGAAATATTAAATATTCTGTGTAAAAATAGGCTCACCGTACTAAATTACGTCTTCCCTTTGCGCCCACCCCAACAGGAGCACCCGATGTCAGCAGTCACCCCCAGCGCGGCCAACACCCCATCCATCGACCTGGACAGCCAGGAAACCCGTGAATGGATGGATGCCTTGTCCGCCGTCATTCAGGCCGAGGGGCCGGAGCGGGCGCATTACCTGTTGGAGCAGTTGCTGGAGCACGCCCGCGAAAGCAGCATCGACATGCCGTTTTCCGCCAACACCGGCTACGTCAACACCATTGAGAGCGACCACGAAGCACACTCACCTGGCAACTTGGAGTTTGAGGGGCGCCTGCGCGCCTACATGCGCTGGAACGCCATGGCCATGGTGGTCAAGGCCAACCGGCACCATCCCGTTGACGGGGGTGATCTGGGCGGCCACATTGGCTCGTTTGCCTCGCTGGCACACATGTTTGGTGCGGGGTTTAACCATTTTTGGCACGCCGAAAGCCACGCTCCGGGCAAAGAGCACGGCGGCGACTGCCTGTTCATTCAGGGCCACTCGGCACCGGGCGTCTATGCCCGGGCTTACCTGGAAGGCCGCTTGACCGAAGAGCAGTTGCTCAACTTCCGCCAGGAGGTGGACGGGCGCGGCTTGTCGAGCTACCCGCACCCCAAGCTCATGCCCGATTTCTGGCAGTTCTCCACCGTCTCCATGGGGCTGGGGCCGCTGATGGCGATTTATCAGGCGCGCTTCTTAAAGTATTTGCACGCCCGGGGCATTGCCAACACCGAGAACCGCAAGGTGTGGGTGTTTTGTGGCGACGGCGAGATGGACGAAGTGGAGTCGCTGGGCGCCATTGGCCTGGCCGCACGCGAAAAGCTCGACAACCTCATTTTTGTCGTCAATTGCAATCTGCAACGCCTGGACGGCCCGGTGCGTGGCAACGGCAAGATCATTCAGGAACTGGAGAGCGAGTTCCGCGGTGCGGGTTGGAACGTGCTCAAAGTCATTTGGGGTAGCGAGTGGGATGCACTGCTGGCGCGCGACAAAGACGGTGCCTTGCGCAAGATCATGATGGACACGCTGGATGGCGACTACCAGGCCTTCAAGGCCAATGACGGCGCCTTTGTGCGCAAGCACTTCTTTGGCCGCGACCCGCGCACGCTGGAGATGGTGGCCAAAATGAGCGACGACGACATCTTCGCCCTGCGCCGTGGAGGCCACGACAACAAAAAGATGTTTGCCGCCTTCCACGCCGCATCGCACCACAGCGGCGAACCCACCGTCATTCTGGCCAAAACCGTGAAAGGTTTTGGCATGGGTAAAGCGGGCGAGGGCAAAAACAATGTGCACCAGACCAAGAAGCTCACCGACGAGGATATCAAGGCCTTTCGCGACCGATTCAACATCCCCATTCCCGATAGCGAAATCAGCGCGTTGCCCTTCTACAAACCGGCCGACGACACGCCCGAGATGCGCTACCTGCATGAGCGCCGCGAGGCCCTTGGCGGCTACCTGCCGCACCGCCGCACCAAGGCGGACGAGCAGTTCACCATTCCCTCTTTGGAAACTTTTGCCTCGGTGATGGAGCCCACGCCCGAGGGGCGCGAAATCTCCACCACCCAAGCCTATGTGCGCTTTTTGACCACGCTGTTGCGCGACAAGGCGCTGGGCCCACGCGTGGTGCCCATTGTGGTGGACGAGTCGCGCACCTTTGGCATGGAGGGCTTGTTCCGCCAGATTGGCATTTACAACCCCAAGGGCCAGCTCTACACCCCGGTCGACAAAGACCAGGTGATGTACTACCGCGAAGACAAGGCCGGGCAGATTCTGCAAGAGGGCATTAACGAGGCCGGCGGCATGGCCAGCTGGATCGCAGCGGCCACCAGTTACAGCACCAGCAACCGCATCATGGTGCCGTTCTATGTGTACTACTCGATGTTCGGCTTCCAGCGCATTGGTGACCTGGCCTGGGCTGCCGGCGACATGCTGGCGCGCGGCTTTTTGCTGGGCGGCACCAGCGGGCGTACCACGCTCAATGGCGAAGGCTTGCAGCATGAAGACGGCCACAGCCAGATATTGGCCAACACCATTCCCAATTGCGTGAGTTACGACCCCACGTTTGCGCACGAGGTGGGCATCATCTTGCACCACGGCTTGAAGCGCATGGTGGAAAAGCAGGAAGACGTTTTTTACTACATCACCCTGCTCAACGAAAACTACGCCATGCCGGGTCTGACCCCGGGTACTGAAGAGCAGATCATCAAGGGCATGTACCTGTGCAAAGAAGGCCCAAAGATGACGCCACGCGTGCAACTGCTGGGTTCGGGCTCCATTCTGCGTGAGGCGTTGGCAGCGCAAGAGTTGCTGGCATTGGACTGGGGTGTAGGCTCCAACGTGTGGAGTTGCCCCAGCTTTAACGAGCTGGCCCGCGACGGCCAAAACTGCGAGCGCCACAACCTGCTGCACCCCACCGATGCGCCGCAAGTGCCGTTTGTGGCCCAGCAGCTGGACAAACACACCGGCCCGGTGGTGGCCGCTACCGACTACATGAAGGCCTTTGCCGAGCAGATTCGCGCTTTCATCCCCAAGGGCCGCGCCTACAAGGTGCTGGGCACCGACGGCTTTGGCCGCAGCGACTTCCGCTCCAAGCTGCGCGAGCACTTTGAGGTGAACCGCCATTTCATCGTGGTGGCGGCCCTGAAGTCTCTGAGCGAGGAGGGCAGTGTTCCGGTGTCGAAGGTAGCCGAGGCGATTGCCAAATATGGCATCCAGGCTGACAAGGTCAACCCGCTGTACGCCTGACCCCAACCGATTAGAAAGAACGAAATGCCATCTATTGACATCCAGGTTCCCGACATTGGCGACTTTGACGAAGTCACCGTCATCGAGTTGATGGTCAAACCCGGCGACGCCGTGCGGGTCGATCAGTCCCTTATCACTGTGGAGAGCGACAAGGCTTCCATGGAAATACCGTCCAGCCACGCCGGGGTGGTGAAGGCGCTCAAAGTTCAGCTGGGCGACAAGGTCAAACAAGGCTCCGTGGTGTTGGTGCTGGAGGCGGCGGGTGATGCGCCTGGCGCTGCTCCTGCTGCCGCGTCTGCACACTTCTGCCATCACGGCGCCTGCTTACGGTGCCACGCTTGCCCCAGCGCCCGCCATTGCAGGCCAGCCACCTTTGCTGGGTTTTTGGAGCCAAATGTGCCTTCTGCGCCCATAGACCGTGCGCAAGCAGCTTCTGTTTCTATAGCAAACGCAGTGCCAGCGGCAACGCCGCTGCCACCCCACGACCCCACCGCGCTGGCGCTCCAACTGCCGCACGCATCCCCCTCGGTGCGCAAGTTTGCGCGTACCTTGGGCGTACCGCTGGCCGAAGTGAAGGGCAGTGGCATCAAGGGGCGTATTACCGAGGCCGATGTGCAGGCCTTTACCAAGGCAGTCATGGCCGGCAGTGTGCAGACTCAGGCCATTGCGGCGGTGGGCAAAGCCGCGCCATCCGGGGGCGGCGCGGGCGCCGAGCTGGGCCTGATCCCGTGGCCCAAGGTGGACTTTGCCAAGTTTGGCCCCATAGAGCGCAAGGAGCTGGGCCGCATCCAGAAGATCAGCGGCGCCAACCTCACGCGCAATGCCATCGTGATTCCCGCCGTCACCAACCACGACGATGCCGACATCACGGAGCTGGAAGCGTTTCGCGTGCAGCTCAATCTGGAGGCCGAGAAGGCTGCCAAGGCCGGCGGCAGCGCTGTCAAGGTCACCATGCTGGCCTTCCTCATCAAGGCCTGCGTGGCGGCATTGCAGAAGTTTCCCAACTTCAATTCCAGCCTGGACGGTGATGCCCTGGTCACCAAGCAGTATTGGCACATCGGTTTTGCGGCGGACACACCCAATGGGCTGATGGTGCCGGTGCTCAAGGACGCCGACAAGAAAGGCATCTTCCAGATCAGCGTTGAGATGGGCGAACTGGCCAAGAAGGCGCGCGATGGCAAGCTGAGCCCGGCCGAAATGTCGGGCGCCAGCTTCACCATTTCCAGCTTGGGCGGCATTGGCGGGCGCTACTTTACGCCCATCATCAATGCGCCCGAGGTGGCCATTTTGGGTGTGTGCAAGAGCCAGATGGAGCCGGTGTGGGATGGCAAGGCCTTCCAGCCGCGTTTGATGTTGCCGCTGTCGTTGACTTGGGATCACCGGGTGATTGATGGGGCGGCGGCGGCGCGGTTTAACGTGTATCTGGGGCAAATACTGGCGGACTTCAGGCGCGTGTTGCTCTGAGCTGCGGGGTAGCGGCTTGATGAGCAGCGGCCTGTGGTGGCAGCGTGTGGGGCTTGGAGCCCCGCCTCATGCTGCCAAATGCGCAGAAATCGGCGGGGCCCCAAGCCCCACTCGCTGCAGCGCGCATTCAGGCACGCGATGCCTTTTGAAAAACACTTTTTGATTTGGATTTGAACATGGCACTCATCGACATCAAAGTTCCCGACATTGGCGACTTCGCAGAAGTCACCGTCATTGAGCTGCTGATCAAGCCGGGCGACACCATTGCGGCGGAACAAAGCCTCATTACCGTGGAGAGCGACAAGGCTTCCATGGAAATCCCCGCCAGCCACGCCGGGGTGGTGAAAGAGCTCAAGGTCAAGCTGGGTGACAAGGTAAAGGAAGGCTCGGTCGTGCTGGCGCTGGAGGTGGATGCGCAATCTTCTATGCCAAATAGTGCTTCTGCGCCCGCCAGTCGTGCGCAAGCAGCTCCTAAAACTGTAGCAAATGATGCGCCTGTGGTGGCTGTGACTGCGACCCCAGCCGCTGGTTCTGCGCCTGCGCCGGCCGCCAATGCAGCGCCATCCACGGGCGAGCGCTACAGCGGTGCGGTGGACCTGGATTGCGACGTGCTGGTACTGGGTGGCGGCCCCGGCGGCTACTCGGCTGCATTCCGTGCGGCGGACCTGGGCTTCAAAGTGGTGGTGGTGGAGCGCTACGCCACCTTGGGCGGCGTGTGCCTGAACGTGGGCTGCATCCCCAGCAAGGCGCTGCTGCATGTGGCTGCCGTGATGGATGAGGTGAGCCATCTGTCCGCCGCCGGGGTGGACTTTGGCGCCATGACGCTGGACATCGACAAACTGCGTGGGCACAAGGAGAAAGTGATTGGCAAGCTGACCGGCGGCCTGGCGGCCATGGCCAAGATGCGCAAGGTGACAGTGCTGCGGGGCTACGGCGTCTTTGTCGGTGTCAACCATGTGGAGGTGGAAGAAACCACCGGTACCGGGCAAGAGAAGACGGGCACCAAGAAGGTGGTCGCTTTCAAGAACGCCATCATCGCCGCCGGCAGCCAAGCGGTGCGCCTGCCTTTCCTGCCCGATGACCCACGCATCGTCGACAGCACCGGCGCATTGGCCTTGAAAGACGTGCCCAAGCGCATGCTCATCCTGGGCGGCGGCATCATTGGCCTGGAGATGGGCACCGTCTACAGCACGCTGGGCGCGCGGCTGGACGTGGTGGAGATGCTGGACGGCCTGATGCAGGGCGCCGACCGCGACCTGGTCAAGATCTGGCAGAAGATGAACGCCAAGCGTTTCGACAACATCATGCTTGCTACCAAAACCGTAGCTGCTCGCGCACTACCAGAGGGCGTAGAGGTCACTTTTGCACCTGCAAAAGAGGGGGGGGTGGCGCCCCCACCGCAGGTCTACGATCTGGTGCTGCAAGCCGTGGGCCGCACGCCCAACGGCAAGAAGATCGCCGCCGACAAGGCAGGCGTGGCCGTCACCGACCGGGGATTCATCAACGTCGACATCCAGATGCGCACCAACGTTCCGCACATCTTCGCCATTGGCGACATCGTCGGCCAGCCCATGCTGGCGCACAAGGCGGTGCACGAGGCGCATGTGGCCGCCGAGGTGATTGCCGGAGAATTGATGCAAGGCAACGAGGCGCTGGCCCAACAACTCCGGTCCAGCGCCTTCAACGCCCGCGTCATCCCCAGCGTGGCCTACACCGACCCCGAAGTGGCCTGGGTTGGCCTCACCGAAGACCAAGCCAAGGCGCAGGGTATCAAGGTCAAAAAGGGCCTGTTCCCGTGGACGGCGTCCGGCCGCGCCATTGCCAACGGCCGCGACGAAGGCGTCACCAAGCTGCTGTTTGACGATTCAGAAGATGCCCACGGCCACGGCAAGATTCTGGGCGGCGGAATCGTTGGTACGCATGCGGGCGACATGATTGGCGAGATCGCATTGGCCATTGAGATGGGCGCCGATGCGGTGGACATCGGTAAGACCATTCACCCGCACCCTACGTTGGGTGAGAGTATTGGCATGGCGGCGGAGATTGCGCATGGCAGCTGTACCGATGTGCCACCGGTGCGGAAGTAAGTCAAACTCCACAACGTCTTCTCCCGACTGCCGGTGCGTCTTTGGGAGCTGAGCGATCGTATTGGCGTGCTGGCACCGAATACGCCGCGCAGGATGAGTCTGTTCGCACGGGTGCGGTTGCGCCTGCCTCTGCCCAAGAATGGAGATACCCAAGAATCTCGTGCAACTGGCTCAGACCACTCGCTTAGGTAGACCCAGCGCGCAGTCCAGCCCGCAATAGCATTGCGTAAGCAGCTATTGTTTTGGTAGCAACTACACCCCCCTGAACTGCCGCCGCCACTGCTGCGGCGTCAGCCCCAGCACCTTGCGGAATTGCAGGCGCAGGTTCTGGGCGCTGCCCAGGCCGCACTGGGCGGCCACGGCGTCCAGCGGCGCGTCCGAAGTCTCCAGCAACTGCTGCGCCCGCGCCAGGCGCTGCTGCGCCAGCCACGGCCCCAGGGCCATGCCGGTGGCGGCGCGGAACTGGCGGCTGAAGGTGCGCCGGCTCATGTGCAGTTGCTGCGCCACCTCGTCCAGCGTGGGGGTGTGGGCCAGGTCGGCCAGCAAGGCATCAAACAACTGCCCCATGCGCGCGCTGCGCGGCTGCTGCGCGGGCACTGCGCATTCGATGAACTGGGCCTGCCCGCCGCCGCGGTGCGGTGCCAGCACCAGCATGCGCGCCGCGTGGTTGGCCACCGCAGCCCCGGCCGTGCTGCGCAGCAAGTGCAGGCAGCAGTCCAGCGCGGCCGCGGTACCGGCCGAGGTGAGCACCGTGCCGTCTTGCACATAGAGCACGCTGGCGTCCACCTGCACCGTGGGGTGCTGCTGCGCCAAGGCCGCCGCGCAGGCCCAGTGCGTGGTGGCACGGCGCGCGTCCAGCACCCCGGCCTGCGCCAGCACAAAAGCCCCCAGGCACAGCCCCACCAGCACCGCGCCGCGCGCGTGGGCGTCGCGCAGGGCCTGCAGCACCGCCTCGGGCGCGCGCTCGTGCACGTCGCGCCAAGTGGGCACGATCACCACATCGGCCAGCGCCAGCAGTTCCAGCCCGTGGTCGGTGGCGATGCTGAATCCCGCCGTGGTGCGCAGCGCTCCGCTTTCCATCGCCACCACGCGCACATCGAAATGGGGCGACGCCTCGCCCAGCACGATGCTGGGCACGCACAGGTGAAACGGGCTGATGCGGTCAAACGCCAGCACGGCCACGCGCTGGGGTGCGGTGGCCGGTGCCGGGTGCTGGGCTCGGGCGGGCGGTGTGGGCATTTTGGCCCGATGCTATCGCAACTTGGCCATCAGGCCACTCGCGCCCAGCAGACGTCCGGCGCACCATACGGGGCATCCCATCACCCTACCCAGGAGTTTCCCCATGCCCCAAGCCGCCTTGATCGTCATCGATGTGCAAAACGACTACTTCCCCACCGGGGCCTACCCGCTGCACGACACCCAGGCCGTGCTGGAGCGCACCGTGCAGGCCGTGCGCAGCGCGCAGGCGCAAGGGCTGCCCGTGGTGCTGGTGCAGCACGTGGCGAAGGGGCCGTCCCCGTTTTTTAATGCCGACACCGAAGGCGTACAGATCCACCCCCTGCTGCGCGCCGCCGCGCCCGACGCGCCGGTGGTCGTCAAGGCCCATGCCGACAGCTTCTTGAACACCACGCTGCAAGCCACCTTGGCCACACTGGGGGTGGACACCCTGTGGCTGTGCGGCATGATGACCCATAACTGCGTTACCCACACCGCGCTCTCGCCCCAGGCCCAGGGCTACACCGTGCGCGTGCTGGAAGACCTGTGCACCACGGTGGACCCGATGATCCACGCCATTGCGCTCAGCGCCTTGCGCGATCGGGTGGAGGTACTGTCGGCTCAAACATTGCTTGCGGCCTGACCCAACTTGCACCACAGACCCCCGATGACAACCATCCTGATCCAAGCCCATCGCCCTCACGTAGATGCCATTCTTGGGCGCTATGCCGATGCCATCGGCCCAGACCTTGCGGGCTACCGCAACCATGTGTACCGCACCATCACCTACGCCATGCACTTCCTGGGCCAGGCACCGCAGCATGCGCGTCTGGTGGAAACAGCGTTTGCCTACCACGACATCGGCTTGTGGACCGACCGTGAGTTAGCCTACCTGGAGCCCTCGGAGGCGGTGGCACTGGCCGACAACCAGACCTTCGGCTGGGGTCTGGGCCCCGATGCTCTGCGCGCCGCCATCCACTGGCACCACAAGGTATTCCCCTACCGTGGCCCCCACGCCGAGGTGGTGGAGGCATGCCGCAAGGCCGATTGGATCGATGCCTCCATGGGCCTGCTGCGCAAGGGCCTGCCACGCGCCATGGTGCGAGAGGTCGAGGCGGCGTTTGCGAACGAGGGCTTCCATGCCACCTTGCTGCGCCTGACCAAGGACTATGGCGGCTCCATGCTGGTCGGTGGCATGCGGGTCACGCGGGGTATCGTGAAGGGTTAACAGCGTATGGAGCTGATGGCGCAGCAGGCTGTGCACATCGTCCTGCGGCGCGTCCATCAGCGTGTCCTCGCGCATTTGCTCAAACAAGGCCATGGCCATGCGCAGGTCGGTGTCACCAAGGGCCATGTGTTCGGGCAGACGCTCAAAGTCCAGCGCCAGCTTGCGATCGTGCGTGGTGGTGGAAACCGGCAAGGCAAATTCGGGGCGGAACAGCAGGTTCCATCCATCCCAGTCCTCATGCGGCCCATAGTTGTGGGCCTGGCCGGCCCGCACCACCAGCAGCGAGCCCGGCGCACAGGCGATCGACTTGAAATCCACCATTTGGGTGCAGGTGCCCTGCGTAACGCACACCACAAGCACCATCGACATCGCCAAGGCTTAGATCCAGGCCGTACAAACCGGTGACCAGGCCACCCTGGGCAGCCTCATTTCGCCCGACGTGGTCTGGCACCAGCCGGGCAAGAGCCGCTTTTCCGGCACACACCGGGGCATGGCCGCTGTCGGCCCCATGCTGGGCGCGATGATGGAAGTATCCAAAGGCACCTTCGCCATCACCCGCGCCGACCACTACATGGCCAACGGCGACTGGGTTGCCATCACCCTCGAATTTGCGGGCGAGGCCAATGGCCGCACGATGAAGCAAGCTGGTGTGGACCTGATTCGCATCGACGGCGGCAAGATCGTGGAAGTGAAACTGTTCTCCAGCGACCCAGCGCAAGAGGATGCTTTTTGGGGGCAGTGATTGGCGGCTTTGTTGGCGCTGCTGGTGTGTTAATCCATCGGCATGGCGGCGGAGATTGCGCATGGCAGCTGCACGGACGTGCCGCCTATGCGCAAATGATACCGAAAAGCGACTAAGTTACCGCTGAAAGCGCTACAAATTCAGTAGCTGGCCGCGCATATTCCGTAAGGGCAGGGCGGCTTTTTTACGTTTAATCACGGGGTCCATTTATCGTCGGTCATTGCGGCATTGGAACCCACCTTGTCCCAGGCCGCAACGGCCGCGCCAGCGTTGCCCGCCGCAGCGCGATGCTCGAAAAATTTGGCTGTCTCCATGGCACTGATCTTTTCAGCAATCGCCACCACAAAGAACTGGTTCATGGTGGTGTCGTCAGCGGCTGCAATGCGCTTGGCGGCTTGTTTAAGCGATTCGGGAAGGCGTAGTGCATAGCTGCTCATGGCTCGGTACTCCTTGTAACGGTTAGGCGAAAGTGTTGAAAGGTTTGCTCCGGGTTGAGCACTGGGATACCGAAAAGCCTTGCAGGACCAAAGTCCCGCAGGTTGTAAGTCACGATGGCGTGTGCCTGCGCATTGGCTGCGGCTTCCAGCACCATTTCATCGGCGGGGTCGCGCAACTGCGGTCTCCATTGGTAATGCGTGGTGACTGGCTCAATGATTCCTGCCAGTTCATTCAAAATCGCGTCGATGTCGCTGGCCAAAAGACCTGACGCTGCTAAATGGCTAGCACGCTTGAGTACATCTTCGTACTCCAAAAAAAGTGCGGGGCTGCAACCCATTTTGACCTGCCCCGACCGAATGATTTGCATCAGTGCGAACGATGGCCCCTGACGGTTGCGTGTGGCAGCCACCAGAATATTGGTATCGATGACAAGTTTGGGTTTCTTATTCATATCGCCGGTGATGTGAGTATCCGTATGGATTGGAAAAATGTCAATCAGATACTTGCTTCAATGCCGGCGACATGATTGGCGAGATCGCATTGGCCAGTGAGATGGGTGCCGATGCGCTGGATATCGGCAAGACCATTCACCCGCACCCCACGCTATGTGCTGGATGTGTGCCAGGACCAGGTGCGTTTCATGGCCAGCATGCCGCAGGGCAGGGTGCGTTTTGGCTTGCCGCAGCACGCCTTGCGCTTTCTGTTTCCGCGTTTATGGCCCGAAGCGCAAGCAGATTGCGCCACCCCATAACACTCGGCAGCCAAGCCTCACACCAAGAACATTGTCGCGTTCGTTGGCGGCACCCTTTGTCGCCCCTGGGCGGTAGCGGGTACATAATTCGTTGCGGTTTTGCGACGCCCGTTTGACAAACCCGGCGAGGGCGGTTTTTTTGTGCGTACGATGCAGCGTTTACGTCCTGCGTGTACGCATAGGCCCGCAGGGGGCAGGTTCGTGGCACCGTTGGTGTTACCGCCGGGGTTCCTTTTTTTGTTTACCGATTTACCCATTCATGCGTTTTTATTCCCTGCGGTTTCCGGTGTTTTGGCTTGTTTTCGTCTGGCAGCTGTTGTTGATTCCTGCCGTGGCGGCCGAGCCGGTCATGGATGCCAGTGTGGTGGACGCGGCTTCGACCTCGCTGACCGAATATTTCGCCGTGCTGGAGGACCCCGCTGGCACCTTGACGCTGGCCGATGTGCAGCAACCGGACGTGGCAGCGCGCTTCAAAAGCGGCCAGGCGCCAGCCTCCGCCCTGACCTTGGGGTTTACCCGTTCGGCCTACTGGCTGCGCCTGCAGCTCGACAACCCGGGTGCGCAGTCTGTGCAGCGCATGCTGGAAATCGGTTACCCGCTGCTCTCCAACGTCCAGTTTTACCAGCCGGGGGCCCACGGTGTGTACCAATCCACCCAGACTGGCGGCGCCGCGCCGTTTGCCAGCCGCCCCTACGCCCACCGCTATTTTGTATTCCCCCTCACACTGCCCGCACAGACCCGCCAGGTGGTGTACGTGCGGCTGCAGTCAACCGACTCCATTGTGGTGCCAGCCCGGCTGTGGGGGGTGGCGGATTTCCATGCTTATGAACGGGCGGACTATGGCCGGCAGGCCTGGTTTTTTGGCATGGGTGCGGCTATGGTGCTGTTCAATTTGCTGCTGTTTGTGGTGCTGCGCGATGGCATTTACCTGCTGTATGTAATTTTTGCCACCAGCATGTCGCTGGGGCTGGCGGGCTCCAACGGCTTGCCCAAGGAATTTTTGTGGCCGCAGTCCACTCAGTGGGCGGACGTGGCGCACTTTGTGTGTTATTCCATCTCGCTGGCGGTGTTGCTGGCGTTCATGCGGCGCATGCTCGATACCCGTGCCCTGATTCCCAAAACCGATGTTTTTATCCGCAGCGTGGCGGGTGCCTTGCTGCTCACGCCCATCGGCTTTGCGTTGGCACCGCAGCACCTGGGCGAGCCCACCGTGCTGCTGTATGTGGTGGCGATTGTGACGACCCTGTGCGTGGGCCTGTATTGCGCGCTGGTCAAGCGCCAGCGCAGCGCCATTTTTTTTGCGACCGCTTTTTCCATGTTCTGTTTTGGCGCAGCGGCATTGGCTTTGCGGGGTTTGGGCTGGTTGCCGTCCAATGCGCTGACCATCAACGCCGTGCAGGTGGGCTCCGCCCTGGAAATGATTTTGCTGGCCATTGCCCTGGCCGACCGCTTCAACGAGTTGCGCAAGGAGAAAGACCGTGCGCAGGGGCTGGCGCTGCAGGCCCAGCACGAGGCGCTGCGCTCCGAACAGCGGGTGATTGAGGCCCTGCGCTCGTCCGAGAGGCTGCTGGAGGCGCGGGTCAACGACCGCACCGCCGAGTTGCGCGCCACCATCGACCGGCTCAAGCAAACCCAGGCCGATTTGGTGCAGGCCGACAAGCTGGCCTCACTCGGGGCGTTGGTGGCGGGTGTGGCGCACGAGCTCAACACGCCCATTGGCAACGCGCTGGTAACGGCATCGGCCCTGGAGGACGCCACCCGCGAGCTGGAGGCCTCCATGGTGCGGGGTGAAATGCGCAAGTCAACCCTGACCTATTTTGTGGAAAGTACGGTGCCCATGGCGGAGCTGATCGGGCGCTCATGCCGCCGCGCGGCCGACCTCATCCACAGTTTCAAGCAGGTGGCGGTGGACCAGACCTCCGAGCAGCGCCGTACCTTCGATTTGAACCAACTGGTGGAAGACAACATTGCCGCACTGCGCCCCAGCTTTCGCGATCTGCCGTGGGTGATTGCGGTCGACATTCCCGCAGGTATTGCTTGCGATAGTTACCCAGGGCCGTTGGGCCAGGTGATTGGCAATATTGTTCACAACGCCATGACCCACGCCTTCCGGGGCCGCAGCGCGGGCACCCTGACGGTGGCCGCCACGCTGCAGTCCGACTGGGTGGAGATAACCTTTGCCGACGACGGCAATGGCATGGACAGCACCGTGCTGGGGCGCATTTTTGAGCCGTTTTACACCACCCGTTTTGGCCAGGGTGGCTCCGGGCTGGGTTTGTCCATTTCACTGAATCTGGTGACCGGTGTGCTGGGCGGCTCCTTGCAGGTTGCGTCAGAACCGGGTCGGGGTTCGCGTTTTACGCTGCGCCTGCCGCTGCAAGCGCCCAGCCGGTCTGTGACTTGAAACGGTGGAGCCGCCAGCAGCGGGCTGCGGCTTGGCTGGCGGACTGTGGTGCAGACAGTTCCTATTTTATTTGAAGTAATACAACAAACCAATCGATGTTTGAACAGCGCCCTCGGTAAGAGTTTGTTGTTTATCTCCAAGCGATGTAATCCGATCCCATTCCATACGGAGTCCAATATTTTTCGAGATATCCATTTGCCCACCTCCAAAAGTGGGCGCTACCTTGGATACTGTAACACTGCTGCCAATATTTGTTAACGCTGAACTGGCGGTGGTACTCGCTGTAAGTAGCCAATTTTTCGAATACAGACCAACGATCATTAAATGAATAACACCGACTACACCAAAACCAAAACCTTCAGCTTTTATATAGCCGTCCATAGTTGGCTTAATCGGATTAGAAGAAGTGCCCGCACGTCCAGTCGTCCCAAATTTACATAACTGGTTTCAAATGCAAACTGCGGCGTAAATTGATAGCCGACTTAACGTAACTAACATCCTGGGTTCCGAATGAACAACCCCACGAAAGACCGACATTCCCCATTGCATCTTTGCAGTTGTCATTATTAAAAGTGTAGTTGCTTCCACTGATACTTACACCTGCAGTCCATGAGCTGGTATCGGAAGCCATGACATTTTGAGCTTGTAGACCAGCTAATATTATGGAAAGAGAACTTCCGATAACTGTTAGTTTATGATGAGAGGTCATATTATGTTTTTAATTAATAAGTAAATCAGTAGGCAATCCCCGGCTTTGCCGGGGATTGCCTTACCGATTTAGTATTATTCACAATTATTCCTAGATAAAATTTAGTTGAGTCTTAGTATGCATTTGATATTTTTAGTAAATCAATAATCAATCCTCCACTATTTGTGATGGTTAAAAAGTGAATGAGGTTGTTGTTTAACAGTTGGACTCAAAATAGTCGAGGCAGATTATTCGACTCGGGAATATTTTGGCATCCCCCATTCGGGTGATTTTTGAAATCAATTTACTTGGATTGCTTTAAGTCAATCCTCGCTGAACACTTCGGCTGCGCCACGCATTTTGGTCAGGGCGGCTCCGGCCTGGATTTGTCCATCTCGCTGAATCTGGTTAAGGGCGTGCTGGGCGGTTCTTTACAGGCGGCCTCTCAGCCGGGCAAAGGCTCGTGTTTTACCCTGCGCCTGCCACTGCACGCGCCCGGCGGCGCAACGGCGTAACGCCAGCGCGGGCGGTCACGCCCTGGCCCGTTGGTGCCACGGCGTCAGGTCGGTAACGCAATCTCCAGCGCCTGCACCTGCGGCTGCAGTTGCAGCCAGCGTTGCACGGCCGATTGCAGGGCCTGCGCTTGGCCGGTGGTGCAAAACGTCAGCCTGGCTAAGTCGGTTTGCGCCGGTGGGGGGGGAGGCGCAGTGGGCGCGGTCGTCGGCGTAGTTTCCGGTGCGATTGCCGGGATGGGGGTCGATGTGGTGGCCGGGGGGGAAGGCGGGGGGGTGGACGTGGACGTGAGGGAGGGCGGCGCGGCGTTTAGCCAGCCGCGCTCCTGCAGCAGGCGCCGGGTTTGGCTGGCCACTGGGCGCCGCCTTCGATAAAAGTGACGCCCTCCCGGTGGTGCGGCGTAATACATTGGGCACAAATGCGTAATGGGTGCAGCCCAGGACCAGGGTGTCGATGGAGCCGGCTTCCATGCCAAATTGGCCCATAGCGCTTGTGTACTGTGCGCAAGCAGCTACTATTTTTGCAGTATCGGCATGCTCGATGGCATCTGCCAGGCCGTCGCAGGCTTGCAGCACAAAGCGGGTCTGTGCCTGGGCCTGTGCCTGGGTTTGCGAGGAGCGCAGCAGGGTCTGGAATTTCTGGCTTTTGAGCGTGCCGCGCGTGGCCATGACGCCGATCTGCCGGGTCTGGCTGTGTGCCGTCGCCGGTTTGAGGGCCGGTTCGATGCCAACGATGGGCAAAGTTGCAAAGTCGCGCCGCAAAGTGTCAATGGCAGCGGCCGTGGCGGTGTTGCAGGCCACGACCAGCGCCTTGATGTGCTGGTGCGTGACCAGGTAACGTGCGATGGCGTGCGAGCGCGCGATGACGTGGCGGTCGTCGCGCTCGCCGTAGGGCGCGTGGCCGTTGTCGGCGACGTAGAAAAAGTTTTCCAGCGGCAACTCGGCGTGCAGCGCGCGCAGTACGCTCAGGCCCCCGACACCGCTGTCAAAGACGCCGATGGGGCACACCGGCGTGGGTGCGGAGTGGCCATCCGCCAAGTGCCAATCTATTGTTTAATCAATCGCTTGGCGCGTGGGACGTGCGCAGGCTATGCCATGACTGCGGTGACGGAGTTCTTGAATTCGCCGCTGGCAATGCGCTGCTGCCACTCGGCTGGCCCGGTGATATGCGCACTGGTGCCGCCCGAATCGACGGCGACGGTCACGGGCATGTCCACCACGTCAAACTCGTAAATCGCTTCCATCCCCAGATCGGCAAAACCGACCACCTTGGCGGTCTTGATCGCCTTGCTGACCAGATAGGCGGCGCCTCCGACGGCCATCAGGTAGGCGCTCTTGTGCTTTTTGATGGCTTCAATCGCCACAGGACCACGTTCGGCCTTGCCAACCATGCCGATCAGGCCCGTTTGTGCCAGCATCATTTCGGTAAAGCCGTCCATGCGGGTGGCGGTTGTGGGGCCAGCCGGGCCTACGGCTTCGCCGGCAACCGGGTCGACGGGACCGACGTAATAAATCACGCGGTTGGTAAAGTCCACCGGCAGCTTTTCGCCCTTGGCCAGCATGGTCTGGATGCGCTTGTGGCGCGGCGTCGCGGCCCGTGAGCATCTTGCCGTTGAGCAGCAAGGTCTGGCCCGGTTGCCAGCTGGCCACTTCTTCGCGGGTCAGCGTGTTGAGATCGACCTTTTTGCTTTGCTCGTAGTCTGGCGTCCAGTTGACGTTGGGCCACAGATCGAGCGATGGTGGGTCGAGGTAGACCGGGCCGCTGCCGTCCATGACAAAGTGCGCGTGGCGCGTGGCGGCGCAGTTGGGAATCATGGCCACGGGCTTGCTGGCGGCGTGCGTCGGGTACATCTTGATCTTGACGTCCAGCACCGTGGTCAACCCGCCCAGACCCTGGGCGCCAATGCCCAGGGCGTTGACTTTTTCATACAGTTCCAGGCGCAGTTCTTCGACCTTGCTCAAGGCGGCGCCTGAAGACGACTTGGCCTGCAATTCGTACATGTCCAGGTGGTCCATCAGGCTCTCCTTGGCCATGAGGACGGCTTTTTCGGCTGTGCCGCCAATGCCGATGCCCAGCATGCCCGGCGGACACCAGCCAGCACCCATGGTGGGCACGGTCTTGAGCACCCAGTCCACCACCGAGTCGCCGGGGTTGAGCATGATCATCTTGCTTTTGTTCTCGGAGCCACCGCCCTTGGCCGCGACCGTGACTTCCAGCGTGTCACCCGGAACAATTTCGGAAAAAATGACTGCGGGCGTGTTGTCCTGGGTGTTCTTGCGCAAGAACTCGGGGTCGGCGACCACGCTGGCGCGCAGCTTGTTGGCCGAATAGTTATAGCCCTGGCGCACGCCCTCATTGATGGCATCAATCAGGGAGCCGGTGAAGCCCTCCCAGCGCACGTTCATGCCGACTTTCAGGAAGACATTGACGATGCCCGTGTCCTGGCAAATGGGTCGATGCCCGGTGGCGCTCATCTTGCTGTTGGTCAGGATTTGCGCCATCGCATCCTTGGCGGCTGGCGATTTCTCGCGCGCATAGGCGCGCGCCAGGTGCGTGATGTAGTCGGCGGGGTGGTAGTAGCTGATGTACTGCAGGGCAGCGGCGACGGATTCGATGAGATCGGCTTGACGGATGGTGGTCATGGTGGGTACCGGTTGGGGTCAAAAATACGAAAAAAAAAGGGGGGGTTGGGGGGGGGGCTCAGTGCCTGTCACCCGTAGCGGCGTGCGGTTGCGACATGAGTTTGTCGGTGTAGGCAATGGCCAGCGCCGAGAACAGGAAGGTGATGTGAATCAGGGTTTGCCAGATCAGCACCTTTTCGTCGTAATTGGCGGCGTTGATAAAGGTTTTTAGCAGGTGGATAGAGCTGATGCCGATGATGGCCGTGGCCAGCTTGACCTTGAGCACCGAGGCATTCACATGGCTCAGCCACTCGGGCTGGTCGGGATGTTCGTCCAGGTTCATGCGCGAGACAAAGGTCTCGTAGCCACCCACAATCACCATGATGAGCAGGTTGGAGATCATCACCACGTCAATCAGGGCCAGCACCACCAGCATGATGATGGTCTCGTTCAGGGCCGATACCTCCACGCTGTCCTTGTAGCCAATGCTTTTTACCAGTTGGGCCAGCGCGTGCTGGTTGCCAAAGGCAGCCTCCAGCAGGTGCACCAGTTCGACCCAAAAGTGGAACACGTACACCGCCTGTGCGGCAATCAGGCCCAAGTACAGTGGCAATTGCAACCAGCGGCTGGAAAAAATGACCTTGGACAGCATGCCCATGGAAGGTTGCTGGGACGGTTTGGGCGGAGTAGGGCTCATGGGTAGGTACGTGCAGTAGTCAAAAATGACGGATTGTAGAAGCCCCCCATGACCCGGCGGTGACCAGTGGCGTAATTCCATTTCCACATCATGCAACAACGACACGAATGATGTGGAAATGGAAGTAAGCTGCGTGAAAGTCAGTGGCTTGTAAGTGCCAACGCCGACCATTCGGCCAGATTTTTATTCCAAACCGAGGAGACAAAACCGTGAGTGCACCATCGTCTGCAATTGAGTCCGTACTGGTCGAGAACCGGGTGTTCCCCCCCAGCGAAGCCATGGTCAAAGCCGCACGTATTTCCGGCATGGACGGCTACAACGCCCTGTGTGCGGCGGCAGAGAATGATTTTGAAGGTTTTTGGGCGAAGTTGGCGACCGATAACGTGGTTTGGAACAAGCCTTTCACCCGCACGCTGGACGAGTCCAACGCACCGTTTTACCGCTGGTTTGACGATGGCGAGCTCAATGCCTCGGCCAACTGCCTGGACAAATGGGTGGGTACACCCACCGAGAACAAGACTGCCGTCATTTTTGAGGCCGATGACGGTACCGTCATCAAAACCAGTTACAAGGAATTGCTGGCGCGCGTGAGCCAGTTTGCCAACGCCCTCAAGGCCGACGGCATTCAAAAAGGCGACCGCGTGCTGGTCTACATGCCCATGACACTCGAAGGCGTGATTGCCATGCAGGCCTGCGCCCGCATTGGCGCCACCCACAGCGTGGTGTTTGGCGGCTTCTCGGCCAAGGCCCTGCAAGAGCGCATCATCGACGCCGGTGCCGTGGCGGTGATTACCAGCAACTACCAGATGCGCGGTGGCAAAGAGCTGCCGCTCAAAGCCATCGTGGACGAAGGGCTGGCCATGGGTGGCTGCGAGTCCATCAAAAATGTGTACGTGTACCAGCGCACACCAACGGCTTGCGCCATGGTGGCCGGGCGCGACAAGACGTTTACCGAAGCCCTGGCAGGTAAAAGCACCGAGTGTGCCCCCGTGCCGGTAGGGGCGGAGCACCCGCTGTTTATCTTGTACACCTCGGGCTCCACCGGCAAGCCCAAGGGCGTGCAGCACTCCACCGGCGGTTACCTGCTGTGGGCCAAGCTGACGATGGACTGGACGTTTGATTTGAAGCCCGAGGATGTGTTCTGGTGCACCGCCGACATCGGCTGGATCACCGGCCACACCTACGTGGCCTATGGCCCGCTGGCGGCGGGTGCCACACAAATTATTTTTGAAGGCATTCCCACGTTCCCAAATGCAGGGCGCTTCTGGCAAATGATTGAGCGCCACCAATGCTCCATCTTCTACACCGCACCCACCGCCATCCGTTCCCTCATCAAGGCTGCCGAAAGTGACGCTGCGGTGCACCCCGACCGCTCTGATTTGTCGAGCCTGCGCATCCTCGGCTCGGTGGGTGAACCCATTAACCCCGAAGCCTGGATGTGGTACTACAAGAACGTCGGCCACGAGAAGTGCCCGATTGTGGACACCTTCTGGCAGACCGAAACCGGTGGCCACATGATGACCCCGCTGCCCGGTGCCACGCCGTTGGTGCCCGGTAGCTGTACCTTGCCACTGCCCGGCATCATGGCCGCCATCGTGGACGAGGTGGGCAACGATATTCCCAATGGCACGGGCGGCATTCTGGTCGTCAAGCGTCCGTGGCCGTCCATGATCCGCACCATCTGGAACGACCCCGAGCGCTTCAAGAAGAGTTATTTCCCCGAAGAAATGGGTGGCAAGTTGTACCTGGCTGGTGACGGTGCGGTGCGCTCGGCCGACCGGGGTTATTTCCGCATTACCGGCCGTATTGACGATGTGCTCAATGTGTCGGGCCACCGCATGGGCACCATGGAAATTGAGTCGGCGCTGGTGTCCAAGACCGACCTGGTGGCCGAAGCTGCCGTGGTGGGACGCCCCGACGATCTGACGGGTGAGGCCATCTGCGCCTTTGTGGTGCTTAAGCGCCCACGCCCCACAGGCGACGAGGCCAAGGCCATTGCCAAGGAGTTGCGCGACTGGGTGGCAAAAGAAATTGGCCCGATTGCCAAGCCCAAGGACATCCGTTTTGGCGAGAACCTGCCCAAAACCCGCTCCGGCAAAATCATGCGCCGCCTGCTGCGTTCGCTGGCCAAGGGCGAGTCCATCACCCAAGACACCTCCACTTTGGAAAACCCCGCCATCTTGGATCAATTAGGCCAAGCCTATTGATTCAAGAAAGCCGCAGGCTTCAAACGCGCAGCGTTGGCGGGGGCTTGAGGACACTCATATCGCGCAGCGGATGTGATGTGGCCGCAAAATCCGGCCATCCTCGATCAACTGGGCCAGGCCTATTGAGCGGCGGGTGACCGGGCGATGATTCTGTCCCTGCTTGGGTTACAGTAGGTACCGGTTTTAGTCCCTTGGAGGTCGCTATGTATTTGTTGGGAATCGCGCTGGCAGTAATGGGCTGGAAATGGAACACCGTGGGGGGGCCAGCGGACTGGTCCACGGACGACTGGATCATTGTGTTGATCCCCTTTGGCCTCACCATCGCCTGGTGGGCCTGGGCCGACGCCAGCGGCTACACCAAGCGCAAAGCCATGGAAGTGGAAGACGCCAAGGTCAAAGCGCGCCAGGACGCGAACCGCGAGGCCATTGGCACCCTCAAGAAGAATAAGCGCCGTTGAGCATATGGGGCGCCGGTAGCGTTTTTCTCGCCGAAGCGCTGCGCCGCTTCGGTGCAAAATACCCGCCATGCTGATTCATCCCTATATTGACCCGGTTGCCCTGCAACTCGGCCCCGTCGCCGTGCACTGGTACGGTTTAACCTACCTGGCCGCCTTTGGCCTGTTCATGTTTCTGGGCAGTCGGCGGCTGCGCCACCCTGCGTTTGCATCCATTACCGGCCCCGGCGCCTGGGCCTACCGGGATGTGGAAGACATCCTGTTCATGGGTGTCATGGGTGTGGTGCTGGGCGGGCGCATCGGCTACTGCCTTTTTTACAAACCTGCGTATTACCTGGACCACCCGCTGGAGATTTTTGCCGTGTGGCAAGGCGGCATGAGTTTCCATGGCGGCATGCTGGGCGTGATTGTGGCCATGGTGTGGTACGGCGTATCGCGCAAGAAGCCGTTTTGGCAGGTGGCAGACTTTGTGGCGCCGTGTGTGCCCACGGGCTTGGCAGCAGGTCGGGTGGGCAATTTCATCAATGGTGAACTGTGGGGGCGCCTGGCCGACCCCACTTTGCCGTGGGGCATGGTGTTTCGGGGTGCGGGCGATTTGCCACGCCACCCTTCGCAGGTGTACCAGTTTCTAATGGAAGGCCTGCTGCTGTTTGCGCTGCTGTGGTGGTATGCCCGCACCCCGCGCAAGCAGGGCCAGGTTGCGGCGATGTTTTTGCTGGGGTATGGTGTGTTCCGCTTTGTGGCGGAGTTTTTCCGGGAGCCGGATGCGCACCTGGGCCTGCTCTCGCTGGGCATGAGCATGGGGCAGTGGCTGTGTGTGCCCATGGTGGCGGCGGGGCTGGGTTTGTGGGTGTGGGCGGCAAAACGCACCGGACCCGGTGTTTGAATGGTTAGGCCAAAAAGGCCTTTTGCGCACAGTGGGCGTGCGTAGACAGCTATCAAAATTATAGTAATCTGGTGGGTGCAATGCCCTTTATAAGGAGAGCGAGATGACCATGCCCCCGCGCACCCCGGTGCCCTCCGACCGTGTTTTGAACCTGGCGCCGCCGCAGCGCCGAACCTGGCTGACGGCGGTTTTGGCGACTTTGGCGCTTGCGTGTGGGCTGCCAGCCCGTGGCGCAACGCCCATTCGCGCGCTGCCCGCCGAGCCGGCGCCGGAGCCGGCGGGCCTTTGGCCCTCGCGCCCGGTCACTATGGTGGTGCCCTTTCCCGCAGGGGGAGCAAACGACGTTTTTGCCCTTCCACTGGCGGCTGAATTTGCCAGCCTGACAGGGCAGACCCTGCGGCTTCAATACCGCGATGGTTTGGGTGGCACGCGTGGTGCCAGCGTGGCCGCCCATGCCGCCCCCGACGGCTACACCTTGTTCATGGGTGGCGTGCACCACGCCATTGCTGCGACCCTGCGGCCTGGCCTGGATTACCTGCTGGATGCCGATTTTGTGCCCCTGGCGTTGCTGGCCACCATGCCGCAGGTGCTGGTGGTTGACCCGGCACGCTTTCCGGGTGACTTTGCGTCGTTGGTGGACAAGCTGCATATCTATCCGGGTCGCTACAGCTACGGTTCTGCAGGGAATGGGACGTCGCACCACATCGCTGGCGAGTTGTTTCGGCGGGCCATGCGCGCCCGCATCCTGCACACGCCATTTCGCGGTTCCGGGCAGGCGTTGGCCGCGCTGGTAGCCGGGAATGTGGACATGGTTTTTTGCGATGTGGGGTCTGCGGTACCCCATATCCGCGCCGGGCGGCTCAAGGCCCTGATGGTCAGCGGCAGCCAGCGTAACCCGGCCATCCCCAATGTGCCCACTGCGGCCGAACTTGAAATTCCCGGTTTTGATGGGGGTACCTGGTATGGGCTGTGGGCGCCCAAAGGCACACCCGTCGATGTGCGCACGCGCATCATCGACGTGGTACAGCGTGCGTCAGACACGCAGGCGATCCAGATCGCCTGGATGGACGCCGGGGCCGAATTTCCGGCCCTGACCGGCAAGGCCTTTGGCGACTTTGTGGAGGCTGAGATGCGCCGCTGGGCGGCCGTGATCAAGGCCAAGGGCATTACGCTGGAATAGGTTAGCAAAGGCAGAGGGCCCAGGGCCATGGCAGATACCGTTTCGCTCACCCTGGATGGCGCTATTGCCACCGTGACCCTGGAGCACGCGGGCAAGTTCAACGCCATGTCGCGCGGCATGTGGTTGCAGTTGCATGCGGTGTTTGTTGACCTGCAACTCAGGCCCGGCGTACGTTGCGTATTGGTGTGCGGCAAAGACGGGCACTTTTGCGCCGGTGGCGACATTGCGCAGTACCCCGACTTCCGTTTCGACGCCGCGGCGTTGCGCCATTTCCACGAGGTGGAGGTGTGGGGCGCGCTGCAGGCCATGCTGGATTGCGATGTGCCCATCGTGGCGCAGATAGAGGGCAACTGCATGGGCGCAGGTGTGGAAATTGCCAGTTGCTGCGATCTGCGCCTGGCCAGTGCCTCGGCGCGTTTTGGCGCCCCCATTGCACGCCTGGGTTTCCCCATGGCGCCGCGTGAGGCGGCGCTGGTGGCACAGGCGGTAGGCAGCACCACCGCGCGTGCCATGCTGCTGGCCGCCGAAGTGTTGGATGCCGACCACATGCTCCGTTGCGGTTTTTTGACCCGCACCCTGGCCGACAAGGATGTGGCCGACGCCGCCTGGGCCATGTCACAGCGCATTGCCGCCCTGGCGCCGCAGGCGGCGCGCCTGAACAAGCAGACCCTGCGCACTCTTGTAGTGCCAAATAGTGCCTTTGCGCCCGCAGGACAAGCGCAGGCAGCTATAAAAGATATAGCAAACACGGTGCCCCCACTGGTGGGTGGCGACCCCTATGCCTATGCGGACAGCGCCGAGCACCGCGAAGGCATTGCCGCATTTTTGGAAAAACGCCTTCCCCGCTTTTGATGGACCTATGACAAACCTGGCGTCCATGCCATTGGCCTGCGCTGCGCCCGACTCCGATGTGGATGCCGACCCCGATGCCGACTTGGGCTAAGTCGGCGTGGCGGTGGTGCTTGCCAAGCCCGGATGTGGCGTTGAGGGGGTAAATAATTTGACCACGTTAAAGACAATGCTGGCAAACTTCAAAGTCCCCAAACGCTGCGCGGTGGTACCGCAGTTAGCCCGCAACGCCATGGGAAAAGTGCAGAAGAACGTGCTGCGCATTCGCTACCAGAACCCCAGTTGAGTGGAGGCAAGTCGTGAAAGTAGTGCAAACCGTTGTACGGCCATCGGCGCGCGAGGAGCCCGATTTTTCGCCACTTGCAGCGATCGGGCCGAATCTGGTTTTGGTATTTGGGGCGGTGAACGCCCTGCAGCAGCACGCGCGTGCCATTGCGCTGGCTTTTCCCCGTGCGCAGCGTATTGGCTGTTCCACTGCCGGTGAAATTTCGACCCGTGGCGTGGAAGAGGGCGCCTTGGTGGTTACGGCGCTTCGGTTTGACCATACCCGTGTGGCCCAGGCCAGTACGGTTCTGGCCAGCATGGAAGACTCCTTTGCCGCCGGGCGCCGACTGGCAACGGCCTTGCCGGTGGTGGATTTGCGGGCCATTTTGGTGTTTGGCCAGGGTGTGCAGATCAACGGCAGCGCCATGGTGGGTGGAATGGTTGACATTGTGGGGACCCAGGTACCCATTACCGGTGGCTTGGCCGGGGATGGTTGCGCCTTCTCGCAAACCTGGGTGCTGGACGAAAAGGGCCTCAGCAATGCGCGCATATCCTGCATTGGTTTGTACGGTTCAGCCCTGCAATTTGTCCACGGCTCATTTGGCGGTTGGTCGCCTTTTGGCCCTGCCCGCAAGGTGACCCGCTGTGACAACAATGTGCTGCTGGAGCTCGATGGCGAGCCCGCTTTGGCGGTCTACAAGCGCTATTTGGGAGACCATGCACAGGGTTTGCCGGCATCGGGTTTGCTGTTTCCCTTTGCCATGCTGGGCAACGACCACCATGAGATCGGCTTGATCCGCACCATTCTGGGTGTGGACGAGGCGGCGGGCAGCCTGACTCTGGCGGGCAATATTGACCCCGATGGTTATCTGCGCCTGATGCATGCCAGCACCGATGCCCTGGTAGAAGGCGCCGAGGCGGCTGCGCAGGCGGCCAGGGCCATGCTGGGTCATTCGGGTGACGGGCTGGCATTGCTGGTCAGTTGCGTGGGGCGCAAATTGGTGATGGGTGGACGTGTGGAGGAGGAAGTGGAAGCGGTTGCACAGGTGTTTGGGCAGGGGGCTACGTTGGCGGGTTTTTATGCGTACGGCGAGATCAGTCCCTTTAGCCCCGCCGTTGCGTGCCGGCTGCACAACCAGACCATGACGGTGACCTATATTTCAGAGACCGCATGAGCACGCGTACATGACACTCCCCATGCATAAACTCCTGGCCCGGCAGGTCAAGCGCGTACTGGATGTGGATCCGGCCAGTTTGCCCGCCATCGAGCAGGAGCTGGCCCGTCTGGCCACCAGTGGCGCGGTGTCGGGCGAAACTGCGCGTTTTATTGCCGGTTTGCCCATGCTGTGGGAGCGGGTGGATGAAGCCTACCGGCAAAGTGACCGCGACCTGGAACTCAAGGCCCGCAGCCTGGAGCTGAGTTCGATTGAGTTGAACGAAAAGAACCGGCAGCTGCGCGAAGAACTGGCCAGTCGGACCCGCGCCATTGAATCACTGCGTACATCGGCCCGGGAGCTCATGGCCTCCATCGACACCGACCACAAGCTGGCCGCCGATGAGAACCTGGAAACCTTATCAACCCTGATGCACGACCTGGTGCAGCAGCATGAAGAAAGCCAGCGCGATCTGCATGCCGCGTTGACCGATTTGGCCTACCAGAAGTTTGCGCTGGACCAGCATGCCATTGTCAGCACCACCAATTTGGCGGGTGACATTATTTATGCCAACGACAAGTTCTGCGAGATCAGTGGTTACACCCGCTCCGAGTTGCTCAACCGCAATCACCGCATCCTCAATGCCGGTATCCATACGCGTGAGTTTTTTGTCGAGATGTGGGACATGATTACCGCCGGTATGGTGTGGCACGGTGAGGTGTGCAACCGCACCAAAGCGGGTGAACTGTATTGGCTGGACGCCACCATCGTGCCGCTGGCCGACGATACGGGTAACCCCACCATGTTTATTGCCATTCGCACGGATATTACCCAGCGCAAGCAGATGGCGATTGCGATCAAGGGCGCGGAAGAGCGTTTGCGCCACATCACCAACGCCGTTCCGGGCGTGGTATTTCAGGTGCAGGTGAAAGAGCATTCATCGAAGTACACCTTTGTCAGCGACCGTGTATTCGAAGTGCGGGGCATCGCCCGCGAAGACATGCTGGCCGACTCCAGGGTGGCGACGCGCCAGATTCTCAAACAAGACCGTCAGCGGGTGATTGACGGCATTGTGGCGGCGGCGCGCCAGCGG
Source organism: Candidatus Aalborgicola lynettensis (assembly GCA_016719405.1). Classification (GTDB taxonomy): domain Bacteria; phylum Pseudomonadota; class Gammaproteobacteria; order Burkholderiales; family Burkholderiaceae_C; genus Allorhodoferax; species Allorhodoferax lynettensis. Next base: position 72,363 of record JADJZE010000008.1, read on the forward strand.
GTGGTGTGGCGTGACGAATACCGCGTGCAGTTCCCCACTGGTGAGATTCGTTGGGTGCGCACCGAAATGAACCCGGAACCCGATCTGGCACCCGATGGATCGACCGTATTTACCGGCATCTGGCTGGATGTGACCGAGCTGAAAAATGCCGACAACCGCCTGCGCGAGGTCACTGAAAACGTGCCCGTGGCGGTGTTTCAGTATTTCGTTGATGCCCGCCAACGCATCAAGATGTCATTTATCAGCCATGCGCTGGAGAGTGTGGCGGGTATTGCACCGGAGTGGGTCTTGGCCGACTCTGAGTCTTTCCTGCGCCAGGTCCATCCGGACGATCAGGAGATATTCACTGCGGTGCTGGGCGGTTCGAGCCGCGACGCGCAACCCTGGGCGCTGGACTTCCGGATGGTGCATTTGCGCACCAAGGCGGTGTCCTGGGTGCATGGTGAGGCGCGTGCGCGCAGTCTGCCCCACGGTGGTTTGGCGTGGAATGGCTATTTGACGGATGTGACGCAGGCCAAGAAAACATCGGAGGAGTTGCGCAAGGCCAAAGAATCGGCCGAGGCGGCCAGTCGCGCGAAGTCCGATTTTTTGGCCAATATGAGCCACGAAATCCGTACCCCCATGAATGGCGTTATCGGCATGACCGAGCTGTTGCTGGACACCACATTGGATTGCGAGCAGCGCGAATACGTGGAAATTGTGAAGTCGTCCTCCGAGTCCCTGCTGCGAATCATCAACGACATACTGGACTTTTCCAAGATAGAGGCCGGCAAACTGCAGATTGAACATATTCCTTACCGTCTGGACCATGAGGTTACTGAAACACTGAAAACCATGGGCCAGCGTGCCAGGGACAAGGGCCTCGCTTTGGTGTGTGAATTTGCAGAGGATGTTCCCTTGTCCGTGGTGGGGGACCCCGGGCGCTTGCGCCAGGTCCTGGTGAACATTGTTGGCAATTCCATCAAGTTCACCGAGCGCGGCACGGTTGCCGTGCGCATCCAGAAGGCCAAAGGGTCGATTGACGGCAGCCTGTTGCACCTTTCGGTTGATGACACGGGTATTGGCATACCCGCTGACAGGCTGGATGCGGTGTTCGAGTCGTTCTCGCAAGAAGACAGTTCAATTACGCGCCGGTATGGTGGAACGGGGCTGGGCTTGTCGATTTGTGCCCGTCTGGTACAGGCCATGGGCGGTCGCATCTGGGTGGAGAGTGCGGTGGGCAAAGGCAGCACGTTCCATTTCATTATTCGGGTAGAGGTGATGCGGGCCGACCAGTTGCGCGATGCCGCTGCCTCCACTATGTTGGGCGTGTTGGCGGGCACACAAAAAGTGCTGGAGGTGCTTTTGGTTGAAGACGATCTGGTGAACCAAAAGTTGGCTGTGACCCTGCTGGAGCGGTGGGGGCACCATGTCGATGTGGCACACAATGGCCTGATGGCGCTGGAGTGTCTGGCAGAGCACACCTACGATGTGATTTTGATGGACATGATGATGCCCGTGATGGATGGATTGGAGGCGTCGCAACGTATTCGGGCGTCCGAGTTCGGTCGGCGTACCCCCATCATTGCCATGACGGCCAATGCGCGGGTATCGGACCGGGAGCGCTGCTTGGCGGCGGGTATGGACGATTACCTCTCCAAACCCATCAAGGCCAATGTGCTGCAGGCCATGCTGCAAAGTGTGGTGGCGGCGGCAGAGCAGGGCACTTTGCATCAACCGTCGATGATGGTCGATTTGCTGATTGAGGATTCCTATCCGGAAAACTTTGATTACGCCTCGGCGCTGGCCACGGTGGATCAGGAAATCATTCACATTGTGGCCGAGCCGTTTGTCTCGCAGTGGCCCAAGGAGAAGTTCCGCCTGCGGGATGCCCTGGGACGGGGCGATTTTCAGACTGTGCTGCACATTTCACACGCGCTCAAAGGCACGTTGGCCATGTTTGGTGCACAGCCCGCACGCGAGTTGGCCCAGCAAATTGAAAGTTGTGCGGCCCGTGGAGATGGGCCCGGCGCAGACTTGTTTGTCTCACCCTTTGAGACCGAAGTGGAGCATTTGTTGCAGGCGCTTTCCAAACGCGGTCCGTTGTAATGTGGATGGTCTTTCTCTTTTAGAGGTTGTGTAGCCGTGACCCAAAACGTACTGATAGTGGATGACACCGAAATCAACCTGATTTTGTTTTCCGCACTGGTGAAAAAGCTGGATGGGTGTGTGGCCCACACTTTTATGGGCGCGTTGCAGGGCTTGCAGTGGGCTGCAGACAATGGGCCCGACCTGGTGATTGTGGATTACATGATGCCGGAGATCGATGGCCTGGAATTCATCCGGCGTTTGCGTGCAATGCCGGGCTGCGATGCAGTGCCGGTGCTCATGATTACGGCCAATGACCAGAAACAGTTGCGCTACCGGGCGCTGGATTTGGGTGCCAATGATTTTTTGATCAAACCCGTCGATAAGGTAGAGTTTTTGGCGCGTACCAAAAACATGCTGAACCTGAGTCAGGCGCGAAAAAATCTCTCCGATCGTGCGGTCTGGCTCGCCGACGAAGTGCGCAAGGCGACCACTGAAATTGTGGCGCGCGAGCGTGAAACGGTGTTTCGTTTGTGCAAGGCCGCGGAGTACCGTGATCCGGAAACGGGTGCCCATATTCTGCGCATGGCCCACTATTCCCAACTGATTGCCCGGGGTTTGGGGTTGCCGGTAAAAGACCAAGAGCTATTGCTGGAGGCTGCACCCATGCACGACATCGGCAAGGTAGGGATTGCTGACAAGATTCTGCTTAAGCCGGGTCGTCTGGACGCGGAAGAATTCGAAATCATGAAGCAGCATGCAATGTATGGCTACGATTTGCTACAGGGCAGCTCCTCCCGGGTGCTGCAGGCCGGTGCAGAAATTGCGCGCGGGCACCACGAAAAATTTGATGGTTCGGGGTATCCATCGGGGCTTAGCGGGGACGACATTCCGGTATTCAGCCGCATAGTTGCGGTGGCCGATGTGTTTGATGCCCTGACCTCCGAGCGCCCCTACAAAAAAGCGTGGCCTTTGCAGGATGCGGTGGATTTTCTGCGCGAAGGCTCCGGTAAACACTTTGATCCGGCCTGTGTGCTGGCATTTTTGGATGCCTGGGACGATGTGCTGACCATACGCAACCGTTACACCGAACAGGCCTGAACCGGTATGCATTCCAGAGGCAGGATCACTTCAAAATCAGCACCGGAATGCTTGCATGGGTCAGTACGTGTTGGGTTTCACTGCCCAAAAGCAAGCGCGTGATCCCCTTGCGGCCATGCGATGCCATGACGATAAGGTCGCACTGGTGCTTGTGTGCAGCGGCCAAGATAGCGTCTGACACGACATCCCCCTGAAACGTGATGGGTTTGGTGTTAACGCCTTTTTCGGTCCCCAGTTGTTGAATGGCGTCCACCACGGCTTGTCCTTCGTCGGCCCATTGTTTCTCAACCCGGGCAACCTCTTCAGGCTGCAAAGCGATGCCTCCCTCAAAATAGCTTTGCGGGTAGCGGGGCACTACTTTCAGGGCTACCAGTTCGGCTTTGCACAGTGCCGCCAGTTCGAGTGCGCTGCTTACGGCTTTGTTGGAGAGATCGGATCCGTCCGTGGCAACCAGAATTCGTTGATACATTGCATGCTCCTAAGGCTAGACCAGGTGCCGAGGTTACCCCAGATGCACACGACTGTATTGATTTTGATTAAATAGTGGCCAGCGATGCCACGCCACATGCCCTTCATGCCCGAGTCAAGCCCCGATTTCTCCAACAGACTGTCTGAACCCATCAAGGGCGTCTTGCCTCCCGGCGTCAATCTCCACACGCCGGGGGAGTTGGCGCTGGTGGATTCAGAACCCGAATGGACGTCATTTAGTCAGGCTGCGGCGCAGCATCCTGGTGGTTGGGAGTCCAGCGTGGTGGTCGAAGGCATGCACTGTGCCGCGTGTGCTGTGACCGTGGAAGACATTTTGCGCAAGGTTCCGGGGGTGCTCGCGGCACAAGTCAGCGCAGCCAGCCACCGTGCCCGCGTGGTATGGATGGCTGACAAGACAAGACCGTCCCAGTGGATGGAGGCGATCCAGCGCAGTGGCTACCGCGCATTACCGGCCAATGACCATTGGGCCAGTGGCAGGCGCCGGCTGGAAACGCGCCAGGCACTGTGGCGTTGGCTGGTGGCGGGTCTGTGCATGATGCAGGTGATGATGTATGCCTACCCGGCGTATGTGGCACTGCCTGGGGATTTAACTCCGGAGATGGAGCGCCTGTTGCGCTGGGCATCCTGGGTGCTCACATTGCCGGTGATGCTGTTTTCGTGTGGCCCTTTTTTCAGGAATGCGTTGCGCGATATTGCACACGCCCGTATCAGCATGGATCTGCCGGTGGCGATGGGTATTTTGATTACCTTTGTTTTCAGCACCGTGGGGACTTTTGAGCCACTAGGACCCTTTGGCAAGGAGGTGTATTTCGACTCTTTGACCATGTTTGTTTTTTTTCTGTTGACCGGTCGCTGGTTGGAACTGCGTTTGCGCGATCGAACCGCGGGTGCGCTGGAGTCCCTGATGAATCGGTTGCCTGACAGCGTTGAGCGAGTGGGCGAGGGCGGTCGTTTGGAGCGGGTCGCGGCACGCCGTGTTGTAGTGGGTGATTTGGTGCGTGTGCATCCCGGTGAGACCTTTGTCGCCGATGGCGTTATAGAGACAGGTGAGACGCGGGTTGATGAAGCCATGCTCACGGGTGAGTCACAACCGTTGCCACGCGGGACTGGGGAGCGCGTTTTGTCCGGCAGTCACAACTTGAGCGGTGTGGTGCACGTTCGGGTGAGCTGTGTCGGTCCATCGACACGTTTTGCCCAAATTGTTGCGTTGATGGAAAGCGCAGCACTCACCAAACCGGACGTTGCGCAACTGGCGGATCGGTTGGCAAAACCTTTTTTGCTGGCCGTATTGCTACTCGCAGCCGCAGCCTGCGGCTGGTGGTGGAGCCGTGATCCTGGGCATGCCGTAATGGTCGCAGTAGCGGTTTTGGTGGTGACTTGCCCTTGTGCGCTGGCGCTGGCGACACCGTCTGCCATGCTTGCCGCCTCTGGCAGTCTGGCCCGCATGGGCATACTGGTGCGGCGCATGCGAGCACTTGAGATTCTTGCGCGGGTGGACACTTTCGTTTTTGACAAAACCGGGACGTTGACTCTGGACGCGATGGCGTTGGGCACGATTGCGGTGCGTGACGGCATGAATCGCGAGAATGCCCTGGCGATTGCCGGTGCGCTGGCTGGGTACTCACTGCACCCCGCATCCAGAGCCATTCACCGCGCAGCCTCCGCAGAGGCGATCGAAACAGGGCGTTGGCAGGCAAGCGGGATTGTTGAGTCCGCCGGGAAAGGGATTTTTGCGTATGTGCGCGATGGGCGGTTACCCAGTGACGCAGCGGCCACGCCGCTGCGTTTGGGTTCTGCGCAATTTTGTGGTGTGGGGGTGGATTCGGGTCACGAAGCGCGGGTGTTTTTGAGTGACGCAAACGGTTGGCTGGCCAGTTTTGAGCTTATGGAAGGTTTGCGTCCGCGCGCGGCTGACTTGATTGCGGAATTGACTGCCCAAGGCGTCGCGATTCAACTGCTGTCTGGGGATCGGCCCGAATCGGTCTCTCGGGTTGCGCGTCAGTTGGGTATCGTGCAGGCGCGGGGCGCATGCGACCCGGATGACAAGTTGGCTGCCATCCGGTCCATGCAAAAAAGCGGCGCAATTGTGGCCATGGTGGGGGATGGGCTCAATGATGGCCCCGTGTTGGCCGGAGCCGATGTCTCGTTTGCGTTCGGTCAGGCAGTTCCGCTGGCGCAGGCGCAGGCGGACTTTGTCGTTTTGGGTGATCAATTGATGGCTGTGGCGATGGCGGTACGCTTGTCCCGTCGCACGATGTCCGTTGTGCGGCAAAATCTGCTTTGGGCTTTGGTGTACAACGTCGCCTGCGTACCGTTGGCGGTTGCAGGTTGGCTGCCGGCCTGGTTGGCTGGGCTGGGCATGGCCAGCAGTTCATTGCTTGTGGTTCTGAATGCGTTGCGCTTGGCGCGCAATGCCCCACCCGAACAGGTTTACTAATGGATATTTTGTATTTATTGATTCCTTTGTCTGTCGTCCTGGTGTTCTTCATTCTGGGCGGGCTTTGGTGGGCGGTTGATCGAGGACAATTTGAAGATATCGAGGCGGAGGGGCAGAGGATTCTTCGCGATTCCTGATTTACGTCAAGAATTTGATCTTTAATTTGATATGCGTCAGTTTTGGGTTTGGGTTTTGTAGAAAATTGCTTTGGGTCAATTTAGAAGATAAAAGAGGTGAATATGGCATTTGCGAATCAGCAGGCAACGGCCTACAACGATACGGTTGTACGGCAGTTCGCGATCATGACAGTGGTTTGGGGGGTGGTCGGCATGCTGGTCGGCGTGATCATTGCAGCCCAGCTGGCGTGGCCGGAACTCAATATGGGCATTCCATGGCTCACGTATGGGCGTTTGCGGCCCCTGCATACCAACGCAGTGATTTTTGCCTTCGGTGGCTGTGGCTTGTTTGCTTCGGCGTATTACGTGGTGCAGCGTACCTGCCAGGTACGCTTGTTTGGCGAAAAGCTGGCTTCTTTCACGTTTTGGGGTTGGCAACTGGTGATTTTGGCTGCTGCGGTTTCGTTGCCGCTGGGTTACACCCAGGGCAAGGAGTATGCAGAGTTGGAGTGGCCCATTGACCTGCTGATTACGTTGGTCTGGGTGTCGTTTGCGGTGGTCTTCCTGGGCACCGTTGGCACGCGCAAGGTCAAGCATATTTATGTCGCCAACTGGTTTTTTGGTGCGTTCATTCTGGCGGTGGCAATTCTTCACCTGGTGAACAGCGCTGCGATTCCTGCCGGTTGGATGAAATCCTATTCCGCCTATGCCGGTGTGCAGGACGCCATGGTGCAGTGGTGGTACGGGCACAATGCCGTAGGTTTCTTTTTGACCGCCGGTTTTCTGGGCATGATGTATTACTTCATCCCCAAGCAGGCCGGGCGTCCGGTGTACAGCTACCGCTTGTCGATCGTGCACTTTTGGGCCTTGATTTTTACCTACATGTGGGCCGGTCCACACCACTTGCACTACACCGCATTGCCGGATTGGACGCAGTCCCTTGGCATGGTGTTTTCGCTTATCTTGCTGGCCCCTAGCTGGGGCGGGATGATTAACGGCATCATGACGCTGTCGGGTGCATGGCACAAGTTGCGTGATGACCCGATCCTGCGCTTCCTGATCGTGTCCTTGTCGTTTTACGGCATGTCAACCTTTGAAGGCCCGATGATGGCCATCAAGACGGTGAACGCACTGAGCCACTATACGGACTGGACCGTTGGCCATGTGCATTCCGGTGCGCTGGGTTGGGTCGGCCTGGTCACCATGGGTTCCATGTATTACCTGATCCCGAAGCTGTTTGGTCAAAAGCAGATGTACAGCGTCAAGGCCATTGAGGTGCATTTCTGGTTGGCCACCATTGGCATTGTTTTGTACATTGCCGCGATGTGGATTGCCGGTGTGATGCAAGGTTTGATGTGGCGTGCCATCAACGCAGACGGCACGCTGACTTACACCTTTGTAGAGTCCGTCAAAGCAACCTTCCCGTTTTATGTTTTGCGTTTGATGGGTGGCCTGCTGTATTTGTCGGGCATGGTTGTCATGCTCTGGAATACGCTGAAAACGGCAACCGGTGGCCGTGCGGTGACTGTGAATGTGCCTGCTGTGGTGGCGCACGCCTGAATTGGAGTACACGATGGCAAATAACGATACAAAGTCCGGTTTTTCGCACGAAAAAATTGAAACCAGCAACACACTGATGGTCATTTTGATTCTGCTGGTACTGGTGGTGGGCGGTTTGGTTGAAATTGTTCCTTTGTTCTTCCAGAAGTCCACCACTGAGCCCATCAAAGGTGTGCAACCCTATACTGCTTTGCAGTTGGCTGGCCGCGACATCTACGTCCGCGAGGGATGTTACAACTGCCATTCGCAGATGATTCGCCCCTTTCGGGCCGAAACCTTGCGTTACGGCCACTATTCGGTGGCGGGTGAGTCGGTTTACGACCATCCGTTTCAATGGGGTAGCAAGCGCACCGGACCCGATTTGGCCCGCGTGGGTGGCAAGTACAGCGACGATTGGCACCGCACCCACCTGATCAATCCGCGCGATGTGGTGCCTGAGTCCAATATGCCGGCTTACCCGTGGTTGGAGAAAAATCTGGTGGATGCAGAGGCCATGCCGGCCCACATGACGGCTCTGCGCCGGGTGGGCGTTCCGTATACCGATGCACAAATCGCGCAATCATCTGCAGAGGTCAGCGGCAAGACCGAATTGGAAGCAACCATCGCTTATTTGCAGGCGTTGGGGCTGGCACTCAAATAAGTGCAGGCGGAGCGCAACTATGGAATTTGATGTCAATACCCTTCGGTCTTTGGCCACAGTGGCCAGTTTTGTGGCCTTTGTCGGCATTGTGTGGTGGGCATGGTCTCGCGGGCGTTCTTCGGACTTCAAAGAAGCCGCCAACCTGCCCTTTGAGCAGGACTGACTCCCCCTTAAGGAATTGAAATGAGCGACTTTACAAGTAATTTCTGGTCAATCTATGTGGCCGGTATCTCTGTGGTGAGTATTCTGGCCTGTGCACTGTTGTTGTGGTTCTCCGGCAAAGTACGGGCTAATACCTCCAGCGACAACACCACAGGCCATGTTTGGGATGGTGATTTGCGCGAAATGAACAATCCATTGCCCCGGTGGTGGGTGTGGCTGTTTGTCATCACCATTGTTTTTGCGATTGCTTACCTGGCCATCTATCCGGGCTTGGGTAGTTTTCCCGGCATGTTGAACGAGAAATGGACGCAGCAAGGACAATACGAAAAGGAAGTCGCCAAGGGCAAGGCGGAAGTGGCTCCCCTGTACGCCAAATTTGCCTCCATGAAACTGGAGGACGTGTCGCGTGACCCGCAAGCCCTGGCCATTGGTGAGCGCTTGTTCATGAACAACTGTGCACAGTGCCACGGTTCTGACGCACGGGGCTCCAGGGGATTTCCCAATCTGGCGGATTCTGATTGGCTTCACGGCGGTTCAGCTGAAAAAATTACGGAAACCCTGGTCAACGGGCGCATGGGCATGATGCCCCCAATGGCCGCTGCAGTGGGCAGCGCGGATGATGTAAAGAATGTCGCCAACTATGTTCTCAGCTTGTCCAGTAGTCCCCACGATTCGGTGCGTGCTGCGCTGGGTAAACCCAAGTTCGCTGCGTGTGCCGCCTGCCATGGCATGGATGGCAAGGGCAACCAGGCAATGGGTGCGCCGAATTTGGCCGACGACGTCTGGTTGCATGGCTATGGCGAGAATGCCATCATCGCCATGATCAACAGCGGCAAGACCAACCAGATGCCTGCACAGGGCGAGAAGTTCTCTTCCGAGCAAATCCATGTGTTGGCCGCGTATGTGTGGGGATTGTCGAATAACGCCAAAGCCAGGTAAGTGTGTGCCCGGCGGGGGGGCGGGCCGTGCCCGCACGCCGGTACAGTGACACTGGTTTTGCCGGGTGAAATGGCCGAGAGGTCCGTGTTTATTGTTCCTCGATAGGTAGTCAATATGGCGTCAGATTCAGCGCAAGCAGTTCAACCCTGGTGGAAGTTTGGCTACGTGTGGTTGGTGATTGCCGGTCCGGCCATCGTGGTAGTGGCCAGCCTTGTTACGGTGTACCTGGCAGTATCCGGAAAAGACCCAGTGGTCGATGAAGATTACTACCGCAAGGGGCTTGAAATCAACCAAACCTTGCCTGACAAGGCTGCAAACATGGCGCCCGCAACGCAAGCACGCAATCACGCCGCGACGGGTGTGCAAGCGTCGGATTGACGGAGCCTCTTTAAGCCAGCACTTCCAGCAGCCGGTCCAGCCCACCCGATTCAATCGACACCATGGCCTGCTCCCGTACCTTGGGCTTGGCATGGAAAGCCACCGACAGGCCGGCCACGCCCATCATGGGCAGGTCGTTGGCGCCGTCGCCCACGGCAATGGTCTGCTCCATGCCAATACCCATCAGTGAGGCCACTTCCAGCAAGGTGCGGCGTTTCTCCGCACCGTCGCAAATGTCGCCCCAGGGTTGATCGACCATGCGCCCGCTAAGCTGGCCGCAGTTGGGGCCGCTCTCAATTTCCAGCAGGTTGGAGCGGGCAAAGTCAATGCCCAGTCGCTCTTTCACACGGTCGGCAAAGAAGGTAAAGCCACCGGAGACCAGCAGCACCTTGAGCCCGGCTTGTTTGCAGGCCGCCACCAGCTCGGCCGCGCCGGGGTTGATTTGCAGGCGCTGGGTGTAGACCATTTCCATGTCGGCTACGGTCACGCCCCTGAGCAGGGCCACACGCTTACGCAGGCTGTCTTTAAAGTCCGTAATCTCGCCGCGCATGGAGGCCTCGGTAATGGCGGCTACTTCGTCCTTGCGGTCCACGGCGGCGGCAATTTCGTCCACACACTCAATGTTGATGAGGGTGGAGTCCATGTCGAAGGCGATGAGCTTGTAGTCGCCCAACTGGCGGGCGGCGGGCAGGTTCTGGACGACGAGGCCGGGGGAGAGTTCTTTGGGACATAACTTATTTTGCTATAAATAAAGGAGCTGCTTGCGCAGGTTTTATAAGGACCAGAGGCCGATTTGATGCCTAATTCGCAGCCAGCCATTCTTGCGGGGTGTAGATTCGCAAAGGCCCGCCCTGAAAGTCTTTGCCATTGCGGGTACTGATGGCTTGGTTGGTGGGCATGGTGTTTGACGTATATGGATTGAATTATCGTACGTCGCGCGGGGGGGGCATTGATGCATACGCACCGGGCCGCTTCGTTGCCAGTGGTTTTTGCCGCCTGTACCATGTGCAGCAGCCATGCAGCCATTCAAAATATTCATCAAAAAGTCTCTGGTGCTTATGTATGGCACCGTGGCGGCGGCCCTGATCGCGGGGCTGTGGCTGCTGTTGAAGTGCACCGTACGTGTGTCACACGTTGGCAGACCCGACGACTACGCCCAGCGTTCGTTCATCGAATGTTCGTGGCACGCCGGTTTGCTGCCCTATTTTGTGGGCGCCATGCCGTACACCAAACCCTACGCCTGGATGAACCATCCCGCCTGGTACATGAAGGGTGTTCACCTGTTCTTGGGTTGGATGGGGGTGGGGCATTTGGCTTTGGGGTCATCCGGCAACGGCGGCAGGGCGGCATTGAACCAACTGGTTCCCATGCTGCGGCAGGGCGCCAGTACCTTCATTAACCCCGACGGCCCCTATGGGCCTGCCCACGTGGTCAAAAATGGCGTGCTGGAGTTGGCGCAGCGCAGCGGGTTGCCGGTGTTGGCCATCCGTGTCACCTGCAGTCGGGCACTGCGTTTACCCACGTGGGATCGCAAGTTTTTCCCTTTGCCGGGCAGCCGGATCACCTTTGAATACAGTGTGCCTATGGTTGTGACGGATACCTCGTTTGAAGCGGTGCGGGGGCAGATTGCGCAGCATTTGAATGGGTAGGTTCGACGGCTGCGCTATTTTCGGCAGCTGGGTCGGTGAGCCGCCGAATCGTCAGGGCGCAGCGTTGTTCAATCAAGGTATTGATTTGCTCAACCACAGCATTGCCAGCAAAACGGTGTCCGGGGGCAGACTGGAGCTTGCGCGCCGTCGCTGGCAGTAACTTTGCCAATTCCAGAATGCGCCGTTTGGCCTGCGCCTTGGTAAAGCCCACGCCTTCTGCAAACTGCTCCCAGTGCCGCGCCTGGACTTCGCTGAACTTGTACTTGCTGCCGATTTTCATCGCCATCTTCTGCGTCAGGGTTGGATACACCGCCGTCGAGAGCGTGTCGTAGAACGGCGCCAGAACGGGTGTCTTGCCGGAGTACAGCAGCGAGAAATTCTTGGCGTGCGCATCATGATTGCCGATCAGCGCATTAAAGATCACGCAGTCGAGCAGTCGCAGAACCTGCGGCGCACTGGGGCGGGTTGCACTGCGTACCAGATCGAAACATTGCGCCAGATCCGGGCCACCTTCGTTCTGGTATTTCATTTCCGGCACCACGCCCAGTGCCTGGCAGAAGTCCTCTTGATGAAGGCGTTGTCGGTGCCCCTGGGCATCGATCAGTCGGTCGTAGCGCTCAACCAGTAGAAAGGAGCGATCCAATACCTGGTGAACTTTTGACTTTGCCGGTTTGAGCTGCATGGCCTCAGCCAGTGCCATGCAAAATCCTTCGTTGATCACGCTGTCTTCAACAGCGTGGATGGCCGGTTTCAGGATGTGGGAGCTCGGCGTGCCATTGAGGGGCAGCCCGATGCGCGCACCATCGAAAACCACTGGCAACTTGTCTTGGGCACCAGCCAAGGAAAGCCGCAAGCCGTCTTTGCCTGCCAGCATAGGGCGACGCGGCAATTCATCCAGGATGGCAACGACTTCGTCGTCGCTCAGCCATTGAACGTCATCGCTGTGGGTCGGCACAGCCAAAGCCTGCCCCGGCTCAAGGAACGTCACGGCTCCGGCGCATTCGCCACCGATGTGGTCCAGCAGCGCAAAGTCGTTTTGGCCAGACACCTGGAACTGCTGCGCAATCAGGCGGCGCATTTGCCCTTCCGGTAGAAGACCTGCAAAGAAGGGACGCGTTTTGCGATCGTCAAACGGCTCTGCTTGCAAGGGCAGCGAGGCGGACAAGGCAACGGCGTCTTTGTGTGACAGCCAACCGGGTGCGTAGCAAAAGTTTAGCCGCCCATCGACCAGCGCCAACGTGCCGACACGATCTGCGAAAAGCCAGACGTCCAGCTCATGTGCCATGGCCGTCATCCTCTCGTTGATCGTCGGACGCAACTGATGGCAATCCGCTCAAATGGATTTCACCGCCCAGGGCATCAATGACCCGCAGCACGTTTTCCAGCCGCAAGGTGGGCTTGCCTGCTTCAAGCTCGACAATGAAGCGCACACCCACCCCAGCCGCAAGCGCCAACTGGGGCTGGGTCAGCCCGAGCTGCTTGCGAGCGGCACGCAGTGCATCGCCGAGTTGTTGAGGTGATCGAATGGATGTCATGGCGTTCTCAGTTTCCCGTTCGGGAAATTATCAGCCTCAACGGGACTATGTGCAAGGGGTATTTCCTGATCGGGAAATAAAGAGCCGCTCTCAATTACAAATTGACACCCATTTACACCCATTGGTAAATCAACATCTTGCTTTGCAATGGCGGACATCGCAACCGCATGCCGTGTTTTCTTGCCAAGCTCAAGCCCGTTAAAGCGCAATAGGGCGTCGCATCACCAAGCCATGTTCCGGAGCGGCACCGTTGGCGTCGAAAAAACGGTCGAATCGGGCAATTTCCTCAAACCCTGCGCCGGCGTAGATCCGGCGTGCGGCGGTCCAGTTGGCGTTGACCAGCAGCAGCACGGAAGTCACACCGGGAAATGCCTGCGCAACATGGGCCATGCAGCCCTGCAGCAGCGGCGCCCCTAGCCCCAGGCCGCGCACCGAAGGTGCCAGGGTCATGGAGCTGATGTACAGCTCGGTTCCCTGTGCCGGGTCGTGGCGCTCGCAGATGTCATGCCCCAGGGTGAAATGCGCCGCATCGGGCTGTGGTGCGTAGCGCCAAATTTCGGAGAACACACAACCCACGCAATCTGCCCCCAGCCACGCCATAAGCGAGCCTTGTGGGAAGGTGCCAACGCGCTGGGCGTAGGCACTGCGCGCTTCCCTGTGGCCTGCGGCAAAGCCCTGGTGCTCCAGGTCCATGATGCGGTCCAGGTCATTTGCCGTGGCTTGTCTCAGGCGCAGGCCGTTGTTGCCGGGCGTGGGCATCACCTGATCGGAGTTTTTCAACATTTGATTTAATCTCAAATGAGATACATAATAGCCATTTTTTCGGAGGCATCGCCATGGCGGCACAAACTTCAATGCTCCACATTCGCGTGGAAGACGATATCAAAACGCAAGCCACCGAGGCCTTGGGTGCGATGGGGCTGTCGGTCTCTGATGCGGTGCGCTTGTTCCTGCGCCGGGTGGTGGTCGACCAGGCGTTTCCGCTGGAACTCAAGGTACCCAATGCGCAAACCCGCGCTGCGATGGAAGAGTCTCGCGCCCTGATGGCCGCGCGCCGCACACGTTTTAATTCTGCCGACGAACTGTTTGCTGATCTTGAAAAAAACAGCCACCAGTAAGCGCGCAACCTTGCCGCGGGCCGCCGACTATGCCCGCGCGTTCCTGAAAGATTGGCAGCGCCTTTCCCATTCGGGGCGATACGACATGGTGCGGCTCAAGGAGGCCATGTTGCTGCTCGTCGCCAATGACGCACCCTTGGGGCCTGAATGGTTGGATCACTGTCTGAAAGGTGAGTGGGCCGATCACCGCGAGTGCCACATCGGCGGCGATTTTCTTCTGATTTACCAGGTGGATGGCAATTGCATCAACTTTGTGCGTGCTGGGACGCACTCTGAACTTTTCGGCAGTTAGGGGTTATTGAGCCACCGGCTGCCCCAAATTACGGAGCACATCCCGCACCATCTGCGCCCGGTCTTTGGGTTCTGGCAGTTCGCGCTCTATGCGCAGCTTTTCATTGCCCGCCAGTTTGATGTGTTTGTTCTTCTGGATCATCTGGATGATCTTCATCGGGTCAATCGG
>JADJZE010000009.1 GCA_016719405.1 Candidatus Aalborgicola lynettensis
CGCCCCAGGCCGGTGCGCGAGTCCATCAGGTAGTTGAGCAGCACCCAGTCGGTGGGCTCCAGAATTTCATCCTGGCTGAACTGGGCCGAGTCGGCCTTGTCCACCGCCACCATCATGTCATTGCTGATGTTGGGGAATGCCTTGGCGCCACCGTAGTAGTCGTACACCACCCGGGCCGCCGACGGTGCATGCGCCGAGATGATGTGGTTGGGGCGCTCGCCGGTGTTGCGGATGGTTTCGGACTCGTGGTGGTCAAACGCCAGGTGGGCGCTGGCCACGTAGGGCAGGTTGGTGGTGATGTCGCGGCTGGTGATGTCGATCTTGCCGTCTTGCATGTCCTTGGGGTGGACGAACTTGATGTCGTCAATCAGGTCCAGCTCGTTGAGCAGCACGGCGCACACCAGGCCGTCAAAGTCGCTGCGGGTTACCAGGCGGAATTTTGGGGAGCTCATGGGGTTCCTTTTCGTGGCACGACAGAGCAATCATCCTAACGCAAAAGGCCTGCACGCGGATAGGTGCCGGGCAGCAAAATGTTGTGATCCACGGTGTCGATGCGGGTGTGGCCGGTAAAGGCCATGGTCAGATCCAGCTCTTTGTAGATGATCTCCAGCGCCTTGGTCACCCCGGCTTCGCCCAGGGCCCCCAGGCCATACAAAAACGCCCGGCCAATGTAGGTGCCGCGTGCGCCCAGGGCGCGGGCCTTGAGCACGTCCTGCCCGCTGCGGATGCCGCCATCCATGTGCACCTCAATCTGCTGGCCCACGGCGTCGACGATGGCGGGCAGGGCCCGGATGGACGACTCGGCGCCGTCGAGCTGGCGCCCGCCGTGGTTGGACACAATCAATGCATCGGCGCCGCTTAACACCGCCAGGCGGGCGTCCTCCACATCCTGAATACCTTTGAGGATCAGTTTGCCACCCCAGCGTTTTTTGACCCATTCCACATCGGCCCAGTTCAGCGCCGGGTCAAACTGCTCAGCCGTCCAGGCACCCAGGTTGCCCATGTCGTCCACCCCCTTGACGTGGCCGACGATGTTGCCAAAGCCGCGCCGCTGTGTGCCCAGCATGCCCAGACCCCAGCGCACTTTGGTGGCCAGGTTGAGAATGGTGGCCAGGGTGGGCTTGGGCGGCGCCGACAGGCCGTTTTTGAGGTCTTTGTGGCGCTGCCCGAGTATCTGCAAATCCAGGGTCAGCACCAGGGCGGAACAGCGGGCGGCTTTGGCGCGGTCAATCAGGCGCTCGATAAAGTCGCGGTCTTTCATCACATAGAGCTGAAACCAGAACGGATGGCCGCCAGTCTCCTGCGCCACGTCTTCAATCGAGCAGATGCTCATGGTCGACAGGGTGAACGGAATGCCGAATTTGCGTGCCGCGTTGGCGGCCAATATCTCGCCGTCGGCGTGTTGCATGCCGGTCAGGCCGGTGGGGGCAATGGCCACCGGCATGGCGACCGCCTGGCCGACCATGGTGCTGGCGGTGCTGCGGTTTTCCATGTTGACGGCCACCCGCTGGCGCAGCTTGATGGTCTGAAAATCGTCGCTGTTGGCGCGGTAGGTGCTCTCGGTCCAGGCGCCGGAATCGGCATAGTCGTAAAACATACGGGGCACGCGTTTTTTCGCCAGGACGCGAAGGTCTTCAATGGTGGTAATTACCGGCATGCAGTTCTCCTTATGGGGGCCATGCTACGCGCAAGCCTGACGCGTGTCATGCCCGATTTTGATGTGCATCAATTTTCAGATTGGTGGGCGGTGCACAATCACCAAAGGCACCCACTTTTACAACCTCAGAATGCCCAATTCGCCCACCTTTGCCTCCACCCGTCCCGATAGCTTGCATGAGGCCCGGCCCTTGCCCCGCACCTTGGCAGAGATGATGCAGGCCATGGACGCCCAGCGCCGCGCGCCGATTGTGCCCTTGCGCACGGTGATTGAGGACATGGGCCTGCTGGATCCCCGCACCGTGGCGGAGCTTTGGGCCGAAGACCCCGATTTGCTGCGCAACAAATCGGCCCAATTGGTGGAGCGTGTGCTGATGACGGCCGAAGACCAGCAGCACGCACTGGCCCGTACCGCCGGTGTGGTGGAGGTGGATGCCGCCCGTTTCGATATTACGGCAGCGGCCTTTGCCATACTGCCGTTGCGTACGCAGCGCACCCACGACCTGCTGTGTCTGGGCGAGGCCGACGGCATGTTGTACGTGGCTTCCTGGTGCCCCACCAGCGTTGATTTGCACGCCCATTTGTGTGCCCTGACCGGGCACACCGTGGTGCTGGTATGGGCGGCGCGCGATGCCATTGTTGCGCGGGTCAACCGCATGGACCCGAATGCGCCCCAGCAGGCCCCTGAGGCGCTGGCCAAAGCCAGGCACGCCGCGCCGGAGGGGGCGGGGTCGCACACCTCCTTGCAGTTTGCCGGAGGCGGCGTGCCGCCCGAGCAGCAGGACATGGAGTACCTGATGGGCGAGGCCGTGCGCGAAATGGCATCGGGGCAGGAGTCCGAAGAAAGCAATGACCTCAGCGAGTTGTCCAGCATGGTGCGCATGGTCAAGCGCCTGATTAAAGATGCACAGGCCATGCATGCCTCGGACATTCACATCGAGACCAACCCGGGCGAAGAATTCACCCGCATCCGCCTGCGCAAAGACGGCGACCTGGAGCTGTACCAGAAGCTGCCGCCGCAGCTGCGTGCGCCCATGGTCTCGCGCATCAAGGTGATGGCCCGGCTGGACATTGCCGAGCGCCGCCGCCCGCAGGACGGCAAGATCAATTTTGCCGAATTTGGTGGCGAAAACCTGGAGCTGCGCGTGGCCATCATGCCCACCCACGACGGCATGGAAGACGTGGTATTGCGGCTGCTGGCGTCGAGCAAACCCATACCCCTGTCCCAACTGGGGCTGCAGCCGCGCGATACCGAAGTGGTGGCGCGTATGTCCAGCCGCTCGTTTGGCTTGATTCTGGCGGCCGGGCCCACCGGCTCGGGCAAAACCACCACGCTGCACTCCATGCTGGCCGAGATCAACACCGAAGAAAAGAAAATCTGGACGGCGGAAGACCCGATCGAGATCACCCACCCGGGCCTGCGCCAGGTGCAGGTCAATCCCAAGATTGGCCTGACCTTTGCCAACGCTATGCGCGGCTTTTTGCGCGCCGACCCGGATGTGGTGATGATTGGCGAAATCCGCGATACCGAGACCGCCAAAATCGTGATCGAGGCCTCGCTCACCGGCCACCTGGTGTTGTCTACCCTGCATACCAACAGTGCGTCTGAGAGTGTGGTGCGCTTGCTCGATTTGGGCATGGATGCCATGAACTTTGCCGATTCGCTGGTGGGCATCGTGGCCCAGCGCCTGGTGCGGTCCTTGTGCCGCCACTGTGCTGTGGAAAGCACCTTGACGCAGCAGCAGTGGGACGAGCTGGTCAAGGAGTACATTCACGCCGCGCCCCTGAGTGAGGAGCAGGCCATTGAGCGCCTGTTGCTGGCCGCGGGTGTGCAGCGCCCGCAGGATATTCGCATCAAGGCCGCGCATGGCTGCGAGCACTGCGCGGGCAAGGGCTACAAAGGGCGCATGGGTATTTACGAGATTCTGGAAAACACGCCCACGCTGCGCCTGCTGATCCAGCGCAACGCCCGGCCGACTGAAATTTTTGACGAGGCGGTACGCAGCGGCATGCGCAGCCTGCGCCACGATGCACTGGAGAAATGGGTGCAGGGCCACATCGACTTGCGCCAGGCCCGATCGGCCTTTTTGTGAGTGATCAGGGGCGGCGTCGCATGCCTGGGGTCAAATAGGCCATTTGCGCTTGTGAGACGTGCGCAAACAGCAGGGCCTCATAAGCATCCCTTAATGTGGATTGCCTAGCATCGGAGTTCATCAATCGTCGGGTATTTGGAATTGGTGAACACGGGCACGAGCGCCATCGCAGGAAATCATGGTTTGGCAAAAACTTTGACTGATGCATCGATCCAAAAAATAGCTGTCGTAGCAAGGTCACCGGCTCCTGATGCAAATCAATACCTGCCGTAGCGTATGGCATACCCTTTGTCTCGACCATGACTTCACTTTATCTGTTGCTTTGGATTGCGGGAGGCATCCTGCTTCAAATAGTCATCTACCTGTGCATCAGTTTCTGGGGCCACTGGCAGCGTTATGGTGCGCTACAAAAGATGGTCGTCGGGGTGGAGGTAAGCCCCCATTCAGATACCCGCCCGGCTGAAAAGCAGGTCGTCGCCGCGGCATGGTCAGGCTTTCGTGCGTTTCATGTGGATCGCAAGGTCATCGAAGACGCCAGTGCACAAATCTGTTCGTTCTATCTCACCCCCGAAGATGGGAAGCCGCTGCCCCCATTTTTGCCAGGCCAGTATCTGACCTTCAAGCTCGATGTGCCATCCCCGTTGGGGGGCACCCAATCCGTCACCCGGTGCTACTCCCTTTCCGACGCACCCCAGGCGAATACCTACCGCGTGTCCATCAAGCGGGCACCTGCCCCGGCCACGAGCACGTTTCCCCCCGGCATATCTTCCAACTACTTTCACGACCATGTTCAGGTCGGCAGCCGGTTGCAGATTCGCGCACCTGCGGGCCATTTCCATATCGATCGCAGCGATTCACCGGTCGTTCTAATCGGCGGTGGCATCGGCATTACCCCCATGCTGAGCATGCTGAATTGGAGTCTGGCCGAGCAGCCCGGTCGCGAGGTGTGGCTGTTTTATGGCCTGCGCAATTATTCCGAGCTGGTGATGCACAAGCACCTGCAAGACTTGGCCGAACAGCATTCGAACTTTCACCTGCATCTGTGCTTCAGCAATCCGCAAGCAGGTGAACTCGACCACCATCGATCAGGGCCCGCGCACCATCACCCTACCCGTGTCGATATTGCCTTGCTGCGGCGCCTGCTGCCGCTCAAACCCTACCACTTTCACATTTGCGGGCCTACCGTCATGCTGCAAAGCCTGGTTCCGGCACTGGAAGATTGGGGCGTGCCCGATGCGCGGATTCACTTTGAGGCGTTTGGTCCCGCTTCCATTGCACGCAAAAAAACGGCTCCGGCGCCCCTGGCATCGGCTGAACCGGATGCACAGGCGGTCTTGGTCACTTTTGCAAAATCCAGCAAGCAGTTGACGTGGCAATCCGGCATGGGCTCCTTGCTGGATTTTGCGCAGGACAACGGGATTGTGGTCAACTCAGGATGCCGTGCCGGCGGCTGTGGCAGTTGCCAGACCACCATTCGCAGTGGTGAGGTGGCCTACACCCAATCCCCCGACTTCGACCCCGAACCAGGCAGTTGCCTGCTGTGTGTATGCACGCCCAAAACGGCGGTCACCCTGGAGGCGTAAATGAAAAGCTCACTGTGGCGTGAACATGTGTTGCCCTTCACCCTTCTGCTCGGTCTGCTGGCTGCGGCCACCCTGGCCGGTGACTACCTGCTACACCGGCTGAACCTGGTATGGGTGGGGCGCTACATGGGCATACCCGGTACGCTGCTCATCATCGTTTCACTGTACTACTCCGCCCGCAAGCGCAAGTGGGTGAACACGGGTGACCCCAAAGCACTGCTCAGCATGCACGAGTTTGGAACCTGGCTGGGCTCGCTCATGGTGCTGATCCACGCGGGCATTCACTTCAACGCAATCCTGCCCTGGTTGGCTACGGTGGCCATGGGGGTGAATGTCATCAGCGGCATGGTCGGCAAGATGCTGCTGAACCAATCCCGTCAGCACGTGCAAGGCGAACGCGAACAGTTTCAACTGCGCGGGTTATCAAAAACCGAGATCGAAAAAGCCGTCTTTTGGGACGCCGTGGCGCTGGGCGCCATGACGCAATGGCGCAAAGTGCACATCCCCATTTTCATTGTCTTTGCAGTGCTTGCGTTGGGCCATATCGTCAGCATCTTTCTATTTTGGGGATGGGTATGAGCCGCACGCTCAAAATCATTCTGGCAGTCAACCTGATGGTTCTGGCCGTACTGAGCTTTGTCTACCCGCACCTGATGGTAGGCCCTGGCAAGCTCATCGCCGGTCACAAAAAACTGGACGCAAACTGTTATGCCTGCCACATCTCATTCAAGGGGGCCAGCGCCGAAAAATGCACGCAATGCCACAAACCCGTCAACATTGGTCGTTTGACAACCCAGGGCGCGCCCATCGTCAAGCCGCTGACCGCCACGCCGTTTCACCAAAAACTGGTCAGCCAGGAATGCATGGCCTGCCACAGCGACCATGCCGGTGTCAAACGCTACAATCTGGAAGGTTCGTTCAACCACGCGATGCTGCAGAAAGACGCTGTCAAGCAGTGCGAAACCTGCCACAAGTCACCCACCGACGCGCTGCACAAGCAAATTACCGGCAATTGCGCGCAATGCCACACGCAGAAGAAGTGGACCCCGGCAACTTTTGACCACGATAAGTATTTTGTGCTGGACCGCGACCATAACGCCAGTTGCATCACTTGCCACGTACGCAACGACTACAGCCGCTATAGCTGTTATGGGTGCCACGAACACACGCCTGCCAACATTCGGCGTGAACACATCGAAGAAGGTATCCGCAATTTTGAAAATTGTGTCGAGTGCCACCGCAGCGCGGATGAACACGATATCAAAGGTGGTAATGAGCGCGAGCATGACTGAGTGTCAGCGCCGGGCTGAAGATCATGTCCACGCCCAGCATCTTTTTGACCAAAACGATTGAGGCTGCACGCTTAGGCCTGCCAACCATCAATCTGCCACCGATTCCCCGACACTTGCTTGGACGTGCGCGGGGCGCTGGTTGGGAAATATGGGGGGACTAAACGGTTACACGTGGACAGTGCCGCCAGCCAGTCGGCACTGGTCGAACTGCGCCACGTGCTCGGCACCATCCGCTGCCGGGCCCTGTATTGAGCCTCGTACGGGACGGAACGCTTCAGTGCGGCAGCTTGATGGCTTGCCAGCCGCTGTGGTCAAAATACTTGCCGTACGCATTGGCAGCCAGGGCCACCTTGACCACCCCTTCGGCGCGCCGCTTTTCACCGTGTTTGCCCTGGGCCGCTTCCACACCTTGACCGAGGTTGGCAATGATGACGTGTAGTTGCGCGTCGGCCTCGGGTGCCAGCTTGCAGTGCCCGACCATGTAGGCAATCTGGGCTTCGATCTCCTTGCCAAAAGCATCGTAGTCGGCCGCGCTGGCCTTGCCCGCGTGCGCGGCGGGCAGCGTCTGGCTGGCGGACGCATGGATACGGGTCATGGCCTGGCGCAGGGGTTCATCGGTACCCCACTTCTTCCCGGCGTTGAGCTTCAGCGCTTGCACTTTTCCGTGGTCATGTGCGTGGGTGTCGGCCGCCCAGGCGGGTAGGCTGGCCAACGGGGTCGCCAGGGCCAAAGCCAAAAGCAGGGTGGTCGGTGATTTCATTGCAAACTCCTTGAAAGTGGAACAGGGGATGGACCCCGCAACTGCAGGGGTCTTGCCAACTGAAACGCAGCGCCGCAAAAAATGTTCCATAAAAATGTCACTTTCAATGGCGATGGAGCTGTTCTTCTTCGGTGGCGTCCTGGCTGTAGCGTTGTAGCAGCAGCTCCAGCAGGCGCGCGCGCTGTCCCGCGTCCAGCAGCGCACGTTCGGCCTGCAACTGCGCAATCACACGCTGCTGCTGAGCCGCTTGTAGCTGGGCAATGGCGGCATGTTCGGCAGCGATGGTGGCGGGGTCGGGCGTGGTCGCGAAAATGGCCCGCACCAGCGCTTCGCGGTGGCGGCGAATGTCCTGCCAGTTGCCTTGCAGTTCGCCCAGGAAACCCGGCTCCAGGGCGGCCCATTGGCTGCGCTGCGTGGCATTCAATTGCAAATATTCGGGCAGATTCAGGGCTGGCGCAGGGGGTACGGTTGGGGTGGCGATGGGCGGTGCCACCGGGCGCAGGATGAGCGCCACACCGACCCCCAGGTTCAGGGCCAGCGACACGGCCAGTACAAAGCGCCCAATCTTGGAGTGGTTCATGGCATTCCTTTCGTGACACGGCATAGTTCGGTGGCGGCACACAGTCCGCCGGGGGGTACTGGATCAAACACCCGCACCATGGCGGCGCTTGCCGGAGCACCCGCTTGGATTGCTGCCGGGGCAGTGCCCAGCAACATCGCTCCCAGCCAGACGCCCGCTCCCAAGGCCACGCCCGCACCCAGGCCCGTAGGCAACCAGCCTGCCAATCCTGCCCAGCGCGGGCGCGTGCGGCCGCGTGCGGGGGGCGCTGTAGCTGGCGCACGCGGCTGCGCGCGCGGGGGCAAGCGGCCTTGCAGGCGCAGGCCAAACTGGGCATCGAGTACCGGCGCGGGTAGTGCCTGCAGCGATTCGCGCAGGCCACGCAGGGACTGCAGTTGCTGTGCGCAGACCAAGCAGGTCTGCAGATGGTCGTGCAGTGCAGTGGCCTGCGCGGGCTGCAAAGCCTGGTCGATCAGGGCGCAAAGGTCTTCGGTGCGGGGGCAGGGCATGGTGGTTCTCCGGTTAGCGCGGCATTCTTTCCAGCAAGGCGGTACGGGCCCGGGCGATGCGGGACTTGACCGTTCCCAGGCTGATGTTCAGCACCGCGGCCATCTCGTCGTAGGACAGGTCTTCGATCTCCCGCAGCAGCAAGATCTCGCGGTGTTCGGTGGGCAGGCGTTGCAATGCGCGCTCCAGCGCGCGCAGGCGCTGGGTGCTGTACAAGGCCTCTTCGGGCGTGGGGGCACTGTCCGCAAGGCTGTCGGCCACGCCGGCATCGAACTCGACAAAGTCCACGCGCTGGGTGCGCCGCAGCAGGTCGATGGCCTGGTTGCGTGCGATCTGGAACAGCCAGGTGGAAAACCGTGCCTGGGCTTGCCAACGCTCCAAGGCCGTCCAGGCGTGGATGAACGTTTCCTGCGCCAGCTCCAGCGCATCGTCGTGCGACCGCGTCAGGCGCACCAAAAAGCGGTAGATGCGGTCTTGATGGCGTGCCACCAGCTCGGAAAATGCAGCCACATCGCCCCGCTGGGCGCGGGCGATGCAATCGCTTTCGTCAAATGGGGCGGAGGGTGTTATGGGCACGGCGTAGCTTTAACGAACGGGCCGCGTGAAAGTTCCAACTGCGCATCCAGCACGCTCCGCGCTGAACCACCAGTTGGCTTCCGCCAACTGCATGCTAATAAGGGGCGCAGGGACTTTGTGTTCGAGCCATGGCATGGTGGTGTGCGGGCATTGTGCCTGCTCACAAGCCCAGTGCCAACAGTCGCGTTATAGGTCAAATAGGCCTCTTGCGCTTGCTGGACGTGCGCAAGCAGCTATCAAAAGCGTAGCACCTCAATCCAATCCAGTTCAATACCCCGCCAAATTCTCAATCCGAAAAATCTGGTCTTGCTCGTTGCGCCCGGTGCTCTGGAAGTGTTTGACGGTCATGAATCGCCCGGCATCGTCTTGCTGACGAAGTCGGGAAAGTAGCGGGCGCCACTGGGCATCACAGTGCCAAAGAATCGGGAAATTTCGCGCATTACGCAGCTCCTACCGGTAACAAGCTGGAAAGCGCCTTTTGCACCCGCGCCGCATCTTCTGCGTCGAGCTGGCCCAGTCGGTCGAGCACCAATTGGTGATCCAGCATGAACAGCTTGAAGCGGACTTTGGACGGGGCGGGTAGGTGCCTTTGCTGTAGAAATTGCGCGCTGACATATCGCCAGCCTTCCACGGGCCGCGCGGGTCTTTGTCGGGGTTCTTGTAAGCCTTGTCCTGATCCACTGAACGCGGCATTGGGTTGGGTCGCCAGACAGTCTTATTCAGGGCAAAACAAACGATGTACTCATGGTCGTCTGAAAAATGCTGCGCCGTGCCCTTCGGCGAATACACCTTCTGCCAGATCACATTGGCAATGAAGTTCGCCGCGCCAAACACCTGCTCCATCAACAGCCCCAGGTGAAACACCTCGTTGTCGTCGATGGACACAAAAATCACGCCGTCCTCGGACAGCAATTCCTTGGCCAGCTCCAGCCGCCGGAACATGAACTCCAGCCACTTGGAGTGGCGGTAGTTGTCGTCCTTGTCAATAAAGCTGTCGTTGTAAATGAAGTCCCGATTACCGGTGTTGTAGGGCGGGTCAATATAGATGCACTTCACCCGACCGGCGTGTGTCATGCGCAAGGTGCGCAGAGCGTCGAAGTTGTCGCCCTCAATGATCAGGTTGTCTTGTGGGCCGTCGCCGCAACTCAGGTCAGCATCCCAGTCCAGCGCCACAAAGTCGTTGTTGACTGACAGGTCGTGGTCAATCTCGTCGCGCTCCCACACCAGCCCGAAGTTGGGCCTGCGGTCCCGTTCACGCAGCAGGCGCAAGAGCTGTTCTTTGGAATAGTCGTCGTAGTTATCGGCCATTGAGCGGGGCAATCAGTGTTTTTTTGTGACCAAGGCAGTTTAGCCGAGCCACCCCTGCCAATTCGCCCAAAGAAGTGCAATGGGGCGCCAGCGCCAGCGCCTGCACCGGGCAGGAAAGACAGTACCATCAATATTTTCGGCAACGGAGTGATTGATGGGACGTTTCGCAAAATTGGTGCTGCCGGTGGTGGCACTCTGCATGGTGGGGTCCGCCGTGGTCGCGCAGACGTTCGAGCAGGCGCTGCAAGCCTATGAACGCAAGGACTACAAAACGGCATTGGCCGCTTTCATGCGGCTGGCTCAAGGTGATGAGGAGGTTGCCGTGGAGGTGGAGGCGCCGACGCCAAGCCAGCAGCAAAAAATTGCCAGTTACCGCAAAGCGGCAGAGCAGGGCGACGCTGCTGCGCAGTTCATCATGGGCCTGGTGTATTTTGATGGCCGTGGCGTCGCCCAGGACGACCGGCAGGCCGAAGCCTGGTACCGCAAGGCCGCCGCGCAGGGCTACACCAGCGCGCAGGTCAACCTGGGGTTGATGTATTTTTTTGGGCGGGGTGTCTCCAGGGACGACCAGCAAGCGGTGGCCTGGCTGCGCAAGGCGGCGGACAAGGGCAATGCCTATGGGCAGTACGGTCTGGGTCTGGTGTACATGGTGGGCCGTGGTGTGCCCAAGGACAAGGAGTTGGCGTATTTCTGGTTTACGGTGGCCGGGGCCAATGGGCACCGCGAGGCCTCGGGCAAACGCAATCAACTGGAGTCCGAATTGACCGCGCAGCAAATTGCCAAGGCCAAAGCCTATGCCAAGAACTGGAAGCCGAGTTGACCGCACCGCCACCCGACCGGGCTGCAGGGGGGGATGCGCCCAGTATCGATGTGTTTCTGGATGCGCTGTGGCTGGAGGACGGTTTGTCACGCAACACGCTGGCTGCCTACCGGCGGGATTTGACGCTGTTTGGACACTGGCTTGCGCTGCGTGAGCGGCCCTTGCCCCATGCGGCCGAGCACGATTTGCAGGCCTATTTTGCCGCCTGCCACGCACACACCAAGGCGACGACCGCCAACCGGCGGCTGACCGTTTTCAAACGGTACTTCCGCTGGGCCCTGCGGGAGCGGTTGACGGACAGGGACCCCACGCTTGCGCTGCAATCGGCCAAACAGGCGCTGCGGGTGCCCAAAACCTTGACCGAGGCCCAGGTCGAGGCGCTGCTGGCGGCGCCCGACACCACGACGGCCCTGGGCGTGCGCGACCGCACCATGCTGGAGTTGATGTACGCCAGCGGTTTGCGGGTGAGTGAGTTGGTGGCTTTGAAAACCCTGAACCTGGGGCTGAACGACAACGTCGTGCGGGTGATGGGAAAAGGCAGCAAGGAGCGCCTGATTCCCTACGGCGAAGTGGCCAGCCAGTGGCTGCACCAGTACCTGGCGCATGCCCGAGCAGAACTGTTGGCGGGCCTGCAGACGGACGATGTGTTTGTGACGACACGCGGGGCCAGCGCGGGCAGCGCCATGTCGCGCGTGATGTTCTGGATGGTGGTGAAAAAATACGCGTTGCTGGCAGGTATTCGGGTGGCCTTGTCGCCCCACACCCTGCGCCATGCCTTTGCCACCCATTTGCTCAACCACGGGGCGGACTTGCGGGCCGTGCAGCTGCTGCTGGGGCATGCGGATATTTCAACCACCACCATCTACACCCATGTGGCGCGGGAGCGGCTGGCGGCCCTGCATGCACAGCACCACCCACGCGGGTAGGCGGTGTGCGGATGTGTCGCCCCGGGGTGCAGGCCTAGTTTGCCAGAGTTTCAGCCCACGCCAGCGCCTGCAAATGGGCCCAGTTGACCTGGTTGTTGTTCAGGCCCAGTGCGTTGCTGGTGGCAGCGAAGGCCGCGTCGTCACCGGTTTCACACGCCAATGTCAGGTCCAGCAGGGGCGCCAGGGGGCCGGTGTGCGCCAGCAGGGCCTGGGTGACGGAGTCGGGCAAGGTCAGCGACTCCAGCGCCGATTGCATGGATATGCCCAGCATGGTGTCCAGGAGCGAAAAAACACCCACCACAAATGCGTTGTCACGCTCCTCACTGGGCAGCAAGTCGGTGGCCAGCAGTTCCATCAAACGCCCGCGCACCACGGCGGTGGTTCCTACGGCGGGCGCTGTATCGCCCGCTTTGGTGGTGGTCATCAGCAGGGCGGCCCATTTGAACAGGCGGTTCAGGCCCAGCAGCATCACGGCGTGGCGAAATGACGTGACTTCGGTGCGTGCGCCAAATCCGGCCGAATTGATAAAACGCAGCAGGTTGAACGACAGTGTGGCGTCGCGCTTGAGCACTTCCTCGATTTCGTCCGTGCTGGCCTGTTTGCGCACCAGGTTGATGAGTTGCAGGATATGGGCCTGGGCCGGGCGCACCGTCTGCCCCTGCACCATGACCGGTTTGGCAAACCAATAACCCTGGTACAGGTTGACACCCAGCGCCGCAACGTGCTGGTACTGGGCCTGGGTTTCGACCTTTTCAGCAATCAGCCGGGCACCC
Organism: Candidatus Aalborgicola lynettensis; assembly: GCA_016719405.1. Classification (GTDB taxonomy): domain Bacteria; phylum Pseudomonadota; class Gammaproteobacteria; order Burkholderiales; family Burkholderiaceae_C; genus Allorhodoferax; species Allorhodoferax lynettensis. Next base: position 12,854 of record JADJZE010000009.1, read on the forward strand.
GATTTGGCTTGTGCCAGGCGGACGAACGAAGCCACCGCATCGGCCTTGAGTACGCTCAGGTCAAATTTGATGAACGAGGCCAGTGCGAGCCAACTCTCGTAGGGTCGGGTCAGAACGGAAAAATCAAATGCGAGCCGGAAGCCGCGCTGGTGCACGCCTTGCAAACTGGCAAGGAGGTTCTGAATCTGATCGACCTCGGTGACCGGCAATGGCGGTATTTCCAGCACCACGCGTTCCGGGGCCACCAGGTCGAGGTGGCCACCGGCCAGGCTGTCGTGGGTGCAGTTGATGAAAATGGTTTTGCCACCGGCGATGGCTTCCGTGTCGGAACCTGACAGCAGGTTGAACAGCATTTGTGCATCGGTGGCACTGGTGTGCTGGTCGGCTTGTACCGAGCGGTCAAACAATTCGTAGCCGAAGATGGCGCGTTCGTGGTCGAGAACGGCCTGCCGCGCAACGGCAATGTGCGGGGCGGCTGCGGGGTCAGGCAGGGTGGGGGATGGCGCGGATGCAGACATGGGTAATGGCAGTTCAAAAGACGGCGGTGGCGCGCAGCATGTGGTGTTCAAAGTCGGCCAGCGGCATGGGGCGCCCCAACAAATAACCCTGGTAGGCATCGCAGCCCTGGGCGGCTAGAAAGTGGTGCTGCGCCTCGGTTTCAACGCCTTCTGCAATCACCGCCAGACCCAGGCTGTGGCCCAGGGCAATCACGGTGTTGGCAATGGCGGCGTCGTTGGGGTTGGTCATCAGGTCGCGTACAAACGATTGGTCAATTTTCAACTGGTCAAGTGGCAGTCGCTTCAGGTAGGACAGGGATGAGTAACCGGTGCCAAAATCGTCCAGCGAGAACGCGATGCCGTGTTTGCGCAAGGCCATCATTTTGGCAATGGTTTCCTCCACGTCGTGTACCAGCATGCTTTCGGTCAGTTCCAGCTTGAGCCGGCGCGGGTTGGCGCCGGTGTAGCTCAACAGGTCGAGTACATAGGGAACAAAATCCTGCTGGCGGAATTGGCGCGCGCTCACATTGACGGCCAGTGTCAGATCGGCCGTGGCATCCTCGGCGGCCCAGGTGGTCAGCTGGTGGCAGGCGGTTTCCAGTACCCAGTTGCCCAGCGACAAAATCTGGCCGGTTTCCTCTGACAGCGGAATGAAATGGTTGGGCGGCACCATGCCGCGCACCGGGTGCGGCCAGCGCAGCAGCACTTCGGCGCCCAGGATGCGGCCGTCGCGGGCGATCTGGGGTTGGTAATACAGCAGCAACTCGCCCTTGGCAATGCCCTGGCGGATGTCGCCTTCCAGTGCCACACGCGCGGTGACGATCGATTGCATGGTGGGGTCGAACAGGCGCAAGGTGTTGCGACCGGCGGCTTTGGCCTGGTACATGGCCAGGTCGGCCTGCTTGAGCAACTCGTCCGTGGTGTCCTGGTTGCCACGAAAGTGGGTGGCACCAATGCTGGGGGTGATCTGGTAGTCCAGCCCCGCCAGGCGAAATGGCAAAAAGAAAGAGGCCAGAACCTTCTCGCCAATGGCCTCGGCCAGGGCAATGGCGGCTTCCTGGTGTTCGCCCAGTTCTTCCAGCATGACCACAAATTCGTCGCCCCCCAGGCGCGACACGGTGTCGCCTTCACGCACACAATCGCCCAGGCGTTTGGCCACCTGCTGCAGCAGCATGTCGCCCATGTCGTGGCCCAGGGTGTCGTTGAGGGTCTTGAAGTTGTCCAGATCCATGAACAACAAGGCGCCGACTTGCCCGTTGCGGCTGCTCAGGGCCATGGCCTGGCGCAAGCGGTCGATCAGCAAACGCCGGTTGGGCAAGCCGGTCAGGGGATCATAAAACGCCAGCTTGTTGATTTCTTCCTCGGTGGCTTTGCGCTGGGTGATGTCAGTCAGGCTGTGGACGTAGTGGGTGATGTTGCCGTCGTCGTCAAAAACGGCGGTCACGGTAGACTGGGTAGGGAAAATTTCGCCGTTTTTGCGGCGGCTCCACACTTCGCCGCGCCACGAACCGGTTTGTGCCACGCTGGTCAGTATGTTGTCGTAATAGGCCAATTCATGGCGGCCGGAATACAGAAAGTCGAGTTTTTTGCCCACTGCATCGGCCGTGGTGTAGCCGGTGATTTCGGTGAAAGAGGGGTTGACACGCAGCACCTCTTCGTTGGCGTCGGTCACGGCCATGCCTTCGTGGGACGTGAAGGCAACTGCTGCGACGCGCAAATAGGTTTCGGTGATTTTGCGCTGGCTGACATTGCGGGTGAGTGCAATGAAACGGCTCTCACCGTTGGGGGCGTCCTGTTTGCGGGTGATCGAAATTTCGAACCACTGCTGCACGTTCTCCGGTGTGGTGTACGCAAACTCGTGCCCCTTGGCGTAACCGGTTCGCTCGGCCAGTTGCAGCGCCATCATGACGCCCTGCGTGGCTTGCGGGGACAGCAGTTGCGAAATGTTTTTGGTCAGCAAAAACTCCGATGGCAGGAATGTCGCGTCCGTGCGCGAGGCGTGGTAGGCGTGGCAGGTGCCGTCCAGGCCCAGCTCCAGAATCATGTCGGGAATGGCATCCAGGGTGGCTTTCAGGTCGTTCTGCGAGGCGGAAATTTCGCTGGCGCGTTTGGCAATGAGTGCACCCTGCTGTTCCTTTTGGGCCCGCAGTTCGAGCAATAACTTGGTTGCGTAACCCAGCAGTGCGCTCACCACCAAAGCGATCGCTCCCATCCAGGCCACCGGCAATCGCGCAGCCCATCCTTCGCGGGGAATGACAGAAAGCGACCATTTCCCGTTCGGCACCTCCAATACCTGATTGACTGCGGATGGCAGCGACGTATTGCCGGACGCTGCGATGATCTCGCGCTTGCCGGTTTCTGCCTGTGTGCGCCACAGTTCGTACTGCAGGTTGTCACTCTCCAGCTGCGCAAGATTGGACGCTGCAAGCAGCTGGGGTACACCAATGACCGCATAGGCCATACCCCAAAACGCGGGTTTGCCCTGGGAATCGCTCAGAAATACCGGAAGCTGAGCAATAAGACCGGGGTCTCCCTGGCCTGACTGGATCGGCCCGGTCAATGCGAGCTTGCCGCTGTCGCGGGCCAGGCGGGCATCGCTGCCTTGCCTTGCGTCCAGTGCGGGCGTAAATCCAATCAGTTTTTCGTTGCCAACCAGGGGGCAACGCGCTGGACCACACCTTGTGGCGCCATCCCCAGGGCCACTGTGCCCGGGTGGCGGGCCAGGATTTCAGCCGCTGCGGCTTCAAAATCCGGGACCCGCCCGTCACCCTGGCGAAGCAGGGTTGCAAGGGCGTAGGTGGACGATAGCGCATGGTCCAACGAGGATTGAATGGCCCGGGCGTGTGCCTCTGCCAAAACCGCGACGCGGTGCTGCTCGTTCTGGGTCGCACGCTGTTGAACGTGCCAAATGAGGGCAAAACACGCCAGCACTGCAGTTGCAAAAACGGCCGACGCAATTCGCAGTGGGCGATGGGTGGCGTAAATCGCTGCGGAAGGGTCCCGGTCGTGCATCGGTGCCTAGATTGAGTGGGTGTAGTGGCGCGATTGAGCGCTTGATATTACTGTGTTTTTCAGTCACTGCATTGGCACCATGCCCAGCACCTTTGTGCGTACCTCGGGAAACGGCTACTGGCGCGTCAACCCCAAAAACAGCCGGGTCAGCCGCTCGGGCAATTGCTCCACCCGGTCCACCACGGTAGCGTGGGTGCCGAAGATGTCGTGCACATAGGCATCGGCCTGTGGATCGAGGCTGATGCAGTGGCTGTGTAGGCCCTTATGCGCCAGTTCCTGCACGGCTTGCCGGCTGTCCAGCACCAGAGCCCGTTCATCGGCCACGTCCACATCGGAGGGGCGGCCATCGGTCAGCACCAGCAGCAGCTTTTTTTCGGCCGTTTGGGCGCCCAGGTAGTGGGCGGCATGGCGCATGGCCGCACCCATGCGTGTGGAGTAGCGCGCCTGCAGGGCGGCCAGCCGGGCTTTGGGCGCTTCGCCCCAGGGCTCGCCAAAACCCTTGATGTGCTGGTAGCGCACATCGTGCCGGGTATTGGAATGAAACCCGGCCAGCGCAAAAGGGTCACCCAGGCGGTTGATGGCCCAGGCCAGCAGGGCCACGGCTTGCTGGCTCAGGGCCAGGCGGGTCTGGCCTGCGCCCGGTACCTCGTCGTTGAGTGACTGTGACAAGTCCAGCAACACCATGACGGCAATGCTGCGGCCATCGCTGCGGTGGCTCATCAGAATGCGCGGGTCGGGCTGCGCCCCGGCGCGCCAGTCAATCAGAGAGCGCAGGGCCACATCCAGATCCAGCTCGCTGCCTTCTTCCTGGTAGCGAATGCGCACGCGGTTGTGGGGCTTGAGCAGGTCCAGCAGTTTTTCCAACTGGCGCGCCAGAGTGGCGTGCTGGGCCAGCAAGGTGTCGATGTGGCGGGCGTCGCCACTGGGGTGCAGGGCCTCATACACGCTGACCCAGTCGGGGCGGTAGCTTTGGCTGGCGGCGTCCCATTCGGGGTAGTGGCGCGGCGGCAGGCCTTGCCGCTCCGGGGCTTGCGCGGGGCGGGGCTGGCTGAAGCTGTCTTCCTCGTCACCGGCCTCGATAAAGGTCCATAAATGGCGGTTGTCGTCGCGGTAGCTGACCACCGTGTTCTCAAAAAACACGCGGGCCTGCTGGTCGCTCTGTGTGCGGGTGCGGGCGCCGTGTTGCAAGGCCAGGGTTTGCATGGCCTGGGTGCTGGATTCGCTGCCGTCCAGCAGCGCATGAAAGGCCGCCACACAGCTGTTGAGGTCAGCGTCCAGATAGCCATGCGCAGGGTCCAGCAGGGCGCGCGACAGCATGGCCAGGCGGTGGCGCAGGCAACTGGCCTGGGCCGGGTCGCAGGCCCCTTCCACCGGGCGGGGGTGCAGGGCCAGCAGCAGCGGGCGCAGGCCGGGGTAGCGGCGCAGCAGCAGGTGGTCGATTCGGGCGTCTTCCAGGCACTCCACCGTCATGCGCTGCAGCGGGCTCAGGTTGTCGGCCACCAGGGTCTGGCTCCAACGGCGGTGGGCGGCGATGTGGGCCAATGCCACGCGGTAGCGGTCCAATCCGCTCACCGGGGGCAGGCCGGTTGTGGGTTCGCAAAAGTCGTCGACCACATCGGGCAGGCAGATGCTGCCCTTTCCGCTGTCGTTGGCATCACCGAACTGGTGGGTGCTCCAGGGTGTGGCGTTGCTACCGTCCGCCCGCTCATTGCCGTCTTGCATGCCGGTGGCAAAGGCCTGCAGAGGCGCGCTGGTATTCCATAGCGCACGCAGGGTCAGGCTGAGCTGGTTTTCGATATCGGCAAACAGCGTGCCGTGGCGTTCGCGTTGCAGCACGGCCAGGCTGTCGGGCAGCTTCAGACCAAAGTAGGCGCGCTGGTTGTCGGGATGGTGCTGGTAGTGGCGCGCACCGTAATCGGCCCAGCGGGCAAAGCCTGCAACCGACAGCACGCCCAGCAGGCGGGGTGCGTGCTCCAGCAGCACCGGCAGCCCTGGGCTGGCGAAGGTGGTGTGGTGGCCGTGAATGGAGACCGAGGTGCGCGCCATCACATCGCGTACCACGCTCAAATAGTGGCGCAGCGGGTCGGGGCCTTGCAGGCGCCGTGCCACGGCGGCCAGCGTGTTCAGCAAGGGGGCCATGGCGGCGCTGTTGGGCGACTTTTGCATGGCATTTAACAGGGCATCCACGTCAGCCAGCGCGTCTTCACCCACGCAGCGGGCGATTTGCGGCCACTCTTGCAGCAGCGCCAGCACGGGCTCCGGCCCACGGCCCATCTTGCCCAGGGCGCGGGCGCTGTGCAGGTAGGCGTCGATACCGGTGGGGCTGAGGTGCTGGGTTGCCTCCCGCATGCAGTCGGAAAATACTGCTTGCACCGCAGGGAAGTTACACGCCAGTTGGGTGCGCCAGGCTTCCATTTGTGCATCGTGCATGGTGCAAACCTGGGGTGCGGGGGGTGGGCAGCAGCAGGACGCTCAGGCCAGTACGGCGGTAATGGTGTGTTCCAGCGTCTGACGAATGTCGGCGTCGTCGGTGATGGGGCACACCAGCGCCATGCGGCAGGCGTCTACAGGGGCCACGCCCTGGCGCATCAGCAGTGCGGCATACACCAGCAGCCGGGTGGAGATGCCTTCCGTCAAACCATGGCCTTTGAGCTGGCGGGCGGCCTGCGCAATGCGCACCAGTTGCGCGGCCCGGCTCAGGTCCAGCCCAGTCTCGGTGCAGACGATCTGTGCTTCCAGTTCCGCCGTGGGGTAGTCAAACTCAAACGCCGCAAAACGCTGCTTGGTCGAGGGCTTGAGGTCTTTGAGCAGGCTTTGGTAGCCCGGGTTGTAGGAGATGACCAGCTGAAAGTCGGGGTGGGCGTACACCGTTTCGCCCTTTTTGTCCAGCGGCAACTGGCGGCGGTGGTCGGTCAGCGGGTGGATCACCACCGTGGTGTCCTGACGGGCTTCGACGATTTCGTCCAGATAACAAATGGCGCCGGTGCGCGCAGCCACAGTCAGCGGCCCGTCCTGCCAGCGCGTTCCACCGGCGTCGAGCAGGTAGCGCCCCACCAGGTCGCTGGCGGTCATATCCTCGTTGCAGGCCACTGTGATCAGGGGCCGACCCAGCCGGTGCGCCATGTGCTCAATAAAGCGCGACTTGCCGCAGCCCGTTGGGCCTTTCACCATCACCGGCAAGCGGGCGGCGTAGGCGGCCTCGAACAGCGCGACTTCGTTGCCTTGTGGCTGATAGAAGGGAATGGTCATGTGTCTAAATGCTACAAATTTGATAGCTGCTTGCGCACGCCCCACCTGCGGAAACGATGTTTTTCAGTGATAAACCAGTCAATCGGACAGTGCAATGCGAGGAGGCTGGGTGGCAAGGCGTTTTGCGCAGGTTAAGGAGGAGCCCGCAACGCGGGCGGGGGACACGGAGCAAAACGCCTTGCCGCCCAGCCTCCGGGTTAACCAGCCTCCGGGTTAGATTAGCGGTGGTTGCCAATCTTGTCGCGCCAGCCCGGGAACAGCGCGTCGGCGTCGCCCGGGAAGGAGGCGAAGGCGCGCGCAAACTCACGGTGTTCCTTCGCCCACTCGATCGGGTCGGCGCCGGCCTTCCAGCACTCGTAGGCCTGGCGCAGGCTGGTGGCACCGGCAGCGGGGCTGTCGATGTGGCCATCAGGCGCCGCCGCCCGAGGTGTTGATCACGTTGCCGTGGCCCAGATTGGCAAAAAAGCCCGGCAGGCGCAGCGCATTCATGCCGCCGGAGATGATCGGTGTGGTGGGCTTCATGCCATACCACTCCTGGTGGTAGGCCGGGCCGGTGTAGCTGTCGCGCTCGATGATGTAGGCAATGGCGCGGTCGTCGTGCGCACCTTCCATCTTGCCGTAGCCCATGGTGCCGACGTGGATGCCCGATGCCCCTTGCAAGCGGCTCATCTTGGCCAGCACATAGGCGTCGTAGCCGCGTTTGGAGCTGGGGCTGGTGACCGCACCGTGGCCAGCGCGGTGGTAGTGCAGGTACTGGTTGGGGAAGCAGCGCCGTGCGGTGGTGATCATGCCGGGGCCGCCCACATAGCCGTCCACCAAAAATGCCACCTTGTCAGCGTCCGGGCCAAAAGCGCGCAGGATAAATTCGCCACGGGCCAGCATTTCGTAATGGTCGTCGGCGGTGATGTTGGCCGAGAACAGCTTGGCTTGACCAGTCTCATCCATGGCGCGGCGCATGGCGTCCACCACCAGTGGAATGGTTTTGGCCATGGGGGCGAAGGTCTGGTTGCCTTGCGGCTCGTCGTTTTTGATGAAATCGCCGCCCAGCCAGAACTGGTAGGCCGCCTGCGCAAACGGTTCGGGGCGCAGGCCCAGCTTGGGCTTGATGATGGTGCCGGCAATGTAGCCACCGTCTTTGACCGGGCGGCCCAGAATGCGCCACATATCGGAAATGTCTTTGGCCGGGCCATCAAACAGCTGAATAGCGCGCGGTGGCATGTAAAAGTCGTAAATCTTGGCGTGTGCAATGTCGCCCATGCCCTGGTTGTTGCCAATCACCAGCGTCAGGAAGGACACAATCATCATGCGTCCATCGGTGATGTTGCGGTCAAACAGGTCCAGCGGGTAGGCAATGCGCATGTCCTCCGTGGCCTCGTCAATCTGGTACACCAGCGCATCCACACCGCGGGTGTGCTGCCGTACGGACCGATGGGGCCGTTGCGTGCAGCGATGGGCGTGACTATACGATGCTAAAGTTATAAGTAAAATCACTTTTTACGATTAAATAAATCAGGTTTTACTTATTTAACCGCAGTGTTCTCAGGCCCAGGCGTCGATCAGGGGGCCGCCTTGTTCGATCAGGAATGCCTTGAACGCCTGCGCCGCCGGGGCCAGGCGTTTGTGGTGCAGGTGGGTGATGTACCAGTTGCCCACCATGGGCATACCGGCCACGTCCAACAGGGCCATGTGGCCGCTGGCCAGTTCGTGGCGCACCGTGCGCAGCGACAAAAAGCTCAGGCCCATACCGGCCATGACGGCCTGCTTGATGGTCTCGTTGCTGGGCATTTCCATGACCACTTTCATCTCCACCTCGTTCTGCGCAAACAGGCGCTGCATGGCGGCGCGTGTGCCAGAGCCCTGTTCGCGCACCACAAAACCGTATTCGCCCAGCGTGCTGAAGGCCAGGTGCTTGCGCCGCGAGAGTGCGTGGTCGGGGGCACCCAGAATGGCCATGGGGTTGGTGGCAAAGGCCACGGCGTCGCACTCCAGGGTTTTGGGCGCGCGGCCCATGATCACCAGGTCGGCCTCGTTGCGCGACAACATGCCCAGAATGTTCTCCCGGTTGTCAATGCGCAGGGTAATGTCCACGCCCGGGTACAGCTTGCCAAACTGCACCAGCAGCATGGGTACAAAGTACTTGGCCGTGCTGACCACGGCCAGGTTGATGTGGCCCTTGCGCAGGCCCACATGTTCGGCCATTACCGCTTCCAGGTCTTTGAGCTGGCCCATGGCGGCAATGGCGTGGGTCAAAAAATCTTCGCCCGCGCGGGTGAGCTGGATATTGCGCCCCGCCGACTCCACCAGCGCAATGCCAAAGGCGTCTTCGAGTTGGCGCAACTGCATGGAGACGGCGGGTTGGGACACGAACAGGCGCCCGGCGGCTTTGGACACCGAACGTTCACGGGCCACCTCGATAAAGGTCTGGATCTGCTTGAAGGTATAGTTGCGCATGGCAGTGTAGGTATCAGTAAAAGCTGATGGTTATTATAGTAATCATGATTTGAGTTTATGTATACTGGCGGATAGAGTAGGCCAGTCCGATTCCTGCAGTGGATCGCGCGCGCTGCTTTTTCTCTCCACCACGCACAAGGAAAACACCATGCTGAACGCCCTGATTTTTGATGTGGACGGCACCCTGGCCGACACCGAAAGCGCCCACCGTGCGGCGTTCAACCACGCTTTTGCCGAAGTAGGGCGCGACTGGGTGTGGGACGAGGCCACCTACACCAAACTGCTGGAGGTGTCGGGCGGCAAAGAGCGCATCCTGCACTACTGGAAGCAGGTGCAGCCCAATCTGAAAGACATTGACGGCGCGGGTGTGCGCGACACCGTGGAGCACATGCATGCACTCAAAACCGCCGCCTACGAGCGTGCGGTGCAAGAGGGTGCGGTGCAACTGCGCCCCGGTGTGCTGGCGCTGATCGAAGCCGCCCACCGCGAGGGTTTGAAGATGGCCATTGCCACCACCACTTCGCCGGTCAACATTGCGGCCCTGTTGCGCGCCGCCCTGGGTGCCCAGTGGGCGCAGACGTTTGACGTGATCGAAGACGCGTCCACCGCCCCCATCAAAAAACCCCATCCCCAGGTGTATTTGCAGACCTTGAAGCGCCTGCAGTTGCCCGCTGGTGAATGCCTGGCGTTTGAAGACTCGGGCAACGGCCTCAAAGCCGCGCTGAAGGCGGGGCTGGCCACCATCATCACCCCCAACCACTTCACCGCCGACCACGACTTTACCGGCGCGCTGCGTGTGGTGCCCAGCCTGGCCAACACCACGGTGGCCGACCTGCGCACCTGGCACGCCGAAGTGCTGGCCACCCACTGATACCGCGCAGATTTTTGAACCTTACCGACTGAGAGACTGTCATGCCCCTGTCCAAACGCTTCACCCTGACGCAGTACCTCATTGAGGAGCGGCGGCGTTACCCCGGCGCCAGCGGCGATTTCAACTCCCTGATTCTGGATGTGGCGCTGGCCTGCAAGGGCATTGCCAAGGCGGTGGCGTTTGGCGAGTTGGCCGGCATCATGGGCAACCACGAAACCGAGGAGGGTGGCTCCATCAACGTGCAGGGCGAAACGCAGAAGAAGCTCGACGTGCTCTCCAACGATGTGTTCATCCACCGCACCGAGTGGGCGGGCAACCTGGCCGGCATGGCATCCGAAGAGATGGAGGCGCCGTACCAGATTCCCGCCCAGTACCCGCGTGGCAGTTACCTGATTGTGTTTGACCCGCTGGATGGCTCCAGCAACATCGACGTTAATGTGTCGGTGGGCAGCATCTTCTCGGTGCTGCGTGCGCCGCAAGACGTGATCGACACCGGGCGCGATGTGGTGGAAACCGATTTTTTCCAGCCCGGCGCCAAACAGGTGGCCGCCGGTTACGCCATTTACGGCCCCACCACCATGCTGGTGCTCAGCGTGGGCAATGGGGTGGTGGGCTTTACGCTGGACCCCAACCTGGGCGAATTCATGCTCACGCACCCGCACATCCAGGTACCGGCCGATACACACGAATTTGCCATCAATGCCTCCAACAGCCGTTTCTGGGAGGCACCCGTCAAGCGCTACGTGGACGAATGCCTGGCCGGCAAGACCGGCCCGCGTGGCAAAGACTTCAACATGCGCTGGATCGCCAGCATGGTGGCCGAGGCACACCGCATTTTGATGCGCGGTGGCGTGTTTATGTACCCGCGCGACACCAAAGACCCCTCCAAGCCCGGGCGGCTGCGCCTGCTGTACGAGGCCAACCCGATTGGTTTCATCATGGAGCAGGCCGGTGGCCGGGCCAGCACCGGCCGCGAAGCCATGCTGCAGGTGCAACCCACTTCGCTGCACCAGCGTATTGGCCTGATTTTTGGCTCCAAAAACGAGGTGGAGCGTATTGAGCGTTACCACGCCGAGCCCGCACAGGTGGAGATCAGCAACCCCCTGTTTGGCAAGAGCAGTTTGTTTCGCGATTGATACGGATTAATTTGCTATTACGTTTATAGCTGCTTGCGCATGCCCTGCGGGCGCAAATGGCACTTTTAATTAGTTGGGGACAGAGCTAAAGATCTGTCCCACAAATCGAAAAAATACCATGTCTGAACGCCATCCCATCATTGCCATCACCGGCTCCAGCGGTGCGGGCACCACCTCGGTCACCCAAACCTTCCAGAACATCTTCCGCCGCGAGGGGGTGGACGCCGCCATCATCGAAGGCGACAGCATGCACCGCTTCGACCGCAAGGAGATGAAGCTCAAGCTGGCCGAGGCGGAGAAGCAAGGCAACAAGAACTTCAGCCACTTCGGGCCCGAGAACAACCTGTTCCCCGAGCTGGAGGCACTCTTCAGGGACTACGCCACCACCGGCAACGGCCAGCGCCGCAAGTACCTGCACGATGCCGAAGAGGCAGCGCCCTACAAACAAGAGCCCGGCACCTTTACCCCCTGGGAAAAATTGCCCGAGAACACCGATTTGATGTTCTACGAAGGCCTGCACGGCGCCGTGGTTACGCCCGAGATCAACATTGCCCAATACCCCGATTTGCTGGTGGGCGTGGTGCCCGTTATCAACCTGGAGTGGATTCAAAAACTGTACCGCGACAAGTCCAAACGCGGCTACAGCACCGAGGCGGTGACCGACACCATCCTGCGCCGCATGCCCGACTACGTGAACTACATCTGCCCGCAGTTCATGCACACCCACGTCAACTTCCAGCGCGTGCCCATGGTGGACACCTCCAACCCCTTTACCGCACGCGACATTCCCAGCGCCGACGAGAGCATGGTGGTGATTCGTTTTGCCAAACCCAAGGGCATTGATTTTCAGTACCTGCTGAACATGATCAACGACAGCTTCATGAGCCGCGCCAACACCATCGTGGTGCCCGGCGGCAAGATGGAGCTGGCCATGCAACTGATCTTCACCCCCTTCGTCTGGCGCATGATGGAACGCCGTAAAAGAGCTTTGGGGTAATTGCACACCCCCTTCCAGAAGGACTTTGGCACACCCCCGTCCAGGTTCACTGCGTGTAACCCGTTCCCCCCTTGCAGGGGGCAATGCCAGTGGCCCGGCGGAGCCGGTTCCACGGCATTCCTGATAGTAGACCCGCTTTTAACACTGATCTCGTAATCCACTATGACGAACCCTAGCCCTGAATTCGCCCGCCAGATGGCCAATGCCATTCGTATGTTGTCGGTTGACGCCGTCGAGAAAGCCAAGTCCGGCCACCCCGGCGCGCCCATGGGCATGGCCGATATTGCAGAGGTGCTGTGGAACCGCCACCTCAGCCACAACCCCAGCAACCCGCACTGGGCCAACCGCGACCGCTTTGTGCTGAGCAACGGCCACGGCTCCATGTTGATGTATGCGCTGTTGCACCTCACGGGTTACGACCTGCCCATGTCCGAGCTGAAGGCCTTTCGCCAGTTGCATAGCAAAACTGCCGGCCACCCCGAAGTGGGCGTGACCCCCGGCGTAGAAACCACCACCGGCCCGCTGGGGCAGGGCATTAGCAATGCCGTAGGCATGGCGCTGGCCGAAAAACTGCTGGCAGCCGAATTCAACCGCGAAGGCCACGCCGTGGTGGACCACTTTACCTACGCCTTTATGGGCGACGGCTGCCTGATGGAAGGCATCAGCCACGAAGCCTGCTCGCTGGCCGGTACGCTGCGCCTGTCCAAACTGATTGCCATGTGGGACGACAACGGCATCTCTATCGACGGCCATGTGGAAGGCTGGTTTACCGACGACACCCCCCAGCGCTTTGCCGCCTACGGCTGGAACGTGATTGCCGGTGTGGACGGCCACAACCCCGCCGCCATTGACGCCGCCATCCAGGCCGCCAAGGCCCAGGCCACCCAGCCCAACGGCAAGCCCACCCTGATCTGCTGCAAAACCGTGATCGGCAAGGGTTCGCCCAACAAGGCCGGAACACACGATGTGCACGGCGCCGCACTGGGCGCTGCCGAGGTGGCCGCCACCCGCGAAGCCCTGGGCTGGACGGCGGCGCCGTTTGAGATTCCGTTTGAGATTGCCGGTGCCTGGAACGCGCAGGAGCGCGGCCAAGCGGCCGAGAAAGCCTGGCGCGTGCGTTTTGAGGCCTACCGCACCCAGTACCCCGCAGAAGCGGCCGAATTCGAGCGCCGTATGTCCGGTGATTTATTGCCGGCTTTTGCCGCACAACTGCCCGAGCGCCTGGCCGCCATTGCCGCCAAGCCCGACGCCTTTGCCACCCGCAAATCCAGCCAGAACGCGCTGGACGCCTTGGCCCCCTTGCTGCCCGAATTTTTTGGCGGCAGTGCCGACCTGACCGGCTCCAACCTCACCAACTTCAAGACCTGCACCAAGGCGGGCCGCGATACATGGGGCAACCACCTGAGCTACGGCGTGCGCGAATTCGGCATGGCCGCCATCATGAACGGCATGGCGCTGCACGGCGGCTACATCCCCTACGGCGGAACCTTCCTTACCTTTAGCGACTACAGCCGCAACGCCATCCGTATGGCCGCGTTGATGAAGTTGCGTGTGATCCACGTGTTCACCCACGACAGCATTGGCCTGGGCGAAGACGGCCCCACACACCAGAGCGTGGAACACATCCCCTCTCTGCGCATCATCCCGAACCTGGACGTGTGGCGCCCAGCTGACGGCCTGGAAACCGCAGTGGCCTGGGCCAGCGCGGTTGAGCGCAAAGACGGCCCCACGGCCCTGTGCCTGTCGCGCCAAAACCTGCCGCGCCTGACGGAAGTCGGCATGGTAGAAAACATCCGTAAAGGCGGCTACGTGCTGTCCGACATGGCGGGCGCCAAAGCCATCATCGTCTCCACCGGTTCCGAGCTGGAACTGGCCAAACAAGCCCAAGCCACCTTGGCCGCCCAGGGCATTGCCACCCGCGTGGTCTCCATGCCGTCGACCAACGTGTTCGACCGCCAAAGCCAGGCCTACCAGGACGCGGTGCTGCCATTGAACCTGCCCACCGTGGCCATTGAGGCAGCGCACCCCGACTTCTGGCGCAAATACGTAGGCCGCACCGGCGCTGTGGTGGGTATACCCACTTTTGGCGAGTCGGCCCCGGCCAAAGACCTGTACGCCCACTTTGGCATCACCGCCCAGCGCGTGGTGGACTCCGTGCGCGGTTTGGTGGGGGCAGCGTGAGCACCTCTCAGCACAATTCTTACGATCTGGTCATGTTCGACCTGGACGGCACCCTGATCGAAACCGCGCCGGAAATCATGGATGCGGTGAACGACACGCTGCGCCATTTTGAGCTGGCACAGGTGACGCAGCAGCAGGTCAACGACTGGATTGGCCACGGCACGCGCGAGTTACTCATCTCCGCCCTGGCCTATGTGCAACACAAGCCCATCGAGGCGGTGCGTACCGACGGGCTGTTGCCCGCCTACCTGGCCGAGTTTGATGTGCACTACCAGCAGCGCTGCGGCACCCGCAGCCACCTGTACCCCCAGGTGCGCGAGACATTGACCGCCCTGTTTGAACGCGGCGTCAAGCTGGCCGTGGTTACCAATAAGGAGGGGCGCTACACCAGCACGGTGCTTAATGCCCATAACTTGATGCCCCTGCTGCACCGCGTGGTGAGCGGCGACACCCTGCCGGTGAAAAAACCCAACCCGGCGGGCATTCAAAGCTGTATGGAGCAGTTTGGCGTGGCCCCCGAGCGCGCCCTGTTCGTGGGCGACTCGTCCATCGACGTGGCCACCGCCCGCAACGCCGGTATTGCCGTCTGGGCGCTGCCGTATGGCTACAACATGGGCCAGCCCATCGAAGCCTGCGCGCCGGACCGGGTCATAGTGGATTGCTCTGCGCTATTGAATTGATAGCTGCCTGCGCACGTTGGGTGGGCGCAAATGGCATATTTGACCCTCAAACCGTGAGGGTTTCCACGGCCATGGTTTACCTATAACGGCAGCGGGGCCGCCTGTACCATGTGCAGTTGCCATGCAAGGATTTCATTTACCCCTTAAGAAATTGCTGGTGCTTGTTTATGGCACCGTGGCGGCGGCCTTGATCGCGGGGCTGTGGTTGTTGTTGAAGTGCACCGTACGCGTGTCCCACGTTGGCCGGCCAGCAGACTACGCCCAGCGTTCGTTCATCGAGTGTTCGTGGCATGCCGGTTTGCTGCCCTATTTTGTGGGCGCCATGCCGTACACCAAGCCCTACGCCTGGATGAACCATCCCGCTTGGTACATGAAGGGTGTTCACTTGTTTCTTGGGTGGATGGGGGTGGGGTATTTGGTTTTGGGGTCGTCCGGCAATGGCGGCAGGGCGGCATTGAACCAACTGGTTCCCATGCTCCAGCAGGGAGCCAGTACCTTTATCAACCCCGACGGCCCCTATGGCCCGGCGCATGGGGTCAAGAATGGTGTTTTGGAGTTGGCACAGCGCAGCGGGTTGCCGGTGCTGGCTATTCGTGTGACCTGCAGCCGGGCGCTGCGTTTACCCACTTGGGATCGCAAGTTTTTTCCTCTACCGGGTAGCCGGGTTATCTTTGAATACAGTGCACCTATGGTTGTGAGCGCCGCCTCGCTGGAGCATGTACGTGCGGAAATTGCGCTGCATTTGAACGGGTAGCCTTGCTACGACGGTGTTTAGAAAGTAATCGCACCCTGATTACCGAAGTCGGTCAAAAGCTGTTGTAGAATCGCGGTCTCCCTAAAACAGGGTGGTAAAGGAATTGGGCGGTTAGCTCAGGGGTAGAGCACCACATTCACACTGTGGGGGTCGCAGGTTCGAAACCTGCACCGCCCACCAGTTCCTTTTTTTTTGGGTGGGCTTCGACCATCCCACTGGTGCACCGTGTACCGGTTCATCAAAAATATCAAATCGGGGCTTTGCCTCTCCCACCGTTTTTCTCGGCTGCGCTCTTGCAAGGTGACGCAACAGGATGCCGCGTATGGCAATCGGGCAAAGACACCGACCACCGTTGTTGAGTGCAGGCATCGCTCCCGGCGGCAGATAATCCACTCCATGATCACCGTACACCACCTCGAAACCTCCCGTTCCCAGCGCATTTTGTGGCTACTTGAAGAGCTGGGCGTGCCGTATACGCTCAAGCTATACCAGCGCGACCCCCGCACCAAATTGGCACCGGCGGCGTTGAAAGCGGTTCACCCTTTGGGTAAGTCGCCGGTCATCACCGATGGTGACGAGGTCATTGCTGAATCCGGAGCCATTCTGGAGTACTTGGTCGAGAAATATGGCGCGAAAGCGAAGGGCGATCTGGCCGGCCTGCAACCCCAGCAAGGAACGCCGCAATACCGACAGTCGCGCTTCTGGATGCACTACGCCGAAGGCTCTTTGATGAACTGGTTGGTGATGAAGCTGGTGTTTATGACCATCCCTACCCAGCCTATGCCATTTTTTGTGCGACCCATCGCGCGGCAGTTGTGTGCCACCGTGCAGGCCAAACTGATCAACCCCAACCTGGCCACCGCCATGGCGTTTATGGAGGCGCACTTGGGCACGCATGTCTGGTTTGCCGGAGACCAGATCAGCATTGCCGATTTTCAAATGAGCTTTGCGCTGGAGGCGGCGTTGGCCCGCGGAGCCGATGCATCGCAGTTCCCCCGGCTTGTTGCGTACAAAACCCGCATGCTGGCCCGCCCCGCCTACCAGCGCGCGCTGGCCAAGGGTGGCCCGGTCATCATGGCGTGATCCACTTCGTTGCAATCGGGGTCGGTGTACATGTGCAGCATGGGCGTCTATGATGATTTGCATGCGCCTATACCGATGCCGTGCGCACACGCCCAGCGCCCCTGGTGCTGTGCTGCTGCGGCCCCTTGGCTGGGTGTCTGACACCCAAGGTAACCGCTACGCAGTGCATTTGGCTTTAGACTTTGAGATGGTGCTGGGGTTTTTACGCAACCACCCGCAGAACATTAGCTGCAATCAAGGAGTATTTTTATGACTGTCTGTCCCATCGCCATCGTCGCCGGTTGTGCCAAATGCCCCGCGTTCTCTGTTTGCCCGCTCAAGACGGTGCTGGGCGATCAGCCGTCGGCCTCCGATGCCAAAACCGAAGCCGACAACGGCGCGGCAAAAAAGCCCGCCAAAGCCAAAAAATAGACTTTATTCGGGTGGATTCAGCTCCTTGAACCGGGAGGTTTATGGGCAAAAACATGGCAGGTGATGTGTGGGGTGGCTTGGCTGCCATGCTGGTTGCCTTGCCGTCGGCGATTGCGTTTGGCGTTACGGTCTACGCCCCGCTGGGGGGGACCCAGGCGGCGCAGGGCGCCATGGCGGGCATTCTGGGGGCCATGGCGCTGGGGTTGGTTGCTGCCAGCCTGGGTGGCGCACCGCGACTGATCAGCGCACCGTGTGCCCCGGCTGTGGCAATTTTTTCCGCCTTTGCCCTGGAGCGGCTGGCCCAAGGCAGCGATGTGGCAGCCATTGTCTTGATGCTGACCCTGGTCGGCCTGTTAGCGGGTGGTTTTCAGGTGCTGTTTGGTGTGCTGCGCGTGGGGCACCTGATCAAATACATGCCCTACCCGGTGGTCAGCGGCTACCTGAGCGGAGTGGGGCTGATCATTATTGGCAGCCAGATTCCCAAGTTGCTGGGCACCACAGGCGGGCTGACGATGTGGGCCGCGCTGGTAGCGCCTGTGCAGTGGAATATGCGCAGCCTACTGATAGGTGCGGTGACCGCTGCTGTCATGGTGTGGGCACCGCGTGTCGTCAAGGCCGTGCCGGCGGCGATTCTCGGGCTGCTGGCCGGGGTGTTGGCCTACCTTGCTTTGGGATTGGCTGGGCTGGTGCCCATGGTGGCGGGAAACAACGTCATGCTGGTAGGGCCACTCACCGGCGGAGATGGCAGCAGCTTTCTCACTGCCTTGGGCACCCGCTGGCAGGCGGCGGCGCAGATGGATCTGGGTGCACTGGTGTCGTTGCTGTTTCCGGCCCTTACGCTGGCCGGCCTGTTGTCGATTGACACGCTCAAGACCTGCGTGGTGCTCGACGCCATGACCCGCAGCCGACACGATTCCAACCGGGAGTTGATCGCCCAGGGGTGCGGCAATCTGTGCGCCAGCGTTGTCGGTGGTATGCCTGGTGCGGGAACCATGGGTGCTACCCTGGTTAACTTGTCCAGTGGTGCCGTCAGTCGATGGTCTGGAATGTTTGAAGGCATGGCGGCGCTGGCTGCCTTTGCGCTCTTGGGCGGGTTGATTGCCTGGGTGCCGGTGGCGGCACTGGCGGCGATTTTGATCGTCATTGGTGTGCGCATGATTGACCGCAGCAGCCTGCATTTTCTGCATGCACGGGCCACGCTGCTGGACTTTCTGGTGATCCTGTCCGTCGTCACTACGGCGCTGACGGTGAGCCTGATTGCCGCATCCGCCGTGGGCGTTTTGTTGGCCATCATGCTGTTCATTCGCGAGCAGGTCAGCAACCGGGTGGTTCGCCGCCGTCTACTGGGCAGCGAGACCTTTTCCAAGCGGGTACGCACACGCGACGAAATGGCCAGCCTGGTGCGCCACGGTGAGCAGGTGGTGGTGTGTGAGTTGCAGGGCAGCCTTTTTTTTGGCACCACGCAGCAGTTGTACAGCGCCTTGGAGGCCGACCTGAAGACGCGGCGTTTCGTTATTTTGGACATGCGCCGTGTACAAACCGTCGATGTGACGGCGGCGCACATGCTCGAGCAAGTGCGTGAAATGCTGGCCGAGCGCGATGGGCGGCTGATACTGGCCGACATTCCAGCCCGGTCGCCATCGGGGCTGGATATCAAAGCCTACCTGGTTGAGGCCGGTTTGCTGGTACCCCATGCCGAAGGCCACCGCGTCAAGGTGTTCCCGGAAGTCGATACCGCACTGGAATGGACGGAAGATCTGATACTCAACGAAGCCGCGCTGACACCGTCCACCGAGACCGCGTTGGAACTGCATGAAATGGAGCTGTTTAGGCAACGCAATGCGCAGACCCTGGTTGCAATGGAAGCCTGCATGGAACGGCGCACGGTACAGGCTGGTGGCATAATTTTTTCGCGCGGTGATGCGGGCGATGAGCTGTTTTTGATACGCCGCGGTGCAGTGCGCATCGTGCTGCCGGTCAGTGATACCAAATCCCACCACTTGGGAACTTTTGGACGCGGGTCTTTTTTTGGTGAGATGAGTTTCCTGGACGGCGCCGCACGCTCTGCTGACGCCGTGGCTTTCTCGCAGACCGATTTGTATGTGCTTTCGCGCAAGGTGTACAACCAGTTTGCCGAAGCGCACCGCAAGACGGCGCTCGACTTGATGGAAGGCATAGCCAGCACCTTGGCAAGCCGTTTGCGCTACACCACCGCAGAACTGCGTGTGTTGGAGTCCTGAGGCGGATCAACGCAAGATAAACGGGGGAAGGGGAAAGTGGTGCCCATTGCGGGAATCGGACCCGCGACCTCTCCCTTACCAAGGGAGTGCTCTACCACTGAGCCAAATGGGCAAAAGGAAAAGGGTTTGCTGCTAGCTAAATAGCGGCAAACCCTTGTCTTGTCTGGCTCCTCGACCTGGGCTCGAACCAGGGACCTACGGATTAACAGTCCGGCGCTCTACCAACTGAGCTATCGAGGAATTGAGCCTCAAATTATAGCGTGTGATTTTCTGCATTTTTCCAATGCGCGAAAAAATTTGCGAGTTTTTCAAGTCGGTCGAGGTTCTACGCTGGTTTTTTAAGCGAAGACCTGCATCCCTTATCCTTGTTCGCTTGACTGCAATTTGGAACCACTATGAGCACACCATATGAAATCGGTTTGGCTACCCGCAAAGCCGTGATGGGCGAAGATTTCGTCACTACCGCCTTGGCCAACGCGACACCATTTACCCAGCCAATGCAAGAGCACATCACCCGTGCCGCTTGGGGAGATATTTGGCAACGGCCAGGGCTCGATCTCAAAGCGCGCAGCCTGATCACTGTTGCCATGTTAACGGCGCTGGGAAAACAAAATGAACTCAAAGGCCATGTACGCGGCGCGTTGAACAATGGTGTCAGCGTACAGGAAATCCAGGAAGTCCTCTTGCACGCCACCATTTATTGTGGTGTGCCCGCAGCCGTTGAGGCATTTCGTACTGCCAATGAGGTGGTGGGCAACGCATCCAGCTCATGAACCGATCGGAATTTCATTGTCGCGTTGAGAGGTCATTGATTTGGGTGGCCGCAAAACCCTGGTCATCGTCACTGTCATCGTCTTGGCGCAGATCCGCAGCAGTGGGGGGGAGGTCAAATTTTGGCTTGCTGGCCGGGGGAGTGGCTGCAGTCGATTCCCCGGGAGTCCAAACAGGTGATTTCTGTGCGAGCACTGGCGCAGCCGGGTTTGTGGCGATTCCTGTGCTCCAAAAACCAGGGTCTGGAAATTGCGTGTGCGTGAAGCCGCAGTCAGGCGCAAACGACCAACTGAAATGGTATTTGGCTGCGCTGGCGGCGGGGTCGAACTGCCGGAGTCCTTCAACCATGCCGAGTTGAAGCGCAGGCGCGTACTGCATGAGCGCGTCATGCCATTTGAGTACCACCAGTTGCACCAGTACGGCATCTCCTTGCTGGCTGATTTGAATTGGCGTAACTTCGCAGGTAAGCCAGTTGCCTGGGATTCCCTTGTGCCGAAGCACACTGTGCAAGGCTAGGCGCACCATTTCGCGTTGGGCTGCGCTGGGTGCGGGGACTGACTGGGTGGTGGCGGACTGCCGGGGTGCCGGTGGCGGGGTGCTGGATTTCGAGCGGCCTCGACTCAAAAAGTCAAACATGCAAATTCCTTCCCTGTGTTGGAGGTTTTTCGACCCATGCCAGTGTATGGCACCGATTGACAAATGCAAAACACCAGCCTTACCACTCCCCCAGGGATTTGGGGTACACCGATAGATTTTGTTTGACAAAAAAAAATCCTTCGACTAAATTACTAACCAATAGGTCATTAAAATATGGGCTATTCACTCCCTTCATACCTGCCTACTTTTTTCCATGTATTCCAAGTCACCCTTTGGCGCCGTAGCGCTCGTTGCGGTAGCGTTTGCGCTGTCCGCATGTTCCAAACCCGCTTCTACGGAAGAGCCTCTTCGCGCTGTCAAGGTGGTTACCGTGGGTGCCGAAACCATGCGCACAGGTGCTGAATTTTCGGGCGACGTTCGTGCACGTGTGGAGTCCCGGCTGGGCTTTCGAGTGGGGGGGAAGATGGTTCTGCGTCCGGCGGAGCTGGGTCAGCACGTAAAACCGGGTCAGGTACTGGCGCAGTTGGATCCGCAAGATTACAAACTCTCTGCGCAGGCGGCACAGGCGCAGGTGGCCGCCGTGACCACCAATCGGGATCTGGCGGCTGCTGATTTCAAGCGTTTCAAGGAACTGCGTGACCAGAACTTCATCAGTGGCGCTGAATTGGAGCGCCGTGAAGCCAGTTTGAAAGCGGCACAGGCCCAGTTGGACCAGGCCCAAGCACAGTTGACGGGGCAGGGTAACCAGGCGGCCTATACCTCCCTGGTGTCCGATGTTTCGGGCGTGATTACGGCCATTGAGGCGGAGGTCGGGCAGGTGGTGGCCGCCGGCACTCCGGTCGTGCGTATTGCCCAGGACGGACCCCGCGATGTGGTTTTTGCAGTACCGGAAGACAAGGTAGCCATGATCCCGGTGGGCTCCACTGTGGATGTGCGGGTGTGGGCGTCAAATGATGTACTCAAGGGCGTGGTGCGTGAAGTGGCGGTCAGCGCGGATCCGGTGACGCGCACGTTTGGTGTCAAGGTGGCTTTGGCGGCCAAAGATACGCTGGCATTGGGTACCACCGTGTCGGTTGTGCCGCAGGCGCTGGACCGCGGGAAGATGCAGGTTATCAAGCTGCCGACCAGCGCACTGCGCAAAGATGGCAATACTGCGGCGGTCTGGGTGTTGGACTCCGCCACCATGACGGTGAACTTGCAGCCCATTGAGGTGGCAACCGCAGATGGCAACGATGTGGTGGTGGCCAGCGGATTGCAGCCAGGCATGCAGGTGGTGGCGGCGGGTGTGCATGTGCTGTCGCCTGGACAGAGGGTTAGTCTATTTAAGGAAAAAGTGGCTTTTGCGCCCACCAGTAGTGCGCAAGCAGCTATAAAAACAATAGCATCTGCGAGTGCCACGGTAGCACCGGCGGTACAGTCCAGCGCATCGGCTGCAAAGTGAGGTCGCCATGATGCACGAGCAAACCCGAGCGGGCTTTAATTTATCCAAATGGGCGCTGGACCACGCGCCATTGACACGTTATTTGATGCTGGTGCTCATGGTGCTGGGCATGGCGGCATTTTTCCAGCTCGGGCAGGACGAGGATCCGCCCTTTACCTTCCGTGCCATGGTGGTGCGTACCTTCTGGGCCGGTGCCACCGCACAGCAGATGGCCGAGCAGGTCACCGACAAGCTGGAGCGCACGCTGCAAGAGGTACCCAACGCCGACAAGATTCGCAGTTTTTCCAAGCCGGGTGAGTCCACCATCATTTTTCAGGTGAAAGACTCTACACGCGCAGCCGATGTGCAGAACATCTGGTACACAGTGCGAAAAAAAATCAGCGACATGCGCATGACCTTGCCGCAAGGTGTGCAGGGGCCGTTTTTTAACGACGAATACGGTGATGTGTTTGGCGTGATTTACGCCCTGGAGTCGGATGGTTTTTCTGACGCCGAGGTCAAAACCTTTGCCGACGCCGTGCGCCAAAAGCTGTTGCGTGTGGCGGATGTCAATAAAGTTGAGCTGTTTGGTGTGCAGGACGAAAAGCTGTACATCGAGATTTCGCAAAAGCGCCTGGCGCAACTGGGCCTGGACTTGAATCAGGTGCTGGCCCAGTTGGGCCAGCAAAATGCCGTGGAGAGTGCCGGCACCGTGCAGACGCCGCTGGACGTGGTGCAAGTGCGCGTGGGTGGGCAGTTTGAGGCGGTGGAGCAACTCAGAGCCATGCCCATTCGCGGCAGTTCGGGCAGTCAATTGCGTTTGGGTGATATTGCGGTGATCCAGCGTGGGTATGTTGACCCACCGTCTGTCAAAGTGCGCCACCAGGGCAAGCAGGTGATTGGACTGGGCGTATCCATGGCCAAGGGCGGCGACATCATCGCGCTGGGCAAGGCGCTGAAAAAAGCCACCAACGGCATTGACGCCACCTTGCCCGCTGGCATTCGCCTGGTCAACCTGCAGGACCAACCCAAGGCAGTGGCCCGGTCTGTCAACGAATTCATTGCGGTGCTGATTGAGGCCATTGTGATTGTGCTGGGCGTAAGTGTGATCAGCCTGGGACTGCACAAGCGCAGCAATGCCACCCGCTGGCACAACCGTTACTTTATTGACATGCGTCCGGGCCTGGTGGTGGGTATCACCATTCCGCTGGTGCTGGCGGTCACCTTTTTGGGCATGTGGTACTGGGGCATAGGGTTGCACAAAATATCGCTGGGCTCACTCATCATCTCGCTGGGTTTACTGGTGGACGACGCCATCATTGCGGTCGAGATGATGGTGCGCAAAATGGAGGAAGGCTACGACAAGGTTCGCGCCGCCACGTTTGCCTACGACATTACCGCCATGCCCATGCTGACCGGCACCCTGATCACTGCGGTGGGTTTTTTGCCGATTGGCATTGCCCGGTCGTCCGTGGGGGAATACACCTTTGCGATTTTTGGCGTTACCGTGCTGGCACTGGTGTTGAGCTGGCTGGTGTCGGTGTATTTTGTTCCCTACCTGGGTACGCTGCTGCTCAAGGTCAAGCCACATGCTGCGGGCGACCAGCCGCACGAGCTGTTTGATACCCCGTTCTACAACGCCTTTCGTAAAACCGTGAACTGGTGTGTGCAGCACCGCTGGATCACTATCGGCCTGATGGTGCTGACGTTTGCCCTGGGCATTGTGGGCATGGGCAAGGTACAGCAGCAATTCTTCCCCGATTCCAGTCGGCCGGAGGTGCTGGTGGACATCTGGTTTCCTGAGGGTACCTCTATCGCCGCCAATGAAGCCATCACCCAACGGGTGGAAGCACGCCTGATGCAAGAGGAGGGTGTGGAGAGTGTCAGCACCTGGGTCGGTTCGGGTGTGCCGCGTTTTTATCTGCCCATGGACAACGCGTTTCCGCAAACCAATGTGTCGCAGTTCATCATCCTGCCCAAGGATTTGACACTGCGCGAGTCGATTCGCATCAAGCTGCCCACTGTCATGGCGCAGGAGTTTCCCGAAGTGCGGGCACGCATCAAGATTTTGCCCAATGGGCCACCGGTGCCGTATCCGGTGCAGTTTCGCGTAATGGGTGCAGAGCCCTCTGTGCTGCGTGAACGTGCTGACGAAGTGACAAAGGTTATGCGTTCCAGCAGCAACACCCGGGGTGTCAATGACAACTGGAACGAGTCCATCAAGGTGGTGCGTCTGGAGGTGGATCAGTCCAAGGCGCGGGCGTTGGGTGTGACCAGCCAGTCGATTGCACAATCGTCGCGTACCCTGTTGGTGGGGTCAACCGTGGGCCAGTACCGCGAGGGCGATAAGCTGATTGACATCGTGTTGCGCCAACCTGCGGATGAGCGCAGTGCCATCAGCGACATGGCGAATGCCTATTTGCCCACCGCCAGTGGCAAGGCCATACCGCTGACGCAAATAGCGAGACCGACCTTTGCCTGGGAGCCGGGTGTGATGTGGCGGCACAACCGCGAGTACGCCATCACCGTGCAAAGTGACATTGTGGAAGGCCTGCAGGGTGCAACTGTCACCAACGAACTTCTGCCCCAACTGCGGGCGCTGGAAGCGGGCTGGAAAACCAGGGGTCTGGGCGATTACCGCATTGAGGTCGCCGGGGCGGTGGAAGAGAGCAGCAAGGGATCGTCGTCGATAGCGGCGGGTGTTCCCATCATGCTGTTTATTACTTTCACGCTGCTGATGCTGCAATTGCACAGTTTCAGCCGCGCCATGCTGGTGTTTTTGACTGGCCCATTGGGCATTGCCGGAGTTGCCGGGGCGCTGCTGGTGTCGGGTAAGCCATTTGGATTTGTGGCTTTGCTGGGGGTGATTGCGCTGATGGGCATGATCCAGCGCAACTCGGTCATTTTGATTGACCAGATTGAACAGGACCGTGCTGCAGGTGTGCCGGCGTGGGATGCCATTGTGGAGTCGGCGGTGCGCCGCCTGCGCCCTATTGTGTTGACGGCTGCTGCAGCAGTGCTGGCCATGATTCCCCTGTCGCGCTCGGTTTTCTGGGGGCCGATGGCCGTCGCCATCATGGGGGGGCTGATTGTGGCCACGGTATTGACATTGTTGGCGCTTCCCGCAATGTATGCCGCGTGGTTCCGGGTGAGAAAGGTGGGTTCCGTAGCAGGTTAAAATATGCGACTGACCTAATTCCAAATGGGTGCGAGAGTCTTGTAAACGGTGTTTGCAAGCACTTTTGCCCCCATTTTTGTTTTGCGCGGGTGGCGAAATTGGTAGACGCACCAGGTTTAGGTCCTGACGCTGGCAACAGTGTGGGGGTTCGAGTCCCCCCCCGCGCACCAGTTTTCACAGTAGTGGATGGGTTGAGGGTGATTCACTAACTAAATGCTAATGAAGTACAAATCAGATGTGCCAAAAGTTGCCATACTTTTGTGCACCTACCACGGCCAACACTATTTGGCCGACCAATTGGAGTCGTTTGCTGCGCAAACGCACGCCAATTGGGAGGTATGGGCTTCAGATGACGGTTCCCAGGATGACACCCATGCCATACTGAAAAAATACCAGGCCAAGTGGGATTCAGGGCGCCTTTCGGTTCACTTTGGACCGTCAGAAGGTTTTGTGGCCAATTTTCTGTCCTTGACCTGTAAGGCCAACATCAAAGCCGACTTCTACGCGTATTCTGATCAAGACGACATTTGGGAGGCCGACAAACTCGACCGTGCGATTAGCGCGCTGCAAGCCGTTCCGCCACACGTGCCTGCGCTGTATTGTTCCCGAACCAACTTGGTCGACGTCAGCAACCGCAGTATCGGTTTTTCTCCCTTGTTTACCAAACCACCGAGCTTTGTGAATGCCCTGATACAAAACATTGGGGGGGGAAACACCATGGTGTTCAATAATGCCGCGCGTGCCCTGTTGCGTGAAGCGGGCGACGATGTGGAGGTAGTGACCCACGACTGGTGGGCCTACATGGTGGTCATTGGCTGTGGCGGAAAAGTGTTCTACGATCCCTATCCATCGGTGCGCTACCGCCAGCACGACAATAATCTGGTAGGCATGAACTCGGGTTGGCGTGCACGTTTGATACGCATCCGCATGTTGTTTCAGGGGCGTTTCAGGCAATGGAATAGCCAAAATATTCGTGCGCTGGAGCGGGTTCGCAGCAAACTTGAGCCTGAGCATCAGGCTGCGTTAGACACGTTTGCCCAGGCGCGTGACCAGTGGTTGCTACCGCGCTTGGTGGGACTCAAACGGTCGGGTATTTATCGCCAATCATTTCTCAGTAATCTGGGACTGGTTATGGCGGCAATTTTCAAAAAAATCTAGATTGAAACAAGCGGTGTGGGCTCCGATTGAAACGACACGCCCTTGAGCTGAATTTCAGTTACACAGGGCGAGAAACTTGTTCAGCTCGTGCAGTCTGTATTGCCTCTCACCGCTCATTCAATGGCTGGTTCCCTCGGAGCGGTTGATCTTGTTCCATACGTTGTACTTGCCGATGGGTTTTTTCATGGGCAGGCGTTTGACTTCCTGGAGGGTTTGCGCGTCGTACACGATGACGGCGCCATCCATTTCCATCAGGCTGGCCAAGGCGTAGCGGCCGTCGCGGGTGAACTCCATGTGGGCCAGGGTCTTGCCGGGCACCGGGCGCAACCGGGCGGCAATGGCCAGGGTTTCCTTGTCGATGGCGATCAGCGTGTCTTTGGCGGTGGGGCTCATCATGGCATCGGTAAAGGCGTAGCGCGATTTTTCGTGGCTGCGCACAAAAAAGCCGGGGCCCAGTGTTTGGATGCTGGCCACGGTTTTCCAGTCTTGCGTGTCAATCAGGGTGATGACGCTTTCCTTCAGGTTGGGCGTGGCCATGACGCGGCGGCCCTTCCAGGTGAACGCAATGCCCGAGCCCAGGTGGGGCATGCCGGGCAGGTCCAGGTCGGCAATTTTGCGCCGCGCGTTCAGGTTGACCACCTGGCCTTTGCCCACGCCTTTGTCGTCCGGGCGGGTGGCGCCGAACACGTGGGCGTAGCTGTCGTCGAAGAAGAAGTCATCCAGAATGTCTTCGAGCTGTGTGCGTTGGGGTTCCAGGAAACCGGGTGGAGGAACGGTCACCGTTGTGTTGGCTTTTTTGGCATCAACGCCGGGTCGAATCTTGGTTTTTGTGTTCGGTTTGGCTTTGGTTGGTACTGGGGTGTCGTAGCGCAGCTCCCAGATTTCGGCAATGTCTTTCAGCGCAACCACAAAACTCTTGCGGGGTGCTGCGTCGTACACGGCTGACACGCGCGAGCTGCGGTCGCCCGCCAGATTGCGGGTGGGAATGGATTGGACGAAGTTGAGTTCGGAATCCAGCAGCACCACCGAGTGCGGCAGGTAGTTGCCCACCATGACCCATTTGCCGTCGCTAGACACGGCTACGTTGCGGGTGTTGATGCCGGCGCGCACCTCCACCACGGTTTTCAGGTTCCATAGGTCGTATTTGGACACCCAGCCGTCACGCGAGCCAAAGTACACATAACGCCCGTTGGGCGAGAACTTGGGGCCGCCGTGCAGGGCAAAGCGGGTGGCGCTGCGGGCAATGGGTTCGAGCTTGTCGCCGTCGAGCACGCTGACATGGTGGTCACCGGCTTCCACCACCACAAACAGGTTCAAGGGGTCGGCGCTAAACGCCGGTTTGTCGGGCAGGCTGCCGGGTGCATGGTGCACCACGCGCGTGGCCCGTATGTCGGCCTCGCTCCAAACCGGCTGCGGCGATACCGGGGTGTAGATCCATGCAGCCAGGGCTGCAATTTCAGCCTCGTTCAGCACACTGCCAAAGCCGCCCATTTGGGTTGCCTGGCGGCCTTCGCGGATGACGCGCAGGGCTTCGGGGCGGCGCAGGCGCTCCAGGTTTTCGGGCAACAGGGCCGGGCCGGTCCCTCCCAGCCGGTCAACGCCGTGGCAGGCCGCGCAGTGTTGCTGGAACACGGCGCTGGCATTCATGGCGGTGGCCCCCTCGGGCGCGGTGCTAGCGCTTGCGGCTACGGCAGGGGGGGGTGAAATGGCTGCGGGTTGTGCCGTTGGTGCGGGTGCGGGGCTGGTGGACGCAGGCGCCGTGTCCGCAGCGGCATTTGCCACGGTCACGGTAATAGCGCACAGCAGCCACGCCAGGGCGGCAAATGTCACACGATTCATGCTGTGGCTTCCGTGGTTTGCGTTGCTTGCGTGGCCTGTGTGGCTGCGGTGGCAATGCCAATCTCGGCGTCCGTCAGGTAACAGCCCGGGTCTTCGGCCCACGGGTCACCCAGTGTCTGGTCGGCCCGCACGCGGGTGTTGCCGTTGCAGATGCTGAAGTAGGCACACTCACCACAGCGCCCGCCCACGGTGCGGGGTTTGGCCTTGAGGCCAGCCATCAGCGGGTTGGACACATCAGACCAGATTTCTGAAAACGGCCGTGTGCGCACGTTGCCCAGCGTGTGGTGCCACCACATGGTGTCGGGGTGTACTTTGCCCAGGTTGTCGATGTTGGCCACATTGACGCCGCTGGAGTTGCCACCCCATTGCTCCAGTTTTTGGCGCAGGTGGGGCACCGATTCGGGGAAGTGCTTTTGCGCCCAGTGCAGCAGGTACACGCCGTCGGCGTCGTTATTGCCGGTCACCAGTTCACGCCCACCGGGCTCGGCATTCCAGCGCAGGGCGGTTTCAAACAGCAAATCCATGGCATCGCGGGTGGTTTTGTAGTGCGCGTCGGTGTCGCGGTTTTTCTTGCCACGCCCAGCGTAGTTGAGGTGCGAGAAGTAAAACTTGTCGATGCCTTCCTTCTCGGTCAGTTCCAGCAGGTTGGGCAGGTCGTGGGCGTTGTCTTCGGTCATGGTGTAGCGCACGCCCACTTTGACGTCGATGGCGCGCAGCTCGCGGATGGCGTTCAGGGACAAATCAAACGCACCTTCCTTGCGGCGAAACAGGTCGTGCGTTTTGGAGATGCCGTCCAGGCTGATGCCCACGTAGTTAAAGCCCACCGCCGCAATACGTTTGGCCATGGCGGCGTCGATCAGCGTGCCGTTGGTCGATAGGCCAACATAAAAGCCCATGGCCTTGGCCTCGTTGGCAATCTCAAAAAATATCCGGACGCAATAGCGGCTCGCCGCCGGAGAGGATCAGCACCGGAACACCGTAGGCCTTGAGGTCTTTCATCACCGTAGACACTTCAGCATGACTCAGTTCGCCCGGAAAATCCTTGTCGGTGGAGATGGAGTAGCAGTGCAGGCAGGTGAGATTGCAGCGGCGAATCAGGTTCCAGATCACCACCGGGCCAGTGGGTTGGCGAACACGGCCCATGGGAGTGGGGTGGGTGATTTCTTTCAGGTACTGGGAGATGCGAAACATGGAAATAACTCCGGGCTAAGAATAGGGGTGTGAGAACAGGTTGCGCGTGAATCGGGGCAGTGTTCAGGTCTTCAAGCGCAAGCCGGTTTTCTTCAGGATGCGGGTGGAAAACAAAATGTCGCGCTCCGCGCAGTGCGCGCCCAGCAGCTCAGAAATTTGCCCGGCTTGCACCGCCACTTCTTCCCGGGTGGTGCCGTGCAGCATGGCAAACAGGTTGTAGGGCCAAGTGGGCAGGTGGCGGGGACGGCGGTAGCAGTGGGTGACGATGGGCAGGGCGCCCACCAGCGCGCCCAGGCGGTCGATTTCGGTGTCGGCCACGTTCCACACGCTCATGCCGTTGGCTGCGTAGCCAATGGCGTAGTGGTTGGGCACGGCGCCAATGCGGCGAATGACGCCGCTGTCCAGCAGCGCTTGCAGGCGTTGCAGCACGTTGTCTTCGCTTAGCCCCAGCTGCTGCGCGATTTCCGCATAGGGGTGGGGCACCAGTGGCAGGCCACCTTGGGTGGCCAGAATCAGTTGGTGGTCGGTCGCGTCCAGAGGGCGTTTCATGCGATCACCCGCAGTTTCATTTCTACAAAATACTCCCGCTCCTTCGGAAACGCGTGGACGGGAATGCCGGTGGTGCGCTCGATGGCTTCAATGGCCGTTGCAATGCCGTCTGCGCTGGGCGTGGCCAGCACAAACCACATGTTGAGGGCGTGGTCGCGCCGGTAGTTGTGCGCCACCTCGGGAAGGGCGTTGACGGCTTGGGTCACTTCGTCAAAGCGTTCTTCTGGCACTTGCATGGCCGCCAACACAAAGGCGCCACCCATGCGCTCCACCTGGAACATGGGGCCGAAGCGGGTGAGCACTTTGGTGTCGAGCAGGCGCTGCAGGCGTTGCAACAGGTCGTCCTCCGACAGGCCCAATTGCTGGGCAACCTGCGCATAAGGGGCGGCGCACAGCGGGAAGCCGCCTTGCAGGGTGTCGATGATCTGGCGGTCAATGGGATCCATGATTCAGGCTTCTACGGTGGGCAGGGTTGCTGCCAATTCCGGGGCAGGCGCGGGTGCAGTTACGGGTGGGGGTGCGCCATCTGCGTAGTAAGCGCCCTGCTGTTTGTAGCGGGTGCGGGAAAACAGTATTTCGTGGGGGTATTGCAGCAGACCATGTGCGCTGCGCAGTTGGGCAATTTGGCGCTCTACCTCGGAGCGTTCGCGGCCGTGCAGCATGCAAAACAGGTTGTAGGGCCACTGGTTGCCCACGCGGGGGCGGCGGTAACACAGGGTTACGCCGGGGTGTTGCCCAATTTGTTGCCCCAGTTGCGATACCAGGTCATCGGGCACGTTGTGCACCACCATGGCGTTGGCCGTAAAACCCAGCTCGTGGTGGCGCACCACCACACCAAAGCGTTTGATCAATCCGTTGTGCAACCAGGCCGCAATGCGCTCTATTACCTGTGCTTCGCTCCAGCCCAGTTGCTGCGCCAGTTGGGCATAGGGCTGGCGCACCAGGGGTAAGCCACCTTGCAGGGCATGGATCAGGGTTTGGTCGCTGGCAGTGGGTTGGTAGGGGGCGGTGGACACGCTTGCGGTCTTGCGTGCAGTGGCAGTGCCGGGTGGTTGGCACAGTCGGAAACCCAGGTCGATATGAAACTGCTCCTCCAGTGGTAGCCGTAAAACAGGCAAGGCGCAGCGGGATTCAATGCCGGCCAGCACGGCGTCCAGGCGCGCGCTACTGGGTGCGGTAACCACAAACCACAGGTTGAAGCGGTGTTCGCGTTCGTAGTTGTGGTTGACCTCTGCAAACTGGCTGACCATGGCGGCCACGGCGTCCAGGCGCTCCACTGGAACTGCGAGGGCGGCCAGGGTGCTGGCGCCCATACGGCGCGGGGCAAAGACGGCGCCAATGCGCGACAAACAGCCCGATTGGCGCAGCTCTGCGTACGTGGCCAGCACCGCATCGTGTGTGCTGCCCACGGTGTGTGCAATGTGCGCGAAGGGCTGGGCGTCCAGGGGGAAACCGTGCTGAAAATCGTTCAGCAGTGAAAACCCCAGCGAACCTTCTGCAATCGAGCACATAGGCCTAAAACCCGATCCGTGCCGCGCGCGTGGTGAAGAAAATGCCGGACGGCGCGTCGGCAGCCAGCGAAGACAGTGGCTGGTGGGTGCGCGTATCGAACACCACCACTTTGTTGTCGTCCCGGCAACTGATCCATACCGCTTCGCCACGGGGCGTAAATTCCATGTGCAGCACCACTTTGCCCGGTGCCAGCGTGTGGGTGACTTTTTGGCTCAAAGAGTCAATGACCTGCACATGGCTGTTGTCGGGGTGGGCGAAGTTGACCCAGATTTCACGCCCATCGGGGCGCGCCATCACAAACACCGGTTGCCCCTTGACTGCGATGCGTGCCACCTCTTGCCAGCTGCGGGTGTCGACCACCAGCACCTCGTGGCGGCCAATGGCGGGCAGGTACAGGCGCCCATCGGCCATGGCCCAGCCGCGCAGGTGCGGCATCTTGAACACGGGCAGGGGTTCTTCGCCACGGCCATATCCAGCTAACACTTTTTGCACGCCGCGCTCGGGTTGCCACAGGTCGAGCATGGCCAGGCCGTCTTCGCCAAACAGACCCGCCAGGTAGTAGCGGCCATCGGGGGTAATGAGTCCGTCATACGGCTGCTTGCCCACATTGGCGTAGCGGGTCACGCGGGGCTGGGCCGGATTGGCAGACAGGTCGGCTACCCAGATTTCGCCCGCGTCAAACAGGGCAAACACAAAGCCCACGCCCGGCGCGTCGGCCAGGCCGACCACTTTGGAGGTTTGCCCGGTAGTGCCGTAACTGGCCGCGATAGTGGCCACCGGCTCCAGCGTGGCAGCGTCAAAAATGCGCACACCGCCGGGTTGGTAGTTTTGGGCTGCGACAAAGCGCCCGTCCTGGGAGATGGCACCGCCAATGGAATTGCCGGCCTGGACAATGCGTTTGTTCAGTGTGCCAGTCAGCAAATCAACCTTCGACAGGCCGCCATCGCGGCCAAACACATAGGCAAAACGCCCATCGCGGGAAAAAACAACCGAGGCGTGAGACAGGTCGCCCAGGCCACTGACCGTGGCCAGTGACGTGCGCGTGCTGGTGTTGACCACCTGCACCTTGCCCACGGCGCGCTCAATGACGATGCCCAAATCGCCCGTGCCGCGCAATACGGGCGCGTTATCGAGCGCCTGTGCCATTTGTGGTGCCGCAACGGCACCCAGCGTGAGGCCGGCGAGGGCTACTCTTTGGGAAATTCGGTTAACAAACGTTCGACGATCCATTGTGCTTCTTGCTCCGTTAACAATCCGCGCCACGGCGGCATGGGAGTGCCTTTGCGCCCCCCGAGAATGGTGGCCACCAGCGAGGTGGCGGGCTTGTCGGCCAGTGCGGCGGGCAGCAGGGAGGGGCCCAGACCACCGGTCAACTGCAGGCCATGGCACGACCCGCAGTCTTGCCGTACCAGGCGTACCAACCGGGACGCGTGCTCGGGATCCAAATCAGCCGATGCGCAGGGCAGTGCTATGCAAAAAAACCAGCAAATGCCACATGCAAAAACACGGGTCACGTTTCTCCAGTTGCGTTTTGACATGGACTGGATTTTGCCCAGGGTCTTTGAATTGCCGTTGACATGTGTCAATATTTGCGTGCGCTGCAAGGCAGTACAGTGCGTGCATTGAAGTGGGGTTAAAACAAAGTGAGCATCATGAACGCATCCATTCCCCTGGCCGCATGGCTCGAGTCCGGCGCCCAGGGGCGCTCCATTGGGCGGGTCAGTTTGGTGGGGGCAGGACCGGGCGACCCGGACTTGTTGACGGTAAAAGCTCTGCGCAGGCTCCAGCAAGCCGATGTGGTGGTTTACGACAATTTGGTGGGCGACGGTATTTTGGACTTGATACCGCCACATGTAGAGCGAATTTATGTGGGTAAAGAGGCGTCCAACCACTCAGTGCCACAGGACGAGATTTCGCTGCTGGTAATCGCCAAAGCCCAGGCTGGCTTGCAGGTGGTGCGGCTCAAGGGTGGCGACCCGTTCGTCTTTGGCCGGGGTGGAGAAGAGTTAAGCACCATTACCGCCGCCGGTGTGCCGGTGGAGGTGGTGCCCGGTATTACCGCGGCCTTGGGTGCGTGTGCGCAAACCGGCATTCCGCTCACCCACCGGGATCATTCCCAAAGCGCCATATTTGTGACGGGGCATCGCAAAGATGGATCCTATGCCCTGGACTGGCCGATGCTGGCGCGTCCGTTTCAAACCGTGGTGATTTACATGGGTGTCGGTGCGCTGGCGGGAATTGTCGAGCAACTGGTGGCACATGGGTTAGTACCCAGCACGCCAGTGGCCCTGGTGCGCAACGCCACGCGCAGTGACCAGCAAACTGTGGTGGGTACCCTGGAGACCATTGCCGATGTCGCGGCCCGCAACAGGGTGCAGGCGCCGGCGTTGATTATTGTGGGTGACGTGGTTTCTTTGTACGACGAACACCAGGCTGAGTGTTTGCGAAAGGTTGCTGCGAGTTAACGCCCAGCCTACAACTTGTAAAACGTCCGGATCGCGTCCCAAGCCGCCTGCGGATCGTCGGTGATCTGGAACAGGTTCAGGTCTTCGGGTGAGATGGCGCCTTCTTCCACCAGCACGTCGAAGTTGATCAGGCGCTTCCAGTAATTGGCGCCAAACAGGATGATGGGCACTGGGTGTGCTTTTTTTGTCTGCACCAGGGTCATGACCTCGAACAGCTCGTCCAGCGTGCCAAAACCGCCCGGAAACGCCACCAATGCTTTGGCGCGCATCATGAAGTGCATCTTGCGCGCGGCAAAGTAGTGGAACCGGAAACTCAGCTCTGGCGTCACGTAGCGGTTGGGGTCTTGCTCGTGGGGCAGTGCAATGTTCAGGCCCAGCGTGGGTGCACCGACATCAAAGGCGCCGCGGTTGGCTGCTTCCATGATGCCGGGGCCGCCGCCGGTGCAAATAAAGAGCCGGTCGGCCTCGGGCAAGGTGGCGCTGTAGCGCGCCACCAGGGCACCAAACTGGCGGGCCTGGTCATAAAAGTGGGCGTTGCGCAGGTGGCGCTCGGCGTCGCGTATGGCAGCGGCGTCACCACTGGCCAGGGCGGCGGCCATGGTGCGCTGGGCGTCTTCGGGGGCGGGGAAGCGGGCGCTGCCAAACACCACGATGGTGTTTTCGATGCCCAGTTTTTGCTGCTCCAGGTCGGGCTTGAGCATTTCGAGCTGGAAGCGGATGCCGCGTGTTTCGCGGCGCAGCAGAAACTCGGGGTCGCCAAAGGCCAGTCGGTTGGCGTTGGCCTCCAGTTGCAAACCCGCATCGGCGTGGGCTTTGAGGTCGGCCCAGGCCTGGGCCAGCGAGCTTTCGTTCAGGTCGTCGGGGGTTCTCATGGCGTTGTCTCCGTTGCAAACATTGTTGATAAGGCCGCTGCGATGCTGCCCGCCATGCTGACGGCATTGCTGGGGTGGGCAATGCAGTCGGTGCTCCAGATGTGTTGCACTCCCGCAGATGCTACTAATTCAATAGCACCTTGTGCAAACAGGGCGTGCGTAACGGCTACATCGACCGATGTGGCGCCAGCGGTCAGCAGCAGCCGGGCTGCCTCCGCGAGTGTGTGGCCGCTGCTGGCTACATCGTCCAGCAACACCACGGCGCGCCCGGCAACGGGCACCGATGGCAGTTCAATGGTCACCGCGCGGTCGCCGTGGCGCACTTTGCGGCACACGCCGTAGTCGCTGCCATGGCGCGCGGCGGCCTGGGCAATCCACTGGGCCGATTCTTCGTCGGGCCCCATCAGCAGGGCGCCGGGGCGCTGCGTGGCAATCAGGTCGG
This sequence comes from Candidatus Aalborgicola lynettensis, assembly GCA_016719405.1. Taxonomy (GTDB): domain Bacteria; phylum Pseudomonadota; class Gammaproteobacteria; order Burkholderiales; family Burkholderiaceae_C; genus Allorhodoferax; species Allorhodoferax lynettensis. The sequence goes on from JADJZE010000009.1 coordinate 48,410, forward strand.
CCAGCAGGGGAGCGCCGCTGAGCACTATCGCCTGCGGTACGGGTACGGCCTCTTGCAGCGTGGCCACGCGGTGCAAGTGCGGGTCCACTGTAATGACCGCATTAAATAAACCGGCTAGAAAGCGGCCCACCACGCGCTGGCTCACCACCTCGCCGGGGTTGAAGGCAATATCTTGCCGCATATACGCCAGGTAGGGTGCAACCAGACTCAGGTGGCGGGCGCCGGTGCCACGGGCGCTGTCCGCAACCATCAGCAGTTCCACCAGCTTCTCGTTGGGGTCGTTGAGCGTGCGCAGTACCACCACCTGCTTCGGCAATGTGGCGGGCAGGCGCAGTTTGAGTTCACCATCGGGGAAACGGTGGCGCTGCACGGTTAGCACCTGCATACCTGCGGCTTTGGCCAGGGAGTGGGCAAAGTCGCGGTCTTCTTCAAAGTGCAAGAGCACGGGGGTGGGGGACATCAAAACTCCACAAAAACATGGGCCATGTCGCTGGCAGCGCCAATGGCATAACCCGACGATTTAAGGCAGGCCTGCCGCGCAAACTCCAGGTCGGCGGCAAAGCTGGCGTGTACGCGGTACAGCACGGCCCCTTTTTTTACCGTGTCGCCCAGTTTGCATTGCAGGTCCACCCCGGCTTGGCTTACCTTGGGCGCACCGGCCAAGCCGGCAATGCGGGCCAGTTGCAGGTTGTCGATGCGGGTAACCACGCCTGAATCGGGGGCGCACACGTCAAAGGTGAGGGCACCCAGCGCGGGCTGGTTGTGGTCAAACGGCTTGCGGCCCTGCGCGTCGATGATGGCGTTCATCTTGGCCAGGGCGCGGCCGGAGTCCAGAATGTCGCGGGCAATGGCAAAGCCGTCGCCGCCCCGTACATCGGGGTCGCATTCAATCAGCCGCCCGGCCAGGCGCAGGGATTTTTGGCGCAGATCATTCGGGGCGCGGGGATCGTTTTCCAGCACCCGCATCACGTCGCGGGCTTCGAGCACCGGGCCGATGCCAAAACCAATGGGCTGGCGCCCGTCGGTAATCACCACGTCCAGCGACAGCTTCATGCGCCGCGCCACATATTCAAATAAACGGCGCAGGCGCTGGGCCTCGGGCATGGAGCGGACTTTGGCGGTGGGGCCAATCGGAATGTCCAGCACCAGGTGGCTGGAGCCGGCCGAGATTTTTTTGGACAGGATGGAGGCCACCATTTGCCCCGGTGAATCCAGGGAGAGAGGTCGCTCCACCGAAATCAGCACGTCGTCGGCTGGTGACAGATTGGCAGTGCCGCCCCATGCCAGGCAGCCGCGGTGCTGGCGCACGATGTCTTGCAAATGTTCCAGTGGCAGCTCTACATTGGCCAGCACTTCCATGGTGTCGGCCGTGCCGGCAGGGGAGGTGATGGCGCGCGACGAGGTTTTGGGGCACAGCATTCCGTGCGCCGCGACGATGGGTACGACCAGCATGGAGGTGCGGTTGCCTGGAATCCCGCCAATGCAATGTTTGTCCACCACCAGGCCTTCGTGCCAGTCGAGTTTGCGCCCGGCGGCGATCATGGCCTCGGTCAAAAAGAACACTTCTTCGCGGTCTAGTTCGTCGCGGTTGCAGGCCACCACAAAGGCGGTGAGCTCAATTTTGGAGTAGCGGTGCGCGGCGATGTCTTGCACGATGGCGCGAAACTCCTGTGCGTTCATGCGTTCACCGTCGAGCTTGCGGTGCAGTGCGCCGATAGAAGCCGGGGGCTCGGCCTGCGCCACCGTGGCGCTGTGGCCGTCGTCCACGCCCATCTGAGCAAACGCCGATTTGGATAAACCGAGTTCGCCACAGGCCACGATGGATGCATCGTCCACCACGTTGAGGGTGGCCAGAATGGCGCGCCCGTTGGTGCGCACTTCGACCTTGGACAGGGCTTTAAAGCCTTCGGCCCGGTAGACCGCGCAGTCGCGGTGCATGTAGGCCACGTTCTCGTGGTAGGTGTCGATCAGGACGCGGCGCAATGCCAAGCGGGCTGGTGTAAATGGGTTGCCGTTTTCACCAGACGGTACGGAAGATGGCGCTGTGGGTGCGTTGCTCATGCGAGTAGCCTACACGCAAATGCAGGCTTGTGACAGTGCCGATAAAGGGCACAAAAAAGGCTCCCGAAGGAGCCGATTTTTTGCAGCGACCCCCGCGCAACGTGGGGGCTTCAATTCTCCGCCGGGCCGCCCCAAGGAGAATTTGCCCCCCGCGCAGCGGCGGAGCGTGGGGGCTTCAATTCTCCGCCGGGCCGCCCCAAGGAGAATTTGCCCCCTCGGGGGGCAGCGACCCGCGCAGCGGCGGAGCGTGGGGGCTATGTCTTAGACGCGCTTACGGTATTCGCCGGTGCGGGTGTCGATTTCGACCTTGTCGCCCTGGGCTACGAAGATGGGCACGCCCACATCGAAACCAGTGGCAATTTTGGCGGGCTTCAAAACCTTGCCGGATGTGTCGCCTTTGACAGCGGGCTCGGTCCAGGTGATTTCGCGCACCACGTTGGTGGGCAATTCGACGGAAATGGCCTTGCCTTCGTAAAACACCACTTCGGCGGTCATGCCGTCTTCAAGGTAGTTCAGGGCGTCGCCCATGTTTTCGGATTCGACTTCGTACTGGTTGTAGTCGGCATCCATCCACACGTACAGGGGGTCGGCAAAGTAGGAGTAGGTGCAATCCTTTTTGTCCAGAATCACCTGGTCCATCTTGTCGTCGGCCTTGAACACGACTTCGGTGCCGAAGTTGGCGATCAGGCTCTTGAGCTTCATGCGCACGGTGGCTGCGTTGCGGCCGCCACGGGCGTATTCGGTTTTCAAGACCACCATGGGGTCTTTGCCGTGCATGATGACGTTGCCGGCGCGGATTTCTTGAGCGATTTTCATAAGTGTCCAGGGACTGGTGTTGCCGCCAGCCTGTGCTGACAGCGTGGATAAGCCGCAGCCTGCGGCGGAGCAAGATTTGCCCACTATCACGCGGCAATATCTGCAAAGCCCGCGATTTTACCGTTTTTTCTGCACGAAGGCGTTTAACCCGGCGGCTAAATCGTCCATTCCCAGGAGCCGACCGCGTACGCGCTGCACGGTTTGCTGCCATTGCGTGAGGTGGGGCAAAGGCGACGGCAGCATGGCGCCAGGGTCCGCCAAGCCATTCCATACGGTGTGGAATTGCTGCAGGCTGGCATCGCCCTGCAGCAGGCCCAAAAACGCGTTCAGCTTGTCGTGGTGGGCATTGTCGTGTTGTGGATAAATCTGCCACACCAGCGGCTTATTTGCCCACAGGGCGCGCACCAAGGAGTCTTCGCCGCGCACACAATTCAGATCACAAGCCCACAGCAGGTGGTCAAAATCGGTTTGACTAAGGCGTGAAAGATATGAAAATGATAGCGACTCCCGCACGTTCCATGAGGGTTCCAGGCTATTTTTGTGTGCAATTGCAGCGTGCACCGCCACCGTGGCGCGCCCGCTGGTGACCAGCAAGCGCGTGGGCTCGGGCTGCTGGGCGAGGTGGTGCAGCAGTGCGGTCAGGGCGGGAGGCTCATAGCAAAAAAGGGACACCAGGCGCTCGCCCTGCCAGTGGATGCCGTGTTGCTGGAGCCACGCTGATCGCTGATCGGTTCGGGTGAAGGTTTGCTGGCGTTGTAGCAGGTCGGGTTCGCGCAGCAGTCCGCCGGTACGGGGCGTAAAACCGGGGTAGAAAAAATACTTCACCCGGCCCTTGGCGGGGCCGTGGAGCACGGGCGAGGGCAGGCCGTGGCAGCGTTCGACATAGGCTTCTGCGGACAGGTATTCGAGGTTGATCCAGACTGGATTTTTTAAGTCATTTATGCCGTTTGCGCATGCCGGACGTGCGCAAGCAGCTATGAATTCAGGAGCAATTTCACAACCAAAACCCTCCACCCAGACGTTGGCCAGGGGCAGGGTGGCCACAAACTCGGCGTTGTGGGATGCCGCCCAGTCCAGCACTTGCACACCGCTCCAGTGGCCAGCCAAGGCGCCGGGTGCCATCCATGCCAGGGCCGATGCGTCGTCCACCCACAAGCGCACGTGGTGGCCGCGCACAGCCAGATCGGCGCTCAAGCGCCAACAGACGCCTATGTCACCAAAATTGTCGACCACACGGCAAAAAATATCCCACAGCATGGCCTGATTGTCCACGCAGGCGAGGCCGCACCCACGCCGCACCGATCCCCCGTGAAGGCCGCACAATAAGGCCCCATGTCCGATGTCCATTCAGAAGAGTTGTTGCGCGAGGTGGCGAGCTTGCCTGCGCTGCCCGGTGTGTACCGCTATTTCGACGCGCAAGACCAGCTCTTGTACGTTGGCAAGGCCATTAACCTGAAAAAGCGGGTTTCGAGCTATTTCCAGAAGAACCATGGTGGCACGCGCATTGGCCACATGGTGGGCAAGATTGTGCGCATGGAGACCACGGTGGTGCGCTCCGAGGCAGAAGCACTTTTGCTGGAAAACAACCTCATCAAGACACTCCAGCCACGCTACAACATTCTGTTCCGGGACGATAAAAGTTACCCCTACCTGAAGATGACCGGTGTGCTGCCCGGCCCGAAGGCAAGCGGCGATGCGGTATCACCAGGGCAGGCGCCTGCACCCGTGGCGGCGCAATTCACCCGGGTGTCCTACTACCGTGGCGCGGTGGAAAAAAAGCACCGCTACTTTGGCCCCTATCCTAGTGCCTGGGCGGTGAAAGAGGCCATTTTGCTGATGCAAAAAGTCTTTCGGTTGCGTACCTGTGAAGACCCGGTGTTCAGCAACCGCACGCGGCCCTGCTTGCTGTACCAGATCAAGCGATGCTCAGCCCCTTGTGTAGGGCATATTTCGGCGCAGGACTACGCGCAAGATGCGGCCAATGCCGAGCGCTTTTTGCGCGGGGATGCGCAAGACGTGATGCGCACGCTGGAAGCCCGCATGATGGCGCATGCCGAGCGGCTGGAGTTTGAACAGGCAGCGGAGTTGCGCAACCAGGTGGCGGCTTTGTCCAACGTGTTGCACCAGCAATCCATGGACAACGTGGCCGACCGGGATGTCGACATCCTGGCGGTCAAGGTGCAAGGGGGCAAGGCCTGCGTCAACCTGGCCATGGTGCGGGGAGGGCGGCACCTTGGCGACCGGCCGTATTTCCCGGTGCATGTGGAGGACGCCGTCGATTTGCGGGATGAAGATGACGCCGATGCGGCGCTTGCACCGGTTGAAGTGCAGGTGCTGGAGGCCTTTTTGTCCCAGCATTACATCGACGTGGCGATGCCGCCTTCACTGGTGGTGAGTCATCCGGTCGGCAAAGGCTTATTAAAGGCCTTGTCGGAACAAGTGGGGTTCAAGTTCAACGCCGTGCACCAGCCGAGGGAGCAGCGCCGGGCCTGGCTGGAGATGGCGCAAACCAATGCCGATTTGCAGTTGGCACGTTTGTTGGCCGAAGAGGGCTCGCAGCAGGCCCGCACCCGCGCCTTGGCCGAGGCGCTGGACTTGGCGCTGGAAGACCTGGACGCTTTGCGAGTGGAGTGTTTTGATATATCGCATACGGCGGGCGAGGCTACCCAGGCATCGTGCGTGGTGTTTCAGCACCACAAGATGCAAAACGCCGAGTACCGCCGTTTCAACATCGACGGCATTACGCCCGGTGACGACTACGCCGCCATGCGCCAGGTGCTGACACGGCGTTACAGCAAACTGGCCGAGGCCTTGCATGAAGCCAAACGTGCGGGTTCCACGCTGAAGGGCACGGCGCGGTTGCCGGATTTGGTGCTGGTGGACGGCGGCAAAGGGCAGGTGGCCATGGCGCGCGAGGTGTTTGAGGGGCTGGGCCTGGATCTGTCGTTGATCGTTGGGGTTGAGAAAGGCGAGGGCCGCAAGGTCGGCCTGGAAGAGTTGGTGTTTGCCGATGGCCGCGAAAAAGTGTATTTGGGCGCGGATTCGGCCGCCCTGATGCTGGTGGCGCAAATCCGTGACGAAGCGCACCGCTTTGCGATCACCGGCATGCGCGCCCAACGCGCCAAGGTGCGCGTAGGCGGTAGCACGCTGGAAGAGATTCCCGGCGTGGGCCCCAAGCGGCGCGCGCGCTTATTGCAGCGTTTTGGCGGTGTGCGGGGCGTCGCCCTGGCCAGCGTGGATGACATTGCGACAATTGAGGGCATATCGCGTGAGCTGGCGGAGGAAATTTACCGTGCCCTGCACTAGCCGTGCCACAATCAGCCTATGTTCACGACGATACCCACCATCATGACCTGGACGCGAATTTTCGCGATTCCCCTCATTGTGGGTATTTTTTACTTGCCCGAATCGATGGCCGCCCAGGGTGAAAAAAACCTGATTGCCACGGTGATGTTTATCCTTTTTGCGGCGACCGACTGGCTGGACGGTTTTTTGGCCCGCAAGCTGAATCAGACCTCTTCTTTTGGTGCTTTTCTGGACCCGGTTGCCGACAAGTTTTTGGTGTGCGCCTGTGTGCTGATTCTGGTGCACTTGCAGCGGGCCGATGTGTTTGTTGCGCTCATCATCATTGGGCGCGAGATCGCCATATCGGCCTTGCGGGAGTGGATGGCGCAGATTGGCGCCTCCAAAAGCGTAGCTGTGCACATGATCGGCAAGCTCAAAACCGTGGCACAAATGGTCGCTATTCCTTTTTTGTTGTACGACGGCGTATTGTTTGGTTTTGTCGATACGCACCAATGGGGTGTGTTTTTGATTTGGGGCGCTGCGGTGCTGACGGTATGGTCCATGGTGTATTACCTGCAAAAAGCGTTGCCGGAAATACGGGCCCGTGTAAGGTAGAAAAAAGCGACTAGAATTCGCGTCCGCACTATCGTGATGTCGCAGGCGTATTGACACAGGACGGCTCTGTGGCTGTAATCAAATGCTGCATTGCCGTTTCATAATGTCCGTGGTTGACGCTCGGTTCCGCGCGCAGTGACAACAAAAATTTGACGAGACAATTCAACTAACGCTGCTTCCATACAAGGGGTATTTGTGAATAAAACAGAACTAATCGAGCACATTGCAAAACATGCCGACATCTCCAAAGCCGCTGCCACGCGTGCACTGGAGTCCACCATTGGCGCGGTTAAGACTACGCTGAAAAAAGGAGGCTCTGTATCCTTGGTCGGCTTTGGTACTTTTGCAGTGGGTAAACGCGCTGCCCGCACCGGCCGCAATCCACGCACCGGCGATGCGATTAAAATCAAGGCCGCTAAAGTTCCCAAGTTCCGTCCGGGCAAGGCATTGAAAGATGCGTTGAATTGAACTGGCATAATACGTTTTTAGGTTTCAGGTGGGGTGATTAGCTCAGTTGGTAGAGCAGCGCCCTTACAAGGCGCGGGTCGGCGGTTCGAGCCCGTCATCACCCACCACCACCCTCGTAAAGGCGAACAGTGTTGTTCGCCTTTTTTGTTGTTTCACGGAGAGTAAGCGCATGTTTGAATTTGTCCGCAAGCACACAAAGATCATGATGATTCTCATGTTCTTGCTGATCATTCCATCGTTTGCCATTGTCGGGGTAGACGGTTTTCGAGACATCGGCGGAGGTGGTGCGGCGGTCGCGCAAGTGGGTAGTCACAGCTTTACCCAAGCCGATTGGGATGCCGCCCACAAGGTGGATGTGGACCGTTTGCGCGCTTCCATGCCCAATGTGGATCCCAAGTTACTGGATTCTGACGAGGCACGTTACGTATCTCTTGAGCGCTTGGTGCGTGAGCGGGTAATGTCGGATGCCGCCAACGAGGCGCGGCTCCACACCACGGACGCTCGACTGGCTTTCGAATTGCAGCGAAACCCAACTATTGCCTCATTGCGTACGCCAGATGGAAAGTTCGATAAGACTCGGTATGAGCAGTTGGCTGCCAGTCAAGGCCTCACCACCGACGGTTTTGAAAACCGTGTGCGCAACGATTTGACCCTTCGCCAAGTGGAAAGTGGTGTTGCAGCGACAGCGTTCTCGCCTTCCGCGTTGGTGGATGTTTCGATGAAAGCCTTTTTTGAACGACGGGAAGTGCAGATCACGCGGTTCAATGTTAGTGATTACGCCAGCAAGGTGGCGCTCAGTGACACTGACATTGAAGCCTTTTACCAGGCCAATGCGCCTATGTTTCAGGCGCCTGAGTCGGCAAACGTGGAGTACGCAGTACTTGACTTGGATGCCGTTAAAAAATCGATTACCTTGAACGAGCAGGATGTCAAAACCTACTACGAGCAAAATGTCGCGCGCCTGAGTGGGAAGGAAGAACGTCGAGCAAGCCACATTTTGATCACGGCGGGCAAAGATATGCCCGTTGCAGAGCGCGAGAAAGCACGTGAGCGGGCCAGCGATTTGCTGCTCCAGGTGCGCAAATCTCCTGGGTCATTCCCCGAAGTGGCAAAAAAGAACTCCCAGGATAGCGGTTCCGCATCGCGTGGCGGTGATCTGGATTTTTTTGGCCATGGAGCTATGGTCAAACCCTTTGAAGAAGCCGTTTTTTCCATGAAAAAAGGCGACATCAGTGATCTAGTGGAGTCAGATTTTGGCTTTCACATTATTCAGCTGACCGACATAAAAGTACCCAAACAGCGTACTTTCGAAGAACTGCGTGCCAATATCGAATCGGACCTCAAGGGGCAGCAAGCTCAACGCAAGTTTGCAGAAGCTGCCGAAATATTCACAAATGGTGTGTACGAACAATCGGACAGCTTGCAACCTGTTGCAGATCGTTTGAAGCTCGAAGTGAAGAACGCGAATTTGCAGCGTCAAACAGTTTCTCCTGATAACACTGTACTCAGCAATGCCAAGTTGCTGGAGGCAGTTTTTAGTGCAGATTCGATCGAGAAAAAGCGCAATACAGAAGCAATTGAAATTGCGCCAAATCAGATCGTTTCAGCGCGTATCACCCGATACACGCCTGCGCGTACACGTCCTTTGGATGAAGTGCGCGACGCAGTGCGCAATCGTTTGATTGCGACTCGATCTGCTGAATTGGCCAAGAAGGATGGCAGCGAAAAGCTGGCTACCTGGAAGTCCGCCGCACCTGGAAATATGCCTGCAGCAATTGTTGTGTCACGTGACCAGGTACAAAGCGTGCAAGGCACTATTTTGAAAGCAGTGCTGCGACTGGATCCTGTAGCACTGCCGACATGGGTTGGAGTGGATTTAGGCCAGCAGGGATACGCAGTGGTGCGTGTCAACAAAGTATTGCCTCGTGTTCCCGCAGCAGTTGATGCAGCTGACCAAGAGCGTAAACAATACGCGCAGTGGCTGGCACTTGCGGAGAGCGATGCATATTATTCGGCTTTGAAGCATCGATTCAAAGTGCAGTTCAAGGTTTCGCGTCCCTCAAGAAACGCACTTTCGCCACAAGTTGCGGTGGAATAGGGGTAAGTAACTGCTATACTTCAAGGCTAACGGTGGCTGTAGCTCAGTTGGTAGAGTCCAGGATTGTGATTCCTGTTGTCGTGGGTTCGAGCCCCATCAGCCACCCCAGTTAAGGCCTTACGGCACATAGAAAGCCTGCTACGGAAACGATAGCGGGCTTTTTTGTTTGTGTGGTTTATTGGTGTCTTACAGACTGTTTACAGACTGCGGTACAGGGTTTAGCACCAAATCCACCAGCCCCAAAAGCAGAAAACCCGCACTTGGCGGGTCTTGATTTATCTTGATTGTTTTTAAGTCGCTGGGCTAAATCAGTAAGTCAATCTCTGAGAGATAAACGGCCACCACATCAGGCGGCAGGCCCAAACGCTTGAGAGCGTCGGCAGGTGTCTCGCCATCCAACACGACAACCAGCTTTAAGGTTTTGTCGCTGGCGCTGCTTTCAAGTCTGGCGATGCGGGTTTCAATGGTCTGCACGGTGTAGCTCCATGTTTGAGGCAATCAAGCGCTTGATGCCGTGTTTGTTCGGTGGTGTATCGCTGTCCGCCCGCTCGATGAATGCGTCCTCTGTCTCTCCCGGCTGGCGCGTCCATTCGCTTCCATCATCACGGATATGGTTAATCTCTGCTTCAAGGTGTCCCGGACATACGATGCGGCGAATGATGGTCAATTCCTCGGCGGGCGGGTTTGTTGTTTCCAACGTGGCGATTCTCTTTTCAAGGTTTTGCATTCTTTTCCTCCAGTGCGGCCACACGGGCGGCCAGTTCGTCAATCTCGGTAACTCGCGCCAGCGTGCCAATCGCACCCAGCAGCGCGGCCCCTTGACTTGGTGCAAGCCCGCCACCGGCCACGGCAGACAGCACGGCACGGCCTTGGGCGGTCAGAGTGCCACCATCCGGCAATGAAAGCTCCACTGCGTGTTCTGTGGCCTTCAGTGGGGCAATAGCACGTTCCAGCAGCAGACGGGCGGCACCCACATCGCCTTCCAGTGCTTTATCAATCATGGCGGCCAACAATTCCGGTACTCGTTCGGCAATGCTGGCGCGTAGCTTGGAAACTTCACCGGCACCGGGCGGGCGTCCGGCTGGGTTGCCACTCTGTCCAGCCTTCCAGCGTCCGGGGCGCTTTTTCTTTACTTCAGTCATGTTTACTTCCTGTTCTATCAAGTTGATTCAATTCGCGCAGCACATCGCGCAGGTCACGGGCCATGAATGCCACGCCACCAGCACCACGCACACGCTCCAGAAAAAGGCTTTGTTCTGGTCGTAGCTTGCCGGTCGGGCTTTTCACTTCCACACCCAGCAGGCGGCCATCTGTCAGTTGACCCAGCACATCAGGGCAGCCGGTAAAGCCAAAACGGATAAAGCGGTTTCCTACCCGTGCGGCTCCGCTGTTCATTCGTTCGCACCAGACAACGGCAGGATGGGCGCGCAATGCCTTCAATACCTCCACCAGTGCGGCAGACTCCGGGCGGTCGTTGGTTCGCTTGGGTTGTTGCTCCAGTCCGAATAAATCAGCCATGGCAACCCTCACCGAAAAAAATAACCGAAAACCTACCCCCCCTAAAGGGGGAGCGGTTAATTTCGGTTACCGAATACAACCGGAAAAGCCGAAAACGGTTAATTTCGGTTAATTGGCAGTCCATAGCCACCCCTCATTCAGTCCCAGCACACCATTGGCAACCAGTCCCGTAATTGCTTCTCTGGTGCGTGTTGCACGGCGGTGGGTCTCGCATGTCAGGCTTGCAGCACCACGGGTTACAGCGGCCTCCAGTTCAATGCAGGGGCGCAGCGGTGGCGCTCCGGGCTTGCCGGATATGCCATCCTTGAACATGCCACGAATGGCGCTGTAAACCAATTTCTGATTTCCACCTTGTGGCACCTTTACTCGCTTCACATCGTCGGCGGTGGTGTCGGTGCGTACCGTGCAGGATGTAATGGGGTCGCCATAGGCATCTGTTCCGAGCGTTTCCACTTGGAGCCTAAAGGGGTGCGCGTCACCATCGGCCCCGTCTTTGGCCTTCGCCACCTTCCATTCCCGGCGGTCGCCATCCCGTGACACCTCTACGGCAGCATCAAGGGCAGCGAATAGCGAACTATGCCCGCGTAGTCCTTTGCTGGCATCCTTGCCCGTGTGATGCACCAGCACCACCAGCCCATTGATAAGGTGTTGCAGTCGCTTTGCAGCCTCCAGAATTTCCCCCATGTCCCGGCTGCTGTTTTCGTCAGCAGTGGGGGCGGCCCTGTTGAGGGTGTCGATAAACACCACAGCACCAGAAGGCACCACGGCGGCCAAGTCTTTCACATCGCGGGGGTCTGTCAGCTTGAACGGCTGTAACACCATATGCAGGCCATCGGGCAGAGTCTGGCCGTTGTGTGTCTCCCATGCTTGGGCGCGTAGCTTGAACCCGGCTTCACCTTCCAGCGCTGCGTACACCACGGGCGAAGCCTCTACGCGGCACCCAAACCAGCGCGAACCCATCGCAATGTGCGCGGCCATGTCAAAACCTAGGAACGATTTACCGCTGGCGCTTGGGCCAAACAACCCAGCCAGCCCCACAGCAGGCAACACACCACACACGCGCCATTGAAGCGGGGGCAATGCGTGAAGGTCAGCACTGCCCAGCAGCTTGTAACGTGGTTCAGGCTTGGGCGGCTCTGTTGCAGTCGCCAGCAGCGCGGCCAGCACGTCGAGCCCTTCACGCTGGGCAAGGTCGTTCACATCGCTGTTTTTCTTCCACCCATCCGGCATCGCGGCAACTGTCCCGGCAACGGCGGCGGCAATCTTAGCTGCGTCCTGTTCTTTGCCCACATCCGGCACCAGCACTAGGCGGGCGGTTTCGTCTTGCTGGCGCAGGGCTTGTGCCACCTTGCCCATATTGCCCGCACCAAAGCAAACCACGGCAGCGGCCCCGGTTGCTTGCCAACAGGCCCACGCTTGGCCGATACCCTCCACGATGTACACCACGCCACCGGGCGCAATAGTGCCCACGGTGAACCAGCCTTGCACTGAATGGCCGGGCAGGTTCAATTTGCTGGGCTTGTCGGCAGCTTTTAGGCGTGCAACTACATCGGGCGGCGGTATCAGTTGTAAGGTTGATAGCGTGCCATCCGTAGCCATGCACGGCACCACCAAAGCACCGGCCATGCTCTCACCCATGATGCGCAGCGGGTCACCATCCGGCACCACGCGCAGGGCATCCAACGGCACACCAGCGGCACGCTTTGCAGTAATGTACGGATGCCCGTTTGTAGCGGGTTCACAGCGGTTGTAAACCTCGCGGCACCCATGCCGGGGGCAGGCTTGTGCGGGGGCTCTACGGGGCGTGTAACGCGTTCTGGTGCGGGTCTGGGTGTGCTGTTGCCCTCTGCCCATCCGTGGTCACGGGCCATGCCAAACAATGCACCAGCACCAACACCACCGGGCGCAGTCTTGAAACTGCGAAAAGTAGCGCGGCAGGCTTGGGCGTTGTAGGTGTCGGCTGTGGCGCTCCAGTTGTCGAAGTCATCAAAGCCACCACCAGCAGCGTGAAAAGCCATGCCAGCTTTAACCCACTGGTCACGCGGCAGGTCGGCCGGTATCGAGTGCAACGCATCACGGGCGCGGTCAGGTTGTGCCATTAAGCACCGGCACCCCTGCATGGCGCTTGTTTTCGGCGAATAACGCGCTGGGGCATCGGCGGTGGGTGTAACGGCTTGACCGGCCCACCCAATCACCTACTGCGACGGCGTCTCCGTCCATGGGGTTCAACCACAGCGGCGGTTCACGCGCCACAACTCAGACCGCCGGACATCCCGGCCGGGGCACGGTTGCGGGGGTGGGCTGACCACCACCCAATGCCCAGCGCGCAACCGTGCGGCAGTTGATAAAATCAGTAGCGGATTTAGGCTGTTGGCGGCACCTGCCGAGACACCCGGCCTCGCCTTTGTGGCCGGCCTTCATGCGCCACCCCGCCAGTGCTTTAACTCCGGCAGTTCCACGCCAAAGGCCACCATGCGCGCGGGCGAATCGGGCCACTGCCATCACGCATCGCCCACACGCGCAAGGTTTGCGGCGCCCGGTTCAGGTATACGCGTCTCAGCGGTCAGGTTGGGTGCCACCAGTTCCAGCGGCGGATACGGGGTGAACTGTTGCGGGGCGGTTGCCTCGCGCATCGTTTGGATGCTTGAATGGGTTGCTGTCGTCATGAAAAAGGCTCCAAGTAGCATCGCTTTTCAGCGAAGCAACACCGAACAATTTCGATGCATGGAAACCCATTCTTTTCATATCGAGGCCAGCGGACAAACTCCTTAGAAAGCCCCTAGATATCCCGTAGAAAGTCCGAAGAATCAGCCCAGCGGGCTGTATTTCCGGCCCGGAACATTCGCCATGAGTTAGCGGTGGCTATTCCTGGGCTTGACTTGTCCGTCGCCTTTGCGCCCAATCCAATGCAGCGTTTTCCCACCAACCACGGGCCAGCCCTGGCAGCATTCAATCCGTTATTCGCTGCTCCCAAAATATCCATCCGAATGTTCGGCCATTCGTGTTCGTGGGCAGCAATCAACGCGGTCTTGGTCATACTAAATTTAGGGCCAGTGGCGGCTGGTTTTCCCCCTTCAACTGCAGGGCCATCATTGGCAACTTTCACGGGCGCAGGCGTTGCGGCCTTTTCAAGCTCGGTTTCATCTTGCTGGTGCTCCAAGTAACGCAAAGTCTGTCTCTCACGGCCATTCGCTTTGCCCAGCTTTCAGCCAAGATGCGCAGTTGGGTGCGCTTGATAAGCCATTTGCCAGACAGTTGCCCACTCCAGTGTTCAGGCATTTTGTCGGCGGCGTATTCGTTCTCCACCAGCCATGAAATGGGATAGGGCCTCAGCAGGCACCCGGCACGCTCCGAGTTCTGGCACGACAACCATGAAAACAAGCGCATCCGTTTCAAGGCCAAGATTCAAAATGTAATCTTCGGTATTACTGCTTTCTGCCATTGCTGTTGGCATATCAAGCATGTCCGGTGTAACCATTTGCACCCCTTCAAGGTGTCACTTCATTTGGGAGCCCCAGCCGGTCTGTGAAGGTCAGACTTTTCGCCAGCGGTAATTAGGCGCAGGCTAGGCAAGGGCAAAACTGATTTACGCGGCTTCGCTCATTTCATGGGCCATTGCGATGCGTGCAAACGCAGTTGTTGCAATGTCGAACAATCCCTTCGCGTGTTGGTGGTACTCGATAACCATTTCTGCCATTTCCTCGAATGCTATGGGTTCTTCCTTCGCCACCCTTACCAGTGTGTCGCTATCACGAGCACAGGCCAGCAATACAAGCCTGCGCTGTTGGCCTCGCTCTTGTGAACTTGCGCCTTCCTCCATTTGCATCATGGTCGCATCGTCAATATCTGCCTTATAGCCTTTGTTAAAGTGCGCTACATTCCTTTTATCCATTTTCAAACTCCTGTTTTGACTGTGGTCAGGGGCTGGGCGGTGTTTGCAGCACCTACCGGCCCCGCCTATTTGCCCTGAATAATCCGCGTCAGGGCTTCGCGGTTAACTGTTCACCACCCGCAGCGCACCGGGCGCGGCCTTTGCGTCAAACGTCACCCCCGCTTGCTCCAATATCCACGCTTCTATCCTTGTGTGGTGCAGCGCCAGCAGTTCGAGCGGGCGCACGGTGTAATGCTTTTCAGCGGTCGCGCTCGGTTTGTGCCCCATCAATTGCGCCACCACGCCGGCCGGGATTTCCAGCCACTCGGTAAGGCTTTTGAACGAACGGCGCAGGCCATGCAAGGTTAGGCCTTCCAGCCCAGCAGCACGACATGCGCGGGTGTGGGGGGTGTTGGGCTCGGATATGTAGCCGGTCTCGCTGGTCTCCAACACTGAACCAGCAGGGGCGGCCTTACCTTTTGCGGCGCTCTTGCGCTCTCGGCGGGCAATGTTCTTTTCGTCCATTTGCAGTGCGCGTGCACTGGCAAACACGTAATCATTGCGGCGGGGCAGGGTGGTTATCAGGCTTTCAACGTATGGCGTGAGTGGAATTTCGCGCGCGCCTTCCACCTTGTCATTTATATTGATGCCCTTCCATTGGGTGTTCACATCCACCCATCGCATGGTCAGCACTTCATTCAACCGTGCACCAGTGAGTAAAAGCACTTGCAGGCAGGCGGATATGGCGGGGTTTTGAATCTGGCGCACTGCGGCAAACCATGCTTCAAGCTGGCCCTTTTGCAGCACATCCTTTTTCGTTCCGGCCTTGCCCAACGCTTCGCGGGCTTTCTTGGTCTTGGCTGGGTTCTTTGCGGGCATCAGGTCGGCATATTCCGGTTGCTCAGCGCACCAGGTAAGAAACACTGTAAGCAGTCGCCATGCAAGGCGGGCAGACGTTGGGCGGGTCTTTCCCTCCTTTGCGGCCCATGCCTCTATGGTGGGCTGGTCTAGGTCTTTCAATGCAAGCGGCATCAATTCGGCAAGGGGCTGGGCAATAGTTAGCCCTTTGCCTCCGCGTTTCTTGCGCTCCACGCCTCCGGGCTTGATTTTGTTGCGGTGGTCTTGGATGTGAGCATCACCCCAAAATTGGCGGCGCTTTTCTATGTAGTCCTCCCATACTTCGCCCACGGTCAGCGATTCGGCGGCTTGCCTTTGGGTGTTCTCTGCATCTTTGGCGGCCTTCTCTGCATCGGCGGCGGCTTTGGCCTCCTGTTGCTGGCGCTCAATTTCTCGCGGGTCGGTTCCGCTTTCGGTCAACCCCCGCAGGCGGTGGGCTTCGGTTTTGGCTTCGTCAATCGACACGGCAGGCCATTCGCCCAAAGCGCGGGTAAATAGCTTGCCCTTGATGCGGGTTTCAAATTGCCAGTGCTTGCCCCCGGCCTTGGTCACACGCAGGCGCAAACCCTTTTTGTCGGCATCACGCACCAGCACGAAGGGCAAACCATCGGGGCAGGCGGCACGCTCCAATATCCCATGCGTTAGGTCGTTGGTGCCCTTGTAATCAATCGGGGCGGTCTTGCTTGGTCGTGCCATGTTGAACCCTCTTTCAGCTTTTACAGACTGTTTACAGACTGAAATTTGCAATTTAGGCGAATTTCAATCAACGCTTGGTCTGTATGTCTGCCCAGTAGTTTGCAGGTAAGTCGTTGATTTATATAGAGTGTATCAATATCAATCAACACTGGCAAATACTTATTTTATGGGATTGTGATTCCTGTTGTCGTGGGTTCGAGCCCCATCAGCCACCCCATATGAAATAAGGAAAGCCTGCTATTTAAAAGATAGCGGGATTTTTGCTTTTGTGCTGCTTGTAGGCAATCTGTAGGCATATTGCCTAAGCCATTGCTTCTTTTGAAGCTCAAGGGGGCGTCTAGTCAGACACCCCCGCCGCATGGCTCCCTCTGCACAATGACCGCCCCCACGGCGCCGTCATATCGGACCAGCTAAAAACTATCGCGCCAGTCGCTGCGCTTGGTGTCACGCAAGTTTCGGGACGCTGGTCCTCCAACTCCAAATCAAGACATCTAGCCCGACACCCCCACCAAGCGCCCGAACAGTTATGCCGGGGACTTGGTGGGGGATGCCAGACAGGGTGCGATTCAAAGTGATGTGCCGCCCATCAAGTGGCATACAGATAGTTGGTCGCCCAGTAACTGTGCCATTCACCATTGAGGCGACTCACCCGTAATGCCAGCATGTGTTCGGCGTTTTCGGGTGTCCACCACGAACCCGGTAGCTTCAGACGCTTTTGCACAACGTATCGGTGCGCACTCTCAATTTCCCCGGAGCCTATGGGCAGATCCTGCGTATTGCCCCTCGTAGTCCAGTTGATCTTGCCTGTGGCTGAGGTAGCGGTGGCAGCGCCGTATGGGGGGGCCAGTTCCTCTGGCGTGTCGAGCGGTTCCAGATTGGCTTGTAGATCATTCAGTAGTGGCCCCAGGCCTTGCGTCTTGAGGCGCTCCCTTTGCGTTTGCAGCCAAAGCTGCTGTGCAGGCGCCTCGCTATGGATGGCCTGGGCTGCGGCACCAAAGGATAGTCACATACGTGGAAGAAGTCCACGAGGTAGCTGCTTTGAGCGCCAAAGCGCTCTTTGATTTGGTTCGCTATCCAGGGTGTGCCCCTGAGTATTCCGGCCCAACGTGACCGGCGATTCCGGGAACGTGACCGCTAGTGCGGCGAAGGTGACCGAAGGGATTCCGGCAACGTGACCGCTGATTCCGGCGATCGTGACCGCTACAAACGGTCACACCAGTCGGAGCGGCGGTATACGCCATCGGTGCGGTGTTGCGCATAAACGAAACCTGCGGGTCGTGTAGCTTCTTGCCCTTTTTAGTCAAGGAACCCCATGCCCGCTGTCAGGATGAGTATGCGCAAACCTCAGGACGCTCTGCGTCTCAAATTCGAAGGTGGACTGTCCCACCGCCAAAATAGCCGCTTTGGGCATCTCCAAAGGCGTGGTCACCAAATACGTGGGCCTGGCCGTCGCTGCCCGGTTGGACTGGCAAGCCATAGCCGTCATGGACGAGGCCACGCTGGAGCGCCGCTTGCTGGCCTCACCTCGCCCCAGCGACACCTATGCCCAGCCCGACTACGGGCACATCCACCAGGAACTTGCCCGTAAAGGCGTGACCCTCATGCTGTTGTGGCAGGAGTACTGCATCCAGGTGGGCGATGAGCACAGTGCCAACAACCCGGTCAAACCCTGGCGCTACTCCCAGTTCTGCGAGAACTATCGCCAATTTGCCAAACGCCTCAAACGCTCCATGCGCCAGGTGCACCGTGCGGGCGAGAAGCTACCCATTTCGACTACGCTGGCCCCACCATTGCGCTGGTCGATGCTGGGCAGGAGATCGGCCGCGCCAATATCTTCGTAGCCGCCATGGGCGTCTCGGGCTACTGCTTCTGCCTGGCCACGCCCGCCCAAACGGCCCAGGACTGGCTGGGTGCTACCGCACAGGCCTTGACCTTCTATGGCGGCGTGCCTCAGCTCATCGTGCCCGACAACCCCGCGCCCTGGTCACCAAGTACGACCGCTACGAACCGGTTCTTACCGACACCGTGCGACTTCGCCCGCCACTACGGCTGCTCAGTACTGCCCGCGCGCCTACCACCCGCAGGACAAGCCCAGGTGGAATTGAGCGTGCTGCTGGTGGAGCGCTGGATACTGGCGCGCCTGCGCAAACACCAGTTCGCCAGAGTGGAAGAAGTCAACGACGCTATTGCGCCCTTGCTGCAATGGCTCAATGCCCGTGCGTTTCAAAAATTGCCCGGCAACCGCGCCAGCGTGTTTGCCCAAATCGACGCGCCGGCTTTGATGGCCTTACCGGTGCACCCCTGGGAGTGGGCGGTCTTCAAGACGGTGCGCGTGCACATTGACAGCCACGTCGAATTTGAAGGCCACCGCTACAGCGTGCCCAACGCCCTGGTAGGCCTGGTGCTGGAGCTGCGGGTGACGGCCCATGCGGTCGAAGCCTTGCACCGTGGCAATCGGGTGGCCAGCCATATGCGCTGCGCCCACAAAGGCGGCTTCACCACCGTGACAGAGCACCTGCCCGAGCGCCACCAGCACCACGCCCAGTGGACGCCCGAGCGGCTCATTGCCTGGGGCGAGCGCATTGGCGTGGCCTGTGCGGCCACGGTGCAAAAGATGCTGGAGCGTCAACCCCATCCCGAGCACGCCTACCGCGCCTGTTTGGGCTTGCTGTCGCTCTCCAAGAGCTACAGCCCGGCCCGGCTGGAGGCGGCCTGCACCATGGCCCTTAGCCTGGGTACCAGCAAATACACCCACATCCGCGACATCTTGGCGAACCGGCGCGACTTGCTGCAAGCCAGCACAGCACCTGAGTGGACCTCTCCGG
>JADJZE010000010.1 GCA_016719405.1 Candidatus Aalborgicola lynettensis
CTTGAGTACATCTTCGCACTCCAAAAAGGAGTGGGGCTTGCAACCCATTTGACCTGCCCCGACCGAAGATTTGCATCAGTGCGAACGATGGCCCTGACGGTTGCGTGTGGCAGCCACCAGAATATTGGTATCGATGACAGGTTTGGGTGCCTTTATTCATATCGCCGGTGATGGAGTATCCGTATGGATTGGAAAATGTCAACTCGGATACTTGCTTCAATGCCGGCGACACGATTGGCGAGATCGCATTGGCCAGTGAGATGGGTGCCGATGGCGCTGGATATCGGCAAGACCATCCACCGCACCCACGCCTATGTGCTGGATGTGTGCCAGGACCAGAGGTGCGTTTCACGGCCAGCATGCCGCAGGGCAGGGTGCGTTTTGGCTTGCCGCAGCACGCCTCACACTTTCTGTTTCCGCGTTTATGGCCCGAAGCGCAAGCAGATTGCGCCCCCACAACCCTCGGCTAGCCAAGCCTCACACTCAAGAACATTGTTATCGCGTTCGTTGGCGGCACCCTTTGTCGCCCCTGGGCGTAGCGGGTACATAATTCGTTGCGGTTTTGCGACGCCCGTTTGACAAACCCGGCGAGGGCGGTTTTTGTGCGTACGATGCAGCGTTTACATCCTGCGTGTACGCATAGGCCCGCAGGGGCAGGTTCGTGGCACCGTTGGGTGTTACCGCCGGGGGTTCCTTTTTGTTTACCGGTTACCCATTCATGCGTTTTTATTCCCTGCGGTTTCGGTGTTTTGGCTTGTTTTCGTCTGGCAGCTGTTGTTGATTCCCGCCGTGGCGGCCAGTCGGTCATGGATGCCAGTGTGGTGGACGCGGCTTCGACCTCGCTGACCGGAATATTTCGCCGTGCTGGAGGACCCCGCTGGCGCCTTGACGCTGGCCGATGTGCAGCAACCGGACGTGGCAGCGCGCTTCATAAAGTGGCCAGGCGCCAGCCTCCGCCCTGACCTTGGGGTTTACCCGTTCGGCCTACTGGCTGCGCCTGCAGCTCGACAACCCGGGTGCGCAGTCTGTGCAGCGCATGCTGGAAATCGGTTACCCGCTGCTCTCCAACGTCCCCGTTTTTACCAGCCGGGGCCCACGGGGCACCCAATCCACCCAGACCGGCGGCGCGCCGGTTTGCCAGCCGCCCCTACGCCCACCGCTATTTTTATTCCCCTCACACTGCCCGCACAGACCCGCCAGGTGGTGTACGTGCGGCTGCAGTCAACCGACTCCATTGTGGTGCCAGCCCGGCTGTGGGGGGTGGCGGATTTCATGCTTATGAACGGGCGGACGGTGGCCGGCAAGGCCTGGGTTTTTTGGCATGGGTGCGGCCATGGTGCTGTTCAATTTGCTGCTGTTTGTGGTGCTGCGCGATGGCATTTTACCTGCTGTGTGTAATTTTGCCACCAGTATGTCGCGGGGCTGGCGGGCTCCAACGGCTTGCCCAAGGAATTTTTTGGCCGCAGTCCACCCAGTGGGCGGACGTGGCGCACTTTGTGTGTTATTCCATCTCGCTGGCGGTGTTGCTGCTGTTCATGCGGCGCATGCTCGACACCCGTGCCCTGATTCCCAAAACCGATGTTTTTATCCGCAGCGTGGCGGGTGCCTTGCTGCTCACGCCCATCGGCTTTGCGTTGGCACCGCAGCACCTGGGCGAGCCCACCGTGCTGCTGTGTGTGGTGGCGATTGTGACGACCCCTGTGCGTGGGCCTGTATTGCGCGCTGGTCAAGCGCCAGCGCAGCGCCATTTTTTTGCGACCGCTTTTCCATGTTCTGTTTTGGCGCAGCGGCATTGGCTTTTGCGGGGTTTGGGCTGGTTGCCGTCAATGCGCTGACCATCAACGCCGTGCAGGTGGGCTCCGCCTGGAAATGATTTTGCTGGCCATTGCCCCTGGCCGACCGCTTCAACGAGTTGCGCAAGGAGAAGACCGTGCGCAGGGGCTGGCGCTGCAGGCCCAGCACGAGGCGCTGCGCTCGAACAGCGGGTGATTGAGGCCCTGCGCTCGTCCGAGAGGCTGCTGGAAGCGCGGTCAACGACCGCACCGCCGAGTTGCGCGCCACCATCGACCGGCTCAAGCAAACCCAGGCCGATTTGGTGCAGGCCGACAAGCTGGCCTCACTCGGGGCGCTGGTGGCGGGTGTGGCGCACGAGCTCAACACGCCCATTGGCAACGCGCTGGTAACGGCATCGGCCCTGGAGGACGCCACCCGCGCGCTGGAGGCCTCCATGGTGCGGGGTGAAATGCGCAAGTCAACCCTGACCTATTTTGTGGAAAGTACGGTGCCCATGGCGGAGCTGATCGGGCGCTCATGCCGCCGCGCGGCCGACCTCATCCACAGTTTCAAGCAGGTGGCGGTGGACCAGACCTCCGAGCAGCGCCGTACCTTCGATTTGAACCAACTGGTGGAAGACAACATTGCCGCACTGCGCCCCCAGCTTTCGCGATCTGCCGTGGGTGATTGCGGTCGACATTCCCGCAGGTATTGCTTGCGATAGTTACCCAGGGGCCGTTGGGCCAGGTGATTGGCAATATTGTTCACAACGCCATGACCCACGCCTTCAGGGGCCGCAGCGCGGGCACCCTGACGGTGGCCGCCACGCTGCAGTCCGACTGGGTGGAGATAACCTTTGCCGACGACGGCAATGGCATGGACAGCACCGTGCTGGGGCGCATTTTTGAGCCGTTTTACACCACCCGTTTTGGCCAGGGTGGCTCCGGGCTGGGTTTGTCCATTTCACTGAATCTGGTGACCGGTGTGCTGGGCGGCTCCTTGCAGGTTGCGTCAGAACCGGGTCGGGGTTCGCGTTTTACGCTGCGCCTGCCGCTGCAAGCGCCCAGCAGCGTAACGGTGTAA
Source organism: Candidatus Aalborgicola lynettensis (assembly GCA_016719405.1). GTDB lineage: Bacteria > Pseudomonadota > Gammaproteobacteria > Burkholderiales > Burkholderiaceae_C > Allorhodoferax > Allorhodoferax lynettensis. The sequence goes on from JADJZE010000010.1 coordinate 2,857, forward strand.
TGGCGTAGCGGTGTTACGCCGTTACGGTGGCGGCGCAATCTCCAGCGCCTGCACCTGTACCGGCACCGCCCACTGCAGGGCCTGGGCTTGGCCGGTGGTGCAAAAACGCCAGCACTGCGGTGTCCACTGGGCGCGTGCAAGGGTTCCATTACGCGGGGGTGTTTTGCGCGTGCGGCGTGCTTGCCAGCCAGCGCCAGCGCAACAAACCCAGGGCCATCAACACGTGCACGGCCGCGGCAACCAGTGCCGTGGCGCCGGTTGCCAGCAAGGGCTGTGCAAACCCACGCAAAAGCGTGAGCCCGGCCGCGCCCAAAAGCCAGGGCACCAGCCCGTGCAACACCAGCATGAGTGTCATAAACGCCAGCACAGGGCGCCGGCTGGTGACGGAAAACGCAAAGAACAAGGCCAGTGCACAGTCGCGCACGATGAGCAACACCAAGCTGACGGGGCTCTGCCCAATCAGCCCGGCCACCGCGTGGGGCCAGGCGGTGTAGGGGTTCAGCGCGTACAGCGACAACACAGCGAAAGGCAGGGCCAAGGCCAGGGTGGTGGGCCAGCGTGGCAGTTGCAGCAGTGCGCTGCGCAACTGGTCGGCCTGTAGCCGGTGCACTACGCGCTGCCACAGCGGGCGCGGCTGCGGCTCGGTCAGTAATGCAAAATAAGTCATTGCCGTACAGGTGCCCAAGCCCACTATGGCGAACACCGCCGAGTGGCGGGTGGGGGCAAATCCGCTCAGGTAGGCGGTGCTGAACAAGGCCAGCGCGGGCCAGCCCCACGGCAACTGGCGCACTGCCAAAATCTCGGCCATCGAGCGCCAGGCCCCAATGACGGTGCAAACCGTGAAAAACGCCAGCGATGCCACAAAAAAATCGGGTGCGCTCCAGCCTGTGTTCCACCAGACGATGTCTTCACCCCGCAAGGCCGCTGAGGTTGGCCCTGCGGCATACAGCAGTACCAAAACAAACGTCCAGGCACCGCCACGGCGGGCAATTTTGCCCCCCGACTTGGCCAGTTGCAGGTTCACCGCCATCAGCAAGGCGTGCAAAAAAATGCCGACCAAAATGCTGCCCAGTACCGCATGCGCCAACAGCGGCGGAAAACCACCGAGCCATGCGCCGGGAATGGCGATCAGCAGACACAAAGCGCCACCGTACCACCCGTAGGCCGTGGCGCCTGCCAACTTGCCCCAGGTCATGGCCCACGGTTGCATGGCGCTCATGCGCTGCTGATCCCAGGTGCGGTCGCTGATTTCGTCCATCACACTGGCACCTGCAGCCATGGTGCCCATGCCCCATACCAGTGCTACAAACAACACAGCACCGGCGCTGGCCAGGGCCACGGCAATGGCCTGCGCCGATTGGGTACTGGCGGACAAATACACCGCCGCAAAGCCCACCAATAGCAACAGGGGCAGTACGCCCAGGCGCGTGGTGGAGAACTGCAGCCAGAGTTGGCGTTGGAATTCCGGGTTCATGCGGGTGTTCTCGCGGGTTGTTGCCCGGCGCGCTGGGCCGCCAGTGATTTCAGGTAAGACTGTTGCAGGTTCTCGGCAAGGGGGCTTATGGTGACCAGTGAATGCCCCGCTGTGACACACGCCCGCACCAGGGCGGCTTGCGCAGTGGCATTGCCAAAAAACCCGATCTCCACCGCGTTGCCATGCACTTCAATGACACGCACAGGGGCTTGGGCTTGCAGCCAGGGTGCCACGCTGGCGGCGTCGGCAACAAACTCCAGCCGCAAGCTGCGCTCCACCGTGTCATGCGTGGCGGGGGCGCTGTGGCCCAGGGCGCGGTGCTCCAGCACGCGGCCCTGGTTGAGGGCCAGCATGTGGGTGGAATATTCGTCCAGCTCGGCCAGAATGTGGCTCGACACCAGCAAGGTCATGCCCTGGGCCTGTAGCACCTTGAACACGCTGGCCAAAGCACTGCGTGCTTCCGGATCCAGGCCGCTGGCGGGTTCATCGAGCAGCAGCACCTGGGGCGTATGAATAATCGCCTGGCCAATGGCCAGCCGCTGGCGTTGCCCGCGCGACAAGGTGCTGGCCAGGTGGTGCAACTTGTCGTCCAGGCCCATGCGCTGGGCCGTGGTGTGCACGGCTGGGGCTACGGCGGCGGTGGGCAAGCCTTGCGAGCGCGCCGCGTAGGCCAGGCCTTGCGCCACCGTCAAGTCGCTGTACAGGCCAAAGTTGTCCGACAGATAGCCCATCAGGCGGTGCACTGCACGCGGGTGCTCGTACACGTCAAGTCCGGCCACCCGCACGGTGCCCGACAGGGGGGTCTCCAGTGCGGCGATGCAGCGCAGCAAGGTGGTTTTACCCGCGCCATTGGGGCCAACCAGCGCGGTCACAGTGCCCGGCTGAATGGACAGGCGCACGCTGTTGAGTGCGCGAAAACCAGGGTAGTCAAAGGTCAGGTCAAAAACTTCAATGATGGGTGGGCTCAAACGAACTCCTTTGGGTAACGGCGTTACGGTGGTGGCGCAATCTCTTGCACTTGCGTCAGCAGTGGCCCCTGCACAAGCGCCAGCCCCTGCGACTGCCCTGCGGCTGCAGTTGCAGCCAGCGTTGCACGGCCGATTGCAGGGCCTGCGCTTGGCCGGTGGTGCAAAACGTCACCCCGGCCAAGTCCGTTTGCGCTGGTGGGTGGGGAGGCGCAGTGGGCGCGGTCGTCGGCGTAGTTTCCGGTGCGATTACCGGTGCGGCTTGCGGGGTGTTTGCCGGCGTGCTTGCCGTGGGGCCGGGCTGGGTGGTGGAGGTGGGGGAGGGCGGCGCGGCGTTCAGCCAGCCGCGCTCGTGCAGCAGGCGCCGGGTTTGGCGCGCCACCTGGGCGCCGCCTTCGATAAAGGTGACGTTCGCACCGGTGGTGCGGCGCAACACATCGGCCACAAAGGGGTAGTGGGTGCAGCCCAGCACCAGCGTGTCGATCTGCCCGGTTTCAGTGCCAAAAGTGCCCATTGCGCCCGTGTAGTGTGCGCAAGCAGCTCCTATTTTTGTAGCATCGTCGCGTTCGATGGCGTCCGCCAAGCCGTCGCAGGCTTGCAGCACAAAGGTGGATTGGCCGTGCAGGCTGGCCAGCAGGGTGCGGAATTTTTCGCTGTTCAGCGTGCCACGGGTGGCCATCACACCCACGGTTTTGGTGTGGCTGTGGGCGCAAGCGGGTTTCAAGGCCGGTTCGATGCCCACGATGGGCAGCTCCGGGTAGTCCTGGCGCAGCAGCTTGATGGCCGCCGCCGTGGCGGTGTTGCAGGCCACCACCAGTGCCTTGATGTGGTGCTGTGCCAGCAGGTAACAGGTAATGGCGTGCGAGCGCGCAATGATGTGGCTGTCGTCGCGCTCGCCGTAGGGTGCGTGGCCGCTGTCGGCAATATAGACAAAACGCTCCAGTGGCAACTCGGCACGCAGAGCGCGCAGCACACTCAGGCCCCCAACACCACTGTCAAACACGCCAATCGGGTCGGCACACCGGCGCATGGGTGCGGAGTCGGTCATGTGCGTGAAGTGCCGTGATGCTATTGTTTTAATAGCTGCTTGCGCGCGTGGGACGTGCGCAAACGGCTATTTTTGCCATATTTTTTACTTCGCGGTGACGGCAATGTTCTTGAACTCGCCCGTGGCAATGCGTTGGCTCCACTCGGCTGGCCCCGTGATGTGGGCGCTGGTGCCGCCGGAATCCACGGCACGGTCACGGGCATGTCCACCACGTCAAATTCGTAGATGGCTTCCATGCCCAGGTCGGCAAAACCCACCACCTTGGCGGACTTGATGGCCTTGGATACCAGGTAGGCGGCGCCGCCAACGGCCATCAGATAAGCCGACTTGTGCTTCTTGATCGCCTCGATGGCCACCGGGCCGCGTTCGGCCTTGCCCACCATGCTGATGAGGCCGGTTTGGGCCAGCATCATCTCGGTAAAGCCATCCATACGGGTGGCGGTGGTGGGGCCTGCGGGGCCCACTGCTTCGTCCTTGACCGGGTCGACCGGGCCGACGTAGTAAATGACGCGGTTGGTGAAGTCCACCGGCAGCGGCTCACCCTTGGCCAGCATGCCCTGGATGCGCTTGTGGGCCGCGTCGCTACCGGTCAGCATCTTGCCGTTGAGCAGCAGGGTTTGGCCGGGGCTTCCAGCTCGCCACTTCGGCCTTGGTCAAGGTGTTGAGATCGACTTTCTTGCTTTTGACGTAGTCGGGCGTCCAGGCGACGTCGGGCCAGGTGTTCAGCGATGGCGGGTCCAGGTACACCGGGCCGCTGCCATCGAGCACAAAGTGCGCATGGCGGGTGGCCGCGCAGTTGGGATCATGGCCACCGGCTTGCTGGCCGCGTGGGTGGGGTACATCTTGATTTTGATGTCCAGCACGGTGGTGAGTCCGCCCAGGCCTTCCCGGCGCCAATGCCCAGGGCGTTGACCTTCTCGAACAGCTCAGGCGCAGTCTTTCCACGTTGTTCCGGTTCGAGCGCCGCTGCCGCTTGCCTGCAGTTCGTACATGTCCAGGTCGTCCATCAGGCTTTCTTTGGCCATCAGCACGGCTTTCTCCGCCGTGCCACCAATGCCAATGCCCAGCATGCCGGGCGGGCACCAGCCGGCACCCATGGTGGGCACGGTTTTCAAAATCCAGTCGACCACCGAGTCGCCGGGGTTGAGCATGACCATCTTGCTCTTGTTCTCTGAGCCGCCGCCCTTGGCGGCCACCGTCACTTCCACCGTATTGCCGGGCACGATCTCAGAAAAGATCACCGCGGGTGTGTTGTCTTTGGTGTTTTTGCGCAAAAACTCGGGGTCGGCCACGACCGAGGCGCGCAGGGTGTTGTCGGGGTGGTTGTAGCCCTGGCGCACGCCTTCGTTGATGGCGTCATCCAGTGACCCCGTGAAGCCTTCCCAGCGCACGTCCATGCCCACTTTGAGGAACACGTTGACGATGCCGGTGTCCTGGCAAATCGGGCGGTGGCCTTCGGCTGACATCTTGCTGTTGGTCAAAATTTGCGCAATGGCGTCTTTGGCGGCCGCTTTGCTCGCGCGCGTAGGCGCGGGCCAGGTGGGCAACGTGGTCAGCCGGGTGGTAGTAGCTGATGTACTGCAGGGCAGCGGCAACGGATTCGATGGGATCGGCTTGGCGGATGGTGGTCGTGGTGGGTCCCGGTTAGGGGTCAAAAATACGAAAAAAAGGGGCGAGTTGGGGGGGGCCCGGTGCCTGTCACCCGTAGCGGCGTGCGGTTGCGACATGAGGTTTGTGCGGTGTAGGGAATGGCCAGCG
>JADJZE010000011.1 GCA_016719405.1 Candidatus Aalborgicola lynettensis
GCAAAAACCATTCGCGATAACCGCGATGGATACAACGACATATTTTGTGGGTCATGGCGGTGTGGGCGTCCTTCGTGGCCGCCAACTGCCTGATGGCATGAGGACTGTGGGGACTCACTATTACACCCTGGCACCGTGGATTCATGGTGAGTGGGCTGGCTAGATTGGGAGCGCGTGCTCCGTGGCGAAAATGATGCGCGACCAATATGAGGCCGATTTGATGGGGCAACTTGAACGCCAATGTCACTTTATAAAACTGCGTTGCAATTGAAAAAGACGCTGCGTTCACCGTCGCGCTTCAGCGACCACGCAATCTCCCCCCTTCTTCGTTACGGCTTACCGCGTTACTTGAGCGCCATCCGATGGCAACACCCTGTCGGCAGAGAGGCACCGTAGCTACTTCAGCGCAACAAAATCAAGCGCGCAAAGCATTTTCCTCGCACCAGATCAGGGCGTTTTGCGCCAATTGTTGACCCAGCGTCTGCGCGTCTTGCAAAGAGACCCACCCACCAGGTAGCTGGGTTCGGAGTTTCAGGGCACCATCGGACTAGTTTCCCGTGCCTGTGCATAAAGGCAAACCGCGCGCCTCGATCCATTGCACCAGCTGCCGTTGGCGGACCGCATTCGCGAGTATCATCGGGCGATTGACTATGGGGATTGCAGGCCGTGATATAGGCCGCACTGTGGCAGCAATGTCGTGCCATCCAGCGGTTAAGCTCAGGGTTTGCCTGCCCCGCCATCACAACAAATGGTGGTGTGGCCTGCACGGTATACCGGGTGGTGAGATAAGCGGTCAACAACTCGGGCACTGTGGCGGTGTTTGGCATAGCAACATATTGGTAAAGTCCATACCATGTTTATTGAGTCCAAAATTTTGGCTTTGTTCACCCCAGCCCTTGTGGTGGGTAATTGCGCTGCTTGCGCTGGCCTGCATGACGGTAGGCGCCGACCCGTCATCGGTCAGCGTCTCATCATCACTGCCATGGCAATTTGCTGGTGCTGGGATGGCAGCCGATTCCTGAACTGTTGATCCGCCAACTTGAGAGCCGGTATGCAGAAGTGCCCTGCAAACCCGATTTATCAGAGTATGAGGGGCGTCATCGTCCTGGGTGGAACCGAACTTGGCCATGTGGACAGGCACATATTCAACCCCTGGTGACAGACGCCGACGAACGTCTGAGCGCACCCGTGGCCATGTTGCGACACAACCCCATTTGCGCATCATATACACCGGGGAGAGGGTGAACTACTGGTGGTGGCCCCAGCGAGTCGGAACGGGCAAAGATGTTTTTTGACGCCATGGGCTTACAACGGGCAAATAGTTTACGAATCTGCGTCACGCAACACCTACGAAAATGCAGTTGCGACGGCACGCCTGGCTGCAGGGTAGACAAAGCCCGGCGCTGGTTGCTCGTAACATCCGCCTTCCACATGCCTCGCTCCATGGCCACATTTGCCAAAGTCCGGCTGGAACGTGCGTGCTTATCCGGTTGATTTTCGCACCGGCGCCAACACTCCATGGACCCAATATTCGCTGCGCGATGGCGTAGTCGCCTGGCAGTTGTTGCTCGCACGAGTGGCTCGGCCTGCTGGCGTACCCGCATCACGGGGCGACTGTAGTCTGTGGCAGCTTGCGGGCTAACACCTTGTCGACGCGCTTGCCCTCTAGCGCATACCTCAAATTGCCATTGGCGCACATTCAATGCGTTCGCCTCGCATTGGCAACTTGCCCGACACGGGCCATCAACAAACCAGCCAGAGTGTTAGCGCCCCCGCTCTTCTTGCGGTAACTCGTCAATATCCAAACGGGCCTTGAGCTCACCAACCGGCATCAGGCCGTCCAATGTCCAGGAACCGTCCGGCAATTCAATAGCCCAGGCCTGGGTGTGGACATCGGGCTGCAGTTCGCCAGTAATGGCCTCCAGCACGTCGTAGGCGTCAACAAACCCTGCACCACACCATATTCATCGACCACCATGACCATGCGCGCGGACTGGGTTCGGAACTGCTCAATCAACTCCATGCCACTGAGGGTTTCGGGCACGAACGACGCGGGCTGCGTCACGCCACCGACGCGGCCCGTGTGCCCGGCACCCAGTTCCAACAGGCGCGCTACGCTGATCAAACCCTCAACCTGATCGAGTGAACCACGGCACACCGGATACCAGGAATGCGCCCCTTTGGAGCCTCGCGTACTAACCTGCTGCAAACACTGGGCCACGCTGTCTGCGGCATCCAGCCATTCAATATCGGCGCGTGGCAGCATCATCGAGGCCAAGGTCCGGTCGTCCAGATGAAACACATTGCGCACCATCTGGTGCCCGTGTTGCTCGATGATGCCCGCGTCCACCCCTCCTCCAGACTGGCCGAAATTTCTTCCTCGGTCACCGCGCGATTGTCAGTCACATCAATACGCAACAACTTGAGCATGCCATGGGTGCATATAGACAAAAGATGCACAAACGGTTTTGCGCCCGATGCAAACCATGTCATGGGCCTCGCCAACACACGCGCCACCGATTCCGGATACAACTGACCAATGCGCTTGGGCACCAGTTCACCAAACAAAATCGTGATGAAGGTGATCAGCGTCACCACAATCGCCGTGGCAGAAATCTCGGCAACCTGGTGCGACAGGTGCCCGCTGGTCTCCAGCCACAGCGCCACACCATCACTGAAGGCGGCTTCGCCAACAATCCCGTTGAGCATGCCTATGGACGTGACGCCCACTTGCACCGAGGACAAAAATTGGGTTGGATTGGCCAGCAGCGCCTGCGCCGCCAGTGCACCCTTATCTCCCGCATCGGCCATCGCCTGCAAACGCACCTTGCGGCTGGCCGTCAAAGCCAGCTCGGACATGGCAAAAACGCCATTCAACAACGTCAACAGCACGATCAAGAGAAATTCCATGAAACCCAAGCGAGAATAAAGACCATGGCACTTTACCTGATTGGCGACATCCAGGGCTGCGACACCGCGTTGCAGCACCTGCTCGACACACTGGCGTTCTCCCCAGCCGCGACACGCTGTATGTGTTGGGAGACCTCGTCAACCGGGGACCCGATTCCGCCGCTGTTCTGCGCCGCATGATGGGCTACGGCGATGCGGCACGTTGCCTGCTGGGAAACCATGACCTGAACCTGTTGGCCGTTGCACAGGGCGTGCGCAAACCCCATCGCAAAGACACCCTGCACACCGTACTGGAGGCGCCCGACCGCACGGCCATGCTGGACTGGCTGCGCCAGCAACGCCTGGCCATGCTCCTCGCTCTGCCGTCAAAACCAGGCACTATTAATGGTGCATGCGGGCGTACTACCTGCGTGGACAGCTACAAAAACAATAGCATTTGCAAGGGAAGTTGAAACCGTGCTGCAAGGCCCCGATGCACCAGCATTTTTCCAAACCATGTATGGCAACGCCCCCAACGCCTGGAGTGACACGCTCACCGGCACGGACCGACTGCGGGTGATCGTGAACGCGTTGACCCGGCTGCGTTTTTGCACTGCGCAAGGCGCCATGGAGTTCGAGACCAAAGAAGGGGCAGATGGTGCCCCCGCCGGCTATATGCCCTGGTTTGATGTGCCGCAGCGGCACACTGCCGATGTCATCGTGGCATTCGGCCACTGGTCCACCCTGGGCTGGCTGGGTCGCAGCGACGTGCTGTCGCTGGACACCGGTTGTGTGTGGGGAGGCGCCCTCAGCGCATTGCGCGTGACCACCGACGGCGGTACCCCGGTGCAAGAACTGATTCAGGTGCAATGCGAGGGCCGCACAGCGGCCCGGTTGATCAGGGCGCTTTGAACAGCGCCGCAACCTTCACCTTGTGCTTGATGTTGGACGAAATACTGCGTGTCGCAGGCCGGGCACTGGCCTCCCATGCAGGTGCGGCCGACTGCTCGGCCGGCGCGGACTCCTAGGGTTTATCGAAAAAGGATCCCGTGGTGGTGCCGACGGACGGGTATAGTCTGCGCGCGCGCGGCTGCTGCGCCCTCTTCACGCGGCCCGCGGCCGTGACCTTCACCGCGCCCAACAAAGTCGCCAGTGCCTTCCTGGTGGTACATGCGACGGCCATCGTTGATGCGACCCTGCTTGCGGATGTCGGGCTGGTTTTCGTCAAACTCCAACGCTTCCAGATCAATCTTGGTCTTGATCAACTTCTCAATGTCACCAACGAGGCGCGCATCGTTATTGCCACCGACAAAGCTGACAGCCAGACCGGTGGCACCGGCGCGACCGGTGCGGCCAATGCGATGGATGTAGTCTTCGGCGTTGAACGGAATGTCAAAGTTGAACACGCACGGCACATCCTTGATGTCCAGTCCGCGTGCGGCCACATCGGTGCACACCAGCAAATCGACTTCGCCTTTTTTGAACGACTCCAGCGCCTTCAAGCGCTCGTCTTGGCTCTTGTCGCCATGCAGGGCGGTAGTCTTAAGACCTTCTCGCTCCAGCGTGCGGGCCAAGCGGGCACAACCCAGTTTGCTGTTGACAAACACAAAGCCTGCTTCATGCCGCGTGATTTCAGAATTTGGTGCAAAGCGTGGCGCTTGTCGTCTTCCGGTACGCTGTAGAAATGCTGCTCCACGGTCGATGCCGTAGCGTTGGAACGCGCCACTTCAATCGTAACCGGGTTTTGCAAATAGCTATTGGCCAAGCGCTTGATCTCAGGCGAGAAGGTCGCGCTGAACAACAGCGTGGTGCGCTGCTTGGGCAGGTAGCTCAAAATGCGCTGCAAGTCGGGCAAGAAACCAATGTCCAGCATGCGATCGGCCTCGTCCAGCACCACATACTCCACCTGGTTGAGGACGGCGTTTTGGCCTCAATATGGTCCAGTAAACGTCCCGGCGTGGCAACCAGAATTTCCACACCGCGCTTGAGTTCCAGGGTTTGGGGCTTCATGTCCATGCCACCAAAAACCACGGCGCTGCGCAATTGGGTGTACTCGGCGTAGAGCTTGACTTGCTGGGCAACCTGGTCGGCCAACTCGCGGGTCGGCAACAGCACCCAGGCACGCACCGGGTGGCGTGCGGGGATGTTGACGCGTTTTCGTGCTTCATCAGACGGTGCAGCAACGGCAAGGAGAAGGCGGCCGTTTTTCCGGTACCAGTCTGCGCTGCCCCCATCACGTCTTTGCCCGTAATCACTACCGGAATAGCCTGGGCCTGGATCGGCGTCATCGACGTGTAGCCCATCTCGGCCACCGCGCGCGACAAGGGGGCGCCAACTGCAGTTGGGCAAATGCCATCGGCGGGGTTTCTTCGTTCAAAAGGAGAGGACTCAGTCGTCAATTCGGTCATTCATAGCCTGCGCAAAGTGCTATCAATCCGATAGCTGATTGTGCCCGCGGAACGACGGGCAAACCCGTATATCGCGCAGATCCCGCTACAAGGCGAACAAGGGGGTTGCGATTCACTGGGAGCGAAGTGCCATTTTTTACCTGCATCGCTACGCGGACCCTGCGCCGCAGCCCCACTGCGGGCGCTGTTGGCCCCTGAGCGCTGCGCCAACCAGTTGGCCGAGCGGGCCCACACCACGCCCTGCGCCTGCGCGCCCAAAATAACGCCCATGTGTCCGCCGGGTGCAGTCTCGAAGCTGGTATCGCGAATCAACCAGGTCCAAAATACCGCGTGCCGCACTGGCTTGCACCAGCACATCGGTTTCACCCGCAAACACCAGCATGGGGGCCTTAATATTTTTGAACCGCACCATTTTCTGGCCCAGCTTGAACTCCCCCTTGGCAAACTGGTTGCCCACCGCCATTTTGGCCACCAGGTCCTGCACCATGCCCACCGGGTAGGACAGCATGTTGTTAAGGTAGTCCGAGGTGGTGCTGTGCGACTCCACAAAACCCCGGTCCCATAACTTGGTGAGCAGGTCCCAGTAGGTGGTGACACTGCCCACCGGGTCGGTCAGTTTGAAGGCCAGCGATGTCACCCAACCCGGCGCATGCAGTGTCTGCGGGTTCAGGGCGTAAATGCTGAAATCGCTGTACTTGCGGATCAGCCGCGCCGGGGTGTTGATGGCCTGGGCCACGCCCGCCCCAGGCCGCCGCCACGCATGTCGATCGGACTGGCCACGGTGACGATGTTGCGAATGCCCTGCGTACCCTCCAGCCCCGCGTGCAACAGCGCCAGCAGCCCCCCCATGCACCAGCCCATAAGCGACACCTCCTGGCTGCCGCTGTGGTTGCGTACCGCTTGCAGCGCCTGGCCCATCATGCGGTCGGCGTAGTCGGCCATGCCCAGCGTGGCGTGGCGCCGCTCGGGCACACCCCAGCACACCAGGTACACCTGAAAACCGCACGCGGCCATGTAGCGCACCAGGCTGCGGTTGGGCATCAAATCAAACGTTTCGGTGGTCACGCCCAGGGGCGGCACCAGCACCAGCGGCACGGGGTGCTTTATTTTCTGCACCGGCAATGTGCCGCCGTCGGCCAAATCGATGTGCGCTACACCGTCCAGACTGTAGTAGCGCACCGACATGGGGTCGCCCTCAAATATGACTTCGTGGTCGGTCAGACCCGACAACACCAGTTCGCTGCGTCGAAACAGCCAGTCAAAGCCGTTGCTAGCGGCGTCGGCCGCGCGTTCGTTCCACTCTAGGCCTTTGTCCAAGGCCTTTCTCGTCCATTCAATCATGCATTACTCCTACGCAGGGGGTGGATCATAGGAGGTGCCGAACATTGATGTGCATTATTCCCCCTGATGCACACAATGGTGCACTGAAGCAACCTTACCCACCACCATCAAAGGGTCCACCATGTTCGAATCCGCCGAGATTGGCCACCGCATCGACAAAGCCACCTACCGCGAAGCCGTGCCCGCCCTGCGTGCGGCGCTGCAACAGGCGCAGGTGGCGCTGCAGGAGAAGAAGAAATTTCCGGTGGTGGTGTTGGTCAGCGGGCAAGACGGTGCTGGCAAGGGTGAAACCATCAACCTGCTGTACGAGTGGATGGACCCGCGCTTTCTGACCACGCTGGCGTTTTCGGCGCCCAGCGACGAAGAGCGTGAACGCCCGCCCATGTGGCGCTTCTGGCGCAGCCTGCCCCAAGGGGCGGGTGGGCATTTTGCCGGTTCGTGGTATTCCGGACCCGATCCGCCAGCGCATTCTGGACGAAATCTCGCTCAAGGAGCTGGACGCGCAAGCCGACCAGATCAACCGCTTTGAGGCCATGCTGGTCAACGAGGGCGCGCTGGTGCTCAAGTTCTGGTTCCACCTGACCAAAGAAGGGCAGCGCGCGCGCCTCAAGGCGCTCGAATCTGACCCGCGCACAGCCTGGCGGGTGACGCAATGGAACTGGGACCGGCTCAAAACCTACGACAAGCTGCAAAACGCGGCCGGCCACCTGCTGCGCCTGACCAACACACCTGGGCGCCGTGGGTGGTGATTGAGGGCGAGGACGACCGCTACCGCAGCCTGACCGTGGGGCAAATTGTGCTGCAGGCCTTGCAAAAGAAACTGGAGGCCAACGACACCCCCGGCTTCCCGGTGGCGCCCATGGTGCGGGTGGATACCGACCACCGCACCGTGCTGTCGGAGATGGACCTGACTCTGAGCCTGAACGAAAAACACTACGAGACCGAGTTGGCGCAGTGGCAGGCCCGCCTGGCCGAGCTGGTGCGCGACCCGCGTTTTCAAAACCGCGCGCTGGTGTGTGCCTTTGAAGGCGCCGACGCCGCTGGCAAGGGTGGCGCCATCCGGCGCATTGGTGCGGCACTGGATGCGCGCCAGTACCAGGTCATCCCCGTGGCCGCGCCCACCGAGGAAGAACGCGCCCAGCCCTACCTGTGGCGCTTTTGGCGCCACCTGCCACGCAAGGGGCGTGTGGCCATTTTCGACCGCACCTGGTACGGCCGTGTGCTGGTGGAACGGGTGGAGGGTTTTTGCAGCGAAAACGACTGGCTGCGCGCCTACACCGAAATCAATGACTTTGAACACGAACTGGCCGATTCCGGGGTGATTGTCGTCAAGTTCTGGCTGCAAATCAGCCAGGAAGAGCAACTGGCGCGCTTCAAGGCGCGCGAGCAGGTGGCCTTCAAGCGCTTCAAGATCACCCAGGAAGACTGGCGCAACCGCGAAAAGTGGGACGCCTACCAGCAGGCCGTGTGCGACATGGTGGCCCGCACCAGCACCGGTAACGCGCCGTGGACGCTGGTGGAGGCCAACGACAAAAACCACGCCCGCGTCAAGATTTTGCGCACCCTGTGTGAGCGTATCGAAGACGAGCTAGACAAGCACAAAAAGCCGGGCGCAAAGGGCGCATCCAAAAAATCGGACAAGTCAGGCAAGCCGTCTTCGCCTGGACCAAAATAACGTCCCAGCCCCCCATGCACCACCTCAAAACGTTGTTACTGACGGCGCTGGTTTACCCCAACGCATGGGCCTGCAGCCTGCAAATTGCCTACAGCGACGTGGCGGCACCACCCTACCTGGTGGGCGATGGACAGGTGGTACCCGCAGCGCCGGGCATTGCGATCGATTTGGTTCAGGAGGCGGCCACCGCCATTGGCTGCACAGTCCAGTGGCAGCGCATGCCCAACCGCAGAGTGCAGCGCGAAATGGAAAGCGGCAATCTGGATGCCATGCTGATGTATTCGTTCAATGCCGAGCGCGCAGCCTACGCCGTCTACCCCATGAAAGACGGCAATCCCGACGGCACCTTGCGTTTGGCCGAATTGCGCTACCACATCTACGTGCAAGACAGCAGCACGCTGGCGTGGGACGGCAAACAATTCACCCCACGCCAGCACCTGTGGGCGTCAACTTTGGTTATTCGGTGGCGGGTGATTTGAAAAAATTGGGCCTGCAGGTGGAAGAAGCCCGCAGCACCGAACAGAATCTCCAAAAACTGCAATCTGCCCGAATAGCGGCCTACGTGATGCAAGACATGCCCGCCGACGCGTTGATTGACATGTTGGGCATCCAGGACGTGCGCAAGCTGCCGTTGCCATTTTCGGCCAAAGACTACTTTCTGCCCTTCTCGCGAAATTTCTACGCCAAGTCACCCGATCTTGCGGCACGGCTGTGGGAGCAGATTGCCAAAACACGAAAATCCCAGATCAATACCCTGCTCAAGAAATACAACGACACCCTGTAACGGGCACTGCCCTGTGCCCCCCCCTGCACAGGGGTGCGCGCACCACGATTGCGCACGATATGTTGCACGCGCCACCAATGTGAATTTGAAAGCTGCCAAAATGCGGCAACTTTCGACACGTTATGACCCACACACACTCACCCCACTTACCCCACACTCCTGCTGAGCGCCTGCATGCGCTAGACAACCTGCGCGCCGTCATGATGTGGCTCGGCATTGTGCTGCACGTCACCATGGTCTACACCGTACGGCCCATGCCAGTCCCGTGGCAAGACACCATCAGCAGTGAAGGGGCCGACGCCGTCGTGGGCATCATCCACGCCTTTCGCATGCCCACTTTCTTCATCGTGGCCGGTTTTTTTGTAGCCCTGCTGATGCAAATGCGCGGCGCAAAAGGCATGCTGAAAAACCGCGTGGCACGCCTGGGTGCGCCGTTTGCCTTGTTGTGGCCATTCCTTTTTGTGGCCACCAGCCTATGCGTGTTGCTGTTCGTGCACCGCGCTGCGCGCGGCACATGGGGCATGGACGCAAGCCTGGTCGTACCCATACCCGGCCACCCCCAGATCGCCACCATTCATTTGTGGTTCATCTGGATGCTGATGTGGTTTTGTGTGGCCACCTTTGCGCTGGCACCGCTGGCGCGGGTGGTGTCGACACACTGGCGCCAGCGCCTGGGACGGGCGTTTGCGTGGGTCGCCTCCAGCACATTCGGGCTGGCCGCACTGGCCCTGCCACTGGCATTGTTGGGCCTGGGCTACGTGGGCGGCTTTATGACCTCCAGCGGTGCTTTTGTGCCGCCACTCGCCGAGTGCTTGCACAACGGCCTGTTTTACGCCTTTGGCCTGGCGCTGTACCACCAGCGCGGCGTGCTGCTGGCGCACTACCCGCGCCGCTGGCTGCCGTATGTGGCCTTGGGCTGGGTGCTCATCACGCTCTCCGGCGGTGTCGTCAAAACGGAGTTCGAACAACCCGGCTCCGTGCCCCACTTTGCGTTTTACTCCGGGCTGATCTACAACCTGTGCACTTGGTTCTGGAGCGTAGGCATCATTGGCCTGTTTACCCGCACCATGCAGCGCTCCAACGCCGTGCTGCGCTACCTGTCGCAAGCGTCGTACTGGGTGTACCTGATCCACCTGCCGCTGACCATCATTTTTGGTGCCATGCTGGTGGGTGAGCCGCTATCGGTGCTGAGCAAGAGCCTCATCAACATCACTGCCACCACCGCCGTGGCGCTGCTGAGCTACCACCTGCTGGTGCGCTCCACCTGGCTGGGTGCCTTGCTGACCGGCACGCGCCACCCGTTTACACTGCCAGGGCTGCGCGTAACAGGTGCGCAAGCCGCCACATAACATCACACGAGAAACGCAGCCTTCCTGACTACCCCTGTCACTGACCCAGGGGGATCGATTGGATGGGAATTACCGGTCTAAATCGATCAGTACACCTGCGGCACCAAAATTTCTTGCGGCACCGGCCCACGGATGTATTCAGGGTCGCGTTCGCGGGCGGGCAAATGCACTTCGGGGTGCGCAACCTCGTGGTACGGCACCTGGCTCAGAAGGTGGTGAATGCAGTTCAGCCGGGCCTTTTTCTTGTCCACCGCAGGCACCACCCACCAGGGTGACTCGTCGGTGTGGGTGCGCTCCAGCATCACCTCTTTGGCGCGGGTGTAGTCTTCCCAGCGGCGGCGGCTCTCCAGGTCCATGGGGCTCAACTTCCACTGTTTGAGCGGGTCATGGATGCGGCTTAAAAGCGGATCTGTTGCTCATCGTCGCTGATGGAAAACCAGTACTTCACCAGTTGTATGCCGCTGCGCACCAGCATCTTCTCGAACTCGGGCGCCGTGGTAAAAAACTCCTCCAGTTGGGCGTCGTCACAAAAGCCCATCACCCGCTCCACCCCGGCACGGTTGTACCAGCTCCGGTCAAACAACACAATTTCGCCCGCGGCGGGCAGGTGCGATATGAAGCGCTGAAAGTACCACTGCGTGCGCTCGCGGTCGCTCGGGGCCGGCAACGCCGCCACCCGACACACGCGGGGGTTCAGGCGCTGGGTAATGCGCTTGATGGCGCCGCCCTTGCCAGCCGAGTCGCGGCCTTCAAAAATAACCACCATGCGGTGCCCGGTGGCAACCACCCAGTCTTGCAGCTTGACCAGCTCACCCTGCAAGCGAAACAACTCTTGAAAATACTGCTGGCGTGCGGCTTTGGACTCGTCGCTGCCATGGTCTTCGCCGCTGGCCATGCGGTCATCGAGCTCCATCTCCAGCTCTTCGTCGTAGCTGTCGGCCAGCTCGGCCCGCAGGCGGGCGAACATTTCCTGCTCTGGCGTGCGTTCAATTGTCATAAGTTACCCCTGCGCTGCTGCGCGTTGAAAAAATCCGCCCAGCATGCAGGTGCCACGTGACAGCCACGTGACACAGTGCTGCATACCTACAATGCCAACTGCTTTGCACATCGGAGACGGGTATGCCCACTTTGCAAAATGACAACTGGTTGCGCCAGGCCATTGGCCTGATTGAGGCCGACTACCAGCGCAGTGCCGACACGCACCTGATTGCCCTGCCACTGCCGGGTTTTGCACAACACGGTATTGACCTGTATTTGAAAGACGAATCCACCCACCCCACCGGCAGCCTCAAGCACCGGCTGGCGCGCTCCTTGTTTCTGTATGCCTTGTGCAACGGCTGGGTGCGCCAAGGCTCCACTGCGGTGAGTGAAGCCTACTTTGCGCGCCTACTGGGGTTGCCGTTCATTGCAGTGATGGTCCAAAACACCTCGCCCGCTTTGTTGGCACATTGATGCTGGTGCATTAGAAGAAGTTGGCGCACGCCGATAAACATGGAAGAATCCAAGCCAATGAAATGGTGTATACGCCATCAACACAATAGGGTTGAAGTGCCGATAATTTTTTCTGTCTGCGGCGTACGCTGGTTATGGGCCCTTGCGTTTTTGTGCGCTTTCTCCGCCCATGCAGCACGCCCCTGACCCTGGTCGATGGAACCGCCAGCTACCCGCTGGGTCTTCACTTGTCGTATCTGGAAGACAAAGAAGGTCGCCTGAGCTTGCAAGACATTCTGGCCAGCAAGGACTCGGCCGCATGGATTCGCAGTGAAAAGGCGGCGCCCAGCTTTGGCTTTACGGCTTCCACCTATTGGTTTGCGCTGGACATTCACAACCAAAGCGCGACCAACGCGGAGTGGTTGCTGGAGTCCCTCTACCCACCACTGGACCACATCACGGTGCATTTGGTCCACCCCAACCAAGCCACTGAAAGTTACCAGGGTGGTGACGCGGTGGCGTTCTCGCAGCGTGTGGTTAAACACCGCAACACCATGTTCAATGTGCCGCTGGCGGCGGGGCAAAGCGTTCGCATCTACCTGGCAGTCAAAACCGAAAGTTCTCTGCAATTGCCGCTGGTGCTGCTGAGCCCGAAGGCCTTGATGGTCAAAGACCATGAAGAACAGTACGCGCTGGGCCTGTTCTACGGTTCGCTCATCACCTTGCTGATATTCAACCTGCTGGTTTTTGCCTCGATTAGGGACATGAGCTACTTGTATTCGGTTTGGTATCTGCTGGCGTGGATACTGCTTCAAATGGCGTTGAATGGCCTGGCCTACGAATACCTGTGGCCCGAGCAAACCGCATGGGCCAATAAGGCGGTGCCCTTCTTTATCGGGTTTGCGTTGCTGGGTATGGTGCAGTTCACGCGCAGCCTGTTGTTGACCCGCGTGCACGTTCCGGCAATGGATCGCCTCTTGGTCTACGCAGCCGCGGGCTCGGCAGTCATCATGGCCTGGGCCTTATTGGGAAGCTATGCATTTGCGATTCAAATCGGCACCGCTGGGGCCATGGTCATTGCATTGCTGGTGGTGACAACGGGGGTTTTATCGCTGCGGCGCGGTGTGGAGCAAGCACGCTTTTTTATGCTGGCGTGGTCGTGTCTGCTGGTGGGCATTGTGCTGTACGTGCTCAAAACCTTTGGGTTCATCAAAAGCACTCCATTTACCGAATACGCCATGCAAATTGGTTCTACATTTGAGGGCATTCTTCTCTCGTTTGCCCTGGCACACCGCATGCGCCTTCTCAAAGACGAAAACGAACGTGTTCTGGCGCAAGGCAAGGCCACACTGGAACGCCGCGTACAGGAACGCACCACCCAGCTCGACCAAGCCTTGCTGAGCCTATCTGACGCGAACGGGCGCCTTATGCAACTCAGCCATATCGATGGTCTCACCGGGGTCAACAACCGCGCGTATTTTGACGAGCAAATCGCATTTGAGTGGCATCGCTCGCTCAAGGCGCACAGTCCGGTCGGCTTGCTGCTGGTGGACGTTGATCATTTCAAACGCTTCAACGACACCCATGGGCACCAGGGTGGCGACGCCTGCCTGCGCCTGGTGGCCAAAACCATCCAGCATCAACTGTGCGACCCGGCCAACCGCTGCTACCGCTATGGCGGAGAGGAGTTTGTCGTCTTGCTGCCCAATACCGATGCGGCCCAGAGCAGCGCCATTGCCGAGCAACTGCGCGCGGCCATCGAAGGCTTGTCATTTCAGGAGCAAGGCATTGCGGCAACCGTCACCATCAGCGTGGGGGTGAACGCAGTCATTCCCAGCGAGTCGACCAGCTTTGCAGCCCTTATTCATGGTGCGGACCAAGCCCTGTACCAGGCCAAGCGCGAGGGGCGCAACCGCGTTTGCGTGGTGGGGCAATAGGCGACGCAGGCCCGGGTGGGCACTGCACTGGCGTAATTTGCTATACAAATGATAGCTACTTGCGCACGTCTGGCGGGCGTAAACGACCCGTTTGATTACTACTTCTCCAACCGCGCCAGCACTGTGCTGCACACGGTTTTTGCCGCATCCAAATCGAGGTTTTGCAATGCGGCGTCGAGCTGGTCACACAAGCCGTCTGGCAAATCGGCGAGTTGGGTGCGCACTTCGGCAAAACGCATCAACACCGCCATGTCTTGTGCCTCTGCCAAGGCCAGCAGTTCGCGAAGCACCGTGGCACAGGCGGCCAAACTGTCAGCACCCGGCGCAGTGCTGGCGGCGGGTGCATCAGGCGGTGCCAACAAGGCAATGGCCTGCGACAAGCTGTGGCGGGCGACGGCAATGGCATCGCCCAGGGCTTCTGACTGTGCCGCACCGATGTGCACCGTCGCGCCCGTGCTACACCGGGCCTCCAGTTCTGCGGCAAACGTGGCCAACGCACCTGCACCCAGGGTGGCCGCATTGCCTTTCAAAGTGTGCAAGAGCATGCGCGCAGCCAGCGGCTCACCCGCAGCCAGGTGGTGCTGCAAGTCGCCAACCACGGTACCCAGCGTGCGCACCAGCTCACTGGCCGAGCGCACATACAGTGTCCGCATACCCGACATGCGATTGAGCGCCGTGGCCAAGTCCAGCCCATCGACCTGGGGCAAGGGCGACTCGGCAACCAGCGTGAGGTGGCGGGCGTCATCCGCTTCGCCGGGTGGCCGCAAACCGGTCACGCGCAGCAGCAGCGCCACCAGCTTGTCCATGTCAAAGGGTTTACCAATATGTTCGCTCATACCGGCTGCGATACACGCCAGTCGGTCACTCTCCAGCGCGTTGGCGGTCATGGCAATCACGGGCAGGTGCGCCAGGCCCAGCGTATGGCGAATTTCCTGGGTGGCGGCGTAGCCGTCGAGCACGGGCATCTGCAAATCCATCAACACGGCATCAAACTGGGGCTTTGCTGCTGCCACCGCCTCCACACCCAGCCGCCCGTTGCCGGCCATGGAAACCAGCGCCCCTTCGCGGTTCAGCAGTTCTTCGGCCACTTGCTGGTTTAACAGGTTGTCTTCCACCACCAGCACACGCATGCCTTGCAATCGGCGCACGGCCCCAGCGCCGGGCAGCGCGGCCAACACCGGGGCATCGGTGGTACTGGCCTGTTCCCACGCATCGTGCAACATGCCACTGGTAAACGGTTTATTCAACAGGCCTTTGACCATGTGCTGCTCGGCACCCGAGCGTTGCGCCAGGGCATCGTTGCCACGCGGGGTGAGCATGATCACCGCAGGCGCGGGCTGTGCGTGCTGCGCCGCACAAGCCAGCAGCTGGCGTGTGGTTTCCCAACCGTCCTGGTGCGCCAAGTGCCAGTCCATCAAGACAAGCGAATACGCCGGTTGCGCTGTATCGGGTTGGCCGACAAACAAGGCCAGTGCCTGTTCGGGGTTGTGCGCCAGATCACACTGCCAGCCCCATGCCTGAACCATGCGCTGCAGCAACGCGCACGCGGTGGGGTTGTCGTCCACAACCAACACGCTCTGCGGTGCCGGGGCTGGCAAGGGCTGTGCAATCTGGGCCACCGTGGGCAGTTGCAGCGCGAACGCAAAGGTGCTGCCCTCGCCCTCGGCACTGGTTAACTCAATGGCACCACCCATCATGCTCACCAACCTTTGGCTGATGGCCAGGCCCAAGCCGGTGCCACCAAAACGGCGTGTAGTGGAGCCCTCGGCCTGTGAAAAGCCGCTAAAAATATGTGCCTGGTGCTGCGGTGCAATACCAATCCGAATCTTGCACCGCAAACGCGATGGTCACCGTATCGGCCGTTTCGTCCACTTTGCGCAAACGCAGCACCACCTGCCCCCGCGGTGTGAACTTGATCGCGTTGCCCCCCAAATTGATCAGCACCTGCTGCAGCCGCATGGCGTCGCCCCGCAACATGGTAGGCAGTGCGGGGTCTATATCAAACAGCACCTCCACATCACGCGCACCCACATTGGCCGACAACACCACCGCCAAATTGCGCAGCAGCCGCTCCAGGTGAAAGGGCTCGCTCTCCAGCGTCATCTTGCCGGCTTCCACCTTGGAAAAATCCAGAATATCGTTGAGCAGGCCCAGTAGTGACTGCGCTGCGCCTTCGGTCTTGCTGGCGTAGTCGCGCTGGCGCGCCGTGAGCTCGGTGGTTTGCAACAGATTGAGCATACCCAGAATGGCATTCATGGGGGTGCGGATTTCATGGCTCATGTTGGCCAGAAAAGATGATTTGGCGTTGCTGGCCTGGTCGGCCAGCTCCGGGCCCGCACAGCGGCGAGTTCGGCCTGTTTCAAATCGGTGATGTCACGCATGGAGGACAGCAGCACCGGCTCTGCAGTGAGGGGGTCGGTGCTGACTTCGCTGGACACACTCAACCAGCGCACCTCGCCGTTGTCCGGGCGAACAGTGCGGTATTCGTTCTTGGCAGTGTGCGCGCGCCCCTTGAGCACAGCGTCCAGCACCTCGCGGGCACGCGTGCGGTCGTCCGGGTGCAGAAGGGCTTGCCAGGTCTGCACGGTCAGGCGCTGCTCTGGCGCCAGCCCCAGCATGCGCACCAACACGCTGTTGGTGGTGAACGCCAAGGTACGCAAGTCGGCTACCAGGGTACCCAAACCACCGACCTCTTCGGCCTTGCGCAGCGACGCTTCGCTGGCAAACAGGTCGCGCTGTATGCGCCTGGAAACCAGCAAGGGCAACCCGGCGGCCAGAATGAAGTTAACAAAAATAGCGAGTACGAATGAAGTGGAAACCACCAGCTTCAGCATGAGCGTGCTATCTACGCCCTGCGTGGCAATGGCGACAATCGTTCCACGCGCGCCCATAGCCGTTGCACTAATGGCAAATACAGCACAAAACACCAGCAACACCCGGCGCTCTCCGACATTGGACGCATGCTGCACGGCGGTCGATTGCATAACTGCCCGGTAAAACTCCGCAGCAATGGCAAAACTCAAACAGCACATCAAAAACGACGTTGCGATGACCCGCACTTCCTGCCCACCGGGTGTATTCACATGCATGAAAAGCAGCACGGCAAATAGCGGCACCACGTAAACCATCCAACCCCGGCTCACCGGTCGGTTGAAAAATAGCTTGAGCCCCTGCAAGAGTTCGCCGTAGCCCATCACAAACAGGCAATTGGCCACAACGATGGAAACAAGGTCGGGAATGACATTGCGCAGCGCAATCAGGAGGAAGCCCAGGCTGTACATGGCAACACCGCGGGTCCAGATCCTTGTCGCCTGGCTGTGGCTCGTCATTTGCCCAATGCCCAGCAAAACCAGCGGCAGCAACAAGCTGGTCAGCAGGGCAACCGCACTCAGTGTTTTGTCATCAAGGGCTTGCATAAGGTATGGGTTATTCATACCACAGGGGGAACCCCTTTGCACCTTGGTAAACCCTGAGCAATCAGGGTAGAACTTGCTATGAAAGTAGTAGCTACTTACGCACATCCAATAAGCGTAAACGGCCGATTTGGCTCAGAATTTATCGACCCGAATGGGCTGCAATGCGGCATCTGCCATGCCCACCAGCAACGCCCGCCCGTCGGGTAACACGCGAAACTCGCCAAAGCGCGCCGCCTGCCAGCGCTGGGCCTCGCCCTCTTTGAAAAACCAGGCGTCCGTCACCACCACCCAGTTGCCATCTTTGGGTGTGAGTTCCAGCAAACGCTCATTGGCCGCCAATGGCTGGGCAGCGGTGTGCAGGCGCTGCACGGTGGCCACGCCGCGCCCGTCCAACTGCACCACCATGCGCGGGCGTGCAGTGCCCCAATCGCGCAGCAAAGACACCTCGTGTGCGTCCACCGTGGGGAAACGCAGGCGCATGTAGTCGCCCTCCATGAGCGAGCGCGGGTCTACCGGAGCCAGGGCCAGGTAGAGCGGCTGGCCCTGAGCAATCAGGCTTTGCTTCTGCCAAATCGCGCCATTGGCCACCAGCAGGGTAAGCACGCTGCCACCCAACAACGCCCACACGGCCACAACCGGTTGCGCCGCAAAGTGGCCATCCGTTGCAGCGCCACCGGCAGCAGCCCCTACCGCACCGCCCACCGCACTACCCGCTACGCCGCCCTTTGCACCACGACGCGCGTGCCTGTCCCACCAGGCCACCGCGCCTAACACGGCCGCTGCCACCACCAGCACCACCGCCTTGTCGGCCAGCGGCCAGGCGAGCTGGTAATAAAAACTGCCCACTATCCAGGCCGCTGCCAGCGCACAGGTCGACGCCAAGCGCCAGCGCCCGGTGGTGGCGCACACCATCAGTGCCAGCAGCACCGCCCCCAGCAGGGGCATAAACCACGCCAGACCGGCCAGCACCGCCGCCACGGCCAGGGGCATAAACTGGCGCAGCGTGGGCCAGGCGATGGCCCCCACCGCCGCACCGGCCACCACCAACGCACTGGCACCGGCCTGGATGGCATAGGTTTGCCAGTCGCGCGGGCTGCGTCCGCTGAACCAGGACAGCACCTGACCCACTTCATTGGAACCCACTGCACCACCGACCAAAAACGTGGCACCTGAGAGCCACACCAGCCCCGCCAGCGTGGCCAACAACCAACCGGCGGCCAAGGGTTCTACCAGCGCCGCCAGCGACGTGGCGCGCTGCTGCAGCCACAAGGCCAGCAGCCACACGGCCAACAAGCCATGCAACACCATCAACAGGTTGGCACGGCCGTTTAACCAACTCCAGTGCGGCAACACAGCCACTGCCAGCAGACCCGCCGCCAGCGCCCCCAGCAGCACCCGCAACCAGTTTTTGGGAAGGACCGCTGCCAGCACCAAAACCACGCCCAGCATGACCCACGAGCCCCCTGCGGTGTGCAGGTCGCGGTACACCCCCATAGCCAGCGTGCCACCCCCCACCAGCAGCGCAGGCACGGCGAGTTGTTCCACAAACAGCGCCACGCCGCTGGCACGCATGAGCACCACTGCGCCCACCAACACCAGCACACCCACCCCATACGCGCCTACGCCGTGGCGCAGCACGTCGCCCAGCAGCATGCCCACCATGGCCAGCAAAGGCACGGCGGCAAACCACGCACCCACCGCCGTGAGCAGCACCACCGGCCAGGGGCGCTCGCTGCCCGTGGGCACATCCGCATGGGGGTTGTCCAGCGCGGAGTTCGCTTGCGGGGTGGTCATTTGCGGCCTCCGGTCGCGTCCCCAGCAGCAGCACACCCAGCGCGTAATGCGGGGCCACGGTTTTATGGAACAGCGCCCCCAGGGCCGTGCCCGTAAACGCCAGCACCGCCAGCACCACCGCCGTACGAAACGCCCACACGCCGGCTCCGCTGAACCGCTGCAGTGCCGGGCAAACCGCTCCCACCATGAGCAGCGCAGCCGCCCAAGCCAGCAGGTGCACCGGCAGTTGATGCGGATCCACACTCCAGCGGTGGCCACTGTGGGTATGCGTCCACAGCGCAATAGCCGTCATGGTCACCAGCGCCCAGGGTGCCCACAACACATCGGAGCGCGCCCCAGGCACAGGGCAGTGCCAAAGCGGCCCACAGGGCAAACAGTTGCCAGGCATCGGCCCCGGTCTGGTAGGTCTGGCCAAAGTAGGCAAACAGCGCGCCTATGCCCAGCAGCGCCAGCAGCCCCAGGGCGCACGCGCTGCAGGGCGCATGGCAGCCACCCACACCCGCGGCCAGCACCAGGGGCTTGCAGCAGGCCAAAGCGCCCAAAACGGCCCAGCGTTTCCCAGTTGGCGGCAATCCACATCACCACCCCCAGCCCCCCAGCGCGGCGGCCAGCACAGCCACGCCACGCGGCAACCAGTGCGCCAGCGCGGCGGGTTCATGGGCCGGGTTGCCCGGCGATAGAAAGGGCGCATGGGTTTCAGGCGTCATCGGGGCTGACCAGTTCATCGGTATCCTGAAATTGCTGCTGTATTTGCAACACCGCGTCCCACACCGCAACCAGGGCGGTCACGCAGGTGGGGTCAAAGTGCGTGCCTTTTCCTTGCAGCAGAAAGTTTTTGGCCTCCTCAAGAGACCACGCGCGTTTGTAGGGGCGCGAGGACGTGAGTGCGTCAAACACATCGGCTACAGCAACAATGCGGCCAAACAGCGGAATGGCCTCCCCCGCCAGGCCGCGGGGGTAACCCGAACCATCGAACTTTTCGTGGTGGGTGTGGGCAATTTCGGCGCCCACTTGCAGGGTGGGCGCCTCGCTGCCTGCCAGCAGGTCGTAACCGCTGCGGGCGTGGCCCTTCATCACTGAAAATTCTGCGTCGTTGAGTTTGCCGGGCTTGAGCAAAATGGCGTCGGGCGTGGCAATTTTGCCCACATCGTGCATCGGTGCGGCAGCAAAAATCATGTCCTGATCGGCCTGCGGCAGGCCAGCTGCGCCGCGCAATCAGGCGCGAGTAATGCGCCATGCGCTGAATGTGCCGCCGGTTTCGGGGTCGCGAAATTCGGCGGCACGCGAGATGCGGTAGACCAGCTCCTGCTCGCGCGCTTCGATGGAGGCGGTGGCTTTTTTGACCTCTTGCGCCAGCCAGTTGGCACGGTCGGCTTCACGCTTGGTGGCGGCGTGCAGCCTGAGCATGTTGCGCACGCGGGTAAACAGCTCTTTGTTGTCGATGGGCTTGGTCAAAGTCGGTGGCACCGGCTTCGAGTGCGGCGTGGCGCACTTCGCGCTGGTCGTTGGCGGTAATCATCAAAATTGGCACTTCTTCCGTGCCCGCATGGGCGCGCAAGGCTTCGATAACCTCAATACCCGTCATCTCCGGCATGTTGCGGTCGACGATCACCAGATCAACCGCGTGGTGCGGGCAGTGGCTGAGCCCCTCGACCGGATTGAGGAAGGAGA
This sequence comes from Candidatus Aalborgicola lynettensis, assembly GCA_016719405.1. Taxonomy (GTDB): domain Bacteria; phylum Pseudomonadota; class Gammaproteobacteria; order Burkholderiales; family Burkholderiaceae_C; genus Allorhodoferax; species Allorhodoferax lynettensis. Next base: position 20,696 of record JADJZE010000011.1, read on the forward strand.
TGGTGTCGGAATGGCTGTCACGCGCCAGCAGGTGGCGCAACAGCGTCAGGTTGACCTGGTTGTCGTCGATGAGGGCAATGCAGGATCGCAAGGTGGCAGGTGCCACGGGTTGGACAGTTTCTGTCATGGACTTTCTTCCGGCAGTGATCCGATTCTGCGTTGCAGAACCGCCACCAGGTGTTCGACGCCCATGGCCAAAGGCGCCAGCGTGTCGCGGTTGCAGACCTCGGGTGCGTGTTCGATCTGGCGCGCCTGTTCGATCAGCACGGGCAGATCAAACAACCCCAGGTTGCTCTTCAAATTGTGGGCCGCGCGTTTGAGCCGCACCCAGTCATTCACGGCCAGCGCCTCGTGTGCCATGGTGATGTCTTGCGGCAACTGCTCGGTAAGCACCGCCGCAACGGCATGGAGCATTTCAGCGTCGGCTTTTTCGACTGCGTTGGTGATGGTGTCGCGTGCAACGGTGTCGCCCTCAATGGTGCCGCCCGCAGTGGCGGGCGTGGGGGCCATGGGCGCCGAAGGACTTTTGAGCACCGCGGCCCGCGCGCAAAAGTGGTCGAGCACGGCTTGCAAGGCTTTGACGTTGATAGGCTTTGGCAGGTGTTCGTCCATGCCGGCCGCAAGGCATTCCGCACGGTCTACGGCCATGGCATTGGCCGTCATGGCGACGATGGGGGTGTGCTGGCCAGCGGGTTCGTTTTGACGAATGATGCGCGTGGCGTCAACACCGCCCATCACGGGCATTTGCATGTCCATCAGCACAACATCCCAGGCTGCGGTGGAAACATATCCACCCCCTGCTGACCATTGTGCGCAAGGTGCCCGGTGGCCCATTTTTCGAGCACCAGGGTGGCCAGCTTCTGGTTAACCGGGTTGTCCTCGACCACCAGAATATTGAGTTGGCGCTGCTGCTCTTTCAAGGTATGGCGGGTTACGAAGGCAGCGGCATCACCCGCCGGGCTGGATGAATCGGCAGCACGCGGCGCCAGAATGCGGGTCAGCGTTTCGCGCAGTTCCACCGGCGTTGCCGGGCTTGGTGAGGTAACCACCAATGCCGAGCTCGCGGCAGCGCTGGCTGTCGCCCTTGCCACCACCCGACGACAGCATGACCAGTTGGGTGGCCCCTTGCTGGTTTTGCGCCTTCAGTGCGGCGGCAAAACCAAAGCCGTCGAGCAGCGGCATGTGGGCGTCGAGAATGATGAGGTGGTAGGGCTTGCCCGCTTGCACGGCTTTGCCACACTGCTGCAGTGCTTCGATGCCGTTTTGGGCCTCGTCCACCTGGAAACCCCAGGTCTGCAGCCAGTGCAGCAGGCTGCGCCGGTTGGTGGGGTGGTCGTCCACCACCAAGGCCGAAAAGCCATCCCATAAAGTCAGCGCAGGCAGGGAGTGACCGGTGTCGCCCGTTTTGGCGCGGCACGAGTCCGCACCGAAAAATGGAAGGTGCTGCCCACGCCGGGTTCACTCTCCACGCCGATTGCACCGCCCATCGCTGCACCAGGCGGGCGCAATTGTCAGGCCAGCCCGGTGCCCCCAAACTGGCGGGTGGTGGAGGTGTCGGCCTGCGTAAACGCTTCAAAAATTTGTGCCTGTTTGTCTTTGGGGATACCAATGCCCATGTCGGCAACCGACAGGGTGACCATGCAGTGATCGCCTCCGCCCTCGGCCGCGCTGGCCTGCGCACGGACCGTGATGTCGCCCTGGCTGGTGAACTTGATGGCGTTGTCGCACAGGTTGTTGAGCACCTGCCGGATACGCCCGGGGTCGCCTTCGACCATGGTCGGAAAGTCCGGCGGCAAGTCCACCACCAGCTTGAGGTCTTTTTTCTGCGCCCGCGCGGCAATGCTTTTGAGCGATTCGGTGATGGTGACCGGCAGGTTGAAGAGGATGTTCTCAATGGCCAGTTTGCCGGCCTCGATTTTGGAAAAATCGAGACTGTCGTTCAAGATCACCAGCAAGGCATCGGCAGAGCTGCGCACGATGCTGGAGGTAGTCGCGTTGTGGGGGGTCAGTGGCGTATCCAGCGCCAGTTCGGTCATGCCAATGATGCCGTTCATCGGGGTGCGGATTTCGTGGCTCATATTGGCCAAAAAGTCACTCTTGGCACGGCTGGCGGCCTCGGCAGCGGTTTTGGCCTCCTGCAGGTCTTTTTCGGCGCGCTTGCGCTCGGTAATGTCCAAAATGGTGCCAATCAGGCCGGAAACGCTTCCATCCGGGCGCGTCAGGCGGGCCTTCCAGTACAGCAGGTGGCGCGTTTAGCCGGTGGCGCGGTGGGTAAATGGCGCTAACCCAATAAAACCCGCCCGACTTTTGCGGTTCTTGACTTCACCATGCCAGACCTTCCCGGCCGTAATGGTGGCCCACAGTTCGTCAAATACCGCCGCTGGGTGTTCACCGACCGCACGATCGGTGGTTGGCACCACCAACTCCTCGCGGGCATACCCACTGATGTCGCAAAAGCGGTCGTTGGCGTAGGTGATGGTGCCTTGCAAGTCGGTCATGCTGACAATGGCATGCTGGTCCAGCGCGTACTTCTGGTTGGCCAGATCGGTGTGTAAAGCCGCAACTCCGGATTGCGCGTTTCCTGCTGGCGAACCATTTTGAGACCTGGTCCACCAGCAGCGCCAGGTCGTTGGCGGGTCGCGCATGCGTCCCCACCCGCAGCATCTGGCGCAAATGGCTGAGCAGCACCTTCAACTCCGGATATGGCGGTTTCACGCGTGACCAGTTCGTCACGCAAGGTGGTGCTGACCTTGATGAATTCTTCCGACGACACCTGCAGGCTGCGCGTGCGCAAGGTGACATCCCGCTCAAACTGGGAATAGGTTTGCTCTACGCGCCCCAGCAAATCGGGCAAGCCGTCGGCGATTTTCTGCAAGGCAGGTGGCGCGCCGTGGGCTTGCAAAAAAACGCGCAACTGGTCGAGCTCAACGACGTGTGTTGCGTCGGGTAGTCGGTCCAGCAGGCGTTTGAGCTGGCGGGCGGGCGTGGCGTGCATGCGGTGCAGGTAGTCCAGCCGAAGTGGCTTCCAGGCCGACTCGGCGATCCAGGTCACGGTCATGGTCTGGTTGTGCAAACGGCAGTGCGCACCGGGCGCAAACGGGCTGATTTCGCCATACGAATAAAAACCGGTGAGCACGGTGGTTTGTCCAAACACGTCGCCCACGGCCTCAATTTCTTCGTCAATGCGGTCGCCCATCACCAGCTTGCGGCCCACAACTCACCAGCAGCCCGATACCGCCACCGGGGTGCGCGGCCATTTCTTTGGCGGCGTTGGCGGCGGCTTCGGCACCATCGACGAGGCGGTCGGAGCTGGCGTGCATGAGTTGCAGAAAACCGTTGGGGTCAATGTCACCGGCCAGCGTGAGGCTGCCGGAGCCCTCATCCACCGCCAAAATGGTGCGAATGACGCCGGTGGTGCTGCGCGCTTCGTTCAACATCTCAAACGGGAACAACAAGCCCGACGATGGCAGGTCTTTGGCGTAGTCGCCCAAGTATTGTTTGTACACATCGAGTGCGGGCGTGCCGTCGAGCTCAAACAGCACATTGCCCGCCGCACGGGTCACTTTTACGCAAGGTGCCAGGGGCTCCCAGCCGCCGGAACGAGCCGTGGTTGAAACGCAGGGCATCACCACCCAGGCCCACCGCCACCACGGCGGTGCTGGATACACCTTGCGGTGTGACGACCACCGTCTCCTGAAAGCGTGCACCGTCACCCGCCAGGCCGCCGGTAATGGCCACGTCGTCACCCAGCTCGGCACGCAAGCCGTCAATCAGCGCGCTCAACGTGGTCAAACTGGCTCAGGGTGACGACCAGCGTGTCGTCGGCAATACCGGCATTGGTAATTTCGCCCGCCGTGCTGCAGCCCACAATGATGGCCGCCGGGCACGCCGCCTTGAGCGTGCCAAACAGCGTGTCCGCCTTGAGCAATTGGGGGGCACCAAAAACAAGCACCAGGTTGGCCTGCGCCGCATCGCGCAAGGTGGCGAGCTTGGTGGCAAGGACGGCAATATCGTTGACTTGTACCTGTTGGGTTTTCACAGAGGCTCCTTGGTGTCCGTTCAATCAAAACAATGCGGATGCAGCGAGCCGCCAAAGTACACGAATTCAGCGCCCTTTGAACAGCGCTTTTACCCCGCATACCCCAACCCCACTGCGGCGTGGGCGTATTGCTGGTAAGGCGCGCTCGCACCGCGTCCGTGCGGCTGGGCGGCCATACGTTTTGCTTCGTGTCCCCCGCCCGCTGCGCGGTCTCCTCCTTTACCTACGCAAAACGCATGGCCACCCAGCCGCACTACCACCTGCTATGACCCGTTACCGCATGACCGTCATGGGCTGCGTACTCAAGCCCGCCCTTGGCAACCAGGTAAACACCGAATCCACCGTCACCGTTTCAATGCGATCGGCAAAGCGTTTTGAACTGGGGTGGTCATCAACCGCCACGTTTGCCGCCGTCATGCGGGCGCCCAACCGGGTCATGGCGCCAATGGTCAGCACGCTGGGCTGGTAGTCGTGGGCATACAGCCACTTTTGTGCCTGGTCGCGGCTGGCCCAGCCGCCCGGCCCGCCCGCATCCATGGCCATGGCCAGGGTTTCAATCGCCCACTGGTTGGACTGCTGGTACTGCAAGCTCCACACATAACTCACCATGCTGTAGGGCCGGTGGTGCAGCGCAACCGCGCGCGCCGGGTCGGTCAGCAGCGCCAGCAGTTTGCGTTGCACCTCGGCGTGGGCACCACAGCGGCCTCAAAGCGCCACAGGTCGTCCAGAAAGAAGTCGCCCAAGCCTTGGCGGTACAGGGCCGACTCCGCCGTGCCACACTGGTTGAGCTTGTGCAGCACACGCCACACGCTGGCGCCCTGGGCATCGCGCTGGCGGTAGGCAAAGCCCAGGTGCGAGTAGCGCAGGCCGTAGCGGCTCAAATCCTGCCCGGCGCGCGCCAGCACCACCACGTCGGCACCGCTTTGGTCCAGCGCACGCAGAGGTGCGCTTTCGCCAGAGTCGGGGCGCGCTCAATGGGTGGCGGTTTGGGCGGTTACGGCGCCGCGCAAGCCCGCCCGGCCCAGGCCGGTGCGGCCATTCCCAGCACCAGCGCCGCCAGCACGGTAGCAACTCCTGGATTTCATGGGGTCACCCGTTCGTTGTGCAGCAGGGCGCGGCCCAGGGCATTGGGGATAAAGGCAATCACCTCACCGGCGGCCGACAGCACGGTGCCCGCGCCAATCACACTCACCGTGACCAGCGTTCCTGCGGCCAGCGAGGCACCGACGCACCGGCGCCCAGCACCTCCACACTGACCATGGCACCGTCCGACGCACGGGCCAGCACACACAGTGGCGCTGGCCGTTACCGCCACGGCCTGCACCACCAGCACCCACCGGCGGTGGACGGCAGCAGCGGCACCGCTGCCACCGCAGAAGCACCCGCCGCCGCCGAGCCCACCACCGAGGCAATGGGCATGGCGGAGAGCGCACTCAGGGCCGAGGCATCGCCGTGGCCGTGGTGATGGTGGGTATGTGCATTGGCATCGAAACTGGCTGTTGCGCACGCCAGGCAAGCGCAAGCAGCTATTAAAACTGCAGCAATTCGCTGTTTCATCATGGTTCTCCAGTTGGGGGCAGGAAAAGTGCCGCCCCGGCGAAGGTGTGGCAAGTGGGGGCAAGGTTACTGACTCCGCTGGGCGTCGCGCTCCATGCGAAGGCGCCTGCCGAGTGGGCTTGTTCCAGATCGGCTTCATACCGGTCACGCAGAGTTTTGGCCAGGGTGAAGGTGCTGGTAATCAGGTAGAGCCAGCTCACGCCCAGAAAGGCGCGGTAGGTGTCGTTGATCTCCATGCGCGTCAGGCCCCAGCCGGTCAGCGCCATGGCCATAAAGAAGGCACCCAACACCACGTACTTGAACAACGGTGTGTCGCCGGCGCAGCCCCTGGGCCGGGCTTTCTCAGGTCGCGCACAAACTTGGCCAGCACAAAGGCGGCCGAGGCAGAAGAAGTAACCCATGACCATGAACGCGCGGTCCAGCTCGGTGCCGGGCAAATGGCAGCCCACGCCGCACAAAAACACCGCCAGGCCAAAGGACACCCAGACCTGCAGCGTCCAGGCGGACGAGTCCTGATGAATCAAAGGGTGTTTGGGAGTTTAGATAGTGGCGCCATCGCTTTCGGTTGTTGATGGACGCAACTGTAGGCGGGATGCGGCAAAAAGAATCAATTATCAAGTCCAATTGATAATTTATGAACTTAGAGTATCAATAATCGATACTCTGTTCACCAGTAAAAACCCCCACCGCCACCCACCGGCGCACCATCAACCTGCACCAGATAGCAGGCACCAGGTAGCGGGGGTAGCACGTGGCATCGGTGCCAGCCCAACAGTTGAAATTATTTTTACCTGCACTGCATCCAGGCGCCGTTATGCTGCGTTCAACCCTCAGAAGGCAAGGGTGTTACCTTGCAATCTGGCCCCTCCCGGCAACCCCTCACACGAAAGTCTGTATGAAAAACACACACCGATCCCTGACCATGACCCTGTTCCTGTGCCTCTGCGGCGCCGCATTTGCTGCCGGCGGAGGTGGTGGCGGCAGCAGTGGCGGAATGGGCGGCGGCAGCAGTAGCGCGGGCGGCGGTGGCGGGGTGGCCATGCCGCCCCGTCGCAAGACCCGGTCATGCGCGACGCACGCAACGCCATTGCGCTGAAAGACTGGCTGGGCGCACAAAAGTACTCCAGGCCGCGCTGGCCGACTCACCCCACTTTGCCGATTACCACAACCTGTATGCCTACGCGGTGCGCAAAGGCCCCAACCCCGATATGGCGCTGGTATTCAAGCACTACACCGAAGCGCTGCGCATCAACCCCCGCCACCTGGACGCGCTGGAATACATGGGCGAAGCCTATTTGTCGATCAACCAGCCGGACAAAGCCAAAGAAAATCTGCAACGGCTCGATAGCCTGTGTTTCTTCGGTTGCGAGCAGTACCGCGAGTTGAAGCAAGCCATTGCCACGTACGAGGCCGGTCGGCGGTAAATTGACCGCAATCTTTCGAAACACGCTGCGCCGATCGACACATTGGTGTCGATCAAGGTGCGAGAAGCTGGCAACCATTGTTGCCTAGCTGTTTTATATCTTCAGCAAGTTCCCAAAACTGCAACTGGCACCTCAAACCTATACTTTGGCCCGGAAAGCCAACCCTTTAGCCAGATCAAAAAACCACAACACGCAGGCCGACTACAGTTGACATCGCTCGTCATGTGTGGCGCGCGGATGCTTCTCCGGCGTTCGATTTCCAGTCCAATCTACCCAGACGAGATTTAATGCCTCTGGCATGGGAGGACACTGGACTACCAACTGTAAACAAGGAACTTTGATGAAACTCAATAAACTCACCACTGCCATTTTCGGCACATTGGCTTCGCTTTGCATGGCAGGTTCGGTTCATGCAGCCAACGTATTGGTTACCCAGTACGACTACGAAACATCAAAAGTACGACCAAATGGCCGCCACCTTGACCGCAGCGGGCAATACCGTCGACGTGGTGGATGCCAAAGTCGCCGGGAATTTGGCTCCGCGCTAGGTTCCAAGAGCTACGATCAAGTGTATCTTTGGGATCTAACCGGCAGTTCCTATCTCGGAGGCAGCGACCTCACCGCCTTGTCGAGTTTCTGGTCGGGTCCCCCGTCCCCGAACCCGAGACCTACGCCATGCTGCTCGCCGGCCTGGGCGTAATGGGCGCCGTAGCGCGCCGCCGCAAGGCCAACAAGCAAGCCTGATCCCATTCAGCGTCCTGCCAACGGCACCTTTAGGGTGCCGTTTTTTTTGGTATGCACCGTGATGGCACGCCGCACGCTGACCACATTCATGCCAGAAGGTTTGGGTCGGATTAACTGGCCTGTGGGCCGCAACACACCGGCCTATTTTTTCCCCAACACCGCCACCACCGCCTGCGCCGTGCGCCCAGCCGCCCCCCGGTGCGCCAGCCCCAAGGAACGGGCAGCACTGCGGGCCTGTTGCAGTTCCGGCGGCGACTGCACCAAAGCCAGCACCTGCGCCACCGCCCAGGGCAAATCTGGCGCCACCCACGCAGCCCCCGCTTCGCTGGCCAGCTCCGCTGCCTGGGCAAAGTTGAACGTATGGGGCCCCATCACCACCGGGCAACCGCAGGCGGCGGCTTCAATCAGGTTCTGCCCGCCCAGCGGCGCAAAGCTGCCACCCAGCAGCGCGCAATCGGCCAGGCCGTAGTACAGCGCCATCTCGCCCAGCGAATCACCCAGCCAGATGTCTGCTGCCACCGGCTCCGCCGCCCAGCTGCTGCGCCGGGATACGGAGAAACCGGCCTCGTGGCACCGCTGCGCCACTTCGTCAAAACGCTGCGGGTGGCGCGGCACGATCAGCCACTGCACTTGATCTGCTATTGTTTTCGTAGCTGCTTGCGCACGCGGGACGTGCGGAAATGGCACTTTTTGCTTCAAACATTGCAGCAGCATTTGCTCTTCGCCTTCGCGCGAACTGGCAAACAGCGACACGGCACGGCGCTGCGTGGCGTGCCAGGCGCGGCCCTGGGCCAGTTGCCGGGCGTCGGGCGTGGCGTCGAATCTTGAAGTTGCCCAGCACGCCACGCACCGGGGGCGCCGAGTTGGGCCAGGCGTGGCGTCGGCATCGGTTTGCGCCCCCACGGCCTGCAGGGCGGCATAGGCCGGGCGCGGCCAGCCAGGGCGGGCGTTGGGCTGGCGCAGCGATTTGGCGCTGAGGGCGGGCGTTGACCAGGCACAGCGCAATGTGCGCCTGCGCGCAGGCGGCCACCATGTTGGGCCAGACTTCGGTTTCCACCAGCAGGCCCACATCGGGCTGGCCCCAGGCCGAAAACGCCGCACGGCGCCGGGTGTGTCCCACGGCTGCCAGACCTGCACATCGCCCGGCTGCAACAGGCTGTGGCCCGCACGCGCCCGGTGGCAGTGCCGTGGGTCAGCAGCAGACGGATGCCCGGCAACTGGGCGCGCAATTGCGCCACCAGCGTGGCGGCGGCGCGCGTTTCACCCAGCGAGACGGCGTGCACCCATACGGTGACTCGCGCTGCGGCAGCGCCGATGCCTCTGGAGACTCTGGTGCCCCGGGGCATGGGCAGCACCGGGTGCACCGGGTGCGGAACCGCATTGGTATTGAGGGCCGTGGCAGCGGGCGCCGCGTAATAACCCCAGCGCTCGGCCATGGCCTCGCCGTACACCGGCTCGGCGACGGCGCGGCGGCGCAGCTTGCGCACCAGCAGGGGCTGGGCGAACCACAACAACCAGGGAATAGAGCCAGCGGGTCACCCACAGCCCTAGCGGCAAAACACCGGCGTGTCCAGGGGCTGTCCCACGCTTGCTACACAGCCTCCACACTGGGGTGCGGGCTCTCGAACACGCTGAGCTGTCGGTGATTTCGGTGGGGCCGGTGCGCCAGGCGGTATCAAAGTTGCAGATTTGCACATGCGGCAGATCCAGCGCCACGGCGATGTGGCTCACGCCGCTGTCCACGCCAATCACACCGGCGCAGCGTGCCAGCGTGTCGGTGAGCGCGTCCAGCCCCAGCGTGGGCCAGACCCAGGCGTCGTTGAGCTGCTCGGCAATGGCGGCGCTGACCCAGGCGCTCGGCGTCGTTGCCGTGCGGCAGAGCGACAGAAAAACCGCTTGGTTGAGCCGTTGGCCCAACGCCACCCAGTGCGCCAACGGCCACTCCTTGTCGGCGCGCGAAGTGCCGTGACCAACGCCACCCAGGCTTTGCGCGGGGCAAACGGGTTGGCGCCTGGCCCAGCGGGTCCGGGCGCTGACGGCCAGCGTGCCGCTTTGCAGGCGGTGGTGGTCGGGCCCGTCTCGCGGTGCAACCCAGCGCCGCCGCACGCAACAAACGCCCCGCCGCACGGCGTGTACGTGCGGTTCCATGGGCACGGCCACGTCGGCCACCCAGCGCGTGGGCGCCTCGTAACCGGGCCGTCGGTCTGGTTACCCAGGCCATAGCGGCGCCCGGTTGCGCTGGTGCGTGCCAGCCGGGCTACCAGGGCCGATTTGGTGAGGCCCTGCAAATCAATCACCGCGTCGTAGGCCTCGCTGCAAGGCGTCTTTGAACACCCGCCATTCCTGGCGCGTTGGCTGCGAAAATGGACGTGCGCCAGCGGCGCAAGGTCGCAGGGGATGACATGCCGCACCCCGGCACAGCGGGCCACCAGCGGCGCAAAGGCGCGCTCCACCACCCAGTCAATCTGCACGCCCGGCACCGCCAGCGGATGTGCACCGCGGGCATGGTGTACGCACATCGCCCAGGACGACAGTTTGACGATCAGCACCTTGGGCCTTGGCCCCGCCCACACGGGCCAGCGGCATAGCCCCTTCGTGGGAGCACGCTGGGCGGCCTTGACGGGCACCACGGTGTCGGGCTGGGGGGCGTTGGCTGCCAGTCGGGCGGCGCGTCGGCGTGTGCGTGTTTCCAGCAGACTCAATGCGCGGCCTCGGAAAAATGCGCGTCGGGCTTAACCTGGCGCAGCAGGGCCAGCATGTCGGCCTGAATGCGCTCCAGCGCCACGCAGCGGTGTGGCCTTCAAAACGCAGCACCAGCACCGGCGTGGTGTTGGAGGCGCGAATCAGGCCAAAACCATCGGGCCAGTCCACGCGCACGCCATCAATCGTATTGATGACCGCAGGGGCGGCAAAAGAAGCCTTGGCAACCAACTGCGTAACCACACTGTGCGGTTCACCTTCAGCGCACTGCACATTCAGTTCAGGCGTTGAGAAGCTGGTGGGCAGGGCGTTGAGCAATACACCGGCGTCGGGCGCACGGCTCACAATTTCCAGCAAGCGGCAACCCGCGTAGGTGCCATCATCAAAGCCATACCAGCGCTCCTTGAAGAAGATGTGGCCGCTCATTTCGCTACCCAGGGCGAATCCACTTCGCGCATCTTTGGCCTTGATCAGCGAGTGGCCGGTCTTGAACATGAGGGCTTTGCCACCAGCCGCTTCAATGGTGGGCGCCAGGCGTTGCGAGCACTTTACGTCAAAAACAATGGTGCCACCGGGCACGCGGCTCAGCACATCCCGCGCAAACAGCATCATCTGGCGGTCAGGGTAGATGTTGTCGCCGTCGCGGGTGACGATGCCTAGGCGGTCGCCGTCACCATCAAATGCCAGGCCCAGTTCGGCGTCGCCACTTTTGAGTGCCGCCATCAGGTCGCGCAGGTTTTCGGGCTTGCTGGGGTCGGGGTGGTGGTTGGGGAAATTGCCATCCACTTCGCTGAACAGCTCGGTTACCTCGCAGCCAATGGCGCGCAGAATAGCCGGTGCCGAAGCGCCAGCAATGCCGTTGCCGCAGTCCACCACAATCTTGATCGGGCGCGCCAACTTGATGTCACCCACGATGCGGGCCGTGTAGTCGGCCAGCACATCCACACTGCGCCGGCTGCCGCCGCTTTGCAGCACCCAACTCTCGGCCTCCATGGTGGCGCGCAGGGCCTGGATGTCGTCGCCATAAATGGCGCGCCCGCCCAGCACCATCTTGAAGCCGTTGTAATCCTTGGGGTTGTGGCTGCCGGTGACCTGGATACCGCTGGCGCACAGCGTGCTGGCGGCAAAGTACAGCATGGGGTGGTGACCATGCCCACGTCAATCACCGCTACACCGGCATCCTGCAAGCCGGCCATCAGTGCATCGGCCAGACCGGGACCGCTCAGGCGCCCGTCACGCCCCACTGCTACGGTGCGCTCACCTTGCTGCATGGCCATGGTGCCAAAGGCGCGCCCCAAACCACGGGCAACGTCTTCGTTGATGGTGCTGGGCACAATGCCGCGGATGTCGTAGGCTTTGAAAATGCTGTGTGAGAGTTGCATGCCGTTATTCCTGTGCGAATAGTCGATGGCAGGGGCATCTTTTATGCCTTTGTCGGAGTTTGCGATTGTAGGTGGGCCTTGGGTGGAGGTACCCCCAGCGACAGTCGGAGGCGACCCGTTTTGACCAACTCCAGTGCAGCGGTTGCCGCTGGTGGTTACAGGGTTTGGGGTATGGGCCCCCGCCTCATACTGTCAAATGCCCAGAAATCGGCGGGGACCCATACCCCAAACCCTGTTGGGTGGCGCTGTAGAAAACATGACGAGAATCCGACTGGGTTGGGTGTCGGGTCCGCAGCGTTTGCGGTCATTCAAGAGCGTGGTCCAGAGGACTATAGTTCCTGTCAAATTACCCCTTACACAGTCGTTTGGGGTTACCAAGAGGGAGTGTCTCTTGGGACAGTTTTCGACAAGAGTCGCTGCTTTATGCACTCTAAATGGTTCGCGGCTTATTGCGATATGCTGAACTGAGGAGGGTTGCTTACCGTGAAAGAAAAGATTAAGTTCGGTGTTCCATATTACGTTGACGATCTCCCCAATACTGAGGATGCGAGCAATGGAAATGGCACCGTTGAGGAGATGAGTCGAAACCCAATTACTTTTTTATTGGGGACTTTGTTTTTATTTCTAGGCTTTGGGCTTCTATTGGCCGCCATCGCATTTTTTATTTTTGGATTCTCAAGTGGGACGTCTTCCGGAAGCGTCATTGGACTTTGGGTGGTGTTGCCACCTTTGGTGCTGATCATTTTGGTTGCCCTTGGACTAGGAACATTCCTTCGATCAATTTGAACGGAGTGACCAATCTCGCGGGCGGGAAATTCATCGACAGAATTGAAATCGGCATTAACTAGTTCGGGGCTTCCAAGATGCTTCATTTGTTTCGAAACAGTGCGTTTTCAACACTGATTCGGGTACACCAATGAGGGCGCAGCATCTGACCGCTTTGGAACGAAGTCAATGTCTGCAATTGGCCTGATGCGGGTACCGATTCAAGCACCAATCTCATCGCTAATACGCCAGTGGCAACGCGGATTTTTAAGTGCCAAATAGACCGCTAGCCCACGTATAACGT